>OV696605.1 GCA_927797885.1 Gloeomargaritales cyanobacterium VI4D9 | reverse complement strand
AACACAAAAACAGCATAGCATTGCTCAGTACTTTTTTGTACTAAGATGACTGGGTTTTATAGATTGCTGTAGATATGATTGAAAAGAGACTTAGTAGGGGGTCAAAACTCACAGATTATCGGCCAGGGACTGCCGCTCCCAAAACGCATAACGGCGGAAATTATAAGCCAGATTTTTCAAACCAATTGCCGCTTCTACTCTGGTTTTACCAATCAGACGCATGAATTTACCCCCAAGACACATCACCCACTGACCAAATACGTGTTCCACCTTGGCTCTCACTTTAGATTTGATGCGATTCTTTTCATTTTGCTCTGCGGTTAGGGGCTGATTTCGGTAGCCTTTTTCATGGATGTGACTGGTAAATCCAATCCTGGCTAACGTCCATTCTAAATCCGTGCTGTGATAGGCACTATCTCCCCAGATTTCCGACCCATCAATATCCACCAGTTGACTGAATACTTGTGAGTCATGCACGGAGGCATCCGTGACCACATAATGACGCACAAAACCATATTTTACATCCACACTGATATGATTTTTATAGCCAAAATAGCTGACACCATTTTTCTTTACCCAACGGGCATCTCTATCCTTTTGCCGTAAAACCTGGGGTTTTTCCTCCCATTGCTTAGGAATTTTCCCTTCCTTTACTTCTTGATTTTCTTGCCGAGTATTTCGTTGGACTGGCACGGGAATGAGAGTGGCATCCACAATCTGACCAACTTCGACAATATATCCTTTTTCTCTCAGGTAATTATCAAAGTGAGCAAATACTTCTTTGACTAGATCGTGCTTGGCGAGATTATCCCGAAATAGCCAGACCGTTTTGGCATCAGGGATAGCGTCTTCGATACCCAATCCTAGGAATTCCATGAACGAGATACGGTCATTCACTTGAAACTCGAGTTCATCGTCACTAAGGGCATACATTTGTTGGAGAATCAACAATTTAAACATCACAATGACGTCGGTGGGTTTTCGACCCGCATTACTCTTTCTTTCCTTGTCATATATGGTTTCTAATATGGGTCGGAAATCTTCCCAGTTAATATTTTCATTGAGCCACTTCAGCATGGGCTTTTTCTGATTGAGTTTTTCCCGCCGCTCTTGCTCATCCCAAAATCCTTTTTGACCCATTTTTTCTCTCCACGTCGTTAATACTAATTATCTCACAAATCCCTCCCAAAATCAATTAATAGAGGTGCCCAATAGACATCTCCGAGAATATAGTCATTCCGTTTTAGAATGCGACACTTTTTAGGTATTTGCAACCGCTCTATTCCTTTCCAGGAGAGGGTTTGTAGGTGAAGGCGAATGTTGCAAACTTATTTGAAATGACTATAGCAATCCTACTTGATTAGTGAACAGAGATTCCCCAGAACCAAGGACGGGGCGGTGCCCCTGCGACCCCTATTCCATTCTCATTTAGGATTGCTATATTTTCCGGAGATGTCTAATCCTATAGCAATCCTACTTGATTAGTGAACATAAATTCCTCAGAACCAAGGACGGGGGCGGTGCCCCTGCGACCCCCTGTTCCATTCTTATTTAGGATTGCTATATTTGACCAATAAACAGAAATTCCCCAGAACCAAGGACGGGGCGGTGCCCTGGGAACCCTGTTTCAAATTCATTTGGGCTTACTATAGCTTTTGCATGGGGTGGGGGCAGGGAACCTCAGTCCATACCCCCATTCCATCCCGGCTGAATCGGCACGTTAGGCCGGTGTGATCCCGGCGATCCGTCCCCCCTGGCGGTGGATTTGTTGCATCCGCTGGAGCAATTGGTCGTAGGGCACCAAAAAGCTGGTGGTCACCCGGCGCACCTTGGGATAGCCCGGGCCAGCCAAACCGGCGACTTCCACCCGGTACATCCGGGCATCCTGGCCGAGGGTGGGGCCTTGGCGGGATTGGGTGACGGTGTTTTGGGGGGCACGGTACGCCCAGGCATCATTCACCCCGGCGGGACCCACGACGGTGCTGGCTTTGTTTTGCGCCAATTCCCAGTTCAGACGGGGGCTGGTTTGTTCCAGTTGGCTCCGGTCGCTGTTGGCATAGCCCCGGTAGAGCCGGAAGATGCGGGTAAATCCGGCAATTTTTTGCCCCGGTTGGGTCCAAAAGCCCCGGTAGGTGGGAACGGTATGTTCCCCAAAGTTGGCTTGGTACTCCGGGCTGTCTATGTAACTGTCAATTTCCGCATCGTAGCCCTGGGCATGGTACAAGTCCAGGTGAAAGCTGATTTCGCTTTGGTCGTAGGGTGCCCGCCCCAGCAGGTGTTTGTAATTCAGTTCGATAAAACGGTTGTTGGAATTGGGGTAAAAGAATTTTTGTTTATACAGTTCTGATTTGGCGACCGCCCGCACCAATTCCCGCACGGTGATGTTGCCGTTACGGAGTTGGGATTCGGCGTAGGTGAGCCGTTCACTTTTCATTAGGTAATCGTTGCCCAGGACTTGGCGGTAAACGGCGCGGATCACCAGGTCTGTGTCCATCGGACTGCGCCATTCGATGCGGTCTTGCGGGGAAAAATCGCTGATGCCCAGGTTTTGGGCGGAGGTGGATTGGGTCATAACAACTCCAAATGGGGGTTCGGTTCTGAATTTTCTAATAAAACGGTGAAAAGTTTATAAATGCGCCCAGTTTTCGCAATAAAATGTAGCTTCATTTAGCAATTATTGATGTTTACCTGGGAATTGCCGCCAGCGATGGATGGGATGGACAGGCTGGTTAAGATGGAGGATACAGCCTGTTTGGGCGAGGGCGCATGAGTAGGTCGGAACCGACGGTTTGGGGCTATTGGGAATGGGAACCGGCGGGTATCCGTTGTACGCCTGAGTTGGCAACCCAACTGGAATTGAGCGGGGAACTTTGTCCCCTGGCGCAGTGGTGGGAGCGGGTGCCCACGGGGGAACGGGGGCGGGTACAGCAGGCGTGGCAGGATTGGTTGGCGGGGACAGGGGAGTTGCGGTTGGGGCATGGGTGGCTCTTGCCCGGGGGCGGGTGGCGCTGGCTGTGGGTGGTTGGGCGGGTGTGGCGGGGTCAGCGGTTGGGTTGGGTGCTGGATATGACGACCCTGACGGCTCCGGGGGAAATGGATCGGGAGGAGTTGCAAACGGTTTTGGATGCGTTTCCGGGTACGGTGTCCTGGATCGGTCAGGATTTGCGGTACCTGGGGGTGAATCGCCAGTTGGCGCATTCGTTGAATTTGCCCGTGACGGCGTTTCCGGGGCGTGAGGTGGGGTTTCTCAGCCCCGATCCCGTGTTTAACGAGTTTGTCCGGGGGGTGTTTGCCGACCCCGACCCCCATCTACACCGGGAGTTGGAATTGCAGGTGCCGGTGGGAGACGGTAGCCATAAAACGTTTCTGGTCATGGCGCAAAAATACCAGCAGGGGCGTGCCGCCGTGTTTGTGGGGGTGGACATTACGGAGCGGCGGCGGGTGGAAGCCCAACTGCGTTATAGCGAGGACCGGTTCCGGCGGTTGATTGAGGATTTGCAGGTGGGGGTGCAGTTGTGGAATCCCCAGGGGGAATTGGTGCTGACCAATCGGGCGGCGTTGGCTATGCTTGGGCTGACGGAGCGGGAGTTGCGGCGCTACCATCTGCGGGCACCCTATTGGAATGTGATTGATGAGGAAGGGAACCCGATGGCGGCGGAGGATTTGCCGGTGGCACGGGCTGTGGCGGATGGACAGAGTGTCCGCAACCTGGTGATGGGGGTCTATCGCCAACGGTATCAGGATCGGGTGTGGTTGTTGGTGACGGCGGAACCCCAGGTGGATGACAAAGGGCAGGTGGTACAGGTGATTTGTACGTTCAGTGACATTACGGAGCGGCGGCGGGTGGAGCAGGCATTGCGGGAAAGTCGGGAGCGGTATGCCCTGGCGGTGGCGGGGGCGAATGATGGTCTCTGGGACTGGGATTTGAGTACCAATGCCATGTATTTTTCCAGCCGGTGGCAGGAGATGTTGGGGTACGAGGCGGGGGAAATCAGCCCCAACCCGGATGAGTGGATGGACCGGATTCACCCGGAGGACCGGGACCGGGTGCGGAAGGAATTGGCGGCGCATTTGACTGGGTTGACCCCCCATTTTGAAAGCGAACATCGGGTGGTGCATCGGGATGGCACTTATCGCTGGATGCTTTGCCGGGGGTTGGCGGTGCGGGATACGGACGGGCAGGTGTACCGGATGGCGGGTTCCCAAACGGATATTACCCAGCGCAAGCAGACGGAATCCCAACTGCGCTACGATGCCACCCACGATTCCCTGACGAATTTGGCGAATCGGGCTTTGTTTTTGGAATGTTTGGAGCAGGCACTGCGCCGTCAGGATTTGCCCCAAAGGAATGGGGTGAATTTTGCGGTTTTGTTTTTAGACTTGGACCGCTTCAAAATTGTCAACGACAGTTTGGGGCACATGAGCGGCGACCGGTTGTTGGTGGCGATTGCCCGGCAGTTGCGCGCCTGTCTGCGCCCGGGGGATGTGCTGGCACGGTTTGGGGGGGATGAGTTTGCCATTTTGCTCTATGGGATCACCAGTGCCCTGGATGCCCGTTTGATCGCCGAGCAGATTCATCGGCTATTTAAGGAACCCTTTGCCCTGGAAACGGACGGGGTGGAGGTGTTTGCCAGTGCCAGCATCGGGTTGGTACTCGGACCGGGGCACTACACCTGCCCGGAGGAGGTGTTGCGGGATGTGGATGCGGCGATGCACCAGGCGAAATTGCAGGGGAAAGCCTGCACGGTGGTGTTTGACCATGCCATGCACGTCCAGGCGTTGCGCCTGCTCCAGGTGGAGACGGACTTACGGCGGGCGATTGAACGGCAGGAATTGTGCATTTTTTACCAGCCAATTGTCTCGTTGGTGACCGGCGGACTGACCGGGTTTGAGGCGTTGGTGCGCTGGCGACATCCCCAGTGGGGCTTGGTATCCCCTGGGGAATTTATCCCCTTGGCGGAGGAAACCGGGTTGATCCTCTCCTTGGGGCGGTGGGTACTGCACCAAGCCTGTCACCAGATGCACCAGTGGCAAAAAAACCTACCGGGTGCCGACCTGCTCACCATCAGCGTCAACCTTTCCGGGCGACAACTTTTGCAACCCCATTTGCCGGAGCAGGTGGGGGAAATCCTCACGGATACGGGGTTAGACCCCCAGTTTTTGCGCTTGGAAATTACCGAGAGTGTGTTGGGGGACTACGACGAGGCGGTAACGATTTTGAAAAAACTCAAGGATTTGGGGGTGGATGCCTGTATTGACGATTTTGGGACAGGGCATTCCTCCTTGAGTCGGTTGCATCGTTTTCCCATTGACCGCTTGAAAATTGACCAATCTTTTGTTTCCCAAGTGGAACATGACCAGGAATCTGCGGAAATCATTCGCACCATCATGTCCCTCGCCCAAAGCCTCCAGATGGATGTGATCGCCGAGGGGGTGGAGACCCAGGGGCAACGCCAGCTATTGCAAACCCTCAACTGCCAGTACGCCCAGGGGTTTCTCTTCTCCCGTCCCTTACCCAGTGGGGAGGTGGAGCAGTTGCTCCGGCAGTTGCCCGCCTGGTGAATCGGGATACACCACTTCAATCACGGTATGCACATTGCCCCGGGGGTTGAAATCCGCTTTCAAGCGCACCGCAAGAGGGGCGGCAACGGCGACAAAATCATCCAAAATTTGGTTAGCGGCGGCTTCGTGGGCAATCTGTTTATCCCGATAGCTGTTGATGTATAGTTTGATGGACTTGAGTTCCACCACCCGCTGGTCAGGGATGTAGTCCAGGTAAATGGTGGCAAAGTCGGGATAGCCGGAAAAGGGGCATTTGCAGGTAAATTCGGGCAGGGTAATGCGAATCCAGTAGTGCCGACCGGGGCGGGGGTTAGGGAAGGTGAGCAGTTCCCCTTCCCGGATCAATCGCTCGCCGTAGGGTTCAGAGGTGGGGGTCATAACGGGTCATAAATAAGGTAATTAAGTGCTGCAAATAACGCACGCATCATTCATCTGCTACGCCCATCACTCTAACATTTCGGCTATAGAATTTGTTTGCAATTATGGGCACCTCTATTTATTGGACATCTCTGAGAATAATTGCTTTGAGGACATCGGCTCCCCTATCCAACTAAAGAACGGGCACTCCGACAGCTTGCGTGGCGCGCAACCATGTCCGAATTGAACACAACTACCAATGGTCGTAAAATGGTCATAATTATCCGGTCGTACTTGTCTGGACTTAATCTAAATCGTTTCTGGGCGACCCTAAATATCTTTAATTGCTCATATAGCAATCCTACTTGATTTGCATTAGCTTGCGTGCCGTAGGCATACAAAAATTTTCCATAACCATACACCGCAGGTGCTTCTTTTACGGGGGCGATGCCCCTGCAACCCCTGTTCTATTCTCAGTTAGGATTGCTATATTGAGAACCAGGGGCGGGGGCTACGCCCCTGCGACCGATTTTCAGAAGTGCCCTAAAGGTACCCATTATTCGAGCACAGGTAAACTGGTTTCCGGAGGTGTCTAATGCTCAGGCCTTCCCATAGACGGGAATCGCCGCTCCCCGAATGTCCTTGGCCGCTGGGGAAGCCAGAAATACGATCACTCTCGCCAAGGATTCAGGAGCCACCCATTGCCAAGCATTGGCCTCGCCCATATCCCGGCGATTTTGGGGGGTATCAATCACACTAGGCAGTACCACATTGGCGGTAATATCCGAGTCTGGGTCACGGGTTTCCTGGGCAATCGCCTGGGTCAGTGCCACTACCCCCGCTTTGGATGCTGAATAGGCGGCCAGATTCGCCCCTGGTTGTACCGCCCCCCGGGAACCTACGGTGACAATGCGGCCATAGCCCTGGCCTCGCATCCGCCGCAGACAATGTTTACACAAAAGAAATGTACTATTTAAGTTTTGATCCATTTGTTTTTGCCAATCGCTGAAGCTAAATGCATCGGTTGCTCCCATCTGAAAGCCCCCCACCAGATGGATCAGGACATCCGTGCGGGGCATGGCATCCACCATCGTTGCCACTTGCTTTTCATCATTCAAATCGGCGGTGACCAACTGCAAACGGCGAAATGCCTCCGGGGTCAATGCTGCCTTCAATTCATCCAGACTTGTTTGACTGCGGTAAGGCAAGGTCACTCCGGCGGCTCCAGCCTCCAATACCATCCGGGTGACGGCTTTCCCCAACCCCCCGGTGCCACCCGTAAGTAAAACATACTTATCTTGCATAGGGATTCTCCTGATCTCCGAATCTAAATGTGAAATGTGATAATACAATGGTTCCTGACCCGCAGGACATTGCCCTTTAACATTTTGCCCCAGGGCTAAAATATCCAATCGGGAACCTTACCCCACAGCAACCCCCGCCGCTGGTTCATAGCCCAACAGGAGCAATTGATTCGTACCCAGAGTTTGCGCCTTACTCAATACTTCCTGTACCTGGTGCAACAGTTGCTCTGGGTCTAGGTCATGTTCCTTGGTCACCACCACGCCGCCCAAACTGACCGTCACTGGAATGGACAATTCACTGCTCAAACTCACCGGATAGTCGCTGATGCCCTGGCGCAGGGTGTGCCCAAACTCGTAAGCCCGTTGGGGGGATAACCCCAGGGTCACACAGGCAAACTGATTGACCGCCGCCCGATACACCAGACTCCCCGGCAGACCCCGGCTCTGTAAACGGCGGGCCACCACCGTCACCACCTGGCGCAACACTTCACTCCCGTACTGTTGCTCCAATTCTGGCCAGTGATCCACCGCCAGTAACCAAATACTCAGATAACGATAGTACAAAATATAATTTTCATCCACGGGAACCGCCGCCGGGGGCCGTTCCCCCACCTGATGCAATAGTCCCGGCAGGGCAGAGGTCAAAGCCCGCTGGTTCAACACCCCGGTTTCCTCGTCCAAAAGCGACATGGATGCGAGTAAATTATTTTGATCCTTGAGCCGTTGATTGGCTGCCATCAGGGAACGGGTCAACTGCCGCACCCGCAGTGCCGCCCGAATCCGTGCCCGCAATTCCTCCGCATTGATCGGTTTGCTGATAAATTCATCCGCCCCCGTATCCAGCCCCAGAATGCGGTCAGAGGTATCTTCCCGGGCAGTGAGCATCAAAAAGTAAATATGTTGCAAACTGGGGTCGGATTTGACCCGCCGACAGAGTTCAATTCCTGATAAACCGGGCATGGACCAATCACTGATGATCAAATCCGGGGGAGACTGACAAATGGCCGCCCAAGCCGCCTCCCCATTCGCCGCCGTTTCCAAAAGATAACCCCCATCCTCCAGGTACTGGGCGATCAGTTCCCGCACCACCATGCTGTCATCAATGACCAGAATCTGAACCGGGTCGGTGGGATCAAAAGCCATGGCATCAACTCCTTGGGGCACCATCACTGCGCCTTTTTCAGTACCATAGTCGCACACCCACGGGCAGAAGTCACCTCATCATTACCCTTCCGTTTCCTGCCCCGGCCAGAGCCGCCGGATCACCAACTTTTCCAATTCTACCCAGACAAACACTAGGGAACTAAACGCTACACAAATGAGCAATTCCTGCGGCGTGAGGTAATACACCTGGAAAAATTCCCGCAAAGGCGGTAAATACACAATCGCCACCTGCGCCAGGGTCATCAGCCCCACCGCCCACCAAATCCAGGGGTTGCTCCGGGGGTTCAGTTCCACCAACAAACGGCTATCGGAACGCACCGCCAGCGCATGACCCATCTGGGACAAACACAGGGTCGTAAACACCATTGTCTGCCACCGTTGGGGGTCTAAACCCGCCGGGCTATAGTTTTGGGCGTAACCATAGGCCCAGACCATCAGGGCAATTGTCACTATGGACAACACAATCCCCACCCGCACCATATAGGCTCCTAAACCCCGGGCAAAAATACTCTCTTGCGGGTCTTTGGGGGGTTGTTGCATCACCACCGCCCGCCCTGGTTCCACCGCCAACGCCAGTGCCGGAATGCCATCGGTCGCCAAGTTCATCCAGAGAATCTGCAAAGGGGACAGGGGCGTACCCCCCAACCCAATCAGGGGCGCCATGGCAATGGTAATCACCTCCCCGATATTGCTCCCCAAAATATAGCGAATAAAGCGGCGGATATTCCCATATACCACCCGGCCTTCCTCCACCGCCGCCACAATCGTGGCAAAGTTATCATCCAACAAAATCATATCGCTAGCTTCTTTGCTCACGTCCGTCCCAGTGATCCCCATCGCCACCCCAATATCCGCCTGTTTCAACGCCGGGGCATCATTCACCCCATCCCCGGTCATGGACACCACCTGGTTATTTTTTTGCAGGGCTTGGACAATTTGTAATTTATGCTCCGGCGACACCCGGGCGTACACCGCCACCCGCCCCACCCGTGCCGTCAATTCCTCCGCCGTGAGTTGTTCCAATTCCCGTCCCGTCAGGACTTCCTCCCCTGGGCGCAGGATGCCCAAATCCTTGGCAATCGTACAGGCGGTGAGTTGATGGTCGCCGGTGATCATCACCACCCGAATCCCCGCCGTATGACAGCGTGCCACCGCCAGTTTCGCCTCGGGACGGGGGGCATCCAGCATCCCCACCAACCCCAGCCAAATCAACCCCTGCTCCAAATCCGCCGCCGTGGGACGGGGGGGCAGGGCATCCAAAGGACGGTACGCCAACCCCAGCACCCGCAACCCTTGGCTGGCGAGGGTATTGTTTTGCTCCACAATCACCCGCCGCTGGTCGGGGGTGAGTTCCTGCACCTGACCCTGGCTCTGCACTTGGTCGCAACATTCCAGGGTCAATTCCGGCGAGCCTTTGCAAAACAGCAAAAAATCCCCCTGCACCAGGGAATAAAGCCGCTGGTCCTCCGCCCGCACCACCACACTCATCCGTTTGCGCTCCGAGGAAAAGGGAAATTCCGCCACCCGCTCTAGGGGATGGGTCGCCGCCGTCACCCCCGCCTTCGCCGCTAGAGGTAGGAGTGCCCCTTCGGTTGGGTCGCCCAGGATCACCCATTCCCCCCGCTCCTCCTGCCAAGTGGCATCATTACAGAGCAGTCCCGCCAGCAACAGCCCCATCACATCCGGGCAGGACTGGGGGACAAAGGGGTGCTCCCCCAGGCGAAATTCCCCCGCCGGTTGGTAGCCTGTGCCCGTGACCTGTAAAAACCCCAATTCCGGCAGTGCCACCGCCTGCGCCAGCATTTTGTTTTGGGTCAATGTCCCCGTCTTATCCGAACAGACCACCGTCACCGACCCCAGGGTTTCCACAGCCGGTAAGCGGCGGATCAGGGCGTGCCTTTGCATCATCCGATGGGTACCCAGCGCCAGGGTAATGGTCACCACCGCCGGTAAGCCTTCCGGGACCACCGCCACCGCCATACTCAGGGACACTTCCACCAGGACACCGAACATCTGGGGGTCATAGAGGGTGCCAGCGGTCACCACCAGCGCCACCAAAATCAAGGCACCCGTCACCAACACCTTGCCCAGCTGATCCATCCGCCGTTGCAGGGGCGTGGGTTCCACCTCGACCGCTTGAATGGCGGCGGCAATTTTGCCCAATTCCGTACTCATGCCGGTTTGGGTCACCACCAGCGTCCCCCGCCCCTGGATGACCTCCGTACCCATGAACCCCAAATTCACCCGGTCGCCCAACTCCGTATCCACCGGCAGTACCACATCCGCCTGCTTCGTCACCGGTAGAGCTTCCCCGGTCAAAGCCGCCTCCCGCACCTGGAGATTCGCCGTCACCAACCAACGCCCGTCCGCTGGGAGTTTGTTCCCCGCCTCCACCAACACCACATCCCCTGGCACCAAATCGGGAGCATTCACCTCTTGAATTTGCCCCGCCCGTACCACCCGCACCCGGGAGGAGGACATTTTTTTCAAAGCGGTCAACGCCTGTTCCGCCTTCACTTCCTGCACATAGCCCAGCAGACCGTTCAAAATCACAATGCTTAAAATCGCCACCGTGTCCTTGGGAAAAATAAACCGCTGTTCCTGAATGGCTTGAATTGCATCAGTAATGGCGGCAATCACTGCCACTGCAATTAGCAACAACAGCATCACATTTTTGAACTGATCCAGCAGAATTTGCCAACGACTCCGGCGGTGGGTTTCCTGCAATTCGTTCGCCCCGTAATGCGCCAAACGTTCTGCCACCTGTGCCAAATTTAGCCCGTCGGTATTGGTTTCCAGATGCTTACAGGTCGCTTCAATAGATAAACTGTGCCAGTCGGGGGGAGGGGATGGGGGAACCATGCAAATTCGTGGGGAGACCTTCTCTTATCCTAGAGGTTAGACTGGCGGTTGCACAGCGTTTGGGCGTAGGGGATGGCGCTGAGTTTGGGGTTGGATTTTGGCACCTCGGCACTCAAGGGTATGGTGATTGACCCCCAAGGGCAGACCCAATACCAACAACGCCTGCCTTTGGCTGACCCCACCTCCCCACAGCAATGGCAGGCAGGTCTGTGGCAATTACTCGGTGCTATTCCTGCAAACGTATGTAATCACATTCACCACATCGGCATTGCCGGGACATCGGGAACGGTTTTGCTTACGGATCATACCGGTCAGCCCGTTGCGCCAGTGCTTATGTATAACGACCATCGGGGCGGTTTTTTGCTCCCAGAACTCAAGCCTTATCCGCCCGAAAATCATCCCGTTTGCAGTGCCACATCCAGTTTAATCAAACTCTTTTGGTATCACCATCAGGGAATAAATTTACGGGATAAATATTTTTTGCATCAGGCGGATTGGTTGGGGTTTTTATTGCATGGCAAACTAGGAATGAGCGATGAACATAACGCTCTGAAATTGGGTTATGACCCAGGGATTAGAACGTATCCAGATTGGTTCCAAAATTTACCCTTTGCGGTGCACTTGCCCCAGGTATTGCTCCCCGGCACGCTAGTAAGCAGGATTCAACCTGAAATTGCCCAACAATTCCATCTCCCCCCGGATTGCCAGATTCATGCGGGAACCACCGACAGCATTGCCGCATTTATCGCCAGCGGTGCCCAACGGATTGGGGATGGGGTGACTTCCCTAGGTTCGACCTTGGTGTTGAAATTACTCAGTCATCAGCGCATTGATGACCCACGCACCGGCGTTTACAGCCATCGTTTAGGGAATTTGTGGTTAGTAGGGGGAGCTTCCAATACGGGCGGTGCCGTATTAAAACATTTTTTCACAGCAGAAGAACTGTTGCATTTTAGTGCCCAAATTGACCCCAATATTCCCTTAGATTTAGATTACTATCCCCTCTTAAAACCGGGAGAACGATTCCCCATTAACGACCCCAATTTAGCTCCCCGACTCGACCCCCGTCCCGAAAATCCGGTGCATTTTTTGCACGCTTTATTGACGGCAATGGCACGCATTGAAGCCCAGGGTTATCAGGTATTACAAAATCTCGGTGCGCCTTCATTACAACGGGTGTTCACTAGCGGCGGTGGCAGTAGCAATTCCGCTTGGCAAAAAATTCGTCAGCAACTTATGGGAGTGCCGGTCATCGTTTCAGCACAACAGGAAGCGGCTTGGGGTGTGGCGCATCTAGCGCAGGCAGATGGGTTGATCATCACATAGTCTAATGCCCACTTGACACTTTCGCAACTCCAATCTATTCAACAGGAACTAGCCCAAGTCAAAAACGAAATCAGTCTCATGCAAAGGAGTAAATTCTGGAAAATGAGAAACCTGTGGCTCAAGGTAAAACGTAAGCTGGGTATGCGTTAACAGATAAATTCGAGAAGATAACTCAATTCAAATCATCACTTCTCCGTATTGACCCCTACTGATTGTAGGATGAAGGTACTGACGCTTGGGTGAGGCAATGCTTCGGCAAGACCGGTTAATTGCGCTGGCACTGATTGTGATTTGCTTGATGGCGGCTCTGGGCAACTGGCTGGGGGGCGTTCCGGCACAACGTCCTGACCCGGTGGCGAGAACGAGCGGTGGTGCGGCGGATGTGGCTTTGATTCCCATCGCTGGCGTAATTACATTTGCAGGTGAAAGTAGTCCGTTGGGGGGTGGGACGACCGCTGGGGCGCAGGGGATTATGCGGGCGGTGCGCCGGGCTGAACGGGATGGGGTGAAGGCGATTTTGCTCAACATCAACAGCCCTGGGGGGTCTGCCGCCGCTTCCCAAGCAATATTTGAAGAATTGATGCGAGTGCGCCAAAAAGGTAAGGTCAAAATCGTCGCAACAATGGCGGATGTCGCCGCTTCTGGGGGGTATTACGTCGCCGCCGCCGCTGATCATATTGTGGCGAATCCTTCCACCATTACCGGTTCGATTGGGGTGATTGTGCAGATACAAAATCTCACGGATTTATTGAAGAAAGTGGGGGTGCAAACGGTTACGATCAAAAGTGGCAAATTCAAAGATATTGCTTCCGCCTATCGCCCTATTACCCCTGGAGAAACAGATTTACTCAAATCTTTTGTTAATGAATCCTATCAACAGTTTTTTGAAGCAATTTTGCGGGGTCGCCAGGGTAAAATCACCCGTGCAGAGTTGGAACCAGTGGCTGATGGACGCATTCTCATTGGTGCCGCCGCCTTGGATGCCAAACTAATTGATTCGCTGGGAAATTACTACGATGCAGTGGAGCAAATCAAAGCATTAACAAAACTGAAAACCGAACCGGTTATTCGCAATTACCTAACTCCAGATTGGCGGGAATCGTTTCAACAATTATTTACTTTTAGCCTCGATCAATGGTTCCCAGAGCAACGACTGCACCGCCTCACATACTGGAATAAAATTCCCCTCGCCCTGATGGAGTAGCCCCCATGATGCTCCTGGATGGTCTGTACAATAGCTGGTTCCGTCCTGGGTTGGGTCGCCCCCCGATGCCCGTAGCCATTGTGAGTATTTTATTAGTTTTAATTGTCCTGTCCTTTAATGCCGCCGGTTTGACCAATAGCAGTGCCAGTGGGTGGTTGGGCTGGTTTTTCCTATTTCTGTTAGGCGGTGGGGTGGGCTGGTTTTGGTTGTCTGCCGCCCTGCATATAATGGCGCGGTTGTTGGGGGGGATTGGTTCCGTGACCGATACGTTGGGGGCGGTGGCGCAGAGTTTGTGGCCGTTGATTCTCACCGGGGCGGCTAATAGTGCTTTGAAAGTTTCTCCTCGCCTCGGATTACTTTTTTCTTTGGGGATTAATCTGTGGGTAGTGGTCAATTTGGTGCGGTCAATGGCGCAGGAACATCAATTGCCCTGGGTGCGGGCACTGTTGTGTTTTGGCGGGGCAATTATTCTGGCGGAATTGGCTTTAGTGGGTTTGATTCTCTGGCCGTTGATGATCACCTTGGGAATGTAATTTTGATGAAAATTGACCATTAGGATTGCCCAATTTGCGATACATCTAAAGGGTCAAAATCCCAGCCCCAATCCTGGGCAATCGCCTGGGTGAGTCCCAAACGGTTTGCTCCCGGATACCGACTGATGGCAATCAACAAATCCCGGAGTAATTCTCCCTCTGGACAAATGCCAAAAATATGTAATCCACCACGAATTTGGGCTTCTTTTAATTCGCATAAATAGGTATCTAAATTGCCAATTACCTCGGTTATTTCATGGGTCATTTTATCCTCAGAAATTTTTAATTCTTCCGCTAGATGGTGTTGTTTCATTAATGCTTCTAAACGGCGGCTGATCCAGGGCAATCGCTCCGGGTCAAGGGCTTGGGCTTGGTAGTACTCATCCACCAGGGTTTCTAATTCGAGTAATGGCCCGTACAATTCCGCACGGGTCAAGGGGGGCGTGAGGTGGTCAAGAATCACCGCTTGGGCACGGCGTTTGGCCTGGGTTCCTTCTCCGGGATCATTCACGATAAAAGGATAGAAATGGGGCAATGCACCCAGGGCAATTTCCGGGTAACAGGTTGCCGATAAAGCCACACTTTTGCCAGGGAGCCATTCCAGAGTTCCATGCTTACCCAAATGAATCACCGCATGGGCTAAAAATTCATACCGTAACCAGTAATAAAACGCTAAGTAATGGTGGGTGGGTTCCAGGTCGGGGCTATGGTAATTCAGGCTGGGGTCTTGCTCATAACCACGACTGGGTTGAATACCAATAAATAGATTTCCCCACCGTTGACCATAGATGGGAATCTTACCCTGTTCGGCGATGGTTTCTGGGGTTCCCCATCGTTGAATAATGGCTTCGGATTGGGGGATAGTCGTTAACCAATTTTGATACTTGGATAAGGGCACAAATTCCTCAAAATTACGACTGTGGCATTCCGGGTCATTGGTGCGTAAACGGGTTAACTTTTGCATCAGTTCATTGCCATTTTTGAGGGGGGTTGGCACGGTATAACCAGCTTGGTGTAAAGCCTGCCACACCTGAATACAACTGGCGGGAGTATCCAAACCCACCCCATTGGCAATGCGCCCGTCATCGGTGGGGTAATTGGCGAAAATAATCGCTATGTTCTGCTCAGGAATTGGTGTTGTTCGCAAACGTACCCATGCCTGGGCTAAATCGGCAACAAAATTGACCCGGTCTGGCACGGGTTGATAACTGTAAATCGGGGTTTCTAAATCCGGGTGTCGCTGGGTCGCTGTTTTGAAGGAAATCGCCCGGGTGATAATCCGTCCATCTACTTCGGGAAGGGCGACCTGCATCACCAAATCCTTGGGCGATAATCCCCGCATTTCGTTGTGCCAAGTTTCCCGTTCATCCGTACTCAGAATAATTTGTAGTACAGGTACATCTAAGTGTTCCCATAATTCTAATTCGGGAATTTCTGAGCGCCATTGGGCTACCGAAAACCCGGTCGTCACGCAGAGCAATTGGATAGGATGTTCCTGATAGTAATGGGCTACCGCCAAGCGGGTCTGGGGATTGGTCAACGTGTGAATATAGTAGGGTAAAGGTTGCAAATTTCTGGCCTGCAATGCCCGGCACAAGGCATCAATAGGGGCTGTATTTGCCGCTAAAACATGGGCACGGTAAAAGAGAATGCCCACGCCCGGCGCAGTTTCTAAACATTTTCCACCCCAATCATAAGTTCCCCACTCAGGGATGGGTTGGGGCGGTGGCGGATACCCCGGCCAATTGAGGCTGTAGCTGGCGGCAAATTCCAAAGCATGGCGATAGTTATTCACACCGCCAAACCGCAGGTATTGGTGCAGACGTTGTACAGCATGAAGTGGTACATTAGACTGCTCGAAAATACTTAAATCTATTTGATCGTCCCCTGGCATGACCCACACCTTGGCGTTTAATTCCCGCAGACGTTCTACCCCATAAGCCCAGTAGTCAATTCCGCCGAGTAATCGCAAGATAATGACTTCAGCCTGAGTTAATGTCTGGTCAATATATGTATCAATGCTGTAGGGAGTACTAAGTTTTAGCCAGTTACAGACCCGCAGAGCTGGGAAATTGGCGGGAAGTTGGGTCACCGCCTGCGCCAGGGTTTGGATGTCCGTATCCGCCGCCGTGAGAAAAACCATCGGGGCGGGGGTTTGCTGGATGTCGCCGGGGGTAGCCGACCAGTTGCCAGGTTGGGTAGGGATGCGGTGCATGAGAATCCTGCCATTTCGCCTCGGTTTTTTAGGATAACAGGCATCCTGGTGCCGGACGGATTAGACTGGAAATGGTCATTACCCCTGGGTTCCTGTGCATCCCCTCGCTGGTTTTTACCGTTGGTATCGGGATACGTTGCGCCATTCCCCCTATCGTTGGTTGCTGTTGCTCGGTTCGGTGCTGTATTTACTCAGCCCGATTGATTTTGCCCCCGATGTGTTTCCCTTTTTAGGATGGATTGATGACGGCATTTTGATTGCAATTTTGGCGGGAGAATTGGCTTCTTTTTTTAATCGGGAACCTCAACCAAAACCGGAAACATCTCAGGATGGAACCGTCGTAGATGTGACCGCCCAAGAAGTAGAAGAGGATGGTTAAATGTTGACATACTCCCTGTCTTAAAGGCCAGGGATTCTTGACGTTTCACCTACCGATGCCGCCAAGCCTTGAGGCTCCGTGGTCTTACTCAGTCTCCACGTCCAATTTTTGGGAGTTTCAATTTACTAATGATGGCATGGGACATAATTTTAGCAAACCTCTTGCTGTAACAGGATTTTGAGCGTTTATTGCAGTACAATATCAGGCACCCCCACCGATTGATTTTTGTACTTACACGGCAGGCTCGGAAGCCCCATTCTCCCGTTGGCAATTATCAATAATGGGGGTGTCATTCTCAATAGTCATGAACTACTAATGGAGGTGCCCGTCATTATTTGCTTGAGACTCTCGCAATTTTTTTGCTCACAATCTAGGTGTGATTACCGCATTGCGATTCAGTGAAAGAGGCGATCAATCGGCAAGGCTAGACAGGGGACATCCCTGCTGAGGGCAAAAAATTGTTGCCCCCATCACTATTCACAATTCTTTACTACTTGGGTCTCCACCGATAGGGCGCAACCCCCACCCCGTCCCAAAGCCCTTTACATATCGCAAAGATAACAATTATAAAAAAAATCTAAAATAGGGATATTAGGAAATAACTTTAACCCTAATGGTGCCCATCATGTATGACATTGAACGCTTACCGGCACCAGGAACGGTCATCTATTTGGCCGGTCAAAACCACTGTTTTGAATTGCTCTCGGGAGCCTGTTGCCGTCTCGTGCGAATGCAGTGGGGGCGGGTGCCCGCTGACCCACCGGGGTACAGCAGTTATTGGGTGCGCCCCCTAGGTGGCGAACAGAGCTTTTGGGTGCATTTACCCTGGGCGGATGTGCTAGACCACCTGTATTCTGTGGGTTCCAATCGGCAGGATTGACCCAGGGGTGGCAGAATTAATTTAATTCAACCCTAGTGACCTTGGCCGCCTCGTTACTGTGACCGAACCTTTACTGTGCGCCACCCATCTGCATAAAAGTTTCGGGGGACTTCCGGCGGTGAACCAAGTGTCCCTCACGGTGGCACCGGGTACGATTACGGGGCTGATTGGCCCGAATGGAGCGGGTAAAACCACTTTATTCAACCTACTGAGCGGTTCCCTGAAGCCCGATAGCGGTCAGGTTTTGTTTCGCAATCAACCCATTACCGGCCTCCCCCAACATCAAATTACCCAGCGGGGTTTGGTGCGGACATTTCAGGTGGCGCGGGTATTTAGTCGTCTGTCTGTATTAGACAATGTACTACTGGCCGCCCCAGGACAATTGGGGGAACAGGTGTGGCCTCTATGGTTACAACCGCAACGGGTGGCACGGCAGGAACGGCAACTGCGGGACACCGCTATGGAAATCCTCGATTCTGTGGGCTTGGCGGCCAAAGCCCAGGAATATGCGGGGGCACTCTCCGGCGGCCAACGGAAACTGTTGGAAATGGCACGGGCACTGATGACCCGACCGCAATTGATGTTATTAGATGAACCCGCCGCCGGGGTCAATCCCACCTTGGTTAATCAAATATGCGATTACATTCAACGGTGGCATCAAGCGGGGCTGACCTTTTTAATCATTGAACACAATATGGATGTCATTATGTCCCTATGTGAGCAGGTGTGGGTATTAGCAGAAGGGAAAAATTTAGCAGTTGGCACACCCCAGGAAATTCAAATGAATCCTACGGTTTTGGCCGCCTACTTAGGCAGTGGGGAGGAGTGAAATACAGTCTATAGCAATCCTACTTGATTTTCAAACAAAAATTTTTCAGAACCATACACCGCAGGTGCTTCTTTTACGGGGGCGCCGCCCCTGCGACCCTCTGTTCCATTCTCATTTAGGATTGCTATATTTATCAATTAAAGGATGCAAAAAGCCTCAATTATCCTAAATGCTTACCATGATTGACCTACGGCAAGTGGGGTTCAACTCAGAAGTGTTGAAAGGTAGGTAAAGGCAGAAAAAGAGGGGTCAAAATATGGTATTCTAATTCATATAAACCAAAACATGAAACAACTATGAAATTCAATTCTTTTCCCGGGATTGTCAAATTTTTACTCAAAGACCTGCCAACTAATGATTATCCAGTTCTAAATTCTCGCTTATTTTGTTCAATCTGGTTTGCTGGCATTTTAGACAAAGGAATCAACAGTTTACGGGACTTATTTTACCAATTAAATCATGCGGGCATTAAGGTTGACTTATCCACGTTTTCTAAGGCGAACAAGACAAGAGACCCACAAATTTTTATGCATCTTTATCATAAATTATTGCATTATATTGAGGAAGCTCATCCTGAAAAGAGGTTGGTTTTATGTCCTTTTGATGCTACCGTAATACCGCTGATGAGTAAGTTATTTTGGCTCCAAGGCTATCGCCAAGTAAAGTTAATAACCACTTTGAATCAAGATACGAAATCTACTGGTCATTTAATTGTTAGTCCTGGACAGGCACATGAGATTAATTTTGGTGAAGATATTGTGAAAATGCTACCGGAAAATGGAGTCGCAGTCGGGGATAGAGGGTTTTGCAGTCACAAAGTATTTGAACAATTTATCGAAAATGATGCCCTTTTTATTATCCGTATTAAGTCGAATTGGAAATGGGATGAAAACTATCATATCACCACAGAACGAGGTAAGGCGAGAGTAGTTTGTTTTGGCAATGTTCAACAGAAAGTAGACTATTATTTAGCTACCAATATTCCTGAGGATGTAATGAGTAATGAAGAGATAGGGGAAGCCTATAGACAACGCTGGGCGATAGAGGTACTATGGAAATTTCTAAAGATGAACTTAAAGCTCGATAAAATGATGAGTAAAAATTTGAATGGAATTACCATTCAAATTTATGTAATTTTAATAGTTTACTTGATATTGCAACTGTTAAAAGTTCCACGGATGTACGGAAGTAAATTGGCAGATAAGTTCCGATATATACAAATCTTAATACGGCAGGAGTGGAATTTTGTCCATTGGCTCAATCGGGTCGTCCCACGCCTAAATATGTAAAGTTTTATTGCAGGATTCAACACTTGTGGGTTCAACTGTATCCCACAAGCACTCAACAGACTGTCATGAATCAGCAACGCCCAAAAACTATTCCCCCGTGCGTTATTGTTACAAGGATGAAGCTTAGCCTACTTAATCACCGCCCATTGCCCCCATGTGTCGTTTGGTTGCCTACTTAGGAAGACCCCTGCCTCTAAAACGCCTGATCTTGGAACCGCCCCATTCCCTGTTGGTACAGAGCTATGCCCCCCGGGAAATGACCGCCGGGTTGCTGAATGGGGATGGGTTTGGCCTGGGCTGGTACGACCGTCGCCTGCGCCCCCAGCCGTTTACGTACAAAAATATCCTGCCCATCTGGAATGACCTGAATCTGCCGAGTTTGTGTGAGTACATTACGAGCGACTGTTGCTTGGGCTACGTGCGGAGTGCCACCCCCGGTCTGGCAGTGGATTACAGCAATTGTCAGCCTTTTGTACAAAATCACTTGAGTGCCATACACAATGGCCGGGTGGAGCATTTTCGCAGTACCCTATACCGACCTTTGCGCCAACAATTAACCGATGAGGATTACTTAAGTATCCAAGGGTTGACCGATTCGGAGCATCTATTTGCCTGGATACTGCATCATTACAAGCTAACGGGGGACTTGGCGCAGGCGTTGTACAACAGTTTTATCAGTTTGCTGGATTTGGTGCCCGATCTGGATGTGACGTTTAACTTCATCCTCAGCGATGGACAAAGGCTGATCGCCTGCCGCTTGGCGCACGGGGGGTCTGCCCCCAGTTTGTATTACCTACAAGGGCATCCCGATTATCCCGGCGTGGTGATCGCCTCGGAACCCCTATTTACGGATGAGCGGTGGGTTCGTTGTCCTGAGGGAGGGGTGTTGGTGGTGACGGAGCATCTGCAGGTGCAACAGTGGCATCCCCCCGCAGGAGCGGTAGCAGGCGTTTAAGTTCATCCCGTTGCGCGGTGATCTGTAGGGCATTGTCCCGCACTTGCACAATGACCTGTTCCACCCGTCCCGCGCCCCGCCAGTAGAATATTCCCGCCACTGGCGCCAGAAACGCTAACCCCAGGGGTTTGACCCCCCAATCCGGCACCAGGCTTGCCAAGACCAACCCCAGGCAAAACCCGCTCAAGCCCACCAGGAGGGAGAGCAATAACGCCAGGGACCAACTGGGAGCCACCCGCCCCTGCCACACCAGTTGGGGAATGCCCGGTTCGCCCCCCACCAATCGGTAGCCCCGCTGTTGCAAAAACAGGCGCAGTTGGTTCATAGTGCTACCGACCGTGCCTTGCAGGGGAATGCTTTGGGTTTGGGTACGGTCTTTCACCGCTGCCCGCACGAAAAAAATTAACCCCACCACCAACAGGGCAGTCAGAAAACCTGTGGATGTCAGATAGATGGATGCCATGACCTACCTCCCTCTGCCCATCATAGAGGGGTCGGGCGTTAACTGGGCGGCAACTGATCCAGATAACGCAGGAGGTCGGCCATCGCCTGGGGACTGGGTTGAAATTGGGGCATGGGCGGGGTTTCCCCCCCCGTCACCTGCCTAATCACCCCCAGGGGTGACCGGCGCTTCACCACTCCATGCAGGGATGGTCCCACATGACCCGCCCCCTGCAACCCATGACAACTGGCACAATTTTGTAAAAAGATGTCCCGCCCCCGGTTGGCATCCCCCACAATGCTTAATACTTCTTTAATGTAGGGGTCCCGCAGGGGCAGGAGGTTCCACCCCCACCAAAGGCCATACACCAGCAACGCCAAACCCACCCACCGGAGGAGCATGCGCCACCAGGAGCTATCGGCTAGATAGGGATTCGCCGGGGTCAAAGGCTTAGGTTGAACGGTTTCCACAACGCACCCTGATAGAGGAAATAGGCATGAAATGAGTCAGTTGATTAACGGGATTATTCCCACGACTCTGTGATTAAATGAGAGATTCCTTAAAGGATTCGGAATATATTGTAACAATAAGCGCTGGGGTTGGGGACACCCCGAAACCTGGTTGGTAAGGGCGTAACTCCGGTCTCTAGTGCTGATGAACCTTGGGTTTCCCGGTGGGCAAGGTGGCGATGAACCTTGTGTTTGCTCGGTCTGTTTGATATATTAATATTTTGCATCAAATTTATAAGTTGGTTGAATCCTATGGCAAAGCGTGTCCAGGTGGTTTTGAAGGCTCCCGTGGTCAAACTAGGGACGACCGGGGAGGTGGTGGAAGTGGCACCCGGTTATGCCCGCAATTATTTAATCCCTCAGGGGAAAGCGGTGGCGGCTACCGCCAGTGTCCTGCGTCAGGTCGAGCGGCGGCAGGAACAGGAACGCCAGCGGAAAATTCGGGAAAAAGAGGAAGCCCTTGCCCGCAAAACCGCCTTGGAAGTGATCGGGCAGTTGACCATTGCCATGACCGCCGGGGAAAACGGGAGTTTGTTCGGGAGTGTTACGGAAAAAGATGTGGCGGAGATGCTTCAAACCAAGGCGGGGCAGGTGGTGGATCGCCGGGAGATTACCATCCCAGAAATTCGCAAGCTAGGTACCTACGAAGCGCAAGTTCGTCTCCACCCGGAAGTCATCGCAACCGTGAGATTCCAGGTCATCCCCGCCAAGGGAGCCGTCTAGATCAAGCCAGCTTAAACAATTGATTGTGAGTCCATGTGAATCAAACGGTCGCTGAGAAGCAAGGACGGGGCAGTGCCTGGGAACCCTGGAGTTCTTTGGCATGAAATTTTACTCACCATGGGATTTCCCTATTCTCATCAGCCCTTAGCGGGGTACCGGCACCTGTGCCAGGATATTTTGAATGACCGTGTCCACTTTTAACCCCTCTAATTGGGCTTCCGGGCGCAATAGCAACCGATGTCGCAACAGGGGGAAAGCCACCGCTTTCACATCATCCGGGGTGACAAATTCCCGTCCTTGCATCGCCGCCTGTGCCCGAATGCTCGCCAACCATACCACCGCCGCCCGGGGGGAAGCGCCTAGGGAAACGTCCGGGTGTTGCCGGGTGCGTTGGACTAAATGCAATAGATAATCTAGGAGGTTATCGCTCACCAAAATGTGACTCAAGATTTGGCGGCATTCCAATAATTCCTGCACCGTTGTTAGGGGATGGAGTAAAGCTAAATGTGCCGGTTTCCCCAGTCCCGAAAATTCAGTTTTTAGCATCTTTTTTTCACTCTCTAGGTCGGGGTAATCTACAACTAATTTGAATAAAAATCGGTCTAATTGGGCTTCTGGTAAGGGATAAGTGCCTTCAAATTCCAGGGAGTTTTGCGTCGCAATTACCCAAAAAAATTCCGATAGGGGACGGGTTTGACCATCCAAAGTTACCTGTTGTTCCTGCATGGCTTCGAGTAAAGCTGCCTGGGTTTTTGGGGGGGTGCGATTGATTTCATCCGCCAGTAAAATCTGGGTAAAAATCGGACCTGGTTGAAAGTTGAACCGAGCGGTATTGGCATCAAAAATACTGGTGCCCAAAATATCCGCAGGTAAAATATCCGGGGTCAGTTGGATGCGTTGGAAATCCGCCTGAATCAAGCGAGCCAAGGTGCGAACCAGCAGGGTTTTGCCTGTCCCTGGCACCCCTTCAATAATCAAATGCCCCCCCGCCAGCCCCGCCACCAATAATTGTTCCACCAGTGCTGTTTGCCCAACAATCACCTGATTGAGCGCATCCCGCAAGCGAGAAAACACCGCCATTACTCTTGTTGCATCCATATTGACCCCCAGGTGTAGTCGCCTTTGCCAATCCTAGGGCAAAATGTAGCAGACACCTTCAGGGTTATGGGTTCCATTTGCCCATCGCTACGGCGGTATAAGCGTGATGAGGTTTTTAAGTGAGCTACCTGCCCGGAAGCGACATTGATCAAACCTTGATAAAATACACTAGAACCAAAACAATGTTGACTGCGTATTCTGTGTAAGTATTCATCCCCTCGCCCTAACTATGAAATTAATGGACTACTTACGGCTGATTCACCCTACCCTAGCGGTGATTGTGGTTTTTCCCCTGATTGGCATGGTCAGCAACTTGGCTTGGCAAACGATGCAATACCGCCGACAAACCAAGGAAGGGAGCAAAAGTAAAATTCCCCCGGTAGTTGGAGCAGAACACGCTAAATTGGGACGCTGGCTCACGGGTTCTGTAGTTGGTTTGGTTCTCATTGGAGTAATGATCCCGATTGCTAGAAATATCATCAAGAAAAATGTTTGGAGTACCAATCCCACTCAAGTGGTTTTGATTGGCTTGTTTTTGGTGGGGACGATTGCCGCTTTGGTTGCCCTTTATTACGCCCAGAAAAAGGTTTGGCGGGCAGTTTTCGCTACCCTGACCGGCATAGGTTTGGTGGTGCTGGGTGCCCAAGAGGGGGTATGGCGACGGGGTTTTGAGTGGTGGGTTTCCCATTACTATTACGGCATCATAGCGGCTTTATTAATGGTATTTTCCCTGGCGATTTTACCGGACATTTATCAAGACCGTACCCACACTTGGCGGAAAATTCATATTGCCCTCAATACGATTGCGTTACTGTTCTTTATTGGCCAGGGATTTACGGGTACTCGGGATTTGCTAGAAATTCCTTTGAGTTGGCAGGAACCCGCCATTTATTCCTGTGACTTTGTTAAGCTAACCTGTCCCCAGGGTCAACCCCAGCCTTAAACCTTTTTTCCTAATGGTTGTGTGGGGGTGATGAAAACGCTGATGGTGCTCTATGTTTGTAATGTTCAAGTAATGTTCAAAAAAGAGCAACAAGGACTGTCAGGGAGGTAGGTTGCTCCGCCGCTCCAGGCAAACCCCCAGAAGTAACCAGGTGTGAACCATAGGGTCAGACATGACTCAAACTCGTATCCAAATGGGATGATTTTGATGCCTCTGTTGGGTACCATTCTGGCAATGAGGACAGGTACAGCCATCCGTCAATAGCCCCAAAGTCAGATAGACTTCCTGGTCTTGATAAGCACACATTTCCACCGTAAAGGGATATTCAACAGAGCATCCAGTTAGACATCAATACTCGGAGGTACAGTCTATTTATCAATTAAAGGATACAAAAAGCCTCGATTATCCTAAGGGCCTATTACCATGATTGACCTACGGCAAGTGGGGTTCAACTGTATCCCATAACCACTCAAAAGACTGTAACGTTCTTATATAGCAATCCTAAATGAGAATAGAACAGGGGTCGCAGGGGCACCGCCCCCGTCCTTGCTTCTGGGGAATCTCTGTTCACTAATCAAGTAGGATTGCTATAGTACGAAAGTACGAGCAAAAATTCTGCAGAACTAAAGGCGGAAACGATCTTCTGGCACCATCGCTGTTTTGAAGTATAAAATTTATTTTTCTGCCCATTCCTACCCTGGCGAGGGAGTGAATTCAGTTTGTTTTTACCCCCGAGATGGCTCCAGCCAAAAGTCACAGTTCAGCATTGGTGCAATGGAACGCTCCCTCGGCCATTGATCGGGGAAGGAATGTTGTGGATATTCTTTTCGCACATTTTTTAGGGCGATGTGCCAAGCCTTATCAAAACCGATTTCCCAGCGATTTTCCAAGCTAGGCACGACATCCAATAAAACCTCTAGCTCTGCCCTTTGGGTGCGGATTGTTCGCTCCCAACCTGGGTAGTCATTGACGAGAGGCACATACAACCGTTTTAATAAATGCTCCAATAAGACGATCAGGCGGCTAACCAATTCTTTCTTTTGAGAGATGCCCAATGCTTCCACCTCTTCGATCAGGTGTTCCAGGTCGAGATGATCAAAATCCCGTGCCTTCAGTTTGGCAACCGTATCTTCTGACCATAGCAAAATATCCTGCTCATAAAGGTCATTTAGATTTTGCATTTGGGTCATTGGACAACCTCCCAATTTAATTTTGATTCAATAATCTACTAATTTATTTATTTTAATTTTAGCGTATCATGATCATACCCCCTTGGTGAACCGATCTTTTGGGGAACCCAAAACAGGGGTTATGTCCATGTAGCCACCTATTGGGAATTGACTGATGAATTAATTGAGGAATGCGCCCCTCATTGTGAACCTACGCAAGCAAAGATACACCCCTACCAGTTCATTCAATACTTATTAATCCGCTGATCCAGCCGAATAAATTCCCGATTGACTTCCTGCCACAGGTGCCGGTTGTGGGGGTCAAGGCGCAGGGCTTTTTTCAGATGACTGCGTGCCTTATCCCATTGCCCCTGATCAATCAAATGACTCCCCCACCGTTGATAGGTTTGGGCTTGCCAGGTGGGAATATCCCGGTCCTGGGGCAGTCGTTCCCCCAGGGCATCCAACAGTGCCACCGCCCGGGGAAATCGTCCCTGCTCCAGTAAGGTGCGCCACTGGACGTGAAATTTATGTTTGAACTCTTGCTCTTCTCGGGTCAGGGGTGGACGGGCTGGGGTGGGCTGGGTTGTGACTTCCACCCGCACCTGGGGCGTGACGGGGGGTTGCCCCTGCATACCTGCGCTCAGGTGTTCCAGTAGGAAATTGTAGGCTTGATTGAGGGCGATAAACCGTTCGTGGCTGGTCTGATTGCCGGGGTTCACATCCGGGTGGTACTGGCGGGCGAGGCGGCGATAGGTGGCTTTCACCTGCTCCAAGGATGCACCCACGGGCAATCCCAAACATTGATAACTCTGCACCAATTTGGGGTCAGCCATATCACGGGGCTTTGCCTTCGATGACCTTGTCCACCAAACCGTACGCCAACGCCTCCTGCGCCGACATATAAAAATCCCGCTTTTGATCCTGCTGAATTTTCTCCAACGGTTGCCCCGTGTGGTACGCCAAGAGTTGGTTCAATTGGTGGTCAATCCGCAGGACTTCCCGGGCTTCAATTTCAATATCCGAAGCCTGCCCCCGCGTCCCGCTGGACACTTGGTGGATCATAATCCGGGAATGGCGCAAGGCTAAACGTTTGCCCTTGGTGCCCCCCGCCAATAGAAATGCCCCCATGGAAGCCGCCAACCCCACACAAATCGTCACCACATCGGATTTAACGTGTTGCATGGTGTCGTAAATGGCTAACCCCGCATGAACGGAACCCCCAGGGGAATTGATGTAGAGATAAATATCTTTCCCCGGGTCTTCCGAATCTAAATACAGCATCACCGCCACAATTTGATTGGCGATTTCATCATCCACTTCTTGACCCAAAAAAATAATCCGTTCCCGGTACAAACGGTTGTAAATATCAATCCATTGGGTATAGGGTTCGCCGGGTAAACGGTAGGGAACTTTGGGAACACCAAGGGGCATATTCTTACTCCTGTGATTGGATGAATTTGGATAAATTAGGTTTTTAAGTTTTCCCTGGTAGGGCAAGATTTTGCGCCGCCTGGGGCAGTTGCCGGGTACTTTCCAAAATCCGGTCAATCAAGCCGTAGTCTTTCGCCTGCTGGGGGGTCATGTAAAAGGTACGGCTCATATCCTTGGCAATTTTGTCCCGGGGTTGCCCCGTATTTTCCGCCAAAATGTCCAACATCACCGCCCGATTGTGCAGGACTTCCCGCGCCTGAATTTGAATATCCGAAGCCTGCCCCCGGGTATAACTGCGGCTCTGGCGCAAAATAATCGAAGCATTCGGTAAACTGGCTCGGTTGCCCTTGCTACCGGCGGATAACAAAACCGCAGCCATTCCCATCGCAATGCCAATACAAATCGTATGCACCGGCGGTTTGATATAAGCCATCGTGTCGCAAATCGCAAAGGCTTCCGTTTCCCACGCCACCGGCTCCCCATCAAACCGAGAGGTACCCGTGGAATTGATGTAGAAATAAATGGGTTTTTCCGGGTCTTCGTATTGCAGATAAAGTAACTGCGCCACAATCAATTCCGTGACCTGATAAACAATCGGCAGACCCAGGTAAATAATCCGCTCTTTCAACAACAAGGACGGCAAATCCGGCGGCGGTGTCCGGTAATAACTATCTCCGTAATACGGTGATTGCACCATAATGGTTCCTCGCAATTCCTTCCTAGTGTAGCGTTTGCCGGGAAAGTTCCACCGCCCGACAGAGACTGCATACCCCCCAACGGTCCAATTCCGCCAGGGGTGCGGGGGTGTGACAGCGAGGACAAATCGGGGGACGGCGGTAGGTGGGCGGCGGGACAGGGGCGGTTCCGGGCGGGCGGGTGCCCCCTCGAAAGACCCTCCCGGCGGGGGGTTGCCCCTCTGGGGTCAGGGTGGGGCGAAAACGAATGTCCTTCAAGGGCTGGGGCAGTAGGGGATTCAGCCGTTGCAGGAGGCGATGCCGTTCAAAGGCGAGATTTTGCGCCCACACGGGGGAACGGGTCGCCACATACAGCACCCCCCGGCGAATGTACAACGGCTCCGTCTGATGCTGTACCGTCGGCCCGACCAACTCCCCCCACACCCGCAATAACTCCCGCCACTGACGGCACTGCTCCCAGGTGGGGCTGGTGTCCAACCGCTCCAGAATCCGCCCCAAGGATGCCAAGCCCATCGCCACACCTCTGCACTTTTCTTAAATTTTTATTACATTTTGCGGTCTGAGTTAGGAAATCTTCCCAATTTAATCCCTGTAGGTTATTATAGGGGTGTACTGATGTAGTTTTGGATTCAGCGTTCTTCCCAGTTTCCATTCGACGATTTTCCATTCGCCGATACGGCTTGAAGAAATTTTCCGCAACCGACTGCACGGTCATTTTCAATTTACATCGAGGCTAGCTCATGACCATTTACATTGGTAATCTGAATTACCGGGTGACGAAAGAAGATATTCAGGAAGTCTTTGCTGAATATGGCAGTGTCAAAAACGTGGTACTGCCGATGGATCGGGAAACCGGTCGGATGCGGGGTTTTGCGTTCGTGGAAATGAACGAGGACGACCAGGAAGACAAGGCGATCACTGAACTGGATGGGGCGGAGTGGATGGGTCGCCAACTGCGGGTGAACAAAGCCCGTCCGAAGGAAGACCGTCCCCGGGAAAGTTTTGGCGGCGGTCGCCGGGATTTTAACCGTTCTGGGGTTTAAACTAAACTTAGAAAACCCCTAACCCGGTGGCTGGCTCCGGTTGAGTCGGCTCCGGGTTGTTCACATTTGAGGTACTATCAGTGGCGAAACGCCGTAACCCCAAGAAGGAAAAAGCCCTGCGTAATCGGGCTTATGCCCGCAAGTTTAGCCGCAAAACCACCAACAATCGCCGGGGTCGCTCGCCCCGGGAGAATGCCCCGGAGTCCGAACCCAATCTCTGATGTGGTACCGCTGTCAGCAGGTGGTCAATCTCTACGATGCCCCCACCGGGGAACGTCTAGCGACGCAAGCCCAAGCGGGTCGGTGGCTATATCCGGGTGAAACGTCCGGGGAACGCCGGTGGGTCACTTTAGCCGAGGACGATTATGGGGGTTGGGTAACCCAAGCGGATTGGGCTAACGTTCAGCCCACCTGCGAACCCTACCAGCCCCCCCAACTGAACCGGGCGGCGATTGTCCCCCGTTTACCCCTGGTACTCAATTTTGCCCTGTATGCGATGGGACAACCCCATGTGTATCGCTGGGGGGGCACGGTGGCACCGGATTTTGACTGCTCTGGTCTGGTGCAGACCGCCTTTGCCCAAGCGGGAATTTGGTTGCCCCGGGATGCCTATCAACAGGAAGCCTTTGTGGCTCCCATCAGCCGAGATAGCCTCGCACCGGGGGATTTGGTCTTTTTTGGTACCCCAGAACGGGCGACCCATGTGGGGATTTATTTAGGTAATCAGCAGTACATTCATTGCTCTGGCATCGCCCAGGGGCGCAATGGCATCGGGGTAGATTCCCTGGGGGAGGATCGGGGAGCTATTGGGGAAACCTATGCCCAGCAGTGGCGGGGTGCCGGGCGGGTGGTGGCTTCCTATCAGCCGCAAAAGATACGACAATCCTAATTAAATTTAGAACGATGGTCACAGGGGCATCACGCCTGCGCTTGATTTTTCTGAATGCCCTTTTGCCAATTGAGTAGGATTGCTGGCATTTGGTGTATGATACAAGTAAAAGAACTTACTCCAAGCCAAGAGGGTAAACGTATGGATAAATTATTTTTTATTGCTAACCAGAAAATTTCTAACTCATCTAGGCTTGAGATTGACCAGCCGAGTCATGAGAGCTGGCTATTTGATCAGCCCAAAATTCTGGAGTCAGTAGTTGCTGGACTAGAGGAAGCCAAATATGGCATTTTTCCCAATTCCCCTCCTGATCTTCAAGCTGATCTGTCTTGGTTGGGTGATATTGAGGACGGAGAGGAATAGGTCTCGCAGTTTTACATCCAAAAGTCCGAACTATAGCTAAGCAGGCAAAGGTTGGCATATAGAGCAGATGACTGAATCTATAAGGTCATGAAGATTTTGGGTTGTAGATGTCATGGTTTTTCTAACTCTTTGCTTGATTCTATGCCATTGATGCTCAATCGGATTTAAATCGGGAGAGTATTTCGGTAGATATATCAATTCGCACCCAGCGGCTTCCACAACCTTCCTAACCAGTTTGCAACGATGAAAACTTGCATTATCTAAAACGATTTTCTTCCCTGTTCCAATTGTTGGCAACAACATCTCTGTTAACCAGGTAATCAATACTTGCAAATTACAACTACCAATCCAGGTAAATGGTGCAACCATTTTCCCTAAATGATAACCACTCATCATGCTTATTCTCTCTCTCTTTTTGCCAGGTCGTTGACCATATATTCTTTGTCCTTTTAGCCCCCAACCATATTCATAAATATCTCGATTATCCATCCCGGACTGGTCAATATAGACTAAATCTTCATTCTTTTCCCCTTTCATCATCTTGATAAATTGCTGTCGCTCTTCTTCGTTTTGTTCCTCATAAGAGTATGTCTTTTTTTTACGGGTAAAGTTGATTTTTTTAAGGGCTTGACCAACGGTTGTATGACTTACACCGAGAACGACTCCCATTTCTTTTTGCGTCAACCCTGGATTTGCTTCTACAAATTGGCGAAATCCCTCCAAATCAGTGATCTTAGCACTATGACCCTTTTGATAGTTCTGTTTCGGGCGATAATCACCAGTTTCTGACCACATTTTTAACCATCTTTGTACGGTTCTGATGCTAATACCAAATAACTCACTAACCTCAACTAGTTTTGCCCCATTTAAGACTGCTTCGACTGCTTTTTGACGCAAATCGTAACTGTATGGTCTTGCCATCGCTTTTCTCCTAAACATCTATTCTATAATAGGACGACCTTACCCTGCTTGACTATATTAAACATAAATGAATGGGTTATCAGTTGGTATGGACGAAAAAAGCAGAAGAGCAATATAGCAATCCTAAATGAGAATGGAACAGGGGTCGCAGGGGCACCGCCCCCGTCGTTGGTTCTGGAAAATTCTTGTTTGTAAATCAAGTAGGATTGCTATATAATCAGCTTAAGAATTGTGCTGAAAGTGCGAGGAATAATAGAAAGGTAAAGGGGATTGGTAAATCTTCTAAGTAAGAGGGGCTTTTCAAGCAAGTTGTTAAAGCTCTTGGATTTCTTAAAGAAAACCCCCGACATCCGGGATTGAATACCCATGAGTATCATTCATTGCCGCATCCCTAAACCTGATGGTAAAGTCTTTGAAGCCTGTACAGAATAAAACACCGGGTGCCTATCGCATTTTTTGGTGTTATGAACTCCAATCCGGTGAACTGACAGTGATTGCAATCGTACCCCATCCATAGACTAACGGAGGAAGAACCCAATAATCGGGGCATCACGCCTGCGACCTATTTTTAGAGATGCCCTAAATGATCATACCATCGGGAATCGTGGCGTTTTTGATCACCACCACAATCCCACTGCGGATATAAAAACCCAAGGTTTCCCGATCCGCTTCCTGCACCCAATCTTTGTTAATAATTTGCACATCCTTACCAATCCGGGCATTTTTATCCACAATCGAGCGGCGGATCACCGTATTTTCCCCAATTCCTAAGGGGATATGATTTTGGCTCGGTTCCGCAAATCGCTGTTCATAGGGTTCATAAAAATCCGACCCCATGAGCAAGGTATCCTCAATCACACAGCCCGCCTGAATCCGGGAGCGCACCCCCAAAACCGAATGCCGCACCCGACAATTTTTCAAAATACAGCCATCGCTGATCAGGGACTCACTAATCTCACAATCCAAGAGTTTAGACGGCGGTAAATAGCGGGGACGGGTGTAAATCGGAGCGGTTTCATCGTAGAAACTAAAAGGGGGCTTGGGCTGTTTGGTTAAAGCTAAATTTGCCTCATAAAATGACTCAATCGTCCCAATATCTTCCCAATAATCATTGAATAAATAAACCTGAATTTTATAGTCCTTAATCGCCGCCGGAATCACCTCTTTCCCAAAATCCGTGCGCTGGGTATCCTCCTGCAAAAGTTTTGACAGAATTTCTTTATTAAATACATAAATTCCCATCGAGGCAATGTAAGGCTTGCGCTGGGCTTCCTCCGGGGACAACCCCAACACCCTGGTATCCACCCGCATTTCCCGGAGCGCCTCTCCCTTGGGTTTTTCCCGAAATGCGACCACCCGCCCCGTCTCATCAATTTTCATCAACCCAAAGGCGGAAGCCGGTTTTTCCTCCACCGGAATCACCGACAGGGTAATATCCGCCCCGGTCTGCTGGTGATGGGCAATAAAATCCCGATAGTCCATGCGGTACAGGTGATCCCCGGACAGGATCAGGTACTGATCCACATCCCAGGTGGAAAACAGCCAGAGGTACTGACGCACCGCATCCGCTGTCCCCTGGAACCAGCCCGGATTGTCGGGGGTCTGCTGGGCGGCGAGGACTTCCACGAATCCATCCACAAACCCGGAAAACGCATAGGCACGGTTGATATGCCGGTTCAAGGAGGCGGAATTGAACTGGGTCAGGACGTAGATTTTATGAATTTCCGAATTGATACAATTACTCACCGGAATATCAATCAAACGATACTTACCGGCTAGGGGCACCGCTGGCTTCGCCCGTAATTTGGTCAAAGGATAGAGCCGTGTCCCGGCACCACCGCCCAAAATCACCCCTAGAACCCGCTTCATGGTTTTCGCCTCCCCTTGCGGTTGTCAGTACCAGTGTCCCCCGAGATGGCACCCCTGACAAGGGCACCTATTCCAGTTTTAACATGGGTCGCCCCGCCTCTTAGCTAGAGAAATTCATGGGGTTCCCCGGTTCACCCAGCCGTAGGTAGAGCAGAATTGGCAACAGAATTAGGAGCATCAAGACCACCGATAAAGCCGCTCCCAAAGGCCAATCCAGGGTTTTGAGAAACTGATTTTGCACCAGATTTCCCACCAGCAAACTCCGGGCACCACCCAAAATATCCGGGGTGACAAATGCCCCCACCGCCGGGATAAATACCAACAGACACCCCACGCCAATCCCCCGCATACTCAAGGGAATTAACACCCGATAGAGAATTTGCCAAAAATTTGCCCCCAAATCCTGCGCCGCTAAGACTAAATTAAAATCAAATTTTTCTAAAGTGCTATACAGGGGCAAAATCATAAATGGTAGATAGCCATACACCAGACCAATCCAGACCGCAAACGGGGTAAATAACAGGTTCAATGGCTCGGAAATGATATTTAACCCGAGTAATATGGAATTAATCACCCCCCGCTGTCCCAACAGCACCATCCAGGCATAGGTGCGTACCAAAAAATTTGTCCAAAAAGGGATGATCACTAATAGCAAAAATATCGTGCGCCAGGGGCGGGGTTGCGTTACCAACCAAAGTGCCAGAGGATAGCCCAACACCAGACATACCAGGGTCGTCCCCAGGGCTAACCCCACAGAACGGAGCAAAATTTCCCCATAGGTGGGGTTGAGCAAACGGGCATAATTTTCCCCCGTCCACTGCCACAGCACATTGCCATAGCCCTGATGGGTGAGAAAACTATAGACCACCAGCAACCCCAGGGGCAGGACAAAAAATATCCCCAGCCACAGAACGGGTATGACCAGCAAACCCCGCCACACCCACCAGGAGCGATTCAACCTGCCTCCGTAATTTTACTGAGACACATTTCCAGCCACCACGCATGACCCTTTTTAGGATAACCCTAGGCTGTGGCTAAATAGCGTTGTACCGTCGCCCGCAACTGTTCCGGGGTGGCTGGTTTTTCCATCACCTCATTCGCCCCCGCCAACCGTGCCCGTGCCCGGTCTAAGATGCCGCCATTAGCCGTCAACAGTACAATCGGCGTATCCTTCAGAACGGGGGATTTCCGCAGGAGCGAACAGACCTCCAAGCCATTCACCTGGGGGAACAACCAGTCCAGGAAAATCACATCCGGGCGGGTTTTGATCAACGTCCCCAAGCCCCTGAGCGGGTCTTCCAGGGTGAGCAAATTAAACTGATCCCCTAGCGCCGCCGCCACATTTTGCAAACACGCCGGGCTGTCATCCACACAGGCGATCACCGGTTTGGGTGCGGATGCCGTCGCCTCAGGCAAAACCGGCGCTGCATCCGCCAGTTCCTTTAGCCGGAAATAGCCCTCCCGCACCAAAGTCAATAGGGACTGCCCCACCAGGGGTAACTGCGCCCCCGTCGCCACCGCCAAATCCCAGAAGGTGTGTTGCCCATCACACAACCGGGACAGGGTGAGATAGGTTTGGGCGTTCACCCGCTGTTCCAAACGGCGTTTTTCATGAAATTGGGGTGCCATATCCGGGGAAGTCGCCCGCAGACCCACCTCCTGCCACTGTTGCCAAAGCTGTTCCACCCGACGCCATTCCTCGGTCGCCACCAATAGGAGCAATTCCCCCCGCAATCGGGCTTCCCCATCCCAGTAGCCCCGCACCTGACCGACCCCCATCTGCGCCAGGGTCACCGCCTGTGCCAAACCAAACAAAACCTCCGTCACCGCCCCCCGGATGACCTGCTGGGCTTGCTCATGGGTAATTTGTTGGGCTTCCACCGCCTGGGTCAATACGTCATACTCCCAAGCCGTCTCCGGTGCCCCCTGCACCCCCTGCAATACCGGGGCAAACTGACCGGTCAACCGCCGCCACCGCCGATACCGATGCTGACCCCCGGTCGCAAACAACAAACGTCCCCCTAGGAAAAACAACGACCACCGCTGACGGCTATCCCCCAACTGCAACTCCCCCGATAGGCGGTGCGTCTGCATCTTAGTCCACACGTCCGATGGTTGGGTCACTCTAAATGTTTGTCCTGACATTTCTGGCTTCTCCGAAGGTTGTTTCCGTAGGTTCACTGGCTCTACTGATTGCATGGTAACAACTTTTTCAACATTTGGCTACATTTCTTAACAATTTACTCCTTAAAACGTGACCAGAGTTAAACTATCACGCCCCACAAAGGTTTACAACCCCTATTTGTATAACATTATGCCTAACTACAATCTTTATTTTGTATGTATAAATTATTTATTTTATAGCCACAGAATTTACAAAAGCCATGCTCATCCCATGTCCCCAACGCCCCACCATCTCCCGATTTCAGTGAACATACCTAGGTATTTACCCGCACACGGAGAAAATTTATCCGTTACTGACCTGGAAACTCTTAAGTTTTTCCGTAGTATCCCGGAACCTCCCAAAATCTAGCGGTAAGCGGTCTGTTACAATTTCTTAACCTTGCGACCGAACCGGCACCCGTGGGCATATCCCAGTAGCCCTAGAGGCGGGAACTCCTGGGGCTAGGCCATCTGAAAAAATATGGGGTATGTGGTAATCCTAAATGATTACGTAGCAAGCACTCACAGAAATCAGATTCCAGCAACTTCCCGATTACTGCTTCCATGTCCGATAGGTTTGCTATACAGCTATGAGTCAATAGGGGTGCCCTGATAATAGGCTGTAATATGATAAATAATTGATAATCATTAAACACCGCTTCTCCCCATTGGCACAGGGGAGCTATTGTAGGGTAAACAAGGATGGCGATGGGGCTCGCCGAAACCGCCTAGCGTTTTGAGCATTATCACAACGTATCTGGCTGATGGCTCCTACTGTTCCGGCTTGTGGCGGAGAGGTAGGGCTATGGTTATATGACTGAAGCACATCCGGCGCTACAAGTCACGTTGATGTACCGATTCATCTGCACCGTGACGTTATGTTGAAGAGCATGATTTGGATTTTAGTGATGGGTTTTTTTGTCGGGCAAATGGCTCGACGGATGGGAATGCCTGCGTTGGTCGGGATGGTGTTGGTCGGCATTGTGCTTGGTCCCCACTTGGGGAATGTGATTGCGCCGGAGGTCTTGGGGGCGGCAGATGCAGTACGAACCATCGCCGTCATGGTGATTTTGATGAAGGCTGGGCTGGGCCTGGATCGGGAAAAGTTGGCGCAACAAGGGACGGTCGCCATACGATTAGGCTTTTTGCCTGCGGCTTGTGAGGCGGTCGCGATTGCACTGGCTTCCATGTGGCTACTTCAGTTTGACTTTGCTACCGGGCTACTGCTGGGCTGTATCATTGGTGCGGAATCTCCCGCCGTAATTGTGCCCGGAATGTTGCGCCTGAAAAGTCGGGGATGGGGCGTGAAAAAAGGGATTCCAGATGCCATCCTAACCGGCAGTGCCCTGTCAGATGTTTTACTGTTGTTGGTCTTTAGTTTACTGCTGGCGTTTTTGTCTCAGGGTACAGGAGGCGGAATCACCTTACCAGGAGGTTTGACTCTGAGTCCCTGGCAATTGTTACCGTTGCAAATCATTCTGCAAATCGGGCTAGGAATTTTGCTGGGCTGGTTGACAGCTTATTTTTTAGTTTTACTGTTAGCCAAACAAAACTGGACACAAAATGCGGTGCAGGATGCCTTAGTTGCCGCAAGTTTTGCCCTGTTGCTGGTGGTCTTAGCGGCGGATTTTCCCGTATTCTCTGGCTATCTAGCTGTTATGAGTACGGGCTTTTTTTTGATTGAAATGGATGCCCCATTGGCACGGCGGTTACGCACTGGTTTTGACAGTTTGTGGGTGATTGCTGAAATTATGCTGTTTGTGTTGCTGGGTGCGAGTATTCAACTTAATGTACTCGGTAATACTCTGCTGGTTGGATTGGTTGTATTAGCCATTGGCACTTTAATTGGGCGTTCGCTGGGCTGGTATCTTGCAACCTTGGGAAGTAACTGGACCTGGAAAGAGCGGCTATTTTTGCTACCGGGAAATTCTGCCAAGGCAACGGTACAGGCGGCAATCGGGGCAATTCCTTTCGCTCAGGGTATCGCCGGGGGAGAAACCATGCTCGCCCTAGCGGTTCTCTCAATTTTGGTGACAGCACCCCTGGGAGCCTGGGCCATTCCCACCTTTGCCCCTAAACTGTTGGAACGGGGGGAGGTTGACCCGACCAAGGTTGCAGTTTCTCAACGAATTGTCCTGCTGGCGGCTGTGGATACTTCTCCCTTGGCAGTCCAAGTGCTGACCAAAACTGCGGAATTAGCCCGGCGCAGTGATGCGGAAGTAATTGTCCTCCATGTGATTCGGATGGATGACCCGCAAGGGGTTGAGCGACTGCGGCATGAGGCACAACGCATCCTAGCCGATATTCGGTATCGGTTTGTCACCGCCAATGGCTCCGTGCCAGAAGAGATTGTACGGGCGGCGCAGGATTATGGGGTGACGGAAATTGTCATGGGCAAACGGGGGCATCGTCCTCTGGATAAGGTGTTGGTGGGGTCAGTGTCCCAAGCCGTGTTGGAGAGCAGCACCAAGCCGGTTTTGATCGTGGAAGCGGAGTGAAACCCCCTTGCAACTGGAATCCCACCGCCTGCATAGATTTTGCACCAGGACAGTTGTCCCCGTAACCCTCAATCTGCCCCAGATCGTGTACCCTGATGCCAGGTTGTTTGTTGGGAAACGTCCATGCCCCGCCGTCAAGATATTAAAAAAATTCTCCTGATTGGTTCCGGTCCAATTGTCATTGGTCAAGCCTGCGAGTTTGATTATTCCGGTACTCAAGCCTGTAAAGCCCTGCGGGAAGAGGGTTACACGGTGGTGTTAGTCAATTCCAATCCCGCCACGATCATGACTGACCCGGAGTTAGCCGACCGCACCTACATTGAACCTCTGACGGTGGAAACCCTCAGTCAAATCATTGCCCAGGAACGTCCTCAAGCATTATTGCCGACGATGGGGGGACAAACCGCATTAAATCTGGCTGTGCGCTTAGCGAAATCGGGCATTTTGGCGCAATATAACGTGGAATTAATCGGCGCAAAATTGTCCGCCATTGAAAAGGCAGAAGACCGCAAACTTTTCAAAGAAGCAATGGAACGAATTGGGGTCGGTGTATGTCCTTCCGGGTTAGCAGAAACCTGGGAAGAAGCCCAACAAATTACCCAACAAATTAGTTCTTATCCCCTGATTATTCGCCCCGCTTTTACCCTAGGGGGGACGGGGGGTGGTATTGCCTATAACCAGGAAGAATTTGAGCAAATTGCCCGTTCTGGATTAGAAGCTAGTCCGGTATCCCAAATTTTGATTGAGCAATCGTTGCTGGGTTGGAAAGAGTTTGAACTGGAGGTGATGCGGGATTTAGCCGATAATGTGGTGATCATTTGTTCGATTGAAAATTTAGACCCGATGGGGGTACATACGGGGGATTCCATCACCGTAGCTCCCGCCCAAACCTTAACCGATAAGGAATACCAACGCCTGCGGGATTACGCCATTCGGATCATCCGGGAAATTGGTGTCGAAACCGGCGGGTCAAACATTCAATTTGCCATCAATCCTCTGAATGGGGAAGTCGTGGTTATTGAAATGAATCCCCGGGTGTCCCGCAGTTCTGCCCTTGCTTCCAAAGCTACGGGATTTCCGATTGCTAAATTTGCGGCTAAATTGGCTGTGGGTTACACCCTGCCGGAACTGACCAATGATATTACTAAAAAAACTCCAGCTTGTTTTGAACCCAGTATTGATTATGTGGTGACGAAAATCCCCCGTTTTACGTTTGAAAAATTCCCTGGAGCAACGCCCTACTTGACCACCCAAATGAAATCCGTTGGGGAGGCAATGGCGATTGGACGTACCTTCCAAGAGTCATTTCAAAAGGCGATCCGTTCTTTAGAAACCGGGCGGGCGGGATGGGGCTGTGACCGGGCGGAGGTATTGCCAACCCTAGAGCAGGTGCGGGCGAATTTACGCACCCCCAATCCTGAACGGATTTTTCATTTACGCCATGCTTTGTTATTAGGAATGAGTATTGAGGAATTATACGAATTAACAGCGATTGACCCTTGGTTTCTCCGGGAATTAGCAGACCTATTGCGGGTAGAATGTTATATGAAAATTACCCCATTTGAACAGATTAGTGCTGAGGATTGGTACTTAATTAAACAAAAGGGGTTTAGCGACCGCCAAATTGCCTTTGCTACCCGGAAAACTGAAGCAGAAATTCGTGCCCATCGCCAAAAATTGGGAATCGTTCCTGTTTACAAAACCGTGGATACCTGTGCGGCGGAATTTGAAGCCTATACCCCCTATCACTATTCCACCTATGAACAGGAAAGCGAAATTCGTCCTACGGATAAACCCAAGGTGGTGATTTTAGGGGGTGGTCCCAACCGAATTGGTCAAGGTATTGAGTTTGATTATTGCTGTTGTCATGCGGCTTTTGCCCTCAAAGCACAGGGCTACGAAACTATTATGATTAACTCCAATCCTGAGACAGTTTCCACAGACTACGACACCAGCGACCGCTTGTACTTTGAACCCTTAACTTTAGAGGATGTTCTCAACGTTTTAGAAGCGGAAAAGCCCATCGGGATTATTGTGCAATTTGGGGGGCAAACGCCATTAAAACTTGCTTTGCCTCTCTATCATACTCTTAATCATCAAAAGCATCTTACCACCCAAATTTGGGGAACCTCACCCATTTCCATTGATATTGCAGAAGACCGGGAAAAGTTTGAACAAATTTTGCGGGAATTGGATATTAAACAACCGCCTAATGGCATTGCCCGGGATGAACAGGAAGCCCTAAGTATTGCCCGGAGAATTGGTTATCCGGTGGTGGTGCGTCCCAGTTATGTTTTGGGGGGACGGGCGATGGAAATTGTTTATTCCGATGGGGATTTAGAACGCTACATCAAAACCGCAGTGCAAATTGAACCGGAGCATCCGATTTTAGTGGATAAATTCTTGGAAAATGCGATTGAAGTGGATGTAGATGCCCTGCGGGATCAAGCCGGGACAATTGTGATCGGGGGGATTTTAGAACATATTGAACAAGCGGGAATTCATTCGGGAGACTCCGCCTGTGTCTTGCCTACCTACTCTTTATCGGATAAAATTTTGGATCAAATTCGGACGTGGACGAATGCGCTTGCCGAACGTTTAGAAGTTGTTGGCTTAATGAACGTCCAATTTGCCATCCAAGGGGAACAGGTTTACATTTTAGAAGCCAATCCTAGGGCTTCCCGAACGGTGCCATTTATTGCCAAAGCTACCGGTGTTCCGCTCGCTAAATTAGCCGCTAGGGTGATGGCTGGGGAACGATTAGTGGACATGGGCATTACCGAAGCAGTGATTCCCAGTTATTATTCGGTGAAAGAAGTGGTTCTACCCTTTGAAAAATTCCCTGGTACGGATACGATTTTGGGTCCAGAGATGCGTTCCACTGGGGAAGTGATGGGCATTGCCACCGAGTTTGGTCGTGCCTTTGCCAAATCCCAAATTTCCGCCGGTCAAAATCTCCCCCTGGCGGGTCGGGTCTTTGCTTCGTTTAACGACCGGGATAAGCAGATTGCTGTACCAATTATTCAAGAGTTAATTGAGCTAGGTTTTCAGATTGTAGCCACGCAGGGAACCCGGCAAATATTGCTGGAACATGGCTTAACCGTTGAGAAGGTATTAAAGCTCCATGAGGGTCGTCCCCATGTGATTGATTGGATTAAAAATGACCAAATTCAATTGATACTAAATACCCCTTCTGGTGAGGATGCCCAAGCGGATGGGCAGTTGATCCGTCGCACGGCTCTGGCGTACAAAATTCCTTTGGTAACGACAATTGCGGGTGCCCGGGCAACCGTAGCGGCGATTCGAGCCTTACAAGCGGGTATGCCTGCTCCAAAAACCATTCAAGATTACTACCAATTACTTCAGAAGTAAATCGTGGCAAGTCATCCAGAAAACAACTCGGAAATTGAATTATTTTTTCAGGGGTTACAACGCTTTGGTATCACCCTAGGCTTAGAGCGTATTCAAGCCCTGTTAGATCATCTGGGAAAACCACAGGATCAAGTACCTGCGATTCATGTTACAGGTACCAATGGCAAGGGGTCTGTCTGTGCTTATTTAGCCAGTATTTTGACCGCCTGTGGTTATCGTACAGGACTATATATTTCCCCCCATTTAATCGCTTATCAAGAGCGGATTCAGATTAATCATAAACCCATTGAATTGGCAGATTGGTGGCGGATTTTACAGCAGATTAAACGGGTGGTTGAAACCCATAATATCCCCATTACTGAATTTGAAGCCATTACTGCTTTAATGTGGATTTATTTCGCTGAACAACAAGTAGATATTGCCGTGGTCGAAGTAGGTTTGGGGGGGCGATTGGATGCGACCAATGTTATCCATGATCCTTTGGTGACGGTCATCACATCCATTGGCTTAGATCACCAGGAACGTCTGGGCCCTCAGTTAACGGATATTGCCCGAGAAAAAGCGGGTATTCTTAAGCCTAATTGTCCCCTGGTGCGTGGGCCAGTTCCCCCCTCGGCGGCGCAAGTGATTGAGACCCAAGCCCAAGAACTTCATTGCCCCCTTGTTACTATTACAGAACCGATGATGAATTCGGACGGATCGTTACATTTTCAAGGGAATAATTATCCCATCCCCTTGGCAGGAGCGCATCAATTTCTGAATGCTCAAATCGCCCTCGAAGTAATTAACCAACTCAGGCAACAAGGGTGGGACTTACCAGTATCTCAAGTCCAAAGGGGAATCGCCATTACCCACTGGCCGGGGCGTTTGCAATGGGTGCATTGGCAGGGAAAAAAAATCCTCTTGGATGGGGCACATAATCCCCAGGCGGCTCAGGTATTGCGCCAATATATTGACGAGCAAAATCTCAAACCAGTGCATTGGATCATCGGTTTATTAAAAACCAAAGATGCAGTTGCAATTCTGCACCATTTATTACATCCCGGAGACTGGGTGAGTTTTGTACCGATTCCTGGTCATCACTACCACGAAACTGCCTATCTCAATGATTTAGCCCAAGATATTTGTCCGGGGATTCCTAGCCAGACTTACCCTGATATTGGCAGTGCTTTGGCGGCTATCTCAAACTCCGATATGACCGTTATCTGCGGTTCTTTGTATTTAATCGGTCAGGTATTCAAATTGATCGCATCCTGTTGACCGGGGTCTCACCCTCGAAATACTAGAATAATCCAACTCTCAACCATGAGGGTAGGGAATCCCCAGTATCATTACTTATTTAGAACTTATAGAGATACTTTGCTGTAATTTCTGTATATGAACCGCCCGCCCCACAATCCTGACCTGGTTTTCTTGGACTAGAATGCGAATTTTGCCCATGAATAAAGATGGCAGAAATCGGGGGGAATATATCCGTATGCCATCCTGTTCTTGACATTGAATGAAGCCCAGTTCATTTAATTTGTTTTCTAAGTTTGCTAGCAGATTTTGGGGCTGATGACTCTTGAGTTCCAATGTTACTGAGCGATTGAAATAAGCACCCCAAATCCCGCCAATAACCCCCAAAATAAAAGCGTATTGATACGGCGTTGGTGTCCCTAAATCCAGATGTAACGATTGGGCAATTGCTACACTCAAAATGAGGCTCGTTAAACCAAAGTAGTACAGGAAGGTAATGAACCCATTTGGCCCTGATGGGAGGAGTTCTGATTCTGAAGATGGAGCGGTTGAGTGTGATGGCATGGCTCAATCCAACTCCGTCGGCCAAAGTCCTTTTTCCCGTAGCCAAGTTGGATTGAACAAACGGGATTGGTAACGGGCACCGCCATCACACAAAATTGTTACAATCCGGTGTCCCGGCCCCAATTGTTGGGCTAACTGTACGGCAGCCGCTACATTAATTCCAGTCGAACTGCCTAGAAATAATCCTTCGCGCCTTAACAGGTAATACACCATTTTTACACATTCTAAATCAGTAATTTGTAGGGCATCATCCATCGGTACATTTTCTAAATTAGCCGTAATTCTAGAGTTGCCAATTCCTTCTGTGATTGAATTCCCTGATGTTTTTAATTCTCCGGTTTTGACATAACTAAAATAGGCACTTCCCATCGGATCAGCTACGACGCAACGAATGGCAGGATTTTGTTCTTTTAAATATAAAGAAACCCCCGCAAATGTGCCCCCTGTACCAATTGCCGCTACCCAAGCGTGGATTTTTCCGTCCGTTTGTTGCCAAATTTCTGGCCCTGTGGTGGTGTAATGCGCTTGCCGGTTGGCCAGATTATCAAACTGATTTGCCCAGATGGCATTGTCCATTTCCTGTGCCAGCCGAGCGGAAACTTTAACATAGTTATTCGGATCACGGTACGGGACGGCAGGAACCAGTTTAACTTCCGCACCCAGTAATCTCAATAAATCAATTTTTTCCTGGGATTGGGTTTCAGGAATCACAATCAAACAGCGATACCCACGGGCGTTGCAAATGTGGGCAAGACCAATCCCCGTATTTCCCGCCGTGCCTTCCACCACCGTACCACCGGGGCGCAGTAACCCCCGCTCCTCCGCATCCCGGATGATTGACCAAGCCGCCCGATCCTTAACCGAGCCGCCGGGGTTGAGAAATTCAGCCTTGCCCAAAATGTCACAGCCTGTGGCTTCACTCAAAGAATTTAAGCGAATCAAAGGCGTGTTGCCGATGGTTTCAATAAATCCGTTACGGATGCCCATGTTCGGTATCGGTGCCCTGCATTGATGCCTTGACCCTTAATTTACACCCATATTTACCCTAGGGTAGCTCTCCCCTCTTATTTTAAGTCGATTTTAAGAAAAAACTGGCTTGGAAACAAATGGCCTTTACGGATAGACAAGCACACTCTTCCCTAATTCCAGAAGGGATGGGAGTCGGTAGAATAAAAATGATAAAATAAAAATCAGTACTTTACCCCCTCACGCCCGTGTCCACCCCCGAACAAATACCTAATGAACCGGACAAAGAAAGTTTCATTTATGCACGCTCGACCTACCGAGGTCAATTTACCCCAGAAAAGTTGGTTTTTAACGCCAATTTACAGGAGTTTGCCCATAGGATTGGGATTATTTGCGGTTTAGAAACGGGGGGTAAAATCACCACCGAAGAAGCCTATCGGGAAATAAAAAAACTGTGGAAAGCCCTCAAGGAGAGTTGGAAAAATCTAGGTTTTCAAGAGGATCAGGATAATTTCTAAATTAGCGGTTGCCTAAAGATGGATTTGATTCCCTTGGGTCAGGATATTTTTTGGATTCCAGGCGTATTTAGTCCTAATATTTGTCAACATATTATTGAAATTATAAACTCTCAAGAACTCAAGAGGGCGGGTATTTTGTTGGATACAGTAGATACCCAAATTCGTGCCAGTGATATTCTTAATTTGGGTGGGACACAACCCTTACTCAAATCCACCAATCAACTGCTCATGGCTTGTTTATTGCCGGTGCAAAAATTACTGCATCGCACCTATGGGATTGGTTTTTATGATATGGAATCCATCTCGATTTTGCGTTACCAACCGGGGCAATTTTATCAACGCCATGTGGATAACATTCTCCTGAACAGCCGCCGGATGGAAATCGCCCAAGGAATTCCGACCCGGGATGTGGGGATTGTGGGCTATTTGAATGGGGATTTTACCGGCGGGGAAACCTATTTTGACCGACAGGGGGTAACGGTCAAACCAGACCAGGGGGCAGTGGTCGTTTTCCCAGCGTATTACACCCATCCACACCAGTCCCTGCCCGTGCAATCCGGGGTCAAGTATGCCTTAACAACGTGGCTATTTCACAGCCATTAGGGGATGGTTTATGCTAAAAAAATGATGTTATCCAAGGAACAATATGGCAGGCAATTGGCAGGATGGTTATGTGACAGAAATCCCTTATACCCAAGGGTTTTATCATCATCTCAGTCCGGCGAATTTGATCCTATGCCTACTGGCGAAACAGGTGAAATTCCCCCCGATTGATCAACCGTTTACCTATTGTGAATTGGCCTGTGGTCAGGGCTTAACTACTAATTTATTAGCAGCGGCCTATCCCCAAGGGGAATTTTATGGGACGGATTTTAATCCTACCCACATTGCCCAAGCGCAGGATTTGGCACGGGCGGCGGGTTTGAGGAACGTTACCTTTAGTGATCAGAGTTTTCAAGAGTATTTAGAAGCGGATTTGCCCCCCTTTGATTTTATTAGTTTGCATGGTATTTATAGTTGGATTAGTCCTGAAAATCGCCGGGTGATTCAAACCTTTCTCCAAAAATATCTCAAGGTGGGGGGTGTGGTCTATGTGTCCTACAATACCCTGCCGGGCTGGGGCGTGATGGCACCCATTCAAAAATTGATGCAATTTTACCGGGGGCGGGTCAGTGGATTGGCGGTAGAACGATTAAAAATGGCTTTGGAATTGGTGGAATTGTTAAAAACAAATCAAGCCGTATATTTTCAACATCCCTGGCTCGCCAGTCGTTTGGAACAATTGAAAGCCCAGGATGTGCATTATTTAGTGCATGAATTTTTTAATGAACATTGGCATCCCCTGTATGTGGATGAAGTGATGGCAGAGATGGGCAATGCCAAACTCAATTATGTGGGTTCCGCACATTTAGTGGATCATGTGGATGCCTTTAATTTGCCCCCGGCGGCGATCAACCACTTGGTGACCCTCAGCGACCCGATGTTGCGGGAGTTGGTGCGGGATTTTTACCTCAATGCCCAGTTTCGCCGGGATGTTTATGTGCGGGGGGCAGTCGGGATGCCGGGTGAAACTCAGGCGCAGATATTACAAGATATGGCGTTTATCCTGACGGTCGTGCCAAATTTAGTGAAGCTAGAACATCAAACAACGGCGGGCCAGGTGCAATTGCAGGCTAGTTTGTACCAGCCGGTGGTGGATCAGTTGGCGCAGGGTGCGGTGACGGTGGCGGAATTGGTGGCACGCTTGGCTCCCCAGGGGATCACGTTGCAACAGATCGGCCAGACGTTAATTGTCCTGACGGGATTGGGGTATGCCCATCCGGTGGTGGGGGAGAGCGGGTTGTTGACGGAGCGGTTTAACCAGGTGATTGTGGAGCGGGCGGAACTGGCCGGGGATTTGCAGTTTTTGGCCAGCCCGGTGATTGGCAATGGGGTCAAGGTTTCCCATCTGGAGTTGTTGTTTTTGTTGGCGGAGCAACGACAGCAACCACCGGTGGAGTTTGTCTGGCAAATTCTGTCCCGGCGGGGGCTACAACTGACCCATGAGGGCAAGGTGTTGGATACCCCGGAAGCGACCCTGGCTTTTTTGCGGGAACAGGCGGCGCAGTTTACCCAGCAGGGGCGACCGTTATTGCAACGGTTGGGGATTTAGTTGTGCTATTGCAAATATATAGCCATCCTAAATGAGAATGGAACAGGGGTTGCACATCCTTGGTTCTGCGGAATTTCTACTCAGGTGGGGATGTGGTTTCTTCATTGGGGGTGCCCCAATATTAAAGAAAAGTTAAGGATATTCTCAGTAGCTCTGAATAAACAGAGGTGCCCTAAAGATATTCATGCGGAACCCGAGACTCGAACTCGGAAGCCTTGCGGCACATGAACCTGAATCATGCGCGTCTACCAATTCCGCCAGTTCCGCTTAACCAGCAATCTATAATTATCCCTTATTTACATTGCCCCGTCAATCTCATAGCCAAACAACCGGGGATCGACCGTGCCCAACGCCAAATCACCCAAACCATATTCTGCCCAACGGCGGGTTACCAAAGCGGCTACGTCCGGGTCAGAAGTCAGCGGTTCCCCCCAAATCTGCTCCGTCTCTGGCGGCATTTTCGTGGTGGCATCAATCCCCATGCGACTGCCTAAGCCCACCTTGGGACAGGCAAAATCCAAACTATCAAACGGCGTATCCGGCAGGATAAATACATCCCGTTGCGGGTCCACTTTGGAACTGATTGCCCACACCACCTGGCGGGGGTCGCGGATATTAATTTCCTTATCCACCACAATCACAAATTTGGTGTAGGTAAATTGGGGCAATGCACTCCAAAACGCCAACGCCGCCCGCCGTGCCTGACCGGGATAGGCTTTATCAATGGCAATAATCGCCGCCTTATAACTCAGGGCTTCCATCGGTAGGAAAAAATCCACAATTTCCGGGATTTGTTTGCGTAAAATCGGCGTATAAATTCGGTTCAAGGCAATGGCAATTAACGCTTCTTCCTTGGGGGGACGGCCGCTAAAGGTGGTGGCATAGATCGGGTTTTTCCGATGGGTCACACAGTGAAAGCGAATTAAAGGGGAATCCTCCACCCCCCCGTAGTAGCCCATGTGGTCACCAAAGGGACCATCCGGCACCATTTCCCCCGGCGTAATCGTCCCTTCTAAAACCAATTCAGCGTTATCGGGAACCTCTAAATCTAAGGTTTTACAGCGGGATAAATTCACTCCTGTCCCCCCATATAAACCCGCAAACAACCATTCGGATAATTCCACCGGAATCGGCGTAGCGGCGGCTAAAATTAACAGGGGATCAACCCCTAAAACAATGGCAATTTCTAACTTTTTCCCCCGCTGGGCACACTTGCGTAAATGTCTCGCCCCGCCCCGCACGGATAACCAATGCACCGACATAGTATTTTTGGACTGCAATTGCAGGCGATAAATGCCCACATTGGGAGTACCTGTTTCGCAATCTTTGGTAATCACCAATCCCAAGGTAATCACCCGCCCCGCATCCCCTGGATAGGGACGAATCATGGGAATTTGGGCTAAATCCACCTGTTCATTTTGATAAACCACCTGCTGACAGACCGGGAAAAAACTCATCCCCGGTTTGGCTTTGACCACATCCAAGAGTAATTTGCCAAATTCAATCAATTCCCCCGGACTTTTCGGGGGTTTGGGCTGTTGCAATTGCCCCAATTTTTGCCCTAAAGCTTCCAATTCCTGGGGGTGCTCTAGGTGCATCGCCCAACAGACCCGCTCCAAAGTTCCCAACAGATTCACCACCACCGGCATCGTGGCACCCTTGACATTTTCAAATAGGAGCGCCGGCCCCCCACTTTGCAACACCCGCTGGGTAATTTCGGCTAACTCTAAATCCGGGTCAACCAACGCCTTAATCCGCCGCAACTGCCCCCGTTTTTCTAATAATTGGATAAACCCCCGCAAATCCCGTGCCATTAACCCTGCCTCATGAATTCATGTCTAATATGTCTAATTGTAACGATTCTTAACGGCTCAGATGGCTATACAGGGAACCCCGGCGGGTGACGACCCAATCCCGGCGGCCAATCAGTTGGTAGTACACGGCGACCAAGCAGACGATGTTTTTGAAAAATGAGTACAATGGTAGCACAAAGCAATACAATAAAGAATCCCAACCCGTCCAGGGAGAGGCATGACTGCGCCCCCGATGAGCCACAAAGACTTGGTAAGGGCCGCTGACCAACAGCAAAGCCGTAACCCAGCCAAACCATTGGAGTGCCGGGGCGGGCAGGGAATTGAGGCTGGCCAGTTCATGGCAGAGAATGACCGGGTAATAGATGATGGTAAAGTGCAGAGCCATACCGCAAATGAACATACAAAGTAAATAGATTTTTTGCCCCCAACCCAAATTCTCCGAGCGGATAATCGGCCAGGTGTATTTCAACCCCACTTGGAGCCATCCCTGTGCCCAACGGCGGCGTTGTGACCAGAGCGCCCCGCCATCCACCGGAGCCAATTCGGTGGCAATCACATCCCGGTCGTGAATGATGCGATACCCCCGCAGGAGCAATTTCAAGGTCACGTCAATATCTTCCGTGAGCATCTGGGGGTTAAACCGAATACTACGCAGAACGCTGGTGCGCCAGTAGCCGTTGGAGCCACCAAAAATCGCCAAATCTGCCAGCAGGGAACGCGCTGGATGGCTGACCCCGTAAAGATGCTCAAATTCCACCGCCACCACCCGGGTCAAAAAATTATCCTGGGCGTTGCGGATCACATTGCGTCCCTGTACGACATCGTACTGTCCTCCCGCCAGCCAGCGCCAGGCACGGCGAATGCTCTCTGGGGCGGGTTTCAAATCCGCATCCAACATCAAGGTCATGACCCCGGTCACCAGATGAATGGCCGCATTCAGGTTTTCGGCTTTGGAATGGCTGCCTTCCACATGGAGCAGTTTCAGTTCCGGGTAACGGGCGGCTAGGTGCTGGAGTTGTCCCTCGATGGGTAAGGGCTGGGGGCGATTGTAGGCGAGGATGATTTCCAAACCCGCTTGGGGACGGGGCAATGTTTGCAACAAATAGGTGAGGGTGTCCAGAATAATCCCCTGTTCATTAGGCAAATAGGCGACCACAATCACCGAATAACGGGGCAGTTGGCTATCCCGACCTTGGGTTTGGCGGCGCAGGCGTTGACGGGTAATGGTACGATAGCCCAGCCACGTGGCGGTGGCCTCAACAATCCCCAGCAGGGCGGCCAAAACAAATAGGATGGTGGTCACCCAAGCTAAGCCGGACACGATGACCCCCCCAGCGGCTCAACTACTTTGCCCCAGACAGCGATGAGACGCGCCACAACGTTCCTTCCTCACATCCGTATTTACATTAACAGATTGGTTCAAGTTCTTGACCCCTGCCCAAAGCGGGGATATTCGCACAGGCGGCGAAATATGCCGGAGCCTTTTCAATGATGGTCTGGCAATAATATAGCAATCCCAGTAGGGCTTAGGGTTGCAGGGCATCGCCCCCGTCCTTGGTTCTGGAAAATTTTTGTTGATTAACCAACTAGGATTGCTACAGATTAGAAAAAGCCTGATTAAAAATTACTCCCATAGCCGACACTGAGCCTGGTGGCGGAGCAGGTGGTCACAGAGCACCAGGGCAACCATCGCTTCCACCATCGGTACCGCCCGGGGTAACACGCAAGGGTCATGGCGGCCTCTCGGTGTCAGAACCACTTCCTCAGCGTCTTGGGTGACCGTCGCCTGGGGTTGCAAAATGGTCGCCGTGGGTTTGAAGGCCACCCGCAGATAGATCGTTTCGCCGTTGCTGATGCCCCCCTGGATGCCCCCGGAACGGTTGGTACGGGTGCGAATCCGGCCTTGCTCGTCCCGGTAAAATTCGTCGTTGTGTTCCCGCCCAGTCAGCGTCGTTCCGGCAAACCCGGAGCCGATTTCAAACCCTTTGCTGGCAGGCAGAGACATCACCGCCTTGGCTAAATCCGCCTCCAACTTGTCAAATACGGGTGCCCCCAACCCCACCGGCACCGAGCGGGCCACACAGCCCACCACCCCCCCGACGGAATTGCCCTCCTTGCGGTAGGTGTCAATTAAATCAATGGCTTGGGCGGCCATTTCCGGGTCTGGACAGCGCAGGATATTGCTCTCAATCTCCGCCAGGGTCACCCGTTCGGGGTCAACGCAGGCCTGCAAATCCTTCACCCGCTCCACGTAGGCTAAAATTTCCGTCCCCGCCACCTGCCGCAGAATTTTTTTGGCAATCGCCCCGGCCGCCACCCGCCCAATCGTTTCCCTGGCGGAAGCCCGTCCCCCCCCCTGCCAATTGCGAATGCCGTACTTGGCCTGATAGGTGGCATCCGCATGGGAAGGGCGAAACGTGCTGGCCATGTCCTGATAGTCCTGGCTACGGGCATCCTGATTTTTCACCAGGAGCAAAATCGGCGTACCCAAGGTCTGCCCCTCAAACACCCCGGAGAGAATTTCACACCGATCCAGTTCCTGGCGGGGCGTGGTAATTTTGCTTTGCCCTGGACGGCGCCGGTCGAGTTCCGCCTGAATCTCCGCCACCTGCAAAGGCAAACGGGGCGGACAGCCATCGACGACCACCCCCACCGCCCCCCCGTGGGACTCCCCAAAGGTAGTAATCCGAAATAAATGCCCAAACGTATTCCCCATAGTTTTTATTGTGCCAGCATCTCAACCCCCTTCCGCCACTGGCAGTGCCGCCAAAATCGCCGCCAAAATTCGTTGCACAGGAATCAGTTCCAACCCAGGGATAGCCTCAGTGTTATTCATGGGAATAATCGCCCGTTGAAAGCCCAATTTTACCGCTTCCTTTAGCCGGGTTTCTAATTGTTGCACCGGCCGGATTTGCCCACTTAAACCTAATTCCCCAATCAACACCGTTTGCGGCTTGACCAAACAATTGCGAAAACTCGCCATCACCGCCAAAGCAATGCCCAAATCCGCCGCCGGTTCCGACACCCCTAACCCCCCCGCCGAAGCCACATACACATCAAATTTCGCCAGGGGAACGCCCAGATGCTTTTCTAACACCGCCAAAATTTGCACCAACCGATTGTAATCAATACCCGTGGCCACCCGCCGGGGCGTGCCATAGCTGGTGGGGCTAACTAATGCCTGAATTTCTACAAGTAGAGGACGGCTGGCTTCGCAGGCGACAATGGTGGCCACTCCCGGCGCTGGCGATTCCCGATGGCTGAGGAATAAAACCGAAGGATTCGTGACTTCTTTTAAGCCCTGTGGCGTCATCTCAAAAATCCCCAATTCATAACTGGGGCCAAAGCGATTTTTCCCCGCCCGTAACAAGCGAAAATTGGCAAAGGCATCCCCCTCAAAATACAGCACCGTATCCACCAAATGCTCCAATACTTTTGGCCCGGCAATTGCCCCCTCCTTGGTAATATGTCCAACGATAAATAACGCCGTATGATTTTGCTTCGCCACCCGCATCAAGGCCGCCGTACATTCCCGCACCTGCGCCACCGAACCCGGAGCCGAAGTCAAAGCCGCATACATCAGGGCTTGAATACTGTCAATCACCGCCACCGGGGGATGCAGACTGTCCAATTCCGCCAGAATCGCCTCCAGCTGGGTTTCCGCCAAGAGGTACAACTGCTCCCCATCCGCCCCCGTGGTCAACCGCTTGGCCCGCAATTTCACCTGTTGCGCCGACTCCTCCGCACAGACGTATAAAACCGGCATCTGCCCTGCCAAATTCGCCAGCGTTTGTAATAACAACGTTGACTTGCCGATCCCCGCATCCCCTGCCACCAGCACCAGAGAACCGGGGACAATACCGCCCCCCAACACCCGGTCAAACTCCCCCGACCCCGTGGACAACCGCCGCCAATCCTGGTCGCTGACCTGGGACAAGGGCAAAGCCTGCCGGGGTTGCGCTATCCCCCCACTGCGCCATTTCCGCCCCCGCTCTGGGAGCACCGCCACCTCATCCAAACTATTCCACGTCCCACAGTTGCGGCACTGACCAAAATACTGGCTGTACTCCGCCCCACATTCCCGGCAAATGTAGTGACTGCGGCTTTTCGCCATGGGCTTTAGCTTAAGTATTCTGTAATAATTTTATCAATACGTTGAGCCGCTTTGCCATCCCCAAACGGGTTCACCGCATTCGCCATCTGAGCGTACTGCTGGGGTTCTTGGAGCAATTCGACGGCTTTGGTAATAATTTTGTCTGTATCGGTTCCCACCAGTGCCGCCGTTCCTGCCGCAATGGCCTCCGGGCGTTCGGTGGTGTCTCGCAGGACCAAAACCGGTTTGCCCAGGGCAGGGGCTTCCTCCTGAATGCCGCCGGAGTCGGTGAGAATCAAATAACACTTCTGCATGGCGGCCACCAGTTGCGGGTAGTCCAGGGGCGGGGTCAAAAAAATGCGGGGATGGTTCGCCAGCATGGGCTTAAGGACCGCTTGTACCTGGGGATTGGGGTGGAGCGGCAGTACCAGGGCAGTATCCGGCACCTGCGCCAAAATCCCCAAAAACGCCTGAGCAATCCGAGCCAGGGGTTCCCCCCAATGTTCCCGGCGATGCACCGTCGCCAGCAGTACCCGGTACTTTTGCCAATCCAAACCGGGGATGGAGCAAGCGGGCTGCTGGGCCGCCACCTGGAACAGGGCATCAATCACCGTATTGCCCGTGTGATGAATTTGTCCAGTCACCCGGGATTGTTCCAGGTACTGCACCGCCAGGGGGGTAGGAGCAAAATGCAACTGGGCAATCTGGGAAATCAGCCGGCGGTTCGCCTCCTCCGGGTACGGGCTGAACAGGTCATCCGTGCGTAACCCTGCTTCCACATGACCGATGGGAAGGCGTTGATAAAAACTCGCCAGAGCCGCCGCAAAGGCCGTGGTCGTATCCCCCTGCACCAATACCAACCGGGGTTGGAGGGTTTTCAGCAAAGGGGGCAACCGTTCCAACGTCCGACAGGTAATTTGCTCCAGGGTTTGCCCCGGTTGCATAATTTCCAAATCGTAATCACACTGTAAATCAAACCAGCTTAAGATTTGAGCGACCATTTCCCGGTGTTGACCGGTCGTAATCACCGTGACCTGCCAGCGGGGGTTTTGGCGTAAAACCTGAATCACTGGGGCGAGTTTAATGGCCTCTGGGCGGGTGCCTAGGACAATCGCAAGGGGAAGGGAAATCGTGAAGATACCTCAAACAAACGAGCCCGACAACTAAACCTACATTTTGACATACTCTTTGTTCTAAAAGACAGGGATTCTTGACGTTTCACAGACTGATACCGCCAAGCCTTGAGGCTCAGTGGTCTTACTCAGTCTCCACATCCAATTTTTTAAGGTCAGGCGTTCAGCTTTGCTGGCGCGTAGCGCTTTGCCCCATCCCGATCTGCTCTACATTTTTATTGTGCGCCATTTTCCATGTATTTTTGTAGCTTGGCTTGCAGGGTGGACAAGTCATCGCTGGGGGATTGGAGTTCTAAAACAAAATCGGGACAGAGGGGCGCAAAACAGCGGCGTTGTTCAGGCGTGAGAGCATTCCAACGAGATGCGTTAATTCAAGCGGCATTGGGTGAGCGGATGGCTCCATTGGGCAGGGTAAAACCAGCGGAAGAATCCAGTACTATTGCCAGTTGCTTCTGGCGATGCCATTGCCACAGTTGACCGAGCAGATCGGTATTGTAATATCCAGTTTCACTGCCAGCGAGAGCCATAGCGATCAATTCTCCTTAGGCGGTGCGTTCGAGGCGCAAATCGGGGTTCTGCCGACACAGTCGTTCAAATACTTCCCTAGTGAGTTGTAGGGTGGGGGGTAATTTCAGAGCGACCATTGTTTTCTCCTTGTTTATCAGGGTTTATCAGGTAGTGCTATCCAAGTAATACTTCATTATAGTGATGGATGAAATTAAAGACGATACCAATGTGATTTTTTTAAGGTTTTGGAAAAAAATAAAGTTTTCCGGGCAAGGTGCCCAATTTGTTGCCTCAAGGTATTGTTAAATCGCTCAATATAAGAAGTTTTTCCACTACCTTTGGAAACTCTTTCGTGTTGTTTTAGAGGGATCACCTCCCGATAGACTTGCCAAAAGTCTGTGTAAAACTTAGCCTGGTTGCGCCAAATTCTAGGTATAGCAATCCTAAATGAAAATGGAACAGGGGGTCGCAGGGGCACCGCCCCCAAAAAAGAAGCACCTGCGGTGTATGGTTCTGGAAACTTTTTGTATGCAAATCAAGTAGGATTGCTATATTTATTTGAAAACTTTATTCATCACTCAACCTCCACCCACCCTATTTATCAAAGTCAAAGTCACCAAGTAAATTTCGACCCTGACAGACTGTACCTCCTGTATTTGTCTTTTCACAAGCCATACAGACCGCCACCACATCAACAACCCCTTCTTTAGATATGTCATCTGAAAGTAAAACAATGCGGGCATTGTCGTAATTCCAGACATAACCAGGTCGGCCTGCTCTACAGCCTATTAAGTAATTAGGGGATACGGCTGTAAACCCACCGGCTCTAAGCCTCATTAAACTAAACCTTGGAAATAAGATTCTTTGTATCCTTTAATTTATGGACAGGCTGTATTATAGAGCCGTCCACATTTTGCAATTAGCATGAATTTGCGGCAATGTGTGGACTCCAGATCAATGCACTATTGTGGAGTTTCGCTTCCGTCAAGGTTAGGGGGACTGCTAGGATTTGGAAGTTCCTCAAAGTTATCACAAAGGCGCACAAGTCCTCCTTCTGGCGCACGTTCCCAGGTGCAAACCCCACATTGAGGAACTATAACAATTTTTTTGTCACGATCAAAAATACCTTTCTCTTTAAAGTACTTCTTTGCTTCATGAGAGTATTCATAATATTTATATTCCCCAAGTCCATACTTCGCATACTTATTATCAGGAGGCAAATTAGATTTGTCAATAATTTCTTCCGTTACGACTTCTATTTGACCATTGTAATAGTTCCATATAAATTTAGCACGCCATATAGATTCATCACGTCCATCAACCGAAAAACTAACTGTCTTAGGCAAAGCATTGAGAATTTTTTCTACTTCTCGAACAGTCATCCCTTGTTGAATTGATGCACATTTCTCATTGCTAAAATCTGGTATCGCTGTACCGGTAAACTCAAAGTCCTCCAATCCCGGCAATCCACTTAACAAAATCCCTGCAAAGTGAGCTATTACTGTCCACAACAACACAGTCTTGCTGAGACCATAAAATCTGCCATATTTGACCCCTTCTGCTTCGTCATTTTCCCCAAACCTCTCTAGGAGCCAACAACCCAATGATCCCACGATAGCCCCGACAAACAAAGCCACACCAAAAATCACTATCCCACTACCAAGCAAAAGGCTCAATATATAAAGACTGATGATGGCAGTAGCTGAAAGCACAGTCCCCAAAAGTAAGTGTCCGAAAAAAACTTGCTTACTCCTACGCCAAAGAGTCAAACCATCCTTAGTGATGATGGTAATAGGTGAAAGCACAATCCCAATAAGTAAATAGACGGGAAAAATCATCTTAAGAAATTCGTTCTCAGAATCAACTCCTCCAATAGTATTAACTTTGGCTAAGCCACCAAACCATCCGAACAAAAAGCCGATCACAAACAAGACAGTGCTGAACACATCCAACGCACGGGTAATCCCCCGGAAAAACCAGGTGCTGACCACAGTCACCACGATTAACCCCAAAAGGGCAAACACCTTGGCGGCAGGGCTTCTGGGGCGGTGAGGTGGGGTGCTTCCCCGTTGCTGGCGATGATCAGCAGTTGGATGGCTCCGTCCCCCCGAGGTCGTCCTCCCTTGCCGTTCGGCTAAACGGGCTTCCCGCTCCTGTCTGGCACGTTCTTTTGCCGCTTCCTCTGCCGCTTTGATTACCCCCCGCACCGTCTCCAGAGTGGTCTCCGGGTGGGCACAATAACGACTCAACCAAATCGCCATATTGCGGGTTTCTTCATCCCCAAAGTTCCGCACTTTCCCCAACCACGCCCGCATTTCCTCTGACCAATTCGCCGTATTGACCCCATCAGGATTGCGTAAAAACGTGCTGAATTGCTCTAAAATCAATTGCTTCTCTGAGTCCAGAAAATGATCAAAATCCCGGAGTAACTCTGCCAGGGCAATTTTGGGGCTGGGTAAGTCAGCCGTTAATAACGCCCGGTTGCGGGTAAAACAGTATTTGGCAAGGTTAAACGGTTCAGGTTCGCTAGGGGCAGGAGTATCGGCAACTGCGGTTAAAAAAGGATTTTCGCTACTGCTAACTGGGATGGGGGCAGTCGGTGCCGGTGCGACGATGGCTAAACTGGTTTCATATTCTAAGTCTTCTTGCCCATATACCCGTCCGTAAACGGCGACATATTGCATCTCTGGAATGCCGATTTGCCCCAATAACTCGGCGATACGCTGGCTCAGGGCGGGATAATCCGGCGGGAGTTGGGTGCGGTTAATCACCACCTGCACGTAGGGGACAGCAAAGGCAACTTGCAGGACTAAACTGCTGTCATTCAAACTGGCTTCTAACTGTCGAGTCAGGGTGGCTTCGTCCATAACCAATCCTTAATCTTTCCTCTGGGTTCAGGGGTGCAATTGGCGTTTTGTTGACCTGTATTTGCTTGCCTCGATTTTAGACGGGAAATCCGTTGCATGGAATATTGGCATAAATCCCTGAGATTGCTATATTTGAAAATTTTATTCATCCCTCAACCTCCACCCACCCTATTCATCAAAGTCAAAGTCACCAAGTAAATTTCGACCCTGACAGACTGTACCTCCTGTATTTGTCTTTTCACAAGTCATACAGACCGCCACCACATCAACAACCCCTTCTTTAGATATGTCATCTGAAAGTAAAACAATGCGTGCATTGTCGTAATTCCAGACATAACCAGGTCGGCCTGCTCTAATCTCCGACTCAATGCTTGTTGCACCAGTACCAATCAAATCAATGGCATTTTGAATGGTAAAACGTTCATTTTCAGTTCGTTGAATTGTGGCATCAGGTCTGCTCTGGTTAATCTTAAAATTACCAAAAGTAAAGATCAGGGACACATCCCTACTACTACCCTTTAATTACTACAACTGCGGATGCTTCCACCCCCTAAAGTTTCTTCAGTGGTGCAGACCAGACAATTATCCACTGCCACAATTTTTTTATCACGACTGAATATCCCCTTCCCTTCAAAGTGTTTCATCGCTTGTTCTCGCGTTATATCCGGGTTGGTACTCTTGAGATACAAAGCTTCATTGAAGAGAGTTTGTTCGTCAATCTGTTGTTCCGTAACGACAACTATTTTTGCATTCTCATATTCCCATCCATATTCAGTCTGCCCATTCACGGAACCAACTTGGTTGGGCGGGGCGTTGAGAATTTTTTCTACTTCTCGAACAGTCATCCCTCGTTGAATTGACGCACACTTTTCACCGCTAAAATTTGGTATTTCTGTGAGGTGCTGTTCATTACCACCCAAACTAAAGCCCTCCAATCCCGGCAATCCACCCCATAAAATCCCTGCAAAGTGGGCTATCAACGTTAATACCAACAAGCCCTTACCAAGGCCATAAAATCTGCCATATTTGACCCCTTCAGCTTCGTCCTCTTCCCCAAAACCTTCTAGGAACCAACGACCCAAAGCTCCCACGATACCCCCCGCCAGAGCGGCTACATAGGGAATTACTAAAAACCCAAAGAGAAAGGCTAATATAAAATAAATAATAATAGCAATGGGTAGCAGGACAATGGCGAGAATTAAATAGGTAAAAAGGGCTGTCGTACTCACACGTCCGATAATCAAACCCTCATTAGCCTTAGTTAAACCACTAAACCATCCCCCCAAAAAGCTGAACACGAATATGATGGTGCTGAACACATCCAATGCCAGGGTAAACCCCCGGAAAAACCAGGTGCTGACCACAGTGGCTACGATTAACCCCAAAATGGCAAACACCTTGGCGGCAGGGCTTCTGGGGCGGCGAGGTGGGGTGCTTCCCCGTTGCTGGCGGTTAGTAGAAGTGTTTGGCTGACTCCGTCCCCCCGATGTCGTTCTCGCTTGCCGTTCGGCTAAACGGGCTTCCCGCTCCTGTCTGGCACGTTCTTTTGCCGCTTCCTTCGCCGCCTTGATCACCCCCCGCACCGTCTCCAGGGTGGTCTCCGGGTGGGCACAATAACGACTTAGCCAAATCGCCATATTGCGGGTTTCTTCATCCCCAAAGTTCCGCACTTTACCCAACCACGCCCGCATTGCCTCCGACCAATTTCCCGTATTGACCCCATCGGGATTGCGTAAAAAAGTACTGAATTGCTCTAATATCAATTGCTTCTCTGAGTCCAGAAAACTATCAAAATCCCGGAGTAACTCTGCGAGGGCAATTTTGGGGCTGGGTAAATCAGCCGTTAATAATGCCCGGTTGCGGGTAAAACAGTATTTGGCGAGGTGAAAGGGTTCGGGTTCGCTGGGGGCAGGGGTATCGGCAACTGCGGTTAAAAAAAGATTTTCACTGGTGCTTGCTGGACTGGGGGCAACAGGTTCCGGTGGCACAATGGCTAAACTAGTTTCGTATTCTAATTCTTCTTGACCGTACACCCGCCCGTAAACGGCAACATATTGCATCTCTGGAATGCCGATTTGCCCCAATAATTCAGCAATGCGCTGGCTCAAAGTGGGATAATCCGGGGGCAGTTGGGTGCGGTTAATCACCACCTGCACATAGGGGGCGGCAAAGGCAACTTGCAGGACTAAACTGCTGTCATTGAGACGGGCTTCTAACTGCTGGGTCAGGGTGGCTTCGTCCATAACCAATCCTTAATGTTTACTCTTGGGTAAGGGATTAAATTGGCGTTTTGTTGGACTGGGTCTTGTTGCCTTGATTTTAGATTGCCGATTGGGAAAAATCAACGAAAATTAGGGTTTACTTTAGAATTAAAATTTGGCGGTCAATTATTAATTAATTCACTTTTAATCTGATGTAAAAATCGCTTTTGCAGTGATAAAAATTTAATTTAAGGGTGATGGATTGAATGGTTTGCTCTTTGCCCTATCCGATAAGGGATATGCCCAGGCGACTGTTTTCCTGCCTAGGGGGCTAAATTTCCCTACGTCACAGGCGGATTTTTGGGAGTTACCCCTTGGCTAAAATATAGTTGAGCATAGTTACAACTTGATATTATTAACGCAAACCTTAATTTGCTAAGCGTAAGCTATAATTTTATAAAATGATAAAATAATAATATTAAATTAAACCCTAATATTTTTAGATTAAGTAAAAATTTTAATAAATTAGACTTTAGCTTTATTAGCGTTTAATTTACGTTAATTGATTTTGGGAATATACTGGGAGCAGTTGTTTATAGTTGGGTATTGTTATGGCTAAAGATGAGTCACGGCGGTTGCGTCCGGCTCTGTTGCAGGCGGATCAGGAGGTGTTGGCGGCACTGCTGGCGTTTCCCGATTACACCCCCAGCAACCCGGAGTGTCGGCGGGAGGTGTTGACGGAGGCGTTGCAGACCATGCAGGCGAAGCAGTCTTTGGAGGTGCAAACGTTGGCGGCGGCGAAGGCGGCACGGGATGAGGCGAATAGCAGTGAGTGGCGGTTTCACAATTTGATTTTGGCGGCAAAGGAGCAGGTGATTGCCCAGTATGGGCGGGATTCGGCGCAGGTGCAGGCGTTGGGTTTGCGGCGCAAGTCGGAGTATCGGGGGCGGACACGGCGCAAGGGTAATTCAGCGGCAACGTAGGTGATATAGTGATTAACTAGACGGCAACCTGGGGGTGAGGGGTGCGTCAGCATTGGTTTGGGCAACCTTTAGACCGGGCGGCGTGGTTGGTATTGGCAGTCTTGGGTGTGGTGCTCGCCCTGTTGTTAGGTGGGGGGGATCATTCCCGTCCCCGGGTGCAACAATTTTCCTGGCAGGAACGGGTGGTGGGGGCGCAGGATAAAGCCTTTTTGTTGACGTTTAACCGCCCGATGGATACCCGCACGGTGGAACAGCATTTACGCATTACGCCGGGTCTGCCGGGGAAGGTGAGTTGGGCGGGTCGCCGCTTGGCTTATACCCTGCTGGAGCCGATTCCCTATGGGCGGGAGTACCAGGTTGAACTGACGGAGGCGAAGGATAAGTACGGGCGGGGGGAGCGGATCGAGCCGTTTCAGGGGCGGTTTGCCACTCGGGATCAGGGGTTTATTTATGTGGGCACCCAGGGGGAGGAAACGGGCAGACTGGTACTGCACAATTTCACCCAGGGAACCCATCAGGTGTTGACCCCGGCGGATTTGACCGTTTTGGATGCCCAGCCCTTGCCCCAGGCGGATCGGGTGGTGTTTAGTGCCCAACGGCGGGATGACCCTTTGGCGGGAACGGAATTGTACACAGTAACGACGGGGTTGCAGTACGCTACGCCCAACGGTACGCCCCCCCAGCAGACGGCAGGACGGGTGGAAACCCTGTTGGCGAGTGAGGGGTTTCAGAATTTGAAATTTGACCTGGCTCCCAGCGGGGATAAGTTGGTGGTGGCACGGGCGAGTTTGCACAATTCGGCGCAGTCGGGGCTGTGGCAGGTGGAGTTGGGTGGCAGGCGGCGGGCGTTGCATCTGGCGTTGGGTGGGGATTTTCGGGTAACCCCAGATGGGCAAAATCTGGTGATGGCAAAAGGGGAGGGGTTGGCGTTACTGCCCTTGCAACCGGAGGCGAAACCCTTGGATTTTTTGCCGAAGTTTGGGCAGTTGTTGGACTTTGACCGGCTGGGCACCCGGGCGTTGATGGTGAAATTCAACAGCGATTTTACCCGTTCCCTGTTTTTGGTGGGCGGGGCGGGGGAGCAGGAATTACTGCGCCTGCGGGGTTCTTTGCTGAGTGCCAGTTTTGACCCCCGACGACCGTGGGTGTATGTGATTGCTACCGAGGCGGGGGAGGCGAATAATTACCAGGAACTGCCCTATTTGGCGGCGATTGCCTTGCCCACCAAGCAGGTTCTGCCCCTGGTGCAGTTTGACGACCCGGCTGTCCCCCAGATGGCGCTGGCTCCCGATGGGCGGAATTTATTGCTGGAGGTGAATGGGCATCTGTGGCGGTTGCCTTTGGGGGCGAATCCGATTGCCCAACTGCCGGAGGATTTGGGGTTATGGGGGCGGCAACCCCGCTGGTTACCCTGAGCTTTATCATAGAGGCGGTAATCCTCTGAGGCGTAAATTCGTGGGTCGTTGGTGGGCAGGCGTTTGCGGGATCCTACTGTTATTAGTCGCCTGTGCGCCGGTGGATTCCTCATCCCGGTTGGTGGTGGCGGGCTTCAATGTGGAATCCGGGAGTGCCGATGCCAGGGTAATTGCCCAAAAACACATCCAGCCCCACCGGAATCAGGTGGATATTTGGGGCTTTGCGGAGGTGGAGAGCAACGATTGGATGGAAAAATTTCGGCAGGCGATGCAGTCCGGCTGGGGGTCGGATTACCGTTGGTTGCTGGGGCGTTCCGGGGGCAAGGACCGGTTGGGGGTGGTCTATAATGCCCGCCGGTTGACCTATCTGCGCCATGAGGAATTGGATCAGATCAATCTGCGGGGGCGGCTCCGTTCGCCCTTGGTGGTGGAGTTTCGGTTTGAACCGACGGGACAACGGTTTTTGTTTATGGTCAATCACCTGCGCCGGGGGGATGAGCAAACCGCCCAAGAGCGGCATCGGCAGGCGCAATTGTTGAATGAATGGGCACGCACCCAGGATTTACCGATCATTGCGGTGGGGGATTACAACCTGGACTGGGATATTGACAGTCGGGGCGGCAAACGGGATCGGGGGTTTGATCTATTGACCCAAGATGACGTGTTTCGCTGGGTGCAACCGGAGGTTTTGGTGGACACCCAATGTAGTCCAGAGTTTAATTCGGTTTTGGATTTTGTGTTTGTGGCGGGTGTAGCGAAAAATTGGCCTGCCGCCAGTGATATTCTCTATCCAGAGCCGGAATACTGTAGCCCAGCCAACCGTTCCACCTACAGTGACCACCGACCGGTGCGCGCCGTGTTTGAACTGGTGGTGGGGCAACCGTGAAACCCAGACCCCCTTTCTGCGTCTAAACTGGATACTAAGCATTCGCCACGACTATGAAAGCTTCCACATTGCTGTTGCCCTTTCTGAGTTTGACGTTGGCTACCGCTACCCCGGTGCTCCCAGTTTCCCCCAGTTGGGCGCAAACCCGCTTCCAGGGGGATGAGCAGGTCAGCATCCAGGTCTATCAAAAGGCCAGCCCTGCCGTTGTCACCATTCGGGCGGGGAATGGCAACGGTTCGGGGAGCATCATCAGCCCCGATGGGTTGGTACTGACCGGGGAACACGTCGTCAGCGGCTTTCGCACGGTACAGGTGATCACGCAGACCGGTGCCCGTTACACGGCGCGGGTGATTGCCACCGACCGGCAGCGGGACTTGGCTCTCCTGCGTCTGGAGAATGTCCAAGGACGTTTGCCCACCCTGCCCTTGGCGAGTCGGGAGGGGATTCAGGTGGGGCAGCGAGTATTTGCCATCGGCAGTCCCTTTGGTCTGTCCGGCACCTACACCACCGGCATTCTCAGCCGGATTGCTCCCAATGGGGATTTGCAAACGGATGCGGCGATTAATCCGGGTAACTCCGGCGGCCCCCTGCTCAATTCCCGGGGGGAGTTGATTGGGGTGAACCGGGCGATTTTGAGTCCCGGCAGTGTGGGTGGCAATATCGGCATTGGATTTGCCACCAGCATCCTGAATGCCCAGGAATTTATCGCCCAAAACCGCAACAATCCTGGCCCAGCGGTGGCCACCCGACCGGAAGCCCGCCCCAATCTCCCAAATGCCCAGGGGGTGCGCCTGGGGGTGGCCCTTGACCCGGAAACCCTGACCGTGCGGGAGGTGGAACCCAATTCTCCGGCGGAGGCGATTGGTCTGCGTCCGGGGGATCGTCTGTTGGCGGTGAATGGCCGTCCCCTGGAGGACCCGGAAGAATTGCGGGCGTTTCTGGATCGCCGACCCAGAGCGATGGTGCTGACCGTGGCACGCCAGGGACGGGTGGCAAATGTATTGATTCGGTTTTAAGTGATGCAAGCCACCCCGATCTGGGAACTACTGCACCAGACCCCCCCGGATACCCCGGTGTTGGCCCAGGGCTGGGTGCGTACCCGCCGGGAGTTGAAGGAGCTATGTTTCTTGGAACTTAATGACGGCAGTTGTCTGGCTAATTTACAGATACTCGTCCCCAGGGAATCCCCTGCCTATGACCTGGCCGCTGGCTTGCACACGGGGGCGGCCATTGGGGTGACAGGGCTATTGGTCGCCTCTCCCGCCAAAGGGCAACGGGTCGAATTGCAGGCGCAAGCGATTACCTTGTATGGGGATGCGGACCCGGACAACTATCCCCTGCAAAAGAAACGCCATTCCTTTGAATTTTTACGCACGATTGCCCATTTGCGCCCCCGCACCAATACCTTTGGGGCCGTCCTACGGATTCGCAACCACTGTGCGGTCGCCATCCATCGGTTTTTCCAGGAGCGGGGTTTTGTATGGGCACACACGCCCATTTTGACCGCCAGCGACTGTGAGGGGGCGGGGGAATTGTTTACCGTTACCCAGTTTGACCTGCGTCACCCCAACCGCATTCCCCAGAATCCGCAGGGGGAGGGGGATTTTTCCCAGGATTTTTTTGGCCGTCCGGCCTATCTCACGGTCAGCGGGCAATTGGAGGCGGAAATCCTGGCCACCGCCCTGACCAAGGTTTATACGTTTGGGCCGACCTTTCGGGCGGAAAACTCGAATACATCCCGGCATTTGGCGGAATTTTGGATGATTGAGCCGGAGATGGCTTTTTGCGATTTGCAGGGGGATATGGATTTGGCGGAAGCCTTTTTGCAATATGTATTTCGTTATGTTTTGGAACAGGGGATCAGCGACCTGGAATTTTTCCAACAACGGATTGATAGCACGGTTTTGGACACGGCACAGAATATCATCCAACAACCCTTTGCCCGGTTGAGCTATACGGAAGCGATTGAGGAATTACAAAAATCAGGAAAACCCTTTGAATATCCGGTAAAATGGGGAATGGATTTACAATCAGAACATGAGCGATATTTGGCGGAAGAATTGTACAAAAAACCGGTGATTGTGTATAACTACCCGACGGAAATCAAAGCCTTTTATATGCGGTTGAATGAGGATGAAAAAACCGTTGCCGCTATGGATGTTTTAGTTCCCAGGGTTGGGGAATTGATTGGGGGTTCCCAACGGGAAGAACGCTACGATGTATTATTAAAACGGTTAGAAAATCAGGGTTTAGACCCCCAGACCTATTGGTGGTATTTGGATTTACGCCGTTATGGTACGGTGCCCCATGCGGGTTTTGGGTTAGGGTTTGAGCGGTTGATCCAATTTATGACGGGGATGGGTAACATTCGGGATGTGATTCCCTTCCCCCGTACGCCGGATGGGATTGATTTTTAGGATGCCTCTAGGGCACCTCTATTAATTCATGCCTATTGAGAATGACCCCTGCATTATTGATAATTGCCAACGAGAGAATGGGGCTTCCAAGCCTGCCGTGTAAGTACAAAAATCAATAAGATAGAGGTACCCAACATTGAAATAACAAAAAGTTACTTGGATGGCACTACCAATTTATTGGGTTCCCCAGCGAGTGGGGGTGAGCACCCCAATGAGAGTGCGTACTTAGTGTACTACTAGTTTCCAATTTATTGGGTTCCCCAGCGAGTGGGGAGGAGAAGCGCTGCCCCAAGAACACGAAGTCAAAGAAGGCTAGTTTCCAATTTATTGGGTTCCCCAGCGAGTGGGGAAATCGTATTGGCTGGTCTGGCTATTAAAAACCCAAGGAAGTTTCCAATTTATTGGGTTCCCCAGCGAGTGGGGGAAGTTCAATATTTAGATGAATTGGAAGGACTAATAGTTTCCAATTTATTGGGTTCCCCAGCGAGTGGGGGTTTGTCTGGTAGCAGTGGGATTGACAATTACGAAAAGTTTCCAATTTATTGGGTTCCCCAGCGAGTGGGGGGCTGGTTCCCCACGGCGATTCACGCCCTGGGCAGCGTTTCCAATTTATTGGGTTCCCCAGCGAGTGGGGTTAACAATAGTCCATCCGTTATCCACTAACGGTTGATCGTTTCCAATTTATTGGGTTCCCCAGCGAGTGGGGTAGATGCGGTTTTATATTGACGGAAACTGGCAGAGGATCGTTTCCAATTTATTGGGTTCCCCAGCGAGTGGGGGTTTAACTCAATCATGGAAACCTCCTGTTCAATTGCTAGTTTCCAATTTATTGGGTTCCCCAGCGAGTGGGGGTTGAGCGCATCGGTAGCACCCATTCCAATTAACTCAGTTTCCAATTTATTGGGTTCCCCAGCGAGTGGGGGCGTCCGGAGAAGAACCATGCCCTGTGCCTCCCCCCTAGTTTCCAATTTATTGGGTTCCCCAGCGAGTGGGGGATTTTACCCTACCAACAACAGCCTGCCCCGGCTGTTCTAGTTTCCAATTTATTGGGTTCCCCAGCGAGTGGGGAGCTGGAGTGCATATGTACCGCGCGAAAGTACAGTTCAGTTTCCAATTTATTGGGTTCCCCAGCGAGTGGGGGCATAATGGCGTCCGCTGGAAAGCCACTGTGGGAACAGTTTCCAATTTATTGGGTTCCCCAGCGAGTGGGGGGCGGAAGTACATCGAGTTCGCTCGGGGTGCTTCCACGGTTTCCAATTTATTGGGTTCCCCAGCGAGTGGGGTTTTTGTTTCCAACAGTGGCTTTCAGCACTGTAGTGTCAGCGGTTTCCAATTTATTGGGTTCCCCAGCGAGTGGGGATCGATACGGAGTTGATACAGCCTCTCATTACCGAGCGGTTTCCAATTTATTGGGTTCCCCAGCGAGTGGGGGTCGTGGGGATGCAATGCCAGCCCGACTTGGTCATCGTTTCCAATTTATTGGGTTCCCCAGCGAGTGGGGGTTTTTTTATTTTTAAGATTCCGCAGTTCTTATACGACGTTTCCAATTTATTGGGTTCCCCAGCGAGTGGGGCATAGTTCAGTTTATCCTTAACTCTCCCTGAAGGTGCGACGTTTCCAATTTATTGGGTTCCCCAGCGAGTGGGGAACGGTGGGGGAATTGCCAGGGATTGAGGACAGTTGGGCGTTTCCAATTTATTGGGTTCCCCAGCGAGTGGGGCACTGTGGGAAACTAAAAAATCTCGTTTACTTTTACAGCGTTTCCAATTTATTGGGTTCCCCAGCGAGTGGGGCATAATGGCGTCCACCGATAGGCCACTTTTGGAGGGGCGTTTCCAATTTATTGGGTTCCCCAGCGAGTGGGGGCGGGAGAAGATGTGAAACAAATCCGCCGTCAACTGCTGGGCGTTTCCAATTTATTGGGTTCCCCAGCGAGTGGGGCGTCATAACGGCTGGCAGTGGTGTCCGTTGCCAGAAGCGTTTCCAATTTATTGGGTTCCCCAGCGAGTGGGGATCCTGCTGGGGGACGACGCGCCGGAGGAATACGCGGGCGTTTCCAATTTATTGGGTTCCCCAGCGAGTGGGGCTGCTGAGCGCTACGTTCCGCCTCACAAAATTCTCGGCGTTTCCAATTTATTGGGTTCCCCAGCGAGTGGGGATCGAGAAGGTAAGCGTAGTCAAACAAGCAGCCACAAGGCGTTTCCAATTTATTGGGTTCCCCAGCGAGTGGGGGTTGATGACATCACCCGGATTGGAATTGTGATTAGCGAGTTTCCAATTTATTGGGTTCCCCAGCGAGTGGGGTTTTGCCGTCATGTTGAATGCCTAACTGAACATCCAGCGAGTTTCCAATTTATTGGGTTCCCCAGCGAGTGGGGTGCTGATTGCAGGGCATTCCGTTTTTCCTTTTGGAAGTTTCCAATTTATTGGGTTCCCCAGCGAGTGGGGGAAGAGATGGAAGGGATGGAAGGGATGGAAGGGATGGAGTTTCCAATTTATTGGGTTCCCCAGCGAGTGGGGGCTTTGTAATGAAGCATGACGCTCCATCATTTTTTTGGTTTCCAATTTATTGGGTTCCCCAGCGAGTGGGGGATTAAGCCGAAGTCCCATTACCACGTTTGAAGTTGGTTTCCAATTTATTGGGTTCCCCAGCGAGTGGGGGGAATAGGAGATGGATGTATGTCTCATGAATTTAGTTCGTTTCCAATTTATTGGGTTCCCCAGCGAGTGGGGGGCCACGAGCTGAAAGTCGGTTAGATTAATCCCGCCCGAAGTTTCCAATTTATTGGGTTCCCCAGCGAGTGGGGGGGAGAGACAAAAATACTCATCGTTTTTTTCCTGTGGAGTTTCCAATTTATTGGGTTCCCCAGCGAGTGGGGGGTGGCGCAAACGGGGGTAGGCTAATGGATGAATTGCAGTTTCCAATTTATTGGGTTCCCCAGCGAGTGGGGGGACGAATAATCCAAGCCTCCTCATTTGCGCTAATCCAGTTTCCAATTTATTGGGTTCCCCAGCGAGTGGGGGGTACAATTCGTTCCCACTCAGTTTCAACCAACAGAAGTTTCCAATTTATTGGGTTCCCCAGCGAGTGGGGGGTGGGTTTTTCTGCGGGTGGGTTTGTTGTTGAGGAGTTTCCAATTTATTGGGTTCCCCAGCGAGTGGGGGGAATTTCACTGGCAAATTTCACTGGCAATCTGACCGGCGTTTCCAATTTATTGGGTTCCCCAGCGAGTGGGGGTTAGATGATTGGCATCTGCGCTTATTACCAGTACAGAGTTTCCAATTTATTGGGTTCCCCAGCGAGTGGGGGGTCAGGGCACGACACGATTGGCGGGGACGCTCTCAAGTTTCCAATTTATTGGGTTCCCCAGCGAGTGGGGGGACTTCTATCTCTCGCCCATAATGATCCAAAATCATCTGTTTCCAATTTATTGGGTTCCCCAGCGAGTGGGGGGAGCATCATCCCAACGGTAATGCCGGTATTCCGTAGGGGTTTCCAATTTATTGGGTTCCCCAGCGAGTGGGGGGTGTCCAAATTTCCCAAGGTCGCCAATTGTCTAACAGTGTAGTTTCCAATTTATTGGGTTCCCCAGCGAGTGGGGGGTGCTGGCACGGTGACGATGCTCACCTCATAGGGTTGTTTCCAATTTATTGGGTTCCCCAGCGAGTGGGGGGGCACCCTATTAAAACCCGCATGGATAGGGCATGGCAAGGGGCATTTGCGAGCATCGTGCAAAATTGTTATACATTGTACTGTTTCTGATCCCAAAAAATCGCCCCAAACCTCGTCTGGGAGCCATATCGAGCATCCCAACGGAAAAATCGGCATTTCCCGGTTTTGGCTCGATCCTCGCATTAGATAATCACCGAATCTGGTTCCTGGGCGAGCGGCGGTCCACCCCATAACTCGACTTGCCCGATTGTGTGTTGCGAAATGGGATAAAATCGAATGCAATCTTCCCCCTCTTTGTATCGCTGACGTAAACGCTTCTTTAACTCTTGATATTTATTTAGCGGGAGAACACATTCAAACACACTATATTGCACTCTATGCCCATACCCCTCTAATAAATCTGCCATCTTTTTGCGTCGCTTATCAGAAGGAGTATCATAACAAATAATATACAATAACATCGGGACACCTCTACCACCTTAAAATCCTCCAAAAATACATATTTTTAACGAATCTGATAGGGTTTGTACACCTGTTCTGGATTAAAAATACACTGTTTATATTGGCGTACCTGTTGCGTTAATACATCCCAAAAAGGTTGGGTTCCATTCTGAGTATTGACTTTAACTGACATCCGCTCCACAAAACTTTTCAAAAACTTTTTTCGCCCCGATTCATTCAAAAAACATCCCCCCTTTTCATAGTGAAAATCCTCCTCAGAATTTATGACACGACGATTCACTAAACTCAACATTAAGGAATCAACAATTGGCGCACGAAATTCCTCTAACAAATCAGAGACTAAGGCGGCGTGTTTGGGATTGCTTTGATGAAAACACCCCTCGTATGGATGTAAATCCTGTAATTCAATCAGGCTAAATAAATGATTCCACAGGAGGCTATAGCCAAAACTCAGCAGAGCATTAGCGGGATTGGTTGGCGGTCGGCGTGTTCGTATCAGGAGCGCAAACCCCGGTTGCCGTAGGCAATTCCCCAATTCCGGGAAATACACCGCCGCCCCTGCCCCCTCGATCCCCCGCAATTGCTCCCGACTGCGTGCCTGCAACGCTTGCACAGCCAGATAACCCAAACTCTGTACCGCCAGTGCCCCTGATTCCGTAGCCGTTTCCCGCAGTTGACGCATCAATACCACCCGACTGTTGAGCAGTTTCGCCCGGACAATCCGCTGCGCCGTCTGCAACCGCCATGACTCCGGTAACGCCTGTTGCCGTTGTGCCAAACCCCGATACCCCCGCTCCAGCGGCATGACCCGCCCATAGCAGTAGCCCATCGTTGACAAGTAAGCAATCGGAATGTTGCGGCGCAGACACCCATGAATCGCCTGGGTCGTCATCTGGGCGTGCCCAAAAATCAAGACCTGCTCCAGGGTAGGCAGGGGTACAGTGTACAGTTCTTGTCTGCCGGATAATACCTGCAAAGACTCCTGTTTGAGCCTTACCCAGCACCCCTGTTGCGAGAGATAAAGCGTCCGCATTACTCCCGGTCACGATAGCGAGTGATACTGGTATGGGGGTTATCTGGTGCAATTTCTCCGGCGATACTTTTGCGTAGGATGCCCACAAAAAAGTCGGTGATTTCCTCCCCCAAAAAAGTGCCCGCCATGACGAGAATTGTATTAATCATTACCGCCGCCAAACCCAAAGGAGCAATCAATAAAATTGTGAGCGTAATTCCTCCATTGACCAGGGCGGCTAGGAAATTTCTCGCCCGTCGCATTAACCACCGATTAGGTCCCATGACTTTCCTCCTCTATTTTCCGGCGTGCCCAACGAATGGCTTGCACATTATCTGCCGTTGCTCCCAGCCCACCCAAAACCATTAAAACTGGGGATGGCTCCCATTCTTCCGACTCATTTTCGGGCATAAAAATCACACCCATCAACCCAGCAAATGCGAGAAAAATCAACATCGCCCGCCACCGTCGGGTGTAAAGATATGCCCCAATGGGAATCAATAATCCCAACAACACCGTAACCCAATAAGCCCGCTGGGATAGGTGATACACCCGCCGTATCTCCCTTTCTCGGTCTCTTTGCTGTTCCTCAGCAATAATTTCTTCCGGTCTATGCATCAAAGTTTTCCCAAACCCAACATCCCTATCCTAAAGGGGTTTGGAAGAGTATATTTCCAGACAAATGACAGCGATCAGCGATTGGAAATGGATTACCAAGTTGTCTTATGGTTCATTGGGGGTTGTTGCTAATTCCACATCCTCGTACAATTCTGCCAATGTTGCGGTCAATTCCACGCTCTGGAGGGTAAAGTATTTTGATTCCGGGGTATAGGATTGCAGTATCCACATACCATCACCATGCCGACGAAAGCACTCCACCCGTTGGTGTCGGGTGTTAACCAAAACGTATTCTTCAAGGCTTGTCAGGGTTTGGTAATCAGCAAATTTATCCCCCCGGTCAAAGGCTTCTGTTGATGCTGAAAGTACCTCCACAATCAGCTTAGGAAAGCATTTATAGGTAGAATTTTCCCGGTCACGACTGTTGCACGTAACCATAATATCCGGGTAATAAAAACAATTAGGGGTTTCGAGGCGTACCTTCATATCTGTGATGTACACCCGACAGCCACTGCCCCGGATATGATTTCGTAATAGAGCCGCCATATTCAAGGCAATAGTGACATGGGCATCATTTGCCCCAGCCATTGCATAAATTGCGCCATTAATATATTCGTGTTTGACCAGACTGATACGTTCCATCTGAAGATATTCAGCCACCGAAAGCAAGAGAGATTGGGAATGGGCAACCATAGGTACAAATCCTCGGGGGATAAATGTATTATAAAAGCGCAGGACTCAATTATGATTCTGGGCACCTCTATCAATTCAAAGTTAGCGGTCGTAACACTCTTGGTTCTGGGTAATATGGGTATTCCCGCGATGAGATTTTTAGTTAGTTCAAATAAATAGAGGCTCCCTTCTAGGATTCATCGGTAATAGAGCTATGGCTTAATTTTTCCCATCCACCATTGCCCTAATTGGGCGTTATCCAGTTCTTGACTTTTGTGCAGTGCCTCAGTGATGGCATCCATTGCCAACCCTTCTAATACAACAGACTGCTGAATTCTCCGACTGCCTAAATTTTGATCCACAGCAAAGGCAAAAATTTCGAGGGATGATACATCCACCACCCAGTATTCCTTCACCTGCATTTCCTCATAGAGCAAACGCTTCATACCCAAGTCATCAGCTAACGAAGAATCAGCAATTTCAATCGCCAAGTCTGGGGGAGCATACTCGTTGAGATTGATAACACTGCTACCTGCGGGAAGGGGATTATCTCCATCCAGAAAGTAATAGGATAAATCAGGCTGACACTCTCGGATACCATCTTTGCGATAGCTAGTGTTCACATAAGCTTTGTGCGGCAAATTGCGAATTGTGCAATAGAAACTGAGCAATAAGAAAATAACCGCATTAATATCACCGTGATTTGCTCCCACACCCATAGTAAATTGATAAGCTCCTTGGAAATAATAGGCTTTAGCTTTTTGATAAGTAGGTTGCTGAGAAAGAGCGAGAAAAGTTTCCCAGGAACCTGCTTGCCAAGTTTGCCTTTCCACTGAAACCTGATCATTCGGTAAAATCTTTGCAGTAGCAATTGTCATCTATTTCCTCCTTGGTTCAAAGGGAAAATTTGAATGGCTCCTTCCCTTCTCAGTTCGTCAACAAATCGCCTGCGTGGGTCTGCCGTTGCACCAAATACGGTAACGACTTCATAACCGCCAGAATCTGCAATCCACACTGGAGAGGGGATTACGTCTTTTCCCACGCCTCCACACAAAAAACGGTCATATTGTTCACCTCGCCTGCCTAGTTGATGCAGTTTTGCCAACGCATAGGGTTTGTTCCTCTCAGCATCCACTTTAGTAATCAGAATTCGGCAATGGGTATCTACTGCCTCTGTCCAGCGTTGTTGAGTGGGTTCAGTACATATTCTCAATTGTTGGGGATTAATTGGTTGTCCTGTAACAGTTGCTAATGCTTCAAAGAAATTTTTAATTCTTCTGCGAAACAGTTCTGCAAACTCACGGGCAGACTCAGGCAATTCCCGGAATTTATCATTTGTTCTCGGTATCAAAGTAGAACCCCGCCACCAGGGTGCTGTATCCCTATTTCTACGAGAATAGCAAGGTCTTCTTGCACCTTGTCCGACACCCCCAAGATGAAACATCAGCCAAGCTAAATTGCGAAATAATCGTTGGCTCGATTCTTTTCGCTCATCAGGGCATTCATCGGATAGGGAAAGTACTAAAATACCCGATTGTTGACCCACTGGATCATTTTTACCTTGATGATTCGGTTGCGGCTCTCTTTGCACAATTTTTCCATCTAAAATCTCAAGCTGAATCCATCCCCGTTGCGGGTGCGGTGTAATTGCCCCAAATAATTTACCTTCCCATTCCTGCACCTCAGAAGCTGGTAATACACCCAATCCAAATGCTCGAAACCAATAACGCATCATATTTTTGAATGCAACGGGGCGCACTTCGGCAATAGAGTGGTTATTGAATCTATTTTTCGCTGCATTCCAAGTAACTGTTTGTCGCCCATGAATGAGTTGCCCTTTTAATTCAAACGGCAAACGCAAAAATTCCCTAGAATTACGCAAGGTTTGTTCACTCACCAGCCGCCCGTAACCCGAATTAATTTGTGAGCCGATTCCTTGAGCCAAACCTTTGATGAGCCATTCTTTAACCGTTGCTAACATCTCATCCGTGCAATGAATTCCCTTACGAATACCAATCAAAAACTTTGCCTGCTTCAGCGAAAAAAACAAATTGGGATTTGGACTGTATCTCAGGTTATTACCCTCCCAACTCCAGATATTATTAGCAATATCTACTGCCAGACCACCGGATTTTAGCTCATTTGTAGCTACAGGGTACGCATCTAAAAAGACAATCTTGCCAGCCTTGTGCTTCTCCTCAGCATCCAAATCCCCTAAATACTTAGCAATTTCTCGCTCTGCCTGGGCACGGGACGACCCTTGCGCCATAAATTCACGAACTCCTTGTGCCCGTGTAACACCCCGTAGCGTAGAACTAGGAATATAAGGCATTCCTAACGCATCAAAAGCAGGCAATAACATTTCTTCGGGCCCTTTGGTACCACCGACACGAATCCGCCACGGACAAGTCAATGTAAAGGTATTACTGTCCCCAGCAATCAAACGAGTGCGGCGATTCATTTCTTGCAGTCGCTGGATATAGTTGCCCCGACTTTCTGCATGACTCACCAGTTGAACTCGTGTTCCTTCTTTATGTTGGGCATCGGGTGTTCTCATCCACCGCAAATACTCAACAAAACTCGCTGTTTCATGAGGTTGCGGATTGGGGTTTAATGGATGACCTAACCAAGGTGATGGCTCAGGATGATGATTAGAGGGATGATGACCACCACTTCCCTGACCGCCGCCATGATTATTGCCTTGATTACCAACACCATGACCCCCTGGGTTGTTATTTGCAGGTCTAGTTCTTGTAGATGGCATGGCTAGGTCCTCCTAAGAAACTAACTCTTTTTGAGAATATCTGTGAGGGATTACCGAAACTCTCTTAACATGGCACTTGCCCCAATAGCCATTCCTTGTTTGACCAATTGGGGAATCAGTGTCTTAACTGGCAAATCTGGAAACAATAAACTACTCTCAGACTCACTGTACTGTCCATTGCTCAGCAAAAATATTTTGGGGCTATTATTATGATATATCCAAATTTCAGGCACAGCAATTGCCTCATAAGCCGAGAGAAAAGTTTTAGAAGTTGCATCTGACTCAATTGCCAAATCAGGCGGCGGATAAATATCAACATCAATCCTTTCCATACAATCACGCACTAATGATGCGTTAGTTACATAAAAACAAGTATCAGGTTCAACACCTGCCCTGTCTTTGCGATAAAAAGTTGTGGAGCCAAAATCTTCCCAATCTCGCCCCTGTGCGTCTAGGATTGCCTTAATAATATCCCCAATAATGCGATGGGGACGCTCGTGTCTGGATAAAGGAGACATAATTTCCAACGTACCTTGATAATAGGCAATGCGAGTATGGCGGTCTTCGCCCAATTCCTCAACAATGTTTTCCCAATCCTGCCAAGTTTGAGAATGAAGGGTGATAGTGCTTCCTTCTCGTAAACTAATGCACTTAAGAGGAATAGATACAGTCATTAGCGATCATCTCCTGTTACATCGTGATAAACAGCAGATACCCAAAAACTAAATTCACGGGCAATTTCCAAAGCAAGCCCAGTTAGACCAAGATAGTCATCAGCACTCAAGTTTTTTAGATCATCCAAACTTAAATCTGGGTTACCAGAAAGCTCTTGCAGACACTCAAAGAATATCCTTACAGGGTCTTCCCTGCCATCTTTAAGAATAGTTTCTTCAGCCTTGAGACGCATCAATCCCCAGGTGGAGAGATAGGTGTAAATCTCCTGAGCCATGCTTTTTTGTTTTTTGAGCTTGGCTTGATCTGTAGTGGTATTCCTAAGCTCATTCAACCGTTCATAAACAGGCGTTCCTATTGTGCGTGGATCAAATAACATAGCTTCACTTCTTGGTTGTCTTGGATTGGGAACAGTAGCAACAGGTGCAGGGGTAACTGCGGGAGTTGATGGCGAATTCGGCTTCGGAAATTGAGAGCCATGTTTGTTCTTTTTAGACATTAGGATACCTCCGTAGATAGGGATTGTGATAACTGTTGGCTGAACCAAGAGGCGGCTGAGATATTTGAACCTAGCTTCATTTGATCTATCGCTTCAGATAAAAGTTGCTCAGTAAACCCTGATATTAGTTGAGAGACTTCACTTCTATAGTACTCTTGATTGCTAAGAATGAAAATAAAAACTTGGCTACCTTGGGCATCAATGACCCAGTATTCAGGAATACCTAATGCGGCGTAGAGGTGTTTCTTTTGATCTAAATCAGAATCCAAAGTAGTATCGGCAACTTCAATCACTAAATCAGGAGGGCGTTGTTGATCGAGATTGATTCTTCTGGATTCACCTTTTTGATATTGGAGTAGATTTTCTCCTAAATATACCAGAATATCAGGGGCGGCGGCTTGTTTGCCTGCTTTTTCCATTAAACAACTACCCAAGATTTTAGATTTAATCTCAGGATGTCGCATTAGCCACATTACCAAAATTGCTGACAGAAGTTCACGCACTTCTGAATGTAAAATTCCTTCCCATCCCATATTTTCTACTAAAAGTTGATGATTATAATAGAATAGCTGTACTCGCTCCAAAGATGGATCGTCTCTCAGCCGTTCATAGTCTTGCCAAGTAGCCACTTGCCATTGAGCATAGGGTTTAACTAAATTACCCACTAAAATTGTCATGATGCACCTGCCTGTGTATCTTGGTTACTATTAAATGTTAATTGTACAAAACCACGACCTAAACTTTCTTGACCGCCGATTTGAAGCACATCGGAACGTTGCAAGAGTCTGGTAAATTCATTGCGGGCTTCCTGACACATACCATTTGCCTGTGCTGTAATGCCCCAAGGAAAGTACATGATAGTATCGGGAGGAATCGCTTCTTCGTATCGAAAGCCACCTTCTACCGTTTTATGTTCATTAAGTTTCACTTTAACCTGTCGCCATAAACTCATTTGCACAATCGTAGCACAGTGTTTATCTGGCAAAACCAATACATGGTTGACCATTCCCCCTCCATGCAATCCAGGAATAGCTTGTTCCCAGTCTGCCCAATTATGTAAACTATCTCGCCTTAAAATCGCATCTTTAAGATACACATTGCCGCCTGTGATATTAGTAGAATATTCAGGTGGAATTACCAAAGTGAAGCCTGATAATCGTTGCCAACGCCGTAATAACATGGGACTAGTCACCCACACAACGCCATGACTGAGGGAAGGGATGGGAATCCAGAGAAGAGAGCCATCACCAATCCAAATAGTCCCCTGTTCAAGCTGTTCACCATTATCAATTTCGTTACCAAATAAGAAGAATTTTTTTGATTTCTCTTGACCATTGATTGCAATCATCTCGCTACCGATACTTGATCGCAAACGCCCCCGAATGGTACTCGACGGAATATAGGGTAAATTCGTATGCGACTCCCGGGCAATTCCCAGCAAATTTCCTTCTTGCGTCGTGCCACCAGTATGCAATGGCGAGAGCAAAGTTAAATACACAATCTCCATCATTGAACCTCCTGAAATGGATTAGACAGCCAAAGCATTTCACTGTATCCTAGTTGTCGCCAGCGATGTATTGGATTGGGCACACCATTGATAGTTTCATTATCCTGCATTAAGGAAGTAGGGTATTCCAAATAGTACACACTCCCCGGCGGCGCAGCAAATACTTGGGGTGCAGGTAAACTAAACATTTCCTGTTGCGGATTGACAGCCCGAGTCCGCCCATTGATCGGAATGGGTTTATTCGTTGCCACGCTGACTAATGACCCTGGGGAAGCATTGGCATTGCCGGGATTCGCTAATTTCCATTCCCAGGGCCAAGCACGACACATGGAAACTCCATTAGTTTTACGAACAAATACACCAGGCGTGACTAAATACGCTAAACACCTTTTTTTACTTTGAAAATTAGTTTGAGAAATCGTCTGCAATTCCTGCCACTGCCTTGCAACTTCTGAACAAGGAGTAACTAATACTTGATGTCCCTCGCCGCCTAAGCGTAGGTATTTTGCTTCCGGTATATTAAGAGGATGCCAAGTATGGGTTTGTTCGTCTTGTATTTCTATAGAAACAGCGAGACTCCATCCTGATTTGAGACGGATACAAATTTCTACAAAATAACCATCCTCCTCCTTGACTTGCCGTTTTCCTACTTGAAGCGTATTATGAGGACGGGTTTCTTCGTAAAAAGGTTGATCTATTCCCTCAATCAGAGGTTCTTTTTCGCCTTTCAAAAGTTTAAGTATTTGGGTTGTAGGTAAATAAGTTGCACCTTGCTCTTTGGTAGAGTCATCAGAACGATATTGGCTAATCAAGGGCGCAGGTCGAGTCTGATCCCACTGGCACTTTTTATAGGCATCTTCTGGCGGCAACCAGGGAACTGGTACCATTGGAGAAGCCTTATAAATATGTAAGGGTCTAGGAAAATAAAGTTGCTCATCAAAGCACAAAAAAGGACCCCGGATACGCAACGTAACTCGCTCCTGTAAATAGGTCTGAATAGCACCACTAATGACATGACCGGTGGGTGGAAAACGTCCACTCGCCCAAGCTCTTTCACCGGGAGTAAACGGTTTTGCATCCCGAAACATCAGGACATCAAGGGGTGTCAACGTGTACCATGAGCTAACCATAAATCTCCTTGGAAGTCATAGTTATGTGGAAAAAAAGAAAGGCAGAAAAAGAGAACATTGAGGCATTGAAACAATATTGCAAATAACGTGAGTATGCCGGTGGTATTCATCATCACTCTCCAAGTCTAATAGAGCGATTGCGTAAATTAAAAGCCGCTAATTTTAACCAATTTTGAATTTGCCTGTCTCGTTCCTCTACTTGGCTATACTCCCAGATATGCTTCAGAAATGCACAGAGCTTTTGGTGGAAATCATTCTTGGCATCTTCTTTGCTTTGGAATACATCCCGCCGTTCACAAAAAACAACTACCCACTTTGAGATGGCTTCTTGAATCGGCGCAGGATGTTGCTCCCAAATTTGTGCGGCTTGTTCAAAAAGAGAACCTTGCTCTTCCTCTAAATTGTATTTCTTCCAGTCAAAGTCCAAAATGTCTTTCCATTTATCGAACGTCTCAAATTTACTCGTAGCCTGTAGCTGATTACCATTGGCATAAAGTACCCGCACCTGCACAGCATCTTTTTTATTCTCCCGCTCATCTTTATATTTCTTTGCTTGGTTTTCTGCTTCCCAAAGATTCTCTAAAGCAATCGCTAATGGTACGGATTGATGAGCAATCACAACACCAAAACTAATTGTTGCTGTTGAACCCATTGTAAATAAAGGACGCTTGCTCAATCCTTTAGGTAATTCTGACCCCTTCCATTGCCAGTAGTTGCCTTGATTATCAAATTCTCCAGCAGGGTCGGCTTGCCCCCGAAAACACTGACGAATATCCCACAACCACTCGTCCCACTCCCATAAATTAGTATAAGCTAAAACATCATCCCCACCTCCATAAATCAGACGACCTGCATACCGCCGCTCTGTCAAATAAGGCACAAGTTGATTGGAAAAATCCAATAATGCCCGGCTCAAAGCATTGTGAGTGGATGGCCCCATGCGTTTCTTGATTTCTTGATCCTTAACAAACTCACTAAATTGAGAGCCAACCTCTTCTAGTTCCTGAGTATTAAACACATGACCAATTTGTTCATTGTGACCATCAGCAAGATTTTTAAGTGGTGTAGGCAAGTAGTTATAGTATTGCTTCATTTTTTTACCCTTGAGCCAATCACTCATGCCGTCGCCATCCCCTGCCCCAATCACGTACCAACTCGCTGGATTAACGCCTGGATAGAACCGCTTTAGAGTGTTATTAATTTCACTTTGATACTCTTTTTTTATTACATCATCAACATCGGCATCTTCTACCAGCCAACCTGCATTTAACAAACGGGGATGATACTGAAATTCTTGTACATTTTCTCGTTCATCTGCCCAAGGGATTCCCCATTTATTGTGCATATCCTGAATCACCTCATTGACCCAGGGATGCTCTTGTTGAATGGCTTTGCAAGCACGTTCAAAATGTTTTCTCTCTTTTTGGCTATGCGTTTTAAGATAACCAGCAACGCCACCAGTCAAATCAGGATAGGATGTAGCAATTTTCTCCTCCCCACAATCAGAAAAAAGTTCAGGCAAAATTTTATGTAGAACCCGCTTAACAGTTTCAGTGGCATTGAGCTGTTCTCGCCCATCAAAAAGTCCTGCACTTCGTGCCCAATAGTGCTGGCTCTCTCCCTCTGTAATCCAGGAATTACCCGGAGAAGGATGCACCACTGAGCCAATACCAGAGATAGTGCTACGAGGTCCAAAAGCTACGGGTAACTCCCAATCACGAGCATTTTTACAAGCAGCTTGTACCTTGCGGGCTTCATCCACCACCGCTGCCCACCAAGAGCCAATGTTAACACCGGGCTTATAAGGACGAGGATTGTTATTTTTATCCAAAAAAATAGCTCGTAAAAATGTTAGCTCTTTATCTACAAATAATCGCTGTTTATCAGTCAAGTGATAGGTTTGATTCTGAGTGGTTACCCATTGATCCTCATCAATAGAACCTTGAGAGCGCAGAATTCCTGTATCTTTTAATCGACAGTTAGGATGACCCAACGGAACCGCCGCCCAGTAATGTTGCCATTGATGTTCTAGCCAGCCTTGCCAAGTCAAATCAGATTCATCAAGCCTATGCTGCATCCAGTATCTCTGTTGTAAAAAGTTAAAAGCTAATTTACCTAAATGTAGCCACTCTTCCCGTAACGTTTGCTGAGCCGTTTGCATAGCGGCTTTAACTTTGTCCTCCGGTAAAAGCACCATAATTACATTAGGAAACCCTGCTGTTAGCAATTTTTCCGCCGACGGTTTTTTAACTAAATCTGAGAAGTCTGGGTACTTCTCTAGTAACCAATAATCAATCAAGGGCTGAGCATATAAACTGGGATAAAGTAAGCAGTCCGGCCCGTATTTCAGGGCTAACTTCCAGCAAATTCTGGCTGATAGATAATGCAATAACCAAGACCCTGCCCAAAAATCGCGCATTTTACGGCTCGCTTTGATGAGTTCTTGGATGGGACTAAATGTAAACGTAGCTAGATGGGGACGGGTTTTCTGAGGCGCAGTATATCCTGCCAAACATCCCGCCAGAGCCGAAGTGATACTTGCATGACTCCAAATCGAACCATCTGGTAAGCGGGTTTCCGCAGGCATGAGCATCAAACTATCATCATTAAACTTTCGACAGATTGCCTCTGGGAAGCATCGCCAGAACCACCAAAATACTTTTTGAAAATCGTCAGATGCTTTAATCGAATCGGGAATAACTGACTTTTCGCAGTCTCGTAAATACTCTGCTCGGTTCCCAGCTATCTGTAAGCTGTAATGCTCATCATCTTGCAATTCCCAGAAAATTGCCTCCGCTGATAATAAGTGAGTGATTTCCAGTCCGGTGCCAAGCGTCAAACCCCGGTCAATTGTTTGGTAATCAATGGCAACAGGCAAATTGCCAATGGCTGAGCGGTCACTGGCAGAGGCAATCAAATCCGCATCACCAATATATTTCTGATAATCAGAAGCACCATCTGATTTGGGAGAAACCCAATCCTGCATGACCTCTAATAACGGCCAAACTCCTTCCCTTGCCCGACCCGAAGCATCATGCAGCGCTTTCAAGGCTGGGTCGTGTAGTAGCCCCCAGATTTTGGCTTGCCAGTAGTGCTTTTGAGTCATCGCTCCTTCTCCTTCCAGTGAATTTGAGGTTAACATCTGTTAGAATTAACCACTTCCAATTCGGGTGATTGGGTTAGAGAGGGGAAAAGGGATTGCAAAGTGGGTATTAACTCCCTAAGAGCAAATTTCTCTAGAGCCTGACTATCAAGCGGAGATTCATTCATTTGTACATGGGCAATATCATTACGATAGTCACCCAAGCGGCTCCAGAAATCCACAAGGGTTTTAACGTCTGTAACATGAGCTGTAATTGTTAGATTTGACCCTGGATGATCCTTTCCAAATCTAATAGCGTTAAGTTGGTTCTCAATCTGTTCACGATGCTCACGTTTGCGATAATCTTCTCGTCCATCTAATAAACATAAGGCAGAAACTACCCACTCACGCGCCATCAAGAGGGCATGAATTGTAAATTGCTTTTCTACGTACCATTGCAAAAGTAAAAACTGCTTGTATATTTGTTCCATGGCACTGGCGTTGGCATGAGATAGAGCAAGTGGTATATAGCTCTGACGAACCTGTTTTAACATTAGACCAAATGGCTTAGAAAACACCCCAATTTCTTGTTCGAGTTCTGGCGTAGAATGCTTTATCAATTTCGGTAAATCTTCTCGGAGCAAATGTACAGGTCTTATCAATTCAATAGAGCGAGAAACATCTTGAATCGCTCGACCAAAATTTTGTAGTTTGGTTGGTTTATGTATATCTTTTATCAATTTTTGTGAATGATAAAAATCCTGGTGTACTGTCCGTAATAAAGCTCCTAGCTCAACCGCTGAGCCAGTCGAGATGAATTTATCCGTTGCAGTCAGCCAGTCTATCAGTCGCACTGCTGGAGTCAAGTCAATGATTGGAGTTTCTATCTCGTTTTTCTGATACATACCATAGTATAATCCCTGGATTTCTACCTGTTTTGCTTTGCGAAGTAACAAGGTAGCTAATAATACGAATAGAGGAATCGAACGAAACGCATGGGTAATGTCAAAAATCACTTGGGAGTTGGCAGGTACCGTGTCTACTAAAGCATCAAAAATTTGCCAAGTTTCTGTCTCATTTTTGCCATCCGGTATATCCCTTTTCGTAATGCTAATAACAGGTTCAAGACTATGAAAACGCTCTTGTAGTTTCTGCCAATGTTTCACACAGGCTTGTTCGGTCATTAGGAAAACCACTTGATCCACATTTTTTATACAAGCGATTGCTTCTGCCACATAGCAAGTTCTGTAACGGGTCTGATCGGAAAAGTAATAGGTTGTCTCTGTGTATTCTGTGTTGCCAATTGTGGTGATTAATATCGTCATTATCTACCTCCTTTTATTGATAAAAGCTCAATTCCTTTTGGGCTTCAGCACGCATCTGTGCCCGTAGTTTTAACGGAGCAATTACTTCGCCATTGGGTCGCCAATCCCGCAAACGCATGATTAAATCGGTATCACCCAGCCGCACCTGAGCTTGATAGTAAGCATCATTCGGAGAGCGTTGCTGGAGAATCTGTTGAATGTGCTGTCGCTCTGGGTGATTACGAATTAACTGCAGAATTTTTGGGTAGGGGATTCTCTGAAAGGTGGGGTGTCGCTCCGTGCCATCAATATAGCGACGGGCAAAGTCTGGGTCAAATCGTAAAATCATCAAAGCTTTTTCTAGATAAAAGTCCGTCCCCCATGCTTCATGCCATGCCATTTGTACTTGTTCTGGTGTGGGTAGTTTCTTGCGCTTCCTTAGATTTAATAAATCCGGCATGATTCTCACATCTGACCAGTCTAGAACCTTAAACTTTTTAGAAATAATCCGGTCAAGACGGAAGTTATACCAACCGCAAGACTGATTTGGTGTTTGACCATAGGCGCTCAAGTATTTGGCTCTACGGGCATAAAATAAACAGACCGGATAGGTAATCATTTCTTGTTGACCATTATGGCGGGTATTGTAGATAAATTCGATGGGACTAATGTCTGGTTGCGACCATATTTCATTCAGTTGACATTGCAGGTCATCTGCCTGGTCTTGAGTATTCGGTGAAAAAATAAAATCCAAGTGAATAAAAATCCGTTGCTCTTGTTGGTTATTCTCTTGTAAATTAGCAAGTAATAATGATATACGAGGGTCAATAAAGGCAATATCATTTAACACATTAAGGCTATAAATTAGAGATAGTGCTTCAGAGTGATGTCCACGAGGTAGTTGGGGTAAATAGTCTAGGGACAAGCGCATAAATTTAGCATTGGGAAGGGATTTCAGCCAGCCACTTTCCACTAAATGAGGTAAGGTTTTGCGAAGGGTGCGATGGGAATGGTTAAAGGGTTTTTCTACCAAATATTCTTCCCAGATTGGTTCAGGTATCGCTAGAGCATGGCGCAGTTCATCAGCAATCGGTTCCACCCAGTAGCTTAATGGGATATGACAAATACATTCTGGGTCAGGACAGAGAATTTTTTGCCCATGACTTGGATCTTGCCGGGGATGGGCAGGTGATAATAATCGGTCACGCACATCGGTGTAGGTGAATGCTTCGGGTAAATCACTCCAACTGTCTTCAGAATCGTCATAAAGTTTGTGCAAAAGTACCCATAGCCGCACAGAAAAACTCAATCGTTCAGCCAAACGATGCCCGGATAACCAATCTAAAACGGAGACGCTTAACGGTAAGTCAAACTTCATCTATGTAACCCCTTATCGAGCTTGTCAATCACAAAAGTTTCATGTTCAAAATGCCCAAAGATGCGTTTTGCATCCAAGTCACTCCAGGCATCGCATTCATGGGTTGAGGGTGGACAGGGATTTCCCTTAAGTGTTTTGAAATCTAGGGATTTGGGGTTATCATTTTGGTTTCCTTCCAAACAACGACTCAGTTGATCCAGGCGTTCATTAACGATTTTTTTCCGGTCTGGGGGTAGGGAAGCAAATGTTTTTTGGAAGGTTTCTGAATAGCGGATTTTTGGGCTAAGAGGTTCTAGCAACTGTTCGCTGTAATAGTCGTCTTTGCAACGGTTCCAGAGCAATTTACCCCATGCAGAAAGCTCGACCTCATCCCCAACTTGATAAAGCAATGTTTCAGGAATGGCACGACACATTTCGAGGGGTAGCTTTTCATCTTGCGCTAAGCGACGAAAGACGGTTAGGTTCTCTCCAATAATCCCTTCCGGGTCAAGTTTCACGGGCAGGCGGGGAATCCGCAACAATTCGCTGGAGCTTTGAAAAATATACACACATTCATCGGCGTAAAACATTCCCATCGCCTGCAAAAAACCATTCACACTTTTGAACCCGCCCGTGAGATTGAATACAATTTTATAATTGCTTTTTCGATACCCTGGTAAGGTATCTTCTGCCCACTTTACCAGCTCACTCATCGCTATACGAAAATTTTCTGTATTATTCACATTTAAGTATTTAGAGATGCTCACAATTTGGACGCAACACCCATATTTTTCTAACCAGGATTGAATGATGCTCGCCGTCTTTTGCCCTTGATAGGTGGCAGTTGCTAATAAAAAATGAATGTCTTGTTTAGGGGGAATTTGATTCTGGTAGTAGCTCAAAATGCCATTTAATTCAGCACTCCATTTGCGTACTTTGGCAATATCAGCTTGTAGGATTTCTGACCGTCGTTGCTCAATGTATTGTTCTAAAATTAACTTTTGCTCTGAGGTTAAGTCTTGTTCTTGGCTATTAGCGGTTTCAGTGAGTAGTCCTTTGATCTCACCATCGGCTTGATTGGTCAGCGTACTGGTACCGCAGGGGGAAACCATCACAGTAGCAAACATCGTTCACCTACCTTTTGGGTTATATCATCATAACCAGAGTAGCCAGGGTTAGAACTTTATCCTTCCAGAAAACTTTATGATTCACTTTGGATTACAGATTTGGTCATGATGATGTCCTCGCCTACGGTGTGTTTGCATTGGCGCCCGGATGTGACCCAAACGGGTTTGGCGTGTCAGGTGGTGGAAATTGAGTTACTGCGCCCGGATCGGCTGATGTTTCCGCAGGATTTGTCGGAGTTGCGCCTGCCGTCTGAGTTAGACCCCCGGCGGGGGGTGATTCTCACGGGACGTGCCCCAATTTGGTTGTACGGTTGGCTGGTACATGCCTGCCATCACACCCGTTGGGTCGCCTGTTATGACCCGCGCCTGGGGGCAGTGGTTGTAAGTACACACCACCCGGAAGTGCGGCTGGGGGAGGTGCTACAACTCCAATCCCAGGAACAACGGGCGCGGCTGGCGGCGGCAGTGATGGTCGTGGGTCCCCCCAACAGCGGTAAAAGTCGCCTGAGTCATGCCCTATTTCAAGCCCTGTTGCCCACTTGTCCTGAGGTGTACCTGCAACGGGCGCACTGGGATGGGGAGGGCAATTGGTTCCTAGAAATCCCCGACCCCCAGCAAGGTCAGGCGCTCAAAGATGAGTATCGGGGGGCGGAAACCCAAGAGTTTTTCCCGTTTCAGGCGCAGGCGATTCTCAATCTACGACGGCGAAAACAACTGGTGATTGTGGATGTGGGGGGTAAGGTTGACCCAGCCAAACAACCGATTCTGGAAGCCTGTACCCACTATCTCATCGTTAGTTGTGAACCCCAAGCCATCCCCATCTGGCATGAATTTTGTGCCGAACGGGGCAATTTACAACTGCTGGGCATTGTTCATACTTATTTGGGCAAAGGTCAACGGGTGCGCCAGGAGCTTCCCTATTTGGAAATCGAGTTGGGAATGCCCCCTGATCCGGTGCCGCCTCTTCTAGTCAACCTGATCCGCAATCTGGCTCTACCTATTCATTAGAAACGTATATTTCCAATTAAAGGTATAAAGGGATTGTTGTGACAGTTCTATTTTAGGAGGAACTATGAATGCGGTCGCAAAAGTAGGATGGTGGGGTGGTGCGCTGTTGCTGACCCTGTGGACGAGACAAGTGGTGTTTGGGCTGTTGCCGGTAGCAGTTCTTTTCCAGCGGCGGCAATGGCAACAAATTCATGATATTGTTGACCAAAAGATCGCCCAAAAATTGGGAACCAATCAGCATCTAATGACACAACTGGCTGACCAAATTCACGGGCTACAAATCCAAGTGAATGATTTAACTACCAATGGTCATACCCCTGCGGCAATTCGGCAACATACTGTCCCGATTATTCAGCAAATTCATTCACTTCAGCAACGGTTGCACCAAATGGAAGTGGCAACAACGCCCCAAGTGCAACAGTTAAACGACCAACTGATGCAATTACACGCTCAAGTGGATATGCTGGCACAGGGGATGATTCCTCGCCAAGGGGTGGGCGTATTTATTGACGGGGCAAATCTCCACGCCAGTGCCCGACAAATGGGGGTGGATTTGGACTACGCTCAACTACTTCCCCGGTTATTGCCTAAGAATACCCCCGCCAGTGCCATTCACTTTTACAGCGGTTATGACCGGAATAATTTACAACAACGGCGGCTACATCGGGATTTACAACAAATCGGGATGGAACTGCATCTTAAAGAAATCACACAATTTGCAAATGGTGACACCAAAGCCAATTTGGATGGGCAGATCATTGTGGATTTACTAACCAATACTTTTGCCCATGTGATCCTCATGAGTGGGGATGGGGACTTTGTGCCTGCCTTGAAATATCTACGAGATCAAGGGGTGCAGATCACGGTGGCGGCTTTTGGGAACAATACCAATCAAGAGTTACAGCAAAACTTTCCCTTCCGGGATTTAACCAAATGTTGCCTAACCGCTGGTAAGGTCATCCCGCTACCGGCAAAACAAACCCGCAGATATGCTCATTCATGAGGTGGTCATCATGCTCGGTTCTCGTTTTTCCCAAGCCTTGGTTTATGCCCATGAATTGCATCAAAATCAGGTGCGTAAAGGTACATCTATTCCTTACATCAGTCATTTGATGGCTGTCAGTGCGATTGCCCTAGAACATGGGGCGAATGAAGACCAGGCGATTGCTGCTCTTTTACACGATAGTTTAGAGGATGCCCCCCAATATAGTGGTCGTTCCCGGCGTATGATTGAACAGGAAATTGCCACCCAATTTGGCACACAGGTATTAAAAATCGTATTAAGTTGCACCGATACCAATAGTGAAGGACACAAAGAGGATTGGTGGGAAAGAAAAAAGGCTTATCTTCAACACTTAGAAGCGATGGATGATGCGGTTTTGCTTGTATCAAATGCGGATAAATTTCACAATGCCCAATGTATTTGGCGGGATTATCAAAACTTGGGAGAAACCCTTTGGTCACGATTTACGGCTGGCAAAACGGGCACATTGTGGTATTACCAAAATTTGGCAGAACTATTCAACCGCCGCCGCCCATCCCAACTGGCAAACGATTTACAAAAGGTCGTGAACGAGTTAACTGATGCCTTGCCCAAGTGAAATGTTAATCTTAAGGGCACCTCTATTAATTGACTTATGGCTAACGCTACACTACGCTATCGGATGGATTTGTGAGATAGTTAGTATTAACGACATTAACGACGTGGAGAGAAAAAAATGGGTCAAAAAGGATTTTGGGATGAGCAAGAGCGGCGCGAACAACTCAATCAAGGGTATGAACCCACGGGGTAAACCCCGGGACTTAGTCCGCCCTAGAAGGGCGGGGTATTCGACCCAACGAGATAAAATAAACTCGATAGCACTCGTTCCATTCGCCACATCATATTTCCGGAAAACGAATTCTTTCATTCTGATATAGCAATCCTAAATGAGAATGGAACGGGGGTCGCAGAGACACCGCCTCCGCAAAAGAAGCACCTGTGGTGTATGGTTCTGGAAAACTTTTGTATGCCTACGGCACGCAAGCTAATGCAAATCAAGTAGGATTGCTATAGTTTAAGACCCTAAAATAAGTGTGTCTATTTCTTTCATTTGAGATAAGAACTTCTATCCTAACATCTGACCGCCCCAACACAGATGACACTCATCTGAAAATAGCACTACTAACCGCCCTGACTGGATTTCATGCTGATTGATTCATATAAATTTTTGAATTTCTTCTTGTTTTTTTTACGACTTCTGCTCTATTTTGGGGTTTACTTTCTGAGACCTCTTCCAGGTAATGCCCGCTTCTGAAAACAAGTCGTAATAACTTTGTTTAGATTGATAGACTACATCATAATTCATGTCAATATGAGTGATTAGTTCATCTAAATTCCAATAATCCTTTGTTTTCAGCCAGTCAATGATTTCCTGTTTTTCCTCTTCTGATAGGTAGCTTTTTCTACCGTGGTAACCGAGTTTAATTCCCTCGATTCCTTTTTCATAAAATTCTTGTTTCCAGCGAGTAATAAATGACTTGTAGACTTCTAATAATTCGGCAATTTCACCATAAGGTTTACCTGCTATGGCCATTCTTACTGCTAAGGCGCGCTTCAGTTCTCTTGCATCAGAAGTACTGCGGATAAATTCTCCTAAAAGAGCAACCATTTCTGACTTTGTATAGGTCAGCATTCCTACCTCCCTAGTTATGCTTCTCACGCTTTAATTCATTCCATTAGTATAGCCCACCCAACTGTTCTAGAGCAAACTGGGATTGCTATAGATTTTTCAGTAAGTCTTAAGGACACCTCTATTGATTGATTTGTGTACTTACACAGCAGGTCTGATAGTGCAGCCATGAGTCCTATTCCTTCCTTTGAATTATCAATAACTATAGGGCACCTCTATTAATTGATTTTGGGAGGGATTTGTGAGATAATTAGTATTAACGACGTGGAGAGAAAAAATGGGTCAAAAAGGATTTTGGGATGAGCAAGAGCGGCGGGAAAAACTCAATCAGAAAAAGCCCATGCTGAAGTGGCTCAATGAAAATATTAACTGGGAAGATTTCCGACCCATATTAGAAACCATATATGACAAGGAAAGAAAGAGTAATGCGGGTCGAAAACCCACCGACGTCATTGTGATGTTTAAATTGTTGATTCTCCAACAAATGTATGCCCTTAGTGACGATGAACTCGAGTTTCAAGTGAATGACCGTATCTCGTTCATGGAATTCCTAGGATTGGGTATCGAAGACGCTATCCCTGATGCCAAAACGGTCTGGCTATTTCGGGATAATCTCGCCAAGCACGATCTAGTCAAAGAAGTATTTGCTCACTTTGATAATTACCTGAGAGAAAAAGGATATATTGTCGAAGTTGGTCAGATTGTGGATGCCACTCTCATTCCCGTGCCAGTCCAACGAAATACTCGGCAAGAAAATCAAGAAGTAAAGGAAGGGAAAATTCCTAAGCAATGGGAGGAAAAACCCCAGGTTTTACGGCAAAAGGATAGAGATGCCCGTTGGGTAAAGAAAAATGGTGTCAGCTATTTTGGCTATAAAAATCATATCAGTGTGGATGTAAAATATGGTTTTGTGCGTCATTATGTGGTCACGGATGCCTCCGTGCATGACTCACAAGTATTCAGTCAACTGGTGGATATTGATGGGTCGGAAATCTGGGGAGATAGTGCCTATCACAGCACGGATTTAGAATGGACGTTAGCCAGGATTGGATTTACCAGTCACATCCATGAAAAAGGCTACCGAAATCAGCCCCTAACCGCAGAGCAAAATGAAAAGAATCGCATCAAATCTAAAGTGAGAGCCAAGGTGGAACACGTATTTGGTCAGTGGGTGATGTGTCTTGGGGGTAAATTCATGCGTCTGATTGGTAAAACCAGAGTAGAAGCGGCAATTGGTTTGAAAAATCTGGCTTATAATTTCCGCCGTTATGCGTTTTGGGAGCGGCAGTCCCTGGCCGATAATCTGTGAGTTTTGACCCCCTACTAAGTCTCTTTTCAATCATATCTACAGCAATCTATAAAACCCAGTCATCTTAGTACAAAAAAGTACTGAGCAATGCTATGCTGTTTTTGTGTTTCGTTCTCATATTTTGAATAAATAGAGGTGCCCTATAGCAATCCTATTTGATTAACCAACAAAAATTCCCCGGAACTAAGGACGGGGGCGGTGCCCCTGCGACCCTTGTTTTAAACTCATTTGGGATTGCTATCACAAGTGTTGAATCCTGCAATAAAACTTTACATATTTAGGCGTGGGACGACCCGATTGAGCCAATGGACAAAATTCCACTCCTGCCGTATTAAGATTTGTATATATCGGAACTTATCTGCCAATTTACTTCCGTACATCCGTGGAACTTTTAACAGTTGCAATATCAAGTAAACTATTAAAATTACATAAATTTGAATGGTAATTCCATTCAAATTTTTACTCATCATTTTATCGAGCTTTAAGTTCATCTTTAGAAATTTCCATAGTACCTCTATCGCCCAGCGTTGTCTATAGGCTTCCCCTATCTCTTCATTACTCATTACATCCTCAGGAATATTGGTAGCTAAATAATAGTCTACTTTCTGTTGAACATTGCCAAAACAAACTACTCTCGCCTTACCTCGTTCTGTGGTGATATGATAGTTTTCATCCCATTTCCAATTCGACTTAATACGGATAATAAAAAGGGCATCATTTTCGATAAATTGTTCAAATACTTTGTGACTGCAAAACCCTCTATCCCCGACTGCGACTCCATTTTCCGGTAGCATTTTCACAATATCTTCACCAAAATTAATCTCATGTGCCTGTCCAGGACTAACAATTAAATGACCAGTAGATTTCGTATCTTGATTCAAAGTGGTTATTAACTTTACTTGGCGATAGCCTTGGAGCCAAAATAACTTACTCATCAGCGGTATTACGGTAGCATCAAAAGGACATAAAACCAACCTCTTTTCAGGATGAGCTTCCTCAATATAATGCAATAATTTATGATAAAGATGCATAAAAATTTGTGGGTCTCTTGTCTTGTTCGCCTTAGAAAACGTGGATAAGTCAACCTTAATGCCCGCATGATTTAATTGGTAAAATAAGTCCCGTAAACTGTTGATTCCTTTGTCTAAAATGCCAGCAAACCAGATTGAACAAAATAAGCGAGAATTTAGAACTGGATAATCATTAGTTGGCAGGTCTTTGAGTAAAAATTTGACAATCCCGGGAAAAGAATTGAATTTCATAGTTGTTTCATGTTTTGGTTTATATGAATTAGAATACCATATTTTGACCCCTCTTTTTCTGCCTTTACCTACCTTTCAACACTTCTGGATTGCTATATTTTGGATCAACAAAGGTAGCCTGGTAATAATGGCAACCCTGTGGATAGCCTACCAGCTACACAAGGTAAATGAGAATATACCCATTCGGTGATGCGGCATTGGTTATAGAGTTTGGCAAAGATACCTCGCCAGAAATACGCCAGCGCATGAGGGCAGTAGCGGCAACGTTGCAAACATCGCCATTCAAAGGTTTCGTGGAAGCTGTTCCGGCTTTTACAAGTATTACGGTGCTATACGACCTGCAAAAGATAACTTACTCTGAAGCGGAAGCATATCTATCCGAAATGCTGAAAGTTATTCCAGAAGCAGATTTGCGCGCCGAACGCACTGTGGAAATTCCTGTGTGCTATGCGGAAGCCTTCGCCCCTGACCTCAAAGCCCTTGCCGCATATCTCAACCTTAGCGTGCAGGACATCATAGACTTGCATACGCAACCGCTATACGAAGTTGCTATGATTGGCTTTGTGCCTGCGTTTCCTTACTTGATTGGACTGCCTGAAAAACTTTATGCCCCGCGCCATGCCTCGCCGCGTCTGGCAGTACCCGCTGGTTCTGTGGGGCTGGCAGGAAAACAGACAGGCATTTACCCTCTTGAAACACCGGGCGGCTGGCAGTTGATTGGACGCACGCCCATCAAGCTCTTTCGCCCTGATGCAGAGCCGCCTACCGTGCTACAAAGTGGCGACTTGGTCAAGTTTTATCCAATTTCAGAACGGGAATTTTTGGAGCGTTCTCAACATGTGCGATGAGCATTGACGTTCAAGAGGCAGGTCTGCTCAGCACGGTGCAGGACTTGGGACGGTGGGGCATGCAGCATTTGGGCATTGCACCAACTGGTGCGATGGATACCTGTGCATCGACGCTGGCAAATTGGTTAGTGGGCAATGACGCCGCCGCCGCTGTGCTGGAAATGACCCTCGTTGGGGCAACACTGCAGTTTGAGGCAGATACACTCATGGCGCTCTGCGGCGGAAAGTTCTCGGCAACGGTAAACGGACGACCACTCCCACTCTACCGACCTGTGTTGGTCAGCGCTGGCAGTCAAGTTGCATGCGGCAGAGCAGAAGTAGGGGCACGGTTATACTTGGCTGTATCGGGCGGAATTGATGTGCCTAAAGTGATGAACAGCCATAGCACTAACTTAACGGCACGCTTTGGCGGCATGGAAGGGCGCGCGTTGCAACGCGGTGATAGGCTTTACATTGGTAAAAGTTCCCCACAGGCACAAAAGCTCATCGCTACGCTGAAAGCCCAAGGCAAGGGAAAAGCCATCGCAACAACTCCATTTTTCATAAGCCCAACGATATGCCACATCCCAACATCGCCGCTTGTAGTGCGGGTGGTGCTAACAGAAGAATTCAAACAGCTCAAATCCGAAAGTCACATACAATTTTTTCAATCGCCATTTACAGTATCGGCGCATTCCAACCGAATGGGATATCGGTTGAGCGGCAAACCATTAGAATTTCAGCACTACGAAGAGCAGCTGTCATCTGGCACAGTCAACGGGGCAATTCAACTGCCGCCCAACGGTCAGCCCATCATTTTGCTGGCAGATCGGCAAACGGTCGGTGGCTATCCTATCATTGCCGTTGTAGCCAGCGTGGATTTGCCAAAAGTGGCGCAAGCAAAGGTCAATACCCAAATCTATTTTCAAGCGATTGCGTTGCAGGAAGCCCAAGAGTTGTATCGTGCCCAACAGCGTGCCATGCGGCTCTGCAAAGCCCATCTTGACCTAAAACTGAACATGCTATAGCCATGACTACAATTGACCTCAATGCTGACATGGGCGAAAGTTTTGGCGCCTACACCATGGGCAACGATGAAGCCTTACTGGATGTAGTCTCCTCTGCAAACATTGCCTGCGGCTTTCATGCTGGAGACCCAGCCACCATGCGCAAAACCGTTCGACTGGCTTTAGAGAAAAATGTGGCTATTGGCGCACATCCGAGTCTGCCTGATTTGATGGGCTTTGGCAGGCGGGCTATGGAGATTACCGCCGATGAGGCTTACGACTTGGTGCTTTATCAACTGGGGGCACTTTACGCATTTGTCAGAGCAGAGGGCGGTCAGCTTACTCACGTCAAGCCACATGGCGCACTCTACACGCAGGCGGCAAAACAGCGCACCATCGCTGATGCGATTGCCAAAGCCGTCGCAAAATTTGACGACAGCCTCACGCTGGTAGGACTATCGGGTAGTGAACTGATTAAAGCAGGCAAAGCCATAGGCTTGAAGACCGCAAACGAAGCCTTTGCCGACCGCACCTACCAACCTGATGGCTCCCTGACCTCTCGCCAACAGCCTAACGCCTTGATTTCAAACGCTGATGATGCGGCACGTCAAGCCGTAAAACTCGCTTGTGAAGGCACAGTGCAGACCCTGCAAGGCGAAAGCATCCACATTGAGGTAGATACAATCTGCATTCATGGCGATAGTCCTAATGCACTGGAACTGGCGCGCCAAATCCGCGAGGCACTCACTAAAGCTGGGGTAAAAATTGCACCCTCAAAGCCTCATGACTGCCAGTTACAGCCTATTAATTTGCCTATTAATTTAAAGTAGGATACAAGTATTCGAGCGGAAGGAGAGAGGGATATGCCAACTCATTCGTTAGATTTGCGGCAAAGAGTTGTGGCGGCTTATGAAGCAGGAAAGACATCTATCCGCCAGGTGGCCGAACGGTTTATGGTAACCAAAAGAACCGTTCATCGCTGGGTGCAACAGTACCGACAAACTCAGGACTTAACACCCAAAAAAGTAGGCACAAAGCGAGTCGGTATCCTCGAACAACATCGACAAGAAGTAATGGCAATCATCCAAGAACACCCAGACTTCTACCTGTGGCAGTACCAAGAACTGTTACGGGAACGGTTAGGCATTGATGTGAGTACCGTCACAGTACACAACTTTTTGAAAAAGCAAGGAATGACTCTAAAAAAAAGACCTACCGCAGTGCCAAGGTCAAAGAAGAGGAGGTACAAAGAGAGCGATTAGCCTATAGTCAAGAAGTCAGGAATATTCCCGTAGAGGATAGACAGTAATCCTAAATGAGTTTGGAACGTTGGTCGCAGGGGCACCGCCCCCATCTTTGGTTCTGGGGAATTATCAAATAAGATTGTTATAGGAATCCTAACTAAGGATGATTACGCCACGCTATCATTATGAAAGGGTTGCAGGGGCGCTGTCCCCATATTTGATTCTAAGAGATGTCATGATTCACGGAAATCTTCTGGGACTGCCCTATTGAGGCAACCCGATGATCCAGCTTCTCACCTACGAGTTACCATAGGAAAGCCATCCCAAGGGGAAAATTCCGTGCGTAGTCATTTGTGTGGCCAGATTAGCTCAGCCGAGGTGGGGCAAGCGGTGCAACTATGTGGCTGGGTGGAATATTACCGGGATCATGGAGGGGTAATTTTTTTTGACCTGCGGGATTACACCGGCCGGGTACAGATTGTCAGTGACCCGGAACGCACGCCAGCATCCTACCCGGTGGCGCAACAATTGCGGTTGGAATCAGTAGTGCAGATTGGCGGCACAGTCAGTCAGCGACCGTCGGGTTCGGAAAATCCCCGTTTACCCACCGGTGCCCTGGAAATCTATGCGACTGAGTTGGTAGTTTTGAACCCCGTGACCCGTCCTTTGCCGTTTTTGCCGTCCGGGGGTGATCCGGTGCGGGAAGAATTGCGTTTGAAATATCGTTATTTGACCATTCGTGGGGACAAATTACAGCAGAACCTCCGCCTGCGTCATCGGGTCGTGCAATGTATTCGTCGTTATTTGGAAGACCGGCTGGGTTTTTTGGAAGTGGAAACCCCCATGCTCACCCGTTCTACCCCCGAAGGCGCACGGGATTATCTGGTTCCCTCCCGCATTTATCCAGGGCAGTGGTATGCGTTGCCCCAATCCCCTCAGCTATTTAAGCAATTACTGATGGTGGGCGGGTGCGACCGTTACTATCAAATTGCCCGGTGTTTTCGGGATGAGGATTTACGGGCGGATCGGCAACCGGAATTTACCCAGTTGGACATGGAATTGAGTTTTATTTCCCTCCCAGCAATGTTGCAAATTAACGAAGAATTGGTCTGCCATGTGTTTTATAAAATTAAGGGGATAGAATTAACCGCACCTTTTCCCCGTTTAACCTATCAGCAAGCAATGGAATGGTACGGCACCGACCGCCCCGATACCCGATTTGATCTGAAATTAGTCAATGTTTCCGATGTATTAGCAGACTCAGGATTTCGGGTCTTTCGGGAAGCGGTTCAAAATGGGGGATTGGTAAAAATTTTACCTGTTCCTGGCGGCAATGAAAAAATTTCCAATGTGCGGATCAAACCCGGCGGTGATTTATTCAAGTTGGTCACAGAAGCAGGGGGCAAAGGGTTAGCCTATATTCGAGTGCGAGAGGGATTTGAACTTGATACAATTGGGGCAATTAAAGAGCATTTAACTGAGGCGCAAAAACAAGCCATCTTAGAACGTACCCACGCCCAACCGGGGGATTTACTACTCTTTGGGGCTGGCTCTGCCCATTTAGTGAATAAATCCCTGGATCATTTGCGGCAACACCTGGGAAGAGAATTAGATTTAATTGATCCCCAAGCGGTTTCCCTTTTGTGGATAGTAGATTTTCCCCTAGTGGAATGGAACCCAGAACAACAACGTTACGAAGCATTGCACCATCCTTTTACTGCCCCGCACCCGGACGATCTAGAGCATTTGGAAACCGCCAGAGCCTTAGCCTATGATTTGGTGTGGAATGGCACGGAAATTGGGGGCGGCAGTTTGCGGAATTACCAACGTTCCACCCAGGAAAAAATCTTTAATTTGATTGGTTTATCCCCTGCTGAGTATGAAGAGAAATTTGGTTTTTTATTAGAAGCATTAGAGTATGGCGCACCACCGCATGGGGGAATTGCCTATGGTTTGGATCGGTGGGTCATGCTCTTAGCCGGGGAAGATTCGATTCGAGAGGTGATGGCTTTTCCCAAGACGCAGCAGGCACGGGATTTACTCACCGATGCTCCGGCGGCAGTTCTGCCAGAACAATTAAAGGAACTCCATGTGCGTTCGGAATTGCCCAGCACCTCATGAATCATTGGAATCATTATCCCCCCGAATTTTTACAGGCGATTGCCCAATTTAATCAAGGGGAATACTACGCCTGCCATGACACCCTGGAAGCCCTATGGATGGAAGCGATAGAGCCAGAACGCACGCTTTATCAAGGACTATTGCAAATGGCGGTGGCGGGTTATCACCTGGGCAATGGCAATCAGCGGGGAGCTATGTTGCTTTTGGGGGAGGGGTTGAGCCGGTTGCGCCGTTGTCAGGAATTGCCGTCTGGGTGGGATTTTGAGGGATTAATTCAGCAGGGGCAAGGTCTATTGGCTCATTTACAAGCGCAACACTCCTGCGAATTTAACCTACGTTTGTTGCCTTTATAATAAAGAATGCCTGCGGACGTGGCGGAATTGGTAGACGCGCTGGATTTAGGTTCCAGTCCTTACGGGTCAGAGTTCGAGTCTCTGCGTCCGCATCGTCAAATGTGGTTAAGTTGGCGGAAGGAGTTCTTCAGATCGGACAAATTCTTTGAGTGTTTGAATATCGGGATCAAACCGCCAATAGTCTTCAACTTCTTGACGATTGCCGCTGGATTTTAGCCGATAACTTTTATCCCCAATCCCAGGAGTGTTGAGGACAACCGTATAAACTGTGTCATTGTCACTGTCCGTTTCTTCTTTCAACTGTAGGGAAACTTGGTCTAAAACAAGGGATTTTTTTAGGGTAGCAAGTACACAGTACGTAATCAATAGGACACTGTTATCGGTTTTACTCAAAATAATTCGTTCTCGATAGGGAGTGCCAATAAAAAACATCAGATTAAAAAAGTTCAAAAAGATAAAAAATATCGCTCCCACGATATTACGATAATTATTCAGGTCAAATTGATAGTTTGTTCTTTCGGATTTGAGGAATGTTTCCAGGGAATTTTTGACCTGGTTTGTATAATCAGAACTCCGTTCCCAATCCGTGACAGGAACCTCTGTGGCATCATTAATCTGTAAAAATACCCGATAGATAGGAAACTGACTGGCATCACTATAACCAATTTCTTCATCCACAAACGCTCGCTGGACACCATTAACCTTTTGGATTCGTCGGATTGCCCCCCAAAAAAAAGTGTTTATGATTTGACAGTTGGTAAGATTGGGTTCAATCTTTTCACAGCGAATAGAGCGGGTTTGGGCAATAATCCCCCCGCCTATCCCCAGCCATAAAAGACTAAAAAAAATAAATACAATCCATTTCCAACGCAAACTCAGAGAAAGTGTCTCTGCCACCAACCGCTCGCCATCGTAATGGATAATCTTCATATTTTTTTAGTCCACCATCCCAACCACCAATAATACCCTAAATTTTATAGCGTGTTTCATATGTACATACTAGGATTAATTATGGGAACCTCTATAGCAATCCTAAATGAGCATGGAACAGAGGGTCGCAGGGGCACCGCCCCCGTCCTTGGTTCTGGGAAATTTTTGTTGGTTAATCAAATAGGATTGCTATATTTATTGGTTTTTGTACTTACATGACAGGCTCGGAAGCCCCATTCTTTCTTCGGCAATTATCAATAACGCAGGGGTCATTCTCAATAGCCCTGAATTAATAGAGGTGCCCTTAGAGCGATCCCAAATGAGAACAAAACAGAGGTCGCAGGGGAACCGCCAATGATTACTTGGACGGCACGACTGACGGACGTACCCCATCTATGACTGGAATTGCTAGAAACTTTGATTTCTTGATCCCGTTGTGGGGTACAGACGGGAGCTTCCGACCATACCCCCTACCAGGACGCTAATAGGCTAGTCCCATACTGCGGGTCGTTTCTGCGCCCAAATAGACCCGAATGCTCAAAAAGTCCGTAGGGCAGGCAGTTTCGCACCGTTTGCAACCCACACAGTCCTCCGTGCGGGGAGCCGAGGCAATTTGCCCCGCCTTACAACCATCCCAAGGCACCATTTCCAAAACATCCAGGGGGCACGCACGTACACACTGAGTACAGCCGATGCAAGTATCATAGATTTTTACAGCGTGGGACATAACCGAGTTGCTCCGCAGTCAGGTTTCTAGCATCCCAGTCTATAGCACTCCCAGGCGTGACCCGGACATTCTGTCAGGAATCTTCAAGGAATTTAACGAATGGCTCCAGTTACAATTCATTAGGGATGGGTATTCAACCGAGGGAGAGGTAAGGATGCTACACCGGCGGCAGGTGCTTTGTGGGGGATTGGCGTTGGCCTGTTTGGGGAGTTTGGGCGCAAAACCCGCTGGGGCAGACACCTCCCAATTGCAAATTTCCGCCTTCACTGTACCCCCACTCCCCTATACCTATGATGCTCTCGAACCGGTGATTGACCGGCGCACCATGATGTTCCACCATGACAAACACCATGCGGCTTACGTGAAAGCCCTGAATGCGGCCATTACCAAACATCCTGAACTGGGGGCGCAATCGGTAGAACAGTTATTACAAAATTTAGATAAAATACCGACAGATATTCAGACAGCCGTGCGGAATCACGGGGGCGGGCATTACAATCACAGCCTGTTTTGGGAGAGTATGCGACCGCCGCAGACGGGTGTGCCCACCGGGGCATTGGCATCAGCTTTGGCAAAAAATTTTGGGGATTTGGAGACCTTTCAACAGGCATTTACCGAGGCGGGAACCCGAGTATTTGGCAGTGGTTGGGTGTGGTTAGTGGGGGACAAAACCGGCCAGTTACAAATTATGACGACCCCCAACCAAGACAGTCCAGTGAGTGTGGGATTCACACCCCTACTAGGCAATGACGTCTGGGAACACGCCTATTATCTCAATTACCAAAACCGGCGGGCGGATTACCTCAAAGCCTGGTGGCAAGTGGCCAATTGGCCGGTAGTGGAGCAACGATATGCTCTGTTGGTCGGGGCTTGAATGGGTTTGAAATTAATAGGGTACAGCAGTGGGTAGTACTATCTTTGTAATGCTCAGGAACTGGTAACAAGGACTCTGATAGCGATAGCCTGCGTGTCGCAGAAATAGTGTGGCTCTGAGCCATAGGGGCTAGGTAGCGTTACTTCTCCAGGGAACCCTCTGGAAGTCATGGGTGAATGTCGGGTTAGACATTGCTCAAATGCGAATAAGATCAGGCTTGCCGGGAATCAACCCCCCAATTTACCGTACGAAGCTTACCGTCTGCAATGGCATCCATTCCGTTAGCGAAGCATGATGCTAACTGTAGTAAAATTGTAATAATAAAACAATTACTTGGATGGCACTACCGCTTTGCCACCCGTACTATAGGATGAGATTACTATATGATGGTTCTGAAATACAGCATCGTTCCCTACTTTGATGACCGATTGTCACCAAGAGCCAAAAAATTTCAAAATCTGCTTCCTTGGCGGTGCCCGTTATACCTATCCGTTGAGTGTTACTTATCAAAAAAAGTTTGCGTTACTCAAAAATTTAGGCACGTTATTTGTAATCGGATTTTCTATAGATTGGCGACCCCATTTTTTTCACCAGTCAGCCAACTTTTATCTATTAGCAAATTTACCTGTTCCCCTATTACGATACATTCAGTTTTATACGATTACTCCTATAATTCTGCTCCGGTTGGTTATCCGCCATAAAATTCAAATTGTTATTGCCCAAAGTCCCTATGAGGCATTAGCGGCAGTCTGGGTAAAAAATTTAGTTAAATGGTGGGGTTATTCCCTATCCTTAGTGGTGGAAAGTCATGGGGATTTTGAAAACTACTTATTTCTCCAACGGCGGGTTTTATTGGCGAATTTATACAAAAAACTTATGCAAAGCGTTGCCTATACTACTCTTAACCAAGCCGATGTTCTACGCTCGATTTCCCATGCGGTGCGAGAACAATTAAAACGATATGACCCGGATACTCCAATCGTCGAGTTTATGGCTTGGACAGATATAAGTTCCTTTTGGTCGGCGGGTTCTCAAGTGACATCGAAACAATTAACCGTTGTGTATGTAGGGGTTTTGATTCCCCGTAAGGGATTAACCCATCTAATTACAGCGTTTGCTCAAGTGGTGGGCAGGGTACCAGCGAGTGAATTACACATCATCGGTCGCCCGGAAAATCCCGATTATTTCCAATCCCTCAAACAGCAGATTACCGTACAGCAATTATCAGCAAAGGTGATTTTCTTACCGGAAATGCCGCAACAGGAACTCTGTCATCAAATTGCCCAAAGTACGGTTTTAGTGCTTCCTTCCCTCTCAGAAGGTCTGGGGCGGGTTTTGATCGAAGCAATGGCGGCAGGTACGCCTGTAATTGGCACTAATGTTGGCGGTATCCCTGATATTATTCAAGATGGTCTAACGGGTTTTTTAGTACCACCGGGTGATGCCAATGCTCTAGCAGAAAAAATGATTTATTTACTAGAAAACCCTGATGAAGTAGTGGCAATGGGTCAACGGGGACGGGAGTTTGTCCAAAGTTATTTCAGCCCAGAAATTTATTATCAGGGTTACCAAAAGATTTGCCAGTTATGTATGCAATCTGAATTGTAGATTAAATTTATGGGCACTTCTATCAATTTAAAGTTAGCGGTCGTAGCACCCTTGGTTCTGGGTACTATGGTTATGCTAACGATGAGATTTATGATTGGCTCAAATAAATAGAGATGCCCTTATGAATCTTTTAGTATTTAACTTAGCGACCGATGCCCATGACCCGATCCTGGGATTTACAACACTTTGGTTAAATAAACTAGCTGAAAAGGTATCAACGATTTATGTGATTACCATGCGTTCCGGGGCATTAAAATTGCGAGAGAATATCACGGTCTATTCCCTAGGCAAGGAATGGGGTTATAGTGAACCCCGGCGAGCCATGCGTTTTTACAGATTTTTATATCAAATTCTCCGCTCTCAATCCATTGATTTATGTTTTTCGCACATGACCCCAATTTTTACCAATTTAGCCGCCCCTATCTTAAACGTTTTAGGCATTCCTATCGTAACCTGGTACGCCCATCCGAGTTTAACCAATAACCTGAAACTAGCGCATCATTTTTCAACCCGCATGGTGACCAGTATTCCCACTGCCTATCCCTATCGCCCTGATAAATTAGTTGTCGTTGGTCAGGGGATTGATACGGATTTATTCGCACCATTAAGTAATAGACTTACTAACCAGGCAACTACCAATAATATAAGTGAAAGATGCCCTTTGATCTTAGCGGTCGGTCGTCTTTCGCCGGTGAAGGATTACGGCACATTAATTACCGCAGTCAGTCATTTGATTTCTCAGACATCCCACCGGGTTAAATTACTGATTGTGGGCAATCCTACGAACACTCAGGATGAAATTTATGTGCAATCTCTTTACACGCAAGTCCAGCAATTAAACTTAGCATCTGTAGTCACATTTCAACCAGCAGTTTCGATGTATGAATTACCAGAGATTTATCGGCGTTGTACGGTTTATGTGAATCTAACCCCAACGGGTTTTGGGGATAAGGTAGCCCTAGAAGCAATGGCCTGTGGCAAGGTCTGTTTGGCGGCAAATACCGGGTTTCGGGAAACCTTGGGCATCTATGCGGAGCAGTTATTATTCACCCACGCCAACCCGCAGGATTTAGCACAGAAATTAACAGCGATTCTTGAACTAGAGGAAAAACAACGGCAAATGATTGGTGATTATCTCCGGCAACAAATTATTAAATACCATAGTTTAGACCGGCTTATTCAGAATTTACTCCAGTTATTTCAGCAATTGACCCATGCTTAAAGTCGCTCTAATTTGTCCCTTTGATTTAGCACGATTATCAGGGACACCGGTGCGGGCAAATATAACGGCTCAAGTGCTGAATAATCACTGTGAATTACTGGTCTGTGCTACGGGGGGTAGAGATGCTTATGTCAAAGTGATTTCCGAAGTTTGGGAACCCCGTCCTCATCGGCAACCCCGCTTTCGTTTAGACCGTTTTACTGCACAGGTTTTACACGCCCTCCAGGCATTCCAACCGGATGTGATTCACCTAGTGACTCCCACCGGAATTCTCAGCGCTCTGCTCTATAAAATGTGCCATCCCCAGGTAAAAATTATTACGGAAATTCATGGCTTGACCTGTTACGAAATGACCCGTGGGAGTTGGTTGGCTCGGAATCTATTTCAGTTTTTAGACTTTTTAAGTCTGCGTTTTGCCCATCATATTATTGCGATGAGTTACAGTCAAAAGAAATTAATCATGCAATTGTTTGGGCAGAATTTGGAGAAAAAAATTTCTGTTCTTTGGGGGCCGGTGGACTTAAATGTAATTCAACCCATGCCCTGGCCTAGTGGTGAAACCCTGACCCTTGGCTACCTGGGAAATGGCAGTTTTTGGCAGGGAATTGATTTGATTCTACAGGCGGTTGAAACCTTGAAAAATCACCCGCATATCCACTTCATCTTAGGGGGCATTCAACCTGATCTCTATAAAATTCAACTCCCTGATCCCCTGCCTAGCAATCTCACTGTGATCCCCAGGGTGCCTGTGGGGGCAGAAAATCATTTTTTTAGTCAATGTCAGGCTTTGATTTCCAGTCGCATTGGGGGAGCCGTCACCGAGAGCCAATACCCCTATAAACTCTCCTATTATTTGGCCGCTGGACGACCGATTATTGCTTCTGATGTAAGTGACCAAAGGTTGATTATTGAACAGGCACAGTGCGGTTTGATTTTTGACCCCACCCGACCGGAAACTTTAGTAGAACGCATCGTCACGTTAGCCAATTTCAGCCAAGCGGAACGGCAAAGCCTGGGACAGAATGGCCGTCGGTTTGCAGAAAGTCATTTGAGTTTAGAAAAATTGGGGACAACGCTGTTAGAAATTTATCAAAAATAAAATAGGGGCAACGCTCGCCACGTCACCCCTCCCATTCCCCAAAAATGGGATTAAATCATGGGCGCCATTACCACTTCATGGCTGTCGAGCAGATTTTGCAGTTCCTCCGCATCGACGGTTTCTTTTTCCACCAGCATTTGCGCCAGTTTGTCCAACAACGCCCGGTTGCTGGTCAGGACTTGCTTGGCCTGTTTGTAGGCCGCATCCACCAACAGGCGCACCTCCTCGTCAATCAGAGCTGCCGTTTCCTCGGAAAAGTCCCGCTCCATCGCAATTTCCCGCCCCAGGAACATCCCGCCCTGGCTGCGCCCCAGGGACACCTGCCCCACCCGGTCGCTCATGCCAAAACGCATCACCATCTGCCGCGCCACCCGTGCCACCTGTTGCAGGTCGTTGGCCGCCCCGGTGGTGACTTCCTCCTCCCCAAAGACGATTTCTTCCGCTACTCGGCCGCCGAGGGCCACCGCCATCTGGCTTTGCAGATAACTGCGGCTGTACAAACCCGAATCCATGCGGTCCTCGTTGGGGGTGAACCAGGTCAGTCCCCCCGCCCGCCCCCGGGGAATGATGCTGATTTTTTGCACCGGGTCGTAATCCGGCATCAACGCCCCCACGAGGGCATGACCCGCTTCGTGGTAGGCCACCAGGGTTTTGCGCCGCTCGCTCATCATCCGGTCTTTCTTCTCCGGCCCCGCCAACACCCGGTCAATGGCATCGTTGATTTCGTCCATCGAAATTTCGTTCAAGGAACGGCGCGCCGCCAAAATGGCCGCTTCATTCAGCAAATTGGACAAATCCGCGCCGGTAAACCCCGGCGTGCGACGGGCAATTTTCTCCAAATCCACATCGGGAGCCAAGACTTTCCCCCGGGCGTGGACTTGCAAAATCTCCAACCGCCCCTTGTAGTCGGGACGGTCCACCACCACCTGCCGGTCAAACCGCCCCGGCCGCAACAAGGCCGCATCCAAGACATCCGGGCGATTGGTAGCCGCAATGATGATGATCCCCGTGTTGCCCTCAAAGCCGTCCATTTCCGTCAAAAGCTGGTTCAGGGTTTGCTCCCGCTCGTCGTTGCCACCCCCCAAACCGGCTCCCCGCTGGCGACCCACCGCATCAATTTCATCAATAAACACAATGCAAGGGGCATTTTGCTTGGCCTGCTCAAACAAATCCCGCACCCGGGATGCACCGACCCCGACAAACATTTCCACAAATTCGGAACCGGAAATGCTGAAAAACGGCACCCCCGCTTCCCCGGCCACCGCCCGTGCCAACAGGGTTTTCCCCGTCCCCGGCGGCCCCACCAGCAGGACCCCCTTGGGAATTTTCGCCCCGACGGCCGTAAACCGGTCGGCATTTTTCAAAAAGTCCACCACTTCCGCCAACTCCAGCTTGGCCTGGTCAATCCCCGCCACATCCGCAAAGGTCACCTGGGTTTGGGGTTCCATGTGCACCCGCGCCCGGGACTTGCCAAAATTCATCGCCTGGGAACCCGGCCCCGCCTGCGCCCGCCGCAGTAGGAAGAATAACCCCACCAACAACAACACCGGCAGGAACAAACTGCTCACCGCCCGGAACCAAAACCCTTCCTCTCGCCGGGGAATCACGGAAATATCCACATTTTTGTCCGTGAGAATGTTGATCAAATCCGGGTCATTGGGCAGATTCACCATCACCCGTTCCCCGTTTTGGCGCACCACTTCCGCCTGCGTCCGGTCTGAGGTAATACTTACCTTCGCCACCTGCCCCGCCTGCACCGCATCCACAAATTGGCTGTAACGCCATACCTCCACCTGGGGACGACGGTCAAAAAAGGCAGTGCCCAAAGCCACCACCACAATCGCCAGCAACACGTACAAACCTACGTTGCGCCACCTCTTATTCACCGGCTCGACTCCTTTGCGAACGGAAAAAAATGGTTTTTTTCCATAGTAACCCAATCTCAGGAATTATGAACAATTGTTACAAATCCTGAGAAGGGATTGTGCCGTGGGGGCGTTCTCTTGGAGGAAGCGAGTCCATTGGCTTGTGACTCCTGTGGGTTTGCTGAATGGTTGAACAATAATTAATGATAAGGGGTGTTTTGGGGCAAAGATAACCATGTATTTCCGACCGGGATTGTTCATGGCATTGCTGGGTGGTGTCCTCATCCCAGGGGTTATGGGTTTAGTTCTGTTGGGATTGCCCGGTTTGTTTCTCTACGATTTCATAATTGGACTGTTGGGCTGGCCGAGCCTCAAAGACCTAGACCAATCCACCAGTCCGCCCGGTACGGTTTATTGGGGGGTGGGATTGGTGCTCTCTTTTCTCTGGCCGTTTGGTATCCCCGTGGGTTACGCCCTGGCGACGCTGGCACCTTTACCCCGGCTGTGGATGCGCTGGGGATTCGGCATGGTGGTTTTTTGCCTGTGGTGTGGGCTGGCTGTGATCATCCTCCATCAACGTACCCTGGCTGGAAAATAAATATTAAATATTTTGATTAGCGTTAGCTTGCGTGCCGTAGGCATACAGAAATTCTCCAGAACCATATATCGCAGGTGCTTCTTTGACGGGGGCGGCGCCCCTGCGACCCCTGTTCTAAACTTAGTTAGTTAGGATTAGTATATAGCAATCTCGAACGATCTACGGGAGCAGTGCCCTACAACCCTTAACTTTTTGAGTAAAAGGTTTTATCTCACAATTCAAGTGTGATGGCTATAGAATTTCAAGCCGCCACCCGTACCAAATCCGCCCCCAACCCCCGCAATTTTTCCTCCAATCGTTCGTAACCCCGGTCCAGATGGTGCAATCCGCTGATCACCGTTTCCCCCTGCGCCGCCAACCCCGCCAACACCAACGCCGCCGAAGCCCGTAAATCCGTCGCCGTCACCGGCGCCCCGGAGAGAAATGGCACCCCCTGGATCACCGCATGGTTGCCCTTCACCCGGATATTCGCCCCCAACCGTTGCAGTTCCGCCACATGGCGCAGACGGTTCTCAAACACGGTCTCCGTCACCACACTGCTCCCCTCGCTCAGGGTCAATAGAGCCATAAACTGCGCCTGCATATCCGTCGGAAAGCCGGGAAAGGGCAGAGTTTCAATATCCGTGCCGGAATACACCCCCACCCCCGGATGCACCCGCACTACATTGGGAGCTTCCACCGTCACCTGAAAACCAATCTCGTTCAATTTGGCAATCACCGGGGTTACATGCTCAGGAATCACCGGCGAAATCCACACCTCCGAACGGGTAATCGCCGCCGCCACCATGAACGTCCCCGCCTCGATCCGGTCAGGAATAATGCTGTACTCCGTACTGTGTAAACGGGGCACCCCCACCACCGTAATCGTTTTGGTGCCCGCCCCCCGGATTTTTGCCCCCATACTACGGCAGAAATTTGCCAAATCCACCACCTCCGGCTCCTGGGCGGCATTTTCGATCACCGTTTCCCCCTCCGCCAACGTCGCCGCCATCATCAGGGTTTCCGTCGCCCCCACACTGGGATAATCCAGATAGATATTGGCTCCTTTCAACTTGCGGGCATAGGCGTGCACCATCCCATGCTCAATCTGCACCACCGCCCCCAGCGCCTGTAGCCCCCGCACGTGCAGTTCCACCGGGCGCGCCCCAATCGCACAGCCCCCCGGCATCGGCACCCGCGCCACCCCCAACCGGGCGAGCAGGGGACCAATCACAAAAAAACTCGCCCGCAATTGGCTGACAATCTCGTAGGGCGCCAGGGAACGGTGCAAATGGGTCACATCCAAGTCCAAAATGCCCCGGTCATAATGCACCTTCACCCCCAGGGCGGTCAACACCTGCCCCATACGATGCACATCCACCAAGTTGGGCACATTGCGAATCCGACATTCCTGGGAACACAGCAACGCCCCTGCCATAATCGCCAGGGCAGAATTTTTCGCCCCATTCACCGTCACTTCCCCCCGCAGAGGCACACCCCCCCGGATACGCAGAACCGCATCCGCCTTGAGCAATTCCCCAACCTGGCTGGTCATATTTTTTACTCCTCAACACCCAATGGCAATGGTTTTGCTTCCACCCACCCTGGTCTTATCTTACCCCAAACCGCCATAAAATCAAGGGGTAGGGGGGGGATATGGGTATGGTCAACATACCAACAGGTGCCTGGAGACGGGGCACGGATTGTCGCACCAGAGCGGTCACCGCCGTTGTCTTGGCATCGTAGATACTGGTCACTAAGCGGGGATACAGCCCAATGCCAATGATCGGCACCAGCAGACAGGCGATGATAAACACCTCCCGGGGTTCCGCATCAACCAGTTTTTCATGGCTGACCAATTCCTCATTCTCAGGACCGAAGAAAATTTGCCGCAACATGGACAGCAGATAAATGGGCGTGAGAATCACCCCCACCGCCGCCAACAACAGCACCAACGCCTTAAACGGCAACGTATAGGCATCGCTGGTGGCAAACCCAATAAACACCATCAATTCCGCCACAAACCCACTCATCCCCGGCAGTGCCAAGGATGCCAGGGAGCAGGCAGTAAACATGGCGAAAATTTTGGGCATTTTTTGCCCCACCCCGCCCATCTCCTCCAGGATCAGGGTATGGGTACGGTCGTAGGTTGCCCCCACCAGGAAAAACAAACTCGCCCCGATCAACCCATGCGAGACCATTTGCAACACCGCCCCGCTCAAGCCCGTGGTGGTAAAAGAAGCAATCCCCAGCAGGACAAACCCCATGTGGGAAATGGACGAATAGGCAATTTTGCGCTTCAGATTCCGCTGGGCAAAGGATGTCAACGCCGCATAGATGATATTCACCACCCCCAAAATCGCCAGCACCGGCGCAAACAAGGCATGGGCATCCGGGAGCATCCCCATATTCATCCGCACCAGGGCATAGCCCCCCATCTTCAACAAAATCCCCGCCAGCAACATATGCACCGGCGCCGTGGCTTCCCCGTGGGCATCGGGCAACCAGGTATGCAAAGGAAAGATGGGCAACTTCACCGCATAGGCAATCAAAAACGCCGCATAGCACCACAACTGCAACGCCACAGGATAGGACTTGAGGGCTAAATCCCGCATATCAAAGCTGATGGTATCCCCATAAAACGCCATCGCCAGCGCCGCCACCAGGATAAACAAAGACCCCACCGCCGTATAGACAATGAACTTATTGGCTGCATACTGCCGTTTTTTGCCGCCCCAAATCGCCAGCAGGAGATACACCGGGATCAATTCCAACTCCCACACCAGGAAAAACAGCAAAATATCCTGCACCGCAAACACGGCAATTTGCCCGCCATACATCGCCAGCATTAGGAAATAGAACAGGCGGGGTTTCAAGGTCACCGGCCAAGCCGCCAAAATCGCCAGGGTCGTAATAAAACCGGTCAGTAACACCAGCGGCATGGACAACCCATCCACCCCCACCGACCAATCCAGTCCAATTTGGGGCAACCAGGCATACCGTTCCACCAACTGCAACTCCGCCGAATCCAGGTCATACCCCTGCCAAAAGGCATAGGCAATCAAAGCAAAATCCACCAACCCCACCGTCAGGGCATACCACCGCACCGTCCGCCCGTCCTTATCCGGCAGTACCGGGATCAGCAAGGATGCCACCACCGGCAGGAGAATCACCGTCGTCAACCAGGGAAAATCCGCCACCACAAGCCCTACCTCCACCAAAGGGTTATCAACTCAAGCCGGACACCAACACCAAACCCAGCACTGCCACTAAAATCACCAGGGCATAGGTCTGCACCCGCCCATTATTTAGGTATTTCAACACCTCCCCCGTCACCAACGTCACCAACCCGGTCAAATTCACCAACCCATCAATGATCCGGTAATCGGTTTCCAGGGCTTGCCGAGCCAACCGGCGCAGAGGCAAGGCAAACCACCGCTCATACAATTCATCCAGATACCACTTATTCAGGGAAAATTCGTACAAAGTTGGGAACCGCTCCGCCAGGGGTTCCACCCCCGTAAACTTGCCCCCATAGCTGACAAACGCCAGGGTAATGCCAATTAACCCAATCCCCACGGACGACCCCGCCATCAGCAGAAACTCACCCCAATCAAACCCCGCCAACTCCGGTACCACCTGCAACGCCGACCCCGGTTCCTCCAGAAAATGCTCAAAGTAATTGGCAAAGGGCAAGCCCACCAACCCCACCAGCACCGACGGCACCGCCAGAATGACCAACGGCAAGGTCATAGTCAAGGGGGACTCATGGGGTTCCGAAGCATGACCGTGGGTTTCCGTATGCGCCAACTCCTCCACCTGCATCGCCCCCGGACCAAACGCCAACCCCCGAAATTCCCCGCCAAAGGTGAGCAGGTACATCCGAAACATATAAAACGCCGTCATCCCCGCCGTCAGCCAACCCACCAGCCATAAGCCCCAATTCGCCTCAAACGCCACGTGGAGAATTTCATCCTTCGACCAAAATCCCGCAAACGGGGGGATGCCACAAATCGCCAACGTACCAATTAAAAACGTCGCCGCCGTAATCGGCATATATTTCCGCAAACCGCCCATATTTCGCATATCCTGCGCCTTAATAGGGTCATGCCCCACCACCGCTTCCATACCATGAATCACTGACCCAGAGCCAAGAAACAGCATTGCCTTGAAGTACGCATGGGTCATCAGGTGGAACATCCCCGCCGCCGGAACCGCCACCCCCATCGCCATCACCATATAGCCCAACTGGGAAATGGTGGAATACGCCAACCCCTTTTTGATGTCATTTTGGGTCAGGGCAATCGTCGCCCCCAAAAACGCGGTAAACGCCCCCGTCCACGCCACCACCTGCAACGTCACCGGCAAATGCTCATACACCGGCATCATCCGTGCCAGCAAAAACACCCCCGCCGCCACCATCGTCGCCGCATGGATCAACGCCGAAATCGGGGTTGGACCTTCCATCGCATCCGGCAACCACACGTGCAGAGGCACCTGGGCTGACTTCGCCACCGGACCCAAAAACACCAAAATCCCAAACCCCGTCGCCACCCACATCGGCAAGGCACCCGCCGCCAGCAATTCCGCCACCCGGTCGGCAATCCCGGTAAATTCCAACTGCCCCGTCGCCCAATAGAACCCCAAAATCCCCAGCAACAAGCCAAAATCCCCTACCCGGTTGACCACAAACGCCTTTTGCGCCGCCTCCCGTGCCGCCACCCGGTCATACCAAAACCCAATCAACAGGTAGGAACACATCCCCACCAATTCCCAAAACACATACACCTGCACCAAATTGGGACTCAGCACCAACCCCAACATCGAGGCACTGAACAAACTCAAATAGGCAAAAAAGCGGGAATAGCCCCGGTCATGCGCCATGTAGCCATCGCTGTAAATCATCACCAGCAACGCCACCGTGGTCACAATCACCAGCATCAAACTGCTCAAGCGGTCCACCACCAACCCCATCTCCAGGTGAAACGGTCCCGCCACCGCCCAGGTGAAATTCCACGTGTAGGGGTCATGCCCCAAAACCTGACTCCAGAACAACGCCACCGACAGGGTCAAGGACACCCCCATCAACAGCAAAATCAACACCGCATTCCCCCGCCGCAGGCGACTAGTCCATTCCCCGAAGGTAATCAGCCCGGTGCCCACCAGGGTTGCCCCCAGTAAGGGAAGGACGGGAACCAACCAGGCGTATTGATAAAGCGCTTGTTCCATAAGTATCCTGCACGCTGGGACAAAACCGTTAACATTGTGCCATAAGTCTAGAGTAGCCTCTGTGACCAAAGAAACCGTTAGGGCGGCTCACCCAGGGATGCTACAGGGATTTTCTTGAGAATTTTACCCCTGACCCCATTAGGAATCCTTTAAGAATTGCGCCCAGGGAATAAACTCCGCCACCGTTTGGGTGAGTTGTTGCAACATCTGCCGCCGCTGGTGGGGAAAATCCGGCACGTTGAGGGATAAAGGGGCTAATCCCCGCCGGGAACGGAGTTGATTTAACCAAGCTCTACGCCATGCCCCATTTTCCCATATCCCATGCAAATAAGTGCCCCAAATGCGCCCAGTACTATCTACATAGCCCAAATGGGGATCAGTCAATAAGGGGTTAATTTCACCAATAACTTGGGTAAAACCCTGATGAATTTCATAACCCCTAACCATTAAATTGGGTAGGGGAGCAACTGATAAAACCTCCCGTTGTTGTGTGATTTTAGCCCCAGTAATCGTGGTTTTGATAGGTAATAATCCCAGACCTTGCCCCTGGGTCAAATCACTTTCTAAACGATCCGGGTCACCCACATCCATTCCTAACATCTGCATCCCGCCGCAAATTCCTAAGACCCATCCCCCCTTTTGGTAATAGGTTTTGAGCCGCTCTGCCAAACCTATTTTGTGCAACCAATCTAAATCTAAAAGGGTGGTTTTACTCCCAGGAATCATCACCGCATCCGGGGTACCAAAATCTTGCTCTGAGTGAATGTAATGTACCTGCACGGTCGGCTCGAAAATTAAGGGGTCAAAATCGGTAGAGTTACTCATTTTCGGTAAGTGAATAATCCCAATTTGTAAATCCGTATGATTTTTTTGGCGGGTGAATAAACTCAAGGAGTCTTCCGCCGGTAATGCCGATTCCAGCCAAGGGATCACACCCAACACAGAAATTCCGGTGGTATTTTCCAACCAATCCAATCCCGGTTGTAAAATCGAAATTTGCCCCCGAAATTTATTGATAATCAAACCTTTAATTAATGCCCGTTCTTCTGGTTCTAACAACGCCAATGTGCCAATGATATGGGCAAACACGCCCCCTGGATTTATATCCCCTACCAAAATCGTTTTCGCTTGCAGATATTTTGCCACCCGCATATTGGTTAAATCCCGATGCTTCAGATTAATTTCCGCTGGCGAACCCGCCCCCTCACACACAATATAGTCGTATTCCTGTTGTAATTCCGCCAATGCCTCAGTGATTGCCTGCCACCCCTGCTCAAAGTAATTTTGGTAATAATCCGCCGCCCGGGTTACGCCCACCGCCCGCCCCCGAATGATCACCTGGGAAGTCATATCCCCTTGAGGTTTGAGCAAGATCGGATTCATAGCAGTTGTCGGGACAATGTCTGCCGCCCATGCCTGCACCGCCTGAGCATAACCCATTTCGCCCCCATCCGCCGTGACATAGGCATTGAGTGCCATATTTTGCCCCTTGAACGGAGCGACCCGATAGCCCTGTTGTGCCAACCAACCGCAGAGTGCCGTCACCAACAACGACTTCCCCGCATTGGACGTACAACCAACCACCATCAAAGCAGGCATAATGGGAACGTATCTTGCAAATTTTCCCTTACCATCATGGAGCATTTAACCAAATCCCGTTACATGAAAGGCGTACAATGTCCCAAATCCCTATGGCTGGATTTTCATGACCCCAGTAAAGCCAGCCCCCCATCTGATACCCAAAAAAGCCAATTTCAACAGGGAACTGAGGTCGGTATCTTGGGACGCACCTATTTTCCTGGGGGAGTCTTGGTGAATGGTTTTGGCAACCAAAAATGTCAAGAAAAAACCGCACATTTACTTGCTCAAGGGGTGGAATGTTTATTTGAGGCGACCTTCAAATGGGAAGGAATTATCGTTAAATGTGATGTACTCCGCAAAATTAATGCCCAGGACTGGGAAATCATTGAAATTAAATCCAGCACGAAGCCCAAAGATGAGCATATTGAAGATTTAGCGATTCAATGGTATGTGGTGTCCATGAGTGGCATTCCTTTGGTGAAAGCCCAGGTTATGCACATCAATAGTCAAGATTGTTTTTATCCCGATTTGAGTAATTTATTTACCCAAACAGATGTTACCGAACAAGTGCAACATATTGTTGCCCAAATGCCCCAAAGATTACAAGCATTTCAGGAATTATTGAACCAACCTACGGAATTGGACTATCCCATCGGGGATCATTGTACTCAACCCTATATCTGCAATTTTAAGGACTACTGCTGGCGAGAGGTTCCCGAAGTATCTATCTTTCAAATTTCCCGCCTGGATAAGAAGAAAAAAGAGGCGTTAATTGCTGAGAAGAATTTTTATATTGAAAAGCTATCCCCAGATTTTATTAGCACTTTATCTACACCTCAGCAGACATTCATCCATCGGTATCTTCAGCGGGAAATTTATATCAACCATGACGAGATTAAAAAACTACTCAATGAGTTAGTTTATCCCCTGTATTTCTTTGATTTTGAAGCGACTAATCCTGCTATTCCTAGATTCAACGGAACCCGTCCCTACCAACGTATTCCCTTCCAATTTAGCTGTCACATTTTAAGGGAAACAGGGGAATTGAGCCACTGTGAATACCTGCACACAGATCGGGAAGACCCCCGTCCACCACTCACCCAAGCCCTAATAAGTGCCATTGGGGGGCAGGGTTCCATCATTGTTTACAATCAACCCTATGAAAAGTCAGTTTTACGGGAATTAGCGGAATTTACCCCAGAATTTGCACCCCAACTTCACAGTATGGTTAACCGTCTGTGGGATCAAATGGTGATTTTTCAACATCATTATCAACACCCGGATTTTTTGGGTTCCATATCCTTGAAAAAAGTTCTACCCGTTCTCGTTCCCCATTTGAGCTACAAAGACCTAGCGATTAATCAAGGGGATATGGCAAAAAATCGTTGGGAAACTGCTATAAACTCTGGGGATTTAATAATTCAGGCGCAAACCTGGCAAGAACTCAGGGAATACTGCTATCAAGACACCTTAGCAATGGTGGAAATTCATCGCCATTTAACCCATCTGATCCATAATCATTAGGTGCGTCCATGTCATTTCTGGGCTACCCTAAAAGAGAACAAATTTCCCCCCAATTTATGCCAACCATCCTATTTAACGGTATCCCATTTCCCGATATTTCAGCCGTCATCTGGGATAAGGATGGCACCCTGGCGGACACGGTGGAATACTGGCGGGTGGTCGGACATCAGCGGGTACGGCGGTTGGATGCCCAAATTCCGGGGATAGGGGCACCTTTGCAAGCCGCCTTTGGATTGAGCGATGGCACCCTGGCACCGGGGGGACTGCTAGCGGTGGGCAGTCGCTACGAAAATGAAATTGCCGCCGCCGCCTATATCGCTGAACAAGGGTGGGACTGGCGTAGTGCCTTGAAAATGGCGCAGGACGTATTTCGCCAGGTGGAGCAGGAATGCCCGCAGATCAAAACCATCCCCATTCATTTGGGGGGGCGGAAAACCTTAGGGCAAATCGCCCAAGCGGGGTATAAACAGGCAATTCTCTCGGCGGATTTAACCGTCAATGTTCAGGCTTTTGTACAGCATAACGAATTACATGAGCTACTGGACTACCACACAGGTATTGATACAGGACCAACAAAACCTGACCCGGAACCTCTGTACAAAGTCTGTACTGCCCTGGGTTTAGAACCTGCTGAGGTGGTGATGGTGGGGGACTCGCCGGTGGATTTGGAAATGGCACGACGGGCGGGTTGTGCCGGAGCCATCGGGGTGAGTTGGGGGTTCCATCCCAGCCAGGGTTTAGCCCCCCTTGCGGACACGGTGATCACCGATTGGAGCCAAATTCAGGTGGTATCCTAAACCCACTTATCAACCCGTAGAATTGAGGCTGCAGTCTTTTGAGTGGTTATGGGATACAGTCGAACCCCACTTGCTGTAGGTCAATCATGCCAAGCCTTTAGGATCATCGCGGCCTTTTGTGTCCTTTAATTGATAAATAGACTGTAACTTTCAGTTAAAACTATGGTTTTATCACAGGTAAACTATAGCAATCCTAAATGATTACGCAATAAGCCCTGACAGAAATCAGTTTCCAACGGGCTTTCCGTGTGACTTCTGTTTCAATCTCCGATAGGATTGCTATATTTTCCGGAGATGTCTAGTAGTGGTGATATGCCTCATCACCCCACCGGCACTGTAGTTGTCGTTTGGGCACGGGGAATGCTGTAGGTAAAAAAATCACTCGCCAGCACCGTATTGGGGAAAATCGCCTGGGCTTCCGCCAATAAATCGCTCAATTGCAGGGGATTACCCGGAGCATAACGGGGGCTGAAATGGGTGAGAATCAACTGCTTGACCCCCGCCGCTAGAGCCACCTGCGCCGCCATCGTGGATGTGGAATGGAGCCGTTCAAACGCCAACGCCGCATCCTGGTGGGCAAAGGTCGCCTCATGCACCAACACATCCGCCCCCTGCGCCAACGCCACCGCCTGGTCGCAATAAATTGTATCCGTGCAGTACACAAAATGCCGTCCCGGTTGCGGCGAACCACAGAACTGCCGCCCATCGATCACCCGTCCATCCGGCAGGGTCACCGTTTCCCCCCGTTTCAACTGTCCATACACCGGTCCCGGTGGAATCCCCAACGCCTGCGCCTTCGCCACGTTAAATTCCCCCGCCCGTTCCCGTTCCCCCACCCGATAGCCAAAGGCGGGCACCCGATGCTTCAACGGTGCACAGGTCACTTGAAATTCCCCATCCTCATAGACCAACCCCGGCGACACCGGATGCACCTCCACCGGAAACGCAAACCGCATCTGACTGTAGCGCAAACAGGCTTTGATATACCCCTGCAAATCCGCCGGACCATAGATGTCCACCCGGTGATTGTCCCCCGCCAAGCCACAACTGGCGAGCAACCCAACCAAGCCAAAAATATGATCCCCGTGCATGTGGGTGATAAAAATCCGGCGAATTTGACTGGTTTTTAACTCACTGCGTAACAGTTGGTGCTGGGTGCCCTCCCCACAGTCAAACAGCCACACCTCCGCCCGCTGGGGCAACTTTAACCCGATACTGGATACATTCCGCCCCCGGGTCGGCACCCCCGAACTGGTTCCCAAAAACGTGATTTCCACCCGTCACCTGCGGCATAACCCTACTCCCCCAGTCTAACCAACCCCCCATTTGACGCAAGCCCCAAAACTTTCTAAAATTAAAGGCAAGTTACAAAATGTAAATTTTGTTGAGCGATTAGTTAATTTACGGTTTTTCTACGGAGTGATGCCAGCGATGTTTAAGTCATGTTCCTGGGTAATGGGGTGGGTGTTGGCGGTGGTATTGGGTTGGGGGCTGTGGGTGTCGCCCGCCTTTGCCTACGATAATCCCGACCTTTTGCCCAGCCAGCCCACGCCGATTATTGACCTGAATCGTTCCCTCACCGATGTCCAGGAAATGGCTTTGGCGCAGGAGTTGGAGCAATTTGAGCAGGAACATGGCTGGAAACTGCGGGTGGTGACCCAGTACGACCGCACCCCCGGCAAGGCAGTCAAGGATTTTTGGGGTTTGGATGACCGGAGTGTGTTGTTGGTAGCAGACCCCCGGGGCGGCAATTTGCTGAGTTTCAACGTCGGGGATGCGGTTTATGAAAAAATGCCCCGCCTGTTTTGGATTGAACTGCAAGCCCGGTTTGGGAATATGTTTTACGTCCGGGAACACGGGGAAGACCAGGCGATTATCCAAGCCCTGCATTCGGTAGAAACCTGTTTGGTGCGGGAAGAGGGATGCAAAGTGGTGCCCGGTTTACCCCAGGAGCAATGGCTGTTGACCCTGATTACCTCCCTGGTGGGGGGTGTGATTTGCGGGTTTGCCGCCCAACCCCGTCGCCAAGGGCAGGTGATCGCCTGGCAATGGGTATTGATTTTCTCGCCCCTGTGGGGAATGCTGTTTATCTCCTTCGGTTTGGGCCCAGTGCTCAGCCGCACCAGCGATTGGTTGCCCGTCGTGCGGAACGTCGCTGGGTTTGCCATCGGTGCCTTGGTCGCCTACCTCAGCCCCATTTTTGGGGAACCCTTTCCCTCCAAAACCTGACGGGCGTGCTGGCGGGCGAGAATAACGTACTCCTGGGCATGGGTGATTAGGTTCGCCGCCTCCTGGGGGGTCACCTCCCGTACCACCTTGGCGGGAATCCCCACCGCTAGGGAATAATCCGGCAAAGATTTGGTCACCACCGCCCCTGCCCCCACGATACAGCCCGTGCCCACCGTCACCCCATTCAGAACAATTGCCCCGATGCCAATCAACGCCCCGGTGTGAATGGTCGCACTGTGAATCACCGCCCGATGTCCCACTGTCACCCAATCCCCCAGAATCGTGGGTTCTCCTGGGTCGCCGTGCAGGATACAGCCATCCTGGATATTTGTGCCCTGTCCTACGAGAATCGGGCTGTAATCCCCCCGCAGTACCGCCTGATACCAGATATTGGCCTCCACCCCCAGGCGTACATCCCCAATTAAGGTCGCATTGGGAGCCACAAAGGCGGCTAAATCCACCTGGGGAACGGCATTCATGCTTGACCAGCCAACGCCCGCAGTGCCAAAACCGGCTGGTAGGTGTCAATATCGGCATTGGTCAGCACCGTTTCTTCCCCAGGGGCGCATTCGTAAACCATATACGTCCAAATGCCCGGTTTGCCCGCCGTTGCCGATTCCGCCTCGTAAAACGTGGTGGTGCCATCCTCTGGACATTCATAGTAAGCGGAGTAAATATCCTCCCATTCCGCATCTGAATCCGCTAGACTTTCCCGGATATTCGCCAACAAACCCGCCACATGATGGGGTTGGGTTTCCACCTGCACCAACCGTTCCTGATCCCAATAAAAATTATGCAATTCAAGCCCCATGATTGATGCTCCCATGAGAAAATGATTTTTTATTATAAAAGAGAATTAACCTTCAGGGAATGCCAGAATTAGCTTCATCGGGACTGTGAACCTTTACCCCACTTCTATAAGAATGGTTACGTTACAATTCCGATAACTGGATATTCCCCTTGATCAACGCTTACTCATTCATGGGCTGACATGGTCTGAATTTGAGGCGATTATGGCTGACTTGGGCGAAAAATGAGCCAGCCGCCTTGCCTATTGGGATGGAGTTTTGAAGATTAGAATGCCATTACCCAAGTATGAACGAGAGAAATCACTGCTAGGCGATCTGGTGAAAATCCTGTTAGAAGAATTAGGGATGGACTGCGAGTGTTTTGGGTCAACCACCTGCAAACGCCAAGAAATGAACTTTGGCATTGAACCGGATCAATGTTTTTACATCCAAAATCATCACACCATGATTGGTAACAACCGGCTCAACTTAGCGATTGACCCCCCACCCGACCTCGCCATTGAAGGAGATGTCACCTCCCAGACGGAAGCCTATACCCGGTTGGGCGTGCCGGAATTATGGGTTTATGGGGAGGCTGAGCTAACGATTTATGTTTTGCAATCGGGGCAATATCAACGTTCTGAGGGCAGTGCTATCTTCCCCAATCTGCCCATCTTAGTCTGGGTGCCGGAACTCCTGAACCAGAGCATCACCCTACGCAGTTTCCGCCAAAAAATCAGGTCGTTGCCCCTGCCCTAGGAACCCTCATGGGAAATCCCATCTCCCTTCCCATCCCTGGGCATGGCATATAATAGTTCTCTGAGCTTAATTTCCCAGGAATTCCCCTTTAGTAATTTTTAGTAACCCTTTGCCCATGACCCGTCGTTATCACATTGTCACCTTTGGTTGTCAGATGAACCGTGCCGACTCGGAGCGGATGGCGGGGGTTTTAGAGGATTTGGGCTGGGAGGCAACCGCCGATGAAAACCAGGCGGATTTGATTTTGTACAACACCTGTACGATTCGGGACAACGCCGAGCAAAAGGTCTATTCCTATCTGGGGCGGCAGGCGAAACGCAAGCACCAAAACCCCGGTTTGACCCTGGTGGTGGCGGGCTGTGTTGCCCAACAGGAGGGGGAACGGTTACTGCGCCGGGTGCCGGAGTTGGATGCGGTGATGGGACCCCAGTATGCCAACCGCCTGGGGGATATTTTGGCGCAGGTGGAACAGGGACAGCAGGTGGTGGCGACGGAAGCGATTGATATTATGGAAGACATCACCAAACCCCGCCGGGACAGTCGGGTGACCGCCTGGGTGAACGTGATTTACGGGTGCAATGAACACTGTACCTATTGCGTCGTGCCCCAGGTGCGGGGGAAAGAACAATCCCGCCAACCGGAAGCGATTAAACAGGAAATTATCGGGCTGGCAGAACAGGGGTACAAAGAAATCACATTGTTAGGGCAAAATATTGATGCCTATGGGCGGGATTTGGGCACGCGACCGGATGGGCGTTATCGGGTGACGTTGACGGATTTGCTGTATTTTATCCATGACGTGCCGGGCATCGAGCGGATTCGGTTTGTCACCAGCCATCCCCGGTATTTTACCGAGCGGTTGATCCAAGCCTGTGCGGAACTGCCCAAGGTGTGCGAGCATTTTCACATTCCCTTTCAGTCCGGGGACAATGAGATTTTGCGGCGGATGCAGCGGGGCTACACCCGGGAAAAGTACCGCCAAATTATTGACAAAATTCGCCATTATTTGCCCGATGCCGCCATCAGTGCCGATGCGATTGTGGGGTTTCCCGGCGAGACGGAAGCCCAGTTTGAGCAGACCTTGGACTTGGTGGCGCAGATTGGCTTTGACCAATTGAATACAGCCGCCTATTCCCCTCGTCCTGGCACCCCGGCGGCGACTTGGGAAGGGCAAATTCCTGAGGAGGTGAAACAGGACCGCCTGCAACGGTTGAATCATCTGGTGGCACAGGTGGCGGCGCAACGCTCCCAACGCTATCAGGGGCGGGTGGCGGAAATTCTCATCGAGGGGGTCAATCCCAAGGATGCCACCCAGGGGATGGGGCGTACCCGCACGAATCGGCTGACCTTTGTGGCGGGGGAAACCCAGGTGGGGCGGTTGGTGCCGGTGCGCATTACGGAGGTGCGGGCGTTTAGCCTGACGGGGGTGCCGGTGGCTTGCCTTTCCAGGGCTGGACAGGTCGGTTAAGATGGAGGAGCAATCCGTTTGGTGGGGGTGCAGGATGGAATTTGAGGCTTTATTTTTGGGCTTGGAACCGGTGACGGCTCTGGCTGTGGGGGTGGGGGTTTTGGCGCTGGCTCCCTTGGTGGGGATGGCGACCAAGAGTGAGTTGGCAGATTCCGCCCGGGAAACCGCCAAAAAAGGCTTGGTAATGGTTTTTGAAGCCTTTGACAAAGCCCAAAGTGCGGTGGCAGAAGCGGGAGAATCGTTCCAGGATTTGGTGGCAGAGGCGAGGGCAGAACGGGCGGCTTCCCAAAATGGGGCAAGTGCGCCCCCGCAGGAAGTGAATTTGAGCGACTAAGTCGGCATTCCCCATGAGTAACCGGGTGGGGGGATGGGGCTGAACCATTTGTTCAGTTTTATTTCTCCCGCCCTCGGTTTGACTTCAGGGAGTTACAATTAGGGTTCTGATTCAGCATATTCCTTCAAAGTATAGGAATCCTATTTATCAACAGAAATTTCCCAAAATCAAGGACGGGGGCAGTGCCCCTGCGATCTAGTTGAACTCTGCAACAAAAGTACATAAATTGGAGGCAAGTGCTTAATGAGAAGTTTTTTCGTTATGTAGTCATTCCGTTTTAGAATGCGACACTTTTTAGGTATTTGCAATCGCTCTATTCGCTTCCAGGAGAGGGTTTGTAGGTAAAGGCGAATGTTGCAAACTTGTTTGAAATGACTACAACCCCTAAATATTTGGCACTTTGCGACTCATGCCCGGGAATTCACAGCATATTTTGTTTTTGTTGAATTGTAATAGGTTGGCTGATCATTAATGAGAATGGCATCGGGGTTCTGGGAAATTTTTGTATGCCTACGGCACACAAGCTAACGCCAATCAAGTGGGATTGCGATAGGTCGCAGGCGCTGTCAGTTATGCACCGTAGGTTATCCAAGCAATGGGGACTTGTGCCCAAAGCCCCTGCATCTACACCCGTGCCAGGACAAACACATTACCCTTGTCGCCCCGGCTAATCCGTAGGTCAATGTCCAGGTAGGTAATGTCCAACCAACCCTGGGAACGGCTACTGTCCAGAGGAATTTGGATCAAAGGTAAAGGTTCTTCCTGCTCCAAACGCTCGAGCCATTGGGTGGGATGGCGATAGTCCACCAATCGTTGCAGTGCCAGCATACTTTGTTCAAAATAAATGGCAATCCGGCTGGGATTCACCACCTCAAACCGGGCTTTGACCGCCAATAACCCCTCTAAAAAGGGAATTCCCTGGGCTTCGGCGAGATTGTACACCCGATTTTTGTCGGCTTGAATGACCTGATAAATTTGCCCCAGGGTCACCCCCGGTACCCGTCCCAGACCAATCACATCCACGCTGGTGGTGTAGAGCAACTGCCAACAGCCGCTGAGCAATTCGGGAGCCTGCGCCGGGTTGGCAGTCGGGTTATGGGCTTCCAGTTGGCGAATCAGTTGATCCAGTTCCGCCTGGAACCGAGAGGAGGCCAGCAGACCCCGATTGGTCACCGCCACCGCCTTCAAAAGTTTAATTTTTTCCTGCATACCACCCCCGCATGTGACCACCGTTATTAGACCAGGTTTGTCGGGTCAAGACAAGCAGTGCTGGACGTTAGCTGGGAGCGGAATGCCCTTCCAGCCGTTCACAGGTGCCCCCCGCCGCTGTAATTTTGGCTTCGGCAGAGGCACTGAACGCCGCCGCTACCACCCGAATGGGGTGGGTAATGTCCCCCTTGCCCAAAATTTTCAACGCCCCCTGGGGTTGCTTCACCCAGCCCGCCGCCCGTAAGGCTTCCAGGGTCACGGGTTGTTCGCCTTCCCAGCGAGCCAAATCCCCCACGTTGAGGATGGTGTAGCGGGTGGGGTTGACCACAGGGAAACCATGCAGTTTGGGAATCCGCCGGTACAGGGGGTTTTGCCCCCCCTCAAATCCCGGCCGGGTGGGGCGACCGGAACGGGATTTTTGCCCCCGCATCCCAAAGCCGCCGCTGGCTCCCTGCCCCGCACTGATGCCCCGGCCAATCCGCCGTCGCCGATGCTGGGAACCGGGTTGGGGGTGTAAATCATGTAAGTTCATCGTTATTACCTGGAATTAGGGAAAAGATGGGGGAAACGCTTAACCGTACAGTTGTTCGAGGGGAATGCCCCGCTCCTGGGCCACCTGGGAGAAGGTACGCAGGCTGGAGAGGGCAGCTACGGCGGCGCGGGCGTTGTTCAAGGGGCTACTGGAACCCAACTGCTTGGCTAGGACATTTTTCACCCCGGCCAATTCCAACACGGTACGCACCGCTCCCCCGGCAATCACCCCGGTACCGGGTGCCGCTGGGCGCATCATCACCGTGGCCGCCCCGGAAACCGCTTGGGTGGGATGGGGGATGGAATTGGCCCGGGTCAGGGGCACGGTGATCAGGTGTTTTTTACCGTCGGCGACCCCCTTGCGGACGGCACCGCTCACATCGTTGGCTTTACCCACTCCGACGCCCACCTGGCCTTTTTCATTGCCGACGATGACGATGGCACGGAAGCTGAGCTTTTTCCCCCCCTTGACCACCTTGGTCACCCGGCGGGTTTGCACGACCCGTTCTTGCCATTCGGGGTCTTTTTCCGGGGTACGGGCGGCTTTGCTACGACGTTCTTTGGCCATGGGTATTCCTCCTTTCGTTCCCTTAAAATTCTAATCCGGCGGCGCGGGCGGCTTCGGCCAGGGCTTTGACCCGCCCGTGGTATAGGTTGCCCCCCCGGTCAAAGACGACCCGCTGAATCCCCTTGGCCAGGGCCCGTTCGGCAATCAACTGGCCGACCTTGGCCGAGGCTGTACAGGTGGCACCATTATTGTCCAATTCCTGGCGCAGGCTGGGTTCCACGGAGGCGGCTGCCACCAGGGTATGGTGCCGACTGTCGTCAATCACCTGGGCATAGATGTGCTGGTGGGAACGAAAGACCGCCAGGCGGGGACGTTCCGGGGTGCCCACCACCCGCTGGCGGATGCGGCGGTGACGACGTTGAACGGCTTCGATACGGGTGAGTTTCATAGTCCTGATGCGATTGGTTACTTCTTCTTACCAGTGGTTTTGCCTTCCTTGCGCCGCACCGCTTCGCCCAGGTAGCGAATCCCCTTGCCCTTGTAGGGTTCCGGTGGACGCACAAAACGAATCTTAGCGGCTAAATTGCCCACCTGCTCCTTGTCAATGCCCCGCACCACCACCAGGGTGCCCTGGTTGACAGTTTTGCCGGTGGCGTCCTCGATGCTGAAGGTGATGCCGGGGGGCGGGGTAAATTCCACCGGATGGCTGTAGCCCACGGTGAGAACTAATTTGGTGCCGGACATCTGCGCCCGGTAGCCCACCCCCTGGATTTCCAGTTTGCGCTCAAATTCCTTGGCCACCCCCTCGACCATGTTGGCCATGAGGGTGCGGCACAGGCCGTGGAGTTGGCGACTTTGGCGGGAGTCGTCCGCCCGGGTGACCAGTAGGACATTCTCCTGTTGTTGGATCACCACCCCTGGGGGAAATTCCCGCTGGAGTTCCCCTTTGGGGCCTTTGACCCGTACCCGCTGACCATCGAGGGCGACGGTGACCTTGGCGGGCAAAGGAATCGGTCGTTTACCAATCCGGGACATGGCGGCTCCTACCAGACATAACAAAGAACTTCTCCACCAATGCCGTTTTTACGGGCTTCCCGGTCGGTCATGATCCCCTGGGAGGTGGAAATGACGGCAATGCCAATCCCCCCCAGTACCTTGGGCAGTTCCCGGTGGTTGGCATAGACCCGCAAACCCGGACGGCTGACCCGCCGTAGGGTGCGAATCACCGGCTGGCGGTGGCGGCCACTGTACTTGAGGGTGATCACCAGCACCTTACGTACCCCTTCCCCCTCCTCCCGGAAGTCCTGGATAAACCCCTCGGACTTCAGCACCTGGGCGATACTGCGGGTCATGCGGGTGGCGGGCACCTGGGTGGTCTGGTGGTGAGCCAAACCGGCGTTGCGAATCCGGGTGAGCATATCGGCAATGGTGTCGTTAACCATCGTTAGTTCTCCCGAAACGGCATCCCGAGGGCTTTGAGCAGGGCCAACCCCTCCCGGTCAGTGCGGGCAGTGGTGATGATGGCAATGTCCATGCCCCGAATTTTGTCAATTTTGTCATACTCGATCTCTGGAAAAATCAACTGCTCCTTTAGCCCCAAACTGTAATTGCCCCGCCCGTCAAAACCCTTGGGGTTGATCCCCCGAAAGTCCCGAATCCGGGGCAGAGCCAGATGGATCAACCGCTCCAAAAAGCTGTACATCCGCTCCCCCCGCAGGGTGACCATCATCCCCACGGGCATCCCCTGGCGGATTTTGAACCCCGCAATCGCCTTTTTCGCCCGGGTCACCACCGCCTTTTGCCCGGTAATCAGGGTGATTTCCTGGAGGGAGGATTCCAGGGCTTTGGCGTTTTGGGCGGCTTCTCCCAAGCCCCGGTTGACGGTGACTTTCACCAATTTGGGCACCTGATGCACGTTGGTGTAGCCAAATTCCTGCATCAGGCGGGGGATGACGGTTTCCTGGTATTGGGATTTCAATCGTTGTGCCATGCTAGTTCCCCTTCTTCTTGGTCGGTTTGGGCAGTAACAGTTCCCCGGTTTTTTTCAGCATCCGCACCTTGCGCCCGTCTTCGGTGTAGGTGTGACAGACCCGGCTGGCCACATCTTTTTCTTTGGAATAGAGCATCACCTTACTGCTGTGGAGAGGGGCTTCCGCCCGGACAATTTGCCCCTTTTCCCCTTCCCGTTGGGGTTTGACGTGCTTGGTGCGAATGTTCACCCCCGCCACGATCACCTGGCTGGTTTCCGGCAAGACCCGCAACACTTCCCCGACTTTGCCCTTGTCGTCGCCGCTGATCACCTGCACCGTGTCCCCTTTGCGGACGTGCATCTTGTAGCGCAGGCCGTTGCGGTGGGGGCGAATCCCCGCCTGTTTGGTCAGCTTTTTCACCAACCCCGGTTGCAAACGCCGTACCATTACAAGACCTCCGGTGCTAGGGAAACAATTTTGGTAAAGTTACGGTCCCGCAGTTCCCGCGCCACGGGGCCAAACACCCGGGTGCCCCGGGGGTTGCCGTCTTTGTTAATGATCACGGCGGCGTTGTCGTCAAAGCGAATGCTCATGCCGCTTTCCCGCCGCAGATTTTTCCGGGTACGAACGACCACCGCCCGCACCACCTCGGATTTTTTCACAGGCATATTGGGGGCGGCATCCTTGACCACGGCTACGATCACATCGCCAATCCCAGCGGTGACTTTGCTCCCACCGCCTTTGGTTAAACCCTTACTGCCCACGGTAGAACCCAGCACCCGGATGCACATGATCCGGCGGGCACCGCTGTTGTCGGCCACATTCAAATAGGTCTGGGGTTGGATCATGGGGTGTCTCCGGCTGTGGTACTGAGAATGTCAATCACTTGCCACCGCTTGGTACGGCTCAAGGGACGGGTTTCTGCGATCCGCACCCGGTCGCCTTCCTGGCAACGGTTTTCCTCGTCGTGGGCTTTGTACTTCTTGGTACGCACCACGATTTTGCCGTAGCGGGGGTGAGCCACCCGGTTTTCCACCGCCACCACCACGGTTTTGTCCATCTTGTTGCTGACCACCACCCCCACCAGTTGTTTAACCGCCATGATGCTGCCTCCGTTGGTGTTCTAGGGTGAGCAACTGCGCCAGCTTATGCCGGGCATGGCGAAATTCATGGGCTTTCACCGGCTGACGGGTGGCTTGGCGAAACCGCAGTTGGAACAGTTCCTTTTTGACCGCCAGGATTTCCTCAGCCAACCGGGTGTCGTCCAGGGCTTGGATGTCAGACATTTTGGGGAACGCCATCGCTGGAGACCTCCTGGGTTGTACGGGTAATAAATTTGGTTTTGATGGGCAGTTTGTAGGCGGCTAACCGCATGGCTTCTCGTGCCACGCTCTCCGGGACACCATTGCCCATTTCAAAGAGGATGGTGCCGGGTTTGACCACCGCCACCCAAAATTCCGGGGAGCCTTTCCCCGAACCCATCCGGGTTTCCGCCGGGCGCAGGGTCACGGGTTTGTCGGGAAAGATGCGAATCCAAATCTTGCCGACCCGCTTGATGCACCGGTTCATGGCCCGCCGACAGGCTTCGATCTGACGGGCGGTAATCCAGGCGGGGGCTTGGGCTTGCAGTCCATAATCCCCGAACACAATCGTGTTGCCCCGGCTGGCGGCACCCCGGCGGTTGCCCCGTTGTTGTTTGCGAAATTTGGTACGTTTTGGGCTAAGCATGGTTTCCTACTCCTGTACCTCGGCTCCTGAACGGTCTTCAAACTGTTGCCGACGGCGGGGGGGACGGGCGTTGGGTTTGCCGGTACGGACGGCGGGGGCTTCCGGGACACCGGGCACCACTTCCCCCCGAAACACCCACACCTTCACCCCCAGGATGCCGTAGATGGTTTTGGCGGTGCGCTGGGCAAAGTCAATGTCAGCGCGCAGGGTTTGCAAAGGCACCCGGCCTTCCCGTACCCATTCACTGCGGGCGATTTCCGCCCCGTTCAGCCGTCCGGCCACCATGATTTTGATCCCCTGCACTTCCGCCCGTTGCGCCCGCTGGATCGCCTGTTTCACCGCCCGCCGGAAGGCAACCCGCTTTTCCAACTGCTCCACGATGTAATCCGCCAAGAGGGGGGCTTCCGCATCCACCTTGTTGATTTCCACCACCCGGATTTTCACCTGTTGCCGCCCCAGGAGTTTTTCCACGTCCTTGCGGAGGGCTTCGATCCCCGCACCCCGCTGACCCACCACCACCCCCGGGCGACCCGTATGCACCGCCAATTCGATTTGGTCGGCCTTGCGCTGGATGTGCACCCGGGCGATGGCGGCTTTCCCCAGCTTTTTCATGATAAATTCCCGAATTTTTTGGTCTTCCTGTAACAGTTCCGGGTACTGGCGGTGGGGGGCAAACCAACGGGACTGGTGCTCCCGGATAATCCCCAACCGAAATCCCACCGGATGTGTCTTTTGTCCCATGATTATTTGCCCTCCCCTTGGTTGTCCGCCCGTTCCCGCACCGCAATGGTGATGTGACAGGTGGGTTTGTGAATCCGGTAGGCTTGCCCCCGAGCCCGGGGTTGGTAGCGTTTGAGCATCGGCCCCCCGTCCGCCCGCGCCTGGGTAATCACCAGCTTGGTGCGATCCAAACCGTTATTGCGCTCCGCATTGGCCGCCGCCGAACGCAATAACTGCATCACGGGCCCACAGGGACGGTAGGGCATAAATTCCAGGATCATCAGGGCTTCCCGGTAGCTCCGCCCCCGAATCTGATCCAACACCCGCCGCACCTTGTTGGGAGCCAAACGGGTAAAGCGCAATACGGCACGCACTTCCGGGCCTTCCGTGGCAATCACCATGTCCTCCTCCTAGCGTTTGGCTTTCTTGTCACTTTTGGTATGCCCCCTGAAGGTGCGGGTCGGGGCAAATTCCCCCAATTTATGCCCCACCATCTGGTCGGTGACGTACACGGGGACGTGCTGTTTGCCGTTATAGACCGCAATCGTATGCCCGATCATCTCCGGCACAATCGTGGATGCCCGGGACCAGGTTTTGATCACCTGTTTCTCATTGCGCTCGTTCAGCTTTTCAATTTTGCTGAGCAGGTGGTCGGCCACAAACGGCCCTTTTTTCAATGACCGGGGCATGGCTAGTTCCTCCCTTTCCGACGACGGATAATCAACTTATCGCTGGGTTTATGGCGCTTGCGGGTTTTGCGCCCCAAGGCGGGTTTGCCCCAGGGGGTGACCGGGCCACTGCGGCCAATGGGTGCCCGCCCCTCCCCGCCCCCGTGGGGGTGATCCACCGGGTTCATCACCGAACCACGCACCTCGGGACGACGACCCAGCCAGCGTTTGCGCCCCGCTTTCCCCAGGGTGATGTTGTTGTGTTCCACATTCCCCACCTGCCCGATGGTGGCATAGCCTTCCCGCCGGAACAGGCGCACCTCCCCGGAGGGCAATTTCAGGGCGACAAAATCCCCCTCCTTGGCCACCACCTGGGCACTGGCACCCGCCGCACGCACCATCTGCGCCCCCTTACCGGGCACCAATTCCACGTTATGCACCTCCGTCCCCAAAGGGATGTTGCTCAGGGGTAGGGCATTGCCAATCTCAATCGGGGCATCCGGGCCAGCGATCACCGTCGCCCCCACCGCCAGCTTGCGGGGATGCAAAATGTAGCGTTTTTCCCCATCCCGGTAATAGAGCAGGGCTAAACGGGCGTTGCGGTTGGGGTCGTACTCAATAGCCGCCACTTTCGCCGGAATCCCCCGCTTGTCCCGCCGAAAATCCACAAGCCGGTACAACTGTTTGTGGCCGCCGCCCCGATGGCGAGTGGTGATCACCCCCCGGTTGTTGCGCCCCTTAGGGGAATGGTGGTGGGTGACCAGGGATTTTTCCGGTTTGGTTTTAGTAATTTCGGCAAAATCTGAAACCGAGCGTTCCCGGGTGCCTGGCGTTAAAGGACGATAAATACGTAAAGCCATAGGTCGCTCCTACACCTCCGGAAACAGCACAATTTGGTCACCCTTGGCCAGGGTCACCATCGCCTTTTTGTAATGGGGTTTTTGCCCCGCAAACCGCCCCACCCGTTTCCGGCGCTCCGCCGGATGCAGGGTATTCACCGCCACCACCTTCACGTCAAACAGCAGTTCAATAGCGGCTTTGATCTCCGGCTTGGTAGCTTGGGGACGCACGGCAAACGTGTATTGGTTCTGCTCCAACAACCGGGTCGCCTTCTCCGTCACCAGGGGGCGGATAATACAATCCACCAACCGACGGGGGTCATCCTGGCGGGGTTTAAGCGTGGTGATCCGACCCATCCCCGTACACCTCCTGAATTTTTTGCAACGCCCCCACCGTCACCACGAGGGTGTCCGCATGGAGAATGTCCCACACATTTAATTGATCCGCCCGCAAGAGGGTCAACCGGGGCAAATTCCGCACCGATAACCCCAGGGTTTCCGTAATGTCCGGCACGATCAACAAAATTTTGGCTTCCGGGTCAGCCCCCCACCGGCTCAGGGCTTGCACCATTTCCTTGGTTTTGGGGCGGGGCAATTGCTCCGTAAATTCTTCCACCACAATGGTCTGCTCGACCCGGTTCATCAAGGCGGTGCGAAGCGCCAACCGGCGTTCTTTCCGGTTCATTTTCAACTCGTAATCCCGGGGTTTGGGGCCAAAAATCACCCCCCCACCCCGCCACAGGGGGGAGCGATTGGAACCCGCCCTTGCCCGCCCTGTGCCCTTTTGTCGCCAGGGTTTGCGTCCACCGCCGCTGACCTCCGCCCGGGTTTTGGTACAGGCGGTTCCCTGCCGGGCATGGGCTAATTGCCGCACCACTGCCCGATGCAGGATATGGTTCGCCGTCTCCGGTTTCGCCACCCGCAGTTCCAAGGGCGCTTCGCCGCTGGTTTCCCCTTGCCAATTTTTGACCGCTAATGCCACCATGATTTACCCCTTTGCGCCCACAAGTTTGGCGGGGGTGACACTCACCAGGGCACCCGGTTTGCCCGGCACTGACCCCCGAATCAGGATCAAATGGCGCTCCGGGTCAATCTTAAAGATGCTCAAATCTTTGATTGTCACCCGCTGGTTGCCCATTTGCCCCGCCATGCGTTTCCCCGGATAGACCCGCCCCGGGGTAGTACCCGCCCCAATCGAACCGGGCTGGCGGTGGTTTTTGGAACCGTGCGCCATTGGCCCCCGCCCAAAATGGTGCCGCCGTTGATACCCGGCAAAGCCCCGCCCGATGCTGGTGCCCACCACGTCCACCCGTTGCCCCGGCTGGAACAATGCCACCGTAATCTGCTGACCCACCTGGTACTGGGTGGGATTGTCCAACCGGTATTCCCGCAGATGCTTGACCCACGGGGCGTTCGCCTTTTGCAAATGTCCCCGCTCCGGCTTGCTCAGGGTCTTTTCCCGGGTCACCCCAAACCCTAGTTGCACCGCATCGTAGCCATCCGTGGCGGTGGTTTTCAACTGCGTCACCGTACAAGGCCCCGCCTGCACCACCGTCACCGGCACCGCCTTGCCCGTTTCATCAAAAAGCTGGGTCATGCCCAACTTGGTTCCCAGGATTCCCAATGCCACGACTGGCCTCCACAACGCCATCAATCCCACAGGTTCAACCGCATTTCCCGAACAGGAAACACGATAGGAGTAAACCCATGCACAAACCAAACTCTATCCCAGTCGCCCCGAGACTTACATTCCCCCGTAAATTACTACCAAGGTATGCAGTATCTCCCACTGTTCCAGGGTCAACCGGGTCAGTGGATTAGCGACACAATCTAAAATACTAGACTGAATCTCTGGATTTGTCTAGGGGTTCTGAGGAATTTTTTCTCGCCTGCGCCGCCAGATACGCCCGCCAGCCGCCGTAATGGGAAATATCCAGGGCATCCGCCACCGCAAACGACTCACACACAAAGCCCTTGACCGTTTCCCCGTCTTCTAAAATCAGCGTGCCAATCCCCAGGGGTGAGGGAATTTGCGCCACAAATTGACCAAAACTGGTAGCTGACAAAGCCCAGACTTCCACTTCAATGGCATAGCCCGGTTGCCCTGCCCTTTGACGCACCAGACCGGGTTTGGGTATCTCCCCACCAAAAAGGGCGTACAAGCGGTAAATGGGGGCGGTGGTACAGGTACGCAGGCACCGAGCCTGTAATTCTTGCAGTTGATAGTTCAAAGGTTGTCCGGTCAAATGGGCACCGACGACCGCCAAGCGGTAGGGTTCGGTCATGAGGCAATCCCCCCCCCAAGGAATCCCAGTCGCCCCCAACATTCCCCCCAGTGCCGCTTGATACCGTTGCCCCCAGTGGCACAGCCATTGATCCCGCTCCGCCCTTGCCATGAGGGTGATGCCGGTCGGGAGACCGTTGGGTTGCCTGCCGCTCGGTAGTGCCAAGGCACACAGGTCGAGTAAATTCACAAAGTTGGTGTACCGTCCCAAATTGCGATTCAGGGCGATGGGTTCAGCCAGCACTTCCGTTACCCGGTAAATCGTCCCGGTGGTGGGCAGAACCAGCATGTCCATCTGCGCCCATTGCATCTCGGTTTTCCGTTGCAGTGCCGCCAAACGGTACATATCTTGGAACACCCGCACCCCAGAAATCGCCTCACCTGCCAGGATAATCTGCCGCACCACCGGGTCAACCCCCGCCTGGGTCTGGCGGAGAAATTCCCCCACCTCCGCCGTGCGCTCGGCTAACCACGCCCCCTCATACAATAAGTCACCCGCCGCCAAAAACGGCATAACATCCACCGTGACCAAGGTACACCCCAACCCTGCCAGCCGGGTCAACGCCTGCTGGTAATTCTCCGCCGCCGCCTGATTGCCAAAAAAATCCAACTGCTCCCGCGGCGGCACCCCCACCCGCAGACCCCCCACCTTCTGCCCCCAGAGTAATACATCATTCGGCCATTTGATGCCCAACCCCAGGGCAGGCAGGGGCAGTAAATCCTCGACCGCATGGATCACTGCCAACCCCGCCGCCAAACTCAACCAGGGCAATTCCGGGGAGCCAGCGGTTCTAAAATAAACGAGGCGGTGAAAACCCCTGCTGGGGCATGCCAAGAACGTCCCTGTTGTCCTCGCCCTGCCGTCTGTCGGGGGGTAAAGACCACATCTCCTTGGGTTAATTTGTCCAGGGATTGTAATGCCCAGGTGTTGGTACTCCCACATTCATCCAATCAATGCAACTAAGGGGGCAGGGACATGAGCGAAGTGAGAAACCTAGCGACAGCCCAAGACTAAAATCCTAGGGCAGAATACGGGGTCGCAGGGACACCGCCCCTGGACTTCTCAGCCTTGTAGTGAGATAACCTTCAGGGCACTTCTATGTTATTTGCATTACCAGAAGGTTATCTCGCTGGAATATCAATATTATTGAGAACCAAGGGCGTGCGACCGCTAACTTTGAATTTACAGAGGTGCTTTAGAATGTCCCTCCCTTCCATGCTCCAAAAATATTTATCCCCTCAATGATTTCGCCGCCGACCCTATCCGGTGGGATTGCTGTAGGATTTAAGCCATGAATGTTTTACACATCAATCAGTCAGATTGCCTTGGCGGAGGGGCGATTGCCGCCTACCGCCTGCACCAGGGTTTGTTGCGCCAGGGAATTGCCTCCAAACTTTTGGTTGGTCAGGTGACCCAAACAGACCCTTTCATAGTAGCCATCCCCAGGACTCCCTTTCGGAAAAAATTACAGAACCTCGCAGATATTTTAGGCTTAAATTATGTCACCCAATGGGGTACGCAAGCGATTGTCAAACATCCCTTTTATCAAGAGGCAGATGTTTTGAATTTCCATAATTTACATGGGGGCTACTTTAATTATTTGTTTTTGCCCTATTTAACCCGCCATAAACCGGGAATTTATACCCTGCATGATATGTGGAGTTTTACAGGGCATTGTAGCTATAGCTTTGATTGCAATCGCTGGCAAAAAGGCTGTGGTTGCTGCCCTTACTTGAACATTTATCCAGCGATTAAACGGGATAGTACCGCCATCGAATGGCGACTCAAAAATTGGGTCTATCACCACGCCCATTTAACGATTGTTACCCCCAGCCGTTGGTTAATGAATCAAGTCCAGTCCAGTATGTTAAATCATTTGGAGATTCATCATATTCCTAACGGCGTTGACCTGGAAACCTATCGCCCTATGGAAAAGGAATGGTGTCGTTATTTCCTAGGCATTGGTGATAAAAAATATGTCTTACTCACTTCTTCCCTCAATTTTCATGACCCCCGAAAAGGTAGCCGTTTATTGATCCAAGCATTAAATTTATTGCCAATTACCCTCAAAAAAGAAACTATTGTAATGGCAATGGGTACAGCGGGTAATGTATTAAAAACAGGGGTAGATATGGCAGTTTATCCCCTAGGTTACATTCAGTTAGACCAATTAAAAGCCGGGATTTTTGCCGCCGCTGATGTGTTTATTCTACCAACCCGGGCAGATAACTTACCCCTAGTTCTTCAAGAAGCAATGGCTTGTGGAACACCCCTAATTGCTTTTGCGGTGGGGGGAGTGCCAGAATTGGTGCGACCGGGTATTACTGGTTTGTTAGCCGAACCCGAAAATCCCCAGGACTTAGCCCATCAAATTGAGCAGATGCTTGTCAATGAGGGGTATCGTCAACAAATTGCCCGCAACTGCCGAGAAGTTGCCCTACAGGAGTACGACTTGGGACAACAAGCCCGACGGTATATGGCACTTTATCAGCAGGTAAAAAATTCACCTGTTTCACAAACACGATAAAACAGCAATTAGATAACAAAACCACGATTAGGGCTAACCGATGACTCAAGTTCCTCAACCCAGCAAAACCCCCCAGTTGGATGAGCCGAAATTCGGGTTTAATCTCTACAGCGAGCGCCTCAACGGACGGCCGCTAGGATGGGCTTTGTGGTGGCAATTGTCATTGAGTTGGTCACCGACAAAGGGGTGCTGACGTGGTTGGGCTTGATTCACTAGGCTAAGATTGAGACACACTCTTTGCCTTTGGTGTGCCCATGTCCCTGTCCCGGCGCATCCGTTCCTACTACAGTCGTTACCCGGTGGTCAGCGTGGTGGTCACGGCGGGGGTAATTCATATGGTCATTGGCGGCACAACCCCGTACTGGTCGCTGTTTTGGCTGGGATTCATGGCCGCCCCAATCGAACCGGGCTGGCGGTGGTTTTTGGAACCGTGCGCCATTGGCCCGCGCCCAAAATGGTGCCGCCGTTGGTAGCCTGCAAAGCCCCGCCCGATGCTGGTGCCCACCACGTCCACCCGTTGCCCCGGCTGGAACAATGCCACCGTAATCTGCTGACCCACCTGGTACTGGGTGGGATTGTCCAACCGGTATTCCCGCAGATGCTTCACCCACGGGGCGTTCGCCTTTTGCAAATGTCCCCGCTCCGGCTTGCTCAGGGTCTTTTCCCGGGTCACCCCAAACCCCAGTTGCACCGCATCGTAGCCATCCGTGGCGGTGGTTTTCAACTGCGTCACCGTACAAGACCCCGCCTGCACCACCGTCACCGGCACCGCCTTGCCCGTTTCATCAAAAAGCTGGGTCATGCCCAACTTGGTTCCCAGGATTCCCAATGCCACGACTGGCCTCCACAACGCCATCAATCCCACAGGTTCAACCGCATTTCCCGAACAGGAAACACGATAGGAGTAAACCCATGCACAAACCAAACTCTATCCCAGTCGCCCCGAGACTTACATTCCCCCGTAAATTACTACCAAGGTATGCAGTATCTCCCACTGTTCCAGGGTCAACCGGGTCAGTGGATTAGCGACACAATCTAAAATACTAGACTGAATCTCTGGATTTGTCTAGGGGTTCTGAGGAATTTTTTCTCGCCTGCGCCGCCAGATACGCCCGCCAGCCGCCGTAATGGGAAATATCCAGGGCATCCGCCACCGCAAACGACTCACACACAAAGCCCTTGACCGTTTCCCCGTCTTCTAAAATCAGCGTGCCAATCCCCAAGGGTGAGGGAATTTGCGCCACAAAGTGCCCAAAACTGGTAGCTGACAAAGCCCACACTTCCACTTCGATGGCATAGCCCGGTTGCCCTGCCCCTTGGCGCACCAGACCGGGTTTGGGTATCTCCCCACCGGCAAGGGCGTACAGCCGATAGAGGGGTGCGGTGGTACAGGTACGCAGGCACCGAGCCTGTAATTCCTGGAGTTGATAGTTCAGGGGTTGTCCGGTCAAATGGGCACCGACGACCGCCAAGCGGTAGGGTTCGGTCATGGGGACACCTCCTGCTCAGCCATTGCAGTCGCTCCTAACATTTCCCCCAACGCCGCTTGATACCGTTGCCCCCAGTGGCACAGCCATTGATCCCACCCCGCCGGAGCCATGAGGGTGATGCCGGTCGGGAGACCGTTGGGTTGCCTGCCGCTCGGTACTGCCAAGGCACACAGGTCGAGTAAATTCACAAAGTTGGTGTACCGTCCCAAATGGCGATTCAGGGCGATGGGTTCAGCTAGCACTTCCGCTATCCGGTAAATCGTCCCCGTGGTGGGCAGAACCAGCATATCCATCTGCGCCCATTGCATTTCCGTTTTCCGTTTCAGCGCCGCCAAACGGTACATATCCTGGAACACCCGCACCCCGGAAATCGCCTCACCTGCCAGGATAATTTGCCGCACCACCGGGTCAACCCCGGTCTGAGTCTGGCGGAGAAATTCCCCCACCGCCGCCGTCCGCTCCGCTAACCACGCCCCCTCATACAATAAGTCACCCGCTGTCAAAAAGGGCATAACATCCACCGTGACCAAGGTACACCCCAACCCTGCCAGCCGGGTCAACGCCTGCTGATAATTTTCTGCCGCCGCCTGATTCCCAAAAAATTCCAACTGTTCCCTCGGCGGCACCCCCACCCGCAGACCCGGCGGTTGATCCGTCCACTGGGGCGACCGGGAAAAGGGGTCAAGCGGGTCAAACCCAGCGGCTACCCGGAGAATCGCCTGGACATCCCGGCAGGTGAGGGCAAAGATGGACACACAATCCAGACTCCGCACGGCGGGCACCACCCCCTGGGTACTGAGATAACCCCGGGTCGGTTTCAAACCCACGATCTGGTTAAACGCCGCTGGCACCCGCCCCGACCCCGCCGTATCCGTCCCCAAACTAAAACTCACCAGCCCCGCCGCCACCGCCACCGCCGACCCGGAACTCGACCCCCCCGGAATGTACTCCGGGTGAAAGGGATTGCGGCAAATGCCGTAGGGAGAACGGGTGCCCACCAACCCCGTCGCAAACTGATCCAAATTGGTTTTCCCGATGGGGATTGCCCCGGCGAAGATTAACCGGTTCACCACCGTCGCCGACTGTTGGGGCGCATAGGCAAAACTGGGACACCCCGCCGTCGTGGGCACCCCCGCCCAATCCATATTGTCCTTGATGGCAAAGGGAATGCCGTACAGGGGCAACTGGCTCGGTTCGGTTGGGGTCAACGCCTGCGCCCGCCGTAAACTCTCCTCCTTGGGCGCCAAATAAATCCACACCGCCGGGTCAGCATAGCGTTCAATCCGTTCGTACACCGTTTCGACAACGTCAACCGGGGTCACCTGCCCCGTGCTGTACGCCTGACGCAAGGATGGCAAATCGAGGCTTGAGATCATAAGTCACTTAGAAGCAGAAGTGTCGAATCCTAAGATTTTGAGGAGATTTTGAAGGTTTGTGCCAGAATGTGCATCTAGTCTGACAACGAAAACCATTACCATTTGAGAGCCAGATTCTCATTGATAACGAAAAGATTTGTCATCATAAAGCGTTGTACCTGCCTCAAATTTATGAACTTTTGTTGCAGGGTTCCACACTTCTGACCTGGAAGGATGACCCTATGCCACCAACGCCGGGGTAGGCGCATCCGCCCGTCCCTGTTGCCGCAACAGCCGCACCAATTCATCCCGGTAGTCATGAAAAGCCGGATGGCGTTTGATTGCCATCACCCCCAAACTCCGATCCGGCAATTCCACCTGCATCTCCCGACAGATGCGCCCCGGGTGAGCGCTCAACGCCAAAATCCGATTCGCCAAAAATACCGCCTCCTCCACATCGTGGGTGATCATAAACACGGTCAAACGGGTGCGTTGCCACAATTGCACCATAAATTCGTGCATGGTTTCCCGGGTGTGCAAATCCAACGCCCCAAAGGGTTCATCGAGCAATAAAATCCGGGGTTCCGCCGCCAACGCCCGGGCAATCGCCACCCGCTGTTTCATCCCTCCAGACAACTGCCGGGGCAACGCCTGGGCAAACGCCGTCAATCCCACCACCTCCAGGTAGTACTGCGCCTGTTCCCGCCGCACCCGGGGGGGAATCCCGTGCAATTTTAAGCCAAACTCCACATTCTCCTGTACCGTCATCCAGGGGTACAAACTGTAATGCTGAAAGACGATCCCCCGATCCGCCCCTGGACCCGTCACCCGCTGTCCATCAATCCACACCCCCCCACACGTCGGCTGATCCAACCCCGCAATCTGCCGCAGGAGAGTAGATTTACCAGAACCCGAAGCCCCCACCGCACAGACAAACTCCCCAGCAGCCACAGAGAAATTAATATCCTCCAGCGCCACCAATGTGCCCCGCTTGGTCGGGAAATGTTTGCTCAACTGTCGCACCTGTAAAAACATGAATGAACCTCCCAATTGGTAATCGAAAAAACTCATTTGGCATCCGCCCAAGGACAGGTCAACCGCACCAGATATTGAAACAACAAATCCAACCCCAACCCGATTAGTCCAATCACGATAATCCCCACAAAAATTTCATCCGTCCGTAAAAATCTTCCCGCCAAACTAATGCGCCGCCCCAACCCCTCCGTTGCCGCCACTAATTCCGCCACAATCACCAACTGCCAAGCCGCCGCCAAATTGATCCGACAGGCATCCAAAACCCCCGGCAACACATGGGGAAAAATCACTTGCATCACCGTTGCCACCCGATTTCCTCCTAGCATATAAGTCGTTTCAATTAACTCCTTCGGCACAAATTTCACCGTATCCATGACCATCAACGCATTGAAGAAAAACGTGCCAATAAAAATCAGCGTTACTTTCGGTGCTTCCCCCACCCCCTGATACAAAATCAAGAGGGGAATAAACGCCGGAGCAGGCATATAGCGCATCAACCCAAACAAGGGTTCCAACAACGCCCGCACACTGGCAAAACTTCCCATCAACAATCCCACCGGAATCGCCACCAACGCCGAGAGGGTAAACCCGACCCCGATGCGCCCCACACTTGCCCAGGTATCCTGCCACAATTCCCCCGAACGCCCCAGCCGAATCGCCGCCTGCACCACCTGTCCCGGCGAGGGCAAAAACGTCGGGTCAACCGCCCCCACCCAGGTCACCAACCCCCACACCGCCAGGGGAAACAGGATCGAGAGGGTCACCAACCGCCAGTACAACCGGGGGGGAATGTCCTCAGCCAGCCGCCAAAATACCGACGGGCGCAGTCGCCGGGGCTGTAACTGGTCACGAATGCGCTGGGAACGGGCTGGATCGGTCATGGGAAGTGACTGGAACGGGGGACATTTGGGCTTGGGCATGGGCTTTCACAAATCGGTCGTCGAACAATTTGCTTAAATCCGGTTGCGTTTTGGCTAAACCGACTTGTGTTAAAAAGGCACTGATTTTCTTAGCGGCAAAAGGCAACGAGGACATATCATTGCCAGGTTGAAAAGCAGTGATATTTTCCTGCACTGTAAAAATGCGGGTGCCGCCTGCATATTGCTTGTATTCTTCCACCGAAACATTGGCTTTTTTCGCCATAATGGCAGTGGCTTCCTCGGGATTGGTTTCCAGAAATTTCGTCGTCGCAAACCAGGCATCCACCAGCGCCTGCACCTGTTCGGGATGCTCATTCACAAAGCTCCGGGTAAATACCAAATGGTCAGAAATCGCCCCCGGAAAATCCTTGGAACTGAATAATTCCTTACTGCCCGGACGTTTCAAGGCTTGGGTGGTAAACGGCGCAAACACCCCCACCGCATCCACCTGTCCGGCGACAAAGGCGGTGGCGGCTTTCCCGGTTTCCAAGGGCACAAAGGTAATATCCGAGGGTTTTAATCCCGCTTGTTCCATGCCCAACAGCAGGAGAAAATGATCCACCGTGCCCTCTTCAGCAGCGACTTTTTTCCCCTTCAAATCCGCAATGGTATTAATGCCTGCCCGGACGATGATTTTGTCATTTCCCGTCGAATTATCATTCACCAAAACAATCACCTGATCCGCACCACCGGCTACGGCGCTAATGGTGTCATTAAGGGTCTGGGAATTGGCATCCAACTGTTGTGCCGTTAGAGCATTAATGGAATCCAAATAGCTATCAAACCACTTCAAATCTACCTGCACATTTTGGGCGGTAAAAATTCCTTTTTCCTGGGCGACCTGCCAGGGGAACCAGCCCGGCCAGGCACTAAAACCCAGGCGTACGATGGGAGCTTGATTCTCTGCCGTAGGGCTGACACAACTGACGGCTAGCATCATTGCCAACACAAAAAACAACCCATTCCAAGCGTGAGATTTCCATTTCATGCCACCCGTAAACTCCCGAAAAACGAACCATTTATCACCAGCAAAGCGTCTGGGAAATCCTGATGATTTTACCCCCGATACCGACGCTTCCGGTACTGCTTCAGCATCCCCAAAGCAAATCAGGGAAAACAGTATCTTAAGATACACTTTTGCGGACAGAAATCTGTGGGCATACATAGGAACAATCCCCAAGAAAAAGATTGTAAATTTTTGTAAAAAGTAGCAAAAGTAACTGTTTTTTACAGGGGGAGGATTAGGATAGGGTTATGAGCCAACAGGAGAGCTTCTAGGGTTCCGGCAGTGGGACAAACTACTGCGGCTGGTCCGAGAGAGGCAGACCGTTGCCCTGGCGGGTGCGGTTACACGGCGGGATAAAAGCCCGGGAGGTCGTGCGATTAGTCTGAGAGACAGGCTAAGTTGCGTTATCTCCGGGGCTTCGTCGTTGAGTAACCCAGTCAAGGAGGTAGGCGTCATGGTGGCAACGGTGGCAGAAACGGACATTCGCCCGGAATTGGTGGTTTGGTCGGAGAAGGTGCCGGGGGGAGGCTATTGGCATGGGGTAATTCCCCGCTGGCAGACCCTGCGGATTACGGATTTGGGGGGGTCGCAGGGAGTGGCGATGATTGGCTATAACGCTGACCGCCCGATGGAGCGCTTGAATGTGGCGGATACAGCCAAAATCCAGTTCAACGCCTTTTTGCGCCAGGGGATGGTGCTGTACTCGGATATGGGGCGGATTTTGTTTTCCATCACGGCGGATACGTCCAACGGTCATGACCTGATCTGCGGTTGCAGTACGGCGGCGACCAATCGAGCCAAGTACGGGCATGGGGGCACGGGCACGGAGATTCAGGGTCGCCAGGATTTTCACAGTGCCCAGGATCAGTTTCTGCGGGCGTTGGGCAAGTGGGGGATGTCCCGCCGGGATTTGATGCCGAATGTGAATTTCTTTAGCCGGGTGACGGTGACACCGACGGGGGATTTGCAGTACGATGCCGGGGCGGCTAAACCCGGTGCTTATGTGGATTTGCGGGCGGAAATGAATGTGCTGGTGGTGATTGCCAACTGCCCCCATGTCCTGCACCCGGATACGGTGTACCGACCGCAACCCATCCAATTGACGGTGTGGCGTTCCCCGGAACCGGCGGCTGATGACCCCTGTCGCACGGCGAACGAGGAGGTGGTGCGGGGGTTTATCAACACGGATACCTGGTGGCGGCAACGACCGCTGGCTCCCCATTACGCCCTGTAAAACAACAGAATTGGTCATTGTTTTGTATTAACATTTGCAGTAAACATTTCTCAGGAGGCACGAAGGTTATGGCGACGATGACGATGGCGACCCCCACCCTTGACCCCACCCAGGCGATTTACGACTACGAATTGCCTGCCCGCCAGCCCTGGTCGAAGGTGGTGCACAAGGGGCAAATTTTACGGATTGTGGATGTGGAGGGGAATCAGGCGGTGGACACCCTGATTTACAATGCCGCCGATACCTCGGAGCGCTACAGTGCGCCGGATACGGTGGTGCGCCAGGGGAATATCTTTATCACGGCGGGGACGCAGTTGTTGTCCAATGTGGGCAATGTACTGATGACGGTGCTGAACGATACCTGTGGTCGTCACGATACCCTGGGGGGTGCGTGCAGTATGGAGAGCAATTCGGTGCGCTATGGTCTGCACAAGAAGCATCTGCACGCCTGTGTGGAAAATTACCTGCTGGAGTTGAGCCAGTACGGGATGCACAAGCGGGATTTGGTGAGCAATATCAATTTCTTTATGAATGTGCCGGTGGCGGCGGATGGCACGTTGGAGATTGTGGACGGGATTTCCGAGGCGGGGAAATATGTGGATTTGCGGGCGGAAATGGATGTGCTGGTGTTGATTTCCAATTGCCCCCAGATCAACAACCCCTGTAATGCCTACCACCCCACGCCAGTGCGGTTGCTGATTTGGGATGCGGCGGGCTAATGTTCGCCAAAGTCCTGGTCGCCAATCGGGGGGAAATTGCCCTGCGGATTATCCGCACCTTAAACCGGCTGGGGATTGCCAGTGTGGCGGTTTATTCGGAACCGGATCGGCACAGTCCCCACGTGGAGGCGGCGACGGAAGCGCTAGCGTTGGGGGGAACTCTGGCTAGCGAGAGTTATCTGCAAGGGGAGCGGGTGTTGAACCTGGCGGTGCAGGCGGGGGCGGCGGCAATTCATCCAGGGTACGGGTTTCTCAGCGAAAATGCGGATTTTGCCACTGCCTGTGCCCAACGGGGGCTGGTGTTTATCGGACCCAAGCCGGAACACATTCGCCAGTTTGGTCGCAAGCACCTTGCCCGTGATCTAGCTACCCGTCAGGGGATTCCCCTGGTTCCTGGCACGCCTTTATTAAGTAGTCTCACCGAGGCGCAGGCGGCAGCAGCGCAGATCGGCTATCCGGTGATGCTGAAAAGTACAGCGGGGGGCGGGGGAATTGGGATGCGTCGGTGTGAAGATGCGGAGGAATTGGCAACGGCTTACGATCAGGTGCAACGACTGAGCCAGGCTAATTTCCGGGATAGTGGGGTGTTCCTGGAGAAATACCTGCCTGTGGCCCGCCATGTGGAGGTGCAAATTTTTGGGGATGGGCAGGGACGGGTGTTGACCCTGGGGGAACGGGATTGTTCCAGCCAGCGGCGCAACCAAAAGGTGATCGAGGAAACGCCAGCGCCGGGGTTGCCAGAATCGGTGCGGCAGGGGTTGCTCCAAGCGGCGCAACGGTTGGGGGAAGCGGTGCAGTACCAGTCGGCAGGCACGGTGGAATTTATTGTGGATGGGACAACGGGGGAATTCTATTTCCTGGAGGTCAATACCCGGTTGCAGGTGGAACACGGGGTGACGGAGTTGGTCTACGGCATGGATTTGGTGGAATGGATGGTGTGTTTGGCTGCCGGGGAACGGGATTTTTTCGACCGTTATCCCCACCAGCCCCAGGGTCATGCCATCCAAGTACGGATTTATGCCGAAGACCCCCACAAAAACCACCAGCCCAGCGCCGGGGTACTGACCCATGTGGCATTGGCTGAAGGTGCCCGGTGGGATGCCTGGATTCGCCCTGGGACGGAAGTGACCCCGTTCTACGACCCCCTGTTGGCGAAAGCCATTGTGCATGGGGCAAACCGGACAGAGGCGATTGATAAATTACAAACCGTTTTAGCCCAAACCACCCTGGCGGGGATTGCCACCAATTTGGCGTACCTGCAACAGGTTTTGGCAGACCCAGTGTTTCAGCGGGGCGAGGTGAGTACCCAGTGGCTCTCCCAATTCACCTATCACCCCCAGACCCTTGACGTGTTGGCACCTGGTACGTTTACTACCGTGCAGGACTATCCGGGGCGGTTGGGGTATTGGGATGTGGGGGTGCCGCCTTCCGGGCCGATGGACCACCTGGCGTTTCGCTGGGGCAATCGTCTGCTGGGCAACCCCCTGGGGGCGGCTGGGCTGGAATGTACGATGGCGGGGCCGACCCTGCGCTTTAATGCCCCTACCCGCATTTGCCTGACCGGCGCGATGATGCCTGCGACTCTGGACGGGCAACCGGTTCCCTACTGGCAGACGGTGACGGTACAGGCAGGGAGTGTGTTGACCCTGAAGGCGGTGCAGGGGGCAGGGTATCGCACTTATATTACGGTGCAGGGGGGGTTGCCGGTGCCGGAGTATTTGGGCAGTCGGGCGACCTTCACCCTGGGGCAATTTGGCGGGCATGGCGGCAGAGCGTTGCGGGCGGGGGATGGGTTGCCGCTAACGCCCTGGGATGGACAGGATCAACCGGCGGTTTTGCCCCCGGCATTAATTCCCCAATACCCGGATGCCTGGGAAATCGGCGTGATGGTGGGTCCCCACGGGGCACCGGATTTTTTTACCCCGCAGGATATGGAGATGCTGTTGAGCCATGCCTGGGTGGTGCATCACAATTCGGCTCGCACGGGGATACGGCTGATTGGCCCGGCACCCACCTGGGCCAGACCGGATGGGGGGGAAGCGGGTCTGCACCCTTCCAACATCCACGACAACGCCTACGCCATCGGCACGATTGACTTTACCGGGGATATGCCGATCATTTTGGGGTACGACGGGCCGAGTTTGGGGGGGTTTGTCTGTCCGGCGACGATTGTGCAGGCGGAACTATGGAAAATCGGGCAGTTGAAACCGGGGGACCGGGTGCGGTTTTTTCCCATTGATGAACCGACTGCCCGTGCTTGGGAACAGCGACAAGAACAGGAATTGGCTCGCCTGACGCCCCTACCCTCTATCCCCGCCGTACCGGTGGTTACGGAACCAGTGCTCAAGCGAGTGACGGATGCCCATCCGGTGGGGGTGACCTACCGGCAAGCGGGGGACAAATATATATTGATCGAATACGGGCCGTTAACTTTGGATTTGACCCTGCGGTTTCGGGTGCATGGGTTGATGACCTGGTTGCAAGCGCAAAAGATTCCCGGCATTATTGACCTGACCCCCGGCATTCGCTCATTACAAGTGCATTATGATAACCAGCGACTGCCCCGTTCTGAACTTTTGGATATATTAGCAACGGCGGAAGCCGAATTACCCGACGTGGCGCAGATGACTGTCCCCACCCGCATTGTGCATTTACCCCTGTCCTGGAACGATGAATCCATCCAGCTTGCGATTGCCAAATATATGCAGTCGGTGCGACCGGATGCGCCCTGGTGTCCGAGCAATTTAGAATTTATCCGGCGGGTGAATGGCTTGGCAGACATCCAGCAGGTGTATGACATTGTGTTTGGGGCGAGTTATTTGGTGCTGGGGTTGGGGGATGTGTATCTGGGGGCACCGGTGGCCACCCCGCTTGACCCGCGGCATCGGCTGGTCACGACCAAATACAACCCTGCCCGCACCTGGACGCCGGAGAATGCGGTGGGCATTGGCGGGGCGTATCTGTGCATTTACGGCATGGAAGGACCAGGGGGGTATCAGTTGGTGGGGCGCACGGTGCCCGTGTGGAATCGCTATTACCGAACTGCGGATTTTACCCAGCCCTGGCTGTTGCGGTTTTTTGACCAAATTCGCTTTTTCCCGGTCACCGGGGCAGAACTCCAGCGCTACCGAGAGGATGTGACCTACGGGCGGGTGAAATTAGACATTCACGAGGAAACGTTTCATCTGGGGGACTATCAGCAATTTTTGCAAGACCATGCCGCATCCATTCAGGCTTTCAAAACCCAGCAACAAAACGCCTTTCATGCCGAACGGGAACGGTGGGTAGCGGCTGGGGAATTTGACCGACCCGACACGGAAGCGGCAACTGCTCCGCTAGAGGCGACGGAAATTCCCATTCCCCCAGGACAGGTGGCGGTGCGGGCGGAAGTCAGCGGTACGGTTTGGCAGGTGGTGGTCACCCCGCAAGCAGTGGTTCATGCCGGGGAAAAGTTGATGATTATCGAAGCGATGAAAACGGAAATTGAGGTGCTTAGCCCCCTAGACGCTACCGTTGCCCAGATTCTCTGTCAGCCGGGGCAAGCCGTGACAGCGGGACAAATCGTGCTTTTACTCATCCCAGCGGCGTGAAGGCTCCCAGCGCACCACCCGCCCGACGGCCAAAGCTTGCACGGTTCCATCGGCCCGTTGCACCTGTAACCGTCCCCAAATGTCAATCCCCGCCCCCACCCCGCTAAGCATCCCGTCCGATGTATGGACAACCAGCGGACAACCGGACAGCACATCCCGCTGGCACAGTTGGGGCAAAAGCCCGGTCAACCCCTGCCGCCGAATCACCCCATGAGCCTGCAGGAGATAATTCCGCAATTGTGTTAACAAAAGCATTACTTCTGGCGGCGTATCGCTCACCTCCGACAGACTCGCCACCTGGGTCGGGGATAAATCCATCGTGCCCCCTGCCAAAACCCTTGGCCAATCCACCTGCCGATTCAGCCCCACCCCAACCACCGCTTTGGGCAACCGGGCTTCGCACAGCACCCCCGCCACCTTCCGCCCCCAGAGCAGGACATCGTTCGGCCATTTGATGCCCAGCGCCAGGGCAGGCAAGGGCAGTAAATCCTCGACCGCATGGATCACCGCCAACCCCGCCGCCAAACTCAGCCAAGGCAATTCTTGTGGGGCAAGTGGTTGCAGGACAAATGAAGCGGTTAAAACTCCCGGTGGCGCATACCAAGAACGTCCCTGTTGTCCCCGTCCCGCCGTCTGTCGGGGGGTAAAGACCACATCCCCCTGGGCTAATCTGTCCAGCGATTGTAATGCCCAGGTGTTGGTACTGGGACATTCATCGAGCCAGTGTAACCAAGGGGGCAGGGACATGAGCGAAGTGAGAAACCTAGCGACAGCCCAAGACTAAAATCCTAGGGCAGAATACGGGGTCGCAGGGACACTGCCCCTGGACTTCTCAGCATTGTAGTGAGATAACCTCCAGATGATGCAAAGGAGTAAAGCATCCTAATAATCTATAATTATTCGCAATAAATTGAGCTTGTTGCCAATTTATATTTTTTTTAGTAAGGTATTAGGTAGGGATAAGTCATCTCCAAAAGCCCGATAGATTGGTAGCACAATTAGGTATTCCTATGGCACTGTATGATGCCGCTGACCTGCGCTCCGAGTTACATCAAATTGGTTGTCGTTTGACCCCCCAACGGGAAAAAATTCTCAAGTTTTTCCAGAATTTACCCCAGGGCAATCACCTCAGTGCGGAAGACCTGTACCATGCCCTCAGCCAGCGGGGGGAGAATATCAGTCTGTCCACGATCTACCGCAGTTTGAAATTGATGGCACGGATGGGGTTACTGCGGGAACTGGAACTGGCGGAAGGGCACAAACACTACGAACTCAACCAGCCCTACCCGCACCATCACCACCATTTGGTCTGTGTGCAATGCAACCGCACCATTGAATTTACCAATACGTCCATTCTCAAAACCGGCATCAAACAAGCGGAAAAAGAGGGTTTACATTTACTGGATTGTCAGTTGACCATCCATGCCATTTGTCCTGAAGCCCTGCGCCGGGGTTGGCCCTCCCTGCTCCCTGCCCATTGGGTCTGCCCCCGCACCTTAAACGGCACCGTCACCGGGGTGATCACCGAAAGTTAAATCCCCACCAGCCAATTCAACAGCCCACTGCCCAAATAGATATAAAAACCCACAATCGTTAAAGCACTGAAACTCAAGGCGATGGCAAAATCCCGATAGGGAATGCGGGTCAAACCCAAGGCATAACTGACAATATCTTGCGATAGGTGCATCACCAAGAACATATAAAAAATACTGTGGTGCGCCTGCAAATCCTGAAACCAGCGGTCGAGGGTTGCCACCTGCTTGGTGCCCACCAACCGGGTCACCAGCCGCCGCCCCCAGCACCGCCCCAGCCAAAAATTCACACTGCATCCCAACAGGGTCGCCACCACACTCAGGACAAATGCCAGATTTTGTCCAAACAATGTGCCCCCTACCACGTACAGGGAACTACCACTCAAGGGAGCCAGGATTAGACTGCCCGCCGAGAGGAAGATAAAGACTAGCCAGGAGAATATCCCAAACTGCGCCAGCCACGCCTGCACTGGTGCCACTCCCCCCAGCCAGCGTAAGACGATGACCGCCAGGGCATAGAACCCGACGAAGACCAGGAGCGCCCCGAGAATGCGGGAGCGTACTGTTACCTTTTGCTCACCCACCATGCCCCAACACCAGCAACGCCACCAGCGACCCCCCATTCCACAGGCTATGCAACACAATGGGTGCCCACAGCCCCCGCTCCCGAGTATAAACAAAACCTAAAAGGATGCCCAGCACCGTCAGGGGTAGCAAGTCCGCCACACTCAGATGCGCCAGGGCAAACACCAACCCACTCACCACCACCGCTACCGCCACTGGCAAATTCCGGGTTAACGAAGGCAGGAGAAACCCCCGGAAAATCGTTTCCTCAAACAGGGGTGCCAAGACCACGATCACCAGGGCAAAAATCGCCACCACCCAGGGGTCTTGGGTCTGCACCAACAGCGGGAGCAAAGGATTGCCACCCCCCCGCCCCTGCAGGAGGGATTGATTCACCCAGGAAGCCACAAACACCAGGGGTTGCGCCGCCAGATAGCCCCCCACCGCCCACACCCACGTCCGCCCCCGCATCCGCAGGTCAAACCAATGGCTGTCCAGGGGTTGATAACTCCGCAAATTCGCCACCAAAATCCCCACCCCGGCGGCGATCAAGGTAGTGTAATTCACTAAAACGTACACCGCCTTGCCCAGGGAGGTCTGCACCCAGCCCCCCCCACCCAACAGGCGCACCAGCAGGGGCACCCCCACCTGCCCCAGACCGAAAAAAGCGACAAACCACAGCACCATGACCTGGAGTACCACCTCCAGCCCCCAGGGCACCGACCACCCCGGCGGTTCCCCCCGCCCCAACAGCGACTGCCGCCCCCGCAGTAGCCATTGCACCCCCAACCCCAGCAGGAGAATAGTTCCCAGGATACCCCCCACCACCGGCAGTCCCACCAGCACCACCAGGCGATTCACCGCATCCGCCGCCCACTCCTGTTGTTCCTCCAGCAGAGCCATTTCCTCCGCCTGCCGTTGTTGTAAGCGGTACAAACGCAGTAAAGCCACCTGTTCAAACCAGCCCGACAGATGTTCCGCCAACAGCACTTCCGCATCGGGGTAAATCAGCGCTGGTTCCCCCCACAACCCCTGCAACACCTGCGCCGTTTGACCCAACGTTCCCTCGGGCTGACGTTGTACTACTTCCTGCCACGTCCTTTGCGCCTGCGCCACCTCCCCCCGTTCCGCCTGAATCACCCCCAAACGCAGGTTCACCCCCAGTAATTGCACCAATTGCTCCGGTTCTGTCGGGTCAAGGGCTTTTTGCCCCACCTGCTGTTGCCGCTGATAAATCTGTTCCGCCTGCGCCAGAGTGGATTGGCTGAACCATTGGGGAAATGTCGCCTGTCCCTGCCAGACACTGGCCTGCAATTGTAAATCCACTGCCCGCAGTTGCAATAGATTCTGGGTCTGGGGCTGTTGCCAACTATTTAGTAAGGACAAGCCCAGCAACGCCGCCACCACCAGGGTCAACAATGGCAACCCCAACCGCCGCCACCGGGGGATGCCCACCTCGGTCATAACCCGACTCCCCGCCGCACCGCCGCCGCCACCTGCTCCTGCTCCCCCAGGGTCAACTCCGGGAACAAGGGCAGGGATAAAACCCGCTCACTCAGGGCGACCGCCTGGGGAATAGCCGTTTTATCGTACTGCAAAAATTCATACACTGGTTGCAGGGGCAAGGGCATCGGGTAATACACGGCTGTACCAATTCCCGCCTGGTGCAATTTCGCCCGCAGGTCATCCCGCCTGAGGGTCGGACTTTGGCAAATCACCGTGTACTGGTTCCAACTGTGACCAGGGCAATCCTGGGGCAAGGTCAACCCCGGCATCTGCCCCAGCAATTCCTGATAGCGCACCGCCAACCGCCGTCGCCGGGTCAGCCATTCGGGCAAATAGGTTAATTTCGCCGTCAACAACGCCGCTTGTAAGGCATCCAAACGGCTGTTCACCCCCACCGTCACCGAACAGTACCGTTCCCGTTGCCCGTGGTTTTTCAATTCCCGCAACCGTTGCGCCAACTGCGGGTCGTGGGTGGTCACCGCTCCCCCATCCCCCATCGCTCCCAGATTTTTGGTGGGATAAAAGCTAAAACAGCCCAGGGTGCCCCAACTCCCCACCGGTCGCCCCTGCCAAGCACTGCCGGTCGCTTGGGCACAGTCCTCAATGATCGCTAAACCATGCGCCTGCGCCAACTCTTGCAACGCCGTCATATCCACCGGGCGACCAAACAGATGCACCGGCATCACCGCCTTGGTGCGGGGGGTCAACCGTTGTTGCACCTGGGTTAAATCTAAATTAAACGTCTCCGGTTCCACATCCACAAATACGGGCGTAGCGCCGGTCAAACTGATGGCTTCCGCCGTGGCAATGAACGAAAACGCCGGGGTAATCACCTCATCCCCTGCCCCAATCTGCAACGCCCGCAGAGCCAGATACAGGGCATCCGTTCCGGAATTGCAACTGACGCAGTAGGGTACGCCAATGTAAGCCGCAAACGCCTGTTCAAACCGAACAACGGCTTCCCCTCCTACATACGCCCCCCCTGCCAACATCTTCTGGGCAAGGGGGGTTAGCACATCCTGCAATTGTTGGTACTGGCGGGTGAGGTCAAATTGGGGAATGGCAGTTGCCACAGGCATCATACCACCGCCGTTGGCACCAGGGCTTCTACGATGGCTCGCACCGCCGCCGTCATGGCCCATTCGTCCTCCAGGCGATTGACGGCTCGACCAATCCCGACCCCAGCCGCCCCCGCCGCCTGCGCCATCGGCACCGTCACCACCGACAGCCCGGAGGCACACACCACCGGCACCGCCACCGCCCGGGTCAAGGTATAGGTGGCCGCCAAGGCCGGAGCCGCCTTTTCGATCAAGCCCAACACCCCCGGGTTTTGTGGGTGGAGGCTGACACTCCCTTCCGTCTGGAGGACATCCGCCCCCAGCGCCACCAACGTCTGCGCCAATTCCGCCTGGGCATCCAGGGGCAGAGTGTGGGGTACCGTCACCGCCAGAGGCACATCGGGTAACAGTTCCCGGGTGTGGATGGTCAACGCCCGTACCCGTGCCGCATCGAAGGTTTCCCCCTGGGCATAGAAGGGGTCAAAATTGCCCAACTCCACCATGTCCGCCCCCGCCGCCACACAGGCCGGTAACCGTTCCGGGTCAATGGTGGACACACACAGGGGCAGATGGGTCAATTCCCGCGCCAGGCGCACCAAATCCGGGTCAGCGGCGATGTCCACATAGCTGGCTCCCCCCCGGGTGGCCGCCCGTACCACCCGTCCCACCACCTGCGGATCAAACTGGGTAATGCCGCTGATAATTTTCACCGCCCGTTTCTGGGCAAACACCGACCGCCATTGGGAAGAGAGTGCCATAGTCAACCCACCACAAAATCACCCCATCCATCTTAACCCGTGTGGTTGTTAGACTGGCAGTATGACCAAACCCCACCGCGGGCACCTCCGCAAACTGCTCAGCTATGTCCGACCCTACTGGCGGGCTGAACTGGTCGGCATTGGGGCGTTGGTGGTGGTCAATCTCCTGGGGGTGGGGATTCCCCTGGTACTGCGCCGAGCCATTAACCAATTGGAAACCAACCTAGAACCCAGGGCAATTTTGGGCTACGGGTTGGGCATTATTGGGCTAGCTTCGTTGATGTGGTTGATTCGCATGGTATCCCGCCTGGTTCTCTTTGGGGTGGGTCGTCAGGTGGAATTTGATCTGAAACAAAAACTGTTTGAGCATTTTCTGCGGTTAGACCAGCATTATTTCAGCCAACATCCGCCGGGGGAATTGATCAGCCGTGCCACCAGTGATGTGGATAATGTGCGCCGGTTGGTGGGCTTTTCGGTACTCAGTTTGGTGAATACGGTTTTAGCCTACGGATTAACTTTGCCGGTGATGCTGGGCATTAGTGTGCCCCTGACCTTGGCGGCGTTGGCGGTTTATCCCTTTCTATTCCTCTTGGTGTATGCCTTTGGGGATACCCTGCGGGCGCAACAGGCACAGGTGCAGGAACGGTTGGCGGAGTTGAGCGACCTGATCCAAGAGGACATGAGCGGCATGGCGTTGATCAAAATCTATGCCCAGGAAGCGGTGGAGCAACGGGGCTTTGCCCAACTCAACCGGGAACTGCTCCAGGACAATCTCGCCCTCGCCCGCACCCGTAGTTTTCTGTTTCCCCTGTTTGGGGGCATTGCCAGTCTGAGTTTTTTGGTACTGCTCTGGCTGGGGAGTCAGGCGATGGAAGCCCAAACCCTCACCCTGGGCGGCTTTGTGGCACTTTTGCTCTATGTGGAACGGCTGGTCTTTCCCACTGCCCTGCTGGGGTTTACGATTACGGCGTTGCAACGGGGACAGGTGAGTATCGAGCGGGTGGAGGCATTGCTCCGGGAGGTGCCGCAAATCCAAAATGCCCCGACCGCCCAACGCCTGCCCTCAGTGCGGGGGGAATTAACCGTCCGGCATCTCACCTACACCTATCCCGGGCAAACCCAGCCAGCCTTGCGGGAGGTGAGTTTCTCCCTGTCGCCGGGGGAAACCCTGGTGGTGGTCGGACCCGTGGGGGCTGGGAAAAGCACGCTCATCCAAGCCCTGTGTCGGCTACTGCCCATTGCGCCGGGGCAAGTTTTTCTCGACGGCTACGACATCACCCAGATTGATCTGAGCGACCTGCGGCGGGGAATTGCCTACGTTCCCCAGGAAAGTTTTTTGTTTAGTGCCCCTTTGGCGGACAACATCCGTTACGGTGAACCGGAGGCGGACATGGGGCGGGTGGAAGGGGCGGCGGTTCAAGCCCAGATTCACGGGGAAATTCTCACCTTTCCGGCGCAGTACGAAACTCTGGTAGGCGAGCGGGGGATTACCCTTTCCGGCGGGCAACGGCAACGCACGGCTTTGGCACGGGGCTTGTTGGTATCCGCACCGGTACTGCTGTTGGACGATGCCCTTGCCAGCGTGGACAGCCAGACTGCCCAGGGAATCATCCAGTCCATCACCGCCCTCGACCGCACGGTGATCCTGGCGACCCATCACCTGGGCATTGCCCCTTTAGCCGACCGGGTATTGGTTTTAGCCCAGGGGCAGGTGGTACAACAGGGCACCCATTGGGAACTGGTGCAACAACCAGGTTTGTATCAGGAACTCTGGCAGACCTACCAATTAGAAGCACAGCACAAACCCTTGGCTTAATTCATCCAAATCTTGGTAGCAAGTGGGGCAAAAAAATTAAAACCGCCCCCCTAGGAGAGCGGTTTACTGAGTAATCCAACAAAGTCAATTAAGGGCGCCTCTACTCATTTACACCCATTGAAGTTTATCTCGCTGAAATGCCCATATTAATGGCTACGCCACGCAGGCTATTGAAAACCAGAGACGGGGGCTACGCCCCTGCGACCTATTTTTAGAAGTGCCCTTAACTCATTGGGGTAATGCTATCCAAGCAATGCTTCATCGTATGCAAATCCTACTTGATCAACGAACGGAAATTCCCCGGAGCCAAGTACGGGAACGGTGTCCCTGCGACTTCTGTTCCATTCCCATTTAGAATTCCCTATATACCATTGCTCCCCAGCCAATCGGTAGCGGGTAGATGGACAGGTTAGGCGAGCCGCTCGTTTAGAATGCAGGTAGGGTTGCAGGAGGGTAAGGGGCGTGCCAACCTGGCGCAAAAACAGCATCCGGTTTCTGCCTGTCGTGGGAGTATCGGTACTGCTGGCGGGAGGAATTTGGTGGTGGGGGTTCCGTCCCCGTTCCCAGAAACAGCCCCAGGTACGCACGGCGACGGTGACACGGGAAACGCTACCGGTGACGATTCAGGTGAATGGGGAGGTGCGCCCGGAACGGACGATTAACATTAGTCCCAAAACTGCCGGTATTGTGCGGGAATTGCGGGTCAGGGAAGGGGATCGGGTGCAACAGGGGCAGATTTTAGCCAGGATGGATGATGCCAATTTGCGGGGGCAGTTGACCCAAGCCCAGGGGCAGGTGGCGGCGGCGCAGGCGAACCTCAATCGGTTGCAGGCTGGAAATCGTCCCCAGGAAATTGCCCAAGCCCAGGCACAGGTGCAAGAGGTGCAATCTGCTCTCAAACAAGCGGAATTGAATCTCAAACGCAACCAAACCCTGTTCGCCCAAGGAGCCATTTCCCAGCAGGATTTAGAATTATCTTTGACAGAACGGGAGCAAGCCTTAGCCCGGTTACAGCAAGCCAAACAGGTTTTAGACTTACGAAAAAGTGGTTTTCGCCCGGAAGAAATTGCCCAAGCTCGGGGTCAACTCCAGCAGGCGCAGGGAACCTTGCAGGTGATTCAATCCCAGTTGAATGATACGATTTTGCGGGCACCTTTTACGGGGGTGGTGACCCGGATTTATGCGGAACCGGGAGCGTTTGTCACACCGACCACTTCCGGCAGTACGGTATCCTCGGCGACCTCTTCCTCGGTGTTGGCGTTGGCGGCGATGAACCAGGTGGTGGCGAAGGTGCCGGAAAGTAGCCTACCCCAGTTGCGGTTGGGGCAAACCGCTAAAATCATTGCCGATGCTTACCCGGAACAGCCCTTCACCGGGCGGATTATCCAGATTGCCGTGCAGTCGGTGGTGGAGCAAAATGTCAATAGTTTTGAAGTACGCTTGGCGGTAGAGGATGCCCAACAACGGTTGCGGGCAGGGATGAATGCGGCAGTGACCTTTCAGGTGGGGGTACTACCCAATGCGCTAGTGGTGCCCACCGTAGCGATTGTCCGTCAGGAGCGGCGGGCGGGCGTTTTGCTGGCGGAGAACCCGCCCCGGTTTCAACCCATTCGCACCGGTGCCAGTGTGCGGGATAAAACGGTCGTCACCGAAGGCTTAAAAGAGGGGGACAAAGTCCTGCTGAGTTTCCCCCGGGGAGAACGCCCCCGCACCCAGATTCCCTCGCTGATCCCCGGTCTAGGACCAAGGCGATGATGGGGCACAAACGCAAACGTCCCACAGGAGTGAGTGGGGGTGACATTTTAGGGATGGCTTGGTCTGCCCTACAGGCGTATCGGTTGCGGACAGTGCTGACCATGCTGGGGGTGGTGATCGGCATTGCCTCGGTGATCCTGGTGACGGCGGTGGGGCAAGGGGTGCAGGTGGCTACCCAGCGGCAAATTCAAAACCTGGGAACGAATCTTTTGCAAATCCAAGCCGGTGCGCCCCAGGTGCGGGGGATCAGCCAAGGGGCGGGAAATGCCTCAACGTTAACCTTGGAGGATGCGGCGGCGGTAGCGACCCAAGCTCCTTCGGTGGCACGGGTGGCTCCCTATCTGACCCGGCAACGGCAAGTGACCTACGGCACCCAAAATACCCTGACGCTGGTGAATGGGGTGGATGACAACTTTTGGTCGGTGCGCCAATTTCAGGTGGCGAGCGGGCGAGTCTTTACCCCGATGGAATTGGACACGGCGCAATCCCTAGTGGTGTTGGGGGCAACGGTGGCACGGGATTTGTTTGGCAATGATTCCCCCCTGGGTCAGCGGGTGCGGATTCAGGGCGCCCTGTACGAAGTGATTGGGGTGATGGCACCCAAGGGCAGTACGGGCGGCTTTGACCAGGATGACCAGGTGTTTATCCCCTTGAAAAATATGGCGGGGCGGATTGTGGGGCAAAATGCGCTACAGGGCGTGGCTTTAAGCGGGTTTTGGGTGCAGGTGCCCAGTGCGGAAGAAATGGAGGCGGCGCAGTTTCAAATTACCAATCTGCTTCGCATTCGCCACAACATTTATCCCCCCCAACCGGACGATTTTCGCATCAATAATCAAGGGGATATTATCAGTGCGTTTACGGCGATTACGGGTTTGTTGACGGTGATGGTCGGGGCAATTGCCGCCGTTTCCCTGGTGGTGGGGGGCATCGGTATTGCCAATATCATGCTGGTTTCGGTGGTGGAACGCACAAGGGAAATCGGTATCCGCAAAGCGGTGGGGGCGACCGGGGCGGCAATTTTACAACAATTTTTGACCGAAGCGGTGCTGGTGTCCCTGGCGGGGGGCGCAATTGGGCTGGCGCTGGGAGTGGGTTTGGCTTGGGGGGCGGCGCAAATGCTCCAAATTCCCTTGGTGTTGGCTCCCTGGGCGATTGGGGCGGCATTGCTGTTGTCCGCTGGCGTGGGTTTGGTGGCAGGGGTGGCACCAGCGCAACACGCGGCTCGGCTTGACCCGATTGTGGCTTTGCGAAGCGAGTAGGGTAATCCGGTCGTTACAAAATTCCCTAAAAACCACGACGGGGCGGTGCCCTGCGACCGCTAATTTTCAATTTATAGAAGGACTCAAACATTACGGTAATAATTGTCCCCAAATGCGTACACCGCCCACATTACCCCCGCTGAATAAATCCGCCACCGCTTGATAAAAACAGAGATAACTGTCCACCAGGTCATCCCCATGTTTTTGGCGGTACTGGGCTTGGTTTTTTTGAAATTGGTGCCATCTTTTATTTACCCAATTTTGCCAGAGCGGGGTGACATTTTCGTAAGCAAGTACCCCCAAACCCGCCCGGGCTAAATCCTGTTGATAGGATTCCAGCGTAGGTAGGTAAGGACAGGCAATTTGTTTGGCTAAAACCCTTTGTTCCACCGGGGTCAGGGGTTGTAATTGCACATAGTCTTCGATATAAAATCGCCCCCCTGGTTTCAGTACGACAGCACATTGGGAAAATAAGGTTTTCCGATCTGGAATATGCAGAAAAACCAATAGGGACAACCAAGCATCAAACGTTCCGGCAATTCCCGTTAGAATATCCCCCTGCACAAAAGTCACCCGCTGGGATAACCCGGTGCGTTGCGTAAGTTCCACCGCCATCTGTTGAAACTGGGGTTGCAACTCTAACCCAGTGACCTGACAGCCCACCTGTTGCGCTAGATAACGAGCCGTCCCCCCCACCCCCGCCCCAATATCCAAAACCTGGGATTCAGCGGTGATCCCCAGCCGTTCGATGGCTATATCAATCGCCGTCGTGCTGCAGTAATGGTAATGATCCAAAGATTGCAAGTCCGTGAGGGTCAACCGTTCCGGCAAATCCGCTAATTCCCCCCGCAAAAACGGCAGACGATATTCATACATCCGGGTCATGGATTCGTGCATAGCGGGTCGCTCATCACTGGGTTAGCGTTGATCCCCAGGGGTTGGGGTCGGGATAATCTTAACGCAAGGCACTATAAAACCGCCTCATTCGCCTAGCCTTCTAAACCCTGCGCCCGTTGGTACGCCGCCTGCACCGCCTGCATGAGGGCACCCCGCACCCCTTGCTGTTCCAAACACAGCAGTCCGGCACTGGTGGTACCGGCGGGACTCATCACCCGGTCTTTTAGCGTAGCGGGGGGCAACTCCTGCTGTTGTAATAACTGCGCCGTTCCCAAAACCGTTTGCAGTACCAACTGGGTCGCCAACCCCCGGGGCAAGCCCACCAACACGCCCCCATCAATCAGGGCTTCGATTAGCACCGCCACATACCCCGGACCCGAACCCGCCACCGCCGTCACCCCGTTCAGATAACGCTCCGGCACCTCCACCACCTGCCCCACCGCCGCAAACAATTGCACCGCCCATTGCCGTTGTTGTTCGTTCACCTGGGTACCCCAAGCCAACGCCGTGATCCCCGCCCCCACCTGCACCGGGGTATTGGGCATTGCCCGCACCCATGCCCGCCCGGGCACCGCCGCTTCCAAAGTACGCAGAGGCATTCCCGCCAACACCGAAATACACACTGCCTCGGGGGACACCGCCTGTAAATCCGGCACCACTTGCGCCCATTGCTGGGGTTTCACTGCCACCAACACCACTTCCGTCGCTTCTGCCGCCCTTTGATTGTCCTCGCTCACCCCCACCCCGTAGGTTTCCACCCAATATTGCTGCCGTTCTAGCCGGGGATGGCTCACCAAAATTTCCGCTGGCGTATAAATTTTTTTTGTCAATAAACCCTGGATGAGGGCTGAAGCCATCGCCCCCCCGCCAATTACCCCCACACGATGGGTCACGGTGATCAATTAATTATGATTATTGCGCCAAGTAAGCGGGCATCGCCTCCGGGGTCCAGATGGGTGGCGTATTCCGCAGGGTACTGGGAGATTCCAGGGGAACCGCAGTGGGTACGGAGCTGCGGGTACTCACATGCACCCCATTGGGGGTAAAAAGAAAAATGCTTTCCCCCAGCCGCTCCTGGTGCCCGTCAATGGCATAGGTGCCACCTGCGACAAAATCCACCGCCCGTTGTGCCAAATCCGGCTCCATCAGCGTGACATTCAACACCACCGACTTGCGCTCCCGCAATGCCTGGATCGCCTGGGGCATTTCCTCAAAGGAACGGGGTTCCATCACGACCACTTCAAACTGGCTGGGCTGGGCGGTGGGCAAACCAATCACGTTGTTCATGGGATTATTCATCGGATTACGGGGAGTAGGGTTGTCGGCAGTAGGGGTCGCCATCGGAGTACGTTCCCGGCGTCGGGGCGGTTCCCGATAGTCATGGGCGGTGGGGGGTTGGGGCACAGGGGTCTGGTGCTGACCGGGGTCATAATCGTATTCCACCGGTTCACCCAGGCTCACCAAGTCCCGGAGTCGTTTCAATAACTGCATGGGGTATAGGCTCCCGCCACAGGCGTAAAGGGTCTAAGAAACATTTAGCACGTCAACTGTAAGGAACATAGTGTGTGTCGAGGAGGGGGCTTGGGGTGAGTCAGTTGGTAGATTCGGTTATTCACCGTATGTTTACCCGCAATCACGGAAGGCGATTGTGTGGGTATTAGCCTACCAATGTACTTCAATAGGATTGCCGATACTTGAACAGTAACCGTTTTTTTAACAAAATTCAATATATGATGGCAAAGTTTTCTGCTCTGGAGGGGCATAGATACTATCTGATTCTGGTGATTTAAGTAATCGTACTAATGACAGGTGGCAAATGGCGGATATTTTCCACTTTTTCTTAAGGTGGTTTTGCCTCGGTTGAGGGTGTCTGAGGGCACCAGTGGCGGCTGGTACGGGCGGGAGTCGGGATGTTTGGGTGCCTAGGGTTACACAGATACATAAGGGATGTAGCCGGAGATACACAGTTAGGATGCGGCTGCATACATAAAAATCTAACTATCCCCCAGGCGCTAAACTGCAATGGTTATCTAAGATACAAAATCCGTTTCCTGGGGACGTTCCCCAAACAGGCAACGACCGAGGCGGAGGATGGTGGCACCGGCGGCAAGGGCTTGGGGGTAGTCATCGGACATACCCATTGAGTATTCCCGCAGGGGGAGGTGGGTTTGGAGTTGGGCACCGAGGGCGGGCAGTTCGCTAAAAACCTGCTGGCGTTCGCTTGCGGTTAATCCCAGGGGCAGGATGGTCATCAGTCCGACAATTTTGACGTGGTGCAATTGGCTGAGGGCGGGGAGGGCAGCGCAGAGTTCGGGCACGCTCCAGCCGTATTTCTGGGGGTCGGGGCGGAGTTTGACTTGCAAAAGCAGGTGGGGGGGATGCGGCAGGTCTTGGCTGAGTTGGTCGAGTTTTTGGGCGAGGGGGAGGCTATCGACGCTGTGAATCCAGGGGAATAGGTGCAGGGCGGGGCGGGCTTTGTTGCTTTGCAGGTGACCGATCAGGTGCCAGGTGATGTCGGGTAAATCGGCGAGGGCTTGGGCTTTGGCTTGGGCTTCTTGGACACGGCTTTCCCCAAAATCCCGTAATCCCAGGGCGTAGGCGTGACGGATGACCGGCACTGGCACCTGTTTGGTGACTGCCACCAGGCGGACGTGGGGGGGAATTTGGGTTTGGAGGGCGTGCAGGCGTTGGGAGAGGGTGTCCTCGCTCATGTCACATTTGTTTTTCGACCTGTTGTAGTTTTTGATATTCTTCGGTTTTACCGAGCCGCCGCAGTTCCCGCAGGTGCATTTCTACCAATGTCCGGGCTTGATTGCGGCTGACGGGTTCGATTTCCAGGGATTCAGCTAGATAATGGACATGGAAAAATAGGCGGTGGGCGTACAGGGTCATATACAATTCACTCCCATCCCCTAGACGGCAAATTCGGTACAACAAACCGAAGTTTGGATGGTTCAAATAGGATTCAGCGGTCATGGGGGTGGGCATGAAATGAAAATTGTGTCTGTCAAAAGCGACACAAGAATTGTTTATATTACTGTATCGTAAAGTTTGCCCGCATTTAGAACCCTTCGCTGATTTGACCGGTTGATTTATACTAACCTGAACCACAACGGGGATGCGCCCCTAGCATTCCTGACCCCCGCTGGGATGTTGTACCCATAAGTTACCTATAAGTTATAGTGCTAATCAGGTTTTCTAAAGGTTGCCCATGTCCGACCGCCTTGATGGTAACGAAGTCTGTTCCCAGGACACAGCCGTAGCTCCCCTCCAAGCGCCTTGCGCCTACCCGGTGTTTTTCCGTACCTACAGCCGCCGGTTTCAGGGGGTGCGGGAGTCCTGGGAGCAGGTGTGTGAGCGGACGGTGCGGGATTTGGCGGTTTTGGGCAAATTTACCCCGGCGGAGCAGGCTTTGGTGTTGGAGATGCAACAGCAGTTAAAGGCACTGACCTCGGGGCGGTGGTTGTGGGTGGGCGGAACGGATTGGATTCACCAGCCGGAGAATTTTTCGGGAGCCTATAATTGCACCTCCCAGCGGATTCGGGACTGGCGGGGGTTTGGGTTGATGATGGATTTGGCGATGCAGGGGGCGGGCACGGGGGCGGTGCTGGAGCCGCAATACGTTAGCCAATTACCCCCGATCACCACCCGTTTGGAGGTGACGGTGCTGGGGCAACCGGGGGACAAACCCGCTGAGGAACGGCAACCATTGACCCAGGTGGAACGCCAGGGGCAGGGGGTGGTGGTGCGGGTGGGGGACTCCCGCCGGGGCTGGGTGCAGGCGTATCAAAGTTTGCTGGAATTGGCGAGTGACCCGCAGTCGGGGGCGGTGCTGGCGGTGACGGTGGATGTGAGCCAGGTGCGTCCCAAGGGGGAGGTACTCAAGGGGTTTGGGGGGATTGCCAATCCGGCGTTGCTCCCGCAGTTATTTCCAAGGGTGGCACGGATTCTCAACCGGGCAGTGGGGCGGCAGTTGACCTCAATTGAATGTTGTTTGTTGATTGATGAGGCGGCGGCAACGGTGGTGGCAGGAAACATCAGAAGAAGCGCGGGAATGCGCCAATTTAGCTCGGAGGATCAGGAGGCGGCGGGGGCAAAGGCAAATCTTTGGCAACAGGATGAACAGGGCAATTGGCGGATTGACCCGGACAGGGATGTCCTGCGGATGGCGAATCATACCCGGGTGTTTCACCACAAACCCAGTCGGGAAGAATGTATCGAATCGGTGCGGAGCCAGTTTTATTCCGGGGAGGGGGCGGTGCAGTGGGCGGGGGAGGCGATTGCCCGCAGCAATCGGGATTTACTCGACACCCCGGAGAAAAAAGCCCGGTTTTTGGAATTGTACAACACTGACCCCCAGCAGGCACGGGGGTATTTGCGGGAACTGCTTTTAGCTCAGGGGTCTTAAAATTAAACTTAAATAAATTAGGTTAAATAAACGCTGTGCAGGAGGGGGTACGCCATGTTAACGCAACTGCTGGTCACGTGGGTGGTAAACGGGTTGAGCTTGTGGCTGATTTCTAAACTGCCCTTGGGTGTGACCTTGGATGGTTTTGGCACGGCACTGTGGACGGCTTTGGCTTTGGGATTCCTCAATGCCCTGGTGCGACCGATTTTGTGGCTTTTGAGTTTGCCCCTAACGATTTTAACCCTGGGTTTATTTACCTTTGTGATTAATGCAATTATTTTTGGATTGGCGGCTAGTTTGGTGGAGGGATTCAAGCTCAAAAATTGGGTGAGTGCCCTGATTGCCCCGATTGTCCTCGGTTTAATTAATTCAGTTCTCTTTCAGGTTTTGCGAACCCCAGCGGCTGGTTAAAGGGTTAAAATAGGACAACCTTCTGGGCGGCATTTATGGGTTCGAGTAATCGGGATGTAATTCGGATTCGGGGTGCCCGCCAGCACAATCTCAAAAATGTGGATTTGGAATTGCCCCGCAATCAGTTGATTGTGTTTACGGGGGTGTCGGGTTCGGGGAAATCCTCCCTGGCGTTTGATACGATTTTTGCAGAGGGGCAACGCCGGTATGTGGAATCCCTGAGTGCCTACGCCCGCCAATTTTTGGGACAGTTGGATAAGCCCGATGTGGATGCCATTGAAGGGTTAAGTCCCGCCATTTCCATTGACCAAAAATCCACCTCCCATAATCCCCGTTCAACAGTGGGAACCGTGACGGAAATTTATGATTATTTACGGCTATTATTTGGGCGGGCGGGGGTGCCCCATTGTCCGATTTGCGACCACAATATCAGCCCCCAAACGGTGGATCAAATTGCCGAGCAAATTTTGCATTTTCCCGCAGGCACCCGGTTTCAATTGCTCGCCCCGGTGGTGAAGGGGAAAAAAGGCACCCATCAAAAAGTCCTAGCCCAGATTGCCCAAAATGGTTTTGCCCGGGTGCGGGTGAATGGTACGGTTTATCCCTTAACGGATGTTCCTCAATTGGATAAAAACCATAATCATTGCCTGGAAATTGTGGTTGATCGATTGGTGATCAAACCGGATTTATACAGTCGTTTGGTGGATTCGTTGACCACCTGTTTGAAGCATGGGGAAGGGGTGGTTATCGTCAGTGTGCAAGAGGGGGAACAGTGGCGGGATTTGGCTTTTTCGGAAAATTTTGCCTGCCCGGAACATGGGGCGGTGATGTCGGAATTATCTCCCCGATTATTCTCGTTTAATTCTCCCTATGGGGCGTGCCCAGAATGTCACGGGCTGGGTTTTTTGCGGCGATTCAGTGCCGAATTGGTGATCCCCGACCCCAAATTACCTTTATACCAAGCCATTGCCCCTTGGTCGGATAAACCCCACGATTACTATTTGGGTTTACTGCACAGTTTGGGATTAACCTATGGGTTTGAATTATCTACCCCCTGGAACCAACTGACCCCAGAACAACAGGAAATTATCTTAAACGGCACGGAAGAACCCATTTGGATGGAGGGGGATTCCCTATATCGCTCGAACCGGGGATTTTGGAAAAAATACGAGGGAGTCTTAGGCATTTTAGAACGGCAATATCGGGAGGCAAGTTCCGAATTGATGCAACAAAAACTGGATCAATATCGGTTAGATTCCCCCTGTCCGGTGTGTCAGGGTGCCCGGTTAAAACCCGAAGCCTTAGCGGTGCGGGTGGGGGGCTATCGGATTACGGATTTGACGCAGGTTTCTGTGCAGGAATGTTGTCATTTACTTGACCGATTGGAACTCACGCCCCGGCAGGCACAAATTGCCCATTTGGTATTAAAAGAAATTCGGGCACGCCTGCAATTTTTGTTGGATGTGGGTTTGGATTATTTAACGTTGGATCGGGCGGCGATGACCCTATCCGGGGGCGAGGCACAACGGATTCGTTTAGCCACCCAAATTGGCTCTGGCTTGACCGGGGTTTTGTATGTGTTGGATGAACCCAGTATTGGTCTCCATCAACGGGATAATGGGCGGTTATTATCCACATTAAAACGCCTGCGGGATTTGGGGAATACGTTGATTGTGGTCGAACACGATGAAGAAACCATTATCAATGCGGATCACCTGGTGGATATTGGCCCCGGGGCGGGGGTGCATGGGGGGCAGATCGTTGCCCAAGGAAATTTACAGGCAATTTTAGACCATCCTGATTCCATAACCGGGGCTTATTTATCCCGCCGCAAAGCCATTCTCACCCCAGCCCAACGCCGTTCCGGCAATGGCAAACGGATTTACTTAAAAGATGCCCATCGCCACAATTTACAACATATTGATGTGGAAATTCCCCTGGGAATGTTTGTGTGTGTGACGGGGGTTTCTGGGTCAGGAAAATCTACCTTGATCAATGAATTATTGCATCCGGCGTTGTCCCATTATTTCGGACATAAAATCCCATTTCCCAAGGAACTCAAAGCGATTCACGGGTTAGATGCCCTGGACAAAGTAATTGTGATTGACCAATCCCCCATTGGACGTACTCCCCGCTCCAATCCCGCCACCTATACGGGAACCTTTGATGCGATTCGTGCCCTATTTGCAGAAACTCCAGCGGCTAAGCAACGGGGCTACAAAGCAGGGCATTTTTCCTTCAATCTCAAGGGGGGACGCTGTGAAGCCTGTGGGGGGCAAGGGGTGAATGTAATTGAAATGAACTTCCTGCCCAATGTATATGTGCAGTGCGATGTGTGCCAGGGCAAACGCTACAGTCGGGAAACCTTAGAAGTGAAATATAAAGGTAAATCCATTGCCGATGTGTTGGATATGACGGTGGAGGAAGCCTGTAGTTTTTTTGATGCCATTCCCCAGGCGGTGAGTCGGTTACAAACCCTGGTGGATGTGGGCTTGGGTTATATTCGCTTGGGACAGACAGCGCCCACTTTATCGGGGGGAGAAGCCCAGCGCATTAAATTGGCTACGGAATTATCCCGCCGTGCCACTGGCAAAACCTTGTATTTGATTGATGAACCGACGACGGGGTTATCGTTTTATGATGTGCATCGGTTATTGGATATTATTCAGCGATTGGTGGATAAGGGGAATACGGTTTTGGTCATTGAACATAATTTAGATGTGATTCGCTGTTGTGATTGGGTGATTGATTTAGGACCAGAGGGAGGACAGCGGGGGGGGCAAATTGTTGCTGTGGGCACCCCCGAACAGGTGGCGAACCACCCCCATTCCCACACGGGGCGTTACCTCAAAACCGTGTTGGCGCAACATCCGCCCCTGGAATTAACCGCAAATGCGCCCGCATAGGGGATAATAACAACCGAGTGAACCCCAGGCTACCCCTATGGATTTGAAAACCCTGATCCGGGACATTCCCGATTTTCCCCAACCGGGCATTTTGTTCCGGGACATCACGACTCTGTTGGCGGACCCCCAGGGGTTGCGGTTCACGATTGATGAATTGGCCCGCCGGTTCCAGGGTCAGGCGATTGATATGATCGTAGGGCCGGAATCCCGGGGCTTTATCTTTGGGGTGCCCTTGGCCTACACCCTGGGCTGTGGGTTTGTGCCGGTGCGGAAACCGGGGAAACTGCCAGGGCCGGTGCATCAGCGGGAATACGCCCTGGAGTACGGCACGGATCGTCTGGAAATTCACCAAGACGGCATCCAGCCCAACCAAAGGGTACTGGTGGTGGACGACCTCCTGGCTACGGGCGGGACAGCCCGGGCGGTGGCGGAATTGGTGCATCAGGCGCAGGGGGAACTGGTGGGGTTTGGTTTTATCATCGAGCTGGCGGGGTTGGGTGGACGCAAACGACTGCCCCCGGCTCCGGTGGAAACCCTGATTACTTATGAATAATTTATGAATAGGTTTGGGCACTTCGATAGCTATCCCCATGCCTTAGCAAATGATTCTACAGAACAAACCAAATCCGGGTGTTATACCCCTGGGTCACGGATTTTTGATAAATCAAAATACGCCCAAGAATCCCGTTTTTGGAAATACATAGCAATCCTAAATGATTACGCAACAGGTGTTGACAGAAATCAGCTTTCAGCGGACTTCCCATGTGATTGCTGTTTCAATTTCCGATAGGATTGCTATATTCGATTAACCACAAGTGTTGAATCCTGCAATAAAACTTTACATATTTAGGCGTGGGACGACCCGATTGAGCCAATGGACAAAATTCCACTCCTGCCGTATTAAGATTTGTATATATCGGAACTTATCTGCCAATTTACTTCCGTACATCCGTGGAACTTTTAACAGTTGCAATATCAAGTAAACTATTAAAATTACATAAATTTGAATGGTAATTCCATTCAAATTTTTACTCATCATTTTATCGAGCTTTAAGTTCATCTTTAGAAATTTCCATAGTACCTCTATCGCCCAGCGTTGTCTATAGGCTTCCCCTATCTCTTCATTACTCATTACATCCTCAGGAATATTGGTAGCTAAATAATAGTCTACTTTCTGTTGAACATTGCCAAAACAAACTACTCTCGCCTTACCTCGTTCTGTGGTGATATGATAGTTTTCATCCCATTTCCAATTCGACTTAATACGGATAATAAAAAGGGCATCATTTTCGATAAATTGTTCAAATACTTTGTGACTGCAAAACCCTCTATCCCCGACTGCGACTCCATTTTCCGGTAGCATTTTCACAATATCTTCACCAAAATTAATCTCATGTGCCTGTCCAGGACTAACAATTAAATGACCAGTAGATTTCGTATCTTGATTCAAAGTGGTTATTAACTTTACTTGGCGATAGCCTTGGAGCCAAAATAACTTACTCATCAGCGGTATTACGGTAGCATCAAAAGGACATAAAACCAACCTCTTTTCAGGATGAGCTTCCTCAATATAATGCAATAATTTATGATAAAGATGCATAAAAATTTGTGGGTCTCTTGTCTTGTTCGCCTTAGAAAACGTGGATAAGTCAACCTTAATGCCCGCATGATTTAATTGGTAAAATAAGTCCCGTAAACTGTTGATTCCTTTGTCTAAAATGCCAGCAAACCAGATTGAACAAAATAAGCGAGAATTTAGAACTGGATAATCATTAGTTGGCAGGTCTTTGAGTAAAAATTTGACAATCCCGGGAAAAGAATTGAATTTCATAGTTGTTTCATGTTTTGGTTTATATGAATTAGAATACCATATTTTGACCCCTCTTTTTCTGCCTTTACCTACCTTTCAACACTTCTGTCGATTAACGAACAGGAATTTTCCAGAACCAAGGACGGGGGCGGTGCCCCTGCGACCGTTATTCTCAGCTCAGTTAGGATTGCTATACTATAGCTAAGTACGGTTAGGTTGTCGCCTCAAAAATTCTGGAGAACCAGCGCTTGGCTACGCCCTGCGACCTATATCTATGTCAACCTTTGCGTGTTTAGCTATATCTTTTGCAACTGTTATTTTTAGCGATTATTGTTTCAACGCTTCTAGGAAAAATAGGCAGGGATTCTGATAGCGATAGGGTGGCGTAGGTATGAACAGGGAGTCCATGCCGCTGTGAACGTTTACTTTTGTTATTGCTGATGAATCCAGGTGCCGTCATGCCCTCTCCCACATTGACCACAGGAATCTGCACCATAATAGAAACGTGGCGATTTGAGATGGATAACGGGCATGGGCGAATATCCCCGGATTAACTTGGTGACGATGGTGCGCTTGGGGTTATTCCAGGCGGGTTTGGGGATGATGTCGGTGTTGATGTTGGGGATTCTCAACCGGGTGATGATCAGTGAGTTGGCGATTCCCCCTCTGGTGGCGGCGGGGGTGATTGCCATGCACCAGTTGGTGGCACCGGCACGGGTGTGGTTTGGACAAATGTCTGATGCTCATCCGGTGGGGGGACTGCACCGCACGGGTTATGTGTGGCTGGGGGCGGGGGTGTTTGCCCTGTTGGCTTGGGGGGTGGTGCAAATCACCTGGCAGGTGGCGGCGCAGATGGCTCTGGGCTGGACGGGGGTGACCTGGGCGTGGGTGGCTTTGCTGGGGTTGGGGTTTGCCCTGTACGGGTTGGCGGTGAGTGCCAGTTCTACGCCGTTTGCGGCTCTTTTAGTAGATATTTCCGATGAGGATAACCGTTCCCAATTGGTGGGCGTGGTCTGGTCTTTGTTGATGGTGGGAATTATTGCGGGGGCAATCACAGGCAGTTGGTTGCTCAAACAGGTGGAATTGGATGCGGCAGAAGCAGTGGTGCGGGGGAGTGTGAACCGGCTGTTTACCCTGGTGCCATTGGGGGTGGCGGGGTTGGCGGTGGGGGCGACGGCGGGCATTGAAGCCCGATTTTCCCGCTATCGGGTGCGCTCCCAGGTGGTGGAACGGGAGGATCAGATTACCCTGGGGCGGGCGTTGCGGGTGTTGACCGCTAGTCCGCAAACCGGTTTATTTTTTAGTTTTTTGCTGTGCATGACCCTGGGTCTATTTATGCAGGAGCCGGTGCTGGAACCCTACGGGGGGGAGGTGTTTGGGATGCCGATTGCCGACACAACCCGGTTGAATGCCTATTGGGGGATGGGGACGCTGTTTGGGCTGGGGGTGACGGGGTTTTGGGTGGTGCCCCGCCTGGGGAAACGTCCGACCACGATTTTGGGCTGTGGTTTGGCGGCTCTAGGGTTTTTGGGGATCATGTTGGCGGGCTGGGTGGGGCAGGTGTGGCTGTTTACCCTGATGGTGTTTGCCTTTGGGGTGGCGGCGGGGGTAACGACGACGGGAGCCTTAACCCTGATGCTGGATTTGACCCTGGCGGAAACGGCGGGGACGTTTATCGGGGCGTGGGGACTGGCACAGGCGTTGGCACGGGCGTTGGCAACCTTGGGCGGTGGGGGATTGCTGGAATTGGGGAGCAATTGGTTTGGAGCGGAGACTTTTTGGGCGTATGTGCCGGTATTTGGTACGCAAATTGTATTGCTTTTGACGGCGGCAACCTTACTCCGCACGGTGGATGTGAAGCTGTTTACCGAACGCACCCGGGCGGCTTTGGGGGAACTCTTGGCGGAGGAGTTGGAGTAGGGGTTAATCAGGTACGGGTCCAGAACCTTGCCCAGGACCTTGGACGGGGGTGATGCGAAACTCAAATTCCTGGGTGTTCGGGGGGGTGCCTTGGATTTCCAGGGGCGGAATGGTGACGGGTTGGCGGGGAATGTTTAAGGATTCCACTTCCTGGCGCAGGGCAGGGCTAGGACCCAAAATCGGCTCTAAACCGCTCGGTTCGATCACGTCGGCGGGTTTTTGGCGGGGTTTTGCCCAGGTCATCTCTGCGCCCCCCAGGCACCCTACCAGTATGGCACTCAGCCCCACCCACATCCCGTATGATTTCATGGAAGAGTTCCTTGGATAATTACCGCCTTGACTTCCAGTGTAACCGGAAAGCCCTTATTATCGGTGCGGCATCTTTGGGTCGCCTATCCCCATTCCCCCTGGGCGTTGCAGGATATTCATTTAACCTTGGCACCGGGGGAACGCTTGGGGTTGGTGGGGGAGTCCGGTTCCGGGAAATCCACCCTGGGTAGGGCGTTGGTGCGTTTGTTGCCCCAGGGGAGCCGGGTGCAGGGGGAAATTCTTTTAGACGGGGTGAATGTATTAACGCTGTCCCCACGACAACTGCGTCACCTGCGGGGGGAACAGGTGGGGTTCGTCTTCCAAGACCCGATGACCCGGTTGAACCCTTTGATGACGGTGGGAGAACATCTGCGGGAAACCCTGTACGCCCACCGACGGATGACGGCAGCCGAAGCCAAAGCGACTGGGTTAGCCATGTTACAGGCGGTGCAATTACCGGAGCGATGTTGGGGGCAATATCCCCATCAGCTTTCCGGTGGGATGCGCCAACGGGTCGGAATTGCCCTGGCGTTGCTGTTGCGTCCCCCCTTGGTGATTGCCGATGAACCCACCACCAGTTTGGATGCGACGGTGGCGGCGGAAATACTGCAATTATTAGTACGTTTAGCCCCGGCGTTGATTCTGATTTCCCATGATTTGCATTTAGTGAGCCAGTATTGCCAGCGGGTGGCAGTGATGTACCAGGGGCAAATTGTCGAAGAGGGCATGACCGCCCAAGTGCTCACCCAACCGCAACACCCCTACACCCAAGCCCTGCGGGGTGCCAACCTGACCCTGGCTGTCCCGCCGTTAACCCCGGCTGTCCCCTGTTTGGTCGTCCAGGAGCTGAAACATTCCTACCCGCTCCCGGCACAAACCCCCCTGCAATTGCTGGGCTGGCGACCTGTACCCCAGTTAACGGTTTTGGACGGGGTGAATTTTAGTCTGCAACCGGGGGAAACCCTAGGGCTGGTGGGGGAATCCGGTTCTGGGAAAAGCACCTGTGCCCGGATTATCCTCAAACTGATTCATCCTACCCAGGGGCAAGTATTTTGGCACAATCAGGATATTATTCCCCTCAATGCTCGGCAATTTCGCCCCTACCGCCGCCATTTACAAATCATTTTCCAAGACCCCCGTGCCTGTCTCAATCCCCTTTTGACCGTCGAACAAATTCTGCGGGAACCTTTACGCATTCACGGGTTAGCCCAGGGGCAACGGGCAGGGGACATGGTGCGGGAATTATTAACTCAGGTGGGGCTATCGGCAGAGTATTTGCCCCGCTATCCTCAGCAACTTTCCGGGGGGCAACAGCAACGGGTGGCGATTGCCCGGGCGTTGATCATGCGTCCCCAGGTATTGATCTGCGATGAGCCGGTGAGTATGTTGGATGCCCAGGTGCAGGTGCAAATTTTGCAGTTATTAGCCCAACTCCGACAAGAACTAGGATTAACGTTTTTATTTATCACCCACGACTTGCGGGTGGCACGGCAATTTTGCCATCGGATCGCCGTGTTGCGAAGGGGGCAGATTGTGGAATATGGGTGCGCCCAAACCGTGCTTGACCATCCCCAACATCCCTACACCCAAGAATTGGTGTGCGCCGCTGGACTGCATCGTTGAACGAACCCGAACCTTGTTGTATTCAGATATATAGCAATCCTCAGTAGTGTTGAACCCTGCAACAAAAGTTCATAAATTCGAGCCAGGCAAAACACTTAATGAGAAAATTTTTTGTTATAAATGAGAATCTAGCCCCTAAATGACAATGTTTTGTATCATCAGGTTAGATGCACATTTTGGCACAAACCCTCAAAATCTTAAGATTCAACACTTCTGAGCAATCCTATTTGATTAACCAACAGAAATTTCCCAGAACCAAGGACGGGGGCGGTGCCCCTGCGACCCCTGTTCTATTCTCATTTAGGATTGCTATATTGATTTTTGTACTTACACAGCAGGCTCGGCAACCCCATTCTTTCGTTGGCAATTATCAATAACGCAGGGGTCATTCTCAACGGTCATGAATCATGTAGAGGTGACCATCATTATTTACTTGAGACTCTCAAAGATGTTTAGGCATTAGACCGGCTGAGTGTTTATATATTGTTCTAATATATTGCATATAATATATTGCATACATTCCCTGTTTTAAGATAGGTTAGAAATATAAGGTGTGGGGAGTGTATTTTATGAAAACGCTGTTTTTGAGCCTCATGATCTTCGGAATTGCGGCAGGTCATGGGAAAGTTTTAGCCCAAGTTGGGCCGATTGACCCCAGCCGGATTCAACAGGAACTGCAACCGCCGCAGGTACCCACGCGCCCGGAGGAGATTACCATCCCCCGCCGGGATGACCCCACCCTTCCCCCCGGTGCAGAAAACCTGCGCTTTGTGTTAAAAACTTTAGAAATTCCAGGTGCCACTGCCTTTACGCCAGAGCAATTAAAACCGCTTTACCAAGATAAACTCAACACGGAAATTTCCCTTAGTGATTTATATCTGATTGCCGATAAATTAAATAATCTTTATCGCCGAGCAGGTTATCTCTTGACTCGGGTGTTTGTGCCGGAACAAACCATTCAGCAGGGCGTGGCTCGTATTGAGGTAATCGAGGGATTTGTGGAGGCGGTGAAATTTGTGGGCGCGACCCCGGCTCAGGAACAGCGGTTGCGGGGATTTGGGGAGTGGATTCAACGCTCTCGTCCCCTGAAATCCTCTGTCCTAGAACGGAATCTATTATTAATGAATGATTTAGCGGGCTATGAGGTGCGGGCGCGGCTTGACCCCGGCCAGGAAATTGGGGGCAGTGTGCTGACTTTGGAACTAACCTATGACCCATTTGACCCCTTTTTTGAAATCAATAATTGGGCACCCTATTCGGCGGGGCCAGTACGATTGCAAGGCGGGGTATTTCTCAATTCCTTGGGCAATCAGGGGGAACGGTTTGGTCTTAGTGCCGCCACGACCCCTGTTGATTTTGAAGAGTTGGCGAATGGCCGGTTTGACTTCCAAATTCCCATTGGTTTTGATGGGGTAACTTTAGCCACCAGCACCAGCTATACGGGCACCCGACCTGGGGCGGAAGTCGCACCATTTTTAGTGACGGGGGAAAGTTTTAACTTTAATCTTGGTTTGAGTTATCCCCTGATTCGTTCTCGGCAGTTGAATTTATCGTTAAATGGGTTATTTGATTTAACCAATAGTACAGTTGCCACTCGTTTTTTGGGGTTTCCTGTGGTTCTCAGCCAAGACCGGATTCGCTCGGTGCGGGTAGGGGCTTCGGTGGATAATATCAATGCCTTGGGATTCACTGCCGCTTCGATTTTGCTCTCCCAGGGGTTGAGTGGTTTCGGGGCGCGGTTGGAGGGCAGTGAGGGGGCACCCCTTTCACGAGCCAATGGACAGGCGACTGGGTTCAAGGTGAATTTGAATTTTACCCAGTTGTTCACCCTGCCCCAGCAATTGAATCTCCTGCTGACGGGGACGGGACAGGTGGCGAGTACATCCCTGTTGGTATCGGAGCAGTTTGGTTTGGGCGGACCTAGTTTTGGTTCTGCTTACAACCCTTCCCAGGTGTTGGGGGATGATGGTTATGGGTTGCGGTTAGAGGTGCAACGGCCAGTGAATTATCGAGCCGGGACAACTCCGATGGTGAGCCAGCCCTACGTCTTTGTAGATTACGGGCAGGTGTTTTTGAAACAACCTACGGCGGCGGAACCGGGGAATCGGGAATTGGCTTCTGCTGGGTTGGGACTGCGCCAATTTATTAGTAACTATCTGCAAATGCGTCTGGAATTGGCCTTTCCTTTAAGTAAGTTCGCCCCGGAATTTGAACAAACCCCCCGCTTGTTATTCAGTGTGCAGGGCGTATTTTAATCGGGAGAAAACAATCCCAAACTACTGCATGGAGCGGTTTAAGGTTTGATGGAGTCGCTCCACCACCGGCACCACCGGGAGGCTGGGGTCATTGAAAACGGTTTGCGCTGTCAGGGGTGAACGTCCGTAAAATGCTTCCGTGCGATCCCGGTTAAAAGAAATTTTATTGCCGGAGAGACTGACCCCGGCAAATAGACCGGCACTGCGGGAGTAGGCAAAAATATCCTTATTCCCCGGGGCATCCGTGGGCATGACCGCATTGCTCCCCACTGGCCCGGCGGCAACTCCCACATCCCCACCTAGATTAAACGATTGGCGCAAAATGGTACGCACTGCCCGTTGGTTCATAAAGACTAGCACAATATCCGAGGATTTTGCCCCTACTTGCAGGCCGAAACTGCCCCCGGAAAGGTTGACAAAAATGGGGTTACTCCAACGGCCTTTCTCATCTTTGACGGTGATAATGCCCGCTCCGCCCGTGCCGCCAAAAATAAACCCGGCGGTGGTGACATTGGGAATAATAGCAATCCCCTGGGCTTGGCGCATTACACTGCTGGGAATCCGTTGGTTGGGGTTGGCCATGAGAGAAGCAAAGGTGTCGGCGGCATTTTGGATTTGCTCTTCCCCATCCTGGGCGTAGGCCGGTAGGGTCACGGTGATGACAACGGCGGGGATCAACCCCATGAGCATGGCATGACGCATCTCCTTCACTCCCAAAAAACCTGCTTGTATCAGTCCTCCAGACGGTAACGACCCCCGCTTGAGTTCCCCAAGGTTGGGTGCATCCCCAACGTGTTGCCGGATCACTACGCCAATCTTGGATGATTGATGTGAATCACTAGGGGGCACCCCTATTTATTGATTTCTGTACTTACATGGCAGGGCTGGAAGCCCCATTCTTTCCTTGGCAATTATCAATAACCTTGGGGGCATTCTCAATAGCGGTGGATTAATAGAAGTACCCTTATGCTGAAATTTGAAATTAATAAATAAAAGACCCCTCTACTAAAGCGTTTAGTATATTGACATTGTACAGTAAAAATAATACTTTCCTCTACCCCAACAAAGCCATTGCCCGCTGAGCAATGCGCTCCGCACTCAAGCCGTTGTACTCCATCAATATCCCTGGCGTAGCCGTCGTTTCCCCCCGTTGCCAGCCCAACATCTCCCGCCGTGCCACCTGGGAACGCAACATCAGAGGTTCCAGGGTACTCACCGGTCCGCCCGTAATCCCCAACAACGCATCCCCGTTAAAAAATTGCCCAAACGTCCCATCATCCATAAACTGCCCGTCCGGCTCCGCACAACTTGACCACGCCACATCCTGGGGACGACACAGCCGCCGTAAATTCACCATACTGACAATACGAGTACCAATCCCCTGGGATTTTAATTGCTCCACCGCCGCAAACACCGGCAACAGAACCATATCCCCCACCACCGCTAGCACCACCAGCCGTTCCCCAGGCGTTTCCTGTAATACAATGGCTCCCTGTTCCACCCCCGCCTGCGCCTGTTCCCACGTCGTCCGCACCGGCAAGGGCGTTTTGCTGGCAAAAATGGCAATTCCTTTATTAAACGTCCGCACCGCCCACAGATACGCCGCCTGGGCACAATTGGCATCCGGCGGAAACAGGGGATAAACATTGCCGTTGTGCATCAACGCCGTGTAGTACGCCTCAATCTCCGGGCGTTGGTGCGTCCACCCATTGCGCCCCTGTTCCAAAGCCCCCGCCGTAAACAAGGCAATCGTCGAGGGGGTCGGTCGCCGCAATTCCGCCATCGCCTGGGTCACGGTCTGCCAGATGGGAAGCCCATTAATCGCAAAGGATTCGTAAGAACACCACAGGGAACGCCCCCCCAGCAAACACACCGCCGCCGACAACCCCGCACAGGCATCCTCGCTTAGAGGTTCATACACCTGTCCCTGGGGCGATTGGTTGTACAACATATCTACAATGGGGTGAATAATTTTCAAGCCTTGGTTAATGTTACCAATCCCGGAAGCCTCGTTCCCATCCGCATTTGTAACCAGAAACTTGGGGTCGCTTTGCCCTAATTGCACCACCAGATGCCCCACCGCCGTTGTCGCCACCTGCTTGTCCCCCACCGGGAACACCTGCTGGGTGAATTGGGGTAAGGCTGGCAACGCCCGCACCGATTCCGTAACCGCTACTTGTGCAGCTGAACCGCCCCCCGCCCGTTGGAAATTCTCCCGCACCAATGCCCAAGCCTCCGGGGGTAATGCCCGCTGTTGCAACGCCTGAATAATGTCAGGATTTTGTAAGGTATGTTGGGCGTACAAATTGTGGGATTTGGCACCCCGGGCGTGTACCCCTGCCCCCTTCAATTGCTTGATGATAAAAACGGTTAAATTCCCATTCAACGCACTTTGTGCCGCCCGGTCTAGCCCGGTGAGGACCGCCTCGGTAAATTTCAACCGTTGTTCCAAGCGAAACAAGGTACTGTCAACGTAATCCCCAGGTTGCCCCTGGTCATCAAAGGCTTTGGCATCCACCAAAATTACTTCTGCAAACCCGCTGGCACGCCAAAACCGTTCCATCCGTTCATTGTCCAGGGTCGCCACCATACTGTGATGCTCTTGGCTGTACCCATTCCAGACCAGCACCGGCAGGAAATTGGTCACCTGGGGAAATGCCGTATGGAAATGTTGAAAACTGCTCATCACATAGGGTTCCCCCAACCCCCCATCCCCAATCGTCACCGGGAATAGCACCCCAGGATGGAGATAAGCGCCTGCCATTGCAAAGTGCTGACCTTGTCCTAAGGGACCCGCAGGGGACAACACCCCCGGAATCGCTCCCGACAGATGCCCTAGTAATCCATGCAGTTCCCGAAATTTCTCCCGCATTTGGGCAACCGTAGTAATCCCCATCGCTTCCAAGGAACCATCCAGAAACAGCAGGCTATAAAACCCCGGCGCATGGTGCCCGACCTCGGTGGGGATATTTTTGTACCCCAACATGACCAACGCCGCCATCGCCTCCGCACAACTGGCAAAGCCCCCCGGATGTCCCGAAGCCTTACTGGCTGTGGTTTGCACCACCAAATAGCGCAGGGCATCCGCCGCCACCAGGGTTTGGTACACCGCTTGGGGGTCACGGGGGTCATCAATCCGCCCGGTTTTGGGGTTGACAACCGCCGCACTGGCATACTCCGACCACCGGTGCCAAGGGGAACCGAAATAATCAATACCCTGACAAAAGGCGGGGGAAACGGTCATGGCGCACCTACAGCGAGGGAACTGGGAAATTACTGAGCATTGTAATATCGTTTGTCCGGGCTGGGGAGGTTTTGGTTGCTGGGGCGCACTTTTTGATAGCCTGATACATGGGCTGTGTTGGGAGCAAAACGATGACCATTTTATTTCAGGCGTTGGTGTTGGCGTTGGTGGTATTGTCCTTTGTGTTGGTTGTGGGCGTGCCGGTGGTGCTGGCGACCCCTGGGGAATGGCAACGGTATCAACGGGTCATTTACCTGGGTGCCGGGGTTTGGACATTGTTAGTCATTGCGGTCGGCTTAATGGATGTATTGTTTATCTAATGACAGTCTTTGAAGGTGCCTTTACCGATGTCGAGGGGCTGCGCCTGGGCATTGTCATCGGTCGGTTCAATGACCTGATTGTGGGCAAGCTGTTGGACGGGTGCCAGGATGCCCTCAAACGGCATGGGGTGAATGTGGATACCCAGGTGGATTATTTTTGGGTGCCGGGGAGTTTTGAAATTCCCGTGGTGGTGCATCAATTGGCGCAAACCCAGCGGTATGATGCCTTGATTTGCTTGGGAGCAGTGATTCGGGGCGACACCCCCCACTTTGACTATGTAGCCGCCGAAGTTGCCAAGGGCATTGCCGCCACCGGGTTTCAGACCGGCGTACCTGTCGTGTTTGGGATTCTCACGACCGATAATTTACAGCAGGCGATTGAGCGGGCGGGGGTGAAAAGCAACAAGGGCTGGGAATATGCGATGAATGCCCTGGAAATGGCGAGTTTAATGCGGCAGGTGCGGTCTTTGCGTTCCCCTTATGCCCCATCCCTGCCACGGGTGGCGGATTTGCCCGAATCCCGTGCTTGACATGGTACATTCCCAGGTTAAAATAAAAATCTATGCGGGTATAGCTCAGTGGTAGAGCGCAACCTTGCCAAGGTTGATGTCGCGCGTTCGAATCGCGTTACCCGCTTCGATGTTGGGAATGGAAACAGGGAGCAACTGGGTGTGTTGCAGGGGGTAGCTCATGATTCGCCACCGGTTCAGCGTTGAACAATATCACCAGATGATTGATGCTGGCATTTTTGCCCCGGATGACCGGCTGGAATTGATTCACGGAGAGCTGGTCAAAATGTCCCCGATTAATCGCCGTCACGCCGCTGGGGTGAATCGTCTCAACATAATTTTAGGGAGACTTTTGCACCAAAAAGCATTACATATTATCCAAAACCCCATTACCCTAGCGGATTCGGAACCGCAACCGGATGTGGCGATTGTCCGCTGGCGGGATGATTTTTACTTAGCAGGACATCCCACGCCTCCCGATATTTATTGGGTCATTGAAGTTGCCGATACTACTATCACCTACGACCGGGGGGTGAAAGTTCCCCTATATTTATCAGCAGGCATTCCCGAAGTGTGGTTAGTTAACCTGGATGAAGATTGTTTGGAAGCAGAAGTGTTGAATCTTAAGATTTTGAGGGTTTGTGCCAAAATGTGCATCTAACCTGATGATACAAAACATTGTCATTTAGGGGCTAGATTCTCATTTATAACAAAAAATTTTCTCATTAAGTGTTTTGCCTGGCTCGAATTTATGAACTTTTGTTGCAGGGTTCAACACTACTGGTTTGGAAGTTTATCGCCAAGGGAAATCAGAGATATTGCGCCGGGGGCAGACCATCACACCTCGGCAATTCCCGGAACTCGTTTTTAGGGTGGATGAATTGTTAGGAAATGGTTAGGATAATCATGTAAAAACAGTCATTTTTACGAGTAAGAAACAGCTAAGAAACCGGGAAAATTACCCATCACAATCCAAAGGAGTAAATCCATGTCCACCAGTGAGATGATTCGCCACCGGTTCAGCGTTGAACAATATCACCAGATGATTGATGCTGGCATTTTTGCCCCGGATGACCGGCTGGAATTGATTCACGGAGAGCTTATCAGAATGTCCCCGATTAACCGCCGTCACGCCGCTGGGGTTGACCGTTTGAATTTATTACTAGCTGACCGGTTAAACCGAAGAGCCTTACATCGCATCCAGAACCCGATTACCCTGGCGGATTCAGAACCCCAACCGGATGTGGCGATTGTCCGCTGGCGGGATGATTTTTACTTAGCAGGACATCCCACGCCCCCTGATATTTATTGGGTCATTGAAGTTGCCGATACTACTATCACCTACGACCGGGGGGTAAAAGTTCCCCTATATTTATCAGCAGGCATTCCCGAAGTGTGGTTAGTTAATTTGGATGAAGATTGTTTGGAAGTCTATCGCCAAGGGGAACCGCAGATTTTGCGCCGGGGGCAGACCATCACACCTCGGCAATTCCCGGAACTCGTTTTTAGGGTGGATGAATTGTTAGGAAATGGTTAGCATAATCATGTAAAAACAGTCATTTTTGTAGCTAAGAAACCGCAAAAATTACCCATCACAATCCAACGGAGTAAATCCATGTCCACCAGTGAGATGATTCGCCACCGGTTCAGCGTTGAACAATATCACCAGATGATTGATGCTGGCATTTTTACCCCCGATGACCGGCTGGAATTGATTCATGGAGAGCTTATTAAAATGTCCCCGATTAATCGTCGTCACGCCGCTGGGGTTGACCGCCTCCTTTACCTGTTGCTTGACCGTTTGGGGCAAAAAGCTAGATGTCGCATCCAGAACCCGATTACCCTGGCGGATTCAGAACCGCAACCGGATGTGGCGATTGTCCGCTGGCGGGATGATTTTTACTTAGCAGGACATCCCACGCCTCCCGATATTTATTGGGTCATTGAAGTTGCCGATACTACTATCACCTACGACCGGGGGGTAAAAGTTCCCCTGTACTTATCAGCGGGCATTCCCGAAGTGTGGTTAGTTAATTTGGATGAAGATTGTTTGGAAGTCTATCGCCAAGGGAAATCAGAGATATTGCGCCGGGGGCAGACCATCGCACCTCGGCAATTCCCGGAACTCGTTTTTAGGGTGGATGAATTGTTAGGAAATGGTTAGCATAATCATGTAAAAACAGTCATTTTTGCGAGTAAGAAACAGCTAAGAAACCGGGAAAATTACCCATCACAATCCAACGGAGTAAATCCATGTCCACCAGTGAGATGATTCGCCACCGGTTCAGCGTTGAACAATATCACCAGATGATTGATGCTGGCATTTTTACCCCCGATGACCGGCTGGAGTTGATTCATGGAGAGCTTATTAAAATGTCCCCGATTAATCGTCGTCACGCCGCCTGTTGTGGTCGTATCAGTTATCTGCTCGAATGTTTGGGGAGGCGAGCAATGAAGCGCATTCAAGACCCCATTACTCTGGCGGATTCAGAACCCCAACCAGATGTGGCGATTGTCCGTTGGCGGGATGATTTTTACGTGACAGGACATCCTACGCCCCCTGACATTTATTGGGTCATTGAAGTTGCCGATACCACCATTACCTACGACCGGGGGGTAAAAGTTCCCCTATATTTATCAGCAGGCATTCCCGAAGTGTGGTTAATTAACTTGGATGAAGATTGTCTCGAAGTTTACCGCCAAGGGAAATCAGAGATTTTGCGCCCAGGGCAATCCCTAACCCCCCTGCAATTCCGGGAACTGGTCTTTAGTGCCGATGAACTGCTGGGGTGATGCTTCATCTGCAAAGGTATGCTGTCAGACCCGCTGTATAAGCGCAAAAAGCAATCAAGGGTATGAACCCACGGGGTAAACCCCGGGAGTTAGTCCGCCCTAGAAGGGCGGGGTATTCGACCCAACGAGATAAAATAAAATCGCAAGCTTTAATAAAAATCCCGATGCTCGATGAAAGAACATTATCATATTTAGATTTGATAATCCGTGCTCGGTGTCCTCTGTTGTTAATTGTCAGTGCTGAGGAGGAACCGGTTGAGGAGGCTATTGTACAAACAGCGAACATTATCAAACCCACCCGTGAGGTATTGTTTTGGGATTTAGTCGGTGGTTGGGAAGATAATGGGCAGTGTAAGGGGCAGGTGATGTCTGCACTGCAAAGGATTGTGAGTTTTTCAGCAGAAAAGCCCGCTATTTTTGTTTTGAAAGATATGCTACCGATTTTACAAAATTCACAGCGGAGTGAAAATTATCCGGTAATTAGACAGTTAAAAAGATTGGTGAGGGAGGGACGCAGTTCTCGAAAACCATAATTCTCTTGAGCCATGTTTCTGTAGTACCGGCAGAATTAAAGGAAGAGATGGTAATTATTGATTTTCCATTACCAGGTTTGACGGAAATACAGGAGTTGATTAGAACTACAGTTCCGCCAGAGCGATTAAAAATACAAGGGTTAGGTCAAGAGCAATTAATTCGGGCTTGTCAGGGGTTGACTCGTCAGCGGATTCAACGCATTTTGGCGAGAGCGTTAGCCCAAAAGAATCAGGTCACGGAGAAGGATATTGATTTAGTCTTAGAGGAGAAGAAGCAATATATTCGGCAAACCGAAATTTTAGAGTTTTATCCTGCTTCTGCAACCCTGAGTAGTGTGGGGGGATTAGAGAATCTAAAAGAATGGGTAAGGCAACGGCGGAATAGCTTTGGAGAGCAAGCGGCAAAATATGGTTTACCTACACCGAAGGGGGTGCTTTTAGTGGGTATTCAAGGCACGGGTAAGTCGCTGTCTGCCAAAGCCATTGCTCAAGAGTGGCGTATGCCCTTATTACGTTTGGATGCGGGTCGTTTGTTTGGGGGTATTGTGGGAGAAAGTGAAGGCAGAACCCGTCAGATGATCCAAATTGCGGAAGCAATGGCTCCTTGTGTTTTATGGTTGGATGAAATTGATAAAGCCTTTGGAGGTGTGGGCGGTGAATATTCTGGGGATTCTGGCACCAGTAAGCGAGTTTTTGGTGGTTTGATTACTTGGATGCAAGAGAAGACCAAGCCCGTTTTTATTGTAGCAACTGCCAATAATGTCCAGGTTTTACCCGCTGAATTGTTACGCAAAGGTCGGTTTGACGAAATTTTCTTTCTGAATTTACCAACTGAGCCAGAGCGGCGAGAGATATGGCGAGTGCATCTGGAGCGGGTGCGACCTAGTCGGATTCGGGATTTTCAATTAGATGAACTATAGTCAAGCAGGGTAAGGTCGTCCTATTATAGAATAGATGTTTTGGAGAAAAGCGATGGCAAGACCATACAGTTACGATTTGCGTCAAAAAGCAGTCGAAGCAGTCTTAAATGGGGCAAAACTAGTTGAGGTTAGTGAGTGATTTGGTATTAGCATCAGAACCGTACAAAGATGGTTAAAAATGTGGTCAGAAACTGGTGATTATCGCCCGAAACAGAACTATCAAAAGGGTCATAGTGCTAAGATCACTGATTGGGAGGAATTTCGCCAATTTGTAGAAGCAAATCCAGGGTTGACGCAAAAAGAAATGGGAGTCATTCTCGGTGTAAGCCATACAACCGTTGGTCAAGCCCTTAAAAAAATCAACTTTACCCGTAAAAAAAAACATACTCTTATGAAGAACAAAACGAAGAAGAGCGACAACAATTTATCAAGATGATGCAAGAGGAAAAGAATGAAGATTTAGTCTATATTGACCAGTCTGGGATGGATAATCGAGATATTTATGAATATGGTTGGGGGCTAAAAGGACAAAGAATATATGGTCAACGACCTGGCAAAAAGAGAGAGAGAATAAGCATGATGAGTGGTTATCATTTAGGGAAAATGGTTGCACCATTTACTGGGATTGGTAGTTGTAATTTGCAAGTATTGATTACCTGGTTAACAGAGATGTTGTTGCCAACAATTGGAGCAGGGAAGAAAATTGTTTTAGATAATGCAAGTTTTCATCGTTGCCAACTGGTTAGGAAGGTTGTGGAAGCCGCTGGGTGCGAATTGATATATCTACCGAAATACTCTCCCGAGCATCAATGGCATCAAGCAAAGAGTTAGAAAAACCATGACATCTACAACCCAAAATCTTCATGATCTTATAGATTCAGTCATCTACTCTATATGCCAACCTTTGCCTGCTTAGCTATAGCGCGTTACAGTGAGGATTTCAGCGGTGCGGAGATTGAGCAATGTGTTTATGATGCGATGCACCGGGCGTTTAATGAACAACCACCACGGGAGTTTCAGCAGGGGGATATTCTGCACAGCATCAACCAAATGGTTCCTTTAGCCAGTATTGCTAAGCCGCAAATTGAGGCGTTGAAACGGTGGGCAGCCGAGTCAGGGGCAAGGGTGGCTTCTCGGGATGAGCATCTGGTTGCAGAACTGAATAACTTGGTTCAGAAACGTGGTTCGCATCCCATTGAGGTGGATTCCTATGAGTGATAACCATCCAAGCAACTATGACCCGGTAATTGGTGGGCAGGAAATTAGTTTAAGCCCTGTTCTCGGTGGTATAGAAGCTATTAAATCTGCCTTGAGAAGTAATGATTATGAGGTTCCGTTCTCGCTGCCAGTGCCCGGTTAAATACCAACCGAACACAGCCCAACGTTTTGCGAAGCAAGGATTCTTGCTCGGCGGTTGGGTAAAAGCGGTAACTGAAAGCCTTTTCCATTGCCGCTCCTATCCCTCCCCTCCCTAAAGGAAGGGGTTTCCCGGAGGTTTTGATGAGCTAATTATCCTAAGAGGTTCCGAAGGGGTAATCCGTTTCGCCAGGGCATCCCGATGCCAATTGAATTGACTTTAGATACGGTAATTCCAGACGATTTATGTGAATACGAAACTATAGCAATCCTACTTGATTTGCATTAGCTTGCGTGCCGTAGGCATACAAAAATTTTCCAGAACCATACACCGCAGGTGCTTCTTTTACGGGGGCGGTGCTCCTACGACCCCTGTTCCATTCTCATTTAGGATTGCTATACTAAGAACCAAAACGGGGCTACGCCCTGCAAGCCTGAGTTTTCGAGGTATAACAATTTTATTCACAACTCCAATTTACAGTCTATTTATCAATTAAAGGGTACAAAAAGCCTCGATTACTCTAAGAACTCAGCATGATGAACCTACGGCAAGTGGGGTTCAACTGTATCTCCCATAAATACTCAAAAGACTCCAATTACTATCACAATCCCAAACGACTCCGCAACAGCTACTTGCAGAAATCACCTTTCAGTGCGCTTCCCGAGTGATTGCTGTTTCAATCGCCGATAGGATTGCCATACATTGGCTTAAAAAATGTAGTGCGAGATTCGCTTGTCAGGAAGGCCTTGAATTTACTAAAAAACTGGGTCTAAAGCCCCGCCAAATGCCTTCGGCACGGCTTCGCCTAGCATGGCGGCTTTGTGCTATACCTACGTATAGAGGTAAGGGTAATCAACCTCTTTAAAAACCCGGTAGCTTAGCGGCTAAACAACAACCTAAGTTTTCTTTGGTTGGTGCAACGGTACCTTAGGGCAGTGCCTCCGGCAGGCTACGCAGGGAACCGCCCCGTAAGGGGGAACGCTATGGCTTGCGCCACCTACGGAAGGGGGAGACAGGCACCTCTGGATGGGAAACCTGAAATGGTAAGTGCGGTCGCTGTTCGCGTAGCGGACAAGAATCCCCTCGCTAATGCCTAACGGCACGGCTAACGCCTAGAGCGAAGGGAGTATGTCAAAAAGTACAGGACTTCCCTAACGTTGCTCAGGATGGTCATTGTCCGTTGCCGCCAGTTCATTCACCCGGCGGATCAGTTGGTAGAGCCGCCCATGATCCCGTTGGTTAAACCGGAAGGCGAGACGGGGCAAGTCCCCCGTGTCATCCCCCAATTCCTCCGGGAACGCCGACCGTTGTTCGATTTTTCCCGTTGTAATGATGTCTTGAAATTCCCTATTTAACTGCGTCACCACTTCATCGCTCAACCATTGCCGGAGCCGCAAGACCAGATAATCCCGCACATAGCGGCTGGAGTGGTACACCCGATAAAACTGGCGAATCGTCTCACAGGCGACCGTCACCGAATCGGTCAGGGTGTAAAGTTCCACATCGTGGGGGCTGATCAAATCGGTGCGCCAGAAATACTCCCGCACATAGGCATCCCACGCCCGCCAGTAGGTACTGCCCGGATGATCTATTAACACGATGGGAATCGGGGGGCAACGACCATTTTGGCACAGGGTTAACGCCTCAAACACCTCATCCTGGGTGCCAAAGCCTCCCGGAAACGCACACACCGCATCGGTTTCCCGGATGAAAAACAATTTGCGGGTGAAAAAATACTTGAAATCAATCAAGCGGGGACTATTGCTGATAAAGGCATTACTGGACTGTTCAAAGGGCAGTTGGATGTTCAACCCAAAGGAATGCTCCGCACCAGCCCCTTCATTCCCCGCCTGCATAATGCCACCCCCTGCCCCGGTCATCACCATAAACCCTTGCTCCCCCATACAGCGGGCAAACTGCCGTGCCAATTCATAATCCGGCGACTGGGGACTCAACCGGGCGGAGCCAAACAGGGCGATTTTTCGCACCCGTCGGTAGGGCTGAAACACCCGAAACCCCTGCTCCATGTCCTGGATTACCCCGGCGATAATTTTCCAGTCCAAGCGTTCCAAATCCGCCTGGGAGAGCCGCCACAAGCCCTCCAAAGCCCGCCGCATCCATTTCCCGTGTTTCGCCTGGTCGAGTTCCCGCCCCCAGGTCAGTAGTTGTGCCTCCAAATCCAGGTTGGGGTCGCTGTTCATGCCCCCACCCGCACATCCATCACCGAACCCCGCAAGTTGTACTGCGCCCCTTCCAGTTCCACCGGCACCCCCACCTTGATTTTGCTATTGCCCACCACCGCACCCCCATCCGCCACCTGCGCCGTCCCCGTCAGGGTGATCACCATGTCCCGCAGAAACCGGGTTTGGGAACGGGTATCCTCCACAAACTTCACGGACCCGTCCGGCTGGGGCACCTCCACCTGGGGCGGGAAAATGGTGAGATTTTTGATGGTCAAGCTCCCCGAAGGCTGATTCCGCACAATGAAATTGGCCTTGTCCCCAGGGCGCACCAACTCCTCAGGGCGGGCAATGCTCAACCCCCGCACGATCATGTCAATTTCCACCGCCCGACTCGGTCCCACCTGCGCCACCGACCCGGTTCCCCCCGGCACCAGGAAAATGCCCACCACCACCAACAGCACCACCCCTAGGGCGGCCAGGTCAAGCACGCTGATTTTCCCCCCGAGGCGACCATTGCCATCCAGCCAGGCCATGCTTGTTTCCCTTGCATTACGTCCTACTACTATCTAATCATTTATCTAACTCATTAATCATTCATTGACGAGCATCTCCATAGCAATCCTAACTGATTGACCCACAGAAACTCTCTAGAACCAAGTACGGGGACGACCTTTTACAGCCATAGGGGGGCGTAGCCATAAGCCCTGCTCTCCTAGCTTTATGGTGTAGGATGTGTAAAATAACACCTTGAATAGGGGCACCGAACATAAATTTTGAATTGGATGCTCGGCTGAACATCCCAAGGGCTACGGTTGAACTGCGTGCTTACAGCCTGTTAAGGAATTAAGGGGTATAGTAGAGACCCTGAGCAAACCAACTTTGGGGCACCTCAATCTTAATTCACGGCTGTTGAGAATAACCCCTGTGTTATTGATAATTGTCAAGGAGAGAATGGGGCTTCCGAGCCTGGCGTGCAAGGGCAAAAATCAACAAATAGAGGTTCCCTGAAAGGATACAAAGAATCTTGTTTCCAAGGTTGAGCATCAGTAGACGGCAAACAGATGGGTTTGCACCTGTGTCCCATAACTACTTATATAGGCTGTAAGTCATCAGAAATTTGCTTTCTTCAAAATAGACCAATACTCACCTCGTTATAAATCTATAGCAATCCTATTTGATTAACGAACACAAATTTCCCAGAACCAGGGACGGGGGCGGTGCCCCTGCGACCCCTATTCCACTTTCATTTAGGATTATTATAGGAGAGCCAATCCGAATGATGCGCCAAACCCACCGCCTGGGTAATGGTGGTGAGATTTAATGCGGTTAATTTTTCCACTAAACCCAGCAAAATTTCTTTCACAATACCTGGACCTCGATAGACCCAGCCTGTGTAAATTTGTAGTAAGCAAGCCCCCGCCGTAATTTTTTCCCAGGCATCCGCCGCACTAAAAATACCCCCCACCCCAATAATCGGTAATTGACCGTGCATCTGCTGATAAATCAAATGAATCACCTCCGTAGAACGCCGGGTCAAGGGACGACCACTCAAACCCCCCATTTCCTGAGCATGAGGACTTTTTAAGTGAGGGCGGGTAATCGTAGTATTCGTGGCAATCACCCCTGCTAAATGATAGGTAGTTACTAATTCCAGAATGTCAATAATCGCCCCATTTTCCAAGTCCGGGCTAATTTTAATCAAAAGCGGTTTCTCCCTCCCATTTTCCTGTTGTAATGCCTCTAAAATCGTTTTTAATAAACTCTGAACCTGCAAATCCCTGAGGTTAGGAGTATTGGGAGAACTAACGTTAATTACAAAATAATCTCCATAGTTTTTCAAGCATTGAAACCCGTATAAATAGTCCTGCCATGCCCGGTCTAAAGGCGTATTTTTACCCTTACCCAAATTAATGCCAATGGGAATCTGGCGTTTTTCTGGTTCCCAAGTATTGATTAATTTTTCCTGGGTTAATTGTTTTTCTAAATGTGCTACCCCTTGATTATTAAAACCCATGCGGTTAATGATCCCCTGATCCTGGGGTAAACGAAATAAACGGGGTGGGGGATTTCCCAGTTGCGCTGTGGGGGTAACCGTGCCCAATTCCGCAAACCCAAACCCAAAATCCGACCACCAATGCCAAGCCAAACCATCCTTATCAAATCCAGCCGCCAATCCCAAGGGGTTTGGGAAATGACAGTCCCAAATTTGTTGATGTAATGCCAAGTGATTATAACTAAATTGCTGATGAACAAATCTTCTTAAACCCTCTTGATTGCTCAGTTGATGCAATTGTTGAATGAGGGTGTGATGAAGCCATTCCGGGTTCAGGGTAAAAAGTAACGGACGCACAAACCGAGGGTAAAAATTCATGAGTAATTAGTTATCGCCATCTTAATTGAGGTTAGAATGAGGGTCACACGAGCAATGTCCCCATCCCTGGTTCTGCGGAATTTCCGTTTATAAATCATGTCCTTATGTTAAGGGCACTTCTCCCAACCCGGATTTGCCCCTGCAGAGCTTGGCTGATTGGTTGTTAGCTTCCGCATCGGTATTTGAATGTGAGAAGCATTAAAATCATAACAGTAACTAAGATTATCATGGAAGTACAACGATGAAGCGTAAACCGACTTGGGGCTGGGTCGTGGGCTTGGGTGTACTCGCCTGGGCATTACCGGGGCAGGCGATGGTGCCCTATGTGTTGGAACTCCGCCCGGAGCAGTTGGAAGCCCAGGGTGTTGACCTGGCACGGGAAGTGGGTGTGCTGAGTGAGGTTCAGGCTTTAGATGGGAAACGGGCGATTGCCAATGCCCGCCTTGCCACCCAACTGGCTCCCAATCGTTTTGAACCCTGGGTGATTTTGGCGCAATTATATCTACGCCAGGATGACCTGAAACAGGCTACCAATGCCCTACAGGAAGCCTATAAAATTGCCCCAGATAATCCTGGTATTTTATTCACTTTAGGCTCTCTTTCATTGCGCCAAGAGAACTATCCCCAAGCCTTGCGTTATTTGCAGGCGGGTTTAGCGATTAAACCGGATAATGTCGAAGGGTTATTTAACCTAGGAAATACCTATTTGAAACTAAATCAATATCCCCAGGCGATTGCCCAATATGAAAAAGCGATTGCCCAGGACAAAAAATTCTGGCCAGCGATCAATAATATCGGTTTGGTGAATTTTGAGATGGGGGATCGGGAATCTGCCCGCCGCAATTGGCAAGCTTCAGTTAAAATTGACCCCAAAGCCGCCGAACCCATGTTAGCGATTGCGGTTTTGTACTATACCCAAGGGCAGAAACAAAAGGGCATTCAGATGGCGCAAGAAGCTCTGAAAATTGATCCTCGCTATGGCAAAATCCCCTTCTTAATTGAGAATTTATGGGGGGCGAAGTTAATTGCTGCAACCAAGCCCCTATTGGCAGAACCAAGTCTCAAAAAATTTTTAACGGATTAGGGTTAAATTGGGAATTACTAAGCATAGCTTTGTGCCATAAACCTTTGCTAGAATGCACCAGAATCCTGTCATTCTCAGCGTGGGATTTTAGCGTTGCCGAATAAGATGTTCAGGTTGATTATAGCCTAACCTTCATTCTCTGGTTAGGTACAGTCTATTAAGGGGTTATGGGATACGGTTGTCAACGGCTCTAACCTTAAGGCTTAGCCTTGGAAGCGCGATTTTCTGTATTCTTTAATCTGTGAACAGGCTGTAACGTGTGACTAGAGAAAATCCTGGCAGAATGATAACAATTCGACCATCTCTGTAATTAGGTTTATGACCCTTGCTCCCTGGCGTGCCCCGCTGGCTCGTGCCCTCCATCGCAACCGCTCCTTAATTTATAGCCGCTACGCCCAACTGGCTACTGTTGATGCCCAAGGCCGTCCCCACAATCGTACGATTGTGTTTCGTGGGTTTTCTGGAGATAGTAATATCCTAGAATTTATTACTGACCAACGGAGTGAAAAAATTGCCCAAATTCATCAGCAACCTTGGGCGGAATTGTGTTGGTATTTCCCCCAAACCCGAGAGCAATTTCGTTTGGCAGGATATGTCCAAATTATTGATAGTGTCCACCCTGACCCTGTTGCTCAAATTGCTCGTCAACGCCGTTGGCATAGCCTATCCGATGCGGGTCGTCAGCAATTTACCTGGCCGCACCCTGGACATCCCCGCCAGGGGAATTTCCCAACCGAACCCACAGACCCCCACGCCCCGCCTGTTCATTTTTGTTTGCTCTGGTTGTGTCCCCAGCAGGTGGATCACCTGGAATTGCAGGGAAATCCTCAAAATCGCTACCGTTATGAAAAAGGTGCGGATCAGGTATGGACAGTACAAGCAGTTAACCCCTAAGGCTGAATCCCATGCCCTGGAGAATAGTTCCAGGAGGGGAAAACGCGCACCGTCAAACATGGGTTACAGGGGTGCAATCCCCAGACCTACAACCTGTTCACAAATTAAAGAATACAAAAAATTGCGGAGAGTTTCAAGTAAGTAATGCTAACATTAAATCCCTCATTGAATTAATGGTTTCATTAACCCTTAACTTGGTAAACAGAGCCAGAGTTAATCCAACCATTTCCTTACTATAGCAATCCTATTTGATTAACAAACATAAATTCCTCAGAACCAAGGACGGGGGCGGTGCCCCTGCGACCCCCTGTTCCATTCTCATTTAGGATTGCTATATTTGATTAACGAACACAAATTTCCCAGAACCAAGGACGGGGGCGGTGCCCCTGCGACCCCTATTCCATTTTCATTTAGGATTGCTATACTTTGAACCTACGGCGAAGTCTGGCAAACCAATGACGATGATCTGATAGCGAAGCGTGGCGAAGCCCTATTGTTGCGCTCTATATTCCTTGTTCCAAATTGCGTTTCCAAGGCTTGACCCCGATGAGGTTAGAACCAGTGGGATGACAACCCTATCCCGTAACCCCTCGGCTGTAACTCGCTATGCGGTATTCAATATACCAGGGATTTTTAGCCTAAAGCTCCCCATCCATCGCCGCTGTCAGCAGTGCCCCCAGGCTAAACGCTCCCACTAAGGGCAGAGGACAATGACTATACCAACTGCCCAGCAAAGCCACAGCCGTACTCACCAGCATCACTCCCACCGCCCAACGCTCCTGGGGCGATAACCCATAGGTAGCCTTGAGTTCCTGTAGTGCTTCCCTCGGAATCGGCACCGGCATCACGGCCTGGGGAGGGAAAGCCCAGTAGGTACCGCCCTGGGCGACCCACTCCGTCCAGCCCTGCTCTTGGCACCACCGGTCAATCCATACGTCCGCTAATCGCTTCACTGCCCGCCCCAACTACTGCGCTTGAGATTTCAACTTAGCAAAGCCATTCTATTTTTGTCCCCATTTCCGCCAGGGCGGACATAATTTGTCATCAAACTGGAGCAAATGATTACGTTTCCGTTCAACTCCCTCAAAAAACTTTATGTATCAGACACTTTTATTCATCTATGACCATTCTAAAGGATGACACAACAGGTATTGACAGAAATCACGTGGTGCTTCTTATGGGGTTACTGTTCCAATTTCCGATAGGTTTGCTGTAGCACTACCCACTTTGCAACCATCACGGAATCGCAACAATCCAACTCCCTATTAGTCCAGTCAGAGTTTCAACTTGCTAATGATGGCATGGGACATGATTTTGAGTGTTTATTGCAGTACAACATCAGCCCCATTCTCTTATTGGCAATTACCAATAATACAGGGGTCATTCTCAATAGCCGTGAATTAATAGAGGCGCCCAAATATCACACAGACGATTAGATTAGTAACACCGGGATTAGAGTCATATCGATAATACAATTAATCCTAGCATATACATATGAAACACGCTATAATATGGCAATCCTAAATGAGAATAGAACAGGGGTCGCAGGGGCACCGCCCCCGTAAAAGAAGCACCTGCGGTGTATGGTTCTGGGAAATTTTTGTTGGTTAATCAAATAGGATTGCTATAGAAGTGTTTTACATAGTTAAAGACGGGGGTTATGTCCCGGAAATACGCTTAAGCAATCATTCACAAAACTATCAGTTGCTGGGGACAGCGGGCAAACCACCTCACCCCAGGCGGCTGTGCTATATTGGGGGCAATCCCTTAGTATATCGCCCTGATACAATGCTGGAATTGGCGACCCTGGGTTTATTGCGGCGGGAACCTTTGCACGGCTATCGTTTGACCAAACTGCTGGAATTGTTTATGGGCAGTTGTATCAGCGTGAATTACGGGGCGATTTATCCCCTATTGCGGCGGTTGGAACAGCGGGGGCATATCAGTAGCTTGTCCATACAAAAAGGGGAGGCGGGTCCCAGCCGGGTGATTTATCAAATTACGCCCCAGGGGCGGGAGCGGTGGTTAGCATTAATGCTAGAAAAGCACCGGGAAAGCTGGGTCAACAGTCGGGCACGGTTTATGGTATTGCTTTGCTTTTTTGGGGATTTGACCCAGGAACAGCGGTTGTTGCTGTTGGGGCATCGGTTGGAGCAATGCCAAACCCGGTTGACCCACTTGCAGGCGGAGGAAACCCAGGGGTTGTTTGCCGATCACTACCAGCGGATGGCACTCGAACGGGCGGTGGCAATGGTACAGGATGAGTTGGACTGGGTGCAGGAGTTGCTCCAGCGGGAATCAACCCACGAACCGGTTGCCCTCCAGGTGCAGGGATGATGTTGCAACGACTGCCTTTGCCCCGCCAGCGGTGGGTGTGGGTGCTCCTGGGGCTGTTGGTGCTGGGGGGAGGTTGGTTATTCTACGACCGTTTTTTGCGGATTCTCCTGGTGGTGATTCGGCTCAAACCCCAGCCCTCGCCGGTGGTGGTGACCCGACCGCAGGTGCAGACGGTGGCGGAAACCTCGGAGTTTGTGGGTCGGTTTGATTCCCGTCAATCGGTGACCTTGCAACCCCGGATCAGTGGGCAAGTGCAGGCAATTTTGGTGCAATCCGGGGCGACGGTGCAAGCGGGGCAATTGCTCCTGCGGGTGGATGCCGCTGAACAGCAGGCACAGGTACGCAATCAGGAAGCCGCTGTCAAAAATGCCCAGGCGGAGGTCGCCGCAGCCCAAACGGATGTGCAGGCGGAACGGGCGACCCTCAAAGCGGTGCAAGCCAATCAAACAGCATTATCGGCGGATCGGCAATTAGCCCGTCAGGAATACCAGCGGTTTGAGCAATTGTACCGGGAGGGGGCAGCCAGCCAGCAGGAATTAGACCAGCAATTGTTCCGTTTGCGTGCCGCTGAAGCCCGTCTGGAGCAGGCGAAGGCCCAGGTTAGCACCCAACAGTCCGCCATCGCCAGGGCAGAGGCACGTTTGGTACGGGCGCGAGCCAGCTTATCCCAAGCTCAAGCCAGTTTGTCTCAAGCCCAAGCTAATTTGGAAAACTACATGATTCGGGCACCCTTTAGCGGTCAAATCGGCAACATTCCCATCAAAGTCGGGGATTTCGTCACCACCAGCACCCCCCTGTTGACCCTGACGGAAAACCAAAACCTGGAACTCAGCCTGGACATTCCCCTAGAGCGGGCGGCGGATTTGCGCCTGGGTTTGCCGGTGCAGTTGTTATCCCCCCAGGGGCAGGTGATTCAGACGGGGAGCGTTTTTTTCATTGCGCCGACGGTCAACACCCAGAGCCAGACCGTACAGGTAAAAGCCGCCTTTGCCAATCCCGAAGGTCGGTTTCGCAGTGACCAATTTGCCCAGGTGCGGGTGGTGTGGGCGACCCGACCAGGGTTGGTTGTGCCGGTGACAGCCATTTCCCGGTTAGGGGGGCAAAATTTTGTGTTTGTCGCCAAACCCTTTCGGGAATCCGGATGCAAAAGTGCCGTTTTACCGAATCCGGGTCCCCCCCCCCAACTTCAGCCCAACGATTGGGTTGCCGTCCAAACCCAGGTGCAATTAGGTAAAATCATTGGTAACACGCAGGAAGTGTTGAGCGGCATCACCCCCGACAGCCGTTTGATTCCTACGGGGATTTTGCAGTTAAATAACTGCACCTGGATTATGGAACAAAAACCCGCTTCTCCCACTCCCCCATCATGATCTTTTCTATTGCTAATTTTTTCATCCGCCGACCCGTTTTTTCTACGGTTTTGTCGGTTTTTATTCTCATTGTGGGTGCCGCCTGTATTCCCACCTTACCCGTTGCCCAATACCCGAATGTCACCCCCCCCCAAATTGTCGTCACTTCCCGCTATGTGGGTGCGAATGCGGAAGTGGTCGAATCCACCGTTACTAACCTTTTGGAACGGGAATTAAACGGCATTGACGGCTTACGATTTATCAAATCCACCAGTGCCAATGATGGAACCAGTAATATCGCCCTTACTTTTGATCTGGATCGGAATCAGGACATTGTGGCAACGGATGTACAAAACCGGGTGTCAAGTGTGCAACCCCGTTTGCCAGATTTGGTGAATCGCACCGGCATTCAAGTCACCAAAGCCAACAGTAGTTTTCTATTAGCGATTGGGCTATATGCGGAGCCAGATGCGAGTGGCAAAGACCGCTACGATGATATTTATTTAAGTAACTACGCCGACCTCTATATTACCGATGCCCTGAAACGGATTAAGGGCGTAGAAAATGTGCAGATTTTTGGGGAACGCCAGTATGCCATGCGGATTTGGCTTGACCCATTGAAATTGGCGGCTCGGAATCTCACCCCGCAAGATGTGGTGCAAGCCATTCGGGAGCAAAATTTGCAGGTGGGGGCGGGGCAAATTGGTCAGCCGCCGGTGCCCCCCGGACAGGAATTTCAATACTCGGTAACGGCGCAGGGACGGTTAGCTAGTACAGACGAATTTGCCAAGTTGGTGATTCGCACCGAACCGAATGGTTCCCTGCTCCGGCTCAAGGATGTGGCACGGGTGGAATTGGGGGCGGAAAATTACAGTTCGATTCTCCGATTTACGTCCGATGATGGGGTGTCCCACCGGGGGGTGGGTTTGGGGATTCGGCAACAGTTGGGCAGTAATGCGTTAGCAGTTGCCAAACAGGTGAAAGCACAGATGCGGGAATTACAAAAAAGTTTTCCGCCTGGATTGAAATATGAAATTGCGTTTGATACCACCCTATTTGTGGAAGCCGGTACTCAGGAAGTCATTACTTCTTTAATTTTGGCTATCGTTTTGGTGGTTTTGATTATTTTCCTATTTTTGCAGAATTGGCGGTCGGCGTTAATTACTTCCATTGCCATTCCCGTTGCTTTGGTGGGGACATTTATCTTTGTGAAAATTTTTGGTTTTTCGATTAATACCCTCACCCTGTTTGGTTTAACCCTGGCAACGGGTTTGGTGGTGGATGATGCAATTGTGATTGTGGAAGATATTACCAAAAGAATCCAGGAAGAGGGCATGGCTCCCCTACCGGCGGCAATGGCTTCGATGGATGCCCTTTTTGGGGCGGTGATTGCCACGTCAATTGTGTTAATTACGGTGTTTGTGCCGGTGGCTTTTTTACCAGGAACCACAGGGCAACTCTACCGCCAATTTGCCCTCACCATTGCCTTTGCGATTACCATTTCCACGTTTAATGCCATTACCTTAACCCCGACTTTAGCCGCTCTTTTAATTCGTCCGGGGCAGGTGCCAGATCACTGGTTTTTTCGCTGGACAAATCAACTTTTGGAGCAATTGCGCCAGCAGTATCAGGATGGTTTGCAATGGGTGGTGCAACGAAAGAACTTGATCTTAGCCTTGTTTGGTGCGGCTTTGGTATTAACTTACGGGGCATACAATTTGATGCCAAAAGCCTTTTTACCCGATGAAGACCAGGGTTATTTTATTACAGTTGTACAAGCCCCTCAAGGGGTATCCTTGGCATACACAGAACGGGTTTTGCAAAAGGCGGAAACCATCCTCAAACAACAGCCGGAAATTCGCAATATTTTTGCGGTGGGGGGCTTTAGTTTTAGTGGGGCAACGCCGAATGTGGGGTTAATTTTTGCGACCATGCGTCCCTGGTCAGAACGTCCCCGTCCAGAACAGTCTGTATCTGGGGTGATTGGTGGCTTTTTCCCACCGCCTGCTCGGGGTTTATTCCCGCAATTGTTAGGGATCAAAGAAGCGGCGGTGATTCCTTTTGCACCCCCAGCGATTACAGGTGTAGGTAATTTTGGTGGTTTTGAATTTCATTTACAGGATCGGGTGGGTCTGGGTTTATCGGTGTTGGGTGAAACGCTCGATCAATTTTTGGAAGCCGCCAAAAAATTTCCGAATCCCGACCGACCGATATTGACCCGACTGCGGGCGGATTTCAGTGGTAACACGCCCCAAATTGAGGTGCAGGTCAACCGGGAACGAGCGAATGCCTTGGGGATCAATGTATCGGACATTTTCGACACCTTACAAACCCTGCTCGGTTCCACCTATGTAAATGACTTTAATCAATTCCAACGCACCTATCGGGTGTATGTGCAAGCGGACGGTTCATTCCGCACCAATCCGGCGAACTTAAATCAGTTTTATGTGCGTTCTCAAAACAATCAAATGGTTTCTTTAGGGAATCTGATCACAGTGCGGCAAATTACAGCGCCATCGGTGATTAGTCATTTTAATTTATTCCGTTCAGTAGAAATCAATGGGGTAGCCAGGCGGGGCAAATCTTCTGGGGAAGCCATTCAAGCCCTAGAAGCGGTGGCGAGGCAAACCTTACCCCGGGGATTTGGTTATGAATGGGCGGGTTTATCCCTAGAGGAAATTGAATCGGCGGGGCAAGCCATTGGCATTTTTGCCCTAGGGGTCGTATTTGTCTTTTTGACCTTGGCGGCTCAATATGAGAACTACATTGACCCATTGATTATTATGCTGACCGTTCCCCTGGCGGTATTGGGGGCATTAATGACTGTCTTTTTGCGGGGATTGACCATTGATGTTTACACCCAAATCGGTTTTGTCATGTTGATTGGTATGGCGAGTAAAAATGCCATTTTGATTGTGGAATTTGCCAATCAATTGGTGGCGGAAGGTTTGGGGATCACTAAGGCGGTATTGGAAGCCTGTCGGGAACGTTTGCGACCCATTTTGATGACGGCACTTTCTACGCTAATTGGGGCATTTCCCCTGTGGATTGCGACGGGGGCCGGGGCGGCGGCACGGCGTTCCCTTGGTACTTGTATTGTTGGGGGGATGGGGATTGCCAGTTTACTGAGTTTATTTATCGTTCCGGTGCTGTACATTGTCATCAAAAATCTGGAAGCCCGATACCTCAAGCGGGTTCCCCCAGTTTAATCATCCGAGTTTTGGGATAAATTTTGCTATGATGATAATCCTGCGGGCGATTAGCACAGTGGTAGCGCACTTCCTTCACACGGAAGGGGTCACTGGTTCGAATCCAGTATCGCCCATACGGTTTTACCCGGGTTTCATCGGGATTTTACGGGATGCCCCTGTAAGTACGGGTTGGGTATGGTTAGGGTTAATTGGGGCAGTTTAGCCACGAATTGGGCTACATAAATTTGGGGCAGAATCTATGCCTCGTGAGTGGGTCAAATTGGAGGAAGAACGATAGCCTGCGTGGCGTTATGAACTTATGGATAAGTTGCGATATTTACAGATATAGCAATCCTATTTGATTAACGAACACAAATTTTCCAGAACCAGGGACGGGGGCGGTGCCCCTGCGACCCCTGTTCCATTCTTGTTTAGGATTGCTATAGAAATAGGCAGGCACTGTACCTTTATGGAACTGGTAGGTGTAGAGCCCCTGGTAGGGTAACTCTGACCTGTTAAGTTTTGTTACGGACATTCAACGCTACTGAGGATAGACCTCTTGCATTCGTTCATAAAACACTTTATGGTGTGTTTCGTATAGCAATCACGTTTGAATAGTCAGTAAAAATTTCATGCTTAGAAAATCAAGAGTCTTAGGGCACAACCCTATTTCTGCTTCTAAGTAACCTTTTTATTCACATACATCTTATGAAACTGCTATATGATTAAAATTCTCCTTCCCACCCGAATGCCCTAGGATTTTAGGGATTTGAGATAATTCAACATGGTATCCGCATCGGACACCTCAAAGGGATCAATGGGACAATCATCGCTAAAGTTGGGTTCGATGAACATTTTTTCAATCACCCCATCATTCACATACATGGAATACCGCCAAGAACGCATCCCAAACCCCAAATTGTCCTTGCGTACCAGCATCCCCATCTTGCGGGTAAATTCCCCGGAACCATCGGGCAATAAAAACACATTTTTTACCCCCTGTTGTTTGCCCCATTGGTACATGACAAAGGCATCATTCACCGATAGGCAAATCACCGCATCAATCCCCAGGGCACGAAATTCATCATAAAGTTCTTCATAGCGGGGTAAATGGGTGCTGGAACAGGTGGGGGTAAAGGCTCCTGGTAGGGCGAATAAAACTACTTTTTTGCCGCCGAAAATATCCTGGGTGGTCAGGTCTTGCCACCGAAAGGGGTTGGAACCACCCACCGACTCATCCCGCACCCGGGTTTTGAACACCACATCCGGTACACGCTCTAGGACTGCCATCTTACCCTCCAGGTCACTGATCCTTACCATAGCAGAAGATGTTTCCCGGCTTGCTTATCCTGGGGATAACAGAAAAATTTCTATAAATTGGGGTTATTTTCAGTGCCATTGTCCCCAAAGTGGAGCCATTCGGATTAGTATAGAACCAATTTATTCTGGGTACGAAAAGAATTTATGACCACCATGCCTCCGCTCGGTTCTGTCATTCAAGGGTCACTCACCCAAGGTTTAGAAGTGCGGTTACATCCTGATATTTCCGTTGAGGATTTACGGGTGGGTAAATTTTTGGTGGTGCAGGGACGCAGGGCACGGTTTTTTTGTATGCTTACGGATGTGGTCTTGGGCACCGCCAGCCCCCGGATTCTCGCCGATCCCCCCGCACCCCACAATCAATTCCTCACCCAGGTTTTGGCGGGGACAGGCACCTATTCGACGGTGAATCTTAGCCCCATGTTGACCCTGATTACCGGGGATGGGGACCAGCCGATGGAACTCCTGCCGGTGAAAACCGTACCCAGCCATTTCAGCCAGGTTTATGATGCTTCGGAGCAGGATTTTCGCTCGGTTTTTGGGTGGGAGGATGACCCGCACCGGCGCAATTTTGCCATCGGTCGCCCCTTGGATATGGATGTGCCCATCTGTATTGATCTAGACCGGTTTGTGGAGCGGAGCAACGGCATTTTTGGGAAATCTGGAACGGGGAAATCCTTTTTGACCCGCCTATTACTCTGCGGCATTATTCACAAACAGGCGGCGGTGAATTTAATTTTTGATATGCACTCGGAGTACGGCTGGGAGGCGATGAAGGAGGGCAAGGATGTTTCGATGGTGAAGGGGTTACAGCAATTATTTCCCGACCAGATTAAAATTTATACCCTTGACCCGGCTTCGACCCAGCGGCGGGGGGTGCGCCATGCCCAGGAATTGTGGATTAGTTTAGACCAGATTGAAGTGGAGGATTTGGAACTCCTGCGGGAGGTGTTAAATCTTTCGGAAGCCAGTTTGGAAAATGCCAACATTCTGCGGGCAGAATTTAATAAGCAATGGATCGCCCAGTTACTGCAAATGTCGAACGATGACATTCAGGAATTTTGCCAGACCAAACGGGGGAGTCCGGCGGCAATCATGGCTCTGCAACGCAAACTGCAACGGTTGGAAAATCTCACCTATATCCGTTCCGGTTCGGCGAACAATTACGTGAACCAAATCCTGCGGGACTTGGATGCGGGGCACCATGTGGTGGTGGAATTTGGCTCCCAGTCCAACCTGTTGGCTTATATGTTGGCGACCAATATCATTACCCGCCGGATTCACGGTTCCTATGTGAAAAAAGCGGAGAAATTTCTGCAAAGTAAAGACCCGCATGACCGCCCCCGGCAGTTGGTGATCACCATTGAGGAAGCCCACCGGTTTTTGAACCCAGGGGTGGCGCACCAGACCATTTTCGGCACCATCGCCCGGGAAATGCGGAAGTATTTTGTCACCCTGTTGGTGGTGGATCAACGCCCTTCCGGGATTGACAACGAGGTGATGTCCCAGATTGGTACCCGGATCACGGCGTTATTGAATGATGAAAAGGACATTGATGCCATTTTTACCGGGGTTTCTGGGGGTCAGGGACTGCGTTCGGTGCTGGCGAAATTAGATTCCAAACAACAGGCGCTGGTGCTGGGTCATGCGGTGCCCATGCCGGTGGTGGTGCAGACTCGCCCCTACGACATGACCTTTTACCAGGAATTGGGCTACCTGGATACCCAACGGGATCGGGACAAAATTCTTGCCCGTGCCCAGTCCGCCCGCCGGGATTTGGGCTTTTAGCTAAACCGCCGGGAAGCCCCGCCCTCTGTCCGTAGGACGTTCGCTTGCGTGGCGTAGCCGTGGGTCGGGATGAGAGGCGGGGGTGTTTCGTTCTCGATATACCGGCGCAAAATAGAAACTGTAACCCCGCCACACGAGGCGATAAATTACGATTCATTCCGCAAAACATCTTTCCAGTATCGTCCTGCCTTGGCTTTCTTCCCTCAAAGATGCTAAAAAAAGATGCCATAGCAATCCTACTTGATTTTCAAACAAAAATTTTTCAGAACCATACACCGCAGGTGCTTCTTTTACGGGGGCGGTGCCCCTGCGACCCTCTGTTCCATTCTCATTTAGGATTGCTATATATGATAGAACGGCTAGAAAATTTCGTAATTGAAGTGAAGGGACTCGCTAAAGAAATATCGAGCCAATGCGGTTCGGCAGAACAAATATGGGGAATATGGGGAACCTCTATCTATTGATTTTTGTACTTACATGACAGACTCGGAAGCCCGATTCTCTCGTTGGCAATTATCAATAACCTAGGGGTCATTCTCAATAGTCATGAATTAATAGAGGTGCCCTAAAGTTGTAAATGATCGAAGAGTTCTCAGCGTTTATCTATTTGCAAACATGAAAAAACTTGTTCAGATGTAAGCTCTAAATGGATTCCTTCTAGTAATTGAAGTGGGCAATTACCCCGACAGACATTAGGTTCTTGGTGGGGCACAAAAATCAAGACAGAATAATCATCCGGATCAAGCATCCAGCCCAATCGGGAACCATTTCGTATGCAATGCAAAAGATTGTCAATGACACGGTTTGGTTTTTGATTCGGTGAAAGGATTTCGATAACCCAATCAGGAGCTTGCATAAAATGATCTTCTGGCTCTCCGGCTTCATTCACTTGAATACGCTCCCAGGCAATAACGGCAATATCGGGAACAATAGAACGTCCAGCAAAAGTACAGCGCAGTTCTGGTAATGCTGTGTAGGCTTGACTGTGTTTATCAACTTCCGTTAGAAGTCGTTTCTGTAAAACAGCGTGTCGGGTGCTGGGCATGGGTTTTTGGATGGCAACCCCATGACTATATTCCCAGGCGGGCGATGCTTCGATGTAAGGCAATTTAAGAAATTCTTCAATTGTCAGTAATTGGCTTAAGGATGCAGTCATGGCGTGTAAACTTAGCTTGCGCCTGAGTGTAGGAGTTTTCCCTAGTGAAAAATCAGGGTATCACTAAATCTTCACCGCTGTACCTATTGCCGTCACCAACAGCAAAACCCCACCATCCCCGATTTCAATCGAACCCGTGCTGATCCGAATCCCCACCACCCCATTGGCTCCCAATTTTTTCGCCCGTTGCTCAAGTTCCTTCATCGCTTCGTTTTGACTTTGCTGAAATACCCGCTCGTAACTGCCGGTGCGTCCGCCAATAATATCCCGAATCCCCGCAAAAAAATCCCGTAAGGCGTTGCTCCCATAGACCACCTCGGCGGTGACAATGCCCAAATAGGCTTGAATGGGATGACCGTCCAAGGTATCAGTGGTACTCAATAACATCACCGACCAAGTTGCTTGAAAAGAGTTTGCATCATATCCATAATGGGGCGGGTTTCGGGGGATTTGGGTAAGTTTTTGATCAGCGGCTCAACCACTGTGCCTATCACCTGGGGATCGGCGGGCAGGGACTCGGCAGGAATTTGGGTCATTAGCCCCTGGAGTAAAGGCAATACCACCTGCAACAAAGCCAGCACATCTTGGGTACGACCCTGGCGCAACAGCCGTTGACCTTGGAGCAATAAATCCAGGATTTGCCCCCCACTCATGCCCCGGATTGCCTGTTCCAAAAATTGCAATGAACGAACCTGATCCCCCTGGATGAGGGCAGTTTCACTCTGACGCACCAAATCTATTGCCTGTACGTCAACCATTTCCGCCCGCACGGCAGTACTCAGCGCATGGATTGCCAAGGCTGTACCGATGAGCATTTGCCAGCGAATCATTTTACGCCCCCCTAATTGCCCGTTTGCTTCTAATGTATCGCAATGCCACCCAATTAGGTGGGAAACCGATGTGGTAATCTCATCTGAATTATGAACAGAAGTTTTATTCTTATTTTCTTAAGGGCACCTCTATTTATTTACACCCATTGAAGTTTATCTCGCTGAAATGCCCATATTAATGGCTACGCCACGCAGGCTATCGAAAACCAGAGCCGGGGGCTACGCCCCCGCGACCTATTTTTAGAAGTGCCCTTAATTCATACTTAGAGAATTTCATACGTAGAGAATCAAAGGTTACAGGCTATTGCCCCGCCCTGATGTTGAGTAATGTTGTTATTCATATCATGAATCGTCTAATCAATCATTTGAAATTATCGCTACATATAGCAATCCTACTTGATTTACATTAGCTTGCGTGCCGTAGGCATACAAGAATTTTCCAGAACCCAAGACGGGGGCGGTGCCCCTGCGACCCCTATTCCATTTTCATTTAGGATTGCTATATTTAGGAAGAAGACACGAATTGCTTAAGGGTTTTCAGCAAATCTGGTTCCAGGTAAGGTTTGGTCAAATAGGCATTACAACCCAATTTCTGCGCCATTTTTTGGTGTTTTTCCCCCGCCCGGGACGTGAGCATAATAATCGGCAAGGTTTGATAACGTTCATCTTGGCGGCAGGCACTGAGAAATTCAAACCCATTCATGCGGGGCATTTCCACATCAGAAAATACCGCCTGGATTTGGGGATTTTGGGCTAATAATTCCAGGGCTTCCCGACCATCGGCGGCGGTATGTACCCGATAGCCATGTTTGGTTAGCATTTTGCTCAAAGTTCCCCGGATCGTCAGGGAATCATCCACCACCAAAATCTCCGTTTGCGCTAGGGTACGCACCGGGGTTTTGGGCACCACCACTCCCACGTCCGGCGTGCGTAACCAATGGTTGACCAACCCTGCCCCATCCACCACTGGCACCAGGCGACCATCTCCCAAAATCGTACAGCCATACACATAGGCAGGGGGGCGCAGCAGACCACTGAAGGGCTTAATCACCAGGTCTTGTTCTAACAAAATCTGGTCAATTTCCAGACCGTAAACCTCATTGTCCACACTCAACAGCAGGAGGGGTCGTCCCTGCCCAGCGGGTAAGGTGAACCCGGCTCCCTCCCCAGCCCCCCACCGCACTGGGTAACGGTACTCCAACACCGAGGGGGGAATCAGGGGTACCAACCGCCCCTGCCACCGGTACAACTGCCGCCCCTGCATGGTCACCAACGCTGCATCCGTCACGGTCACAATCGCCGCCAAACTGTCCACCGCCAGGGCAAACCGCCGCTGGTCTAAACTGAAAACCAGTAGCTTGGTAATGGTTAACGTCAAGGGTAAACGAATCGTAAAGGTCGTCCCCTGCCCCGGTTCCGTATGAATCTGAATCGAGCCTTTGAGTTCTTGAATTTGCAAGCGCACCACGTCTAAACCGACCCCCCGCCCGGACAGGTCACTCACCACAGCCGCCGTTGAAAATCCCGGTGTAAATAAACAATTCAAAAGGTCAACTTTACTGGCATTCGCCGCCTGTTCTGGGGTGAGAATTTGTTTTTCGATAGCTTTTTGGCGCACCCGTTCTAAATCAATCCCCTGCCCATCATCCCCAACAGTAATATAGGTTTGATTCCCCCGATAATAGGCTTGAATTTCAATCGTACCCTGAGGATTTTTACCCCGTTGAATGCGGGTTTGGGGGGGTTCAATCCCATGATCAAAAGCATTGCGGACTAAATGCACCAACGGGTCAGTGAGTTTTTCTAAGACCGCTTTATCTACCAGGGTATTGGCTCCGATTAACTTAACTTCCACTTGCTTATGGTGCTGAACACACAAATCCCGTACCATGCGGGGAAATCGCTGTAAAATTTCCTGCAAAGGCACCATCCGAATCCAGAGTAAATCCCCCCGAATTTGCTTGAGAGTTTGTTGTTTTTTCCGCAAACTTTCTTGGGATTGCTGAGTAATCAACCCCATATCCCGCATGACTTCCCCCACCTGGGCAATTTCTTCAATCACCGTTTGTACCCAGGTGTAAAGCTGGTTATAGGAATCCATTTGCAGGGGGTCAAATTCACTATGTGCTTCACTCTGAGGCGTAGTTTCTGCATGGGTTCTTACGGTGAGTTGGTCGGCGGCATCTTGCAACATCCGACTGAGCATTTCAAATTTATTTAACCGTTGTCCAAAGGTTTGTACCAAGTTTTGCAACTGTTGTTGATGCAATAAAGAACCATTTTCTTGAATCACCAATTCCCCAATCAAATTATTCAACCGCTCCAGCCGACTGACTTCCACCCGCACCACCGCGCCCCGGGTTGGTTGGGGTTGAGCCGCAGAAACCTTTGGGGTAGCCGCTGGGGGTTCAGCTACATCCGTCGCCGGGGGTAATTGTTCAAATAATGTATTGATATTGTCTGAAGTTAAAATCTCGGTTGGTGTCTCTATTCGTAGCAATTCTATGGGCACCGATGGCTGGAAATTTTCGCCCAAAAAGGCTTGCAACTCTGGGCTAACCCTGCCCCCATGCTCCCGGTCGCCCGCCATCACCTGATCGTAACCCTGGCGCAAATCCCGCAGGAGTACCTGGGCAATGGCAGTTGCCTGATCCGGGTGCTGGGTCAAAGCGGTTAACCCAGCCTGACAAACCGACCGCCAGCCTGGTAAATTCAGCAATTCCCCCAAATTAGTAAAAATTTCCAACTGACTGATGACCTCGGCAACCCAATCCCCCGTCGGATGCGCCAGCAGACCGCTCAACTGGGTCAACCCCTGCTGAATATCCCCCCCAAAAATGGTGGCGGTCATATCCACCCCTAAATCCTGCGCCGAGGGCATATAGGTATCCACCCCGGTGGGTTCGGTAGGCCCGAGGATTTCCTCTAAAAGTAAAAAGGCTTGTTCTGCATTGTGCAGTACGGTGTCGGGGTCAAGATGCCCGTTGGTCAACTGGGATTGCAGGGGCTGGCGCAGGGTGTCAAAAGCACGCAAAAGGGCTTCTTCCAGGGGAACATCCAGCGTCCCGGGCCATTGGTAAAGTTTTTGCAGGGCATTTTCCAAGCGATGGGCAATCACCTGAATCACCGTCAAACCAACGGTAGCCGCTCCCCCTTTGAGGGAATGTGCCGCCCGCATCAGGGCATGGATATGGGGAATATCATGGTTCTGGCGCAGGGTTAATAGTCCCGATTCCAATTCCTGTAATAAATCCTGGGCTTCCTGGGCAAAAAATTCCAGAGCTTCTGAATTGATTTCGCTGGTGGGGGGTAACGCTGGCCCCGTCCACAGGGGAGTAGATGGGTTCTGTTCTGATTCTGGATGGTTTTCTTCCCAAAATGAGCTAGATTCTGGCAAATTTTGAGGTTCGGTTTGGCTAAGTTCCCCTATCTCTTCCCAAAACGAATCTGTGAAATTTACTGGTTCTGTTTCGTTTACTGGCGGGGTAATAGTATTGTTAACCCCCTCCCAAAATGAGCTAGATTCTGGCAAATTTTGAGGTTCGGTTTGGCTAAGTTCCCCTATCTCTTCCCAAAATGAATCAGGAGAATTTGCTGGTTCTGTCTCGTTTACTGGCGGGGTAATAGCATTGTTAACCTCCTCCCAAAACGAGCTAGATTCTGGTAAATCTTGGGGTTCAGTTTGGCTAAGTTCCCCTATCTCTTCCCAAAATGAATCTGTAGAATTTGCTGGTTCTATTTCGTTTACTGGCGGGGTAATAGCATTGTTAACCCCCTCCCAAAATGAGCTAGATTCTGGTAAATCTTGGGGTTTGGTTTGGCTAAGTTCCCCTATTTCTTCCCAAAACGAATCTGTGGAATTTACTGGTTCTGTATCCCTTATTTGCGGTGTTGTTTCATATTCAACTTCATCCCAAAACGAGCTAGATTCTGGTAAATCTTGGGGTTCGGTTTGGCTAAGTTCCCCTATCTCTTCCCAAAATGAATCTGTAGAATTTACTGGTTCTGTATCCCTTATTTGCGGTGTTGTTTCATATTCAACTTCGTTCCAAGGCGATAATATTGGTGGTTCTAATGATTGAATATCGGTAACTTCTTCTCCCCAAAAATCAGACCCATCTGGTATGGGCATTTCATCTGATTTTTCTAAATTATTGGCTGTCAGAGAATCAACCTGGGGCTGGTTCACTTCACCGATTTCATCCCAGAATAAATCATCCGTTACAGAGCTTTCATTTCCTCCTACGTCATTAAATGATTCTACGTCCATTTCCCCCCAATTAAGGATGGTTTCTTCCTGTGTAATAAATTGATTTTCTCCGTCCTCGGATGGTTTTGCCCAAGCCAGTAATTCGGGACTGGGTTCTCCCCCCTGATGTTGACCGCCCATCACTGCTTGCAAATCCCGGATCGCCAACCGGGCAATCTCAGCGGCATGGCTGGGATGATGAATCAATGCCTGCACCACCACCTGACCAATCCGGGTTAATCCTGGGAAATTTAACATCTCCCCCAGTCCAATTAATACATCAAACTGTGCCCGCAATTCTCCACACAACAAAGCGGGGTCAGATTGGGATAATAACCCTTCGATTTCTGCAATTTTGGGGGCAATGTCATTATCAAAAATAGTCTGGGCTACATCCACCTCTAAATCTGCTGAAGTTACCGGCTTAATTGTGGTTGGCACAGGCCCCAATATATCAGTTAATTGCTTATAAATAGTCTTCGCTCGCCGCAGGGCAAAATCTGAGTCACACACCCCCGTTTTTAACCATTGGGACAAGGGCAGACGTAAACAATCAAATCCTTGGAATAACAAATCTTCGATGGACTCAATATCCTGATCTGGCTGAGCTAATAGGGTTTGAAACACATCCTCTAAACATTGCGCCAAGGTTTGAATCCCGTACATGGAAACGCTGGCCGCCCCGCCCTTGAGAGAATGCGCCGCCCGCAGTAACCGATAGTAGGCTGGAACGGAATGATCCTGTCGCAACCTGCGTAACCCCGTTTCCAACTCCGCCAATAATCCCGGCACTTCTGCCCGAAAGTAGGCGGTAATTTCATCCGGGGATAGGTCACTCATAAGAACTGTGGGAACAGGTCAATGAATATGGCTTGATTCTTACCTTAAACACCAGGAAGCGATGAAACTTCCGTAAACTGACGCAATTTCGCCGTTACCGATAACAATCTTACCCCCTGGGTGCGTGAACTTTCAGAAAAACTACGCCCGGTGCCTCTGCAACCGTTGTTGAAAATTCAGGGAGGATTGCTACATTCCCAAATTACCATCTTCAAATCAGGAAGAAACAGTGAGCTTTCACTCCCCTTCTTTAGCGACAATTATTCTTCCTTACCGGTAATTTTGAACAACCGTCCCGCCGAGGATTCGCCAGTGAGTTTAATCAGTACAAACCCCGTGGCGATCCCCACCAGTACCATGCCAAAGATTACCCCCGCATGGCTAAAAATTTCTGCGGCCATCAGCTTTCATCCCCATAAACATCACCTTTGATCATAGCGAAAAGTTCCCCCTTAATACCCATGAATCCGCCCCAACCGGGTACCGGGATAAAAATACCCCAAAATTTGCAGGTAATTGTACTGCTGTTTTGCCAGTTCATACGCCCGTTGTTGACTCATCCCCCGCCCGCCAAATACATTGCGAACGATATTGTCATTCGCCGCATACTGGGTCAGTACCACGCCGCCCCTGTAGGTGAGTATTTGCCCCCGGGTCGCATTGACCGCCGCTCGGGTGGTGGGCTGTTCGGAACGCACCCCTTTGTAAACCTGATGCCGTTCCGTCGTCCCCAGATCGTAATACCTATCCACCGGCTGAATCCGTTTGGTCACCGCATAGGAACGAGCCGCCACCGCCTGCGCCTGGAGTGCCGATGCGGGCCAATGGGCGTACATTTCCGCCCCCACCACGCTGTACAGATACTCCTCCAAATCCACATAATTGATCACACTCAACCCGTTGCGCGCCAACAGCAGGACTCGCCCCCGATACCAGCCATCCCCCACATAGACATAGCCCCCGGCACTGGGCTGAAGCCACAAAAAAGGGGCTTTATACCCCCCCAAAGTCACCTGTCCGCCGCTGGCTTGGCTCTGCACCCGCTCCATAGGCGCAAGACTGGTCACCAAACGCCCCTGGGGGTCAAACACCTGCGCTGGGGTGGAACTGCCCAATGGTAATGCTCCCCCGGTCTGGGTCAAAAAAACCCGCATGATGAGGGTCGCTTGGGCAGGCAAAACCCAGCCTATAACCAAAAAGAGCCCTATCAATTTGCTCCACACACCCATCAATACATGACAATGTGGCCATTAAATTTATCGTAAATCAGCCCATTATGCTTGTCCATAGCAATCTTAGACAATTTATGCGGCTCTCCTAGGTCGTGTTGATCTTATGGGCTCTCCGAGATTTAAGGTGATAATTTGGGCTCTCCTAAGTATAGCAATCCTAAATAAGAATGGAACAGGGGTCGCAGGGGCACCGCCCCCGTCCCTGGTTCTGGAGAATTCTTGTTTGCTAATCAAGTAGGATCGCTATAGTAATGCCAATCAAGAGAAGTGCCCTGATGTCTTTTTATGTTTTTACAGTCTTTGGAGTGGTTATGGGATACAGTCGAACCCCACTTGCCCTAGGTCAATCATCGTAAGCCTTTGGAATAATCGAGGCTTTTTGCATCCTTTAATTGATAAATAGACTGTATTTCATATTTAAGCATAGCTATTATACAATTACACTGTACGCATAATTGCCCAACAAAATCATGGCAAGCGGTGCGGTGCATGACCGTCTGATTCTCTGGACGGCTCCGGTGGTGGCGGGGATTGCCTGGCAGGTGACGGGGGGGGGACATCTGCCCCTTTTGGTGACCGGGAGTTATGTGTTTAGTGGGTTGATGTTTAGCGGGGATTTGGATATTCCTTCCCGCCAGTGGCACCGTTGGGGGCTGTGTAAATTTTTTTGGATTCCCTATCAAAAGTGTTGCAAACATCGCTCGTTCTGGTCGCATGGGCCGATTGTGGGCACCCTCGGACGGTTAATTTATCTGGGGTTGGGGTTGGCGATTCCGTTGGGGTTGGGTTTTGGGGTCAGCATCTGGCGGGGGGAACCCTGGCCGGTGGGGCTGTGGGTGCGCCAGTATGGCACGCTTTACCAAACGGAATTGTTGGCGGTGGGGGTGGGTTTGGAGCTAGGAGCCTGGAATCATTCCCTGAGTGACTGGGTGAGTTCGGCGCTGAAAAGATGGCGTTCCTGATGGGGAACTTTGGCGTTGGGGCAACCATCCTAGAATGGTAACAAGACTGGTTTGTTCCGCAAGCATTTTTGGGAGTTAGGGTGATGAAAAACGTGATTTTAGCAAGTGCGGTAGGGCTAGGGTTAGCGGTGATGGGGACACCAGCCCTGGCGAATCCCTATCACTATGGGCAAAAACAAGTGATCTATCCCTACGGTTCTTTTGTGCAAGTTTATCCTTCTGTGCCGGTGTATGGGGGGGTGTATGTGGCGCCCCTGCAAGCCCAACCGGTGTATGGCACGGTGGTTCCCTATGCCGTGACCGCCTATCCCTATGTGAATTACAATTCTAAGACGGGTTTTTCCTACGGGTTTACTACCTTTCCGGGGGGGGCGTATCCGACGGTGGGCGGCTATACCACGCCGGTGTATGGCCCGGGCTGGGTGATTTATCCGAATGCGCCCCGGTATGGGTATTAGGGGCAGTGGCGGGGGTCATTTTGCGCTAGGATGCCCTTGATCAGCTTTGAAGTGCCCTTTAACCCCCATGCGGATTGCCCTGTTTACGGAGACGTTTTTACCCAAAATTGATGGCATTGTCACCCGTCTGAGCCATACGATCCGTTGGTTGGGGCGGATGGGGGATGAGGTGCTGGTGTTTGCCCCGGCGGGTGCACCGGCGGAGTATTGTGGGGCGCAGGTGGTGGGGGTGACGGGGGTGCCTCTGCCGCTTTACCCGGAATTGAAGTTAGCCTGGCCGCACTTGGGGGTGGGGCAAAAACTGCGGGAATTTCAGCCCCATGTGGTGCATGTAGTGAATCCGGCGGTGTTGGGGGTGGGGGGCCTGCTGTTTAGCAAATGGTACCGATTGCCCCTGGTGGCTTCCTATCACACCCATCTGCCCCGGTATCTCCAGCACTACGGGCTGGGGGCGTTGGAGGGGTTGCTGTGGGCACTCCTGCGGGCGGGGCATAACCAAGCTCGGTTAAACCTCTGCACGTCCACCGCCATGATCCAAGAATTACATAGTAATGGCATTGAGCGGTTAGCCCTGTGGCAAAAGGGGGTGGATACGGAGTTGTTTCATCCGGGACAATATCAACGGGAGACCCGGATACGCTTGACCCAGGGTCAGCCGGAGGCACCGCTGTTACTCTATGTGGGGCGGTTGTCGGCGGAAAAGGAAATTGAACGCCTGCGCCCCCTGGTGACGGTAATGCCGGAGGCGCATTTGGCCTTGGTGGGGGATGGCCCGCATCGGGAGCAGTTGGTGCAGTATTTTGCCGGTACGAATACCCATTTTATTGGCTATTTACAGGGGGAACAGTTGGCGCAGGCGTTTGCGGTGGCAGATGTATTTGTGTTTCCCTCTTGTACGGAAACCCTGGGGTTGGTGCTGTTGGAGGCGATGGCGACGGGTTGCCCGGTGGTGGCGGCACGGCGGGGGGGGATTACGGATGTGGTGCAGGACGGGGTGCATGGGTTTCTCTACGAACCGGAGCAGGAACGGGGGTTGGTAGAGGCGGTGCAAAAGGTGTTGGCTTCCCCGGCCCAGCGGCAGCGGTTGCAGGTCTCGGCACGCCAGGAAGCGGAACGGTGGGGTTGGGATCAGGCGACGGCGCAGTTACGCCAGTATTACCAACAGGTGGCGGCATCGTGTTAACCCTGGCAGAGCGGTTGCAGGGCAGTCTGTTGGGTGCCGTCCTGGGGGAGCGTTGGGGGGAACCGCCCTGGGATGCTTGGGTTTGGCAACCTCAAAAGCCGGGCATTTGGGGGCAGTATTTGTACCAAGGCTGTGCCTATTGGGGGGGTCGCCCTGTCCAGGTGCCCCCGGCGCAAACGGTGGCGGAAGCGTTGGTGCTGGTTCTGCCGGGGTTGACCCTGTGTTATCCCCAGATGGAACGGGTGACGGAGGTGGTGGTGACGGCGGGTTTGCCCTCGGTGGTGGGGGATTGGGCGCTGGTGTTGGGGCAGGCACTCCAGGGACAGGTGGGGGAGCCTTTGGCGGATTCCACATCTTGGGCGGATTTAGCCGTCTCGGTGGGGGATTTTACCCTGGCACCGGATGACCCCGTGACCGCCTTGACCTGGGGGGTACGGCAGGGGCGTTCGCCTTTGGCTTTATTTTTGACGGGCTATTTGTTGGGAGCCTATGGGGGAGCCAGGGCATTTCCGAGTGGGTGGGTGGTGTCCCGGTTGGCGGATCGGGATTGGCTGAGTCTGGGGACGGCGTTATTCACCCGGTGGGCGGGGGTGCGGCAGGGGCAGGCTCCCTGGGCGGTGGCACCGATCACTGGTTCCGGGTGAACGGTTTTGTCCGTTGCAATCGTTTATGAATCAGGAATAAATCGAAGCCGTGGGCTACCATAGGAAGGGACATTCCCCGATTTGGGTCACGGTGCGTATCCGATTGGTATTTGGTATTAAGGAGCTAAGCGCGTGCATCTGAGCGACATTACCCATCCGAATCAATTGCATGGTTTATCGATCCCGGAATTGGAAGCCATTGCCCGGCAGATTCGGGAAAAACATCTGCAAACTGTGGCGGCGACGGGGGGGCATCTGGGGCCGGGGTTGGGGGTGGTGGAACTCACCCTGGGCTTGTACCAAACCCTAGACCTGGACCGGGATAGGGTGGTCTGGGACGTGGGGCACCAGGCTTATCCGCACAAAATCATTACCGGGCGGTATCACCAGTTCCATACCCTGCGCCAAAAAAATGGTATTGCCGGTTATCTGAAACGCTCGGAAAGTCGGTTTGACCATTTTGGGGCGGGTCATGCTTCGACCAGTATTTCGGCGGCGCTGGGGATGGCGATTGCCCGGGATATGCGGGGGGAGGATTTTAAGGTGGTGGCGATCATTGGGGATGGGGCGCTCACCGGTGGGATGGCGTTGGAGGCGATCAACCATGCGGGGCATTTACCCAAAACCCGGTTACTGGTGGTGTTGAATGACAATGAAATGTCCATTTCTCCGAATGTGGGGGCGATTCCCCGCTATTTGAATAAACTGCGCCTGAGTCCGCCGATGCAGTTTTTGACGGAAAATCTGGAGGAGCAATTTAAGCATTTGCCCTTTGTGGATGAAGCCCTGGCGCACAACATGAAGGAGGGGATGAAACGCCTGACGGTGCCGAAGGTGGGGGCGGTGTTTGAGGAGTTGGGGTTTACCTATTTCGGGCCGGTGGATGGGCATAACATTGCGGAATTAATTGATACGTTTCAGCGGGCGCACCAAATCTGTGGACCGGTGCTGGTACACGTGGCGACCACGAAGGGCAAGGGCTACGAGGTGGCGGAGCAGGACCAGGTGGGGTATCACGCCCAAAATGCCTTTGATTTGGCAACAGGCAAACCCAAACCGGCGAGTAAACCCAAGCCCCCCAGTTACTCCAAGGTGTTTGGGCAGACCCTCACCCGTTTGGCGCAGGATAACCCGAAGATTGTGGCGATTACGGCGGCGATGGGGACGGGGACGGGCTTGGATATTCTCCAAAAACATTGCCCCAACCAGTATATTGATGTGGGGATTGCGGAACAGCACGCGGTGACGTTGGCGGCGGGGTTAGCCTGTGAGGGGATGCGGCCGGTGGCGGCGATTTATTCCACGTTTTTGCAACGGGCGTTTGACCAGATTGTGCATGACGTGTGTATTCAGAAATTGCCGGTGTTTTTCTGCATGGACCGGGCGGGGATTGTGGGGGCGGATGGGCCGACCCACCAGGGGATGTATGACATTGCCTATCTGCGGTGCCTGCCCCACATGGTGCTGATGGCGCCCAAGGATGAGGCGGAATTGCAGCGGATGATCGTCACGGGCATTCAGTACACGGCGGGACCAATTGCCTTGCGCTACCCCCGGGGGAATGGCTATGGGGTGCCGTTAATGGAGGAGGGTTGGGAACCGCTTCCCATCGGCAAAGGGGAACTCCTGCGGCACGGGCGGGATGTCCTGCTGGTCGCCTACGGTTCCATGGTGGTGCCTGCCTTACAGACGGCGGAACTGCTTGGGGAACACGGGGTGGATGCCGCCGTGATCAATGCCCGGTTTGCCAAGCCCTTGGATACGGAGTTGATTCTGCCGCTGGCTCAGGAAATTGGGCGGGTGGTGACTTTGGAGGAGGGGTGCTTGCCGGGGGGCTTTGGCAGTGCGGTGGCGGAAGCCTTGTTGGATGCGGGGTTGACCGTCTCGCTCCTGCGCCTGGGGGTGCCGGATGTGTTGGTGGATCACGCCAAACCGGAGGAATCCAAGGCGGATTTGGGGCTGACCCCACCCCAGATGAGCGCGCGGATTCAGGAATTTTTGGGGCTGGGGCTGGCGGTCAATGTACCGGGGTAAAGCGTCCCCGGGCGAATTGGCGCAGGTGGCTAATTTCCTCCCGGCGGCTGACGGATAGGGGAATGGTCTGTTCCAGTTCCGCCAACAGCAGAGCCGTATCCAGGGGTTTTTGGATATACAAGGCGCGGTACAATCCCGCCACCACCACCTGTTCGATTTCCGCCCCACTGAAGCCCTCACTTGCCTTGACCAAGCTGGGTAAATCGAATTGCGCCGGGTCTTGCTTGCGATAGCGGAGATGAATCTGCCAGATGCGCTCCCGTTCCACCTCGTCGGGTAAATCCACAAAGAAAATTTCATCAAAGCGTCCCTTCCGCAGGAGTTCCGGGGGCAAGGGGCTGAGGTCATTTGCCGTGGCGACGATAAACACCGGCTGGGTTTTTTCCTGCATCCAGGTCAGTAGGGTGCCCAAAAACCGCTGGCTCACCCCCGTATCCCCATCATGACCACCGCCGACGGCTTTTTCCAATTCATCCACCCACAACACCACCGGCGCTAGGGAAGCGGTTAACAGCAGGGCACGGCGCAGGTTTTTCTCCGACTCCCCCACGTATTTGTCGTACAGTCGCCCCACATCCAATTTCACCAGGGGCATCCCCCATTCCTGGGCGATCACCTTCGCCGCCAGGGACTTGCCACAGCCCTGCACCCCCACCAGCAAAATTCCCTTGGGTGCCGGGAGATTCAACGCCTGCGCCTGGGGGGTAAAGCCCATCTGCGCCCGCTGTATCCACTGTTTCAACCGCTGAAAGCCCCCCAACTCAATGCGGGGTTCAGTCACCGGGTAATACTCCAGCAATCCCTCCGCCTGAATCGCCTGGGCTTTGCGCGCCAAAATCCGGGGAATATCGGCGGCACTCAGGGCACCATCCACCAAAATCGCATGGGCAACCGCTTGCCGGGCTTGGTTGAGGGTCATCCCCTGCAATGCCCGCAGGAGTTCATCCATTTGCCAGGGTTGGAGGTCAATTTTAACCGGCTGTTTGTCCTTAAGGGAGGTCAAGACCGACTTGACCATCTGGCGCAATTCCTGGGTATCCGCCAGCGGCAGGGTGTAGCGCACAGCGTAATCGTGTAATTCCGCAGGCAGGGTGATGGTCGCCCCGGTGAGGATCATGGTGGAGCGGGTCTGGCTAAATTGCCGTGCCAATTCCCGCATTTTCCGGGCAACCGGCGGCTCGCTCAGATGGGGGGCAAAATCCTGCAAACAAAAAATCGCCTCCACCGTGTATTCCGCCATATTGCCCAGGGCAAGCAGGGGGTCTGTTGTTCCATGTAAAGCGCGTCCCACCGCACAGGGCAGGCGCACCAACCCCCGGGTCACCGACCATTCAAACAGGGGCAAAGGAATCGTCGGGGCAAGGGTTTGTAATACCTGTTGTACCCGCTCCTCCTCCACCGTTTCAATCACGATGATGGGGTGAAACGACAGAATCAGGGTGCGTAATTCTTCCACCGCCGTCGCCAAACCCATCGCCGCCACCAGAACCCAGTAGTTCTAGCTTATCGCCCCATCCTCAAAAGCTAATACCGTTGCCACCGAGACCAAAGCCCTGATCACCTGCTAACAGTTCCTATTCAGTTCCCGGATTATTGACAATTGCCAGGGAAGGAATAGAGCTTACGGCTACACGATCAGACCTAACCAGGTTGCCATGCGGTCAACCGCCAACTGCAAACGAGCCGGGGGATGCACCAGGGCAAACCGCACATACCCTTCCCCCCCCGCCCCAAAGCCCACCCCCGGACAAGCCGCCACCCCGGTTTTCTGTACCAAATGCTGACAAAAGTCCAGGGAATTGCTCGCCCAAGCCGGGGGAAGGGGTGCCCAAACATACATGGTCGCCGGGGGTAGGGGCACGGACCAGCCAATCCGGTGCAACGCCCTCACAAACCCATCCCGCCGTTCCCGGAAGGTTGCCACCATCTCCCGCACCCCGGTTTGATCCCCCAACAGCGCCTGGGCACCCGCCCGCAAAATTCCCCCGTACTGGTTAAAATCCACCGCCGCCTTCACCCGCCGCAATGCCAAAATTAACTCCCGGTTACCAATGGCATAACCCAACCGAAAGCCCCCCATGTTGTAGGACTTGGACATACTAAAAAACTCGATACTGAGCCGCTTATCCCGGTCTGCTTGCAGTACGGAGGGGGGCAACGTCTCCCCAAACACCAAATCCGCATAGGGGAAATCATGGCACAGCACCAAATCATACCGGCGACAAAAATCCACCGCCGCCCGCATCACCTCCACATCCGCCACCGCCGCCGTCGGGTTGTGGGGATAGGACAGCACCAGCAACCGGGCACGCTCTAGCACTGGGTCAGGAATGGCTCCAAAATCCGGCAAAAACCCCTGCTCCGCCCGCAAACGCAGGGGATACATCTGCCCCCCCGCCAACGCCACCCCCCCCGCATGGGAAGGATACCCCGGGTCCAGCAAAATGGCGTAATCCCCTGGATTCAACACCGCTAGGGGCAAATGCGCCGTCCCCTCCTGGGAACCAATCAACGGCAGTACCTCCGTTTCCGGGTCCACCGCCACCCCATAACGCCGTTCATACCAGGTCGCCGCCGCCCGCCGAAACTCCTGAGTGCCGTGAAACAGCAGATACCCGTGGGTGCGCTGATCCTGCAAGGATTCCGCAATCACCGCCAAAATCTCCGGGCGGGTGGGCAAATCGGAAGACCCCAGGGACAGGTCAATCACATCCATGCCCTGCGCCACCACCTGCGCCTTCGCCTGATCCATATCCGCAAACACATTCTGCGCCAGGGGAGCCAACCGTTGCGCCAACCGTACCATGATCCCTACCCCGCCAAATGTTGCGTCAAGGCGTGCTGGAGTTTCGCCTGATTCAGCACCCCCTCATGGTTCCAGAGCAATTGCCCATCCCGAAACAGCAGGAGGGCCGGAATCCCTTCCACCCGGTACTGCTTGACCGTCAGGGGATTTTCATCGGCGTGCATTTTCACCATCTTCAGCCGACCCTGCCACTGGTCTGCCATCTGGGTCAAAATCTGGGTCATCAACCGACAGGGACCACACCAGTCTGCCCACACATACACCAGCACCGGTTCCGGGGCTTCCAGCACTTCCGTGGTAAACGCTTCATCCCGAATGGGCAGAGGAGCCATCATTCTCCGCAAGTCAGAAAATCATTGCTTATCTATTGTCCTTGATTTTGTGCCCCAGGTGCAAATCCTATCGTTTCAGCCACCGCCAGCCCCAATGCCGCAACCGTTCCCCCCAAGTCGGCGGCGACCAAGGTGTGGTTTGCCATTCCGCCAGCAATTGCCGTCCCAAGGGCGTAAGCCGAAACCGATCCGTCAACCCCTGCCCATCCACCTCCCGGCGCAGTACCCCCAAGCGCAACAACCAGTCCGTATCCCGTTCCGCCTCTACCGGGGACAACGCCCGCCGGGTATAACCCATCGCCACCGCCTTTGCCCCCACCAATTCCCCCACCGCCACACTGCGCTCCAACATCAAGCTCAGAAACCTCACGGTAAAGGGCAAACACCGCAGAGCCAAACGCCCCCGCCGATACGCCAAGGACTCCGGTTCAGCGACTAAGCCGCCCATGGTAAATGCTGGCGGAGCAAATCCCAGCGGGAGCAATCCCAGTAGTCTATCTGTTGCTTGATTTGCCCCTGGTCGTTCATCGTCAGTTCACTGCGCCCGGTCACCACCACCCGGGGTCGCCAGGGTAACGGGGCGGTCCAACTCATCGTCCAACGGGTGTGAATCACCTGCCCCTGCTGTTCCATCCCATGCAATTCCAGGCGGATATTCTGAAACCAGGTCGCCAGAAAATGGATCATATCCTCATATTTCTTGCGCCCCTGCACCCGCAGCATCGGGTCAGCAAAGGTTATATCTTCCGCATAAATACTGTAGGTTTGATTATCAGGAAAACGGGCGTAATCTTCCCGCAGAATGGTCAAAATATCCATGATTTGTTTGCAAGTGAGAGTAGAGCAGTGTCACCTCCATCATCCATCAACCAATCGGTGACGACATGAGGGACGCAGGGCAATATCCCGTAAAATTACTAAGCACATTTTATTGTATAACATCTGGCTGGCGATAAACCCGAAGGTGGCAATCCATTACCCGAAAAATCAGTCGTACAACAATCAATGGTAGGCAGGGCAACCGCCGCCCTTGGGTTTCCCTAAACAGCAGTTCACAACTCGAATACAATTATTCTATACTAGAGCAGGTGGGATTACCTAGCATTTACCCAATGACCCTGATTGAAATTATTAACCTCCATAAAACCTATGGCAAAATTACCGCCCTCAAGGGCATTTCCTTAACCGTTCCGGCGGGGGAAATCTTTGGTTTATTAGGTCCGAATGGGGCGGGTAAAACCACATTAATCCGGTGTTTGTGTACCCTGACCCGACCCGATACGGGGGATATTTTTGTCACAGGGATTTCTGTTTTGGAACAGCCCCGGCGGGTGCGCCAAAAGTTGGGGTATGTGGCACAGGAATTGGCTTTAGATAAGGTCTTAACCGGGCGAGAACTTTTGCAACTTCATGCGGACATTTATCATCTACCGCGGGATTTTGCCCAACAAAGAATTGCGGAAATGGTGAGCCTGCTCAACCTAGAAGATTGGGTGGATCGCCGCACGGGGGGCTATTCCGGCGGGATGAAAAAACGCTTGGATTTGGCGATGGGATTGTTGCATCAGCCCCAGGTGTTGGTTTTGGATGAGCCGACGGTGGGGTTGGATATTGAAAGCCGCACGGTGGTCTGGGAATTTCTCCGCCGGATTCGTGCCCAGGGGACAACGGTGTTTCTCACCAGCCATTACCTAGAAGAAATTGATGCCCTCGCCGACCGGGTGGCAATTTTAGACCAGGGGAAACTGATTGCCAGCGATACTCCCAGTGCCTTGAAAGCCGCCTTGGGTGGGGAACGGGTGACCCTGAAGGTGCGGGAATTCACGCCAAGAGATGAGGCGGAACGGGTACAAAAAGTTTTACAAGAACTGCACTTTGTCCAGAATGTGATTATCAATACCACCCAGGGTAATTCCTTGAATCTGGTGATTGCACCGACCCCCAACGGCTTGGCAATGATTCAAGAAAAGGTAACGAGCCTCAATCTACCCGTATTTAGTGTAATGCAGTCCCAACCAAGTCTGGACGATGTCTATCTAGCGGCGACGGGACGAACCTTGCAGGATGCGGATTTGGCGGCTCGGGGTGGGTAATTTGTGCTACGGAAAAAATACTTCTAAATACTTCTAAAGGTGAGTTAAAATGGCAAAATTGCTGTTATGCAGTTGAAGTCTCTGGTGAAGGGATCGTTGACAATGCCTTGCCTGTATTTCAAGTTAATAGATTAGTGATGTATGATACTAGAAAAAGGGTGATATGGACACTCATATTATTGATGAAGTTGTTGAACAGTTGAAAGTGATGCCACAGCATTTACAATGGCAGGTACTTGAATTTGTTCGGGCATTGGCAAAAACGGAAGTGCGAGGTACACCAGGGCAAAAATTGTTGCAGTTTGCTGGCTCCATTCCCGCTGATGACCTTCAGTTGATGCGTGAAGCCATCGAGCAGGATTGTGAGCAGTTAGATGTTGATAGCTTGGTAACCACTCTGCCGCATAACAATCCGGTTATACTCGACCGTTAAGAGATTGTCTATTGAACATTCAAACCAATCTCGGCGGGTGAAGCAGAACCTTGAGTAACTTTGAGCGATGCGATTCATCAATTGAGAACATGGGGTTCTCAGGGCACCGCCCACAGATTTGGTGTTCTGTAACAATCCCTACATTACCCTTGCAATCAGGATGCCAGCGAGGGAACGTTCTGGTCGTGCGTATAAACAGAGGTGCCCCTAATGTCAAGGGTTTTGTAAAAAAATGCACCATTGAGCGCAATAAAATGAAAACTTTTTTGCCCCCAGAGTGGGTAATAATGCTAGTCGCAACCTGTAGTCCATCACAATGTTTTAGGAGTTGGGCATGAGTCTGAATCATTATCAAGAGGACTTTCTGGGAATTGACCGGTTTTTCCAGGAAGCGGTGTACCACGATGAAACGGATTTGAATGCGGCTTCCACTATCGAAGTGGAACTGTACGAACACGAATGTATGTACCCCACGTTTGCGGAAATTGCCCGTCAGTCCGGCTATCCCGAAATTGGTGCCATGTTTGATGCGATTGCCCGGGAGGAAGGGGAACACGCCGAATTGGTGCGGCAGTTGTACCAGGATTTGGAGGTGACCGATACCCCCCAAACCCTGGAAGCCAAGCGGCTGGTGGCGGAAATTCATGCCCAGATGGAAGTGGTGGCGAATGACCCCCGGGGTCTGCGGCGGGCGCTGGAAACCGCTCTGGAAGTGGAAAGCATCGAGAGCGAAAAGACCTATCCGGCGTTTGTGGAATTGGCGCGCAAACAGGGCAAGGAAGAGGTCGCCCGGGTGTTTGAGGAGATTGTCCGCTCTGAAACTCGCCATGCGACTTGGGTGCGGCGGGCATTGGAATCCCTGCCTGCCCATGTTTAGGGTTCTGGGTGCCTAAAAGTTACCTGAAAATTTTAGGTATTTACGTCTGATTGCATGACCTGACCCTGGGAATCCCAGGGTTTTTTTGTATTTTTTTATTTTATAATCGTTTCACAAGAAAATGCAACACTTTGAGGCACTGGTAATCACTGTATCCCCTTCTAGGACAGGGTTTGCAGGTAAAGGCGAATGTCGCAAACTTGTTTGAAATTACTATACAGTCTTTTCCTTTATTATGGGGTACAGTAGCAACATTTGGTAAACCAATTTGCAAAAGAAGAAGGATTAATCAATAACAAAGATGCTTGGATAATTGACTGTATATCCTTTACTGGTGAATCATGAAACTGTCGAATAAAATTCTTTAGAACTGACCACATCATTTCCATTGGATTAAATTCTGGTGAATACACAGGGAGATACAATAGACGAGCACCGGTCTGGCTAATCATCTGTTGTACTTCTATGGCTTTATGACTATTCAAGTTGTCCATAATTACCACCTTCTTCTCATTTAATTTTGGGCATAATTCTGTTTTCACAAATTCTAAAAAATCCTGTTTCTTCATGGAGCCTTTGATGATTTTATGACAAACAACGCCCTCCACAGATATAGCACCGATTAACGTGTATTTCTGACCCTTGTTTTTCTGGCGATAACTATAAACTTTTTTCCCTTGTAAACTCCATGCAACTTTCCTCTCCATGCCCTCCCAGGTTGCTGTTTCATCTACGGCAACTATATCTTCGGCTGGAACGCTTCCAATCTTATGCCAGTATCCTAAGCGTTCTGCACAACTTCACTCTTGGCTTTTTCACTGCGGAATGTCTTTTTTTTTAGAGTGATTTTATGCTTTTTCAAGAAAGAATACAATGTGCTAATACTCACTTCCTAGCCTTTCTCCGATTATCTCAACATATTGCCACAAACACTTATCTGGATACTCTTCAACAATGGCTAAAATCTCAACTTGATTTTGTTCTAAAATTCCAACTCGTTTTGTCCCTACTTTTTTAGGTGTTAAGTCTTGAGTCTGTTTATACTGTTGTACCGGGCGATGTACTGTCCTTTTAGTTACCAATGGCTTCGCCACGCTTTGCTATAAACCGCTTAGCTACTTCCCGGATTGTTCTCCCGCTTGGTATGCAGCTACAATTCTTTGCCGTAAATCTAAGGAATGTGTAGGCATCTCTTTGTCCTCTCATTTCTATGGTTTGTATCCCATAATAGCATAAAAGACTGTATATTTGTAATCTCTCTGTGTCTTTATAGGAAAGGGGTTGCAGGTAAAGGCGAATGTCGCAAACTTGTGGGCACTTCTAAAATAGGTCGCAGGGGCGTAGCCCCCGTTTTTGGTTCTCGATAGTATGGGTATTCCAGGGCGATAATCTGCTGGTAATGCAAATCAATAGAGATGCCCTTGTGTAATTAATTTGTAATTAACGAGGATTGGTGGTCACGCTGGTCAGCCAATCCAACCAGGGGGTCATCATCCAATGCCAGCCCACCTGCAGGCGGTGCTTGAGCGTGGGCAGTCGCCATAGGTACACCAACCGCCGTGCCACATAGGCCAAAGGGCCTTGCAACTGCATTCCCAACCCGGACAGCGCCGCATCTTCCGTGCCCAGGGTGAGCATCTCCCCCAGATGGAAATACTTAAACGGCAGGAGGGGTCGCCCGGTGGTCAAGGCCCAGAGGTTCCAGGCCGCATAGTCCGCCTGTTGAAACGCCGCCTGCGCCGTCCGGGGAATCGCCTGCCCCTGTTCATCCACACAGGCCGCCACGTCCCCCAAAGCCAGCACCTGGGGAGAGTCAACCAATTGTAAAGTCGGGCGTACCACCAATCGTCCCTGGTCGTCATGCTGGGCGGGTAAATTCTGAATCCAAGCGGGGGTGCGGGTGCCCGCCGTCCAGATTACCAAGTCCACCGGCAGGATGTCCAATTGGTCTTTGTAATTCAAGGTAATGCTATTGGCAGTCATTTCCGTCACGGTCGTCATCAGGTTCAACCAGACCCCCCGCCGTTCCAGGGCAGTTTGGGCAGTTTCCCGAGCGAAGGGGGAAAAGGTTTTGAGAATTTCTGACCCCCGGTCCACCAAACGCACCCGCCCCCGGTTGCCCAACTGATCCGCCAACTTGCAGGCTAACTCAATGCCACTGGGTCCCGCACCCACAATCGCCACCCGCACCACGCCAGTGCCAGTCAAAAGGACACGCAACCGTTCCCTCAGCCGCTCCGCATCCGCCAAGGTACGAAATTCATAGGCATACTCCGGCAAGCCCGGAATGGGGGGTCTTTGGGTTTCCCCGCCCACCGCCAACACCAGGTAATCCCCCGTCAGGGACTCGCCCCCCATCTCCACCGACCGCTGGGCTAAATTCACCCACCGCACCTGCGCCTGCTGAAACCGCACCGGGGTATCGGCGAGCAACTCCTCGTAGGGGGGCGCAATTTCCCAACTTTGCATCTCCCCGGTAATCAATTCGTACAGCAGGGGTGAGAACAGAAAATGCCGTTCATCATTAATCAAGACAATTTCCGGGCGGGTGGCATCCGTCCAGGGAAACTGGCAGAGGTTCAGGGCGGTATAAAGTCCCCCAAAACCACCACCCACAATTATGATCCGGCTGTTGGTCATGCGCTTCGCCACAACTAGGGCTATGCTAACATTTGCTTCCCCAGGGCGTAGCGGCTCCCCAGCCAGGGGTGGTTAAGGGAAAATAGGCAGTACCATAGCAACTCTATTTGATTAACGTTAGCTTGCGTGCCGTAGGCATACAGAAACTCCCCAGAACCAAGTACAGGGTCGGTGCCCCTACGACCTCTATTCCATTCTCATTTAGGATTGCTATGTTACACTCTCTAAAGATTATGGATATGTTAATGTAAACACTAAATCTAAAATGAAAGTAAAAAAAATTACATTACTATAGGTCTTAAGCCTATCATACTTATAAAGTTATGAAATATACCAAAAATTGGTAGGATAACTGTCATGGGATTTATTATTATTTTTTTATTAATTGCTGTAATAGGTATTTTCGTTGAATATTTACGCTCTTCTGCTAGAGATGACCGCAGGAATTTGGAAGGCACTAATCGGGGTAATGGTTTCTTTTCTAGTAGATACGTCAGAGGGTCAGAGTTTGTCAGGAGAGCCCGTAGTGTAGAAACAGAAATAGCCGAACTATTAAATTCCCTAAAACGAGAATATAATGCAACCATAGAGACAAAAAGAAAATTAAATAGTGACATTCAACTAACACTTTCTAACTTAGTTAATTCGTATCTGCCATCTCTCGACCCAGACGTAATTGCCAGAATAAATCCGCTGACAGGCTACAGTAGATTTGATTTTGAAAATCCCATCGCTAGTTTGGAGCAAACGAGAAGAAATTTAGAATACGAACTGCAAATGCTTGAGAATAGTGAGTTATACCAAAGACGCAGGGAAGTAGAGCCAGGTGGACAATTAAAATCACAACTTGCAGAACATAACAAAATTATTTCTCCATTGCAAAGGGCAGTTAACCTCTACGAGACTGACCAACGTTTTATGACCCTCCATCGTTCTAATTATGGCACGAGTAGGTATACTTACGCTGGGCAATGGTGGAATATAACCTATTACCAACATTGGTTTTGGGCAATTTTGACGGCCAGGAAGTTTAACCAAAAATCCTTTATGGATGTAGCAAATCAGTATTCTAGTTTGCGCAGTCGTTTAGATGAAATGAATAGTGTTGCTGAACCAATTAAAACGCAAATACGAGCCATTGAAGATAATGTCAGGCAAAGAGAGAGAGTAATTAGAGAACTCAATACTTTAGAAGAAGTTTATCTGCATCGCTGTCGTCAGGCATTGAAAGATCATCTACAGTATATTGACCGCAGTGAATTATGCAGACGTGCGCAGGCAGAACCAGAAATTTCCAATATGATTAAGTGTCTGCATGGAGTAGAGAAAAAAGCAGAATATATGGATGAAATAGCACAAAAAGGATTCCAACCCCGCATCTCTCAATTAGAAACAAAATTACAGAAATTACGCAAAAAAATTACCAAATACTCTCGCACAAAAAATCAGGATGTGAACATCCCTGCGAGTGATGCAAATATGTGGATAAAAAATCCTGCCCAGAGGATTAGGGAAAATTCCATGCGCTACACACAAGCTAGAGAATCAATTGTGAATTTCAGAGACTATGAACTCTATGACTACAATCAAAATGTTCCTTGGTGGACAGTTATGACTCATGATGATCCTAATTTAGATTTAGATGACATCTCTGATTTAGAATCCTTTGAGGAAAGTGGAATCCCTGATGATTACACCTCCGATCCAGAATTCTTTCAGGAACGTACCATTACTGATGGTATTCCTAGACGACGTTCTAGGCGACGCTCAAGGCGCATCATAAGACGCAGAGAATCTTCACGTTCTATCTATGAAGGAGATATTTCCTGATGAATACCTGTAAAATAGTTGCTTATGGAGTTAATGGGTCTGGACTAGGACATCTTACTCGTCTTTGTAGTATTTTACGCTGGCTAAAAAGATACCTGTATTTGTTGGGCATAAAACCACAAATCTACTTACTCACATCTTCTGAAGGAATTCAACTGGCTACTCAGGAGGGGATTGCTACTTTTAAGATACCGAGTAAGACTGTAGCACAGCTAGGTAAACTTGTGAAAGAAGATTATTTGCGTCTCGCTAGGCAGTGGATATGGCACTCAATTGGTTTAATCAATCCTGATCTTCTGATTGTTGACACCTTTCCCTGTGGCACCTTTGGAGAGCTATATCAAATTCTTGATAGTGTTGCGAAAAAAGTACTTATTCTCCGGTCTGTAAAGCCGGAATTTGCCGAAGAAGCAGAGATATATAATTTTTTGCCCTATTACAATCGGATCATTATACCCAAAGAATCTGAATTACCCCCTGTAGAATTTACTGATGAGATAAAAGACAGACTCGATATCGTTGGTCCTATCTTTCTCAGAGAAAGAGAAGAGTTACTATTACGAAGTGAAGCCCGGAAGATTTTAGGCATACCCGAGGGGAAACAAGCCGTATGGCTAAGTGCGGGCGGCGGAGGAGATTCCCAAGCTGAGTATCTGTTAAATCGTCTCGCCAAGCAACTAGAGAATTATCAGCATTTACATCTAGTGATTGGTGCAGGAATTTTATACCGTGGTACGCCTATCAGAGGAGGAAACATTACCTGGTTAAATGATCCCTTAGCAGTTAATTTATTCCCTGGAATAGACTGGGCAATTTCTGCCGCTGGCTTTAACAGTTATTATGAGCTTCTTCACGTCGGAGTCCCTACCGCTTTCTACAGCCAATCTAAGACAGCAGATGACCAACAAAAACGCCTTGATACTGCCGTGAGGGTAGGTGCCGCATTAGCTCTGGACGATATTGATGATTTAGTCTTACAGATGAAAGATGATCAAAAAAGAGAAGAACTTTCTCAAAGGGCTAAAAATTTTGTACCTAGAAACTATGCTAAAGATACTGCCAAAATAGTTACGCATTTGCTCGCCCCCAAACTATTTTTAGAAGAAGTTGATGAATTATTGACCATTGATTTCTGCCAAGCAGTAGAGAAAACAGGATTGGACTGGGAACTTGTTCATCAAGGACTATCAATGCTAGAAGACAGTGAAATGAAAGCAACAGTATTTTACAAACTTATAGAACGTATGCCTCAAGGACAGATAAACACAGGGTGGGACTGGTGGCTGTTATGGTCAAAACGATGGAAACTAGAAGCACATGACTATCAGATTGTATGCGAAGCTTTTAGAGAATGGCTACCTCTATTATTATCTTTTAACGATGATAACGGCGTGCGATCTTTTTTAAGACTTTTGCCACTCTCAATTGATAGGACTTTCGTCACATCTGTAAGCCAATTTTTAGAAACTCTTTTAGATAAACATGAGAGTCTATGGCGAGGCTTGAGTGTATTCCATCGTTACTGGAATCAAACTGATGCCAATTTATCAATGTCACTGCAACTAAGTATAAAGGAGATTAAAACTGCATGAAAGATCATCTTTATATTTTGGGTATGAAAAGTGGGAATGTTTACACTGGTCCACAAACAGTGCATATTGATATTACCAATGCCTGTAATACGAACTGTGTCACTTGTTGGGATCACTCACCTTCACTAAAAACACCCCGTTCTCAGGGCTGGAAAAAGCAACAAATGTCTTGGGAAATGTTTGATGCTCTCACGCAGGATATAGCGAGGATGAACTCTGTAAAAGCTGTAATTTTATCAGGAATGGGAGAGCCGTTTCTCAATCCTTATATTTACCAAATGATTGCTCAATGTAAGGAGTACGGTTGGCACACCACGGTTTTGACGAATGGCTTAAAGTGTGATCCAGGACGTGTTCTAGCATCTGATGTAGATATGTTATTGATTTCAGTAAATGGTGTTACTCCCAAATCTTACACGGCATTTCATCCCAACTTAACACCCAAGGATTTTGAACGATTGTGCGAAATTTTGGGAGAATTTGCATCAGCAGGAAAGCGATTCAAGCAAGTCCAGGTAATCATTAATGAGAATTATCAAGAGTTAGTTGAAATGGTCAAATTTGCCCACAACTATCAAGCGTCCCAAATTACCTTTAAGCTCGCTAGTTTAGGAGAAGGAACTGAGATTTGGACGATCAGCAACGAGCAAAGAGAAGAATTATTTGCCCTATTAATTCCTCTTGCTAAAAATATGGCTAAAAAATTAGAAGTAAAAACAAATTTGGATGTATTTGAACAGCAGGTTGCCATTGGGTCTCTGGCAACTGCCCCTATTGAATCAATTGGTTGTTATATGGGTTGGGTTTATAGTCGTATCACAGTAGATGGAACGATTTTATATTGCTGTTCAAAAGAAGTTGTGGTAGGTTCTCTGACAGAGGCTCCATTCTCTCAACATTGGTATGGTAAAAAGTGGCAAGAATTGAGAGAACGACTAAGGTCGGGGAACTATTTTAATAGTTGTTATCAATGTGGCAAACTAAATCAGAATTTCAAATGGAAACAACGGGTGGAGGCAGAGTCAGTATGAAACGTCAGCGCACCATCGAGTGGCAAACCAATGGAATATGCAATTACAATTGTTCTTATTGCATTCAATCCCCTAAATATCGTCAGGGTTATCCTACATCTGAAGAAATAGACAAATTTTTAGAATTCTTTAGTCAATTAGAGGGGGAATGGGAAATTAAAATGTCTGGGGGAGAACCGTTTGCTTTTCCCGGTTTTATGAATCAAATTATACCTGGTCTTGCTCAGCTAAATCATCGTGTTTCTATACTGACTAATTTATCTGCTTCTCGTTATACTTTATCAGAATTTTGCAAACTAATAGGACACAAAGTTAATATCATTTCCACTAGTTTACACCGTGAATTTGTTGACCTCAAATCTTTTCTAACTAAACTAAAATACCTCCGTTCCTTATTACCCCAGGAAGTAACGATTGTAGTCAATAGTGTATTGGTGCCCACAACTTTGACAGAATTATTAGAAGTAAAACATGAAGTTGAGTCGGAAGGTTTTACTTATTTCCCTCAGTGGTTAAAAACTAAAACAGGAAAATTTAATTATAGCGAATCCGACCGAGAGATTTTGCCACTGCTAATTGGCGATAAACCAAATTCTAAACAGGCAAATCTATCCCCTAGTTACTATGGCTACCCATGTTGGGCAGGTGTTGATTATTTTATTCTAGATCAGTTTGGTAATGCTTGGTCTTGTCGCACTGCTAAGCGTTATAAGGAAGGTTATTTGGGTAATGTTTTCCAAGGAGATGTCAAATTGTGGAATCACTCCAGACCCTGTCCCTATACCATTTGTCCTTGCACTGTACCTGCTAATCGAGGGATGATTGAATTATGAACAGTAAGGATTTTACTGAGCCTTTAGGAGGGGTAATTACCTGGAATATCAACACAGCGTGTAACTATCGTTGTTCCTACTGTACACAACGTCATCTGAAAGATCGAACGAGACGGGGGGGAGAAATAGAGGCTTTCTTAAGGGCTTTTGCTCAATTACCAGGTATATGGGAGATCAAGTTATCCGGGGGAGAACCATTCCTTCATCCAAAATTAGATGAGTTGGTAGCGGGAATTGTTAGTTTAGGGCACTATGTAAGTATTGTTTCTAACTTTTCTGCCAATATTTCTAGGCTGAGCAGTTTTTTAGAAGCTACTGGTGATCATCTCAAGGTGTTTTCCATTAGTTTGCATAGGGAGTATGTTAATACTGAATTAGCCCTACTGGAGTTTACCAATAAAATTAATTGGTTACAGTCTCATATTCCAATCCGTTCTAGTGTCAATGTAACCTGTGTCGCTACTAGAGATAACTTGCCTCATTTAGTATCTCTGCATAACTGGTTTATGTCACATAAAATTACTTTTAAGATTCAACCAGAAAAGCAGGATCGTGAAGTAATCAAATATTCCCCTGAGGAAGAATTATTATTGAAACGATTGGGCGGTCATAATCAATTACAGGAAATAGCATTTAATTTTAAGGGAAGATTATGTTGGGCTGGTAGCAGGTATTTTACCCTAGATGATCGGGGTGATGCCTGGCGGTGTTACCCTGCGAGACGCTACCGAAAAGAGTATTTAGGCAACATTCTTAAAGGCTCTTTACAATTATTTGACACGCCTCGCCCTTGTTTGTATAATTATTGCAACTGTACTGTTCCGATTGAACGTAGGATGATGTTTGTCAAGGAGTAGGTCATGGAACGAACTAGAGCAAGGATTGTTAACGGTGTTGTAGGTATTATTGGGAGTTTTACTGTATTTTCTATGACTGGCTTAATTGTTTTATGTTATGAAAGTAACCAATCCCATATTTTTAGTTTCAATTCTCCCGCCTATGCTGATAGCAGTAATCTCCGAACAGTTGATAGGGAAGTTTTGGATTTAATCCGTAGGCGCAAGGCCGACAGGGATAAGGTTAAAGATGCATTACCAGGTCGTACCTATAAGGTTAATCTCTATCGGGATCAAGGATTTAATCGTTGGAATCGTCTTAAGATTGACCTTGACAAAGATAATAGATGGGATGAAAAATGGACGATTAAAGACAACTTTGTAATCATCAGGCAGGTTTCATCGAGGGATGATGAAGTTTATGACCAGAGGTTTACCTTAGCTGGTGATCAATGGCAGAGGCAATAAACACAGGGTGCCTCTACTTACTCACTAGTTTTTGTACTGACATAACGAATCCAATAACTTGGCTCAGTTATAAATCTTGTGACTTTGTTGGCAATTGTCGGCAACTTAGTGGGCACTCTCATCGGTTGATTGATCCGAAAGGGATAGTATTTTTCTCTAATCACTCCAGAGTTCACCACGTTATCAATTACTATTGGAACCTTCAAATCGCAGAACGTTTACAGCGACCATTAGTACAGCGTTGTGCCGCTAATGTAAGTATATCTGGTCTGCCCGTCAATGCCAACCGTCGCTCTGCCCACAGCCCGTACAGCCAATTTGCCAACCGATTGATGCCCGGCAGACGTGTCCAGCGATACACCCATCCCAACCCCAGCAGTGCATAAATTTGCCGAAACACCTCGACCCCCCGGATTATCTGCCCGTCGGCGGTAATGGCATGAATTTCCCGCATGGCTGTCACAAAGTCAATCCCGGCGTTGGCTGTCCCATCGTAGTCCGGGGCGGCAATATCCACAAACGCAATCAACCCCCGTCCCCCATCCCGGCGACGCAAAAAATCCACTTCCCGCAGACACAGGGGGCAATCCCCATCGTAAAGCAACTTGATTTTCCAACTGGATGCTGGTGCCATGAGACTTCTTAAAGTTTCTTCATCTATTTTAGCGTGATGATTTCATGACTTAGCTACCTGGGGCAGTTACAAAACTAAATTTAGGGCTGATGTCCCGGAAAAAAACTGTTAATAAAAAACTATCAATTAAAATTAGGATAGCAGGATTCTCGGTCACATTTTAAGCGGGAAATATCTGTTGAATTTGCTCCCGGGTCATGCCATAAAATTCATCCTGATGTTGTAGTCCATCTAATAACCACAAAAATACCCCTTTTGCACCCAAAGAGAAGGCTAAATTTGTCCAGTGGCGATATAGAGTGATCCGGTCATCCTGCAATTCACGATTGGATAAGGGACGTTTATCCTGATCACTGCGGGGTCGGCACCAACCCAATTCCCCTAAATACCAAGGTTTATTGCCCATCGCCAACGCCCGGGAACGCAACCATTCATCCCCTAATTTTTGATAATTTTGCCAACTCCCTGGCTGGTCGGAACGCAGGAGGTAATCCCACCCCCTCCGGTCAGTAAACGGTAAACCCGCTAGGCTGGTCTTTTGCAATTCAGCGGCGGGATGGGTGTACATATGAATGGTTCCCATCGTTAAATTTGGACGGGTCATATTGACAGCTAAATCAATTCCCTCGTGGGTTTGTGGCTCGGATTTTAAGTAGGTTAAAGCCAATTTAGGGGGTTGGGCAAGCCAGCCTTCTTCCCCAGAGGTAATATGAACCGAATTGCTCATAGTTTTGCGGATAAATCCCCCTTGACGGTCTAGCCAATCTGCCACAACTTTTTGCATCGGTACATTGGGTTTTACGGGACGATTTTCCTGGGCATAAACACCCTTGCCCCTCGGTTCATTGAGAATATCAATTGCGATAACTTTAGGATATTTATTTAACACATTGAGAACTTGTCTGGTATGATTTTGGAACAACTGCTCAACCTGGGGATTCAAATAGAAATTTGCCCCATATTTTAGATATTTATCCTGGTCTTGGAGGGTCATAAAAGCATTTAACCAAGTGCCTGCTGGTATGGCTTTGACCCACTCTAAATAGCGCAAAATGCCCCCATAGGATAGCCAATAATTTCCCAGGGTAGGAATTAAGTAAAAATCCAGTTCGCTTAACTGCTCAACCAGGATGTTTAGGATATTCAAAACAGGCTGAACGACCTGGTTCGGCGCTGACCAAAGAGCCGCATCAAAACTTCCCTCTGGTACGCCAGGAGCCGACACGGGATAGTCATTAAATGCCCAAAAACGGATGGCATTGATCTGACTACGACGGCGTAATTCGGGCAACTGTAAATCCTGGGCTAAATAGTCCCTAACCACATCTTGAACAGGGCGTTGTGGTTGCTGTTGTACCTTGCGATAGCTTTCTACCAGCAGGTAATAGGCGTTAATTCCATGCAATCGTGGAAATTGTGCCAGCATTTTGGGGGATAATTTTGCCGTTACAGATAGGGAAATTACCCCTGATAATAAAGCCCTTCGTGAAATCGGAATACCCATTATTTTCCTGTCGCTACCGCACCGCCAAACGTAAACCACAAACCCAATTCAAAGCCATAACCTGGTCCATCAATTTGTTTATAGGCTCCTGGTACGACTCGAACTAAATCCGTTGCTTTGATGCGAAATTGACCCACCACTTTGGTAAAATTTGCTTCTGGGTCTTGGGTGCCGATGATGCTATCAATTTGCGCCGCCACATCGAGCCGGTCGGTAACCGGAATTGCCACTTCTGCAAAGGTGCGAAATTCATCAGAACGGTTACTAAAATAAGGGCGATAACCCACTTCGACCGTCCAATATCCCCACCGATTGCCTACCGGGAAAGAGCGACTCACCGGTACCCGAATATCCAAACCAACACCACCTCGGGACAGGGGCAGAGGGGCATTCGGGTCATACCCCAAAGGAATAATGGGTGTCACTTGCAAAGATGCCGCTAACAGAGGGTCTTGGGTAAATCGCCAACGAATGCCAATTTCACCATCAAAAAAACCACTGTTGGTGCGTTTAGGATTAAATTGGTCGTCGCTAATCCATTGGTACGGCACTTTGAAAATGAGCGTGAGATTATCTTTTAAGCCATATTCCGCATAGGCTTCTACTTCTAATTTTTCAAAAGTACGACTTTCCAAAGTCCGAAAAGTGGTACTCACAAAAGCGGCACCTTCAGGTTGCGTAAATCCCCCCGCCCACGTTACATCCGGTTTGAGCAAATGGGGAATCATGCCGATGCCTAAAGCTAATAGTAGATGGGTGTATTTCATGGGCTGGAACCTCAATAATGATGAAGTTGATGTTATGTGAGGTCAGCGCATATCAAAGATTTACAAGTTTAGTATCCGAGCGTATGACTAAGTATATCACAGCCAAATTCCCGTTGAAGTTGCTGGCATCGGGGGCGTTTTACCGTTACAGTATAGGAGGTGGTTCCATTGAGAGTCTATGGCGGCTCATCATAAAGCCCGTCCCCTAAAGCCGACCAGCCCGAAACCGGCTAAAGCCCTGTGCAGTGAGTGTGGATTATGCGACACTTCCTATATTCACTACGTCAAATCCGCCTGTGCTTTTTTGCATCAACAATTTAATACCCTCGAAACGCAAACTCATGGGCGAAAAAGGGATATTGCCCAAGAAGATGAATGTTATTTTGGGGTGCATCAAAAAATGGTGGTTGCCCGTAAAAAACAACCTATTCCGGGTGCCCAATGGACAGGTATTGTTACGACAATTGCCACGCAAATGCTTAAGGCTGGGTGGGTGGAAGGGGTCGTTTGTGTGCAAAATTCCCCGTCTGATCGTTGGCAACCGCAACCGGTATTAGCCCGCACGCCAGCAGAAGTATTCGCCGCCCGGGTGAATAAACCCACGTTGTCTCCCAATTTGAATCTCCTAGATGAAATTGAACGGTCTGGAATGCGGCGATTATTGGTCATTGGGGTAGGATGTCAAATTCAAGCCCTGCGGGCGGTGGAAAAACATTTGGGTTTAGAAAAACTCTATGTTTTGGGTACGCCCTGTGTGGATAATGTGCCCCGTGCCGGATTACAAAAGTTTTTGGAAACCACGAGTCGTTCACCTGAAACGGTGGTTCACTATGAATTTATGCAGGATTATCAAGTGCATTTTAAACACGAGGATAGTTCCATCGAAAAAGTGCCATTTTTTGGGTTAAATACCCGGGAATTAAAAGATATTTTTGCTCCGTCTTGTTTGAGTTGTTTTGATTATGTGAATGGGTTGGCGGATTTAGTGGTTGGCTATATGGGTGCGCCTTTGGGTTGGCAATGGTTGGTGGTACGCAATGAACGGGGACAGGCGATGCTGGATTTAGTTCGGGATGAATTAGAAATCCAACCGGTGATGAGTCAAGGGCAACGGCATCAGGCGGTTCAGCAAAGCATTCCTGCCTATGACGGAGGGGTAACGTTACCGATGTGGGCGGCTCGTTTGATGGGGGTGGTGATTGAAAAATTGGGTCCCAAAGGGTTAGAATATGCCCGTTTTTCCATTGATTCCCATTTCACACGCAATTATCTCTATGTCCGGCGGAATTATCCCCAAAAATTAGCCAGTCATGTCCCGGAATTTGCTAAAAAAATTGTCAGCCAATATCATTTGCCCAAGGATTAAAAAAACCAAAATTTCTAACAATTGATATGAATATTCTCCACTTGAATACCTATGACACGGTTGGGGGGGCGGCACGGGCGAGTTACCGCTTACACCAAGGGTTACTCAAATCTGGGGTTAATTCCCAACAATTAGTCTTACAAAAGAAGAGCCAAGACCCCACGATTCATATCTATCAGGAACCCCGGCTGGTGAGACGCGTGCGAGCCATCGCCGATCAATGGTCGTTAAATGCTTATCCCCAACGAGAGCGGGCATTTTCTGCCCATTGGGTGCCCAATTTCGTTCCAGCAAAAATCAAAAATTTCCAGTTTGATATTTTACACATTCATTGGATCACTCGGCTTTTAATCCTGGAAGCATTGCCCAAACTCACTGCGAAACCAGTCGCCTGGACATTACAAGATATGTGGGCAATTACTGGCGGCTGTCACTATACCCAAGGTTGTGATTTATTTATGACCCAATGCGGCTGTTGTCCTCAATTATATAGTTCACAAAAAAATGACTTGTCCCGCCAGGTTTGGCAACGTAAACAAAGAGCGTGGCGTAATTTTCACCCCACAATTATTACTCCGAGTACTTGGTTGGCAAATCAAGTTAAACGTAGTCCTCTATTAGGGCATTGTGATATTAAAATTATCCCCAATGGATTGGATACCCACCGTTACCGAATCATTCCTAAGCCAATCGCTCGGCAAATTTGGCAATTACCACCGGAGAAAAAAATTGTTTTGGCGGGCGGGGTGAGTTTTCTCAAAGAACCGCATAAGGGTTGGGATTTGCTCTGCAAAACCGCCCAGATATTGCAGGATCAGGATGATAAAAATGAGATTCTCTGGGTAATTTTTGGTCAAGAGCAAGCCCCCGGATTGGCGGAATTACCCGTACACTGCCTGGGTTCCCTCACCGATGATGTGGCGTTGGCATTAGCCTACAGTTGCGCCGATGTCATGGTTGTACCCTCCCGTCAGGAAGCCTTTGGACAGGTGGCGAGTGAGGCAATGGCTTGTGGTACGCCGGTGGTGGCTTTTGCCGGGACAGGGGTGCAGGACATTGTGGATCATCAGGTGAGTGGGTATCTTGCCCAAGCCTTTGACCCACAGGATTTGGCGGCAGGGATTGGGTGGGTGTTGCGCCAGGGTGCAGAACTGGGACACCATGCCCGTCACAAGGTAGAGCGGTGCTTCAGCCTCCCCGTCGTGGTGCAACAGCATTTAGAACTGTATCAGTCCCTTATGGAAAAGCATCGGGTTAGGCTTTCTTCTTAGGGCGATTGCGTTCAAACGGCAGGGTTTCCGCCTGGGTCGTCACCGTTTTTTGCTGAGCATCCAGAATCTTTTGTAGATTTTCGGGTAGGGGTTCCCGAGAGAGGATGAAGGTTTGCACCGTTTGAAATACGTTGGCAATCACCATGTACATCAACACCCCGGCGGGCAAGGGGAAAAACAGGAACATGACGGCGAAAATTAACGGTAACGATTTATTCACCTGATCCTGCTGGGGATTTTTAACCGTATCCCCCTGGTTGGTAATCATTTGGCTGGCGTAGGTACTGGCGGCGAAAATCAACACCAAAATCACCGTATCCCAATGGATCATGCCGTTGCTGTCCATCGCTCCTACCCGCCCCAGGGCAGAGATGAATAAAAACCCTTCATTGGCGGCTAAACCCGGTACCACTCCCGTGAGCGACACCTTACCAGTATGCAGGGCTTTGAGCTTAGTTTCCCCATTTTCTGTAGTTAATTCCACCAATTCTGCCCCACTTTTCACCGTCCAATGGGGCGTGACATTGGGATTATTTACCTCTTGTAAAATGCTCCCTAAACTGCGTCCATCTGGGGTGCGAAAATCTAATAGCGTTTCATCCCCCTCATGCAATTTATTCCCCGCCGTACTCACCGCACCAATGGCATAATGCAGACCCGGTTGCACATAGATATTGTGGGTTTGGGCGTTAATCGGTTGGGATTGCACCACCTGATCCCGAGGCACAATTTCCAATTCCACTGGGTAAGAAACGTCCGCAAATGGTGAACCCCGCAGGGTGGCAAATAGGGCAAACAGGATGGGTAATTGCAAAATTAATGGTAAACAACCGGCGAGGGGATTCCCAAATTCCTGATAGACTTTTGCCATTTCTTCCTGTTGTTTTGCCGGGTCATTTTTGTAGCGTTCCTGAATTTCTTTGACCCGTTTTTGCATCACTGGTTGAGCGACCTTCATTTGGCGCATATTGCGAATTTGTCCGGCACTGACGGGAGCCAAAGCCGCCCGCACGACCAGGGTGAGGGCAACAATCGCCAGCCCGTAGCTCGGTACCACCCCGTAGAAAAAATCCAGGATGGGGAGCATCAGATTATTAGAAAGAAAGTTCGTGCCGAACAAGTCCATACGTCAACGTCCCAATGGCTTCCTTCTGATATTAGCCTGTGTTGCCCGCCTTTGGTGGCTAAACTGGAACTATGACATGGGATGCAGTACGGGTCGGCAAGGCGTTGGCGTGGGAGCGGGATGAGGGTTATCCCAACCTACAGGGTCAGCATTGCTTTTTTTATGAATTTCTCCTGGAGCAGATGAGCTTGGTGGCTCTGGATTGGTTGCCCAAGCCAGCGATCAACCAGTGGCAGGTACTCTTGGCGGAATTGCGCCACTACCCCCAGTTGACCCATGACCAACGGGAAGCCCTGGTGCAACGGATTGCCGCCCTTGTCCCCCAGGTGCGCCCTCCCGGAACCCCGTCCCCCCGGGTGCAGGAAACCCCGCCGCCCCCCCCTACGGAAGCGACCCCCATTCGGGAATTGGCAATTCTCAAACCCCAGCAAAAAAAAGTTTTGTACCAGTTGGGCTTAAATACCCTGGGGGATGTGTTGCGCTACTACCCCCGCAGTTATGTGGATTATTCCCAGCGGTTATTAATCAAAGATTTGCAACCCGGTAGTACGGTGACGGTGATAGCCACCATCCGCAGTTTTCGCTGTTTTACCAGCCCCAAAAATCCCCAGTTAACCATTGCCGAATGGTGGGTCGCTGACCGCTCTGGACGGATGAAAATTAATCGTTACTACATGGGCAAACGCTATGCGAATAAAGCCTGGCAAGAACAACAAAGAAAAAATTATCCAACCGGGGCTTTAGTGGCAATCTCCGGGCTGGTAAAAGAAACTAAATTTAGTAAAACGTTAACCGAGCCATCCATTCAAATCATTGATGAAGAATCGGAATCCGGGGGAAAAATTATCCCGGTTTATGCCCTCAAAAGTGACCTGAAAGCCAGTTGGGTACGGCAAGCGATTCATGGGGTTTTGCCGCTGGTGAAATCCTGGACTGACCCCTTACCGGAATCCTTAAAAAAACAACACCATCTCGTGGATTTGGGAACTGCCTATCGGGGGATTCACGCCCCCCAATATAGTGAGGAATTAAAACGTGCCCGCACCCGTTTGGTGTTTGATGAATTGTTTTATCTCCAATTAAGTTTTTTGCAACGTCGGTACCAAAATCGCCGTCATGCCAGTCCGGTGGTGTGCGCCGAGGGCAAATTACTCCAACAATTTCGGGCGCAACTGCCCTTTCAACTCACGGGTGCCCAGGAGCGGGTGGTGCAGGAAATTCTGCATGATTTGCAACAGCCCCAACCCATGCAACGGTTGGTACAGGGGGATGTGGGTTCGGGCAAAACCGTGGTGGCGGTAATGGCGATGTTGGCGGCGATTGAAGCGGGTTACCAGGCGGCGTTGATGGCTCCGACGGAAGTCCTGGCTGAGCAACATTATCAAAAATTGCTTCACTGGCTCACGCCCTTACATATTCCAGTGGAATTGCTCACGGGTGCAACGAAAGCCAGCCAACGGCGGCAAATTTTAGCCCAATTATCCACCGGTGAAGTGCCTTTGGTCATCGGTACCCATGCCTTGATTCAAGAGGATGTGAATTTCCATCGTTTGGGTTTGGTCGTCATTGATGAACAGCACCGTTTCGGGGTGAATCAGCGTTCTCTTTTACAGCAAAAGGGCATGGAACCCCACGTTTTAACCATGACGGCGACCCCCATTCCCCGCACCCTAGCGTTAACCATTCATGGGGATTTAGATGTCAGTCAAATTGATGAACTCCCCCCAGGGCGACAAGCCATTCAAACCACCGTGATTCCCGCCAGTCAAAGGCATTTTGCCTACGATTTAATCCGTCGAGAAATTGTGCAAGGACGACAAGCCTATATTATTTTGCCCCTGATTGAAGAGTCGGAAAAATTAGAAGCCAAAGCCGCTATTGCGGAATATCAAAAACTCCAAGAAATGACCTTCAAAGGCTGTCGGTTGGGACTCCTACACGGGCGACAATCTGCGGCAGAAAAAGATGCGGCGCTCAGGTCATTTCGGGATGGGGAAACCCAAATTTTAGTCTCCACAACCGTAGTGGAAGTGGGGGTGGATGTCCCCAATGCGACGGTGATGTTGATCGAAAATGCGGAGCGGTTTGGTCTCGCCCAACTCCATCAACTGCGGGGACGGGTGGGGCGGGGTTCTCATCAATCTTACTGTCTATTGGTCACCCAGGGGAAAGGGGAAGATACCCAACAACGATTGAATGTTTTAACCCAATCCCAGGACGGTTTTTTCATCGCCGAAATGGATTTACGTTTGCGGGGACCCGGCGAAATTTTAGGCACTCGCCAAGCGGGATTACCTGACCTAGCTTTAGCCAGTTTAATCGAAGACCAAGACATTTTAGAAACCGCTCGCCACGCCGCCGAACAGTTAATGGGAAAGAACCCCGATTTAAGCAATTACCCGCAATTACAACGGGAATTACACCAACGGCTGGAACGACTCACCGGGCGGGTCGTGCTGAGTTAACCTTAAGCTAAATTCAGCTATATTCCAGCTAAATTGAACGCAGGGCAATCAAGCAACCGATTACCCCACTGTGCCTTCGAGTTTGAGGCTCAGCAAACGATCCGCTTCCACCGCAAATTCCATCGGCAGTTGGTTAAACACATCCCGACAAAAGCCGCTGATCATCATCGCCACCGCCTCTTCCATGCCCAAACCCCGTTGTTGGCAGTAGAACAATTGCTCTTCCCCAATTTTGGACGTTGAAGCTTCATGCTCCACCCGGGCGGTGGGATTTTGCACCTGAATCACCGGCACCGTATTGACTTGGGAATGGTGACCAATCAGCAGGGAATCGCATTGGGTGTAATTACGGGCATCCTGCGCCTTGGGGTTCACCCGCACCAACCCCCGGTAGGTATTCTGCGAATGCCCCGCCGAAATCCCCTTGGAAACAATCCGGGAGCGGGTATGCCGACCCACGTGCACCATCTTGCTCCCCGTATCCGCCTGTTGGTAATAGTTGGTCAAAGCCACAGAGTAAAATTCCCCGATGGAATGATCCCCCGCCAGCACACAACTCGGATATTTCCAAGTAATCGCTGAACCGGTTTCCACCTGTGTCCAAGAAATTTTGGAATGATGACCCTGGCACAACCCTCGCTTGGTGACAAAATTGTAAATGCCACCCTTGCCGTCCTTATCTCCAGCGTACCAATTTTGCACCGTGGAGTATTTAATTTCCGCATTATCTAAAGCCACCAATTCCACCACGGCGGCGTGCAGTTGATTGGTGTCGTACATGGGAGCAGTACAGCCTTCCAAATAGCTCACATAACTGTCCCGATCCGCCACAATCAGGGTGCGTTCAAACTGCCCCGATTCCCCATTATTAATCCGAAAATAGGTGGATAATTCCAAGGGACAGCGCACCCCTGGCGGAATATACACAAACGACCCATCACTAAATACGGCAGAGTTCAATGCCGCATAGTAATTATCCCCAATTGGAACTACTGAACCTAGGTATTTTTTCACCAGTTCCGGGTGTTCTTGCAGGGCTTCCGACATGGAGCAAAAAATCACCCCATATTTGGCTAAATCTTTCTTAAAAGTGGTTGCCACAGAAACGCTGTCAAAGATGGCATCCACCGCCACATTGCTCAGGCGTTTTTGCTCCGTCAAAGGAATGCCCAACTTTTCAAAAGTTTCCAATAATTCCGGGTCAACCTCATCCAAACTTGCCAGCTTTTTCTTCGGTTTGGGAGCCGAATAATAAATGATATTTTGGTAGTCAATGGGTGGGTAATGCACCTGTGCCCACGTCGGTACCGGCATCGTCAACCAATGGCGATAGGCACGCAGGCGAAACTCCAGCATAAACTCCGGCTCCCGTTTTTTGGCGGAAATCAACCGGATCACATCCTCATTCAGCCCCCGGGGAATCACATCCGCTTCGATGGGGGTCACAAAACCATACGGGTAAGGGCGGCTGACCAGTTGATCCAGGGCGGATTCCTTGGTCGGTAGGGGCGTAGATACCATAAGCTCTCTTCAACTCAGGAGTTTCGCAACGTTGGTGTTGCTTTAGTTCTGATTATAGGATAGTTTTACAACTTGCGCCTTGTCAAAGTTGCTTTAGAATAAAATTAGTTTCCCCGTTTTATACCTCAACCGGGGGTGGTTCTGTGGTTCGGATTGAGCAAGCATCCACTAAAGGTGACATTTTACTGCAATTGTTGCGGCGGGGGCAAGCCACGGCTCAGGAATTAGCGGATGTTTTGCAGGTCACGCCCCAGGCGATTCGCAGGCATTTGAAGGATTTGGAGCAGGAAGGTTTGATTCAGCACGTGGCGCAGGGGGGAAGCATGGGACGACCCCAACACCGGTACACCCTCAGTCGCCAGGGACGGGCGCAGTTTCCCAATCGCTATGGGGAGTTTGCGGTGGATTTGTTGGCAACCTTGCATCAAACCCTGGGGCGGGAGCAGTTGGGGAAAATTTTGGCGCACCAATGGCAATCGAAAGCGATGGCTTACCGGGAAGCTCTGGGGCAGGGGGATTTAGCCAGCCGAATCGAACGGTTGGTGCAGTTGCGCCGTTCCGAGGGGTATATGGCAGAGTCCCAGGTCACGCCCAAGGGGTTTGTAGTTACAGAGCATACCTGTGCCATTGCCGCCGTTGCCGAGACCTTTCCCGGGGTATGTGACCACGAGCTAGAACTTTTTGCCACTGCCCTGCCGGATTGTACCGTCGAGCGCACCCATTGGATTGTGGATGGGGAACACCAATGCGGTTATTTGGTACGCCCTCGCTCCTAAAAATTTAGACCTTGCTGAATCTGTGTATGATTACGGAAACTCTTACAGCCTATCCACAAATTAAAGGATACAAAAATATCGGGTTTTCAAGGTCTGACTTCAAAGAGCCAATTAGGGCAAGCGGGTTTACAACCGTATCCCGTAATCCCTTAATAGGCTGTAACAATCCTATTCAATTATCAATTGGCTTGACTTTTCTGCGCAACCCCTAACCGCCAGGCTCTTGAAGGCACCCATTCTCCCATGCGACTTCGACCATCACCGCCTGGACTGTTTCAGCGGCCTGTTCCCCAAAGGAATGAGCCACCACCATCTGGCGAGCCTGTTTGTTAAGGGTGGCATAGCCCGCCGAACGGAGCAGTTCCGGGGTGCCCTCGATTTGCCCCTGGGGATTGACCACCACCCCAAATACCGCTGGTCCAGCTTTCGCCCAAGGACAGCCCCGGGGCGGTAGATTGCTGGTCAGTCGCAGTACTTTGGGAGAACGGGTCAAGTCCGGTTGCAGGCTGGCAATCCAACGGCTGAGATTGCCCAAACCATCCGCAGTGCTGGTGTTGGCGGGGTCAAAGGCTTCCTGGGGGAGGGTGGGCGTATCCACCGGCGGCGGCAGGGGGAGCGGGGTAGGGGTCGCCTCCGTGCGGGGTTGCGGTCGGGGGGTCGGCTTGGTGGGAACCAGCTTAGCAAAATCCGGCGGTGGCGGCACAGGCGGCAAGTTGGCAACTGGCGGCACATTCCCCACCGGGGGCGGGGGAGGCAAGGGGTTACCCAAGGGTGGGGTGGGACGAATCGGGGCGGCAGGCGTAGATTCTACAAAACTCACCTCAATCGGGGCGGGCAACGGCACTGGGGGTTCCGGCAGGGGGTCAAACGACCGCATCCAATACCACAAACCCGTATGGGCTAACCCGGAAGCCAGGAAGCACCACAGGAGGGGAGCCGTCAACCGGCTGCGGAGGCATGGGGGTAAAAAACCTTTCTGGAACATAGTAGCGGGTCAAAGGAACCCCAAGACGCACCCACACCGCCCATTGTGGCATACCCAACCGCACCTTGAGATTTTCTGTAATCTCGCCGCCAGTGTCTCTGCCTGGTTTAGGCTAATGCCAGGACATAGGGGTTAATTTATGGTTTCTTTACGGGAAAATCCACTGCGGGTCGGGCTACAGCAGGAACGCCTACCGGAACCCTTTACCATTGTCATTTTTGGGGCATCCGGGGACCTGACCCAACGGAAATTGGTACCCGCATTGTACAAACTACGCTTGCAGCGACGTTTAGCCCCAGAAACTACCATCATCGGGTTTGCCCGTCGCCCCTGGAGCCATGATTACTTCCGGGAACAGATGCGGGAGGGGGTGGAGCAATTCGGGGGCGGCATTGACACCCCTGCCCTCTGGGAAGAGTTTGCCCAGGGCTTGTTCTACCACGCTGGGGACATGGACAATCCCGCCAGCTACCAGGCATTGGCGCAGTTGATCCAGGAATTAGAAACCCAACGCCCCACCCGTGGCAATCAAGCCTACTATTTAGCCGTGTCCCCCAATTTTTTCCCGGAGGCGATCCGCCAGTTGGGGCAGGCAGGTCTGTTGCAAAACCCCCGCAAACAACGGCTGGTGATCGAAAAACCCTTTGGCCGCACCCTGGCAACGGCGCAGGTACTCAACCGGGTGGTACGGGAGGTCTGTCGCGAGGAACAGGTCTATCGGATTGACCATTACCTGGGCAAGGAAACGGTACAAAATCTGTTGGTTTTCCGCTTTGCCAATGCTATTTTTGAACCCCTGTGGAACCGGCAATTTGTGGATCATGTGCAGATTACCGTAGCCGAAACCGTGGGCTTAGAAGACCGGGCGGGCTATTACGAAAGTGCCGGTGCCCTGCGGGATATGGTGCAAAATCATGTGATGCAATTGTTATGCTTGACTACGATGGAACCCCCCAGTTCCCTGACTGCCGATAGCATTCGCAACGAAAAGGTGAAGGTTCTCCAGGCGACCCGCTTGGCTTATCAAGGGTTCAATCTGTCTAAAGCCGCCGTCCGGGCGCAGTACAGTGCGGGGTGGATGCGGGGCAAACCGGTGGTGGGCTATCTCCAGGAACCCAAGGTGAATCCCCAGTCCGTGACCCCGACCTATGTGGCGATGCACCTGCAGGTGGACAACTGGCGCTGGCAGGGGGTGCCCTTTTTCCTGCGTACCGGCAAACGGATGCCCAAAAAAGTGACGGAAATTGCCATCCAGTTTCGGGAGCCGCCCTTGAGTATTTTTCCTTCCGTGGCGCAACAGGCGAACCCCAATGTGCTCACCCTGCGGATTCAGCCGGATGAGGGGATTTCCCTGCGGTTTGAGGCGAAGATGCCAGGGCCGGATTTACGGGCACGCTCGGTGGATATGGATTTTCAGTACGGTAAAACCTTTGGGATGGCCAGTTCGGAAGCCTACGAGCGGTTGTTGTTGGATTGTTTACTCGGTGACCAAACCCTGTTCACCCGGGCGGATGAGGTGGAGGAAGCCTGGCGGGTGATTACCCCAGCGTTGAATATCTGGGACGCTCCCCCGGATGGCCGCACCATTCCCCAGTATGAGGCGGGGACTTGGGGCCCCTTGGAGGCGGAACAAATGCTGACGGATTTGGGGCGACACTGGCGCCGACCTTAAGTTCTTTCGTGGTTGCTTTTCTATAGCAATCCCAAACGGGAATGAAATAGGGGTTGCGGGGACACCGCCCCTGTGCATGGTTCTACGGAATTTCTGTTCGTCGATCGAGTAGGATTGCTATATTGGTGGAGTTACAGCCTATTAAGTAATTAAGGGGTACAGTAGCAACACTTGGCGAACCAACTTTGGAAGCGGGACGGATTAATAAGTAATAGAGAGGTCTCTACTGGGCACCTCTAGTTATTGATTTTTGTACTTACACGGCAGGCTTGGAAGCCCGATTCTCTCGTTGGCAATTATCAATAACGTAGGAGTTATTCCCAATAGTCATGAATTAATAGATGTGCCCTTTAAACAGCCTCTTAGAACAGACTCAGTAGAACGGCTAGCGGCTCATTTACGCAGTCAGGGTATCAACCCGGAGGGGCTAACCGATTGATTATATTAGGATAAAAGTTGACAAAACGCCGATGACCACAGCTGAAGCACGAGCCGTAATTTATCCCGATAGCGATGGGGAACCCTTGGCCGAGACCCAGACCCATGTGTGGGTAATCTTAAGTTTATTAAGTATGCTGAGCCGGTATTTGGGAGAACGGGCGGTGGTGTTTGCTGACCAGTTTTTCTATTACATTGAGGGGAATCCCAGGGCAAGAGTTGCACCAGATGTAATGGTGGTCTTTGGGATTGAGCCGGGGATGCGCCGCAGTTATAAATTGTGGGAAGAGGGTCAAGCGCCGGGGATTATTATTGAAGTCACCTCCGAAGGGACAAGGGAGATGGATTGGGGATTTAAAAAAGGGTTGTATGAACAAATTGGGGTCAGGGAGTATTGGTTATTTGACCCGCTAGGGGAATGGATTGAGGGGCAATTGCGGGGTTATTACTTAGATGAGAGTGGGGTATATCGTTCTATTAGAGATACGGTGAGTGAGGTATTGGGTTTGCGGTTGGAGCCGGGTATGGGGCGTTTGGATTTGTACCGCTTGGATAATCGGGAAAAGTTACTCACCCCTGATGAATTGGCACAGGAGTTAATCCAAAAAGAGCAGATGTTAGAACAAACGCATCAACAATTAGAACAAAAAGAGCAGGAATTACTCCTAGAACGGCGACGGGCGAACCAAGAAATGGAGCGAGCGGAACGAGAACGGCAACGGGCGGAACGGTTAGCGGCGTATTTACGCAGTCAAGGCGTCAATCCTGATGAAATTGGAGGATGAGGGTGATGACATTAACTCCAAGTCGCAAGCTCATTTATCCCGATAGTGATGGTCAACCAATGGCGGATAATACCCTGCAATTTCGCTGGATTGTCCTATTCAAAGAGAATTTGGAATGTCTATTTCGGGATAATGCGGACGTATTTGTGGGGGGCGATTTGCTGTGGTATCCGGTGGAAGGGCATCCAGAGATACGGGTTGCCCCGGATGTGATGGTAGTCTTTAACCGTCCCAAAGGGGAGCGGGGTTCCTATCGGCAATGGGAAGAAAATGGCATTGCTCCACAAGTGGTGTTTGAGATATTATCACCGGGAAATCGGTTGGCAGAGATGGCGAAGAAATTGGAATTTTATGAGCAGTATGGGGTGGAAGAATACTACATCTACGACCCACAATTAAATGAATTGAATGGCTACCAAAGAGCGGGGAATCGGTTAAGGGTGATTGAGGAAGTCAATGGGTGGGTGAGTCCCCGGTTAGGCATCCGGTTTGAATTAAATCCTGATGAATTGTTGGTGTATTATCCCAATGGCGAGCAGTTCAAAACCACAGTAGAATTGGCACAAGAATTGGAACGAGAACGGCAGAGGGCGGAACGGTTAGCGGCGTATTTACGCAGTCAAGGCGTCAATCCTGATGAAATTGGAGGTTAGGGCGATGACATTCACCCCAAGTCGCAAGCTCATTTATCCCGATAGTGATGGTCAACCAATGGCGGATAATACCCTGCAATTTCGCTGGATTGTCCTATTCAAAGAGAATTTGGAATGCCTATTTCGGGATAATGCCGACGTATTTGTAGGGGGCGATTTGCTGTGGTATCCGGTGGAAGGGCATCCAGAGATACGGGTTGCCCCGGATGTGATGGTAGTCTTTAATCGTCCCAAAGGGGAGCGGGGTTCCTATCGGCAATGGGAAGAAAATGGCATTGCACCCCAAGTCGTATTGGAGATACTGTCACCGGGAAATCGGTTGGCAGAGATGGCAAAGAAATTGGAATTTTACGAGCAGTATGGGGTGGAGGAATATTACATCTATGACCCACAATTAAATGAATTGAATGGCTACCAAAGAGCGGGGAATCGGTTAAGGGTGATTGAGGAAATGAATGGGTGGGTGAGTCCCCGGTTAGGCATCCGGTTTGAATTAAATCCCGATGAATTGCTGGTGTATTATCCCAATGGCGAGCAGTTCAAAACCACAGTAGAATTGGCACAGGAATTAGAACAAACTCAACAGGAGTTAATCCAAAAAGAGCAGATGTTAGAACAAACGCATCAACAATTAGAACAAAAAGAGCAGGAATTACTCCTAGAACGGCAACGGGCGAACCAAGAAATGGAGCGAGCGGAACAAGAACGGCAGAGGGCGGAACGGTTAGCGGCGTATTTACGCAGTCAAGGCGTCAATCCTGATGAAATTGGAGGTTAGGGCGATGACATTCACCCCAAGTCGCAAGCTCATTTATCCCGATAGTGATGGTCAACCAATGGCGGATAATACCCTGCAATTTCGCTGGATTGTCCTATTCAAAGAGAATTTGGAATGTCTATTTCGGGATAATTCCGACGTATTTGTAGGGGGAGATTTGCTGTGGTATCCGGTGGAAGGACATCCAGAGATACGGGTTGCCCCGGATGTGATGGTAGTCTTTAATCGTCCCAAAGGGGAGCGGGGTTCCTATCGGCAATGGGAAGAAAATGGCATTGCTCCACAAGTGGTGTTTGAGATATTATCACCGGGAAATCGGTTGGCAGAGATGGCAAAGAAATTGGAATTTTACGAGCAGTATGGGGTGGAAGAATACTACATCTACGACCCACAATTAAATGAATTGAATGGCTACCAAAGAGTAGGGAATCGGTTGAGGGTGATTGAGGAAATCAATGGGTGGGTGAGTCCCCGGTTAGGCATCCGGTTTGAATTAAATCCCGATGAATTGTTGGTGTATTATCCCAATGGTGAGCAGTTCAAAACCACAGTAGAATTGGCACAGGAATTAGAACAGACTCAACAGGAGTTAATCCAAAAAGAACAAGTATTAGAACAGACTCAACAAGAGTTAATCCAAAAAGAACAAGTGCTAGAACAGACTCAGGAACAATTAAATCAAGAACAGCAACGGGCGAACCAAGAAATGGAGCGAGCGGAACAAGAACGGCAGAGGGCGGAACGGTTAGCGGCGTATTTACGCAGTCAAGGCATCAATCCTGATGAAATTGGAGGTTAGGGCGATGACATTAACTCCAAGTCGCAAGCTCATTTATCCCGATAGTGATGGTCAACCAATGGCGGATAATACCCTGCAATTTCGCTGGATTGTCCTATTCAAAGAGAATTTGGAATGTCTATTTCGGGATAATTCCGACGTATTTGTAGGGGGAGATTTGCTGTGGTATCCGGTGGAAGGACATCCAGAGATACGGGTTGCCCCGGATGTGATGGTAGTCTTTAATCGTCCCAAAGGGGAGCGGGGTTCCTATCGGCAATGGGAAGAAAATGGCATTGCTCCACAAGTCGTATTGGAGATACTGTCACCGGGAAATCGGTTGGCAGAGATGGCAAAGAAATTGGAATTTTACGAGCAGTATGGGGTGGAAGAATACTACATCTACGACCCACAATTAAATGAATTGAATGGCTACCAAAGAGCAGGGAATCGGTTGAGGGTGATTGAGGAAATCAATGGGTGGGTGAGTCCCCGGTTAGGCATCCGGTTTGAATTAAATCCCGATGAATTGTTGGTGTATTATCCCAATGGCAAGCAGTTCAAAACCACAGTAGAATTGGCGCAAGAATTAGAACAGACCCAGCAGGAATTACTCCTAGAACGGCGACGGGCGGAACGGTTAGCGGCGTATTTACGCAGTCAAGGCATCAATCCTGATGAAATTGGAGGATGAGGGTGATGACATTAACTCCAAGTCGCAAGCTCATTTATCCCGATAGTGATGGTCAACCAATGGCGGATAATACCCTGCAATTTCGCTGGATTGTCCTATTCAAAGAGAATTTGGAATGTCTATTTCGGGATAATGCGGACGTATTTGTGGGGGGCGATTTGCTGTGGTATCCGGTGGAAGGGCATCCAGAGATACGGGTTGCCCCGGATGTGATGGTAGTCTTTAACCGTCCCAAAGGGGAGCGGGGTTCCTATCGGCAATGGGAAGAAAATGGCATTGCACCCCAAGTCGTATTGGAGATACTGTCACCGGGAAATCGGTTATCAGAAATGGCAAAGAAATTGGAATTTTACGAGCAGTATGGGGTGGAAGAATACTACATCTATGACCCACAATTAAATGAATTGAATGGCTACCAAAGAGCGGGGAATCGCTTAAGGGTGATTGAGGAAATGAATGGGTGGGTGAGTCCCCGGTTAGGCATCCGATTTGAATTAAATCCCGATGAATTGCTGGTGTATTATCCCAATGGCGAGCAGTTCAAAACCACAGTAGAATTGGCACAGGAATTAGAACAGACTCAACAAGAGTTAATCCAAAAAGAACAAGTGCTAGAACAAACTTATCAACAATTAGAACAAAAAGAGCAGGAATTACTCCTAGAACGGCAACGGGCGGAACGGTTAGCGGCGTATTTACGCAGTCAAGGCATCAATCCTGATGAAATTGGAGGTTAGGGCGATGACATTCACCCCAAGTCGCAAGCTCATTTATCCCGATAGTGATGGTCAACCAATGGCGGATAATACCCTGCAATTTCGCTGGATTGTCCTATTCAAAGAGAATTTGGAATGTCTATTTCGGGATAATTCAGACGTATTTGTAGGGGGCGATTTGCTGTGGTATCCGGTGGAAGGACATCCAGAGATACGGGTTGCCCCGGATGTGATGGTAGTCTTTAATCGTTCCAAAGGGGAGCGGGGTTCCTATCGGAAATGGGAAGAAAATGGCATTGCTCCACAAGTGGTGTTTGAGATATTATCACCGGGAAATCGGTTATCAGAAATGGCAAAGAAATTGGAATTTTACGAGCAGTATGGGGTGGAAGAATACTATATTTATGACCCACAATTAAATGAAGGGAACCTCTATTTATTGTTTTTTGTACTGACACAGAGAGTCTGGAAGCCCCATTCTCTCGTTGGCAATTATCAATAATGCAGGGGTCATTCTCAATAGCCATGAATTAATAGAGGTGCCCTGAATTGAATGGCTACCAAAGAGCGGGGAATCGGTTAAGGGTGATTGAGGAAATCAATGGGTGGGTGAGTCCCCGGTTAGGCATCCGATTTGAATTAAATCCCGATGAATTGTTGGTGTATTATCCCAATGGCGAGCAGTTCAAAACCACAGTAGAATTGGCACAGGAATTAGAACAGACTCAACAGGAGTTAATCCAAAAAGAACAAGTGCTAGAACAAACTTATCAACAATTAGAACAAAAAGAGCAGGAATTACTCCTAGAACGGCAGAGGGCGGAACGGTTAGCGGCGTATTTACGCAATCAAGGCATCAATCCTGATGAAATTGGAGGTTAGGGCGATGACATTCACCCCAAGTCGCAAGCTCATTTATCCCGATAGTGATGGTCAACCAATGGCGGATAATACCCTGCAATTTCGCTGGATTGTCCTATTCAAAGAGAATTTGGAATGTCTATTTCGGGATAATGCGGACGTATTTGTAGGGGGAGATTTGCTGTGGTATCCGGTGGAAGGGCATCCAGAGATACGGGTTGCCCCGGATGCGATGGTAGTCTTTAATCGTCCTAAAGGGGAGCGGGGTTCCTATCAGCAATGGGAAGAAAATGGCATTGCACCCCAAGTCGTATTGGAGATACTGTCACCGGGAAATCGGTTGGCAGAGATGGCGAAGAAATTGGAATTTTATGAGCAGTATGGGGTGGAAGAATACTATATTTATGACCCACAATTAAATGAATTGAATGGCTACCAACGAGTGGGGAATCGGTTAAGGGTGATTGAGGAAATCAATGGGTGGGTGAGTCCCCGGTTAGGCATCCGGTTTGAATTAAATCCCGATGAATTGTTGGTGTATTATCCCAATGGCAAGCAGTTCAAAACCACAGTAGAATTGGCGCAAGAATTAGAACAAACTCAGCAAGAGTTAATCCAAAAAGAACAAGTGCTAGAACAGACTCAGGAACAATTAAATCAAGAACGGCGACGGGCGAACCAAGAAATGGAGCGAGCGGAACAAGAACGGCAACGGGCGGAACGGTTAGCGGCGTATTTACGCAGTCAAGGCGTCAATCCTGATGAAATTGGAGGATGAGGGTGATGACATTAACTCCAAGTCGCAAGCTCATTTATCCCGATAGTGATGGTCAACCAATGGCGGATAATACCCTGCAATTTCGCTGGATTGTCCTATTCAAAGAGAATTTGGAATGTCTATTTCGGGATAATGCGGACGTATTTGTGGGGGGCGATTTGCTGTGGTATCCGGTGGAAGGGCATCCAGAGATACGGGTTGCCCCGGATGTGATGGTGGTCTTTAACCGTCCTAAAGGGGAGCGGGGTTCCTATCGGCAATGGGAAGAAAATGGCATTGCACCCCAAGTCGTATTGGAGATACTGTCACCGGGAAATCGGTTGGCAGAGATGGCAAAGAAATTGGAATTTTACGAGCAGTATGGGGTGGAAGAATACTATATTTATGACCCACAATTAAATGAATTGAATGGCTACCAAAGAGCGGGGAATCGGTTAAGGGTGATTGAGGAAATCAATGGGTGGGTGAGTCCCCGGTTAGGCATCCGGTTTGAATTAAATCCCGATGAATTGTTGGTGTATTATCCCAATGGCGAGCAGTTCAAAACCACAGTAGAATTGGCGCAAGAATTAGAACAAACTCAGCAAGAGTTAATCCAAAAAGAACAAGTGCTAGAACAGACTCAACAGGAGTTAATCCAAAAAGAACAAGTGCTAGAACAAACTCAGCAAGAGTTAATCCAAAAAGAACAAGTGCTAGAACAGACTCAGGAACAATTAAATCAAGAACGGCAACGGGCGAACCAAGAAATGGAGCGAGCGGAACAAGAACGGCAGAGGGCGGAACGGTTAGCGGCGTATTTACGCAGTCAAGGCATCAATCCTGATGAAATTGGAGGTTAGGGCGATGACATTAACTCCAAGTCGCAAGCTCATTTATCCCGATAGTGATGGTCAACCAATGGCGGATAATACCCTGCAATTTCGCTGGATTGTCCTATTCAAAGAGAATTTGGAATGTCTATTTCGGGATAATGCGGACGTATTTGTGGGGGGCGATTTGCTGTGGTATCCGGTGGAAGGGCATCCAGAGATACGGGTTGCCCCGGATGTGATGGTGGTCTTTAATCGTCCCAAAGGGGAGCGGGGTTCCTATCGGCAATGGGAAGAAAATGGCATTGCACCCCAAGTCGTATTGGAGATACTGTCACCGGGAAATCGGTTGGCAGAGATGGCGAAGAAATTGGAATTTTATGAGCAGTATGGGGTGGAAGAATACTATATTTATGACCCACAATTAAATGAATTGAATGGCTACCAAAGGGCGGGGAATCGGTTAAGGGTGATTGAGGAAGTCAATGGGTGGGTGAGTCCCCGGTTAGGCATCCGATTTGAATTAAATCCCCATGAATTGTTGGTGTATTATCCCAATGGCGAGCAGTTCAAAACCACAGTAGAATTGGCACAGGAATTAGAACAGACTCAACAAGAGTTAATCCAAAAAGAACAAGTGCTAGAACAGACTCAACAAGAGTTAATCCAAAAAGAACAAGTGCTAGAACAAACTCAACAGGAGTTAATCCAAAAAGAACAACTGCTAGAACAAACTTATCAACAATTAGAACAAAAAGAGCAAGAATTACTCCTAGAACGGCAACGGGCGGAACGGTTAGCGGCCTACCTCCGCAATCAGGGCATAGACCCCCAACAAATCCCTTAAAAGTAATCACAAAAATCACCACAAAAAAAAGGGCAGTCACGTGACCGCCCCCACAGACCTATGCTAGAAAAAGTGCAGAATCAGAACTATTTACCAGTCCGGAAGTTGATGTTGGGAGCGCAGTCCGCTTCAGCGGTCTTGGGGTCAATCGTAGGAGCAGCGATTTTCGCCGCACCGGGCAATTTGGCTTCGCAGAGACCATCGGGCATATCCACAGCAACTTCCGTACCCGTGCCGGTATTAATTTGCTTGGTCAGGACAATCACCGCTGCGGAATAACTTTTCAGGTCAGCGGCTTTACTGGTACCAAATCCGCTAGCCTCAGTGACACCAGCACCACCGCCAGCAACGCTGTAGGTGTAGTTCCGGGTGTCCGTACCCAAGCCCAGGGACAGGGTCGTCCAATCGTCAGCAAATTGGGCGTTTTCGGTACGGAAGGCTTTTTGCGCTTTCGCCCAGGAACCCAGGTAGGTGCGGGCTTCGGACTGTTTCGCCTTGGCGGTTTGAGCCAGGAAGGAGGGCAGGGCAATCGCGGCCAGGATACCGATGATCACGACCACCACCAGCAGTTCCACCAGGGTGAAACCTTCGTTAGCATTCTTCTTCGCCAAGTGCTGGAGCAGTTTTACCTTCAAGTTAGCGGCCATGGATGTACTCCTAAGAGATAATTGATGTATTGGGGTTCATTTACCCCATCGCTAAGTTACCCAGGGCATTCAGCGGATCGATCAGGGGGATTGATTGTTTTTTCTTATCGGTGGTGCCCTCACTCCCAAACCCTTTCCCAAAACGCTAAGTAGAGAAAAACCCACATGGAACTGCACCCTGTAGCCATCTACTACAGCAATCTTAAATGGGAATGGAATAGGGGTCGCAGGGGCACCGCCCCCGTCTTTGGTTCTAGGAAATTTCTGTTTGTCAATCAAACAAGATTGCTATAATTTATCTAAGCTTACAGGCTTTAATTCAAAATAGGATACAAGCACAGCCTATTAAGGGGCTACCGAATACCGTTGTAAACCCGCCTGCTCTACCTTCATTGAGGTTAAGCCTTCGAAACCGGTTTTCTGTATCCTTTAATTGGTGAACAGTCTGTGTGCCAACCCGTTCGTTAGATTTGCGGCGGTTTATCAGGCGGGTAAGGCATCCCTCCGCTAGGTAGATGAACCTTTGACTAAAGGTTAGCAAAATCCCATTTGTTTTGGTAAAATTTTGATACAGTTGAAGCAAGCTAGAAATATGTCTAGGAGCTTAGTTTATGACTATTTCCCTCTATGAAACTGATTTCAATCTCTGGTGTGAAGAAACCCTTACCAAGTTAAAGGAACGAGATTTTGAGGGTCTTGATATTGGAAATTTAATTGAGGAAATTGCAACTTTGGCAAACAGGAATCGGCGAGAACTCCAGAGTCGTTTGGGAGTATTAATCGAACACCTGCTCAAGCGTAAGTATGTGGATAGTCAATATGATTTTCGGGGTTGGGAACTAACCATTAGAGAACAATTATACCAGCTTAAGATATTGCTTAAACAATCCCCGAGTCTCAAAGGCTACCTAATCGAAGTTCTGCTAGAATCCTATCAATTTGCACTTTCTCAAGTCCAAACTAGCTATCCCCATGTAAATTTCCCAAAAGAGTTTGACCTAGCCACTGATGCAGATGCGTTCCTAAAATGCGTGGAGCGGGATTTAGTGGCCTTTCAATTCAATGGCATTTAAAATCACCTTATGAGAATAGTTAGAATATTCAGCTATCCTAGAAGCAGTTAATATAGAGTAAGGAACTGATAAACCGATTGCGTACTGACACGATTTTCTATCAACTGTTCCAGACCTTTCCCACCCTACTGATAGCAGAGCGTGGCGTTAGCCATTGGAGCTATTGGGGGAAGACCTTGCCAGCATCGCCAGCTATCAATTTACCTCTGTAGAAGTGAAGGAAAAAGCCTTTCGCTTGGATGGGGTATTTCTGCCGCAAGCCGATGATAAAACTATAGCAATCCTAAATGAGAATGGAACAGGGGGTCACAGGGGCACCGCCCCCGTCCTTGGTTCTGGAAAATTCTTGTATGCCTACGGCACGCAAGCTGATGTAAATCAAGTAGGATTGCTATAGCTAAGTACGGTTAGGTTGTCGCCTCAAAAATCCTGGAGAACCAGTGCTTGGTTACGTCCTGCGACCCATATCTATGTCAACCTTTGCGTGTTTAGCTATATAGAATTTGTGGAGACGCTTCTGATTTACAAATTGAAGACCTTGAGCCGGGAGGAAATAGAGGCATTGCTGATTAATGGGATGAAATTCACCTCGCGGGCAACCGAAACCTCTTATGTCCATGGGCTTTTCCGAACTAAGATTTTCAGGAATCATACACAGATTCAGCAACGCCGAGATAGAGCGGATGCTTACCTTGGGAGATTTACGGCAGACAAGGGTGTATCAAGAAGCCAGGCAAGAGGGAGAACAGAGGGGTAAACGAGCGATACGCCAACGGTTACTCACTCGCAAGTTCGGCAGGGTGCCAGACAGCATCAGCACCAAACTGGCACAACTGTCCCTAGAGCAACTAGGGGAAATTGCGGAAGCTATCATTGACGTTTCTTCCCTGGAGGAGTTGGAGCATCTACTGGGTTGAGGGAATTTACTGGAGTTCCTTGTCTGGTTGAGCAAATTTGAGCCATGATAACGCCTTGACGCAAAACCCGTTTGCTAGAAGGGGATAAAGGGATTAGGGTACCTGAAAAAAGTGTTTGCTTGCCTAATAACTCCTAAAGTGTCGGGGATGGGTCTTCCCGATAGGTACTGATGGTAGAAATTTGTAACCGAAAGTCCCCCGATTGAAAGGTAGGGTTGCGTTGTCCGTTATAGGCAAACTTACTCAGCATGATTTGCAGGGAGACCACCTGGCGTAAATTGAGCGGCGGGGCGTTGGGAACGGTTTTGGCACGAAAGACGGGCACTAAGTCGGCAAAAGGAATTTTTACGGTGATCCAGGTGGCAGGTTGGGTGTCAAATTGGGCACCGTAGGCCAAGGTGTCCCAACTGGAACTGTCTCTGAGCAAAAGTTTGTACCGTTTACCATCCCCCCGCACCCGCAAGGCTAGACCAGTGGCATCCGCCAAATTCAAAGGGGGTTCCAGGTTCCGGGTACGAATGGAAGCAAACCCGCCGTTGTTTTCAGTCGTCACTATCCCCTCAAACCGGGCACCCGCCGGGTCAGGCACCAAATTACTGCGGCTCATGCCCCCCATCACCACGTCATCCAGGGCACCCCAGAGGGCAACCGGGGCGGGCTGGGTTAAATCCATGATCAGTTCCCCTTGGGGCAACACGGTGGCAGGGGGTGGGTTGAGGCCAAAGGTGCGTTGGATACAGGCGACCACCGGCAACGCCTCGAAATAGGTCACGGTTTGCCAGAGCCGACCCACATCGGGAAATTGCATGGGGGAACCCAAACCCAACATTTTTAATATACAGTCTATTTTTGTACTTACATAGCAGGCCTGGAAGCCCTATCCTTTCCTTGGCAATTATTAATAATGCGGGGGTTACAGTCTTTTGAGTGGCTATGGGATACAGTTGAACCCCACTTGCCGTAGGTCAATCATGGTAAGCCTCTAGGATAATCGAGGCTTTTTGTATCCTTTAACTGATCAATTAATTGATCAATATAGCAATCCTAAATGAGAATGGAACAGGGGTCGCAGGGGCACCGCCCCCGTCAAAGAAGCACCTGTATGGTTCTGGAAAATTTTTGTATGCCTACGGCACGCAAGCTAATGCCAATCAAGTAGGATTGCTATAGACTGTAAAGCGATTGTTCTCGGAGATGTCTATTGTTAAGGGTTAAAAAATATCCGCCGGGTCTGCCGCCCGCAATCGCCGCACCGATACTGCCCCCGCCACAAAACACATCACCACCGTCATGGTAAACACGGTCGTGGCTCGCCCTAGGGTCATGCTAATCGGCAAACGGGTCGCCGCCTGGGTGAGGGCATACAACCCATGAGAGACCAAAAAGCCGGGGATAAAGCCCAACACCGCCAAAATCATCGCCTCCTGAAACACCACTGTTAACAAATATCCATCTGTGTAACCCATCGCCTTGAGGGTGGCGTACTCCGCTAGGTGATCCGATACGTCCGTGTAGAGAATCTGATAGACCACCACAATTCCCACCACAAATCCCATCACGGTTCCCAGACCAAAAATAAACCCGATGGCGGTGCCCGTCGCCCAGTAATGCCGTTCCAATTCCACAAATTCATCGTGGGTGAGGATGCACACATCGTTGGCAAATTCGGAAGCCCCCGTCGCCCCTTGGCAGAGAAATTGACCGGGAATTTTCAGTTCTGTGTTGAGTAATTGCCGCAATTTCGCCCGCACCTGCTCCACATCCGCCCCCGGTTGCAAGGTAATTAATCCCACATCAATTTGCGAGGCTTGCCGTCCCGGAAACATCCGTAAAAAATTCAAATCACTGGTGATCACATTCCCATCGGCGGAAAAGGATGCCCCCAACTCAAATAAGCCCCCCACCGTCACCTGGCGTTTATTCACCTCTGTTTGTACCGGTCTGCCGTTGGCAAATTCCCGTAGGATAAATTCCGTGCCAAATTCCTCCCTCGAAATCCGGTCAAACAACACCACATCCGCCTGCCGTATTTGCCCCAAATTAGCCTCGACTTCCGGGAAATCCAACACCGAAACCGCCGGGTCAAACCCCATCACCAAAATCGAACGGGTACAACTGGTAGCCGTAGGCGTGGGGGGACACACCGGGCTTTTCCAGGGCATTAAGTCCACATACAAGGGGGCAACACTCGCCACTTCTGGTAAACTCAATGCCTGGTACAACCGGCGGCGGGGAAACCGTTGCATGGCAAAAAACGCCTGGGATTGGGGGTTGATCAGCACCAAATCCGCCCGCAATTTGCGATGGACTAAAACGGCGGCTTCAAACAGGGCATCCCGAAACCCCAACTGCACAAACATCAACACATCGGCAAAGGTAATCCCCGCCAAGGCGACCAACAGACGCATCCGCTCCCGGGATAGCTGTAACCACGCCAGAGGAATACCCATCGCTACCGCTGAATTTGCACGTTGACAACCATATTGGTCAGCCGTTGCACCTGCGCCGAGTCCGCCCCATCCAGGGCAATTTTCACCTCCACCACCCGGGCATCCACATCCGCCACCGGGTCCGTGTTCAGGACATCCTTTTTCGCCACCCGCCAGCCCACCTGGGTCACGGTTCCCCGCAAGGGTGCCGGTAGCGCCATGCCCGTGATCACCGCCCGTTGCCCCGCCTGCACCCTGAGAATGTCCGTCTCGTACACTTCCGCCACCACAAACATCCGCTCCGTGCGCCCCAGGTCTAAAATCCCCTCATTGCCGACGGTTTCTCCCAGCCGTGCGTGGATTTTTAACACCCGCCCCGCCACCGGTGCCTTGATCAAACTCAAATCCAGTTCCACCTGCGCCAGTGCCAACCGATTTTGCGCCTGAGCTACCTGCGCCCGTGCCAGATTCACATCCACCGCCCGCACCTCCCGGACACTGCGGAGATTCGCCTGGGCTTCCTGCAACTGCTGGCGCACCGTGTCCACCCGCAAACGAAAATTATCCAAAGCCGATGCGGAAATGGCTCCCTCCTGATAAAGCTGTTGGTTGCGCTGTAAATCCGTCTGGGCAATCCGTAATTCCGCCTGCAAACGGTTCACCTGCGCTTGTTGCGCCTGAATGTCCCCCGCTTTCGCCCCCGCCAACACCTGCTTCAACTGGGCTTGGGCAATCGCCACCGCATCTTTGGCTAACTGCACCTCCACCTGGCGTTTGCGGGTAGTGTCGAGGGTTGCCAACACCTGCCCTGGTTGTACCCGATCCCCTTCCTTGACCAAAAGCTCCGCCACCCGTGCCCCCTCAATCGAACTGGGTGCAGACAAGGTAATGATTTCTCCCTCCGGCTGAATCCGACCCAGGGCGGCAATCATGGTTGGTGCTTTAGTAACGGGGGGAGCCGGTGCCGGAGACTGAGACTGCGCCCAACGATTCAACCCCAACCGTACCGCCACCAGCAACAATCCGGGGGCAACCACCCCCAGAGCCACCCACCGCCACCGGATTTTGACCTTGCCCGTAGCAATCTCCCGCTGAAACTTGCCCAACATCGGGGTGGAAATCCATGACTTTACTAATCTTAATAAATTTTTTAGCTTTTGCGGGGTGGGGAAACCGGATGGTCACCCTAGCGGGCACCTACACCCTCAGCGGCAAGGGGTCAAATCAATGGTAGTGCTATCCAAGTGCAGTCTTTTGAGGGGTTATGGGATACAGTTGAACCCCACTTACCATAGGTCAATCTTGGTAAGCCTTTAGGATGATCGAGGCTTTTTGTATCCTTTAATTGACAAATAGACTGTAATTGTTTATTATTAAAGTCCTATAGCAATCCTATTTGATTAGCATTAGCTTGCGTGCCGTAGGCATACAAAAATTTTTTAGAACCAAATGCGGGGGCGGTGCCCCTGCGACCCCTATTCCATTTTCATTTAAGATTGCTATAGTTTATTCAATTTGCCCTCCTCCAAACGCCACACCTGATCCGCCATCCCACTCAATTCCCGGGTGTCGTGGCTGACCACCAGTAGAGACCAAGTATTTTTTAATTCTTGCAACAGTTGCATGACCTGCTGACGCATGGACCAGTCCAACCCCGCCAACGGTTCATCGAGCAATAATAAATAAGGTTGCCGAATCAATTGCACCGCCAGAGCCAACCGCCGTTGTTGCCCGCCGCTCAGGTGATGGGGGGGCTGATGCAGGGGTACCTCGCCCAAATGCACCGTATTTAAGACCTGCTGTACCTGCTCCAGGGTGAGTTCGGGATGCCCAAGCCGCAATTCCTCCAAGAGGGTCAGACCGCAAAAATGCCGCTCGGGGAATTGAAACACCAGCCCCGCCAATTCCTGCAAATCCGTCGCCTGTAATGCCTGTTCCTGCCAGAGAATCTGCCCCTGCGTGGGGGTGGCTAGTCCGGCGATTAATTCCAATAGGGTAGTTTTGCCCGCCCCACTCACCCCGACGATCAAGGTCAAGGATTGGGGGGGCACCGTAAAACTAACCTGATGCAAAATCGGGCGGGGAGCGGCGGGCGGATGATAGGTGACCTCAACCAAGGAGAGCATGACCGGCGCAGAACCCTCAATCACATTTTCCCGGTCAGGGCATGACCGCCGGAATCACAACCCACTCACCGCAACCAAAACGTAACTTTGGCACACCCAACGGTCACACGTTGGGGAGCAGACCGGGAAATTCAATAGGCATCCTGCAATTCGTAAAAGTCCGGGGTGACGTAATCTTTCCGCATCGGCCAGCCCACCCAGTCCTCCGGCAGAAGAATCCGCTTCAGATGGGGATGCCCCACGTATTCAATGCCGTAAAAATCGTAGGTTTCCCGCTCCTGCCAGTCCGCCGTGCGCCAAATCCAGTACACGGAGGGCACCTTCGGGTCGTGACGGGGCAAAAATACCTTGACACATACCTCCTCCGGGCGATCCGCATTGTCCGCCAGCTTGACCAGGTAATAAAAACTCACCAACTCCTGCCCCGGCCCAACATCGTAGCCCCCTTGACAGCGCAGGTAATTAAACCCATAGCCGTACAAAGCCGTCGCAATCGGTAAAAGCACCTCCCGATCCACCTGGAGGATTTCCACCCCCTGGTGATCCCGCCCCAGAAAGCGATGCTCAAACCCCTGACTGGTCAACCACTGGGAAACCGAGCCAACCTCAACCGCGGCTAACTCCTGACCGGTCGTTTCAGCCACCTGCCACCTCCTCCGCTTGGGGAGCCAGAGCACCAACAGGAACCCCCATCGCCTGCGCCAATTCTGGGGGCGGAGCCTGCCGGGTCGGGCTTTGCAGGTATTCCCCGGTCAAAATCGGCGGCACCACCTTCAACTCATGCTTCACCGTGAAATAGCGGTGGGTTTGCTCATAAAGACTGCGCTCCCGGGCATCCTCCTGGGCAATTTTTTTCCGCAGTTTGATAATGGCATCAATAATTGCCTCCGGTTTGGGGGGACACCCGGGCAGATACACATCCACCGGAATGATTTTATCCACCCCCCGCACCACCGTGTAGGAGTCCGTGCTGAACATCCCGCCGGTGATCGTACAGGCACCCATGGCAATCACATACTTGGGGTCAGGCATTTGTTCATACAACCGCACCAATGCGGGCGCCATCTTCATCGTCACCGTCCCCGCCGTGATAATCAAATCCGCCTGCCGGGGGCTAGAGCGGGGGATCAGACCAAACCGGTCAAAATCAAACCGGGAGCCAATCAGTGCCGCAAATTCGATAAAACAGCAACTCGTCCCGTACAGCAGGGGCCACAGACTGGACAACCGCGCCCAATCGTACAGGTCATTCAAAGTCGTCAAAATCACATTATTCGCCAGGTCTTGGGTTACCTGGGGACGATCAATTGGATTCAAAATTTTGGCTTCGCCAAAGGTGGGAGTCATGACCATTCCAAAGCTCCTTTGCGCCACGCATAGACCAGGGCAATTACCAGGATAGCAATAAAAATTAAGGCTTCCACAAACGCCAGCAGTCCCAACTGGTGAAATGCCACCGCCCAGGGATAGAGAAACACCGTTTCCACATCAAACACCACAAATACCAGGGCGAACATATAGTAACGGATGTTGAACTGTACCCAGGCTTCCCCTTGGGGTTCCATCCCCGATTCATAGCTGGTACGGCGTTCCGGCCCGGTTCCCTTGGGGCGGAGCAGACCAGACAGGCTCAAAGCGGCAATCGGCACCACGCTACACACCAACAAAAACACCAGCAAATAGTCATAACCTTGCAGTTCAAACACAACCCCAATCCCCAGTAACGGCTACTCCCCATGATGCCACAGCCACCCACAAGAGGGAAGAAAAATCTGGGAAATGCCTACTCAGTAGCTAGTGGGGGCAATCAGTGATCTGGCACACCAGAAAAAAGGGGGTATGATAAGAGTGACCGGGCGCACCACTGCACATAACCCCATGAGCTACTGTCTCAACCCCGACTGTCCCGCCCCCGAAAATGCGGCTACGGAAAACTCCTGTCGTGCATGTGGCAGTCCCTTGGTGCTCAAAGGGCGTTATCGGGCGGTGAAACCCATTGGGCAGGGGAATTTTGGACGCACCTTTCAGGCGGTGGATGAAAGCATTCCCTCCCGTCCCCCCTGTGTGATCAAACTTTTTCAGCCCCAGGTGATCCAATCCCCGGAGGCGATGCAAAAAGCCATGACCCTGTTTGAACAGGAGGCGGTGCAACTGGAACGGCTGGGCAACCATCCGCAAATTCCCGATTTACTAGCCTATTTCATCTTGGATGGCAAGTCCTATCTGGTGCAGAAATTTATTGATGGTCAAGATTTGGCAGATGAACTGCTACGGAAGGGCACCTTTGATGAAATCAAAATCCGGCAATTACTGGCTGATTTACTCCCGGTGCTGGACTATATTCACCAGCAAAATGTCATCCACCGGGACGTGAAGCCGAAAAATATCATTCGCCAAAAATCCGACCAAAAGCTATTTCTGGTGGACTTTGGGGCGGTGAAATTTGTGCGGGAATCGGGTTTATTCAAAACGGGTACGGCGATTGGGAGCAGTGGGTTTGCCGCCCCGGAACAGATGATGGGCAAGGCGGTGTTTGCCAGCGATTTATATAGTTTGGGAGCCACCTGCATTTATCTCCTGACGGGTATTTCCCCCAGTAAATTATTTAACATTCGGGAAAATGTTTGGCTCTGGCGGCAAGCGGTCAAACAACCCCTGAGCGAAGGGTTGATGCAGTTTTTGGATAAATTACTACAACGCTTACCGGGGCAACGATTTGCTTCGGCGGCGGTAGCCTTGGAGGCATTCCAAGCCCTGGAGCAACCCACCCGTTCGGTGAGTACCTTGGGGCGTTTGGGGGTACCGGGGGCAGGGTTGAGCAATCCCTTGAATCCTCTGCCGGGGCTGGGGCGCCTTGGGGGCTTGGGCACTGGTGGCACGAATCCTCCGGTCACACCCGTGCGTACAGCGGGCGGCACCAATCCCCCCACCGGGGTCAGTCGTCCTGCCAGTCGGCTCAATCCCGATACGGGTCGTTTGTCCCAAACCCCGTCTTCTCGCATTGGTACCCGCACCCCACCCCCCCAGACGACGACGGTGCAGGTTGATCCAACTTGGCCTTGCGTTCATACGTTGGCTGGTCATAGCAATTGGGTCAAGGCCTTGGGTTTCAGTCCCGATAGCCGTTATCTATTTAGCTGTGGTCGGGACGGTCTGGTGCTGTGTTGGGGGCTAAGTTCCCTGAGTTATCCCCGCCAGTTGAGTTGGGGGAGCAACAATCCGGCGGGATTACACGCTTTGGCACTCAGTCCCGATGGGCGGTTGTTGGCGGCGGCGGGGGAAGAGCGGGTGATTAAACTCTGGCAACTCCCAGGCGACAAACCCATCCGTACCCTGGGCAATTTATTTAACAAACACGGGGGCACTATTGACTCCCTGGCGATGCGTCCCGATGGATTAGTGCTGGCGAGTGCGAGCGAGGACAAGACGATTAAACTTTGGCAGGTGGACAACGGCGTGTTGTTGACCACCCTCACGGGTCATGCCAGCCATGTGCGTTCCGTCACCTTTACCCCGGATGGGCGGTTGTTGGTCACGGGCAGTTGGGACAATTCGGTCAAGGTGTGGCTGACGGATGGGGGCGACCCCCTGCGGAATATCCTTGGCCCCTCTAGTTTCAGCGGCAGTGGGTTTAATGTGGTGGTGGTCAGTCCCGACGGGCGGGTGATTGTGGCTGGCAGTGAAGATACCGCTGCCCATCTGTGGTACCTCCACAATGGCGACCCGATTACCACCCTCACGGGGCACAAGGAAGGGGTGCGGGCGGTGGCCTACAGCCCCAATGGGCGTTACCTGGTGACCGGCGGTTGGGAAGGGAGTATCCGGGTGTGGAATGGGCAGTCCTATGGGTTGCTGATGACCTTGGCGGGGCATGAAAAAGGGATTACGTCCCTGGCGTTTAGTCCAGACCAGCGGTGGCTGGCCAGTGGTAGCCGGGATAATACAATCAAACTCTGGCAGATCGCCAAGTAATGGGAATGGTTTTGCCTGACCAAGTGAGTTAAATTTTACGGCGTTGCTGAATCCGTGCGTGAAGAGCCTAGGCTCTCCTGAGTATTTAAGGATAAGCAGAGCTTATACTAAACCTGACAAGGGTTTCGGCTGAAAAAGCGTATCTCGCTATACAATCTTAACCGCAAATCCAGGCGAGCCAAGTTCTCAAAATTTCACACTTTATGATGTATTTATAAAAAAGTCCAGGGTCACAGGCCACCACCTCGTACTTGGTTCTCGTCACCTTGTTCTTGACACAATGGGGTCTGGGATTGCCATAGCCATAGCAATAGATTAAATACAATACATTAGTAAATGTGACCTGGTGATGCTGGGGAATAGGGATGGTCGGTATCTCGAAGCCAAACTACTACGAAATTCTGGGGGTATCCCGTTTTGCCAGTGGGGAGACGATTCGCCGTGCCTATCGGGAATTGAGCAAACGTTATCACCCGGATACCACCACCCTGCCGATAGCGGTTGCCCAGGAAAAATTCCACCAGATCAATACAGCCTACACGGTCTTGATTTCCCCCCAACAACGGGCGGATTATGACCAGCAATTGTGGCAAAGCACCCTGCCCCCAGCACCGACCTTGCAACAAATTCAGCAGATGTATTCGGCCTATCTTGACCCAACGGATCGCCCCCTTTCGGCGGGGGAATTGTTCGCCCTGTTTTTGTTGGGATTAACCTTCGTGGGCTGTTTGCTCTTGGTGGTGGCTCTGGGGTTGGCTCGCTCCGGGGGTGTGTAGGGCGCCCGCTAAATTCAATCCCAAAACCTGATCCGCCTGGTTGAGGAACTGCTGGATCATCTCGGGATACGCCCGCATCAGGGTTGACAATGCCCGACCATCCCCATTGTCAATCACATTGATCTGACCGAGATTCAGCTTTTGGGGCACTTGCGCCGCCGTAGCCAACAGCATCTCCAGTTGTTGGATCAATAAAATGGCACTGGCATCCTGACCATAGGTTTGCCACAGGTCATTGAGCATATCGGTTACAGTGGCGGTGGCGGTGGCATTAGCCGCCAGGGGAGCCGCCTCCGCCCGGGCTAACAATTCCTGTGCCTGCCGTTGGGCTTGCGCCGGGAGTACCACATCCGCTTCCAAACGCAACCGTTCCAATTCCGCCCGTACCGTTTGCAGTTCCTGTTCCGCCTTGGCTCGGGTTTCCTGGGCAACCGCTTCCGTGCGTTCCTCCTCAGAGCGTGCCTGCAATTCTAGTTCGGCTTGCAACTTGCGGAGTTCATTTTGTTTCTGTTGAATGGCGGCTTGCGCTTCCTTTTGGGCGACTTCGGCGGCACGACGGCTCTCCGCGGCGGCAGATTCCGCTTCCCGTTCCGCATTGGATTCGGCAATTTTGGCATCCCGAATCATGTTGGCAATTTGTCGCCGTCCAATGGAATTGAGATAATCCACTTCATCGGAAACACTCTGGATTTTCAGGGTGTCCAATTGCAAACCCAACTTAGATAAATCCCGTTCTACATATTGGGAAATGCGGTCGGCAAATTGCAGGCGATCCTCATTCACCTGCTCTGGGGTTAGGGTTGCCACCACCCCCCGTAAATTCCCCTCTAAGGTCTCCTTGGCAACCCGGATAATTTCCTCCCGCTTGCGACCTAAAAATCGTTCAATCGCATTGCCCACCACCGCTGGAGCACTAGAAACTTTGATATTGGCAATCGCTTGAATTTGTAGAGGAATTCCCCCCGCCGAATAAGCATTTTTGACCTCCACTTGTACCGGCATCGTGGTCAAATCCATCCGATCCACACTTTCAATAATGGGAATCCGAATCGAAGCTCCCCCAAATACCACCCGGTACCCAACTTTTTGACCGCTCTTCAACCGATGTTCCCGCCCGGAAAAAATCAAGATTTCATTGGGATTGCAAATATAAATAATCTGGCTCAGAACCACCAGCACCATCACCAGAATGAACAGGGTGAAAAAAGCCAGGGTCAGTACCCCCACCAGACTCAATCCCCCGCCACCCCCACCCGCCGTTTGCGCCAACACCGGCAGGGCGAGTACCAAACCCAAGGTATTTAAGCCAAGTAGCCAAGGAATACGAGCCATGACCATTTCCCCCTCTTGCTGATTTCCAGGGTACCATGCCGCCGTTGGTACATTGCCTTTTGTGGACGTTGGCAATGGCAAAACGGTGCCATGTGATGGTTAGTTATCCCAATGGAATATAGGCATTTTCCCCAGTACCAATCACCAGGCTAGAATTTCACTCAAACTACTTCCGTTGCTGGAACCGCGCCCGGAGCGAGATGGCGACGGAGTTCATGGCCACCAACAGCAACAACAACACAATAATTCCGGCTGCCGATACGGCGTGAAATTCTGCCTGCGGACGACTCGCCCAGTTAAAAATCTGAATGGGTAGAGCCGTGAACGGAGTCTGTAAGGCTTGAATCAGAGACCCAAGACCCGCCGACACCTTCTCCACAATCACCACCCCTTCCTCATTCACCGCCGTCGTCACCGGCCAAGGGGGTAAAAAGGCAATAAACGTCAACGCCCCCAGGGTAATCAAGGGTGCCGTCTCCCCAATCGCCCGGGACAAAGCCAAAATCGTCCCCGTCAAAATCCCCGCAAACGCCATCGGCAAAACGTGATACCAGATCGCTTGCCACTTCGTACAGCCCACCGCATAGGCCGCCTCCCGAATCTCCCGCGGCACCGCCCGGATTGCCTCCCGGGTAGAAATAATCACCACCGGCAACACCAGGGTGGATAGGGTCAATGCCCCCGCCAGCAAGGTGCGTCCCTTGGTCAAAGGCTCCAAAATCCGCACATACAGCTCTAACCCCAACAACCCATAAATAATCGAGGGCACCCCAGCCAAGTTGGAGATATTGATTTCTAAAGCCCGGTTTACCCAAAAATCCCGATCCGCATACTCTTCCATATAAATCGCCGCCCCAATCCCCAAGGGAAAAGCGAAAAAGGGGATCAAAAACATCAGCCAAATCGAACCCACCAACGCCGACAGAATCCCCGCATCGGCAGGATTACGAGAGGGGAATGTGGTCACAAACCGCCAATTAAAATAGGGTAAACCCTGTTTCAACACATCGTACAGCAGTAAACTCAGGAAAAACAGACCAAAGATGGTAGCAAAAAACGCCACGCCCATAAAAATATTGGTGGCCAGTTTACGCCGGTCATAATCAGAACGGAAATTAATCTCAGTCGGAGAAATGTCAACCGTCATAGACCCTCCACCTTTAATACATCAACCGATAGCGGCGCACAAACCAGTCCGCCAAAATATTCAAAATCAAAGTCATTAAAAACAGGACAAACCCAGCGAAGAAAATCGTATAGAAGGCCAAAGAATCCGTCGGTGTATCCCCCAAACTCACCTGCACGATAAACGCAGTAATCGTCATCACCGAATCCAGAGGATTGAAATTCAAAATCGGACTTTGCCCCGCCGCCAAAGACACAATCATCGTTTCCCCCACCCCCCGGGACACCGCCAAAATAAACGCCGAGACAATCCCGGAAAGTGCCGAAGGGATCACCACACTCACCGTCGTTTCAAACTTCGTTGCCCCCACGGCGTAGGAACCCTCCCGCAATAAATTCGGCACCGCATAAATGGCATCTTCACTCAGGGAAGCCACCAGGGGAATAATCATGATCCCCATCACAAAACCGGCACTCAAGGCATTCAGACCGGCAATCACCGAATCCCCCCCTGGAATAATCCGTTGCAAAATCGGTGTAATCACCAAAAGGGCAAAAAAGCCGTACACTACCGTTGGCACACCCGCCAGAATTTCCAAAATTGGCTTCAGGACGGCACGCAACTTAGGCGGGGCATACTCACTCAGGAAAATGGCACTCATTAACCCAATGGGCAAGGCCACAATCATCGCAATCACTGTGGTCATCAATGTGCCCGTGATGATCACAATCACCCCAAATTTAGGAGGGGCAAATAAAGGTGTCCACTCCGTTTCTGTGAACAGTTGCGTCCAGGATACTCCCTCCCTAGCAAGCGCATTGAAAAAGGCAAAACTTTCGTAGATCAAAATCAGGGTGATGCCTACAGTCACAATGATGGAGAAATAAGCGAACGCCCCGGTCAAGGTGCGCATAATCCGCTCCACCCACTTACTGCGAAATCGCTGGGCTTCATAAGCGGCAAAGTTCGGATCGGCACTGACTGTCATGGGTGGCAAACTCCTCAAATAAGTACAAAATTGGGGGGAAAGTAAACCCCTCCCCCCACATCATAACCCTAGTTGATCCGCTCCAACTTCATCAATTCGTCAATGGTCAGACCCACTTTGTTTTCCCCACCGAACACCGTCCCGGTTTTGCCACGACGAATAGAGTCCAGGTTGGCCGCATAGGCACGACTAGGCAAGGGAATATAACCCGTAGGCGGTACCAATTTACTCGCTTGACGCTGGTAAAATTCCACAAATTCCCGTACTTCTGGCCGCCGCAGGGATTCGGAGTTCACATAGATGAAGATGGGTCGAGCTAACGGGTTGTAAGAACCATCTTCCACGGATTTCCGGGAGGGCAACACGGCTCTACCCTGGTTGTTAACGATGGGAACTGCCTTCAAACGCTTTTTGTTTTCTTCGTAGTAGGCAAACCCAAAGAACCCTAGGGCATTTTGGTCGGTGGAGACCCCTTGCACCAGCACGTTGTCATCTTCACTGGCGGTAAAATCCCCCCGACTGGACTTGGCTTTACCCACAACTGCCTCAGTGAAATAATCAAATGTCCCGGAATCCGTACCCGCCCCAAACAACTTTAGAGGACGATTCGGCCAGGCAGGATTTACCTGATTCCAAGTTCTAATTTTCCCCTGTGCCGCCGGTTCCCACATAGTCTTCAATTCAGCCACAGTCATCTGTTTAACCCAATCGTTCCGGGGGTTGATCACCACGGTTAACGCATCAAATGCTACCGGCAATTCGATATAGGAAATATTTTTGCCCCGGCAGGTTTCCATTTCCCTCTTGAGGATAGGACGAGACGCATTGGAAATGTCCGTTTCCCCGTTGCAGAATTTCTTGAAACCACCGCCGGTACCGGATACCCCCACCGTCACCTGCACTTGGCCTTTCTTGGTCTTTTGAAATTCTTCCGCCATCGCTTCCGTGATCGGGAACACGGTACTAGAGCCATCCACTTTCACCACCGGGCGACCTTGGGCAATCACCTGACCGGCACCCGCCAAACCAGCAGTCACGGCGACCGTGGCGGCAAGGGCAAAAAATTTTGTCGTGGTACGCATGAGTTTAATCCTCCCCTAACTTTCTAGGAGCAACAACACATCATCGGGCGTTTATCCCCCCTCCATTGTTCCAAAAAAATGTGCCTTGTCAAGGGAAAATGCCTATCTTGTGGATTTTTAATCCATTCTTAACCGTATCTTAACGGGAATCCCGTTTACCATTTGGGGCATCGAGGGTTGGGGATTCGCTGTGGTGGATTGACCAACGGTATTCGATGTTCAGACCGGCACGGCGGCATTCGGCTTCTAGGTATTCCTGTTGCAGGGTGGCTTTACGGAGGGTGGCGAGCAGGTCTTGCAGTTGTTGGCGTTGGCTGGGGTGCTGGTCAAGGGCACTTTGGGTATGCCGTTCCAGCAGTTGCATGAGGAGTTCGTAGTGAATCGGAGCTGGTAAAACAACAGATTTCATGGTGTCCTTGGGAAACCGGGTAGTGCTATCCAAGTAATGCTTCATTATAGGGCACCTCCATTAATTCACGGCTATCGAGAATGACCCCTGCGTTATTGATAATTGCCGACGAAAGAATGGGGCTTCCGAGCCTGTCACGTAAGTACAAAAATCAATAAATAGAGGTTCCCTATAGTGATGGATGAAATTAAAGATGATACCAATGTGATTTTCTAAGTTTTTGGAAAACGATAAAGTTTTCCGGGCAAGGCGCCCAATTCGTTGCCTCAAGGTATTGTTAAACCGCTCAATATAAGAAGTTTTCCCACTACCTTTGGAAACTCTTTCGTGTTGTTTTAGAGGAATCACCTCCCAATAGGCTTGCCAAAAGTCTGTGTAAAACTTAGCCTGGTTACGCCAAACTCTAGGTAGCCGTCGCCACAGTTTTTTAGCTGTCTCAATGCTCCTATCTCCTATACAAGCCACAACGATAAGACGCGTCGTTTTTTCCAGAGCCAACCATAGCCATTGGGGATTCTGCTTGGAACCCACAAACGACCACACCTCATCGCATTCCAGCTCTAGCTCTCCATCTTTATTAGGTTCAACATCTAGACTTTCTGCTGTGTACGCCACCACATGTTTTATATATCTATACAACCAGGATTTTGAAATACCTGTGACCCGGGATATTGCCGCAATTGAAATTCGTTCTAACAACATTTTGTCAACCATCTCCCTCTGCTCCTTAGAAATATACTTCTTCTGGGCAGATGGAGTAAATTGCCGATGACAATCATGACACATATATCGTTTTTTGCCATTGTGAATATGCCCAATCACATTTTTCGACTGGCAGTAACGACAAGTAATTGAGTTCATGGCTTCCTCCAATCTCTCTTGATTCCCATGATAGCCATTACAAAGATAGCACTACCGGAAACCGCACTCTCAATTTTAATCACTTTTGAGCTGAGGTGATTTCTGGGGAATCGTGAACGCCCGCCGCTCAGATAAACATTTGTTGACCATGAAACCAGAAGTGTTGATCCTAAGATTTTGAGGGTTTGCACCAAAATACGCATCTAGCCTAATGAGGTAATGGCATCTTTGTAATGCTTACAAAAGGGTAACAAGGACTGTCAGAGCGTTAGGTTGTTTCACACATCTAAATAGCCCACTATCGCAATCCTACTTGATTTACATGAGCTTGCGTGCCGTAGGCATACAAGAATTTTCCAGAACCATACACCGCAGGTGCTTCTTTGGCGGGGGCGGTGCCCCTGCAACCCCTGTTCCGTTCTCATTTAGGATTGCTATAGTAATGCCTTGGTGTAACTGTTGGTGTAATCGCCTGGGGTTTGTACTTGGATACATCCCCCCTAAATCCCCGGTAATCTAAATCACGCTGGCTCTCCTGGATTTAGGGTGATAATTTTTCTAATCAGAGAATGCGGCTAAAGTTCTCGCCCGGAAGTTGTCAAAACTTAAAAAGCCAGGTTCTCCTGAGTATTTGGTGATAAGCAGAGTTTATGCTTAAGCCTGACAAGGGTTTCAGCCCCCCTAGCGAGAAAAAAAGCGTATCGTTCTATACAATTAGAACCACAAATCCAGGAGAGCCAAAAGCCATAAGCTTGCCTCTTTATTAATTTAATGCGGTTGTTAATTCCTTCCATCACACCACTTGTCGTTCTACCGATAAAATAATTACAGATTTCGGGGAGATGAGTACGGATTGTCTGAAGGATTTGCCCGTAAACAAATTGGGCTTTTGTCAGCCATTTTTCAAATCTTTCTTTGCCCTCTGTAACCGTCGTGCTTGATTCATCAATACTCCGAAAATCTTCTTTCAATTGATAAGCCATACTTAAACGCTTTAACGCATCAGTATTTCCGCCAATTTATCTGATTCTGTTGGGGTTAAGTCCTCTCGGTTTTTGAGTAATATAAGGGCACCTCTATTAATTGATTTTGGGAGGGATTTGTGAGATAATTAGTATTAATGACGTGGAGAGAAAAAATGGGTCAAAAAGGATTTTGGGATGAGCAAGAGCGGCGGGAAAAACTCAATCAAAAAAAGCCCATGCTGAAGTGGCTCAATGAAAATATTAACTGGGAAGATTTCCGCCCAATATTAGAAACGATATATGACAAGGAACGAAAGAGCAATGCAGGTCGTAAACCCACTGACGTCATTGTGATGTTTAAATTGTTGATTCTGCAACAAATGTATGCCATCAGTGCTGATGAACTCGAGTTTTAAGTGAATGACCGTATCTCGTTCATGGAATTCCTAGGATTGGGTATCGAAGACGCTATCCCTGATGCCAAAACTATCTGGTTATTTCGGGATAATCTCGCCAAGCACGATCTAGTCAAAGAAGTATTTGCTCACTTTGATAATTACCTGAGAGAAAAAGGATATATTGTCGAAGTTGGTCAGATTGTGGATGCCACTCTCATTCCCGTGCCAGTTCAACGGAATACTCGGCAAGAAAATCAAGAAGTGAAGGAAGGGAACATTCCTAAACAATGGGAGGAAAAACTCCATGTTTTGCGGCAAAAGGATAGAGATGCCCGTTGGGTAAAGAAAAAGGGTATCAGCTATTTTGGCTATAAAAATCATATCAGCGTGGATGTAAAATATGGTTTTGTGCGTCATTATGTGGTCACGGATGCCTCCGTGCATGACTCCCAAGTATTCAGTCAACTTGTGGATATTGATGGGTCGGAAATCTGGGGAGATAGTGCTTATCACAGCACGGATTTAGAATGGGCGTTAGCCAGGATTGGATTTACCAGTCAAATCCATGAAAAAGGCTACCGAAATCAGCCCCTAACCGCCGAGCAAAAGGAACGGAATCGCATCAAATCTCAAGTGAGAGCCAAGGTGGAACACGTATTTGGTCAGTGGGTAATGTGTCTTGGGGGTAAGTTCATGCGTCTGATTGGTAAAACCAGAGTAGAAGCGGCAATTGGGTTGAAAAATCTCGCTTATAATTTCCGCCGTTATGCGTTTTGGGAGCGGCGGCTGATAATCTATGAGTTTTGACCCCATACTAAGTCTCTTTTCAGTCATATCTACACCAATCTATAAAACCCAGTCATCTTAGTACAAAAAAGTACTGAGCAATGCTATGCTGTTTTTGTGTTTCGTTCTCATATTTTGAATAAATAGAGGTGCCCATAAATCTAACTCCTTGGTCGGTTATCCCAACTTGTTTCCGATATAGCTAGGCAGGCAAAGGTTGGCATATACAGTCTATTTATCAATTAAAGGATACAAAAAGCCTCGATTATCCTAAAGGCTTAGCATGATTGACCTACAGCAAGTGGGGTTCAATTGTATCCCATAACCACTCAAAAGACTGTAAAGCAGATGACTGAATCTATAAGATCATGAAGATTTTGGGTCGTAGATGTCATGGTTTTTCTAACTCTTTGCTTGATTCTATGCCATTGATGCTCAATCGGATTTACAGTCTATTTGTCAATTAAAGGATACAAAAAGTGTCCATTATTCCAAAGGCATAGCTCCGCTACACAGGCTATCAAGATGATTGGCTTACAGAAAGTGGAATTTAATTATATCCCATAACCACTGAAAAGACTGTAAATCGGGAGAGTATTTCGGTAGATATATCAATTCGCACCCAGCGGCTTCCACAACCTTCCTAACGATTTGCAACGATGAAAACTTGCATTATCTAAAACAATTTTCTTCCCTGCTCCAATTGTTGGCAACAACATCTCTGTTAACCAGGCAATCAATACTTGCAAATTACAACTATAGCAATCCTATTTGATTAACCAACAAAAATTTCCCAGAACCAAGGACGGGGGCGGTGCCCCTGCGACCCCTGTTCTATTCTCATTTAGGATTGCTATAGCAACAATTTAGGGGTGCGTCACGAGTACTCATCCGGGTCAACCCCCAGGTCTCTCAGCTTCGCCGCCAAACGTTCTGCCCGCTGCTTTTCTTGTTCTGCCCGCTGTTTTTCCTGTTCTGCTCGTTGTTTTTCCTGTTCTGCCCGTTCGTCCCCAGTGAGCAATAAATTCCCGTCCTGATCCCACCACCGTAACCAGGGCAATGCCTGATGCAAATAGGTGCCCTGCCAAATCCCTAGCTCCACCCCCAACGGCTCAATCGGAACATGCCCCCGCTGGTTCGGCTCACACCGCTGGTAGCGATTCCCCAGCAATTCATATACCTCAACCGAGGCTTTGTCCACTTCGTAAATGGCGTAAAACGGCACCCGAATCGCCTGCTCATACACCCAAAATTTACCCGGTTTACCGTTTTCCCGCTCCCAAGGCGGGGCTGTATCCCGTTCCGCCGTGCCATCCCCAGACACAAATTCCATCACAATCAAGGGGGCAACCACTTCCTGCCACAGCACATAGGAACGCCGCCGCTTGCCGTCCAACAGAGGGGGCACATGGGGGACATAAAACCAGTCTGGGGCTTCTGCGCCCCGCTCCGGCGGTTCTACCAGCCGCCAATAGATGCCGCAATCTTGCCCAATGGCATACTGTCCATCCGGGTGCAACCTGTCCAAAACCGGATAAATGGAATCTGTCAGCAACAGACTCTGGGGGTGTTCCTGAAAATTTTTCACAAAGGTGCCATCGCTCTCCGGTAACTGCGTGTGGTCGGGGAGGGTGAGGTTGGGGTGAGCCGTTGCAATCGTCATGGCTGAACTCCCACGAGGGTTACCTTCATCGGTTCATGATAGCAATCCTAACTAACTTTAGAATCGGAGATGCTGAGGTGTTGTCCCCGTCCTTGGTTCTGGAGAATTTTTATATGCTTCCGGCACACCAGTTAACGTTAACCAAGTGGGACTGCTCTAGTTATGGGGGGTACGCCTCCCCAATTGTTATCCTTAATTCAAGTTCCTATAGCAATCCTAAATGAGAATGGAACAGGGGTCGCAGGGGCATCGCTCCCGTAAAAGAAGCACCTGCGGTGTATGGTTCTGGAAAACTTTTGCTTGTAAATCAAGTAGGATTGCTATAGCAACAATTTAGGGGTGCGTCACAGATACTCATCGGGGTTAACCCCCAGGTCTCTCAGCTTCGCCGCCAAACGTTCTGCCCGTTGTTTTTCTTGTTCTGCCCGCTCGTCCCCAGTGAGCAATAAATTCCCGTCCTGATCCCACCACCGTAACCAGGGCAATGCCTGATGCAAATAGGTGCCCTGCCAAATCCCTAGCTCCACCCCCAACGGCTCAATCGGAACATGCCCCCGCTGGTTCGGCTCACACCGCTGGTAGCGATTCCCCAGCAATTCATATACCTCAACCGAGGCTTTGTCCACTTCATAAATGGCATAAAACGGCACCCGAATCGCCTGCTCATACACCCAAAATTTACCCGGTTTACCGTTTTCCCGCTCCCAAGGCGGGGCTGTATCCCGTTCCGCCGTGCCATCCCCAGACACAAATTCCATCACAATCAAGGGGGCAACCACTTCCTGCCACAGCACATAGGAACGCCGCCGCTTGCCGTCCAACAGAGGGGGCACATGGGGGACATAAAACCAGTCTGGGGCTTCTGCGCCCCGCTCCGGCGGTTCTACCAGCCGCCAATAGATGCCGCAATCTTGCCCAATGGCATACTGTCCATCCGGGTGCAACCTGTCCAAAACCGGATAAATGGAATCTGTCAGCAACAGACTCTGGGGGTGTTCCTGAAAATTTTTCACAAAGGTGCCATCGCTCTCCGGTAACTGCGTGTGGTCGGGGAGGGTGAGGTTGGGGTGAGCCGTTGCAATCGTCATGGCTGAACTCCCACGAGGGTTACCTTCATCGGTTCATGATAGCAATCCTAACTAACTTTAGGGCACCTCTATTTATTTGTATTACCAAAAGGTTATCTCGCTGGAATGCCAATATTATTGAGAACCACAGACGGGGGCTACGCCCCTGCGACTTATTTTTAGAAGTGCCTTTAGAATCGGGGATGCCGAGGTGTTGTCCCCGTCCTTGATTCTGGAGAATTTTTGTTGGTTAATTAAGTGGAATTTTTATTATCACTGGAAGCATTTTTTCAGAGTTTTTAGCCCTTTGGTTGTCTTGCACGTAATTTGAGATTGCCAGAGTACCAAGCCGTACCAGTGTCCTTCAGCGATTCCCTAGGATATTCAGGACATTCGATAAAAGTGTCCTATAATTGATGGGTTATCCTACCTCAACTCGGCCATGAGTGAAGCAGAAAGCCAAGCCCAGGTGCGGCAAATGCTGGGGATGAAGGGAGCGCAGGTGCAAAACCTGCCTAAGTGGCGCCTGCGGTTGCAATTGATGAAACCCATTACCTGGATTCCCCTGATTTGGGGGGTTTTGTGTGGCAGTGCGTCCTCCGGGGGATTTCAATGGCGGTGGGAAGATATTTTGAAAGTCTTGACCTGTATGTTGCTGTCGGGGCCGTTGATGACCGGTTATACCCAGACCTTGAATGATTTTTATGACCGGGAAATTGATGCCATCAATGAACCCTACCGACCGATTCCCTCTGGAGCGATTCCCCTGGGGCAAGTGATCGCCCAAATTTGGTTGTTGTTGCTGGCGGGTCTGGGGTTGGCTTTATTTTTAGATATTTGGTCGGGGCAGTCCTGGCCGGTGATTACCACCATTGCGGTTATTGGTACATTTTTGGCGTTTATTTATTCGGCTCCCCCGTTGAAATTGAAACAAAATGGCTGGCTGGGAAATTACGCTTTGGGGGCGAGTTATATTGCCCTACCCTGGTGTGCGGGTCATGCCCTGTTTGGTACCTTGAATCCAACCATTGTGATTCTGACTTTGTTTTATAGTTTGGCGGGGCTGGGGATTGCGGTGGTGAATGATTTTAAGAGTATTGAAGGGGATCGGGAGTTGGGTTTGGCCTCCCTACCGGTGCAATTTGGGGTGCAAAGGGCGGCTTGGATTAGTGCGGGCATGATTGATTTATTCCAAATCGGGGTGGCGGTTTATTTGATCACCATTGGTCAACAACTTTATGCCACCATTTTATTGCTGTTGGTGATTCCCCAAATCACATTTCAAGATATGTATTTTTTGCGCGACCCCCTGGCGAATGATGTGAAATACCAGGCGAGCGCTCAGCCTTTTTTTGTCCTGGGGATGTTGGTGGTAGGATTAGCGTTGGGGCGGGTCTGACCCCCTGGGTACATGGGATAGAGGTGAGTTTCACCATCAATTCATCGTTCCCATGCCAATAGTTCAGGTTGTTGATAACGTCATCGGTGGATGTATGCGTCTGCGTCGGGATGTTGGGTTAATCATGTTAGGCTTCGCCCTGCTTGTGATAGGTTGTAGCCATACAAAAGATTTACAAAAACTGCAAACCACCAGCCGGTGTAGCAACTGTCAACTGCAAGGAGCGAATTTATCGGGGCAAACGTTTGCGAAGGCAATCCTCACGGGCACGGATTTCAGGGGAGCCAATTTGAGCGGGGTGACGCTGGCGGGGGCGGATTTACGCAGGGTGAATCTCCGCAATGCCAATTTGGAAGGTGCCAATTTAGAAGGTGCCAATCTGGGGGAGGCAGATTTGAGCGGGGCGAATCTGGCAACAGCCAATCTGCGGCAGGCCAATCTCTTCCGGGCACAGTTAACCGGGGCGAATTTGGCGAAGACCGACCTCCGACAGGCGGTACTGTTTGGAGCCAATTTAACCGATACCCAACTGGCTCAAGCGGATTTGGTGGGGGCAAACTACAGCGACTCGACCCAGTTTCCACCCGGATTCAATCCCGTGAGTCAACTGATGGAACGGCTGAAGTAGGAGTTATAGTCGTTTCACAAGAAAATGCAACACTTTGAGGCACTGGTAATCACTGTATCCCCTTCTAGGACAGGGTTTGCAGGTAAAAGTGAATGTCGCAAACTTGTTTGAAATTACTATAGACTGCTACACCGTTGATGGGGGTAGTTTAGAAGTTGATTTGCTGTTTTTCGCAGAACTCAACTTTTGCTTGGCTTGTAAAACACGGTGGACATCCTGTCGAGTAATCCGATCCCCAAGGCGAGGCTCCTCCGGGTCAATCATCAGAGCTTCAGCAGCAGCGCTAATCGCTTCAATCGGGTTGAAACCTTTGCGTCGAATGTATTTGGCAGCAAGATCTTCAATTTGAGCAATGCGCTGGAGTTGCGTCACCAGAACATTATCCTTAGGTGTCTCGTAGTGTTTAATATCCAACATTTGGTTAATCTCTCTTTTATTTCGTCCAAAGGTCAATTGGTAAATCATGCCTAAAGCAGAGGCATATATTCCTCGTTGACCACCTTTAATGGAATACTGTCTTGTATACTCCTGAAGAGATGATTGGTTGTTCTCAATCCACTCACCAATTGCAGAACGTAGATCTTTGTTTAAAAGAATTGAGGCATGGCGAAACTCGAATTTCTGAATATACTCATCCTCATCTCTAATGATGCCGAAGGCATGATCAGCCCGTCTTTCTAAGGTTTCATGAAAGGCGGCAGCAAGGAGAGAGATAGCTTGTTTACGCACACCAACGACGGCAGCATACATGATCATCGCCATAAAATCTTCAGTCGAGATCAAGTTTCCTTCAATGAAGCCCTGTCCCTGAAACTCAACAATATCTCCTTTGAAGCCGTAGCCTTTCAGCTTAATAAGGGCATTACCCTCCGTGCGCAAAGTATCACTCAACCAGCCTTCATTAAACCCAACAGCTTTACTCGCCTGACGCATTGACCAGCGATACTCGCCATCTGCATCCATGTAAACGGGCATAGGGATGCCCCCAATGGTGATAACTTTGGCTTTGGTGTTCTGACGCATAATTTCGTTCCTTTTTTGAATTTTCGCCGTGGGGTTGAGCCTTTAGCTAAATCCATAATACCATGGGGTCAACCCGATGGCAACCTGCTCAACTTAGCCATTATCCCCTAACTTGCCAAGTTGGGAGGGATTGGGCATCATATATCTATATCATATAAAATAATTTATTCATAAAACCTTTTTAAGGCTGGGATTTGCAGGGGCATGGGGCAAACTGGGGAATTGACAGAACGTCAGCAACGGGTACTACAGGCCACGGTAGAACACTACGTGGCGACGGGAGAGCCGGTGGGTTCCCGTACCCTGATGACCCAGTATCAGATTCCCGCCAGCCCGGCCACGATTCGGCAAACCATGGGACGGTTGGAACAGGCGGGTTTGCTTTACCAACCCCATCCCTCAGCGGGGCGGATTCCCTCGGATTTGGGATACCGGCGGTATGTGGATTGGTTACTGCATCGGGGCGAACCGGTCAGCCCACCCCTGGTTGACCCCCCCTTGCCCACCGGGGTTGAGCATTTGGAGGGGGTGTTGCGGCAGGCGGCCCAACTGCTTTCCCAACTGAGTGGTTCGATTATTTTGGTGACCCGTCCCCAAACCCGCAGTGCCCGATTGCGGCATTTGCGCCTGGTGGCGGTGGGGGAACGGGTGGCCTTGATGGTGGTTTTGGAAGGGGAACGGGTGGAGTCCACCCTGTTGGATTGGTCGCCCCCGGCGCAGGTGGAGGTGGAATCAGCATTGGAAATGGTGGGACAATTTTTGAACTACCACTTGCAGGGGCGGGCCTTGCGGGAAATTATCAACCTGGATTGGGCGGCATTGGAACGGGAATTTGCTTCCTACGGGGACTGGTTGCGGACGCTCATGCCCCCCTTGACCCAACAGTTGCGGGATTGGGGACAGCCCACCACCCCAACGCCCCTGGTGATTAGTGGGCTGGCGGCGGCTCTGCGACAACCGGAATTTCAACAATCTGGGCAAGTCCAGCCGGTGATGCAGGTGCTGGAGACAGAGCAAGAGCGCCTGGGGGCACTGCTCTGGCATGAAACGGCACCGGTGCGGGTGATTATCGGTCAGGAAAATCCCCTGGAACCCATGCACACCTGTAGTTTGGTCTCCACCATGTACTCCCAAGATGGGGTGCCGGTGGGGGCGGTGGCAATCCTGGGTCCCAAACGGATGCCCTATGCCCGGATGATCGCCCTGGTGCGGGCGGGAGCCGCCTATGTGTCCCAATCCCTGGGGGGAACCTAGGGATGGAACGGGGCAAAATTACGGCGATTCTGACGGGAGCGGTGGCAATTCTGTTGGGGGTGATCTATTTACTGATCACCCTGGTTTTGGACAGCCGGGGACCGATGCAACCCGCCCCTGCCCTGGAAATGGGTTGGCGAATGACCCATTTCGTGGGATTTTTAATCCTATAACCCCTGAGCTTGACCCCATGACTCCCGCAGAAATCCAGGCTTTTCTGGAACAGGTGATGCAAGACCCGGCGCAACAGGAACGGTTTCGGGAGGCTACCGACCCGGATACCCTGGTGCACATGGTCGTCACCCTAGCGACGGAAGCGGGTTTGAGCGTCACCCCCGCCGAAGTCCAAGTGGCTTTGGGGATGGCAGAACCCCCCCCTGACCGCTCCCAGATGACGATTGAGCAATTACTACAGGAATGCCGCAGTGAACAGACCATGAGCCTGTGGACGGAAGAAGCAGGGGGGCAGGTGACTGGCTTGGTGTTTGCCGCCGCCAATCCCCACCCGCTCCTGGTGCGGCTATTTCGCTTCTTGGTGCCGAATTAGCCCAACTGCTGGAGCAATTGCCAAACTAAATAGGAGTTTTTGAACAACAGCGTCCAAGCCCCACCGAAAAAGACCACGGCGAACAAAGCCCCATTCAAAAAACGACCAATTTCCGGGTTGTAGCCCAGGGCATTGTCTTCCTGGCTGGCGGTGAAAAACAAGGACCAGGCTTGGGTGGCCGTGATCGTCTCAAACTGATTGAAGCTAGGCCGAAAGACGACCGGGCCTAACAACGCTGGGTTACGAAATTCAAAATCTGTCCGCATAACTGGGTCTCCATTGGTAATTTAACCTTATGTAAATAAATGTAACAAACTATTTACAAGATTGTCAAGTTTTTCAAGCGAGGGTGAGCAGGGGTTGGTCGGGGCGGATGACCTGGCCGGTGAGCAGGTCTCGGGCGGTGAGGCAGAGTTGGCGCTGGCGGTTGACGGTGAAAGCCAGATGGAGGCGGTCCTGTCCCGGTTGACCGGGGGGGTCGAGGGGGAGGAGCAGTCGTTCCTTGAGCATCTGCACCTGGGGGGTGGTCAGGGGTTGGGGGCGCAGGACGAGCCGCCCATTGTGGAAGTAAACCGCCCCTTGTCCGGTGGGGTAGCTCAATTCCCCCAAGACCAATTCCAGTGCCGTCTGCTCCGGTTGGGAAGCCCCCAGAACCAATTCCACCGGTTCCGGGCTGGGGTAGGGGTGACCGGCGGGGATGAGTTCGTGCCAATGGTGTGCCTGCCGCCGTTTATCCCAGTAGCGCAGGCCGTAACTGTGATACAAGAAATCCTCAATTTTGACCGCCAAATTCACCCCCAAAGCACCATAGGCGACGGCGGTAAGGGAACGGTTTTGCTGAATTTTTTCCCTGGGGAAATAACCCTGCAACCACTGATGAATAGCGGGCATTTGGCTGGTGCCGCCAATGAGTAACACCGCATCCACATCCTGCGGACGATAGCCCTGCACCTGCGCCTGATTTAGTAAATTTTGCATTGCCCCATCCAACTGGGTAAAAAAACCATAATCCCGCAGAATTTGATCCAATTCCGTGCGTTCTAAAAACCAATTTTGGGTGCAGTGATCGTGCGGGTTAAAATACAATTGATTGGCTTGCGGTTGGGTGGAAAGTTGAATTTTGAGGGCTTCAGCGATCTGTAGGGTGAGGGGAACCCGCTCTTCAGATGTGCAACCCTGTTTTTTTAGTAAATAGGTAAAAATCCACTGGTCAATATCGGCTCCCCCCAGATTTAGCCCGACTTTTGCCAGGATTTGGGCTTGGCGGGTCGGTTGCGCCCCGGTAAATTGCCGGGTGCCAGAGCGCAGTATCCAGCCCAGATGGGTTTTGGTGCCCGGTCGTTGCAGTTGAACGAGAGCCAAATCCAGGGTACCGCCCCCGAAGTCCATGACCAGGACAATTTCACTCGCCGCCACCCCATAGCCAATCGCCGCCGCCGTCGGTTCATCTAATAGGCGAATTTCGTGAAACGGCCATGCCTGCGCTACGGATGCTAACCATTGCCGATAGGATTCAAACGCATCTACGGGGGCGGTTAAGACCAACGTATCCAGGGAATAATTTTGCTGTGCAATCCCCCGCAGCAACCGTTGTAAAAACCATTCCCCCACCTGTTTGATCTGGGAATCTTCTGGGGTTTGGAGTTGTAATAATTGCCGTTTGAAGTGATGAAAAATAGGGGTTTGTGGGGATTTTTTTTGCACATATTCCCGCACCTCTTGACCACAATATAATTCCCTTTGCTCCGCATGCGCCCAACAGGCTAGGGTGGGGATCAACCCATCCGCTTGCGATAACCCCGCTAACGCCACCGTTTCCGGCTGACCCGTCGCAGGAGAACGGCGGGCAATCACCGTATTGCTACTCCCAAAATCAATGGCGTAGTCCATATTTTTGGTTCAGGAAATGTTTGCATTCAGACCTAAGCATTTATGATAAAGGGGAACCACCGGGAAAAAAGCGGGTCATGGCGCACCAGCACAGGGTTTCTACCCATTCCACCACCGCTCCGTAGGTATCCCCCGTGTGCCCCCCCAACCGCCGGTGCAGGGCAAAGCCGACGGTCACCGCCAAGCCGCATCCCCAGCCCGTGAGCGCCAGGGGCAAGGTGAATTGACCGGTCATGCCCCCCCACAGCCCTGCCCAGCCCAGTAAAAGCACCAAGCCCGGCACCCATTGCCACCGGAGCGGCTCCCGATGGTGGATTTTCCCCTTCCCTTCCGGGCGCAGGTAGGGATAAAAACTAATGGCTGTCACCTGTCCCCACCGCCCCCACCCCATCGCCCCGGTCAACAGCCAAAACCGGTCGGTCGGCAAACTCGCCAGGGCAATCATTTTGAGGACAATGACCAGACACCCCGCCATCACCCCATAGGCTCCGGTGCGACTGTCCTGCATGACGGTCAACCGCCGTTTGGGGTCAGTTACACCCAAGCCATCCGCCGTATCCATCACCCCGTCCAGGTGCAGTCCCCCGGTCAACGCTACCCCCAACGCCACCAGCAAGCCACTGCGGGGCAAGAGGGGCATGGGCGCCAGCAACCCATCCGCCAGAAACAGTATTGTCCCCAACAACACGCCAATCAAGGGTGCCCACACCGCCACCTGCCGCACCTCTGCCCCCGGCGGCACTGGCAGAACCGTGTAGAACGCCACCGCTCCCCAAAACCGCCGCCATAGCCCGCCCATTGCGCTAAAATTGACTTGAACGCTTTCACCCTAACAGGTTAAAAACATGGTTGAACCCTTGGTGCTCAGTATTGTTTTGGGATTGGTGTCGGTGACGCTAGCGGGTTTGTTCATGGCGGCTTATATGCAGTACAAACGCAATTAATTTCCCTAACCCAACACCATTCAATTACGCCTAGATACAGGTACAGCCTATTAAACGGGATACAGTTTAAACCCACTTGATGCAGAATGTGGAACTGGGACCGCCGGGGTGGTTGCTCAAGGCGGCGAATGAGGCGAAAAAAGAATGTGGTTAAGCAATTATCTCCCTTAACCTACCGACCCTGGTGGGTGTTGCTGGCGGCGGGACTGACGGGTATGGCGGTGGGGCTGGTGGGGGGTGGCTTCCGGCAGGCGGTGCGTTGGGGCACCCAAAGGCGTTTTGACCTGCTGGCGGTGCTGGGGGACAGTCCTGGGGGGCAGTTGGCGCTGGCGCTGGGGGTTTCGGCTCTGATGGTGCTGGCGGGGTTTTGGCTGATGCGGCGGTGGGCACCGGAAACGGGGGGGAGTGGCATTCCCCAAATAGAAGGGTTTTTGGCGGGCAAATTACCTTTGCGGAGTGGGCGGGTGTTGCCGGTGAAATTTGTGAGTGGCTGGTTGATGTTGGTCAGTGGCATGGTGTTGGGGCGGGAGGGACCGACGATTCAGATGGGTGGCAGTCTGGGACATCTGTTCAGCCGTTGGGCGAAGTTTTCGCAGGAAGAAGCCCGGGTGTTGGTGGCGGCGGGGGCGGCGGCGGGGTTGACGGCGGCGTTTAATGCCCCTTTGGCGGGGATTTTGTTTGTGTTAGAGGAAATGCGTCCCCAATTCCAGGATGAGGTGCGGGCGTATCAGAGTGTGACCTGCGCCTGCGTGATGACGATGGTGGTGATCCAGGCACTGGGTTGGGATGAGACGGTTCTGCCGATTAAAATTTACTCGGCTCCCCCGTTGGTGTCCCTGTGGGTGTTTGCGGGGGCGGGGTTGGGGCTGGGGATGGTTGGCTATGGGTTTAACCGGGGCTTGGTGCTGGCGCTGGATGGGCTGGGGTGGGTGGGGCGCCGGTTCTTTTCGCTCCAGGCGGTGCTATTCGGTGCTGGGGTGGGGCTGTTGGGGTATATTTACCAGCCGAGTTTGGCGGGGAATGCCCATCTGTACCACCCGTTGGTCAGCGGTGGGGAGCAGGTGATCCTCTGGTCGCTGAATCATTTGTCCGCAGCGCCGGCACTGTGGGGCTTGTTTCTCCTGCGCCTGGTCATGACGGTGCTGTGCTACGGGTCGGGGGCACCGGGGGGGATTTTTGCGCCCCTGTTGGCGATTGCCACGCTTTTGAGTCAGGGGTTGGCTCAGGGGGTGTATGCCGTCCTGCCTGACTGGTTGCCGGAACCGGGGGTATTGACCATTGCGGGGATGGGGGGCTTAGTGGCGGCGACGGTACGGGCACCCCTGACGGCGATTGTTTTGACGTTGGAAATTACCGGCAATTTTCAGTTGATTGTGCCCCTATTGGTTACTTGTTTAACAGCGACATTGACTGCACAATATCTGGGTGGGGAACCGATTTATGAAGTATTATTGGCACGGATGTTGGAACAGCAGGGTGATTAAAACAATCCAGGTCTTACCTTGTTGTCAGGAATAATCTGGTAAAACAAGGTAGCGTCCTTGTGGAGGTGGGGTGATGAGCCGTTGGTGCTGGGGTCTCGGAATTGGATGCGGGTGGCTGGTGCTGGGAATCCTGCCAGGGTGGAGCCAACCCAAGCGCACGGTGCAAACCATTCCCTTTCGCAATCTGGGCTATACCCGCCCGGTGGTGTTGCGGGGAGCAAGTCCTGAATTTGGGGTGAGTATTCCCCTGTTTGGCAGGAATCTGGATACGAAGCAGAGTTTTGTGCAGTTGGAACTGGCGCCTTCCCCGGTACTCAAACCCAGTTCTACGGTGCGGATTTCCTTGAATGGTCGCCCGGTGCGGGTGATCCAGGTGAAGGATTTATTGCCCCAAAAAAGTGTGAAAATTCCGCTCCAATTACCGCCGCCGGGGGAACGGTTTCTCTTCGTAGGGTTGGAAAGTTTTTTGCAAATTTCTGAGGATTTTTGTGATGATGCGGCTTCGGGAAATTTGTTTTTGACGGTGGGGGAAGAGAGTTTTTTCCGGTTGGTGCAAACGGAAGCGGATACGCCGGTGAATTATTGGTTTCGCCCGACCTATGACCAGGTGGTGCTGGCGGTGCCGGAACAAATGGATGCAACTGCTACACAAGCGGCGTTGTGGCTGTTTAGTCTGTTGAGTTATCGGTTTCGGGATTCCCGGGTGCCGATTACTTGGTATCGGGGCAATTTAGCATCCCTCGGGTTAAATCCTGATACGGAAGCCGCTGTGGTGTTGCACCAGGACGAAAAAGCGCCCAATATCCAACGGCAGGGGAACATTCTACGGGTGCGGGCGCAACCCCAGGTGGTGCAGTCCTTGGCGCAGGCGGAACCAGCGTTTATGGCACCGGGGGTAGAAGTTCTTAGCTCTGACCCGGCGGAACCCCAGCGGTTGCGGGATCGGCGGTTGTTTAGCGAATTGGGCTGGAACGAGACGGCGAAGACTGGTTTGGGGAACCAGAGTTTCCGGCTGACGTTTGATTTGGCGCAGTTGGGGGGTCGCCCCCAGGATTTATCCCTAGCGTTACGGTCTCGCTTTACCCAAATGAGCAAGGATGATAGCGGGGCGTTGAGTGCCCAGATTTTTTTCAACGGCACGTTTATCAATAGTTTCAATGTCGGCACCCAGACCCAACTGAATACCACCTTGGCGTTGCCGGATGTCCGTCTCCAGCGCACTAATAATCTGGATGTGGTGTTCACGGTGGCGCAACGGGATTGCCGCTCCCCCCGTCCGGTGTCAGTGCAGGTGTTGGGCAGTTCCTACTTGGATTGGAACGGGTATCAACGTCCCCAGGGCAATTTCGATGATGTACCCCAGGACTTTTTGGGTAAGGGGCAGGTGGTGGTGGATGTGGAGAATCCGGCTCTGGTGGCGGGGACAGCGCAGGTGTTGGGAATGCTCAGCCGTAGTGGGGGGCGACCTTTACTGCCGGAATTGGTGCCCACTACCGAGGTAAAGAATTGGGGAAATTTGCCCCAGCGTCCCCAGTGGCGGTTGTTAGGGACAACAGCGGGGGTGCCCCTCAATAGCCCCATCCGGTTGGGACAAACCTTTGAAATTATTAACCCCATGAACCAAAAAATTGAACTCCAAGCGCAACCGACGGCCAGTATCGGGGTGTTGCAGGCGTTTTTCCATCAGGGCGTTCCCACCCTCTGGCTGTCCTGGTGGGGGGATCAATCTCAGGTGGCGACCTACATGGGGGAAGTTTTGGCCGACCCGGTGGCGGGTTTGGTGAATCAATTGCAGGGCAATGTAGCTACCGTTACCCCCCTATATAGTTTTGATGTGTGGGATTTGAGCGGCCAGACCTTGCAGGTGCGCTATCCCGATGAGCTAAATTGGTGGTTACTCCTGCGCCGCTATCGCTGGGTGCTGTTGGGATTATTTTTAGTCATTGGCGGCATCGTTGCCTGGCGATTGTACCAGCGGTTAGGTCGCCAAGCCCAAGCCCCTACCCCCCCCGCTCCTTGAAACCGTGTTTTCCTTCGACCCGACCTGGCTGATGCAAAGGGGTTATCTCACTCCTGATCAACTCCCACAAGTTCGTTCGTACCAGCAACAAAAGGGTTGCAGTTTGGGGGTGGCTCTGAAAGAATTGAGCATTATGAACGAAAATCAGTATATTACCGTATTGTCCCAAGTCAACCAGGTGGAATTACTGAAACATTGGTTGGTTCAGCAAAAGCATCGGTTGGATTTGGGGATTGCCCGGATTCGCCCCCCTGCCTATTGGAGTCACGCCGAAGTCTTCCCCTGTGCTTGGCAGGATGCCCATACCCTGGTGCTGGCCGTCACGGAACGCAGTTATGAACACGCCAGGTCAATTGTGCAACACATCTGGCCTCGGATTAATTTTGTTCCCCTGTTGGCTACCAGTGTCGAAATCACCCGATTAGTGGTGCAGTTAAACCTGGGGAAACAGTTAGTTCAATCGGGAGCAATTACTACACAACAGTGGCAAGATATTTTAGAAATTTACCGCCGGACTGGTTCGCCCATTGGTCAAATTCTCACCCGTTTGAACCATATCAAACCCCAAAAACTGCTTCATATTTTAGTGGATTTAACCGGGTGTCCTTCCTATTCCAATTTGATCGGCACCCCCCTCTGGTCAATGGATGAGCATCTCGTCCGCCAGTTTGATCCCAAGCTCATGACCAATCGGTTATTTATTCCCCTACATCATCTGGATGAATACACGCTTTTAGTGATGGTGCAAGACCCCTTGGATATGCGGGTAGATAGTCAAATTCACAAACAATTTCCGGGAGTTGAAATCACCAAAGTTCTCGGCACAGAGAGCGATATTACCTACCTTATTGATGGGGTCTTTCGCCAGTTATTTAGTTGGCAGGCGGTGTATCGGTTGGCGGCTCGTTCCCCCAGGGAATCCGCAACCCAGGTCTTTACCCCCATACAGATTTTGTGCATCTATGTCCTGTTGGTGCTGTTTTTGTGGGGACTGTTGAATCACACTGCGTTTACCCTTTCCCTGGTGATGTCTATTGTCAATTTATTTTATGTGACCGCCATTGGCTTCAAAATGCTCTTGAGTTTGGTGGGGGCGGTGGATCGGAAACATTATGCGGAACCGGCGGAAATTGCCAGTCTCAGAGATGATGAATTGCCCATCTACACCATCTTAGTACCTGTGTATAATGAACCGGAAATTGTGTCTATGCTGATCAAGGGTTTAGGACAGTTGGACTATCCCCACGAAAAGCTAGATGTACTCTTACTTTTAGAAGAAAAAGACCGGGTAACGATTGAAGCCGCCAAGGCTGCCCATCCCCCCCATTACATCCGTTTTATTTACATTCCCGATAGTAAACCCAAGACCAAACCCAAAGCCTGTAATTACGGTTTGGCGTTTGCCCAAGGGGAATATCTGACGATTTACGATGCGGAGGACATTCCCGATCCTGACCAATTGAAAAAAGCCATTTTGGCCTTTCGACATGGCCCTCCCGATCTGGTTTGTGTGCAGGCGGCGTTGAATTATTTCAACCGGGACGAGAATTTTTTAACCCGGATGTTTACCCTGGAATATTCCTACTGGTTTGATTATTTGTTACCCGGTTTAGATAGTTTGCGTCTGCCCATTCCCTTGGGGGGAACCAGCAATCATTTCCGCACGGATCGTTTGTTGGAATTGGGGGGCTGGGACCCGTTTAATGTCACGGAGGATGCGGATTTGGGCATTCGTGCCAGCCAGCGAGGCTATCGGGTGGGGGTGATTGACTCCACGACCTATGAGGAGGCCAATTGTCGGTTAAAAAATTGGATTCGCCAGCGTTCCCGTTGGATCAAAGGGTATATGCAAACGTGGCTGGTGCATAACCGTGACCCCTGGAAATCCCTGAAAACCCTAGGCTTGGGAAACTGGTTAGCCTATCAATTTTTTATCGGCGGCACGATTGTTTGTTTTTTAAGCAATCCCATTTTGTGGTTATTTTTTATCTATGCCGCTATTTCCCGTGCCCCTTGGTTGGAACAACTTTTTCCCGGCTGGATGTTGTATATTTCTTTGTTTAATTTAATCCTAGGCAATAGCATTGGCATTTACCTGAATATGATCGCCGTATTTCGCCGCAAATATTATAATCTCACCCTCTATGCGCTCTTAAATCCCATTTATTGGTTGCTCCATTCAGCCGCCTCTTATATGGCACTTTGGCAACTCTTTACCAAGCCATTTTATTGGGAAAAAACCATCCACGGGCTGAGCAAGGTGGGGCATGGGGCAACTCCCCTAGGGAAAACACCACAACCACAGGGGAATTAGGAACAAAATGCCCAGGGTGGACAGGGCAATGGTGGCGGCCATAATGTCCCGATTCAATTGATGTTCCTCCGCCAAAATCAGGGTCGCCATCGCCGTCGGCATCCCCGCCATCAGCACCAGCGCCAGCCGTTGCTCCCCCCGCAGACCCAACAGGGTCAACCCCACACCCACCAGCAGGGGCATGACCACAATCCGCACCAAAGTCGGCAGTCCTGCCAAATGCCAGCCCCGGTTAAACCCCAGTTGATACAACCGCCAGCCCGTGAGGACAAAAGCCGCACTGATCACCACCGGCACCGCCTGATCCAAACCCCATTCCAGCCAGGGGGGAAACGGCAGGGAACGGCAACCATAACTGAGCGCAAATGCCCACAGGCTCGGCACCAGCAGGACTTTTTGCCAGTTATAGCCCTCTGGAGTTTGTTGCGCCCCAAAATACCCCGCCACCAGCACCCCAATCCCATAGGTGCCCAGCACATTATTGGTCAAACTGTAGCTGACCACCCAGCCCCACGCTTCCGGGTCAACCAGCCCCGGCACCACCCCCAAGCCGATAAACCCCGTATTGACCAGGGTGCCTGCCAACACCACACTGCCCTGTTGCGCCGCCGTCAAGGGTTGCGCACACCAACGCAAGCCCCCCCAGGTCACCCCCAGGTTGATCCCCAACACCGCCAAGGTCAGCAGGGGCACCACCCACACCAACCCCTGAAAGTTCGTATGCCGTACCAGGGCAAAAATCTGCACCGGCACCCCCACCCAGTACAAGGTGCGCCCCAATATCTGCGGGAATAATTCCGGCAACCAGCGTTGGGTCAGCAACCCCAGCCCAGTCCAGATAATCAACGGGGTGTAAACGTGTACCAAAGATTCCATAGCAACCTAGGGGGGTGAATTTCGGTTATTCCCCGTTCCCATTACGGTTTCCAACGCTGTGACCAAGCGGTCGGCTATTCCACAATAAGATTAGCAGGTTAAAGCCAAGGCTGACCTGCAGATGCGCCCGATGCTGAAAACCATTGTCAAAGGAGGTAGTGGTATGGTGTTAGTACGTTGGAATGACCCCTTCCGGGAATTGGAACTGATGCGGCGGCAGATGGATCGCCTGTTCGATGAAATGATTCGCCGGGATGATGACGGCAAGGTCAACCGGGGTGTGGACTGGATTCCGGCGGTGGAACTGCAAGATACCCCCGATGCCCTGATCCTGAAAGCCGAAATTCCTGGCGTGGAAAAAGATAACCTGGACGTGAGTGTGACCCGGGAAGCGGTGCAAATTGCCGGGGAACATCGCTTTGAAAAACGGGAAGAAGACAAAGGCACGGTGCGTACCGAATTGCGTTATGGTCGGTTCCAACGGGTGATTCCCCTGCCCGTACCGGTGGCTCATGATCAAAGCAAAGCCGAATACCGCAATGGGATTTTGACCTTGACGTTGCCGAAAGCTGAAGAGGTGAAAACCCAAGTGTTCAAGCCCGCTTTGGTAGAAGCGACCAGCTAATTCTAGCTAATGGCAGTTGGTAACTGGTTGTACTCCATCTCCTGGCGACGGCTGGGGGATTTTTTTATATCCTAGTGCCGGATTTCTAAATAATTTCTAAATAAAAATAGGTTCTAAACCAGGGGTGTTAATGGCACTGCTAAAAATAGTTAGGTCGCACGGGCATGGTTGCCGTCTATGGTTCTGGATAAGATGGTCAACGAGATCACTTGCTCGGGGCACAAATGGTGCAAATAAATGGGGATGTCTATATGCAAAACCAAGTCATTATGTGTATAGTAAACATAGGGTCAATCCGTACGTTGTAGTAAGTTTGAACAGATGAATCATGTGGGGTTGGTATCCGCATATCCTTATCTTTCAGCGAGTTGCCTATGTCCCGTTACACTGGTTGGTTTGTTTTAGATGCCCAAAGCCGGAATCTCCTGCCTACCCTAACGGAGACCCTGCGGGGATGTGATTTGAATGTGGTCTATCGTTCTGAGGATTACCTGATGGCCACGGAAATCCCTGGATCGGTGCCCCTGTCCCGGTTTAACCGTTTGGTGACGGCGGAAATCCTGGTGGAACGGTATCCCAACCAACAGGTGCGCCTGCAGGTGGTGACCAAAAACGAAGAACTGTCGCTTCACCGGGATAACCATTGTCAGCAAGTGTTTGAAAAAATTAGTGCCGCCATCAGTAATAACCAAAATTGGGAACTGCTGGATTTAATCGCGAGTTAGTCCCCTCCCTTCTGGCATCATAGGAAGGGCGGCACCTTGGGAACCTGTGCAATTACAGCAAGTTATCATCACCTACAAGGCCAACGACCCGGAGAGTAAACGCTGGGCGACGCGCTGTGAGCAGGAATTGACCGCCCGGGGGGTGCGGGTGTTGGTGGGGCCAAGTGGGCCAAAGGACAATCCCTACCCGGTGTTTTTGGCTTCGGCGAATCAGGGGATTGATTTAGCGATTGTGCTGGGGGGGGATGGCACGGCCTTGGGGGCGGCACGGCATCTGGCGGGGGAGGGGATTCCCCTGTTGGCGGTGAATATCGGTGGCCGGTTGGGGTTTCTCACGGAACCGGCGGAGGTGCTGTACGACACCCAGACCGTCTGGGAGCGGCTCGCCCAGGATCGCTATGCGGTGCAAAAACGGATGATGGTGCAGGCGCAACTATTTCAGGGCAATCAACGACCGGGGGAACCCAGCAGTGAGGTGTTTTCGGCATTGAACGAAATGGCGGTGAAACCTGCCAGTGTGGAACGGCTCCCCACCTGCGTTTTGGAAATTGAAATTGACGGGGAACTCATTGACCAGTACCAGGGGGATGGGTTGATCGTCGCCACCCCCACCGGCTCGACTTCCTACACCCTGTCGGCGGGCGGGGCGATCCTGCACCCAGGGATGGAGGCCATTTCCGTCGTGCCCATTTGTCCTTTGAGTTTATCCAGCCGTCCGTTGATTTTACCCCCGGCGTTTGTGGTCAGCATTTGGCCCTTGCAGGATCGGGAGTTGAGCACTAAACTCTGGATGGATGGGGTGCTGGCCACCAGCATTTGGCCGGGACAACGGGTGGATGTGCGCCGGGCGCAGAAGGATGCCCAATTTATCATCCTGCGGGAAAATTACTCCTACTACCGCACCCTCCGGGAAAAGTTGCAGTGGGCGGGGGCGTTGGTGCCCTATCCCAATAACCATCGGGTCTGGTTCTAGATGATGCGGGTGAATCCAGCCAATTTGTCCCCCCTGAACACCCAAAATTCCTGGGGCAAACTATGGTAGGGTTGGCTATTACTGAAATCATTTACTAAAACATTGCCCTGATTGGACTATGACCAGCCTTACCCCCAGTCCCAGCTTTAGTCTGACCGTGCGCCTGGAAATTCCCAACCGGGCGGGGCAGTTGGCCAGCATTTTGCAGGCGATTGGGGAGGTCGGCGGCAACCTCGGCCCGATTAACCTGGTGGATCAGACCCGGCAGATGGCGGTGCGGGAGATTACCATTGAGGCCACCAGCCCGGAACACGAAGAACGGATTATTCAAACCCTGAAGGCGTTGCCCCAGGTGCGGTTGCTGAGCGTGGACGACCGTACCTTTAAGCTCCACCAGGGGGGCAAAATCCACCTGCAAAGCAAAATCCCTTTGAAAAATCGGGCGGATTTGGCGATGGCCTATACCCCCGGCGTGGGACGGGTATGCAGTGAAATTGCCCAAAATCCCGACCAGGTGTATCGCTTGACGATTAAACAAAACTGCGTGGCGATTGTCACCGATGGGAGTGCGGTGTTGGGGCTGGGCAATCTTGGTGCCGAAGCCGCCCTGCCGGTGATGGAGGGGAAAGCCATGCTGTTTAAGGAATTTGCGGGCATTGATGCGTTTCCCATTTGCCTGGCCACCCAGGATACGGATGCGATTGTCAATACGGTGAAATACCTGGCACCCGTATTTGGCGGGGTTAATTTAGAAGATATTAGTGCGCCCCGCTGTTTTGAAATCGAACACAGACTGCAACAGGAATTGGACATTCCCGTGTTTCACGATGACCAGCACGGCACGGCGGTGGTCACCCTGGCCGCTTTACTCAATGCCCTGCGCTGGGTTGGCAAATCCCTAGAACGGGTGCGGGTGGTGATCAATGGTGCCGGAGCCGCCGGTTTAGCGGTCGCCAGCCTCTTGCAACGGGCGGGTGCCCAAGGGTTAATTCTGTGCGATTCGCAAGGCATTGTCAGTACCAGCCGTTCCGACCTCCACCCCACCAAAGCCGCCTTTGCCGTTGCCCAAACCGGTACCTTGGCCGATGCCCTCGTGGATGCGGATGTGTTTTTGGGCTTGAGTGTCCCCGGTGCGGTCACCCCGGAAATGGTGATGCGGATGGCCCCCGACCCGGTGGTGTTTGCCATGGCCAACCCAGTGCCGGAAATCCAGCCGGAATTGGTGGAGGACAAGGTGGCCGTCATGGCGACCGGACGCAGTGACTACCCCAACCAAATTAATAACGTCCTGGCCTTTCCCGGCATTTTCCGGGGGGCATTAGACAGCCGGGTGCGCCATTTCACCCCCGAATTGTATCTGGCCGCCGCCCGTGCCATCGCCAGTCTGGTCGCCCCCCAAGAATTACAACGGGAGTACATTATTCCTTCCGTATTTGATTCGCGGGTGGTACAGACGGTCGCCCAAGCGGTTGCCCAAGCCGCCCGGGAAGCCGGGTTGAACCAGCGTTAGGGGACTTGTAATTTTCAGGACAAGTAGCATATAATAAAAGACCGTGACTTTCTAATATCATGGCAAAAACCAAACTCAAAACCCGTAAAGCGGCGGCTAAACGGTTCCAGGTGACGGGAAGCGGCAAAATCCTGCGGCGCAAAGCCATGCGTAACCACCTTTTGCAAAAAAAATCCAGCATCCGCAAGCAACGGCTGGCGCATAAGGTGGAAGTGAACGAGCGGGATTTGGAAAATGTCCGGTTGATGCTGGCGAGTTAGTTTTTTAGGTTTCTAGCGAGGGAACACCATGCGAGTCAAACGGGGGAATGTGGCCCGGCAACGGCGCAAGAAAATCTTAAAACTGGCCAAGGGCTTCCGGGGAGCGGCATCGTTACTATTTCGCACCGCCAACCAACGGGTGATGAAAGCTCTGCGGAATGCCTACCGGCACCGACGGGAGAAAAAACGGGATTTTCGCCAGTTGTGGATCGCCCGGATCAATGCCGCCGCCCGCACGGAAGGGTTATCCTATAGCCAACTGATCGGCCAACTGGCTAAGGCGAATATCACCCTTAACCGCAAGATGTTGGCGCAGATGAGCATTTTTGACCCGGACACCTTTGCCCAAATTGCCCAGGTGGCGAAAACCAACGCCAGTTAATCGGGGCGCAACGGGTTGACCGATAGTGCTATCTTTGTAACCTTCAAGAAATGGTACAGCCCATTAAGGGGTTAGGGGATACGGTTGTAAACCCGGTTGCTCTGACCTTCAGTGAGGTTAAGTCCTAGAAACATGATGTTTTGTATCCTTTAATCTGTGAGCGAGCTGTACTTGGATAGCACTACCCTATGGATTCAAATTTAGAACTGCTATGGCAATCCTATAGCAATCCTACTTGATTAGTGAACAGAGATTCCCCAGAACCAAGGACGGGGGCGGTGCCCCTGCGACCCCTATTCCATTTTCATTTAGGATTGCTATATTTAATTGAAGTTAGCCTGCCTGCCGTAAGCATACAGAAATTTCCCAGAACCGAGGACAGAGCCAGTGCCCCTGCGACCCCTGTTCTAAACTGAGTTGAGATTGCTGTGTGTGTGAATACTAAAATTACTAAAAACCAGTACGGGGCGGTGCCCCTGCGACCCCTGTTCTAAAATTATTCTAAAGGGAACTTCTATTTATTTGAACCCACAAGTGTTGAATCCTGCAATAAAACTTTACATATTTAGGCGTGGGACGACCCGATTGAGCCAATGGACAAAATTCCACTCCTGCCGTATTAAGATTTGTATATATCGGAACTTATCTGCCAATTTACTTCCGTACATCCGTGGAACTTTTAACAGTTGCAATATCAAGTAAACTATTAAAATTACATAAATTTGAATGGTAATTCCATTCAAATTTTTACTCATCATTTTATCGAGCTTTAAGTTCATCTTTAGAAATTTCCATAGTACCTCTATCGCCCAGCGTTGTCTATAGGCTTCCCCTATCTCTTCATTACTCATTACATCCTCAGGAATATTGGTAGCTAAATAATAGTCTACTTTCTGTTGAACATTGCCAAAACAAACTACTCTCGCCTTACCTCGTTCTGTGGTGATATGATAGTTTTCATCCCATTTCCAATTCGACTTAATACGGATAATAAAAAGGGCATCATTTTCGATAAATTGTTCAAATACTTTGTGACTGCAAAACCCTCTATCCCCGACTGCGACTCCATTTTCCGGTAGCATTTTCACAATATCTTCACCAAAATTAATCTCATGTGCCTGTCCAGGACTAACAATTAAATGACCAGTAGATTTCGTATCTTGATTCAAAGTGGTTATTAACTTTACTTGGCGATAGCCTTGGAGCCAAAATAACTTACTCATCAGCGGTATTACGGTAGCATCAAAAGGACATAAAACCAACCTCTTTTCAGGATGAGCTTCCTCAATATAATGCAATAATTTATGATAAAGATGCATAAAAATTTGTGGGTCTCTTGTCTTGTTCGCCTTAGAAAACGTGGATAAGTCAACCTTAATGCCCGCATGATTTAATTGGTAAAATAAGTCCCGTAAACTGTTGATTCCTTTGTCTAAAATGCAAGCAAACCAGATTGAACAAAATAAGCGAGAATTTAGAACTGGATAATCATTAGTTGGCAGGTCTTTGAGTAAAAATTTGACAATCCCGGGAAAAGAATTGAATTTCATAGTTGTTTCATGTTTTGGTTTATATGAATTAGAATACCATATTTTGACCCCTCTTTTTCTGCCTTTACCTACCTTTCAACACTTCTGATTTGAACCAATCATCAATCCCATCCTGGGAATGCCCATCTTACCCAGAACCAAGGGCGGGGGTACCCCCCTGCGACCGCTAACTTTGAATTTATAGAGGTGCCCTAAAATTATTTAAGATTGCCATATATTGCCCGATTAGATCGCTGACCCACCCATGACCATTGGACCCGTGGGGGCATCCCTCAGGTCTGGCTCTTGGGTGATGGCCAGGGTTTGCACGTTCGGGGCATTGGGCATAAAGCGAGGATTCGCCCAGCGAATCACCCCAGTCTCGTTGGGAATGAATTTACCGCAGGCGATTTTTTTCCCATCCTTAGTAATCGCCCACAGGACATACACCTGATCCTTGGGGGGTTTGGGGAGTTTTTGGTTAAACACCACCAGCACTTCCCCTTGCCCCGTCAGCACCCGGGCAGTCGCTCCTTTGGCCGTATCCCTGCCCGTCAGGGTGACCATCTGGGTGTCCCGGTTTTGCAAGGCCGCCACTACCTCCCGTTGCACCTGCAATTCCCGCTGGGCGAGGCGCAACTGCTGGGCGTTGAACCAACCCCAGGCCCCCAATCCCCCACTGCTGAGGATACCCAGAGCCGCTATCCCCCACAACCAAGGGCGGGGACGGGCCGGGGCGGTGGCGAGAATTTTCTGTTTGAGGCTGGGCGGAGGTGCCACGGCTTCGCAACCGTAGGCTAGACTGTGCCAAACGGTGTGTAATGCGGTTAATTCCTGCGCCAAAGCCGGGTCATTGGCCATTTGGGTTTCCCATTCCTCCCATTCCTGCGCCGATAGGTCTTGGAGAACCAGACCCGCCAATAATTCTTCCGTGGAGTCGTTCATAGGCATGGGATAGGTCTATATCTGATCCTGCAACAATTTGCGGAGTTTTAACAGGACGGCACGGGTACGGGTTTTCACCGTGCCGAGGGGTAGATTCAATTGTTCAGCAATCTGGGCTTGGGTCAACCCCTGGTAGTAAGCCAGTTCCAGCAGATGACGTTGCTCCGCCTCCAATTGGGACAACGCCGCCTGTACCCGCTCCTGCCGTTCCTGCACACTCACCTGTTCCCACAACCCCCCTGCCACCGGCATCCATTCCCCAGCCCCCCACCGCTGAGCCAACCGCAGACGGGCTTGGCGCATCCGCAGCCGGTCAATGCCCCGGGAACGGGTCAGGGTAGTGAGATAGGTCGCCACAGAACCCCGTTGGGGGTTGTAGCCCCCCTTGTGCCACAGGGTCGTAAACACTTCTTGGGTCAAATCCTCCGCCTCCTGGGGTTGTTGCAGTACCCGCAACGCCAATGAATACACCAACGTACCGTAGCGTTCGTAGAGCAGAGCCATTGCCCGGGATTTGCCCTGCTGAATGCCCTGGAACAATTCCTGGTCGGTGCTACTGGGGGAAAAAAAATTCATACCCTCCAGTGTACCCCCCGGACTTGCCCCTACAGCATGGCGAACCCAAAGGTAGCATTACATTACTGCGGCGCACCCGCTAGGGAGACAAACATGGCTCCACCCACCAACCAACGTCCTAAATTGCCAAAATTCATGACCATTGACTCCTAAGATAAAGGGGATAAAATTCACCAATTGAACGTAGGCATAAACCCACACAAATGGTTGAATCTATCAAATAATTACGAACCCAAATCCGGGATGGATTCGGTCGGGGCAAAAATCTGCCAACTCACCCCCACAAACCCCAGGATATAGACCCCGATGGCAATGGCGGCAAAGGCAGCTAAGGTTGCCCAAATCGGATGACCCGCCTTGGTTTTCTTGCCCTGCCGGGTTTCCATCTGCTCCACATCCAGCCAGGGAGTCGCCCCCCACCGCAACCAACCCTGCACCGCCACCGGCTTGCCAATGAACCGCAGGGGATGACGACTGCCCAACCACAGATGCCCCAAATAACTGGGGGACGGTTGGTAATGCAGAGGAATCGTGCCCTTGCGGGTCGCCAACCACAAATCCTGCCCCAGGGCATTATCCCAACTCAACCGCCCCAACAACTGCCCCTGCCAATACTGGGTCTGCCCATAGGCTGGGGAATGCGCCCCCACCGTCACCGCCTGCACCACATCGGGTTCCGCTTCCGGGCGAGTGCGGGGCAAATCGGGATAAAAGAAATTCACCCGCACCAACGTCCCACACCCCCAGCCAAACCAAGCCAACGCCACCGCCACCCACCGATCCGGCTGGGATAAAAACCACCCCATCAACAGCCCGACAAACCACCCCACCAACCAGCCCGCCCCCAACCCCAACCAGGGTGCCAGATACAGGGCATGGTGTTGCCAGGGCAAGGGTTCCCGCGGGGGGATCGTCACCTCCGGTGGTATCTTCCAGGTCTGCGCCACCCCCATCAGATAACCCAACCGAGTGGTCACATCCGCCTGCGCCAGGGATAAATTCAACCAGGGCCAGCGGGGACGCAACACCTGCTCCCAGGGCACCTCCGGCGGCACCGTCCCCAAAAAGACCCCCCACCGGGGATGCACGGGCAAAAGCAATTCCCACAGGTTGTAGAGATGCGGCAGACCGCCCTTTTCCTGCAATACCGCCGCCGTCCCCACATTCAATTTCAAAATGGCACGGGCAAGGGCATTGGGGTCAGGGGTCATCAGCATCGCCCGTCGGTCTGCATAGAAGGTAAATACCCGGGCAAATCCCAACCCCCCCCACCGCCACAATCCCCACCACCCGTAAAAGAGCCAGGACAGGGTACCCGTCAGCCAACTCACCCGCCGCCAGCGTTCCCCCAGCCGTGCCAGATGCAGATAGATTAAGTAAGGAATGTGGTGTAGCAACGTCAACCCCGACAGCAAGCCCAGCCCCAAAAACACCGCCGTCCGTCCCAGGGGCAAACGCACCAACAACCGCCGACTCAACTCCTGCGCCACCAAGGCCACCAACTCCCGGTCATCCAGGGCAGACTCCGCCCCCGCCGTGATCACCAACCAGTGGGCACGGGGCAACCAACCAAAACTCCACACCAGGGGTGCCGGATGCTCCAAATACCACAGTTTGATCGGCGGCCAGCGGCGGTCGGTGCTAAATTTTTCCAGCAATCGGGCGGTTTCCGGGAACCGTTCCCCCAATTCCGCCAGGGTCAACGCCCGCCCCGTTCCCAACCGTTTCACGCTCCAGCCCAGTACCCAGGGAGCCGTTGTGAAACAAAACCAGAGCAAACCCACCGTGATCCCCACCGGCGGTTGCACCCAGCTAAAGTAACGCAGGGTTAAAAAAAGAATTTGACTTCCCGCCTGCCCCACCCAATAAAAACTGGTCAAGACCAAAAGATAGGCCAAAACCAACGTGCCCAAACCCAACAACCACAGGGGCCAGGTGGCAGGACGTTTGAGTTGCGTCCATTTTTGCGGCCGGGGAGCATTGCGCCAAGCACGCTGGACAGGCACCTGGGGATCGGGCAATTGGGGGGTAGTTCCTGGAGATGATGCTCCTGTGGGCAATTCAGAGTTTGACCCAAGCGACGATGCGGATGGCGCTACAGACGGGTCATCTAATTCTGATGGGTTAGAACCTATCTCTACCGGATGCGTTTCTACAGCGGGTGAATGATCGTCTAATTCTGCGGGGGTAGCTAATGCTTCTGGCGGGTTAATTTCTGGTACAGGTGAATCATTAGTTAGTTCTGTGGGCTTAACGCATCCTTCTGTTAAATCATTTTTTTGTATTGATAAATTATCTTCTAATTCTGGCAAATTATCAGATACGTTTAAGGGATTAACTTCTGATTCAGAAAGATGGGTAGATGCCGTCAAAGGAGAAGTTTCTAACTCGGTTAATGAATCTTGTGAGTTAACCGATTCTAACGCTGAGGATGGCTCTGGGGCAGGCGTTTCCCCCCCATTGGCTGGCGGTAGGTTGGTTGACCGTTGGTCTGCGTCCCCCATACGTTCCCCCAGGGCAACATAACTACCTAAAATGTAATCCTAAAAGGTGATGGTTAAGTAGGGTTCGTGGAAGCGGGCACTGGTAATGCTTTGCCCCTGCCATTGGCTGGGTAGGGTGATATTCCGCCGCTGATCCCCCGCCTCAACCGTCAAGCCGGGTCCATACTGGGTAAGTTTAACCTGGGATTTTTGAAATCCGGGTAAAAACAACTGAATTTGTTTGGCTTCCAAGTCCAACGTCATGGGGGCGGGCACCGGGGCAAGGTGGTCAAAATCCAACAAATGCGCCACTGTCCCCACCGGCAAGGGCGCAAAGGTATCCCCCAGGGGCGCCGGTTCCCCCTCGGTCAACAGCACCCCCTGCACCCGCACATCCACCTGCTGGGCACTCCCCCACCACCAACGCGCCATCTGCACGTCCAGGCTGTGACCGTTGGTGACCAAATAGGCGCACAGGGCTTGGGGGTCGTTGACCAAATCTTGCCCCTGGCGGAACAAATTTTCCAGGAATTCCTTGGGTTGCTCCAGGCTTTGATTTTCCCAACCGCTGGTAAACATCGCCCCCACCAAAGGCGTGACAAAAGGGGAGACATTGCGGCTAAATTCCGAAGCGACAAACACCTGGGTAAACCGCCGGTAATACCAGTCCGCCAGGGTGGGAACCCCCATCATCCGCAGGGTTTCCCGGTCGCTGGCACCGTCGTATAAAATCACATCGTACTGCTGATCCTGGCGATACCCCCGCAGGGCATTCAGGGTCAATAAACTATCCAAACCCGGAAAGACGCTCAATTCCTGCCCATACACATCCCGGAAAAAGGGGGATTTCACATAGCGGGCTTCCAGAGCCTTGAGTTCTTCCCAGAGTTGCTCAAGTAGGACAATGGCTTGGAGTTGTACCGCTTTGATCCCTGGACTCACTTCCTGGGGCTGCGGGGTTAAGGTGGTTTCCAGTTCCCGATCCAGGTGGGGGTTGGGGCAATGGGTGACGACCAGCACCCGTTTTTGCCGTTGGGCGAACCAGCGAGCCACCCCGGCGACGATCCCTGCCCTCTGTCCCGCTTGTCCCAGCCAGGTGATGATGCGCGCCATCAGTTCAGCTTAAAGGCGGGTTCCAACTCTTCGGGGAAAAACCAGGTTTGGCTTTGGTCATTGAAACGCACGATCAGCCCAATTCCCTTGCCATCCACCACCCGCATATCGCTCACCACGCCGACTTGACCCAGTTTTTTGCTGACTTCGGAGCCGACCCGGTCCTTCAAACAGCACACCCGCACCTGCTGACCGACATACATTTCTGCCGCCATACGCCTTTATCCTAGGGAACCAATGCCCAGTTTAGCGGGTTTGGGGGCAAGTTTGTTACATTGAGGATGCTTTTGTGCCAAACATCCATGAGCAACCCACCGACTCGCCTGCTGTTTGTTTGCATGGGCAATATCTGCCGTTCCCCGGCGGCGGAGGGGATCATGAACCATTTACTCCGGCAAGCGAACCTCCAGGAACAATACGTGTGCGATTCGGCGGGGACGATTGGCTATCACCGGGGCAGTCCCCCGGACGAGCGGATGCAGTTGGCGGCGAAAAAACGGGGCATTCTCCTCACCGGGCGGGCACGGCAGTTTGAGCGGGCGGATTTTGCCAATTTTGACCTGATTTTAACGATGGATCGGCAAAACTATTGGGATGTTCTGGCGCTGGATGGACAGAACCAATACGGTTCTAAGGTAAAAATGATGTGTGAATTTTGCCGCACCTACCCCTACAAGGAAGTGCCCGACCCCTATTACGGCGGGGCGGAGGGGTTTGAATTGGTCTTGGATTTGCTCACGGATGCCTGTAGCGGGTTGTTGGCTGATTTGCGCCAGGGTAAAGTTGGTTAGGGCAATTTTAATGCTTGGTTATATAGCAATCTTACTTGATTTACAAACAAAAATTACCCAGAATCAAATACCGAGGCTATGCCCCTACGACTTCTGTTCGATTCTTATTTAGGATTGCTATAGCAATCTTACTTGATTTATAGTCATTTCAAACAAGTTTGCAACATTCGCCTTCACCTACAAACCCTCTCCTGGAAAGGAATAGAGCGATTGCAAATACCTAAAAAGTGTCGCATTCTAAAACGGAATGACTATACAAACAAAAGTTTTCTAGAACCATACACCGCAGGTACTTCTTTTACGGGGGCGATGCCCCTGGAATTTGATTCTGTTTTCATTTAGGATTGCCATGTCAAGATACCATTTTAGTCCCTCGGGGGGCAAATCCACTGATGTATGATCAAGCTGTAGATACCGGGGAAAGTTGAGCGATGAGTTCTCCCGTGACCCTCGAAACCATTGCCGCTAGCCTAGAGAGTATTGCTCAACAGGTGCAAGCCCTAGACCATAAAGTGACGATGCTGGATCAACGGGTAGAAGCCCTAGATCAACGGGTAGAAGCCCTAGATCGCAGGGTAGAAGCCCTAGATCGCAGGGTGGAAGCCTTGGATCACAGGGTGGAAGCCTTAGAACATCGGGTAGAGACTTTAGAGCATGGCGTAGAAGCCCTGGATCAAAAAGTTACCAAACTAGAGGCGGAACAAGCCAAAACGAATTTAATTGTTGAAACCTATCAAAAAGCCTCAACTCAGGTGGTTAATCTAGCCTTTGGGTTACTAGCGACTGCAACCATCACCGTCATCGTCACCAGTGTTTTTAAGTAAAAACTTTTCTACCTACAGCAACCCCCAGGCAATTGATGATAATTGTCGTCCTGGGTTCTGCGGCATTTCTGTTCGTTTAATGCCTCCGGTACGCAGGTTCATGGGCAACCTAGCTCCAATGATTAAACTAGAGTTGGCTACCTGTGGGGGAAGCAGATCAGATCAGATGGCTGTATCCTACCGGCAACTTTTATTGGAACGGGACGGGCAACCGCTGAATGAGTCCCAGGTGCGGCTGTTGTTGCAGCAGGTGCTGAGCCAACTGCGGGGATACCACGACCGGCATCAGGCGCATGGGGGGGTGAGTTTGAGCACGATTCAGCAGGTGCCCCACGGCTGTCAGTTGGTGCCCCCAACCCGCACGCCGACCACCACCACGCCCCAGCAGGATATTGTGGCCTTGGCACGGGCGGCGGTGACCCTGTTGACCGGCTATCCCCCTAGCCCGGATTGGCTCTGGCAGGAACATTGTGAGATTGACCCCACCCTGGCGCAGGTGTTGACCCAGATGTTAGCTGGGGCGTTTGACCAGGCGGGGCAGGTGTTGGCGGTATTGGTGCCGGAGGATTTTGAAGCTACAGAATTTGACACGGTACCCTACCAAACGCCGGTGGTTGCCGCTCCCACGCCCCCCACCCAGCCGATGCCGATGGCGGCTCAGACGCTACCAATGCCGCATCCCATTAACCCCCAGGAGGCGACCAAGGTGCCGGTGATGGTGCTGTTGCTGTTGGGCTTGGGATTGGGAGGGGTTTTGACAGTGGCAGGTGCATTGGTTTGGGTTATCTCCCAACGGCATTCGCCAACGGTCGTGACCACCGTCCCCCAGGCAACCTCTGTACCATCCCCGCAGGTGGGGGGGAGTGGGGGGCAGAAAAGTGCCGTCGCACCGACGACCAGCAGTTTTTCCGCTGAGGATGGGGTCGCCCTGGTGGAAGCCTGGTTAGAGGCGAAAAAAACTATCTTTGCCCCGCCCTATGATTTGGATTTGGCGGCCAATTTCCTGACGGGACCTGCCTGGACTGACGTTGCCAAGCAGGATGGTTCCGTGGATTGGTTGCGTAAAAATAATACCTATTACCGCTATGGGCGCAATCAAGTGACCCTGAAACGGGTGCTTAAATCCACTGCCAATCACATGGTTTTGGACCTTACCATTCAGGAGCAGTTGAATATTTACAAAAATGGGCGTCTGCGCCAAAGTAAAACCGACCGGGACACCTATCGCTTTGACCTGCGCCGGGTGGGGGATGCCTGGAAAATCTATGACCGCCGCAGTGTGAAATAACTAAGAAATTAAACCCATTCGTTTCCCTTGACATTCAACCTATCTAACCCAACTCCTAGCCCGTGAGGTCGCCCGTGTCCCGTCGCTCCTTCCCCAAATTCATCAAACAGGCCAGGCGATTGCAGGAACGTTGGCGGGTTTCCCCAGGGTTGCGAAATTTATTGACGGCGCTCACGGTGTTTTCGGGGGTGCTGGTCTTCGGGGTTTTCGGGTATTGGGTCTTGGCGGGTTGGCCGTTTTTGGATGCCCTGTATATGGTCATCATTACCATTTTCGGGGTGGGATTTGGGGAGGTGCGACCCATCAATACCCCCGCCTTACGGCTATTTACGGTGTTAATTATTATCCTAGGAAGTGCGGCGGTGGTGGGCACGATTGGGGCTTTGGTTCAATTTGTGACGGAAGGGGAAATTAAACAGGTTTTGGAGTCGCAACGGATGCACCAAAAAATTACCCAACTACAGGATCACGTGATTATCTGCGGTTATGGGCGCATGGGGCAAATCCTGGCGCAACGGGTGTACGAGGCGGGTTTGGACTTTATTGTGTTGGATATTAACGAGGAGCGGATTCGGGAGGCGGCCGAACATGGCTATTTAACCCATCTGGGCAATGCGGAGGATGAGGAAACCCTGGTCTGGGCGGGGGTGGAGCGGGCCCGAGCCTTGGCAACCGTACTCCCGGATGATGCCCTGAATGTGTTTATCACCCTGACCGCCCGGGGGCTGAATGCGGGGTTGACCATCCTGGCTCGGGGGGAATTTCCGGCGACGGAACGGAAACTGCGCCTGGCGGGTGCCGACCATGTGGTGCTACCGGCGACGATTGGAGCCATGCGGTTGGCCTATTTGATCACCCACCCTGCCACGATTGACCTGCTGGATCGGAATGATGGTGGCAGTACGATTAACGAAATGCTCAACCAAATCAGCCTGCGGATGGATGAACTATTGGTGCCGGAACATTCGCCCCTGATTGGCCGCACGGTGGGGGATGTGGAGGTGCGGGGGGAGCGGACGTTCATCGTGGTGGCTCTGCGGCGGGCAGATGGGCTGTTGGTGGATAACCCGGAGCGAAACCTGGTGGTGCAGGCGGGGGATACGTTGATTGTGGTGGGGCATCGGAGTGATATGCCTTCCCTGGCGCAAAAATTTCGTCTGCGGCGGCAAATGCAGTATCGGGGTGCCCGCCAAAGTTAAGGTTCCCAAGGGTTAATAATGGTTCCCCACCTTGCGATGGTGTACCGCCGTCAACCCATCCGGTTTGGCAACCCGCCCCGTATCCACCGTGGCATAGACAATCCAATGGTCAGAACATTCCATCCGGGTGGCTACTGTACATTCTAAGTACGCCAGCGCCTCGGTCAAGATCGGGGAGCCATTGCTGGCGGTCTGGGTTTTCACCCCGGCAAAGCGGTCATCCCCCGGGGCAAACCGCTTCAAAAAGTGTTTCATCAGGTGTTGGTAATTCCCCGCTTCCAGCACGTTCAAAACAAAGTGATCCCCGACCTGCATCAGGGCTTCAATCGCCCGGTCCTTCGCCACCGCAATCGTTAAACCCAAGGGCTGGAAACTCGCCTGCGCTACCCAACTGGCCAGCATCGCCCCGCTCCGCTCCCCCTGTTTTGCCGTAATGATGTATAGACCGCCACTCAAGCGTCCCAACGCCCGATCCAGGTCATTATCCAGGGACTTCATCTGCTGGATCGTCCGGTCCCGATTCACCCATTGCCCCAGGTCTGTCCCCGCCTCTTCCGCCCGCTGATAGGTCGCCGGGGTCGGTTGCCCGGTCCAGCGCAGATGGGGGAACCCTGGCTCCAAACCCAAATCCCGGAACTTTGCCGCCAAAACATGGATGGACTCATCCTCACCCGCCCCCGATTCAAACAACCCCACCCGTTGTTTGGCATGGACGGAACCCAAAATCGTACTCACCACCGCCCGGGTGTGCGGGGCAAATTCCCCACTGACCGGGGACATCCCCACCACCAACCCCTGACTGCGCTCCACCAACTCCCGTACCTCTTGAAAATCCGCCGATTTCATATCCATCATTTCCACCGTCGCCCCCGCCTTGGTCGCCCCGTGGGCAATCGCCTGGGAAATCCGGTCGCTATACCCATAATCAGCCACATAAAATACGGCAATCGTATTGCCCGCTTGGCTCTGCTCCTGGCTCCATCGCTGGTAGCGTTCTAGCCAGTCCGGGATGTAATGCTGGAGTAATGGCCCATGCCCCGTGGCAATCAAGCGGGGTTGCCCCAGGGGAGCCAGGCGTTTCAAGGCGGCCAGCACCGACCGGGCATTCGGCCCCATCAAACAGTCGTAGTAATAGCGAAAATCCTCTTCAATTTCCGTCAGGGATTCATCGTAGAGGCGTTCCCGGCAGTAATGCATCCCAAACACATCACAGGTAAACAGAATTTTACTGCCATGATCCCAGGTCAAAATCGTGTCGGGCCAATGCAAATTGGGGGCGCTGATAAATTCCAAAATATGCCCCTGCCCCAGGTCAATTTTATCCCCCTGTTTGACCTGTAGCCGCTCGTAGGGACGATGGACAAAATTATCCAAAAATTGCAGGGCGACCTTGGAACCCACCACCGTCACCTGAGGAGCCAACGCTAAAATATCCCGCACCAAACCGCTGTGATCCGGTTCCGTGTGACTAATAATTAAATAATCCAGTTTGGTCAGATCAATTAACTCTTGGATTTGGGGGAGATATAATTCACGAAATTTGGCATGGGAGGTATCCACCAGGGCGGTTTTGTCCCCCCGAATCAAAAAGGAATTGTAGGTGGTGCCGTTTTGTAACCCAAATTCAATATCAAACCGATCCCGATCCCAATCTAATGAACGAATAACGGTGGTTTGGTCTCCCAAAAACTCAACCTGAAGGGTTAACCGCTTGGGTTGGGTCGGTGCAATGGTGGCAATCATCCTTCATTCCCCCCTACTTATTCACATTTCTTAATTAACTTATATAATAACGGAACCGGGGGGTGTCTGGGCATGGGCAGGATTGAATTTTTAATAACTGATCCATAATGATTAATTATCTGTTAGGTTTCCCGTCCATGCCTGATACCGGTTTTCGTACCCTGCGCCCCCATGCGCTCCGCAGTTTACGGGGACTGGTGCCCTGGCATGACCGGCTGTTGACGGTGGACCCCCGTTCGGGCTACCTGGCGAGCCTTGACCCGCTCAGCGATGACACCCGGATTCTCAACCCGGAGACGACCCATTACCTCCAGGATGTGGGGGGGTGGAGCCTGGAAGGGGATGCCCTTTGGTTCACGGATCGGGAACAGGTGTATGTCAGCTATGTACATCGGGAAGCGGGGCGGTGGCAGTTGGCGGAACCGGTGTTGACCCTCACTCTGGACGACCAGGCGGAAGGGATTGTCAAATGGGGGGAATGGCTGTACATCAGCAGTCAGGGGCGGGGCTGTATCTGGGTCATCCGGGTCACGGATGGGAAGGTGGTGCAGACTTGGCAAACCCCAGGGGTGGGGATTTCCCAGTTAGCCGTCCTGGAGAAAAAACTCTGGCTTTGTGATAACATTGAACAAACTTTGTACCAATTAAATTGGCAGACGGGGCGGGTGGAACTTGCGGTTCTTACCCCCTACGAGTCGCCGGTGGGGTTAGCTTACTGGCGGGGGCGGTACTATGTGGCCTATGCGGGGGAGGAGCCGTACATCCGGGATGAGCCGAATGCCAGCCAGTCCCTGCAATTGGGGTTTCGGGACCGGGTGCTGGTGCATCCTTTGAGCTTTCAGTATTACCCGGAGGGGCAGTACACCCTCAGTAATGGTTATGTCCTGGAACTGAGCTATGTGGAGGAGTGGTGCCCCCTGGAGGCGGTGGATTTAGCGCAGGTGGAGTGGCGGATTGCCCTGCCTGCTACGACCCAGCGGCAACGGTTACGGCGGGTGGAACCGGTGGGACTGCCCTTTACCCTGGAGCAGGAGGCGGGACAGCCGGTGGCGGTGTTTCGCTTTGACCGTTTGACCCAACGGCAGGGGTTGATTTTTGGCTGGCGGGCGGAATTAGAAGTTTTTAGCATCAAATACCAAATCCCGGAGCATCCCGAAGTTCCCCCCCTGGAGCCGGAATTACAACAGCAGTATTTGGTAGATGACGATGAACTGAGTATGGATGAACCGATCATCCGGGCGGCGGCGCGGGAGGCGGTGGCGGGTGCCGAGACCTTCCCGGAAAAATTGCTGGCGATTCGCAATTATGTCTATGACCGCCTGCGGTATCACATGAAAAGTACGATTGACCCGCCCCATATTGCCCTCAAGCGGGGGACGGGTTCCTGTGGGGAATATGTGGGGATTATGCTGGCGCTGTTGCGTTTGAATGGCATTGCCTGCCGGACGGCAGGGCGGTACAAATGTCCGAAAAACCCGGAATTGTTGGGGGTGCCGCTGTTGCCCCAGTTCAACCATGTGTGGCTGGAGGTGTACTGGCCGGGGCGGGGCTGGTTGCCCATCGAGTCCAACACGGATCATTTGCTGGAACGGCCTTGGTTGCAACCCCAGCGATTTTTCTTGGGCTTAGCCTGGTATCACCTGGAACTGGGGCGGGGAATTCGTTTTGAACGTCTGCGCCTCCCGGATGGCTCTCGCCCGGAGTTGGGTTTGGGGGATTTGGCCATTAATCACATTCGCTGTATTTTGCACGAAGAGATTGCCCCGCCTAGCCCACCCGATACATGAGGGATAGACCCGCCCAGGTATCCAGGTGCAGTTGGTAGGTGTCCTTGGGGGCGGAGGTAACCTGGTGCAGGTGGGCAAGAATCGCCTGGGCGAGGGGCAGGGGTTCCGGGGGCAGGGGGGTCGCCCATTCGGAGGTGCCCAGTAAAAGGCGCAATTCCGTTAGCCCGGGGGTGGTGGGGGCATTGAAGGTGAGGGTAACCGGGGTCTGGGGGGGCAGAACCTGGGGCGGGTGGGGGGTGATTTCCTGGTTGGCCTGGATGGTCAAGGGTAGGGCAAACAGGGGCTGGGTTTCCCGGTGGCTGACCTGGCAGGTGAGGGGGCTGGCGGCGGCCAAGGTGGGAAGGTCCTGGCTGATGCCGTTGGCAGTGGGGGTGGGCGCCGTGGTCTGGGTCAAAAGGAGCCGCTCCGCCTGGGTGAGCCGGACGGTCAGGTTCAGGGGGGTGGCCGCCAGGTTATCGGTTAATTGCAGGAGTTTGACCGCCAGGAGGTTTTGCAGGCGGGGAATCAGGCGTTTGATCGCCGCCTTCACCGTCTCATCCGCTTCCCCTTCCGTGCCGGGCAGGAGGTCGTGGCCGGGGGAAAACAGCCCGTAGGTGGTGGGGGTGACCCGTCCCAGCAGACAATCCACCCGTTGTTCCCCCACCTTGACCGTATTGACATAACTCAGACTGCCCAGGGCACTGGTGGCATCCACCCGTTCAATGCGCTCCAGGTCGGCGGCCAGGGCAATGGTCACATTTACGTTGCTCGGCACGACCCGCACCCGTTCCCGCACCCAATCCCCCACCTGGACGGAGCCGGGGTTGGTGGTTTTGCCGATCAGTCCATTGCGGGAGCGCAGTACCAGCCTCACCCCCTGGGGGGTTTCCAGTTGGGATTCGGGGGCTAAAGCCGCCAAAATCCAGGGAGCCAGCCCCGCCAGTACACATTCCACCCCGTCGGCATTCACCTGCACCACTCGACCAGCGGCTCCGACTGCCACCGGCAATCCCCGGGGGGCACCCACCATCTCCGGTGCCTGTTGGGAACCCACGGTCTGGGCAATCTGGGCGGCCACCTCCACCAAAATCGGGGCGGGGGTCGTGCCCCACAGGGTTTGGGTGAGGGCGTAGGTTAATGTACCTGCACTAAATCCCGGCCAGAGGGCTTCGGTGGCAACAGTCCCCGGGCGGGCGGCTCGGAATAGCACCCCCGGCGGACGAGCGGTAGTTGGGGGGGGGAGCAACCCCTCGGGAACGGCCGGGCAGGCCCGCACCCGCATATTGCCACAGGCAAAACTCCCCGGATAGTCATACCCCGTATCCAGGACGGTGATCACCTGTTCCGTCGCTAATTGCCGCAACCAGTCCAGCAATTCCCCCTCCCCAATGCCGTTGTCAATACCGTTCCCAACGCCGTCGAACCCCGCATCGCTGGGCAGGAGCAGGGGTTGAGCCGACCGAGTCCCATAGCCGCTAAAATGCACGACCACCACATCCCCCACCCGGACCTGCTGGGCTAGATGCTCCTGAAAGGCCTGGCGAATCTGACTCCGGCTCGCCTGGGCATCGGTCAAGGTCAGCACATCCGCCGGGGCAAACCCAAACCGCCCACAGAGCAATTCCCGCTGGAGCCACACATCCGTCCCACACCCGGCAAGTGCGGGGGTCTTGGTCAGGCGGGGGTAATGATTGATGCCGATTAACAGAGCCAGTTTGCGGGCGGTAGGGGCGGCTAAGACCCGTCTGGCACCCCAAAGCGCGCCCCCCAAGGTCAACAGCATGGTTTGGAGTACGGAACGCCGGGTGTAGCCCATACTGCCCCTAGCTAACTCCGCATCGCCGCAATCAAAATCGCCGCCACTTCGGGTCGGCTAAATTCCGGGGGGGGCGCTTCGCCCCGGCGCAACAATTCCCGCACCTTGGTGCCCGAAAGATGGATGCGCTCCTCCGGTGGACTGGGGCTGGTTTTGCTGGTCGCCATCCCCTGGGTACGGGGGCAATAGAAGGCGTGTTCAAAAAACAAGGGGGTGATCCCCAGGGCTGTGGGGTCAAATTCCCGAAAAATCTCCTGCGCCTCGTAGGTGCCGTAGTAATTCCCCACCCCCGCATGATCCCGCCCCACGATGAAATGGGTACAGCCATAATTTTTCCGCACCAGGGCGTGAAAAATCGCCTCCCGGGGCCCCGCATAACGCATGGCCGCCGGATTCACCCCCAACACCACCCGCTCCGGGGGAAAATAGCGTTCCAAGATCACCTCATAACAACGCATCCGCACCGCCGCCGGAATATCATCGCTTTTGGTCGCCCCCACCAAGGGATGCAAAAACAACCCGTCCACGATTTCCAACGCACATTTTTGAATGTACTCATGCGCCCGATGAATGGGATTGCGGGTCTGGAACCCCACCACCGTCCGCCAACCCCGCTCTTGAAACACCTGGCGGCTTTTACGGGGCGGCAAATGGTAGGCAGGAAAGGGCGGCGTGGGCAACCGCCACACCCAAATCGGTCCCCCCAGATACACCGACCCCTGCTCCAGCAACGCCTGCACCCCCGGATGGGCGGTTTCCGTAGTTTTGTAAACCCGTTGCGCTTCCCGTTCCCGGTCTGGGCGGTAGAGTGCTTGCAACTCCATCACCCCAATCACTTCCCCTTGGGGGTCGGCTAAACGCACCCAAATCCCTGGGGTTAACCCCTCCGCCACCGCCTCCGTCACCGCCAGGGTAATCGGGATACTCCAGGGCAGACCATTTGCCAGGTGCAGGGTGTCCACCACCGCCCGGTAGTCCGCCTCCCCCATAAACCCGGTCAGGGGACTCAACCCCCCGGTGGCAATCATTTCCACATCCGAGAGGGCACGTTCGCCCAAGGTCACAGTCGGTGCCCCCTGGGTTTGTGCCAGCCATTGCGCCTCAGCCGCCGGGGCGACCACCCGGTCAATCAACACCCCTCCGTGGGGAGCAATTCCCAAATCCACAGCCTGCCAATGAATGCTACTGCTTGTATCCTACTGGATTTCGGGTAAGGATTCCCGCCAATCCTAGGGTTCCGGCGACTCAGCAGACCCCATTGCTTTGCGTTCCGCCAGTCGGAGCAAAATTTCGGCGTGTTTTTCCCGGGTGATGGGATAAAAATAGGCAAACACCAACCCCAGAACCAACACCAGGGTGGGCAAAGGCCCAATCATCAGCCGAATTGTCCACAAAGCTGACGGGGGTTGGAGCGGTTCCGGTTGCCCCGCCACAGTTTTGATAAACCCCGACACCTCCAAGGCTTGCCCCACCAAAAATAAGCCAACCGCCAAACCAATTTTTTGCAAAAACACCATTAAGGCATAAAAAATCCCCTCCCGCCGCTGTCCCGTTTGTAATTCATCCACCTCAATCACATCGGGAATCATGGACCAGGGGATTAAATAAGCCGTCGCCACCCCTACCCCCGCCACCACCGCCAGCACAAACATCAGCACCGTTTGCCCCGGTTGCAGAAAAAACAAACCCGTTTGCGCCCCAATCCAGGCCACCATCCCCAGCCCATACACCTGCTTTTTCCCCAGGCTTTCGCTTAATTTTGCCCACACAAACAGCATGATCAACGCCGTCACCTGCACCGCCAGCACCACCTGGGTAAAGGCTTGGTCGGTCAAACCCATCCAATTTTTCACAAAATAGGGGATGATCGCCACCGTATTTTGCACCGCCAACCAGGAACAGAGATAAATCCCAATCACAAACAAAAATGGGCGATTCCGCAAAGCAATCTGCACCTGTTCCCAGAGGGGAATGGGGGTTTCCTGAGTCGTTTCCCGGCGAGTCCGTTCCGCCCGCACCGCCCGGGGGTAAATGCCCCCCACACACCAATAGAGGGGCAGGGTAATCAAAACCGCCCCCACCCCCCCCAACACCCCATATTGTTGCAACGGTTGATTGGGCAAAAGCTGAAAAATCACCAACGCCAGAATGAGCGAAAGAATACTGCCCCCAATCGAAAACCCAAACCGAAAGCTATTGAGACTGGTACGTTCGTCGTAATCCTGGGTCAATTCCGCCGTCAAAGCCGTGTAGGGCAAATTCACTATCGTATAAAACGTATTGACCGCAATCGCCACCAAAACGTAATACCAAAACAGAAACCATTGATTTTGCTCCGGGTCAGGGGTAAATTGGGGCACCCACCACAGGAAAAAAAAACTCACCCCAAAGGGAATCGCCCCCCAAAACATCCAGGGTAACCTGCGTCCCCAGGAATTACGGGTACGGTCGCTCAAAACCCCGATCAGCGGGTCATTGACCGCATCCCAAACTTTCCCAACCAGTAACACCGTCCCCGCCAAACCCGGATTCAACCCCGCCACATTGGTAAAAAAAATCAACTGGAACACCACCATCAAATTGGCGGCCATCGCCGGGCCCAAATCCCCCGCCCCGTAACTGAGTTTTTCCCAAAACGACAGCCGCTGATTCACCAAGCCCGCCTTACAATTAAGATCATTCTCTGCTCTGCCAATTGATCCCCATATTATGGAGCGCATCTGGATTTACGATACCACCCTGCGAGACGGTGCCCAGCGGGAAGGCCTATCCTTGAGTTTGGAAGATAAACTCCAGATTGCCCACCTACTCGACCAATTGGGGATACCCTTCATCGAGGGGGGCTGGCCGGGCGCCAATCCCAAGGATGTGCAATTTTTTTGGCAGCTACAACAGGAACCCCTGACCCAGGCGCAGTTGGTGGCCTTTTGTTCCACCCGCCGCCCCCGCACCACCGCCGCCGAAGACACGCTCCTGCAAGGGATTCTCGCCGCTGGCACCCCCTGGGTCACGGTTTTTGGCAAGTCCTGGGATTTGCACGTCACCGAGGGGCTGGGCACCACGTTAACCCAAAACCTGGACATGATCGCCGACACGATCACCTACCTGCGGAGCCAACATCGGCATGTCCTCTACGATGCGGAACATTGGTTCGATGGCTACCAAGCCAACCCGGAATATGCCCTCGCCACCCTGGAAACCGCCTACACCGCTGGGGCAGAATGGTTAGTGCTCTGTGATACCAACGGCGGCACCTTGCCCCACCAAATTACGGAAATGGTTCAGCAGGTCAAAGCCCATTTTCCCCAGGCGCAGATCGGCATCCACACCCACAACGACAGCGGTACCGCAGTTGCCAATGCCCTGGCCGCCGTGCAAAGCGGTGCCCGCATGGTGCAGGGAACCATCAATGGTTATGGAGAACGGTGTGGGAATGCCAATCTATGTACATTAATCCCGAATTTGCAATTAAAACTGAAGTATAATTGCATTACCCCTGCCCAATTAACTCGCCTGGTGGAGGTGAGTCGGGCGGTGAGTGAGCGGGTGAATTTAGCCCCGGATGACCATGCCCCCTATGTGGGGTTATCCGCCTTTGCCCATAAGGGCGGGGTACACGTGAGTGCGGTGGGCAAAAATCCCCTGACCTACGAGCACATCCAGCCGGAGCAGGTGGGGAATCAGCGGCGGGTGGTGATTTCCGAGCATTCCGGGCTGAGCAACATCATCGCCAAAGCCCAGGAGTTGGGTTTGCCCCTGGAGCGTACCCATCCCGCCACCCGGGAAGTGCTCCAGCGGCTCAAGGATTTGGAAGGGCAAGGGTACCAGTTTGAGGCCGCCGAAGCCAGTTTTGCCCTGTTGGTGCGGCAGGTATTGGGACAACGGCATCCCCCCTTTGTCCTGCGTGGGTTCCAGGTGCATTGCCAGACCCAGGCGCAGGGGGAAGGGCATTGGAGTTCCTCGGTGGCAACCATCAAGGTGGCGGTGGACGGGCAGGAATTACTCACGGCGGCGGAGGGCAATGGCCCCGTGTCCGCTTTGGATCGCGCCCTACGGCGAGCCTTAGAGAATTTTTACCCCCAGGTGCGGGACTTTCACCTCAGCGATTACAAGGTGCGGGTCTTGGATGGGCAATCGGGAGCCGCCGCCACTACCCGGGTATTGGTGGAATTTACCCACGGGGCGCACCGGTGGACGACGGTGGGGGTGTCCACTAATATCATTGAAGCGTCCTATCAAGCGGTGGCAGAAGGGTTGGAATACGGGTTGATGCAGACCCATGCGCTGGTTGTATCGCCGCCGGTGAGTTAAATTTTTACCCTGGCAATTATGGGTAAAATCACTGACAGAAGGAACTGCGGTTGGTTATTCTGAACCGTAGGACAAACCTCAGGCGGGCAAGGTTGTGGCAGAATTTGCAGTGCGATTTTGGGGCGTGCGGGGCAGTATTGCGGTGCCGGGACCGGATACGGTGCGGTATGGGGGGAATACCCCCTGTGTGGAAATGCAGGTGGGTGGGCAACGTTTGATCTTTGATGGCGGCACCGGACTGCGGGTCTTGGGCAAAACCCTGACGGGGGCAAAAAACATCCAAGCCCACCTGTTTTTTAGCCATTCCCACTGGGATCATATTCAGGGCTTTCCCTTTTTTACCCCAGCCTATATGGCGGGAAATTGTTTCCATATCTATGGCCCGGCCACCTACAACGGCTATTCCATCAAGCAAAGTCTCAGCAATCAAATGGTTGACCCCAATTTTCCGGTGCCCTTGCAGATTATGCAGGCGGATTTGCACTTCCACGACCTGACAGCGGGGGAAAAAATCACCCTTGGGGAAATCACGGTGGAAACTGGCAGTTTGAATCATCCCAATTACGCCCTGGGCTATCGGGTTTCCTGGGGTGGGAAAACCGTCGTTTATGCCAGCGATACGGAACATTATCCCGACCGGCTTGACCGCAGTGTGGTACATCTAGCCCGTAATGCGGATGTCTTGATTTATGATGCCAACTACACGGACGAGGAATACCATCACCCGGTCACGCCCCGGCGGGGTTGGGGACATTCCACCTGGCAGGCGGGGGTACAGGTGGCGCAGGCGGCGCAGGTCAAGCAGTTAGTACTTTTTCATCACGATGCCAGCCATGATGACCCGTTTTTAGACCAAATTGAAGCGCAGGTGCGGCAGGTTTTGCCCAACAGTGTCCTGGCTCGGGAAGGCATGGTTTTGCAATTAATCTAAAAATCCTGCCAACCCTAGCGTTACGGGGAAATTGTCGGTACACTGGGGAGGTACTTTTACTGAAATCACCCATGTCCCGCAAATGAACCTCGGTTTGGACGGCATAATTACTGTTCGTTTTGCAAAATTTTAGGAAGGACGGAATAAGCAAATTCAAATTTTTCCCATATCCCCCTTCTTGGTCAGTGTTCCCTTGATAAAAATTACTCTAAGGTGAGGCAGTATGCGTGTTTTATTGATTTATCCCCAATTTCCGCCAAGTTTTTGGTCATTTGAAAATACCCTGAAATTAATTAATCTCAAAGCCCAACTTCCCCCCTTGGGCATGGTTACAGTAGCGGCACTTCTGCCCCAAACCTGGGAATTTAAGCTGGTGGATCGCAATGTGCGGGAGGTGACCGAATCCGAATGGGACTGGGCGGAATTGGTGATTGTTTCAGCCATGATTGTGCAAAAAGAGGATTTTGCCCGCCAAATTCAGCAGGCCAAACAACGGGGAAAACTGGTGGCGGTGGGGGGGCCCTATGCGACGGCGTTACCCCAAGAAGCGGAGGCCGCTGGAGCCGATTTTTTGGTCTTGGATGAGGGGGAAATAACCCTACCCATGTTAGTGGCAGCCTTGGAGCGGGGCGAAACCAGTGGTACGTTCCGAGCCAACGGGGAAAAACCAGCAGTGACGGAAACGCCGGTGCCCCGGTTTGATTTATTGCAAATGGACGCCTATGCGGAAATGTCCGTGCAATTTTCCCGGGGTTGCCCGTTTCAGTGTGAATTTTGCGACATTATTGTGCTTTATGGGCGCAAACCCCGCACCAAAACCCCGGCGCAATTATTGACAGAATTGCAGTGTTTATATGACCTGGGATGGCGCAAAAGTATTTTTGTCGTAGATGATAATTTCATTGGTAATAAACGCAACGTCAAACTCTTTTTGCAGGCACTCAAACCCTGGTTAGAAGAACGTAATTATCCCTTTTCCTTTGGCACGGAAGCCTCGGTGAATTTAGCGGAAGATCAGGAGTTGATGGATTTGATGGTGTCCTGCAATTTCGGCACCGTCTTTTTGGGGATTGAAACCCCGGATGCAGACAGTTTAGAACGCACCCGCAAATTCCAAAACAATCGTGACCCATTGCGGGAATCCGTATTGACCATCGCCCGGTCAGGTTTACGCATCATGGCGGGTTTTATCATCGGTTTTGATGGGGAAAAACCGGGGGCAGGGCAACGGATTGTGGAATTTGTTCGGGATACGGCGATTCCGACGGCGATGCTGAGTATGTTGCAGGCTTTACCCGATACGGCTCTGTGGCATCGGTTGCAAAAAGAAGGGCGTTTGTTGAATGGTAAAGGGGATATTCACCAGGCCACATTGATGAATTTTGCCCCCACCCGTCCCCTAGTGGAAGTCACCCGGGAATTTGTGGATGCTTTTTGGAATTTGTATGAACCCCAAGCCATGCTCAAACGCACTTATCAACATTATTTAATCCTTGGGGAAGCTCGTCGCCAACGCTATCAAAAACGGTCAAAATCCCATAAAAAAACGCCCATCAATTGGGTCTATGTGCGGGCGCTCCTGATTCTCTGTTGGCGGCAAGGGGTGAAGCGTTCTACCCGTTGGCAATTTTGGCTCTATCTAGGGCATATCCTCTGGCGGTATCCCCAGGTGGTAAGTAGCTACCTTTCCGTGTGCGCCCAGGCGGAACATTTCTTAGAATATCGGCAAATTGTGCGGCACCATATCGAAACGCAATTAGAGGAAGTTTTAGAGCAAAATAAAAATAAAACTTTACCCGTACCAGTGACTTCTGGGTAATGTAGCAATCCTAAGTAATTGGATAACAGATACCCACAAAAATCAGGTTCCAGTGGGCTTCCCATGTGATTACTGTTTCAATGTCCGATAGGATTACTATATATAGCAATCCTAAATGAGAATGGAACAGAGGGTCGCAGGGGCACCGCCCCCGTATTTGGTTCTGGAAACTTTTTGTTTATAAATCAAGTAGGATTGCTATAGTTCTGGGATTAGTGGCTAATTGCGGGGTTTACAATCATCATTCAGTAGTCGCTCGAAGGCACTACAAATGTTGGTTTCCTTCTTGGAACCCTCGTAGCGAATGATTTTGTCAACTTCTGCTTGGCACTGTGTCACCCTACACCGCTGGGGTGGCTTCCGCCAAGGCTTTTTGCATCAATAGGGCATGGGAACCCCGTTCCGGCTCCCCGGGGGCGGGCTGGCGTTGGATATAGGTGCCATCAGGTTGCAAATCCCAGGCCTGGCGGTTGTCTGTCCACATCAGTTCCATGATCTCCTGCAACTGTTGTTTGATCCCCGCATCCAGCACCGGGGTCAGGGCTTCCACCCGTCGGTCTAAATTGCGGGTACGCCAATCTGCACTGCCAATGTACAGATTTTCTTGCCCTTGATTGTGGAACCAAAACACCCGGGAATGCTCCAAAAACCGCCCAATAATGCTCACCACCTGAATCCGCTCACTCAACCCCGGCACCCCTGGGCGGAGGGTACACATCCCCCGCACCAACAGGCGAATCTCCACCCCCGCCTGCGCCGCCTCGTAGAGTTCCAAAATAATGCCCGTGTCCGCCAGGGCGTTCATTTTGGCAAAAATCCGGGCGGGTTGTCCTGCCCGGGCGTGAGCCGCCTCCTGGCGAATCAACCGAACCAGTTCCTCCCGCATATTCACCGGCGCCACCAGTAGATGGCGATACTGCCGTTGGCGGGAATAACCGGTGAGGAAATTAAATAATTCTGTCACATCGGCGGCTAGGTCATCCCGACAGGTCAAAATCCCCAAATCCGTGTAAATCCGGGCGGTTTTGGAATTGTAATTCCCCGTGCCCAGGTGCATATAGCGGCGAATCCCTTCCCCCTCCCGGCGCACCACCAAGGCCAATTTGCTGTGGGTTTTCAGGCCAATTAACCCATACACCACGTGTACCCCGGCCTGCTCCAACCGCCGCGCCCAGAGGATATTATTTTCCTCATCAAAGCGGGCTTTCAATTCCACCAGCACCGCCACCTGGATGCCATTTTCCGCCGCCGTAATCAAAGACTGGACGATGGGCGAATCCCCCGAGGTGCGGTACAGGGTCATTTTGATGGCAAGCACCTCCGGGTCGGTAGCCGCCTGGGCAATAAACCGCTCCACCGTCCCCGCAAAGGAATGGTAGGGATGATGGACCAACACGTCCCCCTGGTGGATCAAACTAAACCAATCCACCCCCCCCTGGGCTTCGCTGTAGGCTTTTTCCTCAAACAGGGCGGGGATCACCGGGGTCCAATCCGGGTCCCGCAGTTCCGGGTAGGGCAAAAACGCCAACTCCATCAAATCCCCCAGATTTAACAGGGTGTTGATTTCATAAATCCAAGGTGCCTGAATTTTCAACCCCTGGGTGAGGGTCTCGCGCACCAACTCCGGGGCGGACTTGGCAATTTCCAAACGGGTGGCATCCCGGCCATAGCGGCGGCTCCGGACTTCTTTTTCAATTTCCGCCAGCAAATCCCCCGCCTCATCTTCCCGGATTTCCAAATCCGCATCCCGGGTGACCCGAAACGGATACCAGCCCACCAATTCCATCCCCGGAAATAGTGCCCCCAAATTGTGCCCAATCACCTGCTCCAGGGGCACCCCCAACCAGCGCACCCCCGCTGGGCGCAACGACTCTGGCAAGGTGACAAACCGTTTCAACGCCTTACCCCCAGGGTTGGACGCCGCCTTGGTGGGCACCTTCACCCGGGCGAAATGGTGCTGGCCGGTTTTCGTATCCTCGAGTAAGACGGCCAGGTTCAAACTCAAATTGGACATATAGGGAAAGGGATGGCCGGGGTCCACCGCCAGGGGCGTGAGGATGGGAAACACGTGGCGCAGGAAATCATTGTGCAAATAGGCCTGTTGTTCCGGGGTGAGGGTGGGGTAATCGGCGATGAGAATCCCGGCTTCCGCCAAACGGGGGCGCAGATTTTGGGCGAAATAATCATGCTGTTGGCTAATCACCGGTGCCAGATGGGCGCTGATCAAATCCAGTTGCTGTTGGGGGGTGAGACCGTCGGGGCTGGGGGTGGTCACATTGGCTTCCACCTGATCCCGCAGGGCATCAATCCGCACCATGAAATACTCATCCAAGTTGGTGCTGAAAATCGCCAGGAATTTCGCCTGTTCCAACAGGGGGGTACGGGGGTCGAGGGCTTCGTGCAGCACCCGGTCGTTGAAATAGAGCCAACTTTTTTCCCGGTTGATAAAGTGGCTGGGATGCGCCAGGGGGAGAGCCGCAACGTCATTCATCGGGGGCACCTGGGGAGACGGCACCCCTACTGTACCAGGTTTGCCCCGCTGTCCATAAACCCGTGTTGGATTAAAAAATTCTGAGAAATGGGGGTCGCCACCCCCCTGGGCTGGAGCAATTGTTCCACATACTTGCCCAACAGGTCGGCTTCCAAATTGACCGGGTCGCCGGGGCGCAGGTAGGGCAAATTGGTCGCTGTATAGGTCAGGGGAATCACCGCCACCCGCAGGCCATCCGCCCACACCTGGGCAACGGTTAAACTCACCCCATTGATGGCAATACTGCCCTTGGGAACCAGATAACGGCGCACCAGCGGGGGCACCCTAAAGTCCAGTTCCCAAAAATCCCCCCCCACCGGTTCACGACGGGTTAACGTCCCCACCCCATCCACGTGACCGCTGACAAAATGCCCCCCCAACTTTTGCCCCACCCGCAAGGCCGGTTCCAAATTCACCCAGGGGCGTTGCCCCAGACAGGTGCGCTGGCGGGTTTCTGGGGAAGTGGCCGCCGTAAAGCCCCGCCCATCGTAGGCTGTGACCGTCAGACAAACCCCATCCACGGCGATACTGTCCCCCACCTGGAGATCGGGGAAATGGTGCATCGCCGTCGCCACGGTAAGCCGGTCGGGGGTCTGGGCAATCACCTGCCCCAGGGTCTGGATCAGCCCGGTAAACATGGGGGATCACCTCAGCGGTCGTTCCGTCTTAGTATAGTAAATAGAGCAAATCTATCGTTAATCCAAAGGCGGCACGACCCAAGCATGATTGAGATGAAGGTTGCCGGGATCGCCCTCGATGCCCTGAGCCGTAATCCGATTGTACTCCTCAAGGATACCACCGAACGGCGGGCTATCCCCATTTGGATTGGGCAGGCAGAAGCTAAGGCCATTATCAGTGCCCTGGAGGGGGAGGATTTGCCCCGCCCCCTGACCCATGACCTGATGCTCAATGGCTGGAAATTGTGGGATGTCACCCTCAAGCGGGTGGTGATCCATTCGTTGCATGACAATGTATTTCACGCAGTGCTGTACCTGTACCGGGGGGACGAGTTGCGCCAGTTGGATGCCCGCCCCAGCGATGCCATTGCCCTAGCCCTCAAGGCGGACTTGCCGATTTGGGTGATGGAGGAGGTGGTGGCGAATGCCTCGATTCCAGTGGACCGGGAGGCGGATGAAGCGGAGTTGGAGGCATTCCGGGAGTTTGTTGCCCAACTGCGACCAGAGGATTTCGTGGGGCGGCATGGCCATAGCGAGGGGCAGGAATCATCGGATCGGGGTTAGGCTGGCCCAAATGGGGGCTAGGGCTGTGGGCGGCGGTGGGCGTTGGGTTTATTTACCTGCCCATCCTGGTCTTGGTGGTCTATTCGTTTAATCATTCCCGTTTCACCGGGGTTTGGCAGGGGTTTACCTGGGATTGGTATCGGGTGTTGCTCACCGGGGAAGGGGGGGCCTTTCCCGAAACCGTGGGGTTTGGTGCCAATGGGGTGATGCACGCCCTGGGCAATAGCCTGGTGGTGGCGGTGGTGACGACGGGGGTGGCGACGGTGCTGGGAACGGCCTTGGCTTTGGGGTTGGAGCGGGGGCGGTGGCCGGGACGAGTGGGGATTGAGGCGTTGGTGCTGTTGCCCCTGGTGATCCCGGAGATTGCCCAGGGGGTGTCCCTGCTGGTGTTTTTTACCTGGGGGTTTCGGCTGTGGGAGGCTTGGGGGGGCGGCAAACTCACCCTGGGGTTGCCTACGGTGACGATTGGGCATATTACCTTTGCCATTTCCTTTGTCACGTTGGTGGTGCGGGCCCGGTTGGCGGAATTGGACCCCCGGTGGGAGGCGGCGGCGATGGATTTGGGGGCGAATCCCTGGCAGACCCTCTGGCGGATTACTTTGCCCTGGTTGACTCCGGCCATCGGAAGCGGGGCGTTGTTGGTGTTTACCCTCTCCTTGGACGACTTTGTGGTGACTTTTTTTACAGCGGGGGTTGGCGCTACGACGCTACCAGTATTTGTCTATGGCATGATTAAATTTTCAGTAACTCCCGCCATCAATGCCATTTCTACCCTGATGCTCTTGGCTTCGACCCTATTGGTGCTGTTGGCCTGGTGGATGCAGGGGGAGCGGGGGAACGGTACGCCGAAGGAGGTGTAAGGGGCAGTGGCGATAAAATCCTGGTGGCGGTGGTGGTGGTTGGGGTTACTCACTTTGGGGCTGGCCGCTTGGTTGCCTCTGGGATGTACGGGTCTGAATTCTCCCCCAACCCCGCCTGCACCTACGGCGACTTTGAGTATTTACAACTGGGCGACCTATATTGACCCCCAGGCGTTGAGCGAGTTTGAAAAGCGGTTCAATGTACGGATTAAGTACGACACCTTTGACAGCCCGGACACCCTCTACGCCAAGCTGAAACCGGGGAACCCTGGCTATGACGTGATTTTTCCCTCGGATTACCTGGTGACGCGCATGATCAACGAGGGGATGCTGCTGCCCCTGGATCAGGCGCAAATTCCCAATCAAGTAAACCTAAGCGATCAATTTCGCAACCCCGCCTATGACCCGGGCAACCGCTACAGTATGCCCTACCAGTGGGGCACCCAAGGCATTGGCTACAACAAAAAAAAGATTGGCCGCGCCATTGACAGTTGGGAAGTGATGTTTGACCCCCAGTACCGGGTCTCCTGGCAGGAGGAGTCCCGGGCGACTTTGGGGGCGGTGTTGATTGCCCTGGGCTTGGACCCCAATACCACCGAGGCCAGCGAGATTAACCGAGCCCGGGATTGGCTGATCCAGCACAAGGGGAATATCATTGCCTTTGCCCCGGATACGGGGGAGGAATTGCTCAACCAGGGGGAGGTGGTGCTGGCGTTTGAAAATAGCGGCGATGTGTTTCAGGTGATGGCGGAAAACCCCGACATAGCCTACAGTATTCCGAAGCAGGGAGCCATTTTGTGGGTGGATACAATGGCGATTCCCAAGGGGGCACCCCAGGTGGAATTGGCGCACAAATTTATCAACTATCTGCTGGAACCCCAGGTGGCCGCCCAAATTTCCAACTACACCCGCTATGCCACCCCCAACCAAACCGCTATCCAGGATAAACTCATCCGGGCGGAGGATTTGAATAACCCGGCCATATACCCCCCGCCAGGGGTGATGCGCAAACTCTACATTCTCAAGAACCTGCCCGCCCCTACCCTCAAGCTCTACGAGGCGGCTTGGAATGCGGTCAAACTCAAGGTGGGTAAGGCCTAATGTTGCGCTTGACCCAGGTATGGAAAACCTACGGTCGGGAAACCCGGGCGGCGGTGGCGGGGATTGACCTGGAGATTCAGGCTGGGGAGTTTTTCTCCCTGGTAGGGCCTTCCGGTTGCGGCAAAACCACGACCTTGCGCCTGATTGCCGGATTTGAAACCCCGGATAGGGGGGAGTTGCACCTGGGGGAACGTTCCCTGCTGGGGGTGCCGCCCTTTCAACGCCCGGTGCATACGGTCTTTCAAAACTACGCCCTGTTTCCCCACCTGACCGTTGCCCGGAATATCAGCTTTGGGTTGGAGGTGCGGGGGGTGAGCCGGGGAGAAATCCGCTCCCGGGTGGGGGAAATGCTGGCTTTGGTGCGGTTGGACGGGTTGGCGCACCGTTATCCCCGGGAACTCTCCGGCGGTCAACAACAGCGGGTGGCTCTGGCCCGGGCGTTGATCCAAAAACCCCAAGTCCTTTTGCTGGACGAACCCCTGGGTGCCCTAGACCTAAAACTTCGCAAACAGATGCAGAGCGAATTAAAACAGATGCAACAGCAGTTGGGCTTGACCTTTCTCTACGTCACCCACGACCAGGAGGAAGCCCTTGCTCTATCCAACCGCCTCGCCGTGATGCAGGGGGGACGGGTTCTGCAGGTGGGCACCCCCCAGGAAGTGTACGAACAGCCCAACTGTTATTTCGTGGCGGATTTCATTGGCGAATCCAACTTTTTAACCGGCCAGGTGGTGGAACTGGGTTGCCCTTGGATGCAGGTGCGTTTGCCCTATGACCAGCAGGTGCGGGTGCATCACCCCGGCGGCAATCTGAGCTTGGGTGCGGCAGTCACATTGGTCATCCGCCCGGAACAGGTGCAACTCCAACCCGCCACCAGTGGGGAATCCGCCGCTTGGATTACCGACGTGGATTACCTGGGCGGGGATAGCCGCTACTGGGTGCAACTGCCGGGGGGCATCCGTCTGCAAGTGCGCCAAGCCGGGGGTGGGCTCCAAATCGGGGAACGGGTGCAGGTGCATTTACCCCCTACTGCCCTGCGGGTCATTAACCTAGATACGCCCTTCCCCCCAGAACAGGAACATTGGCGGCCTCCCCCCCCTGCCGTCCGCCAACCGGAGACGATTTAGGGCATCCCCTGCGCCGGATAGGTAATGCTGTTCTTGTAATGGTTAACACTAAGAGCAATGAAAACTTTAAGGGAGTAAATTTGTATCCCCGGGGGAATAGGATAAAATCCATAAGCGTTCACATACCTATAGGCTAAACTTTTGCGGTAGTGCCATCCAAGTAATTGTCTATGATTACCAGCTTAGTACAGTCTGTTCACAAATTAAAGGATACAAAAAATCGTGTTTCTAAGGCTTGACCTTAATGAAGCTTAATGAGGTTAGAGCAAATGGGTTGGCAAATCCCATAACCCCTTAATAGGCCGCATTCCTTCCTTAGCAAGGATCAATGAACTATAGCAATCCTAAATGAGAATGGAACAGGGGTCGCAGGGACACCGCCCCCATCCTTGATTCTGGGGAATTTCTGTTTGTCAATCAAGTAGGGCTGTTATAGGGGGTATTCTCAATAACCGTGAATTAATAGAGGTGCCCTTGATAGGCTGTAGCCCAGAAGTGTTGAATCTTAAGATTTTGAGGGTTTGTGCCAAAATGTGCGTCTAACCTGATGATACAAAACATTGTCATTTAGGAGCTATAGCAATCCTAAATAAGAATGGAACAGGGGTCGCAGGGGCACCGCCCCCGCCCCTGGTTCTGGGAAATTTGTGTTCGTTAATCAAATAGGATTGCTATAAATTCTTATTTAGAACGAAAAACCTTCTCATTAAGTGTTTTGCCTGACTCGAATTTATGAACTTTTGTTGCAGGGTTCAACACTACTGGCTGTAACCATATTACTCGTGCGAGAGATTTACTTAAGGCACCCAACGCAACCCCACCGGCGGGGAATTTTCGGTTACAAATCGCTACCATTCGCACCCATCGGGAAACCCCATCCCCTACACTTGAGAAGCAGTGGGGGCGAGGTTATGGATTTAGACCCAATCACAGTAGCCAGTTTTGCCATCATTGACCGGGAAATTGGTAGCCATCCCTGGGGTTGGACAGCGGCGGAATACGCCATCATCCGACGGGTGATTCATGCGACCGCGGATTTTGAATTTAAGTATCTTCTGCGGTTTAGCCCCCAGGCGATTCCCTTGGGGATACGGGCACTACGCCAGCAGGCTCCCCTGGTCACCGATGTGGGTTTGGTGGCGCAGGGGGTGAAAAACCATCTCGCCGCCCGTTTGCCCAATCCCCTGGTCAATGCCCTGGACTTGGCACCCCTAGAACCGGGGGGAGAAACCCGTGCCGCCTTGGGAATGGCGAACGCCCTCGCCCAATATCCGGGTGCCCTGGTGGTGATTGGCAACGCCCCCACCGCTCTCGCCAAACTCTGTGAACTGTACCCCGGATTAGCCACCCCCCCTGCCCTGGTGATTGCCGCCCCCGTGGGATTTGTGAATGTTTTAGAAGCCAAAGCCCAACTCGCCCAGACCCCCGTGCCCCAGATCGTCGTGCAAGGGCGCAAAGGGGGTTCCGCCGCCGCCGCCGCAATTACCAACGCCCTGATTGACCTAGCAACTTCAGAGCCGACCCACCAAACTGCGAGCCGTGCGGATTAATTCCCCCTTGTCCACTGGTTTGGTGAGATAAGCCGCCGCCCCCTGTTTCATTCCCCAAAACTTGTCAATATCCCCCTGTTTGCTGGAGCAGATAATTATGGGAATATCCGCCGTTTCCGGTTGTTTTTTCACCTGGCGGCAAAATTCAAACCCGCTTTCCCCTGGCAAAACCACATCCAGGACAATTAAATCCGGCTTTTGCTTATCCAAATACTGCCGTGCCTCCTCCGCACTGACCACCCGGTTGACCAAAAAACCCTCCCCCTGCAAATAACCCGCCAGCAGGGCGGCTTCTGGTTGCATATCTTCCACAAGTAATACGGTTGCCATAGGGATTTAAGCCAGGTTCAGCAAATGGGTGGATAACTTTTTTTCTATCCTACATCTTGAATGGGCAACCGGAGCAAGCTACCCACCACTCCGGTCACCGCTTTAACCCGCACGTTCATCTTGTACTTAGGACTTCAGTACATCCTGGGGTGTGCGAGTCGCCTGGAGGGACTGTTCCAGGGTTTTAATCTGCCGGGATTGCGCCTGAGCGGTCAACCATTGCCCCAGCAGTTGGTCGCAGGAAAACCACCCCGCCCCATTCACCGCCAAAAACAGGAAACAGGCGGCATACACACTGGACAATTCCAGATAGGGAATGCTGAACCCCGCCACCTTGAGGTGATGGTAAATTGCCACCAGCATCGTTGCCACCAGGCTGAAAGCCGCCAACCGGGTGCCCAACCCCAAAATCAACAACACGGAACCCACAATCTCCGTACCAGCCGCCACATAGCTAAAAAAGATGGGAAACGGCAACCCAATCACCTGCACATAGGCTTCCGTAAACCCCGGAATATCCGCCAATTTGTCAAAGCCGTTGTGGATCATCATCACCCCCACCACAATTCGCAGTAGCGACCAAGCCACCTGTTGCCCCACCCAAGGGGTACCGTCCGACCGCAACAGCCAAGCCATCCGAGCCATCAAACCAGTCATAACCAAACTCCCGAGATAAGAAAAATTAAAACCAATGCTAAGCATTGTTAATTAATGTAACACATATTTCACGGAGTTGGGGGTGTGCGGGGTGGGGACAGGTAATTGACAAAAATTATTTTTTTGCTATCATGCCGTCAAAGATTGGTAAACCAACAAGGCTCTATTTGGCGAGCGAATTTGTATGTCAGGTGTCTCGGATTTCATCGTTCGCCCGGCGGAACTGGAGCAATTATTGAAATTAAGTCAAAAAATTAGAACCGGGGTACAACGGCTAAAAACCGCCAGTGACCAACTGAATATGCGGGATTATCGGCGAACGATTGCAGATTTAGAACAGGATATAGGGCAATTTTTAGGTACTTGGCAGGAATTTATCGGCGTGAGCCAGACTTTTGCTGAACAAATGCAGGAATTTCTACACAGTGCTGATTATGCAGAACAGATGACGAATGCCTTAACATCGGTTAAAATTCCCTGCACTGGTGATTTTCCCAACTACGATATTCCCCCGTTCAAACTATCCATTAAACTGAATCAATCCCTAGCGAAACTGAGCTTGGGGAAAAAAAGTTCCCAGACCTATGCTTTGGCTCCAATAATTTTGGCGGATTGGGTGGTGGAGAAATACAAAGCCTTACTGAGCCGTCCTTTTGCTCAAACCCGTTTTTGTAAAGAACTTCTCAGCGTTTACCCCTATTTGAATCAGGGGAATTGGGGGACACTGGTGCCCCTCCAGGAGGTTTACAAACTCTTGACCTTGAAAACAGAAACCCGGCAGGAATATCCCGAATCCCATTTCATTTTTGATCTCGGTCGGCTCCTCGAACAGTATGAAATTACCTACGAAGGATATTATTTTGATTTTAGTTCCCACAAAGAGACCAAGAAGAATTACACTATCGTCAATCAACAGGGGCGGGAGAAGGCAATTGGCATGATGAGCATTCGGGAAATTCCCAAAGTGACCCAGGAGATGGCACCGATTCAGCAGGAATTTCATCAGGAACTTAGTTAGGAACTTTTATGCTCATAGAACCCGATGATTTATGGCTTTTGAGTAAGGGACAGCCTCCCAAAAATGATGAGCTATTGGCACAAATGACCCTCAGCCGTCATACTTGGTTGGATTATATTCATGACCGTTATCTCAAAAACTATATTGCCCAGGGGGGGAGCAAAGTTAAATTATTGGTAGGCGGGCAAGGGACTGGCAAAACCCATCTGTTACGGGTTGTGCTTGCGGATGGGAAACAATTAGGTTATCAAACGGTTTATTTATCCGCCCGACAGTGTCCCTTGAATAATTTGGTTAGTCTTTATCAAGAGATTGCCAAACAAGTGGTGAATGAGGATTTGGTGCGGGGTCTATGCTGTCGGGTTGCCCGGGCGATTTCGGAAACCACGGACTATGATGGAGCGGGGGTATTTGCGCCCCAAATTTACGACGAATATCCAAGTCCAACTTTGGCAAATGAACATATCCGCAAAACCGCAGGCAAAATTATTAAAAAAACTGACTTGAGTTCTTCTTTTAAGGCTTTTGCTTACCAAGTGGTTTATCATCGCATGGTCAATCATTCCCCCGCCAATATTGAGTTGGTGTGTCAATGGCTGATGGGACAACCTTTAGAGCGACAGGATCGGGAAGCCTTCTATTTGTTTGAAAAATTAAATAAAACGAATGCCAGGGATTGGTTAAATTCCCTGATTTTATTATCCCAATTCGCTGGTAAAAAAGGCTTAATTATTGCCATTGATGACCTGGAGGTCATCGCCGAAAAAGCACACGGCAATCGCTACAATTTTACCAAGAGGCAGGTGGATGACATTTGCGAGCTAGTCCGGCAGATTATTGATGATACGGAAATTCTGAGTGGCTGTTTCTTTTTATTGAGCGGTAGAAAGGAAATCATTGCCGACCACCCCCGCAGTTTTCGTTCCTACGATGCGCTATGGATTCGTTTACAAACCGGTCTGGCTGATTACAAACGATTTAATCCTTTTGCGGATTTAGTGGATGTGGACAAACATTTAGCCGCCCAAGGAGACACCTTTGGGAGCCGGATTTTTGCCAAGATCAAAAGTTTACTAAGGGATGTGGAATTGGGCGACATTCAGCCCCCAGAAAACTATCGTTCTTCAACCAGTGAACTGCAACAGATGGTGATTGATGCCGTGTGTGAGCGGGGAGGTAACTAACTCATGAATCCCACCTTGGCAACGCAGATTATTGAATCCTTACGGGCAGGGATTCCCACCAGAGCCTCCACCCTGAATTTGAAAAGTATGCGAAATCGGTTGCATGAACAATTCAACCAGGATTTATTACAGTTATCAGAAGGTAGGGGGATTCCCCAAGGACGGCTGATTTGGGGGAAATATGGGCAAGGTAAAACCCACGAATTGACCTGTTTGGAACATCTAGCACTTGACCAGGGATTTGCGGTCAGTCGCATTACCTTGAACCGTCAACTTTCGGGGCAACGACTCGATCATTTATACAGCAAACTAGCGGCTTCCATTCGCACACCCCACTCCCGTTTGTTGGGCATCCGGCATATTTTAGACCAAAAAGATTCTGCAGACTTGCCCCACACCCTGATCCAAAATCTTGACCGATATACCCATCCCTTACCTGCCATTATTTTAGAAGCCTATTTTCACACTTCATCAGAAGAACAGGAATTGTTGTACAATGCCTTACTGGGTGGACAGATTCCCATCTCTGAAATTCGCAAAATTTACAAAAGAGCGACGGGAAGTTCCTTGCCCCCCTCACCTGGGAATTTTGTGCGGACAAAACACAGCCAAGCCTACTTTGAATTGATGGCTGATATTCTGATTTGGTGTGAGTATCGGGGCTGGGTGATTTTGATTGATGAACTTGAATTAATTGCCCGTCTAGGTACAGTAGGTCGTCTGAAAGCCTACCATCATTTGTATTGGTTGCTCAATTGTGGCGGGGAACAAACCTTGCCCATTTACACGGTGGGGGCGGTGGCAACATCTTTACTGGATTTGTGGCACAATCCCCAGGGGCGCAATCAACTTCCTGACCAAAGCCGGATGTGTGAGTTGGCGAAAGAACGTAATAATGGTTATTCAGAAGCAAAAATGCGTACTTTTTTTACCTATGCCCAGGATGAACGGATATGTCCATTCATAGAACAAATGAACCGGCAACAATTAAAAGAATTACTATCAGAAATTACCGCCATTCATGGTATTAGCTATGGGTGGCAACCGGAAGTTGATATTGACCGGGTGATTAATGCCATCGGGAATGACCCCGTTCGCACCCATATTCGGGGGTTACTCGAAACCTTAGATATGCAGTATTTAGGGGATAGGGAATTTGTGCCCCGGACAACCACCCTCACAGAATTAAACACCGAGGAACAGGAATCCTATTTTCAGGAAGAAGTAGAGCCATAATCTTGCTAAACCCATTTGAGACGTTTTTGAACCCCTTGTAACCCGATGAAATTAGTACGCTATCTCCACACGGCACTCACGGTCAATGACCTGGAACGTTCCCAGCATTTTTATGGGGAAATTTTGGGTTTGAAATTAGCAGACCGTGATGTGAAGTTCCCTGGCTGTTGGTATGAAATTCAGGGCATCCAAATTCATCTGATCCACCAGCCCCACCCACCCCTGCCGTTGATTGACCCGAACCGATGGGGGCGCAATCCCCACTTGGCTCTGGCGGTAACGGATTTAGCCCAGGCGGCAGAGGCGTTATCATCCGCTGGTTATCCCGTGCAAATGAGCAGTTCCGGGCGGGCGGCTCTGTTTACCCAAGACCCGGATGGTCATGTGATTGAACTCAGCCAGTGGGAACCGGAACCCAGCGGTTGCCATCAATAAAAAACGGTTAGATGTTGGCAGTGAAGGTCATTGTGCCCATCCCACCCCAAGGTACTGTAAAATATGGCAAGCTATGGTTAGCAACTTTCGATTAACGATTTTTTGTCATACATTATGCTGACCCTTGACGCTCCGGCTCAGGCTTCCCACCCGGACATACCCATGTCGTTTCCCCGGCGGCGCACCCGTCCAGTAGCGGTGGGGGATGTGACCATTGGCGGGGATCACCCGGTGGTGGTGCAGTCCATGATCAACGAGGACACTCTGGATGTGGCGGGGTCGGTGCGGGCGATCCAACGGTTGCATCAGATGGGCTGTGAAATCGTGCGGGTGACGGTACCCAGTTTGGCGCACGCCCATGCGGTTGCAGAAATTCGTCAGCAATTACAAAAACAATATAAAGATGTGCCCCTGGTGGCGGATGTGCATCACAACGGCATGAAAATTGCCCTGGAAGTCGCCAAACACGTCCACAAGGTGCGGATCAATCCGGGGTTATACGTATTTGAAAAACCGAAGGAAAACCGCACGGAATACACCCAGGCGGAATTTGATGAAATTGCGGAAAAAATCCGGGAAACCTTGGCACCTTTGGTGATTTCCCTGCGGGAACAGGGCAAAGCCATGCGAATTGGGGTGAATCACGGTTCTTTGTCGGAACGGATGCTGTTTACCTATGGGGATACCCCGGAAGGCATGGTGGAATCGGCACTGGAATTTATCCGCATTTGTGAATCTTTAGATTTTCGGAATATTGTCATTTCCCTGAAAGCCTCACGGGTGCCGGTAATGCTGGCGGCAAATCGGTTGATGGTCAAACGCATGGATGAATTGGGGATGGATTACCCCCTGCACCTGGGGGTGACGGAGGCGGGGGACGGGGAATACGGGCGGATTAAGTCCACCACCGGCATTGGCACCCTGTTGGCGGAAGGGATTGGGGATACGATTCGGGTGTCCCTGACGGAAGCCCCGGAAAAAGAAATTCCCGTGTGTTACAGCATTTTGCAGGCGTTGGGTCTGCGCCGGACGATGGTGGAGTATGTGGCTTGTCCTTCCTGTGGGCGCACGTTGTTTAACCTGGAGGAAGTCCTGCACAAGGTACGGGCGGCGACGAGCCATTTGACGGGGCTGAATATTGCGGTGATGGGCTGTATCGTCAACGGTCCAGGGGAAATGGCGGATGCGGACTATGGTTATGTGGGCAAAACGCCGGGGATGATTTCGCTCTATCGGGGGCGGGAGGAAATTAAAAAAGTACCGGAGCAGGATGGGGTAGCGGAGTTGATTAACCTGATCAAGGCGGATGGACGTTGGGTTGAACCACACACACAAGGGGATGAATGATTATGATGCCAAAAAAATGGTCGCTGGAACTGGCACGGGGGGTAGCGATTGGGGCAACGGTGACGGCGGCGGCGGCGGGACTGCTGGCGACCGGAGCGGGGAAACAGAGTTGGGCGGGGTTGAAGGAAAGTCCGAAGCAGTTGGTGGATGAGGTTTGGCAAATCATCTACCGGGACTACGTGGATGCCTCGTTTAATAGGAATGATTGGCGGCAGGTGCGGCAACAGGTTCTCAGCCGGGAGTACAGCAGTAAGGAGGAAGCCTACAAGGCGATCCGGGAGATGCTGGACAAGTTGGGCGACCCCTACACCCGGTTTATGGACCCCCAACAGTTTGCCAATTTGCGGGTGGACACCTCTGGGGAGTTGACGGGGGTGGGGATTCAACTGGCGCAGGAGGAGAAAACCGACCGCCTGGTGGTGATTGCCCCGATTGAAAATACCCCGGCGGCACGGGCGGGGATTTTGGCGCAGGATTACATTGTTTCCATTGATGGGCGGAGTACCAAGGGCATGGACATCAACGAGGCGGTGTCCCTGATCCGGGGTCGTCCTGGCACGACGGTGCGTTTGGTGATTGAGCGGGGTAAACAAACCCTGGAATTTACCCTGAAGCGGGAGCGGATCGAAATCCATGCGGTGCGCCATGAGCTTCGGGAAACGCCGACCGGCAAAGTGGGTTATATTCGCATGACCCAATTCAACGGCAACGCCTCCCAGGATGTGCGGGAAGCCATCCGCAAGCTGGAAAGTCAGGGGGTGAGCGGGTATATCCTCGACCTGCGTTCCAATCCGGGGGGGCTATTGCAAGCCAGTATTGACATTGCCCGGATGTGGATGAACAAAGGCACCATCGTTTCTACCGTCACCCGGGTGGGGGAAGCGGAGCGGTACGAAGCCTCCCGGCGACCTTTGACCGAGCGCCCGTTGGTGATCCTGGTGGATGGGGGTTCCGCCAGTGCCAGTGAAATTTTGGCGGGGGCATTACAGGACAATGGGCGAGCAACCCTGGTGGGCACCAAAACCTTTGGCAAAGGGCTAGTTCAGTCCGTGCGGGAGTTGCAGGATGGTTCCGGGGTGGCGGTCACGATTGCCAAGTATCTCACCCCCAGCGGCAAGGATATTAACAAAGAGGGGATTGTCCCGGATGTGGAAATCAGTCTCACGGATGAGCAACGGGAGAAAATCATCAAAGACCGGGCGATTGGCACTCCCGCCGACCCGCAGTATGCCCGAGCGGTGGATGTGCTGACGGATTTGGTGCGCCGCAATACCAATACCCTGCGCCAGGGTTCGGCTCGGTAACGTCCACCCATGTCCCACGGGATCATTTTAGGCTGGTTGCTGGGGTTTGCCCTGGTGCATAGTGGCTTGGCGGCACTGCGTCCCCGGGGGGAAAAGCTTCTGGGGGCACGGGGTTATCGGGTACTGTTTGCCAGTGCCAGTCTGTTGGTGGTGGTGCCCCTGCTGGGTTATTTCTTGAAACACCGTTACGATGGGGTGCAGTTGTGGCAGGTGCAGGATGTGCCGGGGGTACGGGAATGTGTCCTGGTATTAACGGTCATTTCGTTTGTATTTCTTTATCCCGCCACATTTAATTTAGGGGAAATTAGTGCCATTCAAAAACCACAAATCCACCTGTATTCCGAGGGGATCATTCGTATCTGTCGGCACCCGCAAATGGTGGGGCAAATTCTCTGGTGTATCGCCCATACCCTCTGGATTGGCAGTTCCTTTATGGTGGTCACATCTCTAGGGTTGATCGCCCATCATTTGTTTGGAGTGTGGCATGGGGACAGGCGTTGGGCGGCTCGTTATCCTGAGGCATTTCCAGCGTTAAAAGCGAGTACTTCCATTATTCCGTTCCTAGCCATTATCCAGGGCAAACAAAAACTGATGCTTCGGGAATTTCTGCGTCCGGCTTATGGGGGGGTGGCGGTGTTTGTGATGGCCGTTTATTGGTTACACCCGCAGATGTGGCTTTGGGCAGAAAAGATACCTTGGTGAAGGGATTGCAGGGTTGCTGAATCTGTGCATGATTGCTTGCCAAAAATCTTAATTTAGAAAAGTCCGGTAACAGATGCTGGCCATCACTACCGTGAATTTCATAGCACCAATCAACAATGCCAGATATGGAAACAGTCATCACACGGGAGGCGCTGGAACCTAATTTTGGGGTACCTCTATAGCAATCCCAGAAGACTCATGTGAATAATCAGGGCACCTAAAAACAAGAACGGGGCAGTACCCTGCGACCCTTGATTTTCTAAGTATAAAATTTGCCTCACAATTCAAGTGTGATTGCCATATTGGTACAATTGATTCAAATCTGGATAGATAATAATGCTATCCTGCATCTGTTGAGGAGTGACTGTATCAAAACGATGGAACAGTTAGCTGGTGTCCCACGGCCAGATGCCCTGCGGTCAGCGGCAATTAATCTCAATCACTGGTATGCGGTGGCACTGAGTAGTGAAGTGCGGAAAAAACCATTGGCGATCCAAATTTGGGATCAGGACATTGTGCTATTTCGTAATCAACAGGGTCAAGTTCAAGCATTGGAAAATCGTTGCCCCCATCGGTTGGTAAAACTGAGTAGCGGTTATGTACAAGGCAATGATATTGTCTGTATTTATCATGGTTGGAAATTTGACGGCACGGGGCATTGTACCGATATTCCCTATTTGCATGAAGGGCAGAAATTACCTCCCTGTCGTATTCGGAACTACCCGGTTCAGGAACGGCATGGGTTTATTTGGTTGTTCCCCGGCGAGCCAACTCAGGCGCAGAACCAGGAACCCCTGGCGATACCGGAGTGGGAACATTTGAATTATGTGGTGAGTGTGGCACCGATGAATTTTCGGGCGCATTTCTCCTTTTTGGTAGAAAATTTAATGGATATGTATCACGGTCATTTGCACCGGAATTTTCAACCCTGGGGAAAGGCAATCTTACAGAAAAAACGGGTTGGTTCTGATTGGGTGGAGGCGGAATATCAGGCGGAATGTTATTTCCAAATTAACCGCCCTTGGTCGGTCATTCAACTTTTTATTCCTTGGTTGCGACGGGGCTTTTTAACTTCCTTAATTGTGCGTTATGAATATCCCCATTGGCATTCCTGGCTGGGGAATGATTTTCGCCTCTATTGTTTGATTGCGCCGGTGAGTGCCACCCAAACCCGTGCCTATTTGATCCATACGGTTTCCTTGGGGGCATTTCGGGATTTGCATCGCTTGCCCATCTGGTTTCGCCGTTGGGTAAAAAATCGCTGTTTTAATGCAGCGAAAGGTTTTCTGCAAGGTTTAATTCGGGAAGATGTGTTGATGATGGAGCAGGAACAACAGGCGCATTTAACCCATCCCCAAACCCGAGGGGTAGAGGTGAATCCGGTGGTGGGCGCAGTACAGAAACTTATTTATCAAGAAGCGCAGATTCACAACACTAAAGATTGAGTTTCCGTTTCCATGAGTTTGGCTAAGTCCTGCAAAAAAGCCGCCGCCTGGGCACCATAAATCACCCGATGGTCACAGGTGAGGGTGACCCGCATCCGCCGCCGCACGGCAATACAGCCATCCGCAAGTGCCATCACCTCCGGTTGCGCCGCCCCCACCGCCAAAATCGCCCCCTGATTGGGGGGTAAAATCGCATCAAACTGCTCCACCCCAAACATCCCTAGGTTAGATAGGGTAAATGTACCGCTATTGTACTCCTGGGGTTGCAATTGCTTCGCCTTGGCACGTTTGACCAAATCCTGCCAGGAGCGGGAGAGGGTGTAAATATCCTGTTGGTGAGGGTTTGCCAACACAGGCGTCACCAGTCCGCCATCTTCCATCGCCACCGCCACCGCCACATGAATCCCCTCCGGTTGTTGGATGCCTTGGTCGGTATAGCGACTGTTGAGCAGGGGATGTTTGGTCAATGTCAGGGCAATGGCTTTCGCAAGTAATGCGGTCATCGTCACTCCTTTGCCCTTAATTTGTTGGTACAAAGCATCCAGGGCATTGGTGGTGATGGCATAGGTCACCCGAAAAACCGGCACCGCCAAGCTCGCCACCATATTCCGTACCACCGCCTGTTGCAGGGTGTTGAGGGGGGTAATGGTGCCTGAACCGGTCGCCGTTACCGGGGGAGGAGAGGCAGGAGTCGCTGGTGGGGAGGCAGGAATAACGACCGCAGGGGCAGACGGGGTTGGACGGGACGGGGGAGATGCAATTTGCAGTACATCTTCCGCCACAATCCGCCCGTAGGGACCGCTACCTTTGATTTGCGTTAAATCTAAATGATAGGTTTGGGCTAATTTTTTCGCCCGGGGGGAAGCGATCACCCGCCCATTGGTCGCCGGGGTAGCCGTTACCAATTCCGGTTCCGGGTTAACGGGAGGTTTCGCCGTCTGGGGTTGGGTTTGCAATTGTGCCAGGTACTGCTGGGGATTTTGTTGCACCTGGTGCATCTCTTCCACTGTCTCTGCAATCAGGGCAATCGGTTGCCCCGTCGGTGCTTGCCCCCCCGCAGGCACTAAAATCGCCGCCAGATACCCATCATGGAAGCACTCCGCCTCCATGTCCGATTTATCCGATTCCACCACCGCAATATTTTCATTAGCCTTGACAAAATCTCCCACCTGCTTTAACCACGCCACCACCTTCCCCTCGGTCATGGTGGAACTCATTACAGGCATCTCAAATGGGTGAATCATAACAGCATCCGACGACAAACCATCCTTATCATAGCCGTTTCGGGGCACAGGGAGCGACTATGATAAAAGCAGGCAAATCATTTTAGGGCAATGGTCATGGCAACGTCCTGGGTTACCCAAGCGCAAACCTATCTGCAGAGAAAAGAATATGCTGATCTCAGTGATTTAGCGCAAAAGATTTTAACCCAAGAGCCGGAGAATCCGACCGCCTACGCCTATGGAATTATTGCTTTTCTTGCACAAGAAGAAGTGGAAGCGGCTCAAGAGCTTTGGCTCCAAGCCATGCTCAATCTAACCGAATCAGCCTGCCAAGAAATCATTCATTTGCTTGATCAAATTGCAACGGAATACCATGATCATGCCCCCTTTGCCTGTTGGTTGCGGCAATGGATTTGGGAAGTAGCGCCGGAAAATACTGAGAATTTACTGTTATTTGCTGAATTGTTGGCAATTAATCATAACTTTACTCGCTTACAAGAACTAGAACTCCCCCAATACATTAAGCAAATACCATCGGAGCAAATTAATCTAACAACCCTTAAAAATACCCTACATATTATCTTCAAAGAAATTAAAGACCAAAGCATCCAACCTTGGCAAAAAGAACTTTTAGATGTAGGGGTTGAACGAATCGATAATTTTCCCAATATCATTTTTATGAGTGCGCTAATTCAACACCATGAGAAACAAAACACTCTCTTTACCCGCCATCTCCTAGAGTGGTGTATTGAACAACAACCGAATAACTGCGATTACCATTACTTTTTGGTGAGTGTATTTTACCATCTGAATGAATATCGCACTGGTTTAGAGTTAGCCCGTCAATTGACGGAATTAACCCAACAGCATGGCACTTTTTTACATCAACTGGATGCGATTGATAAAATGCTCCAGGGGTTGATTCATATTCGGGGAAAAAAACAGCAGGAATATCAGGAGGTTGGTCAGCGTTATATTCAAACCCTAGAGCAGGTTGTACAACAGGATGTTGACACCATCAATGATATGCTTAAACGGACAATTCGGGCACCCTTTAACGTGCCATTTTTATTGCCGTACCTGCGGGACGATTTAGCCAATAATCAATACCTAAAACAAAAATTCATTGGTCTGATCACCACCTGCATCCAAAGAAAGAGTAGGGTTTTTAGTCATCAACCTAGGCGGCGGGATAAATTGAGAATTGGGTTCCTTTCCCATACCCTACGGAAGCATTCGGTTGGGTGGTTGATGCGCTGGTACATCAATTATATGAACCACGAAAAATTAGAATTTTATATGTATGCGCTGGTGAATCAACCGGATCAATTTGCCCACCAGTATTTATTGCCCAAATCTCAAGGGTGTGTCTATTACCGTGACCCGCATGCTATGGCAGAGCACATTTATAACGATGAAATAGATATTTTAATTGATTTAGATAGTGTCACTTTGAATGTGGTTGGGGTGGTGTTGGCGCAAAAACCGGCACCAGTGCTGGTCAGTTGGCTGGGTTGGGACACGATGGGGATTCCCACGATGGATTATTTTGTGGTTGACCCCTATGTTTTACCGGCGGATGCCCAAGCCCATTATCAGGAAACCTTGTGGCGGTTACCCCATTGCTACATCGGGGTGGATGGCTTTGAAATTGGGGTGCCAACGTTGCGCCGAGAAGACTTGGGAATTCCAGGGGATGCCACCATTTTTTATAGTGCCCAAGCTAGTTACAAACGCCATGATGAAACCGTGCGTTTACAATTAGAAATTCTCAAACAAGTTCCCCACAGTTATCTACTGCTCAAGGGGATTGGGGATCAGCAAGGGATTCAAGAATTTTTCAGTGATTTAGCGCAGGAAATGGGGGTGAATCCAGACCGTTTGAAATTCTTAGCCCGGGATGTGAATGAGTATGTCCACCGGGCAAATATGGGCATTGCGGATGTGGTTCTGGATACCTATCCTTACAATGGGGCGACGACAACGCTAGAGGCTTTGTGGGTGGGGGTGCCCTTGGTGACCCGGGTGGGACAGCAATATGCGGCACGGAATAGTTATAGTTTTTTGGTCAATTGCGGGATTACGGAGGGGATTGCTTGGAATGGGGCAGAATATGTGGAATGGGGGATTCGGTTGGGAACTGATGCTAAATTGCGACAGAATATCCGGCAAAAATTATATTTGTCCCGGCGCACTTCTCCCCTCTGGAATGGGCGGCAATTTGCCCGAGAATTTGATCAAATGTTAGAACAAATGTGGCAAAATTATCTCAATGCTCACGCCGGGGTTTAATTATTTGGGCACCTCTATAAATTCAAAGTTAGCGGTCGCAGGGGGCACCCCCCGCCCTTGGTTCTGGGTAATATGGGGATGCCAACGATGAGATTTATAGTTGGCTCAAATAAATAGAGATGCCCTTTATTCAGAAAACTTTGTTGATTTGAATGACTATATTCTCAACAGGACTCTATGATTGATGTCTTCAGGAGGTCTGGTTATTTTAGAAGATGTGTGGTACTATATTAAATCGCTATTTGAGCCTGGTTTAAGTCATCTCGCATCTAGGGTTGCTACAGGTCATGATCTACAGCCTATTTATCAGTTAAAGGATACAAAAAGCCTCGATTATCCTAAAGGCTTACCATGATTGACCTGCGGCAGGTGGGGTTCAACTGTATCCCATAACCACTCAAAAGACTGTAAATCCTAAAATTAGGTCACAGGGTCGCTCCATTGAGCCTTTTACCCGATTTTTCCGTATAAATAAAACCCAGATAAAACGGCCATTAAGTCATAAAACCCATAAAACTCGAGTGGAAAACCGGTATATACTAGAAATAGTGGTTTTGCCGTAAGAGTGACCTGTGGAATTGTCCTGCAAAATTGAGTACGCTCTCCTGGCGCTAATGGCTCTCGCCGATGGTTTCGGCCAGGATGAACCCGTCCAAATTAGTCAAATTGCCCAAGAGCAAGCCATTCCCGACCGTTACTTAGAGCAACTGCTAGCCGTTCTCCGCCGGTCTAATCTGGTGCGGAGTCAGCGGGGAGCCAAGGGCGGTTATTTTTTGGCTCGTTCCCCTTGGCAGATCAACCTGTTCCAGGTGTGGCAGTGTTTGGAGGGAGAAGCTCCCGCCGCTAGCCCAGCGGATACCCCCGAGCGGATGGTGATTCGCCAGGTGTGGCAGGAAACCCAGCAGGCAACCCAGGTGATCTGGCAGGGATATACCCTAAAGGACCTGTGCCAGCAACGGGACAACCTGCGGCGGCGAGATTTGATGTATTACATTTGACCAACCTAGCCCTATGCGTATTGCCAACAGCATCACTGAATTGATTGGGCGTACCCCGTTGGTGCGTCTGAACCGGATTCCTGCGGCTCACGGTTGTGTAGCGGAGATTGTGGTTAAGTTAGAGAGTATGAACCCGGCGGCCTCGGTCAAAGACCGAATTGGTCTGCACATGGTCGTAGCGGCGGAACGGGCAGGCTTAATCAGGCCGGGGGAAACGGTGCTGGTGGAACCCACCTCTGGTAATACGGGCATTGCCTTGGCGATGGTGGCAGCAGCGCGGGGGTATGACCTGATTTTGACCATGCCGGAGACCATGAGCCTGGAGCGGCGGGCGATGTTGCGTGCCTACGGTGCCAAATTGGTACTGACCCCTGGAATGGAAGGGATGGGCGGCGCCATTCGTACTGCCCGACAGCTGGTGGAAACCACCCCCAATGCCTATATGTTGCAACAGTTCCAAAACCCGGCCAACCCGGAAATTCACGCCCTGACGACTGCCGAGGAGTTGTGGCAGGACACGGACGGTGGCATTGATATTTTGGTCGCAGGGGTGGGCACTGGCGGCACCATTACGGGGGTAGCCCGGACGCTGAAGCCCCGCAAACCGAGCTTTCAAGCCATTGCCGTAGAACCGGCCAACAGTCCTGTTCTTTCCGGGGGGGCACCGGGGTCGCACAAAATCCAAGGCATTGGGGCGGGGTTTGTGCCGGAGGTATTGCAAATGGATTTGATTGATGAAGTGATCCCCATTAGTGATGGGGATGCCATCCTGTGGGGGCGCAAACTGGCACGGGAAGAGGCACTGCTATCGGGAATTTCTAGTGGAGCGGCTTTGGCGGCGGCGGTCCAGGTAGCAAAACGCCCGGAAAATGCTGGGAAAATGGTTGTAATGGTGCAGCCCAGTTTTGGGGAACGGTATCTCAGCACCCCCTTGTTCCAAGACCCGGAACTATTGGGGAGTTAAATCATCAATTGGTAGCAACCTCAATTAAATTAAAAGTTGACAATAGCGGTTGCCAATGGACAGCCCCCGGACTTGGTTCTGGGAAATTTTTGTTTGTCAATCCAATATCCCTATGTTGGCGGACAGAAGTGTTGAAAGGTAGGTAAAGGCAGAAAAAGAGGGGTCAAAATATGGTATTCTAATTCATATAAACCAAAACATGAAACAACTATGAAATTCAATTCTTTTCCCGGGATTGTCAAATTTTTACTCAAAGACCTGCCAACTAATGATTATCCAGTTCTAAATTCTCGCTTATTTTGTTCAATCTGGTTTGCTGGCATTTTAGACAAAGGAATCAACAGTTTACGGGACTTATTTTACCAATTAAATCATGCGGGCATTAAGGTTGACTTATCCACGTTTTCTAAGGCGAACAAGACAAGAGACCCACAAATTTTTATGCATCTTTATCATAAATTATTGCATTATATTGAGGAAGCTCATCCTGAAAAGAGGTTGGTTTTATGTCCTTTTGATGCTACCGTAATACCGCTGATGAGTAAGTTATTTTGGCTCCAAGGCTATCGCCAAGTAAAGTTAATAACCACTTTGAATCAAGATACGAAATCTACTGGTCATTTAATTGTTAGTCCTGGACAGGCACATGAGATTAATTTTGGTGAAGATATTGTGAAAATGCTACCGGAAAATGGAGTCGCAGTCGGGGATAGAGGGTTTTGCAGTCACAAAGTATTTGAACAATTTATCGAAAATGATGCCCTTTTTATTATCCGTATTAAGTCGAATTGGAAATGGGATGAAAACTATCATATCACCACAGAACGAGGTAAGGCGAGAGTAGTTTGTTTTGGCAATGTTCAACAGAAAGTAGACTATTATTTAGCTACCAATATTCCTGAGGATGTAATGAGTAATGAAGAGATAGGGGAAGCCTATAGACAACGCTGGGCGATAGAGGTACTATGGAAATTTCTAAAGATGAACTTAAAGCTCGATAAAATGATGAGTAAAAATTTGAATGGAATTACCATTCAAATTTATGTAATTTTAATAGTTTACTTGATATTGCAACTGTTAAAAGTTCCACGGATGTACGGAAGTAAATTGGCAGATAAGTTCCGATATATACAAATCTTAATACGGCAGGAGTGGAATTTTGTCCATTGGCTCAATCGGGTCGTCCCACGCCTAAATATGTAAAGTTTTATTGCAGGATTCAACACTTGTGGTTGGCGGACTTTTCTAAATTAGGATTTTTAGAAATCATATACAGATTCGGCAACGCTTTTTAAGTATAAACTTTTACTCACAATTCAAGCGTGATTGCGATATATCATCCATGACTATGCGTGGGTGAACGTGGTATGCTAGATTACTCAGCCAATGCCCAGTGATGAATTGGGACAAAACATCAACGGGAAAACCTGTACTATGGCAGACCGCTCTTTGCTATTGATCCCTGGACCGACCCTCGTGCCCGAATCCGTACTCCAGGCGATGGCGCAACATCCCATCGGTCATCGGAGCGGGGAATTTAGCACCCTGATGGGGGAAGTAACCGCCGGGCTAAAATGGCTCCACCAAACGGCAGGGGATGTACTGATTTTGACCGCCTCCGGCACCGGGGCAATGGAAGCGGGGATCATCAATTTCCTCAGCCCTGGCGACCGGGTTTTGTGTGGATGTAATGGCAAATTTGGGGAGCGGTGGGCAGAACTTTGTAAAGCCTTCCAACTACAGGTAGAAACCATCACTGCCCCCTGGGGGCAACCCTTGAATCCCGATGACTTTGCCGCCAAACTTGCCGGGGATCAGGATAAAACCATTAAGGCGGTAATTATTACCCACAGTGAAACCTCCACCGGGGTGATCAACGATTTGGAGGCGATTAATCGTCATGTGCAAGCCCACGGTCAGGCGTTAATTATCGTGGATGCGGTGACCAGTTTGGGGGCGACTTCGGTGCCGGTGGATGAATGGCAATTGGATGTGGTTGCCTCCGGTTCCCAAAAAGGGTACATGATCCCGCCGGGGTTGGGGTTTGTGGCGGTGAGTGAACGGGCGTGGCAAGCCTACAAAACCGCAAAATTACCCAAGTTTTACTTTGATTTGGGTTTGTATCGCCAGGATGGGGCGAAAAACACCACCCCCTTTACGCCGCCAGTGAACCTCTTTTTCGCCCTGCGTCAGAGCTTGGCGTTAATGCAAAAAGAAGGATTACCCCAAATTTTTGCGCGCCACAACCGAACCGCAGGGATGGTACGGGCGGCGATGTCGGCTTGGGATTTGCCATTACTTTGTCCTAGTGAATCCGCCAGCCCAGCAGTGACGGCGGTTGCGCCTAAGACTGTAGCGGCTGAGGACGTGCGGAGCCTGCTGAAAAAACAATTTGGCATTGCCATCGCCGGGGGGCAAGACCAGCTCAAGGGTAAAATTTTCCGCATCGGGCATCTGGGCTTTGCCGGGGAGCGGGAAATGTTGACGGTGATTGCCGCCCTGGAATCCGTATTGCATGAACTGGGGCATCCCCTGACCCCCGGCAGTGGGGTGGGAGCGGCAATTCAATTTCTAGCGTCCACGACGTAGAAAACTGATGGATTCGACGTGGTGGGTTTGGGGGAAAAAATCAAATGGCACGACCGCTTCCAAAAGATAGGTATTTTGGTTGCATAATTGTCGTAAATCCCGTGCCAAGGTAGCAGGGTTACAACTGACATAAACCAAACGTTCTACCGGGTTGGTCGTAAGAAAATTAATTACTTTGGGGTCACAGCCTTTGCGGGGTGGGTCGAGAAGAATTACATCCGGTTTTAATGCCAATTGGGGTAATAATTGCTCCACCGTACCGCAGTAAAATTCCGCATTGTTAATCCCATTAAATTCCGCATTGAACTGGGCTTGTTTGATGGCATTTGGATGAACTTCTAAACCAATAATGTTTTGCACCTGATGGGTTAGGGGTAAGCTCAACGTCCCAATACCGCAGTAGGCATCGAGGATACATTCATTTCCCTGCAACGATAAATGATTCTGCAGATAATTCACTAATAGTTCTGCCTGTTCCGTATTCACTTGAAAGAAGGTATCGGGGCGAATTTGCCACCGTAATCCGCAAAACTCTTCCCACAGATAATCCCGTCCCCAAATACAGTAGGTTTTTCCGGTAAAAATCGCATTACCAGGGTAGGGATTCACATGGACACAAACCCCCACAACCTGAGGATACTGTTCCTGCCATTGTCGGGCTTGATGTTCTAAATGAGTTAATTCCAACGTGGTTGTTACTAAAGTAATTAACACTTCGCCGGTGCGACGACCAATGCGAAATCCGAGATAGCGTAGATAGCCTTTTTTCGTCTGCTCATTATAGATAGACCAGCCCTGGGTTTTAAGGTCTTTTTTGATTTGTTGCAACAAAGGATTAAATCCCTGATCCTGCACAGGGCATTGGTTGAGATTAATAATTTTATGGCTGTTTTTTTCATAAAATCCGATCTTAATTTCCCCGGTTGAACTCACTCCCAAAGGATAGGTGACTTTATTGCGATAGGCTAGAAATTGATTAGAAGCGTAGATATTTTGTATGGGTGGTTCATCAAATCCCCCTAACCGGATTAGGGCTTGCTTGAGTTGATTTTCTTTGCTGATTAACTGATAACTGTAATCAATATGTTGCCACTGACAACCACCGCAATCTTGCGCCAAAATACAGGATGGTTTGATACGATGGGGAGAAGGATTAATGATGGTCATTAACTTCCCATAGGCGTAACTTGATTTGACTCGAATTAAACGCACGTTAATCTCATCCCCCGGCACCGTATCGGGGACAAAAACCACCCGTTGTTCAAAGCGTCCTACCCCCTCGCCCTGGTCATTGAGGTCGGTAATTTTTAAGCTAATGATTTGTCCCTGTTGCCAGCTTGCATTCACAGTAAATCCCCCGATGCCTGCAGGGTATGCAAATGATGATAAATTCCCTCACCCTCAATGAGTTGCTGATGGGTTCCCACCTCCACAATTTGTCCTTGATCCAGCACCACAATCCGATTCGCTTCCCGCACCGTACTCAGACGATGGGCAATAATAATCGTAGTTCTTTGCCCTTGAATTTCTGCCATTGCCCGTTGAATCGCTCGCTCCGATTCATAATCCAAACTCGAGGTTGCTTCATCGAAAATTAGCACATCCGGTTGCATCAATAATGCCCGGGCAATCCCAATTCTTTGCCGTTGCCCGCCGGATAAACGCACCCCCCGTTCCCCCACAATCGTGTAGTATTTTTGGGGTAATAAATCAATAAATTCATCCACCCTGGCAATGGCACAGGCAGCTTCCACTTCTGCCATCGTTGCCTGGGGATAACCATAGGTCAAATTGCTAAGTAACGTCCCATTAAATACATCCACGTCCTGATGCACCACTGCCAAACGACGACGGTAGCCCGTAATTTCTAAATGTTGGATGTCGTATCCATCCATTAAAATACGCCCTTTCTGGGGAGTAAAATAGCGTAGAAGTAGTTTAATTAAAGTAGATTTACCTGACCCGGAACGCCCCACCAAAGCAATCGTTTCATAGGGTTCGATTAAAAGATTAATTTCCCACAAAACCGGGCGACCAGGGGAATAGCTAAACTCTATATTTTCTAGGTTAATTTTGCCAGTGAATTTGTATTTGGTGTAGTGTAAATTAATTTCACGGTTGGGGAGAATCAATGGTTGGGAGTCCGGGGCATCGGGCAGGGCAAGAAATTCATGAAAGCGCACCATAGAGGCATAACGGCGAGCCAAAACCTCTAATAAATTGCTCATGGGTTCAATCTCCGCATACCCCATACTGGCAATGGTGTATAGGGTGACAAAATGCCCCAGAGAAATGCGCCCGGCTACGGTTTCGGTGAGGGTAAAACCCAGAATAAAAAAGAGGCAACTTTGCACAATGGTACGCTGATAGGTGGCTAACCGCACATAACCCAAATGAATCCGATGAATGATAAACTTCAATTCTCGATTGAGGCGTTCGGTTTGCCGTTGCAATTCCCAGGCTTCAGTGGCAAAGGCTTTCACGGTTTTGATATTGGTAATTAACTCAGAAGTATGACTTTCGGTATTTTCTTGATGCACATCAACCGCTTGTTCTTTGTGAATGAGGTAATTTAATTTGCGAAAACTAAAACTGAGAATAAAAATAAAGGAACACAACATAAAAATAGCCATGCGCCATTCTAACCAAGCGGTTACCACTACAATTCCCAGCACCCGCACCATTTTGGGAATGAGTAAACCGGCGATGTCAGGATAGGTCCAGGTGTGATTGGATAAACCCCGAGCCACCCTGCCTGCGATGCGTCCCGGATTATGGGTGTCATAAAAATCCAAAGGCAGACTGAGAATTTTGGCAATCGCCCGTTGGGTCTGTTGATGACGAGACCGCAGGGTAATTTCCCAGTGAAAATAACCGCTGAACCAGGGTTGGAGGGGTGCCCGGACAACGGTCAATAAAAACATTAAAGCTAGTAATATATTTAGGCTAAAACTGGTATTAACCGTCCAGGAACCCCAAGCGGCAATCGAGTTAATTAAACCCTGCATCCCGCCATCCAAGGGTTGCTGGGAAAGCAAATTCAAGGTTTGTCCAATTAGGTAGGGAATGACTAAATCTAAAAGTTCAAAAACACTCGATGCACTAATACTAAATAGGGCAAGTCCCCAGTAATCCCGAAAATAGCAGATAATTCGCCACAGACCTTGCATGGTAGTACCCTCCCTCCGCCTTCAGGGTAACATTTGGATTTTTGCTTCGACAACTTCTGGGGGTAGGGATGATTCCTAAACCGAGCTATCCAAGATATTTTTATTCATGCAAAAGATAGGGTCGCAAGGGTATGGTTCCCTGATTTAATTCTCTAAAATCTCTGCATTTTTAACGATGGGATTTTGGAGATTTGAATTACAATTAATAGGGGTGTACTAGAGGTATCATTGGACGGGTATTTAGAATTGCTTATCTCTACCCGATAAACAATAACTCTGTTGGTGATCGAGGTGGCTCCCTATGTTGGTTTTGGTACCACATCTGGTAGGATAAAATTACTCTCTACAGTTGCCTGAGGAAGAAAGACAAACGGTTGCATTTTTTATGAATGTTTGTGAAAATCAGTAACATTCCGGGGGCGGTATCCATGCCATGTCGGGGCTGAATATGGGGTTTGTGCCATGCGGATTAATGTACCTAGTATCGCCGAAGATAGCTTATTTCGCCGTTTGGAAATGGGACTGGCGGAATTGGCAGGCATCGTTAAGGTTTTTTTAGAATTGATTGCCGTACTTTTGATTGTCTATGCGATTGGGCTGGCTCTGCATAAATTTATCCGCCATTCCCGCCGCTCTAAGTTTGATACGGTACAGCGATTGTTACGGTTGGAGTTGGGGCGGTATCTGATTTTAGCTTTGGAACTACTCCTGGCGGCTGACATTGTCGCCACTGCCGTTTCTCCCTCCTGGGATGCGATTGGTCGGTTGGCGGCAATTAGTTTGATTCGCACATTTTTGAATTATTTCCTGGAACGGGAGGTCAGGGAGTTGGAGACGAGGAAGGGGTGGGAAATGGACTGAATCCGTGAACGCAATGGCATAAACAGGCTATAATATAAAATTACTTGTCATCCGGTTGGGCGTAGGAATAGCGACATAGTGCCCCAAAAGTGTTGCTGGGGGAAGGAGTCTCTGTGTCTCAATTGCTCTGCCCAACTTCACCAATTCACACCACAACGTTATCCAGTGGTTTGCAGGTGGTTTATCAGTATGTCCCGGCACCGGTGGTGGCGATTGATTTTTGGGTGCGGGCGGGGGCGGCGGCGGAACCGGAATGTTACAACGGCTTGGCTCATGCCCTGGAGCACATGGTTTTTCGGGGCAGTCAAGACTTTCCGGCTGGGGCGTTTGACCATCTGATTGAAAAGCATGGGGGGATGACGAATGCGGCGACCAGTCAAGACTATGCCCATTACTACATCCTGACGGCTCTGGAGTATTGGCGGGAGGGGCTGACGGCGTTGGCAGATATTTTGCTGCGGCCTAGTTTGGGGGCGGAGGCATGGGAGCAGGAACGGGCGGTGATTGCGGAGGAATTGGGGCAAGCCCAGGATCACCCGGATTGGGTGGGGCAACAGGTGTTGTGGCGGCATTGCTACGGTGCCCATCCCTACGGACGACCGATTTTGGGAACGGCAGACAGTCTGGCTCGGATTACGCCGGAGGTGTTGCGGGAATTTCACCGGCAGTATTACCATCCGGGCAATATGACCGTGGTGGTGGTAGGGGCTATCCCCTGGGAGTCTTTGGAGGCGGTTTTGGAGCAGGTCTGTCCAACGGTGGCGGGGGCTGGAACGGTGCCGCCCTTGGTTTGTCCTCTGCCTAGGGTGACGCCCTGGCGTTCCCAACTCCATCTGCCCCAGGCGGAGCAGGGCCGGTTGTGGTGGGTGTGGCCGGTGGCGGGGGTTGGGGAGGTGACGACCGGGTGGGGGTTAGACCTGGTGGCGACCCTGTTGAGTGGGGGGCGGCTGGCGCGCTTGACCCAACGGCTCCGGGAGGAATTGGGCTGGGTGCAGGACATTGACTGCCATTATCATCAGCAGGTGGCGGGGGGTCTGTGGCAAATCACCGCTTGGTTGAGCAACGCCGAGGGGTTGGCGGCGGTGGAGGCGGTTTTGCACCAGGAGGTGACGCTTCTCCAGGAAGAATTGGTGCCCCGGGAGGAATTGCGCCGTGCCCAACGGCAACTGTGCCATGCCTATACCTTTGGCACGGAAACCCCCCAACAGATGGCACGCCTCTATGGTTATTATCATCAGATGGGTTGGTTGGAGCAAAGCCTGGGATACAGGGAGCGGTTGCGCCAGTTCCGTCCCGAGGAGGTGCAACGTTTGGCGCAAATGTATTTGTCCCCCCAGCAGGTGGTGCGGTTGTGGCTGACCCCAGAGGAGTCGGCGTGACGCTGGAATTGCAGGCGAGTGGCTCCCTCCAGGGGCGGTGGTATCGTTGGGGGTTGGACAACGGGTTGACCCTGTTGGTGGTGGACAATCCGGCGGTGGACATTGTGGCGGCGCGGTTGTTTTTGCGCCCAGGGATGTTGGGGGAAGCTCCCCACCAATGGGGGCTGAATCATCTGGTGGCGGCGACCTTGACCAAGGGTACCCACCAACGCTCGGCACAGGCCATTGCCCTGGCGGTGGAATCTTTGGGAGCCAGTTTGGGGACGGAGGCGGCACCCGATTATTTTGTGCTGGGGTTGAAGGCGGTGGCGGGGGATTTTGCCGAATTATTTGCCCTGGCGAGCGAGTTGTGGCGTTGTCCCAGTTTTCCGGCGGCGGAGGTAGCTCTGGAACAGCAGTTAACGCTTCAGGGGCTACGCCTGCAACAGGAACAGCCCTTTACCCTGGCCTACGACCAACTGCGGCGGGCCCTCTACCCGGATCATCCCTACAGTGTCAGTACCTTGGGCACCCAAGAATCGGTGATGAGCCTAACAGCTGAAGATTTACAGGCTTACCACCAGCGGTATTTTTGTCCTGCCCATACGGTGGTAAGTATCTGTGGCCGGGTGGAACCCCAGCGGGTACGGGACTGGGTGGAACGCTGTTTGGGGGATTGGCAGGTGCCCTGTACGAATTGGAAACTGCCGGTTTTGCCCACCCCATCGCCCCCCCCGGCCCCCCTGGGTCTGGCTCGTCCCACCCACCAAAGTCTGGTCATGCTGGGGTATCGGGGGCCAGCGGTAACCTCTGCCGATTACCCGGCCATGAAGCTCCTGAGTACCTATCTGGGCAATGGCCTGTCCAGCCGCCTGTTTGTGGAACTGCGGGAGAAACAGGGGTTGGCTTACGATGTGTCCGCCTTTTACCCCACCCGCTGGCAGTCCGCCCCTTTTGGGGTGTATCTGGGCACCGCCGCCACCAACACCCGCCTGGCTTTGGGCAAACTGGCCGCCGAGATGCAGCGGTTACTGGCCGCCCCCCTGCCGGAAGCCGAACTGCTCACCGCCCGCAGTAAATTACTAGGACAATATGCGATGGGCAAACAAACCAACGCCCAGATCGCCCAACTCCTGGGATGGTACGAGGTCTTGGGGTTGGGAGCCGACTACGACTTGGAATTTCCCCGCCTCATCCAGCAGATGACCCCGGAACACCTGTGGCGGGCGGCCCAACATTACCTACGGCAACCCTGGGTATCCCTGGTGGGGCCGGAACCAGCCCTGGCGGAAATTACCTAACCCTGCCAGTAGGCTTCCAAACTCCGGGTCATCACCTCCACGGGAGCGGAACGTTGGAACCAGTAGGACCAAGCCGCCGCCCCCTGTGCCACCAACATCGCCAGCCCATCCTGGGTCGCATAACCCCAAGCCGCCGCCATTTGTAATAACTTGGTCGGTCGGGGCGTGTAGATCAAATCATACACCCACGCTCCAGAGGGTAATAACTGTAATTGCTCCGCCGTTAACGGACTGGCGGTCACGTCGGGAGCCATCCCCACCGGCGTGGTATTCACCAGTAATTCGCATTGGGGTAAATACTGCTCCACCTCCGACCAGGCATGGAACTGCACCGCAGGAGCCTCAACCGTTAATTTTTGTGAACGGCGGGTCACGATGTGAATTTCCCGGCAACCCAACCGCCCTAAGCCCCACACCACCGCCCGTGCCGCCCCCCCATACCCCAACACCACCGCCCGGGTGCCCCGCCACTGCCGCAGGGGTTCCATAAACCCCAGCCCATCCGTATTGGCACCACACCAACCGGATTCCCCTCGGTACAATGTATTCACCGCACCAATGGTGATAGCTTCCGGGGTGATCCCGGTTAAATGCGCCATCACCGTTTGTTTGTGGGGAATGGTGATATTCAAGCCGAGAAATTCCATCTGCCACAGAGCCGCCAGAATGGCTCCCAACTCGGTTCCCGGCACGGGCAAAGCCACATAGCAGGCATCCAGACCCGCCGTCGCCAAGGCCGCATTGTGCAGTACCGGGGAGAGGGAATGGCGCACTGGGTCGCCCAAAACCGCCAGTAAACGGGTGTGGCCAGTGATCACGGGCGCAAGCAGGGAATGGGGGGGGAATGCCAGATGATCATTTTCGCAGGGAAGTCGGGAACTATGGGTCATAATAATAGGTAACCGTGACCCAGCAACGGGGGCAGGGACATGAAAGCGGGCAACAAATTGGCGGGGCGTTATTTGGTGGTCAAAACCCTGGGAGCCGGTGGTTTTGGCAAGACCTATTTGGCGCAGGACACCCAGCGACCGGGGCAACCTCTCTGCGTTGTGAAGCACCTGAAACCCGATAGTAACGATGAATTTGTCCTCACCACCGCCCGTCGCCTGTTCACGAGCGAAGCAGAAATTCTAGAAAAACTGGGGAAACACGACCAGATTCCCGCCCTGCTCGCCTATTTTGAGGAAAATGGGCAATTTTACCTCGCCCAGGAATTTATCGAAGGCCATCCCCTCAGCCAAGAAATCAAGCGGGGTGTCCCCTGGCCCCAGGATAAGGTGGTGCGGATGTTGGCGGATGTGCTAAGCACCTTGGATTTTGTCCACCAAAACGGGGTGATTCACCGGGATATTAAACCGGATAATCTGATTCGGCGCAAAAGTGACGGCAAATTGGTCTTGATTGATTTTGGGGCGGTCAAAGAAATCCAAGACCCCAAGGTAGCCGCCCAGCAACGTACCGGGGCAACGGTAGCGATTGGCACGGTGGGCTATGCCCCGGCGGAACAGGCGCAGGGAAAACCCCAGTTTGCCAGCGATATTTACAGCCTGGGAATTGTCGCCATTTGTGCCCTGACGGGTAAAGAACCCGACCAACTGGAAAGCGACCCCCAAACCGGGGAACTGGTCTGGCGGCAGGGAATTACCGTCAGTCACGCCCTGGGCACCGTGTTAGACCGGATGGTACGGTATCAGTACAGTCGCCGCTATGCCAATGCGGGGGAAGCCCTAGCCGCCCTGCGGAGTTTTAGCTTAATTGGCACGACTGCGGTGGGGACACCGAGTGCAACTGCAAGTACCAGCAAAGTGGCGGCAACCCCCAAAACCCAAGTCCGCCGTGCCCCAACTACTACCCTGGTTTCCAGTGGCGGCGTGGATGGGGTGGTGTGGAAGTACGGCATTATCACCGTGATTGCCCTGGTGATCATGGGGATTTTATCCATTCCCCTGCAATCAGTGCTGAATCAACGGGTGAGCCAAGTCCGACCGATGCCCACATCGGCACCGGATACGCAAGCGGATAGGGAATCGTCTGTCCCGGTGGGGGACAAAGAATACGATGTGCCGGATGAACTGTTCACACAAGGGTCTTGGCGTACGGAAAATATCATCCGGGGGGAACAACGGCATATCTACCGGATTTTAAGCAACCTCACCGAGATCAAGCTCTCCTGGCGGGTGGAAACTCCCAATGTCGTTGCCGTATTATTTGACCCCTATAACAACCTGTTGGAATCGGCGGCGCAACGGGGTTCTAAAATCCTGCGGCGGGAGGATGCCCCCTATCGTTTGGTAATTGGTGGACAGCCGGGGCGGTATGGTTTGTCCTTACAGGTCAGCCGGGTGGAACCCTCCCCTACTCCCACGCCAGAAGAATTGGAAGAACCTGCCCGGGTCCCTGATAATACGATTGAACCCCCGTTGCCAGGGCGTTGATTCGGTACCATTTCGTGTCAGGATCGAAATAGCAGTTATTGTATCCATCATGAGTCAGGAACTAACCTTTACCGTTGGGCAAAAAGTACGGGTAAAGACCAATGTTATCGTGTACCACCATCCTCAGCACAAGGGCAAACCCTACGACCTCACAGGTCAGGTGGGGGAAGTGGTGGAAGTGATTGAGACTTGGCAGGGTCGCCCCCTGACGGCTAACTTACCAGTAGTGGTGAAATTTGATGCTAAATTTAAGGCGCATTTAGAAGCAGAGGAGTTAGAACCTGTAGATTAACCATTGGCGGGCGGTTCAGGTTTTTTGCGAGTGCGGGGCTTGCGGGAACTGCTACGGCGGGATGTTTTGGCTGGCGGTGGAGTATTTACCCGTTCTGGGGTGATTTCAGGAGCCGTTGTAGAAGCAATATCATTAATAACTTCTGCTAATGTCACATCGGTTGATTCGGTTAATTCCGTAGCAATTACTACCGGTTCTGGGTCGGGGATCAGGGATTGTGCGGTAATTTCGGTGGTTGATGTAGAGGAAATATCATTCGTTACTTCTGCTAATTTCACATCAGTTAATTCCGTAGCAATTACTGCTGGCTCTGGGTCGGTGATCAGGGATTGTGCAGTAATTTCGGTGGTTGATGTAGAAGCAATATCATTAGTAACTTCTGCTAATGTCACATCGGTTGATTCCGTAGCAATTACTGCTGGTTCTGGGTCGGGGATCAGGGATTCCGGTTGAGTAATGGTTGTGCTATCGGTGCCTGGATTTGCCACTTCTGCGAGGGCAACCGTTCGTTCTTGATAGGTGCCATTCGTTTCAGAAACAGCCATTTCCTCTCGGTCTTGATGATTAACGTTAGGCGCAAAAAACTCCTGGGTAATTTGGGTAATCAGTTGATAAATTTGTGTCTGAGTCATCCCTTCTGCCTGGGGACGATAATTGATAATGATCGAATCGGTAGCATGACTGATACGGACGGTTTCCACCGCCGGTGTCGCCTTCATCTGGGCTTCTAACGTGGCTTTCAAATCAGGACTGGTCTGCAAACTGGGTACGCGCACCCGCAAGCGACCAGGGATACCATGAATAATCTTTGGCTGGAATAACGGACGAGCCATCAGGGACATGAAAATAAACCTATCTTAGAAGCGTAGCAGGACTTGACCCTAAAGTACATTCTTGTTCTTTTTACAAATAAGATCATGAGCTGCCAATGGAGTCGGTGCAATTACAGCCCGTAGGCTCGGTAATTTTCTGGATAGGGTGGGAGTTGATTCCTGGGAAACTTTATTTCATAGGCATTTGAGCTATGTCCAACACTACGCTTCACCCCGAGTGGCTCCCGTAGCCATGTCAAACGATGATCGGAACAAAGCTATCAGAATCAGAACGGGGCGGTGCCCTGGAACCCTTAATTTTCCATGTACAAGATTCTAAGTATAAAATTTTACTCACAATTCAAATGTGATTACCACATACCCCATCACGACCCAGCCATCAGGTCATCCCGATGCAATTCCTGAAATGCCATAATAAACAGGATTTGAGGGAACCTTTATGGCTGATTTTATCGCCGCTATTGCTGAAAGTTGGCAGACCTGTGTGACTGCTTTGGCGGATATATCCCCAGCCTGGCGGGCAGAGTTGGTGGCGGAGGCCAGTGATTTCGTACGGTTCAACGGCGCAGCCATTCGTCAAGGTGGAACAGTCCAGGATGCCCAGATGCAGTTGACCCTGATGGTCGAGGGACGCAGTGGCTATCGGCGGTTTCCCCTGATGGGGGCGGTTGCTATCGATCAGGCGCAACTGGATCAGGCGGTGGCGGAACTGTGCCAGGAGGTGCCCCAATTGCCCTCAGACCCTTTTTGGGTACTGCCGGAGGGGTCGCAACGTAGCCGGGTTGATCAGCAGGGGGCGATTCCCCCGGTAACGGAGGTGATTCCCGCCATTATCAGTGCGGTGCGGGGTCTGGATTTCACTGGATTGTATGCGGGGGGGGTACAGGTGCGTGCCTATGCGGACAGTGCGGGGCAGTCCCACTGGTTCCAGACTGCATCGTTTAATTTGGACTATTCCCTATTTAATGCCCAGCAACGGGCGGTGAAGGGCTATTATGCTGACCAGACGTGGGATTTAGCCGCTTTTCGTGCCCAAATTCAGGCGTTGAGCGCTCAGTTACAGTGCCTTGCCCAACCCACCAAATCTTTGCCCCCCGGCCGTTACCGGACTTATTTTGCGCCAGCGGCGGTAGCGGAATTGGTGGGGATGTTGTCCTGGGGGGGGGTGAGTGAGGCGGCCATGCGCCAGGGTACCAGTGCCCTTTTACCGCTCCGACGGGGGGAACGGCGGTTGGCGGACAGTTTCCATTTACGGGAAAATTTCCAGGCGATTCCCGCGCCCCGGTTCAACGACCAAGGGGATTTGGCTCCGGTGGAATTGGACATTATTCATGCGGGGGAGTTGCGGCAAACCCTCATCAGCACCCGCACGGCGAAAGAATACGGTTTAACCCCGAATGGGGCGGTGCAGGGAGAGTACCTGCGGGCACCGGAAGTGCGACCGGGAACCTTAGCTGAGGATGGGGTTTTAGCCACCCTTGACCAAGGGTTGTATGTCTCGAATTTGCATTATTTGAACTGGAGTGACCAGGCAACGGGGCGGATTACGGGCATGACCCGCTATGCCTGTTTTTGGGTGGAACAGGGGCGATGGGTGGCTCCGATTGAAAATCTCCGATTTGATGAAAGTCTCTATCACTTTTGGGGTGAGGGCTTGATGGGGCTAACCCAAACCCAAACATTAATTCCTGCTACGGATACCTATGAGTATCGGAGCTTGGGCGGTGTGTTGGTGCCGGGGATGCTAGTGCAGGATTTTAGCTATACGTTGTAAGTTACCTGAAATACTCTGGAGAAATCCACTTTGCCCCGGAAACCATGACCCCGGCGCAATACCTGTCATTCATGATGGAGATTGACCCCGCCCGCAGTGGGGTTAACGCCTGACCCTAGACCAAGACTTCCTGCCACTCCAACCGCTCCAGGGTTTGGGAACGCTCCCACGCCCGGGCAAAACTGCTCAACTGCGGCTCAATCGTCAACGGCTCGCCAATCGCCCCCTGCACCGCCTCCTGGGTTTTCAAACCGTTGCCCGTGATATACACCACCGTCAGGGCATCCGGGTCAATGTGACCCGCCTCGGCAAGTTTTTGTAATACCGCTACCGTGGTTCCCCCCGCCGTTTCCGTGAAAATCCCTTCCGTTTCCGCCAGAAGCTGAATGCCAGCGATAATTTCCGGGTCGCTCACGGCGGCAATGTGCCCCCCGGTTTGGCGGGCTAAATCCAGGGCATACACCCCATCGGCGGGGTTGCCAATGGCAATGGACTTGGCAATGGTATGGGGCTTCACCGGGGCAATAAAATCCCGCCCCGCCGCAAACGCCTGGGCAATCGGCGCACACCCCTGGGCTTGGGCACCGTGACACTGCACCGGCTTGTCCGCCACCAACCCCACCTGCACCAATTCCTGAAACCCTTTGTAAATTTTTGTGAAGAGGGAACCGCTCGCCAAAGGTGCCACGATGCAATCCGGCAGTCGCCAGCCCAACTGCTCCGCCACCTCAAACCCCAGGGTCTTGGAACCCTCGGAATAGTAGGGACGCAGGTTGATATTCACAAACCCCCAACCCTGACTGTTGGCGACCTCCGAACAGAGGCGGTTCACCTGGTCATAGTTCCCTTTCACCGCCATCACCGTCGGACGATAGATCAACGTCCCCAGGATTTTCCCCGCCTCCAAATCCGCCGGGATAAACACGCAACATTCCAACCCCGCATGGGCTGCAATCGCCGCCGTGGAATTGGCTAAATTTCCCGTGCTGGCACACCCCACGGTGGTAAACCCCAACTCCTTCGCCCGGGTCAACGCCACCGACACCACCCGGTCTTTGAAGCTCAAGGTGGGCATATTCACCGCATCGTTTTTGATCCACAAATTCCGCAGTCCCAACCGGCGACCCAACCGTTCCGCCCGAATTAGGGGAGTCATGCCCGTGCCCAAATCAATGGGTTGCTCGCTTTCTACGGGTAAAAACGCCCGATACCGCCAGATGGAATGGGGTCCCCGCTCAATGCTCTCCCGGGTCACCTGCCTGCGAATTGCCCCCATATCGTACTTCACCTCCAGCGGTCCAAAGCACAATTCACAGACGTGCATCGCCCGCAAGGGGTACTGCGCCCCACATTCCTTGCACTGCAAATGGGAGAACGTCGCGGTCTGGGTCGGGGTAGCCACCATCGCCTTCCTTCCGGGGGAACTTTAGAGATTGAGCCCATCCTAACAAAGCCCCGCAACCCCGTCAAATCATATCCGACTCATTTAGTCGGGATTAAATCTGACCCGCATGGAACCAGGGAGATTGACCTTGCTGGGGCTAATAGGGTGATCGCACCTGAATTGTGAGTAGAAATTTATGCTAGAAAAGTCAAAGGGTTTAGGAAACCGTCCTGCCCTATAGCAATCCTAAATGATTACGCAACAGATACTCACAGAAATCAGGTTCTAGCAGACTTCCCGCGGGATTAGTGTTTCAATCTTTCGATTTCAATAGCCATGAATTAATAGAGGTGTCCAAATATAAATCATAAAAATATAAAATCCTAACCATAAAATTTAGGGAACCTCTATTTATTGATTTTTGTACTTACACAGCAGGCTCGGAAGCCCCATTCTTTCGTTAGCAATTATCAATAACCCAGGGAGTCGTTCTCAATAGCCATAAATTAATAGAGGTGCCCTGTAAGTATGATTTTTTTGTTCACAATTCAGATACAATTGCCATGGGAGTATGCCAGAGCCATAATGATTGAAGGGTACCGCTATTGATTTGCGCCAATGGAAAGTTATTTCACCGGAATGACTATATTATTGAGAACTATACACCGTAGGTGCTTCTTTGGCGAGGGCTACGCCCCTGCGACCTATTTTTAGAAGTATCTTTGAGAAAGGTGGTTAAAATGATGTCCAATTCCCCGATTGCCCCTGGCACCCCCTACGAAGGCAAAGCGAAAATTCTCACCCCCAGCGCTACACCGGGAATTTGGCAGGTATTTTTCAAAGATGATGCCACCGCCTTTAATGCCCAAAAACGGGGGGAAATTCGGGGCAAAGGGGAAATCAACTGCACCATTAGCAGTCATTTGTTTCAGTTTTTAGAACATCAGGGCATCGCCACCCATTTTGTCCAGCAAACGGCTCCCAACGTGATGGAAGTCCACGCCCTGAAGATGTTTGCCCTGGAAGTCGTGGTGCGGAACCGGGCGGCGGGTAGTCTTTGTCGGGAAACCGGTTTACCCCTGGGGCTGGAACTCGCTCCCCCCCTGGTGGAATTTTATTACAAAAATGATGCCCTGGGCGACCCCTTGCTTACCCCCGACCGCCTGCGTTTGTTGAATTTGGCAACCCCACAGCAGGTGCAAACCCTGACGGACATGGCGCAACAGATTAACGGGCATCTGTGTCGGTTTTTTGCGGAATGCGGTATCCTGCTGATAGACTTCAAGCTGGAGTTTGGCTGGAATGACCACGGACAGGTGATTCTGGCGGATGAGATCAGCCCCGATACCTGTCGGCTGTGGTTGGCGGGGGAATCGGACCCGGTGCGGCGGGTGGTGGATAAGGATCGCTTTCGCCATGACCTGGGTGGGGTAGAATCAGCCTACCAGCTTGTTTTACAACGGGTACTGCGGCGGTAATGCCCTCCCGATGGTTCATGCTCCTTCCATGTGTGGTGTGACTATGCGCTCCTGGGTTGTGACGGCGGGTTTGACAATGGCGGTGGTTCAGACTCCCGCCGCTTGGGCAGAAGTGATGCCATCCCCGGTTCCCGAACGGACGGTGGGGGTTTCCCAGCACCCGGAGGCGGTGGACATGGTACGAGCCTTGACCGCTCCCCCGACGCAACCCTCGGTCTTGGGGCGGGTGGCTCAGGCGACTCCCCCGGAATCTCCAGCCCCGGAGCCGGAACCCCGGGTATTGGTGGCGGAGGTTTTGGTGGAAGGGGCGGCGGACGGGCAGTTGCTGGATGCGGTCTATGGGGCGATTCGCACCCGTCCTGGGTTTACTACTACCCGGAGCCAACTGCAACGGGATATTGATGCGGTGTTTGCCACCGGCTGGTTCCAGAATGTGCAGGCGACGCCGGAGGACACGCCCCTGGGGGTGCGGATTCGCTTTGTGGTGCAACCCAACCCGGTGTTGAAACAGGTGAATTTGGTGGGGATTAAGGTTCTGCCCCAGGAGGTGGCGGATGAGGTGTTCACGCCCCTGTACGGGGAGGTGTTGAATTTCCGCAGTTTGCAACAGGGGATTCAGCGGCTCAACGAATGGTACAAGAAAAATAACTATCCCCTGGGGCAGGTGGTGGGGAGTCCCAAGGTGGGTCCCGATGGGGTGGTGACCCTGGAGGTGGCGGAAGGGGTGATTGCGGATATTAAAATCGAGTACCTCAACGCCAAGGATGAGAAGGTGAAGGGGAAAACCAAGCCCTATATCATTCTGCGGGAGTTGCAACAGCGACCCGGGGATGTATTCAACGAGAAAAAAGCGCAGGCGGATTTGCAAACCCTGTTTGGGCTGGGGATTTTTGAGGATGTGAAGCTGAATCTGGAACCGGCGGAAGACCCCCGCAAGGCGGTGATTGTCTTAACCATTGTCGAAGCCCGCACGGGGTCAATCAACTTTGGGGCGGGGTACAGCACCGCAACAGGCATTTTTGGGACGGTGGGCTACACGGAGCGAAATTTGGGGGGTCGCCGCCAAACCCTGACCGCCAATATCCAGGGGGGGGAACGGGATATTTTGTTTGATGTGAATTTCCGGGACCCCTGGCTGGCGTTTGACCCCGGGCGCACCTCTTTGTCCGTGAGCGTGTTCAATCGGTTGGCGTTTTCCTATATCTTCAGCGGCGGGCAACGGGAGGTGGATTTGCCCAATGGGGATTCGCCCCGGATCAACCGGTTGGGGGCGATCATTGACTTTAGCCGCCCCTTTCCGGGGAATTGGCGGGGCACGGCGGGGATTAGCTACCAGCGGGTGTCCATTTTGGATGCGAGCAACCGGGTTTCGCCGGTGGATGAATTTGGCAACCAACTCGCCGCCAGCCCGACGGGGATTGATGACCTATTGCAGGTGAATGTGGGGGTCGCCAACGACCGGCGGGACAATCCGGCGGACCCGACCCGGGGGTGGCTGTTCCGGGCGGGGTATAGTCAGGCTCTGCCGGTGGGGTCGGGGAACATTTCCCAGAGCCGGTTCCGGGTGGGCTACAGCTATTACATCCCAGCCAAATTGTTGCGGTTCCAACGCAATAAGCCCGATGTCTTTGCGTTCAATGTGCAGGCGGGGACAATTTTGGGCAATATGGCTCCCTACGAAGCGTTTAGTTTGGGGGGGGCGGATTCGGTGCGGGGCTGGGGTGAAGGGGAAGTGGGCACGGGTCGCAGTTTCTTCCAGGCAACGGCGGAGTACCGGTTCCCCATCTTTAGCATCGTGCGGGGGGCGCTGTTTGTGGATTACGGCACCACGTTGGGCAGTCAGGGGCGGGTGCCCGGCGATCCGGGGGGGATTCGGGAAAAACCAGGTCAAGGGTTGGGCTATGGGGTAGGAGTGCGGATTGTCACCCCCCTGCTGGGCAATTTGCGGGTGGATTTTGGCTGGAATGACATTGGCGGCAATCAGATTACCTTTGGGGTGGGTGAACGGTTCTAATGGGGGAACGGCTGACCCTGAGTGGTGTAGGGCTACATACGGGGCAAACCACCACGGTTACCCTGGAACGGCTGGCACCGGGGAGGGGGCGGGTTTTTTATGTGGAGGATCAGCCCACTCCTGCCCTGGTCAGTCACGTCCAACCGAGTAGTTTATGTACATTATTGGTACAAAATAACCGTAAAATTTATACAGTAGAGCACTTGTTGGCGGCGTTGGCGGGGTTGGGCATCCCGGATGTGGCGATTCATGTGACGGGGGGGGAAGTGCCCCTGCTGGACGGTTCGGCGTTGCCCTGGGTGGAGTTGTTGCGGGGCTGGGGGGCGGGGCAACCGTTGGTGCAGGGGGCGATTACCGAGCCGGTGGTGGTGCAGGAGGGGGAACGTTTTGTCTGTGCGCTACCCGCTGAGGAATTGACCTTCACCTATGGGATTGATTTCCCGGATTACCCGGCAATTGGTCGCCAGTGGTTAACCTGGGTGCCGGGGCGGGAGGATTTTGGCACGGTCATTGCCCCGGCTCGTACCTTTGGCTTGGCGGATCAGGTCGCCCAGTTACAAGCCCAGGGGTTGATCCGGGGGGGGAGTTTGGCGAATGCCCTGGTGTGTGACCGGGAGCGGGGGTGGCTGAATCCCCCTTTGCGGTTTGCGGATGAACCGGTGCGCCACAAGTTGTTGGATTTTTTGGGGGATTTGGGGCTGTTGGGGGCGTTACCCCGGGGGCATTTTTTGGCGTATAAAGCGGGGCATCGCCTGCATACCCAGTTGGCGGCGCAGTTGTCCCTGTCACCAAGCAGGACGGTATGATAGTTAATAACAAAGTGATTATAAATGCTATCCCCATGACCGACAGCTCGCCTGAAAAAGCCTTATCCCCGGATCAAAGTACAGAACTGCCCCCGGAGCAAGATTTTCCCGCTGAGGTGAGTGCCCGCATTTGTCGTCACATGAACCAAGACCACAGCGATGCGGTGTTGCTCTATGCCCAGGGCTTGGCGGGGTTACAGACGGCAACGGCGGCTCAGATGGAAGCGATTGACTGCGAGGGGATGGATTTGGTGGTTTGGGCGGGGGAGGAGCAAACGGCGATTCGGATTGAATTTGAGTCCCCCCTGGGTGGTCCGCAGGATGCTCACCGCCATTTGGTTGACCTGGTGCAACAGGCACGGCACCAATTGACCCCCTGATGAAGTTTGGGCATGGGTGGACGACAGGGTGGGGCAATACCCTGCAAACCCTGCTGTTGGCGGTGGTGCTGGCGGCGGTCATTCGCTGGGCAGTGGCGGAACCCCGGTACATTCCCTCTGGCTCCATGCTGCCCACCCTACAACTGGGGGATCGGTTGGTGGTGGAGAAAATTTCCCACTACTGGCGGGACTGGCAGAGGGGGGATATTGTGGTGTTTGCCCCGCCTCCGGCGTTGGTGAGCCTGGGATATAATCCGGACAATGTACTGATTAAACGGGTGGTAGCCCTACCGGGGGAAACGGTGGAGGTGAAAGAGGGGCGGGTGTGGGTGAATGGGGCACCCTTGGCGGAACCCTACGGGGCAACCCTGGCGGAATACACCTGGGGACCAGCGGTGGTGCCGCCCGGTTGTGTCTTTGTGTTGGGGGATAACCGCAATGCCAGCAATGATTCCCATGTGTGGGGCTTTTTGGATGAACGGCTGATCTTGGGACGGGCGTGGGTGCGGTTTTGGCCTTGGCCGGTGCGGCGGTATGCGGCGAGGGAGGAAGTGATGCTTTTGGGGATGGGGACACCCCCGTTTGGGTAGTATGATAAACAATAGACATCTCCGAGAATAATTGTTTTCGGGGAAGAGACCATCCTATCCAATCAGAGCACGAGCAGTCGGAATCGAACCAGACCGCCAATGGTCATAATTATCCGGTCGTACTTGTCTGGACTTAATCTAAATCGTTCCTGAGCGACTCTAAATATCTTTAATAAACGAATTAAATGCTCAACAAAAATCCGCTGGCAACCTAATTCTTTATTCTGCAATTGCGCATCCTTAGTTAATTCTTTATTCCTTGGCTTTTTCTGGGGAGTTCTCATGGATTGCCCGCCTTGATACGCCTTATCTCCTTGAAACGTTTGGTTGGGGGCAAATTCTGGTTGCCGTTCATCAAAAATCTTTTTGTCGCTGGTTGATCCTGGCTTACCTATCACTATATCCACAATATCTTTCCCTTTCGGTAAAACAATGACTTGGCTTTTCCTGGTATGGTTTGCTTTTTTACCCGAGTAATATAGCAATCCTAAATGAGAATGGAACAGAGGGTCGCAGGGGCACTGCCTCCGTATTTATAGCTAGGTAGGTTAAGGTTGTCACCTTAAGATTCATGGCTACGCCACGCTTCGCTATGGGAAACCAATGTGGGGCTACGCCCAGCGACCCATATCATGTCAACCTTTGTATGCTTAGCTATAGTTCTGGGGAATTTCTCTTCGTTAATCAAATAGGACTGCTATAGCAATCCTATTAAAGATTAAAACAGTAAAATGGGAACCTCTGTTTATTGATTTTTATACTTATAGTCATTCCGTTTTAGTATGCGACACTTTTTAGGTATTTGCAATCGCTCTATTCCTTTCTAGGAGAGGGTTTGTAAGTGAAAGCGAATGTTGCAAACTTATTTGAAATGACTATACACGGCAGGCTCGGAAGCCCCATTCTCTCGTTGGCAATTATCAATAATGCAGGGGTCATTCTCAATGCCATGAACTAATACAAGTTGCCCTTAGTTTAGGAGTGAATCAACCCGTAGCCCCGTCCGTACAACGTCTGAATCAAGGGCGGTTCCGGGGGGCACTCCAATTTTCGCCGCAACAGCCGCACCTGCGCCGCCAAAAGATTCCGATCCACCTGGGATTCCCCCGGCCATAGCCCCGCCAAAAGCTGAGCATGGGACAAAATTTGCCCTGGATGTTGCATCAACAGCATCAAAAGTTGGGTCTCTTTTTCCGATAAAACAATTTGCCGCGCTCCCCGATAGGCCAAACGTTGCTCTGGCTCCAAAACCAGGGTGCCCACCTGCAAACGGGTCGGGGTGGTGCCCGCCAAAGGTCGCCGCAGTAACGCCCGCACCCGTGCCGCCAATTCCGCAAACGCAAAGGGCTTGACCAAATAATCATCCGCCCCCGCATCCAACCCCTGCACCCGGTCGGTGAGACTGTCCCGGGCAGTTAAAAACAACACCGGGGTCGCCAAACCCTGCTGTCGCAACCGCTGACAGAGCGTTAACCCGTCCAAACCCGGTAACATCCAATCCAAAATCAGTAATTCATACTTATTTTGTATTGCCAATGTATAGGCAACTTGCCCATCATTGACCCATTCCACCTGGTACCCCTGTTGGGTCAGAAGTGCAGTGAGGGGTTCGCTCAAGTCCCGGTCATCTTCCACCAACAGCAGGGACATACCCAGGGCTTAGACGCTAGGGGGTTGATGGGGGTAATGTTTCACGCCAGGCAGGCGTTGGCGGCGGCGTTCTGACAGTACGTTGTGCAATTGCTGATAGAGTTGTTCCGCCACCCGGGCATTCATGGCGACCCGCACCACCGGTTGCACCAGCACCCCACTGGGTTCCGCGCCATTGGTCGGCAGGGCGGCGGGCAGACAAAAGGGGTCAAGAAAGCCGAAATCCAGCACCACATCGTCATTGATATGGTTCGCCAAAGTGATGTTAATGTACTGAGGTATCCGTTCCGGGGTTACGGGAAATTGAAACCGGACGGTGCGTTTGGGTTCTGCCATGGTTACCCCGCCACTGGGAATATCCCCATGCTACATTAGGACAAGGGATTTGCGAATCAGGTGCCATGACCAGTTCTACCCTAGCGGTGAGCAAAACCAAATTAAAAACGCCGCCCCTCCGAGTGGAACTTTTGGGTAGCAAGGTGTTGCGCCAGGCGGCCAAGCGGGTCACCCAAATTAATCAGGAATTTCGGGACTTGGTGGTGCAAATGCTCAAAACCATGTACAGCCAGCAGGGGATTGGGTTGGCCGCTCCCCAGGTGGGGATTTTGAAACAGATGTTGGTAGTGGATATTGACCCGGAGAATCCCGCCACGCCGCCTTTGGTTGTGATCAATCCGGTGCTGGAAGCCCAGAGCGACGCTTGTGAGATGGGGGAAGAGGGGTGTTTGAGCATTCCGGGGGTATTTTTACCGGTGAAGCGGCCGGCGCAGGTGACGGTGAGTTTTAAGGATGAGGGGGGCAAATTGCACCGACGGGAGTTTACGGGGCTGACGGCACGGGTGATTTTGCACGAAATGGACCATTTGCAGGGGGTGATGTTTGTGGACCGGGTGGAAAATCCCCTGGCTCTGGCGCAGGCATTGAGCAAAAATCGGTTTTCCCTGGCGGATGTGCGGCGGGTGCGGTCATGATGAGTCCCTTGACCCCCTTGAGTGGCGTGTTTCTCCTGGGTGCCTGTGTGCTGGCGATTGCCGCCGTGGGCTGTGTGTTTGAATTGAGCTACGGGCATCCCCAACTGGGGGCACCGTTGACCTGGGGGATTTTGCTCCTGAGTACCCCGGCGGGGGTGGGGTGTTTTGTGGCGGCGGTACGATCAGCCCGGCGGGAATAGGGGTGTCTATGATTTTTGCCTATTAAAGCCTGATCGGGAAACATGGGTTGGGGGATAGGGTAAACTATAAGAAAGGGGATGTTAATGTGATGTTAATTGCCCTCTCGATTCTGTTAGGTCTGGTATGAATAACGAACCGACCGACCCACATAACCCGCCCGTCCTCGCATCGAACCCCCCACCTGAAGCTGGGGTGACAGCGGCGGTGGAAGACAGCCCCCCTGCGCCGAATGGTCTGGCTCTCAACGGCAATCATCAGGGCAGTATGGTCTTGGCGACCCCAACCGGGGAACGGACCCGGCGTTTTAACGACCACCGTTTGGATGAACTGCACCGCCTGCTGACCAAACATGGGGGGGAACGGCATCTGGTGATTTTGCAGGATTTCCCGGACCCGGATGCCCTCTCCTGCGGCTGGGCGTACCTGTTGATTGCCCAACAGTATGACATTCGCTGTGACCTGGTGTATGCCGGTACCATCAGCCATCAGGAAAATATTGCCCTGGTGAAATTGACCGGGATGCCGGTGCAAAACTGGCCCGCTTCCACCCTGAAGGACCGGGATTGGCAGAGTTACCAGGGGTGTGTGTTTGTGGATAACCAGGGGGCGACCAGCCAGTTGACCCAGTGGGTACACCAGCTGGAATTGCCGGTGCTGGCGGTGATTGACCACCATGCGGGGGGGGATATTGCGGCGGATTTTGTGGATATTCGCCCGAATATTAAGGCGACGGCGACGATTTTGACCCAGTATCTCCAGGGGGAATTGCTGGTTTTAGACCGGAATGTGGCGGAACACATCAAGTGTGCGACCGCTTTGATCCACGGCATCCGCTCGGACACCAATGGTCTGCTACAAGCCCAGGAGGAGGATTTGCTGGCGGTGGCGTACCTGAGCCGTTATTATGACCCTCAGCTCTTGCGCTCCATTCTCCAGGTGAATCGCAGTAAACAGGCGATGGATGTGATCGAGCGGGCGTTGAAAAATCGCATGATCCAAAATAATTTTTCCCTGGCGGGGGTTGGCTATCTGCGCTACGATGCCCGGGATGCGATTCCCCAGGCGGCTGATTTTTTGGTCACCGAGGACAATGTGCATACGGCGGTGGTGTATGGCATTGTTTACGACAAGGACCGGGAGCGGGAGTTGGTGATTGGTTCCCTGCGGACGACCAAATTGACCCTGGACCCGGACGAGTTTTTGAAAGAGGCTTTTGGGCATGACCCCCAGGGGCGGTTTTTTGGGGGGGGGCGGTCCCAGGCGGGGGGCTTTGAGATTCCCATGGGGTTTTTGGCGGGGTTGAATGACAATCCCAACTACGCCAATTTGAAATGGGAGGTGTACGACACCCAAATCAAACAAAAACTCCTGCGGTTGATCAGCCCGGAAAAGCAAGTGCAGGTCACCTGATGGCATGGCAGTTTTTGCTCCAACGGCAGGATGCTCCCCGGAGCTATTGCTGGCTCCAAGGAGAAAAGCCCCTGGTGCCGGGGGTCTATCGGCTGTGGGGACGGACGACAGAGCTTGAAAGCAAAACCGCCCTGGTGGAATGGGGTTGTCCAACGGGTTCTGGGCGACAACGGTACCGTCAGCAGGAGGTGTCCCTCAACCGGCAGGGATTGGTGCTACTCATGCCCTGGAGCCGGTGGGAAGCGGGAGCTTGGGAAGTCCGGTGTCGGCGGGAGCAACCGAGCCGCACCTGGGAATCCTGGAGTGATGGGCTAGTATTACACATCACCCCCACCCCGGAACCGCCGCAAATTGCCGCATTACAATGGCAATACCGTTGCCGGTTTCCTTGGCACCAAACCCTGCGGGTGAAGGGCTGGGTCACCGGCGGTCAGGAGTTGTCCCTGCGGATTTATGACCCTTTGCAGGCGGCGTTGGTTATGCATATCCAGCAACCCCTAGGGCGGCAGGGGGGGGGGAAACCGGTGCCGTTTTGCTGTGATCTGGCGATTCCCCAGTATTTGTACGAACGGGTGCTGTTGGCGGGGTTCCAGGTGTTGGGAACCCACTTACGGCAGAAATGGCTGTTGGTCAATCCCTTAGTCAAGGCACGTTTGACCCCCCAGTTGACGGTCGAGTGCCGTTCCCTGGCAGATTTGGCCCACCAGGCTCAGGCCATTATCAACGAGCGGCAGTTTATTCTTCCGCCCCGCTTGGCTACTGCTGGTGTTACTCTTACAGTCTTTTGAGTGGTTATGGGATACAGTTGAACCCCACTTGCCGTAGGCCAATCGCGGTAAGCCTTCAGGATAATCGAGGCTTTTTGTATCCTTTAATTGATAAACAGACTATAACTCCCAAAATATTGAGGGCACCTCTATTAATTCACGGCTATTGAGAATGACCCCTGCGTTATTGATAATTGCCGACGAATATAGTAGTTTCAAACAAGTATGCAACATTCGCCTTCACCTGCAAACCCTCTCCCGGAAAGGGATAGAGCGATTGCAAATACCTGAAAAGTGTCGCATTCTAAAACAGAACAACTATAAGTGGGGCTTCCGAACCTGCCGTGTAAGTACAAAGATTAATACATATAGCATCCTAAATGAGAATGGAACAAGGGTCGCAGGGGCATAGCCCCCGTCAAAGAAGCACCTGCGGTGTATGGTTCTGAAAAATTTGTGTATGCCTCCGGCACGCAAGCTAATGCAAATCAAGTAGGATTGCTATAGAGGTACCCAAGAAATAGACACAGGTACCAAAGAGTAGGTGTGATGGAGCGTATTTTTGATTTGTTCTGAAAAACGGTGGTCGCAGGGCGTAGCCCCGTCCTTGGTTCTTGTGAATATCCGCTCGCTAGTCAATTGGGATTGTTATATGGCCGAGGAATTTGATGCTGAAAAATTGGATACTTTGCCGGTATCCCAACGGGTTGGCACTCAGATTATTTGCGCCAACAGGGTATAAACCCCAAAGACTAACAAAATTACCCCACTGATCAGGGGGAACCAGCGGGAAATCGGGCGCAGGCGTAGCCATTGCCTCACCGTCGCCGTAAAGGTGCCCGCCACCCAGATCGGCAGAGTGTAGCCCAAGGTGTAGGCCAACAACAACCCAAATCCCAGTGGGACATTGCCTGTACTCGCCACCCACGCCAGTAACGTCGCCAAAACCGGTGTACTACAGGGGGAAGCCCCCAGGCCAAAGGTCAACCCCAAGCCATAGGAACGCCAGCCCCCCCGACCCCAGGCAGTTCCACTCGGTGCCGCCCACACCGGCAAGGGCAGAACCTCCAGCAGTACCAACCCCATCCAAATCGCCATTCCCGCCACGAATAGGGGCAAACCATTCCCCCATTGCCCATAAACCCGCCCCAGGAGTGCCGCCCCCATTCCCAAAGCCGTCAACGTGGTCGCCAGCCCCAGGGTAAACCAACTGGCTCGCCGCCAGCCGCACCCCTGCTCCGCCCCCAAACAGGCCACGGTCACGGGTAAAAGGGACAGGACACAGGGATTCAAGCTCGTCACCACACCCGCTCCCAGTACCAGCCCCAAACTCACCGGGGTCAGGTGTTGTAACTCCTGGGTCACCCACTGGTTTGCCCATTGCTCCCAAAAATAAAGCGTGTCGGCAACGTTGATCACGGTAAAAATGTTCATAATCTACATAAATTGTAACAACTAATCTCCCCAGGGAAGCCAGCGGGTTCCATCCCAGCACTTCTGCGTGAACATCATTGCCAATGGTATGATTTACCTGAAATCCCCCTGAGAAGCAACATGGGTTTGCAAACGGTTGCCCCGGCTCTACTGGTTTTAGCGGATGGAACGGCTCTGCGGGGGTATCGCTATGGGGCGAAGGGCACCACCGTGGGGGAAGTGGTTTTCAATACGGGGATGACCGGCTATCAAGAAGTCCTCACCGACCCCAGTTATTGTGGGCAAATTGTCCTGTTCACCTACCCGGAGTTGGGGAATACGGGGGTGAATGCCGAGGATGTGGAATCGGAACGGGTGCAGGTGCAGGGGCTGATCGTCCGGCATGGCTGTTCCCAACCCAGCAGTTGGCGGGCGCAGGCATCCCTGGTGGACTACCTAGAACGGTGGCGAGTGGTGGGGATTAGCGGGGTGGATACCCGGTTGTTGACCCGCCGTCTGCGGGAGCAGGGAGCGATGAATGGGGCAATTTCCACGGAAATCCTCGACCCCCAGGAACTCCTGGAAGTAGTGGCGCAAGCCCCCAACATGGAGGGGTTAAATCTGGTGCCCCGGGTGAGTACCCCCCAGGTTTACGAGTGGCATACCCCCACAGCGGCTATGTGGGAATTTGCCCCCGTGTCCCCTCCGCCGGAACCTTTGCGGGTGGTGGCTATTGACTTTGGCATTAAGCACAACATCCTACGCAGGCTGGCCAGTTACGGTTGCCGGGTAGTGGTGGTGCCAGCGACGACCCCGGCCACGGAGATTCTCGCCTACGACCCGGACGGCATTTTTCTGTCCAACGGGCCAGGAGACCCCGCCGCCGTTAAGGAGGGGATTGCCACGGCACAAGCCCTGCTAAAAACCGGGCGACCCCTATTTGGCATTTGTCTGGGGCATCAAATCCTGGGATTGGCGATGGGGAGCCAGACCTTCAAACTCAAGTTTGGGCATCACGGGCTAAACCACCCGGCGGGCTTGGGGAATCAGGTCGCCATCAGTAGTCAAAATCACGGCTTCGCCCTGGACAAAGATACCCTGGCACCGGAATTACAGATTACCGATTGGAATCTAAATGACCAGACAGTCGCCGGTATGCGCCATCAGGAATTGCCGATTTTTTCGGTGCAATATCACCCGGAGGCCAGCCCCGGCCCCCACGATGCGGATTATTTCTTTGCCCAGTTTGTCTCACAAATGCAACAGTATCGGCAACGACGACGAGGTCAAATTGGAGTTACACATGCTCCTAAATCTTAAAGCTTTCGGTTCTCCTGAGTATTTAGTGATAAGCAGAGTTTATACTTAAGCCTGACAAGGGTTTCAGCCCCCCTAGCGACAGAAAAGCGTATCGTTCTATACAATTCCCACCACAAATCTAGGAGAGCCAGTCAACCTTAGTGCCCGCATGATTTAAGAGAGTTTCAATTTGCTGATGATGGCATGGGGCATGATTTTGACAAACCCCTTTCTGTGACAGGATTCTGAGTGTTTATTGCAGTACAACATCGGGCATCTCTACTTATTGATTTTTATACTTACACTACTTACACGGCAGGCTCAGAAGCCCCATTCTTGCGTCGGCAATCATCAATAACGCAGGGGTCATTCTCAATGGTCATGAATTATGTAGAGGTGCCCATCATTATTTACTTGAAACTGTTGCATCACTTTATCACAGGTACAATCTATTCATCAATTAAAGGATACAAAGAGCCTCGATTATCCTAGAGGCTTACCGCGATTGAGCTACGGCAAGTGGGGTTCAATTGTATCCCATAACCACTCAAAAGACTATAAACTACTTTCCGGAGATGTCTATTGGGTCAGGATTCCTGGCAAACATCTCAGTTCAGGACGCAGTTTGCGGGGTCGCCGTCGCTCGGTTCACCCACAGCCGCACCCGTTGCGCCAACAGTTCCGGGTACTCCAACATGGCAAAATGACCGCAATCGGGCAATTCCCAGACAATCTCCTCCCCAGCGCGAAACCGAGGATGGAAACTCGCCAAATGCCGCACATACAAACAGGGCATAATCTCATCCCGTTGCCCTCCCACTAAGTACAAAGGTTGGGACAAATTACTGACAATTTGCGGCAAACGATGCACTTCTGCCTCCGTGGTCGAGGTGAGCAGGGTGCCCTGAGCCGCCCGGGGACAGGCGTTTAACCAATCCTTTAACCGTTGTTTACCCCACTTTATATCCAAGGGTTTAACCACACTACTGCGGGCAAATAACCAGCCCCAAAAAGGCAAGAATTGCAACCAGTGGGGACGCAACCGCACCAATTGTATCCCCACCTGGCGAAAACGGTCAAATTCCTGCTGAAGATAAATGCCCCCGCCTGCATTCACCCCAATCACCCCTGCCACCCGCTCTGGCAATTGCGCCGCCGCCAACAAAGCCAAACTTCCCCCCAAGGAATGCCCCACTAACCAACAGTTAGCAATGCCCAAACGGGTCAGCAATTCTGCCAAATCTTCCACATAACTATCTAGGGTAAATTCAGCGGTTTTGACCGTTGGTTGGGATGCGCCAAAGCCCCGCAAATCATAGCTTAAACAAGTAAAATCTGTCTTTAATAAATCAATCAAGGGTTGCCAATAATGACGACTCAAAAGCCAGCCGTGTAGAAACACCAAAGCCGTACCCTCACCCACTAAATCATACCGATGAGGCACCCCTCGAATGCTAATAATTGGCATGGGAACAGCATTGACCAGATTACCTTCAGGACAGCTCTCTTTGTTCAGAACCAGAGACGAAGGCTAAAATCCTACAATCTCCTATTCAATGAATAGAGATGCCCTGTAGTATCATGATCCAGTTTATCCTATAACAATCGCTTTCAATGCTACTGCTGGCGAAACGATTAAGCGAACAAAGATTTAGAAAAACTAAATTTTGCAATTGCGCGCCTGGGATCGCCCATGAATTGATAAACAGCAACAAACCCGTGCCTCATGCCCCTACAGAATTACTATCGCAAGTTGTGATAATAATCCTACCAACTAGACTTAGTGATGCCGGGGAGCAACCCCTGATGCGCCATTTCCCGCAGGGCATTCCGGCACAGCCCAAAATCCCGGAAGTAGCCCCGGGGACGACCGGTTGCCCAACAGCGATTCCGCAGACGGTTGGGGGCACTGTTGCGGGGCAGGCGTTGCAGTTGGCGGTGCAGTTCTAGCCGCTCTTCCCAGGTTTCCGCTACGGTAAACTCAAACTTTAGCTGTTCCCGCCGCTCCCGGTACTTATCCACTAATTTTTGCCGCCGCTTTTCCCGCTCGACCATGCTTTTTTTTGCCATAACCTAACCGTTTTAGTAAAATCGCAGTTTGCAATTTTATATGAATCAATGACTCGTCGTCAAGAGCCTCATTGCGGCAACAATGGTTGTACCCTAGAGAGAAAGTGGAGCAACCTGATTCATGGCGACGTTTCGGACGGGTCAACGGGTGCGGATCGTGCGTTTGCCCGCCTATGTGAAAACGGCAGAACCTATGCCCATGTTGCGCCCCCCCAGCGTGATTGAGTTGGGCGAGGAGGGGGTGATTTTGGCGTACAACCCCGGTGGGGATTGGAGTGTGCGGTGTCAGCGGGGTGCCTTCCTGCTCGCAGAAACCTACCTGGAGGCGGTAGAACCATGAATGCGGGGAAAGACCAAAGTCATCCGCTCTACCATACGGATCGCCAGGTAGTGGATCAATTGTTGACCAGTGAACCCAGCGACCACGCCCTCGCTGAGTGGGCACGCCTGCAAATTCGTTACCAACATTTCCCCGGTGCCCGGGACATCCAACGGGATTTGACCGCCACCTTGGCGCGGTGGGGACTCTCTCAGGAGGAAGTATTTCAACGTACCCGTGCCATCCACCGCCAGGGCAAGGTCTATCGCAGTCGCGCCGTCAGCCAAGAGGACTGGAATTAGATCCTATGACGTGGGCTTACGTTACCCCTGGGATTCCTGATGATGCCTTCGAGCGACTCCCAGGCATTCCCATGAGCAAACGGGAGTCCCGTGTCCTGATTTTGTCCCAACTTTGTCTGAAAAAGAACTCGATTCTCTGGGACATTGGGGCGGGTACGGGCACGGTGGCGGTGGAATCTGCATTATTTTGTACAGAAGGTCAAGTCATTGCCATCGAGCGGGATGAGGAGGTGGTGGGCTTAATTCAGCGCAATGGCGAGCGATTTGCGGTAAAAAATATGTCTATTATTGCCGGTCATGCGCCGGACTGTTTGCCAGGGATTGTGCCCCGCCCGGATCGGATTTTTTTGGAGGGGGGGCGACCGGTGGAGGTGGTACTGCGAACCGCCTGGGATTGCCTTCAGGATGGGGGTCGGTTGGTGACGGCGACCAATAGTTTGGAAAATTTTTATGGAATGATCCAAACCTTAGGGGCACTGCAAGCGCGCAAAATTGAGGTGATTCAATCGGCGGTCAACCGGTTAGAAACCCGCGGGATGCAACAGGTTTTGGTAGCACTTGACCCGATTTTTATCCTCAGTGGTGAAAAACCATGAATGGGCAGGAAAAAATTCAGGCTTTACTTACAGAAATCAGTCGTTTGCAATACCCAGAACGATATGAGTTAAATACCTGGCAAATCGCCCCTGAAGAAGAACCAGATAATTTGCAAGATATAAAGATACCCACAGCTTGGGGCGGCTATGATCAAACCATTTGGTGGTATAAAAAAGTAACCTTGCCGCCAACCTGGACGAATCAAAAAATCGCACTCCGTATGGATATACCGGAAGGTTTAGTATTTATCAATAATCAAGCGTATCATGGGATTGATACCAATCATCCAGAAATTATTTTACCCGCAGAGATTTTCCCGGAATTTACCATCCAGATTCAAGCCTATAGCGGTCGTAAACAGGAGCCAAATCTATGCCAGTTTAGTGAATTAGTTAAAGTCTATCCAGAAGCAGAAAAAGTTTACGCTTGGTTAGAACATTTACTTGCCATGAGTGACGATTATGCCTGGGTGGCGAAAAGTTTAGCAAATTTAGCCAATCATAGCTCTGGCAAGGAATTGAATTTCTCAGAATTAAATGCCCAATTATTCCATAACTTACGCATCAATTTAGAATCGGAAGCCGCACCGCAAATTCATTTAATAGGACATTCCCATATTGATATTATTTGGTTGTGGACACTCAAAGAAACCCGCCGCAAACTTGCTCGCACCTTCACAACTGCATTGCATCTGATCCAGGAGTTCCCTGATTTTAATTTCATGCAAGGGCAAGCGCAATTATATGTTTATTTACAGCAGGACTATCCTGAGCTTTATCAACGCATTGAAAGCCAGGTAAGATTAAAAAAATGGCATATTGAAGGAGCCGTATGGGTCGAACCAGATGGTAATTTAATCAATGGTGAATCCTGGGTAAGGCAACTGATCTACGGTAAAAGATTTTTTCAGCAGGAATTTAATACCAAGTGCCAAATTCTCTGGTTGCCCGATACCTTTGGCTATCAGGGTAATTTACCTCAATTGCTCAAGCTCGCAGGAGTCAATTATTTTTTTACGACCAAACTGAATTGGAATGATACGGGTGAATTTCCCTTGGATTCTTTTTGGTGGGAAGGTATTGATGGTACGCGGGTGTTAGCGCATCAGCCGCCCGTAGGATTAGAGGGACTATTGAGTATCAAGGATTTGGATAAAACGGGTCGGCAATATCAACAAAGGAACATCACTCCGGTAGTTCTACAAACCTTTGGCTATGGGGATGGCGGTGGTGGTGTCACCCGCAAACATCTGCAAATTTATGAATTAACTCAACCCTTAAATCTACCCTTTCCCCATCGTATTTCTCACCCAACCGAATTTTTCCAGGAATTAGAACAATATGGGGAGCATTTGCCAATTTGGCAAGGAGAACTATACTTAGAAAAACATCGGGGTACTTATACTACTCATAGTCGCATTAAGCAACTGCACCGGCAGGCTGAACGGGAGCTATACCTAACCGAATTATTGGCAACGTTAGGCTGGTTGAGTGGCGATCCATATCCTAATGAATTGCTTGAACAGACCTGGAAATTATTACTCCTGCAACAGTTCCATGATATTTTACCTGGTACATTTATCCCAGATGCCTATCCGCAAATTCTCCGGGATTTTGAGCAGATTTTTCAGAATTTATTATCTATTCGTAAAAGGGTTTGGGAGCGTTTACAGATTTACCCATCCCAGTCCAATACATGGACAGTTTTTAATCCCATTCATACCCAAGAAAATGTTTATGTGATTTTAACTTTACCCCAATCAGATTTAGCATCTACCGTTGACCAAATTTCATTCAAGACAGATGGGCAGATCATCCCCCATCAACTCTTAGATGAGTCTAGCCCAATCCCCAGCTTATATCCAAAGGCTAAGGAAGCGAAAAATATACTATGTTGCCTATCTAGATTAGAGGCGTTTAGCTTTGCAGAAATTAAACTTGAAGTTACCAACCAATTAAACGTTAATCAGAGGGAATTAAAGATTCAACCGAATGAGCTAGAAAATAATCACCTAAAATTAGTATTAGACTCACAAGGTAATTTAACCGAACTATGGGATAAGCGTTTAGGAAAAAACCTTTTATCTCCAGACCAAAAAGGTGGGGAATTAAAGATATTTCTTGACCGACCGAAGCAGTGGGAAGCTTGGGATATTGATGCGGATTACGCCACCTATCCATCCCCTGATTTAGAGTTAATTTCCGCTCAAATTATCGAAAAGGGTATATTACGTTGTGGTATTGAGTTTAATTACACAGTTCAAGATGAGATGGGTTTATCATGCCAGATTAGAAAATCCATTTATTTATATCAAGATTCCCCATTTGTGGAATTTTTTATTGATGTAGATTTAACGAATAATCAGTACGCTCCATTGGTGATGAAAATTTTATTTCCATTAGCATTAAACTGTGAACAAGCTAGGTTTGATATTCCCTTTGGACTGATTCAACGCTTGACCAGTAACCCCGTCCAATTTGAAGTTCCTGCACTCACTTGGGCGGATTTGTCCACCGATGACTGGGGCGTGAGTTTATTAAGTCGTGATAAATACGGGTTTAATGTTACCCCAAATACCCTGGGATTAACGTTGATGAGAGTCGCCCATTATCCCCATCCCATTGAACCTTGGCATTTAACTGATTCAAAGATTACCGATGTCGGCATTCATCAGTTTTGTTTCCGTTTGTACCCCCATCCTGACTCTATTAACACCGCTCAGACGGTACATAAAGCTCAAGAATTTCTCTATCCACCCCTGGTCTTTCCAGGTAGTTTACAGCAAAGTATTCCCCAAATCATTCGCTTTAATGCCCCTAATCTAGTAGTTGGATGTGTGAAAAAAGCGATGGATTGTGATGGTATTATTATTCGTATTTACGAAGCCTATGGACAGCCGGTTTGTGCTGAAATTCAACCCCAATTTCCTGTACAAGCAGTTTGGGAATGTGACCTGCTCGAAAATCGTTTGAATTTACTACCAAATCCTGAATTATTTACAGTAAATTTCACACCATTTATGCTCAAAACATTATTACTCATTCCCTGAATTTGGCTCGGTTAAAATGGTCAACATTTGCGGCGGCGTGGCATCGGGGGGATAGAGCAAACTCACCTGCACCAAACGTCTCTGCCCCGGAGCGATATTCATGGTTACCAAAGGTTCCGCCTTTTGCCCTCGCCGTAAAACCAAGTGACTATCCTGTACTCGTGGCAGTCCTGTATCGTCAATGTAACGCACTCGTACTGTGCCTCGAAAGAAAATCTGGCGAGCCGGTGGTTGCCAAAACCGTAACCCACCCTCGTTGGCATCCGTTTTCAGGGGGGATTCCAACCCCACTACAACCCGCCGGGTTTCTGACTGGTGATTCACCAGCGGCAAGGTTAAACTATAATGTACAATGTAATTACCATAACTGCGGTAGGCGGTATCGGGATAGCGCACCAGCATGGGAGCAGTTTGGTCTTGTCCTGTGCCCATACGTCCCCGTACTAGCAAGCTGATCCCGTAGGAAATTGCCCTGCCCGCTGCCGGAATTGCCAGGGTGTGGTGCCCAGGGTCGGTCAAGGTCGCCTGCCAACGGGTGCCCAATGCTACCCCACTCACTCGCCCGTAGCGGAACTGTTGCGGTGGGACATTGAGGGGAGTCGGAGCCAAATCCCGAGGACCAGCCCAATTGCCTTGCCGCAGTATATTCTGCCAACGTTGTAAACTAGGGGGTGTCTCGGTTCCATCCGGCGCAAGGGTGGCGAACAAGCCTAAACTAGCGGCATAGACGGGTTGATCCGCATACAAACGCAGGACAACAGAGCGGGCGTTGCGGGTTACCCCTACTTTTTGGGTGGGAATGGGTTGGTTGAGCAGTACCCGTTCGGTGCCGGGGGGAATGGTCAGGGAGGTCAGCCCCAAATCTTGCCGCCCGCCTCGGAGTAAAAAATCCGTCAAACGGCTACCGGGGCCACTATACACCCAACCCAGGGGATTGGGCACCAGGTCGGGGAGGGTGATAAATCCGGCATCGGGGCGGGTCAAAAAACTAGCGGCTTGGCGCACCAATACGGTGGCGGGGCGGCTTCCGGGATTGCCAATGATAAAACCTAAATAAAACGTGCGGTCATCTTTGGCACCGATGGAATCAGCCAAATGGTGCAAAAAAACATCAAATTCCCCATGAAATTGATAGTTCAAATGCGCCTGGGGATTTTTCATCCCTTTCGGTGGAAACGTGGATAATAAAATGCCTTCGGTGAATACTAGTTCTGGGCTATTGCTATTAAACAAAGGCACTCGATTCAATCGTCCAGGTAATGGGCGTACTTCCTGGGGACGGAATAATTCCTGTACTGTTGGGGCTTGAGCAATGATAGGTAAAAACAACGCAATCACTCCAGAGTATCTCTATGGGTTCAGAATATAGCAGGGAGCCAGAACGTAGGAACGGGCAATCCTAATCCGTGGATCAAAATGCCGAGATTTTGTTGAGGTGGGGCGAGATGTAGTAGTCAGTTAGGTCAATGGAAGCTGTTGTATCCACAAGTTTGAGGAATTTCCAGATTTCGCCAGTAGTTACGGCTCCATAAATTGCGTCAATCCCCTGCCCCTCTCACTGATTAGACATCTCTGGAAAATATAGCAATCCTAAATGAGAATAGAACAGGGGTCGCAGGGGCACCGCCCCCGTCCTTGGTTCTGGGAAATTTTTGTTGGTTAATCAAATAGGATTGCTATAGTTTAACTATGGTGAAGTAGTAAGAATGATGATTCTAACTGAGATGTTATGAGCAGTATATTGAGGTATAGCAATCCTAAATGAGAATGAAACAAGGGGTCGCAGGGGCACCGCCCCCGTAAAAGAAGCACCTGTATGGTTCTGAAAAATTTTTGTATGCCTACGGCACGCAAGCTAATGCAAATCAAGTAGGATTGCTATATTAACTTTTTAATCAAAAATTGGAGCAGATTTATCCACAAATTCTGATCAAAATCCGCTTTGAATTATCAACGAAGCCGTCAAAAGAAATCAGGCTTTGTGCCTGTGACAGCTAGGTGGGTGATTGAGCGGTCGCCTGCTTGGATGGAGCGGTGCAAGAGTCTGGTCAAGAACTTTGAACGAACTCTGACCCATGCCGTCACCAAAATCAACCTATGCTTTATTCGCCTTATGTTGAAGCGTCTCGCCTCTCCCCCTTGAAATCTCAAATGGGTTCTATAGCTTGCGTGGCGTAGCCATATGCCTAACGGCACGGCTCACGCCAAGAGGTCTAGCGATGGCAATCCTCTGCCAATCCAGTCAGCAATAGCCAAGCCAGCCCATTCACCCGACCATCAAAAAGGGTCACATCCAGGCAATGAAAGCAGGTGACCCCCAAAAATCCCAACCACATCCCCCCATATAACCAATCCTGCGTCTTGCGCCAGTGCCACCACCCCCGCACCACCACCCGCCCCACCAAAACGGTCAATAACCCAGTCACCCACAACCCGGTTTCCACCAGCAACATTACCCAAAAATTGTGGGGATGCCCCACCCAGCTATTAGTACTTTGTTGGTATAATGTTGGGAAATAACGGAGTCCCCAACCCCACCACGGTTGTTGATTAAACCAATCCCAGGCTAATTGCCACTGCACTGTGCGTAAATCCTCTGCCTGCCCGGAAAGATATTTTGGCAAGCGACCCCACAGCAATTCAGGAATCACTGCCCGCCAGCCCAGCCAATCGAACCCCGCCCCCAGAATGCCGATGCCGAGCAGGAACAGGAGCGTCCCCAGCAGGTAACGCCGGTGCAGGAAACTTACCCCCATTCCCAACAGCCAAGTCACCCACAGCCCATTCAAAGAGCGGGTCAACAGCAAAGCCAGCAGGGTTAAACCCATTGCCCCCGCCCAGCCCCACCGTTGCCAAGAACTCGGCGGTGCCTTCAGGGTCAAGCCCAATTGCACTGGCAGGGTCATCACGCAGTAAGAAGCCATGACATTCGCATCACTAAATACGGAATCAATCCGCCCAGGGATGCGGGGATGCCAATTCAGTTCTACCCCAAATACTGACAGGGTGCCCTGCCCGCCCCATGCCTGCGCCACCCCGATGCCAGCGACCAGCACCGCCGCTACCCCCATAATGATTGCCCACTGCTCCCGCCTCGCCGAAGTAACCTGGGGACGCACTGCCAGGAAAAACGCAAAAAACGGGATAAAATTCCCTAGCCCCAGCAGGGCACCCCCAGGGTCAGGGGATTGCAGGGCACTGAATACCATCAAACCCGTCAGGCTAAGCCACAGCCAAGTTTCCCGTTGCTGGAGCAAAACCTTGCCCCGACGCACCCATAGGGAAATCAAGCCGACCGCCCAGACCGCCAACCCCAGTCCCGACCAGAAGGGCAAAATCCCCAGCCCTACCCCCAACCAGCCTATGCGGGTGCCCAAGTCAGGGATTCATCCCGTAGTAAGCGAATTTGCGCCAGCGTCAACACCGCCGGGATCACCCGGGCATAGTTGGTGGCAATGGTACTCCAACCCAATTCCGCCAAAAACCATCCCCACAACACCGGCCCCAGCAATGCTGTTGCCCCCCGTACCGCCGCTAACCGTGCCCCTTGCACCAATGCCGTCCGGGTCAAATGTACCGCCGTTGTATAACCGGCTAATTTGCGGATCAGCACCGCCCGCAGAACGGAACCGACCGCCACTACGCTCCCCTTTCGTAACAACATTTGCAGTGCTTCCCGTTGCCACGGCCCGGCCAACTCCTGCGCCAGATGGGCTTGCAATTCCCGCTGTTGGTGGGCGGGGAGTTTTTCCCAAGAGCGTTGCAGGACATGGAGAAAAATTTCTGATTCCAGGTCCAGGACGCTTAAATCCTCCGTGCAGGGGAGTTTAAGATAACGGCACACCTGCCAGAGGATTTGCTGATAGCTCATCTGCCCCGCCCGTCCCTGTAATACAGTCATGCCATCGGCGGCCAAAAACCGTAAGCGAGCCTCCAGAGTATTCAACCAATCCTGTCGCTCCTGCGCCTGCACCACAGCAGGAGAGGGGGTACACAGGTAATCCAGGGGGTTCAAGCGGCGACCGAACAAAATCCGGGTCAAATCCTCTAACTCTTCCACCGTCGCCAGTTCCAATACCCTACGTAGGTCATCAGCCATGAGTGAGTGCCAACGATTTACTAAAAATAGTTTACAAATTATCCTTAATCATACTATCGGTCTGGGGCGTTGGCGACCTCGAAAATTTGAGTTTCATCCAGCCACACTCCCTTACCCTGGTATTTGAGATGAGAGTTTCAACTTTATAATGTTATAATATCGTACTAAACATGGATTACCTCCAAGGCCAAAAGCTTGCCTTCAATTGTGGACATGAAAACATCATCAAATATGGCTTCATCCTCTATAGCAATCCTAAATGAAAATAGAATAGGGGTCGCAGGGGCACCGCCCCCGTCCTTGGTTCTGGAAAATTCTTGTTTGTAAATCAAGTAGGATTGCTATATATTTATTCAAAACATGAGAACGAAACACAAGAACAACAGAGCATTGCTCAGTACTTTTTTGTACTAAGATGACTGGGTTTTATAGATTGCTGTAGATATGATTGAAAAGAGACTTAGTATGGGGTCAAAACTTACAGATTATCGGCCAGAGACTGCCGCTCCCAAAACGCATAACGGCGGAAATTATAGTGATTATTCTCGGAGATGTCTAATTGATTCGACTGTAGCAATCTTAAATTGATAAATGGATCAGGAGAAGTCATAAGCTAAAATCCAAAATGTTCCCTATTTGTGGCAAAGCAATGATCCATGCCTATGCGGCGCACACCCCCGGCGGTGCCCTCGAACCCCTCGATTATGACCCCGGTGCCCTGCCGGAACAAGCGGTGGAAGTCCAGGTGGAATACTGCGGGATTTGCCACAGCGACCTGAGTATGGTGAACAATGAGTGGGGGATCAGCCAATATCCCCTGGTGCCGGGGCATGAGGTGGTAGGCGTAGTGGCGGCAGTGGGTGCCCAGGTGACGACCCTACAGGTGGGGCAACGGGTGGGGTTGGGGTGGTTTTCCCATTCCTGTATGCACTGCGAATGGTGTATGAGCGGGGAACATAATCTTTGCCCCACCGCTGAACAGACCATTGTGGGACGGTATGGTGGTTTTGCCGACCGGGTGCGTGCCCACCCCGAATGGTTGGTACCTTTGCCCGAAACCCTTGATCCCGCCCAGGCAGGACCCCTATTTTGTGGCGGCATTACCGTATTTAATCCAATCATTCAGTTTGATATTAAACCCACGGATCGGGTGGGGGTGGTGGGCATTGGGGGTTTGGGGCATTTGGCGTTGCAGTTTCTCCACGCCTGGGGTTGCGATGTGACCGCCTTTTCCACCAACCCGGACAAGGAGGGAGAAGCTAGAGCCTTGGGAGCGGCTCATTTTGTCCATTCCCGTGACCCGCACGCCCTACAAAAGGTGGCAAATTCCTTTGATTTTATTCTCTCCACGGTGAATGCGGATTTAGATTGGGGAATTTACATCCAAGCCCTGCGCCCCAAGGGACGGTTGCATTTTGTCGGGGTGGTGCCCAGTGCCATCAGTGCTTTTGCGTTTCCTTTGATTGCGGGGCAAAAGTCCCTCTCCGGCAGTCCCCTGGGTAGTCCCGCGACGATTGGCAAGATGCTGGAGTTTGCCGCCCGGCATGGGATCGCTCCGGTCACTGAACTGTTTGCGTTTGCACAGGTGAATGAAGCGATGGCGCATCTGAGTGCTGGCAAAGCCCGTTATCGCTTGGTTCTGCATCATTAATTTATTCTGAATTTTGTAATTTAATTGTCATTGCTACACCAGTGAGCCAAACCGTTGTTGTCAAAATTGGCACCTCCAGCCTTACCCAGGGCAGCACGGGGAAGCTTGCCCTCGCCACCTTGAGTAGTCTGGTGGAAACCCTGGCAAGTCTGCGGCAACAGGGATACCGGCTGGTGTTGGTGTCCTCCGGGGCGGTGGGGGTGGGCTGTCAACGCTTGGGGTGGAGCCAACGTCCGCAACAATTAGCAACTCGGCAGGCGGTGGCGGCGGTGGGACAAGGGCGGTTGATGCGTTTGTACGATGACCTCTTTTCCGTGCTGGGGCAACCGATTGCCCAGGTACTCCTGACCCGGGAAGACTTGAGCGAGCGGCACCGCTATCGCAACATTCTCAATACCTTGACCGAACTGCTCAACCTGGGGATCATCCCGATTGTGAATGAAAACGACACGGTAGCGGTGGAAGAATTGCGCTTTGGGGACAACGATACCCTGTCGGCTCTCCTGGCGAGTTTGTTGGGAGCCGATTGGTTGATTTTGCTCACGGATGTGGACCGCCTGTACGCCAGTGACCCCCGCCACGACCCTAATGCCCAACCCATTGCCCTGGTGAATCGGGTGGCGGATTTAGCCTCTTTGGGGGTGCAGGTGGGGACTGCGGGTTCCGGTTGGGGCACCGGCGGCATGGTCACCAAAATTACGGCGGCACGGATCGCCACGGCGGCGGGGGTACGGACGGTGATCACCGAGGGACGACAACCCCAGAACCTCAGTAAAATCCTGGCGGGGGAATTGATTGGCACCCATTTTTTACCCCAGGAACCACCGGTGCGTGCCCGGAAACGCTGGCTGGTACATGGTTTGGTGCCGGTGGGGCGGGTGGTGGTGGATGCGGGGGCGGCACAGGCTATCCGTACCCAAGGAAAATCCCTCCTAGCCGCTGGAATTGTGGCGATTGATGGGGAATTTCCCGCCCAGTCAGCGGTGCAGGTAATGGATGAGTCGGGACAGGAAATCGCCCGGGGCTTAGTCAATTACAGCAGTGAGGAACTCCAGCAAATCCGGGGCTGTCACTCGGAAGTCATTGGGGAACGGTTGGGTTACGCCGGACCAGAAACCGTCATCCATCGGGATAATTTAGGAATTATCGACACGGCTTAAAAACATACTTTTTCCTCTTTTGGATAGACCCATCTGGGGATTTTTTATTAATTCAAAATGATAGCAATCGCACTTGGGTCGTGAGCGAAAAAAGTGATACTTACAAAAATTTAAGGGTCGCAGGGGATCGCCCTATCTTTAGTGGTGAGTAACCTTGCTATAGCAATCCTAATTGAAATTAAAACAGAGGTGGCAGGGTCATCGCCCTTCTGGTTCTGTGGACTTTCTGTATGCCTACGGCACGCAGGCTAGCGTAAATCATGTCCTAATTACTATATCCACATAAGGGCACTTCTATAAATTCAAAGTTGGCGGTCGCAGGGGGTATCCCCGCCCTTGGTTCTGGATAATATGGGTATTCCAACGATGAGATTGATGGTTGCGCCACACAGGCTGTCGGTTGGTTCAAATAAATACAGGTGCCTATAAATCTTCTGGGATTACTATACAATAATTTTGGCGGTTTCAGGACAGGGGATGCGACAGGTTTCCGTCGTGGTGCCGATTTATAACGAGGTGGAGAATATTCCCCATCTGGTGCCTGCGGTGGCGGGGGTATTGGCTGAAGCGGGTTTGGATTATGAATTGATTTGCGTGGATGATGGTTCCCAGGATGGTTCTGCCGAGCAACTGCGCCATTTGGCTCAGGAACGCTATGACCTGAAGGTGGTGATTTTGCGGCGCAATTATGGGCAAACGGCGGCCATGGCGGCGGGCTTCGACCAGGCCACGGGAGCGGTGGTGGTAACGTTGGATGGGGATTTGCAAAACGACCCGCAGGATATTCCCCGGTTGCTGGCGAAGTTGGACGAAGGCTTTGATTTGGTCAGCGGTTGGCGGCAAACCCGGCAGGATCATGGGCTGACCCGTCTGCTTCCCTCTCGGGTGGCGAATTGGTTGATTGGCCGGGTGACGGGGGTGAAATTGCATGACTACGGCTGTACCCTCAAAGCCTACCGGCGGGAATTATTGCAGGATTTGCATCTGTACGGGGAATTGCATCGCTTTCTCCCTGCTTTGGCGTACATTGAAGGGGCGAGGATTGCGGAATTGCCGGTGCGCCATCACCCCCGCCGGTTTGGGGCGAGTAAGTACGGTTTGGGGCGAACCTTCCGGGTGCTGATGGATTTGCTCACGATTGCTTTTATGAAAAGGTTTCTCACCCGCCCGATGCACGTTTTTGGACTGTTGGGTTTGAGCTTCTTGGGGTTGGGGCTGGGCTTGGGAATGTATCTGCTGTTTCTCAAAATCGGTTTGGGTCAAAGTATCGGGCAACGCCCCCTGTTGTTCTTGGCGGGGTTGGCGGTAACTGCGGGATTGCAATTGTTTTGTTTTGGTCTGCTGGCGGAATTGCTGATGCGTACTTACCACGAATCCCAGGGGCGACCCATTTACCGGGTACGGGAGGTGGTGGGGGGGGAACCGCCCGTGCTAGTCGATGGCAATTCGTTGCGGTCCTGAGGTCGGGGGCGCAGGGGGTGGCGGAGTGCTTTGGGTGGAAGTTTGCCGTTCTAACCAAGATTTTAAGGGGTCTTCTTGCAAATCCAACCCCAGTAACCCGGAAACAAACCCACCCAAAAAGGCGGTCGGTTGCTGGAGAAATTCCTGCACCAGGGGGCTTAACTCGTTGAACAGCATAGGCTCCGTAGGGTTTACCCCAAGTGATACATCTTTTACCTAACCTAGCACAAACCTCCCCCAAATACGGGGAAAAACGCTATGATCAGATGTGACCTGGAACCATGCGGTTTCAACGCCTGAACCGTGTCAGAACCGGAAGGAAGCAGCACTAAGGGATGCTTGCGACAGGCGTGGCCTCCGGGTCTTCCCAAGTTTACCTACAATTCACTCCCTGACATCTAAGTACGCTGTGGAGATTGAATTATTTTCGGCGGAAGAATTGCGGCGTACCCTGAACCGGCTGACTTCGCAAGTGGTGGAAGCCACCCCCCAGTTGGCTGATTTGTGTTTGCTGGGCATCCACACCCGGGGCGTACCCCTCGCCGAACGGCTGGCGCACAACATTCAGCAGTGGGAAACGGTACGGGTGCCGGTGGGAGCCTTAGATATTACCTTTTATCGGGATGATTTAGACCGGATTGGGGCGCGCACCCCTGCTTCTACCCAGGTTCCCTTTGACATTACCGGACGGGTGGTGGTGTTGGTGGATGACGTGATTTACAGCGGACGGACGGTGCGGGCGGCGTTGGAGGCGATTAAGGATCACGGGCGACCTCGGGTGGTGCGGTTAGCGGTGTTGGTGGATCGGGGGCATCGGGAATTGCCCATCCATCCCGATTTCACCGGCAAGGTGGTGCCTACGTCGCGAGAGGAGGCGGTGCGGGTGTGTTTGACGGAAACCGACCAGCGGGATCAGATTCTCCTATTAAAAAAACCAGCGGAAGGTGTACCCTGAAAACCAAAAGGACTGGGGAGGTTGTTCCATGAGAATGCTCGGTTGGGTTATGGTGGGACTCGGCTTGGTGGCTCTGCCCGTACAGGCGCAACCGGAGGCGGTACAACGGCTAAAAAACACCCGGGAATGCGTGAACTGTAATTTGCAGGGAGCGGACTTGCGAGGACTGAACCTGCTGGGGGTCAATCTGAGTGGTGCCAATCTGAGCGGGGCAAAGCTGGGGGCGGGGGACATGGATTTGAACCGCACTGCCTTGAGTCGAGCCAATTTGAGTGGGGCGAATTTGAGCGGGGCAGATTTGAGTAATGCCAGTTTGTACGGCACGAACTTAACGGGTGCGAATCTCACAGGCGCGAATCTGACGGGGGTGAGTCTGGTGGGAGCCAATTTAACCGGTGCAAACGCCCAAGGAGCCAATCTCACGGGCGCCGTATTAGTGAATACCAATTTGACCCGTGCCAACCTCAGCGGAGCGATCCTGAATCAGGCTTTTATTGCTGAAGTGATTTACAAAGACACCCGTTTGCCTGACGGATCAGTGCGGAATTAGCAAGTCTCAAGTAAATCATGATGGGCACCTCGATTAATTCACGACTATTGAGAATGAACCCTGGATTATTGATAATTGTCAACGAAAGAATCGGGCTACCGAGCCTGCCGTGTAAGTACAAAAATCAATAAATAGAGGTTCCCATAAGACTAGGACGCTTCCAAAAATAGGGCGCAGGGGCACCACCCCCGTCAAAGAAACACCTGCGGTGTATGGTTCTAGGAAATTGGTGTTCATTAATCAAGTGGGATTGCCATATAGCAATATATTGACTAACCAATCTTCTAAGTTACGGCTAAAAAACACCCGGGAATGCGTGAACTGTAATTTGCAGGGAGCGGACTTGCGAGGACTGAACCTGCTGGGGGTCAATCTGAGTGGTGCCAATCTGAGCGGGGCAAAGCTGGGGGCGGGGGACATGGATTTGAACCGCACTGCCTTGAGTCGAGCCAATTTGAGTGGGGCGAATTTGAGCGGGGCAGATTTGAGTAATGCCAGTTTGTACGGCACGAACTTAACGGGTGCGAATCTCACAGGCGCGAATCTGACGGGGGTGAGTCTGGTGGGAGCCAATTTAACCGGTGCAAACGCCCAAGGAGCCAATCTCACGGGCGCCGTATTAGTGAATACCAATTTGACCCGTGCCAACCTCAGCGGAGCGATCCTGAATCAGGCTTTTATTGCTGAAGTGATTTACAAAGACACCCGTTTGCCTGACGGATCAGTGCGGAATTAGCAAGTCTCAAGTAAATCATGATGGGCACCTCGATTAATTCACGACTATTGAGAATGAACCCTGGATTATTGATAATTGTCAACGAAAGAATCGGGCTACCGAGCCTGCCGTGTAAGTACAAAAATCAATAAATAGAGGTTCCCATAAGACTAGGACGCTTCCAAAAATAGGGCGCAGGGGCACCACCCCCGTCAAAGAAACACCTGCGGTGTATGGTTCTAGGAAATTGGTGTTCATTAATCAAGTGGGATTGCCATATAGCAATATATTGACTAACCAATCTTCTAAGTTACGGAGTTGTTGCCAGCGGGGGGCGGCAATCGGTTCCACCAAAACAGTGTACATCCCCAGGCGATTGCCCGCCAGGATGTCGGTCAAGCGGCGGTCCCCAATCATGGCGGTTCGCTCCGGGGGCAAATTCATCCCCTGCAGGGCTTGGCGGAGTTTGCGGCGGGAGGGTTTCCCAGCCCCACAGATGTAGGGACAATTCAATTGCTCAGCAATGTCCCCAATCCGTGACACCAGGACATTATTGCTCACCAACCAGACCGGACCGAGGGTTTTGAGTTGAGCCATCCAGTCCACCACCCCGGGCGGAATCACCTGCACGTGGGCGGGCACCAGGGTATCGTCCACGTCCAACACAATCCCCTGCACCGCCTGGGAGCGGAGGAACCCTACATCCAAATCAGTGACCGGGCCTGGGTGCGTTAGGCGGGGACGAAGCAGGTCTTGCCAGGGCATTGGGGAAATGGCTTGCTAAACTATAGGCTAACCGAGTGTGAGGATAGCACTTATGATGTCATCGGTTGTAACTAGCACTCCCCCTGTACCAAGCCCTACCCATCGAAGCAATTTAGCGCAGAGCTTTTTCTATGCGGGACAGGGCTTACACTACGCCGTGAGTACGCAACGGAATTTCCGCATCCACCTGGGGATCGGCACGGTGGCGTTGCTCTGGGCGGCGGGGGTGCATTTACCTTTGCCCCAAACCGCCATCATTGTCCTGACGATTGGCTTGGTGTTGGCCTTGGAACTGGTGAATACGGCGCTGGAAGCGGTGGTGGATTTGACCGTGGGCCAAACGTACCATGAACTCGCCCGCATTGCCAAAGACTGTGCCGCCGCCGCCGTTCTGGTCACTGCCCTGGCCGCCCTGGTTATTGCAGGGTTGTTGCTGGTGCCCGCGTCCCTAGCCTAATCAGCGGGCAGGAAACGCCACTGCCACCAGAGCAATCCCCCGGCCACCGTCACCTTGAGCAATTCCAAGCCAAAGTAACCGCCGTGTAACAGGTTCATGGTGGCGGGCACGGCCATTTCCTGCGTATCTTGATCCAGCCAGTCCAGGGATAAACCGGTTTCCCCCATCCAGGGGGTCAAAATATAGGTATAGAGCAGAACAATCCCCACCAAAATCCCGGCGAGAGCCAGACCCGGCCAATAGCGCTGGGGTTGCCCGAGGGTTTGCGCCAACACACTGGTCATCACCAAAGCCGCACAGAGCAGTTCCGCATGGTTGAACCAGCTAAATAGGAGATACCCAAAACTGGCAAACCCGCTCTGGTGCATCATGCCGCCCCAATATAGCCCCGGCATCACCAGCACATCCAGCACCAAAGTCGCTCCCAGCCAAAACATCAAAGTCAAACTCACCACCAGCGGCCAGTAGTTGGTAGGAGTAAACAATCGTGGAGTCATGGGGTAGGTATGCAATGAAGATTATTTTTATTCTCAGGGGCAATCCCCAGATTGACTAGGTTTTGTGAAGCCCCCGTCGTTAAAATTACCGCTTGTTCACAGTGTTTTGAATTTTTAATACTTTCTTCAACTTTATTTTATAGCCATTTTAGACGGGGGATGCGAGTAACAAGGCGATTAGAACCGGGGCGGGGCGGTGCCCTGCGACCCGTAACGTTACTAAGGATAAAATTTTTACTCACAATTCAACCGTGATTGCGGGATGGTTCATGATAGTTAAACCTGGGGGGGTGGGGAGAGGTCAGACGGTCATTGGGGCAAAAGTCCGCCTAAGATGGAATTATAAAGATATTCTGGAGTACAGTATCATGGCTCAGCCAAAACCAGTCGGTCCTGCCTCCCAGCCCGTGGGCACCCTGCCTGCGGCTCCGGAACCAGCGGGGGCATTGGTGAAACCAACGAAAGTCGTGATGGGGCGACCGGTAGCACCCAACCAGGTCGATCCGCCGGTGGCTGATTTGATGGGCTATTTGGACTAACACGGTCGGTCATTATCCCTCATGGTCGGTTCATGCCGTACACCACCCGCGAGTTGATCCAGATTCTGGAGCAGGAATTGCAGGCCAATTGGCAGGGGCAACGCTGGCTTCCTTCGGTGCGGGAGCGGGTGGGTCATGCGGTGATTGCCCTGGCGATTCCCCCGGAGCGGCTGAGTATGGTGTTTGCGTTTGAGGATTTCCGGGCACAGGTGCATGAATACCAGCGCACCCAGGGGGTCTCCGGGATCATCTGGCGTACCTGTCGGTTTCGGGGGGCAGAATTGGCGGTGCCGGAGGTGCATGGGCAGTTATGTGCCATCGAGGGGGACAAGGAGCGGTTAATGGCCGCCAAGGAAGCGGTGCTGGATTTCTGGTGGCGTTACACCCAGGGGTTAGATTACTGGTGGGTGCATCCGCATACCCGGCCAGTCACGGTAGCGGAATTGACCCAAGCCCTTACCCAGGCGGAATGGTTGGAACTGGATGCCACCCGCACGGAACTATACTTGGGGTTGTGTTGGGGCGACCCGAAGGAGTACCGTTACCAGTGGGCACGACCCGCTTCCGGGTGCGACCGGGTGGTGGCGGCTCAGGCGTTACCCCAGGCGATTAAAGTTTAGGGAGAAACATGGTACAGACAACCAACATCCCTGTGGTAATTGCCCATTTTGGTAACCAACCAGAGTATTTGAAATATGCCCTGGAAGCGGCGGCGCGATGGAACCAAGACGTGATCTTTATTGGGGATGATGGCAACAAAAACGCCTGGGCAAATCATTGGAGTATCAGTGGCGTAACAATACCTAAATGGGTGGAATTTGAAAATAGTTACATTAAACTATCTAACTATCCAGAACACTACGAAAAGGCAATTTTATTTCGATTATTCGTGATGGACTATTGGCTACAAACTGCAGCAGTCAATGGTGCTTTTTTAATTGATAGTGATGTGGTAACTTTTGCTGACTATACTCAAGAGGTTTACCCACTGATAAAGAATGAATATCAAGCCGGTTTTATGACACCGAAGAACCCGGGTCACCCCTTGTGGATGTCATCACCACATTTCTCGTTTTGGACACCTGAAGCGGCGGCTGAACTAACAGATTTTTGCATCCGTGCTTATCGGGAAGACGAATGGCTAAATTTACTCAAAACGACCTATCAAGAGATGGCTTCTCAACGGATTGGCGGCGGTATTTGTGATATGACATTAATTTATGCTTGGAGTCAAAACAGAACTGATGTGGCTAATTTTAGCTCAGTACTCAATGGTGCTACGTTTGACCACGGCATTTCCCTTGCTGGAAATTATCTGGATAATGAATATGTCCAACGGTTTGGTCTCAAGCAATTAACCTTTAGGGATGGGATTCCCTATGGTTACAATCAAGTCACACAAGAATATATTCGTTTCTGGGGTATTCATTGTTTGGGGGGTAGTAAATGGTTAATGAAAAGGTTCTTATCCCCTCGTTGGCGACATTTTTACCTGTGGGAGACAGGATTGCGGAAAGCCCGTTTTCGGCTTAGGAACAGGTTTAGGTAATTTCCGGGCGGTTTCCCCCTGGTTGCAGTGCCAAGGGCAACCTCAACAAACTGATCACCCCAAACACCGCCAACAAACAGCATCCACGTCCCGTGCCGCCACCGCACCGCCGTTTCCATCCAGTTTATGGCTCGCTCCTGGGGGGATACCGGGGCAAATCATAAAAAATTCCTTACAGTCTATTTATAAATTAAGGGATACAAAAAGTCTTGATTATTCTAAAAACTCAAGCTGATTGACCTATGACAAGTAGAGTTTTAGCTGTATCCTATAATAACTGTAACTTACCCGGGGGTTTACGCTCCCATCATCAGCAAGGAATCTTAACGATTACCAATGGAAATATCGGCGGGGCACTCCCCCGTCCTTAATCCTGGGAAATTTCTGTTGATTAATCAAGTGGGATTGCTATAAACATGACTGATTGGTGGTATGAAATTCATCTTAAGGGCGACCGAAACCTCTTATATCTGTCGGCTTTTCCAAACTCAGATTCTCAGGAATCATACACAGATTTAGCAACACCAGAACATCAAGGGTTGCAGGGCACTGTCCCGTCCTTGCTTCTATAGCTAAGTACGGTTAGGTTGTCGCCTCAAAAATTCTGGAGAACCAGTGCGTAGCTACGCCCTGCGACCCATATCTATGTCAACCTTTGCGTGTTTAGCTATAGAGAATTTCCGTTTGTTAAATGCCTTCCAAACGCAGGCCAACGAGTAGGATGCCATATCATTCAAAGATGTACCCTATTTTTAATTTTTTATTAAGAAAATGGCCGACAAAAAATTACAAACCTTAACAATATCAATATCGTTGACATCCGCAGTTATAATTCAATCTTGAAGATTCACTGTATCGAGGGGCGTTAATAGCGATGAAAACAGTTGCTAGAATCACACCACTGGCTCTATTTCTGAGTCTGTTTTTCGTCTCCGGGTGTAACCTATTCAGTCCAACTGAACCCGACACCCCAGCTCCTACAGAATCTCCCAGTCCAATATCTAGCGCCGAGGGCGATAATCCCATTACCATAGGTACCCAAGGGACGGAACGGAGTGGCACGGATCCCCTGGAGTTATTCCAAAATCCGCAAATTAAAAAAGAACTTAATATTACCGACGAGCAATCGGCCAAAATCAAAGCCATCGGGGATCAATTTCGGCAACGGGCGCGCGCTTTGGTTTCCGGCTTAAACCTGGGGCAAATGGAACCGGCGGAGCGGGAAAAAAAATTAGATCAAATCAAAGATGAACTGGAAAAAGAAGTGGGCATCGCCCGGGATGAAGTGGGGAAAGTCCTCACCCCAGCGCAACTCAAACGTTTCAAAGAAATTACCCTACAAATTTATGGGTTTGGCATCCTCTCCTACGAGCATTTTATCGAAGAGTTGAAACTCACCCCGGAGCAACAAGCCAAACTCAAGAAATTGCGGGATGATACCTGGGCGAGTATGCGGATCAATTTGAAAGTTCCTGAAAAGGGAGCCGACAACAAACAGATCATTGCCACCAACCGCAAACGCATGGATCAAATTCTTCAGGAAAGTAACGCTAAAGCCCTTGCCATATTAACTCCAGAGCAAAAGAAATTGGTGGAAACGCTCCAGGGTCAAAAGTTTCAATTTACACCCCCCCAACCTGGTTGATGAAATATTACAGCCGCCCATTGCTCAATACCATCTGCTTTAGGAGTAAGAATGTACGCCTTAGTCGCTGAACCTACCGAGAGAATTCTAGGTTACTCTTTGGGGGAATTAATTGATGCCGAAGGGGAATTACAGCAGGAACTCTTTGCCCAGGCTCGTTGGGTGCGGCAACAGTATCAAATGGATCAAGTCCATTTACGGGGTGTGATTGAAATTTCCAATTTCTGCCAAAAAAATTGCAATTACTGCGCCATGCGGGCGGCCAATCAAAAGCTAGACCGCTATCGTTTATCGGCGGCGGAAATTTTAGATATTGCTGCACAGATTCATCGTTTGGGCATTGGCACCTTATTTTTACAGGCTGGTCAGGATCCGGAATGCGATGCCATTTTACAGGAGGTGATCCCCACCGCCAAACGGCAATTTGGTTTGCATATTTTGCTCTGTTTGGGGGAATATCCCCGGGCGAGCTATGAGCGGTGGCGGGCGTTGGGAGCCGATTCTTATATTCTCAAATTTGAAACCTCAGAACCGGCAGGGTATCGCCAAATTGCTTACACCTCATTGACCCGGCGTTTGCAGTGTATTCGCTGGCTTCAGGAATTGGGTTTTCAAGTGGGAACGGGGAATATCGTCGGGCTACCCGGACAAACCCTCGATACCTTGGTGCGAGATGTATTATTGACCCAAGAAATTCAACCGGATTTTGCCAGCGCTTCCCCGTTTATTGCCAATGAAAATACCCCCTTTTCGGAACACAAATCCGGGAGTCTCAGGCGGACGCTAAACATCATGGCGATTTTTCGGATGCTTTTACCCCAGGCGTTAATTCCTACGGTGAGTGCCTTGGAAAAGTTAGAACCTGGCGGTCAATTGGCGGGGTTAAATGCCGGGGCAAATGTGATTACGATTAACTTCACGCCGCCCCAATGTCGCACAAAATATGTGATTTACTCGCAACGGCGTTTTGTGGTGAGTTTAGACCATGCCAGAACGATTATTCAACAAGCGGGTATGACCGTGCGCCCAGTGGCAATTTAGGGAGTAAAACTAGGGATGAAACTATCTCGTTCAGTGCATTGGCTTATTGTTAGTTTCATGACTGGCGTTATCGTCTGGGTTGCCTATACCTTTGCTATACCCCAGTTATTAACGCCCCGGGTAGCCATTACGTCACCCATGTCCCTGATTCATGTGGGGACTAATGATTCGTTTGCCATTACCCCGGACGGTATCAAAGCTGGACGTTATATCTTGGAAATGTTAGTCAGCGGTAGTCGGGAGGCGGCTCAAAAAGCCATTGAAATTTATGACCAAATCATTCCTAGGGAAAATTATGGGGGGGAATATAGTGCATTACGTTGGTTCGCCCAATTATTTTTGATGTCTGAACCGGAAAAACAGAAAGCCTTGCAAGACCCCTTTGTGGCTAGTTTTTATGACTTTTTTGCAGAAAATAATTTTGCCAATCTCAAAGAATACGTTCAACGTAAATATCTCCTGCAACAATACCCAGACCAACTCACGGAAACGGGTCGCAATCGAGCCGCCTTTTTAGAGGATTTTATCTTATTTAACAACCCGGCTCGTGAGGAATGGGAACAAACCAGTAAGGTTCTTTCTGTGATACCCCTTTCCCCTGGTCAGACCATTGCCGATGTTGGCAGTGGGCCAGGTTATTACAGCGTTCGTTTTAGCGAGAAAGTAGGCTCAACAGGTCACGTTTATAGTGTCGATATAGTACAACAACATTTGGATTATATCAATCGCTATATCCAACGGCAGAATATTACAAATATCACGACGATTAATAGTTATCCTGGCACCACCATCGGCTTACAGGGGAAACAGGTGGATGTGGCTTTTATGTGTTCTTTGTATCACAATATCTATGGCATGAGTACGGCACCCGACCGGGACAGTTTTGTGCAAAGTATTAAAGCGGCGTTGAAACCCGGTGGCACTTTGGTATTGGTGGACAATGGACTGGTAGAACCGGGGCAATTACCGTATCACGGTCCCTATGTCGCTAAAGAACTAATCATCCATCAGTTGCGCTTTTATGGCTTTAAGCTCAAACGGGAATATGCCTTTATCCCGCAACGCTATATGTTAATTTTTGAAGCGGTTTAACTCCCCAAATCTGAAATTTTTCTGCGAAATCCCCTGGAGCTTAGGCATTACATGATATATCTAACATCAGTATCTTTTTTCCTGTTGGTAATTTTGAGGGGGTAATACGATGTTGGTTTTGGAGTCATCCCCATACACAGAGCATATTAACGAACGGCTGGCGCAGTACGAGAAGTTACAATCGTTAGGTTTAATCATGCGCTCAGGGGATTTTTTCCCTTCTGTGCATTATCCACCGATTACCATGTATCCGCCGTTCACCCCGGAGGAATTATTAGCGACTTATACACCGCCAGCGGATGGCAAATTTGACATTTATGCCCATGTGCCTTTTTGTCGGCAACGGTGTCTGTTTTGCCATTATCCAGTGCAATTGGGAGAGCGTCGTTCAGAAAAAGACCAGTATCTATCGGCGTTTGCCCAGGAGATGGATATTTACATGGAACGGCTGGGTTATACCCGTCTCAAAGCCCGTTCAATTTTGGTGGGGGGCGGTACGCCAACTTATCTCGCATTAGACCAATTAGAGCGATTTTTACAGATATTAGACCGCCGCCTTGATCGTAGGGAATGTACCCAATACAATTACGATGTTGACCCAGTGACCTTAATTGGCAAAGAGGGCAATGAACGCTTGAAAATGATGCGGGATTATGGGGTTGACCGCCTCACCATTGGAGTACAATCCTTGAATCCGGCGACTCTGAAATTGATGAACCGGCATCATGGGCCAGAGCAGGCATTAGAGGCCATTAGTGATGCTCTGAAATTTGGCTTTCAGGTGAATATTGAATTTATTTTTGGTTATCTAGGGCAGACCTTAGAAAATTGGATGGCGGTGATCGAACAGGCGGTAGGTTTGGGAGTGCATGAAATTCAATTATATCGTTTGAAATTTGAAGCCTATGGAGATTATCAAGGCTCGGTTAAATATCAACGGGAACGCCATCCCGAAGCGGTGCCTACAGTGCAGGAAACTCTTGCTATGAAGCAGGCGGCAATTAATATTCTCAACGCTCATGGCTATCGGGAAAACCTGCGGCGGGTGTTTTCTAAAAAGCCTGAATATTATTCCCACTATGCGGACAATCAATGCTGTGGTTTATTGGATCAATTGGGGTTTGGGTTAACGGCGTTTAGCAGTTTACGGGATCGGTTCGGCCTGAATACCCAAAACTTTGATGAGTACTATCGAATGATCGCTGAGCGTCGTTTGCCCTTGAATCGGGGATTAATTCGCAGTAGAGAGCAACAAATTCGCTGGGCAATTGTCTTACCTTTGAAGAACCGGCGGGTGTGGAAAAGTTACTTCCATCAAGTAACCAATTACTCATTAAATGAGGTATTTCGCCTGAAAATTAACGCCCTGAAAAAACACGGTTTACTGACTGAGGATGAAGAAAAAATTGAATTGACACCTCTGGGAGCATTTTTTGCTGACGAAGTGGCACAACAATTTCATCATCCAGACCATATTCCTTTCCCACGTTCAGATTATGCCAATGGAGATTTGAATCCCTATCATCACCAGGAAATCTTTGGGGGAAATCATGGCGGATAAAACGATAATTGCTTCCGATACAATTGTCAAATTGCACCCAGAAATCGAGGTCAATAATCAGGGACAAATTATCCGTTTTCAATTGACAGAACCACACCATGTTTTGGGGCGCGCCCCCCGTAAATCTCCGCCCGAAGGTTTAATTATCCCCGACCAGTGGGTGCATATTAGTCGGGTGCAGGCGACGTTTCGACGGACGGGCGAGCATTACACCATTCATGATGGAGATGGGCAAACCTCGAGTATGAATCGGTTATTTATTAACCATGCTATTATTACGCCAGCGCAGGGACATCTCTTGCATCCTGGGGATGAAATTACCATTGGTACAGACCCCAAAACAGCGATTACGATTACTTATCATCACCCCTCTGCCCAGGTCAAACCCGTTGCACCCAAGAAACGTTCCCTATCCTTGAAAGGGCGTTCGTCAGTGATTTTAGGGCGGGGACAGGAAGCAGATTTAAAACTGGATGGCCCAACCGTTTCTCGTTCCCATGCGGTGATTTTTCAGGATAATCAAGGGCACTACACGATCCGGGATTGCAGTGTGAATGGGGTTTTTGTCAACGGTAAAAAAGTAGTCACTACTGCTCCGTTAAATGTTGGGGATGTGATTACCATTGGACCCTACCGTTTGGTATTGCAAGGAGATATGTTAGTATTGTCCGACCAGGGGGATCGGATTCGTTTGGATGCCAAGGATTTAGCGAAGGTTGTTACTGGGAAAAAAGGTCAAAAAATTCGCATTCTGAATGATATTTCTCTAGTGATTGAGCCAGGACAATTTGTGGCTTTAGTGGGGGGGAGTGGGGCGGGCAAATCAACCTTAATGAAAAGCCTATTGGGAATTGAAGCAGTCAGCCAGGGTTCGGTGTATTTGAATGGGGATGATTTACGGAAGTATTTTAATATCTATCGGAGTATTATTGGCTATGTACCGCAAAGTGATATTGTTCACACTAATCTAACAGTCAAAGAGGTACTTTATTATGCGGCAAAACTGCGGTTGCCTAAGGATGTGAATATCAACGAGATCATTGAACAGGTGATGCGGCAAGTGGAATTAACGGAGCGGCAGGATACCTTGGTGCGAAGTTTAAGTGGGGGTCAATTAAAACGGGTGAGTATTGGGGTGGAATTGTTATCCGATCCCAAATTATTCTTCCTCGATGAACCTACCTCGGGACTCGACCCCGGTTTGGATAAAAAAATCATGCAATTATTACGCAAGTTAGCAGATCAAGGGCGCACAATTATTCTGGTAACCCACGCAACTACCAATGTAACGTTATGCGACCGTTTGGTGTTTATGGGTTTGGGGGGGAATTTATGTTACTTTGGCTCACCCCAGGAAGCGGCATCATTTTTTGGCCTAGAAGATCAGGATTTTGCCGATATTTATATCAAATTAGAAACCCGAGAGGCGGTAGCGCAGGAAGCAGAGCGATTTCGCCAGTCGGAAACCTACCAAAAATTTATCCAAGAACGCTTGATTGGACAGGTGAATGAACAGCCTTTTCAGCCGGAAAAAGTGCAGGCTTCCTTTTGGCGGCAGTTGTGGGTGTTGGTGGGGCGGTATGGTCAACTCCTGAAAAGAGACCCAGTTTATCTATTTTTATCTTTGGCAACTGCACCCTTGGGAATTGTGTTAATTCGCTTGGCGGTGCAAACTCAAAATCCCTTTGTCGGGGCACCGGATTATGTGTTGGCTTCCTTGGCGCGGCGGGTCATTTTTGTGATTGTCTGTGCCGCATTGTGGGCAGGTTTTGCCAGTTCGTTGCAGGAAATTGTCAAGGAATCGGCGATTTATCTACGGGAACGATTGGTGAATTTGGGATTGTTTGCCTATTTGGGTTCTAAGGTGATGACTCTAGGGGGCTTGGCAATTTTACAGAGTGTCCTGATTACCGCTGTGATCCTGATTGGGTTTAGCTGGCCGCCGGGATTGTGTGGTGCCGATGCCCTGTGTTTTCCCAACTATTTCCCCTGGCCTTTAGGGGTATTGATTACCATTTTCTTAACCATTTTAACCTCGGTTTCTCTGGGATTAATGGTATCCGCAATGGTGCGAAATTCAGCGCAGGCGAATAGTGCGTTACCCCTCCTTTTGCTCCCCCAAATTATCTTTGCCGGAATTTTATTTGACCTAGGCAATCAGGGGCGATTTGTTTCCTGGTTGATGCTCAGCCGGTGGGCGGTGGGGGCGTTGGGAGCGTTGGCGGATGTCAATTCTTTGGTGCCAGGAGTACCGGCGGGTACGGACCCGGACAGTATTCCCATTCAAGAGATGGCGATGTTCACGGCGACCTTGCCGAATCTAGGGTTGAATTGGGCAGTGTTGCTCCTGCATACGATGGTTTATTTGGTCATCACACTTTGGGTACAAAAACGCAAGGATATTTACTAACAGGACTCATGATCATAGGAGTAGAATAAACGAAGAGTTAAGGTGTAGTAATGGCACAGGAATCACCCAGCTTTGGATTAGTAGACTACTGCCAATACTTGTTGGGTAGTCAAAAGAATTTCACCATGACAACCTATTAATTTAAGGGCATCTCTACAGTAGTGTTGAACCCCGCAACAAAAGTTCATAAATTCGAGTCAGGCAAAACACTTAATGAGAAAATTTTTCGTTATAAATGAGAATTTAGCTCCTAAATGACAATGTTTTGTATCATCAGGTTAGATGCACATTTTGGCACAAACCCTCAAAATCTTAAGATTCAACACCACAAGTGTTGAATCCTGCAATAAAACTTTACATATTTAGGCGTGGGACGACCCGATTGAGCCAATGGACAAAATTCCACTCCTGCCGTATTAAGATTTGTATATATCGGAACTTATCTGCCAATTTACTTCCGTACATCCGTGGAACTTTTAACAGTTGCAATATCAAGTAAACTATTAAAATTACATAAATTTGAATGGTAATTCCATTCAAATTTTTACTCATCATTTTATCGAGCTTTAAGTTCATCTTTAGAAATTTCCATAGTACCTCTATCGCCCAGCGTTGTCTATAGGCTTCCCCTATCTCTTCATTACTCATTACATCCTCAGGAATATTGGTAGCTAAATAATAGTCTACTTTCTGTTGAACATTGCCAAAACAAACTACTCTCGCCTTACCTCGTTCTGTGGTGATATGATAGTTTTCATCCCATTTCCAATTCGACTTAATACGGATAATAAAAAGGGCATCATTTTCGATAAATTGTTCAAATACTTTGTGACTGCAAAACCCTCTATCCCCGACTGCGACTCCATTTTCCGGTAGCATTTTCACAATATCTTCACCAAAATTAATCTCATGTGCCTGTCCAGGACTAACAATTAAATGACCAGTAGATTTCGTATCTTGATTCAAAGTGGTTATTAACTTTACTTGGCGATAGCCTTGGAGCCAAAATAACTTACTCATCAGCGGTATTACGGTAGCATCAAAAGGACATAAAACCAACCTCTTTTCAGGATGAGCTTCCTCAATATAATGCAATAATTTATGATAAAGATGCATAAAAATTTGTGGGTCTCTTGTCTTGTTCGCCTTAGAAAACGTGGATAAGTCAACCTTAATGCCCGCATGATTTAATTGGTAAAATAAGTCCCGTAAACTGTTGATTCCTTTGTCTAAAATGCCAGCAAACCAGATTGAACAAAATAAGCGAGAATTTAGAACTGGATAATCATTAGTTGGCAGGTCTTTGAGTAAAAATTTGACAATCCCGGGAAAAGAATTGAATTTCATAGTTGTTTCATGTTTTGGTTTATATGAATTAGAATACCATATTTTGACCCCTCTTTTTCTGCCTTTACCTACCTTTCAACACTTCTGGGGGAAACCATATTACAAATTGAGTAAAGCCCTATGTATTTGTGGGTTGCAGACACAATCGAATGCTAACGGTGTAATTGTTCAGGTGACACCTACAGTTACCCTTTTCGAGAGTTGCAATTTACTGATGATGGCCTGGGACATAATTTTAGCAAATCTCTCGCTGTAACAGAATTTTTCAGCGTTTATCGCAGTACAACATCAGGCACTTCTGTCTATTGATTTTTGTACTTACACGGCAGGCTTGGAAGTCCCATTCTTTCGTCGGCAATTATCAATAACGCGGGGGTCATTCTTAATAGCCATGAATTAATAGAGGTGTCCTTAAAAGAATGTATGGTCATTTCGATTTGCGACACTTTTTAGTTATTTATAATCGCTCTATACCCTTCTAGGACAGGGATTGTAGGCAAAGACGAATGTTGCAAACTTTTTTGAACTTACTGTAATTTTACTCATCATTCAAGTGTGACTGTTGAATGGTTGTTTAGATTGAGTGGCAAAGATGCAGGATTTTTGAGGAGATTTCCCGGGCTAGGCACTGGCAACGGCAACGAGATTTTTACGCAAAAAGAGGCAGTTTTGCTGTCGTTCTGGATGGTGTCGGTAGTCCACCACATCCGCAAATTTTTGTAAAAATATCAGCCCCATACCTCCCTCTGGTTCCAGGTCTTGGGGCGTTTGGTCGAGTTCCTGCAATTTGCGGTTGAGGTCAAACTCCCCACCCTGATCCCAAATCCGCATTTCAATCCTGTCCGTAAATACCTGGACTTCGACGGTGATGGGCGTGGTGGGGGGCAAATTCCGATGGGCATGGCGTACCGCATTGGTAAATCCTTCGTCCAAAACCAACTGGCAAAACCACCACACTTCGTAGGTCAAGGGAGGGACATTGAACTGGGCAAACCAATCTAGCACCTGGGCTAAGGCGTCTATGTCCGAGTTGACCACAATCCGGCTGGTACTCAGGGCAGGAGTCACAAGTTTCCCAGGAGGCACATCAAGTGGTAGCGGAAATTTCCATTATTGTAGATTATATGGCAAAAGTCTTAGTGATTGATGACGACCCCACGATGCGCTTGGTGTTGCAACGCAATCTCAAGATGCAGGGGCATGAGGTGACGGTGGCGGCGGATGGGGTACAGGGCTGGCACTTCGCCCAGGAGTTACAGCCAGCGTTGGTGATCTGTGATTGGATGATGCCGGGGATGACGGGCTTGGAGGTGTGTCAACGGCTGCGCCAGTCCTCGGAGTTGGCGACGACATTTTTTATCCTGCTCACGTCCCGGGATCAGGTGGCGGACCGGGTGCAGGGGTTGGACAGTGGGGCGGATGATTTTTTGGTCAAACCGGTTGATCCCAGTGAATTGCAGGCGCGGGTGCGGGCGGGGTTGCGGTTGCACCAGTTGAATCAGGATTTGCAAAACCAAAAACAACGTCTGGAGGATGAACTGGCGGAGGCGGAAAGTTATGTGCGCTCCCTGTTGCCTGCCCCCCGGCGGATGGGGGAGATTACGGCGGAGTGGGTGTTTGTGCCTTCGACGGAGTTGGGGGGGGATTGTTTTGATTACTTTGATTTGGACGAAAACCGGTTTGTTTTTTATGTGATTGATGTGGCGGGGCACGGGGTGGGGGCGGCTTTGTTATCTATTTCGGTGTTGAATTTGTTGCGCTCGGGTTCGGTGGCGGATGTGACCCAACCGGCGGCGGTGTTGGCGTTATTAAACCGGTTTTTCCCGATGGAACAGCACAAGGATAAGTATTTCACCGCTTGGTATGGGGTCTATGACCGTCGGAGTCGCTGTTTGACCTATGCGAGTGCGGGGCATCCGGCGGCGGTGCTGTGGCATGGTCAGGGGATGGAGGTGTTGCCAGGACGGGGGTTGGCGGTGGGCATGTTCCCGGAGGTCACTTACCAAACCCATGAGCGGGTGATGCCCCCCGGGGCGAAGTTGTACTTATTCAGTGATGGGGTCTATGAGATTCCGGTGGAACCCCAGGGAAAATTGTGGGGGCGGGAAGCCCTGCATCACCTGCTGGCGACCGGGATTTCCCCCCAGGCGTTGCTCCCGAAAATTCCTCGCCCCGCCGGTGGGTGGCCGGATGACCTGTGTTTGTTACAGGTTGGTTTTGCCTAAAGGTTTTCTGGGGATAGGAGGGGTTATGGGAATTCCCATATTTACTCCCCCGGTGACTGCCCGATCCTACTAGGTGAATCACAATTTAATTATGGGCACTTCTAAAAATGGTTCGCCGGGGCGTAGCGGTGTATGGTTCTCGATAGCCTGTGTATTTAGTATGGGTATTCCAGCGACATAACCGGCAATGGGTGCAAGAGGTGCCCTCATGATAATTATGAATTAAATTGTTAAATTAAATATCTTAGAATGATGTAATTCAGCCAGCCCCACTGATGACCGAGCTTAGTCCTAGCTTACGGATGCGCCTGCAAACGCCCCTGCGGATTGGGGAGGTGGTGGTACACAGCCGGGTGTTCCAATCCCCTTTGTCGGGGGTGACGGATTTGGTGTTTCGCCGGTTGGTGCGGCGGTTTGCCCCCCATTCGATGCTCTATACGGAGATGGTGAGTGCGACGGGGTTGCACTATATGCGCCAACTGCCCCGGATCATGGAGTTGGATCCTGGGGAACAGCCGGTGGCGATTCAGTTGTTTGATTGTCGCCCGGATTTTATGGCGGCGGCGGCGCAACGGGCGGTGGCGGAAGGGGCGGCACTGGTGGATATTAACATGGGGTGCCCGGTGAATAAAATTACTAAAAATGGGGGGGGGTCGTCCCTCCTGCGGCAACCGGAGTTGGCGGCGGCGATTGTGCAAGCGGTGGTGCGGGCGGTACCCGTGCCGGTGACGGTGAAAACCCGCATTGGCTGGAATGACCAGGAAATTAACATCCTGGAGTTTGCCCAAAGGATGGAGGATGCGGGGGCACAGTTGCTCACGGTGCATGGGCGCACCAGGGCGCAGGGCTACCAGGGGTCCGCCCGCTGGGAGTGGATTCGCCGGGTGAAGGAGGTGGTGCGGATTCCGGTGATCGCCAATGGGGATGTTTTTTCCGTGCCGGCGGCGGTGGCTTGTCTGGAATTGACGGGGGCGGACGGGGTGATGTGTTCCCGGGGCACCCTGGGCTATCCCTTTCTGGTGGGGGAAATTGACCATTTTTTCCGCACGGGGGAGCCGTTGCCCGCCCCTACGCCGGTTCAGCGGTTGCAGTGCGCCCGGGAGCATCTGTTGGCACTCTGGGAGTACAAGGGGGAGATGGGGTTGCGGCAAGCCCGGAAGCATTTGGCCTGGTACGCCCGGGAGTTTCCGGGAGCCGCCCAGTTGCGGCAGGCGGTGGCCCAGTTTCAAACCCTGGCGGAGGGGTTGTCCCTGTTGGATGAGGCGATGGAGCGGTTGGCGGTACTGCCCCGGGAGGAACGGTTATGCGCGTAGTGGCTCAAATTTCCCCCTGGTTGACCTGGGGGTTGGCCTTGCCGCTGGTGGTGTTGAATGGCTGGCTGTTGCTCAAAACGGTCAATTACCTGCAACCCTTGGTGAATATCCTGGTCATTGCCACGGTGCTGTCGTTTTTGCTGGATTATCCGATTAAACTCCTGCAATCCTGGGGGATTCGCCGTTCCTGGGCGGTCTTGGGGGTGTTGTTGGTGGCTTTGAGTGGCTTGACGGTGGCGGGCATTACTTTGGTGCCGGTACTCCTCAAGCAGGGGAATGAACTGGTGGTGCGGCTCCCTAATTGGTTGGCTTCCGGGACGGCGCAGTTGGAGGGGCTGGAGGCTTGGGCGCAGGCGCATCGGGTGAATTTGGATTTGAGCGGTTTGGCGGAACAGTTCACCACCGGGGTGTCCCGACAGTTGAAAACCCTGACGACGCAGGTGTTGGGCTTGGCGGTGGATACGGTGGGCTGGGCGGTGGATGTGTTGGTGACCCTTGTCCTAACACTATACTTAGTTTTGTTTGGGGAACGTCTGTGGTCGGGGTTGTTTTCCTGGTTCCCGGCGCCTTTGGGGCTGTTGATCCGGGAGTCGTTGCACCGGAATTTTTACAACTATTTTCTGGGGCAAGCCACGATTGCGGTGATTTTGGGTACCCTGATGACCCTGGCGTTTGTGCTGTTGCAGGTGCCTTTAGCCCTGTTATTCGGCTTGATTATTGGGTTAGCCAGTCTGGTGCCCTTTGGGGGGGCGGTGAGCATTGTGGGGATTAGTTTATTGATTACGTTGCAAAATGTGTGGCTGGGGTTGAAGGTGTTGGCGACGGCTCTGGTGTTGGGGCAAATGAATGAGCATCTGGTGGCACCCCGGATTTTGGGAAATGTGGTGGGCTTGAATCCGGTGTGGATCGTGCTGTCTTTGTTGTTGGGGGCAAAATTGGCGGGGCTGTTGGGGTTATTGATTGCCGTGCCGGTGGCGGGTTCGATCAAAAACGTGGCGGACAGTTTACGCCAAGCCCGTCCCCCGGAGACCCAACCCGTGCGGGAACCGGTGGTGGTTTAGGGCAACCGCAGGGATTTTTCCAGCCCCACGAGGTTTTCTTGCCAAGCCTGACTGTCCAGGGCAATCTGTTCAATCCGGGTGGCTAAACGCAGGGCTTTCAGGGCTTGTTCGCCGCCGACGGAGGGTTGATTGCCGCCCCGCACACATTGGACAAAATGTTCCAATTCGGCGTGCAGGGGTTCGATATTGCTGGTGTACACCCGCTCCACCAATTCATCCTGGCGGTAGAGGACTTGCCCCGCCTTTTGGCTGTGACGATGGATGAGAATTTCATTATTCAAAAAATCCGCTTCCGTGAGGGAATTTTTGCCATGAATGGTCAAGCGCCGTACCTTGCGATGGGTCACTTTGCTGGCAGTTAAACAGGCAATGGCTCCGTTGGCAAAATTCAAGGTGGCGGTGACGTAATCCAAATAACCGGAACCGGACGCATGGGTACCGCTGGCGGTCAGTTTCACCACTGGTGCCGCCGTCAATTCCAACAGCAAATCAATATCGTGGATCATCAAATCCAAGACCACGGACACATCATTCGCCCGCTGGGAATAGGGGCTGAGGCGATGGGCTTCCAAGGCGAGAATTTCCTCCTGTTGGAGCACCTTTTGCAATTCCAAAAAAGCGGGATTAAACCGCTCAATGTGCCCCACCTGCAAAATGCAATCGTATTCGGCGGCGGCATTCACCAACAATTCGGCTTCGCTGATGCTGGCGGCAATCGGTTTTTCCATCAAAATATGCACCCCTTGGCGCATACAGGTCATGCCCACCTCGTAGTGCAAACGGGTCGGCACCGCTACACACACCGCATCCACGTAGGGGAGCAGTTCCCGGTAATCTTCAAAAAATCGCACCCGATACTTGCTGGCGAGTTCTAAGCCCCGCTCCACGTCGACATCCGCCACCCCCACCAGTTGCACATCCTTGAGAAAACTCAGCACCCGCACATGATGCTGTCCCATGTTTCCCACGCCAATCACCCCCACCTGAATTGGGCGAATGGCACTCACACCAGCATTGGGGAAGGATGGCACCGGCGGTAACTCCTCAAAACACCAAATGCACCGACATCCAGGGTTATCCTAACACATTTCTGTAGGGTACACCGCCAGCGATGGGATGATTGATTGAGATGGGTTCAAAGCAGATATACCCATCGTCCTTACAGTTTTTTGAGTAGTTATGGGATACAGTTGTACTCCACTTGCCATCGGTTGATCATGCTGATAGTTTGCATAGTGATAGCGTAGCGCATCCGCTACTCAGAAAGCCGGAAATGCCGATTCTATCGTCCAATTTTCCGTGACTTGCAAAAATAAAGTCGTATACTGGAGTCGCCACCGTCTCTCTGGAGGGGAAGGTCTTGAGAAAATAAAGTTGTATACTGACAGCGGCAGTCCACCCAGCTAATCTGTGAGTTTTTAGTCTCTGAGTACAGATTGGATAGGCGGAAATTAAAATGTCCGCCGCTTGCTCCACTTCATCATCGGTTGTAAATTTCCCTAGCCCAATTCGCAATGCTCCTTCAATCACTTCTGAGGGTAATTTCATGGCAGTCAGGACATGAGAGGGAGTTTCCACGCCACTAGAACAGGCTGAACCTGTTGAAATGGCTAACTGGTTTCTGACTCTGGCAATCACGGCACTGTTGGGGATTCCTGGAATAGATATGTGTAGATTGCCTGCCAACCGATGCTGTAAATCTCCATTCACAACTAAATGAGGGATGGCACTTTGGAGTAAGGATTGCAAGCGATCCCGTTGTTGAGCAATTCGTTGTTCATCTTCAGCCATCTCCCTAGACCGCAATCTACAGGCTTCCCCCAGTCCGACAATTCCTGGTACATTCAGAGTTCCAGAGCGAGTCCCACGTTGATGCCCACCTCCATATATAAGTGGTTTCAATCGTTGCCCTCTCCTGAGGACTAGCGCACCTATCCCTTTCGGGGCATAGAATTTATGACCGGAGATGGCGAGGAAGGTAATGCCCCATTCGCTAAAATTGATTGGGATTTTGCCTACAGCCTGGGAGCCATCGCATAGAAAAGGAATGCCATAGTGTTGAGCAATTTCGCCAATCTGCTGAATGGGATAAATCGTCCCAACCTCATTGTTCGCCGCCATTGTAGAAAGTAAATCAATTCCCTTAGAGCAGGTTTTTTCCAAGTGATCTAGGTCTATTTGCGCCTGGGAATCAACCTTAAGAAAAATGATTTCAGCCAACCCTTTCTGGCTCAAAGCTGAACAGGTATCCAGAACTGCTTTATGCTCTGTGGGAAGAATGGCTATTTTGAAAACTTTTTTATCTACATTCTGTTTAGTTGATATTCCGTCCACTTGGATTATAAACCCACTGTCCCTCAAATCCTTGACTAATCGCTAGAGCAATTAGAGGTTTTACTTTCAAAGTATATTATCTTCTGAGACTTTCTAAGGACAGCAATTCATCCTTAGTTGAGAAACCTAAATCCAAAAGATATGATTCTGCCCATTTACATCCACTTATGTGTTCATTAGCGATGGTCAAACCAAGATGCTGTACTTGAATAAACTTATCAAAATAAATCTCACTTGGAACTTTATTTGACTTTGATGAATTGACTGATTTGGGAACAGGAATTAGATTCCATAATTGGTTATGGGCTACAAATGTCCAAGGCAAGTAATGATCTAGGGAGAAATCCTCCCCTATTATCTGATTTGAGTAGATGCAACAGAGATTTTGAGAATATTTAACGACAAGCCTCCAAAAGTTAGTTTGTTGTGTCATTGGCTCCCGTGTGAGAGGAGGAAAAATCTTATTAGCAATAGCTGGTGTACTCGGATTTTTACCTTGCATATACTGTAGGAACTCCCATGCTACCCACGCACGAACAATTGAAAAATTCACTTGAAAATATTCAATCCACAAGGGGATGTAAAATAATGCTATCTCTTGATTGATTAAATTTATATAATGGTTTACGATTTTCAAATTCTTGCTCAGCAAGATCACTAATTCTTTGATTAACCTGTTGCTCTCTAAGTCCTCTTAGTAGATCAGAAAAAAAGGGTCTGATTAGTCTATAAGGTACATACCTTAGTAGGTCTATAGTCGTGGAACTGAGACTACACTGAGAGATAATCTCTCTTATTTTTTCCTGATCATTTTGAGAGACCCCTGATAAATATCTATCAATTTTTAACTCATTTCTAAGTGTATCAAGCTCCCTAGCAATCATATCTTGAGAACCAAAAGATAAATTAAAAACAGAATGAGGATACCAAGTGATTGTTAGCATTCCGACCAAAATATCCTTAAACTTAAATAAATCTTGATTAAACTGACTTCTCTCTAACAACTGCATAATGCTCAATAAAAAGAGGAATTTATAGGAATTAGTTCTATCAGTAAATATACGAGCGAGTATGGGAATATCTAGCCATTTTGAGTGTGGCAACTGGTATAAATTTTCATTTTCCATTAGGAAGAATCTCCCTACTAGCAGATAACTCCAGAATATGTCTAACTTGCCCCATAAAATATCTTTTTATTAATTGAAGACCACTGGAGATAACCCTATTTTGCCAATATTTACAGGTTTTGTCTAGGGCAATAATCTAAAACCTAGATAACTGCTCGACTGTTAACGCTAAGTCGGTTAGCAAGCCCGACCGAATGGGAGCCTGACCCATGTACTCAGTAGATGTGTAAGCATCATTTTCCAATAAACACACCGTAACCTTCTGTTCTTCCGGGTCAACAATCCAATACTCAGGAATGCCCATCTGCCTATATTCTTCCCGTTTTTTTTGATAGTCCCGTTCCTGATTTTCACTCCCCGGACTGACCACCTCGATAACCAGTAAAGGCGGACGTTCAACAATAGCTGACTTGGGATTTTGTTTACGCAATGCTTCCCACTCTTCCCGATGCAGAATACATAAATCTGGTTCTCTTGACGAACGGATACCAGTGCGTACACCGATACCGCCAGGAAAAATTTCTAGGGATAGATTATGATCGTTTATGTATTGTTGAATTAAGGAGTATAAAAAACGAATGATTTCAATATGTTGGGGACTGGCAGTAGGCATGATAATTATTTCCCCATTTTCTAGCTCAACACGATAATCCTCCGCATCATAGTCGAGGAACTCTGCGAAGGTAAACTTTTTGACCTGAGTTTGAGCCATGACCCTACCTCTTATTTCAGATATAATTGCTCAATTCTTTGTGTGCCAGTCGAGCAACGATGCTTAGCTATCTAAATACCTCAAAGACATGGAAGCGGGGAATTGCTCAGGGCGAACCCTGTGGATGAACTGATCTCAGTATACGACTTTATTTTTGAGTATACAACTTTATTTTCTGCGTACACACACAACAACACTAATTTTTTCAACTATTCCACAGTAACAGATTTGGCGAGGTTGCGGGGTTGATCCACATCTAGACCCCGATGGGCGGCAATGTAATACGCTAGTAATTGTAAAGGAATAACTGTCACTAAGGGAGAGAGTAATTCTGGCACTTCTGGTATGGTTAAATTCACCTGAAATAAATCAGGGATTTCCGTATTGGCGGCTGAACCTACCCCAATAATATGGGCTTCCCGCGCCCGGGCTTCCTGTACGTTACTTAAAACTTTATCGTACACGGTTCCTGGGGTGGCAATGGCAATCACAGGCACGCCCTTATCCAATAGGGCAATGGGACCATGCTTCATCTCTCCGGCGGGATAACCCTCGGCGTGAATATAGCTAATTTCTTTCAGTTTCAATGCCCCTTCTAAAGCAATCGGGAAATTGATACCCCGCCCTAAATAAATCACGTGTTGCACTTCCTGAAATTCATAGGCAAGTTGCTCAATAGCTGAGGTCTGAGTTTCTAAAATCCACTCCAATTGGTTGGGAATTTTTTGCAAATTGGTTAAGTATAACTCTAGTTTTTCTTGGCTGAGGATTTGCCGTTGGTAAGCTAGGTCAAAGGCTAATAAATAAAAGGCAACGACCTGAGCGATAAAGGTTTTGGTGGCGGCTACCCCAATTTCAATTCCCGCACGGGTGTCTATCACGTAGGGCACCAGGCGACCCAAACTACTCTCCGGGCGGTTGGTAATCCCCAATAACCAGGGCGTACCGGTCAACTGGCGGCTGGATTCCAAACTCAAGGCGGCAAGGGTGTCGGCGGTTTCCCCGGACTGGGTGACCCCGATGGTGAGGGTGCGGGGACGGTAGGGGGGCGGAGCATAGCGAAATTCAGACGCATAATGTACGGTGGTGGGCACCTGCGCCACTTGCTGTAAAATGTACTGCCCGACCAAACCGGCGTGCCAACTCGTACCACAGGCGACAATTTGAATTTGCTCCACCTGGGGATACAATTCCTGCACGGGTCCCAGAGCAATCTGCCCGTCCAAAAGATGGGACTCCAACCCCTGGCGCAAGACCCCCGGCTGGTCGTGGATTTCCTTGAGCATATAATGCTTGAAGCCGCCTTTTTCCACCAGGACGGGACTCCAGGTGAGCCGCTCAGGATAGCGCCGCACTCGCTCCCCGGCAAAGCTGTACAGTTCCACCCCCAGGGGCGTGAGGCGTGCCAATTCGCCATTTTCCAAACTCAAAAACGCCTGGGTATGGTTCACCAAAGCGGTGGTATCGGAGGCGCAAAACAATTCCCCCTGCCCCAACCCCACCACCAAAGGTGCCTGCTGACGGGCAATGACGATTTCATCCGGCGCATCGGTGGCAATGGCGGCAATGGCAAAAGCCCCCTCCAATTGGGCAACGGTGAGACGCATCGCCTCCAGAAATGAGTAATTATTTTGTAAATATCGGCTCAACAGATGGGGGATGACTTCCGTATCCGTATCGGAGGTAAACACACAGCCCTGGGCAGTGAGTTCTTCCCGCAGGGGGCGATAGTTTTCGATAATGCCGTTTTGCACGACGGCGACCCGGTGCTGATTGTCGCAATGGGGATGGGCGTTGCGCTCTTCCGGCTTGCCGTGGGTTGCCCAGCGGGTGTGACCAATCCCGATGTGGCTATTCGTATTCGGCAGACGGGCTTGCAGATTGTGCAATTTTCCCGGTGCCCGCAGGATGTGAATTTCCCCGTCACTTTGCCAGGCAATCCCGGCGGAATCATAGCCCCGGTATTCCAACCGCCGTAGCCCTTCCATCAAAATCGGGGTGGCTGATTGTAACCCCACATAGCCCACGATACCGCACATAACCCCTCACATCAGTTGGAACGAACCGGGCTGAGCATCCAACGAGAATGTATTTTAATTTTATTTAATTTAGATTAAAGCAACGCCGAATGAATTAGGCTGATTGTACTGGATAAGGCTGGTTTTTGTCATCACTCTGCCGCCGTAGCTAGGGCAATACTCCGTACAATATCCCCCCGGGTGAGGATGCCCACCACCCGATTTTCCGAATTCACCACCGGCAGACGGCGAATCCGATGTTGGTGCATTTTGTGTGCCGCCACGCTCACCAATTCCTCCGGGCGAATACTGATTGGATTGGGGGTCATCACATCCCCGACGGTCGCCCCCAAAACCTTGTGCAGTTCTTGCCGGTAGTGGTGGGGATTTTCCAGCCAAATCACCGCATCCATAAACCAAAAAAACACCGGCGGACGCACCCCTTCCTGGCGTTCCAGAATATCCTGGTTGGATAGCACCCCCACCAATTGATGCCGTTCGTTCACCACCGGCAGTCCGCTGAACTTGTGTTCCCCCAGGATGGCAATCGCCTCCTCAATCGGGGTCTCGGGGTAGGTCACCACCGGGTTGGCGGTCATCACCTCGGCAACGGTTTGGGTCATAAATCGCTCATCACTCTCGTATTCAGATTATTGTGGATTTTAGCGCAGAGCGTCGCCCCGCCATTGCTTGAGGTGTGCCGTTACCCCAGGGGTTTGCGCCACCACCTGCCGCTCACGGTTAAACAAAATCACTTCCACCCCCAAAGGATTGCCCCCGTGCGCCTGGAGATACTGCCGGGTGCGCTGTTGAATTTGGGCTAAAATCACTTCATACAATGTTCGTACTTTGAGGGGTTGCACCTGCTGTAGATAGGTCATCGCCGCATCCACCGTGGGTTGGGTCAAGAGTTTTTGCAAGATGGGGAGGGACAGCCCACAGCGCAGACCACAGGCGGTGAGAATTTCCAAGCGGGCATCGGCGAGGTGGTGATGGGTGTGGAAAATACCCCCTGCCAATTTCAACAATTTACCGTGATAACCCAGCAGTATAATATTTTTAATTTGTAACAACGATGCCTCTACCAACAGCGGACCCAGCCAATTCCCGGTTTTCACTAAAACCTTCTCAGGAATGCCCCAACTGCGGGCTAAATCCAAACCGTTTTCCCCGATACAAAAAACCAAATTCCCTTGGTCTGCCTTCTGGCGCAGTTCCTCCCGAAAGCGGTCCAATTGCTCCGGGGCACTGAGGGGATGGGCGATGCCGCTGGTGCCGAGCAGGGCTAAACCTTCCACCACCCCAAAGGCGGCATTGGAGGTGCGTTCCGCCAACACCCGTCCCTGGGGCAAGATGATTTCCACCCGCAGGGGGCGACCGGGTCGCAGGTGGTGGTACAACAACCGCTGGGCGTAGCGATAAATAGCCGCTTGCCCCGTTTCTTTCTGCCAACCCACCCCAAATCCACCGGTAATGGTTAGTAATGGGTGCGGGAGTTCCGAGTTTGCCTCTGCCCAAGCCACCACTGCCCACACCGGCGTATTCCGGGTCAGGTCTAAATTATCCCCCGGCTGGGAACGGGTGATCGCCAACACCCCACCCCCCGGCAAGGGTGCCACCTGTTCGATGGGAATATCGGCGGTTGCGGGGGGGTCGAGCAAATCCAAGGTGACCACTGCTAAAACCTCCCCTGTTTGTAAGTAATGAAACGCCGCCACCGCACTGGCGCAGGCAAACACGGGTAGGGTATAACCGGCTTCAGCCATGCCCGTAACACTCCCGAAATTCCGCCAAAATTCCCACCAATTCCTGGATATGGGCGGGGGTATGGGTACACATGACGGACAAGCGCAGGCGGCTGGTGGGCACGGTGGGGGGACGGACAACGGCGGCAAACACCCCCGCTTGGAGTAACGCTGGTTCCAATTCTTGGGCAACCGCCGCAGACCGCAGGGGCAGGCAGACAATCGGGGACGGCACGGGGGAAAGCAGGGGCAAACCCGCTTGGGTCAAGCCTTCCCGCAGGTGGTGAACGTTCTGCCATAACTGTTGTTGCCGCTGGGGTTCCCCCTGGACAATCGCCACCGCCATTGCCGCCGCCGCCGTATCGGGGATGGATAAGCCGGTGCTATAAATCCAAGTGGGTGCCCGGTGCCGCAGGTATTCGATTAAAACCTTGCTCCCCGCCACGTAGCCCCCCAAACTCCCCAGGGCTTTGCTGAGATTCCCCACCTGCACCAAGGGTCGTCCCTGGCAGTTGCTCGCCTGCACCCAACCCATGCCATTGTGACCAAACACCCCGTTGGCGTGGGCTTCATCCACCAGCACCATGCTGTTGTACTGCTCTGCTAAATCCAAAATTTCCGCTAGGGGACAACAATCCCCATCCATGCTAAACAGGGTTTCGGTGGCAATTAAACAACGGCGGTACTGAGAACGATACTGTTTTAATAATTCCTTAAGATGCTGTATATCGTTATGCTTATAGCTATACACTTGCGCTTGGCTCAACTTGGCTCCCTGTTGCAGACAACTGTGGTTGTACTGGTCTTGGAAAATCACATCCCGGCTACCCACCAAAGCCGTGACCGTACCCAGGCACGCCCCATAGCCACTGCTGAATACCAGGGCTTCCTCCGTGCGTTTCCAACGGGCAAGACCAATTTCCAACTTGCGATGCAATGCCCGGTGACCGCTCAATAGCTGGGAACCCGTTGCCCCCACCCCGTAGTCCTGCATGGCACGGGTAGCCGCCTGCACCAAGCGGGGGTCACTGGCTAACCCCAGGTAATCATTGCTGGCGAAGTTGAGGACATTCTGCGCCCCAATTTCCACAACCGCCCCGGAGCGGCTGGTGACCTGCTTGAGGCTCCGTTTCCAATGGGCACGTTCTAGGGTATCCAGGGCTGTCGTCACCCAGTGGTAGGCATCCAGGTTGTCCACCTAAATCCGTAGAAATACTGCCTTGCCCCAAAGTATAGCAGGGTTACTGGTCTGCGCCGTTCGCTGGTGGGGTTTTGGAGGGTAACAATTGCTTCAGGTCCACCCCGGTGGCGGCTCGCACCTGTTCCAAAAGCGTGACCATCCCCATCATGGGCGAAGTCCCATCCAAAACCGTCACCTGTTGCACCTTCACCGCCGGAACGGTAGCCGCTAGGGCTTGCAAAAGGGGTTCGAGCTTCTGGAGCAGGAAAATTTGCCGGGCGTAGGGACCTGCCTTTTGCCAGGAGACCGCCAGTTGGCGCATCCCCTCCACCAGGGCTTTCCCGTCTTCAATAATTTGGGCGGCATTGGCTTTGGCGGTTTCCGTGCCGCTGGTGCATTGGGCTTCCGCCGGAGCGACCACATCCGCCTGGAGTTGTTGGCGCACCTGCATAATCCGCTCCCGTTGTACTGCCAAATCCGCCTGGGTACGGGCGAGCTTTGCCCCCACCTCCGCCTGGGTTTCGGCGATCAGGGCTTCCCGGCGGGTGACCGCATCCCGAATCCGCCGTTGGGCTTCCGCCCGAACAATCTGCATTTCCGAGTCAATCTGGGCAAACACGGTCAACCGGGCATTTTCAGCGGCTTGAATCGCCGATTGGGACTGGGCTTGGGCTTCGGCAATCCGGGCATCCCGCAGGAGATCCGCCCGTTGTTTGCGCCCTAGGGAGTCCAAATACCCCACATCGTCGGAGATATTTTGAATTTGCAGGGTATCCAAAACCAGCCCCAATTTCCCTAAATCTTCCTCCGCCTCATCCTGTAAACTGCGGACAAACGCCAATTTATCCTCATTCACCTGTTGGGGGGTGAGACTGGCTAAAACCCCCCGCAAATTCCCTTCTAAAGTTTCTTTGGCAATGCGTTTAATTTCTTCCCGATTTTTCCCCAACAACCGCTCAATGGCATTGTGGATCACCGGTTCTTCCCCGGCAATTTTGATATTCGCCACCCCTTCGACCCTGAGGGGAATACCCCCTTTGGAATAGGCACCGGAAACCTTAAGTTCAATAATTAAATTGGTCAAATCCAAGCGCAAAACCCGCTCAAATAGGGGCATCCGCAAACTACTCCCCCCTTTGACCAACCGATACCCCACCCGCCGTTGCAGGGATGGCACCCAACGGGTCGTGCCCGCAAAAATTAAGACCTCATTGGGTTGGCAAATGTAATACAAATTGCGAATGGCTGTGGTAATAATCACCACCCCAATTACAGCAATGACCACAAATTCCATACTTTGCCCCCAAGCGACCCGTTGCTTATCATCATACCCGCTCCAGGTCAACGACTTCTCCCACCACCACGATTGCCGGAGCCGTAAAACCCGCCTGGGCAACCAAATCATTCACCGTCCCCAAGGTGGCATACAAACGCCGTTCCTGCGACCAAGTGCCCCACTGCACCACGCATACCGGAGTTTCTCCAGCCCGTCCCCCCCGCATCAACGCTGCCGTGATCTGGGGTAAGCGGTGCATTCCCATGTAGATGACCAAGGTATCGGCGGACTGCGCCAAGCCCTCCCAATTCACCGAGTCCTGGGATTTTTCCACCGCCTCATGCCCCGTGACCAAGACCACGCTAGAACTCACCTGCCGGTGGGTGAGGGGAAACCCGACCGCCAAACCCGCACTGATCCCCGGCACCACCTGGACGGGAATCCCCGCCTGCCGCAGACCGGCTACCTCCTCCCCCCCCCGACCAAAAATAAAGGGGTCCCCCGCCTTTAAGCGCACGACGGTTTGATATTGTTGCGCCTTGGTGATTAGCAGGGCGGTAATCTGCGCCTGGGGTAAACTGTGCCAGCCCCGATATTTCCCCACAAAAATCCGTTCCGCCTGGGGGTTGATCATCGCCAGGATGGGCGGGCTGACCAGGGCATCGTAGATCACCACCTCCGCCAATTCCAGAAGGGTTTTGCCCTTGAGGGTCAATAAACCAGGGTCACCAGGACCCGCCCCGACCAAATAAACCGTGCCCGTCATCGCTGGAACTGTCCCCAATCATGCCGCCAATTTTGAACCACAAACCTGATTAGATACATAAGGATAATTAAAGGTACAATAGCAACGCTCAATTTGACCACCTCGATCCCCTGTCCCCGATGGAACCAGTGATTTTAACAGAAGCTGAATTTTGGCGGAGTATTCAGCGCACCCCAGTAGCCAATCAGATGGGCGGCATTGTCCTGCAAGAAAAAGTGTTGATCAAAGGGCTGTTGATTCCCCCAGGGGAAAACTATCATCGGGTGATTGCGCCCTACCAAGCCGCCGGTTTAGCCTGTGTTTTGGTGGATACCCCCGCTGGTTACGTCCTGTGGCATGAACCGGGTCAACCTGCGATAACGACCCCATCCCAGCCCACGTCGCCCGATGCGCCTGCGGCATCCTTCCCACCACTGGCGTCCCTTGCCCAGGCACTCCAAACTGGAGTTGAAATCAAAGACCGCCGCTATCAATTCCAAGCCTACCCCCAGTCCTTTGTCGGCAGTGAGGCGGTGGAATGGCTGATGCGTACCCAGGGACTCACCCGCAAGCAGGCGATGGAATTGGGGCAGGATTTGCTGAAGGCGGGATATATCCAACGGCTGGATGCCCCGGACGGGGATTTTCAAGGGGGCAATACGTTTTATCGCTTCCCCACTCCGGCGACCCCCCCACCCAACCCAATGGTGACGAGAACCTCTACCGAAACCCCTGCCTCCCCCAGCCTGGATTTAGAAGTCATTTTCCAGGCGATGGTCAGCCAATTGCCGGTGGAGGACCGCTGGTATCAATTCCGCCGCTATCCCCAGTCCTTCACGGGTGCCGAAGCGGTAGAGTGGCTGATGCGTACCCAAGGACTCACCCGCAAACAGTCGGTTCAGGTGGGGGAAGAATTGTGCAAGTTGGGCTTAATCCGCCACTGCACCGGGGAACATCCATTCCGCGATGGGAATTATTTTTACCAATTTGGAGCTAGTGATGCGCCGCAGGCTTAACTCAACAACCGAATCGCCTTGCGAATCCACAGTTCCACATCTGTACTGGGTTGGCATTCCTGGTCCTGCGCCAGTTGGGCGAGGGCGTGGCTGATTTCCGCTCCAGTGTACCCCAATGCCCCCAGGGTGAGGGTGACTTCCTCCTGAAGCGTAGCGGGGATGGTTGCGCTTGGGAGTGCCCCCTGCCACTGTTGCAAGGGCTGGCGCAGTTCCAAACTCAAGCGTTGGGCGGTCTTGGCGCCGACCCCTGGAGTCTGGCTCAATAAAGCGGTGTTGCCGGTGACAATCGCCTGCACCAAATCCGCCGGGGTCAGGGTGTCCAGCAAAGCCAAGGCCAACTGGGGTCCCACCCCATTCACCCGGATCAACTGCCGAAACAAATCCCGTTCCTCCACCGTGCTAAAGCCATACAAGACGGGCTGTTCTTCCCGAATTTGCAAATGGGTAAACAATTGCGCCGCCCCGCCCGCCGTTAGCCCCTGCCCGCACCGTTGCCCCACCTGGAGTTCCCAGCCCACCCCCTGCACCACCAGGGTGACCACCCATTTCCCCTGGACGAGGTTCAGCCCTGCCACCTGCCCAGTCAGGGAGCCGATCATGCCCGTTTGTGAAACACATAAGGCCCCATCAGGGCCCCCCAGAGGACTTGCCCAGTGCTGGGGTCAACCCCCCGGTCGTAGATGGTCAAGGTTTGGGCGTTCACCCGCCACCCCAACTCCACCCGCCGGGTCTGGCCGTTGTACGCAAATTCACAGTGGTACCCAGGGGCGGGGCTGGCCTGATATTCGGCATTTTCGTACCGCAGATTCAGGACACAACCGGGGAGGGGAATTAAATCCTCTGCCGTCAGGGGGGTCAATCGCTCCGGTTGCGCCCCACTGCCCCGCCACTTTTGGGGTTCCCGACAACTGTAGTACTGCACCTGGTCAGGGAAGAGTACCATCACCCTGGGTCGGTACGCCTGCCCTGGGGTGAGGGCACTGGCCTGCTCGATAAACAGGGCGGGTTGCCCCTGGATACCCCCCGGAATCAACCGTTGCCAGAGCCACAAATGCACATACCAGGCCGGTTCCGCCAGGGCTTGGGTGCGGTTATCAAACCAACCCGTCAACCAGTCGCCCAACTGGGTCATTTCCTTGGTAGAAATACTCATGGTTTAACCATTTTTAACCGTTTGGCCAGCATCGGGGTAAAAATCTTCTATTGTTAAAAATACACCGGTCAATTGCCAGTCGGGCATGGTGCTTTTTCCCTCCCTATTGCAGGATTTGTTGCAGACCCATCCCCATCTGCGACCCCAGATTTATTTCAAAGCGTCCCTGACGGCGCTTTCCCATGCGATGGAAGACCAGGTGTTGGGCGGTGGAGATGAACCCTTGGTAATTGCCAATTTCCAAAAGGAACGCTACTACCGCCAGGAAACCCGTCGCTATCGCCAATTGGCCCAATACACCTCGCAAATCTATGTCCTGGCCGCCCCGGAGACGGATTTTGCCCAGGTGAGCGAACCCTACGCCACCATTCCCTTTGACCCCCAAGACCCCCTGGCGCAGGAATGGCATCTGGTGGTGCTCGGTCAGCATTACGCCGCCTGTTTGGTCTGCCGGGAACGGCTGAGCGATACCCCCTTGATGGATCAGGCCCGCCGGTTTGAGGGGATTTGGACCTTTGACCGCCCTGTGAGCCAGACCGTCACCCGCCTGCTGTTGGAACGCATTCTCAGTTACCAGCCCCAATTGGCCGAGAAAATTCACCAGGCGCTGACCCGCTACGCCTTGACGGTGGAACCGCAGGACACGGGCACATCGGGCTTGCACCCTGGCCCGTTTGTGGAGCGGTTGGTCACCTATCTCCAGTCCAGTCAGTACAAAGTCCTGAAAGCCTACCGAGCCCTCAGCGACCAGGAACGGCAACAACGGTTGGTGAATTTAATCACCTCTGCCATCCGCAGTACCCTCAACCCGGAGCAAATTTTTCCGATTGCCGTGCAGGAATTGGGGCAAAATTTCCCGGAATGTCGCTGTATTTTATACCGCTGTCGTTCGCACCACCAGTCCGCCCGGATTGAGTACGAATACACGGCGCCGGGGGTGCCATCCCTAAAGGGGGTGGATTGGCCTTTGGGGGAAAATCCCCTGTTTGGGTTGGCCTTGGGGCGGGACCGGGCGATTGGCTTGAACGATGTGACCACCGCCCCGGAATTGCGGGGATACGACCAGCTGCGGGTCTTGCTCGCCCAGCACCGGGTGCGTTCCTGGTTGATGGCACCGATTATTCACCAGGGGATGTTGTTGGGGATGCTGGAATTGCACCACTGCGGCGGCGCGCCCTACCCCTGGCGGGAGGTGGATTTGGATTTGGTGACGGCGATTGCCAACCAGGTGGGCTTGGGGTTGGTGCAGGCGCAGGCGTACAAAAGTTTGGCGGAATTGAACCAGCAATTGGAAGCCCTGGACCGCACCCGTACCAATCTGATTGCCATCATCGGTCACGAATTGCGCACCCCCCTATCCACGATCCAGGTGTGTTTGGAAAGTTTGGCGACAGAGCCGGAGATGCCTGCCCCGGTGCGCCAGGAGATGTTGGCGGCGGCCATGAGCGATGCGGAACGCTTGCACAAACTGATTCAGGATTTTCTCACCCTGTCCCGGTTGGAAAGTGGGCGGGTGCAGTGGCAAAGTGAGGCGATTACCCTCTCGGAATGTGTGGAGTTGGCTTTGGCGCACCTGCGTTCCCGGGCACAGCGTTTGCCCCAGATTCAGGTGGATTTACCGGCGGATTTGCCCCTGTTGCGTACCGATGGGGAGGGCATCGTGGAAGTGTTAGTCAAACTTCTGGACAATGCCTGTAAATTTACCGGCCCGGAGGGACGGGTGACGGTGCGGGCACAGGTGCAATCGGGGCAGATGTTAGAGGTGGTGGTGGCAGATACGGGGCGGGGCATTGAACCCAGCCAACTGCAGGCGGTGTTTGACCGGTTTTACCAGGAGGAGGGGGCTTTGCGCCGCACGGTGGGGGGGACGGGGTTGGGGCTGGCGATTTGTCGGCAGATTGTCAGTGGGTTGGGGGGGCAAATTTGGGCGGAATCGGCGGGGCGGGGGCAGGGGAGCAAATTTCACTTTACGATTCCCCTGGGGGTACGCCCGGATTGGGGGGATATGTCCCGTCCGGTTGAAACTTGAACACCACCAGGGCCATGTCATCTAAAATTGCCGCCGGGCCAATAAAGGCTTGGACATCGCCCATAATCGCCTGCTGAATCCTGGCCACGGGCTGATGCCAATGGGTGCGGGCGACCTGGCAGAGCCGTTCGATGCCGTAGAGTTCCCCCTGGGGGTTGGCCGCTTCGGTGATGCCATCGGTGAATAAAATGCCCCCATCCCCCGGTTGCAAGCGCACTTGGCGGTTCTGGACGTAGGGCTGAATGTCCGGTTCCAAGGCCAGGGGAAACCCCAAATCCAGGGTGTCAATCCGTTCCCAAGCCCCGTTGGTACGCAAAATAATCACTTCCTCGTGTTGTCCGGTGATGGACAGTTGCCCCCGGTCGTGGTGCAACAGGGTGAGGGTGAGGGTGCGGCCGTAACCCATGCGGGCCACGCTGTCATAAATCACCCGATTGAGAATGGTGAGCAGATGCGCCCCGCAGGATTCCCCCCGGGTGAGGAGCGTCCGTACCGCCACCTGGGTCATCAGCATCAGCACCCCACTTTCCAGACCGTGCCCGGTAATATCCCCGATACTCAACCAGGTCTGTTGCCCCTGGGGATAGACATCGTAATAATCCCCCCCCACCTCCGTCGCCGGGTACATCACACCGCTGACCGCCAACTGGGGGGTATGGGCCAATTCCTCGGGCCGGGGCAGGGACAGGGCTTGCAATTGGCGGGCCACCTCCACTTCCGCCCGGAGGCGCAGGTTATCCGATTGGAGTTGGCGGTTGAGGGTTTGAATCTGGGCATTGGCCGCTGCCAGTTGGTTGGTGCGCTGTTGGACTTTTTCCTCCAGTTCCTCATTCAATCGCTCCAAGCGCTGAATCATCGGGTTGCTCACCCGCAGGAAGAGAAACGCCCCCAGCACGTTCACCACCATCGCCGCCCCCAGGGCGATCCAACTGGCGTGGAGAAAGGGTTCCCGCACCTCGCTCAGATGAATTTGGTTGGCCACCACCCAATTCAAACCCTGCACCGGCTCGATGGCGGCTAAGACCTGTTGCTTGGTTGGTAAAGGGATTAACCCAACGGAGCGTCGGGGTGGGGTGCGAGCCATCGCCGCCAGTAAGCCCCCTGCCTGGCGTAAGGTTTGGCGGGATTGAATCTTGACCCCCAGTTCCAGTTCCACATTATCCCAACGGCTGACGAAAATTTGGAAGTCATCCCCGGTGGGAATCAGGATGATAAACTCCCCCGTCCGGGCGGAACCGGTAAAACGACGGGCGGCTTCCCGGGCAATCCCCAGGGTGATTTCGGGGCTTTGGGTCTGCCAAAAAATTTCTTCCAGCAAGCGGGCTTGGCTATTGTTGGTTTCCTGCAACCGCGCCAGGTTTTCTCGCACCGTCGCCCGAAACAAAATCAGCATCACCACCCCCGCCACCACTAGGGCGACCCCATTCATGATCAGGATCAGCAACCCAAACCGTTGCCGGTAACGGGACCAGGGCATGGTTCAACCGCTGGCATCCACCCAGACCACTCCCTGGGAGGGCGGTTCCTGGGGCGGTGTCAGCGCCAATTCCACCCGCTGGTCGGGGTATTGGTGCCGCAGGGATTGGGCATGATCCAGGGCGGCGCGGTAGGCCCTTTCCCCCCGGGGAATCACCACCCAATCGGGACGGGCAGGGCGGTGGGGCAAAACCCCCAAGGGCAAAAGTTGCTGATGCAGGGTTTCCAAATTTAGGGAAAAGCCAATCCCCGGCACGGTTTTCCCCTGGGGATGGTAGGCACCCACCAAGTCATCGTAACGCCCCCCCTGCCCCACCAACTGCACCGTATGCCCCTGGGTCACCGCCACCTGCAGGACGATCCCCGTGTAATAATCCCAGGGTTGCAAAAGGCTCACATCCACAACCAGGGGAAACCCAGCGGGCAGGAGTTCCACCAAAGATTTCAGGTGATTTACCCGTTGCCACTGGGCTGGTGTCAGTTCCCAGGTGCTTAACTGTTGAAAAACCTGTGCTGGTTCCCCCCGCAAATCCAGCCACGCCAACGCCTGTTCTCGCCAGGGGGAGGGCAATTGCCCCAGAGCCACCCGGTCTAAATGGATGAGTGCCTGGGTCACGGGGGTCTGCCAAACCGGGGGAAACCCCTGAATCCACAACCGGGTCAACCCCGCCTCCCCCAAAATCACCCGCCAGGGGGGCAAGTGAATGGCGGTCAAACCATCCTGCAACAGCCGTAACATTTCCGCATCCGCCAAGAGTCCCCCTGCTCCCAGCAGTTCCACCCCCACCTGAAACGACTCCTGGCAATGCCCCCGTTGGGGATGGGGACGGAACACATTCGCCACATAGTACAGCCGTTGGGGATGATGCACCTGCCCCCAGCGACTGGCCGCCACCCGGGCAATGGAAGCCGTCACATCGGGACGCAGTCCGTAAATCCCATCCCGGTCTTGAATTTGTACCACCCGCTCCGGGCGCACCCGTCCCCCCGCCACCAGGGTATCCAACCGCTCTAGGGTCGGGGTGACCACCCGTTGATAGCCCCAGCGGTGAAAGGCTTCCTGTAACCGTTCCCGAATCCAGGTTTTCTGGATCACCTCCAGGGGCAATAAATCCCGGCTCCCGGTGGGCGGCTGGAAGCTCATGTACCGCTCATTTACCAAAGAAACCGAACAGACCCTTGCCCTTTTTCTTCTCGGGGGTGGTTTTGGCTTTGGCCTCGTTCTCTTTCGCTTGTTTGGCCAGCATTTTCTCCACCACCTCTAGCCCTTGGCTCGCCCGAGTATTACTTGCATCCCGTTTTAAGGCCCGTTCAAAATGGATTTTCGCCATTTTCAGTTGGTTGGTCTGGAGATACACATAGCCTTTTAAGCTCAAACAACGGGCATCGCCACTATCTAATTTCAACGCATCATCCAGTTCCCGCAGGGCACCGGGATAATCTTTCAGCCGCACCAATTCCTCCGCCCGGTTGTAGAACTGATCCAGGAAGGAAGGTTTCGCCGGTTCGGGGGCGGCTGGGGGTGGGGTGCTGGCCGCTGGGGCTTCCGGGGTCGTAACCGGGGTGGGGGCGGGACGATTCACAAAGGCCACCGTATTCCCCGCATACTGCCAGCGCAACATCGCCAGATTCAGCTCGCTAATTTCGTTGATCACCTGCATGGTTTCGTGGGGGACGGCAAATTGCCGCTCGTTGAGTTTCCCCAAGGTTTCCCGGTAGTAGGCTTCCGGGTCGGATTGGCGCAACAGCAGATTGGCGGCTTCAGTTTCAAAAGGCAGGGTTTCTTGGGCGACCCGCTGGCCAATCATTTTCAAAATCAGGTTATGCTCCGCCCGCACCTTATCGTTAAATAGTTTTTCGTAGGCGGGATTCACCAATCGGGAGAGGAGTTGGGCGGCAATCTGCCGGTCTTCTTCGCTCAGATGGCCGGTGGTGTCCGGGTGCAAGGCTCGCGCTACCCGCATATACCGGCGGCGAATGTCCTGGGGACCCGCATCCAGGGGCACGCCCAAAATGGCATGGTAATCTACCTGCTGAAAGCGTCCCAGTCCTTGTTGAATGCTTAAGTCCATAGGGTTTGGCCGATGAAGGAAACGTAGTCTATTTAGTATAACCTGGAGTTTTTGAACTTTCCTTCAGCAATTAAACCCGTGAGCATTTTGCTTATGGATTTTCGTGTTCCATTGTACCAGGTGGATGCCTTCACCCACCAACTCTTTGGCGGCAATCCGGCGGCGGTTTGTCCCTTGACGGCACCCCTCTCCCCGGGGCTATGTCAGGCGATTGCCCTGGAAAATCACCTGTCGGAAACGGCGTTTCTCTGGCCGGATGGGACGGGCGGCTACCACATCCGTTGGTTTACCCCCGCCCAGGAGGTGGATTTGTGCGGCCATGCCACCCTGGCGGCGGCCTACGTGGTGGGGAAATTTGTGGAACCCGGTTGTGAACAGGTGCGGTTCCAAAGTCGCCAGGAAACCCTGACCGTTCGCAAACAAGGGGATTTCTGGGAACTGGATTTCCCCCGCTGGACGTTGACCCCAGCGGAACCGACGGCGCAGTTAATTGCTGGGTTGGGACTCACTCCCCAAGCGGTCTGGCGCACACCCAGGGATGTAATGGCGGTGGTCGGCGACCCGGACGTGGTCAAAAACCTGCAACCGGATTACGCCCAACTCCGGCAACTGGACTGTTTGGGGGTGATCGTCACCGCTCCCGGGCAAGGGGTGGATTTTGTCTCCCGGTTTTTTGCCCCCCAAGCAGGCATTCCCGAAGACCCGGTGACGGGTTCGGCGCACTGTGCCCTGGCACCCTACTGGGGCGAACGCCTAGGGAAAACCGCACTCCACGCCCGCCAACTCTCCCCCCGGGGCGGCGAATTGTGGTGTACCCTCACGCCCGAACGGGTGCTAATCCGGGGCGGGGCGGTCTGCTATCTCACCGGGCAGATTCACTTGGGGGAATGCCCAAATCCCAAATAAATATTAAAAAAACTCTACAAATGTTGAAAACCTCTGGCTCTTCCCAAAAGTTCATTCCATAATCTCAAGTATTATTTCGGGGCAAAGCTATGAGTAACTCCTGGGGTAGGTCGGTGCGTTGGCTTGGTATTGCCCTGGTAACGGCGGTGGCGGTCGTCACCTTGCCTGCGCCAGCCGGGAACACCCAACCGGATACCTTTGGTGCCATCAGTTGGTCACGACGCACGGGTGCCCAGGGGTATGCCTGGGGCTACAGAAGCCGGGCAGCGGCGGAAAACCGTTCCCTGGAGGAATGTGAAGCCAGAGCTGGGACAGGGGACTGCCGGGTAATGGTATGGTTTCGCAATGCCTGTGGTTCAATTGCGGAAACCCGGGATGGGTCGGTGGGCACGGGCTGGGGGAGCAATCCTGCCCTAGCGGAAAAATATGCCCTGCAATCCTGTAGTCAATATGGACCATGCCGGGTTTCCCGCACGTTTTGTTCCAATCAGTAGTAGCCCATCAAAACCCAGTTTGCCCTGGGCGTTGGCGGTAGTGCTATCTTTGTAATGCTCAAGAAATGGTAGCAAGGACTCTGTGGCGGGTAGGTGGCTTTACTGCTCCGGGGAGAAGCGTCACGGGGTAAAGTTAGACATTGCTCAAGCTTGGCGGGAATTTACTACCGAGAAGTTACAGTCTGTTCACAAATTAAAGGATACAAAAAACTGTTTTTCCAAGGCTTGACCCCAATGAGGTTTAGACCAAACGGGTTTACAATCGTATCCCGTAACCCCTGAATAGGCTGTAAAGAGCCTACCGTCTGCAATGGCATCCACTCCGTTGAGAAGGCATGGTGCTGATTGTGGTAATATTGTAATAACAAAAAATTACTTGGATAGCACTACCGCGTACTTTCTAGGGCACCTCTATTTATTCAAAATATGAGAACGAAACACAAAAACAGCAGGTCATTGCTCAGTACTTTTTTGTACTATAGCTATGTAGGTTAAGGTTGTCGCCTCAAAAATTCTGGAGAACCAGTGCGTGGCTACGCCCTGCGACCCATATCTATGTCAACCTTTGGGTGTTTAGCTATAAGATGACTGGGTTTTATAGATTGGTGTAGATATGATTGAAAAGAGACTTAGTAGGGGGTCAAAACTCACAGATTATCAGCCGCCGCTCCCAAAACGCATAACGGCGGAAATTATAAGCCAGATTTTTCAACCCAATTGCCGCTTCTACTCTGGTTTTACCAATCAGACGCATGAACTTACCCCCAAGACACATTACCCACTGACCAAATACGTGTTCCACCTTGGCTCTCACTTGAGATTTGATGCGATTCCGTTCCTTTTGCTCGGCGGTTAGGGGCTGATTTCGGTAGCCTTTTTCATGGATGTGACTGGTAAACCCAATCCTGGCTAACGTCCATTCTAAATCCGTGCTGTGATAAGCACTATCTCCCCAGATTTCCGACCCATCAATATCCACAAGTTGACTGAATACTTGGGAGTCATGCACGGAGGCATCCGTGACCACATAATGACGCACAAAACCATATTTTACATCCACGCTGATATGATTTTTATAGCCAAAATAGCTGACACCATTTTTCTTTACCCAACGGGCAGTTCTATCCTTTTGCCGTAAAACATGCGGGTTTTCCTCCCATTGCTTAGGAATTTTCCCTTCCTTTACTTCTTGATTTTCTTGCCGAGTATTCCGTTGAACTGGCACGGGAATGAGAGTAGCATCCACAATCTGGCCAACTTCGACAATATATCCTTTTTCTCTCAGGTAATTATCAAAGCGAGCAAATAGTTCTTTGACCAGCTCATGCTTAGCGAGATTATCCCGAAATAACCAGATAGTTTTGGCATCAGGGATAGCGTCTTCGATACCCAATCCTAGGAATTCCATGAACGAGATACGGTCATTCACTTGCAACTCGAGTTCATCATCACTAATGGCATACATTTGTTGGAGAATCAACAATTTAAACATCACAATCACGTCGGTGGGTTTACGACCTGCATTGCTCTTTCTTTCCTTGTCATATATTGTTTCTAATATTGGGCGGAAATCTTCCCAGCTAATATGTTCATTGAGCCACTTCAGCATGGGCTTTTTTTGATGGCTCTCCTAGATTTGTGGTGGGAATTGTATAGAACGATACGCTTTTCTGTCGCTAGGGGGGCTGAAACCCTTGTCAGGCTTAAGTATAAACTCTGCTTATCACCAAATACTCAGGAGAACCTTTTTGATTGAGTTTTTCCCGCCGCTCTTGCTCATCCCAAAATCCTTTTTGACCCATTTTCCCTCTCCACGTCGTTAGTAGTAATTATCTCACAAATCCCTCCCAAAATCAATTAATAGAGGTGCCCTTGAGTAAATTACTCATCTGAATCCTCTGGAATTGCTATATATTATTAGTCAGAAGAATCTATTCAGGAAAGGAAAATGAAAGTCGCCTATATCTTTGCCACAAACCTAGCCAGCACCTTCAAATTGGCTACCATGATTCTGCCACAATTGGAACGGGGGGATCACGGTGCCCAAGTCGTAGGCATGATGTTTTTTGATGATAATATCTTTTGCTTACGTGCGGGTGATCCGGTGGGAGAAAGGCTCGCCCATATTGCCAAGCAAAATGGGATGTTACTGATGGTCTGCGACCAATGCGCGGTGCGCCGTGGTTTGGCGGAAGGAACCTTTGACCAATGCGGCACTGGCTCCGTAAAGGCGAAGGGTTTAGTTGAAGGAGTAGTGTGCGGATGTTTCCCCCAACTTTACGAAGCCCTCGCAGAAGCCAAACCTGACCAAGTGATTACCTTATGAAAAACCTTTCTTACCCCAAAACTTAGGTATCTACATGGAGAAAGAAGTTACTAATTTTGGCACATTAACTTGTCCCAGTTGCCATAGCCGGTCGGAAGCTACCATGCCCGTCAATTCCTGTGTAATCCTCTGGCAGTGTCCGCAGTGTGACATGGAGCTAACACCCAAACCAGGTGATTGCTGTGTTTTCTGTAGTTACGGGGACACCCCCTGTCCGCCTATTCAGCGAGAGAAAGCTCTGCATCAAGGGCATTTCTAAAAATAGGTCTCAGGGGAGCTTAGTTCTTTAGAATTTCTGCATTCCAGGGATGAATTTTTCGCTTGGTTCTAATAATTTTAATCAATAGAGCAGAGAGTATATCAAGGGCACCTCTATTAATTCATGGCTATTGAGAATGACCCCTGCGTTATTGATAATTACCAAGGAAAGAATGGGACTTCCGAGCCTGTTATGTAAGTACAAAAATCAATAATATGGAGGTTCCCTAATGTTTACAGCTATAGCAATCCTAAATAAAAATGGAACAGGGTCGCAGGGGCACCGCCCCCGTAAAAGAAGCACCTGCGGTGTATGGTTCTGAAAAATTTTTGTTTGAAAATCAAGTAGGATTGCTATATTAAACTTTTTGGGAATACTCGATAATGCAAGCATCAATTTGCTGATAAAGATGGGTCAATGTCCCGGAATTATCCAGAAGCTTATCCGCCCACCACATTTTTAGAAATAGGGGTAATTGGGCGTTGATCCGGTCGTAACACTGCCTCTCAGTCCAGGAATTGCGAACCATTAACCGCTGACATTGTTGCCCCGTCGTACACCAAACCACCCACACCTGCTGGACTAAATCGGTCATTCCTGCCTCAAATAACAAAGGGATGCTAAACACCACCAGCGTATCCGAGGTGGCAAACTGCTGGTACATTGCTTCGTACTGTTGCCGCACTAGGGGATGAATCAGCCGCTCTAGCCACCGCCGTTCTGAAGTGTCCCTAAATACTCGCTCTCCTAACCAAGCCCGGTTTAACTGCCCGTCGGGGGTCAGCACTGAGGTTCCGTAGCGTTCGCAAATGGTATCAAAAGCGGGTTGCCCTGGTTTAACGGCATTTCGGGCGTAGATGTCCGCATCGTACGTCTTAATGTTGTATTGATATTCTACATACGCAGTGACAGTGGATTTACCTGTGGCAATTCCCCCGGTGAGACCAATAATCATAGTTGATACAGTTTTTTGTGTTATTATAAAATGGGTGCCATAAGATATGTTCTGGCTTCCCTAGATTTGCGGTTGGAATTGTATAGAACCAGAAGTGTTGAATGTTAATCAAAGGGTGGAAAAGAGAGATTAAAAGTGGTATTTTGGTTTGGTAGAAACCACAAGTTTAGCCTATTAAGCGGTTACGGGATACAGTTGCAAACCCGTTTACTTGAAGATATTGATGCTTAGCCTTGGAAACACGATTTTTTGTATCCTTTCCTTAACATTTAACACTTCTGGGTTTGCGAAATGTTGTTATTACACCCTGTAATATAATAAAAGAAAAGACTGTAGGGAACCTCTATAGCAATCCTAAATGAGAATGGAACAGGGGGTCGCAGGGGCACCGCCCCCGTCCTTGGTTCTGGGGAATTTTTGTCCGTTAATTGGTAGTGCTATCTTTGTAATGCTCAAAAAAGAGTCACAAGGATTTTTAGGGGGATAAGTCGTGTGGCATTGAAGGCAACCAACGAGGAGCCAGCGAGATGGTGGATGGCTCCAATGCCCATGAGATAAGGCTTTTTGGGAATTGCCCCCCTAATTTGCCTAGGGACTTAGACCGCCCACCCTCGGCAACGGCAGGGACTTCATTGGCAACCTATCGTGTCATTTGTAATTATTTTATAATAACAAACAATTACTTGGATAGCACTACCCGTTAATTAAATAGGATCGCTATATTTATTGATTTTTGTACTTACATGACTGGCTTGGAAGTCCCATTCTTTCGTCGGCAATTATCAATAACGCGGGGGTCATTCTTAATAGCCATGAATTAATAGAGGTGTCCTGTAGTAGAGACCTCTTGATTATTTATTACTTATAGTCTTTTGAGTGGTTATGGGATACAGTTAAACCCCGCTTGCCGTAGGTCAATCATGCTGAGTTTTTAGAATAATCGAGGCTTTTTGTATCCTTTAATTTATAAATAGACCGTATCAATCCATCCTGCTTCCAAAGTTGGTTTGCTAAGTGTTGCTACTGTACTCCTTAGCACTGCATCTGAAAATGTACCCAATCACTAGGATAGGTCCGGCTTCATAGGAAAACCCAAAAAACATCTGGAAGTCTTCCCTGGTTTGCATTCAAACAAACCATTAAAGTACCTACAAAAAAAACGAATTTCCCTGGGAGATATTCTTCGATCACTTCCTAATTTCCAATTAATTTATCGCTTTAGTGGTGATGTTTTACTCAAAAATAAACGCTTAAAATAAAATCAATCGTACATAGGAGCGGCGCACATGGAACCAATTCGCTTTGGGACGGATGGGTGGCGGGGGGTGATCGCCCGGGAATTTACCTTTGCACGGGTAGCACAGGCGGCACAGGCGGCGGCTACGGTATTGGCTCAAGTTCATGGGGAAGCGGCGGCGCCAATTTTGATCGGCTATGACCGGCGATTTTTGTCCCCGGAATTTGCTGAAACGGCGGCGCAGGCAGTGGCTCAAGCGGGATTTCAGGTCTTACTGGCAGACCAACCCGCTCCCACCCCAGCCTTGAGTTATCAGGTGCGCCACCACCAGGCAATGGGGGCATTGGTAATTACCGCCAGCCACAACCCCTCGGAATACAACGGGTTGAAGGTCAAAGGCAGTTTTGGCGGCTCGGTTGCCCCGGAAATTACCAAGCAAATTGAAGCCCGGTTAGAACAACCGCTACTTCAGCGTTCCGGCGGTGGGATTCAGCGGTTTGACCCCTGGCCGGATTATTTGAATGCCTTACAAAAGCAGGTGGATGTACCGCAGATTCAGGCTGGTTTGACCAACTGGCGGGTGTGGGTGGATGTCATGCACGGGGCGGCGGCAGGGGGTTTAACCCGTATTTTGGGCAGTTGTGTGCAGGAATTGCGCACCCAGCGGGATGTGTCGTTTGGGGGGCATCCGCCGGAACCCTTGCCTGCTTATTTGGAGGAATTGCGGCGTACCTTACAGAGTCATACGGGCAGTCAGGTGGGGCTGGTGTTTGACGGGGATGGGGACCGGATTGCGGCGATGGACGGGCAGGGAAATTTTCTCTCGCCCCAGGTGCTGATTCCTATCTTGATTCAGCATTTGGCGCAACACCGGGGGTTGAGCGGGCGGGTGGTGAAAACGATTAGCGGCTCGGAATTGATTGCCAAAACGGCGGCGTATTACGGGTTGCCGGTGGTGGAAACCCCAATTGGGTTTAAGTACATTGCCCAGGAAATGCTCCAGGGGGGGGTGCTGTTGGGCGGGGAGGAATCCGGCGGCATTGGGTACGGACATTATCTGCCGGAACGGGATGCCCTGCTGTCGGCGCTGTACCTGCTTGAAGCCATTGCCGTTACCCAAAAACCCCTGGAGGTGCAGTACCAGGAACTCCAACAAAAGCTAAATTTTGTTAGTACCTACAACCGGATTGATGTGCCTTTAGCCGACAAGGGGGTACGGGACGCATTGTTAGAGCAACTGGCGACCCAACCGCCTACGGAAATTGCCGGTCTGCCCGTCGTCAAAACCTGGAGTGGCGATGGATATAAATTTTATCTCAATGACCAAAGCTGGTTGCTCATTCGCTTTAGTGGCACGGAACCACTCCTGCGTTTGTACTGCGAATCGCCGACTTCAGAACAGGGGCAAACCATGCTCACCTGGGCACGCCACTGGGCCGAATCCAGCGCACGATGAGGGTATCGCCGACCTTGAGCCCCAACTGTTCTGCCCGCCCGGGTGCCAGTTCGATCACGCTATCCACCAAGCCATCCGGGCCATAGGTGGGGCAACGGGGGGTGGTACAGGGCGGCACCTTAGGGAAAATGGCGAGAATTTTATTCTCATGGAGAAAAACCATATCAATCGGGGTACGCATATTTTTCATCCAAAAGCTGACCGGCCGGGGGGGCTGAAAGGGAAAGAACATTCCCCGGTTAGGTTCCAGGCGTTCCCGGTACATCAGCCCCAGAGCCTGTTGCTCCGGTGTCCAGGCCACTTCCAGGAGAATCTGCTGGCCGTTGTGCTTAAATTGGGCACGAACTGGCAAATTTTGGGGGGTTTGGGCAAAGGCGATGGGACTGCCCAGCCAACCCCAGATCATCACACTCCACAGCCAGGATTTAAGGTTCCCGGAGGACATAGCCCACCCCCCGCACGGTTTGAATTAGATGTTTTTCCCCGGGCTGATCCAGTTTCAAGCGCAGATAACGTACATACACTTCGATGACATTGGATTCATGCACCGATTGGTAGCCCCACACCTGCTCCATGATTTCTTCGCGCGTGAGCACCCGCCCCGGATTTTGCATGAGAAATTTGAGCAGGTCAAATTCTTTCATCGTGAGTTGGATTTGCCGTTGTTGGCGCAGGGCAATGCGGGTATTCAAATCCAGGGTCAAGTCCGCAAAGGTCAAGCGTTCTGCCGGTTCGGTCTGGGGTTGCACATAAAGGTGGAGCCAGTGGAGCAGGTCCTTGCGGGGATAGGGCGGGCTGAGGTAGTCCCAAGCTCCAGATTCCAAACAAGCCACCCGTTCCTCCAGGGTATCCCCATCGGTAAGTAGGAGAATCGGTAGCTGGGGGTGGGTTTGGCTAACCTGACGGCAAAGGGTCAACCCGGTGGGACTAGTGGCCAAGATAATCAAACTGACGGGATTCGTGGTCAGATAAGGGTACACTTCGCTGGAGTTCGCCAGGGGTTGGCAGGGATACCCCGCATCATTGAGGTCAGTAGTCAACCGTTGCCGCAGGGAGTTATCACCAGCGACGAGCAAGACACGAGCCACACTAGGTTCGGTCATAGGGGTGATTCCTGGGACCCAAATATCTGTTACTATACCGGTCTTTGGATACAAACGCATGGCACATCATGGTATTACTCTGGAAGCAAGACTGAAAGTTAACCATCATGTTCCTGACCACCGCCAATTACAAAGCAGGAGGTGGGCAAATTAGATGGTTCGCCTGAGTATTTGATGATAAGTAGAGTTTGTACTAAGCCTGACAAACGTTTCAGCTACCTTGGCGAAAAAAGCGTATCCTATTATACAAACCCAAACCTACAGCAATCCTAAATGAGAATGAAACAGGGGGTTGCAGGGGCACCGCCCCCGTCCTTAGTTCTGGAAAATTTCTATTTGTTTATTAAGTAAAATTGCTATAGATAACAATCAAAAATTACGAATTTAATCTTTTATTGTGACGGTTAAGGTGTGCTAATACTCCCAATCCGATGGGGTGGCCAGAACCGCACTGCCGCCCGCCCAATAATGTTTTTGCGGGGGACAAAGCCCCAAAAATGACTATCGAAACTGTGATTGCGATTATCCCCCAACACCAGATAATGATCCGCAGGCACCACCACCGGCCCATATTCATAATCCGGGCGAGCGGCCAAATACGGTTCCGTAAGCGGTTTGCCATTGATAAAAACTATCCCTTTTTTGACCTGCACTTGTTCACCCGGTAAGCCCACAATCCGTTTGATAAACGCATCCCGAAATCCCTGCTCCTTGAGGGCAAGGGTGGGCTGAAAAACCACGATTTCCCCCCGCTCTGGGGTACGAAAATCGTAGGTAACTTTATCAATGATCAATCGGTCATTCACCTCTAGGGTGGGCAACATCGATTCGGAGGGAATATAACGAGCTTCCGCCACAAACGTCCGAATCCCGAAGGCGAGCAATAAACTTACCCCAATGGTTTTAGCCCATTCAACGACACTGTTTTCGTTGGTTTGCTTAGCCGATTTATGGTTAGGCCGTTGATCTGGTTTGGTCATAGATGTGCAAAGAAGTACAAACAGGATTCTAGAATTAATTTAGCGCAAGCTATATCCCATTGATGATCCTAAGCCAAGGGGCGATACACCCGGTAGTTGATATGAGGAAAAATGTTATCCATTTGTTCCACCTGGGTCAACCAGTCCCGGTCAATCTTGCCAGCCCGAATGTCCTCATACAGGCGATTCAACCGTTGTAAATGGGAACGGGTACGCCGTACTGCATAGGGCACCATCGTGCCGGTTCGCATGATAAACGCCCAATCCGAGGACTGCGCCAACAGCAATTCCCGCGCCGCCTGATTGAGGGCACGCCATTCCCACTGATCCTGGGGTTCCCGCTGGCTAAGTTCGATCATCCGCTCGGTCGCCTTGTGCAGGTGGGGATAAATCCAGGCGTTGGTCTCATTCAACCAATACTCATGGAAGCCCTTGTAACCCCAACTAGACTGGGCGGGACGGCACACCTGCTGGGTGGGATGACGGCGCAAATAATCGCTCAAATGGATCATCTCGTACACATCCTGGTCGTAGTAGGATTTGCGGAAAAGAAAATCCAAAAACCAGGGCCCCTCGTACCACCAATGGCCGTACAATTCCGCATCGTAGGGGGCGGTGACAATCGGCGGACGTTGCATCAGTTCCGCTAAATGCCCAATTTGCTGGGTGCGGTTGTACATGAAATTCGCAGCGTGTTCGGCGGCTTTTTCCTTTGCCCAGTAGGGGTCATACAGGGCTTTATCGGATAAACTGCCGTTGCGATGGGTAATGCGGTGGTACTTAATCCCCACATTTTTGCGCTGACCGTTGGGCATGATGTAGGGCTTGATGTACTCGTAGTCCGCCTCCCAGCCAATATCTTTGTAAAATTCCCGATACACCGGGTCGCCCGGATAGCCCACCTCCGAGGACCACACCTGCTGGGAAGTTTCGTGATCCCGGGCAAAAGCCGCCACGCCGGTTTCGGTAAATACGGGGGCATAGGTGCCATAACGGGGACGGGGACGGGCATAGAGCAACCCATGTCCATCACAAATGAAGTACCGAATCCCCACATCCGCCAGCATTCGTTCCAGACCCTCGTAGTAGGCACACTCCGGTATCCAAATGCCCCGGGGGGGTTGCCCAAAATGCTCCTGGTAATGCTCAAACGCCACCTGCAACTGCGCCCACACCGCCTGGGGATACATCTGCATCAAAGGCAAATAGCCGTGCGTCGCCCCACAGGTGATGATGTCCAGATTATTGGTGTCCTGAAATTGCTTAAAAGCCGTAATCAAATCCCCGTCGTACTCTTCCCAAGTCTGCCGGATCAGATTAAATTCCCGGGCGTAATGCTCCGCCAGATAACGAATATGGCCATTGTACTGATTATGTTCGACCTCCAACTCCGCCAATTCCTCTAATTTCGCCAGGTGTTCGTCATACTGTTCCTGCAACAGTGGGTCCCGCAACATTTGCACCAAGGGCGGGGTCAAACTCATGGTCATTTTGAAATCAATCCCATCCCGTTGCAGTCCCTCAAAGACTCGAATCAGGGGGATGTAGGTTTCGGTAATGGCTTCGTACAGCCACTCTTCCTCCAAAACGTAATCGCTCTCGGGGTGGCGGACAAAGGGCAGGTGAGCGTGTAATACAAGCGCCAGATAGCCAATAGCCATGCGGGAACCAAAGAAATTGCATTTATTTTAGAATTTTCCCACACTCCGGGACTCACTTGGGGACTCGTGGATAGACGAGTATTTTCCCCCCGGCATGGGAACAATGAGGCGGCTACCCTCTCCCCAAGGAGTCAGAAATCTACCTCACAGATGGGGCATTGCTGACTGGTGCTATGGCAATCCTAAATAATAATAGAACAAGGCGAGTATCAGTCTGTTTTAGGGAAAGCAAATTTCTGATGACTTAAAGCGAACTTAAATAGCCATTTGACAGTGGAAAAAGATACAGTCTATTTATCAATTAAAGGATACAAAAAGCCTCGATTATCCTAAAGGCTTAGCATGATTGACCCACAGCAACTAGGGTTCAATTGTATCCCATAACTACTCAAAAGACTGTATGCGGTATTGCTAATGACAACAGGAATAGATTCATTGCAAAAATCCTCACGGGTGAATAGGCACCATCCATCCCATGCCCAAACCCTCAGGCGGGGGCGTACCACCCTAATTCACCGCATCTACGGTATCCAACCAAGCAAACACCTGATCCAATTGGTCTAAACTAATCAACCCATAACGCCATAGCACCATCGGCAGTGGCCCCTGCCCCGAATCCTCCCGCCGCATCGCCATCTCAATCGAAGCCGCCGATACCGCCAATTCCTCTTGTAAAAACCGGATTAACCGTGGATCTCGCCCCAATAACATTGACCTTCCCCCTCAAATGAACTGCGTAATTCTGCACACCATAGCTCAATTTTTTTGACCTTGTCCCGATAGCTTAACCTAATTTCACGGAATGATCAATAATTTTTGTAAAGTTTCTGAGAGAGACTGCCCGGGCATGGGAGGAACCTTTGGCTGGTATCCGTAATGATTCTCATAAACGTTGATATAAACCGTGGTTATTGGGCTTTATTGCATAGACAATTGGGGAATTTCATCCGCAAATATCCGGAAATTTCTATAAAAATATTTTATGCTGTGGAGCCTTGACCCTACAGTGGGTGATAACTTTTAGGGTAAAAATACGGAGAAATGATTTTCTTCGCCATTACCACAGGGGAGTCAGGAACAATGAATGCTATGCACCTCGGTTTATTTCTCATCTGCGACCACCCTCACTTTACTTCTCCCGATGAATCCTGTGAGTGAGCCGTTAGCACAGCGTCAACAGCACCCACCCCCCATCAATCGAGAGGCGGTGATGGAGGAAATCCTGCGCATTTGTGACCTCCTGCCGCCCGAGTCCCTGGTGGAAGTCCTGAACTTTGCCATTCACGAATTGGTGCGGGTCTATCACGCCCAAGCGGAAGAAGACCTGTAAAATCAGGATGAACCATTGAGGAGATGCCCTTTGTTGCGGCTGGAGCAGTTGATTTCCATCCTGGGGGCAACCCCCAGCCAACCCCTTAGGGGCACGGTTACCGGGATCACTACCGATAGCCGACAGGTGCGGGCGGGGGAAGTGTTTGTCGCCTTAGTGGGGGAACGGTGGGATGGGCATGAATTTATCCCGCAGGCGGTGGCACAGGGGGCGGTGGCGGCTATTGTCCACCAGCGGGAGCTTTTTTCCCCCGATGTGCCGCTGTTGCTGGTGCCCGATACGCTCACGGCTTACCAAACCCTGGCGACCTGGTGGCGCCGACGATTTACCATCCCCGTCATTGCCGTCACGGGTTCGGCGGGCAAAACCACCACCAAGGAATTGATTGCCGCCGTGCTGTCCACCCAGGGGCGGGTGCTGAAAACCGCCGCCAACGAAAACAACGACATCGGGGTGCCGAAAACCCTACTGCAACTGCGCCGGGACTACGATTATGTGGTACTGGAAATGGGGATGCGGGGACGGGGGGAAATCGCCCGCTTGGCGCAAATCGCTCAGCCCAATGTGGGGGTGATTACCACGGTGGGAACGGCGCACATCGGTCGCTTGGGTTCCCGGGAGGCGATTGCCCAGGCGAAATGTGAACTGTTTGCCCATCTCGACCCCCAGGGCACAGCCATTTACTGGCAGGAGAATGAGTTATTACATCATACAGCAAGGGCGGTGTGGGAAGGGGCGACTTGCACCTATGGGTGGCACCAGGGGGATGTACAGGCGCAGGTCACAGAGTCGGAGTTAATCGTGGGGGATTGGCGTGCCCCGTTGCCCCTCCCTGGCGAACATAATGCCCTGAATTTTTTGGCGGCTCTGGTCGTCGCCCAAACCCTGGGGGTGCCCTGGCCGACCCAACCCCTGTCTTTGGATTTACCGGCGGGGCGGAGTCGCTGGTGGCAAATTGCCCCGGATATTCTCCTGCTTGACGAAACCTACAACGCCAGCCCGGAAGCGGTTTGCGCCACCTTGCACACCCTGAAACAAACCCCCGGCCAGCGCCACATCGCCGTATTGGGGGCCATGCGGGAATTGGGGGAACATTCCGTCTCGCTCCATGCTCAGGTCGGACGGTTAATTAGCGAATTACATTATGATTATTTAATACTACTCAATGACCCGGAAATCTACCCCCTGGCGACGGCGGCTAAGCCAGTGCCCACCGAAATTTTGCCCGACCGGGAAACGGTGATTGCCCATCTGCACGCCTACCTGCAACCGGGGGATCGGGTGTTGGTCAAAGCCTCCCATTCCCTGGGGTTAGAGCGGGTGGTGCAGGCCCTCACCCAGAGCCAGCAGGGACTCCCGGAGCGCAACAGTTAACGCCAAAGTCGCCTGGCGCAGGGATTGGTCGGTTGGCGGCAACACCCGCAAAGGGGCACCAATTCGGATCACCACCTGGGTACGCCAGGGTTGGTAGGGATGGCTGTACTTTAGATATACAGGCAAAATATGTAAGATTAATTCCGGGTTGTGTTGCACCGCCTGCAACGCCAGATGCACCGGCCCCGGTTTCAGGGGTAAGAGCGTCCCCTCCCGGGAAATTTTGCCCTCCGGGAACATCACCAAACTATCCCCCCGGCTGAGCAGGGTGAGCGCCTGGGTCAACGCCTCCCGTCCCGGTTTCTCCCGCTGTACCGGAAATCCCCCCAACCGCCGAATCCACCAGCCCTGGAACCCCCGCACCTCCTCCGCCGCCACCATGAAATAGAGATGCCGCCCGGACACCCGCCAGCCCACGCTATGGGGCACCAACACCGCATCCCAACGGGAACGATGGGTGGGCGTGACCAGTAATGACCCTGCCGCAGGAATCTGCTCCTGCCCGGTAATCGTGATTTTACCAAAGTACAAAGGAAATACAAGATATTTACCCAAGTAATAGGCGGCTCCCGTCAGCCAAGGGGATAGATGCGGGGCATCGGGTGCGGGTTTAGGCATTTTCATCCCTGGCTCCCAATGCCTGCCCAGCAATCCAACCGGTGGTCCACGCCGCCTGGAGATTAAATCCCCCCGTCAGTCCGTCCATGTCCAGCACCTCCCCCGCCAGGTACAGCCCCGGACAGACCCGGCTGTGCATCGTGCGGCTATCCACCTCCCCCCAGGGCACCCCCCCACAGGTGACAAATTCCTCTTTGAAAATGCCTTTGCCCGTGACCGGATAGACCTTCGCCGTCATTTGTAATAACAACTGTTCCAACTCCCGCCCGGAGAGTTCCCCCCACCGCCGTTGCTGGGGAATGTGGGCGCAGGCAAGTAAATAATGCCACAACCGCTGGGGCAGTTCCCGCACCGGGCGATAATTCCCGAGGGTTTTCGCCGCCACCTGGGTGCGTAATAACTGACACTGTTCATACAATTTTTGCCGCCCCCACGCCGGTAACCAATGCACTTGGAGCTGCCCTTGGTATTGACAAGAGTGCAAAGAACGAGCCAACCAGGAGGACAACCGCAGTACCACCGGGCCACTGAGTCCCCAATGGGTGATCAGCAAAGCTCCCTGCTGTTCCCGATGTTTTTGCGCCAGCCGGGGTAATTCCTCGCCCAGCCATTTCAAACGCACCTGGGGCAGACTCACCCCCGCCAATGCCCACAGTGCCGGGTCAGGAATGTGCAAGGTGAACAGCGCCGGTACCGGTGGGATTAACCGATGCCCCAACTGAGTGGCAATGGCATAACCCACCGGATTACTTCCCGTCGCCAGCAAAACCCGGTCACAGGTCAAACCGCCCCCCAACCATTCCAGGTGAAACCCGTCCCCTTGGCGGCGAATGGTATGGATTTTATGCTGATTTTGGATGGTGATCTTTGCCCGCTGTGCCGCCCGCACCAACGCTGTGGTAATTGTACTGCTATCATCACTACAGGGGAAAATGCGACCATCGGGTTCAGTTTTGAGCGTCACCCCTTCCTGGGCAAACCAGGCCAGCACATCCCGGGGTTGAAATCGGGTCAACAGCCCCCGGAGCACCTGGCCGCCCCTGGGGTAGTGTTGGCTCAGCAGGAGCGGGTCAAAGCAGTGGTGAGTGACATTGCACCGGCCGCCGCCGGAGATGCGTACCTTGGTCAGGGGTTGGGGTAGGGCTTCCAAAATCGTGATGCGGAGCTGGGGAAATTGCCGAGCGGCCTGAATTGCTCCAAAAAAACCGGCGGCTCCCCCACCGACAACGGCAATGTGCATTTCTGACATGGGTCACTCTTTAGCCACCATTCTTGATGTTCATCCTACTCATCAAATGGTAACTATCGCCAGCAAAAACTTCATTTTGTGATGACTGGGGATACACCCGGATTCCTGATAACCGCTAACACATGAATAGCACTTCCGGGACACCTTTATGAATTGGCACCCACAGAAAAATCATAGTCGTTTTTTGTTAAAACTGAGACAGTTTATGCGGAAAGATTGTCCATACAGCAATCCTAACTGAGTTCAGAAGCACAGGGGTTTCAGGCAGATTGCCCCCGTACTTAGTTCTGGGGAATTTTTGTATGCCTAGGGCACGCAGGCTAACGTTAATCAAGTAGGATTGCTATACTGGTACTAAGGGGTATCTCTAAATATAAATTCTAGGGGTGTAGCCGCTGTCTGTGGTTCTCAATAATATGGGTATTCCAAGGAGATAACCTTCCAGTGGTGCCAATGAATAGAGGTGCCCTAAGGTCACCAGCAGGTTGATGCTTAACAGTAGTGTTGGACTCTGCAACAAAAGTTCATAAATTCAAGTCAGGCAAAATCCTTAGTGAGAAAATTTTTGGTTATATAGCAATCCTAAATGAGAATGGAACAGGGGGTCGCAGGGGCACCGCCCCCGCATTTGGTTCTGAAAAATTTTTGTTTGAAAATCAAGTAGGATTGCTATAAATGAGAATGTAGCTCCTAAATGACAATGCTTTGTATCATGAGGCGAGATGCACATTTTGGCACAAACCCTCAAAATCTTAAGATTCAACACTTCTGGATGCTTAATAGTAAATTTCATCGCACCAATTAACAATGCCAACGGGAGGACGCCCTGGCACCCTTGACTCCCTAAGCGTAAATGTTTTTGCTCACAAGCCATATCATAGGTGAAAATAGTTGAAAAATCCTGGATGACCGATGTTGGATTTCAACAAACTGGCGGGACAATTACCCGACCTCAGCCGCTACCTGACCCAGGAAACCCTCGCCAACCGGCAAAAACTTCAGGTGGCTCAGGAATTACTCCGCCAGGCCATTGACCAACAACCGGATTGGTTGGAACGGATACAGTCCGCCGGGTCGGGTTTGGGGTTTTCCCCCGCCGTCCCCCTCGAACCCCTGACTACCCGGGTGACCATTCCCCCGGCACCCGCCGTCCATACGGTGTTGGCGACCGATGGCTCCCAAATTTCCCCCAGTCACCACGAAGCGGTGTACTGCTATTTGATTAACATTGGCTACGTGCTTTTACACTATGGCTCTGGGCGTTTGCCCCGCTTGGATAGCATTCCTGAGGTGTTTTATCAATCCCAGGATTTGTATCAATGCCGCCAATGGGGGATGCGGACGGAAGAATGGCTGGGGCATCGGCGCACCCAGTTGGAGGCGACCATCCTGGCGGAACTGGCGACGGATTGGCGGGGGGCGGGACTCTCGGAACCGGCAGTGGCACTGGTGGATGGTTCCCTGACCTATTGGTTTTTGGAGGGTCTGCCTGCTCCGGCACGGTCGTTGATTTTGACCCCCATTTTTGAGGCATGGCAGGTCTGTCAACGCCTGGGCGTACCCCTAATGAGCTATCTGAGTGCGGGGCGTTCCCTGGAGGTGATGAATTTCCTGCGGCTGGGCTTGTGTCCCCATCTGGTGCCGGACTGTCAGAACCACTGTGACGGTCATACGGAGGGTGCCCCCTGCGACAAACTCAAACCCCTGCGGGACACGACCTTGATGCAAACCTGGCTAGAACCAGGACAACGGGGACCCCTGTGGCGCAGTACTAACCGGATTTTGGAGCATTACGGGGAGCAACAGGTTGTATTTTGTTATGTAAATGTTGGAACAGAAATCGCCCGTGTTGAGTTTCCTGCTTGGGTGGCGGCAGAAAAAAAATTACTCGACCAGGGCTTAAGTTTACTCCTGGCGCAGGTGGAAAAGGGGTACGGGTATCCGGTGGCTCTGGCGGAAGCCCACCATCAGGCGGTGGTGCGGGCGGGGGACCGGGCGCGGTTTTTTGCCCTGATTGAAGAGCAACTCCAGCGTAGTGGGTTGGGGCAACTCCTCCCTTCCGCTAAGGAGAGCCGCAAACGGGAAAGTTTGGCCTGAGTAGTGAAGCTCCTGGATTTGTGGTTGGAATTGTATAGAATGATACGCTTTCTTCTCGCCAAAGGGATTGAAACCCTTGTCAGGTTTGGTATAAGTCCTGCTTATCACCAAATATAGTCATTTCAAACAAGTTTGCAACGTTCGCCTTCACCTACAAACCCTCTCCTGGAAAGGAATAGAGCGATTGCAAATACCTAAAAAGCGTCGCATTCTAAAACGGAACGACTATAGGTACAAGAATCAATAAATAGAGGTGCCCAATTTGAGATTGTGCAAGCAGGCATCGTAGGACTTTGTGAAACCGTCCGAGATGAGTTTAAGATGGAGCCGAGCTCCATCCAACAGTTCCGGGTAATGCCGTAATAGCAGGGTTTTTGGGATTGTACTAATTTTTGTGTGCCCCCAAAATGCTCCCCATTTTTGTTGGATGGGGTGAGACTTTTTTAGCGGTCTTGGGTCAGCAAGCCCTTGATTTTCTCTAGCAGGGGCTTGATGTCTTTGGCCTTGGTCATCCCCAGCGCAGTGTCCAGTAGCTCCACCAGTTCCGCCCGGTCTGGTTCCGCCTGCAAATTGTCTGTTAACTGGGGGGGCGCAGATGCGTTTTCCCCCAGCAGTTCCCGCCTAGCCGCTTCAGTGATTACCCGCCGGAGCCATGCGGGACTATCGGGCAAAGACTTAACCAACTGCTCTATATCGCTGGTCACTCGTACAAATAGCCTGCCACTCATGGGCTGGTCACCCTTGGGCTTGAATGGCTTTAGGTGTCTATTCTGTGGTCGCTCACTCATGGGCATCACTCCTGTCAACTCGTGTTAAGTATATCTTATCACCACACTTGTCAACCGATAAGAAATACTAAACCAAAATACCCTATTTACACTTGTCAACTCGTGTGAAATGGTTTATATTAAAGATATGGAAGGGAATTAAATAAGCCAGCGGCAAGGCTAGAAACCGTCCCAGAGGTGACATAGGTGTTACTCCAAGGATGAGACCTTCCATTCCCCAACAAAACGCCCCCGCCGGGTTAGAGCAGGGGCAAAATTCAACAATCACTAATAGGAGTTTGCCATGAAAACCAAGCTACACGCTAGAGTGCGGTCTATCAGTTCCACCATGTCCTGGGTGCGGTGGTCGCCCCGCATCGGTTCCATTGAGGATATTGAGCGGCGGAAGTCCATCGCCTATATCGGGTTTGACTGCAAGGAAAAGGCTGAGAAATTCTACAGCCACGTTTTGAAGCGGCGCCCGGATTGGAAATGGAAGTCCTACCCGGAGCAGGTTAACGGGCAATTTGACGGGGAAGGCATCACCCGCCCCCGCAAAAGTGAGCGGTTAACCGAATATGCCTACGAGATCAAGTGGCACCGGCCGCCGCTTGAGTTTATTGAGGGCTTAATCCGGTGGGATAACGGTGATGATATTGCCGGTCACGAACTTACGCAACTGGCATATCGCAACCGCTAACGTACACCGCCCCTGGCACTACCGCCGGGGGCAATTCACTTATCACCAATGGAGGAATTAGCCATGTTTGAATTTGAGGATGGGTTACTTGATAGCGGTGCTGATGAACGCTCCGACTGCCAACAGGAATTAACCCCTGATGAAGAGTACGAATTATGGTGCCACTACCAAGATATGCACCGTGAACAAATGTTAGCCGCCTGGGGTGTGGAAACCTGGGAGGAGTTAGAGCAAATGGGACACGATTGGTAACGGCAATGCCCCGCTAGTCCCTTGATTGGCGGGGCTTGTCTGCATTGTTTGTACAACGTTAAACCCTACACAATGGAGTCTAAAACCATGACGCACACCACCGTTAAACCGCCTGCAAATGCCCCCACCGCCCCGGGGGAATGGAGTTTATCCCAAGTGATTGAAGCCCTATCTAAACCGCTCCCCAGTAGTGTTTTAGAAACCAAAAAGTTAGGGGGTAGGACTATCACCTATATCCCCTGGCACCGGGCGGTTTTGGTGCTGGATAGATACGCTCCCGGCTGGCAATTCAGGATTACCAATGTCTCGCAAATTGGCGGGGAATTGATTATGACCGGCTCGTTATCAATTCCCACTGCTGACGGGATTATTACCCGTGAGAGTACCGGCTCTGAGAAGGTGGATACCAGCGGCTACGGGGAAACGGCGGCTAATGCTGAATCCCAATGTTTCCGCCGGTGTTGCGCCCGGTTTGGATTAGGGCTGTACCTGTACCAACGCTAGATAGCCGTCCTGGGGGCTGGACGTTAAACTGCCCCCATTCCTTATACACCTTGAATTTTGGAGATTACCAATGGATTTGAGTTTAGCTAGTCGCATTCGAAAAAGCGCCCACCAGGTGCAATCACTGCTAGGCATTTTCCACAGTGGCACCGTTGCCCCTGAGACTGTGGAAAACCTGATTATCCCCACCTTGGAATCAATGCACCGGGAATTATTAGCGGTTGCCGTAGCCCTCAATAATGACAATTGCCCGGTTGATTTATCCGATCCCTATCTCAAACGTCATGCGGCAAGATACCTTCACCCCACCCTTGGGAGTGACTCAATTTGGCGGGTTGCCAGTTACTTGGATATGCTACCGCCTGGGCAGAATACCGTCCCGGCGGAGATTGCCCACCGGGTTATGGAGATTCTTTCATTGGTGGAGCCGGAGCCGTCCGAAAGTCTCGGTTAATTTGCCGCCCTGGGGTATGGCGTTAAACTGCCCCAATTACCCTGTTAACTGTTGTTTTGGAGGTTCTTTATGTCTGCAATTGATTGGCATTTTTTGGGCAGTGATGCTGACCGTTTGGGGTTTGTCGAGAATGTCCTAGCGGTTGCGCCCCTGGTTTGCGAACGGGGGGATAGTCTGCAACAGGCGGCTATGGCTAATCTGCTGATCGCCGCCCATGAGGTGATAGAACACCGGCGCGAACATTCCGCCACCAGTGCGACCGCTCACCCCGAATGTCGCCCCCTGGCCGATATGGTTTCCCCAGAACGCTTGGCAGAGTTAGAGCGTGAGCGTGAGGAGGCTTCTAAGCTGGGCAAACAGGTTTTGGAACACTACCTGAACCGCCACCAGCAGTAACCACAATTCCCCCGCCGTCCCTTGATGGTGGGGGTTTCCCATCTAGTCACGCTATATCCCGGCTTATCCCACATCAGGATGAATCCTACAGCCAACAAAATTCAGGCACCTTCTAGGGCATTTTAGCGGGGGTTATTTTGCGTACTCAAACTTTTGCGTAGTCAGTCGCTAGTTTCTACGGGGGTGTTTGGTAATTTTGAATCAGCTTCATAAATCCCATAGACTTTTTCCCTGATCTGACGGATCACATCCTGATTCAGTACTCGCCCTTCGGTGGGAGCAGGTGCCGCCGCCGCCTGGGTCACAGATTCCCGAATTAAAGTTAGCCATTTGATAGCGAGTTCCGCCCGTTTCAGTGGCACAATTTCGGGGTCAACTAATGCGCTTTCAATGGTCTCTAAGGCAAGGTCACACACTCGACGTACACGATGGCTCCTAGCTTCTAGTCCCTCCCCCGTCTGTTCTGCGAGATATTCCTTCCATGCGGGTAACTTTTTCCATTTGCAGAGAGAAACTTTAGAGACTTCCAAATAACTGCTGATCCGACTGAGCGGCCAGCCGTCCAGCACCAGGTCAGCAGCCCGCCGTTGTAAATCATCTAGTCCCCGGTCTAGCATCCTTAACCTATTCTTAACGTTTGGTTAATTTCAGTTTAACCGATGGGGGTCAGGGTCACGGTGCATTGGGGAACCCCCCGTTTCCATCTGGCAGTCAGTTCCGGTAAGACCGAGAGGTTATCATCAGCCAAAATTCCTGACTGCACCAACACATCAAAAACACTGCCACACCAGTTGTCAATGTCGCCCCGGCAACTGGGAGATACCAGCGTTATTTCAATCCGGTAGGGGTCGCTTAAGGGGATGGGGAGATTTTGCGCTTTCGCCTGCGTCACCAGTAGCGGTGCTGATTCCCGCTTCCAGTGGACATATTTCGGTGGCAGATGCGCCCATCCGTTCCGTACAAACCGGGGTCGGGGTTTTGGACACGCTGGGTAGGGGACATCAAAGACTATCATCTGGTGGGTATTCCTTTGAAAATTCCCCGAGCGCATCCTGTTTGGCTAACTCATCACGAATTTGCCTTAAGATTTTTTGCTGAAATTCAAGTCGAGTGAGTGGGATTAATTGGGTTATTTGTTGAATGGGCGGGGCTTCATTTTTCATGGGGGTTTGGGGGCGGATTACACTTTGATTCTAACTGGTAGGTTTTATTAGAATTTCACCTTGAATTTACGGCCTTTGGGTCGTGGGGTTTTGGTTTGTTGGTCGAGTGTTGCCAGCCAACGATCCACCAGCAGGGACTGTTGAAACTCATTCACCTTCGCCTGCTTCACCGCCGTACTCCCCACACCGACCACCTTCGCCGCCCTAGTAGCAGATTTGCGCTCCTGCTCCCGTAGCTCCCTTAACCCATCCTTAACCTTTTCGTCTAGTTGGGACGCTGGCGTCCCAGCCTGAAGTTTTAGTTTAGGAGAACCTTCTTTTTCCTTTCCTTCAAGCCGTCCCGATTCTACTTGCCGTTGTTTTGCTTCTTGGGCATAGATATGGTTCCCCCCCTAAAACGGTGTATTCAAGTCTGTTGGCGGTGGTGCTACGACTTGCCAGTTAGCCGCATCCACCGTGTAGCAATAGTCATCCTTCCGGCTCTTGGGAGTTTCAATGACTAGGCGGGTGCCGTTTTCCCAGACAAGTTTCACCGTAGCTTGAGTGCCGACCGGCCATAATTGAGCTTCCCAGCAGTGGCGGTTAACCAGTCGGATTGTGTCGCCGGGTTTAATGCTTATGTCATCCCCAGCGGACGTTTCTGCCGTTTTCAAATTGGTTTCATCTTTGTAAGGTTGGTCGGACGTTTCTGCCGTTTTCACCTGGGGAGCAAATACAAGCCACTGACCGTTAACCTGTAGCTCCACCAACCCCGTTGCCGTATCTTTGCGCCGGGCGGTTACGACCCCGCCACCGTATCCTGCGCCCACCCGGGGAACATTAAAAATACTCATATCTGCCATCCTCATCATCGGGAATAAAATGCTCGTCATTTTGTTGGGTGGGAATTTGGAGATCAGGGTCACCAGGGTCACCGTGTACTGCATTTTGGTTATTTTCCCCCGTATTCATCGGTGTTTTCAGGCGGTGACCCTTCCCACTTGGTAGGGTCACCATAGGGTCACCACTTCCGGCATAGGGGTCACCGTTTGCCGCTGGTGGTGACCCTGCAGTGACCCCTGGGGACTCCCCGGTGACCCTATGGTGTTGGGTAGGGTCACCGTTTTTTTGTGACTCTATGACGGGGTTTGCGGCGTTATCGTTAGTACATGGTGACCCTGGTGACCCCTGATCCGAAATTCCCGTCAGAATTTTTGCGATTATGTTTTTGGGCTTGCCCCCGGAGCGTCTCCGTAATTTCTTTTTGGGCTTTGCTTCGGAATTTTCCTTACGGAAGGTTACGCCGTGTAGGTAAGTGGTCACTTTGTCTGTCCCCTGGCGCTCCCGGTCTGTTTTACGCCGCACCTTCGGGAACAGTTCGGTAAACCGCTGTAGGACTTGGTGGCTGGCAGTCACGCATCGGTCACCGTTGCCTGGGTGTTCCCAGTTCCGCTTTTGGCCGCCCCGCTGTCCCTGCTCGATAGTCAGGTAATTTTCCTGTATGTACCAGGCTTCCAGTCGCTCCCAGAGTTCGGTTACGGAAACCATGCCGTCCGGGTCTTCAACCAGCCCAGTATCTTCGCAGAACTGCACCAGGTGACTGCTACGGCGGCGCAGTTCATCAATCTGATCCGCCACCGGACTGTAGTCTATTCCCTCGGTCGCCACCGCCTGGAGTTTTACGAGTAGCAGATTCAGCAGTGCGGGGAGTATTTCCCGGTCAATGAAGTTGGGGTCATCCTTAAACCTGGGGTCTGCCAGCAGTTCCCCTTTGGCGGGGTCGGGGTTAGCCTTGTAGGTCTTGGTGAAGGGGATGATGGCGTAGCGGCTCTTGATCGCTTCCGTTGCCGCCGTCATGTTGGGTGGCTGATTGCAGTTGAATAACAGCACCGCCTGGGGGGTCATGCGCCGTTCCTGAATCCCCTTCCGTTCAATACTGATAGGGTCGCCGGTGGTTACCAACTTTAGCGACTCGATGCGGTCTAATTTCCCGGCGGGTACGGTTTCACTAGGCCAGTTGACCCGTGAGTGTTCCAGGTCGGCTAACCCGAATTTGCGCCCAGCGTCATAGGCTTGGAAGTCGCTTAAGCTAACGGCGGTACAGCCCCGTCCCCCAAATAGCCGGAATACCGCTGTCCTAATAGCGTCCTTCCCGTTTGCGCCGGTGCCATAGAGCAGTACCGTTCTGGGGGTTCTGGCTTTGCGTTTCCTAATGGCTGGCAAGTCTAGGGAACACGCCAACGTCCTAATTAAAATCTCTCTTGGTTGCGGCTCTAGGCATTCCAACAGGCGGTTTAACGCCGTGCTATCAGCCTGCGGGTTGTAGGTTGCCGCCGGGGGGTCAATAAATATAAGGTCAGGGTTGTGGGGTAGCAGTTCCGTCCGTAGCGTGTTCCCGTCCCACTCCCAGCGCAGTACCCCGTTTTTGCAGTTGTAATGGTTCGCCGGGTTCACCTGCTCCTGTGTAATCCCCGTTGCGAGTTTCTGCAATTCCAGTATGTTTTTAATAACGCTAGGGCTAAATTTGCGCCCCCGGCAATAGGCGGTTATCCGGGCTAACTCCAGATCGTCCGGGGTTAGCTCGTAATGGGTTCCCACCCAGCGATAAAGGTCACGCTGGTTTAGTGTGATATATCGCCCTTCTGAATACAGGCTATCTACCGCCTGCTCTAGGAAGGATAAATTATCATCCTCTTGCTTTGAAACGGCAGAAACGTCCGGCTGACAAGACATAACGCTTTCCCGCCGGTCGCTAATCGCCCCTAGAATCCGGGCTTTAATGGCGGCATTATCTAAACCTTGGTTGCGTAGATCGGCGATCCAGTCGGCTAGGTCGTAACCATCGCTAGGCTTATTCCACTGGTCAGCATCCCCGGCATACAGCCACCGGGTCGCCCCAAAAGTTTTTGCCACCTGGTCAGCATACTGCAAGCCCTTATCGTCACGGTCGGGGCAAATAACCAGGCTGGCACCGGCTATATCCTGCGTGTAATTGCCGTATCGGGTAAACCCGCCACTGCCACCGATGGATGTGGTAGTCGCTAGTCCTATTTCCCATAGCAGATCGGCGGTAGCTTCCCCTTCGACCCACAGGATGGGTTCCCCCTGGGCAATCGCCGCCCTAACATTCTTATGCCGGTAAACGGGGATAAGGGAGCGGTCTAAGTCACCTAACCCCGGTTGCCATTGTTGCCCGTCCCACCGTTGCTGATAAAACTCTTTAGTCCCGTCTCCCCGGTCAACACGCTTAACCCGTACCAGGGGGTTCCCGTTGCGGTCAGGGTAATAGTAGATTTTTTCCGACTTTGGGCGGGGCGGTTTCTGCCACCGTTCCCGTTGCTCCAGTGGTTGGTGAATTCGGAATAACCCCCACCCTGCGCCATCGGTGGTATGCCCAACACAAGCCCATTCTTGTCCGTCTGCACCCCTGAGAGTCTCACCGGGTTTGTACTGCTGATAACTGTGGCAAAATACCCGGTTATCACTCGTCACCCGGCAATCGCCGTCTTTAGTGCGCCCACAGACTGGGCATGGATTCTTAGGACTGGATGCGGTAAATTGTACTGCATTTTGTCCGTTAAGTGCGTGTTGCATGGTAGGATACTCCTAGAGTTTTTGTTTTGAACTAAACGCCCCCCGGAGCCGCCGCCCTGGGGGGCAATTTTTTTGTTAATCCGTCCCCAATCGGCTCAGCCAGGCGTTAATATCGCTCGACTTCCAGGCCACCGCACGAATCCCAATCCGCACGGGTTTGGGAAATCGGTTCAAACTTGCTAACCGGTAGACTGAACTTCTGCTCAGCCCAACGTACTCAACCAATTCATTAATCTTCAAGAGTTTCTCCGGCATTTTTTCGCCCCCAATATGTTGATTAAGTCTCATCAAAGCCTGCCTGCAACTAAAAGTCAGGGTTGACCAGGTCAACCCTAACTGACCTGAGCCGGTCTAAATAATCTGCCCAGTCCCGCATCATCTTGTGTCGTTCCCGTAAAAATTGTGTGCGGTTATAGGCTCTCCCTAACGGGTCTTTGACGTTATGCCCTAGTTGATGTTCGATGAGTTCCACCCGGAACCCGAGGTGTTCATCGAGTAATGTTCTAGCGGTCGCCCTCCAACTATGCCCGGTCATAATTTCTTTGGGGATTCCCAGGGTACGCAGTGCCGCCAGAACTGCGCCATCACTCATCGGGCGGCCACCACCCCGGCCACTGGGGAACACAAACTCGCCCCGCCCGGTGATGGGCTGTAGCTCCTGCAACAATGCCACCACCTGTTCCGCCAGCGGTACGATGTGGGGCTGTCCCGTTTTGCTGAGATTAAACCGCCATTCCCGGGCTGACCAGTCAATATCCGCCCATCGCATAGTCCTTAATTCCCCCGGTCGGACAAATACATACGGTGCGATTTTTAGGGCAGTACACACCACTGGGAACCCCGAGTAGCTCCAGACCAGTTTAAGAATCTGTCCTAGTTGCTGGGGGTCGGTCACGGCGGGGAAATGGTGTTTTTGCACTGGCGGTAATGCCCCCCGCAGGTCATAGGTAATGTCCCGTTTCGCCCGTCCCGTTGCCACCGCATATCTCCACACCTGGCTACAGATATTTAATTCCCGATGGGCGGTCTCCAGACTGCCCCGCTGTTCCACCCGCCGGAGCGTCTGCAACAGGGTCACGGCATCAATATCCCCAATGGGTTGCGCCCCCAGCCAAGGGAAAATGTCCCGTTCTAGCCTGCGTAAAACCGTTTCCCCATGACTGGCCGCCCACTTGGGAGAATGCTTGATGAACCATTCCCGAGCGACTACTTCCAGTGTGGATTCCTGCGCTATTTGCGCTTCCTTGAGGGCTTGCCGTTCCGCACTAGGGTCTATCCCCTGCGCCACTTTAGAGCGAATCTCATCCCGCCGCTCCCGTGCCACCTTTAGGCTGATCTCCGGGTACGTCCCCAACGATAACCGCTTCTCTTTGCGCTCCCAGTAATACTTGATGCGCCACCGCTTCCCGCCCTCTGGGGTCACTTCCAAGTACAGCCCCCCAGTGTCATAAAACCGGGTGACCTTCTCCACCGCCCTAATCGCCCGTATCGCCGTATCCGTCAGCCCTTTGCCCATCTGGGGATAACCACGCAGTACAAAATTTTTTCTGCCCCTAACCTTATCCCTAATTTTAGGGGATAACCTGGGATGCCGTGAGACCTTACAAGATGAAGGGGTAATCTAAAAGTGGCTCTGGGCGGGGCTTTCAGGACTTAATGAGATGGTCTGAGATGGGTTTAAGATGGAGCTAAGCGGACTCGAACCGCTGACCCCCTCAATGCCATTGAGGTGCTCTACCAACTGAGCTATAGCCCCGTAATGATGCGTTTTTTATTATGGCACAGAGAGTGTCTTGTTAGGGACTGTGCCGCCGCTGGCGAAACCAATTTTGTAAAAGTTCTCGACATTCCGCCGCTAAAATGCCGCTAATCACTGGAAAACGATGGTTGGAGGCCGGACTACTGGGAACTTGGATCACACTGTCAATGGCTCCAGCCTTAGGGTCACTGGCACCATATACCAGGGCACCAATCCGGGCATTCACCAAGGCTCCGGCACACATGGGACAGGGTTCCAAGGTGACATACAGGGTACATTCGGTGAGGTACCAGGTTCCCAAGGCCATGCCCGCCTGCCGCAGAGCCAGAATCTCCGCATGGGCGGTGGGGTCATGGGTGCGCTGGCGTTGATTTTCCGCTTGGGCAATACACTGCCCCTGCCCATTGACAATCACCGCACCAACGGGGACATCCCCGGCTTGCCCCGCCCGCGCCGCCAAGGCCAGAGCCAACCGCATCCAGTCTGTGTGGCTGGCCGGAGTCACCTAGGCGGGGGTGAGTTGCGCCACCTTATCGCTAAGGGAACGCATCAAAGCGGTAAAGGGGTCAATGAATTTTTGAATCCCCTCCTCCAGCAATTCCGCCATCACTTGGTCCAGGTCAATTCCCAGGGCCTGCACCTGGGCCAGCACCTGCTCCGCCTGGTCAAACCCATCCCGCAGATGGTCACTGATGTGGCAATGGTCGGCGCAGGCCTCGATGGTCTCCGGGGGCAGGGTGTTCACCGTGTTGGCACCCACCAGTTCCTCCACGTACATCACATCGCTGTACTGGGGGTTTTTGGTGCTGGTACTCGCCCACAACAGGCGTTGCACCTTGGCTCCCTGGGCAGCGAGGGCTTGCCAGCGGGGGTCTTGGAGAATTTCTTGGAACCGCTCGTAGGCCACCTTGGCATTGGCAATGGCCACTTTCCCCAACAACGCCTTGGCCGCATCGGTGCCGATGGCCGTGAGGAGCTTGTCCACCTTGCTGTCAATCCGGCTCAGGAAAAAGCTGGCAACGGAGGCGATCCGGTCAATCGGTTCCCCCTTGGCGACCCGTGCCTCTAACCCCCGGATGTACGCCCAGGCGGTGTCCACATAGCTTTGCACACTGAACAGCAGGGTGATATTCACATTGATACCGGCGGCGATCACCTGCTCCACCGCGGCCAGACCCTCGGGGGTACCCGGAATTTTGATCATCACGTTGGGACGGTTGATGGCCTCGGCATACCGCAGGGCTTCCCGCACCGTTCCGGCCGTGTCCCGCGCCAATTCCGGGGCGACTTCCAAACTCACATACCCGTCTAACCCTTGGGTGGCATCATAAATGGGCCGAAAAATATCACAGGCATCCTGAATGTCTTTGAAGACCAGGGATTCGTAAATCTGGGTCACGGACAAACCCGCCTTGGCACCGGCAATAATGTCCGCATCGTAAATGGCATTCCCGGCAATGGCTTTTTCAAAAATGGCCGGGTTGGAGGTAATCCCACAAATGCCCCGGGTGCTGATCAACCGCTGTAATTCACCGGAGACGATCAAATTCCGGCTCAAATTGTCCATCCAAATGCTCTGGCCGTACCGGGGAATCTCTAACAGGGGATTGGGCGCATTCATACATTTCCCTCCTGGGCAGACTGTAACCCTATTGTCCCCAAGCGCTTGGCTATCCCCCCCAGACTTAAGACCAACTATAGGTTTCCCCCTCCCCTTGACACATGAATAAATGTTCATATATGATTGAATCATTCCGTTTTATGGAGGTGCGGTGATGGTGAAATGTGATTGTGAGCGGTGCGTTTGCCAAGTTGATCCGGCGACGGCGCTGCGGGTGGGGGACAAGGTGTATTGCAGTGAGGCCTGTGCCCAGGGGCATCCCCAGGGGCCGGGTTGTGGGCATGAGGGTTGTCCCTGTTAGGTAGATGGGGAACCGGGGTGATAGGCTAGGGATAATTGTTTTGGGAATGAATGGATGTCCTTGGCCGTTGCTCCGGTTCCTCAGGTCGTCTATCGGGTAGTGCATGAGGTGCCGGGGCGGGTGCGGGTGCGGGTGCCCTTGCTGGCGGTTGACCCGGCCTATCGGGAATATTTGCTTTGGTTGTTGGAGCGGGTGCCGGGGGTGGTGGGACTGCGGTGTTCCATCTGGGCGGCCTGTGTGGTGGTGGAGGGGGGGGAGCGGCAGGCGGTGCTGGCCTGTATCACGGAGGCGGCGCAGGCGTGGGGGGAGGCGGAAGGTGCTTGGGGAGAGGATTCCCAGGAGGATTGGGCGGAACAATTTGGTTGGCCGTTGTTGGCTTTGGGGTTGGGGATAGCGACAACGGGGTTGCAGGTGCCGATTCCGGCTTGGGTGATGATGGGGGTGGTGCTGTGGGCGGCGAGACCGGTATTTATTTCCAGTTGGCACGCCTTGAGCCATGAGCGCAAGTTAAATCTGGACGTGTTGGATAGTCTGTGGACGGTGATCCATGCCTTGGAGGGGCAGTATGTGCCGCCTACCTTGCAGTTGACGATTGGGGAGGCAACGGAACTGGTACGGGATGCTACGGCACGGCAAACCAGTCGCCGCCATGCGGTGTTGATGGATGTGGCATCGGTGCAGGTGCGGGTGGAACGCCGGGGGGAGGAGGTGCTGGTGCCCTTGGTGACGGTGGAACAGGGGGATGTGGTGGTGTTGACCTACGGGGAGCGGATTCCGGTGGATGGCACGGTGGTACGGGGGGAAGGCTTGGTGGACAACCAAAATCTCAGCGGGGAGGTGCGTTTACAGCCCTGCCAACCGGGAACCCGGGTGTATGCGTCGGGGTTGGTGGTGCGGGGGCAATTGTGGGTGCGGGCGGAGGAAACGGGCAAGGATACGCGCATGGGTCAGGCTTTGGAGCTTTTGCAGGCGGCTCCGGAACCGGATTCGCGGGTGTCGGACTATGCGGAGCGGGTGGGGGAATGGACGATTACACCGATTCTTTTTCTCAGTGGGGTATTGTTTGTCCTGACGGGGAACTGGCACCAAGCCCTGGCACTGTTGCAGTTGGACTTCGGCACGGGGGTCAAGTTGGCTTCGGCGACGGCGATTTTGACAGCGGTACGGCAGGCGGCGCAGTACGGTTTGTATATCCGTTCCGGGCGGGCGTTGGAAATGCTGGCGCAGGTAGATGGCATCGTCTTTGACAAAACCGGTACGCTCACCCAGGGGCAGGCGCAGGTGTTTGATGTGTTCCTGATCGATCCGGAGACCGACACGTTTACCCTGCTGGAGTTGGCAACCGCATTGTGCAAGGCTTCGCTCCATCCGGCTTCCCTGGCGATTGTGCAGTACGGGGAGGATTTTGGCATTGAACCGGCGGCGGTGGGCACGGTGGAGGTGTTGCCGGGGCAGGGGATGCGGGCGACCTTGGGGGAGGCGGTGGTGCGGGTTGGCAGTGGTCGGTGGTTGCGGGAGGAGGGAATTGATACGGAAATAGTCCACCAGATGTACCCCCACCTGCGGGAAGCGGGCTATTCTCGGGTCTATGTGGCTCGGGGGGAACGGCTGTTGGGGGTGGTGGCGTTGACCAATCCCCTGCGTCCCGAAGCCGAATTGGCCGTGCAAGCCTTGCAGGACATGGGACTGACTGCCTATGTGTTAACCGGGGATTTGCTCCCAGCCGCCCAGATCACCGCCGAACGACTGGGGATTCCCCCGGAGCGGGTGCATGCGGAACTCCTGCCCGACCAGAAGGTGGAAGTCCTCAAGCAATTTGAACACCAGGGGCAACGGGTGGCCTATGTGGGGGAGGGGATCAACGATGCCCCCGTTTTGGCCTATGCCAGTGTTTCTATCGCACTCCAGGGGGGGACTGCTTTGGCTACCGATACGGCGGATGTGATCTTGACCCAGGATGACCTGCGGAGTTTGGTCTATGGCATTCAGATCGCCCGGGAAACCATGACGGTGATTTACCAAAACCTGGGGCTGGTGGTGGTGCCCAACCTGAGTATTGTGCTGGGGGGGGTGTTTTTCGCCCTCGACCCGGTGCTGGCGGTGATGATCAACAGCAGTGCCATTCTCCTGGCGGAACTCAACAGCCTGCGCCCCAGTGTCCCGATTGCCCCAGCCCTATCCACCCAAAACAGCAAACCCCGGGCGGGACATACCACGATTTTATTTGCTTGACCTGCATATCCCGTTAAACTGAATCAGGAACCCAGTGCTTGACCCATGAGCAAATTACTCAACAACCGCTACCAGATGACCGCTCCCTTGGGGAAAGGGGGATTTGGGATCACGTTCATGGCTGAGGATACGTTCCTCCCCTCCCGCCGTCCCTGTGTGATCAAGCAATTGCGCCCCGCTACCCAAAATCCCGAAGTATATGAAGAAATAAAACGCCGGTTTGAACGGGAGGCGGCCATTTTAGAAGATTTGAGCAATGGAACAAATTTTATTCCCAAGCTCTACGCTTATTTCACCGAGGAGAATAAATTTTATTTAGTGCAAGAACTCATTGAGGGAATTAATTTAGAACAGAAGGTACAACGGGAAGGGGTATTACCCCCCTCGGAGGTGGTGCAGATTTTGATTGATGTATTAGGAATTTTGCAATATATCCATAAAAAAGGCATCATTCACCGGGATATAAAACCCCCGAATATCATGCTACGCAAAGCTGATAATAAGCCGGTTTTGATTGATTTTGGAGCGGTGAAAGAAGTCTTGGGGCATGGTACGAATGCGGCGAGTATGGTGATTGGTTCCCTAGGATATATGCCGATGGAACAGGGGATGGGGCGACCAATTTTTAGTAGTGATTTATACAGCTTGGCGATGACGACTCTTTACCTTTTGAGCGGCAAGGAACCCCAGGAGTTCAATTCCGACCCCCAAAGTGGCAAAATTCTCTGGCGGGATCAGTTTCCCGACTTGCCCAGTAGTTTGGTGGAGACGTTGGACAAGGCTTTAGAACCCTATCCTAAGGATCGGTTTGCCTCGGCGGAAGCCATGCTGAGGGGGTTGGGGGACTTGCAACTGGATATGCTCACGGAGCAAATGAAACGGTTTCGTCGCCGGGGTACACCACCAACCTAAAACCACAGGCTTGTGATTGATGAAACATCTCGGGAAGACAGTTTCGTTATGGTACAGCCTATTTATCAATTCAAGGATACAAAAAGCCTCGATTATCCTAAAGGCTTACCATAATTGACCTACGGCAAGTGGGGTTCAACTGTATCCCATAACCACTCAAAAGACTGTAAACGGGTAAACGTTATAGTTCTATAGCAATCCTAAATGAAAATGGAATAGGGGTCGCAGGGGCACCACCCCCGTCCTTGGTTTTGGGAAGTTTCGCTATGCCTACGGCACGCAAGCTGACGTTAATCAGGTAGGGTTGCCCCCCGACTGAGAAAAAACTTAACATTACGTTACTTTAGAGGACTGGGGGGAACCCCTTGGCCTACGCTGAAGGAAACCCCTGAGATGGAGTTGGTTGCCATGACCTTACCTTTGCTCACCTACCGACCCACGACCCAAAACCATCGGGTACGGAACTTTGGTCGGGCTGAATTGAACGAAGATAGTCCCCGAATTTACCGCCTGGAGGATGTGGGCACTGCCGATGAGATGGCTGGGCTGATTTGGGCGGCTTACCGACAAATTTTTAGCGAACACGTGATTCTCAAATCCTGTCGCCAGGTGACTCTGGAATCCCAGTTGAAAAATCGGGCGATCACGGTGCGGGATTTCATCCGGGGTTTGGCACAATCCGACCCGTTCTACCGTTTGGTGGTGGCAACGAATAATAATTATCGGCTGGTGGATGTGTGTTTACGACGAATTTTAGGCCGTCAAGCCTACAATCAAAGTGAAACCATTGCCTGGTCCATTCGCATCGCCACCCAGGGGTTCAATGGCTTTGTCAATGAATTGGTGGACAGCGACGAATACATGGAAAATTTCGGGGATCAAACCGTGCCGTACCAACGCCGCCGCATGGAAGGCCGTCCCTTCAATTTAGTCACCCCCCGCTATGGCAGTGATTATCGGGCGAAGGAGGGGATCGGTCAAATTGACTGGAACCATGTCATGATTCGCTACTACCAAAAACGGGCGCAGGAACGAATTAAATTATTCCCCCAAGCCGGTGACCCCCAACAATACCGCGCCCTCGCCCGGTCGGTGGACACCCGCCCCCAAACCAATCCGGTGGTAACGGTCAGCGAACTGGACTTCCTGGCGAAAGTGCCCCGGCGGCGGTAGTGACCCCTTGGTTGCTTGCGGCGGGAGTCCTGCTGGTGGGGGCAACCCCAGTGGCGGCGCTCCAGGTGGTCTATCCCCCCGACGGGCATCAAACCACCGCCCCGCAGATTTTTCTCATCGGTACGCACAACCCCTCGGAACCGGTGCGGGTGAATGGGCAGGTGATTGTACGCTCCCCAGCCGGTCATTTTGCCCCCAGCATCCCGTTGGTTTTGGGGGACAATCGGGTGCAGATACAAGCGGGGACGCAAACCCTCACGTTGCATATCCGCCGCACTTTGCCCCCTGGACAAGCCACGCCCTTGGTTCCGGCAGTGGATGTAGCCGCTCTACCGGGAGAACCCCTGTGTTTTCAGGCGGCACTTCCCCCTACCGAAGGGGTAAAACTGCGTTTGGGGCAATGGCAAACCGAACTGTTCCCCATTCCCACCATGCCCCCCCTGGGTAATGATGCCGTACTGATTAACCCACCTGATAACTCCCCGGTTACTAACAATACAAAATACCAAGGATGTCTGCGGATTGGGCAACCGGGCGACTGGGGACACCCGGAATTGATTTACGGCAGTCAAACCTGGCGTAGCCCTGGGCGGGTGAGGATTCTTGACCACAATCGGTTCGAGGTGGCGACCCTGACTGAAGAAGGCATTGCCCGTACGGGACCAAGTACGGATTATTCCCGCCTAACGCCCTTGCCTGCGGGCACCCAAGACCAGGTGATTGCCCAAACCGGGGAGTGGGTACAATTGCGGTACGGGGGTTGGTTGCACCGGCGGCACCTGACCACCCACGTCACCACCGATGCGCCCCAAGCCATCCTGCGGGGGGTACGCAGTCGGCTGGGACGGGACTGGACGGAAATTCACTTCCCCTTGACCACCCCGATTCCCATTGCCATTCACCAGGAACCGGGGGTTGTGCATCTGACGCTTTGGCATACGACCGCCCAAACGGATACGATTCGCCTGGATGACGGGGCGGCGGTTCACACCTTTACTTGGCAACAAACGCACCCTGGGCAAATTCGCTACAGCTTTTATTTGCGGACGGATCAGGCTTGGGGCTACCGGGTTCATTATCAGGATAATGTACTTATTTTAGCCCTCCGTCACCCACCGCCATTAGCCGCCAACTCCCTCAAAGGCATCAAAATCCTGCTCGACCCCGGTCATGGGGGTAACGAAGACTTGGGAGCTTTGGGACCCGATGGCACACCGGAAAAGCAGGTGAATTTGCGGATGTCCCTATTATTAGCCGAGCGTTTGCGGCACCGGGGCGCAGAAGTCATCCTGACCCGTACCACCGATGCGGATGTGGGGTTAGCGGAGCGGGTACGCCTGATCCAAACCCAGGAACCCCATCTGGCTTTAAGTATTCATTACAACGCTTTGCCCGACGCTGGGGATGCCTGGGGCACCCAGGGAATTGGTACCTTTTGGTATCACCAACAAAGCCATGATTTAGCCGTATTTTTGCATCATTACCTAACCCAAAAATCCCAGCGTCCCAGCTACGGAATTTTTTGGAATAATCTCGCCCTGACCCGTCCCACCGTCTGTCCGGCGGTGCTTTTGGAATTGGGTTTTATGATCCATCCCCAGGAATTTGAATGGATTATGAACTCCCAAGCCCAAATCCAACTTGCCCAAACTTTAGCCCAGGGAATTGAAGCCTGGTTGCGGCAATCGAGACTCAAGGGCACCTCTATAAATTGAAAATTAGAAAATTAGGGGTCGCAGGGGGGCACCCCGCCCTTGGTTCTCCAGAATATCTGCCTGCCAGCGAGATAACCTTCTGCTGGTATGAATAAATAGAGGTGCCGTAAAATAATATGCCCTTTATCTCCAACGGTCTAATATATCTTTCATCAGGGCTTCTTCAATCCACACCCGGGACACAACCATCAAAGGTAAGGCTAAAATCAGTCCGGGCAGACCCAAAAAAGTTGTGAAAAAAATCTGCGCCATCAAGGTTAAAGCCGGGGGTAATTCCAGGTGTTGAGACATGACATAAGGGGTCACAAAATAGGCATCGGTTTGTTGGATAAAGAAATATAAAATGACCACTGCAATCGCCTTCCAAGGGGCATCTAAAGAAGCAATCACCGTCGGGGGAATCAAACTCAATGTTGGACCAATATTGGGGATTAAATTAAACAATCCGGCAATCAAGGCATGGGCAAAATATAAACGCACTCCCAATAATGATAAACCGATAAAACTGAGAATCCCCACCACCGACATCGCCGTCAGTGTCCCTAGCATCCATGCCCGCAAATTCACTTCACAACGTTTGAGAATGGTGTCGGCTCGATTGCGATAAAAAGAGGGAAATATGCGAATAAAGCCCTGACGATAGGCGGCTGGGTCAGCAAGAAACATGATGGACAAAACCAAAATTAATAAAATAGAAAGTACCCCACCTAACGTATCAAAAAAGAAATTAATTCCCCGGCTGAGTAAGGGATTGGCAAAGGCTTGTAACTGGCGAAGCAAATCCCCATTGGTCGCAAAATTAAACAGGGTTTCTCCAAAAATCTGGAGTTGTAATTTTTCTAACCAACGAGCCACCGCTTGAAACCCCTTGGGAAGCAGTTTGATGAGTTCTTCAAATTCTTTACTAAAAGGGGGAATAATTAAGGTGACAAGGGTAATGATAATTGCGAGTAAAGCAAATAGGGTTAATCCAATTGCCATCCCCTGGGAAATCCGCCACCGACGTAGGAAATTAACTACCCCATCCAACGCTACTGCCACTAAAACTGCGGCAAAAACTAACAGTAAAAGATAACGAATTTCCCATAGAATATAAAGCGCAACAACGAGGATGAATAAGCCAAACCACTCTCCCAATTTCATAGGGTTTCCCGACCGAGAAAGGGTTGCAATACCTCCGGGATATAAACTTGACCATCGGGCTGTTGATATTGTTCCAAAATCGCCGCCATCGTTCGTCCCACCGCCAAGGCTGAACCATTGAGCGTATGCACAAACTCCGTACCCTTTTTCCCCGGTTCCCCATAACGAATCCCAGCCCGACGGGCTTGAAAAGTCCCGAAATTGGAACAACTAGAAATTTCCCGATAGGTTTTCTGGGCGGGCAACCAAACTTCTAGGTCATAACATTTTTGTGCCCCAAATCCCAAATCCCCCGTACATAATTCAACCACTCGGTAAGGCAGTTTCAATGCTTCTAAAAGGGTCGCCGCATCCCGTACCAATTGCTCATGTTCTTGGGCAGAGGTTTCCGGGTGGACAATTTTCACCAATTCCACTTTATTAAACTGGTGTAAACGAATCAAACCCCTGGTATCCCGCCCATAACTACCCGCTTCCCGGCGAAAACAAGGGGTCCACGCACAGTGATAAATGGGTAATTGTTCCGCACTTAAAATTTCATCCCGATATAAATTAGTTACGGGTACTTCAGCGGTGGGAATTAACCATAAATCATCGTCCCGACAGGCAAAACTTTCCTGACTAAATTTAGGTAATTGTCCCGTACCTGTGAGGGCTTGGCTATTCACTAAAAAAGGGGGCAAAACTTCGATATAACCCCGTTGAATATGGTGATGTAACATCCATTGAATTAAAGCTCGTTCCAAAGCCGCCCCCGCCCCCCACAGGGTCACAAACCGACTTTGGGCAATTTTAGTAGCCCGTTCCGTTTCAAATAGGCGTAGCTTTTCTGCAATTTCCCAATGGGGTAAAACGTCTATTTTTGATTTATATTCATCCCCCCAGCGAGAGCGTTCAATATTCTGATTCTCATCCTTTCCCACCGGCACATCCGGGGCAGGCAAATTCGGCAATTGTAATAATAATGCTTCTAATTTTTGCCGCAGTTCTCGCTCCTGTTGCTCTAGATTTGCCAAAATTTGTTTCAGTTCTTGCCCCCGTTGCCGCAGGTCTGCCAAAGTGGTTTCCGCACCGCCGGAGCGCAGGAGTTGACCAACTTGCTTGCCAATGTCATTACTTTCTGCTTGCAGACGGGAGCGTTGTTTCTCCAGGGAACGCACCTGCTCATCCAGGTCAAGAATCGGTTGCAAATCAACTTCCCCGTGCCGGGTCGCCAACCGCTCGGCTACCTGTAAAGGCTGTTCCCGGATGAGTTTGAGGTCTAGCACGATGGTTTCCCCTCTGAGCCATCCCTGATTGTACCGGAAGCGGGCGCAAAACTCGGACAGTCTCGGCAAGGACCCGAGGGGTTCACGGCACATCGTACTAATTCCGATAGGGCATTATACTGACAACGACCATCTCCAATGATCCATCGCCCTTGCCAACGATTCCGGTCAGGGTGGGCAACCTGTACCAGGAGTGCCATCTTGTGCAGTTGATAACGACCGCCCCGATAGTGATAGCGATGCCGCCGTTCGAGGACGGTGTAAAGTTGCCCGTTCACCTCCACAGGACTGCCGGGTTGGGGACGGTCAGGAAGTAAAAATTCCCCCAAGGGTTGGGCGGACTGGTTGAGTAAAATCTCGGTGGGGACGGACTCTGGTGCCATGAGCAAGGAATAATCAGTGTCTCTAATTTAGCGTAGGGATTTGGGGATATAGGTGCCCCGGATAAAGTGATAAATATCTTGATAAAATTCCCATTCCTGGGGGTCAGGATGAATAGCCATTCGTTCTAAGGATTTTTGACCTAAAAAATAAGCACAGGCAGATTCTCGCATATACCCATAGGTCACTCCCCCATCCAAATATTCTCGAAACCGCTGGTGGCGTTCCCCTTGGACGGCAATGGGTTCATCTAATTCTAAGTAGTATTCAATTTCTAAACCGGCTTGGCGTTTTTGGGCGGCTTGGGCAGCTTGGGCTAAATTGACCCCCCGTTGATAAAACATATAATTGGGTTGCAAGAAAGCCAGGTCAAAATAATAGTTTTGATAATCATCTAACAGGTGAATGTTATAGGTACTATAAAAGGGAATCCAGAGGAATTTATATCCCATTTGATGAATGAATGGACGTAATTCTTTTAACAACCAATGGTCATCCACTTCCCAACTGCGAAATACGGTTTCAAACATCCAATAGACCCCCAAAATATGTACATATTCACAGGCGGGTAAGCGTTTTTTTAATTCCTCAATAAACCATTGACAGGCACTTAAACGGGCACGGGTAGCCTGGTCTAAATTTTGCCCTTGGGTGGAAAAATTCCAGCCGGAACGACCGAAATCCACCTGGGTGATGTGGGGGTAGGGGATCATCAACACCGCATTCCGTTGGGTGGTTAAGGGGGTGTTAATATGGGGAATGAGTTGTTTGATGGTTTGGTTTAAGGTTCGCACCGCATCGCTGTAAAAGTCCAGCAATTCTTCCCACTCTGCGACCCCTGCCGGTTGGGGAGAACAGGCGGCAAAAAAATCCCCTTCCCCGCTCATCGTCGTACCTAAATTAATATCTGCCCGGTAGTCCCGTTTATTTTTACTGGCGATATTCAAAAACAAAAAAGAATCAAATAACCAATCTTGCCAAATGCCCGGTGCCGATTGATGGACGACATAGAAGCTCAAGTCATCCACAGTCCAGGGCTGTTGGGCATCCCCATACATGAGTGCCAAATGGTGTAAATAATTAAATGCCGGTTGTTTGGGAGGAAAATAGGTCATGGCGCAACCTTAATTAAATTTAGGAAAATAATTTTTGGTGCTTTTGAACATGGGTTCACCCCACCAGTATTATCAAGTGAAATTTTACAGGAATAGGTGATTCCTTGAGCCAGAATGGATTTTAGTATAAGGGCACTTCTAAAAATGGGTCGCAGGGGCGTAGCCCTTCTGGTTCTCCTGGATATAAGGGTTCCAGCGAGATAATTTTGTATCGTTGTGAATAAATAGAGGTGTCCATAAATGAGGGAGATGATGTTGCACCCATGACCACCATTTTATTTCTCAGCAACGGGCATGGGGAGGACTTAAATGCCAGTTTGATTGCCCAAGCCTGCCAAAATTTGGGCGCACAGGTACTCGCTTTACCGATGGTGGGGGAGGGACACGCCTATCGCCGGTTGGGCATTCCAATTATTGCACCCACCCGTAGCCTGCCCTCCGGGGGGATTTTTTATATGAATCCCTGGTTGCTGGTGCGGGATGTGGGCGGTGGGTTGTTGGCGTTGACCTGGCGGCAATGGCAAGCGTTACGGCGGGTGGCGGCGACCTGTGACCTGCTGGTGGCGGTGGGGGATGGGGTGCCCTTGGGTTTTGCCCGCCTGTCGGGGCGACCCTATACGGCGTTTATCGTATCCACTTCGAGTTATTACGAGGGGGAGTTGAAATTGCCGGGGCTGACCTGGTGGGGGTTGACCGCACCCCGCTGTTTACAGGTGTTTACCCGGGATGAATTTACGGCGCACCAGTTGCAAAAACGGGGCATGGATAAGGCGGTGTTTGCCGGTTATCCGATCATGGATGGACTGGAACCGACGGGCACATTGTTGGGTGCTGATGAGAATCACCCCGTGATCGCCCTATTACCGGGCAGTCGCCTGCCAGAAGCCAAGGACAATTTCCAGCTTTTGTTAGGCTTTTGTGAATATTTATTCACCCTACGTCCGCAGGTGCAGGTATGGGCGGCGTTGGTGTCAGGTTTTACGGATGAATTGTTAATGCAATTAGCCATGAAACGGGGCTGGCAGTATCAATCGGGGGAATTACATTGTCCGGCGGGGGTCGTGCATTGCGCCCGGGAGCGGTTTGTGGATATTCTCCAAGCCAGTCGGGTGGTGGTGGGCATGGCGGGGACGGCGATTGAACAGGCGGTGGGGTTGGGCAAGCCGGTGATCCAAATTCCTGGGCGGGGCCCCCAATTTACCTACCGGTTTGCCGAGGCGCAGATGCGTTTGTTGGGTTGCTCTGTGCAAACGGTCGGGCGGGGCGTAGCGGGAGCAACTGAGTTACGGTTAGCCGCCGAGTGGGCAGTACGGGCAATGGAGAACCCGGAGTACCTGCGCCAATGTCAGCGGAATGGTCAAGAACGGGTGGGCAGGGGCGGTGGTGCATTAGGAATTGCCCAAGCCCTCTATCAACTTTGCCGAGGTTAATCGTTGCGCCGACTGCCGGTCAGCAGAAAGACGTAGTACAGCAGGTTCATCACCGCTTGCACGGCGGCAGCCACGTAGGTCAAAGCGGCGGCATCCAACACCGCATTCACCCCGGTCATTTCTTGGCTGTCTAAAATCCCTTCGGATACCAGCAGTTTCTTCGCCCGGTTGCTGGCATCAAACTCCACCGGCAAAGTGACCAGGGAAAACAGGGCGACCAGGGCAAAGACCCCCACGCCAACCCAAGCCAGCACCCGTAGGGAACTAAAAATGAACCCCACAAAAAACAGCAGTGGTCCCAACCAACTCCCCACGACCACGCCGGGGACAATCGCCGACCGAAATTGCAGGGGGGTGTACTCCTCAGCGTGCTGGATGGCATGACCCGCCTCATGCGCCGCTACCCCCACAGAAGCCACCGTTGCCCCATCATACACCGTCGGACTCAGGCGCAATTCCCGGGTGAGGGGGTTGTAGTGGTCGCTCAGGAAACCATCCACCCGCTCCACTCGGACACCCTGCAACCCATAGCGGTCCAACAACATCCGGGCGGCACGGGCACCGGTCAGACGGGTTCCCACTTGAGAGTATTCTTGGAAAGCCGATTGTACCCGAAATTGCGCCCACAGCCCTAGAAGCAAACCGGGTATCGCAAAGATAAAATACAATGGGTCAAAATAAAACATGGTCATTCTTTGAGAACATCACTACCTTCATGGTAAGAGAATCACCGCTAAGAGGCAGTAGGGATAGCCGTCCTTGTGTGGGCTAATAAATTAAAGCGTAAGAGGCATAACTAGGGAGGTAAGAATGCCGACCTGTACAAAACTAAAAATGGCCGCTCTTTTAGGAGAATTTATCCGCAGTACTTCTCATGCAAAAGACCTGAGATGCGCCTTGGCAGTAAGAATGGCTATGTAACAATCCTAAATGAAAGTAGAATAGGGGTTGCAGGGGCAACGCCCCCATCCTTGGTTCTGGGAGATTTCTGTTGATTAATCAAGTAAAATTTCTATATAGCAATCCTAAATGAAAATGGAATACGGGTCGCAGGGGCACCCCCGCCCTTGGTTCTGGGTAATATGGGTATGCTAACGATGAGATTTATGGCTACGCCACGCAGGCTATAGGTTGGCTCAAATAAATAGAGATGCCCGATAGCAATCCTAAATGAAAATGGAATAGGGAGTCGCAGGGACACCGCCCCCGTTCTTGGTTCTGGGAAATTTTTGTTGGTTAATCAAATAGGATTGCTATATATTAAAAATTTGCAATTCCCAAAAATCTTTGGACTATTACTGCCAAATACCCCGGATTAACTCTTAGTAGCCAGTTCAGTAAGCCGGACAGCTAAATTCAGCAGTGATGGTCCTAAATTCGCCAATACCGTCACAGTTCCAGCGGTGATAATAATTGTCGTCGCCAAGCGCGTAAGGTTATCCGTAGCCTGACGAAACACATCAAATTTATAGTCCTGGTTTTCCACTTGGGTTTCTAACTTACTTACTTGAGCTTCCAAATTGCCTACCTGAGTTTCTAAGTTCCCTACCCGAGTCTCTAAGTTCCCTACCCGAGTTTCCAAGTTTCCCACCCGCGTCTCTATGTTATCCAAACGGCTCTCGAGTTTGTCCAAACGGCTTTCTACCTTATCCAAGCGGGTGCTAATGCCACGCAATTCCGTAAGCACTTGATTCTGAAACTCTTGGGGTGATAATTCCATTGGCATAAGGGGAATATTTCGCTATTGTCCTAATTGTCAATGATTGCAGGAAATTAAAGCGCAATTAAATCAACGGTAACCCCGCATCCTGGGCAAACTGACGGCGAGTGGTCGGGTAATCAATGACCAATCCTTCCCCAGCAATGGGCGGCGCAGGTTGCCCTTCAATTTGTAGATAAATGGGGGCTTGGGGGTTCAAACTGCTGGCGGTATAAATCACCTGGGCTACCCGATAAATCACCGAATAACTGCCCCCGCCAGTAACAAATTCCCGTGAGAGATTGACATAAACGGCACCGTTTTTCAATTCCAAACTGAGCAACCGGGTGCCACTGGGAATGGCGGTGGTCATACCGTTGGGGGGCGTACTGAGAATGAGATTCATCGCCTGCCGGAGCGCCGCTGTAGGGTCGTCCTTGGGGGCGTTGAGCAACGGGTCGCTGACCAACATTTCCTGCCCCTGTTGCACCTTCAACCAGTACAAACGGGGTTGCTCCGCCGTGACCACAAACCGCTGGGATGCCGGTTGCCGGGAATGTTGCACCCACCAGACTGCACCACCTCCTACTGCACCCACACATACGGAAGCCGCCAGAGCCACCCACCACACCCGACGGGATTTTCCCGCCAAACTTGAGCGAATCATTGTTGTACCCCCAGATATTTTTCTATTGTGCCTCAATCTTTTGAGGACGTAACCAACCGCCCTAAGTGTCCTTTACAATAGCTCAGGAACGACGAACAGATGGACTATGAATCAACCTATCCCCGTCATCATCACCGGTGCCGCCGGAAAAATGGGTCGCCAGGTGGTTAAAGCCGTGGCTAGTAGTAATGACTTTATACTAATGGGAGCGGTGGATCGGCATCACCTGGGGGAAGATGCGGGGGAAGTGGCGGGCATCGGGGCATTGGAAGTACCGATTACGCCGGATTTGCAGTCCCTGTGTGCCCTGGTGGCTCAGGAAAAACAAGCAGGGGTGCTGGTGGATTTTACCCATCCCCAAAGCGTTTATGAAAATGTGCGGGCGGCAATTGCCTATGGGGTGTATCCGGTGGTGGGTACGACCGGTTTAAGTTTAGAACAAATTCAAGATTTGGCGGAATTTTGTGACAAGGCGAGCATGGGCTGTATTATTGCTCCCAATTTTTCGATTGGTATGGTGTTATTGCAACAGGCGGCGATTCAAGCGTGTCGTTATTTTGACCATGTGGAAATCATCGAATTACACCACAACCAAAAAGCCGATGCCCCTAGTGGAACCGCCCTCAAAACCGCCCAAATGTTAGCGGAAATGGGCAAAACCTATAACCCTGCTACGGTTAACGAAACTGAAACGTTACCCGGCGTACGGGGGGGATTGGCACCAGAACACATCCGCATTCATAGTGTCCGTTTGCCGGGACTGATTGCTCACCAGGAAGTAATTTTTGGTGCCCCAGGGGAACTCTATACCCTGCGCCATGACACGAGTGACCGCAGTTGTTATATGCCAGGAGTTTTACTCGCCATTCGCAAGGTACGCCAACTCAAACAATTGGTTTATGGATTGGAAAAAATTTTGGATTAGTTACTAATTAGCTAGTCATTAATTTGACATGAATTCTATGCCGATAAATAACCTCATGGACAAGCGGGAATTTTTATACCATTTATATCAGGATTGTCGGCAGAAAACCTTGGCTTTAGTTGCGGATTTAACCCTGTCAGAACTGCAACAACAAGTCCATCCTGAACTCAGTCCATTAGGCTGGCATTTTGGGCATATTGCCTATACAGAAGCCCTGTGGTTATTAGGGGAACCATTACCCTATCCTGAACTCACGCCGATTTTTCGGGTGGATGGGTATGCCAAATCCCAGCGTGGGTCTATGTTACCATCCCCGCAATTGTTGTGGGAATATGTGCATACTATTCGTGAGAAAATTTTAGCCAATTTATCCACAATTACTCCTGAACAAGAGCGGATGTGGCACTGGGTGATTCAACATGAAATGCAACACCAAGAAACCATGACTGTCATCCGGGTTCTACAAAAGAATTTAACACCCAAAATCCCACCAGTTACCGTGCCAAAAAAGCTAATTTCTATTCCCACTGGACAAGCGATTCTTGGTAATCATGGGGTGAATGCGCTGGATAATGAACGTCCGACTTATACCCAAGACATTGACAGTTTTCAGATTCGTAACACTCCTGTCACCCAAGCCGAATTTGCGGAATTTATCGCCGCTGGTGGTTATCAGGAACCCCGTTGGTGGTCAGAGAATGGATGGGTGTGGGTGCAAAAACATAACATCACTCAGCCATTGTACTGGCAATCAGCAGATGAAGCTCTGCCGGTGTGTGGCATTAGCTATTACGAAGCCGAAGCCTATTGCCGGTTTGTGGGGAAACGATTACCGACGGAGATGGAGTGGGAATGGGCGGCGCAACAGGGATTACCGGCGCAGGGGTGGGTGTGGGAATGGACGGATTCTTGGTTTGCTCCTTACCCAAACTTCACCGCCTATCCCTATCCCGGCTACTCAGCCAATTACTTTGACTATCAGCACAAAGTCATGCGGGGTGGGAGTTGGGCAACCCATGCTTATCTACAACGCCCCAGTTTTCGCAATTGGTATCACCCCCATATCCGACATATGTTTACCGGACTGCGTTGGGTTGTAGATTGTCAGTTGTAATCAATCAGATCAGGGTGTACTTCAATGGCAGGTAAAATACTTAGGGCACCTCTACTTATGGATTTTTGTACTTACACGGCAGGCTCGGAAGCCCCCTTCTCTTGTTGGTAATTATCAATAACGCAGGGGTCATTCTCAATAGCTGTAAATTACAGTCTTTTGCTTTTGAGTGGTTGTGGGATATATGGCAATCCTACTTGATTTACATTAGCTTGCGTGCCGTAGGCATACAAAAGTTTTCCAGAACCAAGTACGGGGGCGGTGCCCCTACGACCCCTGTTCTATTTTCATTTAGGATTGCTATACTTTATATTATCAGGCTAGATGCACATTTCGGCGCAAACCCTCAAAGTCTTAAAATTCAGCATTACTCTGAAGAAATACGGCCTATTAAGGGGTTATGGGATACGGTTGTAAACCCACTTGTTCTAACTTTATTCTTGCTATTGTTTATTGTTGGGGTCAAGCCTTGGAAACACGATTTTTTGTATCCTTCCTTTTGTGAACAGGTTGTAATTAACCGGCTTTTGGGTGAGGGTGGGCTATTGGTGGGGCAGAGGTCAAAAAACTTAGGGTTCTATCAGTTCACCCATCCTATGAGATGGGGATAATTAAACCGATTCGTAAGGGGATTCCCCGGGAGTAGAAACAGGGGAAGAGGATTCTGCCCAACGTTTAGCCAAATTCACGAAATCCGCAGGCACCATAATAATCGTGGTGGTGTTGTTTTCCGCCCCAATTTCCGTCAGCATTTGCAGGCGGCGCAATTCCAAAGCGGCGGGATTAGCAGTAATTTCCTTAGCGGCAGCGGCCAGTTGCACCGAAGCATCCTGCTCAGCGGCGGCTTTGATTAACCGTGCCCGTTTTTCCCGCACCGCTTCCGCCTCTTTTGCCATCGCCCTCTGCATCGCCAGGGGGATTTCCACATCCCGCATTTCCACCCGCTCGATTTCAATGCCCCAGGGTTCGGTGATTTCGTCCACAATTTCCTGAATCCGCAGATTCACCTTATCCCGATTTTTTAGCACATCATCCAAGATATTTTGACCGACTACATTTCGTAGGGTAGTTTGAGCCGCCAAATACACCGCTTGATGGTAATTTTCCACCCGATTGATCGCCTTAGCCGCATCCACAATCCGATAGTATAAAACCGCATTGACCCGGATGGTAACACTATCAGCAGTAACGGTTTCTTGGGGTTGAATATCCACGGTTTTGGTGCGAATATCCACCTGGATTTTTTGCTCTAAAATCGGGATTAGCCAATATATTCCCGGCCCCCGAATCCCGGTTAAGCGTCCGAGGCGAAAAATCACCCCCCGTTGGTACTCCCGATCCAGTTTCAAACCGGAAAGTAACCCGATGCCGAGGATGACCATCCCTAAACCAATTCCCCAAGGCATAGCCCATTCCCCCATTGATGAACCTGATAACTTTAGTTTAGTGTGGAACTTGGGGAATGCGTAGGGGTATTTTCCTGTTGATAAAACCGCTTGGGTGCGGTGCTATACTACGGATAGTTTTTAGTCAAGTTAACGATGAAAATTGCCACCTGGAATGTGAATTCAATTCGGACTCGTCTAGGGCATATTCAAAAGTGGTTACAAAAAAATCCCGTGGATATTTTATGTTTACAGGAAACGAAAGTAGTGGATGAGCAATTTCCCCAGGATAGTTTTCCTGGTTACACCTGTGCCATTGCCGGGCAGAAATCCTACAATGGGGTGGCTATTTTAAGTAGGACAGTACCCACAGCTATCTCCGTTGGATTTACGCCGGTTTTAGGGGCAGAAGCGGTTGGGGATTTGGATGCCCAAAAACGACTGATCCATGTGAAAATTAACAGCTTAGAAATCATTAATATCTACGTTCCTAATGGGCAAAGTGTGGGCAGTGAGAAGTATGGTTATAAATTGCGTTGGTTAGGGGCATTGCATCAGTATTTAAGTCATTTATCCGAGTCAGCCGCCCCGGTGTGTGTCTGTGGGGATTGGAACATTGCCCCGACGGATTTGGATATTTATGACCCTGAGAATAAAGCGGAACATATTATGGCTTCTCCCCCGGAACGGCAGGCATTTGCGAATTTTTTAAGCCTGAATTTTTATGATGGTTTGCGGTTATTTTCCCAGGAGGCGGGACAATTTACCTGGTGGGACTACCGGGCGGGTTCATTTCGCCGTAACCAGGGCTGGCGGATTGACCATATTTTGATTAGTGCTTCCTTGCGTCCTGGGGTAAAGAACTGTTGGATTGACCGGGAACCCCGTAGTTGGGAACAACCCAGTGATCATACCCCGGTGGTTTTGGAACTCCTTCCTCAGGCGGTGGATGCGGTTGGTTCAGATGGATCATGAATGGATCATGATGACCACGGCATAGGCTGCTAAATTCTGTCATAACAACAGTATCACATTGTTCCCTAAGAGTTAATTTTTGATTAAATCAACGAGTTTTTACGGAGATGGCGGCGTGGTTTTTTTGAGCATTTTTACGGATTATTCCCAAATCCAAATCTGTTATTTTGTAAAGTGACCGATAATATAGTCCACAAAAGTTAATTACCCTTAAAGGTTGAGGCTTTTTTAAGGATTAAATCTTGAATTAGCCTTAATATTGTGTTCCTTTCGCCCACTCAACCCTAGCTTAGTTCTATGTTGTCTCATTTCGCTCCCAGGGAACCGGTTTTACTGGTAAATTCTGCTGGGGTAATCATTGATACTCTGGGCAGTTGGCAACCCCTGCTGGGGCGGGAGGGGTCAGAGCTGTGCGGACATCACTGGTGGGATTACGTCCACCCCAGGGATTTAGCGGAAATGAGGGCGGTCTGGGATCAGGTGCTCCAGGCACCGGGGGTCAGGGTTTCGGGGTGGTGTGCTCTGCGGACTCAGAATAGGAAGTTGGAGTTGACCTTCCTAAATGAATTGACCAATTTGGGGGTGCGGGCGGTGGTGATTACGGCCACAACCATTGACCAGGAGGTGCCTTTTGATGAGGAGGTAACCCAGGTGCAAGGAGGCATGTACGACCTGAATTTGGCTTTGACACAACAGCAGTTTGTCCTGCATTACCAGCCGGTGGTGGATGTGGCGACGGGGGCAACGGTGGGGTTTGAAGCTTTGATGCGCTGGCAACATCCCCAGCGGGGGCTACTGGGGCCGGGGGAGTTTATCCCTTTGGCGGAGGCCAGGGGGTTGATGGTGCCCCTGGGGCGGTGGGTATTGCGGCAGGCATTGCGACAGTTGGCTGAATGGCAGGCAAGGTTGCCGGACTGGCTCCGCTTACAAATGCACGTCAATGTGGCGCCAGTACAATTGACTGACCCAGATTTTGTCTCGGATGTGGTGGCTGGGTTGCAGTCCGCCGGGTTACAGCCCCAGCAGTTAGTTTTGGAGATCACGGAGGGGGTGTTGGTGGGAGGATTGACCGCTGTGCATGATACCCTGTCTCGCTTGCGGGAATGTGGGGTGCCGGTGGGGCTGGATGATTTTGGCACGGGTTATTCTTCCCTAGGGCGACTGCACGATTTGGCGATCCAATATCTGAAAATTGACCGTTCTTTTTTGGTGGGGATGGGGCCACGGGCGCAGGCAATTGTGGCGGCGATGGTGAATTTGGGTGCCAGTTTGGGTCTGACCGTAGTGGCGGAGGGGGTGGAAACGGAGATGCAGAGGCTCTGGCTACAACGGTTGGGCTGTCCCCTGGCTCAGGGGTATCTGTTTGCCCGCCCGTTACCCGCGACCCAGGTGTTGCCCTTTTTGGCTCAAAGGCTCACGGTGCGTTAACCCTAACCCTCAGGGTGTTTTGGGCTTGGCTTGATGGGGCAATCCCCAGCCCAACTTTTGCCGCAGGAGATGGAAAAATTCCGGCGGGCGCAGGCGCACAAACCGGGCGGGGTAGGGGGAACGCTGGATGGTGACGTGGTTGTCCGGCTGGACATAACAGCCCGCATTCCCATCGGCAACCAACACCAAACGGGAGCGGTTGGCCGCCACGATCTGCACCTGTTCCCGGTCGTCAAATACCAAAGCCCGGGAGGCGAGGGAATGGGGACAAATGGGGATCATCAACAGCGCCGCCACCCCCGGCGACAACACCGGCCCCCCGGCGGACAGGGCATAGGCGGTGGAACCCGTGGGCGTGGACAAAATCACCCCATCGGCGGGAATATCCACCAGGGCATGACTCCCCACCTGCACCTCAAAATGGCAGAGTTTCGCTAGGGGTTCCCGGTGCAGTACCACCTCATTCAAGGCTAGGGCTTCCCAAATCCGGGTTTGACCTTCCCAGACCTGTACTGCTAAAGTGATGCGCTCTTCCACCTGATAATCCCCACTCAAGAGGGCATCGAGGGCGGTGGGCAAGGATTCCAAATAGGTCTCCGTCAAAAAACCCAAATGTCCCGTATTGACGGTTAAGAGGGGAATCCCCAGGGGCGTACATTGGCGGTTGGCGGACAGCACCGTGCCATCCCCCCCCAGGACAATCGTAAATTCCACATCCTGGTCAAACCCTGGCGGGGTCAACCATTCAATCGGCGTGTGACAGACGGGACTCCCCGGTTGGGCATAGCCCAGCAAGCCCCCCACCCCCGTTGCCACACAGACTTGCCGCCCCCGTTGCTCCAGGAGTGTCCGCAATTCCCCGGCGGCTCGCTCGGCTTCCGGTTTGTCATCGTTGTAAATAATGCCGATTTTGCCCACCACGCCCCCCAGCCGGTTGTATATGGGATTATAAAATGAACAATTTAGCTACCGGTTTTGGCGGAGGTCTTGAAGGGGCGGCGGCGTTTGCGTTGTTCCTGTTCCTTGCGCTTTTGCCGGTCTAGTTCATAGTTGCGCTCCTTGAGTTTTTGCAAAATCCGGCCAAAATATTCCGCTAAATAGTCCTCCAAACTGCCCGTCTCCTCCGGGTTCAAACCCAACTGGGCATACACCCCGTCCATCTCGGCCGTCAGGGTCTCGCCCCCGGCCAAAACGGCGGCAAAGGCTAACCGGTCGGCGATATTCCACGTCCATTGAAACCCCCGTAATACCTGCCGGGTTGCGGTCAAAACCCCCAGGGGAATGCGGAGAATCCGGGCATTTTTGCCGCTCAGCCGCTCACACAGGGCAATAATTTCCTCGGAAGTCCAGGCTTTGGCACCCACCACCGGCAGTTTTTGCCCAATCGTCTCCGGCACCTCCAGACAGCGCAGGGCAAACCGAGCCACATCCTGGGTATCCATATAGGCCACCGCCGCCGACGTCCCCGTCAGCCACACGGACTGCTCCTCCAAAATGGGAATGGCAAACTGGCCGATCAACCCCTGGAAAAACCCCGCCGGTGCCAAAATCGTGTAGTCCAAGCCCGACTCCGCCAAAAAAGCCTCCGTCGCCGCCTTGACACTCATCAACGGCACATGGGGATAGCGTTCACAGCCCAGGATGGAGAAAAAGAGCAAACGCTTCACCCCCGCCCGCACCATCGCCTGCACCAGACTCACCTTGCCCTGCCAATCCACCTCCCGAATGCCAATCCCATCCGTCGGGCGGGCCGTCGCCGCATCCACCACCACATCCATTTCCGCCAGGGCATCGGTCAGGGTCTCCGGGCGACAGAGATTTCCCGGCACCAGTTCCGCCCCCCACTCCCGCAAAAAAGTCGCCTTGGGCAATGTCCGCACCAAACACCGCACCCGATGTCCTGATTGCAATGCCCGCCGTACCACCTGCCGCCCGAGGGTGCCCGTCGCCCCCACCACCAAAATATTCATGTCTTAATGAGTTTTTTACATTTCATTAAGAGTTTATCAGAAAACCTCTACCAATGCGCTTGATCCCTGGGCATAAGCAGTACAGTATTTTTTTTTACCGAAGTTCGCCCAAAAGTTCCCAAATTAAAAAAACTAAGCCAACCCGGCGGGCTTTATCACCTAGTTTTCAGAGCTGGGGCGACCCCCTCGGTTGCGGTTCGTCAGACTCCCTCACGCGGGCAAACGGGTCACATACTCGGCTAAAACCTTGACCGCAGGTGCCAAGACAATCACGGCGGCAGAGGCGGTCACCACCGTAAAGGCCAAATTCGCTACCCGGTCAGCGGCTTTCTGATAGGCTTCATTCACCGCCTGAAATTGCCGGAAATCCCCCTCTAGGGCATCTAAACGGTTTTCCACTTTATTCAATCGGTTTTCCACTTGGTCTAATCGGGTTTCCAACGGATCCAAGCGGCTATTCACCTCCTGACGAAACTCCGCCAAGGTTTGGGCAATGGTTTCTAGGGTCACTGGGGACGGTTCGGTCATGGTTTTGACTCGCCTCTGACTGCTGATGAGTTTACCCCGAATTTACCCCCACCAATGCGCCGCTTTTTGCACCAGCACATGCTGCCAGGTGTGCATCAACGGCCAACGATCCAATCCCATTCCCAAAGACAGCAACATCAAATATAAAATCGAATACTTAAACACCGAACGAGCCAGGGAAATTTCTTGGGGTTGGGTAAATAATTGCAATACTTTGTATAGAAAAATCCCCCCCAAGGCTAGGGCAATCAGGGCGTACAATCCCCCCACCACCCCACAGGGATAAACCAACAGCAAACTGGTGGGAATCAGCAGTAAGGTGTAGAGCAAAATTTGCTGGGTTGTCTGCTCCGAACCCGCCACCACCGGCAACATGGGCACCCCCACCTGGGCATAATCCTCCCGAATCATCAACGCCAATGCCCAAAAATGGGGCGGTGTCCAGATAAAAATAATCGCAAACAAAATCCAGGCACAGGCGGATAATTCCCCCGTCACCGCCGCCCAACCCACCAAAGGCGGAATCGCCCCCGCCGCCCCCCCAATGACAATGTTTTGGGGACTCGAACGCTTGAGCCAATGGGTGTAAACCAGCACATACACCAAAATCCCCGCCCATTCCAACAACCCACTCAGGAGATTCACCCGCCAGGTTTGCAGAACCAACGCCCCCACCGCCAAAACCACCGCAAACACCAACGCCTGGAACGGGGTGATCCGCCCCGCCGGAATCGGTCGCCTTTGGGTACGCACCATCACCTGGTCAATATCCCGGTCGTACAGACAGTTGATCGTATTGGCTGACCCCGCCGCCAACGTGCCCGTGAATAACGTTGTCAGTAAAATGTTTACATCCGGCTCGCCCTGGGAAGCCAACCAAATCGCCCCCGCCGTCGTCACCAACAGCAGAACAATAATCCGAGGTTTCATCAGTTGGATATAGTCCTGCACCCTGACCCACGGGGTTCCCATTTCCCACCTAGCGACCTGCATAATTGCTCCTTAAATTGTGGTTGCGGTTACTTGGCGAGTCATGCGTTGTAAAGACACCGTTAGTACCAATAGACTGCCCAACAACAGGGCACCCACCGCCTGATGGGTCACGGTCAACGGCTCGACCTGAAGCCGCAATTGGTAGGTCGCCACCCCCACCCCAATCTGCACCGCCAACAGCATCAAGACCCCATGCCCCAACCGTCCCAACCCTGGCACGACCCGTTTTTGCCGCAGGGTGATGACCCCCACCCCCAGCGTCACGAGCGTCGCCGGAATCAACCCCAACAAATGCCAGTGCAGGACTTGGCACAGTTCCCGCCCCAGGAAACATTGGTGCGCCGCCCAGCGGGAAGCCACCAGTCCCCCCAGCAGACTTTGACCATACACAATCAGGGTCGCAACTAAGGCGAAACCCGGCAAAAATCTGGGTAACGGTTGGGTGACCGCCGGTATTTCCAGCAGTGCCACCGCCAGGGTCAACAACAGGCTAAAAAACGCCAGCCCCGTCCCCAGGTGCGCCGTCACAATGTCAAACCGGAGCAATTGGGTCACGGTCAGCCCCCCCAAAATCCCCTGCCACAGCACCAAGCCCAACGCCGCCGTCGCTCCCCAGGGCAACCACCGGGGTAAATGGGAGCGCCACCCCCAAGTCATTCCCACCAGGATCAACACCCCGCATCCCACCGTCGCCGCCACCAAGCGGTGAAACCACTCCAAAAACACCTGCAAATCCATCTGCTGGGCGGGCAGTACCTGACCAAAACAGAGCGGCCAATCGGGACAGGCTAACCCCGCCTCCATCACCCGGGTCGCACTACCCAGAGCCATCAAGCCCCAGGTCATGGTCGCCAAGAACCAGAGCCATCGCCGTACCACCAACCGGGGCACCCACCCCCTCAAGGACTCGGATGCGGTGAACTGGATACCAAGCATGGACACTCACGGGTAACGTCACCCTACCTTTATAGATGCCCCGGTCGCTCCGGTTGCCAATGTTTAAGGATTTCTTCAGTAATTTAAGAAATATGTATAAAAACAGGGGAACAATCCCTGACCGGGGGAAATGATTAATTCAGTAAATCACAGCCATAGCAATCCTACTTGATTTATAAACAAGAATTTTCCAGAACCAAGGACGGGGGCGGTGCCCCTGCGACCCTTGTTCTAAACTCATTTGGGATTGCTATATATCTCAAATGATTTAGGTGACAACAAAATTACCTGGCTACACCACCCAGGCTATCCGAACCACAACGGGGTGATACTCTGTAAACCCTTACAGCCTGTTCATAGATTAAAGGATACAAAAAATCGTGTTTCCAAGGCTTGACCCCAATGAGGTTAGAACAACTGGGTTTACAGCCGTATCCCGCAACCCCTTAACAGGCTGTAGCAATGCCAATTAATAAATCCAACCAATAAAAAGGAGCCAGAAAGTCATTCTAGCTCCCCCATTTTTGCCCATCGGAACGACGGAATTAATTAAACAAATTGCCGCCAATCCCTTCCAAAACGGGCAGGAAAAACAGCAGTACACCGGCAAACATCACCCCACCGGCACCCCCAATCAGAAAACTGCCGGTAAAGCTACTCCAGCCCTCGGCGGTTTGCAATTGATCCGTTGCGCCCGGGGTCGGCTTATCAAAGGAAACACTGCCGTATAGGGACAAACAAACGGTCAAAATCAACACCAACCCCAAAGCGGCTAATACACCCGCAACCAGGGCATATTCCGAATCCCGCAGGGGTCCGAGTTTGTAAAATGGCCCCACCAACAAATACCCGTGCGCCATGCCCACCTCCAAACCCCGCCGCGAGGGTTCCAAGCCGGGACGATAGGCTGGCAAATTATTCACTAAAACCATCCCCAAACCCGCACTGACCGGGGTTTCCAGATGGCCGAGTTGGGCATCCCCCCGCCAGGGGCGTACAAAATCTTCACTCATGGACATCACCTCTTAACAATTGGAACGTTTGGGACGTGCATCAATGGAACGACAACCTAAAAAAGCCTAAAAAGGCAAAGCCAAAGCATCGGGATAAAACCGATTGACCTCAATCAAAATACCGGCAATGAGAAACATCCAAACGGTCAATAATACCGGCGCAAACGAGAGATACTTCAAAAAATCCTGCATGGGAGTCACTCCTAACGGGGGGATACGGGAATTTCGTTGTCTTTAACGGTCAATTGCCCAGTGGTCAATTCACGGAACGCCATCAGCGGCCAGCTAAAACCGGACAACATACAGCGAATCGCCAGGGGTACATCAATGATAATTTCTTTTTCCGTTGGGTCTTTTTCCGTCCGCACCGCAATCAGATAGGCACGCCCCACCCAGCCAATCCAACCGGCAATGTACAAAAACAACACCCCTGGCAGGGTAAATTCAGCGGCATGGGACCAACGACCATCCGCAATCAAATGCGGCAAGCCATCTGCCCCGCACAACAACCCTTGGTCGGCATAGCGGTTAAAACGGGCCTGGGTCTGGGCAATCCGCCGCTCCACCGCCGCCGCCTGGGGACTTCCCGCCGCATACAAAGACAATCGGGCTTCCTGGGTCGCCACCTCACTCTTCAAACGTTGTTGAAACGCCGCCGACTCCCGACAAGGGGTTAAGCCCGCCACGTCCGCCTGAGCCGCTGGTGTCCAGGTACACCACAGGATCAGCGCCAAGACCAAAGCCAGGACTTTTGCCATATCCATTTCCTCTCATCACGGATAAAATGTCCAATTGGTGGGAGAATCCACATTCCCCACATCGGCATTCACTATATCGTGACCTGCGCCCTTCCCCCCGCCGTCGCAATGTTCTGTAAACTTGTAACACAATGTAACTTTTTATGACGCAGTTCAACAAACAATTCCCCTGGTGGGTGCTGGTGCTGGTCTGGGTGGCGGGGTGTCAATGGGGTTTATTGCCCTCGAGCGGTCTTTCTAAGGCTCAGCAAGCCCAGCGGGATCAATTAAACCGACAAGGGGTGGAAAAAGCCCACGCCAAGGATTATGTCGGGGCGATTCAGCTTCTAACCCAGGCGATTGAGCGATTTCCCCAGGATGCGGAACTTTACTACAATCGCGGTTCTGTGTACAGCGACATGGGCAAACCCAACGAGGCGATTCAGGATTTTACCCAGGCGATTCAACTCAACCCCAAACTGGTCAGTGCCTACAACAACCGGGGCATCACCTACGCCCGGGGGAATAACTACGCCCAAGCCATTGCCGATTTTAGCCAAGCCCTGCGGATTGACCCCAATTTTGCCGATGCCTATATTAACCGGGCGAAGGCGTACCGGCTCCAGGGCAATTATCAGGCATCCCTTGCTGATTGTAATGCAATTTTACAAAAACAACCGGATTTCGCCCAGGGCTATTACCAGCGGGGGAGTACCTGGTTGGCGATGAAAGACTACCGCAAAGCGATTGAGGATTTAAACCAAGCCCTGCGTTATAACCCGCAATTGGCACCCGCCTACGCCCAAAAAGGGGTGGCCCATCGGGCGTTGGGGGAACGGCAACAGGCAATCGAAGCCTGGGAACAGGCGGCACAGTTATTCAAAAAACAGGGGGATCAGGATGGGTTGAACCAAGTCAGCCGTTTAATCCAACAGATCGTCCGATGACCCCAGAGGTGGTGGCGGTATTGGGAGGTGGGACGTGGGGTTCCCTGCTGGCGGAACTGATCCGGCGCAACGGCTATCCGGTGCAGGTATGGTCCCGACGGCAGGGTGGGGATATGCAGGCGGTGGTGCAACCCGCTACGGTGGTGGTGGTGGCGGTATCCGTAGCTGGGGTTTTACCGGTCATGCAGGGGCTAACAACCTTGCCCCCCGATGCCATTCTGGTCAGTACCACCAAAGGTTTAATACCTGACAGTTGCAGTACGCCTACCCAGGTTTGGCAAAGGGCATTTCCTGAGCATGGGGTGGTGGCTCTTTCCGGCCCCAATTTAGCGGCGGAGATTGCCCAGGGCTTACCAGCGGCAACGGTAGCGGCCAGTGTGCGGGCGGAGTCGGCGCAACGGGTACAGCAGATTTTAGCCTCCGAGCGATTCCGGGTTTATACCAATGATGACCCCCTGGGCACGGAGTTGGGGGGAGCATTGAAAAATGTGATGGCGATTGCCGCCGGGGTGTGTGACGGTCTCCATTTAGGGGCGAATGCTAAGGCCAGTTTGATTACCCGTGCCCTGGCGGAAATGGTGCGGGTGGCGGTGGCATTGGGTGCCCATGCCCACACCTTGTATGGCCTCTCTGGACTGGGGGATTTGTTGGCGACCTGTAACAGTCCCCTCAGCCGCAATTACCGCCTCGGTTATGGGTTGGCGCAGGGGCAGAGCGTGGCAACGATTTTGCAGGAACTCCAAACCACAGTGGAGGGGGTGAATACCACGCACGTATTGGTGCAGTTGGCGGATCAACGGGGGATTCGGGTGCCCATTGCCCAACAGGTGTATCAATTGCTCCAACAGCGGGTCACCCCCCAGCAGGCAGTGTTTGAACTCATGGGGCGAGATTTGAAAGCAGAGTTTCATCCAGACCCGCTATGATAAAAAATGCCCATTCGGGGAATTAGCTCAGTTGGTAGAGCGCTGCGATCGCACCGCAGAGGTCAGGAGTTCGAATCTCCTATTCTCCATATCCTTAGCTCCCCATGCAGTACCGCAACACCCCAAAAACTCGATGGATAAACAGTTTTAAGTAACAGGTAGATATTCACAAGTTATCAAAAGGTTCCGTATTATCCCTATGATTAAGGTAATTATGGGATAGAAATAGAGATATAGCCTATTGAGGGGTTACGGGATACGGTTGTAAACTCGCTTGCTCTAAACCCTACTTAGGTCAAGCCTTGGAAACAGAATTTTTGTATCCTTTAATTTGTGAACAGGCTGTAGTTTTGATAAAGTTAAAGAACTTGCCTGTAAATGGGCACATCTATAGCAATCCTACTTGATTTACATTAGCTTGCGTGCCGTAGGCATACAAAAATTTTCCAGAACCATACACCGCAGGTGCTTCTTTGACGGGGGCGGTGCCCCTGCGACCCCTATTCTATTCTCACTTAGTGTTGCTATGAAATTACCCTATAATTGACCAAAGCCCTTACGTTTTTTGGGTTGTTGTTTACGGCGAGCCGACCGTCCTGAACCCATTCCGGTTGCGGCCATGTTTGGCATTCCCCCCATGCTCATCCGTTGCATCATAGTACGCATCTGTTGAAAATCCTGCACCAGTTTTTGTACCTCCGCTTCCGTGTGTCCCGAACCCCGGGCAATGCGGCGGCGACGGGAGGGACTACTGGCCAGAATATCCGGCTGTTGCCGTTCCATCGGGGTCATGGAATTGATCATCGCTTCGGCACGTTTTAACTGCTTTTCCGCCTGTTGGATTTGCTCCGGTTTGATCTGATTCATACCGGGGATGAGTTTGAGAAACCCCCCCAAAGAACCCATATTTTTGAGCAGGCGCAACTGCTGGACAAAATCCGTGAAATCAAACTGCGCCCGCAGGATTTTCTCCTGCATCCGTTCCGCATCGGCTAAATCCACCGCTTCCTGGGCTTTTTCCACCAGGGTCAGCACATCCCCCATCCCCAAAATCCGGGAGGCCATTCGCTCAGGGTAAAAAGGTTGCAGGGCTTCCACCTTCTCCCCAGTGCCCATGAATTTGATCGGCTGACCAGAAATATGCCGCACGGACAGCGCCGCCCCACCCCGGGAATCCCCATCCAATTTGGTCAAAATTGCCCCGGTAATGCCAATTTGCTCATGGAAGGTGCGGGTGAGGTTGGCCGCCTCCTGACCGGTCATGGCATCCACCACCAGCAGGACTTCCTGGGGTTGAATGGCCGCTTTGATCTGGGCGAGTTCGGCCATCATGTCCTGGTCAATTTGCAACCGCCCCGCCGTGTCCACAATCACCCAGTCGTAGCCCTCACTTCGGGCATGGGCGACCCCCTGCTCCGCAATGCTCACCGGGTTTACGTCCGTCCCCAGGGCAAACACAGGCACCTGAATCTGCCGCCCCAGGGTTTGCAGTTGGTCAATGGCCGCCGGACGGTAAATATCAGTCGCCACCAGCAACGGTTTCTTGTCTTGTTTTTTTAAGTACAAAGCCAGTTTGGCGGCGGCGGTGGTTTTCCCGGTTCCTTGCAAACCGGCCATGAGAATAATGCTGGGAGCTTCGGGGGCTTCCATCAAGGGAGCCTGTTCCGTGCCCATCACCTGCACGAGTTCGTCGTAAACAACCTTAATAAATTGCTGATCCGGGCGCACTCCGGCGATGACTTCCTTGCCCACCGCCCGGGCTTCCACCCCCTGGATGAATTCCCGCACCACCTGCACGTTCACATCCGCATCAATCAGGGCACGGCGGACAACCTTCAGAGCTTCTTGGATGTTGCTGGGGGTGAGTTTGTCTTGACCTCGGAGTTTTTTCCAAGCGGCTTCGAGTTGTTCAGAGAGGGCTTCAAACATGGAGCAGGGCTTGCATAAACTGATTTTGTCCGATTTTATATGATTTTAGTAATCTACCACGTTGAGGGGGAAGATGCTTGGGGGTTTTGCAACCGGTTATTCCCAGTTATTTCCAATCAATTTCCAATCAAGTGATTAGTAGGGCAACTCCCTAGTAACCTTAACTGAGTATGGCTGCACCACGTTATCGCTATCAAAATCGGGGTCGCCGGGGCACCGCCCCCGGTTTTGGTTCTATATCAATCCTATTAGATATTGAAACAGTAATCACAAGTGCGCTGGAATTTAGTTTCTATAAATGCTTGTTACGTAATTATTTAATGCTATAATTCTACCAACCTGATTAAAGGCAGATTGAACGTAACAGATGACACCAGTGAATGAACATTACATCTTGAAGAAAGAAACCTTACTCATGATCCAAGGTTCCACATTATTTTATCCCTGTAGTGGAAACGACTTATTCGTTCCTATCCGACTTTTTTCGCCATTTGTGACTGATTTCTGGTTTGTTGACAGAGCTTACTTTTCACCTGGTCACCAGGATTCAAGACCTTATGGATATGACGCTCCTGCTGATAAACAGGCTCCACTCTTACAGGGAGATAATGATTATCAACTGATCGATACCAGGATTGATGGGCCCGTGAGTTGGAATCCAAATTGTTATGATATTAGCCCCTGTATTTTGACAGAAACTTATGTGCATATTCCCAGCAAAGAAAAGGTCATAATTCATCGTCGTCGAGGGTATGGCTTCTCGGCTTTTAGAAAGCACATACGGTCTCTTGGAGTTTTTTTCTATCGTGGCGATAGTCAAGGCGAAGGCGGTAGTGGCAATTGGTGGTTAGCGCCAGATCATGTCCGTGAAGTGTGCAAAAAATTGATTGATGGTGGATTGATTGTTACCGATGGTTCTCAGGGCAAAAGTCGCGGCGAGTATCATCAGTTTACGAAATATCGCAAGGAGAAGTTCCAAAATGATCCAGGTGAAATCTTACAATCCGTACAGCCATTTACTGATAAGGAAGGAAGGACATTTACTTGTGTAGGCTATGCTGGTGATAGGTATGGACCTACTCTGATTTGGCAAATCAAGAAACCTACTCGCAAAGGCACTACAAAAAATGTGCCAAAAGTGACCCGCCGCTGAATCCGAGCGTCATGCCCCCAAGGTATCCTTCCAGATTAGACCTCTTGCATAATGGACATAGGGCACTTGAGAAGAATCTTATCAAGTTTTTTTGTCGGAGCTGGCAGTATGCCCAACTTCTGTAGATATAAATTACCCTTGCAAGGGGTCTAGTGTCTTAAAATTCCCATGTTTCAACAAATGCGTCGCCGTCTGGCACTTTGGTATGTGGGGGTGACGGCAGTTTTGCTCCTTGTGTTTGCGTTGGCGGGTTATCTGTACGTGCAAAGCACTCTCAGCGAACGGATTGATGACACGTTAGACCATGTGGCGGAGGTGGTGGTGGCAACTTTGCCCAGTGAACCGCCCCAGGAGCCAGCGGATGTGGCGGAAGACCGGGTGGCTTTGGAATGGTTTGCCCCGACGGGGGAGCGTCTTTGGAGTACGTTGGATATGACGGTGGTGCCCCGCTTGCATCCAGGGATTTGGCGGGAAACGGTGACCCTGAGCGGGGATGAGGCGATCCGGCAGGTGACCCAGCCTGTCTATCGAGAGGGGCAATTACTAGGGTATTTGCGGGTCAGTCACCCCTGGTTTGAGGTAACGAAGCCGGTGCGCCAACTGTTGCTGGATTTGACGGTGGGGGGGCTGGTGGCACTGGCGTTGGTGGCGGGGGCGGGGTGGTTTCTGTCCGGTTTGGCGATGGAGCCCGTGCGGCAGTCCTATCAACGGCTGGAGCAGTTTACCGCCGATGCGTCCCACGAGCTGCGGAGTCCTTTAACCAGCTTGCAGATGAATTGGGAGTTGTTACATACTCAGTATCCCCAGCACCCCCAGGTGCAGGCGATGGGCGGCTTGCTCCAACGGTTGGGTCGCTTGGTGGATGATTTGCTCTTTTTGGCTCGGCAGGATAGCCAGGGGGTGGCGGCGGCGGAACCCTGTCCTGTGGATGCCCTGGTGATGGAGGTGACCCAGGAACAGGTCGCGTTGGCGCAGGCGCAGGGAGTAAAGATACATCTGGAATTACCCACGCTGGATAATCCTGATACATTGACAGTTTGGGGGAATTACAGCCAGTTGGGGCGGCTGTTGACCAATGTGATCCGTAATGCCTGGCAATATACGCCGTCCGGGGGGCAGGTGTGGGTGCGGTTGCAACCCCAGGGGGACAGCCTCACGGTGACTGTGCAGGATACGGGGGTGGGAATTGACCCGGCGGAGTTGCCCCGGGTGTTTGACCGGTTTTATCGGGTGGATCGAGCCAGGGGTTCCAATGGGGGTAGTGGGCTGGGGTTGGCGATTGCCCAAAGCATTGTCCAGGCGCACCAGGGAACCCTTCACCTCACCAGTCAGCCTGGCCAAGGCACCTTGGTGACGCTCACCCTTCCCCGCTTCAAAGGGCTAACTCATCGGGGGTCGGCAGACCGGCGGTGACCCCCAAATTCAGCAGGGCAGTCCAGCTATCGTCCCGCACCCCCGCATCCCCATCCTGCAACCCTTGGCGCAGGGCTTCCACCACTTGCAGATAGAGGTTTTCCGGTAACTGCTCGGCGGGAATTTGCCCCAACGCCCAGGTACAGTTGCTCCGCACGGCGGCCACCGGGTCCTGTTGCAGGGTATGGCAGAGGGTTTGCACCACCTGGGGCAATAGCTCGGGCTGGGCAGGCAGCAGTTGCGCCAAAGCACTCGCCGCCCACAACCGCACCGCCGGAATGTCCCACTGGAGGGCGTTGATCAAGGTAGGCACCGCCTGCGCCGACCGACTATAGCCCAACGCCCAAACAATCCCCTTGCGGACATACCCATTCGCCTCATGGCGCCACTGCTGGATCAGGAATGGCACGGCGGCTGGCGTGGGATTGCGTCCTAAAGCATAGGCAGCACTCACCCGCACCAAGGGACAGGCATCCTGCAGCAGGGGAATCAACCGTTCCCCCACCCGCTCATCCTGCAATTCACAAAACGCCCGGGCGGCCTGCATCCGTTGCAAAGGTTCACTGGCGGTCAACTGCGCCAACATCACCTCCGGGTCCGGCTGAGGAGTCTCCTGCCAGGTATCCAGAGGGCTGGCCAAATCCGGTTGGTCATCGGTGAACATAGCCTGGGATGCCCGCAAACGTCCAGAGATAGCAGTGATTAGACAATTTTACTTAGATATGGCAATCCTAATTGAATTTAAGGCACTTCTCCTAATTCGTGACTATTGAGAATGCCCCCAGGTTATTGATAATTACCAACCAAGGAATCGGGCTTATGGCTACGCTAGGCTACATTATCAGACTCGCTGTGTAAGTACAAAAACGAATATAGCAATCCCAAGAGATTTATGGGAATAACCAGGCCACTTAGAACCAAAAACGGGGCAGTGCCCTGCGACCCTCGATTTTCTAAACCCACCGAGCCAAATCTCAAAATGCCCTAGGAACCCACCAGCCGCACCGTATCCCGAATGATTAAAAACACCCCCAACCCCAGCAACAACAGTAACCCGGTTTGCATCACCCCCTCTTGCACCCGTGCCGGTAAAGGCCGTCCCCGCAAGGCTTCAATCCCTAAAAACACCAATTGCCCCCCATCCAGGGCAGGCAAGGGCAAAATATTAATCACCGCCAAATTGATGCTAATCAGAGCCGAAAATTGCAGTAAACTCGCCCAACTCGACCGAGCCAACCCCGCCCCCATCGCCACAATCGCCACCGGCCCCGCCACCTGATCAGCCGTCTCCCGGAAATGTTGCACCAACTCCCAATACCCCTGCACCGTAGTCGTCAACAGGCGATGAAATTCCTGCGCCCCCAACCCAATCGCCTCCCCAAGATTGCGGGAATAACGGGTGCCTACACTCACATTGTCCTGCAACTGCACCCCGATCCGTCCCTGCCCATTGGGGGTGCGCTCCGGGATGACCGTGAGTTCAAGCATTTGATTCTGCCGTTGAATTTGTAAGCGCACCGCCTGATTCGGTCGGGATTGAATCGCCTCCACCACCCGATTCACCGCTCCTTTCCCCGGTGCCAAAGCCTGACCATCCACCGCCAGGATCACATCCCCCGCCCGTAAACCCGCCCGTTGCGCCACCGCACTGGTATCCAGAGCAATTTGGGGAATCCGCACCCCCGGTTGATAAACCACTTGGGGAATGCCCACGGTCAAGACCTGGGTAGTCAAAATCAAATACGCAAACAGTAAATTCGCCAACACCCCGGCACTGATCACCACCGCCCGGTCGGCAATCGGACGGTTGCGGAGCAAATTCGGGTCATCCTGGGCAATGCCACTTTCCGGGTCCTCCTCGGGAAAACCCACATAGCCCCCCAGGGGAATTGCCCGGATGGCGTACTGCACCTCCTTCCCCTGGTACGACCAAAGCGCCGGGCCAAACCCCAGGGAGAACTGACTGACCCGAATCCCCTGCACCCGGGCGGCCAAAAAATGCCCCAACTCATGTACCGCAATGAGAATGGCTAAAACGCCGACCGCCGCCAAAATGGACATAAAAATTTTTTTGGAATACCAGTTTGTCTATCTTAACCCAATTTCAGGAGCCTCCACTGGTTCAGGACAGGCGCACCCCCCTGACTTGGTTTGCCAATCCCAGGGAACGGGCGTGCTGGCAGTACCCACCGCTTCCGGGATACCAGAACCCCAACATTTGCGATACATTAAAAGATGTAAATTGGTTGGGTATTAGCCCGCCGACATCCATTTGAGAAGCCGCACTTATGTTTACCAAACAGGTGACTGATTCTCCCGTGTACAAGTGGTTCGATGAACGGCTTGACCTAACGGAGATTTCCGATGATATTGCCAGCAAGTATGTCCCCCCCCATGTCAATATCTTTTACTGCTTGGGTGGCATTACATTGACTTGCTTTTTGATCCAGTTTGCGACCGGGTTTGCCATGACCTTCTACTACCGGCCCACGGTGGCGGAAGCGTTTAACTCCGTGTCCTATTTAATGACCCAGGTGAATTTTGGCTGGTTGATCCGTTCGATTCACCGGTGGTCCGCCAGCATGATGGTGTTGATGATGATCCTGCACGTCTTCCGGGTCTATCTGACCGGTGGGTTCAAAAAGCCCCGGGAATTGACCTGGGTGACGGGGGTGGTGCTGGCGGTGCTGACCGTATCCTTCGGGGTGACGGGCTATTCCCTCCCCTGGGACCAGGTGGGCTACTGGGCGGCGAAAATCGTGACCGGGGTGCCGGAAGCGGTGCCAGTGGTCGGTTCCCTGGTCGTCGAACTGTTGCGGGGGGGTGTGGCCGTTGGGCAAGGCACCTTGACCCGGTTTTACAGTGCCCATACCTTTGTGCTGCCCTGGTTGACGGCGGTGTTCATGCTGATGCACTTCCTGATGATCCGCAAACAAGGGATTTCGGGCCCCCTTTAGGTTGACGCTGTGTTACCCTGGATTCCATCTGCGAGGCGAATTTTATGTCCAACATTAAAAAACCCGATTTGTCCGACCCCAAATTGCGGCTGAAACTGGCCAAGGGTTTGGGGCATAGTTCCTACGGGGAACCGGCCTGGCCAAACGACCTTCTGTACATTTTCCCGGTGGTGATCATGGGCACCTTTGCCTGTGTGGTGAGTTTGGCAGTGCTCGACCCCAGTATGTTAGGGGAACCGGGCGACCCGTTTGCCACGCCCCTGGAAATTCTGCCGGAATGGTACTTCTACCCCACGTTTAATCTCCTGCGGGTTCTGCCCAACAAGTTGCTAGGGGTGTTGGCGATGGCTTCCGTGCCCCTGGGCTTGGCCTTGGTGCCGTTTATCGAGAATGTGAACAAGTTCCAAAATCCCTTCCGCCGTCCCGTGGCAACTACGGTGTTTTTGGTGGGTACGTTCGTGACGATTTGGTTGGGGATTGGGGCAACGATGCCAATTAGCAAAGCCGTGACCCTAGGGCTGTTTTAGTCGGTGGGGCATGGCCAATACCGTGGTGGTTGGGGAATGTCCTCTGACTACTACGGTATTGTGTTTTGGGGTGGTTGGTATGGCTCGTGGGTGCAAGGAAATTGACTGTGGTGATGGACTGAATCCCCTGCATCGGTGGGCTTTTCCAAATTGAGATTTTTAAACAACGTTAGGCAAATCGAATTTTTTACAGCTTCAGGGCACCTCTATTAATTCACAACCATTGAGAATAATCCCTATGTTATTGATAATTGTCAACGAAGGAATGGGGCTTATAGCTACGCTGTCAAGTCCGCTGTGTAAGTACAAAAGCAGTAGGCGCGCTGATGACGGTTTACTACAGTCTATAGCTAGGTAGGTTAAGGTTGTCGCCTTAAGATTCATGGCTACGCCACGCTTTGCTATGGGAAACCAATGTGGGGCTACGCCCAGCGACCCATATCATGTCAACCTTTGTATGCTTAGCTATATTTATCAATTAAAGGATACAAAAAGCCGCGATTATCCCAAAGGCTTAGCATGATTGACCTACGGCAAGCGGGGTTCAACTGTATCCCATAACCACCCAAAAGACTGTACCTGGGGAATATCCTCAAAATTACTGGTAGTAGTTAACGTGGGCATGGGCTTTGTGGTGACCTTGCAATTGCGGGGACTGGATTTGAACCAGCGACCTTTGGGTTATGAGCCCAACGAGCTACCAGGCTGCTCTACCCCGCGATGTAGATTACTACCTTAGCGCAAAAACCCCCACAACGACAACCCACCTAAAGCAAGGACAGTTCCCCCTGCACCTCCAAACGCAGGTACGCCCCCAACTGGACAAACTGTTCTGCCAACCGTTCCCGCACCGTCGGCGAAATCCACCCCAATTGGTGTAAAAGATGGATAGCCGTCGCATACTTTGCCCGTTTGGCACCATCCAACACCCGCACCGCCAAACCCATGCCGGTTTCCAAATTGGCCAGACATTGCACCCCCTCCGCCCCCGCCTTGCTGACTAGGGTGCCCTGGGTCAGTTGCATCACCTGGGTATCAAAATGCCCCGGCTCCGCCACCAAATCCGCCTGCTGGGTCATGGCACGGGTAATTTGCTCCAGCCCCAGGTGTTGACCGGCGGCCATCCGGCCATAAAGGGCGGCCAGTTGATGCAGTTGTAATAGATAGGTGGGTGCCCCGCAATCGTCATGCACGGCGATCAATTCCGCCCCCGGTACCCCCAACAACTCCCCCACCTGGCTCAAGATTAATTCCTGTACCGGGTGTTGCCGGTGGAGATAGGTATTGCGCGGCCAGCCATATCTGGCGCACACGGCTAACATGCCTGCGTGTTTCCCTGAACAGCCGTGGGTCAAGGGACTCCGCTGCCCTGGAGGAATGGGGCATTGCAACTCCGTAGGGTCAATATCCGCCTGCCACAGGATATGAAACACCTGGCGGGTCGCCTCAATCTGTCCCCGGTGGGAACTACAAATCACCGCCAAATCCCGTTCCCCCAGCTTAAATTGCTCCAGGGTGCCGGTGACCACCACCGCCAGGGCTTGAAAGGGTTTGAAACTACTGCGGGCAAAGGTCGTGGTTTCCCCATCCCCCGCCACCGCCAACAACCGCCCCCGTTCATCACACAAAGCCGCATGGACATGGTGCATGGACTCCATGATCCCCTCCCGCAACAGATGCACGGTGAGCGGCTCCGCCAGGGTACGTTTCCCGCGGGCTAAAGACACAGCCACCCCAGCAGTGCGACTGCGCCGTAGAGGATGGCTAAACCCGCCAGACTGCGGCGCAACCTTCGGAGGAGCGGTTCCACTTGGTACGCACTCACCAACTGCTCTTGTAATAACACGGTCGGGGGTTTTTCCCAGGTTTGCCCATCATACCAACCGGATTCTTCGTAAACAATTACCCGACTGGCGAGCCGCTGGCGCACATACCGCCACCCCAGGTATAGCTGAAGGAGTAACAATCCCGGCAATACCCCTACCCCTGCCACCGCCGCCAAGGTGAATCCCCAGAAGTGGGTATGGGGGTCAAAACTCGCCGCTGCCACCGGTAGCGCCACCACCGCCCCCACCCCGGCGACCCAACCCAAGCGTTGCCCGTATTCCCCCCAACCCAGGGATGGCCAGCGGTAAAACCAGGAATCCCGCAGTGCCTCGTATTCATTGAGGGGTTGTTGTTCGGTCGGGACAGGGCAAGGGGACATCAAGGCAACCAATCTATCGAGGGGTGGACGAAACGCTCATTTCGCATTTTAATCCTTCTATTCGCCCCCTGCACCCAAAGCTAAAATTAAGACAAAGCCGAGATTGCCTATGGTTCGGTGGATTTGGCTGGGGTTGTGGATACCGCTGGTGGTCTGCCCGGTTTTCGCCCAGGGGAGTGGTGGGGGGGGTGGCAACCGCGCCGAACCCAATCCCTTGGGGACGGAACTGCGTACCGAACTGGTGCAAACCGAAGTGGACCGGGCATTTCGCCACACGACCATTCTCCTAAATCTTTTGCTGTTGGTTTTACTCCTCCTGCCGATTGCCATCGGTTTGGGGTTGTGGGGTCTGCGGCGGAGTATCATTCTTCAATTGGTGCAAACGGCGGCGGATGAAGCGCAGAAGCAGATCAAAGCCCAGGCGGAAGCCACCATTGCCGAGGTTTTCGCCCAACAACTCACCCATTACCAAATCACCCTAGCCGCCCTCCATGCCCAGAGCCGCCAAAGCCTCGAACAGGAATGGCAAAACCGGCTGAATACCCTACAGGACGTAACGGAGCGAGTGCCCCTTGCTCCCTCCAGTTCCACCTCGATCCTCCAGCAGTTGCGGCATTGGCTCAGCGAGGATCGCACCGACTTACCCCCTGCCCTGTATCAGGCTCTGGTGAATTGGTCGCCGGAAACCCCGCTGACCGGGGCGGATTGCCTGCTGTTGGGGCAGGTGTGGCAACGGTTGGGGAAATGGGAACAGGCTTTGTCCTACTACGAACGGGCGAGTGAAGCGCAACCAGAAGCCTGGGAACACTGGTACCACCTGGGTCTAGCCCTCAATCACTTGCATCGGTACGCCGAAGCCCTGAATAGCTTTGAACAGGCTCTCTCCCTCCAGCCCCAGGCCAGCCAGATTCACCAGCATTGGGAAGCAACCTTAGAAAAATTACGCCAGGGCAACCACTCCCCAGCCGATCCGTCGGATTGAGGCTCAGGAAGCTGATGTTACCCTGGGTTAGCTGGGTAATGGTCAAAACCCGACAGCCTATAGCCGACCAGCGAGGGGTTCCTGCGCCACCTTATCCAGACCTTCCATCCGCAGGAGGGACATCCAGTCAGCTTGCAAGGTGGTATTGCCTGGTTGGGCTTGGCGTAACTCAAACAGAGAGGCCAGGGTTTCATGCCACAAACCGGCACTGGCGTAGATGTAGGGGCGTTCATTGGCGGGTGCCTGTTGCAATTGCCGTTGCAGGTTCTCCGGCATGGCCACCCGTTGCACCCAGCCCTGGACATACAAATCAGCGGTGCGGTCTTTCGGGTCACAGATCACCGACAGGTACCATTGGTAGGTCTGTCCCACTTCCAGTTCCGGGGCATTGCTGGGCAGGTCAATCCGCACAATCCCCGATTGGTTAATGCGGGTGGTGCTTTGGTATAGTTCCACCCCCCGGCTGTCCTGGAGGAGAAACTCGACACTGCGGCCTTCGGTGGGAGGCAGGTAGAAAAACAGGCTGGGGCGAGCCGCAACGGTTAACCCCAGATTGGAACTGGGCAGGAGGGCGGTGAGCCGTTGGTTGCTAAGGGGACAGACAGCACCCCGGGCGGCACCCCCTTCCCGATTGGCGGGCAATCCCCCGGCGGGTGGGACAAACCCGGTTACGCTGGTGGTACTGGCGGTGGGTCGTCTCTGACCCCATTCCAACAGGCGGCCAGCCCAATTTTGGAGCGGATTGGCTTGGGCGGGGGCCGCCGCCAAGGTTACAGCCAAAGTGGTGGCGGTCAACAGAGATTGGAGGCGAGCCATCATGGGAGTACTCCTAAGAAATTCGACACAATTAAACCGGGAATCGGACTGGTCTCAACTGCTGAATAGTACGAAGGCGGACATCGGATAGATGTTCCAGACATTCGTTCTTAATCCTAGATTAACCGAGGGGTGCGGGCATAACAGTGATGGGAACTAACCCCTGGCGGTGATTTGGCGCACTTGGGGCTATGGCGACGCCACGCAAGCGATAGGATAGAACTGCTGTGCTGGAACATTCCCTGTGATCGAACGCTATACCCTGCCCGCTATGGGTAGGTTTTGGACGGAGACGGCCAAGTTTCAGACCTGGCTCCAGGTGGAATTGGCGGTGTGTGAAGCCCAAACCACCCTGGGCAATATTCCCGTTGACATCATGGCCCAGATTCGCCAACAGGCTCGGTTCGACCCCCAACGCATCCAAGAAATCGAACAGACGGTGCGCCATGATGTGATCGCATTTTTAACAAACCTTAATGAATCCCTGGGGGAGGCGGGGCGTTATGTACATTTGGGCTTAACCAGTTCGGATGTGTTAGATACCGGGTTGGCGTTGCAGCTGGTGGGGAGTTTGGAGGTGCTCCTGGCGCAGGTGGAGCAGTTGATCCAGGTGGTGCGCACCCAGGCGCAACGGCATCGGCACACGGTGATGGTGGGGCGTTCCCACGGCATTCACGCTGAACCAATCACCTTTGGGTTTAAGTTGGCGGGCTGGTTGGCGGAATTGCTGAGACAACGGGAGCGGTTGACCCGCCTACGCACCCAGGTGGCAGTGGGGAAAATTTCCGGGGCGGTGGGTACCTATGCTCATCTCGACCCCCGGGTGGAGGTACTGGCCTGTCAGAGTTTGGGCTTGACCCCGGATTGCGCCTCGACCCAGGTGATCAGCCGGGACCGCCATGCGGAATACCTGCAAGGGCTGGCACTGTTGGGGGCTTCCCTAGAGCGGTTTGCGGTGGAAATTCGGCATCTGCAACGGACGGAGGTGCTGGAGGTGGAGGAATTTTTCGCCCCAGGACAGAAGGGGTCGTCCGCCATGCCCCACAAACGCAATCCCATCCGTTCGGAGCGGCTCACTGGCCTGGCACGGTTACTGCGGGGGTATGCGACTGCTGGTTTAGAAAATGTTGCCCTCTGGCATGAGCGGGATATTTCCCACAGTGCGGTGGAGCGGGTGGCGATGGGGGATGCAAGTATTGTGGCGCATTTTATGTTGGTGGAATTGACGGATTTGGTGCAAACCCTACAGATTTACCCGGAGAATATGCGCCGGAATTTGTATCGCTACGGCGGGGTGATTTTTAGTCAACAAGTCCTGTTATCCCTGGTGCAAAAGGGGATGAGCCGGGAAGATGCTTATCAATTAGTTCAGGGACTTGCCCATCAAGCCTGGAATCGGGAGGAGGGGGATTTTCGGGCTTTGGTCGAACGGGATGCCACGATTCAAAAGTATTTATCCCCTGAAGCAATTGCGGCCTGTTTTGACCCCGAAACCCATTTGCAACATTTGGAGGCCATCTATCAACGGCTGAACATTTAACGAGAGTCTCAAGTAATACAGCCTATTAAGGGGTTATGGGATACGGTTGTCAACGGCTCTAACGTTAAAGCGCAACCTTGGAAATACGTTGTATTCTTTAATCTGTGAACAGGCTGTAATGATAGATACCTCTACTCGGTAGTGCTATCCAAGTAATTGTTTATTATTACAATTTTATTACAATTAGCATCATGTCTTCCCAAAGGAGTGGATGCCATTCCAGACGATAGGCTCTCTAAGTTCTCGGTAGTTATAGCTAAGTACGGTTAGGTTGTCGCCTCAAAAATCCTGGAGAACCAGTGCGTGGTTACGTCCTGCGACCCATATCTATGTCAACCTTTGCGTGTTTAGCTATAATTCTCGCAAAGCCTTATCTCATGGGTATTTGAGCAATGTCTCATCCACTATTCACCCATGACGCTTCTGCTTAGAGAGGCAAAGCCACCGACCTAACGGCAAATCCTTGTGACCATTTCTTGAGCATTACAAAGATAGCGCTACCCCTCTACTACCCCAAAATTAGAAGTCTTGAAATCGAAAAAAATCCATGCAGACAGCAAGCCGTAGGTCTGCTTCTACGCCGGGAGGGGAGTGATTCATGGCTATTGAAAATGACCCCTAGGTTATTGACAATTACCAACGGGAGAATGGACTTCCGAGCCTGCCCTGTAAGTGTAAAAATCAATAAAAAATCAATAGGTAGAGGTGCCCGATTTTGTACTGCGATAAACACTCAAAATCCTTTCACAGAGAGGGGTTTGTTGAAATTGCGTCCCATGCTGTCATTAGTAAATTGAAACTCTGGTCTAATTAACTATGGCTTGGATGGTATGACCCTCAGATTCAGCGACCCCCTGACCCGATGGCTGGGAATCAATTAATCAATTAGGCGTATCCCCTTGTGCCAGCCGTGCCAGCACCGCCGTTGGCAACAACAGAGCCAAGGCTTCCCTCTGGCGATAAACCAATCCCTGGAATAATTCCCGATACCAGGCGTGCAACTGCGGGGGCATGGGGACAAGCTGGGATTGATCCGCCGTAAATAGTCCTTCCAAAGCCGTCACCACCAAAGCCAATCGGTGATTCCCTGTAGTAACCACCACCGTCGTCAGGGGCAGATGTTCGCTTGGGGTTGCCCCAGGGATATGGAGAAATGCCCCCAAATCCAGCACCCAACAGAGTTGACCAGCGCGGTTGACCACCCCCAACAGGGCGGCGGGTACCCCCGGTAGGGGACAAATTTCTGGCGGGGAGATTTGCGCCACCTCTCGCACCACCTCCGCCGGGAGTGCCAAACGCACGTTTTTCCCCAGCCGCACCGCAAAACATTCCTGGGGAGGGACAGCCACAGGGGTTCTGGTCATGCTCTGTGCCTCCTTTGTTGATGAGTAAATAATTCAGTAACTATAGCAATACTAAGTGAGAATCCAATAGGGGTCACAGGGGCACCGCCCCCGTCCGTGGTTCTGGAGAGTTTTTGTTCGTTAATTAATCAAATAGAATTGCTATGGATAACGTAGGGGTCGCAGGGCACCGCCCCCGTCCGTGGTTCTAAGTAGGTTCTAAGTAATTATGATTATTCCAACGATGAGATTTATGGCTACGCCACGCAGGCTATGGGTTGGCTCAAATAAATAGAGATGCCCTATTGTTTAATTATTGTTTTAATTATCGTTGTTGTTGCGCCAATTCTTCCCGCAAAACCTGCCGATAAATCCAGGGTAACAGGGGTGTCAACCGATTGGATTCGCTCCCGTAGCCCAGGCTTGTCCAGGTGGGGGATAGGGCGCGCAACACCGACTCCAATTCTCCCCGCCGCAGGCTTGCCGCCACATCCAGATTCCAGGCGGTAGGGTCACTCAGCCAATGGTACACCACCTGGTCTTGAAATTCCGGCGCAAAGCTAAAACCCTGAGCCTGGGGATGGTAACGCCGGGCTTTTTCGTACCAAGTGGTAGAAAGCAGTTGATAACGCCCCGCCGCTGTAGAACACCAACCGGGACGAATCGCCACACACTGGTCGGGATGGCGGGTGAAATTAGGGATATGCCCCCCCCCATACAGACGGCTGTACCCCTGGGGGCCGTAGGCTTCACTCACGGTGATTGTCCGCATCAACGCCCGCACGTAGGGGTCACCCCCCCGCATCACCAAAGGCGGCGAGAGCCAGCGGGTGAGCAACCAGGGTTGCAGGAGCGGCCAACAGCCAACCCCTAAACCAAACACCATTGCCGCCCAGAAGGAATGACCCCCTGACGACCTCACCACCCGTTTACGCCCCATCACACCGAATTGGTTTGCCCTACATCAACCATACAACGACTGTACTTGACCCCCCATGCCTAGGACATGGCTTGGATCACGTAGTCAAAGTAGTCACTGGCTGTATCCGCATCTTCCGCATCCAACAGCGCCAGGGAAGCGGTTTTTAGACAGCGAATCGCATCCGCCATCCCCACCACCGGCACCCCCAGGGAGTTGTACATTTCCCGCACCCCCACCAATCCAATGCTCTCAATGGGGGCTTTATCCCCCGCCACAATCCCGTAGGAAATCAACCGCAAATACCAGCCATAATCCCGCAGACACAACGCCCGTTGCCGCTGACCGTAGGCATTGCCGCCGGGGAGGATGTAGTCCGGGTGCAACTGCCAGAGTTGTTGTACCGCCTTGTCAATAATTTTTTTCTCATTTTCCGCCAGGGTGCTGGCGATGCGAAGCCGTTGTTCACCGGTGGCAAAAAAATCCCGAATGGACTGCAATTCCCCGCTGGTGGGGTAACGCAACTCCTCATCCGCTTGCAAAATTACCTGTGCGACTAAAGCCATATGCCAAAACCTCGTTAGTACAGCCAAACAAACCCACCTGTTCCACTTTAGGAATTAATCGCCCCTTCCGGCAAGGGGTCAGGGAATGGTCGCACCGGGGGCGGGAGTCGGGCTGATTTGGGGGGCGGGTTTTTCCGGGTTTTCTTTGATCATGTACACGGACTGCACTTGCTTTTGGGGCACCGGTAGGGCTTCGATTTTGCCCGTGTCAATGGTATAAACCACCACATCCGCCCGCAGGGTATTGTTTTCCTGTTGAACCAAGACATTCCCCCGCAGGGTGATAATCCGGCGACGGGTGTCGTATTCTGCCATATCGGAAACCGCATCCACCTGGCGGCTGGGATAGACCATGCGGACATTGCCCCGGGCGATAAAAATCCCAGAACGGGCGTTCCCCTCCTGGGTATCGGAAGTGATGGTCAAGGGACCACCGCGGTTGGGGGCGGGGCTAGGTTGTGCCAACAGGGGCATCATGGCGGTCAGCAAGCTGAGACTCCCCAACACACCAATGGCAAATCCTTTCATAATGGTGACTGCAACACTACTGTTTATCTTAAATGACGCATTCCCCCTTGGGTCGGTGCCTGTTTATCAGTGGGAGTGATACGGATGCGGGGAAAACGGTGGTCACGGCGGCTCTGGCTTTGACCAGTGGGCAGGTGGGGGTGATGAAACTGGTGCAGGCGGGGACGGGCGACCGGGAGTATTACCAAAAAATTTTAGCGTTAGACCAAAGCCCGACGGAATTAAATCCCCTGTATTTTGCCGCTCCCCTGGCTCCCCCCTTGGCGGCGCAGCGGGAGGGACGGACGGTGGACCTAGCCCAGGCGTGGCAAAGTTTAACCCAACTGCGGCAGCGGTTTCCCCGGGTGTTGATCGAAGGGGCGGGGGGGTTGGGTTCGCCTGTGACCTGGGAGTGGACAGCGGCGGATGTGTGCGCCCAGTGGCGGTTGCCAACCATCGTGGTGATCCCCGTGCGGTTGGGGGCGATTGGGCAGGCGGTGGCGCAGGTCGCCTTGGCGCGGCAGGTGGGGGTGCCTTTGCGGGGATTGGTCTTGAATGAGTTAGCACCCCTGACCCCAGAACAACAGCAGGATTGGGCACCGGTGGGGCTGATCCAACAACTGACGGGGGTGCCCATCGTGGCTCAATTTCCCCATGTGGCGGACATCCATGCCCCGGAATGTCTGAAACAGGCGGCTTTGTCTGCGGATATGGCGTGGTGCTGGTCGGGGTGAATCCGCTTGGGCGCAAAAACGGGATTTGAGGTTACAGCCCGCAAATTATGTGGTTAAATCGGAAGTGAATGCCAAACCGTAGGGCGTTATGACCAGAAAAGTTTTGGTGATTGATGACAGCCGAGTGATTCGGATGCGGGTGAAGGAGATGATGCCCCAGGAAGGTTTGGAACTGCTGGAAGCCCGGGATGGGGTGGAAGGCATGAAAATGATCCGCCAACATCAGCCAAATTTAATTTTGCTGGATTTTATTCTCCCGAAAAAGGGGGGCTGGGACATTTTTCAAGAAATTCAACAGGATGCCCATCTGCACCCCATTGCCCTGGTGATTATGTCGGGACGCAAAGAAGAAGTGGTCGAAAAAATCCCGGAACCCTTTGATTATTTCGCCTTTGTTTCCAAACCTTTTGAAAAGGCGGAGTTGTTTGAAGCCATCCGGTTAGCCACCCGGTTTGCCAGTGAGCGGCTAAAACGCCAGCAGGTCGCCCCTAGTCCCAAGCCCGTGAGTGCGGATGTGGAGGCGCGGGTGCAGGCATTGGAAGCGCAAGTTGCCCAACTGCGGGGGGAATTGCAATCTCTGCGTACCTGGATGCAAGAACGGCTAGGGGGTTAATGGTTGCGCAATACTTTCACACCTATCGTGACCAATCCTGGTTTCGGGTGCCGTTATTGACAACAGAATTGAATGCAAGCAGGCTCTCCTTTGGCAATCCTGAACGAGTATGGCTACGCCACGCTATCGCTATGAGCACAGGGGTTGCAGGGGTACTGCCCCGTATTGGTTCTGGGAAATTTCGGTTCGTTAATCGAATGGTATTGCTAGAGCCATCTTGGTGCTATGCAACGCCTTACACAGGCTCTCTTGAGGGAACCTCTACTTCCTCTATTGATTAATTTTTGTACTCACACGGCAGGCTTGGAAACCCTATTCTCTCCTTGGCAATTATTAATAACGTAGGAGCTATTCTCAATAGCCGTGAATGAATAGAGGTGCCCTAAAAAAAATTGTGTATTAAAATTGTTTATTGTATTCAATAATTACCCGATTATCCCGGTCGGAAGAACCCACCGCCCGAATCCGTAGCTGGTTATTAATCCGGTAAGCCAAGGTCAACTGGGATAAATTGGGGTCGCTGACCGAATTGCCAAAACTGGTGAACATTTGCAGAAAAGAAGCAGAAAACCGGCGAACATCCAACCGCACTTCCCCCCCCAAAGCCAGGGCAGACTGTTGTAAATTGCGACTATCGGGCAGGGCGGGTAATACGGTGGGGAAAAACCGCCAGGAAATGCCGCCAAAATCCGTTTCAAAAGAACGGGAAATTTCATTTAACAGGGTTTGACTGGCGAGGCTGGTGAGGAATAATTGGGCAGATTCAGGACTGGAATTGGCGGAAAACCCCCCCAGTAGGGCAACAATTTGTTCCTGGGTGCGGCTGGGGCTACTGCTCAAGGTCAACCCGTTGGGCAAACGGCTGGCACGACCGGCAATACTGGCTTGAATCCGTACCGCCTCTAGCCCCTGCACCCGTTCCGCTACGGTAATGGGCACCTCATTGGGGAAGTTCCCCTGCCGCTGTAGGATAGTTCCTTCTAGTTGGTTGGCTCCCTGGGTGACGGTGGTGGTCAGGCGTAAATCCAGTTCCGGGTCAAAGCCATAGCGGGGGTCAAAAACCACCTGATTTTTGTAGGTGCGGTCCAAACGAAAACGGGTGAGAAATAGGTTCACTTCCCCCCGGTCGAGGGTCAGGGTGCCGCTGGGTTGGGGTTGCGCTAAAGAACCGTTGAGGGTGAGGGTGCCCTCGGTGGTGACATTCAAGTTCGGGCTACGCACCACCTGTAACCCCTGACCCAAGCGAATTTTTAAGTCCTGAAACCGGGCTTTGTGACCATTTTTTTGCCCATTGCCATTGGGGGATGGGGGTTCCCCTGGATTTCCCAGCAATTCATCGGCAAGCATGACCCGCCCTTGGCTGAGTGCAATCTCTCCCCCCACCACCGGGGCTTGGGCACTGCCGGTGATGGTGATCTGGGCACTGGCTGTGCCTGCGTAGATATTTTTCTGTTCGATGCGGGCGGGTAACAGGGCGAGGGTGAGGGGTTGTTTGAAGGCTGGGTCTGCCGGGGTGAGGGGGCGGCTGATGGGTAAAATGCCCTCCAGGGTCAGGGTGCCGCCGTTGAGTTGGGCTTGCAGTTGCTTGGCGGCGAGGCGGTCATCCAAAAACTGAATTTCCCCGGTGATATTTTCCAGTGGGTCTTCCACCCCAGCCAGAGCAACCTTGGCTCCTTGGAAGCGCGCCAGCCCGCTCAAACGGGGTTCCCGCCAAGTGCCCGCCACCTCCACCTGGATTTCCCCCGCGCCCCCCTGCCACCGGGCAAAGGGATTCAAGTTATTAATCAGGTTGAGTCCGCTATTTTTGACCTGGAGGCTGAGTTGAATCTGGTCGTCGGTCGCCTTAGCCGTGCTAAAGGGCAACTGGAGCGGCAGACTGCCTCTGGCTCGCACTGGCTCCACGCCGCTGGTTTGGTCACTCACCAACAGTTCCGCCCCAAAGTCCAACCGCCCTTGGTTGTAGCTAAAACTGGACTGGGCCACCTGAATGGGGGTATTGTCCCAGGTGCCATCCTGAATCCGCACCTCTCCCTTGGCTTGGAGGTTGGCTTGGCTTCCCCCCAAGGTGGCCATGCCGCTCACCAAGCCGGTCAATTCCCCTGGGATGGGGAGCAGTTGGGTCAGGTAGGCAATGGGAATCTGGCTGAGCAGGAGTTGCCCGGTCTGCTGTTGCCCCCCCAGTACCCCGGTGAAAAGCATTTGGCTTTCCCCCTGCACCAGCTGCAAAGGCTGAAGGGTCAATCGCCCCTGTTGTAGCGTGCCCTCATAACGTCCCTGCAGAGTTAAACGTTCGGCTTTGTACTGCCCCCACGCCCAATCCCGCCCCCGTAGGTCAAAATTCGCCGCCAGTTCGCCCCGGTGGTTGCCCTCCAGGGTCGCCTGCCCCTGCCATCGCCCCCGCAATTCCTGCAGATCGGGTAACCCCAGGGCTTTTTGTTGGTTGGCGACGTACTGTTGCACCTGCGCCTGCACCTGGTTAAAATACGCCAATTGTTCCCCCAGGGGGAGGTTCGGTTCCCCAACCGGGGTGACCGCTAGGGCATTGGCACCGGGTTGGGGTGTATGAAGCAGTGCCGGTACCAGGTCTTGAATGTCCGCCTCGACCGCCTGAATCCGCGCCTGCCAGTGCAGTTGGGGCTGGAACCGTGCCTGTCCCTCAAAGTGATAACGGCTCTGGCGTTGGTGCAGTTCCCCCCGGCTGAGGGTGAGTTCCTGATTGCGCCACTGGAACTGCCCGCCCAGCTTGGTCGCCACCAGATTCCCCCAGCGGGCTTGATCCACCTGCAACTGCCCCGTTGCCCGTTGTTGCACCCCATCCCACAGCCCCGTCCCCTGCAAATCCCCCTGCAACAGACCGCCGCTGAACAAAGCTAGGGGAATATGGCGGAAATTCACCGCCAGTGTGCCATCCCGCCCCTGTCCTTCGATGACCGCCTGACCCCGGCGAATCGTCACCCGGCGGGGCATTGACCCAGGGATCACATTCACCGCCACCTGGTCCTGCACGCCCCGCACATCCAACCGCACCCCGGAGTTGGTGGCAAAACTGGCTGTCCCCCGCAATTGCGGTTCAAACTGCCAATGGTTCACCCGCAGACCGATCAGCCCCAAATCCCCACTAATTTCCGGTTGCCGCAAATTCCCCCGCAGGCGTCCCTGGAAATCCACTTCCCCCCGCAAAGCCAAATCCAAGGGCAATGCCAGGGGCAACCGTTTGAGGTCGTACTGGCGCACCTGCACTTGCACATCGGCGGCTAGGGTGCGGGTATTCACTTCCCCCATCGCCTGCACCTGTTCCCCTTGTGCCCGAAATTGCAACCGCTCTGCCTGCCATTGGAGTTGCCCCCGCAGAGGCATTTGGGCTTGGGGAGCTTGAAAATCCATCGAGACCTGGGGCTGGGGTAAGGTTCCCCGCACTTCCCCCTGGATCATCACATTTCCCACCGGCACCGGCAGGGTTTCCCCCGGGGGTAGGAATCGCTCCGGTTGGGCAGTACCCTGGAAGCGAATGGCGAGGCGTTGTTGGGGGTCAATCCGCCCTGCGCCCCGCACCTGCGCCCCAGCCAACCCCACCTGAAAACGAGGAATATCCACCCCCCCTGGGGTCAGCACCACCTCGGCAGTTGCCTGCTCCAGGGTGGTTTGGTCAATTTTTAGGGCACCTAGGGCAGTCAGTCGCCCCCGGATAGAGGGTTGCGCCAGGACACCCCGCACCACCCACTCGGATTGCACCCGCCCCTGGACGGGGGATGTTAGCCCCAAGGATTGCGTCACCTGGGCAAGGGCTACCCCTGGTACCTGCGCCGTCAGGTCATAACCCCGTTGGAAGTGGATGCTCCCAGTGACCCCCACCTCCACCCCAACCAGGCGAATTTGCCCCTGGGTCACTTGCACCTGCTGGGGGGTAAGTTGGAAACGGGCATTCACTTCCGGTTGCACCTGTCCCCATTGGGGAGCCGCCACCACCCCCCCCCGCACCTGCACCGGTCCCGTAATCTGCGGCATTTGCCCCATCTGCCACGCCAGGTTGAGGTCGCTGGTCATCCGTCCCTGGCGCAACGTCACGGGCAATGGGGTATAACTGCCCACCAATTCCCCCACCGGCGGGAGTGCCATCTCCTGGGTTTGGAGGTGCGCCTGGAGGGAACCTGTCCCCAAATCCCAAGTTCCTGCCAAGTTCAGGGAGCCGCCCCCCGGGGCTTGGGCTTGGGTTTGAAAGGTAATTTGTTCTGTCCCCGGACGCACCTGAGCCTGAATCTGTGCGTAGGTCTGCGCCCGCCGGGTTGCCCAGGGCACCAAGGTCACCTGCCCCCCGCTCAAGCGCACCTGGGTCACCTGCACCTGGATGGGGGGAGGACTGGTCTGTTCTTGAATCGCAGGGGTAATGCGGAGCCAGCGCCGATCTGAGGACTGGTGCAATACGGCTGACGGTTGGATTAAATTCACCTGAATATCTAACCGGCGGGCTTGGAACAACTGCCAGGGTTGAAACTGCACCTCAATCCCCTGGAGGTGGAGATAATCCGGGTCCGTCGCCGTCGCTGGGATGGTGGAAGCCCCAAAGCGTACCCCCGTCCAGCCAAACCGTTCCACCTTGCCCAGAGTAACCGGGCGGTTCAGAGTGCGACTCAATTCCTGGGAAATCAGGGGTGCCAACTTTTCCCGCACGAAGAAACTACCCCCTGTCCACAGACCGGCACCGGTGCCCAGGAGAATTGCCCCCGCCATCCACCAACCCCACCGGGGCTGACCCCTCTCCTCCAGCCGTGCCATGCTCTTTGCCAAACGTATCAACCCAAATGCCATACAGCGCACCCCGTTGGAAGTGATTTTGGAAATTCCGATGGGATGCCGCTAGAGCTACCTTAACGGATTTCTCGGCAATTTCCCACAGGTGAGGGCGAGGTCACTCCGGCACGCCAACCAAATTTAGTAAAGTCGTGCCTTAAATAAATCCTGTACGAAACCTGTGCGGCGACGTAACTGCATTCATTGGGATGAAATATCACACTGAAAAGTTCCCAACAGAGCCTGCATAGAAAGCTCCCCCAGGGTACTGGAAATTCGTGTAAGATGAAGCCAAGGTGAGCCTGCTTTTTTCCGTATTTTTGCGGTTGTTCTCATGGTAGTCCTGGCAATTGCTATCAGCCTGTCCTTGGAATACCCCATCGGAGCCTTGTGACATGAACATTGCCAACCTCCTGCAACGGGCAAAACAGGGTGACCCGCAAGCCATCGCCACCCTGATGACCCAAGCCCTGACCGCCCAGGGGGTGACGGCGCAAGCGAAATTACGGCAGGGCTGTTTGGAGGTGGTGCTTTCGGGAGCAACGACCCCCGACCAGCGGCAATGTCTGCATATCATTCGCCAGGGCTTGACCCGTTTGGAAGTGCCGTCCATCCGCACGGTGAAAGTCTATGCCCTGCAAGCGGGGGAAACCTTCCCGGAATGGATGGAGGTATTTAGTTTGGGGACACCGGAGGATAGCATTCCCCCCCACACCCCATCCCCCCCCCGCCCCACCGCCACTATTACCGATGGGGTATATCAGTCCGGTAGCCCGCTGAACCTCACCAGTGATGAGGTGGATATACCCCTGGAAACCTATGCGGAGGAATTATTGCGGCGGTATCAAAAAGGGGTGCGGGATTTTACCGGGGTCAAGTTAATTCAGGTCTCGTTAATTGATGCGGTTTTGAATGAAATTATTTTGCAGGATGCGGATTTGAGTCGGGCGGTACTGCGGCGCATTAAAATGGCAGGGGCAATTCTGAAAAATGCCAATTTTGCGGGGGCAAATTTAATTGAAGCGGATTTGACCGAAGCGGATTTGAGCGGGGCAAATTTTGGATGTATGAAATTGGGAGGTCAGGCGGTGAATAGCCTGGTGGGAGCCGCCGTTCCCATTAGTACCAACCTCAAAAAAGCCACCCTCCTGCGGGCGAATTTGACCCAGGCGGATTTGACCCGTGCCGCCCTCGAAGAAGCCTGTTTGGATCAGGCGAATTTAACCGGTGCTATCCTCACCCGGGTGAATGCTAAGCTCTGTTCTTTTGTTGAATGTACGTTGAACAAGGCGGATTTGAGTTGGGGTACGTTTGATGGGGCTAATTTTACGGGGGCAAACCTCAGCCGTACCAATCTCAAACGGGCGAATCTGGTGGGGGCGGATTTGAGTCGCGCCAATCTCTGGTATGCGGATTTGACCGAGGCAAATTTGACCCGAGCGAACCTGGGGCGAGCGAATCTCACGGGTGCCAAATTGGTGGGGACACAAATGCCTGATGGTCGCACCACCCTTGATAAACGCTATTCACCGTGATGGTCTGTTGATGGCGTGGCTGTGGGTTCTCTGGCCGAGCGGGGTGAATGCCCTGACCGTGCTGGTGGCGGGTTGGCTGGGCTGGTACGGGCGACGTTATTTGCCTGCGGCCTTGCTAGAGCGGTGGGTGCAGGGGTTGGGGGTGTTTCTTTTGGCTTTGGGGATGGGGTTGGTACTGCCCACCCGTGCCCCGTTGGTGTTGGGATTGAGCCTGTTGGGGGGTGCGACCCTAGGGGAAGGGCTAGGTCTGGAAGCCCGTCTGAATGCCTGGCTTGGGGGCAAATGCGCCGGTGCATCGGCGGGGATGAGCCGGGGATTTTTGCTGTTTTGTGTGGGTGCCATGACCCTGCTGGGCAGTTTCGAGGCCGGGTTGGGGCAATTCCCCCTGATTTTGCTCCAAAAAACGCTGATGGATGGGGTGGCCGCCCTGCTGTTGGGGAGTACCTTGGGGGTGGGGGTGGCCTGGGCGGCGATTCCCCTGTTCCTTTACCAGGCGGGGTTGACCCTGTTGGCCTATGGGTGGGGGCAGGGGTTGCCAGAAACGGTGGTACGGGAAGTGAATGCCCTGGGGGGACTGCTCCTGCTGGCGACGGGGCTGGATGTGTTGGAGATCAAAAAAATGCCGGTGGTGAATTTTTTACCCGCCTTTCTCGTGCAGGGGGTGTGGCTGGCCTGGGCGCAGGGGATGCGCTGATAAAATATGGCAATTTACTAACGAACAGAAATTCCCCAAAACCAAGCACGGGGGACGATGCCCCTGCGACCCCTATTCTACTTTCATTTAGGATTTCTACAGTTTGATTTAGAACAGTTGGGTGGGTTGCCCTAAATGAAACTCCCTGCCGCAAGCGGCGGGGTACAGTCTTTTATGCTATTATGGGATACAAACCATAGAAATGAGAGGACAAAGAGATGCCTACACATTCCTTAGATTTACGGCAAAGAATTGTAGCTGCATACCAAGCGGGAGAACAATCCGGGAAGTAGCTAAGCGGTTTATAGCGAAGCGTGGCGAAGCCATTGGTAACTAAAAGGACAGTACATCGCCTGGTACAACAGTATAAACAGACTCAAGGGTACCTCTATTTATTAATTTTTGTACTTACACAGCAGAGATGGAAGCCCCATTCTCTCGTTAGCAATTATCAATAACTCAGGGGTCATTCGCAACAGCCGTGAATTAATAGAGGTGCCCTCAAGACTTAACACCTAAAAAAGTAGGGACAAAACGAGTTGGAATTTTAGAACAAAATCAAGTTGAGATTTTAGCCATTGTTGAAGAGTATCCAGATAAGTGTTTGTGGCAATATGTTGAGATAATCGGAGAAAGGCTAGGAAGTGAGTATTAGCACATTGCATTCTTTCTTGAAAAAGCATAAAATCACTCTAAAAAAAAAGACATTCCGCAGTGAAAAAGTCAAGAGTGAAGTTGTGCAGAACGCTTAGAATACTGGCATAAGATTGGAAGCGTTCCAGCCGAAGATATAGTTGCCGTAGATGAAACAGAAGGGAGGGCATGGAGAGGCAAGTTGCACGGAGTTTACAAGGGAAAAAAGTTTATAGTTATCGCCAGAAAAACAAGGGTCAAAAATACACGTTAATTGGTGCTATATCTGTGGATGGCATTGTTTGTCATAAAATCATCAAAGGCTCCATGAAGAAACAGGATTTTTTAGAATTTGTGAAAACAGAGGTAGTGCTATCTTTGTAATGCTCAAAAAAGAGTCACAAGGATTTTTAGGGGGATAAGTCGTGTGGCATTTAAGGCAACCAACGAGGAGCCAACGGGAGGGCAATGGGGGATGATGGATTGCTCCCATGCCCATGAGATAAAGTTTTTTGGGAATTGCTCCCCTAATTTGCCTAGGGAGTTAGACCGCCCACCCTCGGCAACGGCAGGGACTTCGTTGGCAACCTATCGTGTCATTTATAATTATTTTATAATAACAAACAATTACTTGGATAGCACTACCAATCAAATTTATGTGGTAAATTTACATGGAAATACCAAGAAAAAGGAAGTGGCACCGGATGGCTCCAAGGATGAAAATGTGTTTGACATTCAGCAAGGTGTTTCGGTGTGTTTTTTTAATCAAAACATTAGGAGGTTAGCTTGAATGCTGAGTCGCCAACTTGTCATACAAACATTAGTCAATCACAAAGAACAGCTTAAGAGGTTTGCGGTTAGCACACTGCTATTGTTTGGATCAGTGGCGCGGGATGAAGCCCATCCTGAAAGTGATGTTGATTTGCTTGTGGAGTTTGAAAAGCCTGTAGGTTTGTTTACCTTTATTGAGCTAAAAGAGTATTTAGAAGAAATTCTACACTGTCCAGTTGATTTAGGGACTCCCCAGTCGTTGCGTCCAGCATTGAAAGATGCGGTATTAGAGGAGGCAATTCGTGCCTTCTAGGAGTTTGCAAGAACGTTTACAAGATATTTTGATTGAAATTGAGGAGATTCAACAAATGGTGTCTGATTTGAGTTTTGCAGAGTTTTGTCAAGATCGGCGCACGATTAAGGCAACGCTCTATAGCTTGGCTGTGATAGGGGAAGCGGCTGCAAATTTGTTGCCAGAGGTGGCAACACTGTATCCACAGATTCCTTGGAAACAAATGCGAGGAATGCGAAACATAACCGTACATGAATACTTTCAGGTGGATTTGACAATCATATGGGAAACGATCCAGTCCGATTTACCGATGCTATACAGTAGTTTGAAGGAATTGATCTAAAAGGAGTTTAACAGAATGACAGCACAGCAAGTAAATCAGCTATCTAGTCAAATTAAGGAAATTATTTTTTTGGTTGAAGAAGCTGTAGAAGGCGGTTATTTTGCCCAGGCATTAGGAGAATCCATTTTCACACAAGCTGATGATCTTGAAACTCTGCGATTAATGGTTAGAGATGCTGTAGAATGTCACTTCCTCAATCCAGAGGAACGACCTCGGCTTATTCGGCTACACATTGTGCGAGACGAAGTTTTTGCTTTATGAAGCTACCCCGCGACATTACAGGGGAAACGTTGGCAATCGCTCTCAATCGTTTGGGCTATGAAACAGTGCGTCAAACGGGTAGCCATATTCGCCTCACGACCCAAAGGGAAGGTGAACATCATATTACTATCCCAAATCATTCACCTCTCAAAACAGGAACACTTAATGCTATCTTGAAGAGTGTTGCTTCTCATTTGAAGATTAGTCGAGACAATTTGCTTAAACAGTTATTCGATTAGCCAATGACCCAAATCTACCATACCCACCTCTACGGCACCCGCAACAGCAAGTATGACTGGCTAACCCATGATGTGCTGTCCACAAACTGGCAAGAAATTAAACCCCAGGTTCTCCTGATGTTTTTTTGGTACAAATGGTATAAAGGATAAGAATGTGTTTGATGTTCAGCAAGGTATTTGTATGTTCTTAAAGAAAAAGGAGATAAGACAATGACAACGATCGAACTACGACAAAAGCTGATTAGTCAAATCCAGTAGTGTTGAATGTCCGTAACAAAACTTAACATAAAAGGTCAGAGTTACCCTACCAGGGGCTCTACACCCACAAGTTCCATCAAGGTACAGTGCCTGCCTATTTCTATCTGTAAATATCGCAACTTATCCGTAAGTTCATAAGTCTTATTCTGACCTATCTTTAGTAATTTCAAAATCAGATAACCAATCAATACAGCATAAATCTGTAGCCGCACACCGTTCTCACTTTTAGTAATAATTCTATCCAATTTTAGGTGCATCTTCAACGCCTTCCAAAGCAGTTCGATTCGCCAGCGCAAACGATAGGCTAAACAAACCTCTTCATCCCTCATAGAGGTTACATTTGTCGCAAGTCTATATTCCGTATTTTCCTCTGAACTAAAAAATTGAACTACCCGAATATTAGGGTTATCAGGTTGCAACTTCATATTATTTTTAATCCGTACAATAGACAATGTATTTCTTTGGCACATTTCATCCATCAATTTCCAAGATGCAAAGCCTCTATCCATGATGCCAATGGCATTCTCGGGTATCGTTCCAATCATAATATGACCAATCTTGTGGTCATTAGTTTCTCCAAATACAATCGATTCATCCCCGATGTTACCCTCATTTATGTCAAAGCCAAGAGCTAGCTTGACCTGTTTGTGTTGCCAAAACAATTTGCTAGTTAGGGTTATCACAGTGGAATCTAATGGAAATAAGTGCTTATAGCTTGCGTGGCGTAGCCATCTTTCCCCTTGATGATTTTTAAGCCGCTTTTGTAGTTCTCTTAAAATTAATTGAAACGGTTCAGTGCTACGATGTTTACACGCTTTAGAAAATGTAGATATATCAACTCTGAAATTAAGATGGTTTAAGAGAAAAAATAAGCCCCGCATCGTGGAGACTCTCGCATCTAAAATAAAGTGTATCCAGATGAGGACAAACAGGCGGGTATCTAAGACTGGATAGTCGTTTTTGGGAAGAAGGTTGAGCAATGGCTTGATAAGTCCCTGAATTTGTCGTCTCATAAAAATACTATTACTCGTGGTTTCTACCAATCTAAAATACCATTTTTAGTCTCCCTTTTCCACCCTTTCGTTAACATTCAACACTTCTGGGTTCTATCAAGCCCAAGGGCAATACCAGAAAGCGGAGCCGTTGTTCCAGCGCAGTTTGGCGATTTATGAACAAGCCCTGGGCAAAAACCACCCGGCTGTGGCATTATCCCTCCACAACTTGGCGGGGTTGTATTGGAGCCAAAACCAAACTGAACCCGCCTTAACCCGTTTCATCCGGGCTTTGGACATCAAAGAAACCAACCTGGCACAAAATCTGGTCACCGGCTCGGAAGAGGACAAACGTGCCTACCTCAAGACCTTTTCCGCTTCAACCAATAGAATCATCTCCTTTCACTTGCAATTTGTTCTCAAAAATACAGAGGCAACGCGCCTTGCCTTAACCACTATTTTGCGGCGGAAAGGACGGGTACTCGACACCCTCAGCCAAAACTTGAATCGCTTGCGCCAACAACTCAGCCCTGCCGACCAGGAACGGCTCACCCGCCTATCCGCGCTCCGTACCCAAGCCGCTCAAATCGCCTTCAACCCCAACCCCACTGACCAACAACGCCAGCAGTTGCAACTCTTAAACACCCAGGCAGAACAAATTGAAACGGAACTCAGCCGGAGCAATGCCGCCTTCGCCCAAACCACCCCAAAAGTCACCCTAGAAGCCGTTCAAAAAGCCATCCCTGCCAACGCCGCTTTGGTCGAGTTTATCGAGTACCAACCCTTCAATCCCAAAGCACCGCTAAGTCAACGTTGGGGTTCCCCCCACTATGCGGTTTATGTCCTCACCTCTACCGGGGAACCCCGCTATGCCGATTTGGGCAGTATCAGTGAAATTGATGCCCTAGTTCGCCAGTATCGCCATGCCACCCTCGACCCCAGGCGACCCATCAGCGAAGCCCAAGCCGCCGCCCGTACCCTTGATGCCAAAATCATGGCACCCGTGCGGCAATTGGTGGGTAACAATGTTAACCATCTGCTCATCGCCCCCGACGGGCAACTCAATCTGGTGTCCTTCGCCGCTTTAGTGGATGAAAAAAACCAATACCTTGTTGAAAATTATCTAATTACTTACCTGACTTCCGGGCGAGATTTACTGCGCTTGCAAACTGCCCCTCCCAAAGCCAATCCCCCTTTGATTGTCGCCAACCCCACCTTTGACAAACCCGGCAGTAGCCCAATACAAATTGCCAGTGCCGACCGGGGCAATTTACGTTCGATAGATTTAGCTACCCTGAAATTTACGCCCTTACCCGCCACGGCTATTGAAGGGGAAACCATTGCCAAGTGGGATTGCTGATTGAAAGTATGAAACTACGCACGTTGCTAATTCAACCGTCGCTGTAAGTGGAGTTTTCCCCGTGTGATTTTTGAAAAATCATACCCAGATTCAGCAATGCCCCCTTTAGGTGATGACGAATGCGGCTCCAGTGACAGGGAATCGGACACAGATTTCTTGTCTAGGAAAGTTCCCAGCGTTTGACCAAGGGGGCAGAGGTTCAAAGTGGTTAGACCCGGATGCAGGCGGTCTTACCAAGCCCTTGGCTATCCATAGCCCCCAGGAATTTGTCCAGAAGCGAACACCCAAACGTAGCATCTGCATCCTGATAGGGATTAGGGATTTTCTGATTTGTATCTAAACCCTTTCAGCAGGTCGTCCCACTTCTACGCTTATGGCATCCAATCGCTGGTCATTGGGACGATAGGCGAGAATTTCCATACCAATCGGTTCCCCTGTCGTGTCGTCTTTGATTAAAACCACCCCATCCCCCAGTTCGGTCGCAATTTGGTTGTGACGCGGTGGTTGCCAGAATACCGTGAGTAATTCCATTTCCGGCTCGTAGTAGATTTTTATTTGCGCCATATGGTGTCTCCTTCCTTGATTGCATCAGTTTGGTATGCCGTGATTACAAATCCATCGCCATTGAGGCGCCGCACTACAACCACAACCCAACGTTTTGTCCTAAGGGTAAGGTAAAACAAAATGATGTTAGGGTCACAGTTGCTCTGACGGATTTCGTCTGGTTGGGTTAACGTTTCGATAACCTTCGCCTCAAGAGCGGCAATGTCTGGATGTTTGATAATCAGCTTTTGCCAGTACCCTTCAGAGGTGCGAACACAAATGCCCAACGGGGTTGGGATTGCAAATTTCGTCATCTCCGGCACCCCCCTGCCCATGTTAATCTCTTGGGTCAATTCCCCGCCGCTTGCGGCGGCCTTGAGAGTGGTGTAAATTTCAGATTATGAGCGAGTACATTCACAAGAGCCATAATGTAACGACTTTGCTATACCACTTAAATGTTTTCAGCAAAATATCGACGGGTTGTATTTGATGAGCAGGTAGATGAGGTTCTACGGGAGATTTGCTTGGACATCGAAAAGCGTTATGAAGTTAAGTTTGTCGAAATTGGTGTGGACAAAGACCATGTGCATTTTCTCGTCCAGTCTGTGCCAACCTATAGCGTGACCAGTTGGTGACGATGATTAAGAGTTTAAGCGCAAAAGAAGTGTTCAAGCGCTGTCCTCACGTGAAACAAAAGCTATGGGGGGGAGAGTTTTGGAGTGATGGTTATTTTGCCAGTACTGTTGGTAAACACGGAGATGAAGGTATGATTGCGAGGTATGTCAAGAATCAAGGCAATGAATATCTCCAGTTACACAGATATGAGCAACTTACTCCTTTTTGATTCTGATACCCCGTCCGCTTGCGGCGGGGTAGTTCATTAAAAATGCAACATTTTATGATAGGAGGAGCCGCTACATGAATAAATTATCCGAGGACAAGGCTGACCCATTGCCCCGCTCCAACTCCACCAACAGGCGGTTCAACTGTGCCCAAATCAGCAGGGTCGTGACCACGGTCAACCCCATCGCCACCCCCAACGCCCACTGCCAGGGAAAACCAAAGATATTCACCCCGGCGGTCAAAAAACTGGTCATCCCCCCGGCAATCCCCACAATGGGTAGCTGAAGCTGTCGCCGCAAATCCGCCAACGTCCGGGTGGAATGTTGGGCTTGCCAGGACTGCACCGACTGTTTGAGCAGGGCATTAAACGCTGTGCCCGCCGTCAGAGCCGCCAATAGCCCCATGACCAGCAGTAAGTAGGGGGGTTCGTAGTAAAAATACACGGTGAACCTGCAAATACCATCACTCTATCCTACCATTGGCCAGCAGTTCCCCCACCATTGCCGCCACTGCCCGGTCAGCGGTCAAGGGCCCCCGCACCTGCAACAGTTCCCGGCGCATCTGGGCGAGGGTCTCCGGTTGGGTTAACCATTGGCAGAGCATTTCCACCACCGCCGCCGGGGCAATCGCCCCCACCAACTCCGGGACAATCCGCCGCCCCGCCCAGATATTTGGCCAGGCTAGCAGCCCCAGCCGCCGCCGCATCCACCCCCCGTAGGCCGTGGCAAATCCCTGACCCAAGCCCGGTAGATTCGCCAATATCCCCGGAATCCCATCCCACGCCCGGGCCACCTCCCCCACCGTCTGATGGGTCAAAACCAGGACAATCATCGGCACCCCCAGGGCACAGAGTTCCGCCGTATTCGCCCCCACGGTGGTAATACAGGCGCAACATTCCCGCAAGCACTCATAGGCCGGAAACGCCTGCACCAACCGCACCCGCAGGCCATTGTTCAGCACAAAGTAATGGTCTTGACCAATTTGCGTCAGGGTGGCCGACTGCCAGCCCAACCGGGAAATGATGGGATTGTGCTGGGGGTCGGCATAACGAGCTAAGGTTTGCAGGGTCAACGTCGGAGCTACAGGCAGGACAAACGTCACTGCCGGATCACGCTCAAACAATCCCGCCGCCACCGTCAGGCAAAAGGGTACCCCCTGGGTGAGTTTGTTGGGCTTGGAGCCGGGGAGGAGGCCAATGTGCCCCAGGCGAGGAGTTGGAGTGGCTTCCGCCGCCGCCGCCACCATCAAATCCCCCACCACCTTAGCCCGAGAGCGGTAGGGTGGGGGAACCTGGGTCAACAGATGTTTTTTTGCCAAGGCCAGCGCCGTAAACCAACCAGGCCAGCGCACCTGTACCTCCGCATAGGCCAAGGTGGCATAACCCAACCGGCGGCCACACACCAGGGAATAGAACGGGTCCCCCCCCAAAAACAGCACCACCCCCTGGGGCAACCAATCCCACCCCTGCGCCGTGCGCCCCCAGAGCAGAAACGGCCAAAAATCCTTTGCCGCCTGCACCCGTGCCACCCCCGGCATCTGTTGGAGGATATGCGTCTCCGTCCCAGTGCTGTGGGGACAGGGGGACAACACCACCGAAATCCGCAGGGCTGAACCCCAAAGCGTATGTAATTGCGCCACCACCGGCCGCACCCAGGTCGCCACCTCCCCCGGCCCATTGGTCAAAATCAGGACATCCGCTGTGGGCATTTATCCCGGTTCCCCCAGCCACTCCCCCGCCCGTTGCCCCAAATTCAGCGGCAAACTCACCGCCCGCCCCAACCGAGGCCGTTCTCGGGTTTGCTCCAACCAATGCCACACCTGCTCCAGCACCTGCCATTCATGCAAGTACAACAGCACCTCTTGCAAATGTGCCAGATATTCCTCCTCACTCAAGGGGAACGACACCTGCTCCAAATACCGCCACATCACCTGAAAGTACATCCGATTGCGTAATGGCCGCAGTTGCACATCGTAGGCATAGCCCCACTTGCTTTGCAACAACCGCCGCAAGTCCTCCGCCGTTTTCATCCCCGCCCCCCGCACTGCTCCCTTCTATCCTAATGCGGAAGCCAAAATCTGCTGAATAACCCCTTGAGCCTGCACCGTTGTCGCCACCAGATCGGGGAACAGGGGAGGCATTTGGTTAAACCGCAGGGCTTGCCCCGCCGCCGTCGTCGCTATTCCCCCCCCTGCCAAAACTAAAGCCACGCCCCCCGCCACATCCCATTCATGCTTCGGTCCCAGGCTAAAGGTCGCATCCGCCCGCCCCGCCGCCACCAACGCCAACTTGTAGGCAATCGAACCCACCACCTGGATAGTTACCTGTCCCTCAAATCGCCGCCATTCCCCCCGGTGCACCTCCGAGCGGCTCGCCAACACCAGGGGAATCTCGCCCAGGGCATGATCCGCCCGCACCGCCCGACCATTGCAGGTCACCCCCTCCCCCACCACCCCCAGGAACAGTTCATCCTTAGCCGGGTTGTACACGCCGCCCAACCGGGGTGCCCCTGCCACCACCAACGCCACCGACAGGGCATATTCGGGAATCCCCTGCACCAACTCCCGGGTGCCGTCAATCGGGTCCACCACCCACACCCGGGCTTGGGTCAACCGCCCTGGGTTATCCCGGGTTTCCTCCGAGAGCCAGCCATCGGTGGGAAACGCCCCCAGCAAGGTTTCCTGTAGTACCTGATTCGCCGCCAAATCCGCCTGGGTCAGGGGGTCATCCCCGGTTTTATACGTGGTTTTTAGCCCCGTTTGGACGACTTGCCGCACCGCCTGCCCCGCCTCCCGCAGTGCCCGTTCTAAAACCGCTAGTTCCTCAAGCATGAAAGTAAAAGGCCGTCCCCAACACCGCATAGGTTACCAATAATAAAAGCCCCTCCAGCCAATTCATTTGCCCATCATTCACAATGGAATTAGTAATCAAAATCGTCATCGCCACCGTCAACACCTCAAAGAGATTAAACTGCAAACTCATTGGTTTCGGGAAAAAGGAACTGGCTAAGACCAATAGGGGGGCGACAAACATGGTGATTTGCACCGTGGAACCAATCGCCACATTAAACGCCAAATCCATTTTATTTTTCCAGGCAAAAGTTACACAGGCAATGTATTCCACCACCCCAGCGAATAGGGGAATCAAAATCACGCCGCTAAATAACTCACTCAACCCCAAATCCTTTGTCGCTTTTTCCAAACTGCCTACCAAAATTTCCGAAACAAACACCATGCCTACCGTAGCGACTAACAAAATGCCCACCTGCACGGGGATATTGACCTGGTGATGAACCGTTTCCCCATGCCCCGTCCCATTGGCTGTGGCGGACACCAATGCCGCTGTCTCTTGGGAGCGTTTGAGGGAAAACAGGATACTCATGCCGTAGAAAATGAGCAGTAATACGGAGGTCACCACCGAAAATCCCTGGATCGAACCAGCCTCCAAGGTGGGGGACGTAACCACAATCAACGTCGGGGTCAACAGCACCGTCACCGCCAATAACAAATACGAGGCATTCATGCGGGCGGTACTGGATTGAAACACCAACTCCGGCACCCGCAATCCTCCCAGCAGGGCACCCAACCCCAGAGCCAGAAGTAAATTAGCAATAATCGAACCGCTGATACTGGCTTCGACAATTTCCACCAAGCCCGCCTGCAATGCCACAAGGGCAATGATCAATTCCGTCGCATTCCCAAACGTGGCATTCAGTAGCCCGCCGATGGTTGACCCTGTCACCACCGCAATTTCTTCGGTACTGTTGGCAATCCACCCCGCCAAAGGCACAATCGCCAACCCAGATACGGCAAACACCAACAAGGGAGAAACCGGCAAGGTTTCCACCCAAAAGGCCACCGGCACAAAAACTAATAACCCCAGAAAAATCTTGGTTTTCAGCAACATCAATCTTCTCCTCACAAACTGAGTGTAGGGTGCCGGTGCCGTTTTCAATATACCCGACCCAGACCTGGTAAGATCAGCCCAGAGGGTGGCGGAGGAGCCAAGCCATGTCCCAAATCATCTCTGTCCATTCCTTCCGGGGGGGGACGGGCAAATCCAATCTCACCGCCAATCTTTCCGTTACGATGGCTCTGGGCGGACGGCGGGTGGGCATTGTGGATACGGATATTCAATCCCCGGGCATCCATGCCATCTTCGGTCTGGATGAGGATGATATGCGCCTGTCCCTGAATGATTACCTGTGGGGTCGCTGTCGCATCGAAGAAGCCGCCGTGGATGTCACCGAGGTGGTGCCCCCAGAGTCCGGGAAAATTTTTTTGATCCCATCCAGTTTGCGCGCCGGGGAAATCGCCCGGGTACTGCGGGAGGGCTTCGACATGAGTTTGCTGAGCGAAGGGTTTGATGCCCTGATCGACACCCTCCAATTGGATTACCTATTTATTGACACCCACCCAGGGTTGAATGAGGAAACCCTGCTCTCCATTGCCATTTCTGACTGTTTACTCCTGATTCTGCGCCCCGACCGCCAGGACTACCAGGGCACCGCCGTCACCGTGGAAGTCGCCCGCAAGCTGGACATTCCCCAACTTTTGCTCCTGGTCAACAAAATGCCCCAGGCTTTTGCCCCCGACGTAATTCGCCAACAGGTGGAACAGAGCTACCAGGCGACGGTGGCGGGCATTTTCTTTGAAAACGAGGAAATGTTGCAACTCGCCAGTAGTGGCGTATTCTGCCTGCGCTACCCCGACCACCCCTTCACCCAAGAAGTCCGCAAGGTGGTCGCCCAAATTGGGGCAACCACCGCAGGTCAAATGTAACGATATATGACAATTAGCCGGATATTTTTCGGTGGTTCTACGGTCAAAGCCCAAAAAAAAGGCCAAAATAGAATTGATTTTGTTGTTGCCGGGATTACAATAAAAGTGCCTTGCGGGGAAAGAGGGGATAAAATTCCTCAGTTTTCCATGTTCCCCTGCTAACATAGGCGGTTGTCCACCTTCATTTTAGACCAAGGAGTACCCGTTAAGATGACCCAGGTGCGTGATGCTCTCCCCACCCTTGCCGACCCTTCCCTCGATGACTTGGGCGATGCCCCTGGAGATGACCTGAGCGACCTGGAACTCCTGGACGAATTGGACGATCCGGACGAGGAGGGCAGTACGCCGAGCCGTTCCGGGCGCAAACGGGCGGGAGCCAAGAAAAATCCCTATACGGAAGACTCAATTCGGCTGTATTTGCAGGAAATTGGGCGGATTCGGCTGTTGCGGGCGGATGAAGAGATTGAACTGGCTCGGCAGATTGCGGAATTGCTGGAATTTGAACGGCAACGGGAGAACTGGATTCACCAGCACGGCTGTCTCCCAAGCGAAAGCACCTGGGCAGAATTGGTGGGTTTACCGTTGGCGGATTTTCAGCGGCGGTTGCGCCAGGGGTATCGGGCGAAGGAAAAAATGGTGCAATCTAACCTGCGGCTGGTGGTTTCCATTGCCAAAAAGTACATGAATCGGGGGTTATCGTTTCAGGATTTGATCCAAGAGGGCAGTTTGGGCTTAATCCGTGCCGCCGAAAAGTTTGACCACGAAAAGGGCTACAAATTTTCCACCTATGCCACCTGGTGGATACGCCAAGCCATCACCCGGGCGATTGCCGACCAGTCCCGTACCATTCGTCTGCCGGTGCATCTTTACGAAACCATTTCTCGCATCAAAAAAACCACCAAAATTCTCTCCCAGGAAATGGGGCGCAAACCCACTGAAGAAGAAATTGCTACCCGCATGGAAATTACCATCGAAAAGCTCCGGTTTATTGCCAAATCTGCCCAGTTACCCATTTCCCTAGAAACCCCCATTGGCAAGGAAGAGGATTCCCGGTTGGGGGATTTTATTGAAGCGGATGGGGAGACCCCGGAGGACCAGGTGGCAAAGCATCTCCTGCGGGAAGATTTGGAAAGTGTGTTGAGTACCTTGAGTGCCCGGGAACGGGATGTGTTACGCCTCCGGTATGGGTTAGATGACGGGCGCATGAAGACCCTAGAAGAAATCGGTCAAACGTTTAATGTCACCCGGGAGCGTATCCGCCAAATTGAAGCCAAAGCCCTGCGGAAACTGCGCCATCCCAACCGCAACAGCATCCTCAAGGAATATATCCGTTAGCAAAGCATTGCCAGCCACAATCTGTGACAGCCCATTCCCATCTGGCAATCTGAGTATGACCACACTATCGCTACGAAAGAGTCGCAGGGGCATCGCCCCCCTACTTGGTTCTGAAGAGTTTCAATTTACTCATGATGGTATGGGACATGATTTTAACAAACCTGCCTCTGTGAAAGGGTTTTGAGCGTTTATCGCAGTACAACATCAGGCACTCCCACCTGTTATTTTTGTACTTACACGGCAGGCTTGGAAGCCCCATTCTCTCCTGGTGATTATCAATAATGCGGGTGCTATTCTCAATAGCCCTAAATTATATAGAACCTGTTTGCAATCATTTTAGGGCACCTCTATTTATTCAAAATATGAGAACGAAACACAAAAACAGCATAGCATTGCTCAGTACTTTTTTGTACTAAGATGACTGGGTTTTATAGATTGCTGTAGATATGATTGAAAAGAGACTTAGTAGGGGGTCAAAACTCACAGATTATCGGCCAGGGACTGCCGCTCCCAAAACGCATAACGGCGGAAATTATAAGCCAAATTTTTCAAACCAATTGCCGCTTCTACTCTGGTTTTACCAATCAGACGCATGAATTTACCCCCAAGACACATCACCCACTGACCAAATACGTGTTCCACCTTGGCTCTCACTTTAGATTTGATGCGATTCTTTTCATTTTGCTCTGCGGTTAGGGGCTGATTTCGGTAGCCTTTTTCATGGATGTGACTGGTAAATCCAATCCTGGCTAACGTCCATTCTAAATCCGTGCTGTGATAGGCACTATCTCCCCAGATTTCCGACCCATCAATATCCACCAGTTGACTGAATACTTGTGAGTCATGCACGGAGGCATCCGTGACCACATAATGACGCACAAAACCATATTTTACATCCACACTGATATGATTTTTATAGCCAAAATAGCTGACACCATTTTTCTTTACCCAACGGGCATCTCTATCCTTTTGCCGTAAAACCTGGGGTTTTTCCTCCCATTGCTTAGGAATTTTCCCTTCCTTTACTTCTTGATTTTCTTGCCGAGTATTTCGTTGGACTGGCACGGGAATGAGAGTGGCATCCACAATCTGACCAACTTCGACAATATATCCTTTTTCTCTCAGGTAATTATCAAAGTGAGCAAATACTTCTTTGACTAGATCGTGCTTGGCGAGATTATCCCGAAATAGCCAGACCGTTTTGGCATCAGGGATAGCGTCTTCGATACCCAATCCTAGGAATTCCATGAACGAGATACGGTCATTCACTTGAAACTCGAGTTCATCGTCACTAAGGGCATACATTTGTTGGAGAATCAACAATTTAAACATCACAATGACGTCGGTGGGTTTTCGACCCGCATTACTCTTTCTTTCCTTGTCATATATGGTTTCTAATATGGGTCGGAAATCTTCCCAGTTAATATTTTCATTGAGCCACTTCAGCATGGGCTTTTTCTGATTGAGTTTTTCCCGCCGCTCTTGCTCATCCCAAAATCCTTTTTGACCCATTTTCCCTCTCCACGTCGTTAATACTAATTATCTCACAAATCCCTCCCAAAATCAATTAATAGAGGTGCCCTTTAAGCGATTCTACGTAGGATGAAGCGTATGCCACAAATTCTGATTTTTGTTTGACTTGTCTTGATTAAGCCTTCACAGCAGAAGTGTTGAATCTTAAGATTTTGAGGGTTTGTGCCAAAATGTGCATCTAACCTGATGATACAAAACATTGTCATTTAGGAGCTAAATTCTCATTTATAACGAAAAATCTTCTCATTAAGTGTTTTGCCTGACTCGAATTTATAAACTTTTGTTGCAGGGTTCAACTGGGTGATAGGTAAACCAAGACCAACCAGCGACAAAAAGATTTTTGATGAACGGCAACCAGAATTTGCCCCCAACCAAATGTTTCAAGGGGATAAGGCCACAAGTGTTGAATCCTGCAATAAAACTTTACATATTTAGGCGTGGGACGACCCGATTGAGCCAATGGACAAAATTCCACTCCTGCCGTATTAAGATTTGTATATATCGGAACTTATCTGCCAATTTACTTCCGTACATCCGTGGAACTTTTAACAGTTGCAATATCAAGTAAACTATTAAAATTACATAAATTTGAATGGTAATTCCATTCAAATTTTTACTCATCATTTTATCGAGCTTTAAGTTCATCTTTAGAAATTTCCATAGTACCTCTATCGCCCAGCGTTGTCTATAGGCTTCCCCTATCTCTTCATTACTCATTACATCCTCAGGAATATTGGTAGCTAAATAATAGTCTACTTTCTGTTGAACATTGCCAAAACAAACTACTCTCGCCTTACCTCGTTCTGTGGTGATATGATAGTTTTCATCCCATTTCCAATTCGACTTAATACGGATAATAAAAAGGGCATCATTTTCGATAAATTGTTCAAATACTTTGTGACTGCAAAACCCTCTATCCCCGACTGCGACTCCATTTTCCGGTAGCATTTTCACAATATCTTCACCAAAATTAATCTCATGTGCCTGTCCAGGACTAACAATTAAATGACCAGTAGATTTCGTATCTTGATTCAAAGTGGTTATTAACTTTACTTGGCGATAGCCTTGGAGCCAAAATAACTTACTCATCAGCGGTATTACGGTAGCATCAAAAGGACATAAAACCAACCTCTTTTCAGGATGAGCTTCCTCAATATAATGCAATAATTTATGATAAAGATGCATAAAAATTTGTGGGTCTCTTGTCTTGTTCGCCTTAGAAAACGTGGATAAGTCAACCTTAATGCCCGCATGATTTAATTGGTAAAATAAGTCCCGTAAACTGTTGATTCCTTTGTCTAAAATGCCAGCAAACCAGATTGAACAAAATAAGCGAGAATTTAGAACTGGATAATCATTAGTTGGCAGGTCTTTGAGTAAAAATTTGACAATCCCGGGAAAAGAATTGAATTTCATAGTTGTTTCATGTTTTGGTTTATATGAATTAGAATACCATATTTTGACCCCTCTTTTTCTGCCTTTACCTACCTTTCAACACTTCTGGGATAAGGCATATCAAGGTGGGCAATCCATGAGAACTCCCCAGAAAAAGCCAAGGAATAAAGAATTAACTAAGGATGCGCAATTGCAGATTAGGTTGCCAGCGGATTTTTGTTGAGCATTTAATTCGTTTATTAAAGATATTTAGAGTCGCCCAGGAACGATTTAGATTAAGTCCAGACAAGTACGACCGGATAATTATGACCATTGGCGGTCTTGTTCGATTCCGACTAGGAGTGTTCGTGCTCTGTAGCAATCCTATTTGATTAACGAACACAAATTTCCCAGAACCAGGGGCGGGGGCGGTGCCCCTGCGACCCCTGTTCCATTCTTATTTAGGATTGCTATAGTTGGATAGGATAGTCTACATCCACGAAAGCAATTATTCTCGGAGATGTCTAATGGGCTAAGACCTGTAATTCTATTTATGGGGTAAGCGGGCGATGGGACTCGAACCCACGACGTTCAGCTTGGGAAGCTGTAATGCCATAACCATGAATACGGGGTTTTAAGGTTACACCCACACTTTTTACATCCAAGTTACACCCGTTTTTGATAATCCCCCCTGCTACCGGGTCAACCGTTCCCTCATTTTCTCTAGCAGGGGTTTAATGTCTTTGGCCTTGGTCATCCCCAGCGCAGTGTCCAGTAGCTCCACCAGTTCCGCCCGGTCTGGTTCCGCCTGCTGGGGATTGGGGGGGGATTCGCCCATCAGTTCCGCCCGTGCCGCTTCAGTGATTACCCGCCGGAGCCAAGGGGTCTTATTATCACCCAACGCATCCACCGCCGCCGTGATGTCCTCTGCCAGTCGTACTTGGGTAGGCTTGTCTGCTAAGGGATAATCACTGTATACAGCACCCTTGGGCTTGAACCATGTTGACTTAAATTTATCTGTCTGCACCGGTTTTGGGTTCCCTCTAGGCATCGTTCACTTCCAATGTAGGTATACAGAGATAATACCGTGTCTACAGAGATAACGCAAACTTATAACTCCGGTCGGTATACAGAGAAAATTCTAATATAAAATATCCCCTAAAATGCTTGCATATACTCTGTATACAGAGTATATTAAAGATATGGAAGGGAATTAAATAAGCCCTGGTGGTAAGGCTAAATCCACTCCTGAGGGATAGCATAGGTGCCCACCAAGGATAGAGACCTTCCAATCCCTGTAGTTTTTGGAGAGCGGTTATGACGGATCAAGATTTGCAAAGGGCAAAGCACATTCAGCAGTACCTTCGCATCAAGTCCCCCCGGTTTACCGACCGGGAATGTGAGGTGCTGGATCAAATCCGGTTGTTGTTCCGGGAACTTGACCCGGTGAAGCAGGCGGGTTTGGTGAGTGAACTGTCCCGGACGGTTTACGACAATTTGCTCGACCAGCAGTAAAAAAAGTCCCCCCGGTTCACCGCCGGGGGGCAAATCCAACAATTGTACTAATAGGAGTTTGCCATGAAAACCAAGCTACACGCTAGAGTGCGCCCCATCAGTAGCACCATGTCCTGGGTGCGGTGGTCGCCCCGTATCGGTTCCATTGAGGATATTGAGCGGCGGAAGTCCATCGCCTATATCGGTTTTGCTGACAAGGCGGCGGCGGATAAATTCTACAGCCACATCCTGAAGCGTCGCCCCGATTGGAAATGGCGGTCTTACCCCAAGGATGCCGACCAGCAGTTTAACGATGGGGAAGGCATCACCCGCCCCCGGAAGTCTGAACGGCTCACCGAATTTCCCATCGAGATCAAATGGCACCGGCCACCAGTTGAGTTCATCGAGGGACTAATCCGGTGGGACTGCGGTGATGATGTCGCTGGTTATCAGTTGACGGAAGCCGCCTACAACAACCGCTAAATTCACTCGCCCCTGGCACTACCGCTGGGGGCGTATTCACTTTTACTTAATTTGGAGGACTGAATCATGGATGAATTTCTGGATGGGTTACTGGATGTCGGTGCTGATGAATATCGCTCCGATTGCCAACAATTAACCCCGGATCAGGAATATGAATTGTGGTGCCACTACCAAGATATGCAGAAGGAACAACTGTTAGCCGCTTGGGGTGTGGAAACCTGGGAAGAGTTGGAAGCTATGGGACACGATTGGTAACGGCAATGCCCCGCCCGTCACCCGATAGGCGGGGCTTGTCTGCATTGTCCATACAACGTTAAACCCTGCACAATGGAGTCTAAAACCATGACGTACACCACCGTTAAACCGTCTGTAAATGCCCCCACCGCCCCGGGGGAATGGAGTTTATCCCAAGTGATTGAAGCCCTATCTAAACCACTCCCCAGTAGTGTTTTAGAAACCAAAAAGTTAGGCGGTAGGACTATCACCTATATCCCCTGGCATCGGGCTTGTTTGGTGTTGGATAGATACGCCCCCGGCTGGCAATTTCGGATTACCAATGTCCAGCAAATTGGGGATGAATTGGTCATGACCGGTTCGTTATCAATCCCGACCAGTGACGGCACCATTACCAGGGAATCAACTGGCAGTGAGAAGGTGAATACTTCTGGTTATGGGGAAACGGCGGCTAATGCTGAATCTCAGTGCTTCCGCCGGTGTTGCGCCCGGTTTGGCTTGGGGCTGTACCTGTACCAACGCTGACATATTAGGAACCCATTCATGCGTCCTGGGGGCATGACGTTAAACCGCCCCCATTTCTTGTCCCCATTCATTTCTGGAGGTTCAAATGGATAGTCCGTTGTTGAGTTTTCTTGTTCAATCCTTGGAGCGTGTAGCCAGTGGCATCAATGGTATCCGCCTGTTGTTGGAAGCGGTGGATCGGCATGACCCGCCAATCAACCAAGATGTCGCTGTCAGTGCCGCATCATGGGCGTTGAATGCGTTGGAAGAAGAAGCTAATGCCATCGCTTCGGTCTTGAAGGATCATGCCCGCACCAACCGGGAACATCCCCCCGGGGGTGCCCATCAGCAAGATGTCCCCGAACATCAAACGCTGGCAGATATGGTGCCCCCGGAGCGCCTGGCAGAATTGGAACGTGAACGTGAGGAAGCTTCCAAGCTAGGCAAGCAGGTTCTGGAACACTACCTGAATCGCCACCAGCAGTAACCACAATTCCCCCACCGTCCCTTGATGGTGGGGGTTTTGTCAAACTCAAAATCGGGTTTGGGTACAAATGTACCCAAATTCTCTTAAATCCCCCGCCGGTGCCCATGACCTGGTGGGGGGATACACTGGAACTACCGATGGAGTAACCGTATGGAGAACAGAAACGATACCCCACCCACCCTGGAGGGTTTAGCCGCCGCACTGGATCAGCTACGCCTGGAGCTGGAGAAGTTCAACAACAAGTTCGACAACTATCAGAAGGCTACCCAGTGGGTGGTGCAGTTGGCTTTTACCCTGATTGCTAGTGCAACGCTCACGGTCATTATTACCAGCGTCCTTAAGTGATGCCGCCTTATCCCACCTAATCCCGGCTCACCCCATTTCCCCTATCAGATTTGCGGGCATTGCAGTACAATTGGAAGGTCTATCAGAGAGCTTACCAGCGTAAACATTGTTATCACGCAACATTGCAAGTATGTATTTTGTTAGTCGCAACCATTGGTTAGTACAACTGCTGTATATCAATAGGGAATCCCCGGTTTTAGCAGGTTTTCACGCATTGCCGCCTAGAATGACCTGTATCCAGTTTCCCTACCTTGCGGATAGATTCATACCGGGCTTTTCTTTTTGGGGCATTGCCGGGCATTCTACAGGGGGTGTTAGTACAGATTGGGCTTACACATTTGCGTAGTCAGTCGCTAGTTTCTACGGGGGTGTTTGGCAGTTTTGGATCAGCGTCATAAATTCCATAAACCTGTTCCCTAATTCGCTTAATCATTTCCAATGGGATGACCCTGGGGACTTCTGGGGTGGGCGCCGCCGCCTGGGTTACGGATTCTTTGATTAACGTTAGCCATTTAATCGCCAATTCTGCCCGTTTCAGGGGCACAATTTCCGGGTCGGTTAATGCGCTCTCAATAGTTTCCAATGCAAGGTCAACTACCCGACGTACACGGTGACTTCTCGCTTCCAATCCCTCCCCCGTCTGTTCTGCAATGTATTCCTTCCAGGCGGGTAACTTTTTCCATTTGCAGAGAGAAACTTTAGAGACTTCTAAATAATGGGTACCTCTATTTATTGATTTTTGTACTGACACGGCAGGCTCGGAAGCCCTATTCTTTCGTTGGTAATTATCAATAACTCAGGAGTCATTCTCAATAGCTGTGAATTCATAGAGGTGCCCTAATTGCTGATCCGACTGAGCGTCCAGCCGTCTAGCACCAGGTCAGCCGCCCGTCTCTGCAAATCATCTAAGCCCCGGTCTAGCATCCTTAACCTATTCTTAACGTTTGGTTAATTTCAGTTTAACCGATGGGGGTCAGGGTCACGGTGCAGGATGGGACTCCCCGTTTCCATCGGGCAGTCAGTTCCGGCAAGACCTTGAGATTGTCGTCAACTAAAATTCCTGCTTGCACCAACACATCAAAAACTGAGCCACACCAGTTATCAATGTCGCCCCGACAACTGGGTGAGATTAGCAGTATTTCCACTGAATGAGGATCGCTGATGGGGATTTGTAGATTCTGCGCTTTCGCCTGTGCCACCAGTAGCGGTGCTGATTCTCGCTTCCAGTGAACATACTTAGGTGGTAAATGCGCCCATCCGTTCCGCACAAACCGGGGGCGGGGCTTCGGACAGGCTGGGTAGGGCACATCAAAAGTGATCATCTGGGTACTCAGATTGAAACGCGCTTAGCGCATCCTGTTTGGCTAACTCATCACGAATTTGCCTTAAGATTTTTTGCTGAAATTCAAGTCGAGTGAGTGGGATTAATTGGGTTATTTGTTGAATGGGCGGGGCTTCATTTTTCATGGGGGTTTGGGGGCGGATTACACTTTGATTCTAACTGGTAGGTTTCTATTAGCCAATTCAAATAATCACGGGCTTTTAACAAGGATTCCAGTTGCCCTTTATGCCGTTCCCGCCACACGTATTTAAGGATATTTCCCTTGCAGTAGCCCCTAAATTCCTCCAGGGTCAAGGCACTTTTAATGGCTGTAATGCACTCGATGGAACCTTGGGTGTAATGCGGGGCAACGGGTTTATGGTTCATGGCTAATACGGTGGTACGGCAAAATCAGGCCACGCCTGGGTGTACAATGTGATGTAATCGCTACGGCTCACTTGGGGGGCACCGGCGGCCTTGGTTCCAGCAGGGCACCGGCACCGCCATCCCCAGGGGTTCCCGAATTGGTCAACGGTCGCAACTACCCCGGAGTCTTTGCACAGCCAACACGAGTACGAAATTTCCCCAATCTGCTGGGGCGGCGGCGGTAAGGTGACGTGAACTTTCCCATTACTTAGGGATACTGCGGGGGTCATAAATTGCCTCCAACACCCATCGGGGACTGTTCAAGCTCATTCCCTAAGTGCGGACCGGAACCCTGGCTTGTTGGGTCGCCTGGGGGGGATTCCGCTAAAGGATTAAACTCAACTGACCACCAGGGGGACAACACACTTGGGGCTGTCTTGAGCCAACCGAACTTGATCCTGGGATCGGGGTTAGTCTCAAGTTCTCGCTCAATCGCCTCGCCGGTAACTCGCTTCCAGGGGTTCCTTCGTTTGTAACCCAGAAATCTGAGATAACTTGGATCGGCTTGGTTTGTACTAACAAAATCGGCTGTTCCCTCTAGTAAACATCTATTAGACATCTGATAAACATCTAGTAGAACGCCAGAACCCGCACCAGCACGGGGTTTGAGGCTTGTCTGATTCTCATCAGTGACATCCTGAGTGTCACCGGTGAGAATTGGATTCTCATTGGTGAGACTTGAGTGCCACTGGTGAGAATTTGTGTTACAAGTCAAGGTTAGCCGTGTATGTTGTACTGACAGGAATCCTTCTAACTGGAGTTTTCGCCTAGCTCTGTAGAAAGTTGATTTGCTGAGACCCCATTCGCCGCAGAACTGGTCAACACTCTCAATGGTCAGCTTCCAGCCGGCGCGCATTTTGGTCTGCAGAATGAGTCTCAAATATGCCACGCTGGTCAAACCGCCGGACTGGTAAAGTCGTTTCAGTTCGCCCAGGGTCAGCCGGTGAAATTGCTCAGCCATTGCTGGTGCCCCCCCGCTTGACTTGTTGCAAAATCCGTGTCATTCGCTGGGATGCCAAAAACTGATCAATCGCCGCCTGGTGGAGAATCGGATCGCCCCCGCAATCAATCCAGTGGCCGCAAAGTTCAGTATTGTAGCAGTACCCCCGAATCCCCGGAACCTTGCGGTAATGGACACCCTCGATGAATTGACCTCGTAGCCGCCTGTCCCTGAGCCATGCCCAGTGGACTCCTAACTGCTCGGCGCACCTTTTGACCGGGTGAAATGTCGTCATAAACATCTCTCAAAAACTCTACAAGTCCAACGTAGCAAAGGTTACAGGCTCTCAATTTAGGGTTTACCCCGTCAAAATCAGGGGGATTGAATGGGGATATGCCCATTTACCCCGTCAAATTTTCTGTAATAACATACCGATTCTAGGGTTTACCCCGTCAAAATTTGTGTAATAATAAAAGCAGTATGTTTTAACAATTATTTACAAAGTTTTTTGCAAACGTGTATCACTGCGCCGGTTGTAGCGATGTCAAAGCTAAAACTCGTAATGTTTCCATTTCCCAGCCGGTGGATTTGGATTAGTCCCAGGGTTTGCAGTCTTTTTAGGTGCCGCCCGTAGTTTGTGGGGTCAACACCAGGGAAATAACGCTCGGGTTCCCATCGCAAATTTTTGTAGGAACCGTACCATTGATGTTGCGTTCCAGTTGAGTGACTGCAAGAATACGTTCCCCTAATGGCACTCAGGAACCGCCGTTCTATGGAGGTCAATTTCAAATAAATTTGGTAATGCCCATGCCAAAAGTTTAGGCTATGAATGAACTGCTGGGGGGTATCCTGGATCAACGTACACAAGGATTCCCCTGGGTTGTAGTCATCATTGGGCATACTCACCCCGTCATCTCTCAGGGTGACGCTTACCCAAGCCCACCTTAAGGTCATAGGCCACTGCACCTGGGGGGTAGTTTGGGGGTAATTTAATCCTTTGGTGTAGAATCGTTCAAATTTGCGGGGTAGTCCTGTGCCAGTCAGGTCAACAGATTGATAATTGCCGTCTTTGCCAATAACTGCACTTCGGGGATGGTTGTGGATGCTGGGGTGAAGTTCCCCCCGGCTGGCATGGGTTTTGACCGCTTGCCACCAATCGTAAAATTCCAATTCAATTAAAAAATCCTGGGGTACATCCGGCGGTTCTAGCTCGACCCAATGGGGGATGAATGGGGCAAGTTCCGCCCCCACCAGTTCCCTCAATTTGCGCCGCCACTTGGGATTAGTCATAGTTCCGGCACCACCAGTTCCCGACTTGCCCCGGCGTAATGGGCATAAATCACCTGGGGACTGTTGCCAACTAGCTTTGCCACATCCTGTACCGATAACCCCCGGCGCAGGGCTTCCGTGATGAAGGTATGCCGGGCTTGATAAACCTTGCGGTAGCGCACCCCCACAGACTTGAGAACCGTTACCCAGGCCCTAGCCCTAAAATTTGTCCAGTCAATAATGCGCCCCGTAGGACTAGGAAAGACTAGCTTATTCACCCTGGGGATATTGTCTAAAAGTTCCTGTAGTTGCCGGTTAATCGGGAATTTACGACTACTTTGGGTTTTGAGTCCCTGCTTCAATTCGCCCCGGAGTCCATTGACTGAAGTCTGTTGGAAATGGATAAACTCATCCGTAATGTGTCCCCACTCCAAGCCCAGTGCTTCCCCCGGTCTGCACCCCGTCAAAAATAAAAACCGTACTAACGGGGCATAGGGTCGGTAATACTGGGATGACTCAAACCCGGCGATAATAGCCGCCCGTTCATCTGGGGAAAACGGGTCAATTTCATCCCCGCCCCGTTCAGATTTGGGGATGGTGATATTAGCCGCCATTCCCTGAAATGGGTTGGATGGGATTAGCTTCGACTGAACCGCCCATTTACAGCAAGCCCCCAGGTGCTGTAGAAGTCGCTTGGCGGTAATTGGTGGTTGCGTATTCAGCGCCCATTCCCTAATCTCTGTGGACTTCTCTAACTCTTGGTAAGGGCACCGGCGCAACAACTCACCATACCGCCCATAAATTTTGTGGATGGTGGACACCGCTAACTGGGGTCGCTTGTAGTCCACAAACCTTGTCCACAATTCCATCAAGCTAGGTATCTTGGGTGTAACCGCTACACCCACCGCCTGGGGTTGGTACTTGGATAAGTCGCCGGTAAATTCCCCATAGTCCAGGTCACGCTGTATCTGCGCCACCCGCCCCGCCACCAGCTTCCGATTCTTGGGTGTATCCGTTACACCCAGGCTCAAGTAATACCGCTTCCCTTGCCACCGGAACCTTGCCTGTAGCCGCCCATTAGAATTGACCAGGCTAACGGTTCCCTTGGGTGATTTGCCCATATCCTTGCCTACATCTGACTACACCCATCTTACATCCAAACTTGGATATTCCGCTATATTTCTGTACTAATCCCTAGCTTTGGTGTACTAATGGGGTGAATCCTGTAAGTACCGTAAATACCGGGAATCTAGCTTCTTATTGGGTAAGCGGGCGATGGGACTCGAACCCACGACGTTCAGCTTGGGAAGCTGGCATTCTACCACTGAATTACGCCCGCAGTGCTTAAATATGATAGCACTCTACTTGGACAACTGGGGGCAGGTAATTAAAACCTTGTCCACCCGATTGCCATCCATATCCACAATCTCAAACCCCAGCCCACCCCATTCAAACTGCTCCGCCACCTGGGGAATATGCCCTAAATGGTCAATAATTAACCCAGCCAGGGTGTGATAAGAAGGATTTTCTGGCAATTCGGGAACGGGGAATAATTCTTGAAATTTGTCAATGCCCAACAGTCCATCCACCAACCAAGAGCCGTCTTCCCGTTGGATTGCCCCCGGTTCATCCTCGTCATCCAGCGAGGGAATATCCCCAATCAGGGCTTCTAAAATGTCCTTGAAGGTCACCAATCCCTGAATCACTCCGTATTCATCCACCACCAAAGCCATGGGCGAGCCGGACTGGCGCAGGAGTTCCAGCACCTTCAGGGCATGGGTATTTTCTGGTACGTAGAGGGGTGGACTGAGTTGGCGGGTGAGGTCAAAGGGTTGATTTTGAATCGCTTGCGCCAATAAATCCTGGGCGGAGACAATCCCCACTACATGATCCAAATCCCCTTGGCATACTGGGAAACGGGAGTAGTTATTTTCACAAATTTCCTGTTGATTTTTGCTGGGCGGGTCTTCCAAATCCAGCCAGACAATATCCGGGCGGGGGGTCATCAGGGCACTAATCCGTTGATCCCCTAACCGAAACACCCGTTCAACCAAATCCTGTTCCGATTCGGCAAAAGTGCCCGCTTCTGTGCCCTGTTGGATGAGAATTTTAATCTCTTCCTCGGAAACCTGCGGCTCTTGGATGGGTTCAATCCCCATCAGGGTGAGAATGGTCTGCGCCGAAATGCTGAGAATAGTTACGAAGGGAGCCATCAGCCGGGATAACCAATCCAGGGGGGCGGCCATGAAAATGGCAATGGGTTCCGGGTGGCTCAAACCCATCTGTTTGGGTACCAATTCCCCCACCACCAGGGCAATGTAGGTACTGCCCACAGCCACCCCTAAAGTGGCCAGGACGGAGGCATAGGGTGCCAAGAAGGCAATTTGGGTTAAACTGGCTTCTAAACTGTTGCCGAGGGTCGCTTCCCCGAAAGCCCCAATTAGGATACCGATGAGGGTAATCACGATTTGAATGGTGGAGAGCATACGGGTCGGATTGCTGGCTAAATCCAAAACCCTTTGGGCACCGGCATTACCCTCGTTCGCCTGTTGCTGGAGGCGGGCTTTGCGGGCGGAAATAATTGCCAGTTCTGACATGGCAAATAGACCATTGATGAGGGTCAGAACCAGAATTAAGCCGAGCGCAGACAAGGTGTTCATGTATAAAGGGTTAGGAAGCCACCCTAGTACCTCATTATGACCCCCGCCCGTACGATTTGTCTCGGCTTTCTTCTGGTGATTGGGGTGGGAACCCTGCTGTTGTGGTTGCCCCTGTCCACCCAGGCGCCGGGCTGGAATTCCCTATTGACGGCTTTATTTACCGCTACATCGGCGGTGTGTGTCACCGGCTTGTCCGTCGTGGATGTGGGCACTTATTACTCCTTTTGGGGACAGCTGATCCTGCTTTTGTTAGTACAAATTGGTGGGTTGGGCTACATGACCTCCATGACCCTATTGATGTTATTGCTGGGACGGCGGTTTCGGTTGAAGGATAAATTGGCGGTGCAACAGGCTTTGGATCAAACGGGCATCGGGGGCATCAGCGCTCTCCTGCGTTCTATTTTCCTGGCGACGGGGATATTGGAATTGGTGGGGATGTTGGCGTTGATGGCATTTTTTGTGCCAAGATTTGGGTTTTGGGGCGGTCTGTGGCAGAGCATTTTTCATAGTATCAGTGCGTTTAATAATGCGGGATTTAGTTTATTTTCTAATAGTTTTATGAGTTATTTTAATGCACCTCTTTTGGTATTTACAACCACGGCTTTAATTATTCTGGGGGGGATTGGCTATCAAGTCTTGTTGGAATTTTACTTAAGGCTCACTTGTCAACATCCGGAACGGTTTACCTTTAGTCTGAATACGAAAGTGGTGGTGAGTACGACCCTGGTGCTTTTGGGGGTGGGGACGGTGGCATTTTGGTTGATTGAGGGGAATAATCCCGATACCCTAGGGCGGATGAATTTAGGGGAACAGTTTTTGGCGGCTTGGTTCCAATCGGTTACAACGAGAACGGCGGGTTTTAATACCATTGATACTAGCAAAATGACGGCGACCGGTTTATTTTTCACGATTGTTCTCATGTTTATTGGTGCCAGTCCTGGGGGAACCGGCGGGGGGATCAAAACGACAACTGTGCGGGTGTTATTGCGGGCAACCCGGGCGATTTTACGGGGGCACGAGGAGGTGATTATTTACGAACGGGAAATTCCCCCGATTTTGATTTATAAAGCGATTGCGGTACTGGTGGGTTCCATGAGCTTGGTACTGCTGATGCTGACCCTGATTTCGATTACGGAAGCGGAACATGGATTCACTTTTTTGCAATTATTTTTTGAGGTGGTTTCCGCCTTTGGGACGGTGGGGCTTTCGACCGGGATTACCGGTGGCTTATCTCTGTCGGGGAAGCTATTGATTATCCTCACCATGTATGCGGGTCGGGTGGGGGTATTGTTACTGATGGCGGCTCTGTTTCGAGAACCCCGTCCCCTGCGTACCCATTACCCAGAGGAGACTTTTTTGGTAGGGTAAAATAAGCGCACTGGCAGGAACTTTATGCAGGCTTTTTGGAACCGGCGTCGCCAACACAGCCATCAATTTGCGGTGATTGGTTTGGGTCGCTTTGGGCGGTCGGTCTGCCGAACCTTGAAAAGTATGGGCTGTGAAGTCCTGGGGGTGGATAAGGATGAACACCTGGTGGCGTGTGTTTCGGATGAGGCGGTGGTGGATCATGCGGTGGAACTGGATAGCACTGACCCAGGCGCTTTGAAGGATGCGGGTTTATTTGAGTTTGAAACGGTGATTGTGGCGATTGGCAATTATATTCAAGAAAGTGTGGTCACAACGCTGAATTTGAAGGAAGGGAACGTTGCCCATATCATCGCTAAGGCTTCCACAGATATTCATGGTCGTTTATTAGAAAAAGTAGGGGCGACCAAGGTGGTTTATCCTGAAAAACAAATGGGGGAACATCTGGCTCGTTCCTTGGTACGTCCCAACATCATTGAACGGTTGGAACTTGACCCGGAAAATAGCATCGTGGAGGTGCGGGTACCGGAGGCATTTGTGGGCAAAAGTATTGTGGATTTGAAGCTACGAAATGAATACGGTGTGAGCGTGATTGCCCTCGGTCGCCAGGGGTCCCATTTTGAGATTAATCCCAACCCCACTGCGCCGTTGGAGGCGGGGATGATGATGTGGGTGATTGGCAGTAACCAAGCCCTGAATAAAATTACGGATTTGGGGCGATGAAACCCCTCTGGTTCTCGCTGATTTTGGCACTGATCACGGGGTGTACCGCCCTGCCGCCGAAGGCCGCTCGGGAACCCACTGCCCCAGTCACCCAAGCGGAAGCCCTCTTCACCACCCAGGTCGCCAAATCGGCGGATACGGCTAAAATCCAGCCCCAACTGGCGAAAACCGCCCAAGTATCCCTGGAGGTGGACAGTGTGGACAAGAGTGCTGAGCAAGCCGTTGGTTGGACGCGCCAAGCGGGGGGGGAGGTGCTGAATTTGACAGACAATGGAACAAAAGGGGAGGTACGCCGTTTGAGCTTGGAGGTGCAGGTGCCCGCCCCCCAACTGGATGCGGTTTTGGCTCAATTCAGCACCCTGGGCAAGCTGGAGAGCCGGGAGGTCACCGCCGAGGATGTGAGTAACCAACTGGTGGATGTGGGCGCCAGACTGCGGAATTTGCGTAAATCGGAAGAATTGCTGTTGAAAATCATGGAACGTTCCGGTTCGGTGGGGGATGTGCTGAAAGTCACCCAGGAATTGAGCCAAGTGCGGGAACAGATTGAGCAGTTGGAGGCGCAACGGGTGAATTTGCTCAACCGAGTCCGTTTTTCCCGCATTCGCCTGCATTTAACCAGCCCAATGGTGGAAAACGCCGGTCGTTCCATACCTGAACGGTTGGGGGAAACCTGGCAACAGGCGACCAGCACCCTGGGCAATGTCACGGTGGGTTTGGTGCAGTTGGCGCTCTGGTTGCTGGTATTTAGCCCTTACCTTTTGGTAGCGGGGCTGGTGGGGTGGCTGGTGCGACGGCGTTGGCGCGCTTCCCGCCCTTGAATGACCGAAGGCTGATTAGGGAAGATCACGGAGGGGAAACCGGGGGGTTCCTCGGCATATTTCCGTAATTCTACGGTATTAGTAATTTCTATCGAAAAGCCTGTAGTAAGCTACAAGCGGTCTGGGTAATTTAACGGTGAGTGATGGGAATCACAGTCAAGCGAGGATCGCTTTATGTCCACCTTTCTCCTCCTGCGGTATCTGCACACCCAACAGCGTGAGCGGATTGGTAACGGCGGCTTTACGCTGGTTGAACTTTTGGTGGTGGTGGTAATTATTGGGATTTTGGCGGCAATTGCCCTGCCCTCGTTTTTAGCCCAGTCGGCGAAAGCCAAACAATCCGAGGCGCAGGTGACCCTCAACGCCTGGATCAAGGCGCAACAACTCTACCGTTATGAATACGGTCGCTTTTTCACGTTCACCGACTTGGCTTTGGGAATGCCTACGGACACCAAAACCTATAACTATGTAGGCGGCGGCGGGGTGGAAAATGTGGATCAAAACTTTGTGACCTTGACGCCTTTCACGAAAGACTCGGCGCTCAAGCGATATTCAGCGGGGGTCGAGTGGGATGTGCTGGAGGTGACCTTGCCCAATGGGCTGGTAGAGCGTCAGTCCACCGATGCACCCGTCTTGTGTGAAAGCATTGCCCCTAGTTCAGGCATTTCGGTCGCCCCGAATGTAAATGGGGCGGGGGATGGGGTCTGGCCGACCTGTCCCGGCGGTTATGTGAATATTTTCCGTCCGGGGAATTAACTCCCCCAGGGCACGCAACAATAAATCCGGTTCCCAGATCAGGTTGGCGGCTTCGTCCTGAAGGTGTTGCCACAGCCATGCCCCATCGCCGCCCGTGACCACCACCTGACCGATCCATTGCGTCAGGTACAATCGCAGTCCCGCCAGGAGGGTATAAGCCATCCCGCTCTGCATCGCCTGCACCGTATCCTTTGCCCACAGCGGGGGTAGGGTCTCCGGCCAGTTCACCAAGGGTAATGCCCCCGTACCCTGATGCAGACTTTTACATTGTAATGCCAACCCTGGCAGAATCGCCCCGCCCATAAACTGCCCCTGAGCATCCACCGCATTGATGCTAATCGCCGTCCCCGCATCAATCACCAGCACCGGCGTCCCGTACAACCGACGGGCACCCCAGGCCGCCAACGCCCGATCTACCCCTAAGGTCGGATAAACCCCCGGCAAGGGAATGTCTGACAAAGTCATTACCTGTACATGGGGATAGGCGTGCCACATCTGCACCTGCGCTGGCACCGGGGAGACCACATAGACCGGCCAAGTACAATGGTTTTGCGCCCAAGTCGCAGTGGGACTGTGCCAGGGGGTGTGCCAGGTGCGTTTTAATTGCCCGTTGCGCCACCAACCCCAGTAATAACGGCTATTGCCAGCAATTAACCCCAGGACATTCACGGGGTAACCGGGGGCAAAAGTAACACCGCATGGGGCGTGGGACGGGGTTCGTAGTACGTGTACCGTTGACCCTGGTAAGCCAAGGCCGCCGTCGCCCCCGAATCCAACATCACCGCCTCCCGAAATCCCGCCTGCGCCAACACCCGCCCCAGCCGCACCGAATCCACCCGGTTGGTGGAAATGCCGATCATCGGTTGACCACTCTGGTTCAACCCCCAGAACGCCCGGTGACGCTCCGCATCAAAGCCAAACAATGTCCCAAAACTGCCGTAATCCCGGGGCTGACCGTCCTTGACCAACCAGGCAGATGCCACAAACAAATCCGTCACCCCCGGCACCTGCGCCTGTACCCCCGCCAAGGTGTTGTGTTGCAACGGGTCAAAGGGCAAAAATTGCACCGTCTTGGGCGTAATCACCACCAAGGGCCGCCCCTTCAACTTGGGATTGTCCCCATTGCCACCGGGGATAAATTGCCGGGTATTTTGGGCATAGACCGGCCCGATCATCACATTAGACGTGAGGGATTCCAGGGAGAAAAACCCTCCATCCACCACCGCCGTCGCCCGGGGTTCCTTCCGCAAAAATTCCTCCACCTGGTAACGGGAATCCGCATGGTAGGTGACCGGCCGCCCCCCGCTGACCAGCACCAAATCCACCCCCTCAATGGTGCGGCGTTCCAGGGCAATCGGTGCGCCAAAATCCACCCCCGCCAAGGGAGCCGCCGGTGCCGTCCCTCCCCAGACCGTATCCACCAAACTCGCCAACCGGGATTGCCCAAACCGCTCAATGGTCAACAGATCGCCCGACTGCCCCGCATAAAATTCCTCCCCATTGCGCATCGTGAACGCCGCCACATAGCCCGCCTTTTGGGTAGCCGCCTTCACCCGGTCGTTGTAGTGCCCCACCGGATAGACAAAGTAATGAATCGGTTTGCCCAATTCCCGCTCCAAAATTTGCTTCGATTCACTCAATTCCCGCGCCAATTCCGCATCGCTCAAGGGACGCAAATCCAAGGGATGGGTGACGCTGTGAGAGGTAATCGTCACCAAGGGGTCTTGCGCCATCTCCCGCAACTGCGTCCAGGTCACCTTGGGTCGCCCTGCCGTTTGCCCGACCCCCTGGGTGTAAATGGAAAACGCCGCCGGATAATTGTACTTTTTCAACAGGGGATAAACGTACTCATAATGCCCCGCATACCCATCATCAAAGGTCAGCACAATCGGTTTGGGGGGCAGGGGCAAACCGGTGCGCAAATGGGTGACCAGGGCATCCAAACTCACCGGCGTTAACCCCCGTTCTTGGATCAATTGCAAATGGGCGGCAAACTCCTGAGGGGTGACATCAAAAAAAACCTGTTTCTCCGGCAGAATATCGTGGTACATCAGCACTGGCACCCGAGCGGTTTTCGCCGCCGCCGCAATTTCTGGCCAGGGAGCCTGCCGCAAAAAGGGGATGAGCGAGTCCCCCAAATTCGCCGCAAAGGTGACGGCATCCCACCGCTGTTGGGTCATGGTTTGGGTCATGGGCAGATGCCAGCAGGTGAGCATATCCAACTCGGTTAATGTCCCCGCTGTACAATCCTCACTCTTTATCCCAGCGGATTGCCCCGGCCAGAGGGAACTCAAGCGTTCCGGGTTGATCACCAGCACCGCCACCACCCCCGCTAAGGCTCCCACCCCCAAACCCGCCACTAGGGGAGGCCAAAGAGAACCCTTCCGCCGGATTCGCCCCTTTGCTTTGACCATAGATGGTGTAGGTGTAAATGAAAGAACAACCGCCCGGATCACGCCCCTATTGTACGATGTACCGCCAGTTCTGCAAAGGGGCACCGGGATTTAGCCCGCCGTCACCTGCGCCCCCCGCTCACACACCTGGGCAATCCGAGCCGTCGCCTGCACCCCCACCCCCGCCCAGGCCTGCACCATCGCCTGCGCCACCCCCTGCGCCTCCCTTGGAGCCGTCAACGCCAACAACGTCGGTCCCGCCCCACTGATCACCACCCCGTAGGCCCCCGCCGCCAGCGCCGCCCGTTCCACCAGGTCATAACCGGGAATCAACCCCCGCCGATAAGGCTGATGCAAATGGTCTTGCAACCCCGCCCGCAGTAATTCTGGCGACCCCTGGTGCAACCCCTGGAGCAAACACCCCAACGCCCCCAGATTCGCCACCGCATCCCGATAGGGGACGTGACTGGGCAACACCGCCCGCGCCGCCGCCGTCGATAACTCAAACTCAGGAATCGCCAAAACGGGGATAATGTCCCGATGCCAAGGAATCGCCGTCACGCATTCCCCGCAGGTCAACCGACAGCCTCCCCACCAGGCGGGTACCACATTATCGGGATGCCCCTCCAACCCCACCCCCCAAGCCAACACCTGGGAATCCGGGAGCGGTTCCCCGAGGAAATAATGCGCCGCCCGCAGACCCGCCACAATCGCCGTCGCCGAACTGCCCAACCCCCGCGCCAAAGGCACCTCCAATGCCAGGGTTAGCGTGACCGCTGGCACCGCCTGCCCCAAGCGTTCATACACCAGGGCAAAAGCCCGGTAGGCTAAATTTTCCCCCGCCACCGTTGCCCCCTGGATAATCAGCGGTTCCCCGCCCGCCCGCAGGGCAAAATGAAACCGGTTGCCAAAATCCAGAGCCGCCCCCAAACAGTCAAACCCCGACCCCAGATTCGCCGTCGTGGCAGGCACCCAGACCGTAACTTCTTGACCCATCTAGCCCTGGCACCGACGTTGCCGCCGCACCCACAAGCTCAACAATAGGTAAATCAGCCCAACATAACCCGTCGCACACAGCAAAATTGCCATCGGTAACGGAATGACCATTGCCTTCATCCCCAATAGTATGCCCGCACTCGCTCCTCACCCACCACCGCTCTGCCACCCGAACCGCACAGTTAACCACTGCCCGATTCCCATCGCCACCCCTCACTACCCTTAATCAAAATTTATTAAAATTAACTGTTGCAATCACCGCTTCCCGGGGAAAACCCCAGAAACAGTCACTACAACATCCGAATCCGTTAAACTTGTACCTTAAACTTAACACAAAGCGGGAGAAATCTGAAAAATTTATAACCGTTTTGTAACGGTAGGGATGGAAAAGATGTCTATCAGTACAATAGCAATCTGACCACCGCTCTGCTGTGCCCTTTCAGTCAAGGAAAACCCAACCCAAGTACCCCTTAAACCCCAGGATATTCCCTGCCCAGTGGTCTGCCCCGGGTGCAATCCCTTAGAATAGAGATACATAATGTAAAAAAATGTAACTCAACCGCCATGACTCTTGTGACCGCCCCCTTTGCCCCTGTGGAAGCTGACCTCCAGCAGTTGAGTGAACATTTGCGCCAGTTGGTGGGGGGACGGCATCCCATCCTGTCTGCGGCTGCTGAGTATTTATTTGGCGCGGGGGGGAAGCGTCTGCGCCCAGCCCTGGTGTTGTTGGTGGCGAGGGCGACGGCGGGGGAAGTCACCGTGCGGCATCGGCGTTTGGCGGAAATTACCGAGATGATCCACACGGCTAGTTTGGTGCATGACGATGTGGTGGATGGGGCGGATTTACGCCGGAATGTGCCCACAGTACACAGCTATTTCGGGAATCGGGTGGCGATTTTGGCGGGGGATTTTTTATTCGCCCAGTCCTCCTGGTATTTGGCGAATTTGGACAATTTAACCGTCGTAAAACTGCTCTCCCGGGTGATTATGGATTTTGCCGAGGGGGAAATTCGCCAGAGCATGACCCATTTTGACCCGGATTTATCCTTTGAGGATTATTTAGAAAAAACCTTTTTGAAAACCGCTTCCCTGATGGCGGCGAGTTGCAAGGCGGCGGCGGTGTTGAGTGATTGCCCGGAGGAATTGTGTGAACAAATGTATCAATACGGGCGGTATTTGGGTTTGGCGTTTCAGGTGGTGGATGATATTTTTGATTTCACGGCTTCTACGGCGGTGTTGGGGAAACCGGCGGGGTCGGATTTACAGGAGGGGAATCTGACGGCACCGGTGTTGTTTACCTTGGAGGAAACCCCAGCGTTGCGGACGTTGGTGGCACGGAAATTCAGTGAACCGGGGGATTTGGAGCAGGCGGTGGCGTTGGTGCGGATGGGCAGTGGGATTGAGCGTTCCCGGCAAATGGCGCAGGAGTATGCCCAGGTGGCGGCGACGTTCTTGCGGGATGTGCCCCCTTCCCCGGCGCGGCAGTCCTTGGCGGATTTGACGGATTATGTGTTGTCCCGGTTGCACTGACCCGGATCATGTTAAGGTCAAGCTCACGATTGCCTAGGCAGTTGTCCATTGGAGAGGGTTGAAAGGTCTATGTCCACGTGGCGGCAGGATTTGAAGAATGATTTGATCGCCGGGTTGCTGGTGGTGATTCCCCTGGCGACGACGATTTGGGCGACGTTTGTGAGTGCCAGTTGGGTGGTGCAGTTGCTCACCCGTATTCCCAAACAATTGAATCCTTTGAATTTACCGCCCCTATTGCAGGATTTGGTGAATTTATCCGTGGGGTTGACGGTGCCCTTGTTGGGGATTTTGTTGATTGGGTTGATGGCGCGCAATATCGTCGGGCGGTGGCTATTGAATTTGGGGGAGCAGATTTTGCAACAGATTCCCCTGGCGGGGTCGGTGTACAAAACCCTGAAGCAGTTGCTAGAAACCTTATTGCGGGATTCCAACCAAAAGTTTCGCCGGGTGGTGTTGGTGGAGTATCCCCGCCGGGATGTGTGGGCGGTGGCGTTTGTGACGGGAACACCGGGGGAAGTGATTGAGCGGTCGCTGCCGGTGCCCCGCCAGGAAACCCTGGTGAGTATTTTTATCCCGTCCACGCCGAATCCGGCTACGGGTTGGTATGCGATGGTGCCGGAGCGGGATGTGGTGGCGTTGCCGATCACGGTGGAGGAGGCGTTCAAGCTATTGATTTCCGGGGGCATCGTCAATCCGACCCTGGGGGCACGCCCGGAAACCCTGGTGCGTTCGGAGCATACCTGATGCAACCCCGCCGGGTGGCACGGGAATTGGCTTTGTTGGGCTTGAGCCAGGTGTCCCCCACCCGGGAACTGTGCCCGGAAGCTTTACAAGAATTAATTTTGGTGGCACTGCGGGTATTGACCCAGGAATTAGAAGACACCCTGGAGCAGGCGAGCAGTCACCTGAAACGGGCGTATCAGCACATGGAATCCCATCCCGTCCTCACTGAAACGAATCTCCGGGAGGCGATGGCAACCACCCGCACGGCGATCAACCACTTGGGGACGGCGACCCATTTACCGGAGTGGGTTTACTTGGCGGGGCAGGCGGAGGTGCAGGCGTTTGCCCACAAGTTGCTGTCCACTTGGCAGAGCCACCAGTCGGAAATTGATGACCTCATGCAGCGGGGCATCAAGGGATGGCAAATCCAACGTCTGCATCGCATGGAGCGGGACATTCTCCGCTTGGGGACAGCGGAATTGGTGTTTTTGGGAACACCGGTGCAGGTGGTGATGAATGAGGCGGTGGAATTGGCGAAACGTTATTGCGGCGAAGACAGCCATCGGTTTATCAACGGCACCCTGCGGCAAATTTATCTTTTGCACCAAGATGCCCCGCCCGTTTGAAAGTTTGGTCAAAGGGGTTACAGCCTGTTCACGAATTAAAGGATATAAAAAAATCGTGTTTCCAAGGCTTGACTTCAATGGAATTAGAGCAAGCGGGTTGACAACCGTATCCCGTAAGCCCTCAATAGGTTGTAATTCTAACAACAGCAGTTCAACAATCTCCCATTCTGCATCACTAAGGTCGCTGGAATAGGCCATAGCAATTTGATTAACCAACAAAAATTTCCCGGAACCAAGCACGGGGGCGGTGCCCCTGCGACCCCTGTTCCATTCTCATTTAGGATTGCTATATAAGTTTTTTACGGATATGCAACACTTACTAATCAATTGGGATTTCCATAGCTCGTTTTCACCCGATTGTGTGCATCTAAAATTACAATTTTGGGTACATGATGCACCCATTCCTCTGGGGTTAATAATCCATAACTCATGATAATCAGGCGGTCCCCAACCGTTCCACAGTGCGCCGCCGCCCCGTTTAATTCCACCTTGCCGGAACCCGCTGGTGCCGCAATTACATAAGTCGTTAATCGCTGGCCATTGGTGATATTGGCGACCTGCACCTGTTCCTGGGGAAAAATGCCCGCCTGTTCCAACAACTCCTGGTCAATGGCAATGCTTCCCTGATAGTCCAAATAGACCCCCGTGAGGGTAGCATTGTGCAGTTTACTGAGAAGAAACGTGCGCCACACAGGGATTGTTAGGGTGAATTAAGCATTTTGATAGGCTTGGATACATTGTGCCACCAAAGGCATGACGGAGTACACATCTTTCCATTCCCCAACTTCCACTTTCTTCTTTTGCAGATTTTTGTAGGTACGGAAAAATTCGGCAATTTCTGCCAACCGATGGGGTGCCACATCGCTAAGGGATTTAACTTTTTCGTAGCGGGGGTCATCCGCAGGCACGCAGAGCAATTTTTCATCCCGTTCGCCCCCATCCACCATTTCCAACATCCCAATCGGACGGGCGGTAATCAGACAGCCGGGAAAGGTGGGTTCGTCCATCATCACCAGGCCGTCTAGGGGGTCGCCGTCATCCCCCAAGGTATTGGGAATAAAGCCGTAATCAAAGGGATAATGCACGGAGGAATACAACACCCGGTCGAGTTTGATCACCCCCAATTCCTTGTCCAATTCGTATTTATTCCGGGAACCGGCGGGGATTTCGATAATCACATTCACCAGACCTTCGGCGGGTTGGGCGGGGATTTGGCTCAGATTCACAGGGGTACTCACGCTTGGGAACATTCTCGATTGTACCGGCAAAGGGGTTTGGCAAGCAGTAACCGTTTGGGTCCCCCCAGCCAGGTCTGCCAGGTCCATTCCCACCGTTCCACCCGATAGCCCAACCCCTGGTAGAGTCCCCGGGCGGCTTGGTTGTTTTCCATAACGTGTAGGTACAGGTTCTCCTGGGGCCAGGTCTGAACCGCCGCTTCCGCCGCCATCAGCAATTGCCGCCCCAAGCCCTGCCGCCGATAGGGTGCCGCCACCGCCAGATTCGCCAGGTAAATGTAATGCACATGCAACCATTGCCGCTGGCTCAACTCCACCGCCCCGACCAGCTTTGCCCCCCGCCAGACCCCCAGCCAGAGGATTTTGTCCCCCTCCCGTTCCAGGCGTTGCCGCACATCCTGCTCAATCGTCCGTTGCCAGATGGCGGTGCCCCAACCCCCTGGGTTCAAAGGCGGCGGGAAACAATCGGCTAACAGTACAGCCAACTGCCCTAAATCCCCCAGGGTAATCGGTCGAATCACCCCTGTTTGGCGAGGAATTTCTCAAGTTCTTGGAGTTGCTCCGCATCCACCTTGGTCTGCATGGGGCAGAATTTCGGACCGCACATGGAGCAAAATTCCGCCGTTTTGTAAATGTCCGCAGGTAGGGTCTCGTCGTGGTATTCCCGTGCCCGCTCCGGGTCGAGCGCCAGTTCAAACTGCCGGTTCCAGTCAAAGTGATACCGGGCGGTGGACAGGGCATCATCCCGATCCCGTGCCCCCGGACGATGCCGGGCAATATCGGCGGCATGGGCGGCAATTTTGTAGGCAATCAACCCGTTCCGCACATCCTCGGCGTTGGGCAGACCCAAATGCTCCTTCGGCGTGACATAACACAGCATCGCCGTGCCGTACCACCCCGCCAGCGCCGCCCCAATCGCTGAAGTAATGTGGTCATAGCCGGGCGCAATATCGGTCACCAAGGGTCCCAGCACATAGAACGGGGCTTCCGAGCATTCCTCCATCTGTTTTTTCACATTAAATTCAATCTGATCCATCGGCACATGACCGGGACCTTCCACCATCACCTGCACGTCCTGTTCCCAGGCTTTACGGGTGAGTTGCCCCAGGGTTTTGAGTTCGGCTAATTGGGCGGCATCGGAGGCATCATGCAGACAACCGGGGCGCAGGGAATCCCCCAAACTAAAGGACACATCGTACTTTTTGAAAATCTCGATAATGTCCCGGAAATGGGTGTAAAGCGGGTTTTGTTTGTGGTGGTGCAACATCCAGCGGGCAATGATCCCACCGCCCCGGGAGACAATGCCGGTAATGCGACTTTTCACCAGGGGTAAATACTCAATCAAAATCCCGGCGTGGATGGTCATGTAGTCCACCCCCTGCTGGGCGTGTTTTTCAATCACATGAAGGAAATCATCGGGGGTGAGTTTGTCCAAATTGCCATGCACGGATTCCAGGGCTTGATAAACGGGCACCGTCCCAATCGGCACCGGCGAATTTTGGATAATGGCGGTGCGAATTTCATCCAAATTGCCCCCACCGGTGGACAAATCCATCACCGTATCCGCACCGTATTTCACCGCCAAAAACAGTTTTTCCAATTCCTTTTGAATATCCGAAGAATTGGGGGAAGCACCGATATTGGCATTCACCTTACATTTGGTGGCAATGCCAATCCCCATCGGTTCTAAATTTTCGTGGTTGATATTGGCAGGGATGATCAGCCGTCCCCGGGCGACTTCCTCCCGGATCAACGAGGGGGGTAGTTGCTCCCGTTCCGCCACATAATTCATTTCCTCGGTGATGATGCCTTGGCGGGCGTAGTGCATCTGGGTAACATTGTCCTGACCCCGCCGGGGGGCGAGCCAATGGGTGCGTAAATGAGCCATGATAGGTTCCTCAAAAAAACAGCTTCCCTCCGCCGGTATGAGCCGGTTCAGGTTCTCAGGGTATGTTCTCAGCCCCGGTGGGGACACCCCTAGCTTGTGTAAATGTCATTTTAACATGGGGGTTTGCGCCGGGGTGGGGCGGGGGGCATTCTCAGGAAATTTTAAGTATTGCGCCAGTGCCGGGTTTTTTCGCTATGGTGAAGCTGGGAACCGCTGGAGGTAGCGCATGGATGTGAAGCTGATTGTGGTGGGGTTGACGGTGGTTTTTACGGTGGCCAGCCTCTATTTCGGCACCCGCAATGGGTTTTATGACACGGATGACTACCACGGCAACGGTTCGGCGCATTAATCCTTAAGGCATGACCCTGGGGTGTCGGGTCTATAGTCCAGGGCACGGGGGGGCAGGGGTGTGTCTGGTGGTACATTTGGGCACCTACCGCCTGATGTTGGATTGTGGCTTATCGGGGTTAGACCCCTATTTTGATCTGACTCCCCCGGCGGATGCGGTGGTCTGTTCCCATGCCCATCTCCAGCACGGTCGGGGGTTGCTGGCACTGCATCGGGGCTTTCCCGATTTGCCGATCTACACCAGCGAGGTGACCCGGGCGTTACTCCCTTTGAATTGGGCGGTGGAACCGGGGTTGACGGGGTTGGGGACGGTGTTGCCCTGGCGACTGCCGGTGTCTTTGGCGGCGGATGTGACGGTGGAATTGATCCCGGCGGGGCATTTGCCGGGGGCGGCGTTGGTCTGGGTGCAGTACCATACCCCCCAGCGGACGTTTTCTCTGCTCTACACGGGCAATTGTTTTTTAGCCAATACCCGTTTGACGGAGGGGTTGCGGTTGACGGATTTGCGGGGCATCCATCCCGATGTATTGATCCTGGATGGCACGGCGGGCACTTGCAAATATCCCCGGCGCAAACAGCAGGAACAGCAACTGGTGGAAGCGGTGGTCTGGGGGTTGACCCAGGGGCAGCGGGTGTGGATTGGGGCGGGGGGGATTGGGGAAGCCCAGGAGATTTTACTGGTGTTGCGCACCCACTATTTGCTCACGGGGCGACCGGTGAAAATTGGGGTGGAGGCGCAGGTGGCGAGGGGTTGTGATGCCCTGGGGGAATTGTTGGCGTTTTTGCCGGAACCGGTGCAGAATTTTGCCCGCCACCAAAATCTGTTTTGGGATGACCGGGTTTATCCCCAGAGTTACCGCTGGCAGGGGTCAGCCCCGGAACATTTTGACATTATCCTTGCCAGTACCCCGCCGGATTCTGACTGCCTTAGCTCCGGGGATTGGCTAGTCCTGTGGCCCCAGGGGGAGGTATTGCCGCCGGACATTCCCACCCAACCCTATCAACTCCAGGCGCACAACGATGGCGCCGCCACCCTGCAACTGATCCATACCCTGCGCCCCCAGCATTTGGTTCTGGTGCATGGCTCACCCACCTATCTGGGAGACCTGGCGGGGTTGCCGGAACTCCGCAATCGTTACCATGTACACATTCCCCAGGCGGGGGCCTGGCTGGATTTGCCCGTGGGTTTGTCCCTGGTGCCTAGCCCCCCGCCCGAACACACGGGCAGCTACGAGGGGGAACTGACGGAAACGGCCACCGGCATTCGCATTGACCTGCCCCCAACCGTGACCAACGACCCCCGCTGGCTAAACTTTGGGGCGACTGGGCTGGTGGAAGCCCGCTGGCAGGGGGAAGAGTTGCTGATTCGGGGCTTGAGTCCCCAGGAGGTCTTAGCACCCCCCCCCACCGCCGAACGTACCTGCGCCCACTGCCGCTTTTACCGGGGCCAACGCTGTACGCAACCGGACTCGCCCTTGATGGGGTTGCAGGTGGCTCCCGAAGGGTATTGCGATGCCTTTGCTCCCTAATCCTGCAGGGCGTTTGCCCCGGACACCACCTCCAAAATTTGTTGGGTGATGGCGGCTTGGCGCGCCTTGTTGTAGGACAGGGTGAGGGTTTTGATCAGGGCTTTGGCGTTGTCGCTGGCGTTGTTCATCGCCGTCATCCGGGCGGCCAATTCGCTGGAAGCCGCCTCCTGCAAGGCCCGAAGCATCTGGTTATTCAGATACAGGGGCAATAGGGCGCTGAAAATCTGCACCGGGTCCTGCTCAAACACCATCTCCTGGGGAAACACCTCGCCAGGCACCTGGGCTTGGGGTCGCCGTTCCACTTCCAACCGCCCTTCCCGGGTGGTCAACCGGAAAATTTCGTCATCCTGGGATTCTAGCCCCTGCAAGGACATGGGCAAAATCGTCTGCACCACCGGGCGGGAGCTAATCAACGACACAAAGCGGGTGTAAATCAATTCCACCCGGTCCACATCCTCGGAAAGAAACAGGCTCAAAACCTCCTGGCTGATCCGGCGGGCTTCCTCGGCGGTGGGAATCTGCTCCAACCCGGTAAACGACCGGTCAATCGGGTGCTGACGACGGGTGAAGTACTGGGTGGCCTTGCGCCCCACCGGAATTAGGACATAATCCAACCCCAGTTGGCGCAATTCCGTAATCCGGTTCTCCGCCCGGCGAATAATGTTGGCATTGTAGGCACCGCACAACCCCCGGTCCCCGGAGAGGATCAGCAACGCCACCCGCCGCACCGGCCGCTGTTGGAGTAGGGGCACATCCAGATTCTCCAACTGCAACCGGGACTGCAACCCGTACAACACCTGGGCCAACCGGTCCGCAAACGGACGGGTCGCCAATACCTGTTCCTGCGCCCGCCGCACCTTGGCCGCCGCCACCAACCGCATCGCCTCGGTAATTTTGCGGGTATTTTTCACGGACTTGATCCGGTCCCGGATCGCTTTCAAACTCGCCATCGCATCCCCCTAGGCGGTGAAACTGGCTTTGTATTCCTTGATCCCTTCCTTGAGCAGGGTTTCGGCTTCCGGGGTGAGTTTTTTCTCCGTCCGCACCGCCTCCGCATAGCCCGGTTTATTCGCCCGCAGATACTCCCGCAGGCCGGTCAAAAAGGGTTGCACCTGCTCCAAGGCTAGGTCATCCACATACCCATTAGTACAGGTATAGATGATTGCCACCTGCTCCTCCACCGGCAGGGGGGAAAACTGGGGCTGCTTGAGCATTTCCCGAATCCGCTGCCCCCGCGCCAACTGCTCCCGGGTGGCCTTGTCCAAATCCGAGGCAAATTGGGAAAACGCCTCCAATTCCGCAAACTGCGCCAGTTCCAGCTTGAGTTTCCCCGCCACCTGCTTCATAGCCTTGATCTGCGCCGCCGAACCCACCCGGGACACGGAAATCCCCACGTTGATCGCCGGGCGCACCCCCGCATTGAACAAATCCGCCGACAGGAAAATTTGCCCATCCGTAATCGAAATCACATTCGTGGGAATGTAGGCCGACACGTCCCCCGCCTGGGTTTCAATGATCGGCAGAGCCGTCATACTGCCGCCACCTAGGGCATCGTTCAATTTAGCCGCCCGCTCCAACAACCGGGAATGGAGGTAAAACACATCCCCTGGGTAGGCCTCCCGCCCCGGGGGTCGCCGCAACAGCAGGGACATCTGCCGGTAGGCTTGGGCTTGCTTGGATAAATCGTCGTAAATCACCAGGGTCGCCCTGCCCTTGTACATAAAGTATTCCGCAATCGCCGCCCCGGTGTAGGGAGCCAAATACTGGAGGGTGGCCGGTTCATCCGCATTGGCCGCCACCACCACCGAATACTTCATCGCCCCCCGTTCCTCCAACACCCCCACCACCTGGGCCACGGAGGAGGCTTTTTGCCCAATCGCCACATACACGCAGATCACGTCCTGATCCGCCTGGTTCAAAATCGTATCCAGGGCAATCGCCGTCTTGCCCGTCTGCCGGTCGCCGATGATCAACTCCCGTTGCCCCCGCCCAATCGGAATCATGGAGTCAATCGCCGTAATCCCCGTCTGCATCGGTTCATACACCGACCGCCGCGCCACAATCCCCGGGGCAGGGGATTCCAACAGGCGACTCTCCGTGGTGTTCACCGGCCCTTTGCCATCAATCGGTCGCCCCAGGGGGTCCACCACCCGGCCAATCAGGGCTTCCCCCACCGGCACCTGGGCAATTTTTCCCGTAGCCTTGACCGTACTCCCCTCGGAAATATCCCGGCCATCGCCCATCAACACCGCCCCCACGTTGTCCTGCTCTAGGTTGAGGGCGATCCCCACGGTGCCATCGCTAAATTCCAGCAATTCCGAGGCCATCACCTTGTCCAAGCCATAGATGCGGGCAATGCCGTCGCCCACTTGGAGCACGGTGCCCACATTGGCCACCTGCACCGTTTGGTCGTACTGCTCGATCTGTTGCCGGATAATTTGGCTAATTTCATCGGGGCGGATGCTGATCATAACCTTCCTTCCTTGTGGGGTTAGGGACTAAACAACATTTTGACTCAACCGCAAAGCCAGCCGTTGCAACTGACTCCGCAAACTGGTATCCAAAAATTGGGAACCCAGTTGTACCGTGAAGCCCCCCAGCAGGGAAGGATCCACGGTCATTTCCAGTTCCATCTGCCGGGCACCGCTCAACTGGGTCAGGCGTTCGGTCAACCGTTGCGCCTGTTCCGGGGTCAGGGGCACTGCCGAGCGCACCCGGGCCAACCGGGTACCCCGCAGGTTGCGAGCCATGTCCTGAAAACTGGTGATAATCCGCTCCAGCAGGACAATCCGCCCCCGATCCACCAACAGCAAGAGAAAATTTAACACCACCGGTTGCACCTGCCCCGTCAAGACCTGCCGCAGGACATGCTTTTTGCGCTCCGGGCTGATGGTGGGCTGTTGCAACACTTGCGCCAACTCCGGGGCGGTCTGGAGCAATTGCTTGATGGCCGCCAATTCCTGTTCTACCTGATCTAACTGGTTCTGACCTTTTGCCAAATCCAACAGTGCCTCGGCGTAGGGTTCGGTCAAACGGGCTACCTGTGCCGTCATGCCCCACCTCCCAACCGGGCAATCCCCTGGTCAATCAACCGGCTTTGCACCTCCGGGGTCAACCGCTCTTGGAGTTGGGCGGTCACCTGTGCCAGGGTGAGTTCGGTAATCCGTTGGCGAATCGCCGCCACCGTGCGCTCCTGCTCCAATTCAATACTCTGTTGGGCTTGCAGACCAATCCGCTCCACCTCCTGCGCCGCCAGAGCCAGCAGGGATGCCCGCGTCTGTTCCGCCTTGGCCAGCCCCTCCTGCTTCAATTTTTCCGCCATCGCCTGCGCCTGGGCTAAGTTTTGTTGGGCGGTTTTCAGGGCTACCGTTGCTTCTTTCTGCGCCGTTTCTGCCCGCTGAATCGTTTGGGCAATGGTCTGCTGACGTTCCCCCAGCAGTTTCCCCAAAAACCCCCGCCCGTAGTAAATCAACAATCCCAGTACCAAAAAGATATTGAGGGCATTGGTACCCAGCAGGTCGGGATTGAACCGCACCCCAGCCCCCTCTTCCACCATCGCCAGCAGTAGGGAATCCATAGATTAAACCAGTAACTTTGCCAAAATCGCCTCCCCTAGACTCTGCACCTGGGGTTCCAACTGGGCGAGCGCCTGCGCCTGTTGTGCCGCCAAATCCGCCTGCGCCTGAGCAATCTGAGCTTGGGCCGCCTGTTGTGCCACCCGGATTTGGGCCTGGGATTCCTGTTTGGCCTGCTCCTGCGCCGCATTCAGGGTCTTCTGGGCTTCCCGCCGGGCCACGGCCAATTCCTGGTCGTACTGACGGGTCAATTGCGCCGCCTTCGCCTGAAGCTCCTTGGCTTGGGCTTGATTGGATCGGATGTACTCCTCCCGTTCATCCACCACCCGCAGTAAGGGTTTGTAGAAAACGGCGTTCAAGACCGCCACCAACACCAAAAACTGGATCGCCATCAGGGGCAGGGTGGCATCCAGGTCGAATAACCCCCCCGCCTCTGCCAACCAAACCGTACCTACGGACATCATCATCCACCGCCCTCCCAAAATTCAGGCCCGATGGGGCACCCACCAGGCCCACTCCGTCTGTGCATTTAACCGGCAAACGGGTTGGCAAACAACAGCACCAAGGCCACCACCAGCCCGTAAATCGTCAAGGCTTCCATAAACGCCAAACTCAGCAGTAGCGTGCCCCGGATTTTCCCTTCCGCCTCCGGTTGCCGAGCGATCCCCTCCACCGCTTGCCCGGCGGCACGACCTTGACCCAGACCCGGCCCAATTGCCCCCAAGCCCACGGCCAGAGCGGCGGCCAACACAGAAGCAGCAGACGTTAAACCATCCATAAATCCATCCTCGCAGTAGGGTTGTGTAACGGGATACGAAGACCCCGCAAATCACCATACCAGGTTTTGTTCCCGGTACCACCAAAATCTTAGGCGATTTCGGCTTCTTCTTCGTGTTCGTGATCCTCCAAGGCTTCGGCGATGTAGGTGGAAGCCAAGGTGGCAAAGATCAACGCCTGAATCCCACTCAGGAACAGCCCTAGCACCATCAAGGGCACGGGCAACAGCACCGGCACCAACAGCACCAGCACCCCCACCACCAACTCATCCGCCAGGATATTCCCAAACAAACGGAAACTCAGGGACAAAGGCTTGGTGAAATCCTCAATAATTTTAAACGGCAACATGATCGGCGATGGGTACAAATACCCCTTGAAATACCCCAGCAGCCCCTTGCGGCTGAACCCCGCATAAAAATACGCCAAAGAGGTTAACAGTGCCAACGCCGCCGTTGTATTAATATCGTTCGTACTTGCCGCCAATTCCCCCGCCGGGAGTTCGATCAGCTTCCAGGGCACCAAAATCCCCGTCCAATTACAGGTAAAAATGAATAAAAACAGCGTCCCCACAAACGGCAACCACGCCCGGTATTCCTTCTCCCCCAACTGATTGCGGGTCAAGGTTCGTACAAAATCCAGCACGTATTCCATGAAATTTTGCCACCCCTGCGGCACCCGTTGGGCATTGCGAGTTCCCAAAAGAGAAGCCCCAATCAGCAATGCCATCACAATCCAGGACGTGATAAACACCTGCCCGTGAATTTTCAGATTCCCCAGTTCCCAATACAAATGCTCCCCCACCTCCAGACTAGCCAGAGGCGCTCCCAGCAGTCCATGCCACATCCAAACCATAGGTGTGCCTACCATGATCACCAGCCCCAGTCTAAGACCAGGGGGGCATCCGTTGCAATTATCTCAACAGCGGCTCAGTGAATTTAGGGCACCTCTATATTATTGCCACCACTGGAAGATTGTTTGGCTAAAACGCCCATATTAATGGCTACGCCACGCAGGCTATCGAAAACTATAAACTAGAAACGGGGGCTACACCCCTGCCACCGCTAACTTTGAATTGATAGAGGTGCCCACTTTTCACTCACAATTCAAGTCATATTACTCCAGCAGTGGTTCTGCCCATATTGGGTGAGAAATTCCTCAAAACTAAGGGGTGCAACCGCCGGTGCCATGATGAAATTTGGAATGAAATTGGGATAAATTTGCCCCTGGTTACAACACCGTTGCCGAAAGGGCTAAATCCCGAAATTGGTTACTCAACTGGGTATATTCCCAGGGCAAATCCAAGTCCAGGCGACCAAAATGCCCATAGCTCGCCACATCTTGATAAAACCGCCCGCCCCGCTCTCTCGGCAGATGCCGCAGGTTAAACTGCTGAATTAACCCCTCTGGACGCAGTTCCACATACTTTTGGATCAAATCCAGCAGGACATTTTCCGGTACCCGACTGGTGCCAAAGGTTTCCACCAAAATACTCACGGGACGTGCCTTGCCAATCGCATAGCTCAACTGCACCTCACAGCGGCTCGCCAACCCCGCCTTCACGATATTTTTTGCCGCAAACCGACAGCCATAGGCCGCCGAGCGATCCACCTTGGTGGGGTCTTTACCGGAAAAGGCTCCCCCCCCGTGTCGGGCATAGCCCCCGTAGGTATCCACAATAATTTTCCGCCCCGTCAACCCCGAATCCCCACAGGGACCACCGGTGACGAATTTGCCGGTCGGATTGACCAAAAACTTGGTATTCCCATCCGGGCGCACCAGGTCATCCCTAAACACGGGCAAGACCACCGCCTCCCACAGGTCACTCTTGATCTTGGCTTGCACATCCTCATTGCTGGTGTAGGTACCAATCGTGGGGTCATGCTGGGTGGAAATCAAAATCGTATCAATCCCCACCGGTTGAAAATCTTCGTAGATTACCGTCACCTGGGTTTTGCCGTCCGGGCGCAGGTAGGGGAGGGTGCCCTGTTTGCGAACCTGAGCCAGTTGGCGGGCTAAACGATGCGCCAAAGCGATGGGTAAAGGCATCAATTCTGGCGTTTCATCACAGGCAAAACCGAACATCAAGCCCTGATCCCCCGCCCCCGTTTGATCCAAGGGGTCAACACTCCCATCCCTGCGATGTTCCAAAGCCAGATTCACCCCCTGGGCAATTTCCGGGGATTGCACATCCAAAAACACTTGCACCCGGCATTGGTCACTACAAAAACCATACTCCGGGTCCGTGTAACCAATTTCCGTAATTTTCCGCTTCACCAAATCCCGATAATAGTCCTCGCTCACCACCGCCTGGGTTTTCACTTCCCCCAGGATAAACAGGTCATTATTTTTCACCACCACCTCGGCGGCAACCCGGCTCAGGGGATCCTGGGTGAGCAATTCATCCACAATCGTGTCCGAAATTTGGTCACAGATTTTATCCGGGTGACCCTCGGTGACGGATTCGGAGGTAAACAGGTAACGGCGTGGCAAGGCTTCACTCCATCGCTAATTCGCTAATTTAGTCATCTAGGCTACCAGAGTCCGCCCCCTACCGGCAATGGATGGGCTAGGAGATAATGGCAAAACCCTCGTCAGGAAAGTCGGTACAGGGTGCCACCACCACCTGCGTCACCTGCGCTAAAGCCGGACCCCGATGACACCAATCCACCATTTTTTGCACCGCCATTGGTTCACCCGCAAACACCGCCGTTACCCGCCCATCCGGTAAATTTTTCACCCAGCCCCTGACCCCCAATGCCAACGCCTGCCGTCGGGTTGCCGCCCGATAGCCCACCCCCTGCACCCGTCCGGAAATCCACACCTGTACTGCCCCTGCCGGAAATGACATCAACTGCGTAAAATAAGAATCAACTCATTGCCACGATAACAGGTGCTTAACCATGTTGGAACAAGGAACCATTACCATTCACACCCAAAACATTTTTCCCATCATCAAAAAGTCCCTGTATTCTGACCATGAGGTATTCTTGCGGGAGTTGGTTTCCAACGGGGTAGATGCGATCCAAAAATTAAAAATGGTCGGCTATGCGGGGGAAACTGAACTAGGGGATTTTCAACCGGAGATTAACATTACCATTGATAAAGAAAAACGCACCCTAAGTATCACGGATAATGGCATTGGCATGACCGCCGATGAGGTGAAAAAATATATTAATCAAGTGGCTTTTTCCAGCGCCGAAGAATTTATCCAAAAATACCAAGGCGGTGACCAACCCTTAATCGGGCATTTTGGCTTAGGTTTTTATTCTGCGTTTATGGTGGCGCAACAAGTGGAAATTGACACCCTGTCCTACAAAAAAGATGCGGAAGCGGTACATTGGACGTGCAGTGGTTCCCCGGAATTTTCCCTGGCATCTTCTGAGCGTTCCGAGCGCGGGACAACGGTGATTTTAACCCTTTTGGAAGGGGAAGAGGAGTATTTAGACCCCCAACGCATTCGCCAACTGGTAAAAAAATACTGTGATTTTATGCCCGTACCGATTAAATTGGACGGGGAAGTACTCAATCGCCAAAAAGCCATCTGGCGGGAATCCGCAAGCAATTTAACCGCTGAAGATTATCAGGAATTTTATCGCTATCTGTATCCATTTCAAGAGGAACCGTTACTCTGGGTGCATCTGCAAACGGATTATCCATTTTTATTGAATGGAATTTTATACTTCCCGAAGCTGCAACCGGATATTGATGTCACCCGCAGTCAGATCAAACTCTTTTGCAATCAAGTTTATGTGAGTGACCATTGCGAAGAAATCATTCCCCGATTTTTGTTACCGATGCGGGGGGTGATTGACAGCCCGGACATTCCCTTAAATGTGTCCCGCAGTGCCCTACAAATGGATCGCACCGTGCGGCGGATTGGGGATTTTATTGCCAAAAAAGTGGGCGACCGTTTACAAGAACTGTACCAAAATGATTTTGCCCAATATACGAAAATTTGGGGGGATTTAAGTTTGTTTGTGAAATACGGTTGTTTGAATGATGAAAAGTTCAAAAAACAGGTACAGGATATTATCATCTATCGCACTACGGCAGAATTATCTTCCCCAGGGGCAGGGGATCAGAAATTCCATTACACCACTTTGCAGGATTATTTAGAGCGGGCAAAAGACCGCCATGCCAATCGGGTCTTTTATGCTACGGATGAGGTTGCCCAAGCCACCTACATTGCCCTGCACCAAAATCAAGGGTTAGAGGTGTTATTCCTAGATAGTTTTATTGACACCCATTTTATTAGCTATCTGGAGCGGGAATACACCGATGTCAAATTCACACGGGTGGATGCGGATTTGGATGCGAGCTTAATTGATGCGAATAAGTCTGCGGAACTTATTGACCCCAAAACCAACAAAACCCGTTCGGAATTGGTGCAGGAACTGTTTAAGCAATACCTGGACAAACCCAAAGTTACCATTCGCACGGAATCCTTGAGTGGGTCAGCACCCCCAGCGATGATTTTATTACCGGAAGCCCTGCGACGGTTGCGGGATATGACGGCTTTATTACAGCAACAAAAAGCCGAATTTCCCGAAGAACATACCCTGGTGGTGAACATGGCACATCCCCTGGTAGAAAATTTAGTCAGCCTTTCCCAAGGGGGAATTATTGTGCAGTCATCAGGGGATTCCCCCCGGCAGGAATTGATGAAAAACCTATGCCAACATATCTACGATTTAGCTTTGATGGCGCAAAAAGGGTTTGACCCGGAAAGCATGAAAGCCTTTTTAGACCGAGCCAGCCTCGTTCTCACCCGCCTGACCACGCCGGGAACAATCTAGTCCTTCCAGACACCCAGAGGTACTTCAATGTTTTTGCCCCCAAGTTATTACAAAAAACGAGCGGCTCTGGCTCCCAAAGCGGCGTATGTGCATATCCCTTTTTGTCAACAGAAATGCCATTACTGCGATTTCCCGGTAGTGGTGGATGATAAACCCAATTCCCGGCATCGGTCTAAATATTTAGAAATGTTACGCTGGGAAATTAAACTAACGCCTGGTCGCAACCAACCCTTAACTTCGGTGTTTTTTGGCGGTGGGACACCTTCTTTGCTAACCCCGGCGGAATTAGGGCAAATTTTACAGGATTTGCGAGAACAATTTGGCTTTGCGGAAGATATAGAAATTTCCCTAGAAGCAGACCCCGGTACGCCTGGCATTCACCATCTGGAAGAGTATCAAAAACTAGGGATAAATCGTTTGAGTTTAGGGGTGCAAAGTTTTGTCCCAGAATTACTGCAAGTGAGTGGACGCACCCATACGGTTGAAGATATAGAAACGGCAATTCAGCAGATTAAAGCCTGTGGTTGGGAAAATTGGAGCTTAGATTTAATTCAAGGCTTACCAGGACACACTTTAGAACAGTGGGAATTGAGTTTACAAAAAGCGGTAGAAGCCCAACCTAAACATATTTCTGTCTATGATTTAACCCTAGAACCCAAAACCCGTTTCTATCGCGACTACCCGGAAGATTCTCCAGCGTTACCCGGGGATGAATTGACCGCTAAAATGTACTGTTTCGCCCATGAATTTTTAGAAAAGCACGGTTATCACCACTACGAAATTTCCAACTATGCCCAGCCCGATTACCAATGCCGTCATAATTTAGCCTATTGGCACAATCAACCCTATTACGGTTTTGGTTTGGGGGCAACGAGTTATTTTGACCAAGTGCGTTTTGAGCGTCCCAAACAACTCAAAGCCTATTATAAATGGGTGGAAAAGCAGGCTGTTTTCGGCACGATTGAGATGCTGGATTATCCCCTAAGTACCAAAGAGCAATTAATCGAGAGTTTGATGTTAGGGTTGCGCCTGCGGGAGGGAATTAATTTAACCCAGTTACTCAAGAAATTTCCGGCTGGTACCAAAACCTTAGTTGAGAATTTAATTGTGCGTCAATTAAGCCGGTTTCAAGCGGAGGGATGGGTAGGGAAAAAACGTAACCAATGGTTTCTCATCCCACCCCAGGGATTTCTGATGTCCAATATCGTGTTAGCTAACCTTTTATTAGAATTAGAGAACATCACGATTTTAGATTAAATTGATAAGAAAAGTTATAAACCAACAGCACCTGACCATCATACCCGTAGCTTAGCCATAGCCAAGTTGCAGATGTGACCCATTGCTCGATGTAAATTTCCTAGATGTTTTCGGTAGTTCTAGTCAAATCCTACCTATAATTAATCAGATAAAAACTGTAACGCTGTACCCCGCACTCCCTCATTAAATTGCCCTTGATAATAAACAATTCGTCCCCCTACAATCGTCACTTGCGGCCAACCCGTTAGGATCCAGTTTTCAAAGGGACTCCACCCACATTTTGTTTGCAAATCCGCTCGGCGCACAGGGTATTCCTGTTCCAAATCCACGAGAACTAAATCCGCATCGTAGCCTAAGGCAATCCGTCCCTTATTAGGGATTTTATAGGCTTCTGCCACTTTAGTAGATAACCACTGCGTCACTTGTTTGAGGGTGCATTTCCCCTGTTTTGCTTGGGTGAGCATCAGGGGCAATAGGGTTTCCACCCCTGGCATTCCTGAAGGAGATTTGGGATAGGGTTGGGCTTTTTCTGCTAACGTATGGGGAGCATGATCCGTTGCCATAAAATCAATCACTCCCTCCTTTAGTCCCTGCCACAATATCTGATTATCGTGGGCGGCGCGTAGGGGTGGATTCATCTGAGCAAGCGTACCTAATTCTTGATAGGCTGAACGATTGAGAAGTAAATGTTGTGGCGTAACTTCTGCAGTGATCCAAGGCCGTTTGTGTAGGCGTAAAAACTCTACTTCTAGAGCGGTGGACAAATGTAAAATATGTAATCTTCTGCGATATTTAATAGAAAGATTAACCGCTAATTCTGTCGCCTCTAATGCGGCAATATCATCCTGAATTTCTGAATGAATATCGGGGATATGATACTGGTTAGCAAATTGGGGGCGACGTTGGGTAATCCGTTGTTGATTTTCCGCATGAACGGCAATCAAACGGGTACCTTGGGCGAAGATACGTTCTAAATATTCAGGATCATCCATAAGCAAATCTCCGTGCATTGAACCCATAAAAATTTTAATGCCGCAGACGGGATGGACTTGATTGAGTTCTGCCAGATTAAAGCGGGTAGCTCCTATGAAAAAACCATAATTCACGAGGGATTTCTGGGCGGCTCGATGCAATTTATCGTCAAGGGTAGCTTGGTCGGTAGTTAATGGGCGAGTATTGGGCATTTCCAAAAAAGATGTTATCCCTCCCTTGGCGCAGGCGTGACTGGCCGTCCACAAATCCTCTTTGTGTTCTAAACCAGGTTCCCGAAAATGTACCTGGGGATCAATGACTCCAGGCAATAAAACCAAACCCTGAGCGTCTAAAATATGGGGGTATTGAGAGCGATAATCCTCAAGGGTAATGGTGGCAATTTTACCCCCTTGAATCCCCACATTATAGGGGCGTAATATATTATCTTCCCCTAATAATTGGGCTTGGTGAATCCACAGATTGTTACCGTTGTTAAACATGGGATAACCTGGAGCAAGGTATCGGTCAAATTGTTAGACTATATATATTATCCTGCGGTGAGGGCATCTATGGGCTGGTGGGATGAATTAGAGGCCTCTTTAACGGCCAGGTTAGACGATTTTTTGCGAGCGAACCCGGACGTGGCGGCGGAAATGGAACGGGACACCCTCGCCGAGCAGGAAACCCAGACACGCCAGCTCCTCCAACAGTTGCGGGGGGAAGCCCAAAAGTTAGAGCAAAAAATTCTAGCGACGGGAGAGCAGATTCGCCTTTGGCATGGACGGCTGAAGTTGGCGGAACAGGCGGGGCGACAGGATTTAATCCAAGCGGCTAAGGTGCGGCAGGGGATGTTCATGACCCAGGGCAATCAATACTGGGCAGAATTGACCGTTGCCAAAAAACGAATCCAACAGTTGGAGACCTTGCTAGCTCAAATTCAATCCAAACGTCAGCAAGTCCAGTCCCAAACCCATGCCTCCCCCGGTCATAGGACATCAGAGGGGGTAGAAAGGGAGTTTAGGCATCTGGAATTGGAGAAAGAGTTTGAACAATTAAAACGGGATATGGGGCGGATATGAGTGGTTTGAATGTACTATCTATTGATCACTGGGAGCGGGGACAAGTACTGAAATTACCTGCTCTTTTTTTAGGGATTCAACATGCTCAGGAATTAGATGCCCTTTTGAACCATTGTACTTCCACCCAACCCCTAACTATTTTTAACTCTGAAACCAGTATTTTTACTGGAGAAAAATCCCAATTATCTCACTGGGAATTTACCTATCCCCTCCACGTTTATCTTGCTGATCCAGTGGGAGAAAGCTGTCGGCAATTGGTGGATATTGTTGCCCAACTCCGACATCCGCAAACCGGTTGTCCCTGGGATTTAGCGCAAACGCCAACCAGTTTGACCCCCTACATCATCGAAGAAGCCTATGAGGTCGTCCATGCGATTGGGACGGGGCAACCCGCCGCCATCCAAGAGGAATTGGGAGATTTACTGTTACAGGTGGTACTTCAATCGCAAATTGCACAAGAAATGGGCACATTTTCTTTAGCAGAAGTTGCCGCTGGTATTAGTGAGAAATTGATCCGTCGCCACCCCCATGTGTTTGGTGAATTAGTGGCTGAAGATGTGGCAGTAGTACGCCAGAATTGGGAAGCGATTAAACAACAGGAACAGGGATATTCCCTAACTGAAAAACTGCATAACTATATGGCGATGTTCCCGGCTCTCATTGCCGCCGGTAAAATCTACCAAAAAATCCAAGGTCAGGATCACCAGGATTTTGCTATTAATCCCCAGACCCTAAATGAGCAATTCCAGGGGTTTCTAATCCAACCCACTCATGAACATTTGGGGCGATTATTATTTATGCTGGCGGCCTGGGGAACCGTCCATCACCTTGACCCCAATTTGGCTTTATCAGAGATGAATCAATCTGTAGTAAAACATCAGGAATTGCGGGCATTGCCCCTGTAGGTTTTTGTCAAATTCCTACCTTCTAACGATGGAATCTACTATTTTTGCCCGTCAACTATACAGTAATTCTAAATAATGACGCAACAGACACTTACAGAAATCAACTTTCAGCGGGCTTCCCGTGTGATTACTGTTTCAATCTCCGATAGGTGTGCAGTAGCTATCCCAGAAGCTTCATGGGAATAACCAGGTTACTTAGAACCAACATGGGACTACGCCCTGCGACCCTTAATGTTTGTAAGTATAGCAATCCTAAATAAGAATGGAACAGGGGTCGCAGGGGCACCGCCCCCGTCCCTGGTTCTGGGAAATTTGTGTTCGTTAATCAAATAGGATTGCTATATAAAATTTTTACTCATTTTACTCACAATTCAAGGGTAATTACCATAGCGTCCTCAAATTGTTTTTCTTGATCCCTGGCTTATATTTGATTATTCTAAAAGCAAAGTTACCCACGAAAAAAACCATGACTCCTGAAACTCTTGGTGCGGATGCGGTGGATATAGCCATTGCCCAGGGCATTGACTTGGATGGCACGCCTATTCCGCCGTTGCGCCTGGCACTTTACCATGAAGTAATGGCTTTGGAAGCCAACCGCCAGCGCAGTGGTGTTGCCAATACCATGCGTTCTCGCATTATTCGCATCGGTGCCAAACATTTACCCCTAGAAACATTAAATGAAAAACTAATACAGGCAGATTTTGCACCCCTCAAACCCAAGGAAATTGCCTTCTACTACGGGGAAAAATAAATTCCCCACTAGGGCTTTTAGGGTAGTGCTATAGCGATCCCAAATGAGTTTAAAACAGGGGTCGCAGGGGCACCGCCTCCGTAAAAGAAGCACCTGCGGTGTATGGTTCTGGACAATTTTTGTATGCCTACGGCACGCAAGCTAATGCAAATCAAGTAGGATTGCTATATCTTTGTAATGCTCAAGGGAGGGTAACAAGGACTCTGCTATGGTAGTCCGGTGTTGTTGAATCTGTGTATGATTACTGAAAATCTTAGAAAAAGCCCGCAGACATAAGAGGTTGCGGTCGCCCTTAAGGTGAATTTCATGGCACTAATCAGCAATGCCAAGGTACCAATCCAGAGGCGGAATAAGCCAAAACAAACCTAATTACTGAAACCTATCCAAAAGCCTCAACCTTTTACATTTGCTTAGCCCTAGACGTAGAAGTCGTTAGATGACTCATACAACACTCGGTTAAGAGCTAAAATTCCAGGCATTACTGGAGCAAAAACGATGAAAACCTGGCTGTGGGGTTTACTCCTCACTGGTAGTTTGGTCGCCAGTTGTCAGGGTGTACCTTCTCAGGGAAATATGCCCGTAGTGGCGCAGTCAACCCGCTATCGGGTGGTGCCGATGCTGGCTGGGCTGGAACACCCCTGGGGCATGGCTTGGTTGCCCAATGGGGAGATGCTGATCACCGAACGCCCAGGGCGAGTGCGGCGGGTGCGTTCAGGTGTACTGCAAACCGAACCTGTAACGGGAGTACCCCAGGTGTTGGCGGCGGGACAGGGGGGGTTGTTGGATATTAGCCTGCATCCCCGGTTTCCAGCCAAACCTTGGGTGTATCTCACCTATGCCCAGGGGACAAGGGAGGCGAATCGCACGGTGGTGGCACGGCTAACCTGGGATGGGCAAGGATTCACCGACCGGCGGGAAGTCCTGCGGGTGAGCCAGAGCAAGTCGGGAACCCAGCATTTTGGCTCTCGTTTGGCTTGGTTGCCCGATGAAACATTGCTCGTAAGTATTGGGGATGGGGGCAATCCCCCTACGGAATTGGCGGGACAATTGATTCGCCTGCAAGCCCAAAATCCCCGCAGTCACTTGGGAAAGGTGTTACGGATCAACGCCGATGGCACGGTTCCTAGGGATAATCCTCTGGGGGCAAAGGCACTGCCGGAGGTGTGGAGTTGGGGGCACCGGAATATCCAAGGTTTGGCGGTGGACAGCCAGACGGGGCAGGTGTGGGCGACGGAACATGGTTCCCTAGGCGGAGATGAGGTGAATCGCCTGCAAGCGGGGCAAAATTATGGCTGGCCTGCCGTCACCCATAGCCGGGAGTATTTTGGGCCGGAGATTTCCCCCCACCGCTCTTTGCCAGGGATGGTTGACCCGGTGTGGGTGTGGTCGGAAACCGTAGCTCCCTCTGGGTTGGCGGTGTATCGGGGGGCTAAATTTCCCCAATGGCAGGGGCAGTTACTCGCCGGGGGGTTGATTTCCCAAGCGGTGCATCGGTTCCAGGTGAATCCCCAGGGACAGGTGAAGGAAGTGGGTAAAATTCCCATCGGTGCCCGGGTGCGGGATGTGCGGGTGAGACCAGATGGGTTGATTTATATCTTGACCGATGCCCCCAATGGGCAACTTTTGCGTATCGAACCCGCCCCCTAATGCCGTACCCTAGAAAACTATGGGATTGATTGTCCAGAAATATGGCGGCACCTCCGTCGCTACCATCGAGCGCATCCAGGCGGTAGCCCAGCGCATTGTGGCAACGGTGGAACAGGGGCATGGAGTGGTGGTGGTGGTCTCGGCGATGGGACGCACCACGGATGAATTGCTGGGTTTAGCGAAAGCCGTCAGCCCCAGCCCCCCGGCGCGGGAATTGGATATGTTGCTGTCCACTGGCGAGCAGGTGAGCATTGCCCTGGTGGCGATGGCTTTGGAGGCTTTGGGACAACCGGCAATTTCCCTGACCGGCACCCAAATCGGGGTGATCACGGAGGCGGACCACGGGCGGGCACGGATTCTGCACATTCCCACCGACCGGATTACCCAAGAGTTGGAACTGGGGAAAGTGGTGGTGGTGGCGGGGTTTCAGGGGATCAGCAGCACCCGTACTTTGGAAATTACCACCCTGGGGCGGGGGGGGTCGGATACCTCGGCGGTGGCACTGGCGGCGGCTCTGGGGGCAGAGGTGTGTGAAATTTATACGGATGTACCGGGGATTCTCACCACCGACCCCCGCATCGTTCCCGAGGCGCAGGTGTTGGCGCAGGTGACCTGTGAGGAAATGCTGGAATTGGCGAGTTTGGGAGCAAAGGTGTTGCATCCCCGGGCAGTGGAGATTGCCCGGAATTTTGGTGTGCCGGTGGTGGTGCGTTCCAGTTGGACAGCGGCACCCGGGACTCGCCTGTTGACCCCTGAGCGCCGGGTCATGCCCCACCGGGATTTGGAAGTGTCCCGCCTGGTGGACGGGGTGGAATTGGATGACCAGCAGGCGAAATTAGCCCTGTGCAATGTGCCGGATCGACCGGGGATGGCGGCTCAGTTATTTGGAGCGTTGGCGCAGGCGGGAGTGAATGTGGATTTGATTATCCAGTCCATTCAGGCGGGGGAAACGAATGACATTGCCTTTACCGTGCATCGGGATGCTGTGACCCAAACCGAACGGCTGGTGCGGGATTTGATGCCCACTTGGGGGGAAGGGGTGACCTGCACCGTCTCGGCGGCGATGGCGAAGGTGAGCATTGTGGGGGCGGGGATGGTGGGGCGACCGGGGGTGGCGGCGGCGATGTTTAGTGCCCTGGGGGAAGCGGGAATTAATATTGACCTGATTTCTACGTCGGAAATTAAGGTCAGTTGTTTGGTGGATTTGGCGCAGGCGACCCAGGCGGTACGGGTGTTGAGTAGTAGTTTTAAGGTGCCGGTATTACCAACTCCGCCGGGGTTTGGGGGAATGATGCCGGTGCGGGGGGCGGCGTTGGATGACCAGCAAGCCCGACTGGCGATTCAACGGGTGCCGGATCGACCGGGGGCGGCGGCTTGTTTGTTCCTGTCCTTGGCGCAGGCACGGGTGAGCGTGGATATGATTATCCAATCGGAGCGGGTGACTTGGGTGGAGGGGCGACCCACCCGGGATATTGCCTTTACCATTCACCAGGATGATGTCGCCCTGGCTTGTGATGCCCTCGAGACAGCGCTGGCAAAACTCGCCTGTGGCACCCTCACCATTGACCGGGAGATTGCCAAGGTCAGCGTGGTGGGCAGTGGGATGGTGCGCCAACCGGGGGTAGCCGCCCGGATGTTTGCCAGTTTGGGGCAGGCGGGCATCAATATCCAGATGATTGCCACGTCGGAGATTAAAATTAGCTGTTTGGTGCCCCGGACGGTGGGCAAAAAGGCACTCCAAGAGATTCATCAAGGATTTGACCTGGCGCAACCCCAAGCTAATTGAGTCAATAACTATACCGCATTTCGTCTATATATAGCAATCCTACTTGATTTTCAAACAAAAATTTTTCAGAACCAAATGCGGGGGCGGTGCCCCTGCGACCCCTGTTCCATTCTCATTTAGGATTGCTATATTTTGTATCATCAGGCCAGATGCACATTTTGGCGCAAACCCTCAAAATTTTAAGATTCAACTCTTCTGTAGGGCACCTTATATTGATTCACGGCTATTGATAATCGCTAAGGAAAGAAGAGGGCTTCCGAGCCTGTCGTGTAGGTAGAAAATTATAAAGTGTTCTAAATTCAATCAGGATTATAATGTGGCAATCCTAAATGATTACATAACGAGCAATCACAGAAATCGTTTTTCAACAGGCTTTCTGTGTGGTCGCTGTTTTGATCTCTAATAGGATTACTATCGTAGCTGAACCAAGGGGACAGCGGTTCACCCCAACCCCAATAACCCCTGTACCACATCCCCCGCTTCGACAGGTTCGGGTTCCGCTTCGCTGTCACTGGGGGGATAAGGAGCCAAATAAATCAACCGATCCCCCGCTTGGTAGGCCATATCTGTGGACACCACTTCCAAAAAATGATGCCTCTGCCGCAGTAGAGGTAGTACATGGGGGTCATCCAGTGCCAGTGCCGACTCCCCCAGCCGAGTTTCCGCCAAGCGCACCTGTCCCCGTTCTAGGGCTTCATTCCAGTCCCGCAGTACCAACCGGGGGTGAAAGGCACACCGCACCTGGGAATGGTTCGACCGTTGTTCCTCCGGCAGTACCGCCAAAACCCGGGGGGGATAAAATTCCTCCGCCACCCGTTGCGCCAAAACCAGATTCACCTCCGCATTTTTGGTCAACGCCAGGAACGTGCCCATATTCCCCATCCCCGCCTCCGCCAGCACCTCCGGGTCAAGGGCACTCCCCGGAATCGTCCGCAGATTTTCCCGTTGCGCCGCCTGACAGTCCTCCCGATTGGTATCAATCAAAACCACTGGCTCCCCATGTTCCTGAAATAGCCGAGCCAGCAGTCGTCCCAAGGGATTGCTCCCCACAATCACCGCCCCATTCGTGGCCTCCGAACGCACCCCCAACAGTTGCGCCACCCCCTGCGCCGTCACCCCCGGCACCACCACCGTGAGAATAATGGTTAAAAACACCAGCCCCTTCACCGAATCCCCCCCGTTCAACCCCCGGGCGGTCAGCACAATCGAGAACAGGGACGCTACGGAAGCTGAAACAATGCCCCGGGGCGCAATCCAGGCCAAAAACGCCTTTTGCCGCCAATTCAGGTCACTATTCCAAGTCGAAGCCAGGATATTCAGCGGGCGCACCACCAGCATCAGCACCACCACCGTCCACAAGCCCCCCCACCCCAACATCCCCAAACTCGCCAGGGACAAATCGGCGGCCAACAAAATAAACAGCATGGACACCGCCAAGGTCGTCAATTGCCCCTTAAACCGGCGCAATAACCGTTGTTCCGGAGCCGTCAACTGGAGCACAATCCCCGCCACCGCCGCCGCCATCAACCCGGACTCACTCTGCACCCACTGCGCCAAACCATACAACCCCCACAAGCCCGCCAACACCGCCAAATTTTTCAAATCCTGACTCGGGACGCTCTCCTCTCGGAATAGCCAACTCAACAGCCAGCCCCCAGCCGCCCCAATCCCAATCCCCAGCCCCAGGCGGGTCCCCAACCCCAGGACAATCTCCGTCCAGCCCGTATCCCCCGTCAGGACAATATTCAGCACCACCACCGCCAAAATCGCCCCCACCGGGTCAATCAACACCCCCTCCCCCTCCAACAGGGCACTCACCCGGCGATCCACCTTCACCTGCCGCAACAACGGCCCAATCACCGTCGGCCCCGTCACCGTCACCAACGACCCATACAAAAATGCCAACGGCCAGGGAAACTCCCCCAGGAAATGGGCCGCCACCCCGCCCCCCACCAGGGTAATCAACGCCCCCACCGTCACCAAATTCTGGATTGTCCCCGACACCTGCCCCAACTCCCGCAGGGAAAGATTCAATCCCCCCTCAAACAAAATCAACGCCACACACAGGGAAATCACCACTTCCAGCCCCGTCCCCAGGGATTGGGGTTGCAACCAACCTAGACCATCCGCACCCAAAACAATCCCAAAAAGCAATAAAAAAATAATGCTCGGCACCCGGAGCACATCCGCCAGCACCTGCGCCCCAATCCCCGCAACCACCGCCAAAACAATTTGTAGGGTGAGGGACAAAGAATCGGTCATACCCGTTTCACCCCCCAACCCGGGGCAACCGCCTAGCGTTCAATGCTCGATAAAAACACCGGTTCCACCCGAATCGCCACCAACCGCGCCGGACGTAGTACCAAAAACTCCCCCTGCATCCCCCGCACCGGCACATTCACCAAGTCATTGGACGTACTTTGCGCCATCAACTCCCCCTGGTACCACTTTTGGAACTCCTGGATCGAGCCAAAACGCACCTCTTCCCGGTGCCCTCCCTCCAGAAGCAAATGCACCAAATATTCGTCAGCAACCCTGGGCATAGGTTAGGCTAAATAACAGTTACTCAAAAGCCTACTCCACAATCCTCCCCAGCGCAACACCCGGAACCTTCCCCCTCCGAGGACTTCATATAGGAACGGAACATTCATACACTGCATTGAACATTCCCGCCCCATGTTCACCCGTCTGACCCTGCCCCTGCTGTTCTGCCTCCTCTGCCTAAACCGCCCGGTTTGGGGACAGACCCCCTTGAGCGATGACCGGATTCAGCGGTACGCCCTGATCGTGCTGGAATTGGAACCCATCCGCCAAGCCCACCTGGAAGAAGCCCGCCGGTTACTGGGCACCATCAACACCAGCGGCAACCTCTGTGGCGAGCGCAACCTCCCCGCCCCCGTCCAAACCGTCTGCAATCGCTACTTTGAAAAATCCCAACGGCTGGTCGAGCAGAGGGGCTTAACCATCCAGGAATTTAACCTGATCACCACCCAAGCCCAGCAAGACCCCACCCTCAGTAAACGCATTCAAGATGCCATGCTCCGGCAACGCAAAGGATTTTGAGGCAAATCCCCTAACCCACAAGTGTTGAATCCTGCAATAAAACTTTACATATTTAGGCGTGGGACGACCCGATTGAGCCAATGGACAAAATTCCACTCCTGCCGTATTAAGATTTGTATATATCGGAACTTATCTGCCAATTTACTTCCGTACATCCGTGGAACTTTTAACAGTTGCAATATCAAGTAAACTATTAAAATTACATAAATTTGAATGGTAATTCCATTCAAATTTTTACTCATCATTTTATCGAGCTTTAAGTTCATCTTTAGAAATTTCCATAGTACCTCTATCGCCCAGCGTTGTCTATAGGCTTCCCCTATCTCTTCATTACTCATTACATCCTCAGGAATATTGGTAGCTAAATAATAGTCTACTTTCTGTTGAACATTGCCAAAACAAACTACTCTCGCCTTACCTCGTTCTGTGGTGATATGATAGTTTTCATCCCATTTCCAATTCGACTTAATACGGATAATAAAAAGGGCATCATTTTCGATAAATTGTTCAAATACTTTGTGACTGCAAAACCCTCTATCCCCGACTGCGACTCCATTTTCCGGTAGCATTTTCACAATATCTTCACCAAAATTAATCTCATGTGCCTGTCCAGGACTAACAATTAAATGACCAGTAGATTTCGTATCTTGATTCAAAGTGGTTATTAACTTTACTTGGCGATAGCCTTGGAGCCAAAATAACTTACTCATCAGCGGTATTACGGTAGCATCAAAAGGACATAAAACCAACCTCTTTTCAGGATGAGCTTCCTCAATATAATGCAATAATTTATGATAAAGATGCATAAAAATTTGTGGGTCTCTTGTCTTGTTCGCCTTAGAAAACGTGGATAAGTCAACCTTAATGCCCGCATGATTTAATTGGTAAAATAAGTCCCGTAAACTGTTGATTCCTTTGTCTAAAATGCCAGCAAACCAGATTGAACAAAATAAGCGAGAATTTAGAACTGGATAATCATTAGTTGGCAGGTCTTTGAGTAAAAATTTGACAATCCCGGGAAAAGAATTGAATTTCATAGTTGTTTCATGTTTTGGTTTATATGAATTAGAATACCATATTTTGACCCCTCTTTTTCTGCCTTTACCTACCTTTCAACACTTCTGCCCCTAACCATTCATCCCAAATACAGTCCTTAATTATTATAGGGTGCGATAACAACATTTAGTAAACCAATTTGCAAAAGAGGAAGGATTAATTAATAACAAAGATACTTGGATGATTGACTGTATATTTTTTACTGGTGAATCATGAAACTGTCGAATAAGATGCTTTCAGACTGACCACATCATTTCAATAATTCCCCAGAACCAAGTACGTCGGCGGTACCCCTGCGACCATTATTCTAAATTCAATTGGGATTGCTATAGTGGTGCCCATAAGTATAAGATTTTTGCTCACAATTCAGGTGAGATCGCTATGTATTATTGGCACCAGCAGAAAATTATCTTGATGGAATAATGATATGTTACAAAAAGACGGGGGTTGTGCCCCTGCGACCCCATACTCTGAATAAATCAAGGTACCCCAATGAAACTCCACCATCCTAACCCTGAGGAAGCCTACCTGGGACTGCGAGCCATGAAAATGGTGGCGGAGCGAGAGGGCAGGTTAACCCCGGCGGCACGCCATCTCCTCACGGCGGCGCAGAGCCATATCCTGCATACGGACTACGAACTGGATACTCTACCCCCGATCACTCCAGGGCAACTGGCCGAGGGATTTACCCGTCCAGAATTGCGGGAACAATTTGTGCAGGGAATGGTGGTGGTCAGTTTGGCGGATGATGTCCCTACCCCAACCCAAATACAACGGATGGAACAATTTGCTCAAGCCCTGGAAGTCACCCAACCGGCTGTTCAAAATATCAAATTTTTAACTGAAAAAAACTCCCTTTTGTTTCGCTTGGATTTTATGCGCCGTTCCCACCTGCGTTCGATGGTGGCAGACCAATTTGAAAATCAGGGATTTTTGGGGGTGGTCAAGGGGTTTTTGGGTCTCAAGGGACTGCTGGAAGAACCGGAATTGGCGGCTAAATATCACCGGTTACAAGACTTACCGATGACAACTTTGGGCTATCAATTATGGCACCATTATCACACCAATGGTTTTGCCTTTCCTGGAGAGCGTTATGGCTTTCCCGAAGCCGCTGTTTATCATGACCTATTCCATGTTTTGGGGGGGTATGATACAACCATTGCTGGTGAGATTCAGGTGGCCTCATTTATCGCCGGTTTTCGGCGTAGTTATCCCCTCTATTTGCTGATGTTTGTTATGTTGCAATTTAGTGCTGGGGTAAAGGTGGTTCCGATTGAAACCGCACCAACGCAAAGTGTTCTTGCGACCCCAGGGCTGGCGGATTTATTATTTCAAGCGCTGGAACGAGGTACCCATGTCAATACCGACTTAAGTGAGGGGTGGGATTTTTGGCCGGACTTAGTCCAACCCCTGGACAAAGTGCGTGAGAAATTTAACATATTAGCCATCTCACCCAATTGACAAATAGATATTTTGGTGAACCAAATCCGGGGACGATGCCCCTGCAAACATTCATCTGCAATCTGCAATTTACAGCGGTAACCTATACTGCTACTAATAGAAATCCATCCCATTTCACCGGCAGAATTGTTGATAAGTAGTCCGGGCTTCCGCACTGCCCAAATTACCCGCCGTTTGTAAATCCATACAGCCCCCTACCCCATCGCCCAAACCGATTTTGGCTACCCCCCGCACAAAATAATTATCCGAATTGGTGGGATTGATTTGCATCGCCCGATTGGCATCTTCCAATGCGCCCCGAAAATCCTGAGTGAAAACTCTAGCCGTACTGCGAGCCGTATAGGCAATCGCATTATTCCCATCCAAGGTGACCGCCTGGTTCGCATCAACCAGGGCACCTGCAAAGTCCTGTAATGCGGTTTTTGCCAGGGCACGGATGGCATAACTACTCGCTTCTTTAGGATTAATTTTAATCGCTCGGGTGACATCGTCCAATGCCCCTTTGGGATTATTCAAATACACCTTCGCCGTCGCTCGCATCAACCACGCATCCGCTAAATTGGGATTTAATTCCACCGCCCGACTGGCATCCGCCAAAGCTCCTGAATGATCATTCATTTGACTTCTGACAAACCCCCGTAAAACGTAGGCTTTGTCATAATTTGGGCGCAGGCGAATCGCCTGATCCGCATCCGCAGTCGCCCCGGAAAAGTCACGCAATAAAGTTTTCAAAAAGGCACGATTGCCATAAATATCGGCATTTTTGGGGTCAAGTTGGAGGGCTTGATTGTAATCTGCTAACGCCCCCTGGTAATCCTGTTGGTTAAGGGCTTTCAAAATCCCCCGGCTCATGTAGGCTAGAGCGGAATTGGGGTCAAGTTTAATCAATTGATTTAAGTCATTTAACGCCCCCTGAATATCCCCCGCTTCGTACTTCCGTTCCGCCAAAATATATAATTCTTGAGCGGTGGTGCCGGTGGTATTAATTCTAATCGGTTGCTTGTTCACCCAAGCGATGTAGGTGCGAATGGGAATCGCTAAATTGAATCCCGATTTCAGAGCAATCGTTCCCTGTTTAGTGGATTGATAACTCCCTTCGGCTCGCCCATGAATTCCAACTAACTCCGCCCGTTCGTTCAATACCGGCCCCCCACTCATCCCCGGCAAAGTGTTGTTCGTATAAGTGAGGGAATAACCATCCTGTAATATATTTTCCGAAGTCGCCGTCACATCCCCGCTGGTGAACTGTAAAACCGGTTTGGTAATCGCTTGTCCCGGCAAAGGAAAGCCCGCCACATACACACTCATCCCCCGTTTGACAGCCAGATCATTCCCCAATTTCGCCTGGGGATAATTTCCTGAACTGCGAAATTCCACCACCGCCAAATCCACCTGGGGGAGGTTTTGAATCCGACGGGAATCTAAGGGATAAACCTTGCCATCGTGGGTGGTAATATCCGCCTCTTCGCCGGGTTTAATACTCTCAATCACGTGTTTGGCGGTTAAGACCTGATAGACCTCCCCATTCCTAGCAATAATCGTGCCAGAACCATGCCCCGCCGGGGTTTGAATCAACACCGTGATTTTTTCTGCGACTTCGGCAATTTGACTTTTACTCAAAGCCGCCTGTGCGATTGCTGGTTTCATAAGGAAGGGTACGGGGGCGAGCCTTATTCCCCCACCACTCAACCCCAAAACTAGCAATGCCACAAACGTTTTGCTCCGCATTTGACTCGTTACTCATTCACCCATAATGCCAAGCCAATTCTAACAAAGCCCGGGGGCGAATTTGTCCCTGTACCAACTGCCACAACCGCCCCACCTCCGCAAAATGTAAACGGTCGTCTTCCGTTAAAGCCAGAATTAATTGGTTGCGTAAAAATTGTCCTTCTGAGGAGAATAAATAGCTCAACGCTGGCCCCAAAACCGGTTGTAAATCCACCCCATCCCCGCCTTGGGTCACGGACAACAAACTTTCTAGGCGTTGCCACTGGAAGCGATTGTCTTTGAATAAAACCTCCAGCAGGCGTTGCCGAAATTGTGGGGTTTCTCCGGTTAATAATCGCTGTGCCACATAGGGATAAGCCGCATCCACAATCTTGAAATTTGGATCCAAACTCATGGCAATCCCTTCCTGGGTCACTAGGGAGCGAATAATTAAGGCAAAATGGGCGGGGACTCGAAATGGATAGCGATACATCAAATCAGAAAATTGATCCGTCGCCTGTTTGAATCGAAAATCCCGTAACTGGCTCCCCACCGCCTCCTGCCAGAGTAATTCCAGCGCCGGTACAATTGGATCAATATCCGTGTTCGGAGGTAAAAAACCCAACCGGATAAAGTCCCGTGCCAATTCCCGATAATCCTTATTCACCAAATGCACCAGGGCATCTACCAATTGTTCCTTGGCTTCTTGGGTGAGTTGGTCCATCATGCCAAAATCAATATAAGCCAGCCGCCCGTCGGTGGTTAAAAATAGGTTGCCAGGGTGGGGATCGGCGTGGAAAAACCCAAACTCCAGAAGCTGTTTTAGCCCAGCCCGCACCCCAATTTGCACAAATTCGTGCATGGCAATCCCGGCTTTTTGCACCGCTTCCGCATCGGTTAATTTGTAACCATTGATCCATTCCAAAGTCAGCACCCGATGGCTGGTGAATGCCCAATAAATTTTGGGGACTTTCACCGTTGGGTCATTGCGAAAATTGTCAGCGAATTTTTCCGCATTGCAGGCTTCGTTTAAGTAATCAATTTCCTCAAACAATTTGCGCCCAAATTCATCCACAATCAACCGCAAATCATCCTGCATATGGATGGGCAACCAGGGCTGGAAAACGTGCAACATCCCCCGCAGAATATACAAATCCAGGGTTAATACCGGAATTAAGCCCGGGCGCTGTACCTTGACCGCCACCTCTTCCCCGGTCTGCAAACGCCCCCGATACACCTGCCCCAAACTGGCCGCCGCCACCGGTTCCGGGGACAATTCCCGATACAAGACATCCACCGGTTGCCCCAATTCCTGCTTGATTAATTCGTAGGCCACCGCATTGGGAAAGGAAGGCAGTTGGTCCTGCAGAAGGGTTAATTCTTCTAAATAATCCCGCCGCACCAGGTCGGGCCGGGTGGACAGGGCTTGCCCCACCTTGATGAAGGTTGGCCCCATCGCCGTGATCAACCGCCGCAGTTGCGCCGCCCGCTGGGGACGATGGCGTTCCTCCCTGCCGGTGACATGATCCCACCCCAAGGCGAGTAAAAACACCAAAATCGCCCACCCCACCTGTAGGAGTCGCCCCACCACCCGCCCCGGTCGCCACCGGTAGTAGTCCGCAATCACGTCCGGGTCATACCGCCGCATCTGCTCCAATCGCCCCGCTCTCGCCATGAATCCTTTACCCCAACACTTTTATTAAGTTCCTTAATCAGGTTAATAAAAAAATGTTTTGATCCCCAACAAAATTTTATCGTTTCTTTACACTTAATCGTGAATTTCGCCCAATTTGCCCCGCCGTTGCAGGTGACGCAACCACCAGCCTGCCCCCACCGCCACCGTCCAGCAGACCCAGCCCGCCAGGGGTTGCCAGAGGAGGAAGCCCCCCACCCCCAGCATGGTGCCAAAGAGCACACCAATTCCCGCCAGGGTGCGCTGCAGTTCCCAGCCCAAGTCCTGGAGCGGGGCCAAGCCGGTAGCCTGTTGTTGCCGCTGCCAGCCCGGGCCCCCCGGACGAATCCGCCGGTAAAATTCATTCAACGTGGCCTCACTCTCCGGGGCAGTGCAGTACATGGCGGTCAGCCAGGCCAGGGCGGTCACCCCGGTCGTCACCATCAGCCGCCAGCCAAAATCCGGGATTTGGATCACCGGCACCACCGTCGTCCCCAGCCCAATCAGAAACCCAGCCACCATCGCCGTCCATTCCGCCACCGCATTGATCCGCCACCAAAACCAGCGCAGGATCAGCACCAGCCCCGGCCCGGTACCGATGGCAATCACCAGGCGAAACACCGCCGTCACATCCTGGGCATAGAAAGCCGCCACCGCCCCCAACGCCGTGACCCCCACCGAGGCCAGCCGCCCCGCCATCACCAATTCCGCCTGACTCGCCTGGGGTCGCCCAAACCGTTGGTACAAATCCCGGGTCAGATAGGAAGCCCCCCAATTGATCAGGGTGGACATGGTACTCATAAACGCCGCCAGCAAAGAGGCCACCACCACCCCCAACAGCACCGGCGGCAAAAACTCCCGCATCAACTTGGGATAGCCCAACTCCGGGTCCGGCAAGTCCGGGTAAATCACCCGTGCCACCAAAGCCACCACCACCCAGGGCCAGGTACGGACAACGTAATTCAAAATGTTAAACCACCAGGCCGACCGCTCCGCCTCCCGTTCATCCTTCGCCGCCGCCAACCGCTGGATAAACTCCCCCCCCCCATCACTGCGCCGAAACGCCCACCACTGCACAAACACATAGGCAAACAACGTACTGGCGGACAACCCCACCTGCTGACCCCAAGGCCACAGCCGCAACATCTCCGTCCCCTGGAAATGCGCCACCACCCTGCCCATCCCCCCAACGTGATGAAGAGCGACTACCGCTACCAGCAGTGCCCCCCCCAACGCCAGGACGAATTGAAACAAATCCGTCACCACCACCCCCCACAAGCCCGCCACCCCAGCGTAAATCAGCACCAACACACTCACCCCGACCACACTCCAGAGCTTGGCATTCGCCCCGGGGTCAATGCCCAAAATACCCCAAATATCCAGGGCATCAATCACTTTCACCATCGCCAATAAGGCGTACCCCATACCAATACAATTAATCGGCACAGCAAATAAAAATGCCTTGGTCGCCCGTAAAATTGCCGCTGGTTTGCCCCCATAACGCAGTTCCGTTAATTCGGCATCGGTGATAATTTCCGAGCGTCGCCACAACCGGGCAAAAATATAAATCATCACCACATGGGTCAACCCAAAACTCCACCATTCCCAATTCCCCGCCACCCCCCGCTGCGCCACCAACCCACACACATACAAAGGGGTATCAATGGAAAACGTCGTCGCCGCCATGCTTGTCCCCGCCAACCACCAGGGCAAAGCCCGCCCGGACACAAAAAAATCCACCAAACTGCGGGCACCTTGACGGGATAAATACAGCCCTAAAAACAGGCTTAATCCTAAGTAAATGACCACCACTGCCCAATCTAAAATCCCCATGTTGGCCTCAAAAGGGGCTAGCTAAAATAAATTAACTCGCATTGATCATACGCTAATCGGTCGTTTTCTTGGACATCTCTATCCATTAGCCACCTCTAAAAATAGGGCGTAGGAGTGTCGCCCCCAGCTCGCCAAAATCTCTATAGGATACCTCTGCTAATTTACACCTGTAGCAATCCCACTCGCTTGGCGAATGGATATTCAGAAGAACCAGGTACGGGGGAGTTGCCCTTGCGACCCGTTTTCTAAACTCATTTAGGATTACTATACAAACATTTTACTCACAATTCAAATGTGATTGCTACAATTGTGAAGAGTCGTCCCTAGGGGGATGCTGTTGCCACCCCTGTTCTAAATTCCATTAGGATTGCCCCACCACCTGAAATTTCAACGGGAATCCCTGTGAACCAAAATCGCCCCATCCCCGTATAAACGATTGGCTACCATAGGATGTAACGTAATACTAAATTTTATGTACGGACGCTGGCTGGGGCTGATGTTGGTGGGCTTGCTGTCCCTGTGGGGAGGGCTGGGCATGGCTGTACCCGCCCAGGCGGCGAGTCCCCGTTATGTGCAGGCGGAACTGGTGAGCGAGGTGCGGACGGTACAACCGGGAACGCCATTTTGGGTGGGTTTACAGTTGCAGATCACGCCAGGTTGGCACGTCTATTGGCAAAATCCGGGGGATTCCGGGGACCGGGTGCGCCTGAATTGGCAACTGCCCCCAGGGGTGACGGCGGGTGAATTGCAATGGCCTTACCCCCAGCGGTTTCCCGTTGGCCCTCTGATGAATTTTGGTTACGAGAACCAGGTGTTGCTCCTCAGCCAAATTACGCCCCCGGCTGACCTCACCCCCGGTCAAACCTTGGATTTGCGGGCGCAGGCCAGTTGGTTGGTGTGCCAGGAGGACTGCATCCCCGAAGCGACCCCCGTGACCTTGAGCTTACCCATTGCCAGTGCTGCCCAGCCCAATCCAACGGTGACGAATGCGTTTGCGCAGGTGCGGGCGCAACATCCCCAGCCTGCCCCTTGGTCAGTGGTCTATGGGGTTGACGGGGAGAAATTGACGTTAAGCCTGCCGGTCGGTGGGGTGAAGGAAGCCTGGTTTTTCCCCTGGGCGGATGGGGTGATTACCTATGCGTCGCCCCAAACCTTGACCAGCAGGGGAAAGGTCACCGAATTAACCCTCCAGCGGGGCTATCAGGAACATTTAACGACGGTGGAGGGGGTGTTGGTGCTGACCACCCAGCGGGGAACCAACGCCTACACCATCCAGGCGCAACCGGGAACCCTACCCACTTCCGGCGGGATGGGGAATCTGGGACGGATTTTGGGGCTGGGCTTTTTGGGTGGATTGGTGTTGAATGTCATGCCCTGTGTCCTGCCGATTTTATCCCTGAAAACCCTGCAATTGGCGGACAAGATGCGTCAATCTCCCCGGCAAGTGCGCTGGGGGGGGGTGAGCTACGGGGCGGGGGTGCTGGTGAGTTTTGTGGCGCTGGCGGGCGGGTTGCTGATCCTGCGAGGGTTGGGGCAACAGTTGGGGTGGGGATTCCAGTTGCAATCGCCGGGGATGGTCTTGCTCTTGATATATGTCCTGTTCGGGGTAGCACTGAATCTGTCCGGGGTGTTTCAGGTGGGCACGGGTTGGCTGGGGGTGGGGCAAACTTTAACGGAACGACCGGGGTATCTGGGGGAATTTTTCACCGGGGTACTGGCAACGGTGGCGGCGACTCCCTGCACGGCTCCCTTCATGGCGACGGCGATTGGGGCGGCTTTGACGTTACCCCCCGGGGCGGCGATGGCGGTCTTTATCAGCCTGGGGGTGGGATTTGCCCTGCCCTACGTGGCTTTGTGTTTTGTCCCGGCCTGGCGCAGGTGGTTACCCAAACCGGGAGCCTGGATGCACACCCTGCAACGGCTGTTGGCGTTTCCCCTCTACGGGGCGGCGGCTTGGTTGCTGTGGGTGTTGACCCTCCAGACCGGCACCGATGGCTTGGCGGTGGGACTACTGGGGCTGGTGCTGTTGGGGTTGGCGGCGTGGGTGTATGGTCAAAGTCAAGCACAGACGGCAGGACGTAGGCTTGCTATTTTTAGTACATTGTTAATTTTAAGTTTTTGTCTGACCCTGCCGAGTTGGTTGCCCAGTAGTAATGCTGTTGTTTATACGAATACTCCAGACACGCAGGCGGCCAGTTGGGAACCATTTACCCCTAGCCGGTTGCAGGAACTCCGCCAGCAGGGGCAACCCGTGTTTGTGAATTTTACGGCGGCCTGGTGTGTGAGTTGCCAAGTGAACGAACGGTTGGTCTTCAGCCAGCCGGAGGTGCAACGAGCCTTTAGCGAGCGGGGGGTCACCCTCCTCAAGGCGGACTGGACAAGGCGGAATCCAGAGATTACCCAAGTTTTGCAGGGGTTTGGCCGCAGTGGCGTGCCCCTGTATGTCCTGTATCCGCGGGGAAATCAGCCCCCGGTGGTGTGGCCCAGTCGGCTCAGTCCGACCCAGGTCACGGCGTTGTTGTCGGCTCAATTAGGAGGTTAACTATGGCTCGTTTTTCTTGGTTCGTTCCCGCTACCGCCGCTGTGGTCATCGCTGGGGCAACTATAAGTACACTCACTGTAAATACATCTGCTACCGTGCGGGTGGGGAGTCCCGCCCCAAATTTTACCGCTAAGACCAGCACCGGGCAGACGGTGAACCTCAGCGACTACAAGGGCAAGGTGGTGGTTTTGGAATGGACAAACCACGAATGTCCCTTTGTGGTCAAGCATTACAGCACGGGCAATATGCAAAAGCTCCAACAGGAAGCCAAGGCCAAGGGGGCAGTGTGGTTCTCCGTCGTCTCTTCCGCGCCGGGGCAACAGGGGTTTGTCACTGCCGAGCAAGCCAATGCGGTGGTGAAGGAGAAAAAAGCCACTCCGACAGCGGTACTGCTCGACCCGGATGGCACCTTGGGGAAGCTGTACGGTGCCCGGACAACCCCCCATATGTTTGTGATTGATAAAGCGGGTCAATTGCAGTACATGGGAGCGATTGACGATGATCCTAGTTTGGCAAATCAAAATGTCACCAAGGCCAATAACTACGTCCGTGCGGCCCTTGGACAAATCATGGCCGGTCAAAAGGTGACGACCAGTACTACCCAGCCCTATGGGTGTTCTGTGAAATACAAAAACTAAAAGAAATTCGCTAACATCCACTTTTGAGACATCCCTCAACCTAATTGAGGGGTGTCATTTTTTTGAATTGCCTCGACATCTGGAATTTGCACACCTGTAGCAATCCTATCAGAGATTAAAACGGTGATCACATAGGAAGCTGGCCAGAACTTAATTTCTTTGATTGCCTGTTATGTAATCATTTAGAATTGTATAGCAATCCCACTTGATTTTCAAACAAAAATTTTTCAGAACCATACACCGCAGGTGCTTCTTTTACGGGGGCGGTGCCCCTGCGACCCCCTGTTCCATTCTCATTTAGGATTGCTATAGCACAAAGCCGTCGTATAATTCTGCGGGGTTTTAGACCCAGGTTTCTTGATAATCCATCCCAGTGGTGGAGGTTGCTCGACTGCTGGGTTTAGCCCAGGTACGGATGGATGGTAAGATGGAGAATACTGTCTATTAAATACCCCCATGGCCGTTCCTAAGAAGAAAACGTCCAAGGCTCGCAGTAGTCGGCGCAAAGCGGTTTGGAAGCGGGAGGCTCTCTTTTCTGCCCGCAAAGCTCTGTCCCTAGCTAAGTCGATCCTGACCGGTCGTTCCCGCAGTTTCTACTACCCACCCACTGACGAGGGAGACGAGACGGAAGCATAGAAATCCCGGCACGCATCGAGAATCTGGTGCGCCAGGGTTAATTTCGGCACGAGGGGCAAATCCCGCCATTGCCCCAGCCGATCCAGCCAAACGCCCCGGTTGGTGGCGCTCCCAAAACCTGCTCCCGGTTCGTCCACTGGGTTGGCAACGATGGCATCCAGGTTTTTATGCCGTAACTTTTCCCAGGCGGGGGAGGTGATGTCTCCGGTTTGGGCGGCGAACCCGACCAGCAATTGGTGGGGTTGTTTACTGGTGCCCAACGCCTGCAAAATATCCGGCACCGGTTGCAAGGGTAAACAGTCCGGCAAATCCCGCTTGGGGAGTTTTTCCGGGTGGTAGTGCCGGGGTTGCACATCCCCCACCGCCGCCGCCATCAAACACCAGTCCTGGGTAGGAAAGGCATCCACCACCGCCTGGTACATTTCTGCCCCGCTAGTCACCGCCACCACCCGGTCTAACGCTGGCAGAGACCCCCCCACGGGAGCGTGGATCAACGTCACTTCAGCGCCCCGATGGTTGGCCGCCTGAGCCAGAGCCAGCCCCATCGCTCCCGTGGCCGGATTGCCTAAAAACCGCACCGGGTCAAGATATTCTCGGGTTCCCCCCGCTGTGACCAGGATTTTATAGCCCGCCAAATCCCTCTTGCCGCCGGTGATGAGGAGCGAATGCACCCAGGGATGAATTTCCTCCGGCTGAGCCATGCGCCCCGGCCCCACCGCATCACAGGCCAACAGCCCCGACCGGATACCCACACTGTGAAATTGCGCCCAAGATTGGATTTTTTGGTAATTATCTTGAACTGATTGTTTCTGCCACATGGTGGTATTCATCGCCGGAGCAACCAGGACGGGGGCGGTACTGGCCAAAAGGGTATTGGTGAGCAGGTCATCCGCTTGTCCGTGGGCAATTTTCGCCAGTAAATCCGCCGTCAGGGGGGCAACCAGGATCACCTCTGCCCATTGTCCCAATTCGATGTGCAGGGGTCGTCCCGTGACCTGCCAAAAATCCCCGTCCGTGTAAGCATGCTGGCGGCTCAGGGTGCTGACGGTCAGGGGGGTGATAAACCGCTCCGCCATCTGCGTCAAAATCACCCGCACCTGATGGTTTTCCTGCACCCACCGGGAAATCAACTCACAGATTTTATAGGCGGCAATGCCCCCGCCAATCCCCACCAAAATCCGACCCATCAGGGGTTCATCACCCGATAAACCTCTGCCCGGGCTCCGAACCATTCGTAGCGATGATCCCGGATTTGAGCATAGCAGGCGTCCCCCAGGGATTTCAGACCGCCCATGCTCCGGTAGGTGTCCACCCAGGGTGCCAACCCCGGCAGTAAACTCACCAACTGTTCCACGGCGGCACTGCCCTGCCAACACTGGTCAGGTTCATTCATGTCAATCACCATCATCCCTTGGGCGCAGGTGTCGGGGGTAATGCCCCAGGCGGCTAACGCCGTTTCATCCTGCATCGGTAGGTAGGTAAATAAACGGCCTTGATCCAGGGCATGAACCGCCTGCACACCCGTACTACACAGGTTGCACTGGCCATCGTAAATAATCAGGTACTGGGGCATCGCTCTGCCAGAAATTTATCCCTAATGTAACCTAACGGAACGCAGTCTATGACCGACTTTGACCTGGATTTGATCCTGCGGGGCTACCGTCAGGGCTATTTCCTGATGGCGGATCAGCAGACCGGCTCCTTGCGCTGGTACCGGAGTCGTGAACGAGCCTTGATCCCCCTCGATGACCGTTTCCATTGCCCCCGTTCCCTCCGGCGTAAATTCCGACAGTTCACCGTGCGCCTGAACCAGGACTTTGCGGGGGTGGTGGCCGGTTGCGCCGACCGCCAGGAAACCTGGATTTCCGAAGAATTACAACATCTATACAAAGAATTGCACCGCGCCGGTCATGCCCACAGTTGGGAAACCTGGCAGGATGGGGTCTTGGCGGGGGGTATTTTGGGCATCGTCATCGGCAAAGCCTTTATCGGCGAATCTATGTTCCATCGGGTGACGGATGCCTCCAAAGTCGCCTTGGTGACCCTGGTACAACATCTGCGCCAGCAGGAATTTCAGTTGTTTGATGCCCAGTTGATGAACCCCCATCTGGCCCGCTTTGGGGCCTATCCCATCAGCGACCGGGAATATCGGCGGTTACTCGCTCAGGCGGTACGGCAAGCTCCAGACCATAACAAAAGATTACACAGGCGTGGAAGCGGTGAACCGGATGTTTTAGAGTAACTAGAGAATTCTCATCTTTTGGAGTGAATTATGGCGGCGGCGTTTCTCCCGAGTATTTTGGTGCCCCTGGTGGGTTTGGTGTTACCGGCAGTGGCGATGGCATTTCTGTTCGTTTACATCGAAAAGGACGAAATCGCCTAATTCCCCTGTTAAGATAAAAAAGTTGCTATTTGTTCATCCCCGATGGATGCCAAGGATTTTTTTGCCCGCAGTGCAGGTCAATGGCATTCCCAACGGGTGACCCATCATCTCGCCTTTCGGCAAACGGAAATGGGTCGCTCGCTCATTTCGGTCACCTCCCTGCCCTTGGATGATCCGGGCGTGGATGCCGTCTGTGCATTGTACCAATATTCCTGGGAGCAGGCGCATGGAGCGTCCCGGGTGACCTGGCAGGGGGTGATGGGTTGGGACAAGGAAGGGGAACAGCAAAACGGCAGTACAGTGATGGTTCTCATCCCCACGGGTGAGCGGACGGGGAAACTCCTGCGGGAGGTCGGTTATGCGGAGAAAAGCCCGGTAGCCGGTTCCTACGAGATGGACGAAACGGGTGCCATGACTTTAATCACGGAATATGAAACCCTACGCTCCCAGGAACGGCTTTGGTTTGAGGGGGAAACCATCCGTCTGCGTACCAGCACCCTCGGTTATGGGTTTGGGGGGATGAGCATGGCTACCTTTGCGGTGGAAACCCGGGCGGCACTGACCCCTCCCGCTGACATCAAGGGCACACCCCCGACCATTTTGGGTTGGTAACGCACTTTAGGCGATTGCTTCTGATCTGACCCGTTCGGTGGCGTCAATTGCAATTGATAAAACTATCTATCTGTAAGGAAGATTAATGAAAGCAATCGTATGTACAGAGTATGGTTCTCCTGAGGTGATGCAACTGCAAGAAGTAGAGAAGCCAACGCCGAAAGCCAATGAAATACTGATTAAAATATATGCGACAACCGTCACCTCAGCAGACCTACGCATCCGCAAAGCTGACCCATTTCCGGTACGATTTTTCTACGGTTTCCCCAGGCCTAAAAACAATACCATTTTGGGGTCGGAACTAGCCGGAACAATTGAAGCGGTTGGCAAAAATGTTAAACAATTCAAAGTAGGTGATCCGGTCTTTGCCGGTGCCGGAATTGGTCTTGGTGCCAATGCGGAATACATTTGTTTGCCGGAAACAGGTGCGGTTGCCATCAAACCGAACAATATGACCTATGAGGAAGCGGCGGCTATTCCTTTCGGGGCAACAACTTCCCTATTTTTCCTCAGAGACAAGGGCAAGATTCAGAGGGGGCAGGAGATTTTGATTTATGGGGCTTCTGGGGCATTGGGGATGGCTGCCGTCCAGCTTGCCAAGTTTTTTGGGGCACAGGTAACGGGGGTATGTCGCACAGCGAAATTGGACTTGGTGAAATCTCTGGGAGCCGATAGCGTCATTGACTATATGCAAGAGGATTTTACTCAAAATGGTAAGACCTACGATATTATTTTTGACACCAGCGGTAAAAGCCCATTTGCAGGTTGTCTAAAGTCTCTGAAACCGGATGGACGTTATCTGAGGGCAGTTCATATTAATCTCTTGCCAATCCTGCGGGGGCTGTGGACGTCCATGACCAGCCGTAAGCAAGTCATGGGTGGGGTAGCAATCGAACGTCAAGAGGATTTGCTATTCCTCAAAGAGTTAATTGAGGCGGGGAAAATCAGGTCGGTCATCGATAGATATTACCCATTAGAGCAGACTGCCGAGGCGCACCGGTATGTTGAACAAGGAGGAAAAAAAGGCAATGTCGTTATCACTGTGGGGCAACAAAATAAAGGATAATAAATAATAAAATTAAGGGCACCTCTAAAAATAGGTCGCAGGGGCGTAGCCCCCGTCTATGGTTCTTGATAATATGAACGTTTTAGCGAAATAATCTTCCAGTGCTGGCAATAAATAGAGCTGCCCTTAAATGAAAATCCTAATTCAATTTAGAAAAAGGGGTCACCGGGGCACCGCCCCCGTCCTTGGTTCTGGGAAATTTGTGTTCGTTAATCAAATAGGATTGCTATAGAAGAGAATTTCCCTTTTGAAAAAAATAGACCTTTTGCAAGGGGAGAGTAACATTCCCTGAATGCTAAGGTGTAGCCCGTTCCCAGGAGCCTTTTTAGCTGTAGCGGTATGAAATCAGTACGAAATCAGCGAATTTTTGACCGGCGTAGGCACCCGGAAAACATCGGTAACACCGGGGTCATGGGTTGTCCAGTCGTCATTTGGCAAACTTTTAAGCTAAGATTAAAAAAAATCAGCCCGGAGTGATTGCTGTGTTTATTCGTTTGGCCAGTCAGCATCGGGAATTTGTCCGGGACTTGGTGATGAATCTCCAAGCCCTCGCCACGGTGTTAGAACGGCAGGGGCGGCTGGCTTCCTGCTACACCTGTGGCCCGGCGATGAACAGTGCTTCGTTTATGGTCAGCTTGGGGGAAGGGCACCTGATTCGCTTTCTGGTGTCCGACTATGGCATTACCTGGACGGAAATGCGGGATGACCGGGAGTTGATGAAGCTGGAAGGGGCAGAAGCCATTGCCCAACTACAAGAGTTAGCCAACCTGGTGCGCCAACCGGCTACTCCTGCGGAAGTTTAAGCCCCAAACCGCCGTTCCCAGAGCCATTCCGCCCATTGCCACGCACTAATGAAGCTGGTGGGGTTGGCTTTGCCCTGGCCAGCAATGTCAAAGGCGGTGCCGTGATCCGGGGATGTGCGTACAAAGGGCAACCCTAGGGTGGTGTTCACGGCCTGGTCAAAGGCTAAAGCTTTCACCGGAATTAACCCCTGGTCGTGGTAAAGGGCGATGCAGGCATCCCAGGGGGAAGGGACATCCCGATGCCACCAGGCTTGGGCAGGGGCGACCCACAGGGTATCCGGGGGCACCGGCCCTTGCAACTCCACCTGGGGAAACTGCGCCCGCATGGACTGCATCCAGGGTTTTAAAATATCCTGCTCTTCCCTGCCCAAATGCCCCTGCTCCCCACTGTGGGGGTTCAGACCCGCCAGGGCAATCCGGAGCCGTTCTAGTCCGAAATCCTGCCGTAAACTTGCCACCAGTAGGGTTAATTTTGCCGTCAGCAAAGCCGGGGTGATACAAGACGGCACCTGCGCCAGGGGAATGTGGGTGGTCGCCAGTACGGTTCTGAGTACCCAACCCGTATGGGGGGAGCGGGCAAAAAAAGCCATAGCGGTTGGGTGCGCCCCGACTGCCTGCGCCAAAAATTCCGTCTGCCCTGGGAAGGCATACCCCGCTTTCTGCCAATAGGCTTTGGCAACCGGGGCAGTGACCAACGCCTGACAGCCCAACGCCAGGGCAGTTTGCAGATATTGGACACTCAACGCCCCGGTCAGCACCGAGGGTTGCCCCGGTTGCACCGGCTCTGGGGTGGGCACATCCACCACATCCAGCGCCGCCGGATCCGCCACCGCCTGTCCCAACCCCCGCAGACGTTCGTAGGTCGCTACCAGCACCGCAACAGAACCCACCACCCGTACCGGCCAACGGGGGCGATAGCTTGAGAATGCCCGGAGGATGATTTCCGACCCAATCCCCGCTGGGTCACCCAAGGTCAGGGTGATGGTCACAAAAAAGGGTAGGAGTGATGCCAAAAGTGCCCAAAATTCGGGCGAGTGTCTATTAGTCTTCGCTGGGGACAACCCCATTCAAAGAACGCTCCACTTGGGTCAGGTGGATATGCTTATAACCGGGCTTGATTTCAAACTCATCCCCCGGCTTTAAACCCATTTTTTGGGTGTAGGCGGCACCGATCACAATTTGCCCGTTGCGATGCACACTCACCCGATAGGTAGGTTCCCGACCCCGTCCATCCCGGGCATTATCAATTGCCACACCTTTGGCGAGCAAAACCGCATCCATGAAGTCGGATACGTTAATCCGTATCTTATCCCCCTTGACCCGGTAGTAACCACAGTATTTGGCCTTCTCCCGGCGGGTGAGATGACGCAATTCATCCACCTTTTTCAGCAGGGCTTTTCCCGTGAGTGGCTCCTTGGGTAATTCCAAAGTGGTTTCAGTCATATTGTTTCCTAGAAATTGATCAATTCCTAGCATAGCAGAGTTGGTTTTATCCTCCTAGGGCTGCAAAGAATTTTTTGGTCAATTTGCAGAAAATTTTAGGGGAATTTGGGGGGAAATCACCCCAATCCGCTGGGGGGAATCTGCCCAGACCATGTCATCACCCACGAGTGACTAAGGTTTTGAGATATTCGGTGTTCACGCCCGACTCCCGTACCAGGGCAATTTTACCGGTGCGAGCTATCTCCCGAATACCGAATTTCTGCAACATTTGTACAATCGCTACCATTTTCCCTGGGTCACCGGTCACCTCTACGGTGAGGGAATCTTCCGCCAAGTCCACCACTCTGGCTCGAAATACCTGGGCAATTTCGATGATTTCCCGCCGGGTCAGGGGGGTGGCATTGACCTTGATCAACATCAATTCCCGCTCCACGCAGGGCACATGGGTAATGTCTTGAACCTTGAGGACGTGGATCAGTTTATAGAGTTGTTTGGTGAGTTGTTCGATTTCCCGTTCATCCCCGGGGACAACCATGGTGATCCGGGAGATACCGGTCTGTTCAGCGGGGCCAACGGCGAGGCTCTCAATATTAAATCCCCGGCGGGCAAATAATCCGGCAATTCGGGTCAAAACCCCAGCTTCATCTTCCACTAGGACGGAAAGGGTGTGTTTCATGGTCAATGGGTAGGAAAGGTGGTCTTATTATCCCTGGAAATTGTCCCGGCTGGGGTGGGGTGGGGTCATCGGATTGGGTTGCACCCAGGGGTGAAATTCCGTCACCGTAAAATCGCCCAATTCCACACCAGCTTGTCGCCGGTTTTTGGGTTCCTGATCGGCTTTGGGGGCAACTGGGGCAACCCAGTCATAACCGAGGTGGGGATTGAGGGCGATAATGAGCATCCAAGACTATGGCAGGTGGCTCTGAGTTTGGGGAAGATTTGGGGTCAACCCCTGCACATCATGGGAACCAAAACTGCGGCACTTATCCCTGAGCAATTGTGGGGATCGCCACACATTATAAATAATGAACACTTTGCCCACATTCTGTGCCAATGGCCTTGGCTATGGGCGCAACGAATGGCCAGCAGGGCTGGCGATTGTCGGGATTAGTGTCCGCAGGGAGGGTACGAACGTCCTAGGGGATGGGGCACTTGACATGGTGGGTTCGAGTGTTAAAATAGCGCATTACATTTCGGCAGGATAGAGCGGGCATGGCGGATCAGCCCTCGACTCCGACTTTGGCAGGAGTCCTCACCCTCAAGGAATTGGTGGCGCGTTCCCAGCGGGAGCATCGCAAGGTGCAGGAATTGCTGAGCTATCTGGGGTCAGCCCTGCGGAATTTGCACAATTTGAACCAGTTTTTACAACTGATTCCGGTGATTGCCACCCGGGTGTGTGATGGGGAGGGGGCGGCACTGTTGCTGTGGCAGGAGAAGGATCGTCGTTTGACCCTGGCGCAGTTTCACTCCCACCGGGAGGAATGGGATGTGCAGGTGCGGGAGCCGTTGGCGGACTATGTGCGACAGTTACCCGCCGGGTCAGCCCGGGCGTTGTTTACTCGAGTTGAGGCGGAACTGCCTACCATCTTGTCGGTGGAGGTGCTGGGGACGGCGGTGATTGTGGCGGGACAGGAGCAGGGATGGCTGGTGGTGTTGAGTGACCGCCCTGGTTTACTGAATACGGATGCCCGCAGGCAGTTGTTAAATTTGGTGGCGGATCAGACGGCGGTGGCGATTGAGCAGGAGCAGTTGCGGCTGGCACTGCGGGAACGGGAACGGCTGGATCGGGAATTAAAGCTGGGGGCAGAAATTCAAAAGCACCTTCTACCGGAAACCCATCCCCAGATTCCGGGGTTGCAGTTGGAGTCCCGTTATTTCACGGCGCAGTGGGTGGGCGGCGACTATTACGACTTTATCCCGGTGGCGGGGGGGCAACGCTGGGCGATTGTGATCGGGGATGTGATGGGCAAAGGAGTACCCGCCGGGCTGATCATGACCATGACCCGGGGGATGTTGCGCTCGGAAGTCTTGCGGGGCAATTCACCGGCGGACATTCTCAGCCACCTGAACCAGGTGATGTACGAAGATTTAACCAATTCCCACCGCTTTGTGAGCCTGTTTTATTCCGAATATGACCCGGTGACCCGCAACTTGACCTTTTGTAATGCCGCCCACAACCCGCCTCTGTTCTGGCAATGTGCCTCCCAGCAAATACTTCAGTTGGACACCCCCGGGATGCTCATCGGTCTGGAACCCCAAAGTCAGTATGAAAACGGCACCGTGACCCTTGCGCCTGGAGATGTGTTGGTGTATTACACGGACGGCTTTACGGATGCGGCTAACGTCCACGGGGCACGGTTTGAGACGGCGGGGTTGCTCCAGGCGGTGCAGGATGCCTGTGGGTTACACACCAGCGCCCAGGATATTTTGGAGTATTTATTTATGCAGGTGAAAGCCTTTGTCGGTGCCCGGGGGACGGCGGGGGATGACATTACATTAATTGTGGCACGGGTGACGGATTAATCCTTAGTGACCTCGGTTTGTTCCACTTCCCGCTGTAACCGCTCCCACTCTTCGGGGGAAAGCTGTTCAATCTGACGGGCGAGCCAAGCCCGGTCGTAGTGTTCCCGTTGTTGATGGTAGGTCATGTCCTTGCGTACCACCCGCAAAGAATAGGTGGCAATCCAAACCATCAAACCCACTGTCAGGGTCACTTGGCTCCACAACCCGGCTTGCAAACTATCTAAACCGAAAGCCTGGAGGAGCAAATAGAGCAACCCCCCCACCCCCAACAGGGCGAACCCCAAACCAATCACATCAATCCGTCGCATGAGTGGGATAACCGTTAATATCTATTCTCTCAATTGTAACGAAGCCTTTGGAAAAAGGATCATTTCAAGATTTAATCCGTTGGTATAAGAATAATTTGCGACCTTGCTCAAGGGGATAGGGATTGGGGTATTCTTGGAGCAATTGATATTTAGGTGAATCTAATTTACGAATCAAATCTTGTACCGTATTATATTCATACTCAGTGATTTTACCATTGTTTAAGTCCCGTTCAACACTATCAACATAACCTGTATCAAAAAATATATAATCAGCCTGATTAAATAATTTTAGAGCATTTGCCAAATCTTGATGAGAAAAAGTCACCCCCTGAAGTTGGGGGTCAATTCCTGTTTTCAATATGTGGTAGTTAGCCACCGAGGGATACCAGTAGGATAATTCTACAATTAGCTCATTGGGTTTAACCTGTTGTGCCAAATCAACTGCTATTTCCTGCGTAATTTGGTAAACTTTTTGTGCTGATGCCACATCATAACGAGCCGCAGGCCATTTCATCTGTCCAATTGCCACAGCCGTCAGGAGGGACATTCCACCATAAAAAATTAGTTTCTTCCTATTAGATGCCAATTGATAATAGCGAATTAAGTAAACGACCAAATACAGAGCTACAAAAAAAATTAAAGCTGGGAATACTGCACCAATATGGGGCGTTTTAGTCTTGGGGATGCTTACGGATAACCAGGTAATCAAAAACATAATTAGTGCTACCACGGGAAAATTGGGCCAGAAATCTTGGCGATTTTGATACCAGAAATGCCCTAAAGCCAGGGTACTGATTAACACAAAAAGAACCAGCCAATGATAGCCAATCAACCAACGACCAGCCGCCCCAGATAGATAGTAAAGACCGTGACCTAAAAAAGATAAATTTTGATGAAACTCTCTACTAAATTTACCAAATAAAACCATATTAATATAACCTAAAATTCCTTGCCAATTAATTACATAATGGATGAATGCGACCGCAACAGTTGCACCTAAACATCGTAGATTTACAGGGATTATGTTTTGAAATAAACCTTTATCCTTAAACCATTCGTAGAAACTTGCAATACCAAGAGCAAAGACAAATAGAAATATAGTCACGATACTAGCACTAGGTTTCCACAGTAATGCGAGGCCCCAAATGACCCCAGTAAAAACTTGTTTTTGCCACCGGGAACCCAACCAATTGGATTCTGTAATCAACATGATGCCCATCGCCGCAAGTAGTGCCATCGTTAAATCAGGGCGACCTTCCGTAACCGTAGCTCCAATAATCCGCCAGGTTAGTGCCAAGGTCACCACACAGAGTTTCCAAATCAGGGGTAATCCTCGGCATAGATATTCAGCAACAAATACAATGAGGCCAAAGATAACCAATCCTCGTGCCGCAGAAGGTGCCCAATCGTAGGGACCAAACAAACCAAATCCAAGCAGGGCAGGTAAGGTTCCTCCCGGTGCATGCATACCATTTTGGATAAAATCAAGGAATAATTTATCCGGCCCACCGCCGTGAAAGACCATCAACCGGCGTAAGGCATCTACATAATAAATTGAATCATCGTCAAGTAGGAACCAAGATATCAATCGTCCACCCCGCAGGGATTGCTGAATCTGCATCGTGGTAAATAGTCCAGCGATTAACAACCAAAGTAAAGTTCGTCCGAGAGTAAATTCAACTTTATGCTCTTTATATGCTGGAAGTTCAAGCTGATTCATGATTCAATCTCCTGAGATGCAAAACCACACACTTCTGAAACCGTAAACAAAGGACGGGCTTTTACCTCCTCATAAATTCGGCCAATATATTCCCCAAGAATGCCAATGGTAATCAGTTGAGCGGCACTTAAAAATAGTACCGTTAAAATCACCATCGTATAACCCGCCAGGGGGGAATTGGGGGCAAAAATTCGCCAATAAATCACTAAAAAAGACATGATCAAGGCTATCAATCCTGCCAAAAAACCTAAGTATTCGGTAGCATGACCAGAGGCCTGCTCATGGCGCACTAGAATGTGCTGGATTTTACCCTGGGCTTCCCAGCGGTACAATTCATCGTAGATTGGCAAAATCGCCCCGCCGGGATAGCCAAAAATATGTTTCACTGCATGGCGGTGCAAGCTGTCAATCAAGGCATAGGCTCCCGTACAGCACCAGGGAACTCACCTCGGGGAAAGAATCTGGGGTGCCAGTGGTGGGCAGGGCAGAAGTTGGCAAGGGACTAATCGTAGCGAAAGTTGCAAAAGACTCATGGTTAAATAGTTTAATCACCTCCGTTGGCCTTGTCCAGGGGTAAGATGGCCAAATTCTGGGAAAACTTTAAGAAATTTTAAGAAGTTTTAAGAACATTCCAATTTACCGGCACCGGTGCAAGTAGATACATCTTAGAAGTGTTGAACGTTAAGCAAAGAGTGAAAAAGGAAGCCCGAAAATGATATTTTGGCATACAGTCTTTTAAGTAGTTATGGGATACAGCTAAAATTCCACTTGCCGTAGTTTGATCATGCTGAGCTTTTAGAATAATTAAGGCTTTTTGTATCACTTAATTTATAAATAGGCTGTACTATAAACCAACAGTAGCAATAGGACACTTCTAAAAATGGGTCGCAGGGGCGTAGCCCCCGTTAAAGAAGCACCTGCGGTGTATGGTCTCGCACAAGTGTTGAATCCTGCAACAAAACTTTACATATCAAGACGGGGAATGACCCGATTGAGCCAATTGATAAAATTCAACTCCCGCCGTATTACAATTTGTATATATCTCAACTTGCCTACTAATTTACTCCCGTACATCTGTGGAACTTTTAACAGTTGCAATATCAAATAGACTATTAAAATTACATAAATTTGAATTGTAATCCCATTCAAATTTTTACTCATCATTTTATCTAACTTCAAGTGCATCTTGAGAAACTTCCATAATACTTCTATTGCCCAGCGTTGTTTGTAGGCTTCTCCTATCTCTTCATTACTCATTATTTCCTCAGGAACATTGGTAGCTAAATAATATTCTACCTTCTGTTGAACATTCCCAAAACAAATCACTCTTACCTTGCCTTGTCCTGTAGCGATATGATAGTTTTCATCCCATTTCCAATTAGATTTAATACGGATAATGAAAAGAGTATTATTTTCGATAAATTTATCAAATAATTTGCGACTGCAAAACCCTCTATCCCCGGCTGCAACTCCATTTTCCGGCAACATTCTCATAATCTCTTCACCAAAATTAATCTCATGTTTCTGCCCAGGACTAATGATTAAATGACCAGTGGATTTCGTGTCTTGATTCAAAGTAGTTATTAACTTTACTTGACGATGGCCTTGGAGCCAAAATAACTTACTCATCAGTGGTATTACGGTAGCATCAAAAGGACATAAAACTAGTTTCTTCTCAGGGTGAGCTTTCTCAATGTAATGTAATAATTTATGGTAAAGACCAAGAATAATTTGTGGGTCTCTTGTCTTGTTGGCCTTAGAAAATGTAGATAAGTCAACCTGAGTGCCTGTATGATTCAATTGGTAAAATAAGTCCCTTAAACTGTTGATTCCTTTGTCTAAAATACCAGTAAACCAGATTGAACAAAATAGACGAGAATTTAGAACTGGATAATCATTAGTCGGCAAGTCTTTGAGCAAAAAGTTGACAATCCCCGGAAAAGAGTTTAATTTCATAGGTAACTAATTTTTGAATTTATAGGGGTTAGGATACCATATTCTGACCCCATTTTTTTCTCTCTTTACCTATCGTTCAACACTTCTGATGGTCTCGATAGCCTGCGTGGCGTAGCCATTAGGATGGACATTGTAGCCAGACAGCCTTCAATAAGTGCAAATAAAATAAATGGCTCTCATTGATTTACGGTTGAAATTGTATAGAAGAACACAATTTTTTTGTCTCCAGGGAAGCTGAAGCCCGCATTGGGCTTACATATGGGCACCTCTGAAAATAGGTTGGAGGGGCGTAGCCCCCGTCTCTGGTTCTCGATAATATGGGCATTTTAGGGAGATAATCTGCCAGTAGTGCCAATAAATAGAGGTGCCCATATAAACTCTGCTTATCACCAAATACTCAGGAGAGCCAAATAAATAGATGTGCCCAATGTTTTTATGAAGCGATCAAATTTCGGGACTTATCAAGCCCTTACTCAACCTTTTTTCCAAAAATGAGTATCTAGTCTTAAACACTCGTCTGTTCGTGCTCATTCGGATACGCTTCAATTATTAGACACAAAAGTCTCCACCATCAGGGACTTGGGGCGATACCCTACAACTCTCTACGTATAAAACTATAGTCATTTCAAACCGGTTTGCGACATTCGCCTTTACCTGTAAACCCTGTCTCAGAAGAGTATAGAGTGATTACAAGTGCCTATAGCGTAGTGTAACGAAGCCATAAAAGTGTTGCATTTTCTTATGAATTAAGTGTGATTTCTACACAACACGTCGGTAGAAAAACAATGTACGCCCGTCTTCCAAAGGATAGGGATTGGGATATTGTTTCACTTTTTGATATCTGGGAGTATTTAATTTACGAATTAATTTTTGTACGGTTTCATAGTCAGACTGAGTGATTTTACCAAGCTTTAAGTCACGGTCAAGAATATCCAGATAACCGGTATCAAAAAGTACATAATCCGCTTGATTAAATAGTCTCAAAGCAATTTCCAAATCTTTATGCGAGAAGGTGACACCCTGAAGTTGGGGGTCAATTCCTGTTTTCAATATGTGGTAGTTAGCCACTGACGGGTACCCGTGGGACAATTCTACAATTAGTTCATCAGGTTTAACCTGTCGTGCCAAATCAACCGCTATTTCCTGTGTGATTTGGTAAAGCTTTTGTGCCCCCACTACATCATAGCGAGCGGCTGGCCATTTCAATTGGCCAATTGCCACAGCCGTTAGGACAGACATGCCCCCATAAAAAATTAATTTTTGCCTAGTGGATGCCGATTGATAACAACCAATTAAGTAAACGATTAAATACAAAGCCACAAAAAAAATCAAAGAGGGGCAAATTGCACCAATATAGGTGGTTTTCGTTTTAGGAATACTCACCGATAACCAAGTAATTAAAAACATACCGAAGGAAGCGAGCGGTAAGCTATGATTAGATCTTGAGGTGCTTTGATACCAAAAAGTAACCAAAGCCATAACGACCAGGGCTATCGTCATAGCCAACCAATGATACCCAATCAACCAACGACCGGCTGCTCCAGATAGATAGTAAAGCCCGTGACCTAAAAGCGATAAATTTTGATGAAACTCTCGGCTAGATTTACCAAACAAAACCATATTGATATAACCCAAAATTCCCCGCCAGTTAATAGCGTAATGCACAAATGCAACGGCCATGGTGACACCAGCACAACGCAGGGTGACGGGAATGATGTTGGAACGTAAACTTTTGTCCTTCAGAAAATCTAAAAAACTAGCAATGAACAACGTACAAACAAATAAAAATACTGTCACAACACTGGCACTAGGTTTCCATAAAAAGGCTAACCCCCAAATTACCCCAGTAAAAACTTGTTTTTCCCAGCAGGATCGCAACCAATTTGATTCTGTAACCAGCATGATACCCATCGCCCCAAGTAGCGACATCGTTAAATCAGGGCGACCTTCCGTAACCGTAGCTCCAATAATCCGCCAGGTTAGTGCCAAGGTCACCACACAGAGTTTCCAAATCAGGGGTAATCCTCGGCATAGATATTCAGCAACAAATACAATGAGGCCAAAGATAACCAATCCTCGTGCCGCAGAAGGTGCCCAATCGTAGGGACCAAACAAACCAAATCCAAGCAGGGCAGGTAAGGTTCCTCCCGGTGCATGCATACCATTTTGGATAAAATCAAGGAATAATTTATCCGGCCCACCGCCGTGAAAGACCATCAACCGGCGTAAGGCATCTACATAATAACTTGCATCATCATCAAGTAGGAACCAAGATATCAATCGTCCACCCCGCAGGGATTGTTGAATCTGCATCGTGGTAAATAGTCCAGCGATTAACAACCAAAGTAAAGTTCGTCCGAGAGTAAATTCAACTTTATGCTCTTTATATGCTGGAAGTTCAAGCTGATTCATGATTCAATCTCCTGAGATGCAAAACCACACACTTCTGAAACCGTAAACAAAGGACGGGCTTTTACCTCCTCATAAATTCGACCAATATATTCCCCAAGAATGCCAATGGTAATCAGTTGAGCCGCACTTAAAAATAGTACCGTTAAAATCACCATCGTATAACCCGCCAGGGAGGAATTGGGCGCAAAAATTCGCCAATAAATCACGAGGACAAACATTCCCAAAGCCACCAGCCCCGCCAAAAAACCCAGATAAGTCGCCAACCGTAAGGGCACTCGGGAGAATGATACTAAAGCGTTAATGGCTAGGGATAAACTTTTGCGAAAGGTGTACTTTGGTTCGCCAGCGTACCGGGGTGGACGGTGATAAAAAATCGGCGTTTGCCGAAACCCTACCCACGCCCGCAATCCCCGCACATAACGGTTGCGCTCCGGCATCGCATTTAACACATCCACCACCCGCCGATCCAAAAGACAAAAATCCCCCGTATCCCGAGGAATGTCCACGCTGGCTAAATACCCCAACACCCGATAAAAACTGTAGGCACACAACCGCTTAAACCAATTTTCTTTGCGCTTGATTCTTTGACCATAAACCACCTGATAATCCTGCTTCCACAGGGCAATCATATCGGGGATCAATTCCGGTGGGTCTTGTAAATCTGCGTCTAAAATTACCACCGCCTCTCCCCGCACAAACTGTAATCCCGCACTCACGGCAATTTGATGCCCAAAATTCCGTGCTAAATTGATATAACAAACCCGCCGGTCTTTCTGATGCAATTCCCGCATTAATCCTAAAGACTCATCCCGACTCCCATCATTCACCAAAACCAATTCTGTGCTGCCATCTAGGCTATCCATAATGGGTTGGAGACGCTGATACAGCTGGGGTAAATTTTGGGCTTCATTGTAAACCGGCACCAACAGGGAATAACGAATCATTAGTAATAATTATTAATCATTACAGCACTTCATTACGCACCCGACGGATGGGCACATTGGCGATTAACGCCGTGACCCGTTCATCCATTTCTAAGGAAAATTCCATCCCCTCTGCGTCAAATTCCACATAACGGGAGATCACTTCCACAATTTCTTGCCGCATCTTTTCCAACATTTCTGGCGTTAAATCCGCCCGGTCATGGGCAAGTACCAATTGTAAACGCCGTTTCACATCCTGGCGACTGCCACCGGAGCGGGGAAATAAACGCTCTAAAAATTCTTGAATCACAGTCAGTACCGACATATCACCCCATATTACCGGCTAAAGAAACGGCGCAGACGACCCATAAGGGTATTGTAAGGGGCATCGAGGTCGAGAAGCGGCACTTTTTCCCCCTCCAACCGGCGGGCAATGTTTTGAAAAGCGATCCCCGGCAGGGATAAATTCGCCTCCAGCACCAAGGGTTCCCCCCGATTGGTGGAAATGATCACCCGTTCGTCATCGGGCACCAGCCCCGCCAAGGGAATCGCCAAAATCTCCTGCACATCCGACACCGACATCATGTTGTTCGCCTGCACCATCTGGGGGCGAATGCGGTTGACAATCAGAGAAATTTTGCGAATCCCATGCGCTTCCAATAGCCCCACCACCCGATCCGCATCCCGCACGGCGGCAATCTCTGGGGTAGTTACCAGCAGGGCTTCCTGCGCCGGGGCAATGGCATTTTTGAACCCGGATTCAATCCCGGCGGGGCAGTCAATCAGTACATAATCAAACTTTTCCGCCAGTAGGTTTGCCAGTTGTTGCATTTGCTCCGGCGTAATGGCATCTTTATTACGATTTTGTGCCGCTGGTAACAGAGCTAAACCCGGTTGCCGTTTGTCCCGCACCAGGGCTTGTTCCAGGCGACAGTCCCCCGCCAACACCTCCAACGCCGTGTACACCACCCGGTTTTCCAGCCCCAACAGTAAATCCAAATTGCGGAGCCCAAAATCCGCATCCATCAGGGCAACCGTCCGCCCCAACCGGGTCAACGCCATGCCCAAATTCGCCGTGGTGGTGGTTTTGCCCACACCCCCCTTGCCCGAAGTAATGACCACAATCCGTCCCATGCCTGACCCGCTATGCTTGCCTATCAGGATACTCCCCCAGGGGTCGTTCTGCCAAAATCCCGAGCCGGATGGAGGACAATGGCATCCCCCTGCACACAGGCGACCTCCGGGTAAAATGCCACATTTGCCGGGGTACGGGCGACCAAACGACCGATGCGTAATTGGGTAGCCGCCATCTCCAACGCCATGATCAACCGCTGGGAATTACCCCCCGCCCCCGCATGGGCAACCCCCCGCAACCGCCCCCACACCACAATATCCCCGTCCGCCACGATACAGCCCCCCGGGTTCACATCCCCCATCACCACCACCGTCCCCGGATGGCGTACCTCCACCCCTGAGCGCACCGCATGGTTGAGATACAAAGCGGGTGCCCCTAAGGGTTCTGCCTGGGTAGGTAGCTCCCCCTGCGCCACCGAATACCCCGCCATTGCCGCCGCTACTGCCGTTGCCCGCACTTCGGTTTGCACATTTGCAAGCACTAAATCATGCTTTTGTAATAATTCTGCTAACCATGCCAACTGCTCCGTACTCAGAACCCGTGCCCCTGCTATCAACCGGACTGGGCTTGCCGGTGACCACCAGGACTCGGTGAGTTGGAAATACTGTTGCAGTACATCTTGCAGGTGCGTCCAATCCCATTCTGGGGGTAAAGTCACCTCCAGCCCCAGGGTGCCCGGTTGCACCAATGGACAGGTCATGGCACGGCGACCCGTAACCGGCGGGTGACCACCGTGATCCCCCCTTGGCGCACCAGAACCGCCGACAACCACTGACTGCCGGGGGTGTTGGGGGCTTGCCCGGTTTTGAACAGACCCCCAGAGGACAGCACCTCCAGACTCAAGCGGGGATTTTCCAGCAATTGCTCCGGGTTCACCGCCATCGTCATCGCCGTTCCCAACACCTGCTCATCCTGGAGCGGTTCCTGGACGATCACATCAAAATCAAACCGTTGCCCCGGTGCCACCACCTCCGGCGCATTCACCGTCACCTGGGGTGGCTCCTTCCCAGAAGTTAGCTGGGTCTGCTCGCTGAGAATTTCCTGCCGTTGGATTTGCCCCTGGCTCAGGGTTTGCCGGGTTTTCAAAATACTGGCTAAATTAAACTGCCGCCCCTTTTGCGTCTCCGTGCCCTGGATGCGGGTCTGCAAGTCCACCACAAAACCCTGCCCCTGGGGTTGCCAGTTGGTCAACTCGGTGCGGTAGGTCAAATTGGGAAATCTCTGCCACAATCGGGTCAGGGATTTGGCGATTACTTCTCGGTTGTACCCATCCCTATCGCTGAAATTACTGCTGTATAAATTTAGTACAGAATCCGGGTTGCGCTGATTCATCGCCTCATCCAACTGGCGGACAAAGGTTTTCACCGCTTCCGGTGCGGATTCCGGCGGTAATGCTTGCCCGGCGCTTGCCCAGCCCCCCAGAACGACCCCCAGGGCGCACCCCCAAAACCAATATGAATACTTACCCATGAATGTTCCGCCCATTGCGACCCGTTCCCCCCATTGTAGCGGCGAACCGGTAAGATTTGTGATGTTAGCCGCATTGGGGGCACAGGCATCCATGACCACACAGGCAGGTTTGATGGTTCCGGCAACCGCACCCGCATCATCTTGGGGGATTGAAGATAGCGAGGAATTGTACCGGATCAAAGGCTGGGGAGAACCCTATTTTTCGATTAATGCCGCCGGTCGGGTTACGGTTTCGCCGATGGGAGAACGGGGCGGTTCCCTAGACTTATTTGAATTGGTGCAATCCTTGCAGCGACGGAATATCCAGCTTCCTTTACTGATTCGTTTTCCCGACATTTTACAGAATCGCATTGAACGGCTGAATGCCTGTTTCGCCAAAGCGATTGCCCGCTACAATTACGAGGGCGTTTATCGGGGTGTATTTCCGGTTAAATGTAATCAACAACGGCACTTGGTCGAAGCCCTGGTGGAATTTGGTCAACCCTATCATTTTGGGTTAGAAGCAGGTTCCAAACCGGAATTACTAATTGCCCTATCCACCCTGCCGACGGGACAACCGCAGGCGGCACCACTTTTGATTTGTAATGGTTACAAAGACCGGGAGTATATTGAAACAGCAATTTTAAGCCGCCGGTTGGGGCATGAAACCATCATTGTTTTAGAGCAATTGGCGGAACTGGAATTGGTCATCCAAGCCAGTCAAAACCTGGGGATTCGTCCGGTGGTCGGCGTGCGGGCAAAACTCAGCACCAAAGGGGTGGGACGTTGGGGGGATTCCGCTGGAGAACGGGCGAAATTTGGCTTGACCGTACCGGAAATTTTGCAGACCGTCGAACGGCTCCAGGCGGTGGATTTGTTGGACTGTTTGCGGCTGTTGCATTTCCATATTGGCTCGCAAATTTCTGCGATTGGGGTGTTGAAGGATGCCCTCAAGGAAGCGGGGCAAATTTACACGGAATTAATGGCTTTGGGTGCGCCGATGGGCTATCTGGATGTGGGGGGTGGTTTGGGGGTAGATTACGACGGCTCCAAAACCAATTTTTATGCTTCGGTGAATTACACCATGCAGAACTATGCCAACGATGTGGTGGCTGCCATCAAAGATGCCTGTATGCAGAAAAACCTGCCGGTACCGACCTTAATCAGTGAAAGTGGGCGGGCATTAACGGCACATCAATCGGTGTTAATTTTCGATGTGTTGGGAACCGGGGAAGTGCCGCGGGATGTTCCACCTAGCCCCCCGGAATCAGCCCATATCGTCCTGCGGAATTTGTACGAAACCTACAGCACGATCCGCCCGGATAATTATCAGGAAGCCTACCACGATGCCACCCAATTCAAGGATGAGGCAATTAGCTTATTTAATTTGGGTTATTTAACCCTGCGGGAGCGGGCAGATGCGGAACGTTTATATTGGGGATGTTGCCAAAAAATCCTGGATATTACCCAACAGCAGGACTACGTTCCCGATGACCTAGAAGACCTGCCCAATATCATGGCTTCCATCTATTATGTGAATCTTTCCGTTTTTCAATCCGCACCGGACACCTGGGCGATTGACCAACTCTTTCCAATCATGCCCATCCATCGCCTGAATGAAAAACCCAATTGCCGGGGTACTTTAGCGGATTTAACCTGCGATAGCGATGGCAAAATCAATCGTTTTATTGACCTGCGGGATGTGAAATCCCTCCTGGAATTGCACCCCTATCAACCGGGGCAACCCTACTACTTAGGGCTGTTTTTGGGGGGAGCCTATCAGGAAATTATGGGCAATTTGCACAATCTGTTTGGGGATACCAATGCGGTGCATATTCGGTTGTCCCCCGCTGGCTATCACATCGAACACGTCGTCAAGGGCGACACCCTGCGGGAAGTGTTAGGCTATGTGCAGTACGATGCGGAGGATTTGCTCGAACATTTGCGCCGTCAAAGTGAAGCCGCTTTGCAAGCCAATCGCATTACCCTGGATGAAGCCCAACGCCTGCTTGCCCACTACGAACACAGTCTGAACCGCTACACCTACCTGAGCGACCCCAGCCATTCCTAGTCTTTAACGTACAAAGTACTAATTTCCGTGAGCGCCAGGCGGGACTGACTGGTGAGGTACAGCGGGGAATGGTGTCCTCGGGTGAGGCGCAGTACCCCGGCACAGCCAATCATAGCGGCATTATCGGTGCAGTACTTCATGGGCGGAATAATCACCCGGATGCCGTGTTGCGCCGCGGTGGTGGTCATGGTTTGCCGCAATTCCCGATTGGCTGCCACCCCCCCAGCCACAACCAGGGTGGTCAACCCCTCTGCCAGGGCACAGCGAATCGCCCGGCGGGTCAAGGCTTGCACGACAGTGTACTGAAAACTCGCCGCCACATCCGCCACCGGTAGGGGTGAGGGCAGTTGTTCGACCAAACGGCGCACGGCGCTTTTGAGTCCGCTAAAACTCATGTCGTAGGGATGGTAGCCCCCCCCCGGCAGGGAAATTTTGCCTTCCGGTAATGCAAAAGTATGCGGATCTCCGGTCTGAGCCAGCCGGTCAATCAAGGGTCCACCGGGATACCCCAACCCCAGCAGGCGAGCCACCTTATCAAAGGCTTCCCCCACCGCATCGTCCCGGGTTTGCCCCAGGGGGTCGTAGGTCTGTCCCTCCCGCACCGCCACCAAACTGGTGTGTCCCCCCGATACCAGCAGGCACAAAAACGGCGGTTCCAGGGTCGGTTCAGCCAAATAAGCGGCGCAAATGTGCCCTTCCAGGTGATGAATCCCCACGAGGGGGCGTTGATAAAGTACTGCTAATGTCTTGGCGGCAGCCAGCCCGATATTCAAGGCGCCCACCAACCCCGGCGCACAGGTAACGGCAATGCCATCCACGTCCCCCCAGGATAGCCCGGTTTCCTTTTGCACCTGTTGGAGGAGGAAGTTAATCCCTTCCAAATGTTGGCGAGACGCAAGTTCCGGCACCACGCCGCCATAGACCTGATGTTGAGTAATTTGGGAAGCCACCGCCTCCGCTAACACCCGTCGGTTTTGTACGACTGCCACCGCCGTTTCATCGCAACTGGTTTCAATGGCTAATAGGGTGGTCATGAAATTGGTAAATTCTTTAGGCTTCTATTATTAATACCGATCTATTCTAACATTTTAATCCATATTTGTAGGGTGAGAAACTATAGCAATCCTATAGCGATCCTACTTGATTTTCAAACAAAAATTTCCCAGAACCAAGGACGGGGACCGTGCCCCTGCAACCTATTTTTAAAAGTTCCCTTAATAGGGAATTAAGGGCACCTCTATTTATTGATTTTTGTACTTACACGGCAGGTTCGGAAGCATCATTCTTTCATTGGCAATTATCAATAACGCGGGGGTCATTCTCAATCGGTCTCTTTCGCTTGTTTGGGCTCCCGAAGTACACTGGTCGGCGTTACTCCCGATATTCCCCCATCACCCGCAGGATGGGTTCGGTGTTGGAAGGGCGTAGACTGAACCAGGCATGGGGGGTGCTGAGTTTGATCCCATCGGTCGTGTTCACCGTGACCTGATCCGGGTCAAACCGTTGCCAGAGGTGAGCCAGTTCGGGGTGGTGTGCCTGGGTGGTGCTCGTGCCGAGGCTGGAAAAATCGATCCGCAAGGTTAATTCATTGCCCGTACATTCCAAACTGAGTTGCCCCTCTGGGTGGCTGAGACGGATGTGCTGGTTCCCAATCGTCATCTGCGGCAATTCCTCTTGCCAACGTCGAAACAGGGTTCTCAAGCGTGCCCCGGTGTCACTTGCCAGAGCCAATTTGCATTTCACACTGCGCCAAGGGGGAATGTCTTGGATCAAAGCAGACAGGGAACGCCCGGTGGTCGCCAGTAGGCTGAGGATTAACCCCATCGCCGCCATGCCGTCCCGTGCCAGATGCACCTGGGGGACAATAATGCCGCCACTGCCTTCGCCCCCCAAAACGGCTTGATGAGTTTGCACTCCGGCGACCACATTCATTTCCCCAACCGCCGTGCGGACAATTTTTACCCCCGGATAGGCCGCTTCCAGGGCGTGGGTCGTAACTGTATTGACCACCAACGTACCGTTGGGATGACGGTTCAACCGCTCCTGGGCGCACAACACCACCGTATGTTCCTCATTGACCGCTTCCCCCCGTTCATCCACCAACACTAACCGATCCCCGTCCGGGTCAGCGGCAAACCCTAGGTCGCAGTGGGCGGTACGCACCAAGCGTTGCAAGGTTTCCAAATGGGCGGGCAGGGGTTCCGGTTCCCGGCTGAAATACCCATGCAATTCCGTATGACAGGCCACCACCTCGCACCCCAACGCCTGCAAAAATTCCTGCCACAGCACCGCCCCGCTATTGCAGGCATCCAGAGCCACCCGAAACCGCCGGGCTTGAATCGCCGCTGTGGGCAATATCCGCAACACCGCATTTTGGTGTGCCATAAACGCTTCGGGAGCCGTCACCACCGCAGGCACCTGATCCAGGGGCAGTTCCGGGGCGTGCAATTCCCGGCGGCAGGTTTCCAGGGCTTGCCAATCGGCGGTCGAGAGGAAAAACCCCTGGTGATTGAGAAACTTTAGCCCGTTCCACTGGGAGGGATTGTGGCTGGCAGTGACCATCACCCCGGCGTGGCAGTCCGCCCCATGGCTGAGGGTAAATTGCACCGTTGGCGTTAAGGTCAACCCCAAATCCACCACCCGACAGCCCACACTTGCCAAACCCGCCCGCACCACATCCGCCACCATCACTGCCGAATTGCGACCATCCCGCCCCAACACCACCGTCGGTCGGGGGTAGGTTTGCTTTACCCACACCCCAAACCCCTGGGCATAGCTGAGAAGGGTCGCCGGATTCAGATTCGCCGCCTGTTGATCCACCGTCCCCCGCAACCCGGCAATGCCCGCCTGGAGGGTCATACGGCTTCCGCATCCCGTTCGCCCGTGCGAATCCGAATCGCCCCCTCAATCGGCGAAATGAAAATTTTACCGTCCCCAATTTCCCCGGTGCGAGCCGCCGCAATTACCTTGTCAATCACCAAATCCACTTGGCTGTCTTCTACGATGATTTCCAGTTTTAATTTTTGTAAAAATTCCACCGTGTATTCCGAACCCCGATACCGTTCGGTCTGCCCCCGTTGGCGGCCAAAGCCCCGCACTTCCGAGACGGTCATGCCCACAATCCCCGCATTCACCAGGGCAATTTTTACCTCATCGAGCTTAAAAGGTCGGATAATCGCTTCGATTTTTTTCATACACTCCTCAAAGGCAAGGAAATGAAATGGGTCTTGACCCTGCTGTTCTATCATTGCTCCCAAGGGAGGACTTGTAACCAATGATACCGGATGGGGGTCACATTCCCGTATTACCGCAGGCGGTGCTGGACTACCTGCAACCCCGACCGGGTGAGCATTTTCTGGATGCGACGGTGGGCTTGGGGGGGCATAGTGAATTATTGTTACAAACTCCGGGGATTTTCCTGACGGCGATTGACCGGGATGGGGAGGCTTTAGCCCTGGCGCAACGGCGTTTGCAGGGGTATCCGGTGACCTGGTGGCAGGGGAATTTTAGCGAGTATCCCGGGGGGGAATTTGACGGCATTCTAGCGGATTTGGGGGTGAGTTCCCTGCATTTGGATACCCCAGGGCGGGGGTTTAGTTTTCGCCATTCTGGACCTCTGGATATGCGGATGGACCAACGGCAAACCCTAACGGCGGCCACGTTGGTGAACCAGACCAGCGAGACGGAGTTGGTGGCCCTGTTGAGCCGCTATGGGGAAGCTCCCTTTGCCCGCCGCATTGCCCGCCGGATCGTGCAAAGCCGTCCCTTTAGCGATACGGTGACTTTGGCAGACACGATTCGGCAGGCGGTGCCACCGGGGGCGCGGTATGGACGGATACACCCAGCAACTCAGGTGTTTCAAGCCTTGCGGGTGGCGGTGAATGGGGAACTAGAAAGTTTGGAACGGTTTTTGCAACAAGCACCCACCTGGCTGAAACCGGGGGGGCGGTTGGTGGTCATCAGTTTTCACAGTTTGGAGGACCGGTTGGTGAAATGGGCATTCCGTCGGCATGAAGGGCTGGAACTTTTAACCCCCAAACCCATTACCCCCAGTGCCCAAGAACAGCGGCAGAATCCCCGTTCCCGCTCGGCGAAATTGCGGTCAGCCCGGCGACGGTAACCTAGAGTGCAAAGCGGCTGGGACAGGGCGTTCTATAATGGGCAAATTGAAAGTTTTGTCATTATCGCCCTATGACCAGCTTTGCCTGTGAATATCGCCCGGGATTGGAGGGGGTGCCCGTCACCCAGTCCAGCATTAGCTATGTGGATGGTCAGCAGGGCATTTTGGAATATCGGGGGATTCCCATTCAAGAATTGGCGGCCAAAAGCAGTTTTCTGGAAGTGGCCTATTTACTCATTTGGGGGGTACTGCCGACGGCGAGTGAATTGCACGCTTTTGAACACGAAATCACCTACCACCGGCGGGTGAAATACCGCATCCGGGACATGATGAAATGTTTTCCCGAAAGTGGCCACCCGATGGATGCGCTCCAGGCATCGGCGGCGGCTTTGGGGCTGTTTTACTCCCGGCGGGCATTGGATGACCCCCAGTACATTCGGGCGGCGGTGGTGCGTCTATTGGCGAAAATCCCCACGATGGTGGCGGCGTTTCAACACATCCGCAAGGGCAATGACCCGGTGCAACCCCGGGACGACCAAAACTATGCCGCCAATTTCCTCTACATGTTGCGGGAACAGGTGCCCCATGCACTGGAAGCCCGGGCGTTGGATGTGTGTTTGACCTTGCACGCCGAACATACCATCAACGCATCCACCTTTGCGGCGAGGGTCACGGCATCCACCCTCACCGACCCCTACGGCGTGGTGGCTTCGGCGGTGGGAACCCTGGCGGGACCTCTGCACGGGGGGGCGAATGAGGATGTGATGCAAATGATTGAACAAATCGGCACGGTCGATCAGGTAGAACCGTTTATTGAACGATTGCTGGTGGAAAAAGCTCGCATTCCTGGGTTTGGGCATCGGGTCTATAAGGTAAAAGACCCCCGGGCGACCATTTTGCAAAATTTAGCTAAAGAACTGTTTGCGGAATTTGGGGCAGACACCTACTACGATATTGCGGTGGAAATTGAACGGGTGGTGGTAGAGCGTTTGGGGCACAAGGGCATTTATCCGAATGTGGATTTTTATTCCGGTTTGGTCTATCGCAAATTAGGAATTCCCAATGATTTATTTACCCCCGTATTTGCCATTGCCCGGGTGGCGGGTTGGTTAGCCCATTGGAAGGAACAATTAAATCACAATCGCATTTTCCGCCCCACCCAAATTTACGTGGGGGGTCACGATTTACCCTACATTTCCATTGAAGAACGGATGGATTAACTCACGGTAATACAGTCTTTTAAGTATTTATGGGATACAGTTAAAATTCCACTTGCCGGAGGTCAATCATGCTGACAGCTTGCGTGGCAAAGCCATATTTTCAGAAGCAATCAAAGTTTTTTGTACCCTTTAATTTATAAATAGACTGTAATTTTAATCAATTTGAGCGTTTCAATTTACTAATGATGGCATGGGATATGATTTTAACAAACCCCCTCTGTGAAAGGGTTTTGAGCGTTTATCGCAGTACAACATCAGGCACTCCCACCTGTTGATTTTTGTACTTACACGGCAGGCTTGAAAGCCCCATTCTCTCGTTGGCAATTATCAATAACGTAGGGGTTATTCTCAATAGCCATGAATTAATAGAGGTGCCCTCTATTGATTGGCACCAACGGTAGGTTATAGTCATTTCAAACAAGTTTGCAACATTCACCTTCACTTACAAACCCTCTCCTGGAAGCGAATAGAGCGATTGCAAATACCTAAAAAGTGTCGCATTCTAAAACGGAATGACTATAGGGCACCTCTATTAATTGATTTTGGGAGGGATTTGTGAGATAATTAGTATTAACGACGTGGAGAGAAAAAATGGGTCAAAAAGGATTTTGGGATGAGCAAGAGCGGCGGGAAAAACTCAATCAGAAAAAGCCCATGCTGAAGTGGCTCAATGAAAATATTAACTGGGAAGATTTCCGACCCATATTAGAAACCATATATGACAAGGAAAGAAAGAGTAATGCGGGTCGAAAACCCACCGACGTCATTGTGATGTTTAAATTGTTGATTCTCCAACAAATGTATGCCCTTAGTGACGATGAACTCGAGTTTCAAGTGAATGACCGTATCTCGTTCATGGAATTCCTAGGATTGGGTATCGAAGACGCTATCCCTGATGCCAAAACGGTCTGGCTATTTCGGGATAATCTCGCCAAGCACGATCTAGTCAAAGAAGTATTTGCTCACTTTGATAATTACCTGAGAGAAAAAGGATATATTGTCGAAGTTGGTCAGATTGTGGATGCCACTCTCATTCCCGTGCCAGTCCAACGAAATACTCGGCAAGAAAATCAAGAAGTAAAGGAAGGGAAAATTCCTAAGCAATGGGAGGAAAAACACAAGTGTTGAATCCTGCAATAAAACTTTACATATTTAGGCGTGGGACGACCCGATTGAGCCAATGGACAAAATTCCACTCCTGCCGTATTAAGATTTGTATATATCGGAACTTATCTGCCAATTTACTTCCGTACATCCGTGGAACTTTTAACAGTTGCAATATCAAGTAAACTATTAAAATTACATAAATTTGAATGGTAATTCCATTCAAATTTTTACTCATCATTTTATCGAGCTTTAAGTTCATCTTTAGAAATTTCCATAGTACCTCTATCGCCCAGCGTTGTCTATAGGCTTCCCCTATCTCTTCATTACTCATTACATCCTCAGGAATATTGGTAGCTAAATAATAGTCTACTTTCTGTTGAACATTGCCAAAACAAACTACTCTCGCCTTACCTCGTTCTGTGGTGATATGATAGTTTTCATCCCATTTCCAATTCGACTTAATACGGATAATAAAAAGGGCATCATTTTCGATAAATTGTTCAAATACTTTGTGACTGCAAAACCCTCTATCCCCGACTGCGACTCCATTTTCCGGTAGCATTTTCACAATATCTTCACCAAAATTAATCTCATGTGCCTGTCCAGGACTAACAATTAAATGACCAGTAGATTTCGTATCTTGATTCAAAGTGGTTATTAACTTTACTTGGCGATAGCCTTGGAGCCAAAATAACTTACTCATCAGCGGTATTACGGTAGCATCAAAAGGACATAAAACCAACCTCTTTTCAGGATGAGCTTCCTCAATATAATGCAATAATTTATGATAAAGATGCATAAAAATTTGTGGGTCTCTTGTCTTGTTCGCCTTAGAAAACGTGGATAAGTCAACCTTAATGCCCGCATGATTTAATTGGTAAAATAAGTCCCGTAAACTGTTGATTCCTTTGTCTAAAATGCCAGCAAACCAGATTGAACAAAATAAGCGAGAATTTAGAACTGGATAATCATTAGTTGGCAGGTCTTTGAGTAAAAATTTGACAATCCCGGGAAAAGAATTGAATTTCATAGTTGTTTCATGTTTTGGTTTATATGAATTAGAATACCATATTTTGACCCCTCTTTTTCTGCCTTTACCTACCTTTCAACACTTCTGGAGGAAAAACTCCAGGTTTTACGGCAAAAGGATAGAGATGCCCGTTGGGTAAAGAAAAATGGTGTCAGCTATTTTGGCTATAAAAATCATATCAGTGTGGATGTAAAATATGGTTTTGTGCGTCATTATGTGGTCACGGATGCCTCCGTGCATGACTCACAAGTATTCAGTCAACTGGTGGATATTGATGGGTCGGAAATATGGGGAGATAGTGCCTATCACAGCACGGATTTAGAATGGACGTTAGCCAGGATTGGATTTACCAGTCACATCCATGAAAAAGGCTACCGAAATCAGCCCCTAACCGCAGAGCAAAATGAAAAGAATCGCATCAAATCTAAAGTGAGAGCCAAGGTGGAACACGTATTTGGTCAGTGGGTGATGTGTCTTGGGGGTAAATTCATGCGTCTGATTGGTAAAACCAGAGTAGAAGCGGCAATTGGGTTGAAAAATCTGGCTTATAATTTCCGCCGTTATGCGTTTTGGGAGCGGCAGTCCCTGGCCGATAATCTGTGAGTTTTGACCCCCTACTAAGTCTCTTTTCAATCATATCTACAGCAATCTATAAAACCCAGTCATCTTAGTACAAAAAAGTACTGAGCAATGCTATGCTGTTTTTGTGTTTCGTTCTCATATTTTGAATAAATAGAGGTGCCCTATATCTTGTTAGAATAGCCCTAATTTATTACTGGGAACTATAGCAATCCTACTTGATTTGCATTAGCCTGCGTGCCGTAGGCATACAGAAATTGCCCAGAACTAGGGACGGGGCAGTGTCCCTGCGACCCTAGATTGGATTCACCCGCACTAACGGGTGAAATGACCATACTGTGTCCTATAATTGCCAATTGATAGTGGTATTCCCAGGATAAACCGTTCATCATCTAAGGTTTACCGGCCAACGAGCGCATAAAAACCATGTTAGACGGACTAATTGGGAACTTAGAAAGGGTGGTCGGGCTGGGCTTGGCGGTAGCGCTGGTCGCTCCCTGGTGGCGGCCTCTGCCCCCGGGCTACCGGACATGGGGTTTGACTGTAGGACTGGCAACCATCCTAGGGACAGGCGTTTGGCTGGAAACTGGTAACACGCTACCGGGAGCGATGGCGGGGGCGGGAGCCTTTGCCTTGGGGGGATTGCTCCTCTGGCCGCAACTCCACCGTTCTAGTGCCAAACAACAGCATTACTTTGAGCAAACATTTACCCAACTGCTCACCGGGCAACGGGCCTGGGATGCGCCCACCTTAACGCAACTATTTCGCACGGCTCCTCCCTCGGAATTACCCCGTTTGCGGGCGACCGTCCGTTATATGTACGCCCATGAACCGGCACTCCGCCCCTTGCTCAGCCCATTTTTGGAGGCATCATGACCCGTAACAAAGCCTATGTGGTGTGGCGGGGACGTAAACCCGGGGTTTATCGTAGCTGGGATGACTGTTGGGAACAGGTGCGGGGTTTTAGTGGGGCGCAGTACAAAAGCTATCCTGACCCGGTGACCGCCCACCGAGCCTTTCAGGAACATGGCGGCGATGTACCCATGCCTAACCCTCCCGACAAGACCGGTTATGTGCGCCAAAGTTACGCTGTGGATGGCGCCTGCTCCGGCAATCCGGGGGTGATGGAATATCGGGGTGTGGTCACTGAGAACGGGCTAGAAATTTTTCACCGGGGGCCCTATCCCCTGGGCACCAACAACATTGCTGAATTTCTGGCGATTGTCACCGCATTGCAATGGTGTGCAGCCCGGGGCTGTGATTGGCCAATCTATTCCGACTCCCAGATCGCCCTGGGTTGGGTGCAAAAACGCCAATGCCGTACCAATTTGGAGTTAGAGAACACCCCTTTGGGTGCGGAAATTCGTGCCGCCGAACGCTGGCTACGCACCCACCCCTACTCCAACCTCCTGTTGAAGTGGGACACCCATCGTTGGGGACAAATCCCGGCGGATTTTGGGCGGAAATAGGCTGTGCGCGTCGGGGTTTTGGGCGGGGGACAACTGGCGTGGATGTTGGCACAGGCGGCTCAGGATTTGGGAATTACGTTGTGGGTACAAACCCCTGACCCCCAGGATGCCGCCGTTTCCCTGAGTGCGGGGCGGGTGATTGCCCCCCTGGATGACCCGCTAGGTCTTGCCCAACTGATGCAAACATGCGACCTGATTACCTTTGAAAATGAATTTATCAACTGGGAATTACTCGCCCGCTCTGCCCGCCCTGGGGTCATGTTTCGCCCCAATTTAACCAGTCTTGCTCCCCTTTTGGATAAATACGACCAACGCTGTTATGTCCAGGATTTGGGCATCCCCCAACCGGAATTTTGGCTTCTATCTCAGGGTGACCCCCCGCCTACCCTACCGCTGGTGGTCAAAGCCCGCCGCCACGGTTATGACGGATTGGGCACTCGGATCATTCACACCCCGGCGGCGTTAACCGCCCTGTGGCAGGAATGGGCGGTTCCCACCCTGCTCGCCGAAACCTATGTGCCGTTTGAGCAGGAATTGGCGCTCGTTGCCGCCCGGGACTGCCAGGGCACTATTGCCACCTACCCGGTCAGCCGCACCCACCAAGTCCAGCAGGTTTGCCGGTGGGTCTATGCCCCCGCCCCACTCCCCGATGCCGTCCGCCAGCAACTCCAACAGCATACCCGCACCCTACTCACCGCCTTGGACTATCAGGGCGTGTTGGCGACCGAATGGTTTTATCTCAGAAATGGCAATGTCCTACTTAACGAAATTGCCCCCCGCACCCACAACTCCGGTCACTACACCCTGGATGCCTGCGTCACTTCCCAATTTCACCAGCATTTACGAGCCATCACCGGGCAATCTTTAGGCAGTACCGCCCTAACCACCACCGGCGCCTTGATGGTCAACCTATTGGGCTATGAAACCGGCACCCAGGCGTACCTCGCCCAACGACAACAACTCGCACAATGGGGAAAGGTGTATTGGTACGGAAAAACCCAATCCCGACCGGGGCGCAAACTGGGGCACATTACCCTCCGAGATTGCCATCCTCAGGAAATCAAGTCCTGGGTTGACCGCATTGAATCCCTGTGGTCAGGTGGTGCAAACCAAGTAAATTTGATAGAGTAAATAACGAGGTAATTCTACGGCGTTGGTGACTGCCAATAACGTTTTGTGATCTACAAGCCGCGCCTGAGGGAACCAAGCACTCCAGTGGCAGTAAACCGGGCAGCGTACCCGGAAACTTTATATTGGGGATAACGGTACCCACTTGATTTTTTGCGGTCCAAAACTGAGGTAAAACGGCACCGTGGAATCCTCACTTTACACGCAAGTTTTCTGAGCAATTAATGTATAGCCATAGTGCAACCTGTTCACAAATTAAAGGATACAAAAAATTGCGTTTCCAAAGCCTGACCAAAACAAGTGGGTTTGCAACTGTATCCCGTAACCACTTAAGGGAACCTCTATTTATTGATTTTTGTACTTACATGACTGGCTTGGAAGTCCCATTCTTTCGTCGGCAATTATCAATAACGCGGGGGTCATTCTTAATAGCCATGAATTAATAGAGGTGTCCTTAATAGGCTGTAGTTCTGCTGTTACAGATTGAAATGCGGGATAATCTGAGAAAGTCCGACTACGCAGGAAATCACATCATTACATCCATTACCAGAGCAAATTTTATGCCCCCCATCACCAATGGCGCCACTACTCCCCTCCCGGGGTAGGAATGGATAGGCAAATCGGATTCTAAATATAGCAATCCTACTTGATTAGTGAACAGAGATTCCCCAGAACCAAGGACGGGGGCGGTGCCCCTGCGACCCCTATTCCATTTTCATTTAGGATTGCTATAGTTGCGGATGGGGCAAAGCGCTACGCGCCAGCAAAGCTGAACGCCCGACTTTAAAAACGGACGTGGAGATTGAGTAAGACCCCTGAGTCATCGGTCTGTGATAGCTTGCGTGGCGTAGCCATAGCGTCAAGAATCCTTGCTCTTTAGGGCAGGGGGGTATGTCAACCGGCTAGGCGAGTAAGCTTTAGCCCCCCATCCAGGGTTCTAAAACCCGTTGGATGGCCTGTTTTTGTTCTGCATCGTAACCCCACCGGTCGAGAAACTCGCTATATTGCCCCGGTTCCCCCCCCGCATTGCGAAATAATTCCTCGGCTTTGTGAGCAATTTGGGGCAAATTTAACCGCTGCATTAATCCCTGGGTGCGCCGTTGTACCCGGTCGGAACCCTGCGCCATCACCTCATCCTGGTTGCGCCGGTGGGTAATCCCCATAGCGGTGGACATGACCAGATTTTTTACCAATAATTCACTGACAATTTCCGGGGAACTTTCCAACGCCTGGATTAGGAATTCATCCGGTTGGTCTGCCATGTCATTTTCCAGGGTTAAATAGGTCACAAAAAAGCCCCGTGCCCCATTTTCACTCTGCACCAACGCCTGTACTCCCTGGGCAAATTGTTGGGCGTTAATTTCTTGATTCATGCGGGCAGAAATTAAATTTTGGGTTTGCTCAATCGCCTGCTCAAAAGTGAGGGACTCAGGCAGGGTCACCGGAATTTGCACCATGATTACACTCCCCAAAAGGAACGCCATAAAGCCCAGGGTAATTGCATCAATTTACCGGGCAAGGACACATACGCCCGCCGGTTAAATACATCATAATCATTCTGTTCAATTTGATCCAAAATTTGCCGGTAATTCATCAGCGCTGTCCACACCGGCCACCGGGCATCCGCAGACAGTTGATTGACCCCTGGTTCCGCTTGGGTGAAATAGGCTCTCGCCCGCTGAATTTGAAACCGCATCAACCGCCGCCACGCCGAATTGATCACCCCATTTTGCAACTCTTTCACCGTGTAACTGTAGGCGGTCAAATCCGCAATGGGTAAATAAATCCGCCCCCGCCGTAAATCCTCCCCCACATCCCGCAGAATGTTGGTCAGCTGGTTGGCAATCCCCAAAGCCACCGCCGCCCGCCGTACCGCCACAGAATCTTGCCGTGCCCCCATAATCGCCAGGGACATCAGCCCCACCGTCCCCGCCACCCGGTAGCAGTAGGTTTCCAGTTCCGCAAAGGTCTCGTAACGGCATTGGCACAAATCCATCCGCTGCCCGGCAATCATGTCCCGAAAGGGCTGGATTTCCAAGGGGAAGTTCCGGGTAGCCGCATACAGAGCCAGGTCATAAATATCCTGGGGATGCCCCGCAAAGGTTTTTTCCAACTGGGTTTCCCAGTCCTGCAAAGTTCCTAACGATGTACTATCACATTGGGGGCCATCCACCAATTCATCCGTGCGCCGACACCAGGCATAGACCGCCCAGACCGCCCGCCGTTTGGCCGGAGCCATCAGCAGGGTACCCAGGTAAAAGGTTTTCGCATATTCAGCTGTCACCCGTTCGCATTCCGCATAGGCTTGCGCCACCGCCTCGGGCTGGAGCTCCACGGGAAGGGAAAACGTCACCGCCATGATTTAACGTACTGCAACGGGAACCTGCGCCATTTGGGAACCATAGGCCGCCACCGCCTGCGCCGCTAGTTTACCAGAAAGCACCGCCCCTTCCATACTCCCCAGGTAGCGTTGCATGGTGTAACTGCCCGCCAGAAAGAAATTGCGAATCGGGGTCACCTGGCTGGGACGGTACTGCTGGCGACCGGGAATGGCTTGATACACCGAACGGGGGGTTTTGACAATTTTATATTTGCGTAACCGAGCCGGATTCTCCCCGGTTAAATGTTGGGGAAATAATTTTTGTAACTCCTGCATGGTCACCTCTAAAATTTCCGCCTCGGAACGGTCAATCCAATCTTTTGCCGGGGCTAAAACCAACTCCAACATGGAGCGATCCGGGTCACTGTATTCTTTACAGGTATTGCTCATGTCCGCATACACACTCAACACCGGCGACCGGGAAAATAGTAAATGATCCACATCGCTAAGTTTACGGTCAAACCACAGGTGAATGTTGATCACCGGCACCCCTTCTAGTCCTTCTAACTTTTGGAAAAACGGTAGGGATTTCCACGCCGACGGTAGGAGAACCTTAAGGGGATCAACGGAGAGGGCAGATACATAGGCATCCGCTTTGACCATGTAATCCGGTTTTCCATCTAACCCCCGAATCACCATGCCCGCCACCGTTTGATCGGGATTTAACACATATTCTTTTAAGGGGGATAATCGATGCACTTCCCCGCCCCGTGCGGTGATGTAATCTACGATGGGCTGACACAAACGCTCGGTGGGCGAACCATCCAAAAAAGCAATTTTTGAGCCGTACCGTTCCTGTAAAAAACGATTGAGAGCCGTCAAAGGAATCGTCGCCGACACCTGATCCGGGTCGAGAAAGGTTAACGCCTTAGAAGCCGCCACAAAAATATCACTATTTACCCGCTCATCAATCCCCTGTTTGCGTAACCATTCCAACAGGGTGTATTTGTCCATGTCTTCCACATACTTTTGCCCCCGCAACATGGCTGGAGTTAGCCCAATGGCAAACCGGAATTTTTGCTCCCAGGTGAGCATATCATTATTGCGTAAAATGGCAACAATAATGTTAAATGGGGTGGGAATATCCGGCACATCAAATCGGGACAAAACCCCGGGCTTTTCCGGTTGATTAAAAATTAACGTATGCTGTTTCCACTGCAAGCGGTCGCTGATCCCCAGTTCCGCCAGCAGCTGCAACATATTGGGATAGGCTCCAAAAAAGGCGTGGAGTCCGGTTTCATACCAATCCCCTTCCTCGTCCCGCCACGCCGCCACCAGACCCCCCAATACCTCCCGGCTCTCATAAATTAAAGGCTGATGCCCCGCATCCACCAAATACTTGCCACAGGCTAAACCCGCTAACCCCGCACCCGCAATCGCTACCCGCATATTCCATCCCTAAGCCTTTACTGCCCCCTAGTATAAACAAAGAACTCAACGTGTAACAATTCCGTAATGTTACGTCCTGGGGAACCCCTAGGCACTTTGGAGGAGGGATGGTTCGGGCACAGACCGGAGTACCCTTGGTTGAGTAGGGAGGATAGATGGTTCAAAAAACTCATCGAGTACGGCATCGAACCAAGGTACCGCCTCCGGGATGCAAACGTTACAGTATTCCCGATTGCTCTGGACAATCCTGAGAATCGTTGACCCAATGGGCAAATTGGCTTGCACACAGGCTTGGATTAAATGGTGCAACTCCCTTTCCAATGCCCCCCGGTTGCGCCACCGCACGGCATCAATGATCGGTGAAGAATACTGCTTGCATTGTTCATCACATCGTTCAAAAGTAATGTTCATTCCCTGTGACCCTCCGCATCTCTCTGAAAGTTTCTTAAGGATTCTTTTATGATCCCCGCAATTCTGATCCTGACAAAATCCCTAGGAACCTTGGAGAAAATCTCAAAATTTGCCAACATTCCTTAATTTTTTTCTTAACTGAAACTTAATACACCAATCTCAGACGATTTATGTGAATAAAATGGGAGCAATGGGCATAAAAATGTTGTGCACAACCAAGTATGGTGCTGGTGCCCGTGCGACCGCTGTTCTTATAGCGATAGCGTGGCGTAGCCATACTCATCAGGATTGCCATATTGAATTCTACCCTGGGAGGGGAGTCATGCTTTTTCACTGCTGAAAGGTTTGGCATAGCCAATGATAGATCATGCGGTCATCTGCCGTTTCACTCTGGGCTAAGGCTTGCTCCACAATAGCAATGGGTAAGGCGGGTAAAACTTGGGAAACTGGAATTTGCCGACTGCCGCCATCGGACACGGCAAAAGCAATGACTTCGCCACTTTCCGCATCCACTACCCAATACTCCTGCACCCCCAACCGTTCGTATAATAAACGCTTACGTCCCAGGTCATCATTGAGGGTGGTAGTGGCTACTTCAATTACCAAATGGGGTGCCCCAAATTCATGAATTTCTATGGGTTGGGAGGTTTTGGGGGGAATTTGAAAATCATCCCCCACATAAAAGGCTAAATCAGGCTGACATTCTCGCACCCCTGCTTGCCGAAAACTGCCATTGGTAAAGCCGACAATCCGAATATTTTTTGCCATGCAATAAAGGGTCACAACTAGGGTCAAAATGGTATTAGCCTGGCTATGTCCTGACCCAATCAGTGTGGTTTCGACCCTCATGGCGTGGTTGTCGTAGTAAAACCGGGCTTTTTCATCCGTAAAATGAGTCGCCACAGCTAAAAACTCTGCCCAGTCCGCTTTGACCCAAGCATCGGTGGTCACATTTGGGGGTGCGGTGCTAACCATGACAAGCAGTTTAGGGTGTATAAGTAGAGGGTAGTTCTAAACAATAAAGATAATTTTGGAAATAATGTTCTTACCAGTCAATCAAGGTGTCCTCAAGATGTCTTAAATTTTAATGCTGAAAGGTTTGCCATAGCCAATGATAGATCATGCGGTCATCTGCCGTTTCACTCTGGGCTAAGGCTTGCTCCACAATGGCAATGGGTAAGGCGGGTAAAACTTGGGAAACTTGAATTTGCCGACTGCCGCCATCGGACACGGCAAAAGCAATGACTTCGCCACTTTCCGCATCCACTACCCAATACTCCTGCACCCCCAACCGTTCGTATAGTAAACGCTTGTGCCCGAGGTCATCATTGAGGGTGGTGGCGGCTACTTCAATCACCAAATGGGGTGCCCCAAATTCATGAATTTCTATGGGTTGGGAGGTTTTGGGGGGAATTTGAAAATCATCCCCCACATAAAAGGCTAAATCAGGCTGACATTCTCGCACCCCTGCTTGCCGAAAACTGCCATTGGTAAAGCCGACAATCCGAATATTTTTTGCCAGGCAATAAAGGGTCACAATTTGGGAGAGCAGGGTATTGTCCCGTCCATGTCCTGACCCAATCGGCATGGTTTCGACCCTCATGGCGTGGTTGTCGTAGTAAAACCGGGCTTTTTCATCCGTAAAATGAGTCGCCACAGCTAAAAACTCTGCCCAGTCCGCTTTGACCCAAGTATCGGTGGTCACATTTGGGGGTGCGGTGCTAACCATGATTAATCAAATAACGTCTATGTATCTTCGGATGCAAAGGTACAACGAATTCCTTTATTTTTACATAGTTTTTGAATCATTGTTTTATGCTTGGTTTTACCAAAAAGATGAATACGAGGTCGGTGATTGGGATAGGCGTGGAGATAAATTTCTACCTGTCCAATTGCCTGTTTCCATTGGGTTGCCCGCTTAACTTCGATGACTTCTGTAGGAGTGAGAATATCAATGCGACCAAATTCAGTAGTCACTTCAGTCTGGCTTCCTGGAATGCTCTGGGCAAGATGGTTGCGGACTTGGGCTTCCGGGGATAATTTGACTGCCGATTTTCCCCCAGTCACCTGCCGCACAAGGGAACCCGCTAAACGCTTATAGCCAGGGGGAGCTAATTTTTGAGCAATTTCACCGAAAAAATTCATGGATTATGCTTGGGGGGATTCACGAAAGGTTATCTCTACCTATTGATACTATAGCAATCCTACTTAAGGGCACCTCTATAAATTAAATTCAAAGTTAGCGGTCGCAGGGGGGCACCCCCCGCCCTCGGTTCTAGGTAATATGGGTATGCCAACGATGAGATTTATGGTTGGCTCAAATAAATAGAGATGCCATTAATTTAGAAACAAAAATTTTCCAGAACCAAGTACAGGGGCGCTACCCCTGCGACTCCTGTTCCATTCTCATTTAGGATTGCTATATAGCAATCTCAAAAGATTGATGTGAATAGCAAAGTCATATCGCTACACCACGCAGGCGATCAGGTGTAGATGGGAACGATGCCCCCAAACAAGTGATTTTCTAAACATAAAATTTTTGCTCACAATTCGGGTAAACTTAGTACAGTACTGGCGTAGCCTTTGTTAGTGAGAAACGGAAGTTGCGCCCCTGTGACTATTGATTTCAGATTAAGACAGGTATCCTAAAAAGCCAAGGGTTAACCCGACGACGGCTATCCCAGCAGGCATCGGTTTCCCGCCCTGCCCACGAACTACAATAGAATTTGTGCCGTATTGATGGGAAGATTATGGACTGTTTGACGGTGACCACCCGCCCCCAGGACTGGACTGGCGACTTATTATGTATCGGCTTTTGGCAAGACCAGGTGGAATTGACCGGCGATCTCGCCTTGTTGGATGGTTGCTTGGGAGGGGCGGTGCAGGAATTGATCACCGAAACCGAATTTAAGGGCAAACCCGGTAGCCCCAGTGTGACCCGATTAGGGGCGGGTAGCCCGGTGAAAAAGCTGGCTCTGGTGGGGTTAGGCAAAGCTGATCCTGCCAACCTGGAAGCCTATCGCAAGGCGGCGGCGACAGTAGCCAAAACCGCTAAGTCCCAAAAAGTCCACCGCCTGGGGTTATTTTTGCCCCCCAGTGACCAGCCTGCGGAGCGGGTGGCGGGGGCGTTAACCGAAGGCATCCTCCTCGCCCTGCACCAGGACAACCGCTTCAAATCCGACCCGGAAGATAAACCCCCCGTGCTGGAGCAAGTGGAATTTCTGGGGATTGACGGGGGAGCCGAGGGGATCACCCGGGCGCAACAACTGGTATCGGGGGTCATTTTGGCAAGAGAATTGGTAGCCGCTCCTGCCAGCGTGGTCACCCCTACGACCCTAGCGGAAACCGCCCTGTCCCTGGCGCAGACCTACGGGTTCAATGTCACGATTCTGGAACGGGAGGACTGTGAAGGCTTGGGGATGGGGGCATTTCTGGGCGTGGCACGGGGGTCGGATACGCCGCCCAAATTTATCCATCTCACCTACACCCCACCCGTTACCCCCCACAAACGGCTCGCCATCGTGGGCAAGGGGGTCACCTTTGATTCCGGCGGGTTGAATCTGAAAACCCAGGGCGGGATTGAAACCATGAAGATGGATATGGCGGGTGCCGCCGCCGTTTTGGGCTGTTTCAAGGTCTTGGGGCAATGGCAACCGCCGGTGCTGGTGCATGGGATTATTGCCGCTACAGAAAATATGATCAACGGTCATGCCATGCATCCGGGGGACATTCTCACCGCCAGCAATGGCAAAACCATCGAGGTCAACAATACCGATGCGGAGGGACGGTTGACCCTGGCGGATGCCCTGGTGTATGCGGAAAAACTGGAGGTGGATGCCATCGTGGATTTGGCGACCCTGACCGGGGCGTGCATTGTCGCGTTGGGGGATGACATTGCGGGCTTGTGGAGTTCCCAGGATGAACTGGCGGAGCAATTACTCCAGGCATCGGCGGCAACCGGGGAAAAAATTTGGCGGATGCCCTTGGAAGAAAAATACTTTGAGGGTATGAAATCCCCCATCGCCGATATGAAAAATGCGGGCGGTCGCAGTGCCGGTTCCATCACCGGGGCGTTATTTTTGCAACAGTACGTCCAAAAAACCCCCTGGGCGCACCTGGATGTGGCGGGTCCCGTGTGGAGCGAAAAGGGCAATGCCTACGCCGGGGCGGGTGCCACCGGGTTCGGGGTGCGGTTGTTGATGCAATGGTTGGCGAGCCAGTAGGTTCCCGATGACCCTAGACGGTGAGGTACTGGAACTGAATCCCGGTGCGGTGCGGAGCCGGTTGATCCTGCATATCAACGGGGTGACCGCCGGGGTGGACAACCACCAACGGGACCTGCAAGCCCTGCAACGGATGGCACCCACCGCCCATATCCGGGGGGTACACAACGCCAGTGTGGGCTGGCAAACCGATGTGCTGGAGAGCATTCTCGGTCGCTCCGAGTTGTGGCAGTACCAGCAAAACACCGGGGAAACCCAGCAACGGCTGGCGGGCTACAGCCAACTGCTCCAGGAATTGCTCCGCTGTCCGGATTTGCCCCCCACCGCCGACCTGCACCAATACCTACCCCACGCCGCCCCTGGCACGGGTTTATTGGACGGGGAACTGCTCCGCCAACTGCCGTTTATCAACCAACTCACCTGGCAGGATTTGCTCAAGTACCTCTACGGGGACTACCCGGCGGGCGCCTCCTGTGCCACCCTGCGTTTAGCCTATGAACTCGCCCAGGGGATTCATGCGGGGGTGCCGGTGCTGGTGGTTGCCCACAGTCAAGGGCTGATCATCACCGCCCTGGCGACCCACATCCTGGGGCATTTTTTCGGTGCCTATACCCGCTGGCAGGAGCAGGTTTTTATCCTGGGCTACGGACCCGTGATTCTCCTGGAGGAATTGCCGCCCGGACTGCGGGGACAAACGATTTTGATTCAAGACCGGCATGACCTGGTGGCGGAAGCCTTTAGCAATATGCGCTACACCGACTTTTGGAATGTCCTGCAAACCCAATTTTGGCGCACCATCCAACGCCTTAACCAATTGCCCCAGTTGGCTCGCCCCGATAGCCAGCACAGTGCCAGTTATTACCTAGGTTTACTGGGTACCCCCGCCAGCCGCCGTTCTGGGCAACTGGTTCAGTATTTTGTCAGTCAGGAATGGCACCACAACCCGGTCATTGACCATTTTCGGGGGATTCGTTTGATCCTGGAAGACCTGGTACCGGGGGGAGCCTTAGCGGTTAAGAATTAGCAAAATCAGCAAATTTCGGCATTTTCGGGCTTTCATGCCAAGAAATTCTTATCAATGGAGAGGGTGACAAATCCGTAAATCTGCTGTTATAGTAACTTCAGTGTGTGAGGAGCGAACCAGAAGAGACACCGAGACGAAACACGGCCAGTCGTCGGTGTCTTTTCTGCTTTATATCAAACCCCTCCGGTTGTGCAGTCATAGAACGTTCTTGTTGACATACTCCCTGCCCTCTAAGCATATGGCTACGCCACGCAAGCTATAGAACAGGGATTCTTGACGTTTCACAGACCGATGTCGCCAAGCCTTGAAACTCAGTAGTCTTACTCAGTCTCCACGTCCAATTTTGGGAGTCTCAAGTGAATAATAATGGGCACCCCTATATAATTCAGAGCTATTGAGAATAGCACCCGCAATTATTGATAACTGCCAGGAGAGAATGGGGCTTCCAAGCCTGCCGTGTAAGTACAAAAATCAATCGGTGGGAGCGCCTGATGTTGTACCGCGATAAACGCTCAAAACCCTTTCGCAGAGGGGAATTTGTTAAAATCATGTCCCTTGCCATCATTAGTAAATTGAAACTCTCTCCAATTTTTTAAGGTCAGGCGTTCAGCTTTGCTGGCGCGTAGCGCTTTGCCCCATTTCTGGTAACATTTTCGTCCCGGCAGTGGGTTGCAGAGCAATGGTCACAGACCAAAATGCGGGTGGGGAGGTCAAGTTTACCCCGGTACCAACCACACTTAGAGCAGTGCTAGCTTGTGGCTTCCCAACGGTCAATGATGCGTACTTTCCACTGGAACTTCTCAGCCTTGCTTCCACACAAGGTGCGGACAGATACCATCCCTGCCTGCTAATCGCTTTAGACAACTTGCGGTTTTTCAGCATTCCCCGCACGTTGAGGTCTTCCAAAACCACGACTTGGTTTTTGTGAGTGAGTTTAGTTGACAATTTGTGCAGAAAATCAGTACGCAAGTCCTCGATGCGGCAGTGCAGTTTGGCAATTCTCAACCTAGTCCGTTCCCACCGATGAAACCCTTTGACCCGCCTCGCTAACTGCTTTTGCAGTTGAGCAATACGATTAGACATCTGCGAGAATAATTGCTTTCGGGGAATAGACTCCTATCCAACTATAGCAATCCTAAATGAGAATGGAACAAGGGGTCGCAGGGGCGCCGCCCCCGTAAAAGAAGCACCTGCGGTGTATGGTTCTGAAAAATTCTTGTTTGTAAATCAAGTAGGATTGCTATACATGTCGGTACTGCTTTAACTTGTGAAAAAAACATTCAATCAAATACCTTTCTTTGTGTAAATGTTTATCATAATGCCGCTGTTTTTTTCTATTCTTTTTAGATGGAATGACTGCTTTACTTTCCCCTATTTTCTCAATCAACTTATTGGCATCATATCCTTTATCCCCAATGACTTTTGTATCTTCCTCTTGCCAGTTCTCTATCAATTCTTCCCCTTGGGTAATATCATGCCTTTCTCCTCCTGTGATTCTCAATTGGATTTCCTAATCCCAGAAGTGTTGAATCTTAAGATTTTGAGGGTTTGTGCCAAAATGTGCATCTAACCTGATGATACAAAACATTGTCATTTAGGGGCTAGATTCTCATTTATAACAAAAAATTTTCTCATTAAGTGTTTTGCCTGGCTCGAATTTATGAACTTTTGTTGCAGGGTTCAACACTACTGTCCTAATCCATCTACACTCACATGAATCGCTGTATCCCCCTCGGCTTCCCTTTTTTCCGGTAGCAGTGCGCTCGCACCATAGTCGTATCAAGAATTAGATGCTCTCAGTCCGGGTCTTCAATAAAATACTTAAACATTTCCAAACCCCAAAACGACTCCACCGATGAAATCTTTGGTAAATTGTAGACCATTTGCCATAGGTTTCCGGGAGATAACGCCAAGGCGCACCAAAGCCATCCAGAGAACCGCTTCAATAAACCGTTTACATCCTGCTTCTTTCCCATAGCGAAGCGTGGCGTAGCCATATATTGACTCTGTCTTCTGTCTGTAAAAAAGCCAGTATCTTCTGCCATCTATCTTCATCTAAAGCCACAACACTCATCTTTTGCCCTCCATAAATAATCCTCTCTATTTTACATAAGATCAACACAACCTAGGGAAGCATTAGGTTGTTTCATGAGTACCAGGGGTAACCACCAGCCGATAGCCCAGGCGATGGACGGTTTTAATCTGCACCGCAGGCGGTAGTTTTTTGCGTAAGCTGAGGATATGGGTGTCCAGACTGCGACCACAGGCACCCCCCCACACCTGCGTCTGTAATATTTGCCGGGGCACCACCTCCCCCTGCGCCTGAAGCAAGCGTGCCAGCAGATGGAACTCCTGGGGGGTAAGGGACAATTCCTGACCCTGGTAATCCCCCCGCCGGGTCAGCAAATCCAAACGTAAATCCCCAGCCTGTAACACCGTTTGCCCCTTGTGCCACCGCCGGGTCAATGCCTGCACCCGTGCCACAAACTGCGCCAAGCCAAAGGGTTTCACCAAATAATCATCCGCCCCCGCCCCTAACCCCGCCACAATGTCGGCTTCCTGACTACGGGCGGAAATCATCAACAGCACCCCCAACGACCGCTGACTGAACCAGGTCGCCAACTGCAACCCCTCATCCCAAGTCTGCGGCCAATCCAAATCCAACACCAGCATGATCCCCGTCGCCGTCAGGGTATATCCTTGCGCCAATTCCCCCAGCAAGGTGACCCGATACCCCACCTGCTGCAAATGCCAGCCCAACAAGAGGCGCAACTGTTGATTGGGAATCAGCAGGACAACCGGCAAGATTACCAGTCACACAAAGTACGGATTTGTTGCCGACAATTGCTGGTCGCCACCCGCAGGGTTTCCTGGGTGCGTTGGTACTCCCCGGGATTCCCCTGCTGGAGATACAAATCCGCCGCCCGCCGCAGGTCTTCGATCCCCTCCCGGATTTTCCCCACGTTATACAGCACCACCCCCCGGTTGTACCAGGCTTCCGCATAGGTAGGACGCAGTTCCACCGCTTGGGAATAGTCGGCAATTGCGCCCATCCGATCCCCCAAGGCCGAGCGCGCCAACCCCCGCCCCACATAGGGTTCCGCATAACTAGGGTCGAGCCGAATCGCCTGGTCAAAATCCTGGATCGCCCCCTGCTGATCCCGTTGAATATAACGAATCACCCCCCGGGTGGCAAAAGCGGCGGCATAGTTGGGATTAGCACGCACCGCCTGGGAAAGCTGATTCATCGCCCCGGGAATGTCCCCCTGCCGATAACGGTCACTGGCTAACAGGTAAAAATCGTCCGCTCGACCGGGATTGGCCGCCACCGGTGCGGGTTTGGGTGTTACCGGGCGGGGGGGAGTGGGGGTCGTCGGTACCACCGCCACCACCGTCGGACGGGGAGCCAGGCTCAAGTAGGTATTGATGGGGATGCCCAGATTGAAGCCGGTCTTCACATACACCGTTTCCGATTGCCGCTCCAACTGGCCGCCATCCGCCCGCCCATGCACCCCGATCAATTTCGCTTGCCGATCCAACACCGGCCCGCCGCTCATCCCCGGCAAAGTACTATTGCTGTACACTAACCCATATCCATCCGCCAAAGGCTTGCTGGCATTGGCCGTGATCCGCCCCGTAGTGAAGTTGTACACCGGCTCAGTAATCGCCGCCCCCGGCTTGGGAAACCCCGCCACATACACCGGACTGCCTTCCGTTGCCTTGGTTGCATCCCCCAAATTTGCCACCGGATAGGTTTTATCACTGGTAAATTTGGCCGTTGCCATATCCACTCCGGGTATTTTTTGTACTGTACTGTACCTGAGGGGATGTTTTTGTTTATCGGATGTGATAATATCGTACTCATCTTGTACGGGGACAACGTGTGCCGCTGTTAATACGGTGTAGGTATTCCCTTCCCGCCCCACAATAATTCCTGAACCAGGATTCACGCCATCAATCAGTACCGTGATTGCCTTGGCAACCTTGGCGACCGCCGCCACATCATCCGCCGAGTCTAGGGGACGCTGCCAGAGCATGACCCCCCCTGTAGCCAGTAGTGCCACGGTCACGCCGCAACTGATGCGTTTCATGTTAGCCGTCTCCCGCTTTCACCTAAATTTTATTATACCGAGAGTGAGGCAAAATTTCGGATCACTTCCGAAAAATAGAGCCAGAACGAAGATCACCGCTTACACTGAACTTGTGATCATTTGGTACGGGCAAGGCAAATGGTGCAACCAGCGACCGAATTATATTTAGTGACCGGGGCAACTGGTCAAATTGGTCGGCGGGTAGTGCATCAACTGCGGCAACAGGGACAGCGGGTACGGGCATGGGTGCGGTTGGGATCAAACTACCAAGATTTAGCGGCTGTGGGAGCGGAATTATATTTCGGAGACATTAGCCAACGGGAAGATATTTGGACAGCCATGAGCGGGGTAAATTATGTCATCAGTACCCACAATCACCCCAAGCACATTCTCCAGATTCATCTCAAAAGCAATCTGCATTTAATCGAAATCGCCCATAAATTTGGGGTGGAATGTTTCACTTATATTTCGGGTTTGGGTGTGGATCAATATGCCCGGAATGCCCCCCTTCTTGAAGCCAAATTAGTCATTGAAAATGAATTGCTCAATCGTGGATTAAACTATATCATCTTACGCCCGCCCTTACTCAATCACTATCTTCTGCTGTGGCTTCGGCAATTGCAGAAAACCGGGAGTTTAATTTTAACCGGAGATGGACATTTGCGCCATGCTTGGATTAGTTTGGATGACCTGGCAAATATTACCGTACAAGTCACCCAAAATCCTGCATTCCGGCGACAGATTCTTCCCGTAGGTGGGTCACCCCTCAGCCGTTGGGATCTAATTCACCTGTATCAAAAACTTACCCAATCCCAACCCATGATTATCCCAGTGCCATTACACATTCTGGATGGGATACGGTGGGGTTTGCAATGGTTGCAACAGGAGGAAGACCTCGGCACTTTGAAAACCCTATTCAGCCATGAATTTATTTGCAGTGAACGTGACATCAAGCAGTTGGAAAATCACCTCCATATCCAATTGGAATCCCTTGAACAATTCCTGCAACGTTATTTAGGATTGGATACTGAAGATAGCAAATATAGCAATCCTAAATGAGAATGGAACAGGGGTCGCAGGGGCACTGTCCCCGTATTTGGTTTTTCTGAATTTTGGTTCACCAAATGGTTTCACCACTAGTGGGATTAGGTGGGCTGGCGATACTTTGCGTCACTGCCCTCCCACACCTGATGGGGACGACCCAAGGCAATCCCGTTCTGTGTCAAACTTTGAACAACCCGACGACGAAATTCTCGACCCACCAGCCACTGTTGTCCCGGTTGGGTTTTGAGCCAAACCCGCAGGAGTAAACCCTCATGGCCAGCCGCATCAATGCCTAACACTTCTGGAACAGAAGTGTTGAAAGGTAGGTAAAGGCAGAAAAAGAGGGGTCAAAATATGGTATTCTAATTCATATAAACCAAAACATGAAACAACTATGAAATTCAATTCTTTTCCCGGGATTGTCAAATTTTTACTCAAAGACCTGCCAACTAATGATTATCCAGTTCTAAATTCTCGCTTATTTTGTTCAATCTGGTTTGCTGGCATTTTAGACAAAGGAATCAACAGTTTACGGGACTTATTTTACCAATTAAATCATGCGGGCATTAAGGTTGACTTATCCACGTTTTCTAAGGCGAACAAGACAAGAGACCCACAAATTTTTATGCATCTTTATCATAAATTATTGCATTATATTGAGGAAGCTCATCCTGAAAAGAGGTTGGTTTTATGTCCTTTTGATGCTACCGTAATACCGCTGATGAGTAAGTTATTTTGGCTCCAAGGCTATCGCCAAGTAAAGTTAATAACCACTTTGAATCAAGATACGAAATCTACTGGTCATTTAATTGTTAGTCCTGGACAGGCACATGAGATTAATTTTGGTGAAGATATTGTGAAAATGCTACCGGAAAATGGAGTCGCAGTCGGGGATAGAGGGTTTTGCAGTCACAAAGTATTTGAACAATTTATCGAAAATGATGCCCTTTTTATTATCCGTATTAAGTCGAATTGGAAATGGGATGAAAACTATCATATCACCACAGAACGAGGTAAGGCGAGAGTAGTTTGTTTTGGCAATGTTCAACAGAAAGTAGACTATTATTTAGCTACCAATATTCCTGAGGATGTAATGAGTAATGAAGAGATAGGGGAAGCCTATAGACAACGCTGGGCGATAGAGGTACTATGGAAATTTCTAAAGATGAACTTAAAGCTCGATAAAATGATGAGTAAAAATTTGAATGGAATTACCATTCAAATTTATGTAATTTTAATAGTTTACTTGATATTGCAACTGTTAAAAGTTCCACGGATGTACGGAAGTAAATTGGCAGATAAGTTCCGATATATACAAATCTTAATACGGCAGGAGTGGAATTTTGTCCATTGGCTCAATCGGGTCGTCCCACGCCTAAATATGTAAAGTTTTATTGCAGGATTCAACACTTGTGCTTCTGGAAATTCCACCAAACTTTGCCGCCAGTCCGGGTCAGCATAAAATTCCTGCGTAACTTTTTTGAGCACCTGGAGGGCTTGAGTAGGGTCGGTTTGACAGTCCACTAAAATCTCAAAATTGACCCGTGACCACAGCCGAGTCAAATTAGAAACTTTGACGATACTGCTATTGGGAATCGTGATCAAACAGCCTTCAGGATTCCGCAGTTGGGTAATCCGTAAACTCATGCTTTCGACCATACCTGTATATTCGCCAATCTGGATAATATCGCCAATACCAAACTGGTCTTCCCACAGAATCAGCAAGCCATTGATAATATCTTTGATTACGTTTTGTGACCCGAGAGAAATAGCTAATGCAATCAATCCCCCCAACGCAAATATCGAACTAATCGGTACCCCCAATGTATTGAGAATATAACTGACTCTTATGAAATAAAGTAGAGCAGTTTTCACGCCCCGCAGGGTTTCTACAGTGGTCGAGATTCGCAGGGATTTGCGGGCAAGTTCACCAATTTCAAACAAATTATATTTTTCCCAAGCCTGTCGTAAACGGTCAATCAAAAAGTCCCCAAACTTATCACCTAAACCCGTGACAAACCACATGGTCAACCACATGATAGGCAGGCGTAAAATCTGGTTAGAAACTGGCCTTGTCTGCGGAAAAATCGAGAGAATATAGGATATGCCTGCTAACAAAACCGCTAGTTGTACCCACAGTAAGATATAGCCAAATAAAGAGATGATTTTGTTTCTGTGTTCATAGTCAAAATAGGATTTAACGTGGGTGATAAATTCAATTCTTTGTCGGTGTAGTCCATGGGTATGAGGCGATGGCTGTTCTGGTTGTTTTTGAGTCTCTTTTAGATTCATAATTTGTTTTTGTATGTGTAGCTTACGGCGGTTGATGAGGGATTGCAATGCAAACAGAATTAAACTAATAAATAATACGAAAATAAGAGCCTGAAACGCTTTGTATATTTGACCTAAGAGGGCTTCGGGTGTCCTCTGGGAAATAGCCTCTTGAAGATTGTTTTGAATAATACCTCGCCATTCCTCAGCAAGTTCGGGGATGGCTACCCCATTGTATGATGAATCCAGTTCGGTAACCGTCAGAATCGTAATGTTTTGTTTTTGGTATTCTGTCCGACCTAAAATCACGGTTTCATTGTTCAAAGTTGCCACAGAAATGATTACTTTAGGTTCACGATTATCGAGTAAGTTTTGTGTGTAAGGTGCCACAATCCGGCGCAAATTGGCTTCAATAAGTTCCGCCCGAATCTCAACCGGGACAAGATTATTGGCCTTATTACGATCTCGCACCGTTGGAGAGGCAATCGTAAACAAACTTTTACCATCAAATACGACATCAGTAGTTTCGATATTTCCATAGCGGGTGACATTACTTGGTAAAACGACCTGGGATTGTTGTTGGGGCAGGGCAACTTGTCCCCGCATAGGTTGAGGCATCCATAGCACCGCCATGAAAGTTAGTGACCACAGGGCGATAATTCGATATAAAAAATGCAAACGCATGGAAAGTAATTGCCCAGAAACTAATCCTTATTCTTAGGGTATCAAAGTTTGGCTAGGTTTGGTATGGGGCAAGAACTTGCCTAGCTAGACCCATAGGAGGGGAGTTTGCCCGATTACCATGGCACTATAACAAAATTGCAGGTATTCTGACTGTCAAAAGTTCATTTGTTTCTAATCGTGGAAATTCAAATTCTCTTACTTCTTGCAGTGGTACTTTGACAGGAAGAATTCTCTATTAAGGGCACCTCTAATTAATTTACGGCTATTGAGAACGACCCCTGCGTTATTGATAATTGCCAAGGAGAGAATGGGGCTTCCGAGCCTGCCGCGTAAGTACAAAAATCAATAATAAATAGAGGACACCTCTATTAATTCATGGCTATTAAGAATGACCCCCGCGTTATTGATAATTGCCGACGAAAGAATGGGACTTCCAAGCCAGTCATGTAAGTACAAAAATCAATAAATAGAGGTTCCCTAGAGGTACCCTAAAGCAAGTGGGTTTACAACCGTATCCCGTAACCCCTCAATAGGCTGTAAAACCGATGAACTTAGTGCCTCCGCTACCCAAGCTAATGACAAGTGGAGCTGCTTGTCGGATAAGCCCGACCTTTTGTGTTAAGTTTTTTACGGACATTCAACACCACTGCAGTAGGGCAACTCTCAACTCTATTGAGGACACCTCTAAAAATAGGTCGCAGGGGCGTAGCCCCCGTCCCTGGTTCTCCTGAATATAAGGGTTCCAGCGAGATAATTTTGTATCGTTGTGAATAAATAGAGGTGTCCTTGATTCACAATTCAAATATGGTCAATTCCACTGTCCCTATCCTGGATTTACAGGATTTTACCCAGGGCACCCCGGCGCAACGGCAGGAATTCATCCACGGGATGGGGCAAGCGCTGGAACATACAGGCTTTTTCATTCTCGTCAATCACGGCATTAGTAATGAGATTCTCACCCTAGCCTATGCCCAAGTGGAAGCCCTGTTTGCCCTACCCTTGGCGCAAAAACAGCAGTACGAAAAGCCCGAATTACACGGTCAACGGGGCTATGTTTCCTTTGGTAAGGAACACGCCAAGGATTCCCCCCTGCCGGATTTGAAGGAATTTTGGCATATCGGTCGCCGGGATAACCTCTGGCCGAAGGAATTGCCGGAATTTGCCCCCCTGTTGACCCGGCTGTATCACGCCTTGGATGAATGCGCCCTGCAATTACTCCAAGCGGCTTCCCTCTATTTGGATGCGCCAGTGGACTTTTTGCCGGGGTTGGTCGAGGGGGGAGACACGATTCTGCGGTTGATCCATTACCCACCCGTACCAGAAAATGCGCCCCCTGGGGCGGTGCGGGCGGCTCCCCATGAGGATATTAATTTAATTACCCTGCTATGTGGGGCGACGGCGGCGGGTTTGGAACTGTTACAACGGGACGGGACGTGGTTGCCGGTGCCGGTGATTCCTGATGGCATCGTGGTGGACAGCGGCGATATGTTGCAATGGTTGACCAACGGCTTGGTTTGCAGTACCACCCACCGGGTCGTTAACCCCATTGGTGCCAATGAATCCCGCTATTCCCTGCCCTTTTTTGTCCATCCCCGCCCGGAGGTGGATTTGACCCCCCTGCCCACCTGCATTGCCCGCACCGGCGGTGTGGCTCGGTTTGGCTCGATCACGGCGGCGCACTACCTCCAGCAACGGCTACAGGAAATCGGCGTTGCCCCCCCGGTATGATGGGAGAGTCCCCCAGGGCGTGCCTGTGACCCCAGAGAACGTGTTAGCCGAATTACTGGCGGGCAATCGGCGGTTCAGCACTTCCCGTCCGGTGCATCCCCACTATGATTTACCGCGGGTGCAGGAGGTGGCGGCGCACCAAACCCCCGCGGTGGTGATCCTGGGCTGTGCGGATTCCCGGGTGCCCCCGGAGGTGATTTTTGACCAGGGGATTGGCGACCTGTTTGTGATTCGCAATGCGGGCAATCAGGCCAACCTGGAGGACATTGCCAGTGTGGAATATGCGGTGGCGATGCTCAAGGCGAAGGTGGTGCTGGTCTTGGGGCACGAACGCTGTGGGGCGGTCACGGCGGCCTTGCAGGGGTTGGAAGCACCGGGGATTATCGAAGCCCTGTTTTTTGGTCTGCGCCCGGCGATGGAATTGGCTCGCCAGCAGGCGGGGGATGTGGTTGCCCAGGCGGTTCGGCACAATGTCCAGGTGCAGGTGAAACGACTCCTGGTCTCGGAAGTGGTCAAAAAGGCAGTGGCGGCAGGGAACCTCTTGGTGGTGGGCGGCTGTTACGACCTCAAAACCGGTTTGGTCACCCTCCTGTGAACCTGAAATTAACGATTGGGCATGACCAGCACCGCCACCCCGATCCCGCCCAGGTATAACCCGGCAATTGCCCCCGCCAAAAGGATTTGCGTCAAGGGGTCCGTGGAAGGGGTTAAAATCGCCCCAATCACCACCGCCGCCAGCACCACATACCGCCAACCCGCCAACATTTGCCGGGGGGAAACCAACCCCAACGCACTTAAAATAAATTGAATCACCGGAATTTGGAACGCCAAACCTGTGCCTAATAATAAGATCAAAATAAATTCAAAATAACGCTCAATCGACCACAGGGGTTCCACCACATCCGCACCGTAATTCAAGAAAAATTTCAACGCCGCTGGCACCAACACCCCATAGGCAAACGCCAACCCCAACACAAACAAAATACTGGAACCAAACACCACCGGAGCCAAAATCCGCCGTTCTCGCCGAGTCAACCCCGGAAGGACAAACGCCACAATTTGATACAAAATCATCGGACTACTGAGGATCAAACCACTGTAAGCCGCCACCTTCAAAGACACAAAGAAAAATTCCCCCGGCGCCATCTGGAGAAATTTCACCGGTCCAGCGGGAGCTTCTAGGAACCGCACCAGGGGTTTCACGCCAATAAAACAGCCCACCGTCGCCACCCCAAAAGCCGCCAATGCCCAGAAAATCCGCTGGCGCAGTTCTTCCAGGTGGTCAAACAGGGACATTTCCACATCATCGGGGGTCTCGTCGAGGGGGTCAATGTCCGCCTCTAAAACCGGCGTGACGGGGTCGGGAGGCATGGGCAAAACGCAAAAAATAACAAAATATACCTACGATTCTACCAACCAGGGGAAGGTCGCCGGTTGCCAGGGCACCAATTCCTCATCCCCAAACCACAGGCTAATTTCCCGTTGCGCCGTCTCAATCGCATCGGAACCGTGAATCAAATTCCGCCCAATGCTGATGCCAAAATCCCCCCGAATCGTGCCAGGTTCCGCCGTGAGCGGGTTGGTTGCCCCAATCATTTTCCGGGTAGCCGCCACCACCCCATCCCCTTCCCAGACCATTGCCACCACCGGACCCGAGGTGATAAATTCCACCAAACCGGGGAAAAAAGGACGTTCCCGATGCACATCGTAATGCTTTTCTGCTAATTCTTTCGAGACCCGCATCAATTTCAGCCCCACCAAGGTAAACCCTTTGGCTTCCAACCGGCGGATAATTTCCCCCACCAATCCCCGTTGCACCCCATCCGGCTTAATCGCCAAAAATGTCCGTTCCATACCCTGCCTCGCACATTACCTTTTGAATTGTATCCAAGTTGGTTCCAAGCGGAAGCCCCATCTAAGCTAAATTAGGACAAATGCGTAACGGTGCCATGAACCCTGCCGATTTACTAACTGCGATTGATGTGCCCGCCGACTGGGTCGGTCTGCGTCTCGTGCGGGAAACCACCAACAGTCACCATCTGCGGGATGGGCACCCCCAAGGGCATGGGCGGGAGACCACCTGGGGCGCAATGGTCGAGGTCAGTGTCCAGGGAAATCTCAGCTACTGCGCCACCCCCCAAATCACCCCAGCGGGCATCCGCCAAGCCGCTACCCTCGCCTACGACCAAGCGAAATCCCTCACCCCCCGTACCCACGCCATTGCCGACCGCCCACCGGCTCGGGGTCATTACCTTACCCAAGTAGGACAATCTCAGCGCAATATAAGTACAAAAGAACTGACCGAACTTCTGGTAAAGGTGTGCCAAACCCTCAAAGTCAGCGATGAAATTGTCTGTACAAAAGCCAGTTTAGCCAGCACGGAATCAGAAACCTGGTTTGTCAGTACAAATGGTGCGGATTGGTATCAACAAACGCATTATATCAGCAATCATTTTGCCGCCACCGCCCAGGTGGGAACCGAGGTACAAACCCGCAGTGATCACGGGATGCTCGCCCGTTGTTACCAGGGGGGGCTGGAATGGTTGCTCACGGATGACCTGTGGGAGCGGGTGCAGAGGATTGGGGAGCAAGCCCTGGAATTGGTGCGGGCAGAAAATTGCCCGGAAATGCGTACCTATCTGGTATTAGCTCCGGATCAGATGTTATTACAAATTCATGAAAGTGTCGGACATCCCTTGGAGTTGGATCGGATTTTGGGGGACGAACGCAACTATGCGGGTTGGAGCTTTGTGCAGTTAAGTGATTTTGGACATTTGCAGTACGGCTCTCCCCTGATGAACATCACTTTTGACCCCACCGTACCGGGGGAATTTGCCAGTTATGCGGTGGATGATACAGGGGTGAGGGCACAACGGGAGTATTTAATCAAAAACGGGATTTTGGTGCGGGGTTTGGGAAGTTTAGAAAGCCAAATGCGCTCAGGGGTACCAGGAGTCGCCTGTGGACGAGCCTGTTCTTGGAACCGTCCCCCGATTGACCGCATGGCAAACCTGAATTTGGAACCCGGAACTGGCACTTTTGAAGAAGTGATCCGGGATATTGAACAGGGCATCTATATGGAATCCAATCGTTCCTGGTCTATTGATGATTACCGGCGCAAATTTCAATTCGGTTGTGAATATGCCCGCCTGATCGAAAATGGTCAACTCACCAAAACCCTAAAAAACCCCAATTATCGGGGGGTAAGTTCCGAATTTTGGCGCAATTTAGTCCGCTTAGGGGGTGCAGAAACCTGGGAAATGTACGGCTCCCCCTACTGTGGCAAAGGGGAACCCAACCAAGCCATTCGAGTCGGGCATGGCTCTCCCGTCGCCGTCTTTGCCAACGTGGAAGTTTTTGGGGGTGGGTAATGTGGCAGGGTTTAATTCAGCATTACCAGGAGTATTTACCCGTCACGAATAAGACACCGATTGTCACCCTTTATGAGGGGAATACCCCCCTGATTCCCGTACCTAAAATCGCCAGTTACCTAGGCAAAAAAAATGTGCAGGTTTGGGTTAAATACGATGGGCTAAATCCCACCGGCAGCTTTAAAGACCGGGGGATGACGATGGCAATTAGTAAAGCCAAAGAGCAGGGAGCTACTGCTGTGATTTGTGCCAGCACCGGGAATACCTCTGCCGCCGCCGCCGCCTATGCCCGTCGCGCCGGTATGAAGGCGTTTGTGTTGATCCCCGATGGGTATGTTGCCCTGGGGAAATTAGCCCAAGCCCTGATGTATGGGGCGCAAGTATTGGCAATTCAAGGCAATTTTGACCAGGCATTATCCTTGGTACGGGAGTTGGCAGAAAAATATCCCATTACTTTAGTTAATTCCTTAAATCCCTACCGTTTAGAAGGTCAAAAAACAGCCGCTTTTGAAGTGGTGGATCAATTAGGGAATGCTCCCGATTGGCTCTGTATTCCTGTAGGTAATGCGGGGAATATTACCGCCTATTGGATGGGATTTTGTCAGTATTTTCAGCGGGGAAAATCCCAACAATTGCCCCGGATGTTTGGTTTTCAAGCCGCTGGAGCCGCCCCAATTGTGCATAATCAGCCTGTGCCGAAACCGGAAACCGTGGCGACGGCGATTCGGATTGGCAACCCGGTCAATTGGCAAAATGCGATTGCGGTGCAACAGGCGAGCCAAGGGGGTTTTTATGCGGTCAGTGACCAGGAAATTTTAACCGCCTATCAACTGTTAGCGCAGGAAGAAGGGATTTTTTGCGAACCCGCCAGCGCCGCCTCCCTTGCCGGTTTATTTCACATCCAAGACCAGATTCCTGAAGGGGTACGCATCGTCTGCGTGCTCACGGGGAACGGTCTCAAGGACCCGGACAGTGCCATTGCCCGGGGACAACAACAACTCTGGCAAGGAATTGCCCCGGAACGGGATATTTTGGCGCAGGCGATGGGTTTATTGGGGTAGGTGAATAACTACAATGCCATTACAAGTAACCCAGGTCTCAGGACACCGGCTGACCATCAATCGGGAGACTCTTGCCGAGGGGGTCAGGGTACTAACCCAGCGGGACCGGGTGTTGGCGCAGGTGTATGAGCAGGTGCCAACCCTACCCCTCTGGTTACGACCACCGGGACTTGCCACCCTTGTGCAAATTATTCTGGAGCAACAGGTTTCCCTCAAGTCCGCCCAGGCTACGTTTAACCGCTTACAACATATCTGTCACCAGAAGTGTTGAATCTTAACAAAATGTGCACCTAACCTGATGATACAAAATATTGTCATTTAGGAGCTAAATTCTCATTTATAACGAAAAATCTTCTCATTAAGTGTTTTGCCTGACTCGAATTTATGAACTTTTGTTGCAGGGTTCAACACTACTGATCTGTCACCCATTGTCTGCAAGAAAATTATTAACTTTAACCCCTGAGCAGTGGCGTGCCTGTGGCATCAGTCGGCAAAAAGCAATTACATCTTTTCTATTATAGCAATCCTAAATGAAAATAGAATAGGGGTCGCAGGGGCACCGCCCCCGTCCTTGGTTCTGGAAAATTCTTGTTTGTAAATCAAGTAGGATTGCTATATCATGGAGTACAATAGCAACATTTAGCAAACTAATTTGCAAAGGGGAATCTCTATTTATAGCAATCCTAAATGAGAATAGAACAGGGGTCGCAGGGGCACCCCCCCCGTCCTTGGTTCTGGGGAATTTTTGTTGGTTAATCAAATAGGATTGCTATATTGATTTTTGTACTTACACGGCAGGCTCGGAAGCCCCATTCTCTCCCTTGACAATTATCAACAGCGCAGGGGTCATTCTTAATGGCCGTGAATTAATCATGGAATTCCACAGGTGACGTATTCTATGCTTGTGAAATCCCGTTCATTGAGGTTAGGGGCATGGTCATGCTTGGGCAATCCTGGCGGTGGGGGCAACGGTTTGGCAGTACGGTGTTGCTGTGGGGACAGGTGCTGGTGCATCTGCTCCAGGGGCGGGTACATCGGCGCAATCTGCTCACCCAACTGGAAGTGGTGGGTCCCGAATCCCTGCTGGTGGTGGTTCTCACAGGTTTATTTGTAGGAATGGTATTTACGATTCAGGTGGCACGGGAATTTGTCCGGTTTGGTTCCGGGGATTTGGTCGGGGGGGTGCTGGCGCTGGCCTTGGTGCGGGAATTGGCTCCGGTGCTAACCGCCGTGATCGTGGCGGGGCGGGTGGGAGCCGCTTTTGCCGCTGAGTTGGGCACCATGCAGGTCACAGAACAAATTGATGCCCTCTATATGCTCAAAACAGACCCGGTGGACTACTTGGTTTTGCCCCGGGTGTTGGCCTGTATTTTAATGGTGCCATTACTCACTGTCGTTGCCTTTGTGGTGGGGGTTACAGGTGGGATTGCCATTGCCAATAGTATGTACAATCTTAGTATATCTCAGTTTCTGGATTCGGTGCAACGATTCATGGACGGCTGGGATATGGTCAAGGCATTGATCAAAGGGGCAATTTTTGGGATGTTGGTAGCGACCATCGGCTGTGGCTGGGGTTTAACTACCACTGGGGGAGCGAAAGGGGTGGGGCAAGCGACGACGGCGGCGGTGGTGACGGGGCTACTAGCCATTTTTGTCTCGGATTTTTTCCTGTCCTGGTTGATGTTTCGGGGCTTGGAGACCTCGGTGGGCTGATGGAAGTAAAAATTTGTGGGTTAACCCGGGTGGATCAGGCGGTCGCCATTGCTCGGCTGGGGGTGACGGCGGTGGGGGTGGTCTGTGTCCCCCAATCTCCCCGGTATGTGGCTTCCCCCCAACAACGGGCATTGAACCAAGCCCTCGCTGATTACCCGGTGTGGCGGGTGGGGGTGTTTGCCCAAAGCCCCTTGTCCGCGATTGTCGAGGCGGTTCAGAGGAACGGGTTTAATGGGGTGCAATTGCACGGAGAAGAGTCTCCGGCGGATTGCCAAGTTCTGCGGGAAACTTTGCCTGAGGTTCTGCTGATCAAGGCGATTCGGGTGCAGTCTAAAGTGAGTTTAGCGACCATAGCTACCTATCGCCCTTGGGTGGATCGGGTGCTTTTGGATGCCTATCATCCGCAAAATTTGGGGGGCACGGGTCTGGCCTGGGATTGGCAGATGTTGCGGGATCACGGGCTAAATGGGTCTTGGTGGTTGGCTGGGGGAATTACCCCGGAAAATTGTCCGGTTGCCATTGCCCAAACCCAACCGGCTGGCATTGATGTATCGAGCGGGGTAGAAACTGCCCCTGGGGTTAAGGATTTGGCACGGGTGGCGCAACTGTTGGAACAGATCGCAGGGCATTAAAAAACCCCTGGTTGGGGTTTCGTGGGTTTTGATTTTTGATTTTTTGAACTGTTGCTTGAATCCGAGCAATGGCCTGTTGCCGCTTCCGGGGTGTGCTTTTACCCTTGCGTTTCCCAGGACGACCCCGGGAGTCCACCCGCCAACCCGCTTGTTTCATCTGGTTTTCTCCCAATATTCTACGCCTTCGTATATTGTAGGGGTTTCTATGAAAAATGTTTCCGTTGTAGCCAATTTCCTTTGAGCATACTTTAATTGTCGCAGGGGCATCGCTCCCAAGCTTGATGCTCATAAATATTCTTGTGAATATCTATTCCCCAAATATGGCAGTCGTATTTGAATCGTGAGATTTTTTTGTTTAGAGGGTCAAGGGTCGCAGGGCATCGCCCCGTTCTGGTTCTCCAGAATTTCTGCATTTCAATCTGAGGCAATTTTAGGGAATGACCAAGACGGGACAGGGTGCCAAATTAATCACCCGAATGCTGACGCTTTCCGCCATTCCCTCTTCGGTCAAACCGGTGCCCCGACAACCGACAATTAGTAAATCCACATTCAATTCGTCCGCCACATCGCAAATGGTAAAGGCGGGTTGTCCCACCCGCACCAGATGGGTGACGTTCATCCCTTGGGTCTCTAGGGTGGTTTGGACTGCGTTCAGCCAGGTTGCGGCGGCGGTGGCCTCGGGTTCGGTAGGAACTACCACCAACAGAGTCAAACTCGCCTGGCAAAAGTTCACCAGTTTAAGGGCTAATTCTTGGGGGTCTTGGTTTTGGTCAAGTGCTAACAGGACTTTGCGAAACATAGGGGTGTGGGGAACCTTTTCGCCGGTACAATGGGATGGGGATATGGATACATCAATAATTATTCCAGATTTTGGTGGAGGTACCCTGTGGCAAAAAAATCGGTGGCCAGTCTGACGGCGCAGGACCTGGAGGGCAAACGGGTTCTGGTGCGGGTGGATTTTAATGTGCCTTTGGATAAGGAACAGCAGATTACGGATGATACCCGGGTGCGGGCGGCTCTGCCGACTATCAATTATTTGCGTGAACGGGGGGCACGGGTGGTGCTGTGCAGTCATCTGGGGCGACCCTTCAAAAAGGATAAAACCACTGGTGAAGTGAAATTAGTTAAAGAGGGGAATAGTCTGGCTCCTGTGGCAACTCGGCTGGGGGAATTACTGGGTACGCCAGTGCAGTTTGTCCCGGATTGCATCGGTGCGGTAGCCACCCAAATGGTACAGGGCTTGCAAAATGGGCAGGTGGCTCTGCTGGAAAATGTGCGTTTTTACGCAGAAGAGGAAGCCAACGACCCGGAATTTGCCAGGAAATTGGCGAGTTTGGCCGATCTCTATGTGAATGATGCTTTTGGTACGGCTCACCGGGCACACGCCTCCACCGAAGGGGTGACCCATTACCTGAAACCGGCAGTGGCGGGGTTTTTGATTGAGAAAGAATTGCAATATCTTCAGGGGGCGATTGACCAGCCCCGCAGACCTTTGGCGGCGATTATCGGTGGTTCCAAGGTGTCCAGTAAAATTGGCGTGATTGAAACCCTTTTGGATAAGGTGGACAAGCTAATCCTGGGCGGGGGGATGATTTTCACCTTCTACCAAGCCCAGGGGTTGAGCGTGGGGAAATCCCTGGTGGAAACGGACAAGTTAGATTTGGCGCAGAGCCTACTTGCCAAGGCGAAGGAGCGGGGGGTGGAACTGGTACTGCCGACGGATGTGGTGGTGGCGGACAAATTTGCCCCGGATGCCCAAGCCCAGACCGTGCCGGTGACGGCGATTCCCGAGGACTGGATGGGGTTGGATATTGGCCCTGCCGCCATTGCCCAAATTGAGCAGGCACTCCAGGGCTGTCAGACGGTGATTTGGAATGGACCAATGGGGGTGTTTGAATTTGACCAATTTGCCGTCGGTACCCGGGCGGTGGCCGCAACCCTAGCCCACTTGACCGACCAGGGCTGTACCACGATTATTGGTGGAGGGGACTCGGTGGCCGCTGTGGAGCAAGCGGGGTTGGGGGAACGGATGAGCCACATTTCCACCGGGGGGGGTGCCAGTTTGGAACTGCTGGAGGGGAAAATCTTGCCTGGGATTGCCGCCCTCGAGAACGCATAGGCTAAAATCGGAGGACAAGACTGGTATGACTCCCGTGCATACGCCCATGACCCAAGGCAGGATGGATGGACAAAATCGAATGTTCCAATCCCAATTGCTATAGCCTGAATCCTGAGACCAACCGGGTTTGTCAGGTCTGTAGTGCGCCCTTGGAATTCATTTTTTTGTGGGTGACGGGCGATCCGTTGGTGGGGGTCGAATTAGAACGCCCTTACCAGGAACGCTATAGCCTGCGGGGGCCGAATTTACTGTTAGATTTGCAACCGGGTCGCCAGCCCTTGAGTTTGGATACGATCCCAACGGAGGCGCAACCGTACCTGCGGTTGTTTCCGTTTCGATTACATTTACCCCAAATTCGGGCGGTGCTCCCGGTGGGGGGACAACCCCGGTTGGCATTGACCCAGGTACCCCTACTGCCGGAGGAGTACGGCACCAGTACCCCCCGTTTGAAACCAGTTCAACCCTTTGGGAAAGCCTGGGGGGAAGCGACCGGGTTTCGCCAGTTGAGTTGGCTGTGGCAAATTGCCCGTCTGTGGCCGATGCTGAGTTATCAACAGGTGGCGGGCAGTTTACTGCAACCCCAGCTTTTGCGGGTGGAAGGGCCGGTGTTCCGTCTGCGGGAATTGGTTCATGATGGGGGGCAGGCGACCCTGGTGCAGTTGGGGGAGTTGTTGTCCCGTTTGATACCTACGACCCAGCCCGTGGTGCGGGGATTGATGGAACAGGTGTGCGAGGGGATGATTCAGCAACAGATCACCAGTGCGGAAGAACTTGCCCAACGGGTGGATCGGGGGTTGGATGAGTTTCGTCATACCTGGAATGGGCAGGTGAGTGTGGTGGCCTTGACCGACCCGGGTCCGACCCGTCGCCGCAATGAGGATGCGTGCTATCCGGCTCCCCATCAGCATTCCCGTCTGACCGGCACCGATGGCCTGCCCTTTGCGATTGTCTGTGATGGCATCGGCGGCCATGAGGGGGGGGATATGGCCTCCAACCTGGCGATTGAAACCGTCAGCCAGCAACTCAATCCCCGGGTGCTGGCCAAGGTGGATACCAAGGTGGTGACGGAGGAATTGGCCACGATTGTCTGCAATGCCAACGACCGGATTACCCAGGTGAATAACCAACAGCAACGCCAGGAACGGCAACGCATGGGTACGACCCTGACCATGACCCTCCTGCGGGATTACGAGGTGTTTTTAGCCAATGTGGGGGACAGTCGCATTTATTGGATCACGCGTTATGGCTGTTATCAAGTCACCACGGACGATGATGTGGCTTCCCGGGAGGTGCGTTTAGGGTATAGCATCTACCCCCAGGCGTTGAGGCAGCCGGCGGCGGGAGCCTTGGTGCAGGCGTTGGGGATCAATGCCTCTAATCTGCTTCACCCGACGGTACAGCGGTTTCCTTTGGATGAGGACAGTGTCTTTTTGCTCTGTTCCGATGGGTTAAGCGACAACAATTTGGTGGATCAGTATTGGCAGTTGGAACTGTTGCCCGTCCTCACGGGGGAGGTGGATTTACCCACGGCCACCCAACGGTTGATCGACCTGGCCAACCAAAAAAATGGCCATGATAACGTGACGGTGGTGCTGGTGCATTACCAGGTGGCTCCGGCTAAAACTGCCCCTGTCAATGGCCGTCCCGCATCCTTGCCGGAGGAACCAACGACCAAAGGCCGGCGGGGAGCCATTCCCCCACCCCCGGAACCAGCTACCAAAGGCCGACGGGGAGCCATTCCCCCACCCCCGGAACCAGTCACCCAAGGCCGCCGGGGAGCTATGTCGCCACCCTCGATGCCCGCATTGCGGAGCCAAACTTCCCCCCCCCGCCCCAAAACCCCGCCCTTGTCCCTACTTCTGGTGGGACTGATGGCTGGCTTGTTCACCCTAGCCGCTGGGTGTTGGTTGTGGTGGCAGGAAACCCGCCAGCGGGATAATCCCCTTTACCTGGTCAATAGCTTCGTTCCCCCCTCCTTCCAGCCCACCCTGACCCTGCCCAAATTCAACGGTTATGTGAATACCCTGGCCATCAATCCCCAGGGCAATCTCCTGGCAATTGGAAGCGAAGATGGCAGTATCAGCCTCTGGCAACTGCCGGGGGGGCAACCCAAGGACTTTTTGCGCCGGAATGGGGTTTCGGTTATGGGAGTCACCTTTGTCCGCAATGGGCAACAATTGGCCAGCTTTGACCGGAGCCATCTGGAACTCTGGGGGGTCAACGATGGCCGCCGTATCGGGCAATTGGTCGGGCCGAGGGGGGTGGTTACTGCCATGGCCACCAATCCGAGCGGGCAATTTCTGGCCGTGGGGGATGCCAACGGGGAGGTCTATCTGTGGGATTTGAACCTGGCCGGTGCCCCCAGTTTTCGCCAGCAACTCCCGGAATTGGGCAAAATTGATGCCCTTGCCCTCAGCCCGGATGGGACGCTTTTAGCCGCCGCCAGCCAGGGTCAACAGGTGGTGGAACTCTGGGATGTGCCCAGCCGCACCCGCAAATATACCCTCACCCGCCCGGATTTGCGTCATGGGATGTGGTCACTGAGCTTTCGTCCTGATGGGCAGGTATTAGCCAGCGGCGGTGGGGATGGCAAGGTGTGCCTGTGGAACCCGGGCAATGGGGCGTGGTTGAAAACCCTCCAGGCTCCGGGGATTGTTTACAGTTTGGCCTTTAGCCCCGATAATGCCCTGTTGTTTACCGGCACGGGCACCACTTCCCCCGATAGTCCGGTGATTACCGTCTGGAACCCGGCCAAGGGAACGGCTCTGCAAGTCCTTAAGAGCCATCAGGAGGCGGTTAAAGCCCTGGCGATTGCCCCTAACGGTCGCCTATTGGTTTCCGGGGGGTCGGACAACCAGGCGATCATTTGGCAAAGCCCTCAGTAAATCACAATGACGCTGTGTCCAGTCTGGGGATTGCCGTTTTCACATTCACCTGCCCATCAATCCCCCATCCTTAAACCGGGAAGCAATGCCCCTTTGACCGTTGTGCTACGTCCCAGGTTAGGAATAATATAGCTAAGTACGGTTAGGTTGTCGCCTCAAAAATTCTGGAGAACCAGTGCGTGGCTACGCCCTGCGACCCATATCTATGTCAACCTTTGCGTGTTTAGCTATAGTCATTTCAAACAAGTTTGCCACATTCGCCTTCACCTACAAACTCTCTCCTGGAAAGGAATAGAGCGATTGCAAATACCTAAAAAGTGTCGCATTCTAAAACGGAATGACTAAAGGGCACCTCTATTAATTCATGGCTATTGAGAATGACCCCTGCGTTATTGATAATTGCCAACGAAAGAATGGGGCTTCCGAGCCTGTTATGTAAGTACAAAAATCAATAAATAGAGGTTCCCTAAAACAAATTGCTTTCTGTCCCAATATAGTCATCCTACTTGATTAACACTTGATTACAGTCTATTTATCAATTAAAGGATACAAAAAGTTGCGATTGTCCCAAAGGTTTACCATGATTGACCTACAGCAAGTGGGGTTCAACTGTATCCCATAACCACTCAAAAGACTGTAACATTAGCTTGCGTACCGTAGGCATGCAGCAATTCCCCAGAACCAAGGGCGGGGGTGGTGCCCCTGCGACCCCTGTTCCATTCTCATTTAGGATTGCTATAGAATTACCGTAGCCACAAAACTTCATAGGAAGGCTGAAGGAGCCCTTAACGAGGTATTCCCCCACCCAATAGGGTTTTTACTTGAATTTTCAGCCACTCCAGGATATTGGTTCCACCCAACCACAAAGCGGTGAGGATAGAAATAGTCAGAGTACCCCCAATTAGGGCAACCAGTGCGCCCCCCAGGCAAATCACCCCATCGGTTTCAATCAAGCCAAACCCGATCAAAAACACCCCCATCGCCGGAATCGTGTTGGTGCCAGGGATGGGAATCGTCATGGATAACCCCATCAAACCCACCAGCCCGCCCAACAGCCAATGCCCCCGTTTCGTCACCCCCAGCCAGCGGGGGCGGGTCAGTCGCTCCAGCCGTTGTAACCAAGGGATGCCCGCTTGCACCAATTGGCGAAATTGTTCCCAGGACAGTCGGCTTCGCAAAAACCGCTCCGGCAACCAGGGAATCGTCGCTCCGGTCAACCATTGACCAGCCACCAGCATAATGAACAGACCAAAAGGGGTGGAATAGCCTGGGGCGGGTAAGGGCAAAGCGGAGGGAAATGAAAAAAGTACCAACATCATCCCCCAGGAACTCTCGCCGGTAAATTGGAGAATATCCCGCAGGGTCACCGCTTCCGGGGGTTCCGGCTGGGCGAGCCAGTCCTGCAATTTTACAGACAATCGGGGCATGAATTTACAACCGATACAACCGACACTGATGGCTATTGTAAGGGCAAATCAGACCTGCCCCTACAAGTGCTTTTACTTCCGGCAATTCCTTATGAACATTTCTGGAGAAAGAAATTACAGCCTATTAAGTGGTTACAGGATACAGTTGCAAACCCACTCGCTCTAACCTCATTGAGGTCAAGCTTGGGAAACACGATTTTTTGTATCCTTTAATTGGTGAACAGGCTGTAATAGAGGTGCCCACTACCTAAAATAGACCAATACTCAGTTCGTTCTATTCCTATTTAGGATTGCTGTAGTAATCTTTTCAGGCGGGCGATTTGGGCAGGGCTAAAACCGGCTCGCACCAGGTCATCCATCCCGGCGGCTTGCCCATACCAGGGATCGAGTGCCAAAGCGCGCCGAAAGAGCGTCTGCGCCTGGGGAATTTGGTTTTGCCCCAGATAGCTCACCGCCTGCGCCAACAGGGGATGGGGGTTGCGGGGTTCCCATTTTTGGGCTTGGGTTTGGGCGGCAATGGCTTCAGCATAGCGTCCCTGCCGGTCTAAACTCAGCCCGAGGTTGTAGTAGGCGGTGCCGTTTTGGGGATCAAGTTGAATCACCCGGCGGGTGCTGGCTTCGGCTTTTTGGGGCTGATTTAAAAATAAGTACACTACCCCTAGGGCATTGTGAGCTTCCACATTCTTGGGGTCAAGGGTGAGGGCATGGTTGAGCCACTGTGCCCCCAGGGTCGAATTCCCACTGCGATGTTCCGCCCAGCCCCGCATTACCCAACCGGGGGCGTGTTTCGGTGCCAAAGCCGTCGCCCGCGCCTGCGCCTGAGCGGCGTCAGCCCATCGTCCCAAACGTCCTAGAGCTATCCCCATCCCCCGCCATGCCCCGGCCAAGTTAGGGTTGATTTTGAGGGCTTCTTGAAATTCTTGCAGGGCTTTGGTGTTTTCATTGCGGCTGAGGGATTGACTGGCCTGTTGAAACTTGAGCTGGGCTTCCGGGTTGCCGGGTTGCGCTAGCGTGGGTTGCCCCCAGAACACCAGAGTCACCAACAATCCTGTCCAAACAATCAAGCGCATCCTAACCAACATGAGATGACAATATATTTCTAATATACCCACATTGTTGGAGTGAGAAAGACGAAGTATCCCTATTGATTTGGATTGAGGGTATGGGGTGGCACCCTCGGTAATACAGCAACTCTAAATCAGAATGGAACGCAATAGAACCAGCGGTCGCAGGAATGCTACCCCCGTCCTTGGTTTTGGGGAATTTCTGTTCGCTAATCGGGTAAAAGCGCTATGACCGACAAAGGATGTTGTTTGGTGACCATAAAGCCATTGGACAATTCCCCATGCAGGCGAAGGCAAACAGACCTAACCGCCAAACACCCCCGGAAAAGTCAGTTTCAACGCCGCCGTAATCAGCAAATTTGCTAAGGACACCGGCAGGAGAAACTTCCAGCCTAAGTCTAATAACTGGTCAATCCGCACCCGGGGCACCGTCCAGCGCAGGAGAATGGCTAAAAAGAGCATGAAATAAGCCTTAATCAGCGTCATGGTAATCCCCAGCATCCCAGCAATCACCTGCACCAAGGGATTATCCAAACTTAAATTCAGCCAACCCGCCAGGACATCCACCGACACCGGCGATTCCCAACCCCCCAGGTACAGCACCGCCACCAAGAGGCAGGATAAGACCAAGTTTAAGTACGAACCGGCGTAAAACAGCATGAAGTTCACCGCCGTATATTCCGTCTGATACCCCGCCACCAACTCCTCCTCCGCCTCCGGCAAGTCAAAGGGCAGACGCTCACATTCCGCCAAAGCCGCAATCCAGAAGATCACAAACCCCACCGGTTGCCGCCACACATTCCAGCCCAAAATCCCATAACCCGTCTGCTGATCCACAATGTCAATCGTGCTGAGGCTATTGGACATCATCGCCACCGCCAACACCGCCAACGCCAAAGGCACCTCATAACTGATGGACTGCGCCGCCGCCCGCAGTCCCCCCAACAGGGAATATTTATTGTTGGAACCGTAGCCCGCCATCAACAAACCAATCGGGGCAATGCTGGAAATGGCAATCCACAAGAAAATCCCCACCCCCAAATCTGTAATGACAATGTTATGACCAAATGGCACAATCACATAGGCCAACAGCACCGCCATCACCACCACCACTGGTCCCAAGGTAAATAACCAGCGGTCAGACTTAGCCGGACGCACGTTTTCTTTGACCAATAATTTCACCACATCCGCAATCGGAATCAGCATCCCCAACGGCCCCGCATATTCCGGCCCAATCCGTTGTTGCACCGCCGCTGACACCTTCCGCTCCAACCAGGTCGCCACCAACGCCCACAGGGTTGCAAACGTCAGCACCGACACCATCGGCAAGGGCAACCACAGGGCATGAGCCAGCCCCGGCGTGACTCCCACCCCTTCCAGCCATTGTACAAACGACTGCTGTAAATCAATCCCAGTTTCCATTAGCGATCCACCTCACCCATAATGATGTCAACACTGCCCAAAATCGCCATAATATCCGCCACCTTCATCCCCCGCACCAACTGGGGTAAAACCTGCAAATTAACAAATCCAGGCGGACGAATTTTCCACCGCCACGGAAACACACTATCATCCCCTAAAATATAAACCCCCAATTCCCCCTTGGGAGCCTCCACCCGCACATAATGTTCCCCCTTGGGAATCTTAAACGTTGGGGAGGATTTTTTGCTAATGAATTGGTAATCAAAGCCACCCCATTCGGATTTCGGGCCACTGCTGATCCGCTTAGCTTCTAAATTTTCATAGGGTCCACCGGGTAAGCCCTTCAACGCTTGCTGGATAATTTTGGTGGACTGCCGCATTTCCCCCAAACGCACCACATAGCGGGCAAAGCAATCCCCGTCCGTCGCCCACTGCACCTCCCAGTCGAAATCGTCGTAACACTCGTAGTGATCCACTTTCCGCAAATCCCATTTCACCCCGGAAGCCCGCAACATCGGTCCCGACATCCCCCAGTTGATCGCATCTTCCCGGGAAAGCGTGCCCACCCCCTGCACCCGTTTGCGGAAAATCGGATTATCCGTAATCAACCGCTCGTACTCATCCACCTTGGGTAGGAAGTAGTTACAAAAATCCTCGCACTTATCCACCCAACCGTAGGGCAAATCGGCGGCGACCCCCCCCACCCGGAAGTAATTGTGCATCATCCGCATCCCGGTGGCGGCTTCAAACAGGTCATAGACCATTTCCCGCTCCCGGAAGATGTAAAAGAAGGGGGTTTGTGCCCCCACATCCGCCAAAAACGGCCCCAGCCAGAGCAAATGGGAGGCAATCCGGCTCAATTCCAGCATGATCACCCGGATATAACTCGCCCGTTTGGGCACCGGCACATCCGCCAATTTTTCCGGCGCATTCACCGTGATCGCTTCGGTGAACATGGTCGCCAGGTAGTCCCAGCGGGTCACGTAGGGCAAATACTGCACCACCGTGCGGTTCTCAGCAATTTTTTCCATCGAGCGATGCAAATATCCCAACACCGGCTCGCAGTCAATCACATTTTCCCCATCCAACGTGACCATCAGACGCAACACCCCATGCATGGAAGGATGATGCGGCCCAAAGTTGATCACCATCGGGTCGGTGCGGGTTTCAATCATTGTCATGGGTGTGACCTCAAACTTAGGGGCTACCACATTTCAGTATAAATGCCCGGTCAGGAATTTCCCACCGCCGCCCAAAGAATTGCTTGGGGATACAACCGATGCTCCTGCGCCTGAATCCGGCTGTGTAAACTGGCGACCGTATCCCCAGGCAGAACCGGCACGGCAGCCTGGGCAATGATGGGACCGCTGTCCACCGCCAAGACCACCCGATGCACCGTACAGCCGGTAATTTTCACCCCCGCCTCTAACGCCTGCTCCACCGCTTTCATACCCGGAAACGCCGGAAGCAAACTGGGATGGATATTCAACACCTGCGCCCCAAACGGCTGTAATAACACCTCAGTCGCCTGCCGCATCCACCCCGCCATGACCACCCATTCAGTGCCCCAATTTTTGAGTGTACTGACAACATCCTGATCAAAACTCTCCCGGTCGGGATAATCCCGATGGTTGACCAGGTGACTTTTCACCCCCGCCGCTTGTGCCCGTTGCGCCACCCCTGCCCCCGGATTGTTATAGACCACCCCCGTGATCACAGCGGGTAATGTTTGGGCAGCAATCGCCTGGACAATGGCGGTGAAATTACTCCCCTTGCCCGACGCTAAAATCCCCAAACGCAGGGGTTCCCCCCGGTAATCCGGACAATCCGCCGGGACAATCAGGGCTTCCACCTACCACGCCCCCCACCAGTCCGCCAGCAGTAAGCCCAAAACGGTGCCGATAAAAATCGGGAGTGCCTGCCAAAACCGGGGGGACAGTCGCTCATACCAAGGGCGAGGAGCAGGAAGGGGGGAAGTAGTTTTTGGGGATACCCGAGTGGGTTTTGCCCAACGGGGAGGGCGGTTCTCAAAATTGGCGATCCCCGTCCGTACCAAGGTTTGCGCCTCCCGTACCGCTTCCCAGGATTGTTGGCGACTGACGGCTAACCGTTCCAATCGCCGGTTCAAGTCCTCACGATCCGCCATGCTGTCCGAGCTTCTCAGGTTATACTAGGTATGGATACACGCTAAGTTCTTATTTTACGCAAATGCATCACCAAAAATAAAGAACAGCACGGGTGAGAGCCATTAAAATACAAACCAAGCAAAATACTCAGTGGGAATAACTGATGCCTGTTGCCGTTACCTCCTTACTCAATTCAGAGGTTAGTAAACCCGCCCGTTATTTAGGGCAAGAACTCGGAGCCATTCACAAACCTTGGGACAAAGCCCAGGTGCGTTGGGTATTAAGCTATCCCGAATTATACGAAGTGGGGGCATCAAATCTAGGGCATATTATTCTTTACAATATTATCAACGCCCAACCGGAACAATTGTGTGACCGAGCCTATTTACCCGCACCGGATTTCGCCGCCAAATTGAGGGCAACCCAGACCCCCCTGTTTGCTGTGGAATCCCGCCGGAGTTTACGGGAATTCGACCTAATTGGCTTCAGTTTAAGCTATGAATTGGGTGCCACCAATATCCTGGAAATGCTCGATTTGGCGGGCATTCCCTTAACCAGTCAAGCCCGGAGCAATGGCGATTATCCCTTAATTTTTGCAGGGGGACCGACGGCAACCGGCAACCCGGAACCCTATGCGGATTTTTTTGATTTTTTTGCCCTTGGGGATGGGGAAGAATTACTGCCAGAAATTGGTTTGGTTATTCAAGAGGGGAAAGAAACGGTTTTATCTCGCAGGGAATTATTACTGGATTTGGCGCAAATTCCGGGGGTGTATGTGCCCGAATTTTATGCCCCCCAACCGGATGGGGCGGTGGTGCCTTTACGCCCTGATGTGCCGCCAAAAATCCTGCGCCGGGTGGCGACCCCCATTCCTGCCTATGGCATCGGGTTGGTGCCCTATGTGGAAACGGTGCATGACCGCTTAACCGTAGAAATTCGGCGGGGATGTACCCGGGGATGCCGGTTTTGTCAGCCGGGAATGCTCACCCGACCGGCACGGGATGTGGAACCGGAAACGGTCATTCAAACCATTGAACAGGGGATGCGCGCGACCGGATTTAATGAATTTTCCCTGTTATCCTTGAGTTGTTCGGATTATTTATCCCTACCGGCAGTGGGGTTAGAAATTAAGCAAAAATTACACGACCAACCGGTGAGTTTATCCCTACCCAGCCAGCGGGTGGATCGCTTTGATGAACATATTGCCGAAATTGTTGGTGGTACTCGCAAAGGGGGGTTAACTTTTGCACCGGAAGCGGGCACCCAACGCCTGCGGGACATTATCAATAAAGGGTTAACCAACGAGGAACTTTTGCGGGGGGTAAAAACCGCTTGGGAACAGGGTTGGGACCGGGTCAAACTGTATTTCATGATTGGTTTACCCGGCGAAACGGATGCGGATGTGGTGGGCATCGCCGAGACATTGAAATGGCTCCAGCGGGAATGTCGAGGCGCAGGACGGAAACCCTTGGGTTTTCATGTAACGATTTCTAATTTTACTCCCAAACCCCATACACCTTTTCAATGGCATTCCGTCGCCACTGCTGAATTTATCCGCAAACAGGAATTACTCAAACAGGAATTTAAGTTTATTCGCCATCTCAAAGCCAATTTTACGGATGTGCGAATTTCAGCAATGGAAGATTTTTTGGGACGGGGGGATCGCTCCCTAGGAAAAGTGATTCAGCGGGCATGGGAATTGGGGGCGGGCATGGATGCCTGGTGGGAATCGTTAGAACGGGCTTATGGGGCGTGGTCCCAAGCGATTGAGGAATCAAATTTAACCTGGAAATATCGCACCATTGAACAGGGTCAGTGGTTTGAATCCGTAGATTATGAACAGTTACTCACCCAAAGTTTGCCTTGGGATCATCTGGATACGGGCATTGATAAAAAATGGTTAGTAGATGACTTGGCACGGGCATTGGCAACTGCTACCGTACCGGATTGTTCCTTTGCCGGATGCTCCCATTGTGGGGTGTGCGGGACTGATTTGGGGCACAATGTGGTGGTGCCACCGCCACCCTTGCCCAAGGAAAAAGTTACGACCAAAATCCCTACCCAACGGGTACAAAGATTACGCCTAAAATTTGGCAAACAAGGGGAATTGGCACTATTAAGTCATTTAGATTTGGTACGTTTATTTGACCGGGCGATTCGGCGAGCCAATTTACCTATTTCCTACAGTGAGGGGTTTCATCCAGGGGCACGGTTGATGCCTGCAAGTGCGTTACCCTTGGGAGCCACTAGTGTTAGTGAAATCATTGATTTTGAATTGTATAAAACGTGTCATCCCCAGGAGTTTTTAGAACAATTAAAAGCCCAATTACCGGCGGATATTCCCCTGTATGAAATCACGGAAATTCCCGTAAATTCTCCATCTAATACTGAATTGTTGATGGCTACCCAATATCGGTTGACCTTTGCCTTAGATGACCCCTCAGTAACCGTTGATTGGTCTGGGTGGGTACGTCAAATTCTCAGCACCTCAGAGTTGTGGTGGGAAGGGAAAACCAAAAGCGGTAAACCCAAGCGGATTAATTTGCGAGAAAAATTATATCATTTAGAACTTATTAAATTTGCTGGTAACCAAGCAGAAATCCTGTACGAAGGAGCCTGGAGCAATGATGGGCAATCCCTCCATCCTGACCATGTACTATTTTTATTTCAAATGGTTAGCTCCCCGGGTGTTAATCTCATTCATATTCATCGAGAAAAGTTAATTTTTCGTAGTTATTGATATGAGACTTGGATGTTAAATTTAGGGGATACGATTGCGGCGATTGCGACAGCGGTTGCGCCTGAGCAGGGAAGTATTGCCATTGTGCGTTTGTCCGGTGTGGATAGCGTAAAAATTGCCCAAACGATTTTTCATGCCCCAGGGAAACAAACTTGGGAAAGTCATCGGATTTTATATGGTTATGTGAAAAACTTAAGCGGGCAAATTGTTGATGAAGCATTGCTTTTGTTAATGCTGGCTCCCCGTTCCTATACCCGGGAAGATGTGGTGGAATTTCACTGTCACGGGGGAATGATCACGGTACAGAAAGTTCTGCATTTATGTATCGAACAGGGGGCACGGTTAGCCCGTCCAGGGGAATTTACTCTGCGTGCCGTGTTAAATGGGCGATTGGATTTGACCCAGGCGGAAGCAATTGCCGATTTGGTGGGGGCAAAATCAGCGGCTTCGGCGGAAAACGCTCTAGCAGTTTTGCAGGGAAAATTGGGTCAACAGATTCGTAGTTTACGCAGTCAATGTTTGGATTTATTGGCGGAATTAGAAGCTCGGATTGATTTTGATGAGGATTTACCCAAGTTAGATATTGAGTGGGTACAAAAACAAATTTCTGACGTTTTGGCACAGGTGAATCAACTATTAGCAACCGCCGAACGGGGTGAACTATTGCGCCGGGGAATTAAGGTAGCAATTGTTGGTCGTCCCAACGTGGGTAAATCGAGTTTGTTAAATGCTTGGAGCCAAACCGACCGAGCCATTGTCACGGATTTACCAGGTACAACCAGAGATGTGGTGGATGCCTATTTGGTCGTGCAGGGCATACCGGTGGAAATTTTGGATACGGCTGGGATTCGGGCGACCGATGACCCGGTAGAACAAATTGGCATTGAACGCTCCCGAAAAGTCATCCAAAAAGCCGATGTAATTCTATTGGTTATTGATGCGTTGACCGGCTGGACTGCTGAGGATGCCACCCTCTATCAGGAATTAGATAACCAGCGGGTAATTATCGTCGTGAATAAAATAGATTTGGTGACCGAAGTGCCCAGGATGCCATTAGCAATAAAACCCATAATTTACACATCAGCGGTGCATCAAACGGGGATTGACCAGTTAGAAACCGCATTATTAGCGCTAGTGCAAGGAGGGACGGTACAACAAACAAATCTGACCTATACCATTAACCAGCGGCAACAGACCGCTTTATTAACCACTCAAAAAGCATTAGAAAATATGCAAATGACCATTGCCCAGGGACTACCCATTGATTTTTGGACGATTGATCTACGCACCGCCATTCAAGCCTTGGGTAGCATCACTGGCGAGGATATTACGGAACCCGTCCTCGACCGCATTTTTAGTAAGTTTTGCATCGGCAAATAAGTCCCAACTACAGGGTACCTCTATTTATTGCCACCGCTGGAAGATTATTTCGCTAAAATGCCCATATTATCGAAAACCAAAAACGGGGGCGGTGCCCCTGCGACCCATTTTTAGAAGTGCCCTACAGTGATTATAATGGGGTAGAGAAGCAAGGGGTTACGGTGATGCTCGAAAACAGTAATTATCAACAGGTTGACCGGGAACAATTGGTGGATATGTTGCGGCATTATTGCCAGGTTAAAGATGAATATAGCCATGCCCTATTGTTATACCGAGTTGGGGATTTTTACGAAACATTTTTCCAGGATGCGATTACGATTGCCAGGGAATTAGAACTCTATTTAACCAGTAAACATGGGGGCAAGGAAATTGGCAAAGTACCGATGGCGGGTGTGCCCCAACACGCTTTAGAACGGTACGCTAATCAACTCTTAAAAAAAGGGTATGCCGTTGCTATTTGTGATCAAACAGAAGATGCCGCTATTGCTGAGCGAGAACGGCGGATGGTACGGCGGGAAGTGACCCGAGTTTTTACCCCAGGAACCCTACTCGAAGAAGCCCTATTACCCGCCCGGGAAAATAATTTTTTGTGTGCTTTAGTCTTGCATGGGGAACATTGGGGATTGGCGTATGCGGATATTTCTACGGGGGAATTCTGGTTGACCCAAGCCCAGGGAATGGAAGTATTGACCCAGGAGTTATTACGCATTCAACCGGCGGAAATCATCATCCCTGTGGAAACACCGGATTTGGTAGGTTTATTGCGACCGGGAGAAAGTGCAGGGAAAATTCCCGCAGGTTTGCCCATACAGTTTACTTACACCTTACAGCCCCAGCGACTGTTTCAGGGAGCTAATGCCCGCCAGACTTTATTAGCAACCTATGGACTTAAATCCCTCGAAGGTCTTGGTTGTGACCAACTGCCACTTGCAGTACAAGCCGCTGGGGGATTGTTGGGCTATTTGGCGAATAATCAGGGGCACTATCAAACCGGATTGCAATTACCTCGTACTTATTTTGTCAGTGAGTATATGCGGTTAGACCAGCAAACCCGCCGCAATCTGGAATTGACCCAAACCGTGCGGGAGGGGGCGTTTCACGGTTCCTTGCTCTGGGCGATTGACCGGACGTTGACGGGGATGGGGGCGCGGCTACTGCGGCGGTGGCTGTTGCAACCTCTGTTGGATGCCCAAGCGATTGGTGCCCGGTTGGATACGGTGGCAGAACTGGTGGATCAGGGGGGATTGCGCCAGCGGGTGCGGGAGCATATTAAGCAAATTTATGACCTGGAACGGCTGTTGGGGCGGGTGCAGGCGGGGACGGCAAACGCTCGGGATTTACTGGCTTTAGCGGATTCTTTTTTGGCGGTCGGACGGTTAGCACAAGTGCTGGATCAGGTTCGTTCTCCATACTTACAAGATTTGCAAACTGTACCGCCGGAGTTAGAAGCCCTGGGCGAGCGGTTACGGCAGTCTTTGGTGGAAACGCCGCCAATTACCTTGACCGAGGGGGGTCTGATTCGACCGGGGGTGGATCAAGAATTAGATCATCTCAAACAAACCCTTGTTGAGGATCAAAACTGGATTGCTCAATTGGAAGTCACCGAGAAAATCCGCACCGGGATTGCCACATTAAAAGTGGGTTTTAATAAAACTTTTGGCTACTATATCAGCATCACCCGGGCGAAAAGTGAACAGGCACCGGAAAACTATATTCGCAAGCAAACCTTGACCAATGAAGAACGTTATATTACGCCGGAATTAAAGGAACGGGAAATTAGGATTCTCACCCTCCAAACGGAAATCAATCAACGGGAATATGAATTGTTTTTGCAACTACGGCAGGCGGTTTCGTTGCACGAAAAATTGATTCGTCCCCTGGCACAAAAGGTAGCGGCGGTAGATGTTTTGGCGGGGTTGGCGGATGTGGCGGTGATGTACAATTATCGGCGACCGGAAATTGTCACTGGGCGGGAATTGAGCATCAAACAAGGACGGCATCCGGTGGTGGAACAACTGCTACCGGCGGGGTGTTTTGTCCCCAATGATACCCATCTCGGTATGGGCACAGATTTGATGATTTTAACGGGTCCCAATGCGAGTGGTAAAAGTTGTTATCTGCGGCAGGTGGGGTTGATTCAATTATTAGCCCAGATCGGCAGTTTTGTGCCTGCAATGGTAGCTAGAGTGAGCATTTGTGACCGGATTTTTACCCGGGTCGGGGCGGTGGATGACCTGGCAACCGGACAATCTACATTTATGGTGGAAATGTGTGAAACGGCAAACATTTTGCATCATGCCACCGACCGCTCCTTGGTGCTTCTGGATGAAATTGGGCGGGGGACGGCGACGTTTGATGGGTTGGCGATTGCCTGGTCAGTAGCAGAGTACTTAGCTTGTTATCTCCAATGTCGGGGCATTTTTGCTACCCATTATCACGAATTGAATGAGTTAGCCAATACCCTCAAAAACGTGGCTAATTATCAGGTAGTGGTTCAGGAATTGGCGGATCAAATTGTGTTTTTGCATCAGGTACAACCAGGGGGGGCGGATCGCTCCTATGGGATTGAGGCGGGGCGGTTAGCGGGTTTGCCGCCAGTGGTGATTAACCGGGCGCGGGAGATTATGCATCGCATTGAACAGCATTCCCAAATTACTTTAGGATTACAAAACCGTGGGGTTCATTCACAGAATACCCAGGGAGAATTGCAATTGCCCCTGTTTGCGCCTAACGGGTCGAACTAATTTCGGTGCCCTGGTAATAGTACTGCAAAATTTGCTGGTAATTGTAACCCCGTTGTGCTAATCCAAAGGCTCCCCATTGGCTCATGCCCAAGCCGTGCCCGAATCCCCGCCCCTGAAATTCAAAACCGCCGTTGGGGGTATCAACTGGGTTGGTACTGGCAATATCCCCGCGGGTGGGGGTGACTTGAAACAGGGTACTGCGGAGGTCAAGGAGGCGGCGCAACTCTGCTCCGGTGAAGGTTTTGGTTCCTGCTGTGCCGGTGACCCGCATCTCCACCACCCGTCCTTGGGGCGTGGTACGCACTGGGGTCAAGCTGGTCACTTGCCCGACCCCCGGCAACAGGCGGCTGAGTTCCGCTTGGGTAAAGGTTTTTTGCCAACTATAGACCGGGGCTTCCTGGTCAAAGTCCGGTACTCCCCGCAGGTACGGACGGGGGGCGGACCAAATATCCTCCACGTTTTCCGTGTGTCCCCCGGAGGCGGCGTGATAAACGGCTTCGATGATTTGCCCCCGATAGGTCACCACTTGCCCGGTAGTAGCAGTCACGGCTTCCCGGGTGCTATCCGATTCCCGGCTGTAGCCCTTGTAGGCTTGCCACGTCACCGTGCGCCCCACATCAAAATCCGGGTCTGCCGGGCGGCGCAACCGGAACAGGACAAAGGAACGAGCCGCCACCGCCTGGGCTTTCAGGGCTTCCAAAGGCCAGAAGGGGTACATTTCCGAGCCGACCACACTGTAGAGGTATTCCTCCAGGGGGACATGGTTGACCGCCAGCAGTCCATCCGGGCGAGCCACCAAGCGCAACCGCCCCCGATACCAATCATCACTGATGAAGACAAAGCTATTGTCCGTCGGACGCACCCACAAATCCCGTCCCCGAAACGTGTGCAGTACGACCTGCCCCCCCTGCACCTGTGCCACAAAACCCAACATGGGGGGTAACGTGCCCAGGGTTCGCCCTGACCCATCGGTAACGACGGCATTGCCAGAAGCCCCTACCCGCACGGTTTGTGCGCCCTGTTGTATGCCCACCCGCAGTTCCGTAGCCGAGGCAACGCCCCCGGCAAGGGTCACCCCCGCCAGGATGACGCCGACCGTAGTTCGCATCCAAAGCAACAGCATCTTAAGAAATTCCGTAGATTAACGGGTAAGCCCCAGAAAAGTATAGCAGGATTCACTTTCCCCGGCTACCGCCCAAGATAGGTGTTCGTTTCGCCCAGCCATCCCAGTTCCGCTCCGGGGATAGTGGGTGAGCTTGGAATGAAGGTAGCTCATCAAGGTGAGACTCAGTAGAAAACTTAACATAAAGGGTCAGGGCTATCCTACGAGCGGCTTTGCCCCTATTCGTTCCATAAAGCTATAGTATCGGCCTATTTCTATAGCAATCCTAAATGAAAATGGAATAGGGGTCGCAGGGGCACCGCCCCCGTAAAAGAAGCACCTGCGGTGTATGGTTCTAGGAAATTTTTGTATGCCTACGGCACGCAAGCTAATGCAAATCAAGTAGGATTGCTATATCTCCAGTAACCTTAAAATTAGATACAGTCTATTTATCAATTAAAGGATACAAAAAGCCTCGATTATCTTAAAGATTTACCATGATTGACCTACGGCAAGTGGGGTTCAACTGCATCCCATAACCACTCAAAAGACTGTATGAATTATGTAGAGGTGCCCCAGAGTTTAATCCCGTTGAGATGATGTGGTCGGTGTTGAAGCATTTTATCCAGCAGTTTTCCAGAGCCGGGAAGTATGGGATGGAGCAGATAGTAGAGACCTCCTTATCACTTATTAATCCATCCTGCTTCCAAAATTGGTTCGCCAAGTGTTGCTACTGTACCCCTTAATTCCTTAAGGAGCTATAGTTACAGCTTTTACATTTGTATCTCTACTTCTGGAGAATAAATCCATGTTTGATGATGTTTTCATGTCCACATTTAGGGCAGGCTTCTGGCATTTGACGTAATCAATGTTTACTACACTAATAATGTAGCATTATAAAGTTGAAACTCTCTCTGTACTAATCCCTAGCTTTGGTGTACTAATGGGGTGAATCCTGTAAGTACGGTAAATACCGGGAATTTAGCTATTTATCGGTGAAGCTGGTGGACGGATTCGAACCGACGGCCTACTGATTACAAGTCAGTTGCTCTACCAACTGAGCTACACCAGCATAAACTTATATTCTGAAATTCTAACAAACATTAGATTAACTTAAGGGGACTTCTATCTACTGATTTTTGTGCTTACACGGCAGGCTTGGAAGCCCCATTCTCTCCTTGGCTATTCTCAATAGCTATGGATTATGTAGAGCTGCCCTTAAGGAAATTTCTATCCTCAGTAGTGTTGAACCCTGCAACAAAAGTTCATAAATTCGAGCCAGGCAAAACACTTAATGAGAAAATTTTTTGTTATAAATGAGAATCTAGCCCCTAAATGACAATGTTTTGTATCATCAGGTTAGATGCACATTTTGGCACAAACCCTCAAAATCTTAAGATTCAACACTTCTGTTCTATCCTATGACAATCCTATTTGATTAACGAACAGAAATTTTGCAGAGCCAAATCAGGGCGGCGGTGCCCCTTTGACCTGCATTCTATTCTCATTTGGGATCCCTATGTTTGCACCACCAGCAAGTCATCTCGTTGGAATGCGAAGACGCCGGAGAACCAGGGGCTATGCCCATACAAGCGCATATTCCAAAAGGTGCTGTGTAGGTGGATTATTAATTACAACCTATCTGCTCATCCCACCCGATAGTGCCAGCGGCAAAGCCACAGACCTAAATCGGGGGATAGTGCGACCGTCAATTCCCTATGGTTCCAGGTGCCCAGGCGTCGAGAATCCTAGCGCTATCGCAGGGTCAATGTCCGTAAAGCCTGCCCAGGGGGAGTAGCATGGACATAGTTCCCTGTACCCAAATGCTGGAAGTCGAAGTCCATCAACGTCTGCGGTCTTTGTTGCAAACAGAGGCGCTCCCGCCCTGGCCGCACCATTTGACCCTGGCTCGCCTGGTGACCCGTGCCCTGCGGTTGGGGCCGAGTGCCCTGATGGAAGTCGGGGGTTTGGCGGGGGTACAGGGGCAGTACCGGTTGGGCTACCTAGCGGCGGCTTTGCTCTGGCCGGGGGCGGTGGTGCTGGTGGCTCCTGCGGAAATTCAAAGGCGTTGGCTGAAGGTGGAATTGCCCCGCCTGCGTACCTGGCTGGCGGTGGAAAAACCCCTGTATCGAGAGCATTGGCCGCCGGGAGTTGCGGATGGATTGCTGTTGCTCAGCCCCCAACGCTGGTTGCAGGAATTATTGAACCCATCCTCCCGTCTCACTCAATTACCTACGGTGGTGGATGGACTGGATGACCTGGAGGAATGGGCAGAGGCGGCTTTAACCCAGAGTCGTTGTCCCCAGGCATGGGATGAATGGGTGTGGGCGCAACCCCACCGGGCGGAATTGATTCGGGAAACCCAACTGGCTTTGACCCACTCCCTGCTCAGCCATCCCCCCAACCCCTACGAGCAGTGGTTACTGAGTGAAACGGAGCAAAACTGGTTGCAGGCGGTGTGGCCCCAGTCCCAACCCCGGCGTGTGCGTTGGGCGACCCTGGAACGTTCCCTTGCCCAATTCACCCTGCATTGCTCGCCCCTGTGGGCGTTGGCGGAACTGGCGGATCACTGGCCCCAACAGCCTTGGGTGGGTTTGGGAATGGCTTTGGGCACGATTGCCTTGCCGGGCGTGACCCGGTTCCGGTTTGCCCCCCACCCCCGGGATGAGGTCCTGCATCTGTACGCCCCTGCCCACCTGCCCCCGCCGAATCATCCCCAGTTTTACCAGGCTGTGCGCCAGGAATTGCACCGGCTTTTACCCTTGGCGACGGGCTTGGTGGTGATTTTGGTGCAAGAACAGCCCTTGCAGACCCAACTCACGGTGGCCTTGGCGGCGGAATTTGGTTCCCGGGTACAACGGGAGCGCACCGCCCTAGAAGAAAACGGCATCCTGGTGAGTGGTTGGGAGTTTTGGCGCACCCATCAGGAACGGCTCCCCACCCCCAGCCTGCTGGTCATTCCCCTCCTGCCGATTCCGCCCCGGGAGCAACCCCTGGTGATGGCGCGGATCGAGGCACTGCGTCACGAGGGACGGGACTGGTTTCGGGAATATCTCCTGCCCCATACCCTGGCGCAATTGCAACGGGCGGTGGCGCCGGTGCGGGGGGGACGGGTGGCGCTTTTGGATAGCCGGGTCTGCCATCGCAGTTACGGGGCGCAAATCCTCCAGTCCCTAGAGCCAGTGATGCGCTATTCCCGTTTGGCAAACTTTACCGTCGGTTGAGGGCATAGGATTCTACGCTAGGATAAACGAGCGATTTGAGAACCCATTATTTTAGGCAGTCCCGATGAATCATCCCGCCCTGACCACGATCATGGATTTGGCGAAACCCCGGGCGGAGGGGGTGGAAATTTATTACCTGCGTACCCAGAGTCAGCCGGTGCAGTTTGAAAATAATCGCCTCAAATCCCTGACCACCAAATCGGTGGAGGGGGTGGCGTTGCGGGTGATTCGGGAGGGTCGGTTGGGGTTTGCCGCCAGTACGGATTTGACCCGCCTAGAGGATTTGGTCAACGCCGCTTTGGAAACTGCTACCATCGGCGACCCGGCGGAAATTGAATTTGCCCCGGCGCAACAGGTGGAGGATACCCGCCCGCCCATGACTTTACCCACCACTGAAACCTTGGTGGCGATTGGCAAGGACTTGGTGGCACGTCTGCATGACTACAACCCGGAGATTTTGGTGGATGTGGGGTTCAATCCCAGTTGTGGGGAGGTGCAAATCCTCACTGACGCGGGCGCACAGGCGCATTACCAGCGTCAATCCCTCAGTGCCAGTCTGGGGGGCAATTGGGTGCGGGGGGAGGATTTTTTGCAAATTTATAGCTACGAGGTGACGGATGGGCGTGACCCGGATTATGAGCGGCTACTCCGGGATGTAATTCAAAAATATACCTGGGCGGAAGCCACCACCTCCGTAACCAGCGGTACAATGCCGGTATTGTTCACACCCCGAGCCGTGGCGAGTGTTTTGGCGGGGCTGTTTGAATCCCTATTGTCGGGGCAGGCGGTGGTGCAACAGGCGACCCCCTTGGCGGCGAAGGTGGGGCAGCGGGTGTTTGACCCCCAATGGACCTTAATGGAAGACCCGACCCTGGGGGTGAGTGCCCGGCGGTTTGACGATGAATGCACGCCTACCCAACCCCAAACCTTGATTGACCAGGGGGTGGTGCAGGGCTTTTATTGGGACAAGACCTGGGCGCAACGGGCAGGGCGGACTTCCACCGGCAATGGCTACCGGGGTGGGTTGTCCCGACCGGGGGCGGAGTTGGTGAATGTGTGTATCGGGGCGGGGCAGACCCCCTATGCGGAGTTGGTCGCCCAAATGTCTGATGGAATTATCGTGGATCAAGTCTTGGGGGCGGGGCAGTCGAACGAGTTGGCGGGGGAATTTTCCGTGAATCTCGACCTGGGCTACCGGGTGGTGAACGGGGAGATCGTCGGGCGGGTGAAAAATACAATGGTGGCGGGCAGTGTGTTTGAAGCGACCATCCAAGCCCTCAGCCAGGAGCGGGAATGGGTAGGGGGTGGCGTATTGACCCCGGCGATTTTGTTTGCTTCCCTGGGAGTGGCAACCCGGAGTTAGGCGGCTTTTGCCATCTTACCTTCAATAATGATAGGAGAATTTGATGAATATTCGTGTTGTACAACCTCTACACGTTACCATCCGAGATTTGCCATCGACAACGATTGTCTATACGTCTGTTCTTTTACAACAAATGAAAGGCAGTTATAACGACCAAATTCGAGATGGCTTTGAAAACATAAAAGATTGGGCTCGCCAGCAAGGATACGACTCATCGGCGCTCAAGGTCATTGGAATTCCGCACGTCAATGGTACACAACTAATCGGTTATGAGTGCGCTTTGGAACTGGAAATCGTGTCCTTGAACACAGAAGATGTTCATACCAAACAACTCCCAGGTGGGCGCTATGCAATTCTATCGCTTGAGAAAGACTCGGCTACAATAGGAGAGACTATAGGACGTTTCTTTGCAGAGTATGTGCCACAGCATCAATTGATTGTCGATCCGCAACGTTCCAATTATGAAGTATATTATGAACACGTTATGGACTTTTGTGTTCCGCTTCAATGATGAGCAATCAAGACAGATAACTGTGCAACAAATCGCTCACAAAAGGAGAAGATGATGTTTAGATATGCTATACCAAAGTTCCCCGCTTCTGATGTACAGGCTTCGCTTGAATTTTACAAGAATAAGATGGGGTTTGCAGAAGTATTCGATTATGGCGACTATGCTGCCGTCAAACGAGACGCAGTGGAAATTCATTTATGGGAATGTCAGGATAAGAATATTGCTGAAAACACTGCTTGTCGGGTGGCAGTCAGCGATATTGAATCTCTCTACGCAGAATACAAGCAAGCGGGCGTTATACATCCACATGGGACTATAGAAGAGAAGCCTTGGGGCGGCAAAGAGTTTGTTGCACTTGATATTGATGGAAATGGATTATTCTTCTTTGAGTATCAGGGCAACTATAGCAATCTTACTTGATTAACAGACAGAAATTCTCCAGAGCCAAGTACGGGGGCGGTGCCCCTGCGACCGCCAATTTACAATTTATAGAGGTGCACTAGTGGCATTACGGGTTTCTTAGCCGAACCGGAAAGTCCCCAGGACTTAGCGCATCAAATTGAGCAGATGTTTGTCAATGAGGGGTATCGTCAACAAATTGCCCGCACCTGCCGAGAAGTTGCCCTGCAGGAGTACGACTTGGGACAACAAGCCCGACAGCAGGTAAAAAATCCACCTGTTTCGCAAGTACGATAACATAGGAATAAAATAACAAAACTATGGTCAGGCTTAACCCATGACTCAAGTTCCGAAACCCAGCAAAACCCCCGAATTGGATGAGCCGAAATTCGGTTTTAATCTGTATAGCGAACGCCTCAACGGACGAGCCGCTATGGTGGGCTTTGTGGTGGCAATTGTCATTGAGTTGGTCACCGGCAAGGGGGTGCTGACGTGGTTGGGCTTGATCCATTAGGCTAAGATTGAAAAACACTCTATAATTTTGGGCGTGTCCATGTCCCTCTCCCGGCGCATCCGTTCCTACTACAGTCGTTACCCGGTGGTCAGCGTGGTGGTCACGGCAGGGGTGATTGATATGGTCATCGGCGGTACGACCCCGAGCTGGTCGCTGTTTTGGCTGGGATTGATTGCTGCCACGGGCACCTTGGGTTGGCGGTGGTTGGCTTCCCGGCGGGACATTCCCCCGATGCCCGAACCGCCCCGGCGTTATCTGACCAGTGAATCCAGTGCCAGTTCTCTGCCCATGTTGCGGATAGACCGTCGCCAAAACCCATGACCAAAGTTCAGCCCATCGTGGCGGAAATCCAGCAGGCGGTACAAAAACGGCGGAATTTTGCCATCATCTCCCACCCGGATGCGGGGAAAACCACCCTCACAGAAAAACTCCTGCTCTACGGCGGGGCGATTCAAGAAGCGGGGGCAGTACGGGCACGCCGAAATCAACGCCATGCCACCTCGGATTGGATGGAACTGGAAAAACAACGGGGGATTTCGATTACGTCAACCGTATTACTGTTTGAGTATAATGGCTTTACAATCAATTTACTCGATACGCCGGGTCACCAGGATTTTAGCGAGGATACCTATCGCACGTTGGCGGCGGCGGATAATGCGGTGATGTTGATTGACGTGGCGAAGGGGTTGGAACCCCAGACCCGCAAATTGTTTGAGGTGTGCCGTCTGCGGCGGTTGCCGATTTTTACCTTTGTCAATAAATTAGACCGGCCGGGGCGACCGGCTTTGGAACTTTTGGATGAAATTGAGCAGGAATTGGGTTTAACGCCCTGTGCAATCAATTGGCCGATTGGCATGGGGGATCAATTTCAGGGGGTTTATGACCGGCAGGCGCACCAAATTCATCTGTTTCAGCGGGGGGAACGGGGGCGAAAATCTGCGGGAGAATTAGTGATTGACCAAGGCGATCCCCAAGTAGAAAAATATCTGGATCAATATCTTTATCATCAACTCAAAGATGACCTGGAATTGCTCGACGGGGTGACTCCCACTTTTGATATTTCTGCCCTACAACGGGGGGAAATGACTCCGGTGTTTTTTGGTAGTGCCATGACCAATTTTGGGGTGGAATTATTCCTGCGTTATTTCCTGGAATTTGCCGCGCCACCGGGGGCACATACCAGCACCCAAGGGGTGATTCCGCCCGATTACCCGGAGTTCAGTGGATTTGTCTTTAAGTTGCAGGCGAATATGGACCCCAAACATCGGGATCGGGTGGCGTTTATTCGGGTGTGTTCGGGGAAATTTATTAAAGATATGACGGTACAGCATCCCAGGACGGGGAAAACCATCCGTTTAAGCCGCCCCCAAAAACTGTTTGCCCAAGAGCGGGAATCCCTAGAGGTCGCCTATCCGGGGGATGTGATTGGGTTAAATAATCCGGGGGTGTTTGCCATTGGGGATACGGTTTCCAGCGGGGGCAAATTTCGATTTCCGGGGATTCCTAGCTTTTCACCCGAGCTATTTGCCTACCTGAAAAATCCCAATCCTGCTAAGTCGAAATCTTTTCAAAAAGGGGTGACGGAATTAACGGAAGAAGGGGCGGTACAAATTCTTTATTCTACGGATGCCAGCCGCCGTGACCCGATTGTTGCCGCTGTGGGACAATTGCAGTTTGAGGTGGTGCAATTTCGCCTGCAAAGCGAGTATGGGGTGGAAACGATTTTGGAACCATTGCCCTACAGTTTGGCTCGCTGGGTGGTGGGGGGTTGGTCAGCTTTGGAACGGGTGGGACGATTGTTTAATACGGTGGTGGTCAAAGATGGGCAGGACCGCCCGGTTTTATTATTCAAAAATACGTGGAATTTGCAACAGGTGCAGGAAGACCATCCCGATTTGGAACTTAGCCCCGTATCGCCTTTGGGTTAGTTCATGGACACCTCTATCAATTCACAGTTAGCGGTCGCAGGGAGGCAACCCCGCCCTTGGTTCTAGGTAATTTCTATTTGTTAAAGGCACTTCTAAAAATGGGTCGCAGGGGCACCGCCCCCGTCTTTGGTTCTGGAAAATTTTTGTTTGTTAATCGAGTCGGATTGCTATATTTAACGGGGTTTCGTGACCCGCAGAAATTGGGAATCGCTGATCAATGGTTGCCCATTTTGCCAAATAATGGTGTAATTCCGTTCCTCTTCCTGGGTGTCCCCGTTGGGATAGAAATAGGTGTTTCGTCCCACGAATTGCCATTGCCCGGAACTGCTTTTGATCACCCGCAAATCCTGCACGGTTACCCGCACAAACTGGGCAAAAAAAGCGGGGTCAAATTGGTTTTGCATCGCCGGTGTGTAGGCGAGTCGGGCTTGATTCCAATCTTTTTCCGAGAGGGATTGGTACAAACTTTTAATCAGGGCAATGGCTTCCTGTTCTTGGTTGGGATTCACGGCGGTTGGGGTCGCCACCCGTGCCCCCCCACCTCCAACAGGTTGTCGGGTTGATTGGGGTGATGCCGGTGTATTTACGTTTGCCCTTTGCTCCACCGGGGTTTGCCGTCCCTGCCACAGGAGTAAACCCGCCGCCCCCAGAGCGACCAGCCCCCCCACCACGCCGCCCACCAACGCCAGCGACCAGCCCCGCTCCATGCCCGTTAGTCTCGCACCAAGGGGGGCACCTGCTCATGCCAGGGGGTACTTTGTTCGTAGGCATGGGCAATTTGCAAAATTAACGATTCCTGCAACACCGAGCCAATCACCTGCAACCCGATGGGCAAACCCGTTGACGTAAACCCACAGGGCACACTCAGGGCAGGCAACCCCGCCAAATTCACGGGAATGGTCATCAAATCCGTGAGATACATACTCAGGGGGTCGTTGTCCTTACTGCCAATGGGAAAGGCGGGCACGGGGGCTGTAGGGGACAACAACGCCTGCACCTGGGTAAACGCCTGGTCAAAATCCCGCCGGATCAACGTCCGCACCTTCTGCGCCTGGAGATAGTAGGCATCGTAGTACCCCTGGGAAAGGGTGTAGGTGCCCAGCATGATCCGCCGTTTCACCTCCCGACCAAAACCCTGCCCCCGGGTTCTCCCGTACATGGTTACCAAATCCTCTGCCGCCACCCGCAACCCATAGCGCACTCCGTCGTAACGGGCAAGATTCGCCGAAGCCTCCGCCGGTGCCAGAATGTAATACGCCGCCAAGCCAGTGGCAAACGTGGGACAGGAGATGGGAATCACTTTGGCACCCAGTTGTTCTAATTGCTTTACCGCCTGGTCAAACGCCTGCGCCACCTCCGGGTCTAAGCCCTCCCCCAAGGTTTCCTGAATCACGCCCAAATTCAGCCCTGCCAAGGGTTGGGTCGCCGGTAGGTGCCGCAACGCTTCTAAGTAATCCGGCACGGGCGTATCAATGCTGGTGCTGTCTTTGGGGTCATGCCCCGCAATCCTGCCCAGCATAATCGCCACATCCGCCACCGTGGTTCCCAAAGGTCCAATCTGGTCGAGGGACGAGGCATAGGCGACCAAACCGTAGCGGGACACCCGCCCATAGGTAGGTTTCAACCCCACCACGCCACAAAAGGATGCCGGTAATCGGATCGAGCCGCCCGTGTCCGAACCCAAAGCCGCCACACATTCCTGCGCCGCCACCACTGCCCCCGACCCCCCGGAGGAACCCCCCGGCACCCGGCTCGTATCCCAGGGATTGGTGGTGATTTGGTAGGCGGAATGCTCGGTGGAACTGCCCATCGCAAATTCATCCAGGTTGGTTTTGCCCAGCACCACCGCCCCCGCTTGGGTCAACCGCTCCACCACCGTGGCATTGTAGGGAGGCTGATAATTTTCTAGGATTCGAGAGGCGCAGGTAGTGGGGATGCCTTGGGTGCAGAGATTGTCCTTCAAAGCAATAGGAATTCCCATCAGCCATCCCAGGTCTTCCCCTTGGGCACGGCGGGCATCCATCGCTTGGGCTTGGGCAAGTGCCTGTTCTGCCGTCACCGTGAGATAGCCCCGCACCTGGGGTTCCCGCTGGCGAATCCGTTCTAGGTACTGCTCCACCAACGCCACACTGGTGGTTTCGCCCCGGCGCAGTTGCTGTTGCAGGTGTTGAATGAGGGACATGGGCATAGCCAATGGCATCGGTACGACTTTACCACACCCGGAATTTCCCCTGGGGGGTGTTTCTTTCGCCAATGGGATTTGTTAAGGTGGGAACGATCTTTTTGTGTGCCGGGGGTGAACGTCATGCGGTTGGGGAGTCCTGCCCATCGGGATTTATTCTGTCGCAGTTTGTTGGAGACGCACCAAACCTATGACCCGACGACCTTCCCTTGGCCGGAGTTGGACGGGAAAACCCTGGATTTTTTGCGGGGAATTCCCTTTTGGCAGGAGGCGTTGGCGACGGAAAAGCGGGCAGGCATGATGGCACAGGCGTTTGCTGAGGAAATTGACGACCCTCTCATCCGCCAAGCGGTGGCACTGCAAGCGGCGGAAGAAGCCCGGCATGGGCGGTTATTGACCTGTTTGGTGCAACGGTATGGGATTCCTGTGAACCTCGACCCAGACTACACCCCACCCCAGGATTTGCGCCAGGCGTTTGTGGATTTTGGGTTTAGCGAATGTTTGGATTCGTTTTTTGCCTTTGGATTTTTCCGCATTGCCCAGCGGTCGGGGTTTTTCCCGGAGGTGCTGTTCACTTTGTTTGACCCGATTATTGAGGAAGAAGCCCGCCATATCGTGTTTTTTGTGAATTGGCTCGCTTATGAACAAAGTCGCCGGGGTTGGGGGGTGGCTCCCTATCGGGCGGTGAATAGCCTGTGGAATTACGGCAAAGCCCTGAGTCATCTGGTGGGTTCCTTTCAGGGGGCGGCAACGGCGGGGAGTGGCTTTACGGCGGCGGGGGCATTGGTGTTTGCCCCGGATTTGACCCTGCGGAGTTTTTTGGCAACCTGCGTGGCGGAAAATGCCCACCGGATGCGCGCCTTTGCCCCGGAATTGCTCCAACCCCGGCTACTCCCGCGCCTGTCCCAGACCATCCTGCGGGTACTGCAATGGTTGCCCCAGAAACAAACCCAAGTGTCCCCCGCCTGACCCTGTTGGCACCCCAAGGGGCGGAATATCGGGCGGTGCGTCGGGGGGCTGACCCTGCGTGTCCGGTGCTGGCGATGCCCCTGGGGAGTCGGGGGTTGCCCCAGTGGTGGGGGGTGCATCAACGGGAATTAGCGGGCAAAGGTGCCGTTCTCCTCGGTTTGGCTGGGGGACTGCAACCCCAATGGCAGGTGGGCGATGCGGTGATTTGCCAGAGTTCTACCGATGCGGTGAGCGGGGCAACCCGTGCCTACGACCCGGAAATGACCCAATGGTTGACCCAGCGGTTGGGGTTGCCGGTGGTGCGGGGCTTAACCGTGCCCCAGATTGTCACCCAGCCCCAGGAAAAGCAAACCTTGGGGCAAACCTTTGACACGGCGGTGGTGGAAATGGAAGGCTATGGGATTTTGAACTACATCCCACGGTTGGGCATGGTACGGGTGGTCAGCGATGGGATGCACCAGGTTTTGCCCGATCTGGGGGCGACGGTGGATGCAGTGACAGGAACGTTGCACCCCCTACCCTTAGCTTGGGCGATGTTTCGGCAACCCAGAGCGGCATTGGCATTAATTCAGGGGGCACGCACAGGATTGGCACGGTTAACCGTTCTTGCCCAACAACTGACGGGGAATTCTGAAAAAAAGTACAATGAAATGTAGTGTACCCAGGTATTTGGGATACAAGCATAAGAAGTACCCTAGTGAGATTAACAACTTTATGAGCGATATACACGCCCAAATCCAAGCCGAACGGGATGCCGCCCGTGCCATCTGCGACCAAAAGGGGGAGGCTGACCCCGAATGCGCCGTGGCTTGGGACACAGTGGAGGAACTGCAAGCGGAAGCGGCACACCAAAGGGAGCAGGAAAAACCCAAAAACTCCCTGGAACAATACTGTGATGCCAACCCGGATGCCGTCGAATGTCGGGTTTACGATGATTAACGTTTAAGTCGTGTACCAACCCCTGCGGGTCGTCCAGATCACTGATACCCACCTGTTTGCCGACCCGCATCAGGTGTTGGTGGGGTGCCCGACTTGGGTAACCTTAGCCAAAGTTTTGGAGCAAGTACAGCTTTTTCAGCCGGATTTACTGCTCTTGACGGGGGATTTATCCCAGGACGAAACCCCCGCCTCCTACCAAAATCTGGTGGATTTACTGCGCCCCTTGACCTGCCCGATTTACTGGCTCGGGGGCAATCACGACCAACCGGAACTTTTGACCCAGACCTTGACGGCGGGGGGCTTGCGCCCAGACAAAACGTTTGTCCAGGGGGGCTGGCGGTTTATCCTGCTCCATTCCCCGGTGCCGGGGGCGGTGGGCGGCTTATTGGCGGCGGCGGAACTGGCTTACTTAGAACAGGTTTTGCACCAGTCCTCGGAACCCACCCTGATTGCCTTGCACCATCCCCTGTTCCCGGTGGGTTCCCCCTGGTTGGATGACAGTGCCCTGGCGAACCCGGAGCAATTTTGGCACATTGGCGATGCCCATCCCCAGGTGAAACTGGTGCTGTGTGGACACGTCCATCAGGAACGCAGGTGGCAACGGCGGGGCGTGACCTATCTGAGTAGCCCGTCCACCTGTATTCAATTTGCCCCCCAAGCCCAGGCATTTACCTTGGATACCGCTTTTCCTGGCTTCCGGTGGTTGGAGCTTGACCCCCAGGGAAATTTCCGTACCGGGGTGACCCGGGTGCCGTGCCAATGGGTTGTGGATGCACAGGCAACAGGCTATTAAGGGTTAGGGATCATTTTGTTCATCCGCCCGTGGGGTATGATAACCTAATAAAGGTGCTGGTCTTTTTTAGGGTAATGCACCGTCGGATTGCGAGGATTTGTCACAATTTTGTTTGCCTAATCCTGCCTATCAGTGAACCATTTACCATGTCCCCAAATGTGCCTAGGTTCCCCCATTGTGTACCCAATTTAGGAGGTGTTCTATGACTGTGCGGATTTATGTGGGTAATTTGCCCGAAGATGTGGACAAACAGGAATTGGATGCCCTGTTCCGGGAGGCGCAGGAGATTCAATCCCTGAAGCTGATCACCAACCGCAAGACCAATAAATGCCGGGGTTTCGGCTTTATCACGGTAAAAACGGAAGCGGAGGCGGACAGCCTGGTGAGCCGGTTCAACGGGCAGACCTTTCGGGAGCAAGCCCTGAAGGTGGAAAAAGCCCTACCCCGCACCAAGGATACCAAGGACACCCCGGAGCCGGAAGCCCCAGCGGTCAGCGAACCGGTAGCCAAACCCGTGAAAGCCACGACCCCGGTGGAACGCCCCACCCCCCGGCGGGATGCCCCCAACCGCAACAGCCAACGGCAACAGAATCGGCGCAAACCCCCAGCCCAACCCACCAGCGTCCCGGTGAGTGCCAGTCATAGCTACGAGGCGACGGAACCCGACCCCCGCTGGGCAGACGCACTGCGGCAATTGAAAGAACGCCTGTCCATGCAGACCACCGGCTCTTAAAAACAACAAAAACAAATCCCGTTAAGATAGAGGGATAGCCCTTGGGCTGGATTGTCTCACCGGCACCTTACGTTTATGAAAGCGACGACCCAGGTTTGTTTTCGTTCGGCATTAATTGATTGCCAATTGATTACCCGTGACCGGGGGCGACGATTGGGGGTGGTTAGCCAGGTCTGGTGTGACGTGGATGCGTGGCAGGTGGTGGCTTTAGATATTAAGGATTCCCTGGTGAATAATTATTTGCCGGGGGAACCCAGCCATTCGGTGCGGTGGGAACACGTGCGGCAGATTGGGGATGTGGTGTTGGTGGAGGATGACCGGGTATTGGAAGAACTCGACCTGACCCCCTACACCCGCCTGGTGGGGAGCGAAGTGGTGACGGAAACCGGGGAGTTTTTGGGGAAGGTGCGGGATTTTGAATTTGCGGTGGCGGATGGGCGGATTTCCCATTTGGTGATTGATTCGTTGGGGGTGCCCCGGATTCCCGCCCGGTTTCTCAGCACCTATGAGTTGTCCGTGGATGAGGTGGTGAGCGTGGGGGCGGACAAGCTGATCGTGTTTGAGGGGGCGGAGGAGCGGCTCAACCAACTCACCCGGGGTTGGCTGGAGGCGGTGGGCATTGGCAAACCCCCCTGGGAGCGGGAGGATGACCCGAATTATCTCCCTACCCCGGTGAGCTATGAAAATCGCCTGGGCAGTGGCAGTCCCCCCAGTAGTGAACGGCGGCGGGCACGCACAGAAGAGGATTGGGCGGAGCCGGAGGTACCCGCTACCCGTCCTGCCCGGAAAGCCCCCCGGCGGGTCGAGGCGGCGTATGTGGAGCCTGTGGAACCGGAGCCGGTGGAGGTGGATTTGGAAAGCGATGCCTGGGCGGAGGCGGAACCCTACCAACCGCCGATGAATTTGCCCCAACGGCAGTACGAGGAGGAGTCGAATTAGTTGGCGACCCCTTTTTGGAAATACCACGCCCTGGGGAATGATTACCTGGTGCTTGACCCGGAGCGGTTAGAATTTCCCCTGCATCCCGGAGCGATCCAACGGTTGTGCCATCGGCATTTTGGGGTGGGGAGCGATGGGATTTTGCTGGGACCTTTACCCGCTCCGGGAGGGGAGTTTGGTCTGCGGATTTTTAACCCGGACGGCTCGGAGGCGGAAAAAAGCGGCAATGGTCTGCGGATTTTCGCCCGCTATCTCTGGGACGAGGGCAAGGTGGGGGAGCAACCGTTCCAGATACAAACCCTGGGGGGGCGGGTGCAGGCGCAGGTACAGCAGTCCGGGCGGCAGGTGCAGGTGGTGATGGGGCGGGTGTCCTTTCAGAGCCGGTTGATTCCGGTGACCGGGGCAGACCGGGAGGTACTCCAGGAGCCGATTGCGGTGCAGGGGCGGGAGTTCACCTTCTCGGCGGCTACCATTGGCAACCCCCACTGTGTGATCTTGGTGCCGGAGACGACCCCGGACTTGGCGCAGACCTATGGACCAGACTTGGAAACCCATCCCTTCTTCCCCCAGCGGACGAATGTGCAGTTTGTGCAGGTGCTGTCCCCGGAACGACTGCGGTTGGAGATTTGGGAACGGGGGGCGGGTTATACCTTGGCTTCCGGGAGCAGTAGCAGTGCCGCCGCCGCCGTCGTGCATCGGTTGGGGTTGTGTGGCTCCGATGTCACCGTCGAGATGCCAGGGGGGGAATTGGCGATTCAGATTGCCCCGGATTTTGCCATCACCATGACCGGGTCGGTGACAGGGATTGCCCAGGGAATTTTAGCCCCCGATGTGTTCACTGATTGAACCGGAGCTACTTGGTGGCGATAATATGCAGGTCAACGTGAGGGTGCAGGCGCATCAACCGTTGGACAATCGAACCTTGCCAAAACAACTGCCAGCGGGAGCGGCGGGTTTCCCCTAAAACAATCTGGGTGATATGGTACGTCTGGATCACCTGGGCAACGGCTTGAACCACATCTTCGCCTTCGATGCGGATAAATTCACCCGAAAATTCCTGGGTCAGCCGCTGGCAGGTTTCAATAGACATCTCTGGAAAATAGTTTAACTATGGTAAAGTGGTAAAGATGATGATGCTCACTGAGATGTTATGAGCAGTATAGTCTTTTATGCTATTATGGGATACAAACCATAGAAATGAGAGGACAAAGAGATGCCTACACATTCCTTAGATTTACGGCAAAGAATTGTAGCTGCATACCAAGCGGGAGAACAATCCGGGAAGTAGCTAAGCGGTTTATAGCGAAGCGTGGCGAAGCCATTGGTAACTAAAAGGACAGTACATCGCCTGGTACAACAGTATAAACAGACTCAAGACTTAACACCTAAAAAAGTAGGGACAAAACGAGTTGGAATTTTAGAACAAAATCAAGTTGAGATTTTAGCCATTGTTGAAGAGTATCCAGATAAGTGTTTGTGGCAATATGTTGAGATAATCGGAGAAAGGCTAGGAAGTGAGTATTAGCACATTGCATTCTTTCTTGAAAAAGCATAAAATCACTCTAAAAAAAAAAGACATTCCGCAGTGAAAAAGCCAAGAGTGAAGTTGTGCAGAACGCTTAGGATACTGGCATAAGATTGGAAGCGTTCCAGCCGAAGATATAGTTGCCGTAGATGAAACAGCAACCTGGGAGGGCATGGAGAGGAAAGTTGCATGGAGTTTACAAGGGAAAAAAGTTTATAGTTATCGCCAGAAAAACAAGGGTCAGAAATACACGTTAATCGGTGCTATATCTGTGGAGGGCGGGTAGTGCTATCTTTGTAATGGCTATCATGGGAATCAAGAGAGATTGGAGGAAGCCATGAACTCAATTACTTGTCGTTACTGCCAGTCGAAAAATGTGATTGGGCATATTCACAATGGCAAAAAACGATATATGTGTCATGATTGTCATCGGCAATTTACTCCATCTGCCCAGAAGAAGTATATTTCTAAGGAGCAGAGGGAGATGGTTGACAAAATGTTGTTAGAACGAATTTCAATTGCGGCAATATCCCGGGTCACAGGTATTTCAAAATCCTGGTTGTATAGATATATAAAACATGTGGTGGCGTACACAGCAGAAAGTCTAGATGTTGAACCTAATAAAGATGGAGAGCTAGAGCTGGAATGCGATGAGGTGTGGTCGTTTGTGGGTTCCAAGCAGAATCCCCAATGGCTATGGTTGGCTCTGGAAAAAACGACGCGTCTTATCGTTGCAGCTTGTATAGGAGATAGGAGCATTGAGACAGCTAAAAAACTGTGGCGACGGCTACCTAGAGTTTGGCGTAATCAGGCTAAGTTTTACACAGACTTTTGGCAAGCCTATCGGGAGGTGATTCCTCTAAAACAACACGAAAGAGTTTCCAAAGGTAGTGGGAAAACTTCTTATATTGAGCGGTTTAACAATACCTTGAGGCAACGAATTGGGCGCCTTGCCCGGAAAACTTTATCGTTTTCCAAAAACTTAGAAAATCACATTGGTATCATCTTTAATTTCATCCATCACTATAATGAAGCATTACTTGGATAGCACTACCTTATGATTCAAATTGACGTAATTCTCATAGTTTATTTGATATTGCAACTATTAAAAGCTCCACGGATGTATGGAAGTAAATTAGTAGATAAGTTGCGATATATGCAAATTTTAATACGGCAGGAGTGGAATTTTGTCCATTGGCTCAATCGGGTCGTCCCACGCCTCAATATGTAAAGTTTTGTTGCAGGATTCAACACTTGTGACCCCAACCATACCCAACCCGTACTGCACAAAAAACTCAGAATTCGCCCGTCAGACGGGGTGAAAAGCCTATCGGAGCGGCGGGATTTGAACCCACGACCCCCACTACCCCAAAGTGGTGCGCTACCAAGCTGCGCTACGCCCCGAAACTGGCTTCATGATCATAACCCAAATCTCTCCCTTGCCGCCGCCTCCCCCTATCCCTTATACTGCTATTCATAGTCGTTATGAGTTTGAATTGGCATGGATACCCCAAGGGTGGAGAATGTGGTGATTATTGGTTCGGGGCCAGCGGGTTACACGGCGGCGATTTATGCGGGACGAGCCAACCTCAAGCCGGTGGTCTTTACGGGGGTGGAGCGGGGCGGTCCGGCGGGGGGGCAGTTGATGACGACGACGGAGGTGGAAAATTTCCCCGGTTTTCCCGAGGGGTTGACCGGGCCGGAGTTGATGGAACGGATGCGGGCGCAGGCGGTGCGCTGGGGGGCGGAGTTGATCCCGGAGGATGTGCTGGCGGTGGATTTGCAGCAACGACCCTTTGTCCTGCGGTCGGCGGAACGGGACGTGCGTGCCCATGCGGTGATTATTGCCACGGGGGCAACGGCGAAACGGTTGCACTTGCCCTCGGAGGAGAAATTTTGGAATTTGGGCATTTCCGCCTGTGCGATTTGCGATGGGGCTTCGCCGCTGTTTCGGGGGGTGGATGTGGCGGTGATTGGCGGGGGGGATACGGCCTGCGAGGAGGCGGTTTATCTCACCAAGTTTGCCCGCCATGTGCATTTGCTGGTGCGTTCGGAGCGACTGCGGGCGAGTAAAACCATGCAGGAACGGGTGTTGCGCCACCCCAAAATTACGGTGCATTGGCACAGGGAGGCGGTGGATGTGTACGGGAATGGCACCTTGCAGGGGGTGCGGGTGAAGAATAACCAAACCCAACAGGAGCAGGATTTGCCGGTGGGGGGCTTGTTTTACGCCATCGGGCACACCCCCAATACGGATTTGTTCCAGGGGCAGTTGGCATTGGATGCGGCAGGTTACATTCTCACCCAACCGGGTACGGTGGCGACGAGTGTGCCGGGGGTGTTTGCCTGTGGGGATGTGCAGGACCATGAGTACCGGCAGGCAATTACGGCGGCGGGCACGGGCTGTATGGCGGCACTGTTGGCGGAACGGTGGTTGGCGGCACAGGATTTAGCCCAGGAGTTTGCCAGTGCCCCAACGACTGTAACGGCTACCCCGGCGGCACCAACCCCATCCCCGGCTCCGGCATCCCCATTTGACCCACACCAGCCGATCCAAACCGGCAGTTATGCCCTGCGGAAGCTCTACCACGAAACGGACAAACCCCTATTGGTGATGTACAAGGCACCCGGTTGTGGCCCCTGCCGTTCCTTGAAACCGATTCTGGAAAAGTTAGCCGGGGAATTGGCTGACCAGATGTACCTGGTGATCATTGATATTGAAGAAGACCCGGAAATTGCCCAGGCCGCTGGCGTGACCGGCACCCCGACGGTGCAACTGTTCCACCGCAAGGAACGGCTGGAGGAATGGCGGGGGGTCAAGCCCAAAAGCGAGTACCGGGAGGCGATTCAGCGGTGTCTGGCTGTCACATCAGGGTAAAATGGGAGCATTTCCTCGCGTGGGGGGCTTATGGCGGCAACGCTGGCGCAGATTGTCAGCTACTTAGATGGGCTGGGATGGAAATACGATGTGAGGACGGAAGAGGGGCGGGTCGTCACGGGTGTCCAGGCGACCCATCTGGATAACTTATTGATCGTGATTGACCTGGAGGAGGCGGGGGAATTTTTCAAAATTTATGCCCCCCAGGTGATCAGTGGCTTAAAAAATCATCCCCATTTGGGGGCGGCTTTACAGACCTTACTGACCATTTCCTGGGAAACCAAAATGGTGCAGTGGGAATACGACCCCAGCGACGGGGAGGTGCGCGCCATGATTGAGTTCCCTTTGGAGGATTCCTTGCTCACCCAACGGCAGTTTTTGCGCTGTTTGGATGCCCTGGTGAGGATTGTGGATGAAAAAGCCTTTCCCCGCTTGCAAAAAACCCTGCTCACTGGCGAAGACCCGGGGGATGAGGCGGACGATGAACGGTTCTTGTTGGAATTTGAACAGCATTTGCCGGGGGTGGCGGAACGGATTTATCGGGCAGTCAGCCGCCGCAAACAACGGATTCACAGTTTCCCCCCTGGGGAAGATTAACCCCCTAACCAATCCAAAAGCAGGGGATTGACCAACTCCGGGGCTTCATCCTGGGGACAATGCCCCACCCCCGGTAGGCTGATAAATTGCTTGACCTGCGGAAATCCCTCAGCTAGAGTACGCCCCAACGCCAACGGCTCCCAGGGGTCCGCTTCCCCCCAAACCAGCAGTACCGGGCAGGTGACTTGGGGCAATAAATCTTCTAATAACGGTCCATCGCTGTAGCGCACAAAAGCCAAAAACACCTGCGCCGCCCCTGGGTCTTGGGAGGGTTTGTAAAGCATTTGTACTAAATCATCCGTAATAGCTGAACGGCGGGCGTAGGCTTGCTGGAGAAGGCGGCGAATCACTTGGGGTTGCGCCAACCGCTGAAAAAACCACACCCCAAACGGTTCCCAGCCCAAGAGGTTTTGGAATACAGGTGCCCCCCACCGGCGATGCCAAGGCAGTTGCGCCCGTTTGCGCCGATGCAGTAACCGCAAAGAAGGGTTGAGCAGTCCCACCCGCGTCACCCATGCCGGAGCCTGTACCGCCGCCTGCAACGCCACGATCCCCCCGATGGAATTGCCCACCACCGCCGCCGGTTCCCCCACCACCTCCCGGATAAAATCCGCCACCAACGCCCCCCAAGTCTCAAAGGTGTAGGCAATTTCTGCCCCCGGTGCGGGTTTCGCCGACCCCCCAAACCCCAGCAAATCCAGGGCAAACCCCCGATGCCGTTGCCCCAAAACCCCTAAATTCTGCCGCCAATGGTCGCTACTCGCCCCAAACCCATGCACCAATACCACCGCTGACCCCTCTGCCCCCGCCTGCTGGTAACGAATCCGCTGACCCCGCCAAAAATAATTCATCATAACTTATGGATGTAAATAAACTGTCATATCTATTATGAATTTTACTAAAGAAATTTATGTTTATGTAAATGCGAGTAAAGTTCGGATTTGATGGGTATCACAGGGGTTTATGTAAGTACAAATCAAGTAGGGCACTGGGAATGAATGTATCTCCTGTCGGGGGTAAATGCGCGCAAAAGTCCCTGTTTGATGGGGTTTACCGTCAACCCCGGGGTGAACCGCATTGCCCCCAAGGTTACGAAGTTTTCTTAATGCCCTCTTTAGATTGTGCCAAGATGAAGCGTAGGGGGATAACCCCAATTCATTACATTGCAGGTACAGACCATGATGAAGTCAGTGGTGAACCTGAATGAGCAGTTGATCATCAGCGAAGTGGAATCGGTGTTGGATAGCTATCCCCACCATCCCTATCAACAGGCGTTTGCCATTCCGGCGTTGCGGCAGGAGTTGGTCGCCTATGTGCTCAACCATCTGCCCGGTATGGGGATGTATGTGGCGCAGGATCGGGAGTGGGATGGGCGGCAATCCTGTACGGCGCGGCGCTTGGAAATTGAAAAATTGCTCCACCAGGGGATTCAAGAAATACTACAACTGCGGGGGGATTGGATCAGCCATCACATTCCCAGCGTGGCGGAAGCGGGTCGGGAACCCTCCCATTGGTTTGGTTAATTTGGGGCTAATTGCAGTGCTTTAATTTCGCTCATCCGGTTTGGTTTCCTGCCCGACCCGATGCAGATGCAGAATATCGCTGATTTTGCGGACGTGGCTGAGGGCGGTCTCCAACTGGGCGACATTTTGCACATCCACCCGGAGGGTAATCACGGCGGTCTGGTTGGCACGGGTGGTCATGTGGACATCGCTGACGTTGATCCGTTGGTCGCTCAACCGGCTGAGGATGTCTTTGAGTACCCCCACCCGGTCAATCACCGTGACCTGGATCACCGCCGGATAGGTTTGGTACTGCTGGCTGGTTTCGACCCCTGACCAACTTACGGGCAGGAGCCGTTCCACCGGGATGGCTTTCAAATTGGCACAGTCCTGGCGATGGATGGAAATCCCCCGTCCCCCCAGGGTGACCACACCGATAATGGGTTCACCGGGAATCGGATGGCAACATTGCGCCAGATGGTGCGCCAACCCGTGTAATCCCGCCACTTCATGGGTGCTGGTGGATTTCCCTAGGGCGGGAATGCTCTCCGGTTCCGGGGGCTGGGTTTGTTGTTGCACAACCTCCTGCCAGCGACCCACCACCTGCTTCAGGCTTACTTCCCCATAGCCCAAAGCCGCCAGCAGGTCCTCCACCTGGGCATAGTTGCACCGTTGCGCCACCGTTGCCATCACCTCGGATTTCAGCAAATTATCCAAGCCACTGCGCCCCAATTCCGCCTCCAGCAGGGCTTTCCCCTGGGCAATGTGGTCTTCCCGGTTGAGTTTTTTGTACCATTGGCGGATGCGATTGCGGGCTGTATTGGTGACGACAAAATTCAACCAATCCAAACTCGGGCGGGCGTTTTCCCGGGTGAGAATGTCCACGATGTCCCCATTCCGCAAAGGCGTATGCAAAGGCACCAACCGCCCATTTACCCGTGCCCCCCAGCAGTGGTTGCCCACCTCCGTATGAATCCGATAGGCAAAATCCACCGGCGTTGCCCCCGCCGTCAAATCCACCACGTCCCCCTTGGGGGTAAACACATACACTTCCTGGTCGAAAAAATTGTCCCGAACGTTGTCCACGTATTCCTGGGCATCCTTCAGGTCGTGTTGCCATTCCAACAACTGCCGCAACCAGGTAAACCGTTCATCCGCCGGTTTGATTTTGGCACCACTGCCCGCTTCCTTATATTTCCAATGGGCGGCAATCCCGTATTCCGCCACATAGTGCATCGCCAGGGTACGAATTTGCACCTCCAAGGGTTTCCCCTGGGGTCCAATCACCACCGTATGCAGAGACTGGTAATGGTTGGGCTTGGGCAGACCCACATAATCCTTAAACCGCCCCGGCACCGGCGTAAAACTGTTATGCACCACCGCCAACGCCCGGTAACATTCATCAATCGTATTCACAATAATCCGCACGGCAGCCACATCCATAATTTCGTGGAATTCCTTTTGTTGCCGTTGCATCTTTTGAAAAATACCGTACAGATGTTTGGGTCGCCCGGTAATTTCCTGAAACCCAATTCCCATTTCCCGCAAACGCCCCCCCAACTGCCCCACCACCTGCTCGATTTGTTGTTCCCGGTGCGCCCGTTTTTCCGTCACATACTGCTGCATCTGCCGGTAGGATTCCGGTTCCAGGTACTTAAACGCCAAATCCTCCAATTCCCACTTAAACCGCCAAATCCCCAACCGATTCGCCAAGGGGGCAAAAATATCCAACGTCTCCCGGGCAATCCGCCACTGCGCCTCCGGGGATAGATATTCCAATGTCCGCATATTGTGCAGACGGTCGGCGAGTTTGACCACGATCACCCGAATATCCTGCGCCATCGCCAGAAACATCCGGCGAAAACTCTCCGCCTGCCGCTCCGTCTTACTCGAAAAACTAAATTTAGAAAGTTTCGTCACCCCTTCCACCAAGCGGGTCACCTCTGCACCAAATTCCTGGGTCAGGGTCTCCGCCGTCACCTGGGTATCTTCCAAAATGTCATGCAAAAAACCCGCCGCAACCATCTGGGCATCCCCCCCCAAATCCCAGAGCAGACCCGCCACCGCCACCGGATGGATGATATAGTCCTCGCCGGATTTGCGCTTTTGTCCCCGATGCAGTCGTTCCGCAAAGGTGAACGCTTTGGTCATCAAAATGCTGTCCGCAGTCGGATGCTGGTTTAGTTCCTGTAACCACGGAGGACAATCAACGGGTTGGGAAATCGTCGCTACCGCATCCACTCAAGCCATCCACCCAGATGAATTAATTTATGTAAATTCTATCTTAACCGATCCCGGCGAATTTGTTCCCTTTGTCGTTGACCATTGCGCTGTTCCCACCGCCAGAGCCAGGTCATTGCCGCCACCAGCCCCAGTTGCAACAGCAGGTTCACCCCAGTGCGGAGATTGCCATCCCCAGCCAGGAGGTCAGTGGCAAAAATGAACGCCCCCGCCAACCCGGACAGGGCAAACGCCAGATAGACAAACTGCCGGAGACCCCGATAGGGCGCCTGCGCCTCTGCCTGTAACCGGAGGAACTGCTCCTCGTCTCGGTTTGCCATAGGTTTTGCCGGTGAATTTTTTTGATATTCTTATATTTTAAGTGCCGGTGTAGCTCAGTGGTAGAGCACTCGATTCGTAATCGAGCGGCCGTGAGTTCAAATCTCATCACCGGCTTCCCCCTAATATAGCCAAAATACCTGTCAATACCGACAGACAAAGTTATAGATAGACACTGTGCTGGTATATGCATTAAGATCGGTAGATATAAGGTTGACCAGGGACAAACCAATGACCAGGTACACAGACACAAAAGGGCACCTCTATTTATTCAAAATATGAGAACGAAACACAAAAACAGCATAGCATTGCTCAGTACTTTTTTGTACTAAGATGACTGGGTTTTATAGATTGCTGTAGATATGATTGAAAAGAGACTTAGTAGGGGGTCAAAACTCACAGATTATCGGCCAGGGACTGCCGCTCCCAAAACGCATAACGGCGGAAATTATAAGCCAGATTTTTCAAACCAATTGCCGCTTCTACTCTGGTTTTACCAATCAGACGCATGAATTTACCCCCAAGACACATCACCCACTGACCAAATACGTGTTCCACCTTGGCTCTCACTTTAGATTTGATGCGATTCTTTTCATTTTGCTCTGCGGTTAGGGGCTGATTTCGGTAGCCTTTTTCATGGATGTGACTGGTAAATCCAATCCTGGCTAACGTCCATTCTAAATCCGTGCTGTGATAGGCACTATCTCCCCAGATTTCCGACCCATCAATATCCACCAGTTGACTGAATACTTGTGAGTCATGCACGGAGGCATCCGTGACCACATAATGACGCACAAAACCATATTTTACATCCACACTGATATGATTTTTATAGCCAAAATAGCTGACACCATTTTTCTTTACCCAACGGGCATCTCTATCCTTTTGCCGTAAAACCTGGGGTTTTTCCTCCCATTGCTTAGGAATTTTCCCTTCCTTTACTTCTTGATTTTCTTGCCGAGTATTTCGTTGGACTGGCACGGGAATGAGAGTGGCATCCACAATCTGACCAACTTCGACAATATATCCTTTTTCTCTCAGGTAATTATCAAAGTGAGCAAATACTTCTTTGACTAGATCGTGCTTGGCGAGATTATCCCGAAATAGCCAGACCGTTTTGGCATCAGGGATAGCGTCTTCGATACCCAATCCTAGGAATTCCATGAACGAGATACGGTCATTCACTTGAAACTCGAGTTCATCGTCACTAAGGGCATACATTTGTTGGAGAATCAACAATTTAAACATCACAATGACGTCGGTGGGTTTTCGACCCGCATTACTCTTTCTTTCCTTGTCATATATGGTTTCTAATATGGGTCGGAAATCTTCCCAGTTAATATTTTCATTGAGCCACTTCAGCATGGGCTTTTTCTGATTGAGTTTTTCCCGCCGCTCTTGCTCATCCCAAAATCCTTTTTGACCCATTTTCCCTCTCCACGTCGTTAATACTAATTATCTCACAAATCCCTCCCAAAATCAATTAATAGAGGTGCCCAAAAGCAGATACCCAATGGTCTGAGGCCGAACGAGATAGGTTCAAGATTCTTATTAATGAGCTTTGGGAAAAATACGACCGACCTAGTCAGGATAAATTTGGGGCTTTCTTTGGAGTTCGAGGGAATACGATTCAGGCGTGGAATGAGGGTAGCATCCCGTCAACTCTAAAGTTACGATTGGTTGCGTCCAAGTTTGGCTGGAACCTGGAGGACATCGTTTTCTATCTCAAGACCGGAATCCGGCCAGAGGAAAACCAAATTGACAGGCTTATTGCACAGATATACCAATTGCCCCGCAGTTCAGTTGGCCGGATAATCGAAGCGGCTGGACGTTACGTTGCAAGCGAATCTCCTGCGCCATACATCCCCACGCCATCTGATCAAACAGTTTGAGCAAACAGATCAAACAGTTCAGCGTAAAAACCACCCAATTGTTACAGATTGTGAAAATTTCCGGGGTATAAGGAATTTGTATGGGACGGGGTGAGCGGCGGGGTTGTCCGAGGTGCGGGACGGGGTTGCGAGTCAGCCCCAAGGGAGAGGAATATTGTCCCGTCCTATCCTGCCGCTGGCCGAGGCCCCAGCCCGTTGGTGCGGTCAAAGCTAAGCGACCATCACTAGCGATGGTTATATTTCTTCCGATTGGCATTGCTGGGGTTTTGTGGGTAGTGAGCGGTTTCATTTGGGCAATATTTTTGCGGGACCTTATTGACCCCTTACCGCAGGGGGTCACCTACCGAGTCGAGGATCTAACCTTAAACCGCAAACTTGTCACACTGCGGGTTCCAGACCCCAGATTAAGCGAGAGGCAGTGCCGCAGGTTAATTGAGAACTACTGGACATTGACCAAAGGTGCGGGGCAAATTGCAGTTGAGAAGCCGTTACCGGACGGCACGTATTTCCCCTACTGCGTCAACAGTTTTGATCTAGGCAAATTCAAGAGTTCCGAAACCACCTTCAATTCCGAGGCTTTCCACCCAGCCCTCAACTAGCCAACCAATAAGTTTTACTTAACCAGGGACTTGCAAAAATTTTTGAGGGGTGTTTCACTTAGATCCAAAAGCGCGATCCAATTTGTAACACGGTTCCACAATGGGATCACAGGTGTCGAGGCGGCTCAAGCCTCGATCCCGTCTTACCCCGGCTCATCCCGGCTCATCTCGGATCACAGCCCCCCTCGATCCAAAATCAAATCAAACACTACAGTAATCACATTTGAATTGTAAGTAAAAATTTGATCCTTAAAAAACCAAGGATGCCAGGGCGTTACCCCGACTTGGTTCTTAGTGATCCTAGTTACAGTCTATTTATCAATTAAAGGATGCAAAAAGCCTCGATTATTCCAAAGGCTTACCATGATTGACCTAGGGCAAGTGGGGTTCAACTGTATCCCATAACCACTCCAAAGACTGTATTCACATAGATCATCCAAGATTGCCATATAGAAATTGGGGCTAAATATCAGGCCGAGAAGGCTATCCCCCATGATAGTTGTTCTGAACCTAGTTAGGATTGCTATCGGTGAATAACAGGGTTGCTTGGAGGTAAAATGGGATATTTCCTGCCGCTTCTGGATTTTGCAAGTAGATAATTTTTCTCACATTTCAAGTTATAGAGCCATCCTAGCCGAGGATGGCTACACCCATCCTTATGAAAGAGGTGCAGGGGCACCGTCCCCGTACTTGGATTAAAACTTGTTTAAGGCAGGGGCGCCGCCGGGTTGCCTTTGTGCTTTAATTGAGAATAATATCTATTATGCTAGGGTCTAAAGTTATTACAAACGCTATTAGTAATCAAGGAGTTTCCGATGCGCCATCGCTGGGGACAGGGGCAGAATCCCAGGCAAAATCAGGGGTTTACCTATGTGAATGATGCCACCGTGAGCGGCGAGGGATCGGGAGTTATCACTGCGGATAGTTCTCAAACGATGCCCCTATCCCAAGTCCAGCCCGGGGAGCGGGTGCGGGTGGTGCGGGTGGATTGCGGCGAGGCAAATCCCCGGCTGGTGGGCATGGGCATTACCCAGGGGGCGGTGCTGACGGTGTTAAGCCATCTGGATTCCGGGTCGGTGGTGGTGGAATGTCACGGTCAGCGGTGGGGGTTGGGGGCGGGGATGGCGGAGTGGATTGGTGTCGAGCGCTGGGAGGCGGCAATGACAAAGATGACCTTGGGGGAGGCGGCGATTGGCAGTCGGGTGCGGGTGGTGGGCTATGCACCGGGGGCGGGGGATTACAAGCGGAAATTGCTGGGGATGGGCTTAACGCCGGGGACAATCCTACAGGTCAAACGCCATGCCCCCTTGGGGGACCCGACGGAAATTGAGGTGCGGGGGTTTGCCCTCAGTCTGCGCAAGGGGGAAGCGGCGGCGTTGCAGGTGGTGCCAGTGAATGGTGAAGGAAACCTAGGGAGGGATGGGCGATGAGCAAGCGGACGATTGCCTTAGTGGGAAATCCCAACTGTGGGAAAACGACCCTATTCAATGCCTTGACGGGGGCACGCCAACGGGTGGGCAACTGGGCGGGGGTGACGGTGGAACGCAAGGAGGGCACCTACCGGGAGCAAGGGCAAACGGTGACGGTGGTGGATTTGCCGGGGATTTATTCCCTGGATGTGGCGGTGGGGGGCACGGGGCTGGATGAACAGGTGGCGCGAGATTATCTGCTCAGCGGTGAAGCCAACCTGGTGGTGAATATCCTGGATGCCAGCAATCTGGAGCGGAATCTCTACCTGACGACCCAGCTTTTGGAGATGGGGGTGCCGCTGGTGCTTGCCCTGAACATGATGGACCAGGCGGCGGGGCGGGGGATGCGGATTGACCTCGCCGAGTTGCAACGGCGGTTGGGCTGTCCGGTGGTGCCGTTGTGTGCCCATCGGGGGCGGGGGGTGGCAGAACTTAAGGAGGTGATCCGGCAGGCATTGACCCAGCCGCAGGGGACGGGGGTGCGTCCCGTCTATCCCCCGGTGATCGAGCAGGCGTTTACCGAACGTTCCCATGAGGCAGGGTTGGGTTCCCCTTGGGCGGTGCTGTACGGGTTGCAAGCAGTGGATGGGGCAAACGTTGCACCGGCGTTAGAAACCCATCGGCAGGAGATTTTTCAAACCTTGGGGGAAGACATTGATCTTTTGGTTGCCGATGTCCGTTACACCTGGATTCGGGAGGTGATGGGGGCGACGGTTACCCTGCCCGGTCAGGTTAGCCAAACGCTTTCGGATCGGATTGACCGCTGGGTGTTGCACCGGTGGCTGGGGATTCCCATTTTTCTCGGGGTGATGTACGTCATGTTCTTCGTGGCGATGAATGTGGGGGGGGCGTTTATTGACTTTTTTGATATTGGGGTGGGCACAATCACAGTGCACGGCACGGCGCATCTGTTGACCCAACTCCACGCGCCCGGCTGGTTGATTGGGCTGTTGGCGGACGGGGTGGGGGGTGGCATTCAGACGACGGCGACCTTCATTCCCCAAATTGGCTTATTGTTTGTCTTTTTATCGGTGTTGGAGGATTCCGGGTATTTGGCACGGGCGGCGTTTGTGATGGATCGGCTGATGCGGTGGATTGGCTTGCCGGGGAAGTCCTTTGTGCCGATGCTGGTGGGGTTTGGGTGCAATATCCCCGCCATTATGGCGACCCGTACCCTGGAAAACCGGCGGGATCGGTTGATGACGGTTTTAATGAACCCGTTTATGTCCTGCGGGGCGCGGCTATCCGTGTATGCCCTGTTTGGGGCGGCATTTTTCCCTAGAAACGCCCAAAATGTGGTGTTTCTGCTCTACCTGATTGGCATTGGGGCGGCGGTGTTTACGGGTTTGGTGATGAAAAGCACCCTGCTACAGGGGATAGCGGCTCCCTTCATTATGGAATTGCCGCCGTACCATTTGCCCACGCTCAAGGGGGTAGCCATCCACGCCTGGGGACGGTTGCAAGCGTTTATTACCAAAGCGGGGCGGATGATTATCGTGATGGTGGTGATTTTGGGCTTGTTAAATTCGGTGGGAACGGATGGTTCCTTTGGGAAACAGGACAGTACCGATTCCCTGCTCAGTGCGGTTGGGCGGCAGATTACGCCGGTATTTGCCCCGATGGGCGTGCGACCGGAGAATTGGCCCGCAACGGTGGGGATATTTACCGGGACGTTTGCCAAGGAGGTGATGGTGGGGACGATGAATTCCCTCTATGGGCAGTTGGCACAGGCGGAAGCGGCAGATAGTGGGGAACCACCGGCGGCATTTGACCTGTGGGGCGGTCTCCAGGAAGCAGTTGCCAGCATTCCCCAAAATTTTGCCGCCCTAGGGGAGCAGTTACTTGACCCGCTGGGGATGGGGGTAGTCAGCAGGAGTGGGGATGAGGAGGCAGTGGCGGAGGAATTGGGGGTGCAGACGACCACTTTTGGTCAAATGGCTCTCCGTTTTGGCAGTACCACGGCGGCAATTGCGTTTCTGCTGTTTGTCCTGCTGTATTTCCCCTGTGTATCGGCGACGGCGGCGGTGTATCGGGAAACCAATCTGGGCTGGACGGTGTTTGTCGCCTGCTGGACAACCGGGCTGGCTTATTGGGTCGCCACCTTCTATTACCAGTTAGCGACCTTGAATGAACACCCGGAAAGTTCCCTGTTGTGGCTCTTGGGACTCATCCTGGTGCAGTTGGGGGTTTTGTGGGGATTGCGTGCCGTCAGTCGCCCCCGTTTGCGGCGGGTACCCTCCGGGAGGTAACGGATGCTTTTGCAAGACTTGCAAGGTTATTTACAAACACACCGGCAGGTTTCGTTGACCAAGTTGTGTCAACACTGGCAAATGGACGCCGATGCCCTCCGTCCGATCCTGGATGTATTAATTCGCAAAGGGCGGGTGCGCCCCGTACACCAGCCGAAGTGTGGGGGCTGTCACTCCTGCGCCTCAACGGATTTAGAACTGTTTGAGTGGGTAGAAAAACCACCCTAAAGGGGATAAGCTATAGCAATCCTAAATGAGAATAGAATAGGGGTCGCAGGGGCACCGCCCCCGTCCTTGGTTCTGGATAGCCTGCGTGGCACAGCCATTAATAATCTTCCAGTAGTGTGGCAATCAATAGAGGTGCCCTAAATTACGAGCAAACCGAATACATAGATTAGGAGAAATTGCCCATGCTTTCACCGCAAATGATTGACAAACTCAACGCCCAGATCAACCTGGAAATCGCCTCATCCCATCTATATTTGCAAATGAGTTCCTGGTGCGCCCACCAAGCCCTAGAGGGTTGTGCGACCTTTTTGGAACAACACGCCGACGAGGAACTGATGCACATGAGGCGGCTGTTGAGCTATTTGCATGAAACCGGTGCTTTAGCCATTTTAGGTGCGGTCGAAGCGCCCCCCACCAGTTTTCCCTCCTTGACCGCCATGTTTGAGCAGATTTATGCCCATGAGAAACTCATTACTGCCAAAATTAACGACCTGGTGCATCTCGCCAATACGGAACCGGATTACGCCACCCTGCAATTTTTACAATGGTATGTGGCGGAACAGCACCAGGAAGAATTTTTGTTCAAAAGTATCTTGGATAAAATTAATTTGATCGGGGTAACGGGTCAGGGTTTATTCTTTATTGACCGGGAATTAGCCGCCCTTGCCACCGCTAATAAGAAACAACCCTAAAGATGGGACTGGTTCTTTTGGATGATGTATAGCCATTCCACTGGCGAACGGATATTCAGCAGAACGCAGGACGGGTGCGGTATCCCTGCGACCCCTGCTCCAGTTTCATTTGGGATTACTATAGTGCTACCGTAAGAAGCGCTGATTTCTGATTCTCAGGGGGTTCCGCCATCTTTGGATTCCCGGAACCTGTAGCTGATCTTAAAATTCGGACTGGTGGTGCCAGAGTTTTTTAGCATGAATAGGCATCGCCTTGGGAGGGTAATCGCAATGGTGACGACCGAAGCAACCGAAGCAGTGGTGGCGCTCCAAGCCCCTAAAGATGTGTCCCTGAGTGAGATTGAATCCGAATTGGGGCAGATTTGGCTGGGGGTGGACGGGGATGGGGATGCGGGTCCCCGGGCAGTACGGGCGGCGACCTTCACTTTGGTGGTCTATGAATCCCCAGACTTGGCGGCGCAGATTGCTCCCTCGGTGGAGGGTTTGGCGGTACAAAATCCCTGCCGGGTGATCCATCTCCGTCCCCAGGCGCACGCAACCGATGCACCCCTGGAGGCGCGGGTGGCGGCCTATTGCCCGATGCAAAAACGGAGCCAAAGCAATTTGATCTGTTGTGAATACATTACCCTGACCGGTTCCCGCCCTGCCCTAGAGCGTTCCTTGGGTTTGATCAATGCCCTGCTGATCGGGGATTTACCCACCTATCTCTGGTGGCAAGCCCACCCCGACCCGGAGGATGTGTTACTCCAGGGGTTGATTCATCTGCGGGAACGGGGGGGAATGCGGGTGCTGGTGGATTCGGCGACCTTTGCCCAACCGGAACGGGGTTTGTTGGATTTGTGGCAGTTGCTCAATCTCAATATCCCCCTGGCGGACTTGAACTGGAGTCGGTTGAGTATCTGGCAAGAATTGACCGCCGCCGCCTTTGACCCCCCCGACCGGCGGGTGGATTTACCCAAAATTGACCAGGTGGTGATTGACTACGAAAAAGGAAATCCGACCCAAGCCCTGCTGTTTTTTGGTTGGCTGGCCAGTCGGCTCGGGTGGGTGCCCCAGTCCTACACCTGGGAATCCGGCGACTACGAAATTCATCGGATTATTTGCCACTCTCCGGAGGGGCAGGAAATCAAAACGGAACTGGCGGGCTTGCCTTTGGCGGATATTGGCACAGTGGTGGGGGATTTGATTGGCCTGCGGCTGGATTCGGCTCAGCCGGATGCCAATTGCTGTACGGTCTTGTGTTCCGAAACCACGGGCTGTATGCGGTTGGAAGGGGGTGGCAAGGCGCAATTTTGCCGGGTAGAACAGGTGAGTACCCTCCGGGATATTCCCGCCGAAACCCTGCTGGGACAGCAAATCCAGCGCTGGGGACAGCAAAATATCCTGTTCCAAGAAAGTTTGGCGGTAACGGCGGCGATCCTCCAGGCGGCGAAGGGCTAACGGGCGTTCAATGTAAATTATTTGTAATAAAACTCGACGGCTTGGGGTCGGGTGTGGACATAATTAAAAAATTTATAAATTCGCAGTTCTCCGCCCCCCAAGATGCGTATCCTCCGTTCCCACCACCGGTTTTGGTTGGTATTTTTGGCTACTTTGTTCTGCCTCTTGGGGGTCATCCCGCAGGGACAGACCTATATGGAACTCCGTCGTCCTTCCTTGGCTCTGCATTTTGATGGGGCGCAACCGTTTGCCAATGGACGGGCGGTGGTAAAACAGGGGTCTTGGCATGGGTATATTGACCATTCGGGAAATTTGGTAATTCCTTTGAGGTATCGGGAAGCCCGCAATTTTAACGAAGGTTTGGCGGCGGTGGAACAGGGGGAAAAGTGGGGTTTTATTGACAAAAAAGGGCATACGGTTATTCCGTTTCAGTTTGCCAGGGCGGTGGATTTTAGCGAGGGTTTGGCTGGGGTAAATAATGGTCAGCACTGGGGTTTTATCAATAAATCGGGGCAGGTGGTGGTGCCCTATCAATTTGACCATGTATTAAATTTTCGAGAGGGTTTAGCCGCCGTTAAAAAGGGTAATAAATGGGGTTTTGTGAACCGGGTTGGTCGCCTGGTGATTCCCCTGAAGTTTGATAATGTCTATAGTTTTTCGAATGGTTTGGCTCGGGTCAAACAGGGCAATTCTTGGAGTTTTATTGATGACAAGGGACGGGTGGTGATTGGGGAATTTTTCACCTGGGTGCAACCGTTTCATGAGGGTTTAGCGGCGGCGAATCTGGATGGTTTTTGGGGTTATATCAACACCAGCGGACAGTGGCAAATCGGTGCGCAATTTCATCAGGCTCTGAAATTTGTCCAAGGCTTGGCACCGGTGCTGTGGCGATTCCGTTGGGGCTATATCAATCCCGAGGGGCATCTGGTCATCCCCTATGCCTATGATGAAGCCTGGTATTTTGGCGAGGGGATGGCACCAGTGCGGCAGGGGGATAAATGGGGGTACATTGACAGTACGGGGCAGATGGTGATTCCTTGCCAGTTTGCCAGTGCGGAATCCTTTAGTGAGGGCATGGCACCGGTGAAATTTGCCAATGAATGGGGTTACATCAACCGCAACGGCCAGCCCGTATTTCCCTACGCCCTGCGGGTGGCGATGGAGAAGGTTAATGACCCCCCTGCTACCGATACACCTGGGGATGAATAACCCGCCAAGCCCAGCCCCCCATCACCATCACCCACAGGAGTAACCAGGCGAGCAAGAGGGGCGCCAACCCCGGCCATGCCAAGGGCCAGCGCAGGAGGTCAATCAGGGCCGACAGGGGTAAAAACCGGGCAATAGCTCCCAAAACCGGGGGCAGATTCTCCCGGGGAAAGTAGGTGCCACAAAGGGCAAACATGGGCACGACCAGCAGAAAAATGGGCACATTGATCTGATCCACCGTCCGCACTAGACCGGCGGTTAAAAGACCAATGCCGCCAAATAGCAGGGCACCCAAAATTAACAACGGCAAGGACAAAACCAACGCCAAGGGGGGATACAAGCCCAGCAATACCACCACCAAACCCGTCGTACACCCCGCCAAGATGCCCCGGGTCGCCGCCCACAACCAATCCCCCAAAAACACTTCCGTAAAGGTGAGGGGAGCGGTGAGCAAAGCCTGCCAGGTTTTTTGAAATTGCAGACGGATAAAACTCCCGTAGGCACCTTCAAAAAAACTTTGAAATAGCACGCCCACGGCAATCATTCCTGGGGCAATAAATTGCAGATAGGTCACTTCTCGTCCCTGGTAGATCAGCGCAGGGATCAAAGGACCCAGACCAAAACCAAAGCTCAACAGGTAAATAATCGGTTCCGACAGGGGCGGTAAACTATTCACCAGCCAGGTATTTTGATAAACCTTGGCGTGTCGCCGCCAGACAGAATAGACCCCCCAAACGCTCAACCCGGAAGCGGCGAATTTGCCCCAGCCCATTTGCCCTTTGCTCCTATAATCAAAAGAGGTTTGCGTGTCTTGATACCCCTGGCTTTTAGTGTAGAAGGTGCCAGCCCATGCTGTGTAAAGGCTTTGAAATCGAACTCTACACTGGCACGCCCCAGGGGGAGGTGGTGGGGTTGGCAGACCAAATTGTGCATCACCTGCCCGGCTTTGTCTGGGAACCGGATCGGCGCAATGTGGAATATACCACCCCACCCCGGCAACGGTACGAACGCTTGCTCTGCGACCTCGTCCAACCCCGGCAACACCTGCGCCAATACCTACATCGCCTGGGCAATTACACCCTGATTCCCGGCAGTACCTTGGCATTGGGGGACAGTACGGTGTTTCTACGTTCTGACCCCGGTAACCCTTACCACAGCTATATTCAGGAGCATTATGGAACTCGGGTGGTCACCGCCAGCGTGCATATCAATATCGGCATGGACGACCCGGAAACCCTGATCCGTGCTTGTCGGTTGGTGCGAGTGGAAGCCCCCCTGTATTTGGCGTTGAGTGCTTCTTCCCCCTGGTTGGACGGTCGGCTCACCGGCTGGCACAGCACCCGTTGGCACCAATTTCCCCACACCCCCCCCCATGTGCCCCTGTTTCTCAATCACCGGCATTTTATCCAGTGGACGGAAACCCAACTCCAGGCGGGTACGATGCAAAATGTGCGCCATTTATGGACAAGCGTGCGTCCCAACGGCAACCGTCGCCCCTACGATTTGAACCGCTTGGAACTGCGGATTTGCGATCTGGTCAGCGACCCGGTGCATCTGCTGGCAATCACCGCCCTGCTAGAAGCCCGGTTGTACCAACTTTTACGCAACCCCAACCTCGACCCCCTCTGGAATCAACCCTACCCCCGGCTACGGGCGGAGGAACTGCGGGTGCAAAGCGACATCAACGCCCAAAAAGCCGCCCAACATAGTTTAGACAGTGTACTCACCCATTGGCAAACCGGGCAGAGTGTGCGGGCACGGGACTGGCTTGGGGAACTCCTCGAACAGGTGACCCCCCTTGCCAAGCAGTACGGGTTTAGCTGTTTTCTGTCCCCCCTACGCACCATCCTCGCCGAGGGGAACGAAGCCCAACGCTGGCTGGCGCAGATGGCAAGGGGGGAGAGCCTCGCCACTGTCCTGCAAAATGCCATCCAAGCCATGCAGGCACGGGAAACCGACCTGGTCACCGAAATCTGTCCCCCCCAGGCGGCTTAAAATAAAAAAACATTCACCCACCCAACGGAATCGAATCCTATGCCCGCCGCTCCCACTGACGACAGCCAAAAAGACAAGCAAAAAGCCCTCACCCTTGCCATGCAGCAGATCGAAAAAACCTTTGGCAAAGGGGCGATCATGCGTTTGGGGGATGGTTCCCGGATCAAGGTGGAAACCGTCCCCAGCGGCGCCCTGACCCTGGATTTAGCCCTGGGAGGCGGTCTGCCCAAGGGACGGGTGGTGGAAATCTACGGCCCGGAAAGTTCCGGCAAAACCACCGTCGCCCTCCATGCCGTCGCTGAGGTGCAAAAACGGGGGGGGATTGCCGCCTTTGTGGATGCGGAACACGCCCTCGACCCCGCCTACGCCGAAGCCCTGGGGGTGGATGTGCAAAACCTGCTGGTCTCCCAACCGGATCACGGGGAAGCCGCCCTGGAGATTGTGGACTCCCTGGTGCGCTCAACGGCGGTGGATGTGATCGTGGTGGACTCGGTGGCTGCCCTGGTGCCCAAAGCGGAAATTGAGGGGGATATGGGCGATTCCCACATGGGTTTGCAAGCCCGGCTGATGAGCCAAGCCCTGCGAAAAATTACCGGCAACATCAGCAAAACCGGCTGTATCGTCATTTTTCTCAACCAACTGCGGCAAAAAATTGGCGTTTCCTACGGCAACCCGGAAACCACCACCGGCGGCAACGCCCTCAAGTTTTACGCCTCGGTGCGGCTGGACATTCGCCGCATCCAGACCCTGAAAAAGGGCACGGAGGAATTTGGCATCCGGGTCAAGGTGAAAGTGGCGAAAAATAAAGTCGCCCCCCCGTTTCGGTTGGCGGAATTTGACATCGTGTTTGGCAAAGGCATTTCCCAGGCGGGCTGTATCCTGGATATTGCCGAGCAGGTGGGGATCGTCAAACGCAAGGGTGCCTGGTACAGCTACCAGGGGGAAAACATCGGTCAGGGGCGGGAAAACACCCTGCAATACCTGGAGGAACACCCAGCCATCCGGGACACCATTGACCAGCAGGTGCGGCAAAAACTGGAAGCCGGTGCGGTGATTGCCCCGACCACGACCCCCACCAGCGAAGACCTGGACGAGGAGCTAGAACCGACGGATGAGTGACTCCACCCCTGAACAGCACCAACAATGGTTGCAACAACTGCGGCGGCGAGAAGGCACCTGGGTGGATTGGGGGCAAATGTGTCAGAACCTGCACAAGTCCGGGTGGCGAACCGAAGCCATTTTTGAAGAAACCGGACTGGAACCCAGCACCCAAAATCAACTGATTGTTGCCAGCCAAGTCTTTGCCTCCCTGGAGGATGCCCAAGTGCAGGACTATTTCCGCACCCAAGGCAGTGACCTCCTCTACGAACTGCGGCTATTGTCCCAGACCCAACGGCTGGCCTGCGCCCAATTTGTGGCTGAAAAACGCTTGGACGCTGGGGCGACCCGAGAAGTCGTCAAAGCCATCAAAGAACTGAGCCAATACCGGGTACCGCCCAATTTTAGCGACCATCCGGGGGATGCGGTGGCCTTCCAATGCTGGCGACTCCTGCGGCAAAAACCCACCAGCCCAGAGCGGGTACGTCTCCTATCCCGGGGCTTGAGTTTTGCCCACACGGAAGCGGCGAGAACGGCTCTGGAACAACTCCTCGACCCCCAGCACCGGGAAACCCTGCCCACCCCCCCCCGTCTGCCCTGGTATCGGTTGGAATCCGCCCTGGAGCAACCCCTGATCCTGACCCTAGCGGGGGAATTACCCCTAAGTACATCAGTTTGGGAAGATACACCCGTTGCCCAAACCCAGCCCCCCTTTGGCCACGTCACGGGTGCGCCCGAGGTGGTGGCCTTACCGGGGTGGCCAATTTTGCGTTCCGCCCAGGAGCCGCTCGCCCTGTTCACCCACCAACTGCCGGGGGAAATTGGCATTGCCGAACCCGTATTACTGGTGGTGGATCGTGGGGATACCACCTGGCAGGCGGAACATTATTTTTTGGTGGCCGAAGCTGGGCACGTGACCCTCAAGTGGTTTGGGGAGAATCCGGGTTTACCCCTACTGGGGCGGCTGATTTTGGCCGTGCGTCCCCCCCGCCTGCTCGACCCCGAACACTTGAGCCAGCCTTGGCAAATTGAAGAGTAGATGGTTGGCGTTTCAGGTGTTGATGTGCTGGATGTAACGAGGACACAAAAAGCATTGTAATACAGTCTTTGAAGTGGTTATGGGATACAGTTGAACCCCACTTGCCCTAGGTCAATCATGGTAAGCCTTGGAATAATCGAGGCTTTTTGTATCCTTTAATTGATAAATAAACTGTAATGTGTGATATGTAATATAGCAATCCTAAATGAGAATGGAATAAGGGTCGCAGGGGCACCGCCCCCGTAAAAGAAGCACCTGCGGTGTAGGTTCTCGATAGCCTGGGTGGCGTAGTCATTGATATGGGCATTTTAGCGAAATAATCTTCCAGTGGTGGCAATAAAGAGAGGTGCCCATATGCTAAGTAGAATCCATAGCTATTGAGAGTGACCCCTGCGTTATTGATAATTGCCAAGGAGAGAATGGGGCTTCCAAGCCTACCATGTAAGTACAAAAGTCAATAAAGGGCATCTCTAAAAATAGGTCGCAGGGGCGTAGCCCCCGTATTTGATCCTCGATAGCCTGCATGGCGTAGCCATTAGTATGGGCATTTGAGGCAGATAACCTCCAATGGATGCAAATAATAATGAGGTGCCCTAAATTTAGTAGTAATTGGTAATAAATTGGAATTGGAGCATGTATGACATCCGAACTCAGTAAGTCTCTGATCTTTTTTGGGGCAGTTCTGCTACTGATTGGCTTGGGGCTTTACTTAGCACCCAAGGTGTCTGGGTTGAATTGGTTGGGTCGTTTGCCCCTGGATTTCAAAGTCGAGCGGGAGAATTTTAGTTTTTATTTCCCCCTAGGCACATCCATTCTGATTTCTCTGGGGCTTTCTTTCATTTTTTCTCTGGCTTTATACCTTTTGCGTCGGTTTTCGGAGTAAGTTGACACGCCCCACTGGCAGGGAACCCCAACACCCCAATAAATTACAGACAGTCAGAACGTAATACTACCCGCTCCCTATGGCAGAATGGATGGTTAGTCTTAATCATTGAGAAACCTGTGCCTGCCACCGTCACCCGCTCCCTGACCCGTCCAGTTTTTCCCTTCAGCGCCATCGTTGGTCAGGAGGAGATGAAATTAGCTCTATTGCTGAATGTGATTGACCCCAAAATCGGCGGGGTGATGATCATGGGCGACCGGGGGACGGGGAAATCAACTACCATTCGCGCCTTAGTGGATGTCCTGCCGGAAATTGCGGTCGTCGAAGGTGACCCGTTTAACTCTGACCCGGAGGACCCGGAGTTGATGGCGGAAACCGTGCGCCAAGCCAAGGAACGGGGCGAACCCCTACGGGTGGTAAAACAAAAGGTGCCGATGGTGGATTTGCCCTTGGGGGCGACGGAAGACCGGGTGTGCGGCACGATTGATATTGAAAAAGCCTTGACCGAAGGGGTGCGAGCCTTTGAACCGGGACTGCTGGCACGGGCGAATCGGGGCATTTTGTACGTGGATGAGGTGAATCTCCTGGATGACCATCTGGTGGATGTCCTGCTGGATGCCGCCGCTTCGGGCTGGAATACGGTGGAACGGGAGGGGATTTCCCTGCGTCACCCGGCTCGGTTTGTGCTGGTGGGTTCGGGCAACCCGGAGGAGGGGGAATTGCGCCCCCAATTATTAGACCGGTTTGGGATGCACGCCGAAATCCGCACGGTGAAGGACCCGGCTCTGCGGGTGCAGATTGTGGAACAACGAACTGCCTTTGACCGCAACCCCTGGGATTTTCTGGAACAATACCAGGAGCGGCAAACGTCCCTACGGATGCAGATTATCCAGGCGCGCACCCTGTTACCCCAGGTGCAGATAGACTACGACCTGCGGGTGGGTATCTCCCAAGTCTGTGCCACCCTGGATGTGGACGGACTACGGGGGGATATTGTCACCAACCGGGCGGCCAAGGCGCTGGCGGCTTGGGAAGGGCGTACCCTGGCGACGGTGGCGGATATTCGGCGGGTGCTGGTGCTGTGTCTGCGCCATCGTTTACGCAAAGACCCCCTGGAGCCGGTGGATTCGGGCTATCGGGTACTGCAAGTGGGCAAAGAAGTCTTCCAATGGGAGGAGGAATGAAACGACGGGAACTTTGGGGGTGGGGCGTTGCGGGCTTACTGGGCAGTTGGCTCATTGGATTACCGGCACTGGCGGCGACCCCGTTAACCCTGTTCACCGCTCGCCCCGGCAGTGTGTACGAACGGGCGGGAAAGTCTCTGCAAAAAGTCCTACAACCCCAGGGATTTAACCTCACCCTCAAGGAATCGCCGGGTTCCATGTTCAATCTGGAACAATTAGCCAAGGGGCAGGGGGATTTAGCCTTTGCCCAAAAAGATGCCTTTATCCTGTTCAAGAATTTGGGGGGTAAGGAACGAGCCTTAGCCGAAAACTTGACCGTCATCGGCCCAGTCAATCAGGAAGTGGTGCATCTTCTTACCCGCCCAGGGGTCAAGTCCCTAGCGAATTTAAGCGGCAAAAGGATTGGGGTTGGCCCGCAGGATTCCGGCACCTATGTAAGTGCGTTATTGATGCTCCAAATGGCGGATTTGGATGTTACCCGGGAGCGGCTGATCACCGGGGAAGTGCGCCAACAGATTCAGGATTTGTTAGCCGGTAAACTGGATGCGGTGTTTGTCACCAGCGCGGCGGGGTCGCCCACCCTCAAAGGCATCTCAGCTCAGGCCAAGATTCAACTCCTGCCGGTGGGGCAAGAGGCTTTGAAACAAGGCCAAAAAATTTTCCCTGAAGCGGCGGCACTCTATCGTCCCACCCGGGTGCCTGCCGGTACCTATCCCTGGCAACCCCGCACCGTGACCGCCTTGGCCACCTATTCCTGTCTATTTGCCCGCCGTTCCCTGGAGCAACCCCTGGTGTATCGCCTTGCCCGTACACTGTATGAACAACAGGCAACGCTTCGGCAAGCCGACCCTTTTTGGGCCTTATTCACCTTGGATGCGCAACAAAATCCATTTCTCACCGACTTAAATTACCACCCCGGCGTGCGTCAATACCTAGGGGAAAACCAGCGGCGTTAATCTATTTTTAACTAGCAAATAAGTTGTCGCTTTTCCCCGGCGATCAAGGGGTTGGGTGAAGCTATTGTTGTAAATGCAATTGCAAATGGGTTTGTAATGGAGTACGCCAGGATGGCTACCAGAAACTAAAGGGCTTTTCAGATGGAGTAGTTGGGGAGGGACAGAAATTCCGGCTCTCCCAGATTTAGGGTGATAATTTTTTCTAGGGCACCTCTATAAATTGTAAATTGGCGGTCGCAGGGGGGCACCCCCCGCCCTTGGTTCTGGGTAATATGGGCATGCCAAGGATGGGATTTTTCATCGGTTCAAATAAATAGAGATGCCCTTAAGATTTTTAGCAATCCTACCCAGATTTAGCAACGCCAAAAAAATTAGGGCAATTCTAACTGAGTATCGTTGCGCCACGCTTTATCCAAACAGGGGTCACAGGGGTACTATTCCCGTACTTGTTTCTAGGGAATCCTGTTCGTTAAACACCTCTGATACGCAGGCTAACAAGTAGAATTGCTATATTCCCATAGTCATCAAGGGGTAAATTAGTAGGTAGAAATCATCATTGGAGTTAACCCTATGGCACGCTGGAATGACGAAATGTTGGATCGCTTGGCTGACCAAACCCAAGCCAACACTGAGGCAATCAGCCAGTTACACGTTCAAACCCAAGCCAATGCTGAGGCGATTAGCCGGTTGGAAGCTAAAGTTGAGGCCAATGCTGAGGCAATTACTCGGTTGGAAGCGCAAGTATCCGAACTGCGTGAGGGGCAAGCGATGATGATGCAAATTATCATGCAACAACAAAGTTCTATTGAAGAATTACGTCAAGATACCCGTACCATGCAAGCGGATGTGCGTTTACTTTTGGATGTCCTCACCCGCAATTATCCCAATGGTCATCAAGGGGTAAATTAGTAGGTAGAAATCATCATTGGAGTTAACCCTATGGCACGCTGGAATGACGAAATGTTGGATCGCTTGGCTGACCAAACCCAAGCCAACACTGAGGCAATCAGCCAGTTACACGTTCAAACCCAAGCCAATGCTGAGGCGATTAGCCGGTTGGAAGCCAAGGTCGAGGCTAATGCTGAGGCAATTACTCGGTTGGAAGCTAAAGTTGAGGCAAATACGGAGGCGATTCGAGAACTGCGGGAGGGGCAAGCGATGATGATGCAAATTATCATGCAACAACAAAGTTCTATTGAAGAATTGCGTCAAGATACCCGTACCATGCAAGCGGATGTGCGTTTACTTTTGGATGTCCTCACCCGCAACTACCCCAACGGGCATCAGGGGGGTAACTAAAATGGTCTTTACTTCTCCCGGCCCGATTATCTGGCAACTTGGCTCGTTCGCCCTGCGCTGGTATGGGTTATTAATCGCTATATCGGTACTGCTAGGGTTGAATTTATCCCAATTTTTAGCCAAAAAACGCCAGATTGACCCAAATTTAATCGCTGATTTAGCATTGGCATTATTTATTTTTGCCCTGCTGGGTGGTCGGCTATATTATGTCCTGTTTCAGTGGTCGTACTATCAGCAAAATCCCTGGGAAATTTTCGCTCTTTGGCACGGGGGGCTGGCGATTCATGGGGCAATTTTGGCGGGTTTGGCGACTACTTGGTTCTATGCACGACGGCAAAAGGTTTCCCTCTGGGCATTGACTGATGTGTTGGTGCCTTCCTTAGCCTTGGGGCAAATGATCGGGCGGTGGGGTAATTTTTTTAATTCGGAAGCCTTTGGGGTGCCCACTGATCTACCCTGGAAACTTTATATTCCCTTGGAAAATCGTCCCCTAGAACTCCGTCAATTTGAGTATTTCCATCCCACTTTTTTGTATGAATCCCTCTGGAATTTATTGGTGTTGGTTTTGCTCTTAAACTTATTTTTTCGTTACCCTCGCCTGCGCCCCGGTACTTTAACTTTGGTCTATTTTTGTACCTACAGTGTCGGACGTTTTTTCATTGAAGGACTCCGCACGGATAGCCTGATGTTCGGCTCTTTTCGCATTGCCCAGGTGATGAGTGTGGTCGGTTTGGCGGTAGGGATCGGGGGCTTGCTCTGGTTATATTATTGGCGGCGCAATTTACCGGATGTGGTGCCTGCGGATTCCCAGTACAATAGGCTGTAAATGATTGGTCGTCCCTTCCCAAATTGATGAATTTATGAGTGAAGCCTTGAATGTTTTGGGTACCCCGTTACAACTGTGTTGCCGTGCCCCGTTGACCGGCTTTTATCGCAACGGCTACTGTGAAACCGGCGCTACGGACCTGGGGGTACATACGGTGTGTGCTCAGGTGACGGCGGAATTTCTCCAGTTCAGCAAGCAACGGGGCAACGACCTGCTCACCCCAGCACCCCAATACCAATTTCCGGGATTGAAGCCTGGGGATCGTTGGTGTCTGTGTGCGAGCCGTTGGGAGGAAGCCCGCCGCTCCGGGGTGGCACCGCCGGTGATCCTGACGGCAACCCACGCCAAAACCTTGGAATTGATCCCACTCGCCGTACTGCAAGAATACAGCCTCAGTTTGCTTCAGCCCGAGTAATCTGCCACAGGGGCCAGAGGGTCGTCACCAGTCCCGCAAAATGGGCGGCAATCGTATTGAGTAACCCCTGTACCACCAAAATATCCAGGGCATCCACCGGCTGACTGGCAAGGGCAAGGGTACCTTGGGGAACTAACAATGCCTTAGCAAATAAACTGCCAATCACCACGAAACTGCCCAGCAGGGTCGCCAACATCCCCACCAAAGCCACGCCCATTTCCAGGCACAGGTGGTTCAATACGCCTTCCTTGCGGGGACGATGCTCCCATTCCATCTCCGCCAACCGGCGTGCCAAATCCACACTTTGGTACTTGAGCCAGGTGCCCAGTCCCAGAGAACCAATTCCCAGCAACCCCAGGGTCAACCCCGTGCCGCTTTGCAAGTTGATCCGCCGTTGCAAAAGGGCAAACAACAGGATGAGGAGAGCCACTACCCCCAACACCACCTGTACCCAAAAGCCCACCCAACTGGCTCGTTTGAGCGTCCGGGCGGCTTGGAGGCGACTAGAACCCGAAGGAGGCACCGGCACCCCCCGCCAATTGGGTAAATAAAGTGGCTAAAAATTGGAGCAGGAGAAACGCCAAAATCGGGGAAAAATCAATGCCCCCCAAGGGCGGAATAATCGAACGAAACAGATTCAAATAGGGGTCAGTCAGTTGGCTCAGGGTCAACCAGGGTTGGTTGTACCAGTTAATCGAAGGAAACCAACTCAGCAATACCCGGATGACCAACAACACCAAGTAGATATTAATAAAACTAATGGCACCTTGGAGTAATAACGGCACAGTGCTGGACATGGATCAAACCCCCAACCGTTGACCATTCTTATCATAACCGTCCCCGCCTAAAAAATTTCCCCCAGTTAAAATAAAATTCGAGCGCATGAACTGATTCCTAACCATGTCATCCCTTTACGAGCAGGATTTTTACCAATGGACGCAACAACAGGCGGAATATCTACGCTTGGGCAAATTAGAATTACTTGACCGGGAAAATTTACGGGAAGAAATCGAATCCTTGGGCAAACAACAACGCCAGGAACTCCGAAACCGCTTGGGCATCCTCTTGGGGCATTTACTCAAATGGCACTACCAACCGGCAGGACGGTGCAAAAGTTGGCGAGCCACCATCCGGGAACAACGCCGGGAAATTCACCGCCATCTTCAGGAAAATCCCAGTCTCAAGCCTTACTTAGATGAAGCGATTACTCTAGGTTATCAACAGGGGCTAGATTTAGTTGACCGGGAAACCCCTCTCACCTTGGAGCAACTCCCCCCAGATTGCCCCTTTTCTACAGTGCAAATTTTTGAGGAACCGCTGTATTTACCAGGAGAAAAAACGATAAATTCATAGCCAAATGCCCCAAACCCATCGCCCTAGTTTTCTCCAAAACATAGTTATTCCTGCTGTAGCAATTGCATTTGAATTGTAAGTAAAATTTTATACTTAAAAAGTTAATGGTCACAGGGCACCGCCCCGTATTTAGTTCTCAGGAATTTCTGTTTGGTAATCAAGTAGAATTGCTATATTAGAACAGGGGTCGCAGGGCACCGCCCCGTCTTTGGTTCTCAGTAACCTTGCGATTCACACAGCATAGATCATTTAAGATTGCCATATCAGTACCAATGGTGCTAATTCTGGTATGCTGAAAGAGCATTCAACGTGAGTACAAGTCATGTCTGCCAGCACCCAGCGTCCCTGGCTCAAATTCGTGATGGTTGTCGGTGGGGCGGCGTTTTTGGGCTTATCCGTATTGCCATTTGTTGCCAATTTGCTCCCCCCATCTGCGACTCCCACCCCCAGCCCCCAGCAGGATGAACGGGTGAGCGAAGCCAAAGGATTTGAACTGGTTTTAGCCAAAGACCCGGACAACATTTATGCCCTGCGTTCCCTATTAGAAATTCGCCTGCAACAAAAAGACCTCAAAGGCGCTTTACCCCTGCTGGCTCGGCTGGCGAAAAATCACCCCGATGTCGCCGAATATCATATCCTTTTGGCACAAACCCAAGTGGAATTGGGGGACAAGGAAGCCGCCGTCAGCACCTATCGGCAATTTCTCCAACGTCAGCCGGGGAATCTCCTGGCACTGGTGGGGGTAACGGACTTGTTGGTGCAGTTGGAACGCCCTGCCCTCGCCGAATCCATCGTCCAACAGTCGCTCGTGAAAGTTAAACCGGGAACAGCGGATGTTACAGGCATTCAAATTCAGATGGCGCGGATATACCTTGCCCAGGGGAAAGTGCCCCCCGCTTTGGCACTTTTGGATCAATTGATCAAACAAAATCCCCAGGATTTCCGACCCGTCTTTGCCAAAGCCCAAACCCTCAACGCCCTCGGCAAAACCAAGGAAGCCCAACCCCTATTTGCCAAAGCCGCCGAACTTGCCCCCCCCGAACACCGGGATGAACTGAAACGCTTAACCGCTGAAGCCACCCAACCTAGCCCCACCCCCACCCGTTCACCCTAACTGCCAACAGCGTTCCAGCCACGCCACCTGCTCGGATCGGGGTGTCACCACCTGGGTTGCCACACTCCACACCAAAAGGGCGGCCAGCGGGGATTCTACGTCAATTTCTAGTGCCTGATGGGGCGCACAACGACAGGAAATCCCCAATTCCTGTAACCGCCAATAAATAAGCCAGCGTTGCCCACCACACAACAATCCTTCTACTTCCTGTGCAGGTATCCCCATAAATTTTGTGTGCCCCTCCGTGTTCTGACTCAAAGCTCCCTGTTGAGGGAAGCTAATGACAATTATTATAACCAAAAGACCGAACTTTTGAAACTAATTATCAATAAGCAAAGGATACCTGCTGGAGTAACAATACCTAAAAAATCAGCCATAGCGGTCCTAAATGAGAATGGAACAGAGGGTCGCAGGGGCACCACCCCCATCCTTGGTTCTAGGGAATTTCTGTTTGTCAATCAAGTAGGGTTGCTGTAGTGCCATCTTTGCAATGCTCAAGGAAGAGGGACAAGGACTGTCAGGGAGGTAGGTTTTCCGACCCTCCAAGCGCTTCGCCAGCTAGGATGCCTGCAACGTGCCCCCCGGTTGGATCACCAACCACCGTCCCCGCCAGTACACCCGTTGCCCCCACGCCCCCGCCAGCCATACCCCAAAACTCAACACATCCCGCAGGGGCAATGCCCACAACCAGGGGTACAACCCCGGACAACGGAAGGTGTGGATGGCTACCCCCGCCTGGGCCACCCGGAGGCTATACAGGACGAACACCAGCAGTACTGACCAGGGAGCCAACCCGGTGGTCAGCAGGAGCAAGCCCCCGTAAATCAACCCAAACGTTGCCCCCAAGCCATAGTATTGGGCACCCCGATTGAGGCGAATGGTTCTTGCCCAACGCAATTCCCGTTGCAAAACCTGGGGTACGGATTCCCGCCCACAACAGTTATCCAGGATGTAGCCGGACAATTCCACCCGAAATCCCGCACTGCGTGCCAGACGACCCATGTGGAAATCCGAACCAATCCGATTCACCACCTGCTCTAAGCCGCCCCACGCCCGTACCACCTCCTTACGGGTGGCAATGGTCGGCCCCAGGGCAAACCGCAACCCCCCGTCCAACGCTCGCCCCAGCAGAAAAGCGGGGAGAAATTCCACACACCGGTTCAGGGATGCCAGAGCCGCCCCCAAAAAGCGGGGATGATGATCCATATAGCCGCAGGTCACCAGACCAATTTCGGGCAATTGTAACGGAGTCGTTACACTGGTTAAATAATCCGGGGTCACCCGAATATCACTGTCGGCAAAGACGATGGTTTCATAACGGGCAGCATCCAACAGGTGCATGAGATTACTAATCTGATAATTGATACCGTGAATCTCCAAACAATAAATCAGGCGCACATGATCATAGCTGTTTAATAACTCTTGAAGCGTAGGAACCGCTAGATCATCCGGTTCCATCACCCCAAAAATGACCTCGTATTGGGGATGATTTTGTTGACAGAAGGAATGCCAATTGGTCGCCGCATCTTCATCCAAGCCCCGCACGGGAATCAGGAGGGAAACCCCACCGGGATCAACCATTGGGTAACTTTGGTGACATTCCTGGGCAAATTGGCGCACCACCACCCCAATCATTACATAAAATATTGCACTACAAATGACTAACAAAACTAGCACAGATTGAATCGCAAGGAGAGCCATATTCACGGGCAAAGGGGCGGGTTGAGTTTACCCTAACATAAGCCCCCCAGGCAATAATCCACAGAAGGGGAATTTCATGATAGGGTGAGAGCGTTGACTATAAGGATTTATTTCATGACCACTGCCGCAGAGACACGTTTGCCCCTGGATTGGGTAACCATTATTTTCATGGGAGCGATTCACTTGGGTGCCCTGGTCGCCTTGGTGCCGGGGATGACCAATTGGAGTGCGATTGGGGTGATGCTGGTGCTGCACTGGGTGACCGCCGGGTTGGGCATTACCTTGGGATTTCATCGTTTGGTAACCCATCGCAGTTTTCAAACCCCCAAATGGTTGGAGTATTTTTTGGTTTTTTGTGGCACTTTAGCCTGTCAAGGGGGACCCATTGATTGGGTGGGTTTGCATCGGATTCATCATCTGCACTCGGATCAGCCGGGGGATCCCCATGATTCCAACCGGGGGTTTTGGTGGAGCCATTTGGGCTGGATGTTGCACCATATTCCGGCGGATGCGGATGTGGAAAAATACACCAAAGATATTAATACGGACCCCGTTTATGTATTTATGCAGAATTGGATGCTGGGGATTCAGGTGGCGTTTGGTTTGTTACTGTTGGCTCTAGGGGGCTGGCCTTGGGTGATTTGGGGCATTTTTGTGCGCTTGGTTTTGGTGTATCACTGCACCTGGTTGGTGAATAGTGCGACCCATCAGTTTGGCTACCGTTCCCATGAGTCCGGGGACCGTTCCACGAATTGTTGGTGGGTGGCGCTGTTGTCCTACGGGGAGGGCTGGCACAATAACCACCATGCCTACCCCCATTCCGCCCGGCACGGTCTGCGCTGGTGGGAGATTGATGCGACTTGGATGACAGTGTGGCTGTTGCAGAAGTTGGGGCTGGCAACCAAGGTGCGTTTGGCGAATGAGTCCTCTTAAGGGGGCTTGGCGGTGGTTGCATCGCCTGCGGGCGGGGATTTTTGGGGTGGTGATTGTCGCCTTTTTCCTGCCTTTTATGACCCTGTCCTGCACGGTGCAACCCCTGCAAACCCAAATCTCCGGTATCCAATTGATCACGGGCACCCAACCCAGCCCCAGCCCGACCCGTATGCCGCAAATTCAACCGCAACCGGCGGCGGGGGTGGCTTTCACGGCGGCTTGGGTGGGGTTGACCACCAGTTTTCTCCCTTCCCGGTGGGGATTGTGGTTACCAATGGGTTCCGGGGCGGTGGGGGGCACCCTGTTGCTGATGCTAAAATCCCGCTTTGATCAACGGGTAGCGACAGAGGGGGCGGGGGTACTGCGGTTGGATTATCACCCCGGGTTTTGGTTGGCGGTCGGGGGATTTTTGGTAGGCTATCTGGTAAATTGCCTGCTGATCAACCGCAGTCGGAGTTAGCACCATGCACGTCCTGTCCCTGCCCACTTGGATGATCCACATCGCCAGTGTGTTGGAATGGGGCGTAGCGATGTATTTATTTTGGCAGTACGGTTGGCGCCGGATCACCTGGGCAATGATTCCTGCCTTGGGCAGTGCCCTCTGTGCGATTACCTGGCATTTTTTTGACAATGACCCCCACCTGGATTGGTTGGTGACCTGGCAAGCGGGGTTAACCCTGGTGGGGAATATGGCGCTTTGGTGGGCGGCTTGGGGCTTGCTACGGGCGGCGAAACCATGACGGAGAGCCTGCTGTTTGGGTTGTCCCTGTTTCCCTACCTGGGCTTTCTCTGGTGTTTGTGGCGGGCACGGGCACCCCGGGGGATTCTCCTGGGGTTTGGGTTGACCCTGCTGTTTGTGGCGGTCACCATTCCGGCGGGGATTGTGGCGCAACGGTTCTACGGACAGGCTTTGGCGAATGTGGATGTCCTGCACGGAACGGCGGAACTCTGGCTCACGGTGGCAAATTTGACCCTGGTGTTGGGGGTACGGCGGGCACTTCAGCATAAGATCAAAAATCACACCGCTGAGGAATTGTCAACATGACGGGTACGGTTTTAGTCACGGGGGTGGCGGGTTTTATTGGGTTTCATTTTGCCCAGGCATTGTTAGACCAAGGGCGGTCAGTGGTGGGTTTGGATAATCTCAATCCCTACTATGCGGTGCAATTAAAACAGGATCGTTTGCATCAATTGAAAGAGTATTCTAACTTTATTTTTCGCCCGTTAGATGTGGCGGATCGGCAGGGTATGGAGGAATTTTTTGCGGAACATCAACCGGAAATAGTGGTGCATTTAGCCGCCCAAGCGGGGGTGCGTTATTCCCTCGACCATCCCCATACCTATGTGGAAAGTAATGTGGTGGGTTTTTTACATATTTTGGAGGGGTGTCGCCAGCACAGGGTGAAACATTTGGTATTCGCGTCCTCTAGTTCCGTGTATGGATTAAATACAAAAATGCCTTTTTCCGTGCAAGATAACGTGGATCATCCCATTAGTTTGTATGCGGCTACCAAAAAATCCAATGAACTGATGGCACATACCTACAGTTATTTGTTTCATATCCCCACCACCGGACTGCGATTTTTCACCGTTTATGGACCCTGGGGACGACCGGACATGGCTTTATTTAAGTTTACCCAAGCCATTTTAGAACAGCGTCCCATTCAGGTCTATAACCACGGTAAAATGCAACGGGATTTTACTTATATTGATGATATTGTGGCGGGAATGTTAGGGGTTTTAGAACATATCCCCACCCCCCAAGCGAATATACATTTACACCCAGGGATCAGCACTGCCCCCTACCGTTTGTATAATATCGGCAACCATCGCCCCGTGCAGTTACTCGATTTTATTCAGGTTTTAGAATCAGCCTTAGGGTGCCGAGCCATCAAGGAATTTTTGCCCATGCAACCGGGGGATGTGCCAGCTACCTATGCGGACATTGAGGATTTAACCAACGCTGTGGGATTTGTACCGCAAACGCCCATTGAAGTAGGAATTCCCCGATTCGTCGCCTGGTATCGAGATTACTACCGCATTACCTAATGAGCAACCCTAAAAATTACCAATTAAATGACTAATTAACGATCCCAGGGGGTAGGCTCCCAACTTGGTTCTTCTAACTACAAGGTTTCCTAAAAGATGATTTTTTATCACTGTAAATTAATCGAGGTGTCGTAATGTATATTTGCTTTTTGGTCACCCGGGGGGATGCGATTGGTGGGGCACAAATTCACGTCAAAGACTTAGCCCAACAGCTAGGGCAACAGGGGCACCAGGTGGGAGTGATTTCCGGGGCAGGGGAACCTTTGCAAAATCTATTAAAAAACTATCGAATCCCCCATTATATTATTCCCGAATTGGTGCGTCCCATTGATTTCATAAAAGATGCCCAAGCCCTGGTCAGACTCCATCAATTGCTTAGTAAATTGCGACCGGATTTAGTTTCAATTCATTCTAGTAAAGCGGGTATTTTGGGGCGTTTAGTTTGCTATCAACAAAAAATTCCTTTTGTTTTTACCGTGCATGGTTGGTCCTTTGCCACTCCCGGCTGGACAGCTTTTGTTTATCAAGTTTTAGAACGAATTTTTGCGACGATTACCCCCCAAATTATTTGTGTTGCCGAAACCATCCGCCAACAGGGGATAAAATTAGGTTTACCGGCGGAAAAATTAGTCACCATTTACAATGCCATGCCGGATATTCATCCCGAGTTGATGGCACAACCGGATCAGGGTCAGCCGGTACGCATTATCATGGTCGGGCGTTTAGAACCCCAAAAAGCCCAGGCGGATTTACTGCGGGCGGTAGCAACATTAAACTCACCGGATGTACAGGTAGATTTAGTGGGGGATGGCCCTTTATTAGCCTCATTAAAACAGTTGGTTGACCAGTTAAATTTAACTGCACGAGTGACCTTTTGGGGCTATCGCAATGATGTTGCCAATTTACTGGCTCAAGCCCATATTTTTACCTTGATTTCCCATTGGGAAGCCTTCCCCCGTTCGACCTTAGAAGCGATGCGGGCGGGTTTGCCGGTGATTGTTGCCGATGTGGGGGGTGCCGCCGAAGCGGTTATTCCCGGAGTGACGGGCTATGTGGTGCCCCCAGGGGATCAGGCACAATTGGTGACTTGCCTCCAGCAATTGGTGGCTGACCCGGCACAGCGACGACTTCTCGGACAAGCAGGGCGGCAACATTATGAGAAATATTTCTCCTTTGAACGGTTACTACGAGAAACCTTAGCGGTCTATGGGCGGGTTTGTTCAAGATGATTTGAGGTAGGAATGATTCATGGTTCGCCTCAATAAACTTTAGGGAACCTCTATTTATTTGCATTACCAGAAGGTTATCTCGCTGGAATGCCAATATTATTGAGAACCACAGACGGGGGCTACGTCCCTGCGACCTATTTTTAGAAGTGCCCTCAAAATAATGCGGTTGTAAGAGTCCCTAAAGGGCACCTCTATTTATTGATTTTTGTACTTACACAGGGAGTCTGGAAGCCCCATTCCTTCCTCAGCAATTATCAACAACCTAGGGGGTATTCTTAATAACTGTGAATTATGGCGTGTTTCATATGTGTATACTAAGATTAATTACACTATCAATATGGTTCTGCCCCTGGCACTAATGGTTACGCCACGTTAACGATCTAATCATCTCTAATCATCCATGTGGTATTTACAGGTGAACTTTTTAATTTTATCAAAACCATGATGATTCAATGAAATGCGCTATAACACTGGGATAGTTTTAGAAGGAAGCGGAAATGTGGCTTTTTACGAAATATGGGTTCTTTAGTGTGGTATGTGCAGGCCAGGAGGGTAAGGGCGAGATTGCGGTCACACTTGGAAGCCTTAAAACAGCGATTCCTAGATTTACTTAACCCGTATGAGATTCAGCAATTTTCCGGGGCGGACTATACCTTCCGTATCTTTGTCCCCAAAATGGTCTGGGCAGAAGTTGTCACCCAGATGATTCATGATATTCCGAGGTTTCCCGTTATCAAGGTAGGGAAGGAGCCGCTTATGAAGGTTCGTTACACAGGGTATGGTCTGTAATGGGTGAATTACAAAACTGAGCATTGAAAGTCGTTTTATCAATCCGTATTAATCAGGACGCTCATCCTACCATTTCAATAGATTAAAGCGTTCCATATCAATGGTGTCCCGATTGCGGTAGATGGCCAGGACAATTGCCAGTCCCACAGCGGCTTCTGCCGCCGCCACCGTAATCACAAAGACGGCAAACACCTGCCCCTTGATGTCCGCAGGATCAAGATAATTCGCAAAAGCCAGAAAATTCAAATTCACCGCATTCAGCAACAGTTCCACCGACATTAGTACCCGCACCGCATTCCGACTGGTCACCAAGCCATAAATGCCAATGCAAAACAAGGCCGCCGCCAACAGAAGAAAGTAATTGAGTTGCAGAACCATAGAATTTCTCCAGCACATCTTTGGGTATGATAGCTCAATTTCCCTCAGTGAACACAGTTAAAACGAATACGTTGTTGCCCTGTCCCCATTGACAATAAATTTGCAATATGATATTGAACGGTAGTGCTATCCAAGTAATTGTTTATTTTATCTCGTTGGGTCGAATACCTCGCCCTTCTAGGGCGGACTAACTCCCGGGGTTTACCCCGTGGGTTCATACCCTTGATTATTACAATTTTATTACAATTAGTATCATGTCTTCCCAACGGAGTGGATGCCATTCCAGACGATAGGCTCTCTAAGTTCTCGGTAGTTAATTCCCGCCAAACCCTATCTCATGGGTATTTGAGCAATGTCTCATCCACTATTCACCCATGACGCTTCTGCTTAGAGAGGCAAAGCCACCGGCCTAACGGCGAATCCTTGTGACCATTTCTTGAGCATTACAAAGATAGCGCTACCTATGAGACAATCTATAGTCAAGCAGGGTAAGGTCGTCCTATTATAGAATAGATGTTTTGGAGAAAAGCGATGGCAAGACCATACAGTTACGATTTGCGTCAAAAAGCAGTCGAAGCAGTCTTAAATGGGGCAAAACTAGTTGAGGTTAGTGACTTATTTGGTATTAGCATCAGAACCGTACAAAGATGGTTAAAAATGTGGTCAGAAACTGGTGATTATCGCCCGAAACAGAACTATCAAAAGGGTCATAGTGCTAAGATCACTGATTGGGAGGGATTTCGCCAATTTGTAGAAGCAAATCCAGGGTTGACGCAAAAAGAAATGGGAGTCATTCTCGGTGTAAGCCATACAACCGTTGGTCAAGCCCTTAAAAAAATCAACTTTACCCGTAAAAAAAAACATACTCTTATGAAGAATAAAACGAAGAAGAGCGACAACAATTTATCAAGATGATGCAAGAGGAAAAGAATGAATATTTAGTCTATATTGACCAGTCTGGGATGGATAATCGAGATATTTATGAATATGGTTGGGGGCTAAAAGGACAAAGAATATATGGTCAACGACCTGGCAAAAAGAGAGAGAGAATAAGCATGATGAGTGGTTATCATTTAGGGAAATTGGTTGCACCATTTACTGGGATTGGTAGTTGTAATTTGCAAGTATTGATTGCCTGGTTAACAGAGATGTTGTTGCCAACAATTGGAGCAGGGAAGAAAATTGTTTTAGATAATGCAAGTTTTCATCGTTGCCAACTGGTTAGAAAGGTTGTGGAAGCCGCTGGGTGCGAATTGATATATCTACCGAAATACTCTCCCGAGCATCAATGGCATCAAGCAAAGAGTTAGAAAAACCATGACATCTCCAACCCAAAATCTTCATGACCTTATAGATTCAGTCATCTGCTCTATATGCCAACCTTTGCCTGCTTAGCTATATTAAAAAGCCTCGATTATCCTAAAGGCTTACCATGATTGACCTACGGCAAGTGGGGTTCAACTGTATCCGATAACCACTCCAAAGACTGTAAGATCAACACGACCTAGAAGGGGATAGAGGGATTACAGGTGCCTAAAAAGTGTTGCACTTTCTTCTAAAATGCTCTCTTCTAAAATAATTAAAGATTGCTATGGCCTCAGCCCCAAGGGATAAGGTTCGGGGGTGGGCTAATTGGTTACGGCCGGTTTGGTTTTGTCCTGCCGCAGTTCCACCAGGGGTGCTTGTGGGTCACTGAGATCAATGGCGGCGATGCGATTCAGGGGGACTTGGCGGGGTAAATTCCGCAACCGATCCAGGGCGGCCAGTTGGTCTGGCAATTGTTGCAAATTCCCCCCCAGGCGGATCAAGCCCAATTCCGTGTGCAGACGAATGTCCCCTGCCTGTTCCCAGTCAATCCCTGTGACCTGTACCGGACTAGCCATCACCGCCTGGTACACCTGGGGCCACAGGGGTTTTTGGGTGGGATGCCAACCTGTCACCCGCAGTTGGGGAAAACGCTTTAACTGCCGCAGGCTAGGGGCATACTCCGCACCAAGTTGATTCCCCTCCCGGTCGAGAAAGCCCTGGTTTTGGGGGGTACAATGCCGTTGACAGACCAGTACCGCCACCGGGTGCCGTTCTTGCACCCACACCTCCACCCGACTGGGGAACCCCTGCCGCCGCACCCGCACCTGCGCCACAATCGGTTGCTGTTGGAGTTTTTGGGTCAGAACGGTGGGGGACAGTTGCCAAAGGGGTTGGGGAGCTTCCAGGGATAATAATTCCCGCACCTGCGCCTCGGTCAATAGACCTTCCGTGTGGATGGTGATTTGCCCTGGTTCCCTGACCCACCAGAGGGGATGCACCAGCAACCAGCCCAACCCCAAAGTCACCCCCCCACTGGCCAGGGTTTGCCAGACCTCTAGCCAAAAACGCCACTGCTTCTGCCGACGCATGGTTTGCCGTCGCTGGCGAAAGTCTATCGCTCCCGGAGAAGTTCTCATAAAATGTATTTAATCTTAATTCCCAGAAAATGTACAGACGCTGACCGTACTCAATGGACGCTCAATCAACAATTCCCAGGGGATCATTGGGAGCGTTTGCTCACTCAGCTTAACGTTTAACAATCTTTTATTAAAGAGTCCTTAATTTTTATTCCAGGGAAATCAGTTAACAATAAGTAACGATACCTAGGTAATACTGAGGGTTGCCAATGCACGGGTTTTTGGCAGGTTCCCTAAAGGTTGAGCGGGTGACGGTGTCCATCCGGGGATTGCCGCTGGCTTTGGCGGGATTGCGCCTGGTGCAACTTTCCGATTTCCATTTTGACGGCCTGCGCTTGAGCAAACCCCTATTGGATGAGGCTTTGGCTACTGCCCAGGCGGAGCAACCGGATTTGATTGTATTAACTGGGGATTACGTCACCGATGACCCCAGCCCGATTGGGGAATTGTGCGGTCATTTGGGGCGATTGCGGGCGACCTATGGCATCTATGCTGTGCTGGGCAACCACGATATTGAATGGCCGGAGTCTCGCCAAGTGGTGACCCAAGCCATGACCCAGGTAGGGATTCAGGTATTGTGGAACCAGGTGGCCTATCCGGTGGGTCAGGGGTTGGCGGTGGTAGGGCTGGCGGATTTTTGGTCCAAAGAATTTCGCCCCGCCCCAGTCTTGCAATCCCTACCGCCGGAATTGCCCCGCTTGGTACTTTCCCACAACCCCGACAGTGCCGAGGTTTTGCAACGGTGGCGGGTGGATTTGCAACTGTCTGGCCACACCCACGGGGGGCAGGTGGTGATTCCGGGGTTGGGGCCTTTACCCGCCCGTACCCGTACCTGGTTCCAACGGATACCCCGTTGGTTGCGGCGGCGGATTCCTTCCCCCTTGTTCAACCAAAACTGCGACCGGGTGATTCTGCACTGGGAATGGAGCGAGGGATTACATCGGGTGGGGCAAAATCAGCTTTATGTGAATCGGGGGCTGGGCACCTATTTGCCGGGGCGGTTGTTTTGTCCGCCGGAAGTTACAGTCATTACCCTCACTAATGAGGTGGGAGCCAGACCAGGGGAGCTAGCGGAAGCGCAGGTTTTGGAGTATTCCCGGAGTTAGGTTAAGAGCCAGAATAAAACAGTTATTTAGAACCAAGAACGGGGCGATGCCCTGCGACCCTTGGCTCTCCAAGTATAAAGAAAGTTAAGTATAAAATCTTATGCCAAATTCAAATGGGATTAGCACACAACCACCCCAAAAAATTCATGGGAATAATAAGGCCACTCAGAATCAAGAACGGGGCAATGCCCTGCGACCCTTGGCTCTCCAAGTATAAAGAAAGTTAAGTATAAAATCTTATGCCAAATTCAAATGGGATTAACACACAACCACCCCAAAAAATTCATGGGAATAATAAGGCCACTCAGAATCAAGAACGGGGCGATGCCCTGCGACCCTAAATTTTAATTTTTATTAATTTTTAATCTTAATTTAGTTAGGGTTGCCGTAGCACTCCTATAACCCTATGATCCATCGGGGAGCACCGGATTACCCGCCTTACACCACCCCAAGAGGGGATTGCCTAAAGCAGTTTCACCTTTTTCAAGAGCATTTTACCGCCCACCGCAAAGGCAACCAAGCTGCCCAAAAGGGCAAAGTAGGTAAGAACGCTTGCCATAATCTCTTGTATTTTACAACCGAAATTTAGTATAGCAAATCATGGGCGGTTTGTCCCAAAGGCACCCCTAAATAATTCCTGACCATTGAGCGTACTCCCCAGATGATTGGTAATTGTGAAGGAAGCAATAGAGGTGTCCACATCTACTTTTAGGGCACCTCTATTTATTGATTTTTATACCTACACGACAGGCTTAGAAGCCCCATTCCTTCCTCGATTATCAATAACGCCGGGGTCATTCTCAATCGCCGTGAATTGATAGAGATACCCTTAACCTGTCTTCTTGAAAAGCCTCCTAGGATGTCTGAAGGCTCTGCTTCCACTCCTCCGGCGTAAATGTTTTCATCGTCAGGGCGTGAAGCTCATTACTTTGTAATACACTTTGAACAGCTTGATAGACCATTTGGTGGCGTTGTACCTGATTCTTACCCGCAAAGTTGGAAGATATAATCACCGCTTGCCAATGGTCACCCCCACCGGTCAAATCCTGTAATTCCACCTGAGCATCGGTGAGGTGGGTCTGAATTAATTGCGTCAGTGTCTCAGGGGCAAGCATGGGCATTCCTAATAACGCTAACTGCCATTATGACAAAGGGTTGGCCGTCTTGGAATTAGGCCAGTGATGCTCACAACCGAATTCTGTAACGTATTATATAAGATTGATACGTTATTGCTAAGACATTGTTACAGCAACTGACTGCTTCGATTGTCCGTTGGTGGTCTGATTTCACCCTGCAAACCCGGCTCATGGCGGCGGCGACGCTGGTGGTCTCGCTGTTGATGAGTTTGCTCACTTTTTGGGCGGTGAACAGTATCCAGCAGGATGCCCGCATGAATGACACCCGTTTTGGGCGGGATTTGGGGCTGTTATTGGCGGCGAATGTAGCACCTTTGGTTGCCCAGGATAATCGCACTGAATTGGCACGGTTATCAGAAAAATTCTACAACAGCACCGCCAGTATTCGTTATCTTTTGTATGCGGACACCCAGGGAGAAATTTATTTTGGGATTCCGTTCTCTGCTGTAGAAGTGCAAAATTCCCTGACCCTGCGGCGGCGCATCCAACTCCCGGAATTGGCTGAACCAGATCAACCCTTTGTGCGTCAACATTTAACCCCAGATGGTTTGATCGCCGATGTCTTTGTGCCGCTGGTACAGGATGAAAAATATTTAGGAATTTTAGCGTTAGGGATTAATCCCAACCCCACGGTTCTGAGTGCTTCGTTACTGACCCGCAATATCACTTTAGCGGTGTTTATTTCCATCTGGATTTTAGTGATTTTGGGAGGGGTATTTAATGCGGTCACCATCACCCGTCCTATTCGGGAATTATTGGTGGGGGTAAAAAACATAACTTCTGGGAATTTTCGTCAACGGATTGATTTACCGTTTGGGGGAGAATTCGGGGAATTAATTGTCAGTTTCAATGAAATGGCAGAACGACTCGCCCACTATGAAGAACAAAATATTGAGGAGTTGACCGCCCAAAAAGCTAAACTTGATACCCTCATGTCCACAATTGCCGATGGAGCAATTCTTTTGGATCGGGAATTAAAAATTGTTTTAGTCAACCCCACCGCCGAGAAAATCTTTGGTTGGTCAGGACAAGACGTTTTGGGTCAGGTTGTATTTAATGTCCTACCAGAACCAGTCGCTGAAAAACTTATTCAACCCTTGGAGGAACTAACCCAATCTGGGGAAGCCAATGGGGAACCCACAGAGTTTTGTATTAACCTTCAGTCCCCTTATAAATGTACGGTTAAAGTGCTACTGACCACTGTTTTCGACCAGGTACGGAATCAATTACAAGGGATTGCCATCACCGTCCAAGATGTGACCCGGGAGATGGAGTTAAACGAAGCGAAAAGCCACTTTATCAGTAATGTTTCCCATGAGTTACGCACACCACTGTTTAATATTAAATCATTCATCGAAACTCTTTACGAGTATGGCCATAGTTTGAATGAAGAACAGAAGCGAGATTTCCTGGAAACGGCTAACCGGGAAACCGACCGTTTAACCCGCTTAGTGAATGACGTGTTGGACATTTCCCGTCTGGAATCTGGCAAACCCTATCCCCTGACCCCCACGTCCCTCAGTGCCGTTATTGAACAGACCTTGCGGGCACATCGCCTCACGGCTAAGGATAAGGAAATCCATCTTGCCGCCGTCGTTGAACCGGATTTGCCTGATGTACTTGGACATTACGATTTACTGCTTCAGGTTTTAGCGAATTTGATAGGCAATGCGCTCAAATTTACCCCTGCTGGTGGCTATGTCATCCTGTGGGCGTACCCCTGGGAGGGTCGGGTGCGGGTGGAGGTAAGTGATACGGGAATTGGTATTCCACCGGAGCATCAGGAGGCAATTTTTGGTCGTTTTTTCCGGGTGGAAAATCGTGTTCATACCCTGGAGGGAACTGGCTTGGGGCTATCCATTGTACAAAATATTCTTCAGAAGCATCATACGGACATCCATTTGATCAGCGAAGTGGGTATCGGTAGTAGCTTTTGGTTTGATTTGGAGAAGGCATAAGCCCTAGATTTTTAAGAATTTTTCTCGTAAAATCAGGAAATAGTTTTACATTATTAGAGGTTATGATTATGAGTTCTTTGCCTGTCTTCTGGCGTGATTTTGGAATTGGCGCAGTCGTAAGCATCACTTTGGCAAGTATCCTAATATTTTTAGACACCCAGAATTTGCTGGGCTTAGAATTTCAATTTATTGGTGCTAAGGCAATCATTGCAGCCCAAGGCCCTGACCCCCGTTTGAGCGCAATTGGATTCGCATTTCCCCCTTTTTTAATCTATCTAACAATGCTGTTGGGTTCACCCATTTCTACCCAAGCTTTGATCGGTACGGGTTTAGTCGGGTTTCTCCTCTGGTTGGTGCGTCAATTGCCATGTGGTTGGTTATGGCGAGGAATCATCCTAATTTTGCTGATCATTAATCCTGCTTTTTGGGTTATGTTAATGACAAGTCCTACCTGGACGGCAGTGGGTTTATTCTTCGGATTGAGTCTGCTTTTGTACTGGCATTTAATTAATCCCCGTGACCGCAAATATCCTCTGAGCGTCAATTTAGTATTATTGGGTTTAACCTTAGCTCCGCTATTTCTCCTGCGTTACGAATTCTGGTTTTTGCTTCCAGTTTTTATGATTTTATCTTGGTTTTCTGTTCAGAGTGATCATCTACAACTCAAATCTACTCTGGTCATCGTTACTGGGTTTATGAGTGCGGTGAGTATCGCTGGTTTTCTCTATGTGAACTGGCTAATTAGTGATAACCCGTTTTATTTTACCTATGCTTCCGGTAATGGTTTACGGTGGTCGAGTCTGGAGTTTTTGCTGGAACCAGCACCAGGATTACAGGCTCTCGGGGCGAGTTTTGTTTGGATGGGAAGAACCCTGCCAGTTTATTATGTGCTATGCCTTTGGGTTTTTTATAAAATCAGAAATTTTTTAGTAGCCAGGATCATACTGATGCTTTCACCGATTTTATTGCTAATCATTATGTTTTGGCAAAATAATTTTTTGCCACAAGTGGCTGTTTTCGGCGCATTTTTGACCTTGATTCCAGTCACGTTGCTACAATTTGACCGACTAAATTCAAAATTTATTTTGTTGATTGTTTTTAGTTTGACTTTAAGTGTATATCTGACTGGAAGTTCATTAAATCGCAATTGGTTTATTCCCAATGAAAGTTTAGTTTGGCGGCAAGTCACTGGTCAAAGTATTCCCAAAACTGGAGCTGTCTTTCGTTGGCGACAGAGGGAATTAGACCAGCAGGAAATCGCCAATACCCTATTTCAGCGATTGCGTCCAGGGCAGAAAGTTTTGTTAGATGATGCGGTGAATTTTAGCTTTATTTATCTACTGCAAGATTCCCATATATTTATCCTACCTCATCAATACGAATTCAGTCTTGCCTTGAGTCAACCGGAAGAGCAAGTTGACTATATTTTGGTGCGTCGAGAAACGGGGATACAACCTATTTTTGATCAAGCTTTGAATGCTGACATTGGTCAAAACGCCTCGACTCCTGTGCGGACGAATCGTCATCCTCATACCCTAACCCGCAGACTGGATGACAACAAATCATTTAATAACTTTGAAGTTATCGTTAATAATACCTTTTACCAGCTATTTCAAAGAAAATGAAAGACTGCGACCTGTTCCCCTATGGAATGGGATGCCCATCATGTGACCCCAAAGTTAGGAGAAAGTTGGGAAAGGGTATTGGTGGCGTTGGAGAAAATTGACAGAGAGAGATTGAAAAAAAAGGAACCTCTATTTACTGGTTTTTGCACTTACATGACAGGCTCGGAAGCCCCATTCTTTCGTTGGCAATTATCAACGACGTAGGGGTTACTCTCAATAACCATGAATTGCCTTTATGCCGTTATACTGAAAACAAACTTGAGGAACATCGCTCCATGACCACCGCCGTCAAACCCTCACGCCGCCAACGGGAAGGATTGTTGGGTTTATTTGTTGTGGCGACCATTGCCGTGTTGGTGGGCGTGGTGCTGTGGGTGGAAAATATCTCCCTCAGTGCCAACCGCTACCGTTTTCAATTGGCATTTAGCCATGCCAGCGGGCTAAGTGTGGGAGCCAGTGTGCGTCTGCGGGGGGTGGATGTGGGGCGGGTGGTGGCGATTGAACCGGGGGTGAATCAAGTGCTGGTGACGGTAGAAATTGGGAATAAAAATACTTTGATCCCCAAAAATAGCCAGTTTCGTGCCCTCAGCGGCGGGTTGGTCAGTCAAACCTTTGTGGATATTAGCCCCCGACAAGATTTGGACGTGGCGACCATTGGTGGGGGTCCCCGAAGCCAGGACTGCGATGGGGCGCAAATCGTTTGCCAGGGTGCCCAATTGGAAGGGCAGACCAGCCCCACCTTTGATGACTTGATCCAGGCGACTGCGGCGATTGTTAAACAATTGGATAATTCCGAATTGCTGGAAAGTTTAGTGCAAGTGACCAAGGGATTGGGCGGGTTGACCAAGGATGTAAAACAGGTCACCCAGGATGCCCGTAGCGCCTTCAAGGAGTTGCAAGCCGCCGCCCAGGAGGTAGATCGGTCTGCTAACAAAGTTGGCATTGCCGCTGATACCATGACCGGTTTGGTTCGCACCAATCAACAGACGATTCGGAGCAGTTTATTGCGTCTGAATAAAACCCTGGATACGGCGCAATCTACCTTCGTCGCCTTTCGCAAAGTCGCCACTGACGTGGATCAAATCACTGGCGACCCACAAATCCGGGAAGACCTGAAGCGGCTGATCCGGGGTTTAGGCAAATTGATTTCCCTCTCGGAAGACCTGCGCTGGCAACTCGCACAAATTGCCCAGGAAAACCAGGGGCAGGCAGACCCGTTACAATAGAAACCATACGGAAGCTGAATTCCCTGGATAAAGGTGGTTATCGTGAAACGCTTTTTTGTACGGATTTTATGCCTTTTGGTTTTGGTCGGCATTTTGACCCTGAGCAGTGTCTCCCCTGCTTGGGCGGCTCGTACCGGCGGACGCATTAGCGGTGGTTCCTTTCGTCCGCCCACCAGCAGTTACCGTCTGCCCAGCCGCAGTGCCAACCCCAGCTACAGCTACAACCGGGGCTATTACGGGGGCGGCGGCATTGGCTTTCCCATCGTTACCCCCTTCTTCTTCGGGGGCGGCGGTTTATTTTCCATAATTTTACTCCTGGGCGTGGCGGGATTCATCGTCCAAGCGGTGCAACGGTTCCAGGAACAGCGGCAGGAACAGGCACTCCTCAACCCCACCGTCACCGTGGCGCAAATGCAGGTCGCCCTCCTCGCCCAAGCCCGCAGTTTGCAAAAGGAACTGAACCAATTGGCGCAAACCAGCCGGGCGGATACGGGCAAAGGACGGGTGGAATTGGTGCAGGGGTTGACCTTGGCGCTCCTCCGCCACCCGGAATACTGGAGTTACGCCTACACCAGCCTGGAAAAGGTGCCCCTCAACCAGGCGGAAGCGGAATTTAACCGTTTGGCACTGCGGGTACGGGCGCAAGTCCAGCAGGAAACCCTGGTGAATGCCTCGGTACAAGCTCCGACCGTGACCCTCAATCACGCCGAGCCGGGGGAATACCTGCTGGTCACCCTGTTGGTGGCAACCACGACCCCGGTGAAATTGCCCGTGATCCAGACCCTGACGGATGTGAAAAACAGCCTTACCACCCTGGGCAGTATCGGTGCCGATGACCTACTGGCGCTGGAAATTATCTGGTTCCCCCAAGCGGACGGGGATACCCTCACCCGGGAAGAACTGGTCACGGCGAACCCGCTCCTGCAACCCCTGTAAGCCCCAAGCTCTTCAGCCAGACCGCCAATTCCCCCTGTAGCCCTGCCCAATTCCCTTGGGAAAACCAGGGTTCCGGGAACAAATCCCGGCTCAACCCCACGGCGATGGCACCAGCGGCGAGCATTTCCCCCGCATTGGCACGGGTCACCCCCCCGGTGGGGATCAAGGGGATATGCCCCAAGGGTGCCCGCAATTGCCGTAGATAGCTCGCCCCCCCCACACTACCGATGGGGAACACCTTCACCGCTGGGGCACCCCACTGGTACGCCTGTACAATTTCCGTGGGGGTGAACGCCCCCGGTACCAACGGCACCCCCGCCGCCAAACTGGTCTGGAGCAATTCCCGATCCGTGTGGGGCGTAAATACAAAATCCACCCCTACCGCCAACGCCGCCTGCAAATCCGCCTGGGTTAAAATCGTGCCCGTTCCCACCCGACAGTCCGGGTACGCCACCTGCAACCGGGGAATAATTGTATGTGCCTCCGGGCAATCCCAGGTAATTTCAATCAACCGGATTCCCGCCTGCGCCAAAACCGCTCCCCGCTGGTAGGCTAACTGCGGTTCCCCCGCCCGCACTACCCCGATCACCCGATACCGTTGCAGGTCGTGAAGCCAATCGGCAAACCGCACCCCATTCCCCTCCTAGGCGGTTTAGTTCCATCCTACCCCAGGGGTATTTGACAAGCCACTAGGATTTTTGGCATGATTGATAACTGCCGCTTAAAACTCAGATTGTATGCCCACCATTCAACAACTGGTGCGTTCGGAGCGTGAAAGCCTCAAACGCAAGACCAAATCCCCCGCCCTGAAAAGTTGTCCCCAACGGCGCGGGGTTTGCACCCGGGTGTACACCACCACCCCCAAAAAGCCCAACTCCGCCCTGCGGAAGGTGGCACGGGTACGGCTGACCTCCGGGTTTGAGGTGACTTCCTACATTCCGGGCATCGGGCACAATCTGCAGGAACACTCCGTGGTCTTGATCCGGGGCGGTCGGGTCAAGGATTTACCGGGGGTGCGCTACCACATCATCCGGGGTACCCTGGATGCCGCCGGGGTGAAACATCCCAACCAGATTTCCCCCCGCAACCAAGGTCGTTCCAAGTATGGGGTCAAACGCCCCAAACCCGGTCAACCCGCCGCCCCTGCCGGTAAAGGCGGAGCCAAGAAAAAGTAAGAGATTGTAGTTAATTTATCTTATCCCCTCTCCAACCCTATGTCCCGTCGTCGCCGAGTCAAACGCCGTTCCGTGGGAGCCGACCCCCAGTACAACAGCCGCCTGGTGAACATCCTGGTCTCCCATATCCTCAAATGTGGCAAGAAAAATCTCGCCTACCGCTTGGTCTATCAGGCGCTTGCCACCATTCAGGAACGGACTGGCAACGACCCGATTGAAACCCTGGAAAAAGCGGTGCGTAATGCCACCCCCTTGGTGGAGGTGAAAGCCCGGCGGGTGGGGGGAGCCACCTACCAGGTGCCCGTGGAAGTGCGAAGCGAACGGGGAACCGCCCTGGCGATGCGCTGGTTGACCAATTATTCCCGCCAGCGCAACGGTAAAACTATGGCGATCAAACTGGCAAACGAACTCATGGATGCGGCGAATGAAACCGGAGCCTCCATCAAAAAGCGGGAGGAAACCCACCGGATGGCGGAATCCAACAAAGCCTTTGCCCACTACCGTTACTAGGGCACCCCGGCACTTGCCAAAAAAGGATACAATTTGTAACGGATTCATGATCATTTCCATCACAGGCAATCCAGGAGGAACCCGTGGCTCGAACTACCCCGATTGAACGTGTGCGAAATATGGGCATTGCCGCCCACATTGATGCCGGTAAGACCACCACCACCGAGCGGATTTTATTCTATTCCGGGCTGGTGCACAAAATGGGGGAAGTGCATGAGGGCACGGCGATTACCGACTGGATGGCGCAGGAACGGGAGCGGGGGATTACGATTACCGCCGCCGCCATCAGTACCCGCTGGACGAAGCGCAACCCGGATGACCCCTCCCAACCCATGCCCGGTGCCGATGAATATGCGATTAACATTATTGATACCCCTGGGCACGTGGACTTCACCATCGAAGTGGAACGCTCCATGCGGGTGTTGGATGGGGTGATTACGGTTTTGTGCTCGGTGGGGGGCGTGCAACCCCAGACCGAAACCGTGTGGCGGCAAGCGGATCGCTACCGGGTGCCCCGGATTATTTTTGTGAACAAGATGGACCGCTCCGGGGCGAATTTTTACAAGGTTTACGACCAGGTGCGGGACCGCCTGCGGGCGAATGCGGTGCCGATCCAACTGCCCATCGGTGCGGAAGACCAATTCCAAGGGGTGGTTGACCTGGTGCGGATGTGCGCCTTCCAGTATTTTGACGACATTGGCAAGGACATTCGCAAGGTGGAGATTCCGGCGGAACTGCGGGAAAAAGCCGAGGAGTTCCGGGCGAAATTGGTGGAGGCGGCGGCGGAAACCGATGATGTTTTGACGGAAAAGTACCTGGAAGGGGAAGAACTCACGGAGGAGGAAATTCGCACCGCCATCCGTAAGGCGACGATTGCCGGGAAAATGGTGCCCATGCTCTGCGGTTCCGCCTTCAAAAATAAGGGCGTGCAGTTGCTGTTGGATGCGGTATTGGACTACTTGCCGTCCCCCATTGACATCCCGGCGATCAAGGGGACTTTGCCCAACGGGGAGGAGGTGGAACGCCATGCGGATGACAACGAACCCCTGGCGGCGCTGGCGTTTAAGATCATGTCGGATAAATTTGGGGACTTGACCTTTGTGCGGGTGTATTCCGGGGTAATGCAACGGGGTACCTATGTTCTCAACTCCACCAAGGGCAAGAAGGAACGTCTGTCCCGGCTGGTGGTACTGCGAGCCGATGACCGGCAGGAGGTGGAGGAACTGCGGGCTGGGGATTTGGGTGCCGTCTTGGGGTTAAAGGACACGATTACCGGGGATACCCTTTGCGATGAAAACCACCCGGTGATTTTGGAAACCTTGTTTATCCCGGAACCGGTGATCTCGGTGGCGATTGAGCCGAAGACCAAAGCCGACATTGACAAGCTCTCCAAGGCTCTGCAATCCCTTTCCAAGGAAGACCCGACCTTCCGGGTGGCGGTGGATGCGGAGACCAACCAGACGATCATCTCCGGCATGGGGGAACTGCACCTGGAGATTCTGGTGGATCGGATGTTGCGGGAATTTAACGTGGAAGCAAACGTGGGCAACCCGCAGGTGGCGTACCGGGAAACCATTCGCAAATCCACTACCCAGGAGGGCAAGTACATCCGTCAAAGCGGCGGGAAAGGGCAGTACGGCCATGTGGTGATCGAAATTGCCCCAGGGGAGCCGGGGACTGGGCTGGAATTTGTCTCCAAGATTGTGGGCGGGGTAATCCCCAAGGAGTATATTCCGCCGGTGGAGCAGGGAATTCGGGAGGCCTGCGAGGGGGGCATTCTGGCCGGTTATCCCATGATTGACCTGAAGGTGACCCTGGTGGATGGTTCCTACCACGATGTGGACTCCTCGGAAATGGCGTTCAAGTTCGCCGGTTCCATCGCCATCAAGGAAGGGGTGATGAAGTGCGCCCCGGTTCTGCTGGAACCCATGATGAAAGTGGAAGTGGAGGTGCCAGAAAACTTCTTAGGTGATATTATGGGTAATCTGAACTCCCGCCGTGGTCAAATCGAGGGTATGTCCTCCGAAGCTGGGTTGGCGAAGGTTACGGCCAAAGTCCCCCTGGCGGAAATGTTTGGCTACGCTACGGACATCCGGTCCATGACACAGGGACGGGGTGTGTTTACGATGGAGTTCAGCCATTATGATGAGGTGCCGCGCAACGTGGCCGAAACCATCATCAAAGCAAAAGGGAACGCTTAACCAAAGAGGGACACGACATCCATGGCACGCGCAAAATTTGAACGGACCAAGCCCCACGTCAATATCGGCACCATCGGCCACGTGGATCATGGCAAAACCACCCTGACTGCCGCCATCACCATGACCTTGGCGGCGCTGGGCAAGGCGAAGGCTCGCAAATACGATGAAATTGATGCCGCTCCCGAGGAAAAGGCGCGGGGGATCACGATTAACACGGCGCACGTGGAGTACGAGACGGAGAAGCGTCACTATGCCCACGTGGATTGCCCTGGGCACGCCGACTATGTGAAAAATATGATCACTGGTGCCGCCCAGATGGATGGGGCGATCCTGGTGGTGGCGGCGACGGACGGGCCGATGCCCCAGACCCGGGAGCATATTCTGCTAGCCAAACAGGTGGGGGTGCCCAACATTGTGGTCTTCCTGAACAAGGTGGACATGGCTGATGATGAAGAGCTTTTGGAGTTGGTGGAATTGGAACTCCGGGAATTGCTGACCAACTATGACTTCCCTGGGGATGACATTCCCATCATCCGGGGGTCGGGACTGCAAGCTTTGGAAGCCATGCAGAAAAACCCCAACACGGTGCGGGGGGAAAACCCCTGGGTGGACAAAATCTATGAACTGATGGATGCGGTGGACGAGTACATCAAAACGCCAGAGCGGGAGATTGATAAGCCGTTCCTGATGGCGGTGGAAGATGTGTTCTCCATCACCGGGCGGGGGACGGTGGCGACGGGTCGGATTGAGCGGGGCAAGGTCAAAGTCGGGGAAACCGTGGAAATTGTCGGTTTACGGGAAACCCGCACGGTCACGGTCACCGGTCTGGAGATGTTCCAAAAAACCCTGGAAGAGGGGATTGCCGGGGATAACGTGGGGATGCTGTTGCGGGGGATCCAAAAGACCGACGTTGAGCGGGGGATGGTGATGGCCAAGCCCGGAAGTATCAAACCCCACACGGAGTTTGAATCCGAGGTGTACGTGTTGAAAAAGGAGGAAGGGGGACGGCACACGCCCTTTTTCTCTGGCTACAAACCCCAGTTCTACGTGCGGACGACGGATGTGACGGGCACCATCAAGGCCTACACCTCCGACGATGGCAAAAATGTGGAGATGGTCATGCCCGGTGACCGGATCAAAATGACGGTGGAGTTGATCCATCCCATCGCCATCGAGCAGGGGATGCGGTTTGCCATCCGGGAGGGTGGGCGTACCATCGGTGCCGGGGTGGTGACCAAAATCCTCACCTAGTTCCTGTGGGGGAGCCGTAGTTGGGCGGTTCCCTGTCCTTTTGGGAGTAATTTTTATGACCCCTTTGACCAAGCAAAAAATCCGCATCCGGTTGCAGGCCTACGACCATCGCCTGTTGGATACTTCCTGTGAGCGGATCATGGATACGGTCAACCGCACCCAAGCCCATGCGGTCGGCCCGATTCCCTTGCCCACCAAACGGCGGATTTACTGCCTGTTGCGTTCTCCCCACGTGGACAAGGACTCCCGGGAGCATTTCGAGAGCCGCACCCACCGGCGGATCATTGACATTTACCAGCCCCAGTCCAAGACCATTGATGCGCTGATGAAGCTGGACTTACCGGCGGGGGTAGATATTGAAGTTAAATTACCCACCTAGTCATGGCGATTGTCTCCTCCCAGGGTGAGGGGGGGCGCAATCCGCTCTTAAAGCCCCAGGTGACGGCGCAGGAGACCCAGGTTCTGCCGGAGGATTCCCTGCGTCCCCAATCCTTGGCGGAATACCTGGGGCAAACGGAACTGAAGCAAATTCTGGAAATTGCGGTGGGGGCCGCCAAAAGTCGTGGCGAACCCCTGGATCACCTGTTGCTGTACGGCCCACCGGGGTTGGGAAAAACCACCCTCTCGTTGATCCTGGCGCAGGAGATGGGTCGCCAGTGCCACATTACCAGCGGGCCTTCCTTGGAACGCCCCCGGGACATTGTTGGCCTGTTGGTGAATCTGGAAGCCGGGGATATTTTATTTGTGGATGAAATTCACCGCCTGCCCCGGGTGACGGAGGAAACCCTCTACTCGGCGATGGAGGATTTTCGGGTGGATGTCACGGTCGGCAAGGGAGCCAGTGCCCGCACCCGTTCCTTGGCGTTGCCCAAATTTACTTTGGTGGGGGCGACGACCCGGGTGGGTGCCTTGAGTTCCCCCTTGCGGGACCGGTTTGGGCTGGTACAACGACTGCGATTTTATACCGTGCCGGAATTGGCGCAAATTATTACCCGCACGGCCGAACGGTTGGCGGTTTGTTTGACCCCCGCCGGGGCGGAAACCATTGCCCAACGGTCACGGGGAACCCCCAGGATTGCCAATCGGCTTTTGAAACGGGTGCGGGACTATGCCCAGGTGCAACAGGCTCCCGTAATTACCCCGGAATTGGCCGCCACCGCTTTAGAACAATTGGCTGTTGATCCCCAGGGGTTGGACGGGCTGGATCGCACCTTATTGACGATTCTCATCGAGCAATTTCAGGGGGGGCCGGCGGGTTTGGACACCCTGGCGGCCATGAGTGGGGAAGACCCCCAGACCATTGAGGATGTGTATGAACCCTACCTGATGCAAATCGGTTATCTCCAGCGCACGCCCCGGGGACGGGTGGCTTTGGCTCCCGCTTGGGTGCATTTGGGCAAACAACCACCGGAGCAACAGTTACCCTTATTCTAATTGCCCAAATCCTGAGCCGAACGGTGAATCCGGTCTTTAATTTGCGCTAATAACTGGGCAAATTTGGGGTCACTGTCCCGTTTCTGGGCAATTTTTTCACAAGCATACAGCACCGTGGTATGGTCTTTTCCCCCAAAAAAGTGACCGATCTGAGGCAAGCTTAGACTGGTGTATTGCCGCACCAAATACATGGCTACCTGCCTGGGAAAACTCACCTGGCGGCGGCGGGTGCTGAACATCAAATCTTGAGCAGACACCTCAAAGGCAGCAGCCACCATATCCACCACCAATTCTGGGGTGGTTTTGGTCATCTGCACTGGCGAATTGAGTAAATCCGCCACATTTTCCACCGTGATCGCCGCCCCGGAAATAGCGGTGTACGCCAGGGTGCGAATCAAAGCGCCTTCCAATTCCCGAATGTTGGAGGTATAGCGGGTGGCGATATATGTGATCACCTCCACCGGCAAATACACATTTTCCTGCTCAGCTTTTTTTTGCAAAATGGCCATGCGGGTTTCCAAATCCGGGGCTTGAATATCGGCAATTAGCCCCATCGAAAACCGGGAACAGAGGCGTTCTTGCAAGCGGGGAATGCAGGCCGGGGGGCGGTCGGAGGCGATCACCACCTGTTTACCCGCCTCGTGTAGGGCATTAAATGTATGGAAAAATTCCTCCTGGGTATATTCTTTCCCTTCAATAAATTGAATATCATCCACCAACAGCAAATCCGCCGCCCGATATTTTTCCCGAAATTGTTGCATATTATCCCGACGAATTGCCTCAATTAAATCATTGGTAAATTGCTCGGTGGAAACGTAAAACACCCGTGCCTCCCGATTGATCTCCAGCCGGTAATGCCCAATCGCCTGCATCAGATGGGTTTTGCCCAAGCCCACCCCGCCGCACAAAAACAGGGGGTTAAACTCCCGCCCCGGGGATTCCGCCACCGCCAGAGCGGCGGCATGAGCCATCCGGTTGGTTGCCCCCACCACAAACCGGCCAAAGGTGTACTTGCTATTGAGGGTCAAACTGGTCGGTTCCACGTCCTTCGACACGTCCCGATAGGGCACCAGCGGGGCAGGGGTGGCGGTCGTCGCCGGGATCATGTCGTTTTCCAGGCTGTCAATCTCCACCTCCAGGGGTTCCCCCCACACTTCCGCCACCACCCCACTAATCGTGTTCAGGTAGGACTTGACCAGCCAGTTGCGGGCGAAGAGATTGGGAGCCAGCAGGCGCAAACGCTTCTCCGTCAGGGCATCCGGGCGGATGGTCTTGATCCAGGTTTCAAACGTAGGGCGGCTCAGACGGAGTTGGAGTTGCTCCAAGACCGTCTGCCACCGTGTTTCCAGGGATTCGGCCACGGCAGGTATCGGCGTTGAGTGAGGTTGATAGGGATCAGGCTACCCCATTTTTCCCCGGCTGAATAGCCCCCGTTCCCCTTGACTTGGTTAAGCTTTGTGTGGTATTTTTGAGGGTCTTGTGAACTCTAGTAACGGTACCCCCTATGACCAAGCGCACCTTGGAAGGCACCAACCGCAAACGCCTGCGCCGTTCTGGTTTTCGGGCACGGATGGCGACTCCCGGCGGACGGCGAGTCCTGCAAGCCCGGCGGGCTAAGGGACGCAAGCGGTTAGCCCTGGTCTAGGGTGGGGTTACCCCGGTGTCAACGTCTGCGGGGACATCGGGTTTTTGCCGCCTTCTACCAAGATCACCGGCAGGTGCGGGGGCACTATTTTCGCCTGCGCTATCGTCCGCATCCAAAGGGTACGGGGTTAGAGGTAGCAGTGGTGGTCAGTGGCAAGGTGAGCAAAAAAGCAGTACAACGCAACCGACTCAAACGGCAAATGCGGGCGGCCCTCCGGCAACTTCTCCCGGCTTGTACCCCCGCTTGGCAAATGGTGGTCACGGCGCAACCCCAGGCATTGACGGGACAGTATGCGGATTTTCTGCGAGAATTAGAACAGCTTTTGCAACAGGCGGGCATCATTCATGGGCATTCGGGAAGAGGTGATTTTTGAGGGCGGCCCCCATCGGGGGGATTTGATTTTGAATTTGCTTTTGGGCGTGACCCTGATCTGGTTGCCCTTGACGATTGGGGCGATCACCCGTGCCCTCTGGGTGCGCTACCGGATTACCAACCGGCGGGTGACCGTCACCGGGGGCTGGCTGGGGCGGACCCGCTCGGATGTGATCTACAGTGAAATGACCCAGGTGGTCACGATTCCCAGGGGTTTTGGCCTGTGGGGGGACATGGTGATCACGCTCAAGGATGGGAATCGCCTGGAATTGCGCTCTTTGCCCCGGTTTCGGGAACTGGCGAGTTACATTACCGACCGGCTCGACCCGCAGGCTCGCAAAGCCAGTGGCCCCATTGGACAGACAACATGACCAGCCCCCGTTATCAACCGGCGGAATTAGAACCCCGTTGGCAAAAGGTCTGGCGGGAAGCACATCTGTATAAAACCAGTACAAATAGTGAACAACCCAAGTACTATGCCCTGTCTATGTTTCCCTATCCATCGGGAAATTTACACATGGGTCATGTGCGGAATTATACGATTACGGATGTGATCGCCCGGGTGCGGCGGATGCAGGGGTATCGGGTACTGCACCCGATGGGTTGGGATGCCTTTGGGTTGCCAGCGGAAAATGCGGCCATTGACCGGGGGATTCACCCCGCCCGCTGGACGGAGCGCAACATCGCCAATATGCGGCGGCAATTGCAGTCCTTGGGGCTGAGTTACGACTGGGAACGGGAATTTGCCAGTTGTCACCCGGAGTACTACCGCTGGACCCAATGGTTGTTTTTGCAGATGTGGCAGATGGGTTTGGCGTACCAAAAATTCGCCCAGGTGAATTGGGACCCGGTGGATCAGACGGTGTTGGCGAATGAACAGGTGGACAGCGAGGGGCGTTCCTGGCGTTCGGGTGCCAAGGTGGAGCAGAAATTGCTCAAACAATGGTTTTTACGGATTACCCATTATGCGGAAGAACTCCTCCAGGATTTGGACACCTTAACCGGCTGGCCGGAGCGGGTGAAAACCATGCAGGCTAATTGGATTGGGCGTTCCACCGGGGCGTACCTGGAATTTCCGGTGGTGGGGCGTGGGGAAAAAATTGGGGTGTTTACCACCCGGCCGGATACGGTTTTTGGGGTTTCCTATCTGGTTTTGGCACCGGAACATCCCCTGGTGGGGACTTTAACCGCTCTTTCCCAGCAGGCGCAGGTGCAGGAATTTTGCCAGCGGTTGGCGCACCTATCCGTCGAAGAACGTACTGCCAATGACCAGCCCAAGCGGGGGGTGCCGTTGGGAACCGAGGCGGTCAACCCATTCACCCAACAGCCGGTGCCGATTTGGATTGCCGATTATGTCCTTTATGAGTATGGCACCGGGGCGGTGATGGGCGTACCCGCCCACGATGAGCGGGATTTTGCCTTTGCCCAGCAGTACCATTTGCCCATAACCCAGGTGATTCTACCCCCCGGGGTCGTCGAGATAACGCCCTTACCAAAGGCATACACGGAGCCGGGAATCCTGGTTAATTCCGGGGAATTTGATGGTTTGGATTCCCTAACCGCTAAAGAAAAAATCACCCAAGCGGCGCAGGAACGGGGTTGGGGGGAACAGCGGGTGCAGTACCGGTTGCGGGATTGGTTAATTTCCCGTCAGCGGTATTGGGGGGTGCCGATCCCCATGATCCACTGCGACCACTGCGGGGTCGTGCCGGTGCCGGAGGCGGATTTACCTGTCCTGTTGCCGGAAAACGTGACCTTGACGGGCAGAGGTTTATCCCCCCTAGCACAGTTAACTGAATGGGTGCAGGTACCCTGTCCCCAATGTGGTCGTCCGGCTCGCCGGGAAACGGATACGATGGACACGTTTATTGACTCATCCTGGTATTTCTTGCGGTTTGCCGATGCTCAGAATTCCCAAGCCATTTTTGCATCCGAAAAAGTCAATGATTGGCTCCCGGTGGATCAGTATGTGGGGGGCATTGAACACGCTATTTTGCATTTACTTTACTCCCGTTTTATTACTAAGGTATTGCGGGATCGGGGGTTGATTAATTTTGGGGAGCCATTTCAACGATTACTCACCCAGGGAATGGTGCAGGGATTGACCTATAAAACTGTGCAAACGGGCAAATACTTAACTTCAGAACAAGTGATTTATGAAAATGGCGAATGTCGTGATAAAGAAACCAACGAACCCGTAGCAATATTTTATGAGAAAATGTCTAAGTCCAAATACAATGGGGTTGATCCCGAACAGGTTTTGGCTAAATACGGTGCCGATACCGCCCGGATGTTTATTCTCTTCAAAGCTCCCCCAGAAAAGGATTTAGAATGGGATGATGCGGATGTGGAAGGGCAATTTCGGTTTTTGCAGCGGGTGTGGCGATTGGTACAAAATTACCATGAACATCCCCCACCAAGGGTTGTAGAATCTACTTCCAATGAACGCAATTTACGGCGGTTCATTCATCAAACGATTCAGGCGGTTACGGCGGATACGACGGGAGAATACCAGTTCAATACTGCCATCGCTAGTCTGATGAAACTCACCAATGAATTGACCGATTACCAGGGGGATAATTCGGGAATTTTTGATGAAGGCATCCGGGTATTACTCACGCTTTTAGCTCCTTTTGCGCCTCATATCACCGAAGAATTATGGCATCAATTAGGGCATGAGGATTCGATTCACCGGCAACCGTGGCCGCAGGTGGATCATCAGGCTTTAGTTGTGGATGAAATTACCCTGGTGATCCAGATCATGGGTAAAACCCGGGGAACCATTATTGCACCGAGCCAAGCGGATCAAGCCACCTTAGAGCAATTAGCAAAAAATTCTGATGTTGGTCAACGGTATTTGCAGGGGCAAACCATCAAAAAAGTAATTTACGTCCCCGGCAAGCTCCTGAATTTTGTGTTGGCATCCTGATGCTTGTACCTTAGGATTATTTTCTTTATTTGTTCAATCTAAATTTTGTGATATTCCGCTGAATTAAATAGCGAGTCAAACGCAGATTATCTGCAAGAATATCTGGATTCAAAGGATGATAGAAAGGGGTCATTTTTAGATATTGCCAATACAGATGGCGATAGGGGTGGTTACTGAAATAAAGCCAGGGTTTATTTGCACTGGTGTAGTAGATAATTGCCGGACGTCGCCAAGCCTCTGCCAATTCGTCTGGTACTACAGGGTCTGTTGGAGGATTTTGGGTCAATTGATGAGATGTGAAACGACGCAAATAACGTAAATAAGAAGATGTGAAATTATATTTGGGTGGCAACACCCGCCAACGTTTGCCCACAATGGCATTGAGGATCGGCTGGTCATCAAAGACTAAATGCTCCTGGGTATAAGCCAAAGCCAAGGATTTGAAATTGATGCGGCGGCATTCCTCTAGGTTAAGAAGTAAAACGCCACTATTAAAACAACCGGGTGACTCTTGAGGGTGTAGGTATGTTGATGGATAGTTTTCTACGCCTGCTAGGATGACATCGGCCAAATCTGTGTAATATAGCTCAAGTAGCGAATCATTTACAATTGTATCGGCATCCAAGTATAAAACTTTAGGAATGGTGATCAATTCAGGAATCAAAAGCCGATAGTAAACAGCTGGTGTCAGATGATCACGAGTTTCTAAATCTGTGAAGCAATCTAGGTCAACATATATTACTTCCAGATTTACTTGATCGTGTTGATGAAATGCCTTTTGAAGTTGTGCCTTTTTCTGGGGCGATATTCGGTCAATTAAAATGTAAATATGTAAGGGGGTATGGGGATGATGTGCCAAAATAGATGTTATGGTAACAACACAGTGTGTCAGATACCTATGGTTAATTGCAAAAACAATGTGCATCTTGGGAGGCAGAGAAGGATTCTAAAGATATAACATATAGGGCACCTCTATCAATTCAAAGTTAGCAGTCGCAGGGGGGCACCCACCGCCCTTGGTTCTCGATAGGACCAGTATTCCAACCAGATAACCTTCAATTGATTCAAACAAATATAGCAATCCTAAATGAGAATGGAACAGGGGTCGCAGGGGCACCGCCCCTGTAAAAGAAGCACCTGCGGTGTATGGTTCTGGAAAACTTTTGTATGCCTACGGCACGCAAGCTAATGTAAATCAAGTAGGATTGCCATAGAGGTGCCCATATAGGCATATGGCATATAAAGTGTAGCCTGTTCATCAATTAAAGGATGCAAAGAATCTGGTTTTTAAGGTTGAGCATTAATGGACTTTAAGCAAGCGGGTTTACAACCGTATCCCGTAACCCCTTAATAGGCCGTAATGGCTCACTGATTGGTGATAAGCTAAATTTGTTTTTTACAGGGGGGAATATGAATATCAATTGGTCAGTGGTGGCGGTGGTTTTGGCACTGGGGGGTACGGCGGTAGCGGCTCCTAAAACCTTCAGCTATGGGTGCGGGACGGGCTGTGGGATAGAAGCTCGTTTGGTTGGGTCGGTGGAAATGGTCGCCGATGGCATCAAACGGGGGGCGTTTCAGCAACAAGTGTTCACCAACGGCAAAAAATCCGGTGCCCCCCAACAGGTCTATGCCTGGGCACTATGTTTCAATAAAAGGGTGGCGTTTAGCCCCAGCAAAGACTTCACCAGTGGCAAGGGCTGGCAACCCCTCAACCAAAAAGACTGGTCGGCGAACTACACCACCGCCGCTGGGGGCATGGGCTATTACTACGATGTACTATGCGGTCGGTAGGGTATCCCCGATGACATTATTACTACAATAAGCCGCTAGGATAATTTCGGTAGTGTTCCCCCAGGCGATATTCCCGTGGGCATCCAAGCCAATGGCTCCTAAATCTCGTCCCCGTTGGGCACATTCCGCCAAGGATCGCTCAAACGCCTCGGCTAAGGTCATGCCATCCGTGACCCGCACCACAATCCGGGCGGCGAGACATTCGTTGATAATATCTTCCCCAATTCCTGTACAGCTAATGGCGGCACAATCGTTGGCATAGGTGCCCGCAGGCATGGCGGAATCACTCACCCGCCCGATGCGTTCCCCCCCTTTGCCGCCAGTGGAAGTGCCCGCCGCCAGATGTCCCTGGGTGTCCCGCACCACCACCCCAATCGTGCCCATCTCGCTGACCAAATTCATCAACGCCCCGTCTTTGCATTCATTCACCCACTCATGTAAACGTTTGGGCGTAATCGGATTGTACAGCGGGATATGTAGTTCCCTCGCCAATTCTACGGTGCCTACATCGGCGATCACCCGGTCGTTTTGGGTTTGCAAAAATTGCGCTAATTTAATGGGATATTGCACCCGTTGGGCATTGATCACGCCGCTAAAGGTTTGGGTACGCCCGTCCATCAAGGCGGCACTCAGGCGCACCTGTCCATCCGATTGGAGAACCGCCCCCGTCCCGGCGTTGAATTGGGGGTCATCTTCGAGCATTTGACAACCCATGACCACGGCTTCTAGGGCAGGCATTCCCTGAAGTAGATGGTCATAAATTTTATTAACAATCCGATGGAGAGACTCCCGCAGGGGTTGGACGGCTCCTTTGCTTTTGAGGGTGGCACCCGCCCCACCGTGAAGGATCACCTGCGGGCCAGGGGCACTGGGTTGACTGCCAACGCTATAGGACACGGCATATCCCGGAAACGGCATAGTTCTTTTGTACCATGTCCGCCGCCGAACCCCACAAATGTCAACCTATCGGCTACACTGACTGGTATTGAGTGAATACCCTGGGGATAATACTGGCAAAAATGGAACGTTTTGTGGATGCGGAAACCAACCCCATTCAACCCCTATGGATGACGGCTCTTTCCACCCAGGTCTCCCTAGAACGGGCGATTCAGGAAGTGACGGCGCAGGTGCAGAGCGTGGGCACGGTGGATTTAGCCTTTTTGTTTATCAGCGAAAGTTTCACCAGTGAGTATTCCCGGCTTTTGCCCTTACTGCATGAATATCTCTCGGTGCGATGCTTGGTCGGCTGTGGGGGGAATGGCATTATCGGTTCCTTGCCCAATGGGGTGGCGCGGGAGGTGGAGGGGAAACCCGCCCTGGCTTTGACCGTTGCCCGTCTGCCGGGGGTGCAGATACAACCTTTTGTGTTGTCGCCTAATCATTTACCGGATTTGGATAGCCCGCCCCAGGCTTGGGTGGATTTGATTGGCATTGACCCCGCCCAGGAACCCCATTTTATCCTGTTGGCTGACCCAGCTACGAGCCAAATCACGGATGTGCTCCAGGGTTTGGACTACGCCTACCCCCGCAGTGTCAAGGCTGGGGGTTTGGTGGGGGATGGATTGTTTTATCAAGAGGAATGGGTGCGCCAAGGGGTGGTGGGGGTGGCGCTGGCGGGTCTGCGGGCGGAGGCGATTGTGGCGCAGGGGTGCCGTCCGATTGGGGAGCCGTACCGGGTGACCCGGGGGGAGCGCAATATCATCCTGGGGTTGGAAGACCGCACGCCGTTGCAGGTTTTGCAAAATCTGATCCAAAACCTGGATGACAAGGACCGGGAACTGGCGCAATCCGGTTTGCATATTGGGGTGGTGGGGGATGAATTTAAGCAGGAACTCACCCAGACGGATTTTTTGATTCGCAATTTATTGGGGATTGACCCCTGGCATGGGGCGATTGCCATTGGGAACCGGGTACGCCCTGGACAGCGGGTGCAGTTTCACCTGCGGGATGCCCAGACCTCGACGGCGGATTTGCAACAACTCCTGGAAAACCATGTGCGACACCATCCCGAACCACCCCTGGGGGCGTTGATGTTTGCCTGTTTGGGGCGGGGGGAACACCTCTATGGTCGCCCGGATGTGGATTCCCATTTGTTCCAAAGCTATCTGCCGGGGACGGCGCTGGCGGGATGTTTTTGTAACGGGGAGATCGGGCCGGTGGGGGATACCACCTACCTGCACGGCTACACCTCAGTCTTTGTGCTGTGGTATGCGGGGGAACCGTGATCAACCAGCTGTTGGACGGGCGGTATCGGATTATTGAAACCCTGGCGGCGGGGGGGTTTGGCAAAACGTTTGTCGCCCAGGATACCAAACGTCCGGGACAACCCCAGTGCGTGGTGAAGATGCTCCACGGTAGCCACAATCAACAGACGATGGAGGTCGCCCGCCGGTTATTTTATAAGGAAGCGGAAACCCTAGAGAAATTGCGCCATCCCCAGATTCCCCAGTTGTTGGCTTTTTTTGAGCAAAATCAAGAGTTTTATTTGGTGGAAGAATTCGTCCCCGGTCATACCCTGGCGCAGGAATTGGTGCCCGGGCGGGTGTTTAGCGAGGGGTGGGTGTTGACCTTTCTCACGGATGTCCTGCAAATTCTGCAATTTATCCACAACCACGGGGTGATCCACCGGGATTTGAAACCCAGCAATCTGATCCGCCGCCAGGGGGATGGCAACCTGGTGCTGATTGATTTTGGGGCGGTGAAGCATTTGCAAATTGAAGGGGAAACCCCGAAAGAAGCCAGCCATACGGTGGGAATCGGCACCCAAGGCTATATGCCCACGGAGCAATCCAGCGGCAAACCCCGCTTTAGCAGTGACCTGTACGCCCTGGGGATGATGGCCATTCAGGCGTTGACTGGGGTGCATCCCCGGGACTTGCCCGAAGACGTGGACACGGGGGAAATCCTCTGGCAAAATCGAGCCACCGTGAGTCCCGAATTGGCGCAGATTCTCACCAAAATGGTGCGCTACCACTTCAGCCAACGCTACCAACGGGCGGAGGAAGTGTTTCAGGATTTGCAACCCCTCTTGGCGGGTTTACCCCAACTGGCGACTGGCTCCCCTCCGGCGGGGGTGAATCTGGCTGTGCGGGTGGCGGAACCCACCTACCGGGAAGCCCAACCCCAGGCTCCCACCACCCCCTTTGAAATTGAGCCGACCACCCCGGTTTCCCAGGTCGCTCCCCCGGCGGATTACGCAGAGTCAACTGTACCGGCGGCCACCCCAACCCTTGGTGATCGCACTGCCAAAATCGGGGATATGGACCGGACGGAACCCGCTCCCCTGGGCACTCCCACAGTCATGATGCCCACACCCCAGCCCGCCACCGCCAACCCATTACCTAGTTCGACCCCATCCCCGCCTAAGCCACTCCCCTGGGTAGCCGGAGGGATCGCCGCCCTAGTGGTCTTGGGGGCAGGGGGCTGGTTCGGCTGGCAACAACTGGCACCCAAACCCACGCCTGCGGCCTTGACCACCGCCCGTACCCTGGTCACCCAAGCCAGCCAAAGCACTGCCCAAGCCAAAACCCTGGAGGAACTGCAAACCGCCAAAGCCCAATGGCAAAAGGTCTTGGCTGAACTGGATACCATCAGCAATCCCGGTGCCGCCGCCAACGAAATCGCCCAACTCAAAGCCCAATCCCAACGGGAAATCGCCCAACTGGAAACCCGCATCAAAGACTGTAGCACCGTACTTTGGGGGGAATGTCCCTAAAAAAAGAGCCGGATTCCCTCCAGAACCGGCCAAACGTCACCAAGATTTCTCAGAGTTGGACAATCCCAGTTCAGCCTCAGCCTTCGCTTCCAGCTAACTGAAATCTGCCTATCTCCATATTAAGTAACAATTGCTACCCCCGATTCATTTATAAAACTTTACATTTAATCCATGGGGGAATGATAAAAAAATCTTTTCAGTCAACCTATCCCACAACCGATCGCCCGCCCATGCACCGAGGCAACGGGGGCTGTAGGTACAGCGCATACAGTCTTTTGAATTATTATAGGATACAGACCATTGAAATGAGAGGACAAAGAGATGGCTACACATTCCTCAGATTTGCGTCAAAGAATTGTAGCCGCATACCAAGCGGGAGAATAATCCGAGAAGTAGCTAAGCGGTTTATAGCGAAGCGTGGCGAAGCCATTGGTAACGAAGGGGATGGTACATTGCTTCCTACAATAGTATAAACAGACCCAAGGCTTAACACCCAAAAAAGTAGGGACGAAAAGAGTAGGAATTTTAGAACAAAATCAAGTGGAAATTTTGGGTATTGTTGAAGAGTATCCAGATACAGTCTTTTGAGTGGTTATGGGATACAGCTGAACCCCCACTTGCCCTAGGTCAATCATGGTAAACCTTTAGGATAATCGCAACTTTTTGTATCCTTTAATTGATAAATAGACTGTAAGTGTTTGTGGCAATATCTTAAGATCATTGCAGAAAGACTAGGAATTTCATGTGAGTATTAGCACGTTACATACTTTCTTGAAAAAGCATAAAATTACTCTAAAAAAAGACATTCCGCAGTGAAAAAGTCAAAAAGTGAAGTTGTGCAAGAACAACATTTAGAATACTTGTATAAGATTGGAAACATTCCAGCAGAGGATATAATTTCTGTGGATGAAACAGCTACCCAGGAGGGTATAGAGAGGCAAGTTGTGCAGGGTTTACGCGGGAAAAAGTTCATAGTTATCGCCAGATACAAGGGTCAAAAACACACATTAATTGGTGCTATATCTGTGGATGGTATTGTTTGTTATAAAATCATCAAAGGTTCAAGGTTCAATAAAGAAACAGAATTTTTTAGAATTTGTAAAAACAGAATTATGCCAAAAATTGAACGCAAGGAAGGTAGTCATTATGGATACAGTCTTTTGAGTAGTTATGGGATACAATTGAACCCTAGTTGCTGTAGGTCAATCATGCTAAGCCCTTAGGATAATCGAGGCTTTTTGTATCCTTTAATTCATAAATAGACTGTAACTTGAATAGTCAGCCCCAGAAGTACAAGAAATGATTAGGCAGACTGGTGCTCGTCTGTTATATCTCCCTGTTTACTCACCAGAATTTAATCCAATTGAAATGATGTGGTCAGTCTTAAAGAATCTTATTCGACAGTGTCATGATTCACCAGTAAAAGACGGTCAATCATCGCAGTATGTTTGTTATTAATTAATCCTTCCTCATTTTGCAAATTGGTTTCCTAAATGTTGTTATTGTACACTATGATAAGAGAAAAGACTGTATCCCCTGTTTGCCATGTCCTTAGCGTAAGTCCTGTTAAATAAAAGAGCAACACGACCTAGGGCAAACGGCTGAGCACCCTTTGTTGGTAGGCTTGGGGGTCGGTGCCCCCACCGGATTGGTTAGCAGGCATTTGCTCCCGTAGTGCCACGATGCGAGTTTGGGGAGCCGGGTGGGTACTGAGAAAGGTGGGCGGCGTGCCCTGCCCCTGGAGTTTTGCCAAAAATTCCAACAACCCCCGGGCATCATACCCGGAGCGGAGCAAATAGTTCAAGCCACTGCGATCCGCCTCCAATTCATGCTCCCGACTGCGGGGGCGACGCAAGGCCAATTCAATCACCACCGCATTCAAACGGCTCCCATCCGTCCCCAATAGGGTGCTAATCCCCTGGGCAACCGCCAACTGTTGTAACTGCCGCACCACATGACGGTTGGTAATGTGTCCAATCTCATGCCCGATCACCCCCGCCAATTGCGCCTCGTGTTCCACATTTTTGAGTAACCCCGTCGTCACATACACAAACCCGCCCATGGTGGCAAAGGCATTCACCTGGGGACTGCGAACCAGGGTAAATTCGTAGGGCAAATTGGGGCGTTCGCTCACCCCCACCAGCCGTTGACCAATCTCGGTGATATACCGTTCCAATTCCGGGTCATGGTACACCTGAAACTCCCGCCCCAGGAGTTGTTGATGGATTTGCCGCCCCAACTGCACCTCCTGCCGGTCAGAGAGATTGCTCCATTGGAGAATTTCTAACCCCCGTTGGAGCAGTACCGGCCACGGCACCCCACTCCGTTGAGCCTGCACCGGTGCCACCACCAAGCCCAAACTCAAAACCAACAGCAGGACAAATACGCCCCAACGTTTTGGCCAATGGCCAACTCGGGACAGGAAGAGGGATGCCTTTCTCATCAATTTCTTTGGCAGCATAGGTGGTGAACACGCTTTTGACATTACGATTAATATATATTCAGACATTCAGGTTCAAACTCTAACTTTTTTTCATTCAATGCCAGCCCCCCGTCCTTCAGTCGTTCAGCGACCTGCCCAGGTTCCCCTCAAGCAGGAGTTATTCTGGGGTTTTGCCATCCAGGGATTGGTCTGTACCGGGATGGTCGTGGCTCTGGTACGTTTGCTTCCCTACCACCAGCAACAACAACAACGCTCTCAATTTTTACAAACGGAATTGCAACGCACCGAGGCTCAAGTGCGGGAATTGCAGACCCAGTTTCAACGCACCTTTGACCCCCAACAGCAACCCCGTTTACAGCAAAAAGCGACCCATCGCCTGCAACCGCACCAACGGCAGGTCACTTGGCTTACCCAGCCCTAGGGATTATCCATGGTACCGCCCCTTCCCCCTGACCTGAGCCCCCAGTCCTATCTACTTTTAGGGCTTGCCCATTGCTTTTGGAAAGAAGAAGGGGACTTGACCGAACTGCCCATCATTGAACCTATCCCCACCGCTGCCCTTGGCCCTTTGCTCCAGGGGATACCTACCTCCTACGCCGTCCTGCGAGCCACTACCTTGGGGGAAGCCACCCAGGTGATGGCAGAATATTTTCCCGATGCCCAGCCCTGCTCAGATTTTTGGGAACGAGCCATTGCTGCCGCCCGCACCTACCAACGGGAGCCACAGGCCACGACCTATTTAGCGGTTGGACAGGAACGGCGAGATTTGAATTTCAGTTTGGAACGCAAGCGGATTTTGAATAGCCGCCGCTTGGTGCGGGATAGCGATAATATCCGCCAGCACCCCCACACCCATAAACAACTTTAAGCCCCACGTTAGTCCGTCTCTCCCGTATCCCTACCCCCGGTGGGATTGACTTGACTGAGGCGAATTTGTTTGCGTCCCAGGGTGATTTCAAATTCTTCCCCCGGTTGCAAATTCATTTGCTTGGTGTAGGCCGCCCCGATCAGCAGGTTGCCATTGGATTGTACCCGCACCCGATAACTGGCTTCCCGGCCACCCCGGGAACGTTTGGGTTTGCGCCCTTTGCCGTCGAGTTGAATGCCGTGGGCTTCGATCAACGCATTGCGGAACTTCAGGATATTGACCCGTTCCGTGCCATTTTTCATCACTGTATAATAACCACAGGCTCTGGCCTTTTCCTTATCGCTCAAGTGACTCAGTTCCGCAAACTTATCTAGCAGAGCTTCTCCAGTTAATGGTTGCGGTTTGTCAAGTTTATCGGGCATATCCGTAGGGGGGTAAATTGCATGACTTCATCATAAGTCTCACCGTGTCCAATTGGTACAAAATTCCCTGAATCAACTATCACGATCCCCATGCTACTCAGTGGACGAACCAATGTTCAGATAGCCTGCGTGACGTAGTCATAGAAATCGGTTCGCGGGTCATGCCCCGACGACCACTGTTTTCCATCCGCATTGCTACAGCAACGTCAGACGATTTGTGAGGACACTTCTCTGCCCAAAAGTATAAATTTTTGCTCACAATTCAAGGGAGATGGCGACAATCCCTAGTCAAAATCCCTGGAGCAGAGTATGATATTAATCCGGTCTAAATTACTTTTAGGAGGTTAGACGTCCGCATGACGCAAGTGGTTCTCGGCGAAAACGAAAATATTGAGTCCGCTCTGCGCCGCTTCAAGCGGCAAGTTTCGAAGGCAGGGATTTTGGCGACGGTCAAGCACCGGCAGTACTTTGAAACCCCCCAGGAAAAACGCAAACGCAAGGCGAAAAATGCCCGTCGCAAACGTCGTTACCGTTGAACCAGGTTGGAATCAGTGAGTCTTTAACCTTGTTGAATCCTTAAATTTATTCGCACCAACCAGAGGGGCATAGAAAATACATTTGCATTACAAGCGATAGTTGCGGGGGCAGACCATTTCCGGGACGAACCAGACCAATGTGAAGTAGGTCACAGCCAGTGTTCCCCTCCCCAGCCTTTGCAGGATACCCTGGGAACCCCCACTTATGGATTTTTGTCCTTACACAGCAGGCTCGGAAGCCCGATTCTCGCCTTGGCAATTATCAATAACCCAGGGTTCATTCTCAATAGCTGTGAATTAAGGTAGTGCTATCCAAATGATTTTTGTTATTACAATCTTGCTACAATCAACACCATGCTTTCCCAACGGAGTAGGCTCTCTAACTTCTAGGTGCTAAATTCCCGCCAAGCCTTATCTCATGGATATTTGAGCAATGTCTAACCCTACCTCGTGACGCTTCTCCCTAGAGAAGTAAAGCTACCTGGCCGCCCCAGAGTCCTTGTTACCATTTCTTGAGCATTACAAAGATAGCACTACCCCACGACCTAGTTAGCTGTATTCTAATTTTTCATACCACTGGTAGCGATACCTTGAATTAGGGCGTTTTGCCCCCAAAAAAATAACCCCATAATCGGCAAAGTTGTTAAAACAATTGCCGCCATCAGCACCCCCCAATTACTGGTAAATTGTTCCTGCAATCCAGCAAGAGCAAGTTGCACCGTTCGCAATTCCGGTCGAGTAGTAAATACTAGGGGTTTGAACAGGTCATTCCACTCCCCAATAAAAGCCAATAATCCTACGGTAACTAAAGCCGGCCGGGACAGAGGCAGAATGATTTCCCAAAGAATTTGCCAGGTCTTTGCCCCGTCTAAGAGTGCTTGAGCTTCCAATTCTGTGGGAATAGTGAGAAAATACTGGCGCAATAAAAAAATACTAAAACCACTGGCGCTACTAGGTAAAATTAATGCTCCCAAAGTGTTAAGTAAATGTCCGGTTTTCAACACCAAAAATACGGGAATTACTAGCACAGGTAAAGGCACCACAATACTGGCAATGATTAACGATAAAATCAACTTTTTGCCGCTAAATTCTCCCCGTGCCAAGGCATAACCTGCCAGTACTGCCGTGAACCCCTGGGTCAGCACAACCCCTGCCGCCACCGCCAGGGAAATGAACAAGGCGGGCAAAAGTTGCGCTTGTTGCCAAGCTAGGACGTAGTTTTGCCAGTGCCACCCAGGTGTGAGAGAAGTTTGCAGTACGACCACCCCCGGCCAGAGCAGTACCACGGCTCCCAGCGCCAGTACAAGCGTCAGTAAAAGAGAACGAATGGACATGGGTTAGACAGAATGAAAGCAACAATAAGGCTATAGCAATCCTAAATGAGAATCAAAGGCTCTCCTAGATTTAGGGTGATACAGTCTTTTCTTTTATTATGGGGTACAATCGTAAGGTAGTGCCATTCAAGTAATTGTTTGTTATTAAAATATAACCACAATCAGCACCATGCCTTCCCAACGGAGTAGGCTCTCTAACTTCTCGGTAGTAAATTCCCGCCAAGCCTTATCTCATGGATATTTGAGCAATGTCTAACCCTACCCCTTCTTGAGCATGACAAAGATAGCACTTCCGTGCTGGAGGTGCCTTGAAGATTATTGGGTTCTCGAACTTTGTGGTGGGGATGGCTCCATACCCGCAAGAGCCTTACACTGTGAAGGAGAAGTCACCCCCCTAACGCACCCATGGCTAACCGTCTCGTCCATGCCCAAAGTCTATACCTGCGTAAGCACGGCCATAATCCCATTGATTGGTGGCCCTGGGGCGAGGAAGCCATTGCCCAAGCCCGTCAAGATAATAAACCCATTTTTCTCTCGATTGGCTATTCCAGTTGCCACTGGTGCACCGTGATGGAGGGGGAAGCCTTCTCGGATCAGGCGGTGGCGGACGTTATGAATCAGTATTTTCTACCCATCAAGGTAGATCGAGAGGAACGCCCGGACATTGACCATATCTACATCCAGGCGGTGCAGTTGATGATTGGGCAGGCGGGTTGGCCGCTCAATGTGTTCCTTGACCCCTATGATCTCGCCCCTTTCTACGGTGGCACTTATTTCCCCCTCACCCCCCGCTACGGTCGCCCCGGCTTTTTAGAGCTTTTGCGGGCAGTACGACAGCGGTACGACCAGGGCAAAGAGCAAGTGGAATTGGTTAAATCTCAGATTTTGGCATATCTGCAATCCCCTGGCAAACTGCAAATGATCAGTACATTAGATAGAAGTATGCTGGACAATGGCTATCGCAAAGCCACCAGTATTTTAGCGTACCAAGGGCCGGGGAATTCTTTTCCTATGATTCCCTACGCCCAGGCGGTACTGCAATCGAGTCGCCGGGGTGCGCCCTTGAGTACGGAACATCCTGCCCTACAGAGGGGGATCAATCTGGTGTTGGGGGGCATTTTTGACCATGTGGCGGGGGGCTGGCATCGTTACACGGTTGACCCCACCTGGACAGTGCCCCACTTTGAAAAGATGTTGTATGACAATGGCTTGATTTTGGAATACATCAGTAATCTGTGGAGTGCGGGGATTCAGGATGATGCTCTGCGGCGGGCGGTGCAAAAAACCGTGGCTTGGTTGGAACGGGAAATGTGTTCGGAAGCGGGTTACTTTTATGCCGCCCAGGATGCGGATAGTTTTGTACATCCTGAAGACCCAGAACCAGAGGAAGGGCGATTTTATGTATGGGCTTATCAGGAATTACAAGAATTATTAACAGAACCGGAATTCCAGGGCTTAAAATCGGCGTTTGATATTGAACCCGGCGGTAATTTTGAGGGCTTGATTGTTCTGCAACGGTTACAGGGGGGGGCTTTATCCCCGGTGGTAGAATCCGCATTAGATAAATTATTTACCTACCGCTATGGCGCTGCTCCTGAGAAATGCTTAAAATTCCCACCGGCCGTGGATGCCCAGCACGCTAAAACAACCCATTGGCCGGGGCGGATTCCCCCTGTCACGGATACCAAAATGATCGTGGCTTGGAATAGTTTGATGATTTCCGGTTTGGCACGGGCGGCGGTGGTCTTTCAGCAACCTTATTATGGGGAATTGGCGAGCCGATGCGCTGAATTTATTCTCCAATCTCAATGGGTCAATGGACAGTTTTATCGCCTGAATTATGATGGTCAGGTGGCAGTGATCGCCCAGGCGGAAGATTATGCTTTATGGATCAAAGCTCTGCTGGATTTGCACCAAATGGTAGTTGGTTTAGGCAGGGAAATCAATGCAGAATTTTGGTTAATTAAAGCGAGGGAATTTCAGGCTAATTTTGATCAACATTATTGGAGTAGTACATCACCAGGTTATTACGGTACGGCGGCGGGAGCGAGTGGGGATTTGCTGGTGCGGGAACGCCCCTGTGAGGACAATGCCATGCCTGCGGCCAATGGGGTTGCGCTGACCAGTTTGGTGCGGTTGTCCCTGTTAACTGGGGATTTGACCTACCTAGAGCGGGCGGAACGGGGACTACAGGCGTTTGGGCAAATCCTAAAGGAAGCTCCCCAAAGTTGCCCAAGTTTGGTCACTGCCCTGGATGCCTGGTTTTACCCGGTGCAGGTGAAGGCGAGGCCGGAGATTTTGGCACAGATTGCCTCCCACTTTTTCCCAACCACCGTACTGCAACCAGCCGCAGACCTCCCCGGGGTGGCGTTAGTATGCCAAGGCTTGACGTGCCAGGAACCAGCGACTTCCCTAGAAATGGCCTTAGAACAATTGGCTCGCTATCAGTCCTAACCCCAGGGTTCAAGGATTTGGCATTCCTCATGGGTAGGCGATTTCACAAGGACAGAATTAAGTCATTGAGGGGATTATGGCTACGCCACGCAGGCGATGGGAATCAAAGATGGGGCAATGCCCTGCGACCGCCTATTCTGGATGAATGATTAGGAATAGGGTGCCCATTCATGATGATGACCTTCCACGACCTTTTGGCGCATTTACCGAGCGGCTCCCACGGTGGGGGCAACCCGACTTTGACCGGCGTAGCCAGCATTACCGAAGCCCGTCCAGGGGAATTGACCTTTGTGGAACACAGCCGCCTATTGCCCCAACTCCAAGCCACGCAAGCTTCAGCGGTCATTCTCCCCTTGGATACGGCACTCCAGTCGGCGGCAGAGGCCCGGGGTTTGGCCTGGGTGTCCCTGCCCGACCCCCGCTTGGGGTTTGCCCTGGCGATTCATTATTTTTATCAACCGGCGGCACTGCCCCCTGGCATCCATCCCACGGCGGTGATTGACCCAACGGCGACCCTGGGAGAGGCAGTGCGGGTGGGCGCCAGAGCGGTCATCCAGTCCGGGGCAATAGTGGGGGATGGGGTGCAAATTGGCGCTGGCGTAGTGATTGGGAACCAAGTCAAGGTGGGCAATGGCAGTATTTTATATGCGAATTGTACGATTTATGAACGCACGGAAATCGGGGAAAATTGCGTGATCCACAGCGGGGCGGTGGTGGGGAGCGATGGGTTTGGGTTTGTGCCGACCCCGGAGGGCTGGGTGAAGATGCCCCAATCGGGACGGGTGGTGGTGGAAGCGGGGGTGGAAATTGGTGCCAATACCTGTATTGACCGGCCAGCGGTGGGGGAAACCCGCATCGGTCAAGGGAGTAAGTTGGACAATTTGATTCACATCGGGCATGGCTGTCGCTTGGGGGCTCATTGTGCTTTGGCGGCGCAGGTGGGGTTGGCGGGGGGCGTGGTGTTGGAGGACTGGGTGATTTTTGGGGGGCAGGTGGGGGCGGCCAATCAACTGCGGGTGGGCAGTCGGGCGCAGGTGGCGGCCAAGAGCGGGTTACATCAGGACGTGCCTGCGGGGGCGGTGATGGCGGGCTATCCGGCGATTCCTTTGCCCCTGTGGCGCAAGGCGATGGCGGTGGTGCAACGGCTCCCGGAAATTTACCAAACCTGGCGCAAACTCAATCGGGAAGGGGGGCCACCTCCAGCTTAAGGGCGTGCCAATCCCATTCCCCCAGGTGGTCCACCGCCCAGTGGGCATGGCGTTGCACCCAGTGATAGGGCATTTGCTGGGCGACCCCCACCACCCAACACCCCACCGCCCGCGCCCGTTGGATGCCCAGGCGCGTGCTGTCAAACACCAGGGTCGCTTCCGGCTCCGCCACGTCCCCGTAATCCGCCACGGTAAAATCCTGGGGAATGTGACCCTGGAGCAAGGGCAGTAAATCTTCACCTTTTTGCTCCGTTTGTAACCCTAACTTGTAGCCATGAGCCTGGACTTGTTGTAAAAAGGCTGGGGTTTCCTCATACCAGGGCAAATCCGGTAATGACCCTAGTGCCTGTCGGTATTGCTTGTGGTAACGCTGGACTAATTGGGTTAAATAGTCATCACTCACGGAGCGGCGATAGCTCTGCCAAATGTACTGCAAAAACTCCCGATCCGCCCCGCCCCGATACCAGGGATGCCGCTTGCGGGGGGCAATATTTTCCCGAATCAGCAGTTCCTGTAATACCTTTTCCCGCAGGGCTTGGTCACGGAACAGTACCCCGGACAGGGGACAAACCACCGTGGTGAGGCGACAACCCATCAGTTCATCAATTTTTTAAGGAGTGGGGCTGGCTTGGGGAGCAGGACTGGGGCTAGGGTTGGGAGTTAATTTGCGGATCAATTCCTGCGCCGGGGCGTGGGCGGGGGTGCCGGGGGGAATTTGCTTGGCCCAGTTGAGGGCTTCCGTGGGGTTGCTGGTTTCGTTTTGACGGGCTTGCTCCAGTAATTTGTTGCTACTTTGGATTAACAGTTGCTCCACCTGGGGTTTAATATCCCCCTGATTACGCAGGGGCAGTGCCAGTTGGATCGCCCGCACCCAACCGCTGGGGGTATTCAGGGCGGCCTGTTTTTCCGCATCCTGGAACTGTACCCGCCCCTGCCATTGCTTAATCTGATTCTGCGCCTGGTTGTAGAGGGCACGACCCGCATTCACCCGCCGGGCTTCGTTGATCGCCCCCTGCCAATCCCCCCGGTCAGCCGCCTGCTGCGCCGCCTCCAGGTAGGGTTGATCCTGCAGGGTTTCCAAACGGGTTTGCCATTCCCGCACCCGCTCCTGCGCCCGGGGGTAGAGGGCCCGGCTGGGGCGAATCTGCTGGGCTTCGGCGATGGCACTGGTGTAGGCGGCAATGGTGGCGGGAGCAGCCAACCCCTCCGCTCGGGTTAAAATTGGGCTGTCTTCGGCGATTTGAATTTGATTGATCCAGCCGTCCGCCTCCGCCTGCGCCCGGTTCCACAAGGGATTATTGCTGGGAATTTGCCGCACCAGGGCAATGGCCTGATTCCAAGCGGCCACCGTGCGCCCCCCGGCCACCTGCCGCGCCTGATTGAGGATATTCAAAGCCACGATGGTCTGTTGCCAGGTTTCAATTTGAATTTGTGCCTGATTATAGAGGGGACGGCTGGGGTCGAGGGTTTTGGCCTTGGTAATGGCCGCCTGGTAGCCCGCCACCGTCTCATTCCAGGTTTGGGATTCCGCTTCCGCCAGCACCATGAAATCGGCCACTTCCTCCTGTAAATTGGCATCCGCCGGTACCTGCCGTGCCGCCGCCAATGCCCCTGCCAGATTCCGAGCCCGCAACTCCCGCAGGGCGGCCACATCGAGAATATCCCGTGCCCACCGCTGGTATTTGGCTTGCGCCTGGTCAAACAGGTAACTGTCCTTGGGAATGGTTTTGGTTTTGGCCATCGCCTCCAGGAGTTGGGTCACCTGCCCCTGTTGCGCCAAGCCCTCGGCCTGTTCCAGGATGGTTGCCTCCTGGCGGGTACGCAAAATCATCCGGCTCAATTCCTGATAGCGGGCGGTCTGGGCGTAGGATTCATTGATGGTGGGGAGCAGGCTGGCCTGGGCCATCGCCGTGCGCCAGTCCCCTTTCCGCAGGGCGGCCTCCGCTTCCTCGTAAATGCGGGTCACCTCCGTCCAGCCCATCTGCCACTTGCGGAGTTCCTCCTGGGCTAACTGCGCCGCCGCCGTACCGGGGGGAATTTTCTGCGTAATCCCAAGAGCCGCCTCCAGGTTGCCCGCCTGCACCTGTTCATTGGCTAAGGCCAGCAAATCCATCCCCCAAGTATTGATAAATCGGTCAATTTCCGCCCGCTGGGGATGTTCCGGGGGCAAATCCGCCAGTAAAGTGATCGCCCGTTCCAAGCCCGCCACATCCTTGCTCTTGGCCGCTTCCTGGGCACAGTACAGGCGGTTGGCCACCGAAGCGGTGGGTAAAAACAGGTGGTTACATTTGGGAAAACTGGGCAGGCGCAGGAGTAACATCACCGCCCCAAAGCCCACCAAACCGGATACCAATGCCGTTCCCGCCATCAGCACCGGCCAGCGGTCCAACCAGGAAACGGCGGGAGCCACCGTCACCGGCTGGGTTTCTGGGGTCATGAGCTTGGGGTCGGGGGTTTGGGTCATGCCGGGGGGTCAGACATTACAGATGATGCATACTTTACCTTATTGTGACAGCAAGCCCTGGATTTTGTCCCCGGTTTGGGTAAAAAAGTGTCCCCTTGCCCCTCCCCCATGCGGGTTTTGTGTGTTTCTACGCCGGTGGGTGCCCTAGGTTCCGGCCTCGGCGGGGGCGTGGAATTGACCCTGGCGAATCTGGCTGTCGCCCTCCAACAGCGGGGGCATGAGGTGACGGTGATTGCGCCTGCCGGTTCCACTTTGCCGGGGGTACCGGTCATCACGGTTCCAGGAGTGCCGCAACCCATTGCCCAAAACCAAAGCCGTCAAGACCCCATCACCATGCCCGCCGGGGGGGTGTTGGGGCGGATGTGGCAGGCGGTGCGCTCCCAACCCTGGGATGTGGCGATTAATTTTGCCTATGATTGGCTCCCCCTGTACCTCACGCCGTTTTTTGACCGCCCGGTGGTACATCTGGTCAGCATGGGTTCCCTGGTGGATTACCTGGACGAAATGCTCGCCCAGATTACCCAAACCTACCCCCACCGGCTCGCCATGCACACCCGGGCGCAGGCTCTGACCTTTGGCTCAGCCATTGCCCAAGCCACGACCATCATCGGCAATGGGCTGGATGTGCGCCGGTATGACTTTTGCCCCCAACCGGCACCAGTGCTGGCCTGGGTGGGACGGATTGCCCCGGAAAAAGGACTGGGGGATGCCCTGACCGTCGCCCGGCAGACCGGGTACCCCCTGCGGATCATGGGGAAAATCCACGACCCGGACTACTGGCGACACATCTGCACCCAATTCCCGGAAGCCACCGATTACTACCGGGGATTTTTAAGTACGGATGAATTACAAAAGCAGTTGGGGGAATGTGCCGCTCTCCTGGTCACGCCCCACTGGGTGGAAGCCTTTGGCAATGTGGTGATGGAAGCCCTCGCCTGTGGGGTGCCGGTGCTGGGCTATGACCTGGGTGGGCCGGGGGAATTGGTGCGCGCGGGGGAAACGGGCTGGTTGGTCGCCCCGGGGGATGTGGCGGGTTTGGCGCAGGCGGTGACCCGAATTGACCAAATTGACCGTCAGCACTGTCGCCGGGTGGCAGAGCAGGAATTTTCCCTGGCGGCGTTTGGGGCACGGGTGGAACAATGGCTGGGGCGCAACCGGTCTTGACCCAGAATCGGGATGCCAGCGGCGAACGCACAGGTTATGATAGATCAGGTACTACACAGAGGGTTGCGATGTTTGCACCCAGTCCGTTGGTGAGGGTAGAAGGCGAGTCCCTGGCGGTGACCCAGCCCCCCACGGTTCAGGTTTTAGCCAACGGGGCGACGGTGATTGCCCAACGGATGCCCGGGGCAACGGTGAATTTCTCCCTGTGGATGGGGTGTGGTTCCCAGCACGAACTGGATGTCCACAACGGCATGGCGCATTTTTTGGAACACATGGTCTTCAAGGGCAACGACCGGGTTCCCCTGGGGCTGTTTGAGCAACGGGTGGAACGGGTGGGGGGGCTGACCAATGCAACCACCAGTCAGGAATATACCCAGTTTTTCGTCACCACCGCCCCCCAGGATTTTCCCGAGGTCGCTCCCCTGCTGATGGATTTGGTGATGGCACCGGGGTTGGCTGAGGAGGAATTTCACCGGGAACGGCAGGTGGTCTTGGAGGAAATTCGCCGGGCGCAGGATGTCCCCCAGCGGCGGTTGATGCAACGGGTACTGGCTCTGGCTTTTGCGGGTCTGCCCTATGCCCGTCCCGTGTTAGGGTCGGCGGAGGTGGTTGCCCAGATCACACCCCAAGCCATGCGGGCATTTCACCAGCAATGGTACGGTCCGGAACGGTTGACGGCGGTGGTGGTGGGGGATTTGGCGGTGGAGCGGCTGTTGGAGGTGGTGGTGCCCAGTGTGCAGGCGTGCCAGGGGGGTGACCCGGCGCCCAGTTGTCCCTTTCCCAACCCGGTCTGCACCTTTTTGCATCGGGAAGAATTGGTGGATGACGTGCAACAGGCTCGGTTGGTACTCTCCTGGCGGGTACCCGGTTTGACGGATTTTAATACGGTCTGTGCCCTGGATGCCCTCGCCATGATCCTGGGACAGGGACGCACCGCCCGTTTGGTGTGGGAACTGCGCCATGAGCGGGGCTGGGTAACGGGCGTTACAGTACAAAATATGAGCTTTGTCCATCAGGGCTTGTTTTGGATTGGGGTGCAAGCCCCGGCGAGCCATTTAGCCTCCGTGCTGGGGGTGATCGAGGAACATATAGCCCGTTTGGCATCAGAACCGATTGGGGCGGAGGAATTGGCGCATCTGCGGCGGCGGGTCGCCAGTCGGTTTATCTTTGCCAACGAAACCCCGGCGGAACGGGCGGGACTCTATGGCTATTACCAAACCGTGTTGGGGGATATTAGCCCAGGGTTGGGGTATCCCGGCACCGTCGCCAGCCTGCAAGCCAGTGTCCTGCAACAGACTGCCCAAACCTATCTCACCCCAGCGTTGATGGGTCAGGTGGTGATGCGTCCCCGGAGCTAGGGGATTCCTTGCGACCCACCCCTGGAGGTGTTAGCTTAAGGAAATAGGGGGGCAATATCTGCCATTTCCTAGATAATTCATCGTGTTGTTATTTAGGTTGATCAAAATAAATGACCGTTGCTGTTGCGCCAGAAGTAACCACCCAAGCCCTGTTGACCATCAGGGAATTGACCGCAGAAATTGACGGCACGCCCATTTTGAAAGGGGTGAATTTAACGGTCAAAACCGGCGAAGTCCATGCGATCATGGGACCGAATGGTTCGGGCAAAAGCACCCTTTCTAAGGTGTTGGCGGGGCATCCCGATTACACGGTTACGGGTGGGGAAGTGTGGTATCGGGGGCAGGATTTGCTAAGTTTAGCCCCGGAGGAACGGGCGCATTTGGGGGTATTTTTGGGGTTTCAATACCCTTTGGAAATTCCGGGGGTGACCAACGGGGATTTTCTCCGGTTGGCTTACAATGCCCGCCGCAAAGCCCAAAATTTGCCGGAACTGGATGTCTTGGATTTTGATGATTTGATCCAGGAAAAGTTAGCGATTGTGCAGATGGACAGTGCCTTTTTATCCCGGAGTGTAAACGAGGGATTTTCGGGCGGGGAAAAGAAGCGCAATGAAATTTTGCAAATGGCTTTGTTAGAACCGGAATTAGCGATTTTGGATGAGACGGATTCGGGTTTGGATATTGATGCGTTGCGGATTGTTGCCGGGGGCATTAATCAGTTGATTAACCCGCACAATGCGGTGATTTTAATTACCCACTACCAGCGGTTGTTGAATTATATTACCCCCCAATTTGTCCATGTCATGGAGGGGGGGCGGATCGTCCGCACTGGTGGACAGGATTTGGCGCAGGAACTGGAAGCCCGGGGCTATGATTGGTTGCGTGGGGACGGGGATGGCAACTGAGGGGGCGGTCGGGAGCGGCTGGCTGATTGGGCGGACAACCCAAGGGGAATCGGGGTTTTTGGCGTGGCGGGATCGGGCGTTAACCCAGGTGCAAGACCCCCCCCGGGTGGACCGGGAGGCGTGGCGGGGAACAGACCTGCAACCCCTGTTGCGTACCCCCTTTCGGTTGGCAGAGCGCAAGGATTTAGAAGCGTTAAGGGTCGGGTTAACAACGGAATTGCTCCCGGAATTGCCCTGCCACGTTGCCCTGGTGAATGGTCACATCCTGGATCACGGGGAACTGCCCCCCGGTGTCACGTTGGGGGATTGGCAGGATTTATCGCCCATCGAACAGGAGGGCTTGGGGCGGGGACTGCCTGCGGATGGCTTGACCGCCCTGAACCAAGCAACAGTGCCGGGGATTACGGTGGTACGGGTGGTGGGAAATCCCATTGCCCCTTTGCACCTGATGCACCAGAGCCAGGGGGCGGATCACCCGGTATTGGCTTGTCCCCGCTGGGTGGTGGTGGTGGCACCGGGAACCCATGTGACCCTGGTGGAGGAATATGTCAGTACGGGCACCGGCTGGACCAATGGGGTGACGGAGATTTACCTGGGGTCAGGAAGCCATTTGGAGCATTACCTTGTCCAGCGGGAATCCTTACAATCCTGCCATCTCCTGCGGCTGGCGGTGCATCAAGCCCAGGATAGCCATTACACCCTGCGCTCGGTCAGTGCGGGCGCCGGGTGGAGTCGCTGTGAGCCGCTGATTTACCAGGAGGGGACGGGGGCATTCACCCAACTGCGGGGGTTGAGCTTGGTGGGGGGTCAGCAGCATACGGATATGCACAGTGTCATTACCCATGACCATCCCCAGGGCACCAGTCGTCAGCTCCACAAATGCGTGGTGGCGAACCAGGGTCAGGCGGTGTTTCAGGGCATGGTACGGGTCGCCGCAGTTGCTCAATTGACCGATGCGGGGCAACTTAATCAAAATTTGCTGTTGTCCAAACAGGCGAGGGTGGACACCCGCCCCCAGTTGGCGATCCAGGCGGATAATGTGAAATGTACCCACGGGGCGACGGTGAGTGATTTAGACCCGGAAGCCCTATTTTATCTGCAAAGCCGGGGGGTGGATGAGCTGGCGGCTCGGTTGCTGCTGGTGACCGGATTCACCCAGGAACTCCTGCGGGAGATTCCCTTTCCCACCCTGCGGCACCGCTGTCAGGTTTGGCTGGAAAAATTAACCGGATGTCCGGAGGTGACCCCATGACCATGACCACCGTGCGGAATTTAGCTGAGGTAACCCGGGGGGATTTTCCGATCCTCGGGCAGGAAATTCATGGGCATCCTTTAATCTATTTTGACAATGCCGCCACGTCCCAAAAGCCCCGGCAGGTTTTGCAATGTTTGCAGGAGTATTATGAATTCGCCAATGCCAATGTGCATCGGGGCGTACATACGCTCAGCAATCGAGCCACCCAAGCCTATGAGGAAGCCCGTGCCAAATGCGCCCATTTGATCCATGCGCCCCAGGTGGAGTCCCTCGTTTTCACCCGCAATGCCTCGGAAGCGATTAATTTAGTCGCCTATAGTTGGGGGATGAATGAGCTAAAAGCGGGGGATGAAATCATCCTGACGGTGATGGAACACCACAGCAATTTAGTCCCCTGGCAATGGGTGGCACAACGCACGGGGGCTGTGCTGAAATATGTGTATTTAACGCCCCAAGAAACCTTTGATTTAGAACATTACCAATCCCTGCTTTCGGATCGCACGAAATTGGTGGCTTGCGCTTATGTTTCCAATACCTTGGGCTGTGTGAATCCGGTTACCGAAATTATCCAATGGGCGCATCATTGGGGGGCAAAGGTATTGCTGGATGCCTGTCAAGCGGTACCCCACATGGTGGTGGATGTACAAGCTTTGGATTGTGATTGGCTGGTGGCTTCCGGGCATAAGATGTGTGGTCCCACCGGGGCGGGTTTTCTCTACGGCAAGCCCGAATTATTACGTCAAATGTCGCCGTTTTTGGGCGGGGGCGAAATGATTGCCGATGTGTTTTTAGACCACAGTACCTATGCGGATATTCCCCACAAATTTGAAGCTGGTACCCCTGCAATTGCGGAAGCCATTATGTTAGGGGCGGCGGTGGATTATGTGCAGCATCTTGGTTTGGAAGCTATCCATGATTACGAACAGGAATTGGTGGCTTATTTATGGGAACAACTCCGTAACATTCCGGGTATTCGTTTATTTGGACCGGCTCCCCCCCAGCGGGCAGGCTTGGTGACCTTTAGTTTTGCGGATATTCATCCCCAGGATTTATCTACACTTTTGGACGAGTCGGGAATCGCTATTCGTGCCGGTCATCACTGTACCCAGCCCTTGCATCGTTATTTGCAGGTATCCGCCACCGCCCGGGCGAGTTTATATTTCTACAATACCCGGCAGGAAATTGACCGTTTTATCCAAGTATTGCAGGACTCGGTGAACTTTTTTAGGGAAATTTTGGGCAACGTACAGAGCGACCCTGATTAAATTTTGGAAGGCTCTCCTGGATTTGTCGTTGGAATTGTATAGAACGATACGATTTTTTCTCGCTAAGGGGGCTGAAACCCTTGTCAGGCTTAAGCATAAGCTCTGCTTATCACCAAATACTCAGGAGAACTATTTAGAATGTAGCATTTTACAGTCTTTGGAGTGGTTATGGGATACAGTTGAACCCCACTTGCTGTAGGTCAATCATCGTAAGCCTTTGGAATAATCGAGGCTTTTTGCATCCTTTAATTGATAAATAGACTGTAACCTTGAAATCTACACAAATAAAATATATTGCATCACCCCAAGTTAGCGGTAGCAGGTGAGTTTAGCCGTTGGCATTAACCGCTGATTCCGTAGAGGCGGCGACTGACTTTAGCCAACTGTTGCAATAACCACGGGCGGGGGGTAATCGCCGGTAATAGACCACTCAGCAAACGGTTTTGCCACCCCGGAATCCCCCAAGGCACCCCCCGTTCCATCGCTCGAAAGGCAAAGCGCACCACCGCTTCCGGGGACATTTTTTGCATCCGCAGGTCTTTGCCCATCCGTTGAAAAAACTCCGTTGCCGTCGGACCAGGACAGAGGGCAAAAAACTGCACCCCCGAACCCTGGTATTCTGCCCAGAGAGCCTCAGTCAATGACCGGACAAACGCTTTACTTGCGGAGTACACCGCCTGATAGGGGAGTGGGTAAAATCCCAACACCGAAGCGACATTGACCACCAAACCAGAACGCCGTTCTACCATCCCCGGCAAAAAAGCGTGGGTCAAAGCCACCAACGCCGCCACATTCACTTGAATCAAAGCCGCTTCCTGCTCTGGAGCAATGGTGTGAAACGCGCCGTGGGTACTAAATCCCGCATTGTTGACCAAAATATCTATAGGCTGTTGGTCAATCGCTCGGACTAAATCAGCAACGGCAGTGGGCTGTTGTAAATCCGCTGGGATAACTAATGTATTAATTTTATATTGCTTTTGTAATTGATTAGCCAGGAGATTTAATCGTTCTTGGGAGCGGGCGGTGAGGATCAGGGAACACCCCCGTTGTGCTAATTCTTTCGCAAAAACCGCACCGATGCCTGTGGAGGCTCCTGTAACCAAGGCAGTTTTAGCAACATAGGTAAATTTCATGGAGCGTTTGGTCATGGATGGGGATAGAGCCTTTTCACTATACAGCATCTCTATTGATTCATGGCTATTGAGAATGACCCCCAGGTTATTGATAATTCCCAAGGAGAGAATGGGGCTTCCGAGCCTGCCGTGTAAGTACAAAAATCTAGAGATGGAGGTGCCTGATAGTCATTTCACAAAAAAATGCAACACCTTCGAATTCTAGGTGATCTGGGTGTTCCCATGAAGCTTCTGGAATCCCTGTAGTTTTTGGGAGCGGGTCGCAGAACTTTGCCAAAAACCTTAAATTCGTTATAACTTAGAGGGAGTGTGAGGAGTGATAGACCGCTGTTGCATAATCCTTCATGACCCCTATGTCGTCCCCCCCCGACATTCCCACCCAAACCGGCCTGTCCTTCTTGGTCATTACCACCCCTGAAGCCACCCGCAAGGTGCCATTGACGGGGGAATCATTGTTGTTGGGGCGGCACCCCACGTGCGATATTGTTATTGAAGAGAGCGTGGTTTCCGGTCGCCATGCCCGGTTGGAGCGTCGTCCCGTAGGCTATGAAATCATTGACCTAAATAGTAGCAATGGCCTGGTCTATGACGGGCAACGGGTGCAACAGCACGAACTGCGGAACGGGGATGTGTTGAGTATTGGCAACCGGGTCACCCTGGGCTACCAAGTGGTGGTGCCAGACCAGCCCGCCACCCGCCAAACCAGTCCGGGGGACAGTGGCAAAACGGTTCTCCTAGGGGATGACCCCCTGCCCCTGGCCAATACCCAACCGGCGATTTTGGACCTGCGGGGACGCCAGACGCTCACCATTGGCCGGGATCCCCAAAATGATTTGGTGATTGACCACCCCACCGTGTCCCGTTGTCACGCCCGGGTCGAACGGAAAGAGGGTTCCTTTGTCCTGACGGATTTGGGTTCCACCAACGGCACCTACGTCAACGGCAAGCAAATTACCGCCCCCTTTACCCTGAGGACGGGGGATACGATTCGGATTGGGTCGCATCTATTAGTACTAAATATTAACGAAACCCTGGTTCAGACCAACGAGGTGGGGAACCTGCGGCTGGATGCCCTGAATCTGAGCAAGGTGGTCAAATCCGGTGCCAAGGTGCTGAATGGGGTATCGGTTTCCATCATGCCCCGGGAATTTGTGGCGATTTTGGGGCCTTCCGGTTCCGGCAAATCAACCCTGTTGGATGCCCTGAATGGTCTGCGCCCGGCTACTGGCGGTACGGTGCTGGTGAATGGGGTGGATTTGTACCGGAATTTCAACGCCTACCACAGTGAAATCGGCTATGTGCCCCAGAAAAATATCATCCATGAGGAATTGACTGTTGCCCAGTCTTTGGATTTTGCCGCCCAGTTGCGGATGCCTGCCGATACCCGCCCGGAGGAACGGCAACGGCGGATTAGCGAGGTGCTGGCGGAATTGGGTCTCACCCAGCGGCGGGATGTGCCAGTCAAAAGCCTCAGTGGCGGGCAACAGCGGCGGGTTTGTATCGGGGTGGAATTGCTCACCAAGCCCAGTTTATTTTTCCTGGATGAGGCCACGTCCGGTCTCGACCCCGGCACGGAAACCGATATGATGGAACTCCTGCGCCAGTTGGCGGATCAGGGGCGCACTATACTCCTGATTACCCATGCCACCCAAAACGTCGCCCTGTGCGATTTGGTGATTTATATGGCCGAAGGGGGGCGGGTCGCCTATTTTGGTCCACCGGAGGAATTGGTACCCTACTTTCTGGAAAATTTTGCCACAGCCTTGGCACCATTTCAGATTCGGGACATCACCGGCATTTATCGGGCGTTAGACCGGGAAAAGAACCCCCAGGCACCCACGGCCATCCAACTCCAGGAAGCCTACCTAGCCTCGCCCCAATACCGTAAATATGTGCTGGAGCGGCAACAATCCCTGCAGGAGATGGCGAAACCCAAAACCTCTGGTCTGCGGCCCCAAACCCCCAAAAAGCGGGTGATGAGTCCGGGGATTTCCCCTTGGCGGCAGTTTTTGATTTTACTGCGCCGGAATGTGGCGATTTTGCAACGGGATGTGGGCAGTTTTGCCTTGATTTTACTCACCCCGGTGTTGCTGGGGCTGTTGGATTTTATTGCTTGGAACCGGCATATTTTTAACACGGACACGGGCAATGCGGCTCAGGCCATGACCATGCTGTTTGTGAGTGCGTTAATTGCGGTGTTAATCGGGGAATTGACCACCATGCGGGACCTGGTGAAGGAGGTGGAGGTTTACCGTCGGGAACGGATGGTGGGTTTGCAATTGCTTCCCTACATCGCCTCCAAGGTGTCGTTGGCGGTGCTATTTGCCGCTTATCAGGGGGCGGTATTTTTACTCGTGAAAAAATTAGCGGTGGACATCCCTGGCGGTTGGGACGTAGTCCTGCAAATGTACGTTACCTTCGCCCTGGCGACCTTTGGGGGGATGGTAATGGGGCTGTTTGTTTCCGCCCTGGCTCCTAACCAGAATATGGCGCCCCTATTGAGTATTTTATTTTTGGTGCCGATGATTATCTTCAGTGGGGGCATTCAACCGGTGAGTGGCATGGGGGGCGGCGCAAAATTGTTTTCCCAGGTGTCGGTGATCCGCTGGCCCTACGAGGCTCTGGTGAGCCTATCCGGGATGGGGCGGGATTTGATCCAAGACCCCTGTTGGCAGAAGGATGCGGAGGCTCGCAAAGCCTTGACGGCGGCGGAATTGCAAACCTGTCAATGCCTGGGTGCCAATGTGTTTCGCCAATGTGAATTTCCGGGGATTCGCAGTCGGTACAACTCGGCGGTGGATGAGCCGGAGCCGGTCAAACCCACCAAACCCGCGGAGCCAGGGGAGGTGCCGGACGACCCGGCGGCCTTTGCCACCTTCCGGGATACCCTGCGGGTCTATCAGGACAAAATGAAAATCTACCAGCAACAAATCACCGCTTGGCAGGATAAATTTACGGATTGGCAACAGCGGCGTAGTCGTTCCATCAATGAAGCGGAGGGATTGCTCGATACCTTTCGCAAGGATCATGGGCCTTTGTTTAATGCGAATGTGTTAAGCAGTTGGCGCAATCTCGGTCTATTGATCCTGGTCATGTTGGTGGCGGTGCCCTTCTTGCAAAAACGCCGGGATATGGTTTAGTAACCTTCAGCAATGGCTAGGGCGCTTCCAAAAGGACGTTATAGACATATAGCAATCCTAAATGAGAATGGAACAGGGGTCGCAGGGGCACCGCCCCCGTCGTTGGTTCTGGGAAATTTGTGTTCGTTAATCAAATAGGATTGCTATAGTTTTGCCCCATTTAAGACTGCTTCGACTGCTTTTTGACGCAAATCGTAACTGTATGGTCTTGCCATCGCTTTTCTCCTAAACATCTATTCTATAATAGGACGACCTTACCCTGCTTGACTATATTACTTGCAGGTATTCTTCGATAAAGCATACCTGATCCCATTTGAACAAATCCTCGAGATCGCAGCAGATTCGGAGAAGGAAGGTGAAGTATTCTCTATTGAGCGAGATGTTAAGAATCAGGGCAAAACAACAATTAAGATCAATGTGCAAGTCGGGCGGGAAGTGATTGGGAAAATCGATATGCCGAATCACAGATCGCAAATGAAGGAGGTTCCCGCTTGATCATAGGTTGTTTGTATCTGAAATTACACTTTTGCCGGGGTTGAGTACCTAAACTGACTCCATAGCCCTAACCCTAGTAATTGCAATGATGCCGGTACTTTCGGAACTTGCCCGCACTCAGGGTATTAATTATTTCCTCATCTCGTTTACGGATTTGTTTGGCATACAGCGGTCTAAGTTGGTGCCCGCCTCGGTGATTGACCACATGGCCGATGGGCAGGCGGGGTTTGCCGGATTTGCCGCTTGGTTGGATTTGACCCCTGCGGATGCGGACCTGTTTGCTCAGCCGGATCGCCAGCGGCTGTTCCAATTACCTTGGCAACCGGAGCTAGGGTGGATGCCTGCGGATTTGATTCAGGCCAACGGGGAGCCTTTGGCACAAACGCCGCGCTGGGTGCTGAAAAAGGTGTTGGCGCAGGCGGAGCGTATGGGTTTCCGGGTCAAGACGGGGGTGGAATGTGAGTTTATGCTCCTATCCCCTACGGAGTGGGCAATTGCGGATGGGCAGGATCGGCAAGCCAAGCCCTGTTATGACCAGCAAAGCCTAATGCGTCGTTTTGCGGTGATTCGGGGTATCTGCGATGGTATGCAAAAGCTGGGTTGGCATCCTTACCAGAGCGACCACGAGGACGCTAACGGGCAGTTTGAAATGAATTGGCTGTTTGACGATGCGCTGGTCACTGCCGACCGTCATGCCTTTTTCAAATACATGGTGAAAAGTATTGCGGAACAGCACGGCTATCGGGCGACGTTTATGCCTAAGCCGTTCCCCCATCTGACGGGCAATGGTTGCCATACTCATCTGTCGGTTTGGGATGTGGCCGGGACGACCAATTTGTTTGCCGATGCCCAAGGGGAACTGGGTCTCTCGCCCCTGGCGTATTACTTCATTGGCGGGGTGCTGTACCATGCGCCAGCGCTGTGTGCCCTGACCAATCCAACGGTGAATTCCTATCGCCGTCTCCATGCGCCGCCTACTGCTTCGGGGGCAACCTGGGCACCTGCGACGATTAGCTACAGCGGCAACAACCGCACCCACCTGATTCGCATCCCTGAGCCGGGTCGGTTTGAGTTGCGTTTGGCTGATGGTGCTGCCAACCCCTATCTCCTGGCGGCGGGTCTGATTGCGGCGGGGCTAGATGGGATTTGCCATCAACATCACCCCGGCACTCGTTACGACAACAATACCTACACCGACCCCATGCCTGGACTGCCAACCTTGCCCACATCCCTGATTGAGGCGTTGGAAAATCTGCATCAAAGTTCGATGTTTCGGGCGGCTTTGGGGGATGTTTTTGTTGATGCTTATGTGAAGTTGAAAAAACAGCAATGGCAGGAATATAGCCGCCAAATTACCCCCTGGGAGCGAGAAACAACCCTGGACTGTTAAAGGGTTGCCCGGGATAGGATTGCAACTGAGAATTTTTGTACTAAAATTATTGAGAAATGTGCTGATGCAAAAGGGTTTTGTGTCTGGTATGTCAGCTAATTTTACTGCCGAAACGTTGCCAGGTGATCCCCACCGTCTGATTCCAGTGGAAGTGCTCAAGCAACTCCATGGGCGCTCCAACCGGGCGGGATGGGTGCAATTGCTGATGCATCTGGCCGTGATTGGAGTCAGTGGGAGCCTGTGGTTGACCCAGATGGGATGGCGCTGGTGGGTTGCCCTGCCTGCATTGGTGGTTTACGGAACCAGTTTGGCGACGATGTTTGCGGCGTTGCATGAATGCGTCCATCGCACGGCGTTTGCCAGCCCCAAAATTAACGATGGTGTGGCTTGGGTAGCGGGGTTGCTGTCGTTTTATAACAGTACCTTTTACCGCCATTACCACACATGGCATCATCGTTACACGCAAATTCCGGGCAAGGACCCGGAGCTAGAGGATGTCAAGCCCCAACATTGGCGGCAGTACCTACTGGAGATCAGCGGTATTCCCTGGTGGATCGGCAAGTTCAGAACCTACTTTTACCTGGCGACAGGGCAACTTCAGAGATACCCCTACGTTCCTGAGTCGGCACGGGCGGAAGTGATCCGCTCGGTGCGGTGGCAGTTGGCTGTCTATGCGCTGGGGATGGCTATCTCAGTGGGGACGGGCTGGGCTTGGTTTCTGGTACTGTGGTTGTTGCCTTTGGCCGTAGGGCAACCGATTTTGCGGTTTATGTTGCTGGCGGAGCATACAGGCTGTAGCCAAAATGATAATCCTTTGACCAACACCCGCACTACCCTTACCCTGTGGCCGGTGCGGTTGCTTATGTGGAATATGCCCTATCACGCTGAGCACCATCTGTACCCTGCGTTGCCTTTTCATGCGCTTGCTAAAGCCCATGCGTACCTGCGACCCCATCTGGCGCACGTGGAGGCGGGATACCTGAGGGTGAATTATCAGATCATCAAATCCTTTCCAGGATGAGAACCCACTTCTGGAGCCTGGAAAACTTTGAGCTACAGTGTGGTGTTTGTTTGCCCAAAGTGACGTTGGCCTATGCCACTTACGGTCAGCTTGCTCCCCGGCAGGATAATTTGGTGCTGTACCCCACGTCCTACGGAGCGCACCATTCAGACATGGATTGGCTCATTGCTCCCGATGGCATTCTCGACCCGGAACGCTGGTTTATTGTCATCCCCAATATGCTGGGCAATGGCCGTTCGACCTCGCCTAGTAATGACCCCGACTGCGGACTGCGGGAGGATGGCTTTTGGTTTAGCCATTGGGACAATGTGCGGCTACAAGAGCGTCTGGTTCGTCAGCATTTCGGGGTGGAGCGGATTGCCCTCATCTACGGCTGGTCTATGGGGGCGCAGCAGGCTTATCACTGGGGGGCGTTATTTCCGGATCGGGTGGAACGGATTGTAGCTCTGTGCGGTACGGCTAAGACTACGGTTCACAACCGGCTGTTTTTGGAAAGTTTACGGGCGGCGCTGACGGCAGATGTAGCTTGGAATGGGCGGCGATTTGTGGGGGTGCCAGAGCGGGGATTTCGGGCTTTTGCGTACATTTACGCCAGTTGGGCGGCATCCCAGCCGTTTTTTAACCAAAGGCTTTATGAGGGGTTGGGGTATGCGTCCTTGGAAGATTACCTCGTCCGAGGTTGGGAGGCCAATTATCGTCGCCGTGATCCCCATGATTTGCTGGCGATGATCGAAACCTGGATTCGCTGTGATGTTAGTGATAACCCCATGTACCAGGGCGATTACCAGGCGGCTCTCAGGAGCATTCGTGCCCATACGTTGGTCATGGCTGGGCAAACCGACCTCTACTTCACTCCGGCAGACTGTCGGGCTGAGGCAGAATCTATCCCCAATGCCGTTTACAAAGAGATTCCTTCTCTTTGGGGGCATCGAGCCGGTAACCCCTATCAAAATCCGATAGATGCGGCGTTTATCCGGGATGCTGTCCAAGAATTGCTAAAGTGTTCTCCTTAATGCCAACATTCCAACGTTGTTGAGTAGTGCTATCCAAGTAATTTTTTGTCATTTTTTTAATGTCACCACTGGAAGATTATTTCACTGAGATACCCATGTTATTGAGAACCACAGACGGGGGCTACGCCCCTGCGACCTATTTTTAGAGATGCCCTATTCTATAGACCCCTATATCTTACTCCACAACAAAGAAAAAAGAACAACAACAACGGGGTTTTATGTGCTAAGTTATATGTGTCTTAGATTCTTTGACGTGTAATGAGTGTGACCGTAGAGACAGCGATTGACCCCGCCACAGGTGAGCACTTTCGTTGCGTGTTTGACTCCAAGACCTGTTTGCCCGTTGAACCAATTCAGAGATTTCTGAACTACTGCCGGAAGCGAGGGTTAGCGGCCAACACGGTCGAAACCTACGCTTACCGCTTGGTGGATTACTGGCGGTGGCTGGAGTACAAAGCCTTGAGCTGGGATGGTGTTGGACTAGATGAGTTGGCCGACTTCGTAAACTGGTATTTGCTCGGGGGTGATGTAGAGGTTATCCACGAGTCCTCAAGGGAGCGAGTTTCCAAGCGTAGCCCCAAGACAGTCAACCAGGCGATGACCGCCATTCAAGGGTTGTATGAGTTTCATGCGGCGGAGGGGCGGATTGATGATAAGCGATTTATCAAGCTAGCTCACGGCTGGGGCAAACGTGGTGGTTTTCTGCGGGGCATCGTCAAGAGCGGGCCGGAGCGTCGTAAGCGGCTCAAGCTCAAAGAACCCAAGGTCTTTCCTGGTTGCCTCAGTGATGCGGATGTCGTGCGCCTGGTTGAAGGTTGCCTCTGCTACCGCGACAAGCTGATTGTGATGCTCTTACGTGAGACGGGTCTGCGCCGTGGAGAGCTACTGGGGTTGCATCTGATTGATGTTCAGGATGTGGATGTGACAGGGCGGTTGCGTGTTGTCCGGCGTGATAATCCCAACGGTGCTTGGGCGAAAGGAACTGAGCGAGTTGTGCCTATCCTGCACAACCGTCGCACTGTGCAAGAGGTGTTGCGTTCTTACCTGCTAGAGGAGTATCCGCCCGAAGCAGAACAGCTTGGTCATGGCATGCTGTTTGTCTCCTTAGAGGGGGAGCAACGCGGCCAGCCCATGAGCCTTGTGCGACTGAACAAGCTCTTTGAAGAATTGCACAGTCGTACTGGCATCAAAGCGCACCCACATCTGTTCCGCCACACTTTTGCCACACGAATGCTCCAGAAAGGCTACCCCGACCAGTATGTGCAGCAATTGCTTGGCCATCGTTCCATCAGCACCACCAAAGACATCTACAGCCATGTTCTCGATGAGATGAGTTTAGAAAGTTTTATGGATGAGGAGGAAGACCAGTGAGTGCTTTACCCTTAGCTGACCTGCATGAGCGAGTTAAGCAATCAGAGCTAGGTAGTCAGTGGTGCAATGACCCGCTGATGCAACAAGATGTTTGGCCGCTCACAGCCTTGGGATTTGACGAGGAACAGTGTTGTGTTCACGGCGCAAAGAACGTCCATTTCACGCGCATTACGCTTCCTTGGCTGAATTATTTAGCCAAACTTACGGCGAAGGCGCGGGTGCGAGAGAAGTGTTCAGCCAGCCGAATCATTACCGATACCCTCTGCTTAGCCCACCTCAATGAGTTTTTGCTAGCTCATGGTTACAGCCAACCCATAGGCATCACAGACAGTCTCCTGAAAACGTTCATCTCAGAGGCTAACAAGGGGCATCGGCACAGCACCTTGGTATTTGCAACACGCCTTTGGACAGAGGAGGGCTGGTTGACGCTGCCATTCACTCCTATGCGAATGAGGAAGCCGACACCCAAGGTTGAGACTATTCCTGAAGAGGTGTTGCACCAAATCTACGAGCAACTTGACCTTTTTCCTGCGCCCTTGGAACGCTTGTTTCGGTTACAAACTGCTTTAGGGTGCCGCATCAACGAAATGCTACTCATGCCACGCCATTGCCTCAAGCAGGAAGGAGAGCACTGGTTTTTACTACGCTGGGTAGCCAAACGTAAACACTGGCGTTATTTCCAGGTGCATCCTCTGGTTGCCGAGTTAGTGCAAGAGCAACAACGTTTTTTGGACGAACAGTTTGGCAAGGACTCTAAGTTCAACAGACTTTTCTGTAAAGCATCCACAGCACTTAGGGACGGGGCAGTCGTGGGAGGGCGTTTTCAAGTTGAGCCTGTTTATGAGCCTAGCCCCTTGTCGTTTACGGTAATTCACTTATGGCTCAAAGCGTTCAGGGAAGTTGCCAATCTCAAGGACAAGCAGGGCAAGCCTTTTCCTCTCACCAGCCACATGTTTCGTCGTACCAAGGCTAGTGTGATGGCGTACTGCGAAGTTAAAGACGAGTACATTGCTGCGGTTTTAGGGCATGGCTCTCTCGACATGTTGCCTCACTACCGTAAGCGGTCGTTGGAGCGGCTAGAGAAACAGGCAGAAACCAAGGGCTACGTGGATATGTACGGGCAGCCCCGCAAGCAACGCTACGAAAAGTTAGCTGACCTGATGAAGGTTACGACTCCCCTTGGTGAGTGCCATCGCCCCAGTATGTTGGGCGATTGCCAGTACCGCTACGCCTGCCTAAGTTGCACCCATCACCGAGTTACAGAAGCAGACATTCCACAACTAGAGGCAGATAAGCAACAAATGGAGCTTGACCTTGAACGTGCCCAAATAGCTCAACAAGAGCGGCGCGTAACCGAGATTCATGTGAACAATCGTCTGCGGGGATTGGCTGAGCTACAAAAAATGCGGGAGGAAAATCAGCATGAGTCAGCGTAAACACCTACCAATTTCAAGGCATCAAACACTCAACGGGATTCTTGAAGTGAATTGGCTTCAAGACTACAAAGGCGAGTTTACCTGCCCACAGTGCAATCAAGGAAGACTTACTAAGGCTTATTTCTCAGTTCATAGTAATGGTGTCCGTCTTGGATGCGACTCCTGCAGTCAGCACACTTTCCTTTCATGTGAAAATCCTACTTACATCTACAACTATCAAGCAGACTTGGAATGCCCTAACCCTCTTTGTACTGGCATTGGTCCAAGAGGTCAAAGGGGATGGATTTACAAATGTAACGATTTAGGGTACGGCAGATGTCGCTATTGCAATACAATTTTTAAGCCTTCATGTAACGCTCAAACAAGCTGGCAGGGTAGGCAGAAGTCGCAAGAACTGCTTCCTTTTGACTTTGACGCTAGTACCTGGGACTTACGGCACTTCTACGACAGACCCTACAACCGACTCCTTACCTTCGATGGCATTGAACCTGATTGGTTCTGCTTGCAGGCAAAACAGTATTTACACTACCTACTCAAAGCTCAAGTGTATTCTTCAACATCCCAAATCCGTGCCATCCGTGCTGTGCTGGGACAGTTGGGCGAAGTGCTTAAGCAAAGAAAATGTTCATCACTGCAAGACATCAAGCGTAGTGATATTCTGAGCCTGATTGATGTTTGGAAAGGCATGAAGGGGCAGACAGTATACACAAAACTCTATTTACTGAAGGAGTTTTTGAGTTGGGCTGGACTTGAGGCTGAAACCTTAGTCAAACGAAGAGACTTACCTAAAATCCGCCATGATGACCCCGTATGGTTGGATGAACCCACTCGTTCTGCTATCAAGACACACCTGCACAAACTACCTGAGCCACTAGCAAGGCATTACTTAATACAGGAGTATACGGCTGCTCGGCCTGGTGATGTCTGCCAGATGCAATTCGACTGCCTCGTTGAGGAAAACGGTAAGTGGTACATCCGTTTCTTTCAGCAGAAAACCAAGCGTTGGCATCGGTTACCTGCTACACGGGAAATCCGGCGCACAATCGAAGCCCAACAAACCTGGATACAGGAGACTCTAGGCACAAACTACAATTACTTGTTCTGCCACTTCAGGTCTTTCAGAAAGGACTCTTACCCCAAATTCATAAGCATTAAACCTCTCCCAGAACCACCTAAGCCGGACGCTGATGATAACCCAATGGTACGAGCGATTCGCTACCTCATTGAAGCAGAGGACATCCGCGACAGCAACGGACAACAGCCCCACTTCACGGGTCGAATCACCCGCCCTAGTCGCCTCCAAGAGATACGGGTCAAGCACGGGATAGAAGCAGCTCAGCTCTACGCCGACCACGTTTCCAGCACAACAACCTTTCAGCACTACGCCCCACCCACTCGTGAGCAGGTTGCAACGGCTGACCTCCCCTTCCAAGAGCTACTTCTTAACCCCGACAACAAGTTCCTGCCCTGGCAATCCCTGCCCGAGAGCCTGCTGAAAAACCCTAAAGCCCACGAGTTAGACATTGAGATAAACCCGCGTCTTACGGTCTACGGCCATTGCGCCCTTGACCCCAAGACCCCCTGCCCTCACAACCTTTACCCCAAGTGCTACGGCTGTAGTAGTTTCCGACCCAGCACTGGCAAGCTGTCCCTTTACGAGCGGCAGTACCAAAACGAAGTACAGCGTATGGAACAAGCACAGATGGCAGGCGCGGAGCTGGCCTACGAGGAGGCTAAAGCGACTGTGGAAGCGATGAAGCAGTGGCTACCACAACTCAGGGAGGTGGCCAATGGTTAGAGCCAATCGTGAGAAGCAGACGGAAACGCTCCGCCAGGCACAACAGCACCGCAAAGAGCAGAAGCAGCAGCAGGTGTTTGCGGCGGTACGGGCGCTCCAACAACAGGGTAAACCTATCACCTTTACAGCGGTTGCTCGTGTGGCGCAAGTCTCTATCAGCTATCTCTACAAATGGCCGGAGGTCAAGGACTACATTCAGTCCCTCCGCGAGGAACAATCCCGGCAGCTTGCGCCTTTACCACCAGAGCCTGAGCCTGGGTCTTACAGCCTCAAGACCCTGCATGAGGTTGCCCGTAAGCGCATCAAGGAGCTAGAGGCTGAGATTCAAGAGCTAAAACGCCAGAACGAACAGTACCGAGGGCATGTCGCTGAGGTCTTCGAGTTACGCGATGAGATAGAACGCTTGCGGGAGTTGTTGCGGCAGTTCACTGAACCTCGCCCCACCTCCAAGGTTGTGGCACTCCAAGCGGTAGCCCCCAGCACCGCCTCAGACATTGATCCAGACATTGTACAGAAGCTGGAAACTTTGGGTGTAAAGCTAGGTGTGCGCCTCCAGTGTGAGATTAAACAACACAAGCCCGAAAAGGTCATGCTGGCGATTGCAGCCTTTGAACAGTACCGCTCGCAACATGTGGTGGAGAACCCTGCGGGTTGCCTCCTACAGATGATTCGAGATGGGGCGGAACCGAATGTACCCTTGGAGGCACCCGTACCTGAGATGGATGAGTTTGACCGCTGGTACGCTGAGGCCATTGCTCAGGGATTCTGCCTTGACATCCCCCGCCGCTACCTAAGCACGATGGGAACGGAGCCTTTGGTCAAGGTCGTGGATAAGAGCCGTTCTGAGGGCTATCAAGTCATGCCCTGGAGGGAGGCTAGAGAGCATCAAAAGGGGCTACGTCGTGGAAGATAGAGACTATTCTTTAGGCTATACAAGACTTTTACGATATGGAGTATACATAACCGTTCTAGTCATTCTGTTTTAGAATGCGACACTTTTTAGGTATTTGCAATCGCTCTATTCCTTTCCGGCAGAGGGTTTTACTGTATCTACCGGCCAAACTTTCTGGAAGTCCTGTTGTTCTTGTTGTAAGAAGGTTAAAAACTGTCTGCACTCAGGCGATTGGTCTGGGAAGATCGTGATCAATTCAACATATCCCTTTGTTCTTTTTGGGGTATCCCCTTGAGAAAAGTTGAATTTGGGGTACATCCGATGCCAGATGCGGCCAATAGTTCCTAATCTTCCAGTCAAAGAAGTGTTTTTGATACTTTTTTTAATGCCCTGTCTATTATCGCTGTAGTAGGGCTGATGAAACCAGTGGACGGCAATCGAATCTTCTTCATCTTGAGCAATTCGCCCCCATACTTGAACTTTAGTTGGATGCCAAGATTCCCGCCACTCCTGGGCATATTGGTTGTTTAGAGTAACCCCTTGGAGTCTTAGCCACTCTTTGGCTGCTGGGAGCAAGCGGGTATCCATAAATTGTTGTAAATGTTTCGGTGCGGCAATTTGTACATCCCGTTGGAATTTATCCATCCATTCCCAATGACAGCCGATGTAGGATTTATTAGGTTTATTGTAGTATTCTGGGAAAAACAAAGGATGGTCAATGCGTCGCCAGGACTTGCCAAATCCCCCCAAAATCATGGCAAATTGATTTAACCTCAAAATCAGGTTTTTCAAGGCTTCCCGCTGAACATCCGGTAAAGGGCGAGTCAATAACCAACTGAGTTTTCCAGTGACATCATAGGTGCGGACTTCAAAACGACCATGACCATGTCTGCCAAGTGTTAAATTATCCGCAACAAATTTCATCCCAATTAAACCAACAATGGGTTCTCCGTGCCCTAGTCCGCCAAAGAGTTTATCTACTTCCCTCTCAGCGATATTGGCCGGGACTAAACCCCCAAAAATTCTTAGGGCATGACCTCGGATGGCGGCTCGGAACATATTAGGGCGAAATTCGGCTCCACTGAGGGTTTTGGAAGCCATACCCCGTCCATGAATCTGGTGCGGGGAATACAATTCATCACCACTGATACTACTGGGATGTCCATACCCGGCACAGACCCGGCTACCGAGTCCTTTCGCCATCGCTTTTTCCCAAATCTGCCAAATTTCTGCCCACTCTTGCTCTGATAAATCCTCAGTGCTGGAGATACCAAATTGCAATTCCGGCTGGTATAAAGAGATCATCATAAAGGCTGAATGATTAGCATTCCCTTTTTTGACTTGATAATCCTGTTGGGGATGAACTAAATCCAGAAGTTTCTCCACCCATTTTTTATTGGTAGGATAACCACCGTGAAAGCGCAAAATTCCCGGAGCCATGTCCCCATTGGATAATTCATAACCGCAGTAGCGTTTTTTTTGTTGGGAATTGCAGGCACTACGAAATAAACCTTTCATACTACTGCCCGGATAAAAAGGCCATCCCTTTGCCCCCATCACCGGGCGGATAATCCCATCATCTTGACCCGCATTGGTCACAAATCGCCAACTGATTTGATAAGTACGAGTTTGAACGTCTTTGCCGAACTGCGGTGCGTGGGGGTAGGTGCGTTCCGTCCATTCTTTTGTCCACCGTTGGGCGTGTTGCTCATCGGCTTTAGGCACCAAACGTTGTAATTGACACCTTCCATCAACCTGCGCCCGGTACATCATGGGGACTTTGTTGATCACATCAGGAATGGGGGGCATGATTGGCTCCAAAGTTAAGGATAAATAAAGCGTTAATTACTTGTACCGTTGTGTCCACCAAACAATGCAGTCACACAGTTGGGTGAGTACCGCCAGAGCAATCCGTTGGTCTTCTAAACTTAAGCTCCACAACCTTTGCGACATAGCATGAATTTGTTGGACGTTGTTATGATGAACAGCATCATTGGGAATGGTGATATGAGCTTGTCCGGCAATGCGAACCAGCGTATCCCAGGTCTCTTTCCAATAGCGAGATTTATCAGCTTCCCGCTCCTGCAATCGCAAATGTTCACCCCAAAAACGTTCCAAACCGTAGGCTACTGCCATCCGCATTTTGTAGCCCTGATTGAGAGAGTCTGGATTCCGACGTTTTGCCGCCAAAACCAGTTTTTGGGCTTCCTGATCGAGACCGTAAGTGTGCCAAGCCATTATTTGTATTCTCCTACTAACGTCACCCGACACCGACCAAAACCAACGGATTCTAAACCGCCAAAGTACATTTCCTGTTCCGATGCCCCCGCAAAGGGATCCCACCCTGTTTGTTTCAGCCCAATGGGGAAAATAAAGACGCTCCCTTCCGGGATGGCTTCCACATTAAAAAATGCTCCTCCAGCCACTTTCTTCATATCATCTTGGAGTTTGACCCGGCTCTGCCGATAGAGTCCCATATCGTGCAACATGGCAATATCATTATCCCCCACCACCACCAGGCTATTTTTGTGCAAATGGGTGCCGACCGGAATCCAAGGTTGCATATCTTGGTTGTGTTCAATTTCCATAAAACCCAGGTTGAAAAATAGAATTTTACGAGTGGTTTTTTGGTCACTAAATTGCTTGGCTTGCAGGCTATTATCCGCCGTATAGGGTTGGGGAATTTTTTCCTTGAGACCCGTAATCATCTGATAACGTTGGAGTAAACGGGGGCAAGAAACCCAAACGACCGGCTGCCCTGGACAAAATACTGGGAACCACACCAGCGAAGCATACTCAAATTTTACCAAGGCTTCCGTAGTCCCACCATCAGTTTGCCCTGCTACGGCTTCATGTCCATACCATTTATTCACATCGCCCTTGTTTTGCCCAGAGCGCATATCGGCACGAAATCGCCCCCGAATCGAGCTACCAGGAATGATGCCCGTTTGGGTAAATTGATCCCGAAAAATCAAATTCAAATTGCCCGTTTCTTCGCCAGCACTAGCTCCTACATGAAGCGGTGCCAGGGTTTCAATGATGCCGTAGGCTTTGTGATACATACATCCTCCTAATGCAAGTTAATTCAAGTCTGGTAAAGGTAATGACAGTCCACAGCCCCAACGTTTGAGGGAATAGCCCTCCCTGGGGAACCACGCCTCAGGCCAAGTGTGCCAAGGGTCAAGGGGTTCTTTCAGGACATAAACGGTTCCAGCCGGGACAGCATAGCGACCTCGGGATAAACGGCGACCAGTGCCGGTTCCCCCCAGGCGATAGCGATAGGGTTGAGGACGCTCGGTGAGCACCACTGGATCAGGCCAAATCGGTTGATCCTGCTCCTGCATCGGCCAGCGGTAGGACAGCCGGTTGGAACCCCATAGTCCAGGGGTAATGGTGGCAAAGTTTTTACCCGCTGGTTTTTGCAGAAGTTCTTGGGTGTTGGCGTGCAGGTCATGGCATTGCACATTCACCAGGTGTCCCTCGCCCCCAAAACGATACCAACCGGCGGGTAACGGGTGACTGCTCAGGTAGGTTAAACAGACTCCGGGTTTGAGCATCACTGCATTTTCTAGGAACAAACTGCCTTGGGTTTCATTGGCTTGTACCCGGCGTTGGTCTATTTCCAAACGGGGGTGTAAATGCGGGGCAAATTCCCAGGGGTCAGGCTCAATTTTTTGCCCTGAATTTATCTCTAGCCACCGGCGAATGGGTAGCCAACCTCGTTTGTCGAATTTACCACCAATTTCTGGTTCCCAAGTTTCGCCATTCCAGTGCAAAATCTGTTCAATGCGACCATCTTTTACGAAACAATTCATCGGGGTTGGTACATAGAAATCCTGGGGGTCTTGAACCATGCTCCAAAATGGCCCGGCAAACATCCAGCCCGTATCAATGGTCATGGCTTCTGCACCGTAATGGGCGGCAAACAGACCGGACAAGGTGGCGGCACTGGGGGGAAAGTTGACCCCGGCACGGCCTACCAAATTATCAGGGGAGAGGAAGCGTCCGGCACTCCCGTACAAAAAGCCCAACGGCTCTAAGGTGATTAGGTATTGGAACATAGTTGAAACCCTACTTTTGCTAAGTTGCTGACCCAATCAGAAATGCTGGCTGTACCGATGTAATAACCAGGATTTTGCTCTAGTGTTTGCCGGTTTCGGGTGCCAAAATAAACTTCAAAAAGGGCGAGAGCCACATCGGGACTCGCTAACCCTCGCCGGGATTCTAAAACCGCCACGTCATTGTAAATATGCGTCCAATTTTTACCCCCATCTCGGTCACGATAATTGCTAAATATAGGTTCTAAAAACTTCCAGGGGCAGACCCATTCGATGTGATTGCCCCCGTTGAATAAAACCCGCAGAGCGAGACGGTCACGGCCTTGTTTTTTGGCTGATTGTTCCGCTTCCCGCGCCTGTTGCAAAATATCCCGCTGGGGTACTTGTTTACCCGCTAAGACTGCACCCACACTCACGGTAATCTTCTGTTTGTGTTCTTTCCAAAGTGGATCGAAATGCTTAGCAAACCACTCTAGACATGCGTGGGGTGAAAACTTGTGGGCATCTGCTTCGTATAAAACCCCTAAAAAATCATCCCCACCGGCATAAACAATCCGGCCAATTTTGTTATCTACTGCTGGTTTTAATTTATTTTCTCCCCATTCCAACATGGCTTGGCTGAATTCATGGAGGACTTTGCCTTCATCTTGGCCGTTTTCTTTGAGTTGCCGAAAATATTCACCGATTCTATCCCCATCGCCAGCAAACCAAAAGGTTCTTTGTTCTCGGCTAATATCCCGAAAACTTGCCGGAACTTCGCTTTGAATCCCAATCTGTTTGGCAACCACATGATAGGTAACGAGGCGTTTGATTAGTTCGGGAATACTCAACTGTTCCGTTTCATCTACAAAGGCTTCCCCCAAGGCGGTTAGGGATTGTAATTTTTTATAAAAGTCTTTGATTTCTGCATCATCATCACTCATGCGGATATTGCGGCTGTCTCGTTTGCGCCCTAGCCCCGGCCAGGCAATGGCATCCGCCCCAGACAAAGTTGAACTTTCTCCCTGCCAGTTGATGCCTACCCAATCCCGACTGCGTTTCGCTCGGTTAACCGCTTTTCTTGCTTCCGTGATGGTATCCCCATGCCCGCAGAAAAATTCCCAGGCGTGGTTTCCCCACAAATCCCAGTGTCGTTTCCAGGTATATTCGGCGGGGATTTGCTGTTCAATCCAGGTGCGACATTGATTGACAATTTCTTTCCAAGTGTCTAATAGTGCCTGCCGTCCTTCGGCTTCCGGGAATTCTCCGGCCAGGATGATTTGGTTGGGAGTCCCCTGGGTGACGTTGATTAAAGCAGGTGAAACGAGAGCATTTTCCCCCAGTGCCTGCTGTCCCGCTTCGCAGAGGGCACGGGCAAGGTGGGACAAAATGAACGAGCTACCGTACAAGTCACGCAGTTTGCGGGAACGCTCGATGAAGCCCTGGACGGGGGCAAAGGTCATCACCGTGAAGGTCATAGACAGGATGGATAGGGAATGTTTTGAGTATAAAGACTTGTTGGAAGAGCGTAATTCATTGACCGGGGCAAAGGTCAGGAATTTCAGAGAGGTTTTAGATTTGGGGACTTAGTCCTTCATATGGTGAAACAATTCCGCTGTCCTGATCCTTGGGTAAGGGCAACCCTTGGAAGGGAGCGATTCCAGGGCGAGTCATACTGGGGCAAGTGGCTTGAGGTGGACGGCTATGGCTCGCAAGGGGATGTGGTTGGTTCTGCACGTGCGGCAGTTGCAGATGCGAAATTTGGTATTGGCGGTGGTCAACGGCACGATTACGCTGATTGTTTTGCTGATTGCCCCGTTGGGGTTGGCGGCGGTGCTGACCAATACATTGCTGGTCACGGGGGCAACGTGGCTGACAGCAACAGTGATGGATGGGGTGTGTTTTTGGTTAATGCCACGTTCTTCCGCTATACCGTCAGGACAACCGCAACCCATTAGCTCCGACATCGAGCGGGTTTCGGAATCCCTGCGCCAGCGTGATCCCTGGTTGTAGATGCGGACATTGTACTTGGTCGAGCAGGGAGCGGTTGTGGGAGTATCCGCAGAGCAACTGTACCTGAAGCGGGGCGAACAACGGCGGTGCATCGGGCAACTGCCTCTGCTGGAAGCGGTCATGCTTTTGGGTATGGTGCAAATCACCACCCAGGCGGTACGGGCGTGTTTAGGTCACCACATCCCCTTGGCGTATCTGTCCCGCAGTGGTTGGTGTTACGGGCGGACGTTGCCAGTGGGATGGGGGTCTTGGGTCTGCTATCTGGCGCAAAGGCAAACTTCCCAGGCTTGGCAGGTGCGAATGGCGGCAGTGATCGTACGTGCCAAAATCCGCAATAGTCGTACAGTATTATTACGTCATTACCGGCGCTATGGGGTCACGGGGACAGAACGGGTGATTGATTCCCTGCAATGGCTGGCGGAACGGCTGGGGCGATGCCAGACCCTCGACCAGGTGCGGGGCATCGAGGGGGCGGCGGCGGCTATCTATTTCCCGGCGTTGGGGGAATGTTTGCGGGGGGAGGGGTTTGTGTTGATGGGGCGTTCCCGGCAACCCCCAGCGAATCCGGTGAATGCTCTGCTGAGTTTTGGCTATCAGGTGCTGTGGAATCATGTCCTGCTTTTGGTGGAGTTCCAAGGACTTGATCCGAGGGTGGGAACTTTGCACACGGATCATCATGGGCATTTGGGTTTGGTTTCGGATTTGATTGAGGAGTTTCGTGCGCCCTTGGTTGATAGTTTGGTTTTAAGTTTAATTAATACGAAAGAAATTCGAGCGGAACGGGATTTTGAATATCGCAATGGGGGGTGTTTTTTGAATGACGGTGGGAAGCGTATTTTTTTACAAGCCTGGATTCGGCGGATGGAAGCCAAAGTGGGTCAGGGTCTGCGTTGGGAATTATTAGCACAACAGGTAAAAAAATATCGGCAAGCGGTTTTGAATATGGATTATGTTTATACGCCCTATCAAATTGATTGATCATGGAACGGCTGATGGTTGTGAGCTATGATATTCCTTCTAATCGGCGGCGGCGCCAGGTGGCAGAACTATTGGAAGGGTATGGTCAAAGGGTGCAGTATAGTGTCTTTGAATGCTGGTTATCAGCAGAAAAATTAACCGAATTGCAAAAAAGATTAAAAAGACGCATAAAAATCGAAGAGGACAGTGTGCGATTTTATCCGATTCCTACCTATGCAATCGAACAAATGATCATTTGGGGTGGCAGACCCTTATCAGAACCACAAGGTTCAACGGTGATTTGAAATTTTGAGAGTTTGCTGAATCTACCTAAAATTTTGTTGAAAAGGTTAGATATGTTACTGTTTTAGAAGCGAACCCTTCCACTAGGGATATAAGATTGAAGTATGGGTATGGGTGTAGTGGGTAATGCGGGGGTGTAGGTATTGATGAATTATTACGAGATTCTCGGGGTAGCTCCGACGGCAACTGAGGAGGAAATCCGGTCTGCATATATCGCTTTATGTAAGGATTTGCACCCGGATAAATTGGGGGATTTGAACGAGAATTTACGGAAATTAGCCGAGGAACAACTCAAGCTAGTGAATCAAGCCTATGAAACCCTCAAAGATAAGGAACTGCGGGCAAAATATGATGAAGAATTGCGGACTCAAAAAGCTGGCAATGATCAGGGCATATCCCACGGTAATCAGGCGACCAGCCCGACTTTAGATGATTTACTGGCATCAGCCATTTTGGATGAAGGATTTCAGATATTTATCCAAGAGGAGGAGGCACTTTGGCAAAATTTTCTTGGGCAATTAAAACGGATTCGCAGGAAATATGGCATTCCAGAAAGCTCTAATCCGTCTGTGAATCTCTTTCCCGATGATTTAGGCATGAAATTTTTTAGGATATTTTCTCTCATTTTTAGTGGTTTGATTGGCATGGCGCTGGCTATGATATTGTTTGGTGTAGTGGCTGGAGTGGTTGCTTTTATTGTCGCCTTTGCCATCAATGTCTTCCTATTTCCCTTGGGTAATCTGGTTATTCTTTTGTATTTCTATGTGTTTTTACCGTTGTTAGTGCTGGTTTATTTCGGGATAATTTTAACAGGCATTTTCACGGATGATACGGTAACGGAGGAAACACGCCGTCAACGGGAAAAGACGCAAGCGATTTTTTCCCAGAGTATTCATGTTTACTGGCAACAGACAGAAGACTTTGGAGCCAATTTCAGAGCCTATAAATTTTTTACTAATCTATATCCTAGTGATTATGTGAATGAAGTGAGAGAAGCACGGAAAAAGCTGAGTAATCAAATCCGGGAATTAACTGGAAAGAGGAAGGAGAAAATTCAACATTTCAAGAATTTAAGTCCGAGCCATTTAACCAGTGAATATGTGTCTGGTCTGTCGAGTTGTGAGCGATTATTACTACTGAAAGCGTTGCAACAAAAAGCGGAAGAAGCCCAACAAGAGCAACAGAATGAGGAATTTGCCAATTTTCTCCGAGCGGCGGGGGCAATCGTGTTACTGGGCATTTTATTTGGTGGCGGAGGTGGTTTTTGAGGGATATGGTTCACAGTGTTCACCGCCGGGGTCAGCCAAACCGGGAAAAGCCGATTTTATCGTGGAGGTCGTCGGAGTGGCTCCCAGACGGCGTTTACAGGTTTTGTGGGGGCGATTTTGGGCGAAATGTACTAACACCTGTGGGGGGTTGGCGGAAACGCCCCCGGAATGGTAGGCTAGGAGCCAATCCTAAACAAGGGACTCGCTTCCAATGCGTTAATTGGATTTGTTGGAAACTTCCACCATTGCATCTAAACCACTTTGGGGGCACCCTCGCTTCCAATGCGTTAATTGGATTTGTTGGAAACTAGGTCTGCCAACGGCAACAACACGCCTTCAGGACTCTCGCTTCCAATGCGTTAATTGGATTTGTTGGAAACATTTTGCGGCGGGTTTTGTCAGACTGTGAAAAATAGGCTCGCTTCCAATGCGTTAATTGGATTTGTTGGAAACTGCCACTCTGACATCATAAATAAATACGTCATATCTCGCTTCCAATGCGTTAATTGGATTTGTTGGAAACTTCTAATTCTTTAATGCGTTGTTCTAGCCTGATATTTCTCGCTTCCAATGCGTTAATTGGATTTGTTGGAAACGCAAAGTTAAACGTATTGTTGATGGTTTTATTGTTATTTCTCGCTTCCAATGCGTTAATTGGATTTGTTGGAAACGAGAGCTTGTCCCCACAGTGGCAGATTGTGGTGGTGCTCGCTTCCAATGCGTTAATTGGATTTGTTGGAAACAAATACGATATTGATCCGCCCATTGAGACACAGTTAACTCGCTTCCAATGCGTTAATTGGATTTGTTGGAAACGGGCGGGTCTATCCCGGCGAAGATGTCGTCTATGTCTCGCTTCCAATGCGTTAATTGGATTTGTTGGAAACTCCTGTTCAAACCGCTTCTCTAACTCCGATGCCTCCTCGCTTCCAATGCGTTAATTGGATTTGTTGGAAACGAACAAGCAGTGCGGAAATTCTGCTAAAGCATCATCTCGCTTCCAATGCGTTAATTGGATTTGTTGGAAACAGGCTTAACAACAGCGGCGGGTGCATTTGCTAAATCTCGCTTCCAATGCGTTAATTGGATTTGTTGGAAACTTTTCAACTTAACCAAGGGACATCAAATTGATGTACACTCGCTTCCAATGCGTTAATTGGATTTGTTGGAAACTCTGGCATGGGGACTAACACTAATGTCGGTGTCCTCTCGCTTCCAATGCGTTAATTGGATTTGTTGGAAACATCAAACTGATACTGCGATAAATCAATATCCATGATGCTCGCTTCCAATGCGTTAATTGGATTTGTTGGAAACTTATCCTACCTCTTAGAAGTGGAGCGAAACACGGTTTACTCGCTTCCAATGCGTTAATTGGATTTGTTGGAAACCCATTGTTTCGCTCCTGCTTCATGCGTAAGACTTTGCTCGCTTCCAATGCGTTAATTGGATTTGTTGGAAACTCCATGCCGGGGTACTTTATCGAATTTTCGTTTGATCTCGCTTCCAATGCGTTAATTGGATTTGTTGGAAACGCGATGATGGTTACTCTGATGGGATTGATGAAATTTTCTCGCTTCCAATGCGTTAATTGGATTTGTTGGAAACCTTCACTGGATGCCTTGGGACTTCCCGCTAATCAGCTCGCTTCCAATGCGTTAATTGGATTTGTTGGAAACGTTTCATACAACGTCATTACCTATCTTTGTAAAATTCTGCTCGCTTCCAATGCGTTAATTGGATTTGTTGGAAACGAGCAATTGATTGTCATTCGTGAACAGGATTTGAGTACTCGCTTCCAATGCGTTAATTGGATTTGTTGGAAACGTGACCCTCAATATTGAGGGATTTTATCCAAAGATACTCGCTTCCAATGCGTTAATTGGATTTGTTGGAAACAGCGATGGCGTTGGGCATCTCGACTTGCAACTCGGGGACTCGCTTCCAATGCGTTAATTGGATTTGTTGGAAACGCAATGATGTCCGGGATCCGCCGGGCGATGTTCACTCGCTTCCAATGCGTTAATTGGATTTGTTGGAAACTTGGCCTGCTCCTTCGGGAGCCGGGCAGCAATCTCTCGCTTCCAATGCGTTAATTGGATTTGTTGGAAACTTAGCCAAGGGTAGGGAACTGCAACCGAACGGATGAATCTCGCTTCCAATGCGTTAATTGGATTTGTTGGAAACTCCACTCCAACCTGTTCCACCGCCGGGGGCAGCAACCCCTCGCTTCCAATGCGTTAATTGGATTTGTTGGAAACGATCGGGCAGTTCGTGTCCATTCCCGCTGCTTCCCCTCGCTTCCAATGCGTTAATTGGATTTGTTGGAAACTCCTCCTGGTGGAGGAACTCGTACCAAGCTTTCACTAGCTCGCTTCCAATGCGTTAATTGGATTTGTTGGAAACTGACGTCTTCCATCCCAATCACTGGCCGCGTCTTGCTCGCTTCCAATGCGTTAATTGGATTTGTTGGAAACCGGCATTTGGTAAACACAACGGTAATATGGAAAAGCCTCGCTTCCAATGCGTTAATTGGATTTGTTGGAAACACCGTCCGCTACCTGGGCAATCACACTATTAGGATGTATCTCGCTTCCAATGCGTTAATTGGATTTGTTGGAAACTGAAGGCACGATGCAGGAAGTAGGTCGCACCGTTATCTTCTCGCTTCCAATGCGTTAATTGGATTTGTTGGAAACAGCTGGGAAGCTCGTAAAGATTCTTCAGGTGTTTAACTCTCGCTTCCAATGCGTTAATTGGATTTGTTGGAAACATTTTAGACCCAAGCTTTTTGATAAATAATAAATTAATTCTCGCTTCCAATGCGTTAATTGGATTTGTTGGAAACCCACAAGAGGGCTTTCTGCTGGTTATAATACATATTTACTCGCTTCCAATGCGTTAATTGGATTTGTTGGAAACACTATTTCTCGGTCTTGAAATTCAAAGTCAACACTTCTCGCTTCCAATGCGTTAATTGGATTTGTTGGAAACTTTCATGCACTAACGGGGCTCGCCACTCCAGCTTCATCTCGCTTCCAATGCGTTAATTGGATTTGTTGGAAACCCAGCCTGCAATTGCGGGACGGGTTTGCTTTGGCGTCTCGCTTCCAATGCGTTAATTGGATTTGTTGGAAACAGGAAGCGGGATCTTCTTCAAGAAGTAGGCATGCACCTCGCTTCCAATGCGTTAATTGGATTTGTTGGAAACAGGAAGCGGGATCTTCTTCAAGAAGTAGGCATGCACCTCGCTTCCAATGCGTTAATTGGATTTGTTGGAAACACTTCTAAGGACTCGAGGATCACTTCTTGCACTAGACTCGCTTCCAATGCGTTAATTGGATTTGTTGGAAACGAATAATGGTGGGATTGGGTTTGGGCTCGGTAACGTCTCGCTTCCAATGCGTTAATTGGATTTGTTGGAAACCATCCAAGGGATGGAATGGGCAAACCATTCCGCCAGCTCGCTTCCAATGCGTTAATTGGATTTGTTGGAAACAAAGCCGCCGAGCGGCTAATGCCACCCGGAGTTTCTCGCTTCCAATGCGTTAATTGGATTTGTTGGAAACCATTGCCCGCAGGAGGGCTTCCGCCGCCCCTTTGGACTCGCTTCCAATGCGTTAATTGGATTTGTTGGAAACGAGGAGCCAAAGGCGAGAAAGTCACCTGAAAAGACTCGCTTCCAATGCGTTAATTGGATTTGTTGGAAACGGGCAGGGAAGCGGGGCACACCAACAGCCTAATTTCACCCTCGCTTCCAATGCGTTAATTGGATTTGTTGGAAACGAGCTCGTAAAGATGTTTCAAATGAGAAATAATCGGCTCGCTTCCAATGCGTTAATTGGATTTGTTGGAAACGGGCGATGCCGGGCCGGTAAACGCACGAATCAGGCTCTCGCTTCCAATGCGTTAATTGGATTTGTTGGAAACCTTTCAGGGGGCGCCGGCTAATATGGCGCGCATCGAGCTCGCTTCCAATGCGTTAATTGGATTTGTTGGAAACTGTGGTCACCGGACAGGTTGGATTTAGAAATTACACTCGCTTCCAATGCGTTAATTGGATTTGTTGGAAACTAGATGGTGTTGTGTTAGATATTGGGGCACATATCGCTCGCTTCCAATGCGTTAATTGGATTTGTTGGAAACCCCGTGACCCTTGGCTGGTCCTTAAACTTACGCCACTCGCTTCCAATGCGTTAATTGGATTTGTTGGAAACTGCAAATCAAAGGTTTGTCCAGCAGCGCTGAACAGGTCTCGCTTCCAATGCGTTAATTGGATTTGTTGGAAACACTCTCTCGACCTTCAGTCATTCGACGGTAGGGGCAAGTGTTCTCGCTTCCAATGCGTTAATTGGATTTGTTGGAAACTATTTGATTACCGGGCGAAGAAGAGTCCGACGTTTACTCGCTTCCAATGCGTTAATTGGATTTGTTGGAAACAAAATTAACCAAATGACTTGACGTCTTTTTTCTCCCCTCGCTTCCAATGCGTTAATTGGATTTGTTGGAAACTTCTGAGCAGCAACGTTATTTGCCTCTGCCATTGTCTGCTCGCTTCCAATGCGTTAATTGGATTTGTTGGAAACTCGTTCATCTTGAGAACGTCCTTAATTACCAAATGCTCGCTTCCAATGCGTTAATTGGATTTGTTGGAAACGCGCACACCAAGACCCCTTGCCGTCACTGGTCAGCTCGCTTCCAATGCGTTAATTGGATTTGTTGGAAACCGTCCCAAGACTCGACTTCCTTACCAACTCCTCTCCTCGCTTCCAATGCGTTAATTGGATTTGTTGGAAACAGGAGGGAGGGATGGCAACGAACTGCCCGATTTCGACTCGCTTCCAATGCGTTAATTGGATTTGTTGGAAACCTTTGTGAACGCACTGTGTGCTAGTCCTAGTAAAACCTCGCTTCCAATGCGTTAATTGGATTTGTTGGAAACGGGTTACTCCAAGCGAGAGGTTAGGCTTGCTACCTGTGTCTCGCTTCCAATGCGTTAATTGGATTTGTTGGAAACCCTACGCCATCCCTGTCTGCTGATTGCTTTAGACACTCGCTTCCAATGCGTTAATTGGATTTGTTGGAAACTGTGACCCTCAACAACGGCCGATTCAACCAGCAGAATCTCGCTTCCAATGCGTTAATTGGATTTGTTGGAAACTATCAGATTTGGGGTAGCCGCCTATCTGTATTTACAAAGCTCGCTTCCAATGCGTTAATTGGATTTGTTGGAAACGATGCAATTCTGCAAAAATGCCAGCCCCTACAAACACTCTCGCTTCCAATGCGTTAATTGGATTTGTTGGAAACAGTTGGTACGTTGGAGGGGAGTATGCGTAAGTTGTACCTCGCTTCCAATGCGTTAATTGGATTTGTTGGAAACCGGACTTGGCTCTCGCTTTCCGGTTTGGGACCAATCTCGCTTCCAATGCGTTAATTGGATTTGTTGGAAACAATTGGCGGGGCAACCGTGCCAGGTGGTGGTGCGGGCTCGCTTCCAATGCGTTAATTGGATTTGTTGGAAACGAATTTGTACCCGCATTTTACGAGAAGGTGCCGTCGACTCGCTTCCAATGCGTTAATTGGATTTGTTGGAAACCAATGTCTTTGTTAAATGCCGGATTCAAACCCAGACTCGCTTCCAATGCGTTAATTGGATTTGTTGGAAACTATTGACGGGGGCGACCCGTCCAAATGATGCCCTTCTCGCTTCCAATGCGTTAATTGGATTTGTTGGAAACACGACATGGGATTCCCCCCCCAGCCGGAATATATCACTCGCTTCCAATGCGTTAATTGGATTTGTTGGAAACACAAGGCGCTTCAGTCCCTGAACGTCACACTGGACTCGCTTCCAATGCGTTAATTGGATTTGTTGGAAACTTCGCAAAATTTTGCCAGTGAGGGGCAGACCACCCCCTCGCTTCCAATGCGTTAATTGGATTTGTTGGAAACGTTTTGTCTTTTTACCTAAAGCCTCAACGTATTCCTCTCGCTTCCAATGCGTTAATTGGATTTGTTGGAAACAAAGGGGACTAAACCATGAAGTTTTTGCCTGATAGTCTCGCTTCCAATGCGTTAATTGGATTTGTTGGAAACTTGGGTGTAGGGTTCTTGCTCCTCTCCCACCGTCCTACCTCGCTTCCAATGCGTTAATTGGATTTGTTGGAAACAGCGCAAGCTGAAACGTAAAAGCCCCAAAAGCCGTACTCGCTTCCAATGCGTTAATTGGATTTGTTGGAAACTGGCAACACCCGCCGGAGATAATCCACCGGATACTCTCGCTTCCAATGCGTTAATTGGATTTGTTGGAAACAAACCAGCGCATACCCCGGAAACCGATAATAAATTCCTCGCTTCCAATGCGTTAATTGGATTTGTTGGAAACAATCAACTGGTGCGGTGCCTGGTCACGTCTTACAACTCGCTTCCAATGCGTTAATTGGATTTGTTGGAAACCGTCCCGTTATACGTTCAACCTTACTTAACCAAAACTCGCTTCCAATGCGTTAATTGGATTTGTTGGAAACCGAATTGCCGCCCCCACTACCAGATACTTTAATTGGCGCTCGCTTCCAATGCGTTAATTGGATTTGTTGGAAACAAAACCGGCATTAAGCATGGCCGTATTTAGGCTAGCTCGCTTCCAATGCGTTAATTGGATTTGTTGGAAACAAAACCGGCATTAAGCATGGCCGTATTTAGGCTAGCTCGCTTCCAATGCGTTAATTGGATTTGTTGGAAACAAAACCGGCATTAAGCATGGCCGTATTTAGGCTAGCTCGCTTCCAATGCGTTAATTGGATTTGTTGGAAACATAAAACCTAAAAGGAATGTTGATGCTTTTTGGTTATCTCGCTTCCAATGCGTTAATTGGATTTGTTGGAAACGCGGTTTACTGCCCATCACGGAGTCTCTTGGCAAGTCTCGCTTCCAATGCGTTAATTGGATTTGTTGGAAACCTTGATTTTGAACTCCTGGGTACATTGCCTCCGAACCACTCGCTTCCAATGCGTTAATTGGATTTGTTGGAAACAAATTTCCGACTGTTGGGTGAAGGGCGTAACTAGCTCTCGCTTCCAATGCGTTAATTGGATTTGTTGGAAACCACTTCCAACTGCGCCACCCTTGCTGATGAATAGTTCTCGCTTCCAATGCGTTAATTGGATTTGTTGGAAACCAGACGCATAGGAGCCGGTCGCCCGGTACAAGTCCATACTCGCTTCCAATGCGTTAATTGGATTTGTTGGAAACCCTGCTAGAGGGCGGGCACCCGGTACCTAAATCGGACTCGCTTCCAATGCGTTAATTGGATTTGTTGGAAACCGTTGATTTGTCCCGACTGCGTCCCAAAGGCACCACCTCGCTTCCAATGCGTTAATTGGATTTGTTGGAAACACGACATGGGATTCCCCCCCCAGCCGGAATATATCACTCGCTTCCAATGCGTTAATTGGATTTGTTGGAAACACAAGGCGCTTCAGTCCCTGAACGTCACACTGGACTCGCTTCCAATGCGTTAATTGGATTTGTTGGAAACGCTGTCCTCCAGTTGGAGGACTTTGCCATTTACCGGGCTCGCTTCCAATGCGTTAATTGGATTTGTTGGAAACTGTAGAGAAAGTGACTGTGGGAAACAGAAAAAACCAGGCTCGCTTCCAATGCGTTAATTGGATTTGTTGGAAACAATACGAAGTAACCCGCGTAGGGTTCTAGTTTGACCTCGCTTCCAATGCGTTAATTGGATTTGTTGGAAACTGTGCCTTTTCCAAGCAATCAGCAAAGAAGAAGTAGGCTCGCTTCCAATGCGTTAATTGGATTTGTTGGAAACCGAACTTAACAATGGAATGGGTGTTGATGTTGGTGTTCTCGCTTCCAATGCGTTAATTGGATTTGTTGGAAACATGGGGAGAAAGTCCGTCCCGAAATACAAGACGCCTCGCTTCCAATGCGTTAATTGGATTTGTTGGAAACTTCATGAACCCTCAGCATTACCGGGGCATGGAGCGTCTCGCTTCCAATGCGTTAATTGGATTTGTTGGAAACCTTTGTCGTTCTGACCTCAAGAACCGTCAGCCTTTGAGGCTCGCTTCCAATGCGTTAATTGGATTTGTTGGAAACGGTTCAAAATAAGTGCTCCCGTAACTTCATCTGGCTCGCTTCCAATGCGTTAATTGGATTTGTTGGAAACCTAAGCGAGTACAGTTGCCATATCACCTACACTCCACTCGCTTCCAATGCGTTAATTGGATTTGTTGGAAACTTTGGTTTTGGTACTAAGACAGCGCCGGACTTTCGCTCGCTTCCAATGCGTTAATTGGATTTGTTGGAAACTGTTTTTCTAATGTATATCCGTCTGCTATGTGGATTCTCGCTTCCAATGCGTTAATTGGATTTGTTGGAAACCATTTTCTCTTCGCCTTGTGCAACGGGCTGCCACTCTCTCGCTTCCAATGCGTTAATTGGATTTGTTGGAAACAGGTGGTGGGGGCACCCTCCACTCCTCAGGCACCTCTCGCTTCCAATGCGTTAATTGGATTTGTTGGAAACTCCCGCAAGATTCTGTTCGGATAACGGGACTTTGGACGCTTGCGAGTGCGTTTGGCTAGTTTCGTTTTCGGTTGCAGGTCAGCCCATTTGCGCCCCGTCGGGGAGGTCTCTGTGCGAAACGCCGTGACCATCCTTCTCTCCAGGTATTGCACCCACGCCCGAAATAGTGCTGGCTTCCTGAGCCGTTGCTCCAGGGATTCCAGCCCGTCCAAACGCACGTTAGCCATTGCTTACACTCTTAAACTTGCCTTTTCACTTTCATCGTAATAGAGAACTTTGAAACGATTGGGGCATTTTTCACACACTTGGGAAATTTCAGCAGTCGTCTTGCTGGTTTTTTCTTTCGCTTCCAACAAAACAAAATCTTCGGGAAATATACCAAGACGCTGAAAATTGATGTCCGTACAGTCACCATCTTCAATAACTTCGTCCAACAAAGGACAAAACCAATTGTAATCATCCATTGCGAAGTGCCTCAATCAAATCAACAATCCCTGGCGTAAAATCATTATACTCGCTTCCAATGCGTTAATTGGATTTGTTGGAAACGGTGGATACCGGTTTTGCGCCGTCCAGCCTGCCGGGCTCGCTTCCAATGCGTTAATTGGATTTGTTGGAAACAAAGTTTTTTGCACCCGATGCCCACAGTTACTACACTCGCTTCCAATGCGTTAATTGGATTTGTTGGAAACGACGGCTGTAAGGGCGAACTTGGATGGTTGTCGAATCTCGCTTCCAATGCGTTAATTGGATTTGTTGGAAACGGTGAGGTCGGGCTTTTTTTCTTTTCTTCTTTTCTGTCTCGCTTCCAATGCGTTAATTGGATTTGTTGGAAACCGCAATGGCATGGGGGTCAAGAACGATTATTGCTTTCTCGCTTCCAATGCGTTAATTGGATTTGTTGGAAACCCGGGTGGTACCCACCGCCTGGCGGATGGTGCTGTCTCGCTTCCAATGCGTTAATTGGATTTGTTGGAAACAGCGGCTTCAAGGCAGCCGCCACCTTTGCCACCAACTCGCTTCCAATGCGTTAATTGGATTTGTTGGAAACTTTGCGGCGTCCACGTCTTCCCACGTGGTATTGAGTCTCGCTTCCAATGCGTTAATTGGATTTGTTGGAAACATTATTTTGCTCCTATTTGTCGTTGTGTGTTTTATCTCGCTTCCAATGCGTTAATTGGATTTGTTGGAAACCGGAGGAAGAGTAGTCCATACTCCCCGTTCCTCTTTCTCGCTTCCAATGCGTTAATTGGATTTGTTGGAAACCCCGGCATAATCACCATATCGAAATCGAAGGTGACTCGCTTCCAATGCGTTAATTGGATTTGTTGGAAACCAGAGGATCAACACGACCAAGCGGGAAATAGAGACATGGGGAGTGGCTTAACCATTCCCTAAATTTCCCAATTCCCTTCTAGGCGCCAGGGGCATCGCTCCCCAGTCAAGTCTAAGGATTTTATTAAAAATTACTATTACCCCCCGAAATTACCCTGTTCTTGTAACCTGCGGCACTGGATTTTTGCTAAAACCAGGGTAGCCTGATGTCATCGGTTACATTCTCCGCCCATGAGCCTAGACCAGGTAGAACTCAGTGAAGTGCAATCCGTTTCCCGCGGCGAAACGCAGGATTTAGTCCGGCTGTATCTACAAGAAATTGGCCGGGTCGAACTCCTGAGTCGGGATCAGGAAGTCGCCGAAGCCCAGCGGGTGCAACGATATGTGCAATTGCTGGAATTTGCCCAGAGGGTGGCACAGGGCAACCATACCGCTACCCCAGCGCAACAGGCACTCATGCAGGAGTATTTGCAACTCTGCCAACTGCGGGATCAACTCACCGCCCAGTACGGCCATCGTCCCACCCCGCAACAATGGGCACAGGCGGCGGGAATGACTGCGGCTACCCTCAAGCAAACCCTGACCCAGGCGCGCAGTCTGTGGGCGCAGTTGGCGGGCTTGACCCCCGAAGCCTTGGGACGAATTGAACAGGAAGGGTTACGGGCAAAAGCCCACATGATTGAGGCCAATTTGCGCCTAGTGGTCTCAGTGGCGAAAAAATACCAAAACCGGGGCTTAGAACTGTTGGATTTGGTGCAGGAAGGCACCCTAGGGCTAGAGCGGGCGGTGGATAAGTTTGACCCGACCAAAGGGTATCGTTTTAGCACCTATGCGTATTGGTGGATACGCCAGGGGATTACCCGTGCCATTGCCACCCAGTCCCGCACCATCCGTCTGCCGGTACACGTGATTGAAAAGTTAAATAAATTAAAGAAAGCCCAACGGCAAGCCGCCCAAGCCCAGGGGCACACCCCCAGCCTGCGGGAAATTGCCCAGGAGATGGACATGACCCCGGAACAGGTACGGGAATTGCTGGCCTGCATTCCCCGGGCAGTGTCCCTGGAAACCCGGGTGGGACGGGAACGGGATACGGAGTTGGGGGAATTACTAGAAGCCGCCGAGGTATCCCCGGAAGAACAATTGATCAGCGAATCCCTGCACCAGGACCTATTGGAATTGATGAATGATTTAACCCTGCGGGAGCGGGATGTCATCACCATGCGCTACGGTCTGAGTGATGGTCATGTGTATTCCCTGGCGGAAATTGGTCGTGCCTTGAATTTATCCCGGGAGCGGGTGCGGCAAATTGAATCCAAAGCGATGCAAAAACTACGGCAACCGAAACGGCGCAATCGGATGCGGGGTTATTTAGACTCCCTCAACTGAACAGGCCGCCGCCCACTTGATGGTACATTAAGGTAACAAAAGTAACATCTCCCTGGGTTATGGTTGGGTGGGGACGGCAACTGGGGCGTTATCCACTTTTGGCAATAGGATTGGTCGGTTGTAGCCTACTGCTGGTGTGGCAAGGACTGGGGCACGACTTGGGTCTTGGCTTGGGGGTCGTCAGTGGTGCCTTGGTCATTGTGTTGGTGGGACGGCAACGCTGGTTGAGAACCGATCCCGCCCCGACCCCACCCCCAAATGGTTCCCAACTCCGCCGGGGGGAAGTCACTGCCTACTTGCAACAAATCGCCCAGCAACTCGCTGACCTCGAACAGGAATTGGGGAGTCCCCAACCGGATTTACACAGGGATTGGCAAAGTTGCATCGCCGATCTGGAATTGCCCCTTTCTGTGGCTTGGAGGGGGACATTGACCAAGATTCCCATTCCCCAGGGGTCATTTCCCACCCACCCGGAGCATCCCGCCTGGGTACTCTACGGGGTGCAGGGTCGTTTAACCCCAGCGCAGATACAGGAATTGATGGGCTATCAAACCCAGAACCAGCCCGTCCAGGTCGTCTGGTGCGGCTCTTCTTGGCAGGAAACGGAATTAAAATCAGCGGTGGCGCAACAATTACAGGATTTGGGGTATGCCCAACCCCTGCTCACCATTACCCCCCAGCCTGCCCCGATTCTGGTGCGGCGGATGCAACCGGATGGGTCATGGGAAGATTCATGGGAAATCCCACCACCTGTCCTAGATGAACTCAACCATTGGCTGACCCAACGGAGCCAGGAACTCCACTGGCAGTACCAGGCGATTTTGCGGCGGGGGCGGGGATTGCAAACCACCATTCAGCAACGCCAGCAGTCCCATCGTGCCCAAGAAGCCGAACGGGTGATCCACCGCTATCAGGTGTGGGCGGGGGTCTGGGCGGGGGTGAATCCGGTGGCTAGTCTTGACCTGTTGGCGACGGGGGCGATCAATGCCCAGATGTTGGTGGATTTGGCGCAGGTGTACCGGCGACCCCTCACCCTCAGCCAAGCCAAGGATATGGTCAGTGCCCTGGCACCGATGTTATTACAAATGGGGGTGGTCGAAGCAATCACCCGACTGGCGGCGGTCTGGCTCAAAACCCAGGTGGTCACCTACGGATTGGGGGGAGCGATTCAGGCGATCAGTGCCGCCTACCTCACCCATCTGGCGGGGCATACTTTTTTGGAAACCCTCCAATACCCGGAGCGGGAACTGAACCCAGGGCTGTGGCAGTCCTTGGGAACACGGGTGCAAGCCAGCGCTACCGCCATGCAATTTTGGCAACGGTTTATTCCCCAATCGCTCCCCTGGGTGGTGCAAACCGGGGCTTGATCCCGTTTTTTGAGGGCAATGGCTGGCAAATGGGGAATTTTTAGTTAAAATTTGGGGGAATTACCCGGGGGTGTGAGGTATGACAGCAGTGCGGTCAGCGTGGGTGATGGGGGCAGTGGGATGCTGTTTATTGGCGGCGCCCGCCCAGGCAAATACCCTGATGAACTGGCGGTTTGCCGGGAACCGTTTGGAATTTCGCACCGCCTTGCCGACCCAGCCCCAGGTACAAATTCTCAGCGACCCCCCCCGGATTGTGGTGGATTTACCGGGCACGGTGTTGGGTCGCCCCCCGGAAAGTCGGGATATTACTCCAATGATGGGGCGGGAATCCCCGGTGCGGCAGGTACGTCTTGGGCAATTTGACCCCCAGACCGCTCGCCTAGTGGTGGAGCTTTACCCGGATTATGCCCTCACTCCAGAACAAATCCAGCCCCGCTCGGTGGGGATGAATCAATGGGTGATTACCTTGCCCACCAACCTAGCCCGGACAAGCGTTCCCCCCCCGGTTCCCAATGTCCCCCAGCCGCCCCAGCCGGAAGCGGTCACCCAGGCTACTGTCATTGAAGGGGTGCGGGTGACGGAAGTGGGATTTGCCCTACGGGTGCGGGGTAATCCGGCGGCGGCGCAGGTACGGCGTTCCCCGGATCGGCAGGAAATTTGGGTGGACATTCCCGCCACCCTAGCGTCCCAATTCCAGACTGAGACGTTGAATTTATCCCACCTGGGGGTACTGCGGGTGCAGGCGCAACAACTCCAGAACCAACCCCCGTTGACCCGGTTGACCTTGCAGGTGGATGGCAATAGCCCGGATTGGCAGGTCGCCACCCTGGGGAATGATATTTTGCTGTTGCCGAAGAAGCCCCGCTATGGTCCAGAAACAGCCACAACCCCGACTCTACCCTCAACCCGCCCCCGTCCTTTACTGCCCTCCTTAACGCCCCTGGTGGAGCGGGTGGAATGGGATGGGACCAACCAGCAGGTACTGATCCGCACCAACCGTCCCTTCACCTACAGCCAGAGTTGGGAACGGGAACCGGGGTTGAGTTTTGCCTCCCTGCGGCTCATCCTGGAATCCGTGCGGTTGTCCCCCCAGGCGGAGCAAGCCCTGAAAAATATCCCTGGCGTGGAAGTGGCGGTGGAATCCGTAGGCAATCAGGTGCATTTGATTTGGCGACCTTCCCAGGAAATGCGGGTGATTGGTCTGCAAGAGGTTAACCCCCAATTGGTGGCGGTGCAGTTGCTCCCGGCGGCGGCGCAAACCCCAACCCTATCCCCCTTAGCCCGGTGGCTGAATCGTCGGACTGGAGCGACCAATCCCGTTCCCCCGCCCCGCCCGGTGAATCCAAATCTGAACCTGCCCCGGCCTGTCCCCGGACGACCGGTGGTGGTGATTGACCCTGGTCATGGTGGCCCCGACCCCGGCGCGATTGGCATTGGCGGCCTGCGGGAAAAAGATATTGTCATGGATATTTCCCGGCAGGTGGTGGCCTTGTTGGAACAGCAGGGGGTGCAGGTGGTGATCACCCGCAATGCCGATGTGGATTTGGGGTTGGAACCCCGGGTAGCGATGGCTCGCCAGGTCAATGCTGCGGTTTTTGTCAGCATCCATGCCAACGCCATCAGTATGAGCCGCCCCGACGTAAACGGCATTGAAACCTATTATTTCCATGCGGCGAGTTATGGGTTGGCGCAGGAATTGCACCGGGCGATGGTACGGGCGAGTGGGGCACCGGATCGGGGGGTACGCCAAGCCCGGTTTTATGTAATCCGCAATACCCCGCCCGATATGCCTGCGGTGTTGTTGGAAGTCGGGTTTGTGACGGGGGCGACGGATGCGCCCCGCTTGGCGAGTGCGGAGGGACGGCGGGTACTGGCGCAGGCGATTGCCCAGGGGATTGGGCGCTATCTCCAGGTGCGGCGATGAACTGGATTGGCATCTACGACAGTGGCTTGGGGGGGTTGACCGTCCTGCGAGCCTTGCAAAAGCAATTACCCCAGGAGCCAGTGCTGTACTTTGGCGATACGGCTCGGGTGCCCTACGGCACTCGCTCAGCGGCGGAACTATTGACCTTTGGGCGGGAAATCCTCACCTGGATGGGGGAACAGGGGGTGAAAATGGTACTGGTGGCTTGCAATACCAGTTCTGCCCTGGTGTTGGAGCAACTCCAGCGGGAATTTCCCTGGCCGATGTTGGGCTTAATTCTCCCGGGTGCCCGGGCTGCCGTACAGATGGGACGGCGAATTGGCGTATTGGCAACCCCAGCGACTGTCCAAAGTGGTGCCTATCCCCGGGCGATTCGGGAGGCTTGTCCCCAGGCGGGGGTGTGGCAGGTGCCCTGTCCCGCCTTAGTGCCCTTGATCGAACAGGGGCGCAGTCATACCCCGGAAACCCGCCTCCTGCTCAACAGTTATTTAGCTGCCTTGCGGAGTGTGGGCGTGGACACGGTGATTTACGGATGCACCCATTACCCGCTGTTGGATGACGTGATGGCGGAATTGTTGCCCCCTCAGGTGCGGCGGATTGACCCAGCCACAGCCCTGGTGCGGGCGGCGGCGCAGGAATTGGATGTGTTGGGGCTAAAACATCATGGTAACGGTGGGGTGCGCTTTGGGGTCAGCGGTTCCCCCCAGACCTTCGCCCGGATGGCGCAACGGTGGCTCGGAACCATTCCCCCGGTGGAAGCCGTGGTTTTGCCCATGTTGCAGGAATTACCCGTAGTAGATTAGGTAGTGTTATCCAAGCAATTTTTTGTTATTACAACCTTACCACAATCAACACCATACTTTCCCAACGGAGTGGATGCCATTGCAGACGGTAGGCTTTCTAACTTCTGGGTGCTAAATTCCTGCAAAGCCCTATCTCATAGATATTTGAGCAATGTCTAACCCTACCCCGTGACGCTTCGCCCTGGAGCAAGTAAAGCCACATTATGCTATCGGAATCCTTGTTACCCTTTCTGGAACATTACAAAGATATAGCAATCCTACTTGATTTACATTAGCTTGCGTGCCGTAGGCATACAAGAATTTTCCAGAACCAAGGACGGGGGCGGTGCCCCTGCGACCCCTATTCTATTTTCATTTAGGATTGCTATAGCACTACCGAAATTCGGTAGGATCGAAGATGGGTGATCCCTGTTCCAAATTCATTTGGGATTGCCGTAGCTGTCAATGAACAGGGGTGCCCTTAACCAAATCCTAACCTTTTGATTACATATTGTTGATTTTAGGGGGGTAAAGTGACAGGTATCGAGCCTCGGTAGGGGGTACGCCATGACCGTGACCATGCGGGGAGACTCCGGCGTTTTTGCCCTAGAGACGGGTTGGCGGGAGCTGGTAGGTTCTGCGTTGGAACTGACCGGCAGGATGCGACATGGGCGTTTTTTTCCCCGCAATGAGCTGTTGCCCCTGGAGGGGGATGGGTTGTGGCAGGTGAGCCAGGGGGTGGTGCAGTTGAGTACCGCTCAGAGCAATGGGGATGAGGTGTTGGTGGGGTTGGCGGGGCCGGGGATGCCTTTGGGAATGCCCTTGACCGGGTTGGTGTCCTACCAAGCACGGGCGTTGACGGATGTGTACTGCCTGTGGCTGAGTTTGACGGAGTTGGAGCGTTCGAGTGCATTGGCACAGGCGTTGTTTTTCCCATTGATGCGGCGGTTGCGGCAAACTGAGGCGTTGTTGGCAATTACGGCGGGGCAACGACGGGTGGAGGATCGATTGCGGCATTTGCTGTTGCTGTTGGCGCAGGAGGTGGGGGAACCGGTGCCCCGGGGGGTGCGCTTGCAGGTGCGGCTGACCCACCAGAGTTTGGCGAATGCGATTGGCACCAGTCGGGTAACCTGTACCCGGTTGTTGGGGCGGTTTCAATCCTGGGGTTGGGTGGACTGGGGCACCGACCGGCATCTGTTGGTCACCCATGCCATGCCCAGTGCCAGGGAGGAGCGGCTCCCAAGCTAGGATAGGATAAAGGTCTGGCATTCGAGGCGATATGAGGGCAAAAGACAGCGTCCGACCCCACCGTTGGTTCTCGGCGGCGGTACTCAGTCTGGCACTGACGACGGCGACACCGGGGCTGGCACAGGTGCGGCAACCGGCGGATTTGAGCTTGAGCTATACGGAATTGCTACAAAAAATTCAGCAGAACCAGGTATCGGAAATTGCCATCAACCGGCAAAACCAGGTGGCACGGGTGCGCTTGAAAGACCGTCCCGCCAATGAGCCGCCCCTGGAGGTGCAGTTGTTTGAGCAAAACCCGGAACTCCTGCGCCAGATTCGTCAGGCTAAGGTCAAATTAACCGTGCTGGATCAGCCCAACAATCAGGCGGTGATGGGGCTGTTGGCCAATGTTCTGTTGGGTTTGGTGCTGTTGCTCTTACTGATTGCCCTGTTGCGGCGGTTGAGTAATGCGCCGGGGGGGCCGGGGCAAGCCCTGAGTTTTGGACAGTCCCGGGCGCGGTTCCAGGTGGCCGCCAAAACCGGGGTCAAGTTTGACGATGTGGCGGGGATTGAGGAAGCGAAGGAAGAGTTGCAGGAGGTGGTGACCTTCCTCAAGTATCCAGAACGGTTTACGGCGATTGGGGCACGGATTCCCCGGGGGGTGCTGTTGGTGGGGCCGCCGGGGACGGGGAAAACCCTGCTGGCAAAAGCGATTGCGGGCGAGGCGGGGGTGCCGTTTTTGAGTATTTCCGGTTCGGAGTTTGTGGAGTTGTTTGTGGGGGTGGGGGCGTCCCGGGTGCGGGATTTGTTCCGCAAGGCCAAGGAACAGGCACCCTGCATCGTGTTTATTGATGAAATTGATGCGGTGGGTCGCCAGCGGGGGGTGGGCATCGGCGGCGGCAATGATGAGCGGGAGCAAACCCTCAACCAACTCTTGACGGAAATGGACGGGTTTGAGGGAAATACGGGGGTGATCGTGATTGCGGCCACCAATCGCCCGGATGTGTTGGATGGGGCACTCCTGCGGCCAGGGCGGTTTGACCGGCAGGTGATGGTGGATTTGCCCACGTTTCAGGGGCGGTTGGGGATTTTGCGGGTACACGCCCGAGATAAAAAATTGGCACCGGAGGTTTCGCTGGAAACGGTGGCTCGCCGCACGCCGGGGTTTTCCGGGGCAGCTTTAGCGAATTTGCTCAACGAAGCGGCCATTCTCACGGCCCGTCGCCGTAAGGAAGCCATGACGCCAGCGGAAATTGAAGATGCCATTGACCGGGTGACGATTGGATTGACCCTCAATCCCCTACTGGATAGCAAAAAAAAGCGTTTGATCGCCTACCACGAAATCGGCCATGCCCTGCTGATTGCCCTCCTGCCGGACACCGACCCGCTCAATAAAGTGACGATTATTCCCCGCTCCGGGGGGATTGGCGGTTTTAGCCAGCAGATTTTTAATGAGGAACGGGTGGACAGCGGTCTCTACACCCGCAGTTGGATGGCGAACCAGATCATTGCCACCTTGGGGGGGCGTGCCGCCGAAGCAGAGGTGTTTGGGGACAGTGAAATCACCGTGGGAGCGAGTAACGACCTACAAATGGTCACGGAACTGGCGCGGGAAATGGTCACCCGTTACGGGATGTCCGAGTTGGGATTGGTGAGTTTGGAGGAGACAACCGAGTGGTGGCAACGCCCCACTTATTCCGATGAACTGGCAAATCAGGTGGATCATTTGGTGCGTACCATGACTGAGCGAGCCTATCAGGAAGCCCGCCGTCTGCTCCGTGCCCACCGCCCCCTGATGGATCAGTTGGTGGAACGTTTATTAGAACAGGAAACCATCGAAGGGGAAGAGTTTTATGCCCTAGTGCGTAGCTATACCAATCAAACCCTACCGGTGGGGTGAATCACACAGGAATAGTTATGTAACAATCTGACTCAACGAACGAACAGCAATTTCCCAGAACCAAGTGTGGGAGCGGTATCCCTGCAACCCTTTCATGGAGATAGTGTGGCGTAGCCATCCTCACTGCAAATTGTAAAAAAATCATAGCTCATTTCATTGAATTATCATAGTTTTGGTAAAGTTAAAAAATTTACAGCCTATTCGGGGGTTACGGAATACAGTTGTAAACCCACTTGCTCTAACCCCATAGGGGCTAAGCCTTGGAAACACAATTTTTTGTATCCTCTAATTTGTGAACAGGCTGTAGGTTGCTACTCGGAGGTTTGCCAGTGAAACACAAGTTAAGCATTGCCGTTATCACTGTTATCACTACGGTTATGACAATGATACTGTTTGGATATTACTCACACTCGCTATTTGCACAGGAAACAAGGACGCCTGAAAGTACATATATTGGTTTGTGGGAAGGTGTGGATCAAGTGGATGGGGGCAATTCTCTCCGTTCGATTTTTCCGACTAAATCTGGATTCAGAGTGGTGGGGCGTGATACATGGCATGGCTCCTGCGGTTATGGCGATCCTGCTGTTGTCCTAGCTCAGCTAGATGTAGATCAGGGGTCTCTCAAGGGTACTTGGAAGCTAGATTGTCAAGCAAGAGAAACCGCTGAAACGGGTGACAGGTCATTCAAAGTTCGTTATACCTATGAGCCGAGAACGCAAACGCTGGAAGAAACACTCCTTGATCCGAAGACGGAGCAACCCATTAACCGCATCCCTATCGTTTTCTTTCGCATCAATCCACGATGATTATTACAGCTAAATTAGATCAGGAATTAGATAGTTAGCTCAGATTGATGGGGGCTGTTTATGATGTCAAAACTATGGTCATTTCAGATAGAAACGAGCCATTTTTAGGCATTCTTAACACTTCCTTAGTCTTCCGGGACAGGTGTTCAGGGTGAAGGTGAATGTCTCAAATCTATTTGAAATGACTGTATAAGCCACCGCTCAATTGGACTGTTAGGTTTAGCTAAGCTGAAAGAGGCGTTTACGCTACGGTGTCTCTATGGGCAATTGGGCTTTAGCCATTCCCAGTTTTGTGATCACCCTGAGAGAGGGGGTAGAGGCGGCGTTAGTCGTGGGCATTGTATTAACAGTTTTAGGACAAACCCAACGCAAAGACCTTTACCCCTGGGTGGGAGCGGGGGTGGCGGCGGGAGTCGGATTAAGTCTGGCGGGCGGGGGGTTGCTCGTGGTGGGGTTACAACGCCTGACCCAGATGCGTCCTCGGTTGCAGTACGGGGTGGAGGCGGGTTTGGAATTGGTTGCCGCTGGCTTGTTGACCTGGATGTTGCTGTGGATGACCCGGCAGGGACGGGGGATGGCGGGGCTGATCCGGCAACAGGTGTCCGAACAACGGCAGGGCTGGGGAATTGCCCTTCTGGTACTAGCCGCCGTGGGACGGGAGGGGGTCGAAACGGTAATTTTCATCACTGCCCAGTTCCGCCAAGGGGGACTGCCCTTGTTGGGGGCGTTGGCGGGGGTGGCGGGAGCGGTGCTGGTGGGCTATCTGCTGTTTGGGCTGGGGATGCGGTTGCCCCTGCGGACGTTTTTCCTGGTCATGGGCAGTGGTTTATTGCTGATCGTGGGGGGCTTGTTGGTCAGTGCCCTCCTGCACCTGAGTAAAGCCCTGGCGGAGGCGGGGACGGGGCTGGGAATGCTGGTCTGGGATACCTCCCGTTGGTTGCCGGATGGGGAATGGCCGGGACTCTTGCTCAAGGTGCTGTTGGGCTACCGGGATCACCTGTATCTGCTCCAAGCTCTCATTTATGGATTATTTGTGGGTGGAGTCGGGTTTCTGTACTACCGCTCCTTGACCGGCGGGGGTTCTGCCCCAGGCAAAGGCTCTGCGGTCCAGGGCAGTTGAATGTGTAGCCATGCCCCGCCCCATTGGGGATGGTTGCTCGCCTGCACGTCCCCCCCATGCGCCACGACAATTTGGCGGACGATGGCCAGCCCCAGACCCGTGCCGCTTTCCTGCCATGGGGCATCCCGTTGCCCTTGGTAAAACCGCTCAAACAGATGGGGCAAGTCAGCGGCGGGAAACCCCGCTCCCTCGTCAATGACATCAATTTCTACCCGTTGGTGAACGGTTTGGGGGGTGATCCGCACATGAATCGTGCCCCCTGGCGGACTGTATTTAATGCTGTTGTCCAGCACATTGCAGAACATCCGGTACAGGCGTAGTTCGTCCCCCTTCAGCCAGAGACAGGCTGGACCAAGGTAGTCCAGGGTGAGATGTTTGCGTTGGGCGAGGGGTTCCAGAGCTTGCCAAACCGTCTGCACCAGGGCGACCACATCCACCGGGGTGGGGTTGCGAACCGGACTGCGTCCCTGCGCCACTTCCAGCCAATTGTGTACCAGGTGAATCAGGCGGTCCAATTCCCCCAGCAGGCGGCTAACCCAGGTTTGCAGGGGCGGTTCCAGCCGTTGATGCAGGGCTTCGGCGACCAACCGCATGGCGGTCAAGGGGGTTTTCAGTTCGTGGGTCAAGTCCGTCACCCACCGTTCCCGGGCTTGGCTGAGTTCCACCAGGGTTTGCCGGTTTTCCAAAAACACCACCACCTGCCCCTGGGTCAACCGTTGCGCCGTGGCGCGCAGGGCAATGGGGAGGGGAGCGGATTCCCCCGCCGGTGGATAAAATGCCCATTCCTCCGTACAGGGGGTGGTGTGACTGCGGGTGCGTTCAATCAGTTGATCCAGTTCGTAGGAGCGCACCAATTCCAGCAGGAGACGGGGTTGTTCCGGTTGCCAACGGTGTAAGCTCAGTAGCTCCCTCGCCGCCGGGTTACACAGGATCAGTTGATTTTCCTCATCCACCACCAGACAACCCCAGGGCAAACCCTGGATCATTTCCGCCCAAGCTAAGGACGGGGGAGGCAACCGCCAGCGGCTCAACCCCCACCCCACCGCACCGCCCAGCCCCAGCCCGAGCAACAGCAGGCTCCATTCCATCACCCAAAGCGGTAGCCAAAGCCCCGCACCGTCAGGATGTATTCCGGGTGGCTGGGGTCCCGCTCCAGTTTTTGGCGCAACCAGCGGATATGCACATCTACCGTTTTGCTATCCCCCACAAAGTCCGACCCCCACACCCGGTCCAGCAAACTTTCCCGGGACCAGACCCGGCGGGGATAGTTCATAAACAGTTCCAGCAGGCGAAATTCCTTGGGGGACAAATTCACCACCTCCCCCCGCACCGTCACCCGGCACTGTTGAGGGTAGCAGTAAATGTCTTTATAATGTAAAACGGTGGGTTGGGGCAGGTAGTTTTGCTTTTGCCGCCGTAGGAGGGCACGACACCGGGCGATCAATTCCCGGGTACTAAAGGGTTTGACCAAATAATCATCCGCCCCCACCTCCAACCCCAACACCCGGTCGGTTTCGCTCCCCCGGGCACTGAGGATCAAAATTGGCGTGGCATTCCCCTGGCGGCGCAGGAGACGGCACAAATCCAAGCCATTCACCTGGGGCAACATCAAATCCAAAACCACCAAATCAAAGGGGGGCAATGCCTGGGTGGGTTCCGTCTGGAGCAATAACCCCAAAGCCGCCCGCCCATCCGCTACCGCCGTCACACAATAGCCTTCCTCCGTCAGGGAAAGCTGGAGCATTTCCCGAATCAAGTCCTCATCTTCCACCACCAAAATCCGGTTGGCTTCAGTTAATGCCACCGGTGCGGGCGCATCCGTCAGTTCCACGGCCTGCATGGGAAATTGTGGGAAAAAACGTGCCCTTCCATCTTACCCCCAATTTCTCTCGATCAATCCCGCCGTTCTGACCACAGGGGCAACAGCACCGCCCCCGCCAAAAACCCCGCCACATGGGCAAGATAGGCAATCCCCGGCATTCCCGGTTCCGTCGCCGCCGCCCGCAGGGTCTCAAAAACAATCCAGAATCCCAGATAGACCACCGCCGGAATGCGAATCACCGTGATAAAAATTACCAAAATCAGCAGGGTATGAATCTGCGCCTGGGGAAACCGCACGATATAGCCCCCCATCACCCCGGCAATTGCCCCACTGGCACCGATCAGAGGTATGCCGGAATTAGCCGTAACCCCCGCTTGGACAAAGGCGGCAACCATCCCGCACAGCAGGTAAAAACATAAAAACGGCCCGCGTCCCAACACATCTTCCAAATTATTGCCAAATAGCCACAAAAACCACATATTCCCCGCCAGATGCCACAGCCCGCCGTGCAGAAATTGGGAACTCACCAGGGTAAACCACTCCCGGTCAAAATCGGTGAACAATTCCCGGGGAATCACCGCCCAGGTTTGGATAAACAGTTTTAACTGGGGGGCATCCAACCCCACCTGGTAGAAAAAAACCACCACACACACCGTAATCAACCCGTAGGTCATCACCGGAGTACGCCCGGTTGGGTTATCGTCATAGAGGGGAAACATAGGAATAACCGTGTCTGTTACGATTCGACCAGGGGAAGTTTTTGCCCACGCTACGGAGTTTGACCGGGGCATCCGCCGGTTGCTTCCCCATTATGACCAGCTTTTGACCGCCTTGAGTTGGTGTATCCCCCCAGAGGCTCAGCGGGTGTTGGACTTGGGGTGCGGCACGGGTAATCTCAGTGCCCGTATCCTGCAACGGTTGCCCCAGGTGCAGATCATGGCGATGGACTATTCCCCGGCGATGCTTGAGCAGGCGCAGGCGAAATTACCCCCGAACCAAACCACCTTCATCACCGCCGATTTTGGGGCGTGGGCGGTCAACCCCCAGGATGTTCCCCCGATTGAGCCGGTGGATGCCTGCGTGTCCTCCCTGGCGATTCACCACCTGAGCGATGCCATGAAAGGGCAACTGTTTCGGCAGATTTTTGCCCACCTGCGCCCCGGCGGTTGCTTTTGGAATGCGGACCCGGTGCTGGCACCCCATCCCCACAGTGCCGCTTTGTACCAACGGGTGCGTCAGGCATTTACCGCTGCCGAACCCATCCCGGAGCGGGGCATCGTGCAAACCTGCGGCACCTCCAGCCAAGACCAGTTGGCGACCCTGGCAACCCAATTGGATTTACTCAAAACCGCTGGCTTTGTGGGGGTGGATGTGGTCTGGCAATGGTTTGGCGTGGCAATCTTTGGTGGCTATGTACCCGTCTAATCTGGGGGATTTTGCCCATTTGGACTGGGAACGTACTGCCCGCACCGGCATTCCCGAAGTGGTGTGGGGGTTGGGAAAAACGCCAGAACAAATTGCTATAATTTTACAGCAAATGTATGAACGCAATGGTCTGGCGATGGCAACCCGGATCAGCCCAGCAGTGGCGCAGGTTATCGAAGGTCAGTTGAATAGTCGTGATCTGGCTTATGACCCCCTGGGGGAAACCCTGGTGTTGGGCACCCCAACGGTACGCCATCCGGGGTTGGTGGGGGTGATTACGGCGGGGACGGCGGATCAGAAGGTGGCGCAGGAAGCCGTCGTGACCCTGCACTATCTGGGGTTTCAAAGCCAGTCCTTTCGGGATGTGGGGGTGGCGGGGATTCAGCGGTTGCTCCAGCGGTGGGCGGAGATACAGCCCTGCGATGTGCTGATCGTGGTGGCGGGGATGGAAGGAGCCTTGCCTTCAGTGGTGGCGGGGTTGAGCGCTGTGCCGGTGATTGGGGTGCCCACCAGTATTGGCTACGGAGCGCAGTGGCAGGGATTGGCACCTTTATTAACCATGCTGAATAGCTGTGCGCCGGGGCTGGCGGTGGTGAACATTGACAATGGGTTTGGGGCGGCGGTGCTGGCGGGGAAAATTCTGCGTTTGCTGGCTCGGCGGGGGGAGGGATGTTAAGATGAAGCCGCCTGGGTTGCTTGCTGAATTACTTGGGGGACGGAACATGGCACCGACGCTCTGGCAACGGTATCAGGACTGGTTGTATTACCACAGCGGCTTAGAACTGTATCTGGACGTGAGCCGGGTTGACAGTTTGACGCAGGAACTATATCAAGAACTCCAGCCCCGATTTGTGCGGGCGTTTCAGGATATGGCGGCTTTAGAAAGTGGTAGCATCGCCAACCCGGACGAGCAACGCATGGTGGGGCATTATTGGTTGCGGGACCCGGATTTAGCCCCCACCCCGGAAATTCAGCGGGACATTCGGGAGTCCATTGACCGGGTGGAGCAGTTCGCCCAGCAGGTGCATCGGGGAGAAATCCGGGCGGGGAACGGGGAACCCTTTACGGATGTGGTTTCTGTGGGCATTGGTGGCTCAGCCCTTGGTCCTCAGTTTGTGGCGCAGGCGGTGGCTCCGGTGCATCCGCCCCTGGCGATTCATTTTATTGACAATACCGACCCGGCGGGGATGGACCGACTCGTGGAAGCCCTGGGCGACCGTTTACGCACCAGTTTAATTTTGGTCACGTCCAAATCCGGCGGCACCCCCGAACCCCGCAACGGGATGTGGGAATTACAGCGAGTCTTTCGCCAGCGGGACTGGCTGTTTGCGCCCCAGGCGGTGGCGGTGACCATGCCCGGCAGTGAGTTGGATCAAACCGCCCAACAGGAGCGGTGGCTGGCGCGTTTTCCCATGTTTGACTGGGTGGGGGGGCGCACCTCGGAATTGGCGACGGTGGGCTTGGTACCGGCGGCTTTGCAGGGGATTCCCATCCGGGAGTTACTGCGGGGGGCACGGGAAATGGATCAGGCGACCCGCATTGCTGATGTGCGGCAAAACCCGGCGGCACTCCTCGCCCTGGCTTGGTATGCGGCGGGGCAGGGACAGGGGCGCAAAGACATGGTGATCCTGCCCTACAAAGACAGCCTGGGTTTACTCAGCCGTTATCTGCAACAGTTGGTGATGGAATCCCTGGGCAAAGAAAAGGATTTGGATGGCAACGTGGTGAATCAGGGCATTGCCGTCTATGGCAACAAGGGTTCCACCGACCAACACGCCTATGTGCAACAGTTGCGGGAGGGGTTGAATAACTTTTTTGCCACCTTTATTGAAGTGCTGAAGGATCGAGACAGTGGGGATTGGGAAATCGAACCGGGGATCACCACCGGGGATTACCTCTCCGGCTTTTTGCAGGGCACCCGGCAGGCTTTATACGAAAACGGACGGGAATCCATTACCATCACCCTCCGGGAAGTCACCCCCAAAACCGTTGCCGCCTTGATTGCTTTGTACGAACGGGCGGTGGGTTTGTACGCTTCGTTAATTAATATCAACGCCTACCATCAGCCGGGGGTCGAAGCGGGGAAAAAAGCCGCCAGTGCGATCTTGCAACTGCAACGCCAATTGTTGAAAACGTTACGGGAGCATCCTCATGGGTTAACTTTAGAAGAAATAGCGCAACAGGTACAGGCACCGGCGGAAGTGGAAACGATTTACAAAATTTTGCGCCACCTGGAAGCCAACCAGCGGGGGGTGGAATTTATCGGGGAGCGGGACAAGCTGACCGCCTTGCTCATTCGTCCTAGGGGTTCATAAATGCTCATTTCCACCTGCCGTTATGGGCAACTGTGTAACCGTCTAGCCTTACTCAGCCATTTGATTGCCTACGGGCAAGAAACCGGGCGACCCGTAGTAGATTTAGCCTTTGGGGAATATGCCGCCCATTTCACCGGCACCGTGATGAACCCCTACCTCGTCCGTTTCCCGGCGCGCAAAGACCTATTGAGCTATGTACCCCTGCCCTGGAACTATGCTCGCAGATGGTTAAACCGCCTGCCATCACCGCCCCCCGGTTGGCAGATTATTTCGGGGCATGAACCAATCAATAGTGGCTGTGTGATGTTGGAGGAAGTTGTTCAGCCGGAAACCAAAATTGTGCTGATCCAGGGGTGGTTTGTGCGGGCGAGTCAAAGTATGCGAAAACATGAACAAGTGGTACGAGAATACTTTACCCCTTTGCCCAAATATCAAACTAATATCGAGCGATTGATACAACCTTTACGAGAAAAATATGAGATTTTAGTGGGTCTGCATATCCGGGCAGGAGACTATCATTTATTACTAAATGGTGCTTATATCTATCCTTTAGAACAGTGGCATTTGCTCATGCAAAAAATGGCCAGTTTACTCCCCCAAAAAAAGGTAGCATTTCTGATTTGTTCTGATGAAAATTATCGTTCTAAAGTAGAATTATTTACCGGATTTTCGGTGTATTTTGGCACCGGGAACATGATTGAAGATTTATACAGCCTAGCGCAGTGTGATTATTTGATCGGGCCACCAAGTACGTACAGTTTATGGGCGGCTTTTTATGGTTGTGCGCCCCTGTATCAACTGCCGAAAAATTGTGAATTGGCAGGGGCGGTAGAGTGCTTGACCCTAGAGCAGTTCGGTATTTATACCAATACTTAGGGATGATAATTGTTACAATGGGCATCATGAAGAACGGGAGGAGATTATGAACTCAATTGTTTGCCGTTATTGCCAGTCAGAGAACGTTGTCAAGTATGGGCATATTCACAATGGGAAAAAACGGTATATTTGTTATGATTGCCACCGTCAATTTACCCCAGATGCCCAAAAGAAATACATTTCTGATGAGCAAAAAAATCCGTGGATGAAATGTTATTAAAACGAGTTTCAATTGCCGCCATATCTCGGACTACAGGTATATCAAAATCTTGGCTATATAGGTACGTGAAGCATAAGGGAAACCCCATGTAGCAATCCTTGATCAACGTTAGCCTGCGTGTCGTAGGCATACCGAAATTCCCCAGAACCCAGTACGAGGGCAGTGCCCCTGCGACTTCTATTCCCATTTAGGATTGTTATAGAACCCATTTGACATCTTATAGAAGATAGAGAAATTGCATGGACTCAGTGGAGATATAGCTAAGCATACAAAGGTTGACATGATATGGGTCGCTGGGCGTAGCCCCACATTGGTTTCCCATAGCTTGCGTGGCGTAGCCATGAATCTTAAGGCGACAACCTTAACCTACCTAGCTATAGTATGGCGTATTCCAGCGACCTTAGTGATGCAGAATGGGAGATTGTTGAATTACTACCTAAGAAGAAAAAAACTTGTCCCCCCAAATGGACAAATAGGCAAATCACGAATGGCATCTTGTATCAACAATGGTTGTAATTGGTGCGACCTACCTAGAGACTTACCCCCTTATGCAACCGTTTACTGGCACGATAAACAATGGCGAGCCGCTGCCGTATTGACCGAGTTGATGCACAGATGGCACCAACAGGTACGAGAACAGGTAAAAAAAATCCCCATGGACAACCCTAATCATCATTGACTCCCAAGCGGTAAAAAATACTTGTAATGCGAGTATTGATTCTCAAGGATATTGTTTTTACAAAGCCACAAATGGTATCAAGCGACATCTGGCTGTCGATACCCTTGGGTTTCCTTTTTTCACTCATGGTACGCCTGCCAATGTACCGGATGATGTGGGATTAGTGGAAATGTTGACCCTAAATAGGGATTATTTCAGGGCTAAGCCGGTGACGATTCCCAAAATTACGATTTTGTTAGACCGGGGGTATCATATTAACTTTTTAATCAAAAAATTGGAGCAGATTTATCCACAAATTATGACCAAAATCCGCTTTGAATTGTCAACGAAGCCGTCAAAAGAAATCAGGCTTTGTGCCTGTGACAGCCAGGTGGGTGATTGAGCGGTCGCCTGCTTGGATGGAGCGGTGCAAGAGTCTGGAGCACCCCAGAAGCTCCAGATGGGGAGTCAGCCTCACCCCGGAACGAGCCAATTGCCTGAGGGGGTGAAAATAGTTATTATCAGAAGTGTTGAATCTTAAGATTTTGAGGGTTTGTGCCAAAATGTGCATCTAACCTGATGATACAAAACATTGTCATTTAGGGGCTAGATTCTCATTTATAACAAAAAATTTTCTCATTAAGTGTTTTGCCTGGCTCGAATTTATGAACTTTTGTTGCAGGGTTCAACACTACTGAGTTATTATAATAAAGAAATCTACACCCCATGTTGCCCTCTACAGTAACGTGTTCGTCCATTTCCTGCGTTTCCTATCTTTGCCCCAATCCGCATGGCTCTGCCTGAACAAATCCTTACTTTTGAGTCGAATCTGAATCGGCTACTGGAAGCCTACCAACAGGGGCAAAGGGATTTCAGCGGCATCAATCTGCAGGGCTTGAACCTGAGCCGGGTGAACCTGACGGGAGCCAATCTGAGCGGTGCCAATCTCAGCTACACTAACCTGAGCGGCGCCAACCTCTACGAGGTGAACCTTACCGATGCCAACCTCGACGGAGCATATCTCGGGAGCGTCATCCTCCCCGACCAGGAAACGGGTCGTCTGGTGTACGGTTCTGTGCTGGTTCGCACCAACCTCAGTCGTGCCGCCCTGGTACGCGCCAGTCTGGTGGAAGCCAACCTCAGCCGCACTACCCTATTTCAGGCCAATCTCCGCCAAGCCGACCTGCGGCAGGCCAACCTCTATCGCACCAATTTCAATGGTGCAGATTTAACCGAAGCCCAGCTCCGACAGGCCAAATTCTGTGGGGTAAATTTGGAAAATGCCATTATTGACATCCTGGAATTGAGCAAGGCCAACCTTGACCCAGAAACCCGCAAGATGGTGGCGGAGCGAATCAGTAGCGGTAGCTGGCACAGTTAATTGTGGGCAGAAGGCTGACGTGTAGCGGTAGCAGAGACTTTGAACTGGCCTGCTTGGGTTCATCCCCCATGGGATTTTGAGCGGCCAAGCATCGCATTGGTTATGAGTAAAGATACAGAGGGTTTCAACTTTATAATGCTATAGCAATCCTACTTGATTAATGGACAAAAATTCCCCAAAACCAAGGGCGGGGGGTGCCCCTACAATCTGAAGGTGTCCTTTATTTCCAGAAACTTAAACCGCAACTGCAACCAATCCAACTTTGGTTACCGGTTCTGGAATAACTTCTCTGCGTTCTTGCAAAACTTCCAGGTAAAGTTGAATTGCCTCCTTGATATTTTCTTGAACTTCTTCAAAAGTATCGCCAATACTCACACAACCAGGTAAGTCGGGAACCATTGCGCCCCAGTTGGTTTCGCCTTTTTCATAAATGACCGCATAGTGTTTCATAATCTATCTTCATCTATCCTCTAATTGGGCTTGTTTCCAAATTGACGCTAATGTTCCTTTGGGAATATCATCTCCAGGTTTGCCGGGAACAATGACAATTCCTGCCTTGATGTCATGGGCAAAGATACGATGGCTACCACGCATTCTAATTTGATACCAACCATCGGCTTCTAATCGTTTGAGTACATCACGAACTTTGACCTGTAATCACCTCCCAAATTTCAACGTCATTGTAGCTCAGTGCCCCAGGGAAACTTGTCTAAGTTTCACAACTATTGTACCCAAATCATGGTGCCATCTCGCCGATTTCAATCCAAAACCAGCGGCAACCGCCCCGCATAGCTAATCCCAGTGGGGTTCACCTGAAACTGACAGGGCAACACCTCCACCCCCGCCTGAACCGCTTGGCGCAACAACCTGCCATACGCCGGGTCCGCCGCATCCCCAGGGGCAAAGTGGGTACAGTCTTCCCGCCCAATAAAATAGACAATCACCGCCCGGGACTCCGGCACCAAACGCATCAATTCCCGCAGGTGTTTTTGCCCCCGCACCGTGACCGTATCGGGAAAAAGAGCTAAATTCCCCTGCACCCAAGTGGTATTTTTCACCTCGATATAAATCGGTCGTGCCCCCCCGGTCAAACAAAAATCAATCCGGCTCCCCTCGGTTCCATAGGGGACTTCCGGGTTGACCTGGTGGTAATCCTGCACTTCGGGTAAACCGTGAACCGTTAATAATTCCCGCAGTACCGGGTTGGGGCGGCTGGTATTGATATTCACCCAGGTGGGGGTCGTGTCCTCCAGATGGATCAATTCCCAGGTGTAGGCTAATTTACGCTTGGGGTCGGGGTGATGGGACACCTGCACCGGGCGACCCGGAACCGCCACCCCCGTCATGGGGCCCGTATTCGCACAATGGGCAGTGACCACCTCCCCCGTGTCCAAAAGAATATCTGCGAAAAAGCGTTTGTACCGTTTTTGTAATGTGCCTGGGTACAGGGGCGGGTAGGTGTAGAGGAGCATCGGGGATAACATTATTCCTAAAAAAGCGGGGCAATTTAACCGGAGCCTGCCTGAAAAACCTGCGCCACTGTCAGCACAAGTTCGGGAAAGGTGGGAGAAATCAGCCGCTCCTGTTCCCGAAACGCATTCACTTGATATTCACCATCAATAAATTCGTGAATAAAGATCGTTGGTTGCTTCGGATTCCCCAGGAAACGCCGTCCCCCCAACCCCAAATAATCCACCAACCAGTATTCCCGAATCCCCATCTCCTCGTAGTCTTTCACTTTCGTTAGATAATCAACCCGCCAATTACTACTCACCACTTCAATGATTAAGGGAATAGACGCTCCCAAGGTCACGGTGGAGGCTTTTGCCCAGAGCGGCTCATGGATTAAATTGGGACGATTTAATACTAAAACATCAGGCAAATAGGCAGATTCTGCATCCGGCTTTTTAACTAAAGCGTGTTTGGGTATTCGATAGGGCAAGTTCAAACGCAGATACTCAGCCGTCACCTGCTCAGCGAGGAAGCTGGCAATATCCTCATGTTGACCTAAGGGTTGAGGCATCTCAATGGGTACTCCATCATACAATTCGTAGTGACTGCCCTCGGGTTTCCATTCGATAAACTCGGCAAAGGTAAGCCGTTGAATTTCTGTTTTAAGTGGTTTCATCGGGAGACTTTGACCTGAAATAATAGATTTGGCACTTTAATTCCTATTGTACAAAAATATAGCAATCCTACTTGATTAACAAACAAAAATTCCGCAGAACCAGAACCGAGCATTGCCCTGCGACCCCTGGCTTTCTCAATATAAAATTTCTACTCACAATTTAGGGCACCTCTATTAATTGATTTTGGGAGGGATTTGTGAGATAATTAGTATTAACGACGTGGAGAGGGAAAATGGGTCAAAAAGGATTTTGGGATGAGCAAGAGCGGCGGGAAAAACTCAATCAGAAAAAGCCCATGCTGAAGTGGCTCAATGAAAATATTAACTGGGAAGATTTCCGACCCATATTAGAAACCATATATGACAAGGAAAGAAAGAGTAATGCGGGTCGAAAACCCACCGACGTCATTGTGATGTTTAAATTGTTGATTCTCCAACAAATGTATGCCCTTAGTGACGATGAACTCGAGTTTCAAGTGAATGACCGTATCTCGTTCATGGAATTCCTAGGATTGGGTATCGAAGACGCTATCCCTGATGCCAAAACGGTCTGGCTATTTCGGGATAATCTCGCCAAGCACGATCTAGTCAAAGAAGTATTTGCTCACTTTGATAATTACCTGAGAGAAAAAGGATATATTGTCGAAGTTGGTCAGATTGTGGATGCCACTCTCATTCCCGTGCCAGTCCAACGAAATACTCGGCAAGAAAATCAAGAAGTAAAGGAAGGGAAAATTCCTAAGCAATGGGAGGAAAAACTCCAGGTTTTACGGCAAAAGGATAGAGATGCCCGTTGGGTAAAGAAAAATGGTGTCAGCTATTTTGGCTATAAAAATCATATCAGTGTGGATGTAAAATATGGTTTTGTGCGTCATTATGTGGTCACGGATGCCTCCGTGCATGACTCACAAGTATTCAGTCAACTGGTGGATATTGATGGGTCGGAAATCTGGGGAGATAGTGCCTATCACAGCACGGATTTAGAATGGACGTTAGCCAGGATTGGATTTACCAGTCACATCCATGAAAAAGGCTACCGAAATCAGCCCCTAACCGCAGAGCAAAATGAAAAGAATCGCATCAAATCTAAAGTGAGAGCCAAGGTGGAACACGTATTTGGTCAGTGGGTGATGTGTCTTGGGGGTAAGTTCATGCGTCTGATTGGTAAAACCAGAGTAGAAGCGGCAATTGGGTTGAAAAATCTGGCTTATAATTTCCGCCGTTATGCGTTTTGGGAGCGGCAGTCCCTGGCCGATAATCTGTGAGTTTTGACCCCCTACTAAGTCTCTTTTCAATCATATCTACAGCAATCTATAAAACCCAGTCATCTTAGTACAAAAAAGTACTGAGCAATGCTATGCTGTTTTTGTGTTTCGTTCTCATATTTTGAATAAATAGAGGTGCCCTTTAGATGAGATGGCTATGTTGTTCCCTATCCCCCCCGCCCCAGGACAGCCTGCCAGCCAAACAGTATAATCATAACTGGCGTTTCTCAGGGTTTTGTCCATGAAAGCGGTCAAGAATACCGTCCTATCCGTTCTGGGTGGCATTTTAACTGTCGTGGGGGTAGTTGCATTCATTTTACCCTTTGTTCCTGGCACCCCCTTGTTGTTGTTAGCGGCGGCTTGTTTTGGAGCCATTGAGTCCTAGGGGATGGTTCTATTGCCTTAATTGATGGCATGGTTTGGGGGTGGTCACTGCTAAAGTTGCCGTTCTCTTTGCACCATTTGCAAATAGGACAACCAACCCCCTACCACCATCACCCCCGTAAATACCGCTAAATAACCCAAGTTTTCCCCAATTTCTTGCCAGGAATACCCCTGGATTGCCACTCCCAATAACCCCTCATTCATGTGATAAACCGGCGTATATTTCGCCACTTCCAAAAGATTTTCCGGGAAGAGGGTGGTGGGCAAAAATGTCCCCCCAATAATCACAAACGGCAGACCCACAGCCGCTACCAACGCATTGACATCATCTGTACGTCGTGCCAACTGGGTGCCCAAAATAAACCCCGCCCCCACATAGCCGGCCACAGTCAACCCAAACAACAGCAGACCCAATAGCACATTGCCGTGATACCTTGCCCCCAGGTAGGCCGCCACCCCGGTTACCAAAATCACCTGCGCCGTCGCCACCAACATATAAGCCAGAAAAATTCCTAAAAAATAGGACAACCCGCTCATGGGTGAGAGAAATAACCGTTTCAGGGTGCCCTGCTCCCGCTCTGCCACGATGGTCGAAACCGTGCCCCCTACCCCACTGAAGAAAAACCCAGAACCTACTAAAGCGGATACAGCCGCCTGCTCAAAGGCTTCCGGGATAGTCAAATCTGTGCGCCCGGTCAGGATCATGCCAATTAATAAAAGGATTGACACCGGGAAAACCCCCCAAAACGCCAAACTGCGCTGACGGCGGAGCAATTCCGTAAGAATCCTCTGCGCCACCGCCCAGGTTTCCCGTCCCACCTGCTTCATGCCCGTTTCATCCCCATTTCTGAGGAATCGTACCGCTTTCTTGACATTTCTTCATATTTTGTGGCTAGATAACAAAGGTAGTCTGCCAGGCTAGCACAGTACAATCCTAGTCTATGGTACTGACCATAACCTTGTGAGGAGTTCGTTTGTTCCCGAATCATGAATCAAAATTTTGAACCCAACGGCCATTTGTCCCGCCGCCAATTGCTTAAGCTGTTTGGGGTAGGAGGTGTGGGGGCGGCTATCGGCTATTCCCGTTTTGTGAAACCTGAACCGGCGGTGTGGCAACCGGATACCCTGGCGTTGCCCTGGCGTTTGGAAAAACCGAGCCGGGTGACGGTGGTGGGAGGTGGTTTGGCGGGGCTGGCCTGTGCCTACGAACTGAGCCAACGGGGGTTTCAGGTCACCTTATTAGAACGGGCGCCGCAGTTGGGGGGCAAGATCGCCGGGTGGCCGATTGAGGTGAATGGGGTGCCCCTGCAAATGGAGCATGGGTTTCATGGGTTTTTCCCTCAATACTACAACCTCAACCGTCTGGTGCGGGAATTGGATTGTGATGGGAATTTCGTCTCCCTTAATTCCTATGCGGTGGCCTACAAAAATGGCTATGCGGTGGAGGTGTTTCGGCCCAGCCATTCGGCGTTTCCCTGGAATATCGTGGATTTGGCTGTCGCTTCGGAGAATCGTTGGCGTTGGGGGTTGAATCTCACCAGTCCGGCGCACTGGGGCGTATTCCGCGAAATCACGGGTTTTGACCCGGTGCAAAGCTATCAACGGCTGGATCACCTGTCTGTGCTGGAATGGGTGGGCAATGATTTTCCCCAGGGGTTATTTGATCTGTACTTTTTACCCTTTGCCAAATCCAGTTTGAATGCCCCGGATGTCCTCAGTGCCGGGGAATTGATGCAGTTTTTCCACTTTTATTTCTTTGGCAATCCCGAGGGGCTGGCCTTCCGGGGCACCCGCCAGGATATGCGCCGCTCCCTGGTAGAACCAATTGCCGCCAGCATCCGTGCCAATGGGGGGCTGGTGCGGACGGGGGTCACGGTCACCGGGGTGGACTGGCAGGGGGGCAAAATCGCTGGGTTGGAGGTGCAAGCCGCCGGTCAGGTGAGTGCCGCGCCGTTTTGGGTGGCAGCCAATCCCGTGTTACCAAGGGGGTTCTATGGCGCCGGGGATGCGGTCTATCAAATCAAGGGAAACCAAGCCCTTTGCCTCACCTGTCCCCACCAGGGCTGTACGGTGCAAGTGCAAAGTAATGGCAGTTATCGCTGTCCCTGTCACGGGGCGGAATTTACGGCACAAGGGGAGGTGGTCAAAGGCCCGGCCACCCGCAATTTGAGCACATTTACCATCCTGGCCGAGTCCCCGAAGCGGTTGCAGTTGGTGGCGCAAAACGGCACGAATGAAGGTATAGAGCGGATCGAATCCGATTACTATGTCCTGGCCGCTGATGTCCCCGGCGTGCAACAAATCATCCGTTTGAGTCGGGGGGAAGCCAACCCGGAGGTGGTGGCAAAAATTGAGGGGTTGACCGTCGCTGACCCCTTTGCTGTAGCTCGGTTCTGGTTTGACCGGGATTTTGAATGGCAGTACAGTGACTTTACTTCTCTGTCCGGTTATCGCTTGACCGATAGCATTACTTTGTACCACCGTATCCAGGACGATTACAAAGCCTGGGCCGAGGCCACGGGGGGCAGTGTGGTGGAGTTGCATGCCTATTGTTACAAGGAAAAGGAATTTCCCAACCAGGAGGCTCTGCTGACCACGTTTGAGCAGGAATTGTACGAGGTGGTACCGGCTTTGCGGGGGGCGACGATTCTGCATCGGGAGTTGGTCAACCAGAAGAATTTTTCCGGGTTTCCCCCCCACAGTTATGACCAGCGTCCCACCAGTGCCACTGCGGTACCTAATCTGTTCCTAGCGGGGGATTGGGTGAAAATGCCCTTCCCCTGTGCGTTGATGGAGCGGGCGGTGAGCAGTGGTTTTTTGGCGGCCAACGAAATTATCAGCCAGGAGGGATTGCAACGCCGTCCCCTCTATTCCGTGCATCCCCGGGGGCTGTTGGCGACCTAGACCATCCCACCTGGTTTGCTAGTTAGTAAATAAATATGAAAAATGTGTTTTCAATGCGACCCATATCACCGCTTTATCCATCTACCCTGAACCGGGTCGTCCCAGCCATTGATTCGCCGCCAGTTAGGATGGAGAAACCTCAGGAGTGCCTACCCCTGGCGGCGTGGGGGCTTGGGAAAACGTTGCTTCCAAGTTTTTACCCCTCGTTTCAATGCGGCATAGGTAGGTCACCAAAGCACCGACGAGAGAAGCCAGGGCGAGGAGATACAAGAGATTTTCCGTACCAAGCGATTGATGCAAGACCGGGAAGCACAATGCGGTACATACGGCTCCGATTTTGGCGAAAGAAGCCGCAAATCCAGCCCCTGCTCCTCGAATTTCAACTGGAAATACCTCCCCTGCCAACACATAGGTCATGGCATTGGGTCCCAAATTGGTCATGAAATTAAAAAGCATAAAACCACCAAAGATCAAGAAGATTTTTAGCTCATGCTCGGCGGGAACCACCCCATAAGATAGTGCCGCAATGGCCAACCCCAAAGCACAACCAATAAAGCCAAAAATTTGCAAGGGAATCCGCCCCACCCGATCCACTAAGCAGACAGAGGTAATGAACCCAATGAGGAGAAATGAATCAATTGCTCCTGAACCTTGCACTGCAACCATCTCTTTAAGGATAAAAGTGGGTTCAGTTTTAGTAAACAGCGTGGCTAAAATTGTGGGCGTGAAGATACCAATGCCATAGGTGGACAAATCTTGGAGAAACCAAGGAACCGCACTTAGGATGGTTGCGCGGATATAAGTAGGTGAAAATAGAGCGACAAAATTAAGTTTTGCTGACCCGGATGAGCCTGAATTGGTCACCCTATGGGGCAACAATTGCACTGGGTGACCGAAAAGTTTACGAGCCGCAATGTGGGCTTGTTCATGGCGTTGCTGTGCCAATAGCCAGTGGGCACTTTCGGGCAAACTTGTCCGCAACCAAAATACGATCAACCCAGGAATAATCATCACAGCATACATCCAGCGCCAGGTGCTTATCCGGGGGTCTAACCGGAGTAATAACAGTCCTGTAAATACCCCAAGTAAAGCCCCAACGGATTGAAAGGTAAAGGCACCCAATACCAGGCGTCCCCGCAACCGACTAGGCATAGACTCGCTAATGATCAAGTGCGCTGTGGGATAATCCGCACCCAGAGCCACCCCAGCTAGGAATAAAAAGAGAACTAAGGAACCGGGATTCCAAGCGAGCGCAGCCAGGGCAATAAACACCGTGAAAAGTAATATTTCCAGACAAAAAACAAACCGCCGACCCAAGCGGTCAGCAATATTGCCAAATAGAGAAGCTCCCACCAAAATGCCAAATAGGGTAGCAGCCGCCACAGAACCTTTGAGCGTTGTGGACAAATTGAAATCTTTTTCCACCAGGGGAATGGCGACCCCGGTCAAAAAGACCACCGCCCCTTCAAACAGTTTGCCCATTGCCACCAGACCCCAAATCCGCCATTGGATAGGACTGAGATTAGGGGCATCGTCAATGTGTGCCTGTAAGGATTTAGCCGTAGGTAGAGAATCCATAAATAATCTAGGTAAATACCGCACCTCAATCCTATGGAAAACACCGGTTGCTGTCCAGAAGACATTTCTGTATAAATAATAAATAATTAAATCAGGATTAAGATAAGGGTACCTCTATTTATTTACACCCATTGAAGTTTATCTCGCTGAAATTCCCATATTAATGGCTACGCCACGCAGGCTATCGAAAACCAGAGACGGGGACTAGACCCCTGCGACCTATTTTTAGAAGTGCCTATAAATTAAAATAAATCAAGTTACAGTCTATTTATCAATTAAAGGATACCAAAGGCCTCGATTATCCTCAAGGCTTAATCATGATTGACCTACGGCGAGTGGGGTTCAACTGTATCCCGCAACCACTCAAAAGACTGTAAAATTACGGTGCTCCCAAACTTGACTAGTGAATAAACATTTATACGGGCAACATGATCAACTCGAAACTATTGAGAATCCTCCCAGATGACTAATAATTATTAACCCAAGATAGGGTTGGGCTTAGGTTACTATAGACCGTTTATGTAAGCATAAAAGCTGATAAAAGGCGACTTCTTTTATCAACAGATTTTAGCTTTGATACCATCTTTTAACCACATGGTAATTCTTATAAATTGTATGTGACTGCCATAAATTCATGGTCAATTGATAGTTATTAATGAAACAATGGGGTTTATGGCTAGGTTATTAGACCTTCTATGTAAGCACAAAACCCAATAAATAAATTTTAGAGAGTTTCAATTTACTAATGATGGCATGGGACATAATTTTAGCAAACCTCTCCCTGTAAGAGAATTTTAAGCGTTTATCGCAGTACAATATCAGGCACCCCCACCGATTGATTTTTGTACTTACAGGGCAGGCTTGGAAGCCCTATTCTCCCGTTAGCAATTATCAATAATGGGGGTATCATTTTCAATAGTCATGAACTAATGGAGGTGCCCATCATTATTTACTTGAGACTCTCTCTTTTATTCGCAGTTGTTCGCACACATGGCAATCTTAATTGAGTTTAGAACAAGGTCGCAGGGCACCGCCCCCGTATTTGGTTCTAAGGAATTGCTGTTCGTTAATGATTCACATTTATCATTGTGTCCTATAGGAATTTACTCCGGTAAAATGATGCGCTCGACCGTATCCCAGCCCAGTTCTTCAATGAATAGGGACTCAAAATCAAACGTCTGGAGATACTTTTGGGCGCGTTGGCGATCCGAGCTTCATCTTAGGTCAACTCAAGCAGGGTTCAAATCAGTGGGAAAGTTAGGGTCAAAGAGTTGTTCAGGTGTATAGGGACAGCTTTGGGGTAAATCCTCATAGTCTAAAGGGGTTTCCTTGACCACTAAATCTAAGCCGGATAGGTGAGCTTTAGCGATCACCTCCGCCAAATAGGGTTTGAGGCTAGGATTTTCTTCTAATATTTGCAAAATTTCTCGTCGCTGCTCTCGAATGGTCACTCGCCAGCTTTTGCTTCGCTTTTCGGGTTGGTAGTCCCACTTCAGCAAGTGCCCAATTAAAATACCGAGTCGGTTTCTTAGTTCCTGACGCTGTTGCTTCCCCAATGACTCAATTTCCTCCACTAAATTAGTGATGTCAAGATGCTCGAAATCGCCTTCCTTCAGTAACTTGGACTGCTCCAGTGTCCAGGCGTAAAAGTCGGTATCATAAAGATTGGATGGCATTGTGTCCTCCGGTCGCTTGACTGATACATTTACGCTGAACACTGCTGAATATTGCTCCTCCGCACTGAAGCGATAGCATTCTGTTGATTTCTGAACAGAACGGCGGTATCCCGCAATGCTCTGAGAAAAATTCCCAGAACTCCGTTCTTCTATAGACCCCTATATCTTACTCCACAACAAAGAAAAAAGAACAACAACAACGGGGTTTTATGTGCTAAGTTATATGTGTCTTAGATTCTTTGACGTGTAATGAGTGTGACCGTAGAGACAGCGATTGACCCCGCCACAGGTGAGCACTTTCGTTGCGTGTTTGACTCCAAGACCTGTTTGCCCGTTGAACCAATTCAGAGATTTCTGAACTACTGCCGGAAGCGAGGGTTAGCGGCCAACACGGTCGAAACCTACGCTTACCGCTTGGTGGATTACTGGCGGTGGCTGGAGTACAAAGCCTTGAGCTGGGATGGTGTTGGACTAGATGAGTTGGCCGACTTCGTAAACTGGTATTTGCTCGGGGGTGATGTAGAGGTTATCCACGAGTCCTCAAGGGAGCGAGTTTCCAAGCGTAGCCCCAAGACAGTCAACCAGGCGATGACCGCCATTCAAGGGTTGTATGAGTTTCATGCGGCGGAGGGGCGGATTGATGATAAGCGATTTATCAAGCTAGCTCACGGCTGGGGCAAACGTGGTGGTTTTCTGCGGGGCATCGTCAAGAGCGGGCCGGAGCGTCGTAAGCGGCTCAAGCTCAAAGAACCCAAGGTCTTTCCTGGTTGCCTCAGTGATGCGGATGTCGTGCGCCTGGTTGAAGGTTGCCTCTGCTACCGCGACAAGCTGATTGTGATGCTCTTACGTGAGACGGGTCTGCGCCGTGGAGAGCTACTGGGGTTGCATCTGATTGATGTTCAGGATGTGGATGTGACAGGGCGGTTGCGTGTTGTCCGGCGTGATAATCCCAACGGTGCTTGGGCGAAAGGAACTGAGCGAGTTGTGCCTATCCTGCACAACCGTCGCACTGTGCAAGAGGTGTTGCGTTCTTACCTGCTAGAGGAGTATCCGCCCGAAGCAGAACAGCTTGGTCATGGCATGCTGTTTGTCTCCTTAGAGGGGGAGCAACGCGGCCAGCCCATGAGCCTTGTGCGACTGAACAAGCTCTTTGAAGAATTGCACAGTCGTACTGGCATCAAAGCGCACCCACATCTGTTCCGCCACACTTTTGCCACACGAATGCTCCAGAAAGGCTACCCCGACCAGTATGTGCAGCAATTGCTTGGCCATCGTTCCATCAGCACCACCAAAGACATCTACAGCCATGTTCTCGATGAGATGAGTTTAGAAAGTTTTATGGATGAGGAGGAAGACCAGTGAGTGCTTTACCCTTAGCTGACCTGCATGAGCGAGTTAAGCAATCAGAGCTAGGTAGTCAGTGGTGCAATGACCCGCTGATGCAACAAGATGTTTGGCCGCTCACAGCCTTGGGATTTGACGAGGAACAGTGTTGTGTTCACGGCGCAAAGAACGTCCATTTCACGCGCATTACGCTTCCTTGGCTGAATTATTTAGCCAAACTTACGGCGAAGGCGCGGGTGCGAGAGAAGTGTTCAGCCAGCCGAATCATTACCGATACCCTCTGCTTAGCCCACCTCAATGAGTTTTTGCTAGCTCATGGTTACAGCCAACCCATAGGCATCACAGACAGTCTCCTGAAAACGTTCATCTCAGAGGCTAACAAGGGGCATCGGCACAGCACCTTGGTATTTGCAACACGCCTTTGGACAGAGGAGGGCTGGTTGACGCTGCCATTCACTCCTATGCGAATGAGGAAGCCGACACCCAAGGTTGAGACTATTCCTGAAGAGGTGTTGCACCAAATCTACGAGCAACTTGACCTTTTTCCTGCGCCCTTGGAACGCTTGTTTCGGTTACAAACTGCTTTAGGGTGCCGCATCAACGAAATGCTACTCATGCCACGCCATTGCCTCAAGCAGGAAGGAGAGCACTGGTTTTTACTACGCTGGGTAGCCAAACGTAAACACTGGCGTTATTTCCAGGTGCATCCTCTGGTTGCCGAGTTAGTGCAAGAGCAACAACGTTTTTTGGACGAACAGTTTGGCAAGGACTCTAAGTTCAACAGACTTTTCTGTAAAGCATCCACAGCACTTAGGGACGGGGCAGTCGTGGGAGGGCGTTTTCAAGTTGAGCCTGTTTATGAGCCTAGCCCCTTGTCGTTTACGGTAATTCACTTATGGCTCAAAGCGTTCAGGGAAGTTGCCAATCTCAAGGACAAGCAGGGCAAGCCTTTTCCTCTCACCAGCCACATGTTTCGTCGTACCAAGGCTAGTGTGATGGCGTACTGCGAAGTTAAAGACGAGTACATTGCTGCGGTTTTAGGGCATGGCTCTCTCGACATGTTGCCTCACTACCGTAAGCGGTCGTTGGAGCGGCTAGAGAAACAGGCAGAAACCAAGGGCTACGTGGATATGTACGGGCAGCCCCGCAAGCAACGCTACGAAAAGTTAGCTGACCTGATGAAGGTTACGACTCCCCTTGGTGAGTGCCATCGCCCCAGTATGTTGGGCGATTGCCAGTACCGCTACGCCTGCCTAAGTTGCACCCATCACCGAGTTACAGAAGCAGACATTCCACAACTAGAGGCAGATAAGCAACAAATGGAGCTTGACCTTGAACGTGCCCAAATAGCTCAACAAGAGCGGCGCGTAACCGAGATTCATGTGAACAATCGTCTGCGGGGATTGGCTGAGCTACAAAAAATGCGGGAGGAAAATCAGCATGAGTCAGCGTAAACACCTACCAATTTCAAGGCATCAAACACTCAACGGGATTCTTGAAGTGAATTGGCTTCAAGACTACAAAGGCGAGTTTACCTGCCCACAGTGCAATCAAGGAAGACTTACTAAGGCTTATTTCTCAGTTCATAGTAATGGTGTCCGTCTTGGATGCGACTCCTGCAGTCAGCACACTTTCCTTTCATGTGAAAATCCTACTTACATCTACAACTATCAAGCAGACTTGGAATGCCCTAACCCTCTTTGTACTGGCATTGGTCCAAGAGGTCAAAGGGGATGGATTTACAAATGTAACGATTTAGGGTACGGCAGATGTCGCTATTGCAATACAATTTTTAAGCCTTCATGTAACGCTCAAACAAGCTGGCAGGGTAGGCAGAAGTCGCAAGAACTGCTTCCTTTTGACTTTGACGCTAGTACCTGGGACTTACGGCACTTCTACGACAGACCCTACAACCGACTCCTTACCTTCGATGGCATTGAACCTGATTGGTTCTGCTTGCAGGCAAAACAGTATTTACACTACCTACTCAAAGCTCAAGTGTATTCTTCAACATCCCAAATCCGTGCCATCCGTGCTGTGCTGGGACAGTTGGGCGAAGTGCTTAAGCAAAGAAAATGTTCATCACTGCAAGACATCAAGCGTAGTGATATTCTGAGCCTGATTGATGTTTGGAAAGGCATGAAGGGGCAGACAGTATACACAAAACTCTATTTACTGAAGGAGTTTTTGAGTTGGGCTGGACTTGAGGCTGAAACCTTAGTCAAACGAAGAGACTTACCTAAAATCCGCCATGATGACCCCGTATGGTTGGATGAACCCACTCGTTCTGCTATCAAGACACACCTGCACAAACTACCTGAGCCACTAGCAAGGCATTACTTAATACAGGAGTATACGGCTGCTCGGCCTGGTGATGTCTGCCAGATGCAATTCGACTGCCTCGTTGAGGAAAACGGTAAGTGGTACATCCGTTTCTTTCAGCAGAAAACCAAGCGTTGGCATCGGTTACCTGCTACACGGGAAATCCGGCGCACAATCGAAGCCCAACAAACCTGGATACAGGAGACTCTAGGCACAAACTACAATTACTTGTTCTGCCACTTCAGGTCTTTCAGAAAGGACTCTTACCCCAAATTCATAAGCATTAAACCTCTCCCAGAACCACCTAAGCCGGACGCTGATGATAACCCAATGGTACGAGCGATTCGCTACCTCATTGAAGCAGAGGACATCCGCGACAGCAACGGACAACAGCCCCACTTCACGGGTCGAATCACCCGCCCTAGTCGCCTCCAAGAGATACGGGTCAAGCACGGGATAGAAGCAGCTCAGCTCTACGCCGACCACGTTTCCAGCACAACAACCTTTCAGCACTACGCCCCACCCACTCGTGAGCAGGTTGCAACGGCTGACCTCCCCTTCCAAGAGCTACTTCTTAACCCCGACAACAAGTTCCTGCCCTGGCAATCCCTGCCCGAGAGCCTGCTGAAAAACCCTAAAGCCCACGAGTTAGACATTGAGATAAACCCGCGTCTTACGGTCTACGGCCATTGCGCCCTTGACCCCAAGACCCCCTGCCCTCACAACCTTTACCCCAAGTGCTACGGCTGTAGTAGTTTCCGACCCAGCACTGGCAAGCTGTCCCTTTACGAGCGGCAGTACCAAAACGAAGTACAGCGTATGGAACAAGCACAGATGGCAGGCGCGGAGCTGGCCTACGAGGAGGCTAAAGCGACTGTGGAAGCGATGAAGCAGTGGCTACCACAACTCAGGGAGGTGGCCAATGGTTAGAGCCAATCGTGAGAAGCAGACGGAAACGCTCCGCCAGGCACAACAGCACCGCAAAGAGCAGAAGCAGCAGCAGGTGTTTGCGGCGGTACGGGCGCTCCAACAACAGGGTAAACCTATCACCTTTACAGCGGTTGCTCGTGTGGCGCAAGTCTCTATCAGCTATCTCTACAAATGGCCGGAGGTCAAGGACTACATTCAGTCCCTCCGCGAGGAACAATCCCGGCAGCTTGCGCCTTTACCACCAGAGCCTGAGCCTGGGTCTTACAGCCTCAAGACCCTGCATGAGGTTGCCCGTAAGCGCATCAAGGAGCTAGAGGCTGAGATTCAAGAGCTAAAACGCCAGAACGAACAGTACCGAGGGCATGTCGCTGAGGTCTTCGAGTTACGCGATGAGATAGAACGCTTGCGGGAGTTGTTGCGGCAGTTCACTGAACCTCGCCCCACCTCCAAGGTTGTGGCACTCCAAGCGGTAGCCCCCAGCACCGCCTCAGACATTGATCCAGACATTGTACAGAAGCTGGAAACTTTGGGTGTAAAGCTAGGTGTGCGCCTCCAGTGTGAGATTAAACAACACAAGCCCGAAAAGGTCATGCTGGCGATTGCAGCCTTTGAACAGTACCGCTCGCAACATGTGGTGGAGAACCCTGCGGGTTGCCTCCTACAGATGATTCGAGATGGGGCGGAACCGAATGTACCCTTGGAGGCACCCGTACCTGAGATGGATGAGTTTGACCGCTGGTACGCTGAGGCCATTGCTCAGGGATTCTGCCTTGACATCCCCCGCCGCTACCTAAGCACGATGGGAACGGAGCCTTTGGTCAAGGTCGTGGATAAGAGCCGTTCTGAGGGCTATCAAGTCATGCCCTGGAGGGAGGCTAGAGAGCATCAAAAGGGGCTACGTCGTGGAAGATAGAGACTATTCTTTAGGCTATACAAGACTTTTACGATATGGAGTATACATAACCGTTCCCATCCCGTGGCAGACGATGTTTACATACTGGGCATCGGAACACCCGATGACCGCCTAAACCAGAATGGATATGCCCGCACTTGGTACAAGTCCGGCTAGTATAGGCTTCTGATAGCTTGCGTGGCGTAGCCATAACATCCACCACGGTCACACCTTTCTTCTGTGCTTGAAACTTCAAGAACCGTTTTGCCAAAACTGCACAGTATTTGTTCAAGTCGTATTGCGATTTGCCATATCCATCCACCCAAAACCGCAGGAATTTATTCCGCACAAACTGTACGGTTCTAATCGCCTCGTCCCCTAAGGCGAACTGGCTTCCTTTCCCTCTTAGTTTGGACTCCAGAATTAGCATAGTTTTATGCTAACACATATAGCAATCCTACTTGATTTACATTAGCTTGCGTGCCGTAGGCATACAAGAATTCTCCAGAACCAAGGACGGGGGCAATGCCCCGGCAACCCCTGTTCCATTCTCATTTAGGACTGCTATATCGGTGTATTTATCCCGTAGAAATTTACTCTGGCAAAAAATCCTCATCCAAGACTTGCTCAGGAGTGAATGGAGATGCTAGGGGAAAAGTGGTAATTGCCATCGCTTTTGCCACGCTAGCCAGTTTTCTTGCCCCTTGGTAACACTCGGCAAAGATTTCTAAAAAATATCGTTTCAAACTGGGACTGATTCTAAAGTCTCTTTTCAGTCTCCGGCGATGCTCCAAAAGAGTCACCCGCCAACTATTTGAACGTTTTTTGGGTTGATACTTATATTTTAATAAATGTACTAAAATCACTTCTAAATTACTTTCAACACTCTTTTTTTCACTCCTACCCATACATTCAATTTCTTCCACAAGATTTTCCACATCTAGCTTCTCAAATGTTCCTGCTTTCAATAGCGCCGCAGTCTCTTCCAACCACAGATAAAAATCCTGATCATAGAGGGTAGGTTTGGGAGTGTTGGTCATCGGCGGTTACTCTGGTAAAAAATCCTCATCCAAAACTTGCTCAGGGGTGAATGGGGATGCTAGGGGAAAAGTGGTAATTGCCATCTCTGTTTCCACGCTAGCCAGTTTTCTTGCCCCTTGATAGCAGTAGGGAAAGGTTTCTAAAAAATAGCGTCTGAGGCTGGGGCTAAATTGAAATATGTCCTGTAACCTACGCCGATGTTCGAGCAGGGTGTAACGCCAACTGTTTGAACGCTTTTCCGGTTGATATTTATACTTTAGTAAGTGCATTAAAATCACTTCTAAATTGCTTCGCAAGGCTTGCTTTTCACTCCTGCCCATGGATTCGATTTCTTCAATTAGATTTTCTATATCTAGCTTCTCAAATTTTCCTGTTTTCAATAGTTCCGCAGTCTCTTCTAACCACAGATAAAAATCCTGCTCGTAAAGATTAGTGACAGGAGTGTTGGTCATGGGGATTAAATGTAAACAAGTTCTGGATATTTAATCTATGTTACCCAGAGATATGGGAACAAGGCAACTACTGTTGAACCTTTAAGCAGGATGGTAGTAAAACGCCGAGGCGATCACCACATAGCTGGCTAAGAGCAAACTTCCTTCTAACCAATTGGAACGCCCGTCCAAACTAATGAGATTTGCCACCGTTACCGCCACCGCCACCGCCACGACCTCGAATAAATTGAAATTCAAATCCATCGGTTGCCCCAAAAATTCCCCGGCAATCACCAATACGGGTGCCACGAATAAAGCCACCAAGGAACTCGAACCCATCGCCACCGATACGGACAAATCCATATTGTTTTTCAACGCCACATTCACCGCCGTGACATACTCCGCCGCCCCACCCAACAAGGGCAGAACAATCACCCCGGTAAATAGGGGCGTGAGACCAATTTTATCGGTAGCGGATTCAATCACCCCCACAAAAATTTCCGACTCCACCGCAATGCCAACCGTCACCACCCCTAAAACCCCTAACCAAAGCCAGAGATTGGGTTTTTCGTGTTCTTCGCCCAACTCCGCTACCCCCACATCGTAGAGATAACTATGGGTTTTGAGGGAGAAAAATAGGGTCAAAGCATAGACAGTAATGAGCACTAAAGCAACAATTTCCGATAGGTTTTGAATGGCACGGGGGGCAATGGTGGCTCCTTCAGTGGTACTCCCTAATAAGGTGGGTAAAAAGATGGCAATTACTGCTAAGGTCATCGCCGGTGCATTCACCTGGGGGACAATGGCTTGGAAATTTTGTTCCTTATGCTTAATTCCCCCCAAAAACATCGCCAATCCCAACACTAATAATAAATTTGCCACCACTGTGCCAGTAATGCTCGCCTTGACCACCTCCACCAACCCCGCCCGCAGAGCCACAATGGCGATAATTAACTCGGTGGCATTCCCAAAAACCGCATTCAGCAGACCCCCCACCCCCGGTCCCGTGACCAGGGCAATTTCCTCCGTCGCCGTACTCAGCCAAATCGCCAAGGGCACAATCGCCAACCCCGCCGTCACGCAAACGACCAATTCATCCCAGTGGAGCCACTCCGCCACCCAGGAAATGGGCAGAAAGACCAGTAAACCAAAGGCAATCACTTGCTTGAATGTCATGGGAAAAGGGGGCTTGTGCTCAAAGAATTTTCTCATGATAGCAGGTTGTGATACGGGCTAGGGCTACCCCAAAAGGCAACGCTAAACTAGGAGCAAACCCACCCCCTGGCGTGATGGTGCTACCGGCGGAGCCTAACCTGGTCTGGCAGAAACTCAAAAGCGGTGATTTGACCCCCACCGCCGCCCTAGCCTTACTTGTGCAACCGGATGGGACGGTGAACTTACCGCTACTCAACCCGGATGTCAGCCGCCGCTTTTTCCAAAAAGTCCCCCCCAGCCCCCAAGTACCTAAGGTATTGCCCCTCCTGCTGTGGCGCAATTGTTATTACCTAGGCATCTGTGAACCCCTGACCCCGGAGCAGGTGGAATTTATCAGCAATCGCACCCGCACGGGCATTGAAACCATCCCCATTCGCCCGGAAAGTTATCGGCAATGGTACCGGCAACGGCACGCCACCACCCCCCATCAGATTACCCTTGCCCCGCTGGTCAACCCTTGGACGGGGGAACCGGACCGAGCCGATGTGACCGAGGATGCGGAACTCTATTTGGGTAAAGCCGATAATTCTATCCACCGCATTAATGCCATGTTGGCGGTTGCCCTCAAACACCGAGCCAGCGACATTCACCTGGAACCCAGCCGTGAGGGACTGCGGGTGCGGTTTCGGATTGACGGGATCATGCGCCCGATTACCACCCTGCCTCCCCACTTGAGCCGTCCCACCGTAGTGGCCACCAAGGTGATGGCGGAGATGGACATTGCCGACAGCCGCCGTCCCCACGATGGTCGGATTGGCAAAAAATATCTCAAGGATGGGGGTGGGGCGCAACATTTAGACCTGCGGGTGAGTACCCTGCCCTGTGTCGGCGGGGAAAAGGTGGTGATTCGGCTCCTGCCCCAGGAAAACCCCTTCACCTGTTTGGAAGATTTGGGGTTCAGCGGCTCCACCCTGGCCACCTACACCCGTTGGCTCCAACAACCCCAGGGATTAATTATCCTCACCGGTCCGACCGGTTCCGGCAAAACAAGTACTTTGTACACCAGTTTGCAACGGATTGCCACCCCGGAAGTGAATGTGACCACGGTGGAAGACCCAGTGGAGTACGTTTTGCCCCATATTACCCAGACCCAGGTGCACGGGCGGGCGGGGATGACCTTTGCGGCTGGTCTGCGCTCGATTTTACGCCAGGACCCGGACATCATCATGGTGGGGGAAATCCGGGATGGGGAAACGGCGGAAACCGTGGTGCGAGCGGCTTTGACCGGACATTTGGTGCTGACGACCATGCACACCATTGATGCGGCGACGGCGATTCCCCGCCTGCGGGATTTGGGACCCGACCCCGGCTTGATCAGCGATGCCCTGCTGGGGGTGGTGGGGCAACGGTTGGTACGCAAAATTTGCCCCCACTGTGCGGCTCCCTACACCCCGACTTCGCAGGAATTGACCTGGTTGGGACTCACCCCCGAACATCCCTGGGCGCAGAATTGGCAGATTGGCAAGGGCTGTGACCAATGCTTGGGCACTGGTTATCTGGGGCGGTTGGCGGTGGTGGAAGTGCTGAATGCGGACGACCGGATTCGCCAATTGGTCTATGGGGGCACCATTGGGGAATTGCGCCGGTATCTCATGGAGATTGATTTTGATTCCTTTCGCAAGGATGGCATTCGCAAAATTAGCCAAGGGTTAACCACCTTGCCGGAACTGCGCCGAGTTCTCCCCTACAGCATTCACCAGTGCGGCGAAATTTAATTAACTATTCTTGGGCGGCGGGTTTCACGCCCCGATTGGTCAGGACTTCCTGAAGTTCCGCCTCTTTATCCTTGGTCAGGGAGGTGCGTAACACCTTACCGCCGTAGGGGGCAATTTCCTCCAACACCTTGTCCGGCGTGAATTTCCGCACCAGGATAAACAGGGCTGACGTGCCGGGGCGCATGGTTTCCGCCAACTCCCGCATAAAATCATCATCCACCCCAATATCGGTCAAGGCACCGCTAATCGCTCCCGTGGTCGCCCCAATCGCCAACCCCGCCAAGGGCATGAAGAACAACGTACCAATGAGCAAACCCCAAAAACCGCCGCTCACTGCGCCCATAGCCGTCAAATTCACCGCCTGTTTGAGTTGCACCTTGCCTTCCGTATCCTTGATCACCACGGCGGCATCCCCCAGTTCAATCAAATGTTCCTTTTGCAATTTCGCCAGGGTCAAACGCACTTCTTCAGCTTTGAACATATCGTCGTAGGCGATGGCAATCAGTTCGCTCATGGCTAACCTCCAAGACGTACCCCCACCCTATCACATCTGCACCCGGCTACCCGTTTAAGTGCAGATTTAAGTTCAGATTAAGTAAATACGACGGTTTTGTTGTGATACACCAGCACCCGGCGTTCCAGATGCCAACGCACCGCCTGCGCCAACACCCGCCGTTCCACATCCCGCCCTTGGCGGACCAAATCTGCCACCGTGTCCCGATGACTGACCCGCACCACATCCTGTTCGATAATCGGTCCGGCATCCAGTTCCGGGGTGACGTAGTGGGCGGTGGCACCAATAATTTTCACCCCCCGTTGGTGCGCCCGTTGGTAGGGATTGGCACCGGGAAAAGCGGGTAAAAACGAATGGTGAATGTTAATCACTGGCGGGCATTGATCAATAAAATTTTGACTCAAAATTTGCATATATTTTGCCAGAATAATTAACTCAATATTATGGGCTTTAATCAGGGTTAATTGCTCCATTTCTGCCTGGAATTTATCTTCTATTTTGATGCAATAAAAAGGGATATGAAATTGCTCCGCAATGGGGGCGCATTCCCAGTGATTGCTCATAATGAGCGTAATTTCTCCCGGCAATTCTCCCGTCCGGTATCGCCAGAGCAAATCCCACAGACAATGGCTTTGTTTTCCCACAAAAACTGCGACCTTGGGGCGTTCATCCTGGGTGTGGTAGGACCACTGGGCATGAATGGTTTGGGCAAGCGGGGCAAATTCCGCACGGGTCGCCGCTGGAGAGAGTTCAAACCCCGCCAATTCCCATTCCAATCGACTGAGAAATAAACCCTCATCCAAGTGGTGATCCGCATGGACAATATTGCCACCCCACTGGTGGACAAACTGGCTGATTTTAGCAACCAACCCCCGCTGATCCGGGCAACACACCTGTAAAATTCCGTGCATAAGGACACCTCTATGTTTGGGTACTAGCAGAAAATTATCCCATTTCATTAGCGAACTAAGATTCTGAAAAACCAGATAGGGCGGCGGTGCCCCTGCGACCCCTGTTCTATTCTTATTTAGGATTGCTATATTTATAAACATAAACAGAAATTCCCTAGAACCACTGTGCGGTCTGCTATACCAGCCAGGTTCCTCCCCAGCGTGGTAAATTACAGTCTTTTGAGTGGTTATGGGATACAGTTGAACCCCACTTGCCGTAGGTCAATTGTGGTAAGCCCTTAGGATAATCGAGGCTTTTTGTATCCTTTAATTGATAAATAGACTGTATTAAAACCTATAAAATTCACCCAACAGGTTCATCTAACCCCTGCCCCATGTTTGAAGCCCTCTCTGAACAACTCGAAGCCGCTTGGAAAAAACTCTGAGGTCAGGACAAACTCAGCCCTAGTAACATCCAAGAAGCCCTGAAGGTTGTCCGCCGTGCCCTGATTGATGCGGATGTGAATGTGCAGGTGGTGCCGAAATCGCCTGGGAGAATGGGCGGGTCACGTTACAGGGGGGTGCCGTCCTGCGGGGACAGACGGTGGTGGTGCCGGGGGATATGAGTTCGGCGGCCTTTTGGCTGGTGGCGGGGGCGGATATTCTCCTGACCAATGCGGGGGTCAATCCCAGTCGCACGGGCATTTTAGAAGTCCTCGAAGCGATGGGTGCCCGGATCACCTGCCACAACCAACGCCTGGTGGCGGGGGAACCCCTGGCGGATATTCAGGTGCAGTACAGCACCCTAGAGGGGGTGGCAGTGGGGGAGCGTTGATTCCCCGCTTGATTGATGAGATTTCCATCCTCACCATGGCGGCGGCTTTTGCCCAGGGGAAAACTGTGATCCGGGATCCGCTGAACTGCGGGTAAAAGAGAGCGACCGGCTGACGGCGATGGTGACCCAACTCACCCGGCTGGGGGTAACAGTGGACGAATACCCGGAGGGTCTGACAATTCATGGCAGTCAACACCCCCTCGTCGGCACGGAATTGCAGACCTACGATGACCACCGGATTGCGATGGCGCTGGCGATTGCCGCCCTCAATGCCCAGGGGGTGTCCCACCTTTCCCCGGGGGGTTGTGTGCAGATTTCCTATCCCCAGTTTTGGGAAACCCTGCAAAGTCTGTGCCAACCCAACCCCTAGGCCGCAGTCCCATAGGTTTTGCGCTCAGGGGGAATTGGGGCATAATAAAATTTGCGAATGTTTGTCGGCAACCTGGACTGGCTAGATTAGCGACAGGTTAAAGATGAAGACCCGCAAAAAAAGTTATGTTAAAATAATTGACAGCAATCGGTGGAATAAAATGTCTCATCCGCAACAATTTTCCCTGCTCTTTATAGAAACAATTTTAGCCCATATCCCTGTAGGACAAAAAATTAGCCTGAGAACAATATGGTGAATTTTTTAGAGATGCAATATTCACTTCAGGGTAAAACATTGCCTGCGGATCATGGCTATGCACTTTACTCTGCCGTGAAAAAGCGGCTTCAAGAACAAGAAAATGAATCACTTCCTGGTGACTTACCTGCCGAGGTTCACCTCTGCACTATTTCGGGTATTCCAGATCGAGCGGGGATGATTTATCTGAATCGAGGCTCTCGCTTTAGGTTGCGATGCCCATCAGACCAAATGCAGACCTGGTATCGATTGTTGCAAAATCAGGTTTTGGATATTCGAGGGCATCTGATTCGCTTGGTTCAACCAAGAATCACATTGCCCGAAGCCAGTGATACGTTGGCATCCAGGCTGGTGACGTTTAAGCTAGAAGCCATCGATCATGCGGATGTGCCGCGATATTTTCTAGAGTCATGCCAGAAGGGATTGGAACGCCTAAACATCAAAGGCAAGGCGTTTATTCCCAGCGATCATGATGGAGACTTGGCACGACGCACCTTACAGATAAGAAATAAGAAAGTTGTGGGTTATAGCGTGGTCGTCGAAGGGTTGAGTCAAGAGGATTCTCTAAAGCTGCAATGGTATGGATTAGGCGGTCGCCAACATTTTGGCTGTGGTTGGTTTTATCCAGCAAAGGAGGAAGCAAATGCCAGCTAAAAACCAGCCTTTACCCCCCAAACTGCTATTAGCTAAATCAAAGGAAACGCCGTGGAAAGGGGCCTATACCCTGACTGGACATACGGCGGCTGTGGTCGAAGCGGTGACTACGCTACTTGATGAATTAGGCGATGGATTAATCAAGCAGTTTGGGCTGTCTCAGGACTTTAAAACCTGGCGTGCTACGGCTCGGCTGGCGGCGTTTCTTCATGACTTGGGTAAAGCGAATGACCATTTTCAAGCAGTGGTTCGTAAGCTCAAGAACCCAATAGACAATCCACAACTGATGCGGCATGAGGCGCTATCGGTCTTGTTGGCCTGGGAATTGAGAGATTGGTTATCAACCGGGGAGGGTGATGTGATGGTGGCGATCGCCGCTGCGGGTGGTCATCATCTCAAACTAGGCGGTACATCAGGCAAACAAACCGATGAAGTGGGAGAGATTCGAGAATCGGGTGTGGATGAGTGGACAAGGGGCGATCGCATCCTTCTCTATACCAATCACCAACACTTCCAGGGATTGCTGCGGTATGGACAGAAGGCTTGCGGACTTGCCTCAGACCTTCCTCAAGGTTTACCAACTACTTGGACAATTGCAGAGATCAAACAGCGTAGACAACTGCTTTTACAGCAATTGTCCACTTGGAATGCCGATCCCGTTTTCACGGCTGTGGTGAAAGCATTGCTTGTAGCAGGGGATACCAGCGGCTCAGCCCTCCCAGCAAACGATGTCAAAATCCGACCGTGGATTCAGACGCAAATTCGGTACACGCTGACCGAGCCTGAACTCCAGCATGTTGTCAATGAACGCCTGGAAGGCAAACCATTACGCCCCTTCCAAGAACAGTTGGGCAATGCCACCTCACGAGTCACGCTGGCCAGGGCCGGTTGTGGCACGGGTAAAACCTTAGGAGCCTATAACTGGGCAAAACGCCATGCTGTGGGTCGCAAGCTGTTTTTCTGCTATCCCACCACAGGTACCAGCACTGAGGGTTTTCTAGATTATGCCCATGAAAAAGTAGACTCCACGTTGCTGCATGGTCGGGCTGCGGTTGATCTGGAGCATTTAGATTTACAGTCCACTGGGGATGATGATGACCTGGAAACCAAGTTAGAGTCCTTCAAAGCATGGAGTACAAAGGTCAACGTCTGTACGGTGGATACCGTGTTGGGGCTGTTGCAATGCAATCGTCGCCCGATGTACTGCTTTCCCGCGATCGCCCAGGCAGCTTTTGTGTTTGATGAAGTCCACTGCTACGACGACAAGCTATTTGGGGCATTGCTGCGGTTTTTGGAAGTCGTGAAGGCTCCGATGCTGCTAATGTCAGCCTCGTTTTTGCCGTGGCAAATACAGGCGATCGAGCAGGCGGTGGGCGAGTCGGTCAACATTATCCAGGGACCACAAGACTTGGAAACCCAGCCGCGTTATCGGTTTCATTTAGCAGATGCACCGAACTGGGAACGGGTGCAAGCTGAATTTGACCAAGGCGGCAAGATTTTGTGGGTGTGTAATCAGGTGAATACGGCGATCGCTGTGTTTAAGGAAGCCCAGCAGCGGGGTCTAGACCCATTGCTCTACCACAGCCGCTACAAGTATGGCGATCGCGTCAATCACCACCGGGAGGTCGTGGATCGGTTTAAGGGGGATGGAGCGGTGATGGCCGTTACCACCCAGGTAGCCGAAATGTCGCTGGATTTATCTGCCACGTTGCTAGTGTCTCAAATTGCTGACCCCGCCGGACTGATTCAACGGCTAGGACGGCTGAACCGTCGCTACTGCGGCCATGCCCTCGATGCCCTGTTCTATCCCGATGAAAAAGTAGGCTTTCCCTATGGACAAGACGAGCTAGACATGGGCGCTGCCCTGCTCCAAAGCTTTGGAGAGGAAGTTTGTCAAGCGGATCTAGCCTCGTGGCTGGAGCAAGCCGCTGTGCAGGGTAACCCGGATCGAGATTCGGTGTGGCTCGATGGCGAATGGCGCACCTACCCAGCCTCACTACGAGAAGCTGGATACACCACAACCGTCCTGCTGGAGCAGGATGTGAAAACGGTAGAGACATTACCTGCCAAGCTGTTGCCTCGCTATACGGTGCCGCTGGTAGTCAGTGGCAAACAAACCAAAGGTTGGAAAAAATGTCGGCGGTATCCGGTAGCTCCGGCAGATGCCTGGGGCTACTCATCAGAGATTGGCGCTTATGAACTGAGCAGGAGGTGATTAATCTTGACTGAACTGGTGTTGTCAATTTTCGACCCAAACACGTTGTTACCCCATCGAGCGGGGATAGCGGGGTTAGCACTGGCGTTGTCTGCGCTTGATCCCGCCTCTGCCCCAATCCAGTGGGAGGTGACAGAAGATGCCGTGAAATTATCGTGGGACGGGAGCGATTTAGAAGCAATTCAATGGCTGTTGGAGCAGACTTACCAGATTCAACGTGGGCTATTGATTGCTCCAGCCCTAAATCTTGATGAGCAGGGATGGTTTACCTTCAATCAAGGGATGTTGTCTTCGTTTCTACAGCATAGTCAGCAGAAAAGTTTTGTAGAGGATCCTAATAAGCCTAAAGAAGGTAAAAAGAAATTTTACAAAACGCAAACGCTGAATTTCATGATTGAACCAGACAGCCCCGAAATTTCTGTAAGCTATACGTTGCTGAATTCCTGTTATTACACCGAAGTAGCAAAACTGGCAAAAGACTTTAGCTCTGGAAAGCCAGAAGTCAAGACCCAAATACTACCTGGCTTGGAGGAATGCTTTGTCAATGGCTCCTACAAGGAATCATCTAGTAATTTTCTAGCATTGCTTTTTTTGCCGCTTGCTTGCGGATACTACCAATTGCCTACACTTAACGGAAAAAGTAGATCTGCAATCGTGATTCCTGAGGTACAAAACTTAAAAGTATGGGTAAAGCTTCGTCAAAAGTTACCTAGCAAAATTTATGCCAATTTTGGATCTCCCTATGGCAAATTTCGAGCTAGTAGTGCTGGAGAAGCTGCTTTGAGATTTCTCCTTGATGAAAGACAGCTAGATGATTCACTTCTATTCAAGGTGAACTATTGCGAAGTTTATCAATTGGGTAGTCAGCCATGGAATAAACAGCAATCTTTCATTAAACAGGCAGTATATCGAGTTCCACTAAAGGATGAAGCCCTGAGTTTATATCGAATTGCCTATCAGAATCTAAAACCAAGGCTCCGTCCCAAACAGGATGGGGAAGGAGTTTGGTTAGCAGAATCCAAGGTGCTGGCTTGGATCAGCGATAACCTGATCGCCAACAAAGTTTGGTACAGCGGATTTTTTGAATTTCGTAAAGCTAACCCAATTTATCCAGAAGATCGGAGGGGACTTGTTGTTATGACGGAACACTTAAATGCAGATGAGCAGATATTGTTTGATGCGGTGCAGGGGGCGTTTAGTGCGTTTCTGCGCGACCAGATTCAGCAAGCAAATAAGCAGGGACGACCACTCGATTATGGTCAGGTGACCGATAAGGTCATTTACCGTTTACAGCGTCCGAATACTCAACAGGAATTTGCGACGGCTTTGGTCGATTTTCTCAGCCAGTTTCGCAGTAAAGCAGCCCGTGCAGCGGGACCACAGATTTTTTGGTGGATTCATCAGGAGTCGAACTGGCGAAAAGCGCGGGATTTAGCGCTGTTGGCGATCGCCACCTATAAGGGCAAAACCAAGGAAGAAGAAGCAGTTATAGAACAGGAGCCTGCTGAGGAAACTGCCAACGTTCTGTAATTCTTTCTCAACCCCAATTGTTCTTTCCTCAATCTTAATCTTGGAGACATCACCATGACTCAACACCTCTTTGCAACGATTGTGACCCCGACTGCGGTAGCCGCCAACAACCGGGGGGAAGGAGACGGCAGCACCCTATCCACGTTGCAAAAAATCACCCGTGGCAACGATCAATACACAACAGTCAGTGCTGAAGCCATTCGCTGGGGTCTGCGAGAATATTTCCAGAACAACAATGAAGCGGCAACCAACCGAACCTTTAACCCAGATATAGATAAATACAGCTTTAAGGATGAAAAGTTCAGTGCTGAAAAGTACATTGATGATGATTTATTTGGCTACATGGATGCCAAGAAAGGCAAAGACAATGAAGATGCTACCACCAAACGGCGAGGTGCTCTGGAAGTCAGCCGTGCCATTAGCCTTGATCCTTACTGGGGCGATATTGCATTTGGCTCCAAAGGTGGTGAAAAGGGCAAGACTTCGATCCACAGCACAGAGGTTCATTGCACAGCTTATCAATACACTATTGCCCTTACCCCTGCCAGCCTGAAGAAACCAGAGCGAGCTATCTTGGCACTAGATGCCATTGGCGCAGTACGCCATGTTGGTGGCAACCATGCCCGCTTTTTGTACGACTTCCGCCCAGAGTCCATTGTCATTCGAGTCACTGAGGATCCCTGCCCTTGGATTATGGACGTGTTTAAGCGCATGGGCGAAACCGTGGGTTGTCCTAAATTGCTGCGACTGGTTGAAGTTGGCGATATTGCCGCAAGTGAGTTAATTGTGGCAGGTGAGATCGCCGATACACCCTATGGTGAAAAATTGAGTACGCTAGGCGTGAAGGTTTGCCGTGGCGTGAAGGACGCGATCGCCCAAGCTAAAGAGCAGTTAAACGTTCCACAAACCGCTTAGTTTTGGAGTCCTACATCATGAGTTCTCTCATCGTTTCTAGTGAAGTTTTTGCAGGTATCTCGGCTTTGGCTCAGCAGTTCAACTTGTCTGTAGAAGAACTGCTGACCTGGATAAGCCAAGGCAAACTAGCAGTCATTGATGCAGAGGAATTAGAAGATTTGCTGGATGTCAGAGATGCCATTGTCGCCGAATCTGACCCTGAGAACCAGCAACGTATTCCCTGGGAAGAAGTAAAACAGGAGCTAAACCTGTGAGCCATTACCAAATTGAGTTTTTGAAAACGGCAAGAAAGGAGCTTAGCAAACTGCCCAAGGACATTCAACAGCGAATTGCCCTAAAAATTGAAGCCTTGCGGGAGAATCCTTATCCCCCAGACAGCAAAAAGCTAAAAAATGGGGATGGCCGCTTACGGATACGAGTCGGAGACTACCGTATCATCTACTCTTTGGAAGATGAAAAGTTAGTCGTTTTAGTCATCAAAATTGGTCACCGTCGCAACATTTACCAGTGAAACCCTATGCAGTTGTATCTCGATTGTCCCTGCACTAGCTTTCCTCGAAGCTTCGCACGGGACTACAAAGAAACCTATCGTTATCCACCCCCTTCAACCATCTACGGCTTCCTGTTATCGCTGGTGGGCGAAACCGATATGTCCGCTCATCTAGGAGTCAAGCTTGCGATTGGCATTATTGGCGATGATCCGCCCATTTCTCGGATTGTGCGGAAGCAGCGCCATCACAAATTCAGCAAGACCCACATGGGAACTTACCCCACTGGCAAGTTTTCTAAGCCCAACTTCCAAGAGCTTTTAACCGACTTGCAGATAGCCGTGCGACTAGATTCTAGCGAAGAGTCTGCAACGGTCAAATTAACAGAACGAGTGGCGATCGCCCTCTCTACTCCAGAACAGATCACTCGTTTTGGTGGTTTGAGCTTGGGCGAATCTTGGGCAATGGTGAACGGGATTAGAGCCTATCGAGAAGAGGATGGTGCCATTCGTTGGCTGATCAAAGACAATCGGGGGCTGATTAGCTTGCCCATTTGGATCAACCGGGCAACCGGACAGGGCACTTTCCAACGGTTTAGCTGGAGTACGGACTGGCATGAGCATTGTTGGGTGACGATTCCCAAACCTGCGGAGTCAGCCCCCAAGGCAGGCAAAGCTAAGAAATCCTCCCGCAAGCCTAAAGCTTAGCCTTGTTTGAGCGTTGAACCTTGACCACTGAATACGAACCTGACCGACCGTACCCCCAACCTCCAATGTCATAAGGTGGTTCCCCTGTGGAAGCCAATCGCCGCTTTGGTTCTCAAAATCATAGAACTTACTGATTACTTGTCAAGAGTGCTATGACTTAATTTGAGTGACCAAAGCTTAAAACTTTCTAAAGGGTACCCCATGCTACTCACCACTGACCTGCCCGCCTTAGAACAGGAAACCATCCGGGTTTCTGCACTCCATGCCCTGGCTTATTGCCCACGTTTGTTTTATCTGGAAGAGGTTGAGGAACTTTATACCCAGGATGAAGCGGTATTTGCAGGTCGGAGATTGCACGTTGAACTAGAAAAAAATGAGGATACGGAAGAACTCGTTTTAGAAAGTGTGGAACTGGGTTTACGAGGTAAAGTTGATGCGATACGGGAACGGGATGGGCAGATCATTCCCTATGAACATAAACGGGGTCGTTGTCGGCGGGGTGAGAATTATCAACCCCAGGCGTGGGAGAGTGACCTTCTGCAAATTTTAGCCTATGCCTGTTTAATTGAATCGGCACTAAATACAACGGTTTTAGAGGGAAGAATTCGCTACCACCGGGATAATGTTTTGGTAAAAATTCCGGTGGATGATGCGGGTCGTCAGAAAGTTCGATCTGCGGTTGAACAGGCTAGAAATTTACGAAAATCACCCCAAAGACCACCGGTAACAACAAATGAAAAATTATGTGTGCGCTGTTCCCTTGCCCCGGTTTGTTTGCCCGAAGAAGCACGATTGGCTCAAGACCCAGAGCGGGCACCTTTGCGCTTATTTCCCAAGGACGAAGAGCGGCAAATTATTCATGTGATGGAACCGGGAACCAAAGTGGGCAAAAGTGGTGAAGAAATAAAAATTTCCCCCCTCGATGAGCCAATCAAAAAAATACCAGCCCGGATGGTAGATCAGTTAGTTTTGCATGGTTTTGCGCAAATATCTACCCAGGCACTTTATCTCTGTGCTTATCAACAAATCGGGGTGCATTTTGTTTCTAGCGGCGGGCGGTACATAGGTAGTTTGGACACTCGCCAAGGGAGTATTCAAAGACGCATTCAGCAATATAAAGCCCTAACTGACCCGGAATTATGCTTACGATTGGCACGGCAACTGGTGCAATGTCGGGGGCAAGGACAGCGGCGGTTTTTGATGCGGGGGGAGCGACCAGCGGAATTACAGCAAATTATTGACCAAATGAAGATTTTGTTGAAACAAGTAGAATCTGTGGATTCGATTGCATCTTTGTTGGGTGTTGAAGGCAATTTAGCGGCTTTATATTTCCAGGGTTTGCCCCATTTGATTTCGCCAAATGCTCACCCGGAGTTGCAATTTTCTGGTCGTAATCGCCGTCCTCCCCAGGATTGTTTTAATTGTTTATTGGGGTTTGGTTATGCTTTGCTTTTGAAGGATGTCAATCATGCAATTTTGACCGTGGGATTGGAGCCAGCTTTGGGCTTTTATCATCAACCGAGAAGTCAGGCATATCCTTTGGGGCTGGACTTGATGGAGATTTTTCGAGTACCTTTGGTGGATATGATTGTGGTTGCGTCTATCAATCGGGGGCAGTGGCAAGTACGAGAAGATTTTGAAAAACGAGGTCAACAGGTATGGCTTACGGATGCGGGACGCAAAAAATTTATCGAAATCTATGAGCGGCGCAAAGGAGAAAGCTGGAAACATCCAGTCACAAATTATTCGCTGACCTATCGGCGTTTAATTGAACTAGAAGTACGTCTGTTGGAGAAAGAATGGAATGGTGAAGGTGGGTTATTTGCTCAACTCGTTTTGAGGTAAAATCATGGCTGAAACCAAACACTGGTATCTCATCTGTTATGATATTCGTGATCCAAAACGATGGCGGAAAGCATTCAAGTTGTTAAAAGGATACGGAGAAAGCGTCCAATTATCCATTTTTCGATGTCATTTAAGCGAACGTTTACGGGAGAAGTTACGATGGGAATTAGAGCAAATTTTAGAAAAGGAAGACCGTTTGCTTTTGGTGGGATTGTGTGGGCGTTGCGCCGACCGGATTACCACCTATAATCGGGAAGAAACCTGGAAAGAGTTACCTGGATTTCAGATATTCTAATTTCAGGTATCTCTGGCTGTGACAGGGATGCAGTACGGAGCAATCCGGGTGTGTCCTATGGGGTCGCCAGTCAGGGGAACGGTGCGATTTTCTGATCCTTGAAAAGTCTGCAAGGCAATGCTGTTGCCGATTTCAGACCTAATAGTGTATGATATTAGCAGTAAGTTGCTGGGAAAATCGTCCATGTCAAGGAGGTGCTTGTATTTTCTTCTACAGTCCCGCTCTGGGATGGCGTTCCAGCAACCGCAGTTCCAATTCCTTTGATGCCGTAAGGCGTTGAGCACAATTGGTTTTATCGGAAATCATAACACCGCCAGGAAGTTCCAATTCCTTTGATGCCGTAAGGCGTTGAGCACGATTAATCGCACGCTTGTCAATTGAACCGTTTACCAATGGTTCCAATTCCTTTGATGCCGTAAGGCGTTGAGCACGATTAATCGCACGCTTGTCAATTGAACCGTTTACCAATGGTTCCAATTCCTTTGATGCCGTAAGGCGTTGAGCACAATATATGCTAGAATTGAGTCATGTACATATATGGAGTTCCAATTCCTTTGATGCCGTAAGGCGTTGAGCACACGACAACGTTGCGCCGTTCGGTCAGCCGGGGAAAGTGGTTCCAATTCCTTTGATGCCGTAAGGCGTTGAGCACCCATCGGTTTGGATTTTGTGTCTGCCAAACTCCACCGTTCCAATTCCTTTGATGCCGTAAGGCGTTGAGCACTATTCATGCCCCCGGCTGTCAACCGCACCGACCCAGTTCCAATTCCTTTGATGCCGTAAGGCGTTGAGCACAATCTCGAACCTGCTCAGCGGTTGGTGGAGTTTCTGTTCCAATTCCTTTGATGCCGTAAGGCGTTGAGCACTGTCCTTCTATAACTGGGACTTAATGCAATCTCACGGTTCCAATTCCTTTGATGCCGTAAGGCGTTGAGCACGCAGAAGTTATTGTTGCCAGATGCAGGATTCGACTTGAGTTCCAATTCCTTTGATGCCGTAAGGCGTTGAGCACCCAAAGCCTGCTCCCCAGTACATCCCCGCATCCCAGGTTCCAATTCCTTTGATGCCGTAAGGCGTTGAGCACTTGTAGGAATGGATGCCGAAGCGGTTCCGGTAGTCCGGGGTTCCAATTCCTTTGATGCCGTAAGGCGTTGAGCACTCTGTGCAACTCGCATAGAAACACCATGCCGTCCTGTTCCAATTCCTTTGATGCCGTAAGGCGTTGAGCACGCAATTTGGGCACGCTCCATCGCCGCCTGCCGTTGCCGTTCCAATTCCTTTGATGCCGTAAGGCGTTGAGCACATGCGCCGGTGCCCCCTGAATCGCCTGCACCACCAGCAGTTCCAATTCCTTTGATGCCGTAAGGCGTTGAGCACAACTATGAACCTGAATGAACTTGAGCAGTTGTACCGAGGTTCCAATTCCTTTGATGCCGTAAGGCGTTGAGCACATTAAATCCTCTAACGCCCATAACTACGAGCAAAAAGGTTCCAATTCCTTTGATGCCGTAAGGCGTTGAGCACAGTTTGATTGTTTTTTTGGGAATAAGCGGGAACTGTTCCAATTCCTTTGATGCCGTAAGGCGTTGAGCACAGCGATTATTTGCCATTGCTGAAAATTTGCGCTCCCGTGTTCCAATTCCTTTGATGCCGTAAGGCGTTGAGCACTTAGCTTTCCAGATGCCGATTCCTACTCGTTCGTGTTCCAATTCCTTTGATGCCGTAAGGCGTTGAGCACAGCGGAACCCGAAGCATCGCAACGCTGTTGAGGAGTTGGTTCCAATTCCTTTGATGCCGTAAGGCGTTGAGCACAGCGGAACCCGAAGCATCGCAACGCTGTTGAGGAGTTGGTTCCAATTCCTTTGATGCCGTAAGGCGTTGAGCACGGAGACGTGGCGTTCCGATAGTGCTGGACGACAATGTTCCAATTCCTTTGATGCCGTAAGGCGTTGAGCACGGGATTCAAAAAGAACTAACCCCTTTGACGGTTGCGTTCCAATTCCTTTGATGCCGTAAGGCGTTGAGCACCCAAAATTTCTCCGTCGGCGGTCACAAAAACGACATAGTTCCAATTCCTTTGATGCCGTAAGGCGTTGAGCACCTAAGCCCGGCAATTATTGACGACCCTAGGGTTCAGCGGTTCCAATTCCTTTGATGCCGTAAGGCGTTGAGCACGATCAATTCCTCCCGCAACGAGAGACAGACGATCACAGGTTCCAATTCCTTTGATGCCGTAAGGCGTTGAGCACCAAAAATTGGAGCGGTATATAGTTATTGTTCCGGGTGTTCCAATTCCTTTGATGCCGTAAGGCGTTGAGCACTGGAGGTCTTCCCGAATCCTGTTTTCCCCTCTACGAGTAGAGTTCCAATTCCTTTGATGCCGTAAGGCGTTGAGCACTGGTGTATCGGGAACCGGAATCAGACGAACGCGTTAGGTTCCAATTCCTTTGATGCCGTAAGGCGTTGAGCACTATAACTTTGTCAATTTGCCAATCCAATTATTGATGTTCCAATTCCTTTGATGCCGTAAGGCGTTGAGCACAAGCAGGCATATCAAGATGCAATTACTCAGGGGTTCCAATTCCTTTGATGCCGTAAGGCGTTGAGCACTGTCGCTGGATTGCAACCAGGTTTGCGGGGTGCCCAGTGTTCCAATTCCTTTGATGCCGTAAGGCGTTGAGCACCCAAACCATTGCCGCAAATTATCGAGTATAGCCATCGTTCCAAATCCTTTGATGCCGTAAGGCGTTGAGCACTACCGCTCATGTCAAGGGTGTGTATAATTGTTGTGTAAGTAATCAGTAGCATGACTGTTTATGGAAATTCTAACTGAGCGAAATGAGAAAGGACGTTACCGATTTACCCTGAAAAATCAGGGTACCAAGAAACACGCATGGTTAATGTATTGGGAAGCAGGACGCAAAGTCCCCCTGATTGGCGTGGGGGACACCTTGAGCGATTGCATCACCGAAGCCCTGGATGTGATCGAAGCTGAAATTTCCGAACATCTAAAGGAACCTACCAATGAGCCAGCAAATTAGCCTGAGCCTGGAGCGTCAGCCAGTGGAAAAATTGCAGTGGCTGGTTTACCAGAATAATCCCCAAAATGGGGCACAGCGTCTGTTGCTGGGGAGTGGTGCCACCATCAGTGAAGCCTTCACCAAAGCCATTCAATCGCTTGAGGCAATGGTACAGTAGGAACCCCATTAAAAAAACTAGGTAGGGGGTTATATCCACAGTTAACTTTTTACTTTCACAAAGAGTGGTTCATGCCCTGGTTCCAAATCTTTTGATTCCGTAAGGCGTTGAGCACGGTCAAGGGAACGCATTCGAGGAACAAAAGACTGCATTGGTGAAAAGCGTTTAGTAGCTATAGCAATCCTACTTGATTTGCAAACAGAAATTCTCCAGAACCAAATGCGGGGGCGGTGCCCCTGCGACCCCCTGTTCCATTCTCATTTAGGATTGCTATAGAAAGATTCGGATGTGTATGACGACACTAATTTGGCACCGTACACAGCATGACACAAGCGGGCAGGGGGAATCGAACCCCCATCAACAGTTTGGAAGACTGTAATAAAATAGCGATGCCTACGGGATTTTAGGACTACATCTAAAAAAATTACACCGAATCTACACCTATTCCGGGAATTTGGAGTTATCCCCCGCCCCTGATGATGGTGAGGACTACCCCGGCGATAACGGCAATGGTGGCACCGGCGATCAGGGAAGTTGCGAGTCGCTCTAGTCGTTCCCCCGTTTTCTGTGACGCTTCCATCTCAAAACGGATACGGGATATTTGCTCTTTGGTTTCCCGTAGCTCAGCTAACACTAGGGCTTGGAAGTCTTTTGGCGGTAATTCGGATTGCATGATGGTACAGGTGCTATCAGGGGTTATTTTCAGTCTATGGCTATTTGCTACTCAATCGCCCCATCAATTCTTTAATAGCTTGCCGTGCCTTGGATGGCAGTCCATGAATGGTGAGGATGTAGGCTAATTCCTTCACCAATTCCTGCACATCCACCTGGGGACTAGCCGGTGGTGGGGATGGCTCATGATTTTCCTTGCCAGTCATTTCCGGTTGTCCTAGCAGTTCACGCTTAGCGGCTTCACTGATCACCCGCCGTAACCAAGGTGTCTTGTCTTCGCCCAGCGCATCCACCGCCGCCGTAATATCCTCTGCTAACCGCACCTGCGTAGGCTTATCTGCTAAAGGATAATCACTGTATACAGCGCCTTTAGGCTGGTAGCAGTGTTTCTTAAATTCTTCGGTTTGACGTGGTGACGGGTTAGGCATACTCATCTTGTATACAGCGATAAGCCTATCTTATCACATAACGCTGTATACCGCAAAAAGTGTTATCAATTATCATTGCTAAAATGATTGACATAACGCTGTATACCGGGTTATATTAAAGATATGGAAGGGAATTAAATAAGCCCTGGTGGTAAGGCTAAATCCACTCCAGAGGGAAAGCATAGGTGCCCACCAAGGATAGGTGCCTTCCATTCCCAACAAAAAGCCCCCGCCGGGTTAGAGCAGGGGCAGTGTTCAACTTACTTGATTAAAGGAGATTGTCCCATGAATACTGCAAAAAGTCGTCCTACGGTGCGTGGTATTTCCCGTACTATTTCCTGGATTCGGTGGTCGCCCCGTATCGCTTCCATTGTGGATATTGAGCGGCGGAAGTCCATTTGCTATATCGGTTTTCACGACTTGGAAACGGCGGAGCGGTTTTATTCCCACGTCACTAAGAAGCGCCCCGATTGGCGGTGGAAGTCCACCCCCAAAAAGGATGGGGATAAGTTTCATGACGGGCGGGGGTTGTGCAAGCCCCGTAAGTCGGAAAGGCTTACCGATTACCCCGCTGAATGCAAATGGCACTACCCCGACACCGAATTTATCAGGGGCTTGATTTTGTTGGACACCGGTGACGATATTGAAGGTATCCAAGTGATTGAGTCCGCCTACCGCAACCGCTAACATTCACCTGCCCCTGGCACTCCCGCTGGGGGCATTCACTTATTCACCTAATGGAGGATTAACCATGTTAGGACGATTACCAAGCCCTGACATTACAGCCTTTTGGGATCAGCTTGACGACGCTTGTTATCGGGTTTGCGAAAAATACCAAACGACCGCACCGGCGGTAGCTGATTGGGCAGATTTTCTGCTTAATAACCGGAAGAAGGATTTGACCTGGGGTGAAATTCAGTTTCTAGTTGAGTTAGACCAAGACGACGTTCCGCCGTCGTTTGCCCAGAATCTTCTGTACAAACTCAAGTACCGGCTAGGACAAGACACTACCGGGATGATTGATCACTAAATTCACCCGCCCCCGGCACCCGCTGGGGGCATTCACCAATGGAGTTACTGCAATGGCAACCACTCGCAAACGGACTACCAAACCGGCACCGGTGCAGAATCAGGAATCCAAGCCACTGCCAAAACCGGCACCAAAACCCGCCACTGATTGGTGGGAAATTCTCAAGAATTTTGAATGGTAGGAGTCGCAAAATGGACACCCAAAAATACTACGACACGGGCATTGATTTGTTGCGTCAACTGATTGCCGCCTGAATTGATCAAAGATATGGCGGTTTCGGTGTTTATCGCTCTCACCCGCAAAATCTAGTTAAAACCGCCGTCCTGGGGCATGACGTAAAACCGCCCCATCCCTTGTACACATTCATTTTTGGAGTACCAATCATGGAAAATGCTACTGTACGAGTTTGCGCCAATGAGCTTAAGCAGATTGCTGAATCTCTAGCCGGTATCCGGGGATTGTTGGAAAACCCCGATGATCCCTTGTTGCCTAACCACATTAGCGTCATCATCCCTGCACTTCATAGCTTGGAATCTCAACTGATTTCAATCTCTCAATTGCTATCCAAGCAGGAGTAACCCGCCTATCCCCCCGCCGGTGCCCTTGCCTGGTGGGGGGATTCCCCGGTGCCTTTGGTGCCAACACTAGGGGGATTGACAGCCGTCAATCAGTCCCCCACCTGGTGTATAAATCGTGTATATCAATCCGATATATTCCCCTAAAGTGTTCGGTCGACCGAACAGTTTTCCCCTAAAGTGTTTGGTCGACCAAACAGTTTTCACCGGCACCGATTGCAGTACCGTTGGAAGGTGTACCGCCGATTTTTTCCAACGTAAACACTGTAATTACGCAATCTCGCAAGTAAATACTTTGTTAGTCGCAACCATTGATTAGTACAACTTATGTATATCAATGTTGAATATATCTGATTGTTATAGGGAATCCCCGGTTTTAGCAGGTTTTCACACATTGCCGCCTAGAATGCCCTACAGTGAGTTTTCCCCCTTTGTAGGTGGAATCCTACCGGGGTTTTCTTTTTGGGGCATTCCTGGGCATTTTAGAGGGGGTGTTAGTACAGAATTGGCTTGAGTTTTTGCGTAGTCATAGACTGCTTCACCGCCGTACTCCCCACACCGACCACCTTCGCCGCCCTAGTAGCAGATGTCCTCTCTTGTTCACTTGAAGTGTTCCTTAACCTGCCCTTAACTTGTTCTTCAGGTTCGGACGCTAGCGTCCGAACTAAGGAAATGTTCGTCTTGAACTTTTCAAGGTTTTTTTTCCCTGCTTCTACTTGCCGTTGTTTTGCTTCTTGAGCATAGATTTTTTCGATTTCCAGGGCAATCATCGCCTTTTGCCCATTGGTACGGGGGTACGCAAAGGTACTGTTTTTGGTTTTGTTGGAATGCGGTTGCCGGGGGCGATTGTTTTCCAGTCCCGACCGATTTCTTATTTCACTTTTTGGGTGTCTATCATCTGATGCCCATCCCCTCCCAAAACCCGCTGAAATCGACCGTATCTTGGAGGTGGGACACAATTTCTCTGACTTTTGACTGCTCTTTTCTTTCTCTTTCATTGAATAATTCCAATGATTTTGGCGATACATACTTATTGATGGCAGTCGTGATTAACTGCCGTCCTGCATCAGTCCTTACCACCAATGCGTTAGCTTCTACCTTCTTTGTCCCGTACTTATCAATGTATTGTTTGATAGCACTATAAAACGGATGGTTAGGATCATCCAAGCGTTTCCCACTGCCTGTTTCTAAATTGTCAATCCAAGTTAGTTGATTCTCTTGGATAAAGTCGTAGTTTAACCCAAACCTGTCAATAATCAGATTATCGGGTGCCCATCCCACCGCTTGCTTGAGCGATTCCAGATTCCCCCGTAGGCTATCAGAAATTACCAATCCAAACGGATCAAAATCGCCACAATACAGTAATACAGGAATCTTGCCCTGGGCTTCTCTTTGCTTGAATCTCTGCATCATAGCCGCCCGGCAATTCAAATCAGTTTGACCCCGCCCATTGGCAATTGGTATATGGTACTCCTGGCAAACTGGTTTGAATAGTCCCACCAAGTCAACTTTCTCAACCAAACATTCCAGGTAATAATCTTGATCTTCCCAAAAATCAATCGGATGGTAAAAATCGGCGTAATACCTCAAATCTCTTAGGAGGTTAGCGACATAATCTACAGGGTTTTCCTTGTTAATCCTGGGGATTCCTTCCCATGATCGGGCTGAATCTTCGGCGCAAATATCCAAGGGTAGCATCCCATTCTTACGTAAATCGCAAATCAAGGCTTGTGCTGAGTTAAAATCGCCTTTGGCTAGTCCGTGAGCTTCTAGGATATAGCACCAACCCCGGGCGGAAATCTCAAAATCAAGACTAGCTCTGATTTTTAATAACTCCCGGGCAAAGGACTGACATTCCCGCTCGTATTGTGCAAGCTGTGCCGGTGATTGCCGTCCCTTACTACGCTTTGGAATCTTAATCATTCTTACTACCTCTTGATGATGTGGAAGGGGCACCGGGAATGATGCCCCCGGTGGTTTCAGATGCCCCGATACATAGGCGGATCGGTTTCCCTGTTTCGCTTGTTGCGCCGCTCTACCTTGCCCTGGTATTGCCGCTGAACAAAACGGGCAAAATCCAAGATTTCCTGTTGGCTTGTCGGTGGCAGGGATTTAACAATGCCAATAATTTCGTTAAGCATTTTTGCGCTCCCTATTCTGCCTAGGAATGATGCTTAAATTGGCGATGGCAGAGACCGGGCGCAGTTTTGCATGTAGCCGGTGGTACGCTACCCAATCTTTTGCCAGTTGAGCATCCCGGAAGGTGGTAAACCCGTCCCCGTGACAGTAAACAATCTCGCTGGGATTGATGCCCCATTCTCTGGCAAATTTCTTAACAATCACGCTGAAGGTGTTGGGCGGCTCGTGATCCATGTGGCAAGTCTTTTGTGTCAGAAGTTGCCCGGTAAATGCACACGTCAGATATGGCACTTCTGCGAATGCTTTTTGCTTTTCTAGTTGGATGTCTGGCTGTACCAATTTACGGCAAACTTTGGTGAATTTCGTCCAGGGACTAGGCGGGGCGATGCACTTCTGCCAACTGAAACTGACAAGCTCGCCGCTTTCCTTATGCAGGGTGAAACCTTTACCACCATCCCGGTAATGCACCAAAACCCCGGCGACAATTCCCGCCATTTTCTCTTCAGCGTCCGGGTGATGCTTCAACAATCCCAGGATAAACTGAGCGTCCCACTGATTCAGATATGCCCCGTGGCTGTATTTTGAGAGCAGGGTTTCCACATAGGTTTTCAGATCGGCGGTGCTATCAAACCGCTTGCCTGCAATAAGCCATTGTTTCATGATGTCCTCCTTGAGGTGTTGTTTACTCCGGCGGTTAAGCCAGACTTGTTTGCGCTAAAACGGGGTGTCATCATCCGTCCCCCCAACTGCGCTAAAAACTTTCGCAGGTGCCACCCTCTCTCTGCGATCTTTCACTAATTCAGCAATTGGCACCTTGTAGTCACAAATCCACTTAGGCGATTTGATAAACGCCATACCACCATCAATCGCAGTTACCCGCACTCCTTCCCTGCGAGAGTGCCCGCACTGCACCCTGAGCGATTGATTCCCACCAACATATCTGACAAAATCACCCACACAAATTCTGCAATCTTGCGTATATACATTATTCATACGCTTTTCTTGACATTTCGTACTAACATTCTCAACAGCGGGTATTTGTTGAGAATCTATATAGGGGGGTATCTGCGATTTTTTCACCATAGGTGCCTCAAAGTCCGATGGACACGGGCTTTCACTATGGTGAATAGGTTGTTCACCATATGGTGAAATGGTGAACTCCTGATGGTGAAAATGGTGAACTCCATTCACCATACCATTCACCATGCTAGAAGTACCGTCATTATTGACTTTGAGGTGTGTATGGTGAAGTTTTGTCAGAGAGTCCCCTTTATAAGGTGAATCCCCTTGGTAGAAATAAACAAATTTGCCTTTATTCAGGTGAGATTCCCGCCTTCCGATTAACCGTTTTTCGCAAAGTCGTGTTAGTACGTTGTAGATATAATTGCCGTTTTCCCCCAAGGCGTTTTTAATTTCTGGCACTTCCAGTCCTGCGCTTGGATTGGTGCGAGTTTTGAGCAAAGATAAGACTTTATCAGTAAAAGCCCCTTCAGAGGGAGGCGGCTCACCTTGCCGTGTCCAGTGCAGAGTTTCAAGATTCAGGTGCAGGGTGAGGGTTTCCCCTTCGGCATCCCGGCAAATCGTTTCTAGTATTACGCTATTTTCGCCCGTCCGACTTAGCAACCATATCCCCCAAGATGCCCCGGCAATAGCAGAGCCGCCCCGTAAACGGTAAACGCCTTCGTTATCTTTGCTTTTTCCCGTGTGGTGGATAAGAATACTTGCACAGTTGTATGCGCTGAAAACTTCTTTTAGCTTATAGATATAATTTGCAAATTCCGGTGAGTTTTCGGATTCTGTGACGCTTTTAGAAATTGATTTCAAGGAATCCACTACCACCAAAACGGGCTTAAATTTCTCAAGTGCGGCTATCAGTGGCTCAAGGTTTTGTATGTCAAATTGAGTCAATACCGCCACTGGCATATTTCCTGAAAATCCCATGCGTAGCATCTTGGATCGGGTACTGTTGGCAGATTCATCAGTGGATACCAGAAGCACTGCACCTTGTTTAGTTTCCATGCCCAGGAATGGTGTGCCGGTCGCCACTGAATAGGCGGCGTTGAGTGCAAAAATTGTTTTTCCCGCCTTGGGGGTTGCTCCCAGAATCGCTATTTCCCCTGTTGGCAGTAACCCCTCTATAAGCCACTGCAAAGGCTCATAGTCCCCTGCTAGGAAACTAGCGGCATCTATCGCTTCGATTTTCTGATTTTGCGCCTTGCCTATCTGTTTTTGTATCGCCTTCTCAATCACGCTATAAGGGATTCCAGAATCCCGGCTAAGTTCGGCAATTTTTGGCGGTCGGTGGAATTCATCAACTGTTGCAATTTCTGCAATACGGGCAGGGAACTCGTCACAGATAAATACGGGCTTGACTTTATTTGACTTGCCGGGAACTGGTTTGGGCTTTGGTTCCCATCCCCCCTGCTTTGCCAGCCATCCTAAAGTGCCTAGTCCTATTCCCGGTCGCCCTTTAATATGCCGCCAGACCTGATCAAAACCCCGGTCGGTGTGTTTGCCGCTTTGTGAACTCCACGCCCGTACTTCAGCTTCAGATAGTCCGGCGGCGTGGCAGGCAAATAAGCAATCCCGCCAGGTGTACCAATCCAATGGATTAGGATCAATATATTGCAGATATTCCAGTGCCCATTCCTGATCCGTGAACGTATGCCCCGGCGGTGCCTGGTGGTTTTTCTCTTCGGGTTTGAGCATCCGATAGAGCAATTCCGGTGGCAATTCCGGCAAATTATCCACCCAGTTTAGTACCTTGTACTGATTGCCAGATTCCGGGTGAGTACCGTAAACCAACGATTGTGAGCCAGTCCACCGTATCTCTAACTGCTCGTGGACATCCTTGCCGTACTCCTGGACAATCACCCCGGTTCTATATTTGGCAGTCTGCACCCGGTCACGATACTTTTCAGGAATCCTAAATAATTTCAGGCAATGCCCCGCTCGTCCACTGCTGATAATGGTGGTGGCTGGCAGGGTTACGCCCCAATCTGCAAGTAGCTGATCAGTGCTGGCACCGTCAAAATCAAGCCCTACGATGCCGCCATACCCGAATAGGAGTCCTACGGCTCCGACGTTTTGCCCCTGATATTTTGATCCGGGTTTTGGGCACTCGTTCCAAGTTAAGGGACTGTTTTGCCAGCCGGTGCCTACGGGTGCCTTTGAGCCTTGACGGATTGGCACAAAACGCCAATCTTCAGGAATTGGAAACTCTTTAAACTGCTTAATCTGTACTGCGTTTGTACTCTCTTGAGGATTCATGGTAGGATACCTTTAAGTAAAGTTTTTTGGAAATTTCCCCCACCAGCAAGGTCTGATGGGGATTCTTTTTTTGGTGCCTAGTCAAGCGGCATACCGTGTCCTCCCGGCAAATTTGCGCTTAGCGAGAAACTCATCAATCGCCGCTTGGTGCAGAGCCGGATCGCCGCCGGTTTGGATAAAGTCGGCACAAAGCTCAACATTATAGGCGTAGCTTCTAATTCCCGGCACTTTTTGGAAGTGAATACCCTCAATAAATTGCCCCTGCAAGCGCCGATCCCTAAACCAATGGGGTTTTAGCCCCAATACATCAGAAGCTACCTTTACCGGCTGAAACCCGTAAGAAGTTATCAGTTTGTTGTCCATGCTTATCCTTCAAATAACTAAAATCCACTATAACAGGCTAATCACAGTCTGTCATCTTATCAGTTTTGTTTTTATGGGAGTTGGGGTTAGATGTTATCAGTTTGATGCAACAAACGCTCTGCGAGTAGTGAGCCTGTGCGGGTGAGTTTGATGTGGGACACCCTAGAGCTTTTTGTTTTGTTGAGCAATTGCAACAGTTCCCGATTGGATAATTCTCGCAGGCATCGGGAAGCGTTTGGGGCGGCCATACCAGGGGCAAATTCTGCGCTATTCCACTCCAAGATAGTTTGATGCGGGGCTTGCAGGGGTTGGATTGATTTAGCCGTTTCTAAAGCTTTTACGAGAATTTGTTTTTGGATTTTTGAGAGCTTTGCACCGGCGGTTCTATCTAGTGGTAGTCCAATATAATCTAAAACGATTTTTAATTCGTTGTTTTGTATGGTTTGATCCATGAATTGATCCGCTACGCTTTGTAAATACAGATAGGCGGCTACCCCAAATCTGATACTTTCGCTAGGGGTTAAGTTTTCACCAACCACCATTTCTGTCAAAAATGATGATTTTTTTGTGCTTGAATCTGAAATATCCCATCCGACTTGAATACCGTTTATTAAATGGTATTCGCCCTTGAAGCGTGGGATAGCTGGTACTCTTTCGTTTTTTACATCCTCATAACAAGCCCTTTCTATCAATTGAAAAAATGAGTCTGAGACTTGTAATAATCGCTCCATTTTTGCGATATTTTCATCTGATAAGGTGAAATTATTTTCGCCATAAACACGCTCAAAAAGTGCGATACAAGCGTATCGGGCGGCTAAATAACGCCATGTTTTGTAATCATTCATAACTCAAACTCCGGTACTTGTAAATCACGACTTGCCCCGGCGTAATGGGCATAAATCACCTGGGGACTATTGCCAACTAGCTTTGCCACATCCTGTACCGATAACCCCCGGCGTAGGGCTTCCGTGATGAATGTGTGCCTAGTTTGATAGGGTTTTCTAAATCTGATGCCAGCATTTTTTAGGACTGTCACCCATCCTTTATTCCTGAAGTTTCCCCAGTTGACAACCTTCCCACCAGGGGATGGAAACACCAGGTTATGCACACGGGGGATGCTATCAAGTAATTCCTGCAATTGTCGGTTGATCGGAAATTTACGGTTACTTTGGGTTTTCAATCCTGGCTTAATCGTGTTGGATTGTCCCACGATGCTGGCTTGCTGAAAGTGAATAAACCCATCCGTGACGTGCCCCCACTCCAAGGCAAGTGCTTCCCCCGGTCGGCATCCCGTCAAAAATAAAAACCGCACCAGGGGGGCATAGTGCCGGTAATACTGCGAGTTTTCAAACCCGGCGATAATTGCCGCCCGTTCATCCGGGGTGAATGGATCAATCTCATCCCCGCCCCGTTCACCCTTGGGGATGGTGATGCTTGATGCCATGCCTTGAAATGGATTGGATGGGATTAACCCGGACTGCACCGCCCATTTACAGCAAGCCCCCAGGTGCTGTAGAAGTCGCTTGGCGGTAATTGGTGGTTGCGTATTCAGCACCCATTCCCTGATCTCTGTGGACTTCTCTAACTCCTGGTAGGGGCACCGGCTCAACAAATCACCATAGCGTCCATAAATTTTATGGATGGTGGACACCGCTAACTGGGGTTTCTTGTAGTCCACAAACTTTGTCCACAATTCCATCAAGCTAGGATGCCTTGGTGTAACCCTTACACCAACCGCCTGGGGTTTGTACTTGGATAAATCCCCCGTAAATTCCCCGTAATCCAAATCACGCTGTATCTGCGCCACCCGCCCCGCCACCAATCGCCGGTTTTTAGGTGTATCCGTTACACCAAGACTCAAGTAATACCGCTTGCCTTGCCAATACCACCGGGCTTGTAACCGCCCGTTGGATGCAATCACATTTACCGTCCCCTTCGGCACCTTCGCCGCCCGTGTCCCCATTGGTGTACCTACGTTTCCCTACACCAAATCTACACCAAAAATACTAGATATGGCTACATTTCTGTACTAATCCCTAGCTTTGGTGTACTAACGGGGTAAATTCTGTAAGTACCGTAGAATCGGTGTATTCGGCTCTCTGTGGGGGTAAGCGGGCAGGGGGAATCGAACCCCCATCAACAGTTTGGAAGACTGTAGTTTTACCACTAAACTATGCCCGCATCGGTACTCTAGTATAGGCAATATGGTACAAATTGGCACGATGGCACAGACCTACGAGCAGACCAGTCTGGACTGGCAGACCCGCCTTTTACAACAACGGCTCCAGGAATGGTGGGAGTTTACCATCGCCCGTTTGAATCCTAATCTACCCAATTTAGAGGGTATTGGTGTACCGCCATTGTATATTCAATTGTTGCTGTGGCTGGGCTTGGTGGGGATGGGCGTATTCCTGGGATTGCGCCTGACCCGCTGGTTGCAAAATCGTCGCTGGAACCAATGGGGATGGTATTCGCCCAGGAGTAGGCACGCACCAGTAACCGATCAAAATTCCTGGCTGGAGGAAGCCCAAAGGTGGCATGGGGAAGGCAACTATACAGAAGCAGTGCGTTGTCTATACTTTAGCCTGTTGGAATATCTGCAAATCCGCCGGGGGATCACCCCGCTGGCAAGTCGCACGGATGGGGAATATCGCCGTTTGACCCAACACCTTGCCCCCCAGGAAAGCTATGATCTGCTCTGGCGGGTGCATGAACGGATTTGTTTTCGGCAGGATACGGTATCCCAGGAACAATGGCAAACCTATTGGCAGGCGTATCAACGGGTGGTGAACGATTGACCTTCCCCCTGACGGCGGTGGTGGGGCAGGAGCGGTTGAAGCTTGCCCTGCTGTTGGCGGCGGTGGATATGGGGATTGGCGGGGTGTTGTTGGCGGGAGCCAAGGGTACGGCGAAATCGGTGTTGGCTCGGGGGATTCATGCCCTACTGCCGCCGATTGAAGTCGTGCAGGGTTCCCCCTACCAGGATGACCCCCAACACCCGGAGGAATGGTTGTTTCACCCAAAAACCGTAGTCACTCAGATCACCGCCCCGCCATTTGTCCAAATTCCCTTGGGGGTGACGGAAGACCGGTTGGTGGGGGCAGTGGATGTGGCGGCTTCCCTGCAACAGGGGGAGGCGGTATTTCAACCGGGTTTATTAGCCCAGGCACACCGGGGCGTGTTGTATGTGGATGAATTGAATTTACTGGATGATAACATTGTCAATATATTGTTAACGGTTTTGAGTGAGGGGGTCAACCGGGTGGAGCGGGAGGGGGTGAGCGTGGTACATCCCTGTCGTCCGCTGTTGATTGCCACCTACAACCCGGAGGAGGGGGCGGTGCGGAGTCATTTGCAAGACCGGTTTGCCATCCAACTGGCGGCGGTGCCCCTGGCGGAGTTGGCGGAACGGGCGGAGGCGACCCAGCGGGCGGTGCGGTATGGGGATCAACCCCAGGCGGTCTGGGCGGAGCAGGAAGAAGAAATGGCGGCATTACGCACCCAAATCCTCTTGGCACGGGAATGGTTACCTACGGTGCGGATCACACCGGCACAGGTGCAGTATTTGGTGGAGGAATGCCTGCGGGCAGGGGTACAGGGACATCGGGGGGAATTGTTTGCCACCCGGATTGCCCAAGCCCATGCGGCTTTTTGGGGACGGAATCAGGTCACCGCCGAGGATTTGCGGGTGGGGGTGGAATTGGCAATCATCCCTCGTGCCACGACTGTGCCGCAAACGGAGCAACCGCCGCCCCCCCCTCCCCCGCCCCAGGATTCCCAAACGGAGGAACCGCAATCGGAGGAGAACAACAGCCTCCCGGAGGAATTTATTTTCGACCCGGAGGGGGTAATTCTTGACCCGGAGTTGATGTATTTTGCCCAAAAATGCCAGCCCCGCACCCGTGCCGGTACCCGTAATCAGAGCATTAACCCGCAGAGGGGTCGGTATGTGAAACCGATTTTACCCCAGGGGAATCACCCCCGGATTGCGGTGGATGCGACCCTGCGGGCGGCGGCTCCCCATCAGAAAAAACGCCGTCACGCCCAACCGGGGAAAAAAGTGGTGGTCACGGGGGAGGACGTGCGGGCGAAACGCCTGATGCGTAAGGCGGGGGCGTTAATTATCTTTGTGGTGGATGCCTCGGGTTCGATGGCGCTGAATCGGATGCAGGCGGCAAAAGGGGCGGTGTTGCGGTTATTGACCGAGGCGTACCAAAACCGGGACATGGTGGCGTTGATTCCCTTTCGGGGGGAACAGGCGGAGGTGTTACTGCCGCCCACCCGTTCGATTGAAGCCGCCCGTCGTCGTCTGGATCAACTGCCCTGTGGGGGTGGCTCGCCCCTGGCGCACGGGTTAACCCAAGCGGTACGGGTGGGGATGAATGCCCGTCAAGGGGGGGACATTGGTCAGGTGATTGTGGTGGCGATTACGGATGGGCGGGGGAATGTCCCTTTAGCCCGCTCCCTGGGGCAACCCCCTGACCCTGGGGTGGATATTAAAACGGAATTGCTGGAACTTGCCAGTAAAATGCGTTTGCTGGATTTTCGCCTGCTGGTGATTGATACGGAAAATAAGTTTGTTTCCACGGGATTTGCCAAAGAATTGGCACAAAAAGCGGGGGGAAATTATTACCATTTACCCCGTGCCAACGAACGCACCCTCGCCCAAGTTACCCAAAATGCCCTGCGGGATGTGCGGCAAAATTAAACCCCTTTTGGGAGTAATTTATACTTAATTTATACTTAAGGGCATCTCTAAAAATAGGTTGCAGGGGCGTTGTCCCTGTCTTTGGTTCTGGGGAATTTCGGTTGGCTAATCCCATTGTTATAGCCATTGACAGGATTGACCCCAAACAAAATTGCTCAAAACGATGGACACCGACCAGCGGTTTAGGAAAATCCCCAGGGTGGATTTATCCCACCTGCTTGGGGCAAAACCTCTCGGTTCTGGGATATAATTGGATGCAAATTGATACAACAGCTAGAAATTAGATGTTAATTCTGTCTGCTGAACAAGTGGAGCCGATTGGGTCGGACTACCGACAGGCAATGCGGATTCAATACCAATGTAAGGTTTTTGAGCGGTTGTGTTCCTTTGGTGTCCACCAGCGCCAGCAGGCAATCAAAGAATGCCAAAAGTATTTAGATTCCCATACCCGTGGTTGCTTGGTTGTGGAAGACCCGTCGAGTTATACCCTTTGGACTTATGTGCCGGATGCCGAAATCTAAGCATGATCCCGGCTTAAGGCTAGGCTTAATAAGTTATTACTAGGTTCTTAAAAGTTTAGCAATATGTACTTATATTTTACTTAACTTTAGCGAAAGGTTTTGGCTTTGGTTCTAGGCTATCCCCCTCAACTGCGTAATTGTACGGAAAGAAGGGGGGGAATTTTTTGCCATGATGAGTGTTATAGTGCACACTATGTCGGGCTGACATAATGGGAGAATGAAGCACGCCACCCTTGACCTGGAGCGCATGCAGTTGCAATTCAGTGCCCTTTCCCACCCTGGGGTTGTCCGGCAATACAACGAGGATGCCTACCATGTGGATGCCCAGGGGCGATTTTTTATCGTGGCGGATGGTATGGGTGGCTATTCCGGGGGGGAGCGAGCCAGCCAGTTGGCGGTGGGGGTGATGGCGCTTTACCTGGAGACCTGCTGGGGGCAGAACCAGGCGTTAACGGAAGTCATGCAACAGGCGATTCTGCGGGCGAATGAGCATTTGCTGGCGGAGCAGGTGGTTAACCCGGTGATCAAGGACATGGGCACGACGGTGGTGATGCTCTGTCGGGGGGAGGGGTCGCAGGGGTGGTTTTGCCATGTGGGGGACTCCCGTTTGTACCGTCTGCGGGGGAATCATCTGGAGCAACTCACCCAAGACCATACCTGGGTGGCGCAGGCGATTGAAGCCGGGGGGTTGTCGCCGATGCAAGCCCGTTCCCATCCCTGGCGGCATTTGCTCACCCAATGTTTGGGGCGGGATGACCTGGAGCCGGTGACCGTGCATCCGCTTACCCTGGAACCGGGGGATTGTTACTTGCTCTGTAGCGATGGGTTGACGGAGGAGGTGTTGGACTGGCAGATTGCCGCCACGTTGCGGTTGATGCGTTCCCCGGAGTGGACGGTGCAAACCCTGGTGGATGCGGCGTGTAAGCGGGGGGGGCGGGACAATATCACGGCGGTGGTGGTGCAGGTGCCCTGGGAGCAAAAACCTACGGATACCTAGGCTCCTACGCTATGGTAGAGCTAGCGAGGAGGAGAACCTATGGCAGAGCAGGTGCGGGCGTTGTTGCAACCAGCGGCGGATTTTTTTGCTGGCTTGAATTTTCCAGAACCGGTTGTCCACTGGGGGCATCCTTTGATGATGGGCATTGTTTTAGTCTTTATGGGCAGTTTTGCGGCGCTGACGGGCTGGCGGGGGCGGTTGGCAACGGACCCGCAGGTGGCACAGACTGCTTGGGGGGAGCATCGGAAATTAGTCCCCTGGCTGTACCTTTTTTTGGCTTTGGGCTATAGCGGCGGTCTGCTGTCATTGATCATGCAGGGGCAGGAGATTTTCCAGAGTCCCCATTTTGTGACTGGGACGGTGGTGTTGGCGGGGTTGACGGTGAATGCCCTGTTGTCTTTGGGGATGAAAGGGCAGGCGCTGACCCGCACCCTTCATGCCTATGTGGGTAGTGCGACCCTGGCGGTAGCGGTGGTGCATATTGCCCTGGGGGTGAAATTAGGGTTGTCGTTTTAGGAGCGGGTGAGGCATGAAGCGCCGCTGGGGTTGGTGGGTCGTGATTTTATTGGTACTGAGCTTCACCTGGGCACAGCCCGCCCTGGCACTGACGGAACCGGAACGGCTGGTGGTGGAGGTGTGGCACATTGTCAATCGGGCTTATGTGGACCCCACGTTCAACGGGCACAATTGGCAGGAGGTGCGGCACGCGGCACTGCATCCCCCGCCGGAGACGATGGAGCAGGCGCAAACGGTGATTCAGGAGATGCTCAGCCAGTTGGATGACCCCTTCACCCGGGTACTGCCCCAGAGCCAATACCGGAATCTGCAAACCACCACGGCGGGGGAATTGACCGGGGTGGGTCTGCAAATTGTCTTGGATACGGAACGGCGGGTGCCCCTGGTGGTGGCGCCCATTGCGGGTTCACCGGCGGCGCAGGCGGGGGTGCAGAGCGAGGATCGGATTCTCGCCATTGATGGGGAGTCCACCCTGGGGATGGGGATGGATGCGGCGGCTAGTCGAATGCGGGGTCTGCCGGGTACCCAGGTGGTGTTGACCCTGGAGCGGGGGGAACGGCGGTGGCCCGTGACCATTACCCGGCAACGGGTGACCCTACCGTCTCTAACTTGGGATTTGCGCCCGGGGGGGGTCGGCTACATCCAACTCAGCCAGTTTAGTGCCGGGTCGGCGGCGGAGATGGCGAAGGCGATCCAAGCCCTGGAAGCCCAGGGGGTGCGGGGGTATGTGCTGGATTTACGGAATAATCCGGGGGGTCTGTTTCAGGCGGGTTTGGAAATTGCCCAGGAATGGCTCGACCAGGGGCCGGTGGTCTATACAGTGAACCGGGATGGACTGGAAACGGAGTTTACCGCCGGGGGCCAAGCCCTGACGGCGAAACCCCTGGTGGTGTTGGTGAATCATGGCACCGCCAGCGCCAGTGAAATCCTGGCCGGCGCCTTGCAGGACCATCGGCGGGCGACCCTGGTGGGGGAAACCACCTTCGGGAAAGGCTTGATTCAGTCTGTGTTTCAGCTCAGCAATGGGGATGGGTTGGCCGTGTCCGTGGCCCGCTACGAAACCCCCCTCCACCATGACATTCACCGGCGGGGGATTGTCCCGGATCAACTGGTGCCGTCCCCGTCTGAAGCATCTGTAGCAGGGGGTACCGACCCCCAATACGAAGAGGCAGTGGCGTGGCTGGCGAAAAATTCCGTCCCAACTGTAGCGGCGGGGGGGTAAACCTCTATGCTGGAGGGGGAGGTCGTCTATGAATGAGAACCGCACCATTCGGGTGGGCTTGCTGGGGCTGGGAACGGTGGGGGCGGGGGTGGCCCAAATTCTCCTTGACCCCAAGGGACGGCATCCCCTGTTGAGTGAATTGACCCTGCATCGGGTGGGGGTGCGCTCCCTGCACAAACCCCGGGCGTTGCATCTCCCCCCCGGACTGTTGACCACGGATTTGACCGCCCTGGTGCAGGACCCGGAGATTGACCTGGTGGTGGAGGTCTTGGGGGGCTTGGAACCCGCCCGCAGTTTGATGTTGCAGGCCATTGCCCAGGGGAAACACGTGGTTACGGCCAACAAGGCGGTGGTGGCTCGCTACGGGGCGGAACTATTTCAGGCGGCGCAAGACCAGGGGGTGTATGTGTTGATGGAGGGGGCGGTGGGGGGCGGCATTCCCATCATTCATCCCCTCAAACAAGCCCTGGGGGCGAACCGGCTGTCCCGGGTGCTGGGGATTGTCAACGGCACCACCAATTTTATCCTCACCCAGATGGCCCAGGGGCGGGGGGATTTTGCCACGGCCTTAGCCACGGCCCAGTCCCTGGGTTACGCAGAAAGTGACCCCAGTGCCGATGTGGATGGGGAAGATGCCGCCGATAAAATTGCCATCCTGGCGACTTTGGCCTTTGGGGTGCGGGTGAGTCGGGAGCAGGTCTATTGTGAAGGGATTGGCGGGATTCAGCCGGTGGATTTGCGCTACGCCGAACGCCTCGGGTTTCAGGTGAAATTGCTGGCCCTGGCGCAACGGCAGGGGGAAGCCCTGGACATCCGGGTCCATCCGACGTTAATTAGCCACGACCATCCCCTTGCCAGCGTGCAGGGGGTGCAAAATGCCATTGTGCTGGGGGGGGAACCTCTGGGGGAAGTCATGTTCCAGGGGCCGGGCGCCGGGGCGGGACCCACCGCCAGTGCCGTGGTGGGGGATGTGGTGAATGTGGTGGCGACCCTGCGGGCGAATTCTGGCTACCATCCCCTTTTGGGGGCACCGGTGGCCACGGCGATGCCCCAACTGGCGATGGATGAGGTGCAAACCCGCTTTTATACCCGCATCCTGACCCAGGACCAACCGGGGGTGATCGGCCAGTTGGGCACCTGCTATGGTCGCCACGGGGTGAGTTTAGAATCCATCGTCCAGATCAGCACTCAGGAACAGTTGGCGGAAATTGTGGTCGTGACCCACCAGGTGCGGGAGGGGAATTTCTGGCTGGCGCTGGAGGAGATTCGGCAATTCCCGGCGGTGGCGGCGATTCCTACGGTTCTGCGAGTGTGGTCGTGAAGGACCCCCAACTGCTGGCGATTGAGCAATCCGTGCGAGCGGCGGTAGCCTCACGCCAGGGGGATGCGGTGGCTCTCTTGGCGGTCTTGCGCCTCCTAGAGTCCCTCCATCGGGAGATTGAGACCGGTGCCTTTGCCGCCGCCCTACCCCAGACCCGCCGAGATTTGTACAACCTCCTACTGGACATGGAAACCCAGGGGGGCTGGCCCTACATTTACCGCCGCAGTCTGGAAAGTTTCCTGACCTATCTGCGCAAAACCGAGGCCAACGCCGGTCAGGATGCCCCCGCTTGAGGAATTTTTTGGCAAAATTGCCCCTTCCCAGTACCCGTTTTAGCAAAAATAACGGTACACTGATGCCATAATCCTGATGTCTGTTCGCCTGCCCACCCATCATCACCCAAGGGAGAATGGTCATGTTGCCGGAACAACAGCAGAAAATTTTGGTGTACTTCATTGAAGAAGCCAAAGAGCATCTCCAAACCTTAGAACAGGGGTTGATGAATTTGCAGACCAACTCCCAGGATCAGGAGATGGTGAATGAAATGTTCCGGGCCGCCCACTCCATCAAGGGGGGAGCCGCCATGTTGGGGTATGACAGCATTCGCCGCACGGCGCACCGGCTGGAGGACTGCCTGAAGGTCGTGAAAGAACAACCGGGCACAACCATTGACCAGGAGTCGGAAGATTTATTCTTGCGGGGATTTGAAACCCTGGAATCCTTGGTCAACCATCTGGAGCAGGGGAATCTCACGGAAGACTTTGGCCAAACGGCGCTTCAACAGGCGGAGCCGATTTTCGCCCTCCTCCAGCAGCGGCTCACCGGGGAAATGGTGGCCGGGGAGAGCAAACCCCTTGTCCCTGCCAATTTCTCCGCCCAGGTGTTGCAGGTATTGCGGCAGATGCTGGAACTGATCAAGCAGGGGGCGACCCCGGAACGTACCCAGCAGGTGGCGGCTCTGTGTGGTCGGTTGGGGACTTTTGCTCCCGGCGTAGCCACCTGGCAGACCCTCACCCAGACGGCCCAAAAAGCGGTGACCAGTCCCCGGGTACCCCTGGCGAAGCTGGCGGGGCCGTTGCTCAATGAACTCAAGCAGGCCAGCGAATTGATCCAGCAGGGCAAAGCGCAGATGGTCGTCCCCAGTCCCACACTCTGTAGTTTGGCGGGGGTGGATGCGGCCAGCGTTGCCCCGACCGTGGCGGCTCCGGCGGCCCCCAAACAGATTACGATTCCGGTGGAACCCCGGGAGGCGGCCAAGCTCTTGATTGCCAACTTTGAGCCTGCCCAGTTGGCCGCCCTGGCCAAATTATTGGTTCAAGCGCTGAAACGCCCCGCCTGATGTGTCGCAAGATTCTGATTGTGGACGATGAACCCCACATTAGGTTGCTGTTAGAACAGACCCTGGAGGACTTGGCGGATGAGGCGGACATCGAACTCCTGACCGCCAGCAACGGCCTGGAGGCTTTAGACGTTATCCAAAATGAACGGCCCAATTTAGTATTTTTGGACGTGATGATGCCCAAGATGAACGGCTTTGAGGTCTGTCACCGGGTGAAAAAAGAACTCCTGCTCGAAGGGGTCTATATCATCATGCTCACCGCCAAAGGGCAGGAATTTGACAAGGTGCGGGGGCAGGAGGTGGGTGCCGACCTGTACATGACCAAACCCTTTGACCCGGACCAAGTGGTCAAACGCTCGCTGGAGGTACTGGGGTGCTGACCTGGGGCGAACGTACCTATCTGATGGGGATTCTCAACGTCACCCCCGATAGTTTCAGTGATGGTGGGCAGTACTTTGACCTGGATTTAGCGGTACAGCAGGGCAAAAAATTAGTGGCTGAAGGGGCGGATATATTGGATATTGGCGGCCAATCCACCCGTCCGGGAGCCAGTATTATTCCCCTGGAGGAGGAATTGCGGCGGGTGATCCCCGTGGTTCAAGCTCTAGCTACCGAGGTCAGCGTACCGATTTCCGTGGATACCACCCGGGCGGTCGTGGCCGCTGAAGCCATCGCCGTGGGAGCGACTTGGGTCAATGACGTTTCCGGGGGCATGGATGACCCGGAACTCTTGCCGGTGGTGGCACGTTCAGGGACGACTGTGGTTTTGATGCACCGCCGGGGCAATCCCCAAACCATGCAATCCTTGACCGACTATGGGGATTTAATCGGGGAAATTCATGAATTTCTTGCCCAACAACGGGACAAAGCCCAACAATTAGGCATTGAAAAAATTATCCTTGACCCGGGCATTGGTTTTGCCAAAAATACCGAGCAAAATTTAATTTTACTGCGGAATTTATCCCGATTTCGGGACTTAAATTGCCCGCTTTTGGTGGGACCTTCCCGGAAAAGTTTTATCGGTCAGATTCTCAACCAACCCGACCCCCAACAACGGGTATGGGGTACCGCCGCCGCTTGTTGTGCCGCCATTGCCCAGGGAGCCGATATTTTGCGGGTTCATGACGTTGCCCAAATCAAACAAGTGGTTCAGGTTGCCGATGCCCTTTGGCGCAGTCATGGGGTCGTATCCTAATATCCTCATTTTGACCACCGGGTGCCTGTCCTTGGCGCACGGAACCGGGGCACGTTTGCTCAATCAATTTGCTACCTATCCCCCCGCCCACCTGTGGAATGTATTTGCCGGTTTTCAGGGAGAACCCGCCCTTCCCCAGCATCTGTGGGTACGGCGATACGACAGGGATTGGCGGTCAGAATTACGCCGTTGGCGACGCAAATTACTGCAAATTCACCTACCCCACCGGGCGAAAGATATGCGGGACATTCGGTCGTACTTAAACCGCCAAAAATGGTATCCCGATTTAATTTATGCCACCTGTTTGTGTCGAGATGATTTAGAAATTTTGGCTGAAATTTTACGGCAATATCATTATAAACTTCCAGTCATTCAACACTTTTTGGATTGGCATCCCGACGATGCCCGCATGATCCCCTTATTGCAACAATTGAATCCCCATTTAAGCCAGGTGTGGGCATTAACAGACGTGATGCAGGCGGACATCAGTCAGATTTTAGACCGTCCGGTGCCGGTGGTGAGCGTCTTTCACTGCGATTTGCCAACCATTTATAAACAAAACCATCCCCCCTATAATGCCCATTTTCGAGCGGTGATCATGGGCAACTGTGGTTATACGGAAATCTTAGATGACCTCGCTCAAGCATGGCGTATTTTGGCTCAGGAATTTGCTGATTTACAACCCATTCATTGGTACGCCCATCCCCGCTCCTGGCAATGTTTGCAGGAACGCCATTATGAACTCCCCCCCGAAATACAATACCAGGGTTTTATCCCGCAAGCAGAACTGATGGTGAAACTAAGTGGTTATGATTTAGCACTGATTCCCTTTAACCGTTGTGACCAACCCGAATCCTGGTATGCCCGCTACTCCAATCCCTCCCGCCTGACGGAATTAGCCAGCGTTGGTTTACCCATTTTACTATTAGCCGGAGCAGGAACCGCCGCCGCCCAATATATGGTGAATAATGATTTGGGCGTAGTAGTCAATCCCAGCGATCACCCCAAGTTCATTAATACCCTCAAGTTACTAATTGAAAGCCAGGAATTACGGCAAACCTTGGGGCAAAAAAGCCGTCGGTTTGCGGAGGCACATTTCAATGTTTTAGAACACCGCCAATTCCTCTATAAAACCTTCGCCCAACTCTGCCAACGCCCTACTGAAATTTAGCCTGTTTACGCAACAGTTCCTCTAGGGTAAGTTGGAAATCAGCTTTACCATCGAATACCGTACCCACTTCCTGTTTGTAGAACGTTACCTCTGCCAAATGATAATGCTCATCCGTGAGGGGAATGTAACCCACTTTGGGCACAATTTTGGTGGCATTTTTTAGGTAAAATCCCACAAAATCCTTAAGCACTTCTTTCTCTTGCGCTTTGGCGGCATTCACATAGATAAATAGGGGGCGGGTCAAGGGACGATATTTGTTCAATAACACATTCTCCAATGTGGGTGCCACCGGACCATTTCCATTATCAATGGGAACCGCTTTCATCTTGCCCTGATTCTTTTCAAAATAGGCAAGACCAAAGTAGCCAAGCGCATTCGGGTCTTGGATAATTCCCTGGGCTAAAATATCATCATCTTCACTAAAAACTACATCTGTCCGACTGGCATCCACCTTGCCCATAATGGCTTCCGTGAAATAATCAAAAGTACCCGAATCCTGACCAGGGCTGAATAGATTGAGGGGGCGATCCGGGAAGGTCGGGCGTACTTGGTTCCACTTTTTGATTTTTCCCTCCGCCGCCGGTTCCCAAATTTTTCGCAATTCTTCCACCGTCAATTTATCCACCCAATTATTCTCCTTATTGACCGCCACCGTGAGCGCATCAAACGCAACCGGCAATTCAATATATCGGACATCATTTCTGTTACACAAAGCCATCTCTTTTTGATTAATGGGACGGGAGGCATTGGCAATATCCACCTTCCCTTCACAAAACTTGCGGAACCCCCCGGTTGTCCCAGAAAATTCCACAGTTAATTCCTCTAAAAGTTGCGGTTGGGTTTTCTGAAATTCCGCCGCCACCGCCTTGGTAATCGGATAAACCGTACTCGAACCGTCAATGGCAAGACTTGCAGGCTTGGGGGCGCCGCCAAAATTACATCCCCACAGCAGAACCGGGATGCTCAGCATCAGCAATACAAATCTTAACCCCCGACTCCAGCGTTCCATCCCCACCCACCTCCGTAATTAGACAGACAAAAGCATTACCAATTAATCCTGAAATTTACGTTGATTTTTTGTACAATGAAAACCCTGACGATTACAGAAATAACCTACCGGAGCAACCCTGTCAAGTGGGAATCCAGGCGAGAATCGGGACAAAGGGAAACCTTCCATTTTTCTTAACCCAATCCCCCAGGAGATTGATTATAATTAGAGCTAACCTTAAAAATGAGCCTTAAAAACGATGGATGAAGTTTTAGAAAAGGTTCGTCAACAGTTTAACTACGGTCCCTATCCCCGTCACCCTTTAGAAAAGTCCCCCAAGGATGACCGAGAATTTTTATGGATTCATGATGTCACCACCCCCTACTATTTACGGTACCGGCAACGTCCTCCCCAGGATTTAGTGATTTTGGATGCGGGGTGCGGTTCTGGGTACAAAGCCTTAGCCCTTGCCCTTGCCAATCCGGGGGCTAAAATTGTTGGGATTGACTTTTCGCCTAATTCGGTGGATTTGGCTACCAAAAGATTCGAGTTTCATGGTCTATCCAACTATGAATTTCATGTCCTCCCGATTGACCAGGTGGGTGAATTAGGCTTAACGTTTGATTACATTAACTGCGATGAAGTTTTGTATTTAATGCCTGACCCAGTAGCCACGTTAGCGACTTTTAAGCAGGTCTTAAAACCCCTGGGGATTCTCCGAGTTAATGTCCATAATCAATACCAGCGGGAGATGTATTTCAAAGTCCAGGAATTCTTTGGGCTGTTGGGTTTAATGCAGGACAATCCCGAGGAATTTGAATTAAAGACTGTTCAAGAGATCATGGGGCAGCTCAACGATAGATGTGAACTGAAACGGATAACGTGGAGTAAAAGCTATGAGGGCGAATTAAATGATCAAATCAGCGAATTTATTTTAATGAATTGCCTGCTCCAGGGGGATAAGGGATTTACCATTCCTCAGATATTTGGGTGTTTGGAGGAGGCTGGTTTAGAGTTTATTGAAATGGTGGCCTGGCCAAAATGGCGTATCAAATCCTTGTTCAAAGACCCTGAGAACCTACCCACCGTGTTAACTTTGGCACTGGAAGAAGCCACACCGATGGAGGTATTACACCTGGTGAATTTGTTGCATGCGGGGGAGCGACTTTTGGATTTGTGGTGTGGTCATCCCAATGCCGAACCAACGGTTGTTTCCCAAGGTCAAGCGATGGTTTCCCTGCATCCCCAATTGAGAAATGAAACGGTGCAACAAGCCTGGCAATCCCATTTGCAGGGAGGGCGTCCTTTGATCTTATCAGATTACTTGAAATTCCCTGTCCAGGGCGCATTGCAGATTGAGAAAGTGGAAATTGATGCGATTGCCCTTGGGGCTTTGTGGCCTTTGTTTGAGGGCACCCAATCTTTTGAAAGTCTTTTGCAACGTTGGTTACAACTCTATCCCCGGGATTTACTCACCTTGGAACCAGTGCCTGTTGAAATCGCTCGTACCATGTTAAGGGAATTACTATTATTTTTAGAACAATCCCTTTATGTGCTACTAACGGTTGAGTAAGGCATGGCTGACAACGGAAACAACAGCAATAGTAATCTTATAAAAATTAAGGAGCAATTTGACTTTGGACCCTATCCCTATTTCCCCTTGGAGCAATCCCCCCAGCATGAAACAGAATCTTTATTTATTCACAATCTGATCACCCCTTACTATTTGAAATATAAGCGACTTCCACCGCAAGATAATTTAATTATTTTGGATGCGGGATGTGGTTCGGGTTACGGTGCCTTAACCCTGGCTTTGGCGAATCCTAATGCCCGGATTGTGGGGATTGATTTATCTGAAAAATCTATCGAACTGGCCCGCCATCGTCTGCATTATCATGGAATCAAAAACTATGAATTTCATGTACTGCCCATTGAGGAAATTGGTTGTTTGAACTATCAATTTGACTATATTAACTGCGACGAAGTTATCTATTTATCGGATGACCCCCAAGTAACGTTACAAAAGCTGGCTCAAGTCTTAAAACCCCAGGGAATTATGCGGGTGAATTTTCACGACCAGTACCAGCGTGCTGAGCAATATCGGGGTCAGGAATTTTTTGAGTGGCTCGGCTTAAAAAAAAATAACCCTGAAGACCAAGCCATTCATACGGTGCGCCTGATCATGCAACAGTTGCAGGATGAGGTTAATCTCAAAAAAAACTGTTGGCAACCCGCCTTAGGTAATCGTTTAGACCGATGGGGTCAGGAATATATTTTAATGAATTACCTATTTCAATGTGATAAAGGATTTACGCCCCTGGACGTGAGTCACTATTTAGAGTGTGCTGGTTTGGAATTGATTGAAATGGTCTATTGGCGCAAGTGGCGATTAACGGAATTATTTACTGACCCGGAGAATGTACCGGCGATCATTGGGGCTGTTGAGGCAATTGCTACCCCTTGGGAACGCTATTATCTCAGGGATTTAATTCATCCTCACGAGCGGCTCATGGATTTTTGGTGCGGCTATCCCACCACGCCACAAGCAACGATATTAAGGGAAGAATCTCTGATTTATTTGCACCCACAACTCTGTACCGATGTGGTCAAAACCGCTTGGCGGAGTACCTTAGAACAGGGACAGGCTTTCCCCATTTCTCATTTCTTGAAAACTCCGGCACAAAGTTGTTTTTTTCAAGCGGAAGTAAGCCTCGATTTTGTGACCGCAAGTGTACTATGGCCTTTACTGGAAATGCCCATGAGATTCTCTCAAATCAAAGATAGATGGTTGCACTTATACCCCCAGGATTGGTCAACGTCAAATCCTACAGATGCCAAAGTAATTACCATCAAATTGCAAGAGATACTATTCATGTTAGAAAAATATCTTTATGTATTGATTGTATCTAATTCATATAGCAATCCTATTTGATTAACCAACAAAAATTTCCCAGAACCAAGGACGGGGGCGGTGCCCCTGCGACCCCTGTTCCATTCTCATTTAGGATTGCTATAGTTGCCACCATAGAAGATTTCTGCAGTAATCACATTTGAATTATGAGTAAGATTTTATACTTATAGCTAAGCATACAAAGGTTGACATGATATGGGTCGCTGGGCGTAGCCCCACATTGGTTTCCCATAGCGAAGCGTGGCGTAGCCATGAATCTTAAGGCGACAACCTTAACCTACCTAGCTATAGAAAATCAAGGGTTGCAGGGCGTAGCCCCGTTTTGGTTCTAAGTAATCTGGTAGTGCTACCTTTTTAATGCTCAAAAAAGAGGAGAGTCCCAAGTATAGTCGTTTCACAAGAAAATGCAACACTTTGAGGCACTGGTAATCACCGTATCCCCTTCTAGGACAGGGTTTGTAGGTAAAAGCGAATGTCGCAAACCTGTTTGAAATTACTATAAATAATGATGGGTACCTCTGTTAATTCATGGTTATTGAGAATGACCCCTGCGTTATTGATAATTGCCAACGAAAGAATGGGGCTTCCGAGCCTGTTATGTAAGTACAAAAATCAATAAATAGAGGTTCCCTTAAGAATTAGAAAAGTTGTAAATTTTATGACAAAAGTTGTAATAACTCTGCCCTCTTCAGTTTTGAATAGCCTTTGATACCCTGGGATTTCGCTAATTCCTTGAGTTGTGCCACTGATAGCGAATTTAAGTCAGTAATCCCTGGATCAATGATAGAGGTTTTTTCGCCTAATTCCATCAAAATCTGGTTTTTTTCTGATGATGAAACAATCAAACACCAAGTAAAGTCAAGTTTTGCGGCTTTAGTTGCTTGCCAAATTAAATCATGGGCAATGACTTGGTATTCATTCTCTTTCACTTCAATAATAATGAGAGGGTGTAAGTTTTTCCCCGTCTTTTGCATGATCTCAGACAAGGCTTTGACCTGGGCTGGTTTACCCTTAGAGGTTCCTTTAATCAGGTGGGTTGGTATCTTTTTGAGATGAGGTTCCATAGTTCAAAGAGGGGGGTAAATGATAGGTCGAGGAGTAAATAAAATTTCATCTACCAGGTCTATATAGTATTTAGCTCCTGAACATTTTGGATCAGAAACAACGGGACAGTTCCTAATACTAGCAATCGCAATTGAGTCGTGGTTAAAAATTTCATTTTTGCAAGGACAAAGATTATAGGTAGTTGTGATCTGATTAATGTGGTTTTTTATCCGTGTATGACCGCTACCAGTTACTGCTTTAGTAAATAGGATACCTAAGTTCAAGGGCAATCCAAAACGTTTAGATTGTAATTGGGCAATCGCACGATTTACTCCCTTAGCGTGTGCTAAAGATGATTCCCCATAATCAACGGGGGTTAAAGTGGCATCACAAATGGTTAGTAGCCATTGAATAATTATAGGGAACCTCTATTTATTGATTTTTGTACTTACATAACAGGCTCGGAAGCCCCATTCTCTCGTTGGCAATTATCAATAACGCAGGGGTCATTCTCAATAGCTATGAATTAACAGAGGTACCCTATATTAAATTCGGCTGGGAGGTCAACCAGGATGTAATCATAATATTCACGCAGGATGCTAAATACTCGAAACATTAATTCACGAGGATTGCTAAAATTGGTATGACCTTGATTGATAAAATTCTTGAGTTTATTCGGTTCATGAGATAAAAGAGAAATGGAATAGGTTTGAGTGCTACCACTAATCTGAAAAGTTTTCTTCTGAATACTATCTCTGAGAGTTTGTGATATTTCGTGAGGCGGCTTCTGTAAAGAGATTTCGTTAAAAATATCTTCTAACCAATTTATATCTTGATGATTCAGCCCTAAACCTCTGGTTAAGTCCCCCTGAGCGTCTAGGTCAATCAGTAGTACATTTTTGCCCCTTTTTGCTAATTCTGCACCGATGTTGATGTTATTGGTTGTTTTGGCTACGCCACCTTTTTGGTTCCAAATTAAGGGCACCTCTATTAATTGATTTTGGGAGGGATTTGTGAGATAATTAGTATTAACGACGTGGAGAGGGAAAATGGGTCAAAAAGGATTTTGGGATGAGCAAGAGCGGCGGGAAAAACTCAATCAGAAAAAGCCCATGCTGAAGTGGCTCAATGAAAATATTAACTGGGAAGATTTCCGACCCATATTAGAAACCATATATGACAAGGAAAGAAAGAGTAATGCGGGTCGAAAACCCACCGACGTCATTGTGATGTTTAAATTGTTGATTCTCCAACAAATGTATGCCCTTAGTGACGATGAACTCGAGTTTCAAGTGAATGACCGTATCTCGTTCATGGAATTCCTAGGATTGGGTATCGAAGACGCTATCCCTGATGCCAAAACGGTCTGGCTATTTCGGGATAATCTCGCCAAGCACGATCTAGTCAAAGAAGTATTTGCTCACTTTGATAATTACCTGAGAGAAAAAGGATATATTGTCGAAGTTGGTCAGATTGTGGATGCCACTCTCATTCCCGTGCCAGTCCAACGAAATACTCGGCAAGAAAATCAAGAAGTAAAGGAAGGGAAAATTCCTAAGCAATGGGAGGAAAAACCCCAGGTTTTACGGCAAAAGGATAGAGATGCCCGTTGGGTAAAGAAAAATGGTGTCAGCTATTTTGGCTATAAAAATCATATCAGTGTGGATGTAAAATATGGTTTTGTGCGTCATTATGTGGTCACGGATGCCTCCGTGCATGACTCACAAGTATTCAGTCAACTGGTGGATATTGATGGGTCGGAAATCTGGGGAGATAGTGCCTATCACAGCACGGATTTAGAATGGACGTTAGCCAGGATTGGATTTACCAGTCACATCCATGAAAAAGGCTACCGAAATCAGCCCCTAACCGCAGAGCAAAATGAAAAGAATCGCATCAAATCTAAAGTGAGAGCCAAGGTGGAACACGTATTTGGTCAGTGGGTGATGTGTCTTGGGGGTAAATTCATGCGTCTGATTGGTAAAACCAGAGTAGAAGCGGCAATTGGTTTGAAAAATTTGGCTTATAATTTCCGCCGTTATGCGTTTTGGGAGCGGCAGTCCCTGGCCGATAATCTGTGAGTTTTGACCCCCTACTAAGTCTCTTTTCAATCATATCTACAGCAATCTATAAAACCCAGTCATCTTAGTACAAAAAAGTACTGAGCAATGCTATGCTGTTTTTGTGTTTCGTTCTCATATTTTGAATAAATAGAGGTGCCCTTAAGAAAAACAACCCTTTTTGGGGAGATTCCAATTTCGATTTGAGATTGGTTATAAAAGCGTTAATAGTTTTTTGGTTTGCTTTGAACCTTTGAATCTCACCCAAAGGGAAAATGAGACCATCATGTCTCTGCCAAAACTGATAAAAATCTGGATTGATAACCAATCCATAGGTTGCTAATTTTTCGGGCTGTACTTTATCTATACTTAGGTATTGAATAATCCCATTATTACCAGTATTTTGGCAAAGAGGTGTACCTACAGCTTGTCTATAATATTGATTCTGATAGCACTGACTGATAAAATCTGTATCAGATACTTTATGAAGTGAAGAATCCCGTTTTTTAACTTCCACAACTAAAGGGCACCTCTATTTATTCAAAATATGAGAACGAAACACAAAAACAGCATAGCATTGCTCAGTACTTTTTTGTACTAAGATGACTGGGTTTTATAGATTGCTGTAGATATGATTGAAAAGAGACTTAGTAGGGGGTCAAAACTCACAGATTATCGGCCAGGGACTGCCGCTCCCAAAACGCATAACGGCGGAAATTATAAGCCAAATTTTTCAAACCAATTGCCGCTTCTACTCTGGTTTTACCAATCAGACGCATGAATTTACCCCCAAGACACATCACCCACTGACCAAATACGTGTTCCACCTTGGCTCTCACTTTAGATTTGATGCGATTCTTTTCATTTTGCTCTGCGGTTAGGGGCTGATTTCGGTAGCCTTTTTCATGGATGTGACTGGTAAATCCAATCCTGGCTAACGTCCATTCTAAATCCGTGCTGTGATAGGCACTATCTCCCCAGATTTCCGACCCATCAATATCCACCAGTTGACTGAATACTTGTGAGTCATGCACGGAGGCATCCGTGACCACATAATGACGCACAAAACCATATTTTACATCCACACTGATATGATTTTTATAGCCAAAATAGCTGACACCATTTTTCTTTACCCAACGGGCATCTCTATCCTTTTGCCGTAAAACCTGGGGTTTTTCCTCCCATTGCTTAGGAATTTTCCCTTCCTTTACTTCTTGATTTTCTTGCCGAGTATTTCGTTGGACTGGCACGGGAATGAGAGTGGCATCCACAATCTGACCAACTTCGACAATATATCCTTTTTCTCTCAGGTAATTATCAAAGTGAGCAAATACTTCTTTGACTAGATCGTGCTTGGCGAGATTATCCCGAAATAGCCAGACCGTTTTGGCATCAGGGATAGCGTCTTCGATACCCAATCCTAGGAATTCCATGAACGAGATACGGTCATTCACTTGAAACTCGAGTTCATCGTCACTAAGGGCATACATTTGTTGGAGAATCAACAATTTAAACATCACAATGACGTCGGTGGGTTTTCGACCCGCATTACTCTTTCTTTCCTTGTCATATATGGTTTCTAATATGGGTCGGAAATCTTCCCAGTTAATATTTTCATTGAGCCACTTCAGCATGGGCTTTTTCTGATTGAGTTTTTCCCGCCGCTCTTGCTCATCCCAAAATCCTTTTTGACCAGTAGTGTTGAACCCTGCAACAAAAGTTCATAAATTCGAGCCAGGCAAAACACTTAATGAGAAAATTTTTTGTTATAAATGAGAATCTAGCCCCTAAATGACAATGTTTTGTATCATCAGGTTAGATGCACATTTTGGCACAAACCCTCAAAATCTTAAGATTCAACACTTCTGCTTTTTGACCCATTTTCCCTCTCCACGTCGTTAATACTAATTATCTCACAAATCCCTCCCAAAATCAATTAATAGAGGTGCCCTAAAAAGTGTCGCATTCACAGAATGACTATAAAACAAACAACTGGGGTAGCAAATTGCCAATGTCGCCAAGCCCAGATATGGCTACGCCACGCTTTGCTATCAGCGCAATCCTATTGGTTGGGGTGGGTCAAGCTAATGTAGAACTTCTGGCCGTAAAACAGAGAACCATGTCTCACTGGCTTGCTTGGGACTTGCCATATCCCCTGTTTTATATTTAAAAATTTTTAAAAAATCAAGGGTTCCAGGGCATAGCCCCGTTTTTACTCCGTTCCTTCCCGAATACCGACTTGGGGGCTAAACTAGAGGCAGTCCGTACCATACCTATTTCCCTCACCCGGTTATGACCGTTTCCCGGATCGTTTTTACCCCGGAAACTACGGCGGCTCCCGATGCTTGTATTATCTGTGGGTTGGGAAGTTTGGGGCAGTATTGTGTCGTCAATCTGAAAAATTTTGGTATCCGGGTGACGGGCATTGACCTGAATCGCCCGAAACATTGGGAAGTGGGGCAGTTGGATGCCCTGCTGGATGAATTGATTGAGGATGATGCCCGCAAAACGGAGGTTTTAGAACAGGCAGGGGTGGCGCACGCCCGGGCGGTGTTGGCGGTGACGGAAAATGAGCGGGTGAATATCCAAATTGCGTTTGCGGCTCGGTTGCTGAACCCAAATGTACGGTTGGTGGTGCGTTCGGCGAAGCAAAATCTGACGGAATTATTGGGTCAGGAATTGCATAATTTTGTCGCCTATGAGCCAACCCAACTTTCAGCGGTGCCCTTTACTTTGGCGGCATTGGGAGAAGAAATTATTGGTTTTTTTCGAGTGGAAGAACAGCTATTTCAGGTGCATCGGCGAGTGATTTCCCCGCAGAACCCCTGGGCGAATTCCCGGCGCTTGTATGAACTTTACAGCCGCAGTCGCAAGGTGTTGGCGTACCAATCCACCACCCGCCCTGCTTTGTCCGAGGAATTGTACCTGTTTCGTTGGGACCCGGAAATCCTCGCCTATCCGGGGGACACGCTGGTGACGGTGGAATTGCAGTCCTCAAGCAGTTTTAGTCCGGTAGCCACGTCCGCCCCGGTTACTCCCAAGCGGCAGGGGTGGGACTGGCAAAAATGGCTCCGCTGGGGGCATTGGCGGGAACGGTTGGGCGAATGGTGGGAAAAAGGGGGAACCCATCGGGTGGCATTGGTGGTGGCGGGGTTAATGTTGGTTTTGCTGCTCACCGGCACCCTGCTGTACGACCTGTATTACCCGGAGTTGAATTTCCCGGACACGTTTTACACGACAATGATCCTGCTTCTAGGCGGGTATGGGGATGTGTTTGGCGGGTTGGAACGGTTTGAATTGCCCGTGCCTTGGTGGTTGCGGCTGTTGAGTTTGGGGTTAACCTTAACGGGGATCGCCTTTACCGGGGTGATTTACGCCCTACTGACGGAAAAATTGCTCGCCACCCAATTCCAATTTTTGCAACGCCGTCCGCCGGTGCCTGCCCAAGGTCATGTGGTGATGGTGGGGCTGGGGCGAGTCGGTCGCCAAGTTGCCAATTTATTGCAAGAATTTCGCCAACCTTTGGCGGTGATCACCTCGATGGACGTGGGCAGTGAAGTCTTGCCCCAGGTGCCCATTTTCAGTGGTGCTACGGCAACCCTCTTGCCCAAGGTGAATCTGACCACCGCCAAAAGCATCGTCACCGTCACCGATGATGAGTTGGAAAACCTGGAAATTGCCCTGATGACCCGGGGCATCAATCCCCAGAGCCAGGTGGTGATCCGTACCTTTGACCCCACCTTTAGCGAAAATGTGCGCCGGTTATTCCCCTTTGCCCAAGTCCTATGTGCTAATGAAATTGCCGCCGAAGCCTTTGCCGCCGCCGCCTTTGGGGAAAATATCCTGGGTTTGTTTCGTTTGGATGGGCGCACCATTCTGGTGGTGGAATACGAGATTGAGGCGGGGGACACCCTCAACGGGCTGATTTTGGCGCAGGTGAGCTATGGCTACGGGGTCGTGCCGGTGTATTACCATGCCGCCGCCGAGCAAGAGAGTAAAACCATGCCCTCGGACGATTTGCGCCTGCATCCGGGGGATAAACTGGTGGTGCTGGCGACGAGTCGGGGGTTGCAACGGGTGGAACTGGGGGAACGGCTACCCCCCCGCTACCAGGTGCAAGTGCAAAAAGCTCTCAATAAAGATGCTATTTTTTATGGGGGGAATGTGATTGCCCAGGTGACGGGATTTGACCTGAAACTGTGCCGCCAACTCATGGAGCAATTGCCCAGTACCCTGCCGGAACCCATCTATCGGCATCAGGCGCAACGGTTGGTACGGGAGTTATCCAAAGCCCAAGTGACTAGCCGGTTGATTCCACCCAGTCGGGGTTCGTGACCATCCTCAAATGCTTTGCGGGCATTGCTGAATGGAGCTATGAATCAGAGGGGAACAGGTACTTTTTGAAACTTCAAATAATGAATGAGTAAACGAATAGAGTATCTTAACATCTCTACTGACTTAGAATAGCACAACGTTTTCCGGTGCAGCCGAGCAAGATAATGTCTTAAACGTGTATTCTCACTTTCTACTCTAGTCATATAGGTCTTGCTAATTATATGGTCTTCATCGGCTATGAAATGTCGATAAACTGGCCATCCGTCAGTGACATAAAAATAACATCTCCATGATTTTACTAATTGCCACAAAGGACGGAATGTTTGACTACTATGATCCCCTATTACCCAGGCTAAAATTCCTTTTTTAAAGTGGTCAACGGCTGTCCAGAGCCAAATTTTGTTTTTTTTGAGCCTACAAAAGTTTCCAATTCATCTAGTTCTGCTACTTCAGGAATTGGCTCAGGTTCATTAGCATTTGGCAACAGTTTTCCCGCAGATTTTACCCAATTAATTATAGTCGTATGATGGACTCCCTTTAATCGCTCTATAGCTCTAAATCCCATCCCATTCACATAGGCGGTCAGGCATTCCTGTTTTGTCTTTTCATCATAACCTTTTGGTCTATCATAGTTTTTAATGAATTGCCGTCCACAGGTGGCACAAATATGATTTTGTTTACCTTGTTTGTTGCATCCGTTCTTACGGATATGGGTAGATTGACATTTAGGACACTGCATTCTTTTCTCCTCTAATTCATATCTCTATTATGCAATGCCGCTTTGCGTATAGCCCCGTTGCCGCAGTTGTTGCACAAAAAATTCCTCTAGGGATTGCCGCTCCAAATTCAGATGGAGTAATTCGGCTCCAATATTGGCTAAATTCTGCACAAATTCCGGCAAACTAATGCGTAATTGCCCGTGCCAAAATCCCCCTTGATATTCCAAATGATCAATCCATTGAGCCAGGGTATCCGCCGTGCCGCCCCGTCCCTGCACCTGATAGGTTTGCCCGCTTCCTAATAACTCATCCAAAGTACCCACCGCCAGTAATTCCCCCCGTGCCAATACCGCCACCCGGTCGCATAAATGTTCCACATCCGAGAGAATATGGCTATTAAAAAATATGGTTTTCCCTTGGGATTTCAACTGCAAAATAATTTCCCGTACCTGATAACGTCCCAGGGGGTCTAATCCCGACATCGGTTCATCCAATAATACTAAATCTGGGTCATTGACCAAAGATTGCGCCAAACCAATTCGTTGTAACATCCCTTTCGAGTAGCGGCGTAAGGTTTTTTTGCGGGCGGCTTGTTGCGCTAAACCTACTAAATCCAAGAGTTGGGGCAATCGTTGTTTTTGCACTGAACGGGGCACTTGATGCAGGGTGGACATCAATTCTAAACATTCCCAACCCGTGAGCGATTCATATAGATAGGGATTTTCCGGTAAATAACCAATTCGAGCTTTGATCAACCGATCCCCCAGGGGTCGTCCTAACACCAATCCCCCACCCGCCGTTGGTCGAATAATCCCCAAGACCAGTTTCATAAACGTCGTTTTCCCAGCACCATTTGGTCCTAATAACCCAAACGTTTCTCCCCCATAAACCTTCAGAGAAACCTGATTTAAGGAAGTAACTTTCTGCCGCAACCAAAAGCCAGTACGGTAGGTTTTCGTCAGATTTTCAGTTTGCAGGGCAAGAATTGGGGGTGCCATTAGGGGAAAAACGCAGGGTGTAAAAGGTTACAGAAATTACCATAAACCAACGCTCATGGCTTTGGCAAATGCGAAAACCTAATTCCTCGACAATCCTGGGGTTAGGGGTTAAGATGGCAGTGTAACCCCCGGTCGTTTGACCCTAGCCCTCTAACGGAACAACAATGTCAGTACCCGCCCTCCTCAGCGCATGGCAATCATTCTCTGAAGATGAATCAGAGGCAGATTTTGAGACGAATTTTTTAGTTCAAGTTTTCAATTCTAAATTTCTCAAACTCCCACATCTCAAGCACAATAAGAATCCTAATATAGGTTGTAGCGCAACCCCCATCAGACCTGATTTTCTGATATATAATAACAACCAACCAGTTTTAGTTGTAGAAGCCAAAAGACGGGATTCTTCACTTCATAAACTGTCTGATACAAATTTTATCAGTCAATGCTATCAAAATCAATTATATAAAGAAGCCGTAGGTGCACCTCTCTATAAAGGTAGTGCTAGTAATAATGGGATTATTCAATACCTAAGTATAGATAAAGTAGAACCCGAAAAATTAGCAACCTACGGATTAGTTATCAATCCAGATTTTTATCAATTTTGGCAGAGACATGATGGTCTCATTTTTCCTTTAGGTGAGATTCAAAGGTTCAAAGCAACCCACAAAAGTATCAATACTTTTATAACCAATCTCAAATCGAAATTGGAATCTCCCAAAAAAGGGTTGTTTTTCTTAATTTGGAACCAAAAAGGTGGTGTAGCCAAAACAACGAATAACATTAACATTGGCGCAGAATTAGCAAAAAGAGGTAAAAATGTGCTACTGATTGACCTAGACGCTCAGGGGGACTTAACCAGAGGTTTAGGGCTGAATCATCAAGATATAAACTGGTTAGAAGATATTTTTAACGAAATCTCTTTACAGAAGCCGCCTCACGAAATATCACAAACTCTCAGAGATAGTATTCAGAAGAAAATTTTTCGGATTAGTGGTAGCACTCAAACCTATTCTATTTCTCTTTTAGCTCATGAACCGAATAAACTCAAGAATTTTATCAATCAAGGTCATACCAATTTTAGCAATCCTCGTGAATTAATGTTTCGAGTATTTAGCATCCTGCGTGAATATTATGATTACATCCTGGTTGACCTCCCACCCCAAGTAAATATCATTATTGAATGGTTACTAACCATTTGTGATGCCACTTTAACCCCCGTTGATTATGGGGAATCATCTTTAGCACACGCTAAGGGAGTAAATCGTGTGATTGCTCAATTACAATCTAAACGTTTTGGATTGCCCTTGAACTTAGGTATCCTATTTACTAAAGCAGTAACTGGTAGCGGTCATACACGGATAAAAAACCACATTAATCAGATCACAACTACCTATAATCTTTGTCCTTGCAAAAATGAAATTTTTAACCACGACTCAATTGCGATTGCTAGTATTAGGAACTGTCCCGTTGTTTCTGATCCAAAATGTTCAGGAGCTAAATACTATATAGACCTGGTAGATGAAATTTTATTTACTCCCCGACCTATCATTTACCCCCCTCTTTGAACTATGGAACCTCATCTCAAAAAGATACCAACCCACCTGATTAAGGGAACTGCAAAGGGTAAACCAGCCCAGGTCAAAGCCTTATCTGAGATCATGCAAAAGACAGGAAAAAACTTGCACCCTGTTATCATTATTGAAGTAAAAGAGAATGAATACCAAGTCATTGCCCATGATTTAATTTGGCAAGCAACTAAAGCCGCAAAACTTGACTTCACTTGGTGTTTGATTATTTCATCATCAGAAAAAAATCAAATTTTGATGGAATTAGGCGAAAAAACCTCTATCATTGATCCAGGGATTACTGACTTAGATTCGCTATCAGTGGCACAACTCAAGGAATTAGCCAAATCCCAGGGTATCAAAGGCTATTCAAAACTGAAGAGGGCAGAGTTATTACAACTTTTGTCATAAAATTTACAACTTTTCTAATTCTTAAGGGAACCTCTATTTATTGATTTTTGTACTTACATAACAGGCTCGGAAGCCCCATTCTTTCGTTGGCAATTATCAATAACGCAGGGGTCATTCTCAATAGCCATGAATTAATAGAGGTGCCCCAATTTTAGGGCACCTCTATTTATTAGAACCAACGAAAAATCTCATCCTCGGAATGCCCATCTTTCCCAGAACCAAGGGCGGGGGGTGCCCCCCTGCGACCGCTAATTTCTCATTTATAGAGGTTCCCTTAATTTGCACCCATTGAAGGTGATCTGGCTAAAATGCCCATGCTATCGAAAATCAACAACGGGGGCTACGCCCCTGCGACCTATTCTTAGAGATGCCCATAAACAAGATACAGTCTATTTATCAATTACAGGATATAAAAAGCCTCGATTATCCTCAAGGCTTACCATGATTGACCTACGGCAAGTGGGGTTCAACTGTATCCCATCACCACTCAAAAGATTGTAAATGTAAAAGTGCAAAATTTACACTGACAATTCAGATTAGATTGTTGCGGCAATATCATCACATCCAGTAGTGTTGAACCCTGGAATAAAAGTTCATAAATTCGAGTCAGGCAAAACACTTAATGAGAAGATTTTTCGTTATAAATGAGAATTTGGCTCCCAAATGACAATGTTTTGTATCATCAGGTTAGATGCACATTTTGGCACAAACCCTCAAAATCTTAAGATTCAACACTTCTGCATCACATCTATACCCAGAAATTTCCGCTGTCATAACTTGTATTACCGAGCAGACAATTGGCTGGTCTGAGCTACAAAATTGAGGACGGAAGGCACGAGGTTCCCGATGACAATTACGGTGCCGGTGGTGATGATGATGGTGGTCGCCATGCGTACCATGCCATCTAATCCCTTTTGGTAGGCGGTCAGTTCCACATCCAGTTTCCCCACCTGTTGTTCCAGGTTGTCCACCTGCTGTTCTAAATTATCCACCTTATTTCCCAGGTTATTCACCTTAGTTTCTAGGTTATTTACTTTGTTTTCCAGGTTATCTACTTTTTGCTCTAGGTTATCTACCTTCTGTTCTAGGTTATCTACCTTCTGTTCCAGGTTGTCCAGACGGGTATCAATGCTATTCAACCGATGAACAACGATCTCCAGAGTAGCCGCTAATGTTTCTAGGGTAATTGGGGCGTTGGATTGCATCTCAAGTACTCCATTGATAATTTCCTAACCCTAACCTACCTGGAGCTACAACGCCTCAAACAGCCCCTAATTCCGTACCTGTTCCCGGCGCACTTGGACAGGGATCACCACCGGCGGTTGCTCCAGGGTGATGCGTAATGCTCGACTAGGACTGTGGAGGGTAGCGGCGCTCGAGTTTTGAGGTGATGGGGACTGCTGGGCAAATTCTGGGGTCGGGGCACGCCATACCACACCGGAAATTACGCCCCCCACTAGGGCAGAGGCGGCGACGATCACCCCACTCCAAGCCAAGCGTTTGCGGGCACGGTGGGTAATTTTGGTAATCACCCCTGTCACCATCTGGTCGGCGGAAACCCCGGAAGCAGGAATGGGTAAATCCTGGCAAAGTTCGTGCAGGCTGACCAACTGTTGGTACACCTGCTTGGCCTCTGGATCGGTAGCCAGCCAGTGTTCCACTAGGGTGCATTCTTCGGGGCTGGCTTCCCCGTCTAGGTAAGCACTAAGCAGTTCAAAGCGGTCAGGGGATTCAGGACGGGTGATGTGCATAGGGAGGAAGCGGCGTCACCGCTACTAATATGGCATAAAACTAGCTATCCAGGTAAGGCTTCAACTCCATCTGTAAACGGGCACGGGCACGGGCAATACGGGATTTTACCGTTCCCAGGGAAGCCCCAGTGATCTCGGCAATTTCCTCGTAGGCAAGACCATCCAACTCCCGCAGGATGATGGTGGTGCGAAACACCTCCGGCAGGTCAGCAATCGCCCGTTTGAGCCGGTCATAAAATTCCTGGGTCGCCAGGTCATCACTCGGGCCGGGGGCATCGCAGGGCAGATCCCACTCCATTTCCGTATGCCCAATTTGCCGGGGCGCATCCAGGGAAATCGTGGGCTGGTGCCGTTTGCGGCGGCGCAATTCATCGTAAAACAGGTTGGTGGCGATCCGGCTTAACCAACTCCTAAACTTGCTGGGGTCCTGGAGTCGCTTAATATGACGGTAGGCTCGCACCCAGACCTCCTGTACCAGGTCTGCCCGGTCATTCCAGTCCGAGGCTAAATGGTACAGAATTCGCTCCACATGGGTCTGATGACGGCGTACCAGTTCGGTAAAAGCGGCTCGGTCAGGTTGAAACCCCTGTTGGCAACGGCATACCAGTTCTTCGGTTGACAGTTTGCCCACGGGCACGGGCGGTACCTTGAAATGGGACCAGTCGGCAGACAACGGCGGATACATGGGTGAGCCTTATCGTTCAAATGTTAGAGGTTGAGACGCTATGGCCTGGCCCAAGTTCCTGCGATTATTCCCTATCTTAATGCTGGCCGCCGCCCCCTTTGGCTGTGGCACCCGTCCCAAGGTCGCCCCTCTGCCCCAAGACAGCCCAATTTTGGTCTATTTCAACCAATCGGAAGCGGCTACCTACCAGGATCCCTACCGCAAAAATATCGGCCCTCGTTATGGGGACAATTTCGAGGCGATTATTCTCCAGGAAATTGAAAAAGCCACCCGCTCAATTGATGTGGCGGTGCAGGAAATCCGTTTGCCCCTGGTAGCAAAAGCCCTGGTGAAAAAACATCAAAGCGGGGTGCGGGTGCGGGTGATTTTAGAAAACAGTTACAACGTGGCATTGAGTCAATTGACTGATACTCAAGTGGATGAATTAAATCCCCACAGCCGTAGCCGTTATGACGAAGTGGTGAAACTCATTGATACGAATGGGGATGGCAAACTTAGCCAGGAGGAAATCAATAACGGGGATGCCATTATTATCATGCAAAATGGTAATTTACCTCTAATTGATGACACGGCGGATGGTTCCAAAGGGAGTGGTTTGATGCACCATAAATTTATGATTTTTGATGACCAGCGGGTGTTGGTCACTTCGGCGAATTTTACCACCAGTGATATGCACGGGGACTTTGGTTCGCCGGAAAGCCGGGGCAATCCCAATTCCCTGGTGTTGATGGATAGTCCCGAAGTGGGGCGCATTTTTGGGGAAGAATTTAATATCATGTGGGGGGATGGTCCAGGGGGCAATACGGATAGCAAATTTGGGATTCAAAAACCCCTGCGGGAACCCCAAACGGTGAATCTGGGCGCAGGAACGGTCACCATTAATTTCTCTCCCGCCCGCCGTCGCCAGTGGGATCAAAGTACCAATGCGTTGATTGCCAATACCTTGAGTCAAGCCCAAAATAAAATTGATTTAGCCCTGTTTGTATTTTCTGAGCAAAAATTAGTAGATGTGATGGAGCCACTGCACAATAAGGGGGTAAAAATTCGGGCATTGATTGAACCGGATTTTGCGTTCAAATACTACAATGAATCCCTGGATATGTGGGGGATTGCTCTGCCTCGTAAGGGGACGTGTAAGTATGAGCCAGACAATGCGCCCTGGGCAAACCCGGTGCGGGAGGTGGGGGTACCGAAATTGCCTAAAGGGGACCGGTTACACCATAAGTTTGGGGTGATGGATAACTATGTGGTGATTGTGGGTTCCCACAACTGGACTCCGGCAGGGAATCACAATAATGATGAGACCTTGTTGGTGATTAAAAATGCTACAGTGGCGGCACATTTTGACCGGGAGTTTAACCGTTTGATGCAGAATGTGGAACTGGGACCGCCGGGGTGGTTGCTCAAGGCAGTCAAAGAAGCTGAGAAAGAATGTGGTCAAGCCACTATCCCCCTTAACCGACCGACCCTGGTGGGTGTTGGTGGCGGCGGGGCTGACGGTGGCGTTTAATAGACATCTCCGAGAATAATTGCTTTCGTGGAATAGACTATCCTATCCAACTAGAGCACGAGCAGTCGGAATCGAACCAGACCGCCAATGGTCATAATTATCCGGTTGTACTTGTCTGGACTTAATCTAAATCGTTCCTGGGCGACTCTAAATATCTTTAATAGACGAATTAAATGCTCAATAAAAATCCGTTGGCAACCTAATCCTTTATTCTGCAATTGCGCATCCTTAGTTATAGTCATTCCGTTTTAGAATGCGACACTTTTTAGGTATTTGCAATCGCTCTATTCCTTTCCAGGAGAGGGTTTGTAGGTGAAGGCGAATGTTGCAAACTTGTTTGAAATGACTATAATTCTTTATTTTTTGGCTTTTTCTGGGGAGTTCTCATGGATTGCCCGCCTTGATATGCCTTATCTCCTTGAAACATTTGGTTGGGGGCAAATTCTGGTTGCCGTTCATCAAAAATCTTTTTGTCGCTGGTTGGTTCTGGTTTACCTATCACCATATCCACAATATCTTTCCCTTTCGGTAAAACAATGACTTGGCTTTTCCTGGTATTGTTTGCTTTCTTGCCCGAGTAATATTTTTTCTGTTCTTCATAATCTCCAGGCCTCTCTATAGGCTGTTCGTAGCTATCCACGATTACAGTCTATTTATCAATTAAAGGATACAAAAAGCCTCGATTATCCTAAAGGCTTAGCATGATTGACCTACAGCAAGTGGGGTTCAATTGTATCCCATAACCACTCAAAAGACTGTAAGGTGGTACAGCCGCCTCAACTGGTGGCAAAGTTGACCGAAATCAGCCAGGCGATGGCTCTTATTTATACCTAATTTCGTCGTTCGCATCACCACTAGACCCAATTGGATGAATTAGCTTTAGTATGATAATCGTTGGGTTGTATGAGGTTAAATGACCAAGCGTACTACTATCGAGAATTTTGCTCCCATAGGGCTACGGGATACCTTTCGGCAGAAGATTTTCTCTAATCAGGCAGGTTGGTTTTTGGGTACTTCGACTAATTTTTTCCCTATCACTCGCCAGAACTGGTGGTGTCAGTATCCAGCGCAAACTGACTTTATGACTGCTTATTTTCGTTTATTGACTTTGGGGGCGAATTGGATTGATTTAGAAACAAAGAAAGTTAATAGTACCGTAACCTATGCCTCGGATGGCCGTCCGTTAGTGTATGTATTGATGGAGCGAGATATTCTAGAGGTGATCTTGCCAGTCGCTGTTACGGCATGGCTGACGGTTGATGACTTTCGTTGGCATCATTACTTTCCAGAAATTCCTGAAGATTTACAATACGGATTGGTGTTATGTTACCCCAATTTAATTGTGCAGTATGCGGCTTTTGTTGCTGGATATAACCGGGAGAAAATTCTCAACCTCATTCCACTATCCATTCAACAAAAATGTGAACGGCAAACAATTCTTGCTATTCAACGGATTATGGCAGGATGTCCACAGCGTCCACGCCAGCTTTCTACCCACGCCTAGTTTTATAGCCCTTTTGAATTAGAATGAGACTATAGCAATTCTAATTGGATTTAGAATAATTGAATGAGTGAGTTATACTAATTAACTAAAGCATTACAGACATACAGTCTTTTGTGCTATTGTAGGATACAAGCCATAGAAACAATGAGCACAAAGAGATGCCTACACATTCCTTAGATTTACGGCAAAAAATCGTAGTTGCATACCAAGCGGGAGAACAATCCGGGAAGTAGCTAAGTGGTTTATAGCGAAGCGTGGCGAAGCCATTGGTAACTAAAAGGACAGTACATCGCCTCGTACAACAGTATCAACAGACTCAAGACTTAACACCTAAGAAAGTAGGGACGTTAGGCGGTGCCGTGCCGGAGGCATAGCGAGTTGGAATTTTAGAACAAAATCAAGTTGAGATTTTAGGCATTGTTGAAGAGTATCCAGATAAGTGTTTGTGGCAATATCTCGAGATAATTGGAGAAAGGCTAGGAAGTGAGTATTAGCACATTGCATTCTTTCTTGAAAAAGCATAAAATCACTCTAAAAAAAAGACATTCCGTAGTGAAAAAGTCAAGAGTGAAGTTGTGCAGAACGCTTAGGATACTGGCATAAGATTGGAAGCGTTCCAGCCGAAGATATAGTTGCTTTAGATGAAACAGGAGTCTGGGAGGGCGAGGAAAGTTGCATGGAGTTTACAAGGGGAAAAAGTTTATAGTTATCGCCAGAAAAACAGGGGTCAGAAATACACGTTAATTGGTGCTATATCTGTGGATGGTATTGTTTGTCATAAAATCATCAAAGGCTCAATGAAGAAACAGGATTTTTTAGAATTTGTGAAAACAGAATTATGCCCAAAATTAAATGAAAAGAAGGTGGTAATTATGGACAACTTGAATAGTCATAAAGCCATAGAAGTACAACAGACGATTAGCCAGACTGGTGCTCGTTTATTGGTTCTCCCCAGAAGTGTTGAAAGGTAGGTAAAGGCAGAAAAAGAGGGGTCAAAATATGGTATTCTAATTCATATAAACCAAAACATGAAACAACTATGAAATTCAATTCTTTTCCCGGGATTGTCAAATTTTTACTCAAAGACCTGCCAACTAATGATTATCCAGTTCTAAATTCTCGCTTATTTTGTTCAATCTGGTTTGCTGGCATTTTAGACAAAGGAATCAACAGTTTACGGGACTTATTTTACCAATTAAATCATGCGGGCATTAAGGTTGACTTATCCACGTTTTCTAAGGCGAACAAGACAAGAGACCCACAAATTTTTATGCATCTTTATCATAAATTATTGCATTATATTGAGGAAGCTCATCCTGAAAAGAGGTTGGTTTTATGTCCTTTTGATGCTACCGTAATACCGCTGATGAGTAAGTTATTTTGGCTCCAAGGCTATCGCCAAGTAAAGTTAATAACCACTTTGAATCAAGATACGAAATCTACTGGTCATTTAATTGTTAGTCCTGGACAGGCACATGAGATTAATTTTGGTGAAGATATTGTGAAAATGCTACCGGAAAATGGAGTCGCAGTCGGGGATAGAGGGTTTTGCAGTCACAAAGTATTTGAACAATTTATCGAAAATGATGCCCTTTTTATTATCCGTATTAAGTCGAATTGGAAATGGGATGAAAACTATCATATCACCACAGAACGAGGTAAGGCGAGAGTAGTTTGTTTTGGCAATGTTCAACAGAAAGTAGACTATTATTTAGCTACCAATATTCCTGAGGATGTAATGAGTAATGAAGAGATAGGGGAAGCCTATAGACAACGCTGGGCGATAGAGGTACTATGGAAATTTCTAAAGATGAACTTAAAGCTCGATAAAATGATGAGTAAAAATTTGAATGGAATTACCATTCAAATTTATGTAATTTTAATAGTTTACTTGATATTGCAACTGTTAAAAGTTCCACGGATGTACGGAAGTAAATTGGCAGATAAGTTCCGATATATACAAATCTTAATACGGCAGGAGTGGAATTTTGTCCATTGGCTCAATCGGGTCGTCCCACGCCTAAATATGTAAAGTTTTATTGCAGGATTCAACACTTGTGGGTTCTCCCTGTGGATTCACCAGAATTTAATCCAATGGAAATGATGTGGTCAGTCCTAAAGAATTTTATTCGACAGTTTCATGATTCACCAGTAAAGGATATACAGTCAATTATCCAAGCATCTGTGTTATTAATTAATCCTTCTTCTTTTGCAAATTGGTTTGCCACATGTTGCTACTGTACCCCATAATAAAAGAAAAGACTGTAACTCTAGTATAGGGTTACTCCAGACCGTCCTGGGACAAAAATGCCCGATCCATCGGCAGGGGCGCAATTGGTTCATTCAAGGTAAATTCCCCCCGCTCGATCCAGGATTTGAGAATTTCCGCCACCTCCATTGACCAGGAAATGCTGGCGAGGGGAGCAGTACGAACTTGGGTGCCATTAATCGTAATCCGCCCGGATTTGAGTTGGGCATAACTCACCAGTCCAAAGCTGGGACGCACTCGGCGGGGAATGGCAAAATCCATCACCGGCACGACAATCTCTTCATCTTGTACGGCACAGGCAACGATCACCTGCTCATCCAGCACCGGGAAGGGTACCCCCACCCCCAGGTACAAGGAGGAACCGTAGTGTTTGAAAAAACAGCCCCGCACCCACCGGGATTGCATCTGTTGGGCATCCCCAATCAATGCCACCGTCGCCGCTGGTCCAATGGGCACCCGATTCGGGAGCCGTTTTTGCAAAGGGAAATGTTGCGTCCCTTCCCAGGCGATGTACCCCACCCCGCCCCCCAGGAATACCTTGGTGCCAATTCCCACACACCGCAAGTCCGGGTCGTTCAACAGGGGGGAAAGGGCACCCGTGCAGGCATACACCGCATTTCCCAATTGCGGCAGGAGGGGTCCCAGATAGGTGTAAAGCGTCCGATCCCCCCCGTTCACCCCGACGATAAAATTTTGGTACAAATTACGGGGATTGTACAGATAAAATTGGTTAATTGTATCTTTGCTGATCCGGGTTTCTAAGGTGGGGCGGGGATAACAATCGGTGCTTTGCCCCACCGCCTTGAGGGAAACCGTCTGCCCGGCAATCAAATCGGCAATCACATGACCGCCCCCCCGTTCCACTCCCTCGTCTTCTCCCAGTTGGGACGCCCCAATCACCACATCCACCGCCCCAAACCCGGTGTAGCATGGTACCCCATCCAACCAACATTGGCGCAGTTTAATCGGCGGGTCGGTCTGCCCTAGATTCAGCACCGCCCCGGAAGCCTCCATCGGCTCGAAGGTTCCCGTGGTGATCACATCCACTGTACGGGCACAGCGGGCAACCCCCCATTCCTTGACCCGGGCTTTGAGTGCCGCCGCCGTCCACACCACTGCTTGTTTTGCCTGGATTTTGGCGTTGATCTCCGCCCAGGTACGCAGGGTCATGGCAGGAATAATGGGGGATGAGTGGCAATTATTCGGTGGCGGGTGCCAGTTCCGTACTGCCTCTTTGCCGCCCCCGCACGATGGAGTTGTACAGCATGACCCCGATGGCTTTGATCAGATTCCCCTCCAGTTCCTTGAACATTTTCATATTCAAGCCAAAGGCGGCGTTGGCTTCCTGCACAATCGCTTGGACGGTAGCCGCATCCACAGGCAAGGTATCCAAAATCTGCCGGTATTGCGCTTTGAAGGCTTTTTCGTCGGGAATTTGCTCAAAGCGGTAAAAAGCCACCCCTTCGTCCCCCAAATTCATGGCGTTTTGGGCAATTTTTTTGAGAATTTGTCCGCCCGATAAATCCCCCAAGTAGCGGGTGTAGGCGTGCGCCACCAACAATTCCGGCTGGGTGCGTGCCAATTCCTCAATGCGATGCACATAGGTCTGACCGGCTGGGGAAAGCCGAATTTCCTCCCGCCATTGGGCACCGTAGTAAAAGGCTAAATCCCGCTCCAGAGCCGGTTGACGCACCAATTCCGGGAAATACAATGGACCAACAACCGGGTGTTCCCGGTGCTGTGCCATCGCCGCTTCCAACGCCCCATAGACGAAATAGAAATTCGCCACCAATTTGCGGTACGACTGCTTTTCGACCACCCCTTTCAGGAAACAGCGGACAAAACCGACGTTTTCCGCCATCGTGTGGGCTTTTTTGGTGCCTTCCCGCAGTGCTAATGCCAATTGACTACTCATGTTAAGAATCCGTTATGATAATGTGAACAGGAACCAAAGCGTGGATACGTGCCTTCGTTCTCCCCCATTAATTAAAAATAAAGCCTGGACTCCCCCAATACTATTAAAAATCGTTAAGCATTATGACGCACACCATTCTCCATCTGGGGCATCCCACCCTCCACCACCCAGCGCAGTCTGTTGAGGATTTGGCTGACCCCACTGTTCAGCGACTTATGGGGGATTTGGTGCGGATATGTCAGGAAGCCAATGGCGTGGGTTTGGCGGCTCCCCAAATCGGTGTGTCATTACAAATGCTGGTGGTGGCTTCCCGTCCCAATCCCCGTTATCCCCATGCACCGCTGATGCAACCTCTGGTGATGATCAACCCGGAACTTGTGGCAATGGCTGGGGAACCCGTCTGGGACTGGGAAGGATGCCTGAGTGTGCCCAACCAACGGGGTTTGGTCGCCCGGTCGCCCTGGGTGCGGGTGCAGTATGTGAATGTCCAGGGGGAGGTGGTGACCCAGGAATTTGAGGATTTTGTGGCTCGCATCATTCAACATGAGTACGACCATCTCCAGGGAACCCTGTTTGTCGAGCGGCAACCGCAACGATTGCTCAGTGAAGCGGCATACCGGACGGAAATTCTGGGTCAATGTATGGGCAATTGCTCCCCATGATCCCAAAGAATTTCTATGGTTTGGTCATGGCAAGAATTTCCTGTGCGATTATTGAATTTTAATCTATGGAAATTCGCAATTTATGAACACTGCCTTGATCTCCGCCCTATTTGTGTTTGTGCTGGCTTCCTTTGCCGGATTTGAGGTGATTAATAAAGTACCCCCGACCTTGCACACACCTTTAATGTCTGGTTCCAATGCCATTTCAGGAATTGCGGTGGTGGGAGCCATTTTGCTGGCTGGAACTGCCCAGGATACCCTTAGTGAAGTTCTGGGAATTACGGCGATTGCCCTGGCGATGGTGAATGTGGTGGGTGGTTTTTTGGTCACCGACCGGATGTTGCAAATGTTCAAAAAATAGTTACTTAAAATAATCACTAATAATCCCTTAAAAAACTGTTCCACCCCTACGGATTCAGGAGCCAACCCCGATGAATTTAGCGAGCTTTCTCCCCACCGGCATTGAACTCACCTATTTGGTTGCCATTTCCCTATTTATCATTGGCATTAAAAAATTGGGTTCCCCTGCTACGGCTCGCATGGGAAATGTCTGGGCGGCGGTGGGGATGCTGTTGGCTGTGGTAGGAACGTTATTACAACAGCAGGTCTTGAATTACGGTCAAGTTCTCCTGGGTTTGGTGATTGGCTCAGTGGTGGGGGCGTGGATGGCGTACCGGGTGGAGATGACCGCCATGCCGCAGATGGTGGGTTTGTTGAATGGTTTGGGCGGGGCGGCTTCGGTGTTGATCGCCGGGGGGGAATTTTGGCGCAGTACGTTGTCCGGTACGCCTCTGGCAACATCGGCATTAATTTCCACCCTGTTGGGGGTGTTGATTGGTGGCGTGACGTTTACGGGGAGTTTGCTCGCCTTCGGGAAATTGCAGGGCTGGGTGACGGGGAATCCGGTGATTTTGCCCCTGCAACGCTGGCTGACGGCGGGGTTGGCGGCGGGTACCCTGGCGGCGAGTGGGGTTTTACTGCTTTCCCCCCTGAATCTACCGGCTTTTGCGGCGGTGTTGGTGCTTTCGTTAATCTTTGGGGTGCTGTTTGTCCTGCCGATTGGGGGGGCGGATATGCCGGTGGTGATTTCCCTGTTGAACTCGTTTTCGGGTTTGGCGGCGGCGGCGACCGGGTTTATCCTGCTGAATGATGCGCTGGTGGTGTCCGGGGCGTTGGTGGGGGCATCCGGGCTGATTTTGACCCAGATCATGTGTAAGGCGATGAACCGTTCCCTGAGTAATGTGTTATTTGGGGCATTCACGGCGACCCAGGGCGGTACTGCCGGGACGGGCGCAACGGTGGCAGGGACGATTCGGCGCACGGACGAGGAGGAAACGGCGATGATGCTTGCCTATGCCCGGTCGGTGGTGATTGTGCCGGGGTATGGCATGGCGGTGGCGCAGGCGCAACATACGTTACGGGAATTGGCGGATGCCCTGGAACAGCGGGGGGTATCGGTCAAATATGCGATTCATCCGGTGGCAGGGCGGATGCCGGGGCACATGAATGTCCTGCTGGCGGAGGCGAACGTGCCCTACACCCAGTTGTACGATATGGAGGCAATCAACCCGGAATTTGAGCGCACGGATGTGGCGTTGGTGGTGGGTGCCAATGATGTGGTAAATCCGGCGGCACGCCATGATAAAAATAGTCCCATTTACGGAATGCCTATCTTAGAAGTGGATAAAGCCCAACGGACAGTGGTGATTAAACGGGGCATGAGCCGGGGTTATGCGGGGGTAGAAAATGAATTGTTCTACAAAGAACGCACCGCCATGTTATTTGGAAGTGCCCGGGAAGTAATTGCCCAATTACTCAATGAAATCAAACAGTTGGGGTAATCGAATGGCTCTTCCGCTTATTGATTGTTCCATAGCCATCCTATTAGAAATTAGAACAGTATAGTAATTTCAAACAAGTTTGCGGCATTCACATTTACTTACAACTCCTGCCCTGAAATACAGTCTTTTAAGTGCTTATGGGATACAGTTGAACCCCACTTGCCGTGAGTCAATTATTCTTAACCTTGAGAATGATGGAGGCTTTTTGTATCCTCTAATTGATAAATAGACTGTAACATCATTACCATAGGTCAAAATCCATCGCTGTAGGTCAATATCATCCACACTCCAACATGGGAGTTGCACCCGGAAACGATTAGGAAAGCAGGGGTCTCCCGTTTTCGGTAGGCTAAACATCCGTTCTTTTTTATTAGGAATTATTCCGTTCAGTTTAGGAGACATCTGCATTTTGTTTTGGGGAAAACGATTGGTGCCCTCGCTAACAAATTGAAAAATGTAATCACTAAACCAAAGCTCTAGGGTGATTTCGAGATGGCGACGTTGACCACTTTTAGCACTTAAATATTGCCTTTGTAACTGTGCATCCCGTCCTAAATAAATACTACTACTTGCTTGATAAAGTTTCTGTAATTTTGCTAAGGATATTTGTTGGATTTTCATATCCCGTGTTTGCGTTTGTTTTTGTCCTAAAAACAGCCGGTCTAATCGCTCAAAACATAAAAGTCCCTGGAATGCACCTTCAGCTAATTCATAACCCAGATACCAAGCGATATTATGAAAAACTAACTGTAGCGGCCATGCCTTAAAAAAAACCAGTTCTGCCTGATTTGGATAACGGGCGGCTCCCTGAAGATGGCGAAATTCTAGGAGTTGACCAGCAAGGATGGCTTCTTCAATCAATTGGGGCGTATGGGCAATTGAACTACTGGGTAATAGGCTGTGATCTATGATTGTGCGATTGGCAATAGCCCGCACAGGATAAATATCTGATGTGGTGATTTTGCTGTATTCCAATCGCTGTTTGAAGGTTTCATACACGGATAAAGATGCGGGATCAGTTAGGCTGGTCGCCTGGGCTTGAAGTAGTTGAAAAACCTGGAGCAATTCTGATCGGGAAAGGATAGCAGTGCCTAAGTAATAACCTTTTTTCATGGGATGAGAGGGCATCAAGCCATAGGGTTTCAGGACTTTTTCGATGTCTTTGCGAATGCTGGCTGAGCAATCATAGTGAAACTCACCTGCTTGGATCATGGCATCTACTAGGGTTTTGAGGCTACCTTTTTCAGGATCAAAGAGACAGGGATGGTGGGTGATGAAAAGAATGGTCTTGAGCAAGCGTTCAAAAGCTTCCAAGTCGGAATATGAATGCATATCTTGTATATCAACTTCAAGATTTTCGAGGACTTGACAGTTTACGAAAAAATCATATTTACCAACCCCTGTTACTATCATTTGACATCTGGATAAAAAATCATTAAATAATTTATTGTCAGACAATGAGTGAAATCTTGACTTACTGTTAACCAGTCTATTCTTCTTATTTACAATTCTTCTATAACTCATCATGATAAACTCTCTAAAGTAGGCGGGGAATAAACTTTTTTCAGAAAATTAATTACTGTTTTCTCGACTGATTTACAATCTGCTTTTTTGAAATAATCAGCGGCAAAACCTTGTTTGATTTTATAAAATTTAAGATTTCCATTCACCTGTTTTACCGTACTAGGACGTAAAAAATCGCAATAGATTTTTTCAGCAGTTCTAATATCATTTGGGTTAATATAGAAGGAGCAAATAAATGATTTATCATCAAGTTTGAAGTTTTTCTCCGAATAATTGACGTTATTTTTGTCAAGATATTTGACTAAATCATCATACAATTTGGTGTTCATCTGAAATTGCCGCTTTCTGTCAATTTGTACATATATACTATACTTTTCGTCATACCAAAGTGCAGTAAATACATCATGCCCAAATCCATTGCCATGACACACCTTGTTTCTAATTTTATGTATGTATTCAATTTCCTTGTAAATTTCGCAACGGTCACTGCGTTCTTTCCAAGGAATGCCTTCTATTCCCAAGCATTCAGCAATAACGTCACTTATATAACCGTTTTGAGTATCATGCTTTCCCGTGAAATTTCTTGCAATTGACTCTATTTGCATAAATGCATACCGACAATACTCGCCAAAGCTTTTCTCTTCTTCTTGTATCATTTTTTCCTTGAGACTATTGAGATATTCTTTAAGGTATTCATCTGGTATTATTTGATAATCAATGGGCTGAAGTGGAATTATTGGTGATGGCATAGAAACACCTCTATTGTTTGGGATTTAAACTCAGTGTGAGTGTCAAAAGAACTATTTTTCTCATTGGCAATTTTTAGGGAACCTCTATTTATTGAATTGATTTTTGTACTTACATGACAGGCTCGGAGACCCCATTCTCTCGTTGGCAATTATCAATAACGCAGGGGTCATTCTCAATAACTGTGAATTAATAAAGGTGCCCATATTCTATACCTCCATTCTGACTAGGAATGAAAACTCATCGAGAAATCTTTTATAAATTTGGGATGATTTCCCTTTTACTAAACCAACATACTCAATCCTGCCCCGTAGAATTTGCTTAAACTTATCAAAACTTTCATAGCTGATGGGGTGATTGGATTGGCTCGTGACAGATAATATATTTTGATTGCCATACTTGCGCCACGCATGAAGCATCGCTCGAATTTGCCGCACATAGCGACGGTCAACATTGGGAAATTCATTTGTGGTTAGCCCCGTCACTTCCTGATGGTGTCCCCGCTTTTGCAATCTTACCTTTTCATCATTGATCAAAAAACCACTACTTTCAATAATTTGCCGCAGGGGTTCACCAATTTGAATTCGAGTTCCTTCAGCTGTAGTGACCTCAATCGCTAAATCTGTTGGAAATTCTGGCATATTTGTAGAAAAGGTAATATCATCAACATAGCGAGTGTAGGTGCATTTATTTTTTTGAGCTAACCGCTGTAACCGACTGTCCATCTGGGCACACAACATATTAGTAATTACCGGTGAAGTTGGCGCACCCTGGGGCAATTGATTATTATGACAACAAATTTGCGCCAATACTGTTGCTACTGGTTCAGGTAAATGATAGGGAATCCCCATAAACATTCCCCGCACTCGTCCAAAATTAATGGAAGGGAAAAAGTCTTTGAGGTCGAGATTCAAGACATAACGACGTCTGACATGAGGTTTGGCATTACTGACGATATTTCTTCCAGGCGTAAACCCGTGAACAGATGGTTTCGGTTTGTACACCGCTTGTAAAACTTGATTGAGTTTGCGCTGGATTAGCTTTAAGGCAGTCACGGGTGCTGAAATCGTGCGAGTCCCCCCTGATTTTTTAGGAATTTCAAAAGTTGTATAGCGGCTTTCTAAGGGCACTTTATAAATGTGATGCACCAAACGGTCATATCTCACTCCCAATAGATTTGCAATATCCCTAGGAGTTTTAAGTGCTAGGAATGCCGCCTTAAGTTCTTCAGGAGTTTGGGTGAGATTCAAGCATCCTCTTTTTTGCCGAAAACTGCGCTTGGACGACTCTGGATTGACCGCTTGATGTTCAGGTAGGTTACTTTCCATTCACTGTAGATAATAAGAAAGAAGAAAAAGGTGCTGTAGGATTTATTCTCGCCTGCCGCTTTTCTGGGAGATTGCTCCTAGGGGTTTGCATTACTCCTCTCCCCGCTTTTCTCCTATCACCCCGTAGGCTAACCAGCCCCTGCCTTCGCCTCTGCTGACCAGAGTTCCGAGGAAAAAGGTGCTGTGGAACTTATTCTCGCCTACCGCCCTTGATGAGCAACATTGAAACAACATTGAAACAACGCTGCATCGTCAGTATAGAGTCGGTATAAGGCATAAGGCTACCCTTGATATAAACCGTCGCAGGATCAACAACGGAAATCAATAACGCCTAACAGCACCTATTCACTAAGATAACACCCCGCCTAATGACCTGTCACCCATTTGATGCGAACGACGATAATAGCGCATGAGCTACCCTTGCAACCCTACTGTTTCTGGCACAATACGAGGGCAAACCAGCCCCGCTCATCCTGCCAGATTTTTTGTACCGGTAAACCATAATGGTCTAACTGTTTGGTTAATGCCGTAAGTTCAAATTTGCGAGAAATTTCAGTGCGGATGGTTTCCCGTGCCATTAAAGTTATTTCTAAGTCTAAATCACATAACTTGACAACTTGATTTTCTAAACTAATTAAGTGCATTTCAATTTGATGTAATTCCTGATTGTAAAACGCCCAATGCTCAAAATTTTCTGGATTAAAATTGCCATTAAACTTATAATTCAAATGATGCAAGATATTCAGATTAAATTCTGCGGTGATGCGCTGACTGTCATTGTAGGCTGAAGTTAAGGTGGTAATATCCTTTTGTAAATCTACCCCCAAAAGAAAATAATCCCCCACGCTTAAACTCTGCTCAATTTGTTGTAAAAAAATAACTTCTTCCTGGGGGGATAAATTGCCGATGGTACTGCCTAAAAAAATCAACAGCCGCTGTTCTAATGCTGGGGGTAAATGGTGCAAAGCAATTTCATAAACCCCCGCTAAAGCATGGATGGACAACTGGGGATAATCGGCGAGTAAATCCAATGCCGTCGCCTGCAACATGGTAGTACTGACATCAATGGGAATATAGGTGAATTTTCCCTGCAATCGGGTGTAAGCATCGAGTAGAATTCTAGTTTTACGAGAACTACCACTGCCCAATTCTACCAGGTCACACTTCCCTGTTAAATTCGCAATTTCCTGGGCATAGGCGGCTAAAATTCCTTGCTCCGTCCGGGTAGGATAATACTCCGGCAAACCGCAAATTTGCTCAAATAATTCCGAACCCCGTTGGTCATAAAAATAATAGCTGGGTAAGGTTTTCGGATGATGGCTCAGCCCCCGCACCACATCCAGACCAGAATCAGAGGTATTTGTTTGTACATTGTCACAGCAGTAACGGCTGTTTTTGGGGTCGCACAAGTCATATTTCATAGTAATTCCCCCCGATTTTACCGTTAGCATAGCACGCCCGTCATGGGGTCACGGACAACCGGCGTTCCACCCGAGGCCGCCCCACCCCATACCCCAGGTGGTAACTGCGTGCCAATAAGCCCAGCCACAGCCCCGGCGCATGACGTTCTAACCAGGGTTGCCACTGGCGCAATAACCCCGGCCACCAAGGAAGCAGAACCGCACTCACCAACGCCTCCCAAGTAAATACAATGTAACTCCACAGCCACCGTACCACTTCCCCCCATCCCGTCAACGGCACAATCCAGATCAGAATTGCCGGATTTGTCCAAGCGGCTTTCAGTGCCATGCGGGTAAATTCCCCCCAACCGCTCCGGTCTTTGATAAACCGCTCCGCCACTTCTGGATCGGTGCTGGCCAACAGACCAAAAAACGTATTGAGAATGGCATTAATTTGTGCTGGGGGCAACTGCTTACCGGTCGGCACCATCATTCCTTTGGAAAACAGCCACGTCACCGCACTATTCCCCTGGTAGGCACGGATGGCATTCAGGTGGTCGGCACCCAGTAAATCGTGGCGCAAGGCGGTATCTAATAAATCCGTCAACCGGGGTAAATTTCGCACCAAAGAACCAAATCCCGTAAAGACCAACGGGGATTGTAAAGCGGCGGCATCCCCAATACTGATCACCCGGTCCCAAGCCACTTTTCGTTCCCTAAAGGTACTGCTAAAATGCCCCGGAATATAGCCAAATGTGGCTTTTACCCATTGCAATTTCTCCAAGTCACAGCGGCGATACTCTGGTAAAATGTGAAAAAAATCTTCATAAAGTTCTAATAATGAACCGGGATTTTCGGGGCAGGGCTGGTGATAATGAAATAAGTACACTGTCAGTTCCCCGTTCCCCGCCGGAAACAACTCCCAGATCAACTGCCGCCCCCGGGAAATGTCCCCGTGACTGTGCAGGACATCCCCGTAGCGATGATCCCACACCTGCGGGTCTAAGCCCTTGAAGACCGCCCCCACCGTCGGGCAAACGCTATCAAACGCTCGTCCCCCATTCAACTGCCAGGCAATCGGGGAAGCGGTACCCATCGCATCCACCAGCAACCGCCCCGCCACGGACTCCTGCGCTCCGGTGCGTAAGGACTGGAACTGGATATTGACCCCATTCTCCCCCACCTCAGCCCGCAAAAATTCACATTCATCCCAGATTTCTCCCCCTGCTTGTTGAAGTTTTTGTCCGGCTAATGTCAGTAATTTATTAGTATCTATGGCGATATTCAGAACCCTGGGGGTATGCAACACCGCCGCCCGCAGTTTTGGGGGCACCTCCGGCCAGTAAAATTGATGGAACCCGTCCTCATATTCACAGGCGATCAGCCGTTCCACCTCGGCACTGGTAAATAAATTCAGGTCAATCAGGGTTTGCAATTCCGAGCGGGAGATATTCCATTCCCGGTTCATCCGCCCAAAGGGCAAGCGCTCCAGCAACAGCACCCGATAGCCCAACCGTGCCATGACAGCGGCGTGGATCACCCCCAAAGCCCCCCCAATATAAATAAGGTCATAGGTTGGGGATGTGCTGGTTGCGGACGGAAACAGCACCGGATGCAAATGCGGCTGACTGACCCCCTGCCGCCAGCGTTGCTCCCACCAATAGACCCGTTTCAGGTCGTATTCCCCGTTGGGAATGTTTTGGAAATAGTGCGCGGTCGCCGGGTAGTAAGGTGCCAGGGCGGTAAAAATCGTCTGCTGGCTCAGATCAAGGCTGGGAAATGGGGGGTACTGGGGCGGGAACTCTCTGGCTAAGTCCGCCGTCAACTGCCGCAACCAAGTTTGCTCCCCCGCTCCCGGTCGCCAGCGAAAGACTTTAAGATAGGTCGTCCGTTGCAATTCCCAGGTCACCACCGTCCACTCCCCCGTCCCCTGCTGGAGATGGAGTCCCGTGGGCATAGGGGTCACGGTCACCCCAGGGGCGGTCCACTGGTGCAACCACGCCCGCACCCGTGCCACCAGTGGTGTGGGAATCTCCCGATAGCAAAGCTCCTGTATCACGTCCAACTACCCTCAAATTTTGTTACATTCTTAGAAGCATCCTTAAAAAAGTTTACAAGCTTCTCATAATTTTCTGGAACCTGTTTACGCTGTTACTTACTGATTGTGACCCGTTATGGTGCCATCCATTCCCCAAACCCCGGAAGAATTTCAAGCCCTGCGGCTCCAGCCCCCCAGCCCGGATCGGATTGCGCTGGCGATTGCGGGGGTTGTGGGTTTGGGTCGCAAGGCGGGGCAATCCCTGGCAGAACTCCAGGCGCAGATTTTGGCGGAGGACGGCTTGTTGGAACCGGCGACCCGTTCCTGGTTGAGCCAACTGATTGCCCAGGCATGGGAGCTTACGCCCCCAGAAGCACCTGGGTCGTGCAGTGGGTGAGGGCGTGGCTGACGGCGGCGTGAATCCAGCCATTGGTCGCCAGCAACCGCCCGGAAAACACATCCACCCGCTCCCCATCGTAGGCGGTGACCAACCCCCCCGCTTCCCGCACCAGGACTACCCCAGCGGCAATATCCCAGGGGGACAGACCCCGTTCCCAGTAGCCATCCAACCGCCCCCAGGCGACGTAAGCCAAATCTACCGAGGCGGAGCCGCCCCGGCGCACGCCCTGACAGCGGTGGGTGAGGTGGCAAAATTCCGCATAGTTGTTGTCTGGGGTTTCCCGGCGGTCGTAGGCAAAGCCCGTCACCAACAGACTGCGCTCTAGGGTTTCCGTGCGGGAGACCTGCATGGGTTGGCGGTTGCAGGTGGCACCCAAGCCCCAAGCCGCCCGAAACAAATCCTGCCGCAGGGGGTCAAACACCACCCCCACCACCGGCTCCCCTTGGAACAGTAACCCGATGGAGACACTGTAAAAAGGGTACTGGTGGGCAAAATTCGTCGTGCCATCCAGGGGATCCACCGCCCAGAGAAATTCCGGCTGGGGGGATTCCCGCTGCCAGCCAGACTCCTCGGCGAGGATGCTGTGGTGGGGGAAATGCCGTTGCAGGACGCTTAAAATGGCATCTTCGGCGGCACGGTCTGCGGCGGTGACCAAATCCCCACTGCGACCTTTTTCTTCAATCTCCGCCAATTTGCCCCAGTAATTTTGCAGGACGGCGCCCCCCGCCAACGCCGCTTCGGTGGCAATGTCCAGATAGATGGCGAGGTCATTGCTGGGAATGGTTTCCATAATGCCTGTTTTTCTCTACTATAAGATACTTCTATGGCAATACCCTAGAGTCGGTGCGACCGTTGATCCCCGCTGGGAGGAACCTGCCCCATGCGGGTGTCAAATTTTTAAGTATCTTTAAGAATCTCTTCCCAAAAGTAGGGAAAATGATCGAGTAGAATATGGATTGTAAATCGAACCTATGCTTTGAAGAGCATCATTTGGTCATGAACCTGTGTATTCACAAGCTTAGGGCATTTTAGGTAGCCATCATTGGGTTTATGGGAGCAGTGACGACGTTGGAAAACCGCAAAGAACGGATTTTAGTGGTTGACGATGAAGCCAGCATCCGCCGGATTTTGGAAACCCGTTTGTCCATGATCGGCTACGAGGTGGTTACAGCGGCAGACGGGGAGGAGGCGCTGACGGTCTTCAAGCGGGAGCATCCCCATTTGGTGGTTTTGGATGTGATGATGCCCAAGCTAGACGGCTATGGGGTCTGTCAAGAACTCCGCAAGGAATCGGACGTGCCGATCATTATGTTAACAGCCCTGGGGGATGTGGCGGATCGGATTACGGGGCTGGAGTTGGGGGCGGATGATTATGTGGTCAAGCCCTTTTCCCCCAAAGAATTGGAAGCCCGGATTCGCTCGGTTTTGCGCCGGGTGGAGAAAAATGGGAGTTCCAGTGCGATTCCCAGTTCCGGGGTAATCACCATCAATAATATTAAAATTGACACCAACAAGCGTCAGGTGTACAAAAACAACGAACGGATTCGCCTGACGGGCATGGAATTTAGTCTGTTGGAATTGCTGGTGGGACGCTCTGGGGAACCCTTTTCCCGCACGGATATTTTGCAGGAGGTGTGGGGGTACACGCCGGAGCGCCATGTGGATACCCGGGTGGTGGATGTGCACATTTCCCGCCTGCGCGCCAAGTTGGAAGATGACCCCAGCAACCCGGATTTGATCCTCACGGCTCGGGGCACGGGTTATCTATTCCAACGGATTACGGATGCGAATAAATCTGATTAATGGGGAGTTAGATGCCTACTGAAACCACTATGGACTATTGATAACTTCCTGGAGGCAAAGCATGAACACCAATCTTTTGAGATGGTCAAAAAGCGTACCTGGCGTTACCGACCAGGCAGTGATGGAAGCCGCTCTTGGCCTTGTCCCTGATCTCAAATCCATAGGCGGTTTCATTGACAAGACGCTGTAATGGTGAAGAGTGAAATCCTACTTGATTTACAAACCAAAAGTTTCCAGAACCATACACCGCAGGTGCTTCTTTGACGGGGGCGGTGCCCCTGCGACCCCTGTTCCATCCTCATTTAGGATTGCTATATTTGAGAGTTTCAATTTACTAATGATGGTATGGGACATAATTTTAGCAAACCTCTCGCTACAACAGGATTTTGAGCGTTTATTGCAGTACAATATCAGGCATCCCCACCGATTGATTTTTGTACCTACACGGCAGGCTTAGAAGCCCCATTCTCCCGTTGGCAATTATCAATAATGGGGGGTGTCATTCTCAATAGTCATGAACTAAATTTACTTGAGACTCTCGTAAATAATATAGCTAAGCAGGCAAAGGTTGGCATGATATGGGTCGCTGGGCGTAGCCCCACATTGGTTTCCCATAGCTTGCGTGGCGTAGCCATGAATCTTAAGGCGACAACCTTAACCTACCTGGGTATAGTGAAATAATCGTGGTCTCAGGATGACAACCCAACCGCTCTGCCGGTGCTATCAACCGATGCACAAACCCCATCGCCTGCACAAAATCAGGAAATGTAGTTGTCAAGGTGAGTGTTTGCCCCCGTTGTTCCCAGCGTGGTAAGTTGACCAGGGCTTGCTCCACCACAGGCAGGAGGGGCGGCGGTAACGCAGACACCCCCCCGGCCAGAGCAATACCAACAACCCATCAACGGGGAGCGGGGATGGTTCTCAGGATAGATTTTCCGCCAAACTCCCCTGGCCTACGCCGTTCCAAATCCGTTCCCCGCAGGTTTGCCCCTTCCAAATTCGCCCCCCGCAGGTCAGCATCATCCAACTTGGCGTAGCTCAGGTTCGCACCTCGCAAATCCGCATGGCGCAAATCTGTACCACTCAAATCCGCTCCGGTCAAGTCCGCTCCCCGCAGGTTGGCACGGGTCAAATCCGCCCCCTGGAGATTGGCATTACCTAGTTTCGCCCCCCGCAGGTCAGCCCCCCGCAGGTCACAGTTGGCACAGGCTTTGGAACTCAACAATTGTCGCACCTGGGACGCATTCTCGGCACCTACGGGGAGCGCAACCAAACCGGTTATGACCACTGCCACCCAGAGATTGAGGGATTTCATCGCCGTACTCCAAAAAAAAGAACACCTTATCTACCATTTTTATTGTGATGGCAAGTTGACCCCAAAGCTGTGATCTCAATCGCCTTGTTAAATTTTTGATTTGATCAATAATCCACGCCCCGCTTCAAGTCCACCCCCCGCTCGGCGTAATGCTTGTGATTGACCATTTCCGAATGAACGCTGGCAAGGTCAAAATAGCGGGGGAGTTGACGGCATCGCCCCGTGATAATCACCTCCGTATGGTGGGGTTTACGGAGTAGGGTTTGAATAATCGGGTCCTGGGGGAGTAATTCCAGGTCAACCGTCGGATTTAATTCATCCAAAATAATCGTTTTGTACAGCCCGGAGAGGATTGCCGCCTGGGCAATTTCCCAACCCCGTTCCGCCTCCACGTAGTCCAATTCCTGTCGTTCTTTCCACCAGACAATCGCATCCCGGCCACAACGCTGGTGATCCACCAAATTTGGGTAACTGTGTTGCAGAGCCTGAATGGCCGCATCCTCCGTGTAGCCCGACCCGCCCTTGAGCCACTGTAAAATCAACACCCGATGGGACAAATCCAAACGAATCCCCCGCCCGATCGCCTGCAGGGCTTTGCCCAGAGCACTGGTGGACTTGCCCTTGCCCGCCCCGGTGTAAATTTCAATCCCCGTAATCCCGTACTGTTCCGCTGTGGGATGGTGGTGGGGGCGCATCTCCGAATGCAAATCCGCAATGTCAATCAACTCCTTGGGAGCCGCCCGCCCGGTGGCAATGATTTCCAGGGATTCGGGTTTTTCCGCCAAAACCTCCACCACCTCCGCCACCGGCAATAACCCCAAATCCAGCACCGGGTTAATCTCATCCAGCACAATCACCGAGTACAGTTCCGACAAAATCGCCCCCTTGGCAATGTGCCAGCCCCGTTCTGCTTCTAAACGGTCGTAGGCGGTGATCTCCTCTGGCCCAAAAAATTCCGCCCGCCCGGTACGCACCTGGTCAATCAGATGGGGAAAGGCCTGCTCCAGAGCCTCAATCGCCCCGTCCTCGTCGTACACCCGCCCCGGCCCCTTGAGAAACCGCAGCAGTAAGACCCGGTTCTGCTTGCCCGTATTAATTCCCAAGCCAATCGAGCGCAACACCACCCCCAAAGCCGCTTGGGATTTCCCCTTGCCTAACCCGTCATACACATGGATTTGCCCGACGGGACGCTCCTGCCGCCGTTGTGCTGTGACAATTCCCAACCCCGTCCGTCCCATGCCCCACTTGCCCTTAAGCTCACTAGGCTATTTTAAGGGATTACCCGTCACTGTGATTTACGTTGTAAGTAAAATTAACTTCATCTAAAACTTGATGTCATCCTAGTCTTCGTGGTCTTCAAACGGGTCATCCAGGACTTGCGACGGGGGGCCAAACGCGACATACACCGCATAACCCGTCAAGGCGATCACGGCGGTCGCCACAGAAATAATAAAAACTGTTGCAGATTCCATAGGGGGAGGTTTATCCGAGTCACGGTACTCTTATAATGTTACAGGAACTTAATAGCAACTGAACCCTATGGCCATGCGTACCCGTCTGGGGGACATCCTGCGCCCCCTCAATTCTGAATACGGCAAAGTCGCCCCGGGCTGGGGCACCACCCCTTTGATGGCGGTGTTTATGGGTTTATTTTTTGTATTTCTGCTGATCATTTTGCAGATTTACAATTCTTCCTTGATCCTGGAAACCTTCAAGGTGGATTGGCGGGGCTAAAAAATCCAAAGGGGTTGGCGCATCCCGCTGACCCCTATTATGGGGGAACGTGAAGGATGAATATTTTTGGCATGGGGCTACCGGAGTTAGGGGTGATTGCGGTGGTGGCATTATTAATTTTTGGCCCACGCAAGCTCCCGGAAATTGGCCGCAGTTTGGGGAAGACGGTGAAAAGTTTTCAGCGGGCGGCGCGGGAATTTGAGGATGAGTTCAAGCGGGAAGCCCAAGCGATGGAAGACCCCCCAGCCCTGGAAGCTAAATCGGGGGATGATGCCAGCAAAAATGTTTGAGGGGTAGTGCTATCCAAGTAATGCTTCATTGTCGTGACGGATGAAATTAAGGATGATACCAATGTGATTTTCGGGCACCTCTATAAATTGTAAATTGGCGGTCGCAGGGGGGCACCCCCCGCCCTTGGTTCTGGGTAATATGGGCATTCCAAGGATGGGATTTTTCATCGGTTCAAATAAATAGAGATGCCCTTTCTAAGTTTTTGGGAAAAGATAAAGTTTTCCTGGCAAGGTGCTCAATTCGTTGCCTCGAGATGTTGTGCAATCGCTCAAGATAAGCAGTCTTTCCACTGCTCTTGGAAAAACTTTGGTGTTGGGGGGGATAATCTCCGTGTATGCAAAAGTCTGTGTAAAACTTAGCCTGGTTTCGCCCAACTTTGGGTAGCCGTCTCCACAGTTTTTTGGCGGTCTCAATACTTCTATAGCAATCCTACTTGATTTACATTAGCTTGCGTGCCGTAGGCATACAAAAATTTTTCAGAACCATACACCGCAGGTGCTTCTTTTACGGGGGCGGTGCCCCTGCGACTCCTATTTCATTCTTATTTAGGATTGCTACAGCTCCCCAGCTTTGCTAGGCAGAAGTGTTGAATGTCAAGGAAAAGGGAACCTAAAAATGGTATTTCGGTTTGGTAGAAACCACAAGTAACAGTATTTTTATGAGACGATAAATTCAGGGACTTATCAAGCCCCTGCTGAGCCTTCTTTCTGAGGGCACCTCTATCAATTCATGGCGATTGAGAATGACCCCTGCGTTATTGAGAATTGCCGAGGAAAGAATGGGGCTTTCGAGCCGGCCGTGTACGTACAAAAACCGATAAATAGAGATTCCCCTAAAAACGACCACAGCCTATTAATTTTTGAGTTTACGCGGGTTACGATACCATATTTTGACCCCATTTTTTCTGCCTTTACCTATCTTTCAGCACTTTTGCCACTGCCCCTTTCCTGATAAGCTAAAAAGTGGAGGTGATCGGGTGTTTTTCAGCGTCATTATTCCCACCTACAACCGCCAACCCATCTTGGCAAAAGCCTTGTACGCCCTGGAACAGCAGGATTGGTCTCAGCCCTATGAGGTGATTGTGGTGGATGATGGCTCTACGGATGGCACCTTGGCGTGGTTGGCGGCACATCGCTCCCAGCTTCCCCATGTGCGTTGGCTAGAACAATCCCATCAAGGCCCTGCTGCTGCTCGCAATTTGGGGATTGCCCAGGCGCAAGGGGATACCATCGTGTTTATTGACAGCGATTTGGTCGTAACGCCAATCTTTCTGCGTGCCCATGCCCAAAAACTCCAGGCATACTATCAGCAATGGGGGCACCAAAAATGTTTTACCTACGGGCGGGTGGTGAATACGGCGAACTTTGAAAACCCTACCAGTGAACCGTTCAAAATTACCGACCGGTCCCGGGCATTTTTTGCCACAGGTAATGTGGCGATTGCCAAATCCTGGCTGGAACTCACCGGCGGATTTGACCCAGATTTTCAATTTTATGGTTGGGAAGATTTAGAACTTGGTGTGCGATTGAAAAAGTTAGGCTTGACCCTAATTCCCTGCCCAGAAGCGGTGGGTTATCACTGGCATCCCCCCTTTGAATTAAAACATATTCCCAGTTTAATTGATAAGGAACTTCAACGGGGTAAAATGGGCGTTTTATTCTATCGCAAACACCCCACCTGGGAAGTGCGTTTGATGATCCAAATGACCTGGTTGCATCGCATTTTATGGGGCATTTTATCCCTAGGAGGATTGCTGAATGAACGCACCCTTGCCCCTTTGATGCAAATGCTGATTGACCGGGGACAATCCCAATGGGCTTGGGAAATTTCCCGGATTTTTTTAAATTGGTACAATGTGCAAGCGGTGTATGCGGCGTACCGGGAATGGCAACTGGCTGACCAACCATGACCATTTATTTCTATCAGGTGGAACAACCCTACGGCTATTTTTCTAATTTTTCCCCCCACCCGGTTACCCTGGATGGGCACTGCTGGCCGACGGTAGAACATTATTACCAAGCCCAGAAATTCGTTGGTACGCCCCAGGCGGATTTGGTGGACACCATTCGCCAAGTCCCTAGCCCAGTATTGGCGGCAAAAATGGGTCGTGACCCCCGCCACCCCAAACGCCCGGATTGGGAACAGGTGAAGCGAGATATAATGCTTAGAGCGGTACGTTGTAAATTTAATACCTATCCTGAACTGGCGCAATTACTCCTACAAACGGGGACAGAGGAATTGGTGGAAAATTCGCCCATTGATACCTACTGGGGCTGTGGTCCCAACGGCACGGGGTGCAACCATCTGGGCAAAATTCTTATGCAGGTGCGGCAGGAGTTGGCGGCTCGGCGGGAGTCGTATTCAGTCGCTTGAGACAATTGGCCACCGACTGGTGTTGCCGCATCGCCATTACCAACGCCAAATAGGCCGACCAATGCGGTTGTAATAACTGCCGGGCTTCCCGTTGGGCGGCTCGCAGGCGCCATGCCCGTTCTGCCGGGGGAAAAGACGTAAGTAACAAGCTGGCCTGTTGCCAATCGGTTGCCCCCCCCTGCGCCTGACCATAAGCTAATTCCTCAGCGGCCACCCCCGCCAACCACAGCACCGGACAGCGGGGCAGAAGTGCCGGTGGAATCGCCCCAAACCGCACCCCCGTTCCTCAGAGGTCGGCCACAAGCCCAAGCGCAGAATTAAGCCCTGGGATTGCCAAACCCAAGAGGATCAAAACTCCCCCGGCGAGGAATCCCGTTGCCCCAGGGATCAAGGGGGTTAATAACGCACCAAAAGTGAAGATTATGGGATACGGTTGAACCCCACTTGCCGTAGGTCAATCATGGTAAGCCTTTAGGATAATCGAGGCTTTTTGTATCCTTTAATTGATCAATAGACTGTACCTTGACGACTATGTTTCCTGATTTTGTGCAGGCGATGGCATTTGTGCATCAGTTGATAGCACCGGCGGAGCGGTTGGGTTGTCATCATGAGACCATGATTATTTCACTACTATAGCAATCCTAAATGAAAATGGAATAGGGGTCGCAGGGGCACCGCCCCCATAAAAGAAGCACCTGCGGTGTATAGTTCTGGAAAATTTTTGTTTCTAAATTAAGTAGGATTGCTATAGAATCATTACACAACCAATTAATCAACATTGGATGGCTTTTCAATGCTTCCCATGCGACAATTAACCAATCAAATCCGTCAGAATCTATGGCGACCCTTACGGCGATTGGGTATGCAAAGTGCCCTGAATTTATGGGGTCAAATTCCCGCCCATAACTATTGGGAATCGGCGCAACATTACTACGAGGATGCCAGCCAAAAACTTACGCCAGGGTTGGGGTATGAAGTATTGATTCCTGCCCATCAGGAAGCGATTACGCCCCCTTGGACGGTCACGGGTGTGATACCGCCCACATTTCAGCAAACGGAATTTGATGTCCCGGCGGCTTTTTGTTACCAAATTCCCCATGCCCGAGTTGCCAGTCCTTATGGGGATGTGATTGCCCCAGATGGCAAGTTAGTTTATGACGGCTCCAAAGAGTCTGGGCGGCAACCTCACGAGCGTTCCGTGTGTACGTTAAAATTCCCTCCTGTCCAGGAAACCAATCGCACAATTGGGGTGATTGCCGGGGTCAAAGGCGGGTCAAATTATTATCATTTTTTGGTGGATGTATTACCCCGAATTTATCTGTTAAAACACTCTCAATTCTGGTCAGAAATCGACCTGTTTTATACAAATAAATTTCTCCCAGGATTGCAGAAGCTCAAACCAATTTTAGGTATGGCCGGTTTGGTAGGAAGAGATATATTTTGGGCGGATGCTTATAGTCACATTCGAGGCAAATCTGTAGTCGCTACGTCATTAACAGGTTTACCAGGGATGTCCTATTTCAAGCCCCGTTGGGTTTTTGAGTTTTTGCGCTCAACTTATTTATCCCAAAGGAAAAGCCCAAATATGCCCTGCCCCAAACTCTACATTAGTCGTTCACGGGCGGGTTTTCGTCGGGTATTGAATGAAAGAGCGGTCTTGGATTATTTAATCCCCTTGGGTTATCAACCGGTTTGGTTAGAGGATTTAAGTTTTGCAGAACAAGTAGGTTTATTCCAACAGGCGGAGCAAATTATTGCACCTCATGGGGCTGGATTGGCCAATTTAATCTGGTGCCAGCCAGGTGCCAAAGTTATTGAGTTTTTTTCACCTCAATATCTACCGGAATGTTATTGGGTGATTGCCAAACAAATCGGTTTATGCTATGGGTACTTAGTGGGGAAAAACCAACCGGATATTCTATCTGCATCAGATGTCAGAAACCACCATATTTGGGTTGATATGTCGGAGTTGCTACAGGCGTTGGACAGTCTTCACGCGGGCATTTAGTGAACCGTCTTTCCAGAATCTAGGTTCTCCTAACTTTTTGGTATGAATGTTACAAACGGCACCTCTATTTATTGGCATCACTGGAAGGTTATCTCGTTGAAATACCCATATATTGCTATAGCAATCCTACTTGATTTACATTAGCTTGCGTGCCGTAGGCATACAAAAATTTTCCAGAACCATACACCGCAGGTGCTTCTTTTATGGGGGCGGTGCCACTATGACCTTTGTTCCATTCTCATTTAGGATTGCTATATAAAATCTACACTACTCCCAAAGCCCCCGCAAAGAGATTAAAAAAACTATCCCATAAAAAGTCCGCCAGAACCGGATTTCTGTGACTGCCTGTTGCGTAATCATCTAGGATTGCTGTAACACCGCCCAATCGCCTAATTTTAGTCTTTACCCTCGTCTAAGGAACCACTGCTACGGCGACCCAATTCATACACCCCGCACCCCAAGGCGGTCAACAGCCCCAAACTCACCCCCCAACTTTTGCCCAAGGACCAATCGCACAGGTACTCGCAAAGCGCTCCCAACCCCAACCAAGGCACCATGCCCACCAGGGAAGCCAGCCCCGCCGGGAGCCGTTGCACCAAAGCAGTAAACATCCGGTCACTTTGGGGGGAAAAGCCCCAGTAAAACGCAATCGCCCACAAACTCGCACCGGCAACCGTACCCGCATTCCAGGCGAAAGGAGGCAAACTCATCAGAGAAAAATTTAGAACCAACTTAAGGGAACCTCTATTTATTGATTTTTGTACTTACATGACTGGCTTGGAAGTCCCATTCTTTCGTCGGCAATTATCAATAACGCGGGGGTCATTCTTAATAGCCATGAATTAATAGAGGTGTCCTTAAACTATTATATAAGTTTTTCAAATTTTTCTGCACTCATGATTCAGACAAACAGTGCTTTCTACAAGGTAGAAAACCTATAATACCGGTGAATGTGATAACTACGTTACAGTCTTTTGAGTGGTTAGGGGATACAGTTGAACCCCACTTGCCGTAGACCAATCATATTGAACTATGAATCCTTTAGAATAATCAATGCTTTTTGTATCTTTTAATTAACAAATAGACTATAATTCTAAACAAAATTGCACATTCGACTTTATGTGCAACCCCTGCCCTGGAAGGCTACTACAGGTGCCTAATAAAGTGTTTGTTGCATTTTCTTATGAAATGACTATAATAGGCTTATCTACAACACAGATGCAAACTAAAAGGGGAAGCCATGCAACAGGTAAATGCAGGTACAGCATACTTACTTTGGTGTCTCTGTTTATTCGGATTTTGTGGTATTCAACGCTTTTACGTCGGAGATATTGGCTTTGGATTCATTTATCTTATTACACTCGGTTTTTGTGGGATTGGTCAATTGCTTGATCTCTTTTTCATTCCCAATATGGTTGATCAGCGAAACATCTATTTGAGAGGTCTGGGGAGCGGAAATATAACTCCCACGATCAATCAATCGGTTACTTTGAATCTTGGTGATATTCCCCAACTTAAGCAACTTCAGGAGACTAAACCATCGGTCGTAACTTCGGGCACTCCAATGCAGAGGCTACTCAGAGCAGCAAAAGAAAACGGCGGTACTTTATCCATTGCTCAAGCAGTTATGTATACTGAGTTGGAGCATCAAGAAGTTCAACAGCTACTTCAAGAAGCACAGAGAAATGGTCTTGCAGAAATTACTAATGATCCCCATTCTGGAGCTATTCGTTATCGCTTTGATGTGTGAAATTGAATACCCCCTTTCCACTCAAAAATTAGAGGATTTGAAAGGGATGAAAGTTACAGCCTGTTCATAAATTAAGTGTACCTCTGTTAATTCGCATCTATTGCGAACAACCCCTGCATTATTGATAACTGCCAAGGGAATAATGGTACTTTCAGTCCTGTTATGGTAAGTACAAAAATCAATAAATAGAGGTTTCCTTAATTACGTGCATCCAGACCAATTACAACCAGGCTTTCTTGTTGAGGACGTAGGTATTCACAAATTCCTCATCGCTCATGGTCAAGTAAATGACCCCTTCCACCAAGCCCAGCAGTCCCATCAGCGGCGAACCCAACCCACCCGTGAGCAGGGAAATCCCCAGCATGATTAGCCCTTCCGGGGTGTAACCTAGGATGAACTTGTGGATGCCCAAGGAACCGAAGAAAATCCCACACAACCCAGCGGGAATTTTGGCACTGGCATCCGCCGTCGTTGTCGTCATGGTCGCACCTCCCGGAAATTGAGCTACTTAGGATTGTACGCCCAAACGGTCAGAGGCTCGTTGTCCCCCGGCGAGGGCAGAAATTTCATCGTCGTAGTGGTCCGCCATTTCCATGATGGATTTTGCTGAAGTTTCCAACTCCTTGGGGTCGCAGGTGGAACCCACAATGGCGTGTTCTAAACGAATATCCCCATCCTCGTCAATGCCAAAGGCACCAAAGGGAATTTCCGTATTCTGCCGCAGAAGGTACTGCAACAATTCCGGTTTTAACTCCGCCCCTTTGACCACGTAGGACCAGGTGCAGACAATCGCATCATCCTCCGTCCAAGGCAGAACTTCCACAGCGGCGTAGGCGGAACCCCGGGGAATGATAAAAATGGGCAGGTCATCCCGGATTTCCACCTTGTCGCCGAATAATTCCTGCATCCAAGGGCGGATTTTCTCATAACAGGTTTGTTGCGGGGCACTGTCGAATAGCATAGGGATTCCTCTTGCACAACTGCCCTTTAGTGTACCGGCAACCCTGATACCCCAAGGTTAAATTCCGGTAATGAACCCTGGAAAATGCTTAAATTGATGGGCGTAATCCGGGGGCACCAGAGAACTTGGCGTAGGATACATCTAGGAATCTGCCTTTAGGTGTATGGAATCTAGCCTCTCTGCCAGCGACTTGCAGAACATGACCATTTTGATCGTGGACGATTCCCCGGCTCAGCGGTTGTCTTTGGTGGCGATTTTGAAAGCGGCGGGGTTTCATCACATCCACACGGGGGATGATGCCTCAGCCTGCTTTGACCTGCTGAACCGGCAGGCGGTGGATTTGATCCTAATGGATGTGAGTATGCCTGGGATCAACGGCATCGAGGCGTGTCGGCGGATCAAAAGCCAACCCAGCTTGCACGATATTCCCATCATCATGGTCACTGCCAGCGTGGAGGTTTCCGACCTGGAAGCGGCTTTTGAGGCGGGGGCAACGGACTATATCATCAAACCCCCCCACCAAATTGAACTCTTGGCACGGGTGCGGGCGAGTTTGCGCCTCAAGTATGAAATGGATCAACGCAAGGCGAAGGAAGCTCAACTGCGGCAGATGACCGTTGACCTCTCCCAAGCCCTGAAATCCTTGGACGAACAACACCAACTCCTGCGGTTGGAACAGGAAAAATCCGAGCGTTTGTTGCTCAATATTCTGCCCAAACCGGTGGCGGAACGGTTAAAGCAAGGGCAACAAGTGATCGCCGATGATTTCCCCGAAGTGACCGTCCTATTTGCCGATATTGTGGATTTCACTTCTCTTGCTGCCCGGATGCCCGCCCAGGATGTGGTGGCGTTGTTGAATGCGGTCTTTTCCCGGTTTGACTGGCTGGCGGAACGGCATGGGCTGGAGAAAATCAAAACCATTGGGGATGCCTACATGGTGGTGGGGGGACTGCCCACGGAGCGTCCCGACCATGCCCAGGCGGTGGCGGCGTTTGCCCTGGATATTTTGCGGGTATTGCAAGGGAATGAGCAAACCAGCCATTTACTGCGGGTGCGGATTGGGATTCACACCGGGCCGGTGGTGGCGGGGGTGATTGGCACCAAAAAATTCATCTATGACCTGTGGGGGGACACGGTGAATACGGCGAGTCGGATGCAGATGGTGGGTAGCCCCAATACCATTCAAGTTTCCGAAGCGACCTATCAGCATTTGAAAGACTCTTTTAAGCTAGAAGAACGGGGGGTGATCCCGGTGAAAGGTAAGGGGGATATGCGGGTGTATTACCTGATGGGTAAAAAGTAATTCTGGACTGGAAGGCTATCACTGCTGGGCAAACGATAGCAATCCCAAAAAACTCATGGGAATAATCAGGTTACAGCCTGTTCACGAATTAAAGGATACAAAAAATCGTGTTTCCAAGGCTTGACCTCAATGGGGTTAGAGCAAGCGGGTTTACAACCGTATCCCGTAACCCGTTAATAGGCTGTAGTTAGAACCAATCAAACCAAAACGGGGCTACGCCCTGCGACCCTTAACTTTTTAAATATACAGCAATCCTACTTGATTGACATTAGCTTGCGCGCCGTAGGCATACAAAAGTTTTCCAGAACTATAGTCATTTCAAACAAGTTTGCAACATTCGCCTTCACTTACAAACCCTCTCCTGGCAAGGAATAGAGCGATTGCAAATACCTAAAAAGTGTCGCATTCTAAAACGGAATGACTGTAAATGTGGTGGTTATAAGAACTCAGGGACGGGAGCGATGCCCCTGGGACGCTTTCATAGGGATAATGAAACCGATCAACGTTGATAAGGTGCTGGCGTGACCCTACCCATCAGTTTGTGCATGATTGTCCGGGATGAGGCTGACCTGCTCCCCGCCTGTCTCGCCAGTGTGCGGGGGGTGGTGGGGGAAATGATTGTCGTGGATACGGGTTCCCAGGATGATACGGTCAACATGGCCCAAAAGGTGGGAGCAACGGTGGCATCGTTTCCCTGGCAGGATGACTTTGCCGCCGCCCGCAATTATTCCCTGGAATTGGCGCAGAGGGAATGGATTTTGGTGCTGGATGCGGATGAAGTTTTACTGCCCAGTGCCGTTCCTTTGATGCAAGAAGCGGTGGCTCAGCCCGACCTGTTGGCGGTGAATTTACTGCGGCAGGAGTTGGGCAGTCGGCAGACCCCCTATTCCCTGGTGTCCCGGTTGTTCCGCAATCGCCCCGATATTCGTTTTCAACGGGCGTACCACGAATTGATTGACGATAGCATTACCCAAATTCGCCAGCGGGAACCCCATTGGCAGGTGGGTACTATTACGTCTGTAGCTCTGCACCACCGGGGCTACACCCAGCACGCCATCCAGTCCAAGGATAAATCGGCTCGGATGCGGCGGATTTTGACCCAAGCCCTCGCCCGTGACCCCCAGGATAGCTACCTCTGCACCAAATTGGGGGCATGGCATCTCGCCGAAGGGGAACTGGCACAGGCATTTACCTTACTGACCCAAGCCTTGACCAGCCAACCCCCGGAACCAATGGTGCAGTACGAAATTCACTTCCATTTGGGGTTACTGCACGGACGGCAGGGGCAGTGGGACAGGGCGCAAACCCACTACGAACGGGCGATTGCTACCCCCGTGCCCCCCATTGTCAAACTAGGGGCATATACGAATCTGGGCAGTTTGTACAAAGAACGGGGTGCCCTCATCCCCGCCCGCACCCTCTTTGAGCAAACCGTGCAGATTGACCCCACTTGGGCAACGGGTTATTACAATTTGGGGTTAACCCTGAAGGCACTCAACCAACTTCCCGAGGCGGTTCAAGCCTATGAACAAGCCCTCAACCTCGACCCCACGCTGGCGGCGGCGCACCAAAACCTCGGAGTTGTCCTGTGTAAATTGGGGGATTTGGTGACCGCCCAAGCCCATTGGCGAAAAGCCATTGCTTTATATCAGCAACAGGGTTCCCCCGCGGGCGAGAAATTACAGCAGGAATTGCAACAATTGGGGTTATTGAGCCGTTAGCAACCCCCTGTGAAAACTGCCAGTAAAATAGACAATTCCCATCCCTCCCACATCCCCCTTGGAACCCCAGGAAACTTACCCTATAATAGATTTGGTAAACAAAATTTCATTGATTCCCTCGCCCCAAATTTTGTGATTCCCCGGCAATTAACCCTCAGTAATTTCCTAAGTTATCGTCAGGCCAGTTTAGATTTTAGTGGTCTGCACACCGCCTGTATCTGTGGACCCAACGGTGCGGGCAAATCCTCTCTGCTGGAAGCCATGACCTGGGCGTTGTGGGGGGAATCCCGCGCCACCAATGCCGATGACGTGATTCGTACCGGCTGTATGGAAGCCCGAGTGGATTTTAGCTTCAGCAGTGGCGGTCAGACCTACCGGGTGATTCGGGCACGCAGGCGGGGGCATAGCACCCTGGAGTTTCAGGTTCTGGCGCAGGGACGCTGGCAACCCCTGACCCAACGGGCGATCAAGGATACCCAGGATTTGATCAACCGAGAATTGAAACTGGATTATTCCACCTTTATCCATTCCGCCTATCTGCGCCAGGGGCGAGCGGATGAATTTATGCTCAAAACCCCCAGCAAACGCAAGGAAGTGTTGGCGAGTTTATTGCAACTGGAGCACTACGATGAATTGTCAGAGCAGGCGAAAAAACGAGCCAATGACCATGAACTTCAAGCCAAAAACCTCCAGCAAACCCTGACCGCCCAAGAATCGGAATTAGCACAGGAACCAGAAATTCAACACCAATACCAAGCCCTACAAAAAGAAATTCAGGTAACCCAAATTACTACAGAGCAATACCAAACCCAACTGCACCAATACCAAATCCAGCAACAGCAACGGCACCAGTGGGTCGAACAGCACCAATGGCTCAGCCAACAACGCACCCAACTCAGCGAGGATTACGCCCAAACCCAAACCCGCATCGAGCGGTTACAACAACACATTACCCAACTCGAAAACCTGTTAGCCCAAAGCGAAACAATTACCCAAGCCTATCAGACCTACACCGACCTGCAACAACGGGAAGAACAGCTGAACCAACAGTCCCAACGGCAACAGCAACTCCAGCGGGAATACAATCAATTACAAGCGGAATATCAACAGGTTTTGCATCAACTCGAACTGCAAAGACAACAGCACCACGCCCAACGCCACGCCCTGCTTCAGAACCTGGAAAAACTGGCATTGATCCGCCAAAGTGCCTCTGAAATTGCCCCAGCCCTCGCCCAACTTGCCGCTGCCCGCCGACACCTTGAGCATCTTGACCAGCAAGCCGAGCAGTACAAACCCCTCTACGACCACTATCAAACCCTCCGGCAACAGCAGGAACAGACCCGTACCCGCCAGTCCGCCCAACTCCAGGAACAGCAACGGCAACTGGTGCATCGCCAGGAACAACTCAACCGCCTGGGCAACCTAGAGCAGGAACGGGCAGAACTTGCGCGGGAATTTGCCGAATTAGATAAAAAGAAAGTTTATTTAGACCACGTCGAAGAAAAGGGAAAAGAGCGCCGAAGTTTTCAAGATAGCCTCAACGCCCGTTTACAAAACTATGAAACCCAACTGGCACAACTCATTAAAAAAAGTGAATTGCTCCAACAACCGGGAGCCGTCTGTCCCCTCTGCGCCCGCCCCCTCGATGCCCAGCACTGGCAAGTGGTGCAAAAAAAACAGGAATTAGAACGCCGAGAATTAGAAGAAGCCATCTGGCTCACCAAGGAACAAATTACCGTCACCGGCAGGGAACTTCAGGTTTTACGAGAGGAATACGAACGGATTAAAAAGCAATGCCAATACCGGGAACAACTCAACCAAAAACAAGGGCAACTCAATCAAAAAATTCAACAAAAGCAGGAACTCCAAGCCCAAATTGAGCACATTCAGGTTCACATTCAACAACTAGAAGCCAGCCTTGCTCAACCGGAAACCAGCCCCGAACTTGAGCAAATTACGGCAAGTCTAGCGGCGCTCAACTACGACGAACAAGCCCACATCTGCGCCCGTGCCGAAGTAGAAAAATGGCGTTGGGTGGAAATTAAACAAGCGGAAATTCAAAACGCTGAAAAAGAACACGCCACCCTATCGCTACAACTAGCGCAATTAGAGCAAAAATGCCGGGATTTAGAACACCAAATTACCCAAGCGACCCACCATTCCCCCCTGCGTTACCAATTGGATAGCCTTGAACAACAACTTGCCGATTTAGCCTACGATGCCTCTACCCACCAAGCCATTCGCCAGCAATTACAGCAACAACAATCTGCCCCCTTACGCTATCAAGAACTCCAACGGGCACAACAGGAGTACCCGGATTTAATCGCAGAGATGCAAACCCTCACCGCCACCGCCCTGACCAAGGCGCAACGGATACAGGAACTCGAACAACAATTAGACAACATTGAAAACACCCTTGCCCAACTCCCTGATTTGACCGCCACGATCAGGGAACTAGAAACCCAAATTCAAGGGCAACAACAACGATTACAAACCCAATACATTCACAGCGGCACCCTGCAACAACGACTGCAACATCTCGCCCAACTGCGCCAACAATACCACCAAGGGCAACAGGAACTCCAACGGCATGAACATCAACAGCAAATCTATCGGGCATTGACCCAAGCCTTCGGGAAAAATGGCATTCAAGCCCTGATGATCGAGCAGGTTTTGCCCCAATTGCAAGCCACCGCCAATCACATTTTGGGACGTTTGAGTAACCATCAACTCCATGTGCAGTTTAGAACTCAAAAACCCAAAAAAAGTGGTGCCAATAAAAATCAACTGGTGGAAACCCTGGAGATTTACATCGCCGACCATCAGGGCACCCGTCCTTATGAAACTTACTCCGGCGGGGAAGCCTTCCGGGTGAATTTTGCCATCCGCCTTGCCCTCGCTCGCCTGCTTACCCAACGGGCGGGAGCCACGTTACAATTGCTAATCGTGGATGAGGGGTTTGGCACCCAGGATGCCCAGGGCTGTGACCGGCTGATCGCCGCCATTAGTGCCATCAGCGACGAATACGCCTGTATCCTGATGGTGACCCATATGCCCAACCTGAAAGAGGCTTTTTCCACCCGTATCGAAGTTAGTAAAACCGAGCAGGGTTCTCAGGTGCAGTTGGTATTGTGAACCGCATTGCCATCATGGGGGCGGGGGTAGTCGGTGCCGCCATCGCCTGGGAATTGTCCACCGTACCGGGTTGGCAAATCCATCTGTTTGAAGCCCAAGCATCCCCTGCTCAGGGAGCCACAGGAGCCGCCTTGGGATTGCTGATGGCTGTCTTGAGCGAACGGGGGGCGCAAAAGCGTTTGGCAAGTTTGCAACGCTATCAACAAATACAAACAAAAATCCCTATTCCTGGCAATTCCCAAGGCATCCTGCATTTATACCATGACCCGCAGGATTGGCAGAAAAATTTAGCCAAAATTCCCCGGCGACAAGCCCAGGGCTGGATATTAGAAATTTTCACCCCCGAACAGGTAAAGATACGGTTTCCAGAGGTCAATTGTAACAATTTGTGCGGTGCCATTTTTGCTCCCCAGGAACGGCAGGTTCACCCCACAACACTCACCCAAAATTGGCTGAATATTGCCCAACAGCGGGGCGTACAAATTCACTACAATTCCCCAGTGATAGGAGTCATTCCCGGAGCACCCATCCGGTTGAAATTACCTAATTGGGAACAGGAGTGCGACTGGTTAATTATCAGTGCGGGCTTAGGTGCCACGCAAATTGCGGGGCTAACGGCTCCTTTTGAATTAGCACCCGTCCTCGGTCAAGCGGTGGAAATTGATTGTCCCGAATTAGCTCATTCGCCAATTTTCTATGGCAATGATATAGCGATTGTTCCCCAGAAATCGGGAGTGGTTTGGGTGGGTGCAACCGTAGAATTTTCCCCATCAGAGCAACTCCTACCTGACCCAAAATTATTAGAGCAACTCTGGCAAAACGCCACCGATTTATGTCCCCTTTTGCGAGGGAGAACTTGGCAGAGGCAATGGTACGGTTTACGACCTCGACCAGTGGGACAGACCGCACCCATTTTACAAATTGACCCCAGATGTCAGCGCATCCTTTGGGCAACAGGCCATTATCGCAATGGGGTTTTATTAGCCCCTTTTACCGCCGATTGGGTGCGCCAAGTTATTCAAACTGCCAGGGTATAATCGGCATTTTCAATCATTCTAATTATTCAAAATTGACACCTTCAGAAACCAGCCCCTTGATTTGGTTCTTCAAAATATCATTTTACGGTACTATAACAGTCCTAACCAAGTTTAGAATAGGGGTCACAGAGCATTGGCTCATCCCGGTTTTCATTAACCTTTTGATTCACAATCAATTATCTAAGATTGCTACAGCTTGTTGCAAATGAACCTAAAGTCAAACCCGCACCCAGAACCCCCAGCGGTAGAAGCCATAAAGTGCCACCCACCACAGCCCTACCATCGCCAAGGCAAACCCGAAGGAACCGCCCCACGTCCCCGCCCAAAGGAGAAAGCCATGTTCAAAGACCCAAGTTCCCAATGGCGTTTCCCCCACCCGATAAAAGCGCAAACTGCGTCCCAACAATCCCGCCCCCACAAACAGGACAATGGCATTACGACCAAACACCAGCCACGGCCAGCACCACCCCCGTCGCCCCCACACCTCAATCCACTGATGTAAACCCGCAAGGGCTAACACCGCCCAACCCCCACTCCACAGCACATAGGAACTGGTCCACAGGGGTTTATTCCAGGGCAAAAGCCCCTGCCAGCCGTACCCCAACCCCAACAGCACCAACCCTCCCAAAGCCAAAATTTTCGGTGAGCCGCCCTTTTGCAACCATAACCCCGCCTCCACCCCCAACAGCACCGTGACCATAGCGGGCAATGTTCCCAGTAAACTCTCCGGGTCACCCTGGGCAAAAAACGGCGCCAAGGGGTACAGATGTTGGGTTCCCAGGAGCAAACGATCCAACCAAGCCCCCCAATTTCCGGTCGGGGTAAGCGGGTCAATCCCACTCCCTGGCACCGGCACCATTGTTAGTAAAATTGCATAACTAAGTAATATCAATATCATGAAACTACGGCGTGTCCACGGGCGAGTATAACGCAGGATGAACATAGCGCCTAGATAACATAATCCGATCCGTTGCAGTACCCCTAGCAGACGGATGCGCTCCCAATCGTAGGCAGGAAACCCATTAAGCAATAGACCCAAACCGATTAAGGTAAACGAGCGTTGCAATATGCACACCGGGGAAGCACTCCGCCGGGATGATAGGGGCAGTGCTACCCCCATGATGAACAAAAAAAATGGGAAAATTAAGTCTGTGGGGGTACATCCATGCCATTCTGCGTGGCGCAAGGGGGGCAACACATAGGCCCAACTACCGGGATTATTGACCAGAATCATAGCGGCCATGGTCATGCCCCGCAACACATCTAAACTTAACCAACGTTGGGACATGGACAGTGCGAAGTTATAGCAAAAACTATTTTATGACACCTTTATTTGAATCAATACACAATTAATAACATTTCCATTGATGGGCTGGAGAATCGGTGGTGTTATCTTTGTAATGGTTACAATGAATCCGCTGAGTAACTGGAGGAAATTATGAACTCAAGGGCACCTCTATCTATTGGTCTTTACTATTAATTTTTATACAGCAGGTCTCATAGGGTGGCGTGGCATAGTTATAAGTCCTATTTGTCCTTTGTAACCTTATAAATCATAGATAGAGGTATGCTCAGGCCACTCTATCTGGGTGAAGAATCCAGGTAACAGAGGGTACAGCCCCAGACAGGTAAACATCACTTGATAAATTAGCCGTGTGATTCTTAAAAATATGCCGCAGAAGTTTACTCCTCTGTCAGAAACACTTTTGATGTATGATTTTACAAAATATTTGATAGATTTGTAGGTAAAATGCCATAGAATTGATTATTCTCGACTCTTTAAGCTGACAGTTTGTATCCTAGATTACACCATTGGGGCAGATGCGGGGGGAAACTAGAATTTAACTTGCTATCCCCATCGGGACAAGCATTACTGCTCCGTAAGTTTACGCAAATTTGCATTGAAGATTGGCGATGAAATGATCGGATTGGGGTTGGTATTAATACTACTTTGGGGGTTATTGGCCATCTATTGCTGGTGGCAGTTACGGGATGATTATGGGTTGTTCAACCAGTTAAAGGTGGGGATTGTCCTGGTCAACCCCAAGGGACGGATTGGTTGGGCGAATGATTTTTTCTGCACATTGTCTGGCTATGACCGGCTGACCCTGATGGGGATGAAGCTCAAGGAGGAATGGCCGTTGCAGCTTTATCCGTGGCGGTTCTATCGGGTGGGGGTATGGACGGGGGCAGATAGCTACCACAGTTTTTTTGAGAATGCAATGGAGGGGATTTTTCAAACGACGGCGGATGGCCGTTATCTGCGAGTGAATCCGGCATTGGCACGGATTTATGGCTATGACTCTCCTGGGGAGTTGGTGGAGAACTTGACTGACATTGCCCAGCAGTTGTATGTAGATCGCCAGCGGCGGGCGGAGTTTGTGCGGCTATTGCAGCAACAGGATGCGGTGTGGGACTTTGAGGCGGAAATCTACCGCAAGGATGGCTCTCGGATTTGGATTGCGGAAAATGCCCGGGCGGTGCGGGATGGGCAGGGGCGGTTGCTGTATTACGAAGGGACGGTGGAGGACATCACCCGCCGCAAGCAGGCGGAGGATCAGTTATTACGCCACGCTTTTCATGACCCTTTGACGGGATTGCCGAACCGGGCTTTGTGTTTGGAGCGGTTGCGGGAGTGGTTGGCGCAGGGGCGGTCTTTCACCCTGTTGTTTTTGGATTTAGACCGCTTCAAATTGGTGAATGATACCCTGGGGCATACGATAGGGGATGAGTTGCTGGTGCGGGTGGGGCAACGGTTGCAGGAATGGGCGACCCCGGCGGATATAGTGGCACGGTGGGCGGGGGATGAGTTTGTGATTTTGTTGGGGACGGGGCTGGCAGCGGCGCAACAGTGGGCGGATCAGGTGTTGGCGTATTTGGCACAACCGTTGACGATTCGGGAGCAGGAGGTGGTGGTGGCGGCCAGTATTGGTATGGTGGCAAGTCAGGGCTACACGGAGCCGGAGACGCTTTTGCGGGATGGGGATGCGGCTATGTATCAGGCGAAATTACGGGGCAAGGCGCAATGGGCGGTGTTCGATACGCAAATGCGGGCACAGATTGCAGGGCGGTTGCAATTAGAGTTGGATTTGCGCCGGGTGCTGGAGCGGCAGGAATTGGTCTTGTATTATCAACCCATTATGGCACTGGCAACGGGACGGGTGGTGGGTTGGGAAGCCTTGGTGCGTTGGCAACATCCCGAGCGGGGGTTGGTTTCTCCGGCGGAGTTTATTCCCCTGGCGGAGGAAACGGGGTTGATTTTGGTGCTCGGGCAATGGGTGCTCCAGACGGCCACGAGGCAATTACGCCAATGGCAAGAGTGGGGGTATTGCAATGACCAAATTTACATGAGTGTGAATCTGTCCGGTCGGCAACTCGCCCATTCCCAGTTAGTCGAATGGGTACAAAGGGCGTTAGATGAAAGTGGTCTGCCGCCCAGGTGTTTGCGTTTGGAGGTAACGGAGGATAGTATTCGTGGGGGTTGGGAACGGGTGGTTCGCCATTTGACGATTCTGGGGGAACTAGGTATTGGCTTGAGTATTGATGATTTTGGCACTGGCTATTCTTCCCTGAGTCGTTTGCACCGCTTCCCGATTGATACGCTAAAGATTGATGCTTCCTTTGTCCGCTCCCTGGATCAAGGGGGCATGACCACCAATCTGGTGCAGGGAATTGTTACCCTGGCGGCTAGTTTGGAAATGCAGGTGGTGGCTGAGGGCATTGAAACCCCGGCACAACTTTGGGAATTGAGAAATATGGGCATTCCTTACGGCCAAGGGTTTCTACTGGCACGCCCCACTCCCGACCCCTTCGGCGTTGACGGGTGTAGTTGCCACATTTATCCAAATTAAGTTGGAGCCATTTGTCCCCTCCCAAAATATAGCAATCCTATTTGATTAACGAACACAAATTTCCCAGAACCAGGGACGGGAGCGGTGCCCCTGCGACCCCTGTTCCATTCTTATTTAGGATTGCTATAGATGAGCGGAGTTCCGTAGCCATCAAAAGGGTTAAAATTATTCCCCTGATTTTCAAGTATGAAAGGTTACTTAGCCCGGCGACCCTTGATGTTTTAAGGGTACAATTTTTTTGCGTTGCTGAATCCGTGCATCCTGACTGAGAATCTCAGTTTGAAAAAGCCCGGGGACATGAGGGGTTTCGGTCGGCCTTCAGGTGCATTCTATAGCACTTATCAGCAATGCCTAATTCTTTCAGTGTACAATTTTACTCACAATTCAAATGTGATAGCCATAGGTAGAGGTGTGCTGGAGTTAACCCGCTCGCACTGCCCGAAACATCCCAAAGCGGCATAACCCGGTGCCAAAAGCCAATCGCATCAGTAAAAAGGTAGGCACTTCCCGCAAGGATTTCACCAAACCCACCACCCCAAACCGGATCAGTCCCTTTGGGCGCACCACTCCCTGCCCAACCGCATCTAGCCAGGAAGGTAGGGTTGGTTCCGTCCAATCCGCTGTGACCACCCGACCGGCCACCCACCCGGTTGCCTCCAATATTTCTGCAAATGCTTCAATGCTGGCAAAAGCCGGATGTGCCCATTGATCCAGTAATTGCCGCATCACCCATTTTTCCCAAGGACGCAAGGGTTTTTGGCGGTCATCCCGCTGGTTCCAGTCCGCTACCACCAAAATTCCCCCCGGTTTCAGCACCCGCAACAATTCCCGGGCAAATTGCGCCTTATCCGGCATATGGGGACCCGCTTCGATGGACCAGACCACATCAAAACTCCCATCGGGGAACGACAGTGCCAGGGCATCATCCACCTGAAACCGCACTGGCAACCCAGGGGGGGTCAACGCCTGTGCCCGCCGTACCTGCTGGGGACTGATGGTAATCCCCGTCACATGAAACCCGTAATCCTGCGCCAAAATCCGACTACTGCCCCCAATCCCGCACCCCACATCCAACACCGTTGTCCCCGGCGGCAGATAGTCTAAACCACCCCACCGCACCATTTCATGAACAAAATCCACCTTGGCTTGGCGAAAATCCTTCCAGCGGGGGGGAAAACCGTAATGCCCCAGGTGAATATGCTCTCCCCAATAAAATTCCAGGATGCCATCCTGTGTCCAATCGTCGTAGGCATCGGCTACCGAAGCCGCTGTTTGATACCTGCGGGGAAACAGAAAATAGAATGCCAAACCAAGCAACAACGCCGCACCCAACAAACCGAAAATCAGCACCAAAACATTCCCCAGCAGCGTATCCATCCCCCATTCCAGCCTGTACCTGTAACTTTATTGTAACGCAGATTTGTTACGAATTGTTATACTTGGCGGCATAACGCTTAAGAAAAAGGATGTTCACATCATGGAAGGGAGTACACAGACCGGCTACCGCTTGGGGCAAACCGACGTGCAGGTGAGTCCCCTGGGTATTGGCACCTGGGCTTGGGGGGATCAACTGTTTTGGGGCTACGGCAAGCAGTACAATGACCAGGATTTGCAAGCGGCTTACCGGGCGAGCATCGAGGGGGGAATTACTTTTTTTGATACGGCGGAAGTATATGGGTTGGGGCGGTCGGAACGACTGTTGGGGCAATTTGTGCGGGAAATGGGTCGCGCGGCGGTGATTGCCACCAAATTTATGCCCCTGCCCTGGCGATTTTGGCCGCAAACCCTGGTGGATGCCCTGCGTGCCAGCATTCAACGCCTGGGGGTGAATCAGGTGGATTTGTACCAAATTCACTGGCCGGTGCATTTTCCCGTTTCCCTGATTGATTGGATGCACGCCCTGGCAGACGGGGTGCGGTTGGGGCTGACTCGCACGGTGGGGGTTTCCAACTATTCCCTCGCCCAGATGCAGGAAGCCCAGCGGGTGTTGGCGGATCGGGGTATTCCCCTGGCCAGCAACCAGGTGGAATACAGTTTGATTTGCCGCACTCCCGAACGGAACGGATTGTTAAGCCGCTGTCAGGAATTGGGCATTACCTTGATTGCCTACAGCCCTCTGGGGATGGGGCTGTTGACCGGCAAATACACGGTGGACAATCCCCCACCTAGTGCCCGGGGTCTGCGCTTCCATCGGGAACGGCTAGTGCAGGTGCGGCCTTTGCAGGGGTTGCTCCAGGAAATCGGCCAACGCTACGGCAAAACTCCGGCACAGGTGGCGTTGAATTGGGTCATCTGCAAGGGTGCCCTGCCCATTCCCGGGGCGAAAAATGCCCGCCAAGCCCAAGAAAACGCCGGGGCAGTGGGGTGGCAACTGACCCCCGATGAAGTCCAAGCCCTGGATCAGGCCAGCCCTAACTGGTAGAAATTAAGACTACAGCAATCCCAGACAATTCAGATAACACAATTACTGAAAATCACAACGGGACGATGCCCTGCGACCCTTGATTTTCTAGGTATAAAATTTTTGCCCATCATGCAAATATGATTTCTACGGCACTTTCCAAAAATATTCCCACGCAGGCATGATCAACGGTAATGAAGTTGCGTGTTGCCCTGCATCAATCAGTTGGTTTGAGACCCCATCAACAACAGTTCACGCAGAATCCATCAAGGGATGCATGGCTTGGGGGGACAAAATTCCGGGTCTGTTGGCATGGATAACTTGAGAACTTCCACGGAACAGTACACTGGAAGCAGGACTGAAAGCTGACCGTCATGTTCCTGGCCATTGCCAATCATAAAGGGGGAGTTGGGAAAACCACTGCCACCTTAGCACTGGGGGGGTTGTTGTCCGAGTTAGGTACCTGTTTAGTGGTTGACCTGGACCCCCAGGGGAATCTCACCACCGGTTTGGGGGTGGAATTGGGTTCCGACCAGCCGGGAGCGTACCAATGGCTGACGGGGCAAGTCACCACCGCCCAAGTGATTCAAAAAACCGCCAGTGGCCTCTATCTTTTGCCCGCCGATGGCAACCTCAGTCGGGCGGAAATGGAGCTTTTGCAAAAAAGTGGGGCGTTTTACACCCTGCGGGATCGGTTGGCGGGCTGCCGGGGGCAGTTTCGGTATGTCCTGATGGATTGCCCCCCGAGCCGGGGATTGCTGACGATCAATGCCCTCGCCGCCGCTGACTATGTGCTCATTCCCGTCCAGTGCCAATTTTTTGCCCTCAAAGGGCTGTCGGCACTCTTGGAAACAGTGGATCACGTCCAACGCCGCCTGAATCCCAAATTACATATCCTGGGGGTGTTACCCACGATGGCGGAAATGCAAACCATCATGACGCAGGATGTATTAAATGCCCTCAACGCCCAAAAAAATTTTCCGGTCTTCAAACCCCTGCCCAAATCGGTGAAATTCCCCGAATCCAACCTCGCCGGGGAACCGATTCATCGTTACACCAACGAAAGCCGCCTCCTAGAACCCCTATTGGAATTAGTGAAATTTATCCAACGGCAAGAAAAGCTGTGAAACCCCGCCCCCGCCTCACGGAAGACAACAACCCCCTCAACCGCCGCCCAGTTCCCAGTGGGGATGGCTTAACGCCACCGCCGGTGACCACACCCCCTGCCACCGAATGGGTCAGTTATCAAATCCCCCCCCAACTGCGACAGGAATTGCACGCCCTGCAACAGCAATGGCAAGCACAAATGCCGGAACTCACCGAGTCGCAACTAGTGGAATTGGCACTGAAATTTTTTTTAGAACAATCCCGCAAAGTTCCTCCCCCAAAACCAACACCCCAATTGCCCCCCGCCGCCGAACCCGAAGATTTGATGGGTTACTTGGATTAGGACACCTTTACAGCAATCTTGGACAATTTATGCGCATAAGCAGGTTACATGGCTCCACCACGCAGGCTATCAAAACCGAAACGGGGCAGTGCCCTACAACCCTTGATTTTCTAAGTATAAAAATTGTATAGCTAAGCATACAAAGGTTGACATGATATGGGTCGCTGGGCGTAGCCCCACATTGGTTTCCCATAGCTTGCGTGGCGTAGCCATGAATCTTAAGGCGACAACCTTAACCTACTTAGCTATATAAAAATTCGGTAGCGCTATCCAAGTCATTGTTTGTTATTGCAATGTTGTTGCAAAAGAAACTATAGCAATCCTAAATGAAAGTAGAATAGGGGTCGCAAGAACATCGCCCCCGTATTTGGTTCTAAGTAATTCCCATTCGTCAATTGAGTAGAACTGTTATAGTCCCAAAATTGTGCATAAAACCTGCGTTCCGTCTTCAAAACTCAGCGTCTCTTAGCATTACTGCGCTCGGAGTAGGGCGGCGATGGCTGGGGCTAAACTTTGCACCAGGGGGGTAAAAATGGTAGCGGCGGCGGCGGCAATGATCACCGTGCGGCTGATGGACAAATTATCTCGTGATAGTTGCAGGAATCGTTCTTCCCACTTGTCCACCCGTTGCACCGTCTCCCTAATGTCCACCTCCAATTTATCTACCTTGCCTTCCAATTTATCTACCTTGTCTTCTAGGGCGGAGAGCCGGGAATCAATCCTGTCTAGGCGATTCAACACCTGATTTTGGAAGTCTTGAGGTTCTAAGTTTTGCATGGTGAATACTCCGTTGATACAGTCTTTTTCATTATGATAGGATACAGCTAAAATTCCACTTGTCATAGGTCAATTACATTGAGTTTTTAGAATAATCAGGACTTTTTGTATCCCTTAATTTATAAATAGACTGTATGTCACGTCTATCCCCTGTCATCATTTCGGTTCTCCTGAGTATTTGGTGATAAGCAGAGTTTATACTTAAGCCTGACAAGGGTTTCAGCCCCCCTAGCGACAGAAAAGCGTATCGTTCTATACAATTCCCACCACAAATCTAGGAGACCCATCATTTCATAACTTTTCTCTCCCCATTTTGTATAGTAATTTCAAACAAGTTTGCAACATTCACCTTCACCTACAAACTCTCCCCTGGAAGCAAATAGAGTGATTGCAAATACCTAAAAAGTGTCGCATTCTAAAACGGAATGACTATAATTTCAAACAGGTTTGCGACATTCGCTTTTACCTACAAACCCTGTCCTAGAAGGGGATACAGTGATTACCAGTGCCTCAAAGTGTTGCATTTTCTTGTGAAACGACTATAACAATTGTAGTTTTGCGAAGTGTTCTTATTCACGTACAGGACGCTTTGTAGGGAACTTCTATTTAGGGCACCTCTATTTATTGCCACCACTGGAAAATGATTTCGCTGAAATGCCCATATTAATGGCTGCGTCACGCAGACTATCGAGAACCATAGACGGGGGCTACGCCCCTGCGACCTATTTTTAGAGATGCCCAAAATTAATAAAATCAGAGGGCTGAGAACCAAGGGCGGGGGTGCCCCCCTGCGACCGCTAACTTTGAATTGATAGAGATGCCCTGTAGTTAGGATATTCTAGGGCAATTTTAATTTTGTTTATTGATGGGAATCGGCAAAAAATCCCGTCCCCATCCGTGCCACCAGTTGCACCACCACCGTCACCCCCAAGAGCACCAACGCCGCATACATCAACGCCGCCACCTGCATCCCCTGGGCTTCGGCAAATTGATTCGCCAACAAACTGGGGATCGTACTGCCCGCCTGCCATAGGGACGTGCTGACCCGGTTGGCATTGCCGATCAGCATGGTCACCGCCATCGTTTCCCCCAACGCCCGGGCTAAAGCCAGCAAAATTCCCGCACTAATCCCCGCCCGTGCCGCCGGAAGCAGAATCCCCAACAGGGTTTCCCAGCGGGTCGCTCCCACCGCCATCGCCGCCCAACGGTACTCCTGGGGCACCTGCGCCAAACTACTGCGCGCCACCGCCGCCACCGTCGGCAAAATCATTACAGCCAACACTAAGCTGGCGACCCCCACCGATGGTCCAATGGTGGCTCCGCCGAAGACTTGCGGCAGTAACTGTTGCGCCGTTCGCAGAGCCGGAATCAGGATAAAAATCCCCCACAGCCCATAGACCACGCTGGGAATCGCCGCCAACACCTCCACCGCCCCTGCCACCGCCCCCTGCCAAACCGGGGAAATGTGCGCCCAGGATTCCGTTAACCCAATCGCCACCCCTACCCCCAAGGGCACCGCCAAGCTCAAGGATAGCCCTGCCGTCAGCACCGTTCCCCACACCTGCGGCAAAATACCGTACTGCCCCTGCACCGGATTCCACACCTGCCCCACTAAAAAATGCCCACCGAAGGCACGGATGGCGGGAGTCGCTTCGGCACACAACACACCGACGATTGCCAGCAACAAGCCCCCCGTTCCCAGGGCACACACCGCCGTCAGTCCCAGGAATAGCCGCTCCCCCATCCGGCTCATGTTAAGCATCCGGGGGCGACCAAGCCACCTGCACCGCCAAAGCCACCAGCCCGACGGTAAACACGCCCAAGACCACCACCGCCAGGGTGCCGCCCCCCACCAACACGGTGCGTACCAAGCTCGCCAGACGCAGTACCAGGGGGTTTTGGCTATGGATAGGATGGGTCGTTAACCCCGCCACCATCGCCCGGGTGAGGGCATACACCGCCAACCCCAGCGCACCGCTAATCGCCGCCCCAGTCAAGCACCGTCCGGGGGTCAAGGGGGGTTGGGGTTCAGACATCCACCGGCTCTCCCTCTAAATAAATGGACCAAATATCCGCAGGCAGGTGGGTCACCAACTCCCGCTGACCGATGGGAATCAAAGCGGCGACCTGTTCGGGGGTTAATGCCAATTCCTGGGCAATTTGCTCCTCCGACCAATGCCCAATGGTTTTCAATAACATCACCAACCGCAGGGGTGTGGCTAATTTCTGCAACGCCTCTTCCAAATAACACCATAGGGGCGGGGGTGCCGCCGGTAAACGGTAGTGAATGCTCTCCGGGGCGGGAACTTCCACCCGGGTCAACCAATCCCCCGTGCGGTCCACCAGCCAGGTTTGTAAACTAGTCATGCCCTCCGGGGGAACCAAGTCCCGCAACTGTTGGTACAAATACCGCCAGGTCGTGGCAAACAAATAGTCCACCTGTACCCCCGTCGGTGCCGCATGGCTCACCAGGGCATACACCACCAGGGCATAGCGACAAAATAAAGCCACAAACGCCCGTCCCTGTTCCGGTTCCTGTTGCAACTGGCGCAATAATTTAACATCTTCCTGTCCCTGCAACGCTTGCACCAACGGGTGTTGACACTCGCAAAAATTCGGCAATTGCATCCAGGAATCTCCAGAACCTCTGGGGTTATGTTATAGTACAGGTCTATCCTAAATCTACCCGGAGAGGTGGCTGAGTGGTCGAAAGCGGCAGATTGCTAATCTGTTGATAGGCAGGCAACTCCTATCCGAGGGTTCGAATCCCTCCCTCTCCGTCGCTACCTTCAGGATTAAACCCTATGACTTGGCGCAGTTCTACCACTCCCCTCGACCGGATTTTTGCGGCATTGGTGTACCTGATCCCCTTGTACGATGGGATTCCCTATGGTCGCTTTTTATTTGCCCAATTTCCTTTTTTAACCTACCTGCAATATCCCCTGCTTCCCTTAGCCATTGTTTACAGTTTAATTCCCTTGGGATTAGGCAGTTTATTGGTATTTATTCTCCTGTTTGTGGGGGTGGTGCGGAATGAAAAAATCCCCCATTTCATCCGGTTTAATACCATGCAGGCGATTTTAATCAGCATTGTACTAGCGATCATTAGCCTGATTTACCAAGTTATTTTGCAACCCCTGATTCGGGGATTTTTCGTCGAAGTTTTGTTCAATACCATTTTCCTAGGGGTGTTGGTAATGGTGGGCTATAGCGTGGTGCAATCCGCCCGGGGTCGCTATGCGGAAATGCCAGTGATTTCCGAAGCTAGCTATCTACAAACCCGGTAATGGCGGTTGAGTACAACGTCGTTATTTTGGGGGGACATTTAGAGGCACGTTGGGTGGCGCTTTGGGCGGCACAGCAGGGGGCACGGGTCGCTCTGGTGACGGACGGAACCCAGGACTGGGGCATGGTGGCGGTGGCACTCTGGGCACAGGTGGCGGTCATGGCACACCAGGCGCAACAGTCGGCGTGGCTGTTCACCGGGGAATGGGGCACCCAGCCGGTGTGGGAACGGGCGTACCGTTGGGTGGAACAACAACTGTGGGTCTATCAAACCCAGTACAGCGATAGTTGGCTGTTGCAGTCCGGGGTGGATGTGGTTGCGGGACCTGGGGTGTTTGCTACGGAGCCGAACCTGGCGGTGGAAACCCCGGAACGTCGCCTGCGGGGGTGTGGTTATGTGGTGGCAAGCACGGGGGTGCCGGTTTTGCCAGAGGTGCCCCAGTTGCGGCAGGTGCCTTTTTTCACCCTGGCACAGTTGCCCACCTTGTCCCAACCTCCCCGGCGCACCGCCATTCTGGGCAATACTCCGGCGGCGATTGGGTTGGCGCAGGCGTGGAACCGGCTGGGTGTGCCCGTGTTTTTGCCGGTGGCGGAACATCGGTTACTGCCGGGGGAAGAGGGACTGCTGGCACGGCGGTTGGAACGCATCCTGCGGGCGGAAGGGGTGCAAATTGAGACGGAAACGCCGCTCAAATCCGTGACCGCCCGGGCGACGGGGATATATCTGGACGGCGGGCATTGTGCCAGTGAAGTGGATACCCTGCTGGTGGCAACTCCCAATCACGTCCCCCCGGAAACCCTGGGCACGGTGGAACTACGGCGGCAGGGGCATTATCTGCGGGTGAATCGCTACCTCCAGACCAGTCACCCCCGGATTTATGCGGTGGGGGATGCGGTGGGACATTATCCGGTACCGGCGGTGTTGGGCTATGAATTGCATATTGCTGTACAGAATATCCTTTACCGGCGGCGCAAACCCCTCTATCGCTATTTATCCTGGGTGATCCCCAGCGACCCGGTACTCCTGCGCCAAGGGTGGACGGAAGCCCAAGCTCGCCCGCACAACCCCCGGTTACAGGTGGAAACCCCGCCCCTGAGCAAACGCATTCGCAACCGCCGGGGGCAAACCCTGGGCTGGCATACCCTGGCACCTCATGCCCTACATCGTCATTACAGTCAATTGCCACCAGCACAAATTTCTTGGGACAGTTGGCGGTGGGTGTTGGGAGAAACCACGTTACCCACTCCTCCGCAACCCTCTTTTTGGCGGGAATTACGGCTCACTTGGCAGAGAGATGGCACGGATTAATGGGGGACGTACCAGTTAGAATTGATTCCTGATTCAATGCAAGCACCCTAATTATTACCAATTACCAACCCATGCAACGGATTGCCACCGTCCATCGCCAAACCGGGGAAACCCAGGTGCAAGTTACCCTCAACCTCGACGGGCAGGGGCAATGTCAAGCGGCGACGGGCATTCCCTTCCTGGATCATATGTTGCATCAGTTAGCCGCCCACGGGTTGCTGGATGTGACCGTCCAGGCGAAGGGTGACTACGAAATTGACGACCACCACACCAACGAGGATGTGGGCATCGCCCTGGGGCAAGCCTTGGCAAAAGCCCTGGGGGACAAACAGGGAATTCACCGGTTCGGGCATTTTGTCGCCCCTTTGGATGAAGCCCTGGTGCAGGTGACGTTGGACTGTTCCGGTCGCCCCCACCTGAGCTACGGGCTGAACATTCCCACCCAGCGGGTCGGCACCTACGATACCCAATTGGTGCGGGAATTTTTTGTGGCGGTGGTGAATCACAGTGCCATGACATTGCACATCCATCAGCAGGCGGGGATCAATTCCCACCACATCATCGAAGCCACCTTCAAGGCATTCGCCCGGGCACTGCGGCAAGCGGTGGATTATGACCCCCGGCGGGGTGCCCAAATTCCCAGTTCCAAAGGCTCCTTGTGCGGCTAAAAGATTTGGGCGAAGCAGGATTACTAAACCTACTGCACCAGTTTTGCCCGATAGAAATTATTGGCGATGATGCCGCCCTGTTCACCCCACCGGCGGGACGGGAATTGGTCATTACAACCGATGTACTGGTCGAAGGGGTGCATTTTAGCAGTAGTCCCCTCAGTCCCCTGCCTTATCCAACCATGAGTGCGGCGGATGTGGGCTGGCGGGCGGTGGCGGCGAATTACTCCGATTTAGCAGCAATGGGGGCGCAACCGTTGGGGATCACGGTGGGATTGGGTTTACCGCCAGAATTACCTGTGGAGTGGGTACAGCAAATGTATGCAGGCATGGCAGAATTATTGCGGATTTACGGTGGCGTGATTTGGGGGGGGGATGTGGTGCGCTCCGCCGTTATTGTCATTAGTATTACCGCAGTCGGTTGTACTGATAATTTCACTATAAAACGCTCCGTTGCCCAGCCGGGGGATTGGATTGTTGTCACCGGGGATCATGGGTTATCCCGGGCTGGTTTAGCCGCCTTGACCGGGGAAGTGGAACAAAAAATTCCTGAATTTATCACAGCGCATCAGCGACCCCGTCCCCGTTTAGACGTAGTACCTGTACTGCAAAATTTGGGCGTGTCACGGGTGGCAGGGATGGACAGTAGTGATGGGTTGGCGGATGCGGTGGCGCAAATCTGTCGCGCGAGTGGTGTCGGGGCAAAGTTAAAGCCAGATATTACAATTCATCCGTTACTTAGGGCTACATTTCCCCAACAGGCGTGGGAATGGTTCTGGTATGGGGGGGAAGATTTTGAATTGGTATTAACGTTACCCCCAGAACTAGCGCAACCATTCGTGCAACAGTTAGGGCATCCTGCCCAGATCATTGGTGAAATTACCACTGGGGATCACGTGTTTTGGGGAGAAACGGTATTGTCTGCCCGGGGTGGATTTCAACATTTTGACTCACCCATTTAGCGGTTAACTTGCCATTTTTGCCACAATTGTTGCCCCAAAATGGTCATCACCAAAATCAATGTGGTGATCAAAATAATCAGTGGTCCCGTCGGCAGATTCAAATAATAACTGCTGTAAATTCCCACCACACAACTCAGCACGCCAACACCGGAGCCAATCCACATCATTCCCTGCAATTCATCCGCCAAGACATAGCCCACCAAAGCGGGTCCAACCATCAACGCCATCACCAAAATCACCCCCACCGCCTGCATACTGACAATAATGGTCAACGTCACCGCTACCAGCAATCCCCAGTTCAGCCATTGCACCGGCAAACCGACTGCCTGCGCCCCCACCGGGTCAAACGTAAAAAACAATAAGGGTTGATAAAATCGCCGCACTAATATCCCGATTAACCCCATCACAAATAGGGTTTTGAGTAAGTCAACCTCGGTCACACTTAAAATATCGCCAAATAATAAATGTTCTAAATCCTGTTGGGTTCGCAGGACGGTAATCAACAAAACGCCCAGGGCAAAAAAGCTGGCAAAGGTAAACGCCATTGCCCCGTCCACTTTGATCCGGGTGCGTTGCTGTACCCAATGAATCACCCCCGTACTCATCATTCCAAAAATGAATGCGCCCCACAAACGGTCTATTTGGAAAAATAGGGACAAAGCCACGCCAGGTAAAACACAATGGGCGATCACATCCCCAAGTAAAGCTAGTCTTTGTACCACTAAATAACTGCCCACTACCGGGCATAATATTCCCGTTAAAATCCCCATACACAATGCCCGTTGGATAAACGTAAACTGCAACGGTGCGAGTAAAAGTTCTGTCATCATCTATCCCCACTTATTGAACTTACTTATGGACACCTCTATTTATTTACACCCATTGAAGTTTATCTCGCTGAAGTGCCCATATTATCAAAAACTAGAAACGGGGGCTACGTCTTTGCGACCTATAGCAATCCTAAATGAGAATGGAACAGGGGGTCGCAGGGGCACCGCCCCCGTACTTGGTTCTGAAAAATTTTTGTTTCTAAATTAAGTAGGATTGCTATACTTCTAGAAGTACCCTTATTTTACTAAACATTAATCCCAGTCATCGGCAAAATCCCATTCGTCCTCCGATGGGGGGGGTCGCCGCCGGGGGTATTCCACATCCTCCGGTTCGAGGACAATCACTTCCTCCTCAGATTTAGGATGTTGCGACTTTTCCACCCACCAATTCAAACCCCAGGCACAGAGGATGCCCAGGCAAAAAGCCAGCACAAATCCTAACCCCAAAGGAATCGCAAACATTGGTTGCCCAAACACTACCACCGGGAGCAAGGGTTGCCAATTTTGCACCAAAAAACCCAACAGCAATACCCCCAAAACGAATCCCACCCACTTCATCGCCACCGCCGCAACGGAACACAATCAATATCCAGTTGATCCAAAGCCCGTGCCACCACAAAATCCACCAAATCCAACACCGATTGGGGTTGATGATACCAGGCGGGAATTGCCGGGACAATCCGTGCGCCTGCCTCCGCCAAAGTGGTTAAATTCCGCAGATGAATCAAACTAAACGGGGTTTCTCGGGGCACTATGACCAACCGCCGCCCCTCCTTGAGATGCACATCCGCTGTACGTTCCAACAAATCCCCGCTCATGCCACCAGCCAGTTTCGCCACCGTCCCCATACTGCACGGCATCACCACCATCCCCTGAGTGCGGTAGGAACCACTGGCAATCCCCGCCCCCACATCGTTCCAGTGATGGCACATTAATTTCCCCGCTGAGGCTACCCCCACCTGTTGCCGCCAAAATTCCGCCTGGGTCGCCACCGCCGGGATTTTTACCCCCAGTTCCTCCCACCAAACCCTGTAGGCTCCCTTGGAGAGGATGAGTTCAACAATATACTCCGATTGTAATAAATACTTGAGGGCTTGCAAGGCATAAATTTGCCCCGATGCCCCGGTCACTGCCAGGACGACCGGTGGGGGTTCCCCGCTCATGCCTGGGTCGCCTGTTGTACTAAACGGCAAACCTCCTGATGACTAAACCCCAGGGTTTCCCCCAGGAGTGCCACCAGGTCGTTTTCTTCAATCAAAGTTTCCCCGTCCGCCAACGCCAAACGTGCCACCATCTGTACGGCAATTTCCCGATCCTGGGGCACCAACCCCTGTACCCCCGCCCAAAACAACTCCAGGGGGTCCACCTCCTGCACCCACTGCGCCGCCCGCTCCAACAGGGGGGGGCTGAGGTCAACCCCAGCTAATTGCAATTGCTCCCGAAGCTCGGTCAGTTCCACCGGCAAGACCTCATCATCAATGGCAATCACAGCGGCGGCAAGGGCGGTCAGGGATTCCTGCCGGTTGAGGGTGAGTGCCGTAGGCATCGGCTGACGAAAACGCTCCCAAACGTAACGCATGACCACCGGGAGTAAAAGTCACTCCCATTCTAACCCTGTAACGGGCGGCACCCCCCCAGGGAATGACCCATTGATTAATATAATATATCATCTGAATTGTAAGTAATAGCTTGACAACCCAAAATTTAAAAATGCTATAGCGCAAACTTATTTACATCCTGAGCAGTCTTAATTTTTCTCATAAATCGCTTGGAATTGCCCTAATGTCCTGCTGGTGCCAGTGGGTGAACCTGTCCGCTGGGAAATTAAAAACAAATTTCAATAAAAAGAGCCAGAGTATGACACCCCGGCTGACCTGTGTATCCATCTGAGAGAGGAGAACTCTGGGATTACCCTAGCACTTAATGAAAATCTATGTCAAGAAGATTGTTCAAGATTAGGATGGGAGACTGGGAATGGAACCGAAATGGCTGGCGCAACATCGAGGGTTATGGACTAGAATCTTGCCACAGGAGTTTTATGAACAGCAGAGCGCAAGTGAAACGGGCGGTTGTCACCGGGGTTTTGGGTTTAGGGCTGTGGGGGCTGGGGGTCACGGGTTTGCCGGGGTTGCCCCTTCCCATCGCCCTGGCGCAACAGGTGAGCGACCCCAACCCGGAGCCGGATAGCCGCCAAGTGCCCCCGGATACCTCGATTTCCGGCGTGTTTACGGAGGGGCAGGTGAACCCCAATTCCGTGCGGATCGTGGTCAACGACCGGGATGTGACCAGCCAAAGTACCATTACCCGGACATTTTTTAGCTATAAGCCCAGTAGTCCCTTGCCTACGGGACGCAATACGGTGCGGGTGACCTATGCGGGGGCAGGGGGAGCGACCCGGACGGTGCAATGGTCGTTTCGGGTGCAACCCCCCCAGGCGCAGGTGAAAATTAATAGCATTACCCACAACGCCGACAGCCAACCCCTGGGACCCGGCAGTACGTTTCTTGCCACCATCAATGGCACCCCCCGCGCCCAGGCGACCGTGTGGTTGGTGCGGGAGGGACGGGCACCGGAAGCCTTGAGTACCCAGGAGGTATCCCCGGGGGTTTATGTGGCGACCTTGACCGTGCGGAGCGGGGATGTGTTTCGCAACGGGGCGGTGGTGGGGCGGCTCCAGCGGAATGAGCAGTTGGTCTATGGGGCGGCGACCCAGCCGGTGGAGTTTGTGAATACGGCGACCAATACGCCCGTACCGCCGGTGGGCACGGTTCCTGCCCCGGCACCCACCAACCCCAGCGTCACCCCTTTGCAACCCCAGTTCACCAACCATCGCAGTGGGGACGAAATCCGTACCCGGGGCTTTACCTTGGTGGGGCAGACCCGACCGGGGGCGGTGGTGCAAATCCGGGTGACTTCCCAGGTGCCCGTCTTGGGCGGGGTGATCACCGTTGCCCCCCAAACCCTGGTGAACCAGGATGTGGTGGCGGATGGGAACGGTCGTTTTGAAATTGCCGTGCCCTACCGGGGGGTGGTGCCAGCGGGGGCGGAATATCGGGTACGGGCGGTGGGACGCTTCGGCAACGAAGTCAGTGCCCCGACGGAATTGGTTTTGGTGCAGGGGCGATGAATACCCTAGCGGGTCGGGACATTTTGAGCATGGCGGATATGACCGCCGCCGAAATCCATGCGCTCTTGGACTTGGCTCGCCAGTACAAACGGGGGTACACCACCCCCACCGCCCAAGGACGGGTCTTGGGGCTATTGTTCACCAAAGCCTCCACCCGCACCCGGGTCAGTTTTTCCGTTGCCATGATGCGGTTGGGGGGGCAGGTGCTCGACCTCAACCCCGGCACGACCCAGATGGGGCGGGGGGAACCCCTCTGCGACACGGCACGGGTGTTGGATCGGTATTTGGATGTGCTGGCGATCCGCACCTTTGCCCAGGCGGATGTGGTCGCCTTTGCCGCATGGGCGCAGATGCCGGTGATCAATGCCCTGACTGACCGGGAACACCCCTGTCAAGTGCTGGCGGATTTACTCACGGTGCAGGAATCTTTTGGCGACCTGCGGGGGCTGAAAATGGCGTACTTGGGAGATGGGAACAACGTCAGCCATTCCCTGATGCTGGGCTGTGCCCTGGTGGGCATCACCCTCACGGTAGCGACCCCACCCCAACACCCCCCGGATCAGGACATTCTGCACCAGGCGCAAATGTTAGCCGGGGAATCCACTCAGATCATCCACACCCACGACCCGGAAACGGCGGTTCAGCAGGCGCAGGTGGTCTATACGGACGTGTGGGCGAGCATGGGGCAGGAAGCGGAAAACCAGGAACGCATCCCCCGCTTTCAGCCCTACCAGGTAAATGAAACGTTATTACAAAAAGCTGACCCCCAGGCGATTGTCCTGCACTGCCTACCGGCGCACCGGGGAGAAGAAATTACCGAGGCAGTCTTAGAAGGCGCACAGTCCCGGGTGTGGGATCAGGCGGAAAACCGGCTCCACGCCCAACAAGCCCTGCTTGCCCACCTCTTGGGTTTAGTCTAATGGGCTTGCAAAACCCACCCGTTACTCTGTATAGTTATAGATTGTGACGTTTAACCGATAAGTTGTGACTGCGGGGCAATCCATGAACACCACCCACACTCCTTCGATGGCAACGTTGACCCCCACGTGGTATGTGGTGGATGCCAAAGGGCAGCGGCTAGGGCGGTTGGCGACGGCGGTGGCACGGGTGTTGCGGGGCAAGGATAAACCCATCTACACCCCCTTTTTGGACACGGGGGACTATGTGATTGTGGTGAATGCCAAGGAGATTGAAGTCACGGGCAAAAAACGTTCCCAAAAGTTGTATCGGCGGCACTCCGGGCGACCGGGGGGGATGAAGGTGGAAACCTTTGCCCAACTGCATGCCCGCCTGCCCGAACGGATTATTGAGGAGGCGGTGCGGGGGATGTTGCCCAAAAACCGCCTGGGACGTGCCCTGTTTACCAAACTGCGGGTGTATCCGGGCCCCGATCATCCCCACGAGGCGCAACAACCCCAAGTTCTACCATTGGAGGGAGCATAAGATGGCGGAACGGGTGACCTACTGGGGAACGGGGCGGCGAAAAACGGCGATTGCCCGGGTGCGGCTGTGTCCTGGCGAGGGCAAAGTGATCATCAACGACCGGGACGGTCAGGATTATTTGCAGTCCATTCCTGCCTATTTATTAGCGGTGAAAGCCCCCTTGGAAACCCTGGGGTTAGAAAATGAGTATGATATTTTGGTCAATGCCCACGGGGGTGGCTTAACGGGTCAGGCGGAAGCCATTTGTTTGGGGGTCGCCCGTGCCCTGTGCGAACTCGACCCGGAAAACCGGCAACCCCTGAAAGCCGAGGGTTATCTCACCCGGGATCCCCGTGCCAAGGAACGGCGCAAATACGGGTTACGCAAAGCCCGCAAAGCCCCCCAATACTCCAAGCGTTAAATTTTATTGCAATTACCCATCAATTACAGGAGCCGTAGCCATGCCCAAACCTGGAATCCACCCCGAATGGTACCCGGAAGCCAAAGTCTTTTGCAATGGCGAAGTTGTGATGACCGTGGGTTCCACCAAACCCCAACTGCACGTGGATATTTGGTCGGGGAATCACCCGTTTTACACCGGCACCCAAAAAATCATTGACACGGAAGGGCGGGTGGAACGGTTTATGCGGAAGTACAGCAAACCCGCAAGCACCCCTGCCAAGTCCAAAACCCCTGAGAAAGGAACGGGAACCCCAGCGCAAAAAGCCCAGCCCAAGCCCGCCCGCCCCACCAAAAAGAAATAAGTAGCCGAAAACAGGAAACCCGCATGGATTGGCACCGGTGGTTCCACAGTCTGCCCCGCCGGTTTACCTTCACCCGCATCGGCGGTATTTTTACCGGGGTGACGGTACTGGTCAGCATTGGGGCGTTTAACACCGGCAATAATCTGCTGTACCTGCTTTTTGGGATGTTGCTGAGCCTGATGATTGCCAGCGGTGTGCTTTCTGAGGAGGTGATGAAGGGCTTGGTGGTGGAGCGGCGTTTTCCCCGGCAGGTTTTTGCCACCGTTCCCACGCTCGTTACCCTGAAATTGCACAACCGTAAACGTCGAATTCCCAGTTTTTCCGTCACGGTCACCGACCGCATCCCTGGACTGACCGCCCCGGAGAATTATTTTTTGAAAGTAGATGCCCAGGGGACGGCGCAGGTGAGTTATCGCATCACCTTTCCGCACCGGGGTTGGTGGACGGTGACGGGGTATGAAATCAGTACCCGGTTTCCCTTTGATCTTTTTTGCAAAGTGCGGGTGTTCCGGGAGCCGGTGTCAGTTTTGGTGTATCCGGCTTTGGCGCCAGTGCCCAATTTGCGGTTTTTAGCCCTGGTGGGTCAGGGTACCCGTCCCCAAGTGCAGGCGGGTGGGGAAGGGGAATTTCTTTCCCTGCGGGATTTTCGCACCGGGGACGATGCCCGCCGCATTCACTGGAAGGCTTCCGCCCGCCGGGATACCTGGCTCCTCCGGGATTTGGAACGCCAGGACAGCGAAGCATTGACCCTGTACTTCTACCCGGTGGCTCCGCCCAGTCTGGAACCCCAGCGGTTGGAACAGGGGGTGAGCGTTTGTGCCGGTTTAGCCCAAGAACTCCTGCAACGGGGGTATCCGCTGGCGTTGGTGACCCCCCAGGAACGGACGGCGATGGGACGGGGTTTAAGCCATTTGGATAGCATTTTACGGCTGTTGGCGGTGGTGGAATTTTCGCCCCAGCCCCCCACCCAAGCACCTTTGACCGCCCAGGATCGCTGTATTGTCCTGTCGGCGGGGAGGATGCCCAACCTGGGAGCCGCCCAACTCCTGGCACACCTGCCTTTTTAGCCGCATAATGGGGATGACGGTTGCGGGGGAAATACAATGCGGATACTACACACCATGCTGAGGGTGAGCGATTTAGAAGCATCCATCCGGTTTTATTGCGAAGTGCTGGGGATGCAATTATTGCGGCGGCAGGACTATCCCGGCGGGGAATTTACCCTGGCGTTTGTGGGCTATGGGAATGAAGCGGATCAAGCGGTGATTGAACTCACCTACAACTGGGGGCGCAGTGAATATAATCTGGGGGATGGGTTTGGTCACATTGCCTTGGGGGTGGATGATATTTATACAACGTGTGAACAAATTAAAGCCAAAGGCGGGAAAGTCGTCCGGGAACCTGGACCCATGAAGCATGGTTCGACGGTGATTGCTTTTGTGGAGGATCCAACGGGGTACAAAATTGAACTGATCCAACTTAGCACCCACGAATCCAGTCAAGACCGGGAATTGAGTGGGTCAATTAAATGAGGTTGAGGGCTGTAGAGTCTCCGTTGAAGGATATGGCTTGCATTTGAACTGTGAGAAAATTTACACTTAGAAAATTGAGGGTCGCAGGGCACTTCCCTGTCCTTAGCTTTGAGGGCACCTCTATTTATTCAAAATATGAGAACGAAACACAAAAACAGCATAGCATTGCTCAGTACTTTTTTGTACTAAGATGACTGGGTTTTATAGATGGGTGTAGATATGATTGAAAAGAGACTTAGTAGGGGGTCAAAACTCACAGATTATCAGCCGCCGCTCCCAAAACGCATAACGGCGGAAATTATAAGCCAGATTTTTCAACCCAATTGCCGCTTCTACTCTGGTTTTACCAATCAGACGCATGAACTTACCCCCAAGACACATTACCCACTGACCAAATACGTGTTCCACCTTGGCTCTCACTTGAGATTTGATGCGATTCCGTTCCTTTTGCTCGGCGGTTAGGGGCTGATTTCGGTAGCCTTTTTCATGGATTTGACTGGTAAACCCAATCCTGGCTAACGTCCATTCTAAATCCGTGCTGTGATAAGCACTATCTCCCCAGATTTCCGACCCATCAATATCCACAAGTTGACTGAATACTTGGGAGTCATGCACGGAGGCATCCGTGACCACATAATGACGCACAAAACCATATTTTACATCCACGCTGATATGATTTTTATAGCCAAAATAGCTGATACCCTTTTTCTTTACCCAACGGGCATCTTTTGCCGTAAAACATGGGGTTTTTCCTCCCATTGTTTAGGAATGTTCCCTTCCTTCACTTCTTGATTTTCTTGCCGAGTATTCCGTTGAACTGGCACGGGAATGAGAGTGGCATCCACAATCTGGCCAACTTCGACAATATATCCTTTTTCTCTCAGGTAATTATCAAAGTGAGCAAATACTTCTTTGACTAGATCGTGCTTGGCGAGATTATCCCGAAATAGCCAGACCGTTTTGGCATCAGGGATAGCGTCTTCGATACCCAATCCTAGGAATTCCATGAACGAGATACGGTCATTCACTTGCAACTCGAGTTCATCATCACTAATGGCATACATTTGTTGGAGAATCAACAATTTAAACATCACAATCACGTCGGTGGGTTTACGACCTGCATTGCTCTTTCTTTCCTTGTCATATATGGTTTCTAATATGGGTCGGAAATCTTCCCAGTTAATATTTTCATTGAGCCACTTCAGCATGGGCTTTTTTTGATGGCTCTCCTAGATTTGTGGTGGAAATTGTATAGAACGATACGCTTTTCTGTCGCTAGGGGGGCTGAAACCCTTGTCAGGCTTAAGTATAAACTCTGCTTATCACCAAATACTCAGGAGAACCTTTTTGATTGAGTTTTTCCCGCCGCTCTTGCTCATCCCAAAATCCTTTTTGACCCATTTCCCCTCTCCACGTCGTTAGTAGTAATTATCTCACAAATCCCTCCCAAAATCAATTAATAGAGGTGCCCGATATTTAGATGATATTTATATTTATCATCCTATTGGGGGTAGGGTGACCCACCACTGGCGTAGGGATCGGTAGGCTGACTCGGTGGCCGCATCCATTGGCCGGAAAAACTCGTACTGTTTTAATTGTGGTGCGAAGGGAGACCAGGCGAACCCTTGGGCGGTTAAACTCTCACACTGTGCCGGTTCCCAGCTAAAGTTCAACCAATCCTTGACCGGTTGCGCCAGGGATTGCCCCGCCGGTACTACCCACCCATCCGCCCAAATGGCACCCCCACCCGGCGGCACTACCACCTGAATCTGGGGGTAACGCTGAGCGACAGGTAGCAGGTCACTCGACCACCCCACTGCCATTACCACGTCCCCAAGAACTAGAGGTTGAATGTAATGCTGGTCGCTATACAAACGTATGTGCCGATGTAAGGTTTGCATTTGCGCTTTCAGGTCAGCCATTGGCCAGGGAAAGGGAGTATTGATGGATAGCCCTAGGCGGATGAAACTAATCGCTAACAGTTCTCGGAATTGGGCAATTGCACTCACCCGTTGGCGCAGGGCGGGTCGATCCAGGTCGTCCCAGGATTGGGGTTGCCAGTCTAATTTATCCCGTCGGTAGGCCAGCACCGTTGTCCCCCAGCGGTAGGGTACCCACCAGAGTTGTCCCTCGGCCTGAAGTACCTCTTGCCATTGGGGAGGTAGTTCCCCCCAACGGGTTAGGAGGTCGGGTTGGAGGGGGGTTAAGCGTTGATGTTTGCGAGCTGAGGCCAACCAAGCCAACCCCAGGGTCAGGACGTTAGGCGGGCGGGGCTGGGCTAATCGGTGGTATAAGTCGGGGAGTTGGGGGCGCATTTGTAATTCCAGGGCATGGAAGCGGCGAAACCGTCGCCACCACAGGGGGGGCAGGGAATTTTTCAACACCTCTATTCGCAGGGCAGAGGCAGGGTTTCTAGCGGTACAACCGGCAAGCATCCCTATTCCAGCCGCCAACATCGCCCGCCGTGACCAAGACCGTTGCCTCACCACGACATCTTTTCCCCCGGGTTTCTTAAGGGCACCTTTATGGTAATTTTAGATGGTTTGTGTGAGTGATAAGGCTATTGAAAACCAGAATGAGGCAATGCCCTGGGACTCTTACAACCTACTAAGGGGTTATGGGATACGGTTGTAAACCCACTTGTTCTAAGCTCATTGAGGTCAAGCCTTGGAAATACAGTCTTTTGAGTGGTTGTGGGATACCGTTGAACCCCACTTGCCGTAGGTCAATCATGGTAAGCCTTTAGGATAATTGAGGCTTTTTGTATCCTTTAATTTTTATTAATTTTCGTACTTACACGGCAGGCTCGGAAGCCCCATTCTTCTGTTGGCAATTATCAACAACGCAGGGGTTATTCGCAATAACTGTGAATTGATAGAGGTGCCCAAATGATTAAGCAAAAAATATAGCAATCCGCTTTGATTAACGTTAGCCTGCGTGCCGTAGGCATACAGCAATTTCCTAGAACCCTACACCGCAGGTGCTTCTTTAACGGGGGCGGTGCCCCTGCGACCCTGTTCCATTTTTATTTAGGATGGCTATAGTTGCAGAAATCAGGTTCCAGCAGGCTTCCCATGTGATTTTTGTTGGGATGGAACAACTACCGCTACGACAGTCAATCCCCGCCTGGGAATGTTAGATTGTGGATCAGTGTGCTTGCCCGTTGCCGCCCCCGTGACCTGGAACCTCACCACGACGCACAAAATCTGCACCTACGCCCTGGTGGGGGTCAGTTTGGTTGCGGTCATGATTGCCAATGCCACCCACCCCTTGGCAAATGGGGTATTTCTCCTGTTGGGGGTGATGAGTTGGTTTTGGGAACCCCCCCGGATTCAGTGGGAGCGGTATGCCCGCCTGTGGATGCCCCTGACGGTGGCGGTGTTGGTGGTTTTGGTCCTGGGAACCATTGCCCTGCAAGCCAATCCCTTAGATGCGTCTTTGTATTTATTGTTGTATCTGGCGTTGGCGAAACTATTTCAGCGGGAACGCCCGGAGGATTACAACCAAGCCACGGCTCTGTCCTTTTTGTTGCTGGCGGCCACGACGGTTTACACCGATGATATTTTGTTTGGGTTGTTGTTTGCCCTGTATGTGATTTTGGGGGTGATGAATTTTACCCTTTACCATCTGCGGGTGCAGGTGCGGAATCATCCCAGGGCGGCGGCTCAGTCCCGGCTGTTTGGTTCCAGGATGATGCTGGCTTTGTTTTGGGTGGCGGTGGCGACGTTTGTGATGTCGGTGGGGTTGTTTTTCCTGTTTCCCCGGATTGGGCTGGGCTTTTTTGGGCGGGGGGCAGGGCAACGGGAAGACACCGCAGGCTTTAATGAGCAGGTGAATATCGGGGATCATGGCCGCCTGAATCAGGATACTCAGGTGGTGATGCGGGTGGAATTTCCCGAAGGTCGTCCACCCCAGATCATGCCCCTGTATTGGCGGGGGGTGAGTTTTGACCGCTACGACGGCCAGGCCTGGGTGCGTACCAAAATGGAGGGGGAGTTAAAATCCGCCCAAGACCGGGTGGTGGAGTTGCAACGACCGGCGGAGAATCTGTCCTTGATTCGTCAGGATATTTATCTGGAACCAGCTCCCCACCAGGTGCTCTTTGCCCTCAACCCCCTCTATCGGGTGAGACTGCCGGAAATGGTACAGGGTCTGCGGGTGCAGGTAGGGCAGTTGGGGGAATCCCAAGACCGAGCCAGGATTATCCGCCAGTGGGGGCGTTCGGTGTTTTTGACCCGCACCGGTGATGTGTATTACAACTACGTGGGGGATGTGGGGTATCAGTACACGGCCTGGAGCCGCCCGATGTTCCCCAGTGCCAATGATCTGCGCCGGGTGGACTGGGATTTGACTTTGCAACGGGTGAATGCGCTATGGCCACGCAACCCTTATCTGCAATTACCCCCGGATTTGAACCCCAAAATTCGGGAATTGGCCGCAGAAATTACCCGCACAGCACCCACGACTTTTGATAAGGTGCAGGCGATTCAGGATTATTTAACCAAGAATTTCACCTACACCATTGACCTGCCCGACCCCGGTGCCCAGCCGCCCTTGGATGCGTTTTTGTTTACCCACCGGCGGGGGCATTGTGAATACTTTGCCACAGCGATGACGGTGATGCTCCGCAGTATTGGCATTCCCGCCCGGTTGGTGAATGGGTATCTGGGGGGACGGTGGAACGCCTACGACCAATACCTGGCGGTGCAGGCGGCCAATGCCCACAGTTGGGTGGAGGTGCCCTTTGCTGGGTACAACTGGGTGACCTTTGACCCCACGCCGCCGGGAGCCTTGCCCCAGGTGGGGAACTGGTGGTCGGATTTGTACGATGCCCTGCGGTTCCGGTGGAATAAGTACGTGTTGGAGTACAACCTGGATACCCAGATGGAAGGGGTAAAAGCGGTGCAATCCTGGCTCGCGCCTGCGGGGAATCGCCCATCCCCCCTGAGCGATTGGCAAACCTGGTGGCAACAAAATGGCCTGCGCCTGGGGGTCGTCCTGGTGCTGACGGGGGTGGGGGGTGCCTGGGGCTATGCCAGTCGGGGGCAATCCTTCCGGGGACGGGACGGGGTGGGGCTGGTGGTACTGGTGGGTTTCACCGGCTGGGTGGCGCAACCCCTAGCGGTGACCTGGGGAGCGGGTTTGGGGGGAATTGCCCCGGCTTTGGCCTATGTTTTAGCCCGTTATCTCCAGTGGGGACAAACCCAAGCCACCGTACCGGCGATTTCTCGTTTGTATTTACAACTGCGGGACGAATTACCGCGACAGGGATTAACAATTACCCCGGATATGGGGCCAATGGCGGTGTTGCTTGCCTTACGAGCCAGTGACCTACCCCAGCGGGATGGAGCCGCCCAGGTGGTGGAAACCTACATGAATGTGCGCTTTGGCGGTCAAGCCCTCAGCCGTTCTGCCTTCCGAACCTATCAACAACAGGTGCAGTCTTTAATCCGCCAATGGCGCACCCGGCAGAAGCAAAAAGTCGCCCACTAACTGTTCCACCCGTGCCCGCTGGCGGTCTAGGGTAATAATGTGGTTGCAGTCTGTGAGCCAATGAAATTGTTTTTCCTGACTTCCCAATTCCTGAAATCCTGACCAAGCCGCTTGAGGGTCAACCACCCGGTCTTGCCGAGATTGGATCATTAGGGTGGGCACAGTGATCTGGGGCAAGGATTTTTTTACCATACTTTGTAATTCCAACGCACTGCGGACAGCGGTTAAATTAAAATCCTGAAAAAAGCAAACTTGGCGGGCTTGGGCTTCCATTTCCGGGTCAGCAATCGGCAAACGCCACCGGGGCAAACTCGGCAGGGCATACCCAACGCTATAGACCAGGGGGTACAACCACCAGGGCATCCCCAAAAATGGCGCCAATAGAACCAACCGGGCAACCGTAACCTGAGCCGCCAGATGCAGTGCCAACAGCCCCCCATTGGAAAAGCCCACCACCGCCACCTGTGCATGATTTTGAGCCAGGTGTTGATATTCCGTATGAACACAATCCACCCACTGCGGCCAGGTGGAGTCGGGCATCCGGGGTGTGGGTTGGTCATGTCCAGGCAGATTCATCCCCCGCACCGTCCAGCCCTGTTGATGCAGAAGTTGCCCCAGGGGTTGCAGTTCATACACCCCGCCCCCCAACCCATGAATCAGCAGACACGCCCCTGCGCCATTGCCAACGTGGTAAAAAGGTTGATTGGTTAAACGCATGCAATTTTGGGGACAATCTCGCCCATTAGGCTACCATGAAACCCAGGGGGTTAGTCTCTTTCCGAAATTACCCATAAATTGCCTAAAATTGCCTAATTTTTATCATCCAGGGGAAAGAATGGGACAAACTCGAACGTACCATGACCCGGTGCATGGGGCGATCACCCTCGACCGGCGAGACCCGGTGGAAGCCTTGCTGATCCGGTTGATTGATACGGCTCCCTTTCAACGCCTGCGGCGGGTACGGCAATTGGGGGCGGCCAGTTTCACCTTTCACGGGGCGGAAGGTTCCCGATTTACTCACTCCCTGGGGGTTTTGTGGGTGGCACGGCGGGTCTTTGACCGTTTACAAAGTAATTACCCAGAATTACACAGCCATCGGCCCGCCCTATTGGTTGCGGCTTTGTGTCACGATTTAGGACATGGCCCCTACAGCCACACGGGGGAAGAAATGTTCCAATTTCATCATGAAGTATGGACGAGTAAAATTTTATTTTATCACCCCCAGATTCGCCCAATTTTAGATGAATTTGCCCCGGATTTCGGACAACATATCCTACAAATTTATCAAAATAATTATCCTCTGAAGTTTGCGTGTCAATGGATTTCTGGGCAATTAGATTGTGACCGGTTGGACTATTTGATGCGGGATAGTCATCTCACGGGAGCGGCTTACGGGCGATTGGATTTAGACCGGATTCTCGCCGCCATTGACTACGATCCCAACCGGGGAGAATTAGTCGTGCATCCCAAAAGTTTAGCCGCCATTGAGCATTACTTAGTAGTCCGGTATTTCATGTACGCTCAAGTGTATAACCATCGCAAAAATGTGGCAGTGACGTGGATGTTATGCCGCCTGATTAAACGGGCAAAGTTATACCTAGAAAAAATATACTCTGATGCCACAATGACCCATTGGCTCAGTCAACCAATTGACAGTTTAGAATTAAGCGATTACCTAGCCGCCGATGATGACGTTTTGAATTACCATATACACCGCTGGACGGAAGCTGAGGATGAAATTTTAGCCGATTTATGTCAACGGTTTTTACAACGCAACTTATTCAAAATTGTCGAAATCACCCGCTGTTCTGAGTCAGAGCGCCAGGAATTACTTAGGAAAACCCAGCAAGCTGTTCGGGAATTAGGGTGGGATGAGCATTATTATTGCGGTTTATACCAGCGTTCGATTCGGGGGTACACCCTTTACGACAAGGGCATTCAGGTACAGACCAATCAAGGCATCCAAGAAATTAATGAACTATCCCCGTTAGTCCAATCCCTCAGTCAAGCCCAGACCCGAGCCTGGTTGATTTATCCCCGGGAATTAACTGCTCAGGTGATGGGATGGTTACCCCAAGGTTAGGCTAAAATTAACCACTTACTAAAATGTCGAAGTCGAATTAATGGGATTCGCCCCCTGATTCATAATGTCCATGTAGGCTACCGTCATCGCACAATAGGTCAACGGTATAGTCAACAGTAAGCCAAAACCGCACAGCAGTGCCCCCCCTAAATTAATCAAACCAAGTAATAGCAGAAATCCAAACATTGGGAAAAAGTTTTTGGTCACCAGTTGCCGGCTCATTTCCATTGCTGGCCAGAATCCTAAATCTTGATCAATGATGAACAACTGGGCAAAGGAATAGGCAATTCCCACATAAATTCCCGACACAATAAGATAAATAAAGCCTAGTAAAATCAATAAATTCAGAAAACCATAGAAATTTTCCCCAAGATAAATTCCTACAATTAAAAAGATAAAACCTGGTAAAATCATTAAACCCTGAACCAATGCCACCAGCAAAAATGCGACCTTTTCAAACCCCTTGAAAAAGTCTCCAAATTCTACCGGCTCCCCCAATAAATGCTTGTACGCCACAATAAATAAACCAGCATTCAAAACAGGTGAAATGACAGAACTAACAATGGAACCGATAAAGGGAATAAACCCCAGCACTAAATTAATCCCAAAGATGACAGCGACATAACCAATAAAAATACCAAGTTTAGGTTGGAGAAGTTCCCAACCCCGAGAGATATATTCACCAATCTTGACTTGATACCCATAGGTTAATAATGGCGTAATATCCCGTGGCGCACCCGTCCTCATAGCCTTCACCCCTTTGACACTACCCATTAATTCCCATGTTCGGGCGGTAATGTCAAGGTAAGGGGTAATTAACAGAACTTATGAATGATTTTCTCTACAGCCTCAGGGATTACCTATAGCAATCCTATTGGATTAACCAACAAAAATTTCCTAGAACCAAGGACGGGGGCGGTGCCCCTGCGACCCCTGTTCCATTCTTATTTAGGATTGCTATATATGAAGAGACAGTACACAGACTCGCAGGTTCACAGGTGACCCGATGACATCCTGGAATGATGCAGTGTTACGCCCCTGCAACCTTTTTTTAACGTGTTTTTGACGTGCTCTAAAAAAGCTATTGCCCCTGTTTCAGATAGGGAGCTAAAATCGGGCGCAATTTCTCTAAGGTCGCTGGCGGTACTTTATCCAAGGGGGTCATAATCGCATTTTTTAATGCCCGATGTGCCTTGGATTGGGGGGGATGTGCCGCAATCTTCGTCACCGCTTTTTGAATCACCGCCTGGGCATTGGCAACATTTTTGCGTAAATTATTCACTACCATCTCCACCGAAACGCTGGCGTGCTCCGGGTGCCAACAGTCATAGTCCGTCGCCAGAGCCAAGGTCGCATAAGCAATTTCCGCCTCCCGTGCCAGTTTCGCTTCCGGCAAGTTGGTCATGCCGATCACCGTCGCCCCCCAACTCCGATACAATTCCGATTCGGCTCGGGTGGAAAAGGCGGGACCTTCCATACACACATAGGTGCCCTGGGGATGCAGGGTGACATCGGGTAAATTCAACTCGGTAATGGCATCAATCACCACCTGAGCCAGGGCAGGGCACACGGGCTGTTCAAAGGTAATATGGGCGACAATTCCTTCCCCAAAAAAGGTGGAAATGCGATTGCGGGTGCGGTCAAGGAACTGATCCACCACGACTAAATCCAGGGGTTTCACCTCAGCTTGCAAAGAACCCACCGCCGACACGGAAATAATGTATTGCACCCCCAGGGTTTTCAGGGCATAGATATTCGCCCGGGCGGGTAATTCCGTCGGCAAAAGATGGTGATGCCGCCCATGCCGTGCCAAAAACGCCACCGGTACCCCCGCCAATTGCCCCACCAACAAGGCATCCGACGGGTTGCCAAACGGAGTAGAAATTGTGTATTCCTGAACATCGGTTAAGGCAGGCATCTGATACAAACCACTGCCGCCAATCACCCCAATTTTCACCGCTGGCAGTGCCATCACCCTATCCCCTGACCATTGGGTTCTAATGTATCACCCCGCCCCAAGTTTGGGGAACAACCCCATCCCTTCCCCCGTCTCAAAATGCAAGACAATGCTCACAGGTTTTTAGGATTGAGAATATGGGATTGATGTTGCTACCAGTGTTGCTGGGGCTGATTTTGGCTGTGCCTGCCCTGGGTCCAGAATTAGTACAATCGCCCAACGGTGAAGCCCTGCTTTTAGTGCCAGAGCAGTTGGCATTGACTCCCGAACAGCAGACCCGTCTGGAGGAAATTCAGACCCAAGCCGCAACCCGGGTACATCAAATCCTCACCCCTGCCCAGCAAGAGCAATGGACAAGCCTTTGGCACAACACCCAACCCCTCGACCTCACCCAGGAGCAAAAAAAACAAATGACCGCACTGCGGATGCAGGTTTTGGGGCAAATGCACCAGGTTCTCACCCCCGCCCAGCGGCAACAATGGCAGGCGCAACGCTAATCCGGCAAGCGGGGACGCAGGGTTAGGTACAGAGCCGCCCCCACCATCGGCACCGCCGACACCAGGGCAAACCAAGGGGTATGCTTCACCCGCCGTCGGGTCATGTCATCCTCCAGCACCAGGGGAAACAGCACGCACAACAGGAGAAAATCCAAGCTCATCACATGGATAAACCGGCTGGTCTGAAACGCCTGCCACCACTCCCCCCAACTGCCCTGGGATAGACCATAGCCCATAAACCCCAGGGTCAGCCCCAACCAAACCACCCCCAGCACCGGGCTATTCCAGAACCGTAGCCCCCAGGACACCGAACCACGCCATTCGGGGAACGGGCGGCGCAGAGCCAGGTAGGGGAGCAGGGCAAAGGCACCCAGGGCAAAAGAACCGGCGACGAACGGCCAGGCGGGAATTTTCTGCCCCCGCCCATCAGTGAGCAAAACAGCGGCATAAATCCCCGGCCAGACCCCCATCAAATTAAACAGGGCGACAACCAGGGGATTCACCCCTGCCACGTCAAAGCGAATTAAGCGTTGAATCAAATCCCAGGTTTCCGGCTGATCCGGGGGAGCCAATGTAAAAGCATACCCCACAAAACCCAACCAAATGACCCAGAGCAGAGCAGTTTTCATGGTACAAAAAACGGTAATTTAGCCCAATTTTAACCCATAGCAATAGGACACAATTTACGACACCTTTTGAGTGGGTTCATCTTTGGTTCCAAATTTGGCTATTGGGATTTGCGACAGGACATCTTTATTAATTTATAATTAAGGACACCTCTATTAATTCATGGCTATTAAGAATGACCCCCGCTTTATTGATAATTGCCGACGAAAGAATGGGACTTCCAAGCCAGTCATGTAAGTACAAAAATCAATTAATAGAGGTTCCCTTAAGGGCACCTCTATTAATTGATTTTGGGAGGGATTTGTGAGATAATTAGTATTAACGACGTGGAGAGGGAAAATGGGTCAAAAAGGATTTTGGGATGAGCAAGAGCGGCGGGAAAAACTCAATCAGAAAAAGCCCATGCTGAAGTGGCTCAATGAAAATATTAACTGGGAAGATTTCCGACCCATATTAGAAACCATATATGACAAGGAAAGAAAGAGTAATGCGGGTCGAAAACCCACCGACGTCATTGTGATGTTTAAATTGTTGATTCTCCAACAAATGTATGCCCTTAGTGACGATGAACTCGAGTTTCAAGTGAATGACCGTATCTCGTTCATGGAATTCCTAGGATTGGGTATCGAAGACGCTATCCCTGATGCCAAAACGGTCTGGCTATTTCGGGATAATCTCGCCAAGCACGATCTAGTCAAAGAAGTATTTGCTCACTTTGATAATTACCTGAGAGAAAAAGGATATATTGTCGAAGTTGGTCAGATTGTGGATGCCACTCTCATTCCCGTGCCAGTCCAACGAAATACTCGGCAAGAAAATCAAGAAGTAAAGGAAGGGAAAATTCCTAAGCAATGGGAGGAAAAACCCCAGGTTTTACGGCAAAAGGATAGAGATGCCCGTTGGGTAAAGAAAAATGGTGTCAGCTATTTTGGCTATAAAAATCATATCAGTGTGGATGTAAAATATGGTTTTGTGCGTCATTATGTGGTCACGGATGCCTCCGTGCATGACTCACAAGTATTCAGTCAACTGGTGGATATTGATGGGTCGGAAATCTGGGGAGATAGTGCCTATCACAGCACGGATTTAGAATGGACGTTAGCCAGGATTGGATTTACCAGTCACATCCATGAAAAAGGCTACCGAAATCAGCCCCTAACCGCAGAGCAAAATGAAAAGAATCGCATCAAATCTCAAGTGAGAGCCAAGGTGGAACACGTATTTGGTCAGTGGGTGATGTGTCTTGGGGGTAAATTCATGCGTCTGATTGGTAAAACCAGAGTAGAAGCGGCAATTGGGTTGAAAAATTTGGCTTATAATTTCCGCCGTTATGCGTTTTGGGAGCGGCAGTCCCTGGCCGATAATCTGTGAGTTTTGACCCCCTACTAAGTCTCTTTTCAATCATATCTACAGCAATCTATAAAACCCAGTCATCTTAGTACAAAAAAGTACTGAGCAATGCTATGCTGTTTTTGTGTTTCGTTCTCATATTTTGAATAAATAGAGGTGCCCAATAAATAAACAATTACTTGGATAGCACCACCCTCCATCTCAAATTCTGTCATTTATGTACAACTACCTTTGGACTAAAACTCAGTTCCATACTGAGGATTCTATTGGCTTTTAGCCCCTATCTTTTTCCCAAGAGCAGCGGCGTATGGTCATACTTGGTCGTTACAGATAGTTTTTGAAAATAGCTCTATGATTGACTTTTCGGGTTATCGGGATGACAGGATTTGAACCTGCGGCCCTCTGCTCCCAAAGCAGATGCGCTACCAAGCTGCGCTACATCCCGTTGGATTTATCTTAACCTGCAGATGCTTGAGATTTAGTGAAGTTCCCCAACAATTCCCTCGACAGCCCCTAGGATGCAAGTGGAACTTGGAGGAATTGCTTATGTCTGCCTTGGTCACGACCACGATTGATAGCATTCGCGCCTGGGAAGTGTTGGATTCCCGGGGGCGGCCCACCCTTGCCGTGCAGGTGGATTTGGCAGATGGGGATGTGGGGATGGCGATGGTGCCTAGCGGTGCCTCCACCGGGACCTTTGAAGCCCACGAATTGCGGGATGGGGACCCCCAACGTTACGGGGGGGCGGGGGTACTCAAGGCGGTGGCCAACGTGATGGAGACGATTGAACCGGAATTGCTGGATTTGGATGCTACGGATCAGCAGGCCATTGACCAGGCACTGATTGACCTGGATGGCACCCCCAACAAGAGCAATTTGGGAGCCAACGCCATCCTGGGGGTCTCCATGGCGGTGGCAAAGGCGGCGGCTCGAGCCCTGGGTTTGCCCCTGTATCGCTATCTCGGTGGCCCCATGAGCAGTGTCCTGCCCGTGCCCATGATGAATGTCCTCAATGGGGGGGTTCACGCCGACAACAATGTGGACATCCAGGAATTTATGATCGTGCCGGTGGGGGCATCCAGCTTCCGGGAGGCTCTGCGGTGGGGGGCGGAGGTCTTTGCCACCTTGAAAAAGGTCTTGAAGGAGAAAAAACTTAGTACCAGCGTCGGGGATGAGGGCGGTTTTGCCCCGAATTTAGGTTCCAATCGGGAAGCCCTGGATTTACTGTTACAAGCGATTGAAACCGCAGGCTACAAACCCGGTGAACAGATTGCCTTTGCCCTGGATGTGGCCGCCAGCGAATTTTATCAAAATGGGCAATATACCTACGATGGACAAGCCCATACCCCCCAGGAATTGATTACTTACCTGGCGGAATTGGCACAAAGTTACCCCATCGTTTCCATAGAAGACGGCTTAGCCGAAGATGATTGGGATCACTGGCAAATTCACACCCAAAATCTGGGTCAAAACATTCAACTGGTGGGGGATGATTTGTTCGTGACCAACCGGGTACGCCTGCAAAAAGGGATTGACCTAGGGGTCGCCAACGCCATTTTGATCAAACTCAATCAAATCGGCACGGTTACGGAAACCTTGCAAACCATCAATTTGGCGACCCGACGGGGGTACCGCTCCGTAATCAGCCATCGCTCCGGGGAAACAGAGGATACCACCATCGCCGACCTAGCCGTGGCAACCAATGCGGGGCAAATCAAAACCGGCTCCCTCTGCCGCAGTGAACGGGTGGCGAAATACAATCGCCTGCTCGAAATTGAAAACGAGTTGGGGGATACGGCGGTCTATGCCCCGCAGATGGGGTTGGGGCCGAAGGGATTGGGTTAGTTAAGCGAATTTAACGAAACCCGATGGCGGCTTGCCAAACGAAGGCTAACAGCAGGAAAAAGACGGGAATCACGGGCAGAATATCCACCAAGGGGTCAAAGATGGCGTAGGCTTCTGGGAGTTTGGCCAGGAGTAAGGTCAGTTCCATAGGGTCACAGCAACTCAGGTACTTTTTAGATTATCACCTGGGGGGGCGGTAATGCCAAAGGAACTAGGTGCGAATGGAGCCATCGGGCATTCTGGCGCCGCTCAAGTCCACCCCCACCAGGGTTGCCCGTCCCAAATCCGCCTTGGTTAAATCCGCCCCGCTCAAGTCCGCCCCGGTCAGATTCACCTGGGTGAGGTTGGCGCCCACCAAATTGGCTCCTTCGAGGCAAGCCCCACTAAAATTAGCCTGACTCAGGTTGGCCCCGGCCAGGTCTGCCCCCTGGAAACAGGCTCCCACAAAGACGGCATTATTCAGGGTCGCCCCGCTGATGGTTTCCCGGCGGATATTCCCGGCGGCATTCAGGATAATCCCCCGCAAATCCGCCCGCACTAGGGTCACCCGGGTCATACAGGCACGGGTCAGGTTGGCTTCCGTCAGGTTCACGCCGCTGAGGTTAGCCTCGCTCAACAGCACCCGGGTCATGCTCGCCTGGGATAGATTGGCTTCCTTGAGGTTGCACCCGGTCAAATCCGCCCCGCTCAAGTCCGCCCCCTGGAGGTTAATGCTCCGCAGGTTGGCACCCCGGAGGTTGACCCGGCTGAGGTTACACCCCTCCAAAATCGGCGCATTCAGGGTGGCTTCACTCAAATCCGCCCCGCTCAGGTTGGCCCCGCTCAGGTTCGCCCAACTCAAATCCGCCCCGCTGAGATTCGCCCCGCTCAGGTTGGCATCCCGCAAATCCGCCTGGATCAATTTGACTTTAGTACAATTACTCAAGCTCAAATCTGCCCCCCGCAGACAGGTGCCGCTGGCATTGCTCCAGACCAGGCCACACCCCTGCAGGTTGATCCCGGTCAAATCCAGGTGAATCAAAACCGCTTCGCTCAGGTTGAGCCGGCCAAAGTCCCGCTTCCCCTTCTGGTAATGCCGCAACAACTCGTCCGGCTCGATCAGTCCCATCTCTAGCATGGTCATTGGTGGGAGCAATGGCTCACATCCATCACCCTAGCAGATTCCCAGGCGAATATCTGTCCCCTCCCCAGGGTGACATGACAGACCCGTATCGTAATACTAAGTTTTTTGATAAAGTTTTACGGGATAAACTGATGTTTATCTTTTGTCTATTTTCGGGCGATGAAATTACGGATTTGTATCTTAATATTAATTTCTTCATAAAATTTTAAGGTTAAAGTCTGTATTTATTTTGTAATTCAGGTTTTCAAGATAAAGTGCTAGTATCAGGGGGGTCTAGGGGATTTGATGCTTGGCATTGCCCAGGAATTGACCCGGGATTCCGTGAGCCTGCGGGGGCGGTTTTTACGGGGATTCGTTGATTTTGCGGTGGTCAGGGGGTTGCACCTTCGGTAGATTAAGTTTACTCAGTAAGGTCTGTAGTTTTATAACCAATTAGCAACCAAGATTAAGGAGCCGACCGATGATGCACCAAGAACCGCTACTCAAGGGTCTGATGTGGGCCAAGCAACAGCAGGAAACCGGCTGTTTTGTCTTCAGTTTGGGGGAATACCGCTGGCGATTTTATCTATTTATGGGGCGGTTGGTGTATGCCACGGGGGGGGTGCATCCGGTGCGGCGGTGGCGGCGGTTGTCTGCCCAGCATTGGCCGGGGTACAGCCCCAAACCCCAACGGGTACCGGCGGAATTGCCCTGGGAGTATGGCTTGGTGGCGCAGGGGTTGGCGCAGGGGGAATTGACCAAGGAGCAGGTGCAAACCTTTGTGCAGGACTGGTCAGATGCCACCCTGTTGGAATGTTTGATGACCTGGGGGCGGCAAGCGACCCTTTCCCCTCAGATGCAGTGGCAAGCGGGGCAACAACTCCCCCAACGGTGGATGCTGGTGCAGGTGGATTACTGGTGGCAGACGGCTTTGGGGCAACTGCGGCAGTGGCAACCTTTGGTGCCGGTGGGGCTGGAGCGGGTGCCGGTGATTGACCGCCATGGCAAGTTGAAAAATTTAGTGTCCCCTGCCGCCTATCAGCATTTAACCCAGGTTTTGGACGGCAAGTCCACGTTTTGGGAAATTGCCCAGCGGGTGGGTCGCCCGGTGGAGCAGGTGGTGGCTTCCCTGCGGACGTTTATTGAGGAAGGGGTGGTGATTCTCCAGGAGGTGCCGGATTTACCCGCCCCCGTGATCCAGGCGGTGGCGAAGCCGGTGGTGGCTCAGCGTCCGGTGATCGCCTGCATTGACGATAGCCCGGTGGTGGGGCAAGCCCTGCGGCATATTCTGGAACCGGCGGGGTATGAGGTGCTGAGCATTACCGACCCCCTGCGGTCTGTGTCTTTGCTGTTACAAAAGAAACCGGTGTTAATTTTCCTGGATTTGGTGATGCCGGAAACCAATGGCTATGAAGTGTGTACTTTTTTACGCAAGAGTGCGGCGTTTCAGTCTACCCCGATTGTGATCCTCACCGGGCAGGGGGGGGTGATTGACCGGGTACGGGCCAAACTGTGCGGTGCCAATGACTTTATGGCTAAACCCCCGGTGGCGGAGCGGGTGTTAGAGGTGGTGCAGACCCTCATCCCGGCGGCCACCCCAGCCACTGTTCCCTCCCTGGCAACAGCCTGTTAGGACCAGAGGCGGTTTTCCAAGTCCCGCACCTGCCGTTCCAGGCGGTCAATGCGTCCCCGCAATTCATCCACTTCGGTTTGGCTGGCCAGCCCCAATTCCCGTAGGATGTCCCGCATTTGGCGGCGGGCTTGGACTTCCCAGGCACCTGTTTGCCCCAGCCGCCCCACCAGGTCATTGATCAAAGCGGTGGCCTGTTCCGGGCGCAGGCGGCCATTTTGCACCCACTCATCCCCTACTTCCCGTACCTTGTCCACCACCAGGGCTGTGGTGCCGATGCCGAGAAGCAGTAATTGCCGCAGGAGATTGTCCTGTTCCATAATCAGGGTTGACCGTACAGTTTCCATTGTGACAGATGAATTGGCGACCCATCACCGGATTGACCCTGGTTTTTTGGGCACTGATGGTGGCCCCGGCGGTTGCCCAGGTGTGGCTGGAATTGATCCTCAGCCAGCGGCGGGTGCTGGTGTGGCGGGACAACCGGGTGATTCGCAGTTATCCGGTGGCGGTGGGCAAACCCGGTTGGGAAACCCCCCAGGGGGATTTTGTGGTGGAAGTAAAGGTCAAAGACCCGGTCTGGCAAAGTTTCACCAGCAGTACCCAAATCCCCGCCGGTCACCCCCGCAACCCCCTCGGTCGGCATTGGATCGGGTTTTGGAGCGATGGGGTGGATGAAATTGGATTTCACGGCACCCCCTACCCGGAAACCGTGGGCAAAGCCATCAGTCATGGGTGTGTGCGGATGTATCCCCGGGATATAGCGGAATTATTCAACTTGGTGGAACTGGGAACCCCCGTGCGGGTCAGACGTTGAGGGGGATGCGCTGATAAACCCGTCGCACCACCTGGGTCAGGCGTTCCACCCCCCGTTCGATGTCCGTGAGGGAGGCGGTTAAACTGATCCGCACACATTGGCGGGCGTGGCTCCATTCCTGGCGCAACCCGGGGAAAAACGTATGCCCCGGCACCACAATCACCCCCACCTGTTTGAGTTCTTGGTACAGTTCCCAGTCACTCATGGGCAAATCCCGCAACCACAACCAGGCAAATACCCCGCCCTCGCCCCGGTGCAAAAACCAGGGCAAATCCCCCGGCAAGCCCGCCCGCAGTCCCTCCGCCAACACCGCAAACTTGTGTTGATAATGGGGGCGGATCACCGTCGCCGATAAATGCGCCAACGCCCCGGACGCAATCGCCTGCGCCGCCAACGCCTGCCCATACCGGGACGCATGGATACAGGCATTGGTCAAAAACCCTTCAATGGCTCGCAAAATCCCCTCATCCCCGATGGCAATCCCCACCCGTTCCCCCGGCAGACCCGCCTTGGACAGGCTGATGCAGTGGACGATATTGGGGGCAAATACGGGGGTCATGGGCGTAAAATTCAAGGCCGGATAGGGTGCCGCATAGGCCGAATCCACCAGCACCGGAATCTCCCGCTCAGCCGCCAACGCCGCAATCTGCCGCACCTCCCCCTCCGACAACACATTCCCCGTCGGGTTGCAGGGGCGAGAAAAAATCACACAGCCCGTTTCGGCTCCAAATTCCAACTGGTCAAAATCGGGACGGTACTTAAATTCATGCCCCTGTTCATCCACCTCCAAGGCTGGTCGCACCGCCCGCAGGGATTCCGGCACCAAACAAATCCCCCCATAGCCCGTGTAATCGGGACTCAGGGGCAGAACAATCTCCCGCCCCACCCCGCCAAAGGCATTCGCCGCAAAAAAATACAGGGATTGACTGCCCGGCGTCACCAACACATTCCGGGGAGTGAGCGTTAACCCATACCGCTGGTTAAAATCCGCCACCACCGCCTCGATCAAGGGCTGATACCCCTGGCTGGCGCCATAGCGGCACACCACCTCCCCGTAGTCGGGACTGGCTAACAACGCCTGGGTGCAATCCCGCCACAACTGCTCCACCTCCGGCAAAATCACCGGATTCCCCGCACTCAGATTGATCACATCCTCCCCCGCCCGGGCGTGCAGGGTTTCCACAATGTCCTTCATGATCGCCCGTACCCCCGTCAGGCGGCTCATGGTGCGACCAAAATCACTCAGTTGCGGGTTGAGCATGGTTTGGGATCACGCAAATAAAGGCTATTTTAGCCCAGAATTGACCCCTAACTGCCGGTCACGAGGGTAATCACCCACGTCCCCACCTGCCGGGGCAAGGGAATATCCCCCGGACTCAACACCTGCAAATTGAAAAAATACATCCCGGTATTGCGGGGATTTTTCACGTTGGACAGGACAATATCCACCGGCGTATCGGCGGGTACCGGGTCAATCAAGGCAATTCGCAACAGGCGGTTCTCCTTATCCAATACCGCTTCCCCCACCCGGAATTTTTGCTGGTCCTTGCCCCGGGTGCGGCTCCGCACCACCTCCACCGCCTTGGGGTCCAATTCCCCCCGGTAGTACTCGGGATAGGTAATGTAATACTCCGCCACCGCAATACTCTGCCGGGGCACGTTCAGGTAATAACGATCCCATTCCCCGATCCGCCCCGAATCCGCCGAATAGCGCAGTTCTTTTTTCGGTCCCCCCCAGAGGGTCCAGCCCGAACCCTGCGCCAGCGCCACCCCGCTACTACTCACCACCGTCAGCGCCGCCAGGAGCGTCCAGGCGAAGCGTTGGGAAACGTTTGGGCGTACCATGAATTTTTGCAACATACGCAACATAATTTTACTCCCGACGTTTGCCGGTACCGCAAATTCCGAATTCCCTGATCGTACCATTCCCAAAAGGTTCCCGGTTTAGGATTTCAGTTTAACCGTGTATCTGCCCGATCCTGTCCAGGGGAGAATAAACTAAAGTGGAAGAAACTGTCCTAACCGTGGGTCCCAGGTGAGTTACTGCTTTAACCCCTCCTGCACACGCCCCCAAAACCCGGAAGGTGCCCTGGTCTGCGGCAATTGTGGGTCAAGTTTGATCCTCAGTCACCGGGGACGGGAATATCGGATGAAAAAATGTCTGGGCTATGGGGGGTTCGGTGCCACCTTTGCCGCCGTGGAGGAAAATCTCCCGGGTAAACCCTTGTGTGTGATCAAACAACTGCGCCCCCCGGTGGACAACCCCAACGACCATGTATATCAGATGGCGAAGGAATTGTTTGAACGGGAGGCGGAAATTTTAGGGCGGTTGGGGAACCATCCCCGTTTGGCGAGTTTGCGGGATTATTTTGCCGAGCCGCCCCATTTCTACATGGTGCAGGAATTTGTGGATGGGAAAACCCTGCAAACGGAGGTGCGGGAAAATGGTCCCTATGAGGAGGGTTCAGTCAAACTGTTTCTGCGGCAGATGCTCCCGGTTTTGCAGTACATTCACGAGCATGGCACCATCCACCGGGATATTAAACCCGCCAATATCATGCGCCGCAAAGCGGACGGGGAATTGATTTTGATTGACTTTGGGGCGGTGAAACAGGTGGGACAAATCCCCAGTGGGGCGGAGGGGGAGTTGACCCAGTTTGCCATTGGCACGGCGGGGTATGCGCCCCCGGAACAGTTGTCCATGCGCCCGGTCTATGCCAGCGATATTTATGCGTTGGGGGGCACCTGCCTCTACCTGCTCACGGGCAAATCCCCCAAGGAATTGGAAACGGACCCCCAAACCGGGGAAATCCGGTGGCGGCAGTACGTGCGGGTGAGTGATGCCTTTGCCCAGGTGTTGGACCGGATGCTGGCGGTTTCCCTCAAACAGCGCTATGCCACCGCCGGTGCCGTGATGCGTGCCCTGGATTTGGAACCCCATTACACCAACCTATCCCAGGGGTTACGCACCCAGAAAACCACGTCTCCCCCGGTTCCATCCCCCCCAGACCCCACCATCGGGGACAGTCAAGCCAGTCGGTTGGCGGCGGCGATTCGTGCCCGCAAAGCCCGTGCCCTCCACCTGGAAAGTGGGGAAACCGACAGCGGCAAACTCACCCCCAGTCGCTTGAAAGATGCCCTGCGCCGGGGCAAAAAGGATTTCGCCGGTCAGGACTTTCGGGAGTATGACCTCCAGGGAGAAATGATGGTGGGCTGTATCCTGACGGAAGCAATTTTGAGCAAGGCGAATTTGCGGGAAACTATTTTAGAAGAGGCGAATTTGGGGCGGGCGAATTTGCAGGGGGCGAATCTGCAAAAGGCGAATTTACACAAGGCTTATCTCAGTTTTGCCAACCTCCAGGGTGCCGATTTGCGGAATGCGGATTTAACCGAAGCCTATCTCCGCAATGCCAACCTCCGGGATGCCAACCTGTGCGGGGCGAATTTGGAGGGGGCTTTGGTCGCCGAGGAGCAACTGGCGGGGGCACGCACCAACTGGGCAACCAAACTGCCTGTGGGTATCAAACGGGGCAACTGGTGGCCGCTTTAGGAGCCGAGGCACTCCCGAATTGTCAAAAAATCAAGCCAGGGGGTATGGTGGGAATGGTGTGAGGGTGCCTAGGCATGAAATGGAATCCGGTACGCTGGTGGCTGTCTGGTTTGATGGCGGCGGGAATAACCTACGGAGTCCTGCCTCCGGGGATAGCAGAAACGAACCTCCCTGGGGACGTGCCGGAATTACCAAACCTACCGTCGGTGACCCCCGTACCCCCCAATTCCCCTGGCAGTCAAGAGTTTCGCAATTTACCACCCCTGTTAACCCCAGTTCTACCAGCGGAAAACCCCCTCGATACGCCTACCGAGCCAACCCAGGTGGAGATCAAAACCGATCAAGCCCTGAGTTTGCGCCAAGCCCTCGAACTGGCGGCCCAAACCAACCGGGAGTTACAGGCCGCCCGGGCCCAGATTGAGGCCGCCCGCGCCGGGTTACGCCAAGCCCAGGCTACTTTGTTTCCCACCCTGGAGTTCCAGTCCAATTTTCAGCGCAGTGAATCGGCGCAAGCGGAAATTTCCGCCCGGGTTGCCCGGATCAACGCAGCTCAAAATCCCCTCGCCCGTTTGGTGGGGGGTGGGGGCAACGATGGCCCTTCCCTCACCTGGGATGGCACCTTGCGCTTGAATTACAATATCTATACGGGGGGGCAACGGGGTGCCCGGATTCAACAGGCTCAGGAACAACTGCGGCAGGCGGTCTTAAATGCGGTGCAGGTGGCGCAGGAATTGCAGTTGAATGTGGCGAGAGCCTATTACGACCTACAAAATGCGGATGCCCAGGTGACCATCGGTCAGTCGGCGGTGCGGAATGCGGAGGTGAGTTTACGGGATGCCCAGGCGCAATTGCGGGCGGGGGTGGGGACCCAGTTTGCCGTGCTACAGGCGCAAGTGCAGTTAGCCAATGCCCAGCAACAACTGGTGAATGCCCAACGGGATCAGCAGGTCGCACGGCGAAATTTGGTGCAAATTCTCAGCCTGGGGAATCAGGTGACCGTGACCGCTTCCGACCCAATTGAAACGGCGGGAACGTGGACGATTCCCTTGGAGCAAAGCATTATTTTGGGGTGGCAACAGCGACCGGAATTGGTGGTACAGCTTTCCCAGCGGCGGTTCCAGCAGGCACAGCGGGAGTTAGCCCTCTCCGGGATTCGCCCCAATTTGAGCCTATTCGGCCAGACGGACTACCTGCGTTTTTATGAAAGCCCGACGGGTTTGGAGCGGGGTGGATTTGGGCAGGGTTATGTGTTCGGTGTGCAGTTGCGGTTTACCCTGTTTGATGGGGGGGCGGCCTTTGCGGGGGCACGGCAAGCGGAGGCCAACATTGCTGTGGCTGATATTAACTACGCCAATGTCCGTAACCAGGTGCGCTTCCAGGTGGAGCAGGCGTTTAGTGACCTGCGGGCGAATGAGACCAATATCAAGACGGCGGCCCTTGCCCTAGAACAGGCCAATGAAAGTTTACGTCTGGCACGGTTGCGCTTCCAGGCGGGGGTGGGCACCCAAACCGATGTGATCAACCAGGAAAATGCCCTCACCCAGGCGCAGGGAAATTTGGTGACCGCCGTATTGGGTTACAACCGGGCGTTGGCGGCTCTGGAGCGAGCGGTGGGGAATGCACCGTTTAATTTCGCCCGTCAGCCGGAACCTCCTGCCAGTTCCCCCTAACGTCAAAAGTCAAAACGCATCCGTGGGGTCGGGGTCAGAGCCAACCTCCCCTTTTCCCAGTTGCAACAGGTTTGAGACATCCAATTCCACCGCTGGGGCGGGTTGACCTTGAATTTCCAGCGGAAGTCGTTTTGATTCTGCTTCAATCTTTTGGGCTTCCGGGGGATCGCCACTGGATTCTAATTCTTGTTTTAGCCCAGGGCTGGGGGTAATGGTTTGGGCGAAACCGGGGAATCCAACCAGTTCCATACCAGTAATCAAACCAGTGAATAGCCACCATAATTTACTCGTTGTTCACCCCGGATAATATAGCAATCTTAAATGAGAATGGAACAGGGGTCGCAGGGGCACCGCCCCCGCATTTGGTTCTGAAAAATTTTTGTTTGCAAATCGCAAATCAAGTAGGATTGCTATAGTTTTTTTATCATAACTAAATTAATCTCCAAAAGGGCGTGCTAAAATTGGACAACTTAACTCTATTATGGTTTTACTTAGAGGGCACAAAACCTAAATTCCCAGGCGCACAAACCGGTCATTTTGCCAGCGCAAACGGTAGAGCTTTTGGTTGCGGCGATTCACCACAATAATGTCCCGTCCCACTCTGGGTAATTGGTACGTTAGGGTGGGATCAAAAGGTACGGGCAACAATTCCCGGGTCACATTCCGCCATTGTCCCTGACGATAGTCCAACAAAATTAACTGGGATAAACTGGGTTCTACAAAAGAAACTGGGTCATAGGGCACGCTATATGCCGCCAAATAGTGCCCATTATTTTTGCGGAAAATAGCAAACTCAAACTGTTCGGGATTGTCGCTGGCTTGATAGCGAATATAGCCATTCGGAACATCCACGGTGGCATAACGCAAATAACGCTGACGGTTTTCAGGAGCACCCAAGGGCAAAAGGGGGGCGGGAATGCCCAGGAAATGTTCTTGGACAGAGCGAAACGGGCGGGTCAGCCCAGGATTACCCTGCAGGGATAACACGATAGTAATGGTTGCAATGCCGGTCAGAATAGGATGGGAAATCTTCATGGGTTTTAGCATCTAGGAACAGTCAAACCAACACCCTATAAACGTCGCTTATTTTATCTTAATCCTAACTGAATACGGGCTGAATTATGGGGTTACAGGGTTTATAGCAATTTTAATCCAGTTGATTTTATTTTATCTCGTTGGGTCGAATACCCCGCCCTTCTAGGGCGGACTAACTCCCGGGGTTTACCCCGTGGGTTCATACCCTTGATTGGGTTCCCCAGCGAGTGGGGAGAAAATGCCCAGTTAACCGAGATGGGGTTCATCTTCCCGTTTCCAATTTATTGGGTTCCCCAGCGAGTGGGGAGTCAGGCTGTCTGTCAAGATAGGGACTCGTATTATAGAACCTGTTTGCAATCATTTTAAGCGATTCTACGTAGGATTAAGCGTATGGCACAAATTCTGATTTTTGTTTGACTTGTTTTGATTAAGCCTTCACAGTTTTTCCATAATACTCTACATTGATTTATCCACGCATTGGTTCTTTCTACTATCCATCGCTTCGCAATCACCACAAATCTTTGCTTCTGTGGATTCTCTTTCTTCGATTTGGCTTTCTGTTCCGGTGTAATTTTTTTTGATATCTCAATGATTATCTTATTCCGCAAAAGTGGTTCTATTTTTTCTATCTCTTCTTCCAAATATCTTTTTTGATAGCCGTTATCTATAGCAATCCTATTTGATTAACGAACACAAATTTCCCAGAACCAGGGACGGGGGCGGTGCCCCTGCGACCCCTATTCCATTTTCATTTAGGATTGCTCTATAATACTAATACATAGGCAATGATTTGGATAGCGCTACCCCAGTTTGTTTAGGCGGGCAACACCACCGACACCATCAGTCATGTTTGTTATTGTACGATAATAAATAATGCAAGTATTGTGCCAATTAACGGTGTTACCCTAGCCATGTCATCCCGTCCCAAGGTTGCGTTTACCCATCTCGGCTGCGAAAAAAATCGCATTGATACGGAACATATGCTGGGGTTGCTGACGACGGCGGGTTATCAGGTGGGCAGTGACCCGGAACGGGCGGATTATGTAATTGTCAATACCTGTAGTTTTATCGAGGCCGCCCGGCAAGAATCGGTGCGAACCTTGGTGGAACTGGCGGAAGCGGACAAAAAAATCGTGATCACGGGTTGCCTGGCGCAACATTTTCAGGGCGAATTACTGGCGGCTATCCCGGAGGCGGTCGCTCTGGTGGGGACGGGGGACTATCAACACATTGTCCAGGTGCTGGAGGCGGTGGAGCAGGGGCAAAAAGTCTCTCAGGTAACGGCAAAACCCACCTACATTGCGGATGAAACCGTGCCCCGTTATCGTACCACCTGTGCGCCGGTGGCCTACCTGCGGGTGGCTGAGGGCTGTGATTATCGCTGTGCGTTTTGCATTATTCCCCACCTGCGGGGTGACCAACGTTCCCGTCCGATTGCCTCGATTGTGGCGGAAGCCCAGGAATTGGCGGATCAAGGGGTGCAGGAATTGATTTTGATTTCCCAAATCACCACTAACTACGGGCTGGATTTGTACGGGAAACCCCACCTCGCCCAACTCCTCTATGCCCTGGGGGAAGTGCCCGTGCCGTGGATACGAGTGCATTACAGTTATCCCACCGGTCTCACGCCGGAAGTGTTGCAGGCCTTCCGGGATGTGCCGAATGTCTTGCCCTACATTGACCTGCCCTTGCAACATTCCCATCCGGAGATTTTGCGGGCGATGAACCGGCCTTGGCAACAGGAAATCAATGACCGGCTCCTTGACCAAATCCGGGAGATGCTCCCCGAGGCGGTGATTCGGACGACCTTTATCGTGGGATTTCCGGGGGAAACGGCGGCGCATTTTGCCCATTTGTGTGATTTCGTAGAGCGACACCAATTCGATCATGTGGGGGTGTTTACCTTCTCAGCGGAAGCGGGTACCCCGGCGGCGACCCTCCCTGGTCAAATTAAGGAAGCTGTTAAACGGCAACGCCAAAAAGTCTTAATGCAAAAGCAACAGCCCATTTCTTTTGCTAAACATCAGCAGTACGTTGGTCGGGTCGTGGAGGTGTTAATTGAGCAGGAAAACCCCCAAACCGGCATCAAAGTGGGACGGTCAGCCCGGTTTTCCCCAGAGGTGGACGGGCAGGTGTACGTGTCTGGCAGGGCACAGCTAGGGACAATTGTGCCGGTGAAAATCACCCAAGCGGAGGTCTATGACCTAATTGGGGCAACGGATTCATAGAATTACTGTAGGGCACCTCTATTCATTGATTTCCAGATGGATTTGTGAAATGTTATCCTACCAGCTCCATAAAAGTACAGTGTCGGCCTATTTCTATAGCTATCCTACTTGATTAACGTTAGCTTGCGTGCCGTAGGCATATAGAAATTCCCCAGAACCAAGGACGGGGGCGGTGCTATTCCATTCTCATTTAGGATTGCTATATTTGTAAATATCGCAATTTGTCAATCAGTTCATAAGGGCACCTTGATTAATTCACGGCTATTGAGAATAAACCCTGCGTTATTGATAATTGTCAAGGAAAGAATGGGGTTTCCGAACCTGCGGTGTAAGTAATCATTATTAGTAAATCGAAACTCTCCTCTGCTGATCACCAAACACTCAGGAGAACCAATTTATCCCGGTTGCGGGAAATAATGCCACAATTGGGCTGTGACCTCACCTAGGATTTGTTATGCCCCTGGTTTTTACCCCCCTGCTCAAAGCGCAAGGTTACTTTGATGAGCGGTCAATAACCATAGCGAATGTAGGTTCTCGGAAAATTTCTCACCAAGACGATTTTGGTCACCGGGGCTGGTCGGTCTTTGCCCCCAACCTAAGCATCTACGGGTTTGATGCTGACCCGGATGCCTGTGAAGCGGCCAATGCCCTCCTTGCAGAACAGCACATTAACTGGACAGAACAGCATCTCCCCTTGGCACTCAGTGACACCTGCGGCACCAAAACCCTTTATGTCACGCGGGAGCCGATGTGTTCTTCTCTGTACCCGCCCAATGAACCCTATTTGAATCGCTTCAGTTGGTTACATGAGGTGATGGCATTGGATTTTACAATTGAGGTGGAAACAACTACCTTGGATACGTTCTGTCAAGAAGCGGGCATCACTGGCATTGATTTTTTAAGAACCGATGTGCAAGGGGCAGATTTGGATGTCCTGCGGGGGGCACAACAGTTACTGAACCACAGCCTTTTGGCAGTCGAGTCGGAAGTGATTTTTTCCCCCCTGTATGTCGGGCAACCCCTGTTTGCTGATTTTGATACCTTTATGCGTGCCCAAGGGTTTACGTTGATGCAACTGGGTCTCCACCCTGGGGTGGCACGGCGAGAACTACCGATGACTAGCCCCCCCTACTATCAGGGACAAAAACTTTGGGGGGATGCGGTGTACATTCGAGATGTGCTTGCCCCAGAAACCCCAGAACCATGGCGCACTCCTGAATCTATTTTCAAGCTCGCCTGTATCCTGGATGTGCTTGGTTATTGCGATTATGCGGCGGAATTATTGCTATACCTCATCGAAGTCCATGACTGGCAGTTACAAAAATTGATGTTAGAAGCTATCTGTGCCCGCCTCCCGGAGGATTTACGGTCGCAATTACCGGTGCTTCATTATTTGCAGAATAAAATCAGTCCCTAAATCTTAACCCAACTCTTCTTCTAAGGGAGGCATATTACTACCGTTGACCGTGGCTGGCTCCGAAAGATAAATTCGTTCTTCGCTGGCATCGTATTCAAATAACTCCGCATAGCGTCCCCAGTCCACCGCCGTGGCAAACAACCGCTCCGCCTCCGCCTGGGGAAAATAGTCATCCCACAAATCTAGGAAGAAATCCGCCCCCATCGAGTGACTGCGCTTTTCCCGCAGGGTTTGCACCATGCTCACCAAAACCGGCACATTCTGCAACACCTGCTGACGGAATAAATCCTTACTGCGTAAAATCGTGGTGGTCGCAAAGTCCTGTCCCACTGGTGTTAAACGCACATCCCCCTGGGACACCTCCGCAAACCCCAGCATCTGGGCGGCATCCAAAATGGGCAGGAGGTCATCCACCGCCATTTGCAACCGCTCCGCCAACAGGGGAATGTCCACCTGCGCCTCCGGTTGATCCACCACCAATTCCAGCAGACCGCTGATCCCCCCCACCCGCACATGGGGCAACGGCTGAGCAAAGGGAGAGGTAGGCTGGGGCGGCTGTGCCACTTCCACCTTGCCCGTCACCTCAATATCCGGGTTGGTCATCACCGTGTAAATGTAATCCACCAGGGCTTTGAACCGGGGAGACGTGCGGTCGTGGGGACGGGGTAAATCAATCACCACCTCGCCCCGAATCCGACCGGGATTCGCACCCAAAACAATCACCCGGTCCGCCAAAAACACCGCCTCCTCAATGTTGTGGGTGACGATGAGAATACTTTGGGACGGAAACATCCCCGCCTGCCACAGGTCGTCAATTTCCCCCCGCAGGTTTTCCGCCGTCAGGACATCCAAGGCACTAAAGGGTTCATCCATAAATAGGGCTTGCGGCTCCAGGGCAAAGGCACGGGCAAACCCCACCCGCTGTTTCATCCCCCCAGAAAGCTCCCGGGGATAGGCACTTTCAAACCCGTCCAACCCCACCAGGTCAATGGCTTTCAACGCCCGCCGCCGACGTTCCTCCCGCGCCACCCCCCGGGCTTCCAACCCCAACTCCACATTCTCCTGTACCGTCAACCAGGGCAGGAGGGCAAAACTCTGAAACACCATCGCCACGTGCCGGTTCGGTTCCCGCAGTAACACCCCATTGCTCCACACCCGCCCTTGCGTCGGCGGAATCAACCCCGCCATGATCCGCAGGAGGGTACTTTTGCCACTGCCACTGCGCCCTAGGAGTGCCACCACCTCCCCCGGCTGGAGTTGCAAACTAATATCACTCAGCACCAAAAACCCGCCCTTGCCCTGGGGGAGCGGAAAACTCTTGTAAACCTGTTCGACCAAAATCAACGGGGTCATCGCTCACCTCACAGATGATATTTACTTTCCGCCAGGGCGTAGAGCCGGCGCCAAAACACCCGATTCAGCCCCACCACAAACAAACTCATCATGCCAATTCCCAGGGTAATCCGTGCCCAATCTCCCTGTGCCGTCGCCTCCGTAATATACGCCCCCAACCCCGTCGCCTTCAGGGTACGGTCCCCCCAACTCACCACCTCGGACACGATACTGGCATTCCACGCCCCGCCGCTCGCCGTCACCCCCCCCGTCACCCAGGCGGAAAAAATCCCCGGAATAATCAACTTGCGCCACCGTTGCCACCCCGTCAACCCCACATCCGCACACATTTCCCGCAAATCCGTGGGAATACTCTGCGCCCCGGCAATCGAATTAAACAGGATATACCACTGGGAACCCAACGCCATCAGGAGAATACTGCCCCAATCCAAACTAATCCCCGTGCGGATAAAAAACAACGTGGCAAACGGAAAGACAAAATTCGCCGGGAAGGAAGCCAAAAACTGCACCACCGGTTGCAACAAACGGGCTAAGCGGGGCTGAAACCCAATCGCCACTCCAATCGGTGTCCAAATCACCGTCGCCACCGCCAACAAAATCAGCACCCGCCCCAGGGTCAGCAACCCCAACCCAAACACTACCCCCACCTCCGCCAGCCCCACCGTGGTAAGGACAAAATGCAACCCCCAAGCCAACAGCACCCCAATCAACACTAACAAAATGCTGTTATAAATCCGATCCTGCTGGGGGTTCACCTCCGGGGCAATCTCCGGCGGCGGCACCATCCGAGTCAGTCGGGACAAAAACTGATTCACCCCCTCCCGCACCGGTAAAAATACCTGCCCCAACAACCGGGGCAAACGCGCCGCCTGGATCAGGTCATACACCCAGGATTCCGGGGCTTCCGCCGAGGCACTTTGCTCCATGCGAAACTTATCCGCCCAGGCAATCAAAGGGCGCCAAAACAACTGATCCACCAGGACAATCACCACCGCCATCGTCACCAGCGCCCAGCCCAGAGCTGGGAGATTTTCGGCAGCAATCGCCCCCGCCACATAGGAACCAAGCCCCGGCAGGGTATATTCCTGGTTTAATACACTGATCGTCTCACTTGCCGCCACAAAAAACCAGCCCCCGCCAAAGCTCATCATGCCATTCCAGAGCAAGCCAATCATCGCCGAGGGCACCTCCAACTTCACAAACCGCTGCCAGCGGGAAAGCTGATACAAAGTCGCCGCCTCGTGCAACTCCTGGGGCACCGTCCGCAGGGATTGGTAAAACGAAAACGTCATATTCCAGACCTGGCTGGTAAAAATGGCAAACACGGAAGCCGCCTCCAGCCCCAACATACTCCCCGGAAATAGGGCAATAAACCCCGTCACCGTAATCGCCAAAAACCCCAGCACCGGCACGGATTGCAAAATATCCAACAACGGAATCATCACCCGCTCCGCCCGCCGACTATTCGCCGCAATATACCCATAAGCCAGGGTAAAAATCGTCGAAAAAAACAACGCCACAAACATCCGCAGGGTCGAACGCCCGGCATAGTAGGGCAAATTCCGGGGGTCGAGGTCAATCCGGGGCACATTCACCGGCGGGTGAAACACATCCAAAGTCCCCACCCCCACCCGGGCGATCACCGCCAACAGCACCAACGTCCCCAAAATGACCGCCACATCCGCCAAACTAAAGGGCAGTCGCCGCAGGGTCTCAGTGGTCGGAAAGGTTCTCATGGCATAGCCCCACACACGCCACGTTCAGTATCCCATAGTTTTCCCGTTTGAGGGACGCACCATCTGCGAATCCCTCCCAGGGCAAAGTTCTCCAACGGAACCGATCTTTTTAACCCGGTTTAACCCGTATTCCGCATCCCGGCGGCAATGCCATTTATTGTCAACAACGCCCCCCGCAACAACTCGCTCTTGCTGTAACGGGAAGATAGCCCCACCGGCTGGGGTTGCCGCAACCGCTTGAGCAGAGACACCTGCAAAAATCCCAAGGGCACAATCGTCCCATTTCGCAACTGCACCGACTGCTGTAAATTCACATCCTCATCCAACAGCCGTTCCCGCCCGGTAATTGTCAAAACCATCTCCCGGGTGCGCTGATATTCCTCCGTAATCTGGGCAAAAATCGGCTCAAACCGGGGCTTATCCTGGGGTTGCGCCAACTGTTCCACATAGTGGTGCGCCATTTTCAAATCTACTTTGGCTAACGTCATTTCCGCCTTGGAAATCACCATCCGAAAAAATGGCCACTTGGCATGAAAATAACACAGCAATTTCAAATGTTCCTCCGGGTTCTGGGCGACAAATTCCGCCAAAGCCGTTCCCAACCCATACCAGGCAGGCAGTAACAAACGCATTTGCGTCCAGCTAAACACCCAAGGAATCGCCCGTAAACTGGCAAAATCCCGTTTCCCCTTGCGGCGGGATGGACGAGAACTAATCTGCAATTGGCTGATTTCCTCAATCGGCGTGACCTGATGGAAAAAATCTAAAAAATCCGGCTGTTCATAAATCAATTGGCGATAATGTCGCCGGGAACGTTGCGCCAACTCGTCCATAATCTCATGCCAAGGGGTAATTTCATCAAACCCCAACTTCAAAGAACTGGCTTGGAGTACCGCTGTACTGACATTTTCCAGATTAAATAAACACAATTCCGGCAGGGAATACTTGGAAGCCAACACCTCCCCCTGCTCCGTAATTTTGATCCGCCCGTTAACCGTATCCCCCGGTTGCGCCAGGATTGCCTCGTAGGTAGGACCCCCCCCCCGCCCCACGGAACCCCCCCGCCCGTGAAAAAAGCGCAGGGTCACCCCGTACTGCGCCGCCACCCGTTGCAATGCCCTCTGCGCCTTGTAAATCTCCCAATTGCTACTGAGAAACCCCGAATCCTTATTGCTATCCGAATAGCCCAACATCACCTCCTGCAACGGCTCCCGCTCCTGCGCCAAATACTGCTGATACCAGGGCAAGCGGAATAACTGCTCCATCACCTGGGGCGACCGCTGTAAATCCTCCACCGTCTCAAACAGGGGCACCACCTGCACCGAACTCCGATGGGTCACCGGGTCGTAAATTTGAGCTTCCTTAAGCAATAACCAGACTTCCAGCAAATCACTCAAGGCGTGACTCATACTGACAATGTACGTCTCGCAAATCTCCCTGCCAAATTCCTGTTGCAGGCGTGCCACCATCTGTACCGTCGCTACCGTCTCCTGGGTCGCCTCCGAAAGCGGTAACCGGGACGGAATCAGGGGACGGCGGGTTTGCAATTCCCCCAACAACCAGGTACACCGCTCCGCCTCCCCCAACTCCAGATAATCCTGGGGCAGAACCTGCACATACTGGGCAATCTCCGCCAACGCCTGCTCATGGCGGCTGCTCTCCTGGCGAATGTCCAACCGTGCCAAAATAAACCCAAAACTTGCCACCTGAATCAGCAAATGCTCTAACGCCCGGCAGGTCAAGCCACTCGCCTGTAAACTGCGCTGGATCAGGTCCAGTTCCCCCAAAAATTCCGCCCCCGTAGCGTAATACACCAGTCCCCCCGGCAGGACACAATCCGGGTGGGTCAACTGCTGGTTCCGCTGTAAGGTATTCTGCAACCGCTGGCGCATATACGCCAACTTCAACCGATACGGCTCCTGCCGATAACGAATCGCATACTGGTCATACACCTCCGGCATTTGCAACTTGTCCTGCTCCAAAGACTCCAACAACTCCGGTAGCACATTGCTCCAATGCAGGGACAGGCTAAGCAAACTGGTAAGTTTTTCGATAGATTGTAAGTATTTTTTTAATACGATACCCCGTTGGAATACCGCCGTTTGCCAGGTCACTTGCGGAGTCACCGAGGGATTGCCGTCCCGATCCGCCCCCACCCAAGAACCAAACTGGCAAAAATCCAGTTTCGGCGGGCGCAGATGCGGAAAAACGGCGTGCAAGGACTGGCGAAACCGTTCATGCAACAGCGGTACGGCATCAAACAGCACCTCTTGAAAATAATGCAGGGTGTAGTCCACTTCATCCAGCACCGTCGGTTTGATCTGGTGCAACTCATCCGTGCGCCACCAGAGGCGAATTTCCTCCAATAATTCCGCTTTCACCGCCTCCACTTCCCAGAGCGCCGTCACCCCTTTTTCCAAACCCGCTTCCGTCCAGTCCAATTTCGCCAACAGATGCCCGATCCGCCGTTGCCGGTCCCGGATCGTATGGCGCACAATCTCCGTGGGGTGGGCGGTAAACACCAGGCGAATTTCCATCTGGTCAATCACGCTTTGAATCCGACCCGGGGGCACATTGATCCGTTTCAAATGGGGAAACAGCCAGCGCAAACTGCCCACTTCCTCCGGGGGTGCCAAGGATTGTTCCAAATAGGACCAGGTGGGGGGCGCATGACCATTGCCGCTGGTGGCGGGAAGTTTCTGCCGCCGTTTTTTTTCACATTGTTCGTGGTATTGCTCGACGATATTGATCAATTGAAAATACAAGGCAAACGCCCGGGTCGCCCGGATCGCCGCATTCAAATCTAACTTCTCCACCAAAGCCGCCGCCTCCGCACTGGCGACACTTTGCGCCTTCCCCTCCAACAGACACACGGACTGCAACTGGCGCAATAAATCCACCAAATGCTGACCACCTTCCTGCTGAAGCACCGATGCCAAGAGGGATTCAATCAAACCCAGATGGCGCATCCCGACCACCGGTACCACATCCGCCGATTCCACCAGACTGGCACTCAACAGCGTACTCATCTTTCAGACTCCTGTAGGATTGCCGCCTATCCTCAGCCCCTAGCCACGGCAAGGCTGTAACGAAGCTATTCTCCAGTCGGTGCGGGCAATACGGGTAACCGTTCCCCCCGAAACACCTCTTGCGCCCAAATCCCCAACGTTTGATTCACCTGTTGCCACCCCGCCCCCAACAGTACCACCGCCAACACGGGCACAGTACAAACGCTCAGAGCGCAACGGGTCATGGGTAACCACAAGGCGTGACGATAACCTCAATTATACGCAAAGGGGGCAATTTACCCAAATAGATTGGTTGAGATCGTTAGATGGTTCTCGCCCGATGACCTATCTCCCCGACACAAAAGGTCAGACGGGCGCATGGATTGGCTGTGTCTGCTCAATCCATAGGGATGGCTGATGATCCTCATTTCTCTGATCTGAGCGGTGTGAAAAATTCGTTATCAGTGCTTCGATCATCGGATGGCGTAGGTTTTCCGTAGCCCCGACGTGGTAGTAGTGTTCATGGGTAAAAATATGATAAGGTTCTGATGACCAATTTTTTTTGACTTCCTGATTAATTCGAAATTCATTTCTGTACCAAGTTGAGAGGATAAATCTGCACGGGAGATGGGAAAGTAAGCCTGATAGTTCCATTTCATCTCGCCCTGACCAGGAATTGAAAAAATCAACATGACGACCGGCGTAAGGAGGGTCAACATACACAAAATCATCACTTTTCGCTTGGGCTATTGTCCACCGGAAATCAGCAACTTTAAATTCCCAGTCTGAGGCTGAGATAACTCTAGCGATAGTTGCCAACTGATTGGTAATTTTTGTAATATACGCCGATGAAAAACGATCTGGCTTACGACAGAATGGCACGTTGAATCTACCAGAGCGATTGAATCGCATGACCCCGTTGAAGCATGATCTATTGAGAAATAAAAAATCAAACGAATTTGGCGAGGTATTGAAGCGATCTCTTATTTCATAAAAATAATCTTCCCCTTTAGTACGCAATAGGGAGCCATGCTGGAGAAGATAATCTTTTACATTTTCTGGTGTTAAAAGCTGAAGTTGCACATCTTTATAAAATTGAATGATGTGAACATTCGAGTCACATAGAAGTGCCCGTTTAGGTTTGATATTAAGTGGTACCACACAAGAGCCACAGAATGGTTCTATCCATCGGCCATTGGGTAATTCATAAAGAAGATCAGCAATTTTTCGGACTAGTTTAGTCTTGATCCCTTGACACTTGATGGGTGGGACAAGAGGGACACTCATCGCTATTCCTCTTCATCAGTGCTACCTGGTTCGTCATCACTAAATTGTGAAATTTCTGCTTCGTGCTGTTGAAGTATATTGATCCCCCGTTGCTTATAGGCAAGATAGGTTTTAAGATTTTTATATGGTCTTTCGATGTCCAAAGCCTTCGCCATATCCTTAGTCAAATAAAACATCCAGTAATCGTCATAAACTTCTTCCCCAAGTTTAGAAAATAAGCCTTCTCCGTTGATTAAGGTAGAGATTTTTACTGCAGAACCAATGTTTTTCGTGTTACCACTCCCAGGTCTATCCGAGGCAATTCGATATTTTGGCTGTACAAAGAATTGGAATTCTTTAATGACAGATGGTATTTTTTCGAGGTCATCAAGTTCGTATTGTTTCCGTTCATCTATCACTTCATCTGTTTTTGTATAAATTACTCCAAGGACAAAATGCCCCTGATATTCACAGTAGGGATATAGGATGTTTTTATTACTATTTCGGTTTCTGAAATAACCTGTGAATGCCCCTAGGGTCATGCCATTTACCTTATCATTACCTATTCGATATGTACTTTTTATATCAACTGCGAATTTGTTCCCAGTTTCTTTTTCAATAAAAGTAAGGTCGGGATAGAAATTCTGTTCTGGCGACAACTCAATTTCTAGTTTTTGTTGGTTTGCAAAATCTTCAAACAGCGGAAACAGGAGCAGTTCCAGAACCTTTGAAACAATTTTTGTGTCTATTGAAATCGTATAGATGTGCCGATATACATCAATAAAACCTTTTATGATCCAGTCACCTTCATTAGTAGCAACTGCCTTGGCGAAAGACCTTGTATGAGATTGCAAATAAAGGAGAAATTGATCTGGGGTCATTTGTGGCGTATAACGTCTTATTGATTATAGTAGATGTTAGCGGTGCAAAAATTACAACAACTCCCGCACATCCGCCACCCGCCCCGTCACCGCCGCCGCCGCCACCATCGCCGGACTCATCAACAGGGTACGCCCCGCCGCCGAACCCTGCCGCCCCTTGAAATTGCGGTTGGAAGAGGAGGCACTCACCTGCCGCCCCTGCAATTTATCCGGGTTCATCGCCAAACACATGGAACACCCCGGCGACCGCCATTCAAACCCAGCCGCCAGAAACACCTCATGCAGTCCCTCCTGTTCCGCCTGCCGCTTTACCGCCTCCGAACCGGGCACCACAAAGGCTTTCACCCCGGGCACCACCCGCCGCCCCTGGGCTACCCGTGCCGCCTCCCGCAAATCCGTAATGCGCCCATTCGTACAACTGCCGATAAAACACACCTCCACCGGCATCCCGGCAATCGGTTCCCCCGGCGTCACCCCCATGTACTGATAGGCTTCAGCGGCTAAATCCCGCTCCTGCGGGGGCAATTCTGATAGATGGGGCACCCGTTCATCCACCCCAATCCCCTGCCCCGGCGTAATCCCCCAGGTCACCGTCGGCGCAATTGCTGCGGCGTTAAACGTCACCGTATCGTCGTAAATCGCATCCGGGTCGCTCGCCAAACCCTGCCACCGGCACACCGCCCGTTCCCAATCCCGAGGCGCATGGGGACGTTCCCGCAGATAATCGTAGGTAATTTGATCCGGGTTCACATAGCCACAACGGGCACCCCCTTCGATGGACATATTGCAGACCGTCATGCGTTCTTCCATATTAAAGCCATGAATTGTACTGCCTGTGTACTCATAGGCATACCCCACCCCCGCCTGTACCCCCAGACTGCGAATGATATGCAAAATCACATCCTTGGCGTAAACCCCAGGGCTTAAATCCCCGTCCACCTGAATCTTTCGCACCTTCAACCGGGAAATCGCCAAGGTCTGGGTCGCCAACACATCCCGCACCTGGGACGTGCCAATCCCAAAGGCAATCGCCCCAAACGCCCCATGCGTCGAGGTATGGCTATCCCCACAGGCGATGGTCATCCCCGGCTGGGTCAACCCCAATTCCGGCGCAATCACATGGACAATCCCCTGATTCCCAGAGCCAATGTTGTACAATTTAATGCCAAAATCTTTACAATTGCGTTCCAGGGTTTGGATCATCTCCTCGGCGAGGGTATCCAGAAACGGGCGTTGCTGGTTTTCCGTCGGGACAATGTGATCCACCGTCGCCACCGTGCGTTCGGGAAACAGTACCGATAACCCCCGTTCCCGCAACATGGCAAAGGCTTGGGGGCTGGTCACCTCATGGATCAGGTGCAGACCGATGAACAATTGGGTTTGTCCCCCCGGCAAAACTGCCACCTGATGCCGTTCCCAGACCTTATCAAACAGTGTTCCCCGACTCATGGATACCTAAATTGACTCGTACCAACGCCATTGATCTATCTTAGGGTCAAACCGCCAGACCCGGGGGTATTTTTTTTGCCACCGCCATTGGCACCAGTCCCAGGTGTGCTGTAATTTTGCCCCCAGGGGAGCCGGTTGGGTCATCTGTGCCACCTCTTGGTTGTACACATCCCGCCGTTCGGACAATTGTCCCGGCTGACGTTTGAACCCCCCCAAATAACTGCTCACCACCTGCAATTCCGTCTGGTTTGCGAACTGTAACCAGAGAAAATAATCCCCTGCATATTGCCAGGATTTTAAGCGTTCTAAATCTAATTTTTGATGAACCTTTTGTGTCCAAAAAGTGGATTCCTGTTGCACCCGACACCAGGCTTGATTGTACAACCCATAGGCAAACAATTCCCGCCGGTAGGGGTAGGGCAAATCCATCTGGATCACCTGGGAATGTTGGTTGTAAATCACCCGATAACCCGTTAACCAATCCACCTGACCAGTTTGGATAATATCGGCAACCACTGCAAACGCTTGGGGGTAATAAAAATCCCCCGCATTCAGATAGGCAATCACGTCCCCTGTGGTTTGCGAAAACCCCTGCGCCAAGGCATCATACATCCCCTGGTCTTTGGCGGAGTGAATATGCACATTGGGGTAATGGTAATTTTTTAATAATTCCCGGGTGTGATCCGTCGAACCCCCATCCATGACCCAATATTCCAACTGCACCCGCCCGGAACGTACTGCCGTTTGATTGAGTACCGAATCTAAGGTTTCCGCTAAGTAGGGGGCGGCATTGTAACATGGGGTAACAATCGAAAATTTCATCTGGCAGTGGGGTTCATTCTGCATTAAAGTATAAGAGCCGGTTGGTTGGGGGGTCAGCCCAGCCAGGTAACGGGGAAAGTGTGGTGCAAATCCACCGCTGTCCCGCAACTGTGAGGGAATTGTACATAAATTCCTGAGTCAGGATGCCCGCCGGTGTTGTCCTAGATTCTGCGAGGTACAGATGAATAAAATTTTTCCGCCCGCCCCAGGTTAGCGTATCCCTGCCCGAATTGGCACCATTAATCCCTAACTTCGGGCATAGCTGATTTCAATAGCAATCTTGATGGAATTGAGACCAGAATTTGTAGGAGCCTATTCCCCTAACTTGGTTCTTTAGAATATCTGTTTGGCAATTCTTCAGGATGGCTATATCCCTAGTTTTCTGCTGGGAAAAGTTTACTTCGATTGACAGAAATTAAACGCAATCATTTGGGGTGTATTTATGACCGTTGATTCCACTCTGTTTGTCTGCACCACCTGTGGGAGTACCTGGGAAGATGGCAAACGCATTGGTACGAGTGCGGGAGAATTTTTGCTTCAGGATTTGCAGGTAGCCTTGGCGGATTCGGGCATCCAACTCCAATCCGTGAAATGCCTGAGTGCCTGTCTCAATTCCTGTGCCGTAGCCATTACCGCCCCTGGCAAATTTTCCTATGTTTTGGGGCAATTACCGGCGCAAGACCAGCGTTCGGAAACTGTAACCGCCCTGGTGCAATTAGCCCAATTACATCGGGAAAAAACGGATGGCTTTGTGCCCTATGCAGAGCGACCGGAATTATTAAAAAACCGGGTGCTTGGACGTATTCCGCCCCTGCTTTCATCTAATTAATTCCTGGGCACTTTTATCGGTTGGGCATCAGCGATCTCAGGGGGCATCTTCTATTTTGAGTTCTCCCGAATTTCTACATTACAGGGATGAGATTTTCCGTTGATTCCAGTAATACTGATGCCCTATATTTCATTTCACTTTGGAGGTAGCGATGAGTAAAATTCCAGTCACAGTGATCACTGGCTTTTTGGGAGCAGGGAAAACCACCTTGGTTCGCCAGGTATTACAAGCACCCCAGAGTGCCGGTTTAGCCGTTTTAGTGAATGAATTTGGGGAAGTGGGAATTGATGGCTCCCTATTGGAAAACTGTTGCGATACGCCGGTGGTGGAACTGACTAATGGATGCCTGTGCTGTACGGTGCAGGAGGATTTTTTACCCACCATGCGGATGTTGTTGGAGCGACCGACCCCACCGAGAGGGATTTTGATTGAAACCTCCGGGCTGGCTCTGCCCAAACCCCTGGTGCAAGCGTTTACCTGGCCGGATATTCGCACTCGGACAACGGTGGATGGGGTGATTACCCTGGTGGATGGGGAGAATTTACTCACGGGGCAATTGTCCCGCTATTATACTGACGGTGTACCCCTGACCGAACACGATACCCCTTTGGCAGAATTATTGTCAGACCAATTGGCTTGTGCTGATTTAGTACTGCTCAACAAAGCCGATACCCTCACCCCCGAGCAACAAACGCAATTAATCACCTGGTTACACACCCAAGTCCGTCCGGGGGCAAAAATCATCCCTTGTCAATACGGGCAGGTGCCGGTGGAAATTCTGTTAGGGCAAAATATGATGGTTGAAGCAGATTTAGCCCAACGTCCCAGCCACCATGACCAGGAACACGACGAGGACGACCACGACCAGGAAGTGCAGGCGGTGGTGCTGACCGGGGGAGCCATTGCCCAGCCGGAATTGCTCATCCAACGGTTGCAGGAAATGATCAACCACCATGAAATTTATCGAGCCAAGGGTTGGGCAAATGTGGCAGGCAAACCCCTGCGTCTCGTCATCCAAGGGGTGGGCACCCGTTTGCATACCTACTACGACCGTCCTTGGCAGGAACAGGAACCCCGGCGCACCCAAGTCGTTTTGATTGGTCGAAACATTCCCGACGGATTAGGGTTGGGATTTTAGGGTGGGGCAATTGCAGAGGGTTTAGGAACGCTTGACCATCGGCGTTAGCGTAGCCATCAGCCCCATTTCTAGGTTAGTAATAATCAGTACCAGGGCGTATTCTCGATAGGCATGAATTAACAAAGGCGCCTTTCTAAGTAGCCCTGTTGTTCTCATAAATTGTCTGAGATTATTTGGGATTAATTTGAGATTATTTTACTATAGATGAGTACATGGTATGAGATGGCTACCCATTTGTAAGAGGGTTCACCATTTTAAGGGAATCTAAAAATGGTACAAACTCCTGCAAAGCCCCTGAACTTAGAGGAATTTCTCAAGTTACCGGAGACGAAACCCGCCAGCGAGTATATTGATGGGGTGATCATCCCAAAACCCATGCCCCAGGGAGTGCATAGTGTCATTCAGACGGAATTAGCTTCGGCAATTAACCGGGTTCTCAAACCTCAACACATTGCCCGGGCTTTCACTGAATTGCGTTGCACTTTTGGCGGATGTTCAACAGTGCCGGACGTTGCCATATTTCGGTGGGAGCGCATTCCCCGCCAGGAAAATGGTGCAGTTGCGAATGTTTTTGCGATCGCTCCAGATTGGACGGTTGAAATTCTCTCCCCTGGGCAGAGCCAAACTCAAGTCATTAAAAATATCCTGCATTCTCTCAAGCATGGAACTCAAATGGGATGGCTGATTGATCCAGAAGAACAATCTATTTTTGTCTATTTCCCTGACCAACCAACCACGGTTTATGATACGCTGGGGGAACCATTGCCAGTACCAGCATTTGCCCAGGATTTTCACCTGACGTTGGATGGGTTATTGAACTGGTTAGTGGAGTAAATTCAGCTTATATCTTGCCTCTTAAGGGCATCTCCATAAATTCAAAGTTAGCGGTCGCAGGGGGGCACCGCCCCCGTCCTTGGTTCTGGGAAATTTTTGTTGGTTAATCAAATAGGATTGCTATATTTTCTCGTTTTGATAAATTGGCCAGACACTTCTTGAGCTTTCTCTACTTTGTCTGTACCCCCTTCTGGCTTAAATAAAAGATCAACACGACCTAACGTAAGTCCTGTGTCTATTCACCAATCGTTTAGGATTGCTATAGAAATGTCCTGACACAGGTTAAGAAATAGGAGGAATAGCATGAATTTCCCTGATTTGACTGATTTAGGGTTTTGGACGACCTGGGTGACGACCCCGGTATTCGCCTTTATGATTTTGGCTTTTGTGCTACGCATTGTTCTGACTTGGTATCCGCAAGCTCCCGTTCAACGGTTCCCTTTGGTGTTAGTTTATCTGCCGACGGAACCGCTATTGGCAGCGACCCGCCGTCTGGTGCCGCCCTTGGGGGGTGTGGATATGACCCCGGTGATTTGGGTCGCCATTTTCAGTTTGCTGAGGGAACTATTGCTTGGGCAACAGGGAATTCTCACCCTTTTGCTTCAGGCTCCCGAACGCCTGGGTTGAGGATTCCCAACTCCCTACAATTGACCAATATCTTCATACCAAAGTTCAGGTTTTTGGGCAATAAATTCCCGCATCATGGTGTGACATTCCGGCAAATCCAGGTCAATGACTTCCACCCCATGCTGTTCCATAAATTCCCTTGCCCCCTGGAAGGTTCGGGACTCGCCCACCAACACCCGTTTAATGCCAAATTGCACCACTGCACCAGCGCACAGATAACAGGGCATCAGCGTGGAATACAGGGTCGTCCCCCGATAGGAACCAATGCGACCTGCCCGCCGCAAACAATCAATTTCCGCATGGGTGATCGGGTCTCCATCCTGTACCCGGCGGTTATGCCCTGCCCCGACGATTTCATTATCCTTGACCAGCACCGAACCGATGGGAATCCCCCCTTCTGCTAACCCTTGGCGTGCCTGATCAATGGCCGCTTGCATAAATTTGTCCATTTTGGTTCCATTTTTGAGCTAATGGTTGGCATTATAAAACGGCCACTACCACCAAAACAAAACCCTCTGAATCGCTCCAGAGGGCTTTGGGAAGATTTTCCTGGCATCGTGCTATTTTCACAGGCAGTTACCCACCTACTATCTTCGCCGCAGCGGCGTTTCACCTCCGAGTTCGGGATGGATCGGCGTGGTTCCACCGCGCCATAGACACCAGAAAAGGTTAACCAAACCCTGAAAACTGCATAGGGATAGATAGTCAATCACCAAATGAACAAGTGATACGGTCTATTAGGACATCTCGGCTGAATGCATTACTGCACGTACACCTGATGCCTATCAACAGGTCGTCTGCCTGTGACCTAGGAGTACTCATCTTGAGGTGGGCTTCCCACTTAGATGCTTTCAGCGGTTATCCACTCCGCACATGGCTACCCTGCGTTTACCGTTGGCACGATAACAGGTACACCAGCGGTGCGTCCCTCCCGGTCCTCTCGTACTAAGGAGGGCTCCTCTCAATACTCCAACGCCTATACCGGATATGGACCGAACTGTCTCACGCATGGTGTTCCGTATCACTACGGGCATGGACTATATCTTCATCCTGCTTCTCACCCTTAGCGAAAACAGGAGCCGACATTTGAATACCTTGATCCACAAGGCTTCTCAACTTACGCTGGGGGGTTAGCCCAGCCTAGGTCTCAGTCTCTACGGGATTAGGATATGCCGTACACGCATGAATTCCGCCACCTGACTCGATTTAATGGTACGTTTTTTGGAATCATTCAACTCCTCAAAAACATCCACTTTTCTCGCCAGGGTCAAAAAATCCTGAGGGGATAAACGGGCAGAATGCTTTAGTTCCGCCACAATTTCCAACATCAAATCACATTGCTTTTGCTTCAGGCGAATATAGGGTTTAAGTTGCGTCAAAATCGCTTCCACCGATTTGACATCCACCACACTATATTCACTCATTCCATCTTTGCGTTCCCGGATGCAACCTACGTTAAACACCGATTGCAACCACTCTAAAAACACCCGATGTTTTTGTTTTTGGAAGAAGGTGATACTGGGTCGTATCTGATAGCCCAGCCGGTAGTCCTTACGACGCACCAACTGCACATTGATACACCCACCCCCATCCAAAAAACCAGCAATGTAACTCAATACCTCTGGACTGGACATGGTACAGGTATCCTACTTACCCTCGGTATGGCCTTACCCCAGGGTTCGGTGCCCAGAATAAGGTTTTACCGATTTTAGTCGGTTTGCTACTGCACATTACTGCACAGTGACGCAATGATTTACGTTCTGAACCCAGCTCACGTACCGCTTTAATGGGCGAACAGCCCAACCCTTGGGACCGACTACAGCCCCAGGTTGCGATGAGCCGACATCGAGGTGCCAAACCTCCCCGTCGATGTGGACTCTTGGGGGAGATCAGCCTGTTATCCCTAGAGTAACTTTTATCCGTTGAGCGACGACCCTTCCACGCGGTGCCGTCGGATCACTAAGGCCGTGTTTCCACCCTGCTCGACTTGTAGGTCTTGCAGTCAAGCTCCCTTATGCCTTTGCACTCTACGGCTGATTTCCGACCAGCCTGAGGGAACCTTTGCGCGCCTCCGTTACCTTTTAGGAGGCGACCGCCCCAGTCAAACTGCCCACCTGAAACGGTTCCCCGCCCGGCTCACGGGTCAGGGTTAGAATCTCAGCCTGCTCAGAGTGGTATTTCACCGTTGGCTCCAGCACCCCCACAAGGGCACCTTCACAGCCTCCCACCTATCCTACGCAAAGCAAGCCAAAACCCAATTCCAGGCTACAGTAAAGCTTCATAGGGTCTTTCTGTCCAGGTACAGGTAGTCCGCATCTTCACGGACAAGTCTATTTCGCCGAGCCTCTCTCCGAGACAGCGCTCTGATCATTACGCCTTTCGTGCGGGTCGGAACTTACCCGACAAGGAATTTCGCTCAGTTGTTCCTTGCTGTTTCCAACAAAGCTGGACTTTATCTTGTACGACTGCGATTCATTTTGGCAGTGATCTGCTGAATTTTGATCATGCCTGTTTCCGTCAAATGCTCACCCGCCTGACAAAGCAAAACCACATCCCGAAACTTCAGGAAATCAATGTTTTTACTCGTCTTTAACGGATGCTTGAGGAAAAAAGGCACAATCCGTTGAGCAAGATGTTCGATACTCCTGACTCGATAGGCCATGCGGTCACCGTGATTGACCCGCACTACCCCACAGCCAAAATAGGCTTTCAAGCCATGAAGCACCTGCACATCCCGTTGGTGTTGCACGACAGTAAATTCGGGTAACACTTGGTACCCGACAGCCATTTCCTTGTGAGGATTAATGCTCACATGAAAACAGCCCTCCCCATCCACAAAACCAACAATCCACTGCGTTTCCAAATTCATTAGCCGTACCTGAACATTAAGTCTCTGGGGATTCCTAGAAATTGATTCAACTTCTAGGTCTTTCCTGCGGATTGTCCCCCTGTCTTGCTCATTTTAACTGCCTAGCTTAACAGCACGATTGAAGTTAAAAAATTACTTCCGTGCCTAACTAAACGAGTAGAGCCAAGCTGTACGAGGATATTCCCGCATATGGTTCAGTTTTACTAAGGCGACCAATTCACCTTAGGACCGTTATAGTTACGGCCGCCGTTCACCGGGGCTTCGGTCGTCAGCTTCGTTTCCTGACCAACTTCCTTAACCTTCCGGCACTGGGCAGGCGTCAGCCCCCATACGTCGTCTTGCGACTTAGCGGAGACCTGTGTTTTTGGTAAACAGTTGCCAGAGCCTCTTCACTGCGACCCCCTCGCGGGGGCACCCCTTCTTGCGAACTTACGGGGCCATTTTGCCGAGTTCCTTAGAGAGAGTTAGCTCGCGCCCCTTGGTATCCTCTACCAACCCACCTGTGTCGGTTTCGGGTACAGGCGTGTGCTTAACGTGTTTGGGCTTTTCTCGGGAGTGTGACCTCAACCACTTCGGAACCGTAGTTCCTCGGACTCACGCCTCGGCTCAGGACGTTTTCACCGTCCCTCACAGCGTTGAACGCTTACACGAGTAACCAACATCTCGCTGGCCTAGCCTCCTCCGTCCCCCAGCACAATCCACACACGGTACGGGAATATTCACCCGTTGTCCATCGACTACGCCTTTCGGCCTCGCCTTAGGCCCTGACTCACCCGCCGCGGACGAACCTGGCGGCGGAACCCTTGGGTTTTCGGGGCATTGGATTCTCACCAATGTTTTCGCTACTCAAGCCGACATTCTCACTTCTGGGCAGTCCACACCTGCTTCCGCTGATGCTTCGCCCCACCCAGAACGCTCCCCTACCACAGTTTCCTGTCCACAGCTTCGGTACATGGCTTAGTCCCGTTCATTTTCGGCGCAGGAGCGCTTGACCAGTGAGCTATTACGCACTCTTTTAAGGGTGGCTGCTTCTGGGCCAACCTCCTGGTTGTCTATGCACTCCCACCTCCTTTGCCACTTAGCCACAATTTAGGGACCTTAGCTGGTGGTCTGGGCTGTTTCCCTCTTGACGATGAAGCTTATCCCCCACCGTCTCACTAGCTGCCTGAACGATTGGTATTCGGAGTTTGCCTCGATTTGGTACAGCTCTCGCCGCCCGCACCGAAACAGTGCTCTACCCCCAACCGGTATAGCAACCGCTGCGCCTCAACACATTTCGGGGAGAACCAGCTAGCTCCGGGTTCGATTGGCATTTCACCCCTAACCACAGCTCATCCGCCGATTTTTCAACATCGGTCGGTTCGGACCTCCACTTGGTGTTACCCAAGCTTCATCCTGGCCATGGTTAGATCACCCGGGTTCGGGTCTATAAACACTGACAAACGCCCTATTCAGACTCGGTTTCCCTATGGCTTCGCCATTTTCGGCTTAACCTGCCAGGTGCTTATAAGTCGCCGGCTCATTCTTCAACAGGCACGCAGTCAGCCGTTTTAATCGGCCTCCTACTGCTTGTAAGCTGATGGTTTCATGTTCTCTTTCACTCCCCTGTCCGGGGTTCTTTTCACCTTTCCCTCGCGGTACTGTTGCACTATCGGTCACTCAGGAGTATTTAGCCTTACGAGGTGGGCCTCGCAGATTCACACGGGTTAGCTCCCGTGCTACTCGGGATCCGGCTAGGGCATTCGAGTTTTAGACTACAGGACTTTCACCTCCTCCGGTGTGCCATTCAAACACTTCGTCTAACCCGTCCGCTCCCGTATGCCGTCCCACAACCCCAGATGGCAAGCCACCTGGTTTGGGCTAATCCCCGTTCGCTCGCCGCTACTAGGGGAATCACGGTTGTTTTCTTTTCCTCCGGCTACTAAGATGTTTCAATTCGCCGGGTTCGCTCGCACTAGCCTATGGATTCAGCCAGTCGTGCTGGGGGTTGCCCCATTCGGAGACCTCCGGATCACAGCTTGTTGCCAGCTCCCCGGAGCGTTTCGTCGGTAACCACGTCCTTCATCGCCTCTGAGTGCCAAGGTATCCACCATCAGCCCTTGGTTTCTTATCCATTGGTGATGACTATCTAACGCTATGCAGTTGTCAAGGTTCGGTACTGGAGCATCCGCATCCAGCAGTTTGATGATGTCCATCAAGTGCTGAACCGGAAGAATGGTGGAGGTAAGCGGACTCGAACCGCTGACATCCTGCGTGCAAAGCAGGCGCTCTACCAACTGAGCCATACCCCCGAAGTGGGCCATCCTGGACTCGAACCAGGGACCTCACCCTTATCAGGGGTGCGCTCTAACCACCTGAGCTAATAGCCCGTGCCCCGGACCCTAAGGTTTGAAAGTTCAGCAAAGACTCAACCTGATTGACCTTGGGATGACCCGGCTCCCCAACCAAAACAGTACCAGTTGGATGAGTGGGTAGGTCTCCCTAAAAGGAGGTGATCCAGCCGCACCTTCCAGTACGGCTACCTTGTTACGACTTCACCCCAGTCACCAGCCCTGCCTTCGGCGCTCCCCTCCTTGCGGTTGGAGTAACGACTTCGGGCGTGGCCAGCTCCCATGGTGTGACGGGCGGTGTGTACAAGGCCCGGGAACGTATTCACCGCAGTATGGCTGACCTGCGATTACTAGCGATTCCGCCTTCACGGAGTCGAGTTGCAGACTCCGATCTGAACTGAGACCAGCTTTGCGGGATTGGCTCACCATCGCTGGCTGGCGACCCTTTGTGCTGGCCATTGTAGCACGTGTGACGCCCAGGGCGTAAGGGGCATGCTGACTTGACGTCATCCGCACCTTCCTCCGGCTTGTCACCGGCAGTCTCCCCAGAGTGCCCAACTGAATGCTGGCAACTAAGGACGCGGGTTGCGCTCGTTGCGGGACTTAACCCAACATCTCACGACACGAGCTGACGACAGCCATGCACCACCTGTCTCTGCGCTCCCGAAGGCACCCCCACCTTTCAGCAGGGTTCGCAGGATGTCAAGCCCTGGTAAGGTTCTTCGCGTTGCATCGAATTAATCCACATGCTCCACCGCTTGTGCGGGCCCCCGTCAATTCCTTTGAGTTTCACACTTGCGTGCGTACTCCCCAGGCGGGTGACTTATCGCGTTAGCTACGACACGGCTCGAGTGGGTACGAGCCACATCTAGTCACCATCGTTTACGGCTAGGACTACTGGGGTATCTAATCCCATTCGCTCCCCTAGCTTTCGTCCCTCAGTGTCAGTAATGACCCAGTTGCGCGCTTTCGCCGCTGGTGTTCTTCCCGATATCTACGCATTTCACCGCTACACCGGGAATTCCCGCAACCCCTACCTTACTCAAGTCTGACAGTTTCCAGGGCCGATCCGGAGTTGGGCTCCGGGCTTTAACCCCAGACTTGTCAAACCACCTACGGACGCTTTACGCCCAATAATTCCGGATAACGCTTGCCTCCTCTGTCTTACCGCGGCTGCTGGCACAGAGTTAGCCGAGGCTGATTCCTCAGGTACCGTCAGAGCTTCGTCCCTGAGAAAAGTGGTTTACAACCCACAGGCCTTCATCCCACACGCGGCGTTGCTCCGTCAGGCTTGCGCCCATTGCGGAAAATTCCCCACTGCTGCCTCCCGTAGGAGTCTGGGCCGTGTCTCAGTCCCAGTGTGGCTGGTCGTCCTCTCAAACCAGCTACCGATCGTCGCCTTGGTAGGCCGTTACCCCACCAACGAGCTAATCGGACGCGAGCCCCCCTCAAGGCGATAAATCTTTCACCTCTCGGCATATGGGGTATTAGCAGTCGTTTCCAACTGTTGTCCCCCACCTCGAGACAGGTTCTCACGCGTTACTCACCCGTCCGCCACTAGGTATTGCTACCCCGTTCGACTTGCATGTGTTAAGCACGCCGCCAGCGTTCATCCTGAGCCAGGATCAAACTCTCCATAGTGATTGCTCAGTCCGGATAAAGTATTGACAAGGTTCAGTCTTTGTAGTGCTGACTTTCAAACCTATTTGGTTGTCCAGGTTCTGCCGCTCTCAATCGAGCGCTTTATCAATCTAGCAACTTGGTTTCGGAGTTGTCAACCCCCTGGGGAATAATTTCGACCCATTGGTCGTGAATGTCCACGACGACGATGGTTTCGCCGAGGGCTAAGGGGGTGGGGTGGCGGGTGCGGGCGGGGTATTCCACCTGCTGTCCTTTGAGGGTGAGCCGGACTTTGCCGGGGTGGGTGGGGTCGCAGGGGAGTTCGACGGTGCCGGTGGCGCCGATCAGGTCGTCGGGGGTGATCAGGCTGTTGGGGGTGCGCTGTTTCAGGTGGCGGAGTATCCAGTTGAGGCTCCAGCCGGTGACGAGTCCGGTGAGGAGGGCGCCGATGAAGGTGGTGAAAAAGGGTTTGCCGGTGAGGGTGAGGATTAAACCGGTGATGCCGAACATCCCGCCCCCAAAGACCCAAAAACGCAAACTTAACAAGGGCAATTCTGACCAAAAGGTAAAGGTATCCGTGTCCAAGTCAGCATCTAGGTCACCGATGTCCCCGCTGTCGAAATCCCCTTGTCCCGTCAAGAGGCTGAGGAGCATGAGGACACCCCCCACGATGGCACAGAATAAATAGACGGAAAACATGGGTGAGGTGAAGGGTTGCTATGGTCAATGTAGCAAAGTTATCCCTCAAAATTGGGGGTTCAAAATGGGTAATTCGAGAGCCGCTTGGTTGACGGCAGGGGGGGTGGCATTGACGAGATGTTCTGCACCTTCGAGAATTTCTACCCGCTCGATTTCGTCCCCGGCTCGGATTTTTTCTAAAACCGGTTTCCCGTCAATTAAGTACCCGAATACGGCATAACGACCATCTAAAAGGTTGATCCCCGCCGGGGTGAGTTCGGGTTCAAAGAGTAAAAAGAAGAATTGGGAGGAGGCGCTGTTGGGGTCGGATTCACTGCGTGCCATTGCCAGGGTGCCGTAGGCGGCAAAGGGGAGTACGGGTTTATCTAGGTAGCGTCCGGCGGCTTCTAAGGTGGTGCCGTAGAGGGGTTGTTCATCCCCTTGGACTTTGATTTCCAGGGGGATGCGGCGAATTTGACCGGTGCGGGGATCAATGTAACCATCGGCATCGCCGGGGGGGTCACCGGCTTGCACCACGTAGGATTCTTCGGCACGGGTGAAGGGCAAATGGTTATAAAATCCCTGTTGCACTAAATCTAAAAAATTTCCGGCGGTAATGGGGGCGTTGTAGCCGTCCAAAACCACGATTAAATCCCCCTTGTTGGTCACAATTTTGACCGTCGCCCGTCCCAACAGTTGGGGTAAGTGGGCGTATTCCGCTGGGATTGGGAAGGGAAATTCCCGCACCATCAGGGCTTCTAATGCCCCGACCTGATCCAAAAGGGCATCCTGGGCGACAAATACGGCAATTTTATCCCGCTTGGGAACCAGAGCCGCCAAGTCGGTTAGTCCGGTGCTGAGGGCGTTGAGCCGGTTTTCTGCCGTCGCCTGGTCGCCGGGAGCAATGTGGTTGAGAATGTCCTGGCGATGTCGCTCCAGGGTGCGTTGGGCGGTTTTCACATCCCCTTCAATGGCACGCCAGCGTTTGAGGCGCAGTTGGTAGCGAATATCCTCTAAACTGCTCTGAATCTGGCGGATGCTGGGTTCATCTACGGGCAGGGCAAGGCGCAGTAGGGCTTTGGGGTCGGTGACGGGGTTGCTGGAAACCAACAGTCCTCCGGCGGCGTGGGCGGGGGAAAAGCACCATAACCCCCAGCAAAGCAGACTCCAGAGTAGGGTGATGAAAATGCCTGCTAGTTGGGGCTTGAGGTTTCTCTGCCGCTGGCTGTGATTGGTTTGCGCTGACATTTCACCCTCCCAGAAAAACCCGTGCTGGTATTTTCCCACACCGGGGTTCGCAGGCTCAATGGGGGCGGGGTTGCCCCAACGGAACAGCCATCGCCGCATATAGCAATCTCAGACGATTTATGTGAATAGTAAGGTTACTCAGAACCGAACCAAAACCGGTCTATGCCCTGCAACCGTTAGTTCCATAAGTATAAAATTTTTGCTCACAATTCAAGTGCGATTGCTATAGGATTCTGAAGAGCTAAACCTGGGGGTGGTGCCCCTGTGACCGCTGTTATAAGTCATTGCTGGAGATGGGCAATATATCTTTTTACAAATAATGTTACGAATGATGAGGGGATTTGAATGGCGGGGTGTCTAGGTGAAGTTTTTCTGCAAATTCTGTAAATTCACTGGGATTGACTTGGTCAAATCCGGTAGCCCTGCGTAAAATATAGGTATCAAAATTTATTTCAGTGAATTGCGATGACTGCCACCCAATCTCAACCAGGTATTTTGGTAACGCCCGCCGCCCTGCGTCATTTACAAAATTTGCGGCAACAAAAGGGGGAAGACCTCTGCCTACGGGTGGGGGTACGCCAGGGGGGCTGTTCCGGGATGTCTTACATGATGGATTTTGAACGCCCAGAGAATATCCGCCCCGATGACCACGTGTTTGACCAGGATGGGTTTAGGATTGTGTGCGATCCCCGCAGTTTGCTCTATCTCTACGGTTTGGCGTTAGATTATAGCGATGCCCTGATTGGGGGCGGTTTTCAATTCACCAATCCCAATGCGGTGCAAACCTGTGGTTGTGGCAAGTCCTTTAGCACCTAAATCCCATGCTGAAAAAGTGGTTTCGGGGTTGGACATTTGATGATTGGATGAACCATATTTTGTTTTTTGGTTCTATCCTGTTTTTGATTAAATCTCTGTTTTTTACGGGTTAAACTATTTCCCTCCTAATTCGCTTGTAACTCCTCTCCCCGTTTCTAGGACAAGAGTTTAGCGCAAGGGCGAATACCTCAAACTTATTTGAGTTTACTTGCTATTTCACGAATTTTGTGAGCCTTCCCTCCCCCTGTCTCATGTAAAAAATGCAATATCTCTCTTTGTTTACTCTTGTGACCAAATCGTTCTAAAACAATATGACCATCTTGCCGCCGAAAATAAAGACGATGGGTTATGCCTGTTCGATATTCGTAGTGACCGGGGGCATCACCGCTTAAATGCTTGATCCGGTAGGCATTGGGATCATTCCCGATTCTCAATAGGTAGGACTGTAAACCATAAAACTTTAAGCGTTCATGATCGAAGGTATATTTAATATCTTCCCAAAAAGATTTAGTAATAAAAAATGGTTGCAAACAGGGTATTATAGATTCTATTGTGGCAGTATTATTCGTAATTGCTTGGTAGGCATAGGCATAACTTTCTCGTATTTTAGCTTCATTCCCTCCGGCTTTTTTTAAGTCTTCCAATAACTTATTATGGGTTTTCTTTAAGGCTTGAAATGCCTCTAAATCCCTCTGCATTTGCTCAATTTTAGGCAGTAACTCTAAGTCCTCAAGCACTCTAACTGCGGCTTCCCAATCCTCCTTGTTTTCAACATAAATGCGTCTGCGTTCTAAAGCATTAATAATCGTGGCAAAGAACGATTCTCTTGAAATAGGTTTGATTAAATAACCTAAAGCTCCTCTTTGGCTGTAAATGCTAACCAGTCCCATGTCATGAGAAGCAGTAATAACAACAAAGCGATGTTCTTTGTAATCCTGACCTAGTTCCTCAGAAATTTCCTCCAAAACATTAATTCCGAAAAAACCTCCGTCTAATTCATGATCTAGCAAAATCATATCAAACGGTTCTCCATCGTTTTGCTCACTTAACCAAATTTTTTGAATAGCATCTTCATACGTGTTAGCCCACTGACACGTGTGACCTTCTTCAAGGAGCCAGTTGCGCCAAATTTCACAAATATCAAATCTATCTTCAACAAGAAGAAAGTGAGCCATGATGTGTACCTCCTTCATTCAACTGCGAACAACGTTTCTCATTCAGAGATTCGGTTGGACATTCAACAATTGGAAAGGAAATTGTCACTCTTGCACCAATAGTTTTAGCATTATCATCATCACTCTCTTTAAGATTCTCAACTTTTGCTTTCCCATTGTGAAATGATAAATAGGCAAAAACAATCATACTTCCATTGCCACTTGTCCTACCATTTGACTGATTTAACCGTTCCGGTGTTTGATAAAGTTTATCTAAATATTGTTCAGGAATACCACCCCCATTATCCTCAATGACAATCTGAGCTTCATTTTTATCTTTAATTACGGAACATAAAATCTGTATTTGAGGTTGGAAACTTTCACCAATCCGTACTTTCTTTATCTTCAGTCTGATTAATTCCTTACGAGAGTTGTATAGAATATTTTTTAATATACTTCTGAAATGCCAACGGTTGATATTGATGCAGTAGTCACAGTTTTCACGAATAAAAGATAGTGGTATATCTTTAACATTATTGGGTAAATTTCTTTCAAATTCGTCGAGTAAATCACTTAACCTATATGTTCTTTTTTCTAAAGGGCACCTCTATTAATTGATTTTGGGAGGGATTTGTGAGATAATTAGTATTAACGCACAAGTGTTGAATCCTGCAATAAAACTTTACATATTTAGGCGTGGGACGACCCGATTGAGCCAATGGACAAAATTCCACTCCTGCCGTATTAAGATTTGTATATATCGGAACTTATCTGCCAATTTACTTCCGTACATCCGTGGAACTTTTAACAGTTGCAATATCAAGTAAACTATTAAAATTACATAAATTTGAATGGTAATTCCATTCAAATTTTTACTCATCATTTTATCGAGCTTTAAGTTCATCTTTAGAAATTTCCATAGTACCTCTATCGCCCAGCGTTGTCTATAGGCTTCCCCTATCTCTTCATTACTCATTACATCCTCAGGAATATTGGTAGCTAAATAATAGTCTACTTTCTGTTGAACATTGCCAAAACAAACTACTCTCGCCTTACCTCGTTCTGTGGTGATATGATAGTTTTCATCCCATTTCCAATTCGACTTAATACGGATAATAAAAAGGGCATCATTTTCGATAAATTGTTCAAATACTTTGTGACTGCAAAACCCTCTATCCCCGACTGCGACTCCATTTTCCGGTAGCATTTTCACAATATCTTCACCAAAATTAATCTCATGTGCCTGTCCAGGACTAACAATTAAATGACCAGTAGATTTCGTATCTTGATTCAAAGTGGTTATTAACTTTACTTGGCGATAGCCTTGGAGCCAAAATAACTTACTCATCAGCGGTATTACGGTAGCATCAAAAGGACATAAAACCAACCTCTTTTCAGGATGAGCTTCCTCAATATAATGCAATAATTTATGATAAAGATGCATAAAAATTTGTGGGTCTCTTGTCTTGTTCGCCTTAGAAAACGTGGATAAGTCAACCTTAATGCCCGCATGATTTAATTGGTAAAATAAGTCCCGTAAACTGTTGATTCCTTTGTCTAAAATGCCAGCAAACCAGATTGAACAAAATAAGCGAGAATTTAGAACTGGATAATCATTAGTTGGCAGGTCTTTGAGTAAAAATTTGACAATCCCGGGAAAAGAATTGAATTTCATAGTTGTTTCATGTTTTGGTTTATATGAATTAGAATACCATATTTTGACCCCTCTTTTTCTGCCTTTACCTACCTTTCAACACTTCTGGTATTAACGACGTGGAGAGGGAAAATGGGTCAAAAAGGATTTTGGGATGAGCAAGAGCGGCGGGAAAAACTCAATCAGAAAAAGCCCATGCTGAAGTGGCTCAATGAAAATATTAACTGGGAAGATTTCCGACCCATATTAGAAACCATATATGACAAGGAAAGAAAGAGTAATGCGGGTCGAAAACCCACCGACGTCATTGTGATGTTTAAATTGTTGATTCTCCAACAAATGTATGCCCTTAGTGACGATGAACTCGAGTTTCAAGTGAATGACCGTATCTCGTTCATGGAATTCCTAGGATTGGGTATCGAAGACGCTATCCCTGATGCCAAAACGGTCTGGCTATTTCGGGATAATCTCGCCAAGCACGATCTAGTCAAAGAAGTATTTGCTCACTTTGATAATTACCTGAGAGAAAAAGGATATATTGTCGAAGTTGGTCAGATTGTGGATGCCACTCTCATTCCCGTGCCAGTCCAACGAAATACTCGGCAAGAAAATCAAGAAGTAAAGGAAGGGAAAATTCCTAAGCAATGGGAGGAAAAACCCCAGGTTTTACGGCAAAAGGATAGAGATGCCCGTTGGGTAAAGAAAAATGGTGTCAGCTATTTTGGCTATAAAAATCATATCAGTGTGGATGTAAAATATGGTTTTGTGCGTCATTATGTGGTCACGGATGCCTCCGTGCATGACTCACAAGTATTCAGTCAACTGGTGGATATTGATGGGTCGGAAATCTGGGGAGATAGTGCCTATCACAGCACGGATTTAGAATGGACGTTAGCCAGGATTGGGTTTACCAGTCACATCCATGAAAAAGGCTACCGAAATCAGCCCCTAACCGCAGAGCAAAATGAAAAGAATCGCATCAAATCTAAAGTGAGAGCCAAGGTGGAACACGTATTTGGTCAGTGGGTGATGTGTCTTGGGGGTAAATTCATGCGTCTGATTGGTAAAACCAGAGTAGAAGCGGCAATTGGGTTGAAAAATCTGGCTTATAATTTCCGCCGTTATGCGTTTTGGGAGCGGCAGTCCCTGGCCGATAATCTGTGAGTTTTGACCCCCTACTAAGTCTCTTTTCAATCATATCTGCAACAATCTATAAAACCCAGTCATCTTAGTACAAAAAAGTACTGAGCAATGCTATGCTGTTTTTGTGTTTCGTTCTCATATTTTGAATAAATAGAGGTGCCCTAAAGAAATCATTTCATCTAGGTTATTAATTACCTGGTTGATGATTTGAATGATATCATCAATTTTTGTGATTGTTTCAATGAGTAAATCTATTTTTTCATCCCTTGAATCTGTTCGCCTAATTTTTTCAAGTGCATCTTTGATTACATCTAATGAACAGAGTAGGGGGGCTTTACGAATGTCATGCGTGATATTTTGAACATCTGTTTCCAAACGCTTAAACATGGCAAGGTATTCAGCATCCAATCTTTGTAAAGTGTTGCCCAATTCAGATGTAAAAATTGCATCAATCTGCTGACGATAAACCTTATCAAATTCCATGAGTTTTAAGAGTCTGTTTTCTGCTTCAATCCTTCGATTTTGTTCCTCCAGAACTTGGTTTTGCTTTTCCAATAGTTCACGTTGGGCAGATTCGTGGTGTATCTGATACTCAAATTGAATGAGTTGTTTTTCAAAATGAAGAGCCGCTACCTCATTTCCTAAAGACTTTTTAATGGCTTCGTTCAATTTATACTGAGTTGCTATATGCTTCAAAACAAAACGAACAAACCAATAGAGCAAGAAAAAGGCAATAAATGTAAAACCCAAATAACTGCGGATGAAATGATAACCACTGTCCTCACTAAAGGGGTCTTTGATAAAATTTTGAGCAATTTTCCCAAAACTGGGCGTTTTACCTTTAACGTAGTGAACTCTGCCTAGTATCTTAGCTCGTCCTTCAGCAATAGCTTTCTCAATTTTAGCTTGGCATTCCCTATTGACTTCTGGACGTTCAGCTTTGGGATCAGGATAACTTACGGTGCTACAGGCAGGCTGTGGATATAAAATCAAATCCGAATGGACAATATAACCCTTATCTAAAATGTCAGTCAGTCCTTGATTTTTAGTTTCATATAGAATATGCTCACCTCTACCACTCTCAATGTCACTAGGCTTAATATTTTCGTGAGTCACTAAAAGGTAAAAAACCCCATAATTGCTATCAAGTATATTTTGGATACTCTGTGAAAGTTGATTGTGTTGAGATGGATTATTCTTTATTTCTTCAACATGGTGTCCTGCCATCGCATTTGACAAGGCGGCAGGTAACGTATGAAACAGCATATTGAAATCAACCGTCTGTACTCTCGGGAGCATATGGACATAATATGTTTTGTAAATTTCTCTAGTTGGTAATCCAGGGGTTACGGCTGTGATTTAAAGTCATTACGGCGGTAAAGGGCACAGATAATAATAAAACCAACCAGAGAGGCTTATTATCCGTCCATGATGCAAATCTGGTCAAGTTACCTGTCCATAAAGGGTACTTCTAAAAATAGGTCGCAGGGGCATCGCCCCCGTCTGTGGTTCTCCTGAATACAGTCTATTTATAAATTAAGGGATACAAAAAGTCTTGATTATTCTAAAAACTCAAGCTGATTGACCTATGACAAGTAGAGTTTTAGCTGTATCCTATAATAATGCAAAAGACTGTATAAGGGTTCCAGTGAGATAATTTTGTATCGTTGCGAATAAATAGAGGTGCCCTAAAGTAAATCTGGCTAATAACTTTCTGATCAGTAAATTCATATTATACTCAAATGAGATTGGTAAGAGCTTCTAGCGACTAATTTTTCGCACCTATGGTTATAAGCAGAAGTGTTGAAAGGTAGGTAAAGGCAGAAAAAGAGGGGTCAAAATATGGTATTCTAATTCATATAAACCAAAACATGAAACAACTATGAAATTCAATTCTTTTCCCGGGATTGTCAAATTTTTACTCAAAGACCTGCCAACTAATGATTATCCAGTTCTAAATTCTCGCTTATTTTGTTCAATCTGGTTTGCTGGCATTTTAGACAAAGGAATCAACAGTTTACGGGACTTATTTTACCAATTAAATCATGCGGGCATTAAGGTTGACTTATCCACGTTTTCTAAGGCGAACAAGACAAGAGACCCACAAATTTTTATGCATCTTTATCATAAATTATTGCATTATATTGAGGAAGCTCATCCTGAAAAGAGGTTGGTTTTATGTCCTTTTGATGCTACCGTAATACCGCTGATGAGTAAGTTATTTTGGCTCCAAGGCTATCGCCAAGTAAAGTTAATAACCACTTTGAATCAAGATACGAAATCTACTGGTCATTTAATTGTTAGTCCTGGACAGGCACATGAGATTAATTTTGGTGAAGATATTGTGAAAATGCTACCGGAAAATGGAGTCGCAGTCGGGGATAGAGGGTTTTGCAGTCACAAAGTATTTGAACAATTTATCGAAAATGATGCCCTTTTTATTATCCGTATTAAGTCGAATTGGAAATGGGATGAAAACTATCATATCACCACAGAACGAGGTAAGGCGAGAGTAGTTTGTTTTGGCAATGTTCAACAGAAAGTAGACTATTATTTAGCTACCAATATTCCTGAGGATGTAATGAGTAATGAAGAGATAGGGGAAGCCTATAGACAACGCTGGGCGATAGAGGTACTATGGAAATTTCTAAAGATGAACTTAAAGCTCGATAAAATGATGAGTAAAAATTTGAATGGAATTACCATTCAAATTTATGTAATTTTAATAGTTTACTTGATATTGCAACTGTTAAAAGTTCCACGGATGTACGGAAGTAAATTGGCAGATAAGTTCCGATATATACAAATCTTAATACGGCAGGAGTGGAATTTTGTCCATTGGCTCAATCGGGTCGTCCCACGCCTAAATATGTAAAGTTTTATTGCAGGATTCAACACTTGTGGGTTATAAGTTACCAATGGCTCAATTAAACCGCATTGGGTTGTAACAATTCTTGATACTGTTGGGATCAAAAATACTCCACAAGTCAGTAGTACATCATAAATTAAAGATTAAATTCAAGCATTAGATTTAGTTTTGGATTTAATTTAAGTGTTTTTGAATACTAACTAGGATGTCGCAATTGTTCTACAGCTTGGAAGATTCTTGCAAACAGATTATCAGTACCTTCCACAACAACGGTAGCACTGTAGTAAAGCATGGCATTAAAACCATTGGTATCACCAGTGCTTCTAAAATCAGTACGCACTGCCACGATAGGGATACCTTTTGCTGAAGCATAGCCGCATTCCCAACAGGTGCCACTATCGGCATCGGCTCCATCTAAAATAGCAACGAGGATACAAGCGGTTGAGACTCCCCTGAGACAGGTTTTATAAATATCAATACCCACCAGTCCATCACATTCTTGGTATGGTGAAAAGACTTGTAATCCTCGCTCAGTTAGATAGTCCATAAGTGATTGATTAAAATTTCGTTCTGCCAGACTAAATAAGGGAGCCGCCAGATAAATATGGGACATGATGACACACACTACTTAAACTTTTTACACTCCACATCTTACCCTTTTTCCAAAAGCAACAGGGGGAGTTGATAGTCAAAAAGTCTCACTCTAATCCGTAGCAACGATACTGAGAGCCAGTGCGGGCCGATGCCATATGACCCTTAAAGCATAAACTTTTCACTCACAATTCAGGTAGGACTGCTATGGTATTCTTGAAACTCTATTCCGTTTTGGACTAAGGGTATGCAATAAAATAATTACTATACCACTGTTTATTGTTATGACCACGTTAGCGACTCAGTTAGCACTGCAACTTAACGAATCTATTGGTCTGGAGCCACCACCGCAACCATTTCTGAAGTGGGCCGGGGGAAAGTCTCAGCTTTTAGCACAATTATTGCCGCTGTTTCCCAAAAAGTTTAATTGTTACCATGAACCCTTCTTGGGGGGTGCGGCAGTGTATTGGTATTTATTTAGTCTCAAAGAAAAAGGGACTATTTTGTTTGATGGAGTGAGGTTATCAGATATTAACGAAGAGCTGATTAATTGCTACATTCATGTTCGTAGCAATTTAGATAATTTGATACAGGAATTAGATTTTCTAAAAAGAAACCACAATCCAGAAAATTATTATAAGGTTCGAGAATTGAATCCGTTAAATTTAAGTTCTGTTCAGCGAGCCGCTCGATTTATTTATCTCAATAAGACTTGTTATAATGGCTTGTATCGTGTTAATCGCTCTGGAAAATTTAATGTGCCAATGGGTAGCTATCAAGACCCGAGGATTTTTTCTGCCGAACAGCTGATTAGAAATAGCTATGCCCTCCAAAATGTAGCTATTGAGTGTACTAACTTCCAAACTGTATTAGATTGGGCGGAACCCAGTGATTTTATTTACTTTGATCCACCGTATGTTCCACTTTCGAAAACGGCAAGTTTCACTAGCTACACAAAATATCCGTTCGGACAAGAGCAACAAAGAGAGTTAGCAGAAGTGTTTCACACATTAAATGACCGTGGATGTAAATTGATGTTGAGTAATTCCTGGTCAGAACCAGTCATAAACCTTTATCAGAATTTCCACTGCATTGAATTAAAGGCATCCCGTGCCATCAATTCTAACGCTGAACGCCGTGGCAAAATCAGTGAATTGTTAGTTATTAATTATTCTCCCGACTATAGCAATCCTACTTGATTAGTGAACAGAGATTCTCCAGAACCAAATCCGGGGGCGGTGCTGTTCCATTCTCATTTAGGATTGCTATAATTCTACAGATAATTTTACCCTGGTTCTCCTCCCTGCCTGGCATCACCATATAACCTGGTTATTTATTCCCATAGATCGTCTGAAATTGCTATAGCCGACTGGGATCAAATGCACCATAAAATAGATTGATGGAGTTGTATAGAGATACTGGTTCCCTGAGAGGTACTACACCCCATGAAAACAACGATTGGGGATATACTTGTGCTGGCGCTGACCCTATTTTTGGTCTGGTTGGTGTTGCGGTGGGTCATTAGAGTGACAGTGGATACGGGCAAAAGCCTGCTTACCGTCGGGCTGATCCTGGGAATTTTACAATTTGGCTTTGGGCTTGGTCGCCGTGCCTTGCTGACCCGTACCTGGGAGCTATGGGAGAAGTGGTGGCCGTCCGTAACGCATTTATTTTTGACCCAATTTGGTCTATGGTAGTTTAGAAAAGCAATTAATCTTAGAGTTATGAGCCAATTACCCGTAGAGGTGGTCGTGCCGCCGGTGCGTTTGGATACCACCACAAAAGATGGGTTGACCCAACAGGTGAAACAGATTGCCAGTCAAAAGGCGGCTCTGGTGCTACTGGATTTCAGTCAGGTGGAATTTGTAGATAGTTCCGGGTTGGGGGCGATGGTGGCGGCCTTGAAAAGCCTACGCTCGGTGGGGGGGGAATTGGCACTCTGCCAGCCTTCTGACCAGGTGAAAACCCTCTTGGAAATTACCGGACTCGAACGGATTATTAAGATTTATCCGAATCGGCAGGTTTTTGACCAGGAATATGGGAAATAATATGGCTACCCAATCCCATTTCTGTGAACAGGATTTATCCCCCCAACTGCTCACCCATTATCAACAACAATCCGTATTGGGTGTGGATACGGAGACGATGGGGTTGATCCCCGCCCGGGATCGGTTGTGTTTGGTACAGGTGAGTGATGCGGCGGGACAGACAACTTTGGTGAAAATTTTGCCGGGACAAACCCAAGCCCCCCATCTGCAAACCCTGTTGGAAGCTCCCCAAATTCTCAAAATTTTTCACTACGCTCGCTTTGATTTAGCCACCTTACGTTACCATTTGAATATCCGAGTTCAACCGATTTTTTGTACTAAAATTGCCAGCAAAATGGCTCGCACCTATTCCCCCAAACATGGGCTAAAAGATGTGGTGCAAGAACTGTTGGGCATTGAATTGGATAAACAGGCTCAATCCTCGGATTGGGGACGACCGGATGCCTTGCGTCCTGAGCAATTGGACTATGCGGCTAATGATGTAATTTACTTACCCCAAATTGCGGAAAAGTTAACCGCTATGTTGCAACGGGAAGGTCGTTGGGAATTGACGCAACAATGTTTCCAATGTGTGCCGACTATCGTGAGTTTAGACCTGTTAAATTATCAGGGAATTTTTGAACATTAAAAACATTTCTTAGGAGTTGATATAGGGCACCTCTATTAGTTCATGACTATTGAGAATGACACCCGCATTATTGATAATTGCTAACGAAAGAATGGGACTTCCGAGCCTGCCGTGTAAGTACAAAAATCAATAAGTAGAGATGCCCAATGTTGTACGGCAATAAACACTTAAAATCCCTTCACAGGCAGGGATTTGCTAAAATTATAGTAATTGCAAACAAGTTTGCGACCACAAGTGTTGAATCCTGCAATAAAACTTTACATATTTAGGCGTGGGACGACCCGATTGAGCCAATGGACAAAATTCCACTCCTGCCGTATTAAGATTTGTATATATCGGAACTTATCTGCCAATTTACTTCCGTACATCCGTGGAACTTTTAACAGTTGCAATATCAAGTAAACTATTAAAATTACATAAATTTGAATGGTAATTCCATTCAAATTTTTACTCATCATTTTATCGAGCTTTAAGTTCATCTTTAGAAATTTCCATAGTACCTCTATCGCCCAGCGTTGTCTATAGGCTTCCCCTATCTCTTCATTACTCATTACATCCTCAGGAATATTGGTAGCTAAATAATAGTCTACTTTCTGTTGAACATTGCCAAAACAAACTACTCTCGCCTTACCTCGTTCTGTGGTGATATGATAGTTTTCATCCCATTTCCAATTCGACTTAATACGGATAATAAAAAGGGCATCATTTTCGATAAATTGTTCAAATACTTTGTGACTGCAAAACCCTCTATCCCCGACTGCGACTCCATTTTCCGGTAGCATTTTCACAATATCTTCACCAAAATTAATCTCATGTGCCTGTCCAGGACTAACAATTAAATGACCAGTAGATTTCGTATCTTGATTCAAAGTGGTTATTAACTTTACTTGGCGATAGCCTTGGAGCCAAAATAACTTACTCATCAGCGGTATTACGGTAGCATCAAAAGGACATAAAACCAACCTCTTTTCAGGATGAGCTTCCTCAATATAATGCAATAATTTATGATAAAGATGCATAAAAATTTGTGGGTCTCTTGTCTTGTTCGCCTTAGAAAACGTGGATAAGTCAACCTTAATGCCCGCATGATTTAATTGGTAAAATAAGTCCCGTAAACTGTTGATTCCTTTGTCTAAAATGCCAGCAAACCAGATTGAACAAAATAAGCGAGAATTTAGAACTGGATAATCATTAGTTGGCAGGTCTTTGAGTAAAAATTTGACAATCCCGGGAAAAGAATTGAATTTCATAGTTGTTTCATGTTTTGGTTTATATGAATTAGAATACCATATTTTGACCCCTCTTTTTCTGCCTTTACCTACCTTTCAACACTTCTGGTTTGCGACATCGCTTTTACCTGCAACCCCTCTCCTAGAAGGGGATAGAGCGATTACAAATACCTAAAAAGTGTCGCATTCTATAGCTAAGTACGGTTAGGTTGTCGCCTCAAAAATTCATGGCTGCGCCACGCAAGCTATGGAGAACCAGTGCGTGGCTACGCCCTGCGACCCATATCTATGTCAACCTTTGCGTGTTTAGCTATAAAACGGAATGACTATAAATTCCCACGAAGCCCTATCTGATGGATATTTGAGCAATGTCTAACCCTACCCTGTGACGCTTCTCCGCGGAGAAGTAAAGCCACCTACCCGCGCCAAAGTCCTTGTTACCATTTCTTGAGCATTACAAAGATAGCACTGCCTAAATCGCCATGATTTTCAAATTCCCAGATAATTCATCGCCCAACGGGTCAATTCCGTGCGGTTGCTTAAACCAATTTTATTCAGCATATTGCTAACGTGGCTTTCCACCGTGCGTCGGGATACCTTCAGTTCATCGGCCACCTGCTGATTGGTCATGCCCTGTGCCACTAACCGCAAAACCCGCCGTTCTGTTGGGGTAAGCGTGGGCGTGTGATAGGAGTCGGGGAGTTGCCCCAGCGGTTCCGCCCCCGCTGCCAGTCCCAACCGAGCGAGGGAGGCACGAATTTGGGCTAACAATTCTTCTGGTTCAAAAGGTTTGACCAGGTACACATCTCCCCCGGCATTTAACCCGCTAATCCGGTCGCTCACATCCCCCTTAGCAGAAAGAAAAATTAAAGGCACGGAACGCAAGCGGGGATTTTGGCGTAGTTTTTGCACAAACTCGTAGCCATCCATCACAGGCATCATCACATCACAGACAATTAAACTAGGATGAACCTGACTCAACAAATCCCAGCCCTCTTGTCCATTCCCCGCCGTCAAAACCCGGTATCCCCCCTCAGCCTCTAGATACTCCTTGGAAAAGAAACGCAGTTGGCTGTCGTCATCAATGAGGATGATAATGGGAGCTTCATCAGTCATGGAAAAATCCTTGAAGCCATGTTAACCATTCAATTTACAGTCAAATTATGGTCAAAATGTTATCTCAGTAAATTTACTGTATTACCTATGGTTCAGGGATGTCAAGATCGGAAGAGATATTTGGGCACCTCTACTACATTGATTTATGTTAATTCATGTATGACTATTGAGAATGACCCCTGCCTTATTGAAATTACCAAAAGAAGAATGGGGTTTATGGCTACGCTACAGCAATCCTATCGGAAATTGACACAGCAATCACATGGGAAGCCCGCTGAAAGCTGATTTCTGCCAACACCTGTTGCGTAATCATCAGGAATTCCCCAGAACTAAGGACGGGGGCGGTCTCTCTGCGACCCTTGTTCCATTCTCATTTAGGACAGCCATATTTCAATTTGTGACAATAAATAATATTAAATAATATTTACATTTACGGGCATCTCTATTTATTTGAACCGATGAAAAATCTCATCCTTGGAATGCCCATATTACCCAGAACCAAGGGCGGGGGGTGCCCCCCTGCGACCGCCAATTTGCAATTTATAGAGGTGCCCTTACAAAGGTAAGGGCGGCAAACCCCGCAAAGCGCGAATCGCATTCAAACAACCGTGGCAGTCACACCCGTAAAGAGCCACACACAGGTCGCTTTCCGCTTCCGAAAAGTCCAGCATGGCGGGGGTGGTATCGGTGGTGGCGGTGGTCAATGCGGTCTCTGGGGGCGTAGCAATCGTGGGGGTTACTAAGGATACCCAGGTGCTGAATGCGATGGCACCGCCGAGGATGGGCAGAAATTGGCCAGGATACGGGGTCAGATTCATAAACAAGGCTACTCCTTACAGGTCAACGCACAGGACGCATTCATGGTAGGCAGAGTTCCTGGGGGGAAAAAGTGCTACACAAGCCCTTACCCATAAGGATTAGCCTAGCGTCTTTCGTAAGAACATTAAAATAATAAACCGTTACCTGGACAGCACTACCAACTTGGGGACACCTCTATTGATTGTCACTACTTGCCGGTTATCTCGCTGGAATACCCATATTATGGAGAACTAAAGACGGGGGCTACCCACTGGAACCTATTTTTAGAAGTGCCCAACAATCCCTAACCCTAGGGAAGGTGAACCAAACCTTACCTTTGAAAACGAAGTGGGAATGAGTTTATTTTGGGTTATAATCGTGATATATTAACCAAAATTTAACAACCTAGACGTTAGGGTGATGACCACAGATTCCCCAGGGGTACGTTCATTGGAGGCAGCCATTCGGCGGTGCCAAGCTATGGGAATGCGCCTGAGTCGGCAGAGGCGCTCGATTTTGGAATTGCTGTGGCAAAGTGGGGAGCATTTATCGGCACGGGAAATTTATCATCGGCTAAATGAGCAGGGGCAAGCCATCGGTCATACATCCGTGTATCAGAACCTGGATGCCCTCACCTCCCAGGGAGTGATTGAGTGTGTGGAGCGGGCGAACGGACGGTTGTACGGCAGTGTGAGTGAAATCCACAGCCATGTGAATTGTCTGGATACTCAGCAAATTCTGGATGTGTGGGTGGAATTGCCCCCAGAGGTCATCGCTCAGGTGGAGCAGGAAACCGGTACCAAAGTGACGGCCTATCGGGTGGAATTTTTTGCTTACCGTCGGCCTGAGTCTCTCGCCAGTGGAGGTTAGGGTCATCGGCAGGGGATGGAAATCTGGTCGCAATGGTCTTCCTGTCCCAAGGGAATTACCCCACAACCAAGGTTACCTATGGGCACCTCATACTTACAAAGAGTAATGCGGGTCGTAAACCCACCGACGTAATTGTGATGTTTAAATTGTTGATTCTGCAACAAGTGTATGCCATTAGGGCACCTCTATTAATTGATTTTGGGAGGGATTTGTGAGATAATTAGTATTAACGACGTGGAGAGGGAAAATGGGTCAAAAAGGATTTTGGGATGAGCAAGAGCGGCGGGAAAAACTCAATCAGAAAAAGCCCATGCTGAAGTGGCTCAATGAAAATATTAACTGGGAAGATTTCCGACCCATATTAGAAACCATATATGACAAGGAAAGAAAGAGTAATGCGGGTCGAAAACCCACCGACGTCATTGTGATGTTTAAATTGTTGATTCTCCAACAAATGTATGCCCTTAGTGACGATGAACTCGAGTTTCAAGTGAATGACCGTATCTCGTTCATGGAATTCCTAGGATTGGGTATCGAAGACGCTATCCCTGATGCCAAAACGGTCTGGCTATTTCGGGATAATCTCGCCAAGCACGATCTAGTCAAAGAAGTATTTGCTCACTTTGATAATTACCTGAGAGAAAAAGGATATATTGTCGAAGTTGGTCAGATTGTGGATGCCACTCTCATTCCCGTGCCAGTCCAACGAAATACTCGGCAAGAAAATCAAGAAGTAAAGGAAGGGAAAATTCCTAAGCAATGGGAGGAAAAACCCCAGGTTTTACGGCAAAAGGATAGAGATGCCCGTTGGGTAAAGAAAAATGGTGTCAGCTATTTTGGCTATAAAAATCATATCAGTGTGGATGTAAAATATGGTTTTGTGCGTCATTATGTGGTCACGGATGCCTCCGTGCATGACTCACAAGTATTCAGTCAACTGGTGGATATTGATGGGTCGGAAATCTGGGGAGATAGTGCCTATCACAGCACGGATTTAGAATGGACGTTAGCCAGGATTGGATTTACCAGTCACATCCATGAAAAAGGCTACCGAAATCAGCCCCTAACCGCAGAGCAAAATGAAAAGAATCGCATCAAATCTCAAGTGAGAGCCAAGGTGGAACACGTATTTGGTCAGTGGGTGATGTGTCTTGGGGGTAAATTCATGCGTCTGATTGGTAAAACCAGAGTAGAAGCGGCAATTGGTTTGAAAAATTTGGCTTATAATTTCCGCCGTTATGCGTTTTGGGAGCGGCAGTCCCTGGCCGATAATCTGTGAGTTTTGACCCCCTACTAAGTCTCTTTTCAATCATATCTACAGCAATCTATAAAACCCAGTCATCTTAGTACAAAAAAGTACTGAGCAATGCTATGCTGTTTTTGTGTTTCGTTCTCATATTTTGAATAAATAGAGGTGCCCATTAGTGATGATGAACTCGAGTTTCAAGTCAATGACCGTGTCTCGTTTATGGAATTTCTAGGATTGGGTATCGAAGACCATATTCCTGATGCAAAAACTATCTGGTTGTTTCGGGATAATTTTGCCAAGCATGATCTGGTCAAAGAAGTATAGCAATCCTATTTGATCAACCAACAAAAATTTCCCAGAACCAAGGACGGGGGCGATGCCCCTGCGACCCCTATTCCATTTTCATTTATAGCTAAGTACGGTTAGGTTGTCGCCTCAAAAATTCATGGCTGCGCCACGCAAGCTATGGAGAACCAGTGCATGGCTACGCCCTGCGACCCATATCATGTCAACCTTTGTATGTTTAGCTATAGGATTGCTATAAGACTGGATAGTCGTTTTTAGGAAGAAGGTTGAGCAATGGCTTGATAAGTCCCTGAATTTTTCGTCTCATGAAAACACTATCATCCTTGGTTCCTACCAGACTAAAATAGTATTTTTAGGCTCTCTTTTCCACCCTTTTCTTAACATTTAACACTTCTGATTCCCAATAGCCATGAATTAACAGAGGTGCCCTAAAATCACTACAGTTCTGTAAAGTATTTGTTCCCCCATTGAGTGAGATTGGGATTTAGGGAAGTAGGGAAATTTTACGAATCCGCCAGCCTTGGGGGGACTTGACTAACTCATAACGGGCTTGGTACGTGCTACTGCCCGCATCCTCCCCCTGCACCTGCACCTGGTCTTCGATACGGGCTTCCACCACCATTTCCTGGGGATTGACCATCTGCATCCGTTCAATTTCTAAGCGTTTGAGGGTGTGAATTTCGGTGATGCCTTCCGCATGGGATTGTTGCGCCCGCTCCCGCCACTGGGTCAAGGCCGGATCAACCAGGATCAGCCGCAACCGGTCAATCGCCTGCTGTGCCCCAAAGGCATCCGCTTTGATTTTTTGCCAGGTGGTCAAGGTCTGGAGTGCCTCGGTGCGGGGGTCAATGGCAGGGGGGCTGGGGCTGGGAATAGGCACGGGCGGTCGTTCCAGGGTAATCATCAAGGTCTCCGGGGGCAGGCGTTGCCACCACCACCATAAGCCCCCTGCCGTCACCAGAGCCGTCACTCCGGTCACCAACCAGCCATAACCCCGCCGTCGGGGTCGCACCGCCCGTTTGGGGGGACGGGAAACCGGGGTTAGCCCCACCTCCGGGGTTTGCCATTCCTCCAACCGAGCCACCACTTGGGGGTCAGCAAAATAACTTTGCATATCCAAAGCCGCCGGAGTCACCTCCCGGGCGAAGGGGGCAATTTCCGTCTGCAACCAGGTCTGGGCGTAGCGGTACAAACCCACCAATTCATCGGGAGCCGTGCGGATCACCTGCGCCGTCTGGGCATCTACCGTCGGGCTGGCGAGATACTGTTCCAAAAAATCCAAAGCCAGTTCCGTTTGTCCTAACAGGAGATTGGTCACCGCCAACTCCAGGGGCACCGGCTGGGTACGATGCAAAAACCGCAACCACCCCTCCGCCTCCCGAATCACCTGGGGCTGATGCCGCATGACCCCCAACCCCACCGCCCCATAGGCCGCCAGATAGGCTCCCACCGCCGAGGGTCGTCGGGCTTCCCGGCCAAATACTTCGTACTGCTCCCCCAGGGTCATATAAGGGCGCAGTTGTTGGATAAACCGCAGACCCTCCTCCACCCCCAAGCCCGCCTGGGGGTCTCCCGTGCCCTCGATGCCCCCCCGTTCCGTCAGCATCTGGGTCAACAATTCCAGCCCCAACCGTCGCCCCGGCTGGTCCTCCAAGGGCAAGGCCACCAGTTCCAAAATCCGGTAAGGGCGCAACCGAGCCAAATCCACCTGCAACTCCGCCAGTAGGTTGGGGAATAAGCCCCCCGTGCGTTGCAAAAGCTCCCGCCCCTGCTCCAGATACACCCCCGCCCGTTGATAATTTTGCTGTTGCCATTGTTCCCGCCCCAACTCCAGATAGGCCAGCACCATGGTTAACACAATATCCCCGTAGGCACTGGGAGCCGTGCCGTTTTGACAGGCCGCCTGCCCGGTTTTGAGGATCAGTTCATACTCGCCCCACTCCAACCAAAGCGCCAACGCCCCCGGCAATTCCTCCCCCTCCACCCACAGCACCGGCGGCTCCGTCACCTCCGTATCTGTTTCCTTACCATTGCGGGCTGATAAGATTTGATAAGCCTGTTCCAATAACCGTTGCCGCGCCGCCACCGCCAGAGGGGAATAATCCGCCCGCACCCCCATCTTCAGGCGCTGGGATAACACGGAACCCAGTTGTGCCACCCCCGTATTGGCAGGCACCCCCAGCACCCGATAACAATCTAAAGAAATTCGTACCACCGCCCGTGTGCACTCATTCCATCTACAGGCAACCTACCCACGACTTTAGACCAGGAAACCCACCCACAGCAAGTCTTGGATGCCTTGCCCCGGTAATTCACAAAAATTAACTGCTCAGTTCGGGCACAGTGGCTACTTTTGATCAAAAAACAGTATAATTAGATACAGAAAGGAAATCAAGATTATCCACTCGGATAAGATTTCCGCCAGACACCCAATTGTTTACGGAGGGAATGAGCCATGCAATACCATTTTCACGGTGCCACCTACGAGCATGATCCGAGTGTTGTGCCGGTGAGCGAAGGTCAGGTGGGGGGCAAATATCGGGGGGCGGAATGGAAAACCCACGTGGCGAATGTCCCCAGTCAACCCCGGGCACCCCGGCAATTGCGCTACCGGGGGGTCATGTACTCCTAACCTCTGTCTCACGTCCGTCTGTGGATGAACAAAATGTGAAGCTATGCTTTGCCCCCTGGTACCAACCGGGGGGTTATTTTATGCTGAATTGGGCGATTTTCATCCCAAATGACAAAACTCCCAAATCCCCAGTGCCTTTGTGACCCAAAATTAAATTAGGATAACTGTAGTCATCCTCCTGCCCCGGTGCCCCATCTATGAATCTGAAAGAACGTGTCAGCGAACTGCCCCAGGTGTTGATTGGTTTGGTGTCCCTGTCCGTAGCGATTGTTGCAGGTAGCCTCATCGGTGCCAGTGCGGTGGGGCAATTTACCCGTGCGAATGATCTGGTGCAGGTGACGGGTTCGGCGCGCCGGGCAATCACTTCTGATTATATTGTTTGGCAATTTCGGGTCGAAAGCCAAAATCCTTCCCTCCAGGCGGCCTACAAACAGGTGACTGCCTACACGCAAAAAATCCGTCTGTATCTGCAAAGTCAGGGTATTCCTGAGAATGAAATTGTATTTTCTGCCCTGGAAAATGTGGCTCTCCAAGAGAGTATCAACGGTCGGGATACGGGGCAAATTTTAGCCTATCGTTTGACCCAACGGGTGAAAATCAGTTCCAAAGAAGTGGATAAAATTGCCGCCCTGGTCAATCGTTCCAATGATTTAATCAATGAGGGCATTCCCATTATTTCCGACCCCCCCCAATACCTGTACGCAGATTTAGCCAAATTGCGGGTAGAAATGGTAGCCGAAGCGGTGCGGGATGCCCAAAATCGCGCCCAAAGTATTGCCCAAGCCACCAACAGCCGGGTGGGGAAAGTCCGCAGTGTAAATACCGGGGTGTTTCAGATTACGTCCCGGTTTTCCACCGATGTGAGTGATTATGGAATTTACGACACATCCTCCAAAGAAAAAGACATTACGGCGGTGGTGTCGGTGAGTTTTGGGTTGAATTAGGGAACCGGTAGGGGTGAATGTCGGTAACAAAACCCAACCCAAAAGGTCAGGGTTATCCTTAAAAATTTCCTAGAATCAAATACGGGGGCACCCCCCTGCGACCGCATATTTTAAATTATCTAAGTTAATATTCGGTTATCAAATGACTGCATTTGACCCTATGGTAGGGTACCCATATCATCCAAAGTTAAAGTTATGCACAGCGGCTGAATTCAACCCTTAGAACCATGCCCCACCCCCTGCCCCCAGAATCCGTGTGGGATTACCCCCGCCCGCCCCGGGTGGAACCGACGGAACACCTGATCGAGGTGTATATCCAAGGGGTGTGTCTCGCCCGTACCCAGAACGCCTATCGGGTGTTGGAAACCAGTCACCCGCCGGTGTATTATCTGCCCCCCCAGGATATTCAGATGCAGTACTTGCGCCCCAACCCCCACAGGAGTTTTTGTGAGTGGAAAGGACAGGCGAATTATTACGATGTACAGATAGGAAACCAGGTGCTCCGGGATGTAGCCTGGAGCTATGCCCAACCGACGGATGTTTTCCGGGCGATTCAAAATTATCTAGCTTTTTATGCCCAGAAATGTGAGCGATGTCTGGTGGCGGGGGAGGTGGTCACGCCCCAACCGGGGGAATTTTATGGGGGCTGGATCACGAAGAATTTGGTCGGACCGTTTAAGGGACAGCCCGGTTCCTGGGGTTGGTAACAATCGGCGACCCAAAAGGTTATAATATGCCCTAATCCTGGAATGATTCCTGGTGCGAGTGGGTCGGTTGTTGACCAGTTTTGGGCGATAAGTTTTCACGGTTTCAATCAGCGGTTAGTCAGTACCCATAGTTTTTTGGTGGGTGACTTGAGGGCAAAGGTTGAACCGGAGCGCACCAGTGGAAGCCGGGGGACGGGTTCATCCAAGGAGTATGAATGTCTAAACAAATCATTTTGGCAGAGCAACATCGCATCGCCGCTGTGTTTGCCGATGACCAGATTCAAGAACTGGTGGTGGCAACGGGCAATTTGCAGGTGGGGGATGTGTTTTTGGGGGTGGTGGAAAATGTACTGCCGGGGATTGATGCCGCCTTTGTCAATATCGGCGACCCGGAGCGCAACGGGTTTATCCATGTGTCGGATTTGGGTCCCCTGCGCCTGAAACGCACGGCTGGAGCGATCACCGAATTGCTCTTGCCCCAACAAAAGGTGCTGGTGCAGGTGATGAAGGAGCCGACGGGGAACAAGGGACCCCGCTTGACGGGCAACATTACCCTGCCGGGGCGGTATTTGGTGTTAATGCCCTACGGACGGGGGGTGTTTCTCTCCCAGCGCATCAAAAATGAAAATGAACGGCACCGGTTGCGGGCTTTGGCGGTCTTGATCAAACCGTCTCAGATGGGGCTGTTGGTGCGTACCGAGGCGGAAGGGGTGAGTGAAGAGGCGGTGATGGAGGATTTGGAAAATCTGAAACGCCAATGGGAAAAGATACAGCGGGAGGCGGCAATGGCACGTTCGCCGGGACTGCTCAACCGGGACGATGATTTCATCCAACGGGTACTGCGGGATTTCTACAGCGCCCAGGTGAATCGCATTGTCACCGATACCGCCGAGGGGGTGAAACGGGTCAAGCAACAGCTCAGCAATTGGGGGGGGGGCAAACCGCCAGCGGGGGTCTTGGTGGATCACCACCGGGAACCGACCCCGATCCTGGAGTATTTCCGGGTGAATGCGGCGATTCGGGATGCCCTCAAACCCCGGGTGGATTTGCCCAAGGGGGGCTACATCGTCATCGAACCCACGGAAGCCCTGACGGTGATTGATGTGAATTCCGGTTCCTTTACCCGCTCGGCAACCGCTCGGGAAACGGTGTTGTGGACGAATTACGAAGCGGCGACGGAAATTGCCCGTCAACTGCGCCTGCGCAATATCGGCGGGGTGATCATTGTGGACTTTATTGATATGGAGGACCGGCGGGATCAACTGCAACTGCTGGAACATTTCAGTAAAGCCCTGAAAACCGACAAAGCCCGCCCCCAGATCATCCACCTGTCGGATTTGGGCTTGGTGGAACTGACCCGCAAACGCCAGGGACAAAATATCTACGAACTTTTTGGACAGACCTGCCCCACCTGCAATGGTCTCGGTCATTTAGCCCGTTTGCCTGGACAGACAAGCAGTGACGACGCGCCCCCTAGCCCCCCCCGGGTGGTGATCGGGGAACGCCCGGAAAGTCTGGAGGATTTGGGATTTGCCCCTAGCCCCAACCCGGACTTGGGGTTTAGTACCCCCCTCTACCCCGTCACGCCCCTGGGGGGCAATGACCGGAATGGACCGAACCGCCGCCGCCCGCGCCGTTATGAAAAGCCCACCCCCCGCAGTGAACAGGAATTGCCGCCCTTTGCCACCCCGCCCGTAGCCAGTCCGGTTCCCCCCGGGGGCAATGGGAGTGGTCATAGCCTGCGGGAGGAACCCCCCGACCGTCAGAGCCTCCGCCGCCGTCCGGTTAAGCCAACCCCCGCCCAGGTAGTGATGGTGGGCATGACCCCCGCCGAACAAACGGTGTATGCGGAAATGGGGCTTTCCCCGCTCCTGCTCACCGGTCAAACCCATCTCCAGGATGTGGCGGTAGAGGTCTGTTTACCGGAGGAGCTACCTGTCTCGACCCAGCCGGAACTGCCGATGGCTGTCTCCCCGGAAACGCCACCCCAGCCTGTGGTACAGGCGATGACCCCACCCGCTCCCCCAGTAATGGATGCAATTGCCATGACCCCGCCCGACCCCCCGGTCGTGGCGCCTGCATCTGTGGAATCCCCGACCCCGGATACCCGCCGTCGGCGCCGCCGTTCCACCAGCACGGGGGAATCCGCCCTAGAGCCGGTCAACAGTAGCTCCCTTGGTCAAGTTATATAGATATGGGGCGCACCTATCAGGTCACCGCCATCAACCTGCACCTTCAGAGTTTGGGAGAATCCGACCGGCTGATCACCATCCTTAGCCCAGATCGGGGCGTTCAACGGGTGGTGGCTCCCGGTGCCCGCAAACCCCAATCTTCCCTATCAGGACGGACGGGCTTGCTGGTGGTGAATCAGTTGGAACTGCGGGTAGGGCGTTCTTTGGATCGGATTACCCAGGCGACCCTCCTGCACACCCACCACGAGCTGGCGCAGGAGTACACCCGCTGGGTGACGGCGCAGTACTTTACGGAATTGGTGCTGGGGCAAGCCCTGGCGAATTTGGCGCAAGGCGAACTCTACCATACGTTCATCGAACTGCTGGCGAATTTGGGACATCTGCCCAGTCAGGAACCCTGGGAAATGGTAGTGCGGGGGGTGATGCGCCTGTTAACCTTAGCGGGCTTGCAACCCCAGGTGCGCCTCTGTTGCCTGACGGGACAGCCGGTTTCGCCCCAGGAACGGTTGGGATTTAGCATTCCCCTGGGGGGATTGGTGCGTTTACCCTTGCCCTTGGATACCCCGCCCTGCCGGGTCCTGCCCGCCGCCCAAGTGCAATTGCTCCAGGCACTGCATAGCCCCCCCCTGCAACCCATCCCGGCTTTGGCCCCCTGGCGCAGTTTGGAACCCCTCCTGCGGGGTTATGCGGAATACCATCTGGAGCGGGGGATTCGTTCCGCCCCCCTGCTGTATAGTACGATCACCCCAGCACCCCAGCGATGTCCATGAATGTGACCCAACCCAAACCGGCAGTAGGCTTGGCGAATCTGTGGCGGAATGGCAATTTCCTGGCACTCTGGTTGGCACAGGTGTTTTCCCAGATTGGGGACAAGGTGTACCTGGTGCTGATGATTGCCCTGTTGGATCAGCAATTTGCCGACCGGGAAAGCATTACCCCCCTGGTCAGTGGCATTATGGTGGCGTTCACCATCCCGGCGGTGTTGTTCGGCTCCCTGGCGGGGGTGTTTGTGGATCGCTGGCGCAAACAGCGGGTTTTATTGACCACCAACCTCCTGCGGGGGGGCTTGGTACTGCTGATTATTCCCGGTCTGTGGTTCCAGTGGCAACCTCTGGTGACGTGGGGCTTTCTGCTGGGGATTACCTTTGCCGTGTCCACCTTGACCCAGTTTTTTGCCCCGGCGGAGCAGGCGGTGATTCCCCTGATCGTCCCGGCGGAGCAGTTGCTTCCCGCTAATTCCCTCTACACCACCACCATGATGGGGTCGTTGATTTTGGGTTTTGCCCTGGGCGACCCCCTGTTGAGCGTGGCGGCACAGGTTTTACCCCAGGGGCGGGAATTGTTGGTGGCGGGAGCCTATGGCTTGGCGGCGCTGGTGCTGGTGCGGTTGTCCCCCCAGGAACGGCAAACCGAGCAGGGGGTACAGACCTTGACCCGGGTGTGGCAGGATTTGCGGGAGGGCTGGTCGGTTCTGCGGGAAAAACCCCAGTTGGGCAGGGCGGTGGTGGATTTGGTGGTTTTGTACACGGTGTTTGCCGCCTTAGCCGTACTGACGATCCGTTTGGCGGAACAACTCCTGCGCCCCTCCCAGTTTGGGTTTTTACTGGCTACCGCTGGCGTGGGGGTGGCGGTGGGGGCGCTCCTGCTCAATCTCCTGCGGAGCCGGGGCTGGTCCTACCGGCGTTATAGTGCGGTGGGTTCCCTGGTGATGGCTGGGGCATTGGTGGGGTTGGCGGCGGCGACCCATAGTCTCCCTTGGGCGTTGCTGGGGAACCTGACCCTGGGGCTAGGGGCGGCACTGGTGGCTATTCCCCTGCAAACCCTCCTGCAAACCGAAACCCCGGAGGAGGTGCGGGGCAAGGTATTTGGATTACAAAATAATGCGGTCAACATCGCCCTGAGTTTACCCCTGGCGGTCACGGGGGTGATTGCCACCCAGGTGGGACTGCCCCAGACGTTTCTGGGCTTGGCGGGGCTGGTGCTGGTGATGGCGGTTTGGCGGGGGAACTAGGGTGGCGGACACCTATCCCATGCATCTTTGGCCACGCCGTCTCCAACAGGCGTTGGATGCCCTACCCCCCGGTGCGCCTCCCCGACCAGTGCCGGTGGTTGCCCCCCGTCGCCGCCCCCGTTGGCCTTGGGGGGTGAGTTTAGCAATGGTGGTGGCCGTTGGCATCATCGTTGGTGGGGGGGCGGGGCTGATGCTGGCCGGGCTGGGTTTGGGGTTGGTCGGGGTGGGTTATGCCTGGGAAGCCCAGCAGTATCGTCAACAATACCAGCATTATCAACACCAGCAGGAAATTTATCAACGGCAAAAGCAGGTTTATGAACAATGGTTAAAGGAACATGAATCCGAAGTTCAGCAACTCCGCCAGCCGAAAATCCAACAGGCGTTACAAAAAATGGTGGCCTATCCCGAACCGGCCAAATACCCCAAACCTGGCGTGAGTGAAGCGTATTTTCATTCATTCTTAAATCAATTTTTCCCCGGTATGATTCATATCAATCTCGCTCTAGGTGACCCGATCAAAACCTATAAAAGACCCTATGAACCGGATTTTGTTTACATAGATGAGAAGCTAAATTTATACCTAGATATTGAAATTGATGAGCCTTATTTTTATGATCCCAAAACCAAGCAGGTCAAACCCCATCATATTCATGACCAAAAACGGGATGAATTTTTTCTCGCCGCCGGTTGGGGGGTGGTGCGATTTAGCGAATATCAAGTGGTGACCCAACCCCAATCCTGTTGTAAATACATCGCTGAAGTGATTGCCCAGGTGCAACAAACCCCCTTGGATACCCGCTGGGCATTGATTCCTGATTTGGAACCCGAACCGGGTTGGGATGAGGCTAAAGCCCAGCAATTCATTCGCCAGCGCACCCGCTACCATTACTTGAAACAATACTTACCCAAGGAAATTTTTCAAGAGCAACAGGATTACATCATGCGGTTGTAAATTCAAATGGATACTGGCATTGCTAAATCTGTATATGATTCCTAAAAACCTTATGGCATATTCCATATAGCAATCCTACTTGATTAGTGAACAGAGATTCCCCAGAACCAAGGACGGGGGTGGTGCCCCTGCAACCCCTATTCCATCTTCATTTAGGATTGCTATAACGTTGTTTTGTTATGTTCATTTAGAGTAATCCTCCCAAAAAATTAAAATCGACATATGCTCATGATACAGTTGCCTTTCCAGGATAATATGTCTGTCGTCAGGATAAACCTAACTGGGAGCAGGCATTCTCTAGCCACCAGAGGCGGTTTTGGCTCTACCCCGTAGCATCGATGGTTCAAGGCTGGCTGAACTCTCTTCCCCCAGAGTTAAGCCTCGCTCTGGCGATTGAGTTTACCCACCTATTCCGCAGTACAGTCTTTTGTGCTATTATGGGATACAAGCCATAGAAATAATAAGGACAAAGAGATGCTTACACATTCCTTAGATTTACGGCAAAGAATCGTAGCTACATACCAAGCGGGAGAACAATCCGGGAAGTAGCTAAGCGGTTTATAGAACCTGTTTGCAATTATACTAGGAGAAAGAAATTACAGGTAGAGCAATGACCTACACAACGGATTTAAGCGCATCACAATTTGAGATTTTAGACCAATATCTACCAAAGAGTAAGACAAAAAAGCATGTAGTTTCAAGGCAGTAGTGTTGAATGTCCGCAATAAAACTTAACAGGTCAGGGTTACCCTACCAGGGGCTCTACACCCACAAGTTCCATAAAGGTACAGTGCCTGCCTATTTCTATCTGTAAATATCGCAACTTGTCAATCAATTCATAGGTCTTATTTTGGCCTATCTCCAGCAATCTTAGAATTAGATAACCAATCAATACGGCATAAATCTGTAGCCGCACACCATTCTCATTCTTGGTAATGATTCTATCCAATTTCAAATGCATCTCTAGTGCCTTCCAAAGCAACTCAAGATAGGCTTCATAAATCTCTTCATCCGTCATAGAAGTCACATTAGTCGCCAGCCTATATTCTGTGTTCTCCTCTTCATTAAAAAATTGAATTACCCGAATATCCGGATTGTCAGGTTGCAACTTCATATTATTTTTAATCCGCACAATAAACAATGTATTTCGTTTACACATTTCGTCCATCAATTGCCAAGAGGCAAAACCCCTATCCTTAGCTTGCGTGCCGAAGGCATTGATACCAACGGCATTCTCAGGTATCGTCCCAATCACAAGATGCCCAATTTTATGGTCATTAGTCTTTCCAAATACACAAGTGTTGAATCCTGCAATAAAACTTTACATATTTAGGCGTGGGACGACCCGATTGAGCCAATGGACAAAATTCCACTCCTGCCGTATTAAGATTTGTATATATCGGAACTTATCTGCCAATTTACTTCCGTACATCCGTGGAACTTTTAACAGTTGCAATATCAAGTAAACTATTAAAATTACATAAATTTGAATGGTAATTCCATTCAAATTTTTACTCATCATTTTATCGAGCTTTAAGTTCATCTTTAGAAATTTCCATAGTACCTCTATCGCCCAGCGTTGTCTATAGGCTTCCCCTATCTCTTCATTACTCATTACATCCTCAGGAATATTGGTAGCTAAATAATAGTCTACTTTCTGTTGAACATTGCCAAAACAAACTACTCTCGCCTTACCTCGTTCTGTGGTGATATGATAGTTTTCATCCCATTTCCAATTCGACTTAATACGGATAATAAAAAGGGCATCATTTTCGATAAATTGTTCAAATACTTTGTGACTGCAAAACCCTCTATCCCCGACTGCGACTCCATTTTCCGGTAGCATTTTCACAATATCTTCACCAAAATTAATCTCATGTGCCTGTCCAGGACTAACAATTAAATGACCAGTAGATTTCGTATCTTGATTCAAAGTGGTTATTAACTTTACTTGGCGATAGCCTTGGAGCCAAAATAACTTACTCATCAGCGGTATTACGGTAGCATCAAAAGGACATAAAACCAACCTCTTTTCAGGATGAGCTTCCTCAATATAATGCAATAATTTATGATAAAGATGCATAAAAATTTGTGGGTCTCTTGTCTTGTTCGCCTTAGAAAACGTGGATAAGTCAACCTTAATGCCCGCATGATTTAATTGGTAAAATAAGTCCCGTAAACTGTTGATTCCTTTGTCTAAAATGCCAGCAAACCAGATTGAACAAAATAAGCGAGAATTTAGAACTGGATAATCATTAGTTGGCAGGTCTTTGAGTAAAAATTTGACAATCCCGGGAAAAGAATTGAATTTCATAGTTGTTTCATGTTTTGGTTTATATGAATTAGAATACCATATTTTGACCCCTCTTTTTCTGCCTTTACCTACCTTTCAACACTTCTGTTCCAAATATAATTGATTCGTCACCGATATTGCCCTCATTTATATCCAGGCCAAGCGTCAATTTTACCTGCTTGTAGTGCCAGAATAATTTGCTGGTCAGGGTGATAATGGTAGAATCTAATGGGAATAAGGGCTTATAGCTTGCGTGGCGTAGCCATCTTTCACCTGGATGATGTTTAAGCCGTTTTTGCAGTTCTCTTAGGATCACTTGAAACGGCTCGGTGCTACGATGTTTACACGCCTTAGAAAACGTTGAAATGATTCAAGAGGAAGAATAAGCCCCGCATGGTGGCGACTCTTGCATCTAAAATGAAGGGTATCCAGATGAGGACAAACAGGCGGGTATCTAAGACTGGATAGTCGTTTTTGGGAAGAAGGTTCAGCAAGGGCTTGATAAGTCCCTGAATTTGTCGTCTCATAAAAATACTGTTACTCGTGGTTTCTACCAATCCAAAATACCATTTTTAGTCTCCCTTTTCCACCCTTTCGTTAACATTCAACACTTCTGGGCGCATATATTGTTTCATTGCCGAGAAATCCTCATCCAAGTATGAAACCTTTGGGTTATGATTATTTTGACTCGCTAGGTTTTGGTGCATTTTTGGTAACTTATCGTAATATAGCCAATAACTGTCCCTTAGCGCTGTGGTGGGGTGATCCCAGAAAAGGTTATCCCCTGAATGCTTGGTATCCTCTTTTCCCTCGGTTAGTTAATACTTCGACATGGGAGCACTTCTAGAAATGACAACAGTGATGGAAAGGTATCAGATCGGAGTCTATAAGAGGCAAGAAGTTATTACCTTTCGCAAGACCAAAGAACAATTTGGGGGCTTGTCTAATATGGCTAGCGGCTATCCCCTCAATGTCAATGGTGGAGAAATTCTCACTTCTGAAGCTCTATACCAAGCCTGTCGTTTTCCCCATTTACCTAACATTCAACAGCAGATTATTGCTGAACGCAGCCCGATGACAGCAAAGATGAAAACCAAGCCCTACCGTGATCAGTCTCGCCCCGATTGGGATAAAGTCCGAATAGAAGTTATGCGTTGGTGTTTGCAAGTAAAGCTCATTCAAAATTGGGATAAGTTTAGTGCTCTGTTATTAGCAACGGACGAACGACCAATTGTTGAGGACTCCCATAAAGATGATTTCTGGGGCGCTAAACCCCGAGATGATGATACTTTGATTGGTATCAATGCTTTGGGGCATTTATTGATGGAACTGCGAGAACAGATAAAAAAAGAAGAAATCACTTCGCAAACTATTGTATATCCACCTGATATTGGAGATTTTTTATTACATGGGCAACCAATCAATCCAGTTTCCAAGCATGGTGAATACCGTTTGGTTGACGGGCACAAACTAGCACAGCAAGAAGTGACACTTCTCCATTTGCAAGTGAATTCGGCTAATTCAGCTTTAACCCCAGTTAATGCACCCACATCCACTACTCATGCTGATAATCATAATCAGAGAAATTTAATTGTTAAATCTCACGAATTCGATAAGTATGACAGTTTACAGTTTATTCTGCCATACTTAGTCGAAAGCTTACAGGAAGTACCACGCAATGAAAAAGAACTAGCCCAGCTATTCAAAACTAACTTATCCCAGATGCGGGACCGGCTGAAGAGAGCAGTGCAACTAGGTAAGATTAAGAAACTTTCCATGCCTGTTAGGTATGTTGCGGAATCCCAACTGTCTCTAATGAATTAGTCCTCGATAATTCTATAGCAGTCCTAAATGAGAATAGAACAGGGGTCGCAAGGGCACCGCCCCCATCCTTGGTTCTGAAAAATCTTTGTATAGTCGTTTCACAAGAAAATGCAACACTCTGAGGCACCTGTAATCGCCCTATCCCCCTCCAGGACAGGGGTTGCAAGTAAAGGCTAATAGCTAGCGTGGCGTAGCCATTGTCGCAAACTTGTTTGAAATTACTATAAGACTTTTGGGAACCTCTATTTATTCATTTTTGTACTTACATGACAGGCTCAGAAGCCCCATTCTTTCGTTGGCAATTATCAATAACCCAGGGGTCATTCTCAATAGTCATGAATTAATAGAGGTGCCCTTTTAGTAATCATACACGGATTCAGTAACGCCACTGTCTTCAAGACTTCTAATTTTTGCGTGGGAAGGGAGTCAATCGTTGACGCGTCCTGGAGGACTCGAACCCCCGACATCCGGTTTTGGAGGCATAGGGTTAGTTCCGATATACACGGGGTTTTAGCGTATTCTAAATTTTTTTAGACCCAAGATTAGACCCAATTTGCTATAATGGGGGGTCAACAGTGAAAAAAGGGGACTTATTATGGCAAGGCTTACTAAAGGGTCTGTTGGTCAAGTTGTGGACAATGGATCAATCAAGCTAAGGTGGCGTTGGGAGGGCAAACGATATTCGCTGGGGACTGGCATCCATCCAGGGGATAAAATCGGAGCGATCAGATTGGCAGAAGTGATCAGGGTGATTTCCAGGGATTTACAATATGGTGAGTTTAGCGGTGATACAAGCAAATATAAAGCCCTGTTAAAGCCTGAGAGTGTTAAGCCTGTTCCCCAGGTGACGATCCCTACACTTCAGACCCTATGGGATAAGTACACGGATTTTAGGCGGCCCTCATTAAGCCCTAATACGCTGATTAAGGATTATGTTGCAGTCTCTAAGGCTTTGGAGCGCTGCCCCTATGGATTGGAGCAACAAGGTCAAGTACGGGACTGGTTGATAAAGAATTATCCCCCAGAGTCTGCAAAGCGTATCTTGACCCGGATTAATGCCTGTTGTAGATGGGCGCAACAATCCCAATTAATCCCATCCAACCCGTTTCAGGGAATGGCAGCTAGTATCTCCATCCCCAAGGGTGAACGGGGCAGGGATGAGATTGACCCGTTTTCCCCAGATGAACGGGCGGCAATTATCGCCGGGTTTGAGTCCTCCCAGTATTACCGACACTATGCCCCCCTGGTGCAGTTTCTATTCCTGACCGGGTGCAGACCAGGTGAAGCATTGGGGCTTGAGTGGTCACACATATCAGATGGGCTTATCCACTTTCAGCAGACTAGCGTTAACGGACTCCGGGGCGAATTGAAGCAAGGACTCAAAACCCAAAGTAGTCGTAAATTCCCGGTAAACAGGCAACTACAAGAGCTTTTAGACAATATCCCCAGGGTAAATAAATTGGTGTTTCCCAGTCCCACTGGGCGGGTAATTGATTGGACTAATTTTAGGGCTAGGGCTTGGGTAACGGTTCTCAAGTCTGTGGGGGTGCGGTATCGCAAGGTTTATCAAACCCGCCATACCTTCATCACGGAAGCCCTACGTCGTGGGATGTCGGTGCAGGATGTGGCAAAGTTGGTAGGCAACAGCCCCCAAGTGATTTATGCTCATTACGCCGGGGTATCCCGTGACCTGGTAGTGCCTGAGTTTTCCTAAGCCTTTAAGTTTCCGGCTCCTCATCAGTGCCCAAGCGTTCCCATTGCATATTCACGCTGATCCACTCTGCCAATGACATGGATGGGGAACCATTACGATTTTTGGGGATGCTTTGGGTGCACTCCTCTAATCGGTCGGGGGTGACTATCCCCAGCTTGAGCAAGGTAGTTATGACCGCCTCAATGTTCTCTGATTTCTCACGCTCCATGATTTCCGGTTGGGAGGGAATCCCGGCTGTATGGAAAAATTGTTCCGGTTGTTTGAGAGCCTCATAGAATGCGGCGGTAGCTAACGGGTCAACTTTAGCTAGACCATCCGCCAATTTTTCTATGTCATCCCACATCAGCGATGGTTGTTTCCCGCTAACTACCTTGCCGATCACGGCACGATTAACCCCAGAAAGTTGAGATAGCCGGTACTGGGTGAGATTCCACCGGGAGAGAACCAGTAACAATGCCTTGCCAACGTTCACATTTGTATCCTAGTATAAAAAAGTAACCTAGCACTAATTAACATAGTACCATGCAGAAACTTCGATTTTCTGACAAATTGCCGCCAATCAAGATTAACGCTGATTCACTTGAGGCTCTTGAGTCTATTGCTGTAGAACGGGAGACCAGTTTATCCAATGTTGTCCGGGATGCCATCCGACTGTACATCAATACCCACAAAAAAAATGGGGGTGACTCATGCCCTACCGCATAGAATCAGCGACCTGGTGCATGACGTAAACAATGTACTGCACATTCTTTGCAACTAACAATGTACTTACTTGCAGGGTTGTGTAATGCTTTTGTTTACGTCCCACTGTGATGGAGGTTTCAGGGATTATGTACTTAGATTTGGGAGGGTTAATTTTGCGGTCTGTTATGGGGGACTAGAAAGCCATGTCCCCATCTGCTATCGGTTGCGAAGTGCAAGCAAAAAAAAAACCGGCAACGGTGCCGGGGTGAGTTGAGAAAAACTTTCCTGAAACTTTCCTGAAAATTTCCTGGAGGAAATTCTACCATGACAAAGTTTAGCGGACATAATCAGGGTTTAGACAACCGGCACCGGCAAGAGTGGCTACAGTCGGCGGTTAACCCGGAAATAATTTGCCGGAATGTGTGGACGATAGATGATGCCAGGGATGTTGATCAGCTACTCAACCGGAATACGGGGCGGCGGTGGAAACATTCAGATCACCTGGTTCCTGGATGGGCGGTGGCAGGGGTTGATCCACAGACCGGGGAACGGTGCTATCGTGGCGCACAATTCAAACCCGATAACCCGCCCCCATGCCGGGATGAGAATGGGCAGATTAAGCCCGGTAAATTCCAGAAGTATTTAGCCGCCAGTGGGGAACCTTCAGAGCCGCTATTCCTGGATAACGGGGTAACAGGCTATTGGCAGGGGGTGCTAAAGAATGACGCTCCCATCCATATTGTGGAGGGTGCAAAGAAAGCCGGGTGCTTGTTGACGGGGAATTTAGCCGCTATCAGCATTGCCGGATGTTGGAACGGGCAACACCAGGGGCGGTTAAACTCGCAGATTGCTAAATTCTGCACCAAGGGACGGGCGGTTTATTTGTGGCCGGATGCCGATTGGCAGGATAACCCCCAGGTGGCGGCGGGGTGGCGTAAGTTAGCGCAGTTGATCCAGCGGCGGGGTTGCGATGTGCGGGTATGCACCTGGCATGACGGCAAGGGGATTGATGACCATGTAGCCGCCGGTGGAGCCATTGCCCAGGTGATGGGGGATGCCATGCCCCTAAAAGAATGGCTAGTGCAGGTGAAGGAAAACCTAGCAGACCTACGGGCGGGATTGCCCCGGCTATCCCAAGACAAGGTGTTATTCATACTCGATAAGGAATTGGGGGCATATTTACGATTCAATGAGCTAACCCAATCGGTGGAGCTAAACGGGGCACCGGTGGATGTGGACACCGCCTATTTAGCATTTAGTCAGCAGGTGGGGGCATTGATTGGCAAGGAAATATGTGCTGATGCCCTGTTATTTTTGGCGCAACGGCGCAGGTATAACCCAGTGGTGGACTACCTGGAAAAAGTCTCGCAGGACGCTGTACCCATCAGCATTGAGAACCTTGCCAGCCGCTATTTTGGGACAACTAACCCGCTGTATGACGTGTTTGTTAAAAAATTCCTGATTGGTGCGGTTGCCAGGGCATACCAGCCCGGTTGCAAATTGGATACAGCCCTGATTTTGCAGGGGCACCAGGGGCAAGGCAAATCAAGTTTCTTTGCGGCACTAGGCGGCGCATGGTTTGACGACTCGATGGGGCCGCTTGATGGCAAGGATGATGTCATGACCCTGCACCGGTGCTGGATTCAGGAGTGGTCAGAATTTGATCACGTTAGCGGGCACCGACAAGCCAGCCAAATCAAATCCTTCCTTAGCCGCCGGGTGGATAGATTTAGACCACCATACGGTAGGTGCGTCAAAGAATTTCCCCGCCGGGGTGTGATTTGTGGTAGCACCAATCAGCAGGAGTTTCTGAATGACCCCACCGGTAGCCGTCGGTTTTGGATTATCCCCACTGGTAGCAGACCTATTGATATAGAGACATTGCGCCGGGAACGGGATGCGATATGGGCGGCGGCGGTAAAAGCCTACAAAGACGGTGCCCAGTGGTGGTTAACCCCGGATGAACATAACCAATCAGAGGGACTGAACCTGGAGTACCAACAATCCGATCCTTGGATGGACATTATCCAAGGCAAGCTATCACTCCCAGGTGCCCCATCCCAGGTGACGACGGAATACATCCTGACTGATTGGCTTGAATTGCCAGTGGATCGGCATGGCAAGCAGGAGCAACGCCGGGTAGGGGCAATCATGCGCCAACTGGGGTGGGAAAATTCAACGCAACGGATAAACGGCACTCCCAAAAAGTGTTGGGTTAAAGTTTGCCCTGACATCAGTAACATCAGTAACGCCATCCCAGAAAGCCCGACTACAACGGCATTAGAGGGCGTTACCGATATAGGTAACAGTGTTACTGATGCCCCGCCTATCGGTAACGTTTCTGTTACTGATGCCCCGCCTATCGGTAACGCTGTTACGGATATAGGTAACAGCCTGAAAGCCCCGCCACAAGCCAATTCCGGCACCCCTGTTACTGATGTTACTGATGTCCCGACAAAGATTACCCCAGGTGATTTTTTAGGTGATGGGAGCGATGTTACTGATGCCCCGCCTATCGGTAACGTTTCTGTTTGTGGATCGGATAACGCAACGCTTGTTAGTACGGATCGGATCATCCGATCCAACGGGAAAGCCCCGTCACCAGGGCATTCTACGGATAGCGGATCGGATGGATCGGATGTTGAGAGCAAACTTACCCGGGATGATTTTTTAGATGATGGGAGCGATGTTACTGATGCCCCGACACAAATTACCCTAGAGCAAAAAATTAAGCCGGGGGGAATGTCACCCCAAGGGAGCTACTGGGATGTTGACCCGGATGGAGGGTGATGCAGTGAAAGAACCGCCCTGGATCACCGCCCTACTTGACCGCCCCTACACCCCCACCGCCTCCCGGTTGGTGGATTGGTACCTACTACAGATGGACGAAAAATATCATCGGCAAAAACAAAGGCACCACCCCAACCAAGGGCAATCCACATCGGTCAAGCCCCGGACTATTGCAGTACGAAAACGGATTTGAAATAGGTTGGGAAACTGTAACTCGCCTATTGAATACTCAAGCTATATTTTCGCTGGACTAACTGACAGTCCCCTGGGTCGGGGGACAATGCAGTACAAAACCGGGCTTAGAACGGGGTGGGTAAATGTAGTTTCGACACTATAGGTTCTAACTGAATCAACCCCTAACCAAGCCATTGAGGGGTGAAAATTTAGTCAATGGGTATAAAATCGGGTATAAATTTTAATCATTGAACGTGGAACCCAATAGGGACGGGCTTAATTGATAGGACTCTTAACCCCCTTAGACCCAATCTTAGACCCAAAATCAGACCCAATGCAACCCCTTAAGACCCAATAAGACCCAATAACCCAAAGAACGTCATTACAGGTTAGGGGTGCAAATTTGTTTAGTGGCGGTAGTTTTGGCTTGTTGATTGGAGCGCGTCCTGGAGGACTCGAACCCCCGACATCCGGTTTTGGAGACCGACGTTCTACCAACTGAACTAAGGACGCAGATTACTCAATTTTACCACTCAGCGCGTACCGCCTTCACGGATGACCCAGTGTCACCCCGAGAGAGCCACGGGTTCCCGTTCAATGGATGCCTCCGGCAGACCGTGGGTGGGGGGCAAACCGTAGATGGAATTGTACAGCGCATGGTATTCCCGGGCGGACTGCTCCCAGGTGTACCGCGCCGCCATCCCCCGTTTTTGCAGGGCTTGCCACTCCCGCCGATAGTGGTATCCCTCCCACGCCCGCACCAGACAGGTGTAAAAGTCTAGGGGTTCGTAGCGGTCAAAGCAATAGCCATTACCCGTGCCAGCCACCGGGTCGTGGTGAAACACCGTATCCACCAAGCCCCCCGTACGCCGCACAATCGGCACCGAACCATAGCGCAGGGCAATCATCTGGCTGATCCCACAGGGTTCAAAGCGGGAGGGCATGATAAACGCATCAATCCCCGCATACAACCGGCGGGATAGGGGGTCGTTGAATAAAATCTGCGCCGACACCCGCCCCGGATAACGGGAAGCCACCTGCCATAGTTGGGTTTCGTAATACCGTTCCCCGGTGCCCATAATCACAAATTGGGTGTCCGTGTAAGCGAGAAATCGGTCTAAGATTTGCAGGAGTAAATCCAGTCCTTTCTGCTCTACCAATCGGGTCACCATCCCCACTAAAAACTTATCACGGTTGACTTCTAAGCCCACTTCCTCCTGTAAGGCCAGTTTGTTGACTATGCGCAAATCCAGGGTTTCTGCATTATAGTTTTGGGGCAGATGCGGGTCGGTTTCCGGGTTGAAAATCTCCGGGTCAATGCCATTCAAAATTCCCGTCACCTTGTCCCCCAAAAAGCGCAATAGACCATCTAGTTTTTCCCCATATTCTGGCAAACGAATCTGTCGCGCATAATTGGGGGAAACCGTATTGACTTTATCGGCAAATTGGACAGCCGCCGCCATCACATTATGCCCCTGCATGTACCAGGGACACCAGGTCATGGTCTCCAATTTCCACCGCCAGGGACCTTGGTAGGCCAGGTTGTGAATGGTAAAAACGGTGGTAATGTCCGGGGATTGGTGCATCCAGACCGGGATCATGCCCGTGTGCCAATCGTGGCAGTGGATGATATTGGGTTTCCAATAGTTCCAGGCAAATTCGGCGGCACCGTTGGCAAACAGGGTAAACCGCCAGTCCTCGTCTTCCCCGTAATAGATGCGGCGGGGCATAAAGGCGGGATGACCAAATAGGTACAGGGGGACATCGCTATCGGGCAAGCGGGTTTCGTAAACATGGAAATACTGAAACATGGCATACCCCTGCCAGATGGGGGTGCTGGGGATGGGCAATTTCTCCGGCAGAAATCCATAGTAGGGCAAGAAGACCCGCACATCATGCCCCAATTGCTTTAGGACTTTGGGTAACACTCCCACCACATCGGCCATACCGCCCACTTTCGCAATGGGATGGGCTTCGGCGGCCACAAATAAAATTCGCATGGGCTATTCTCGCAGGTTGCGTACCTATCATACACACAGGGGGGCACGTTCAGGCACCTCCCCTCATACTTTCAATTATATGGTAATCCTAAATGAGAATAGAACAGGGGTCGCAGGAACACCGCTCTTGGTTCTGGGGAACTTTTGTTCGTTACAGTCTATTTGTCAATTAAAGGATACAAAAAGCCTCGATTATCCTAAAGGCTTAGCATGATTGACCTACAGCAAGTGGAGTTCAATTGTATCCCATAACCACTCAAAAGACTGTAATCAATGCGGAATTGATACGGCAGTTGCTCGGGTTATTTGGCACAGATGGTTTCCACCACCGCGCAATCCGACCCCCCGATACTGCGGCAGGAGGCGACCGCTTCCTTTTGGGCGAGTTCCCGGGTTTCTCCCCAACCACTGCCCGCATTATTCCGCCCATCCCTAGCCAGGGCACCGCAGGCATTCTGGAACCAGACCAACACCTCACAGGCTTTGCCCTGGGACACCCGTTCGCATTCCTGGATCGCCCGAGCTTCTGCACTGGCACGGTCGGGAAAATTGTACCCATACCCGTAGGAGCCGTCCTCACTGTTGTAGGCGATGGCACCGAATAAATCCCCCGTACTGGTCACGGGTGGGGTCGGGCGGGGGGATTGGTTGTTTTGGGTGGCGGGGCTGGGGGATGCCTCTGGGGACGGGGTATCCGTACTGGTATCGGTGAGTACCGCCAAAAAAATCAATCCCACAAAAGCGAGTCCCACGAATCCCATGCCGCCAAACAACCAGACAATACAGGGAATCCCCGTCGAACGAGGACGGGTCGGGGTGGCAACGGGGCTGGGTCGGGCAGGGGGTTCGGTCAGGGCGACGGTGGGAGCAACCCCTTTAGGGGGCATGGGTTGGGTGGCTGGGGCAGTGGCGGCGGTGGTGAGTTCCTGAACGGCTTGCAGGGCTTCTACGGCGCTGGGATACCGTTGCCGCCAGTCCGGGTGTACCATTTTTTCCAGTACCGCTTGCAAGCCAGGACTGATTTGGGCATAGGGTTGCCACTTCAATTCCCCCGTGTCGTAGTCCTCCATTTGGCTGGGGGGTAACCCGGTCAGGGCTTGAATTGCCACCACCCCCACCGCATACACGTCGCTACTCAGGCGGGGTTGTCCCCGGAATTGTTCGATGGGCATATAACCCCGGGTGCCAATCTGGGTGCCGATGGCGGTTTCCCCTTTCCCATCAGCGATCAGGGTACCGACTTCCTTCACCGCCCCGAAATCAATCAGGACAATGTGCTGGTCGGATTGGCGGCGCATCAGGTTGGCGGGTTTAATATCCCGGTGGACGATATTACGCTGATGCACCTGGCTGAGGACTTCCAACACATCCAAAAGCAGTTGTTTGACCCAGACCTCCGGGTACTTTTTGCCAGGGGTGAGTTCGTGGCTGAGGTCGTGCCCCTCCACAAATTCCTGCACCAGGTAAAAATCCTTGTCCTGCTCAAAGTGCGCCAGCAGGCGGGGAATGCGGTTGACCGTCGAACCCAGTTGGTACAGCACTTCCGCTTCCCGGTTGAATAATCGCCGTGCCACCTCCATGACCTGGGAATTGGTGGACTGGGGCTGAAGTTGTTTGACCACACAGCGGGGATGACCGGGTAAAAACAAATCTTCCGCCAAAAAGGTATGCCCGAACCCGCCACTGCCGAGGGGTTTGAGAATGTGATAGCGTCCAGCTAGGGTAGTATCGGTCACAGTCAAAACCCAGAAACACTATCAGTTTATGGTAAAGTCCACTGATTTGCGGGGGGTGGCATCACAAATCTCAAATCTATAGAAAGGTTACTCATCCTACCAGGAATAGGATTGATGTTCCAGCATCCGGGGATTGGGCTAGTATCTAAATGGTTCATGCGGTTAATTCAAGTGGACGTAAAACGCTGGCTCAGTCGCCGGGAAGGGGATTGGCAAGAACTGAAAGCCCTTTTAGAACGGCTAGAGCAACGGGGGTTATCCCACCTATCCGCCAGGGAAATCCGGCGTTTAGCCAGCCTGTATCGGGTGGTGTCCGGGGATTTAGCCCGTGCCCGTACCTTTGGACTGAGTCCCGTCTTGATCCAGGATTTACAAAACTTGACCAGCCGCAGTTACAGCCAGATTTACCAGGGCAGTCGCCGTCAGGAATGGCAGGCGATTGGGCGGTTTTATCGCTGGGGATTGCCCCTGGTGTTGCGCCAAACCTGGCCTTATTGGGCAACGGCAGCGGGAATTTTGCTCTTGGGCGGGCTGATCGGTTGGTGGTACGGCTGGCGGGACAGCAGTTTCCAGTCCCTATTGTTGCCTCAATATCTCATCAGGCAGGTGCGGGAGCGGGGGGAATTGTGGACAGGGAGCATTCTGGGGAATGAACCCTGGGTCGCCAGTAACATTATGGTCAACAACTTGAGCGTCTCCTTTCGGGTCATCGCCGGGGGCATCACGGGGGGATTATTGACCAGCTATTTCCTGTTCGTGAATGGTCTGCTGTTGGGGGTGATTGGTTCCTTGGTGGGGGAATATGGCCTGGCTTACCCCTTTTGGGCGTTTGTGGCTCCCCACGGAGCGTTGGAATTACCCGCTATCTTTTTCGCTGGCGGGGCGGGACTGTTGATCGGACGGGCACTGCTGTTTCCGGGGCGATGGGGGCGGGGCACGGCTTTGCAAATTTATGGTGCCCAAGCTGCCCAGTTGGTCTATGGCATCGTGCCCTTGTTGGTGATTGCCGGGGTGATTGAGGGCTTTTTTTCCCCCAGCGAAGCCATCCCCGCCGGGTTAAAGTATTTGGTGGGTTTGGCTCTATTGAGCAATTTGGTTTGGTATGGTTTGTGGGAACCTCCCGCCGCTCGTCCCCCGTCATCTGAGTCTGGGCAACTGCCCCAGGAATTAGTACAATGAGAGCAAATTTAGCGCAAGGAGTAGGGATGAAAAGTCTGATCCGGGGTGGGTTAATCGTCAGTCTGTTGTGTGGTGCTGGCATTGGTTTCACCCCCACCCTCGCCCCAGCCATTGCCCAGGGGATGCCCGCCAAAGACATTGCCGAACAATTGAAAACGGTGCCAGTATTTACCTTGATTGACAGCACTGGCAAACAAAGTTTAACCCTCACCATCAAAGACGGTGGCAAGGACAAGGAAATTAGTTTTTTCTTCTTTAGCCCCCAGGATGCCCAAACTGCACTCCAACGGGTACAAGCCCAAAATCCTGCCCTCGCCAAGGGTGCCCAAATCCGTGCCATTGGTCTGGATAAAGCCTACGAATTAGCCAAATCTGTTCAACAAAGTAAAGACCAAAAGTTTGATGTCAGTTTTCAGCCCGAAGGAGCGCAGGTGGATGCGGCCTTGAAAATTCTCCAGGCCAGTGGCCAAAAAACCGATAAATTTACAGGAATTCCCCTGTTTTTCATCACCGGGGGTCCCCAACAAGCCCAATTGACCGTGCAGGTGAGCGACCCGAAAGGGGGCAAAAGCGAGGAAATGGCACCCATGTTTTTCAGCCGTCAAGATGCGGATGCCTTCTTGGCAGAAGTGAAAAAACAGGACCCGAAAATTGGGGAATCGGCCAAAATCCAAGTCAGTAGCCTCGACCGGTTGGTGGCGATCATGGAGCAGAAAAATGACCCGCAACTGCGGCAGTTGTACTTCGTTCCCTCCAGTGCCGCCCTGCGGTTTATCCAACAACAACAGGGGAATACGGGCAACCGCCCCCAAACCCAACCGGCTCCTCGCCCCCAAACCAGTCCGGCTCCTCAACCGCAGACCTCTCCCGCTCCCGTCCCCCGTCCCCAAGCCAGTCCGGCTCCTCAACCGCAGACCTCGCCTCGTCCCCAAACCTCACCCCCTCCCAAACCCCAGTAATGACCCTGCGGGAGTGGTGGCAACAGCAACGCCAACGGGCACCGGAATTGGCGGCGGAATTGGACTGGTTGGTGCGCCAAGTCACGGGCTGGGACACCCTCACCCTCCGCTGGGCGGGGGCAACCGGGGCAGAATTTCTCCCGCAGTTGCAAACCCTTTGGCATACGTACATCCAAACCCGCCAACCCCTGCAATATCTTGTCGGTACAACCCCTTGGCGGGACATGGACTTGCAGGTGGCACCGGGGGTGTTGATTCCCCGCCCGGAAACGGAACGGCTGGTGGATGTGGCGGTTCACTGGGCAAAAGGTTGGGGGTTGACGACCGGGCATTGGGTGGATTTGGGGATAGGGAGCGGTGCCATTGCCCTGGGGTTACTGCGGGAGTTGCCTGACATTTATGTTCACGGGGTAGATTGCAGTTCAACAGCATTACAAATAGCTAAAAATAATGCAATTACCCTGAAGTTAAATACCCGGTTAACGCTCTATCAAGGGGACTGGTTTACGCCCTTAGAGCATCGGCGGGGGCGACTGCAAGCGATGGTTAGCAACCCGCCCTACATTCCCACGGATTTACTGCCCACCCTTGCCCCGGAAGTCCAGTATGAACCCCGCTTAGCCTTAGATGGCGGTGAAAATGGTTTAGTATCTTTGCAATATCTTGTCCAAACGGCTCCGGGTTACTTAGCTCCCGGTGGGCTGTGGTGTGTGGAGACCATGAGTGGGCAAACTCAAGCGGTGGTGGCTTTGCTCCAACAACAGGGCGGTTATCAAAACATTCAAGTCTATCGGGATTGGGGCGGGCATGACCGGATCGTTGTCGCTCGGTGGGGTGGGTGATGCTCGTCAGTTTGCCAAGTTTAGTCCTAGGGGCACGGGCGGGGAATGTGGTCAGTTTCCCGACGGATACTGTACCGGCATTAGCAGTACAACCGGAGTACGGAACCAAGATTTATGAATGTAAAAAGCGTCCCCCGGATAAACCCTTAATTCTGATGGCGGCTGATTTAGAGGCGTTTTTGCCCTGGATTGCGTCTGGATTGACCATTCCCTGGATGGATTTGGCGCATAGGCATTGGCCGGGGGCATTGACCATTGTTTTACCTGCCAGTGAGCGGGTGACAACGGCGATTAACCCTGAAAATACGGGCACCATTGGGCTACGGATTCCCAACCATCCCATCGCTTTGAGCGTTTTACAGCAAACGGGGGTTTTAGCGACGACCAGTGCCAATTATTCCGGGGCAGACCCCTTGCTGACGGGGGAAGCAATTAACACCACATTTCCAGAGGTGTATGTATTGCATGGGGTTTATCAAGGTTCAGGACAGCCCTCAACCGTCGTGACTTGGCAGGATGGGAATTGGCACATTTTGCGCCAGGGAAGCATACGACTATAGCAACGTGTATGGCAATCCTAAATGAGAATAGAGGTTGCAGGGCACCATGCCGTTCTGGTTCTAATCGCCTGGGTGGCATATGAGTATCTGGTGATAAACAGAAATACTAAAGCGGTTCCCTTAGCGAGAAGAAAGCGTATCCTGCTATACAATCTTAACCGCAAATTTAGGGGAGCCCAGTCACGTAGTTCACATAAATTAGCGGGTACTCAGCAAGGCCAATTCCACCATTTCCTCCTGGGGTTGATGGAGGGCAATTTGAATATCGGGGCCAAAAAAATTGGTTAATTTCTCTACCTTTTCCTGCCACGTCGTCCAAGGCACATCTGGGGAATCGAAAGTCAGCACCAATGTGTAATGGTTATCTCGCAGTTCCTCATGAATGCCCACCAAAACCGGCCATTCCTCATCCGTATCGCCTAGTTTCAGCCGTTCTAAAGCCGCACCTAAATGCACTTTTTCCCCATAACGATAGCGGGTGACCTCCTGGCGGATTTGGTTTTGGGTCGGGGTGGCCTGCGTCCGGTGCGCCATCACCTCCGGGGGCGTGGGTCGCCGCCAGGGTACTGGGGGCAATTCCGCCGCTTTGAGGGCTAGTCCACCCAAAAGGAGGGGAATCCCGTAGAAGAAACCGGCCAAATTCAAGGTCGGCATATCGGCAAAGTAAGCCCCGAAACCGATCACCGTCAAGATGGAACCAATCACCAAACCGACCCCACCCAAGGGAATCCGTTGCAATATTTGCGGCATTTTTAGCTTCAAATTGAAGAGAACCCCACCATCCGCCATTCACGGCGTTAGATTGCGATAAGTATCTTAACATACGGCGGAAAAGCTTGGTATTCTGCCGATTCATCCCACCATAAAATTTGGCTTTAACCGTTGGTTTATCCCCCAAAATCGCTTACAGTCTATTTATCAATTAAAGGGTACAAAAAGCCTCAATTATTCTAAAACCTCAGCATGATTGACCTACGGCAATCGGGGTTTAACTATAGCAATCCTACTTAATTTAGAAACAAAAATTTTTCAGAGCCATACACCGCAGGTGCTTCTTTTACGGGGGCGGTGCCCCTGCGACCCCCTGTTCCATTCTCATTTAGGATTGCTATATATCCCATAACCACTTAAAAAGTGTACTGGTTAAGTGGGCACAGCATCATTACAGCCTGTTCATAAGTTAAAGGATACAAAGAATCTTGTTTCCAAGGCTGAGCATCAGTATAAACTTCGAGCAAACGGGTTTGCAACTGTATCCCATAACCACTTAAGAACTGTACTTCATTTTTCATAATTTTAGTTTGTTAACGGAGGGGAATTACTACAGGGCATTTCTAAAAAATATCGCAAACCTATCGGAGATTGAAACAATAATCGCCTAGGAAGCCCGCTGTAACCTGATTTCCGTGAGTACCGGTTGTGTAATCATTTAGGGGCACCTCTATTAATTTATGGTTATTGAGAATGACCCCTGCGTTATTGATAATTGCCAAGGAGAGAATGGGGCTTCCGTCCTTCAGGGGGAAATCCTGGTGTTTGACTTGGCCGCAGGATGAGTTGGGAGCCTAGTGCCACACCCGTTAACTCGATAGAATAGGAGCCGAGCCGTTCACTCCCTTATCTATGCCTGAATCGGTAACCCATTTGCCCGCCCCCCTGACCAAAATTGTGGAACGCTTGCAACGGGCAAACCCCGCCCGGATGAAATACGAATTGCTGATTCGCTACGCCCAGCAGGTGCCCCCCCTGCCCACGAGTGCCAAAATTCCCGCCAATCAGGTGCAGGGCTGTACCTCCCAGGTGTGGTTGGTGACGGATTTGGATGCACAGGGCAAGGTGCAGATCAGCGGCGATGCGGATTCCCAGTTGGTCAAGGGGTTGTTGGCAATGCTGGTGCTGGGTTTGGGGGGAGCGACCCCGCAGGAGATTATCGCCCTACCGCCGGATTTTATTCAACTCACCGGGTTGGATGTCAGCCTCACTCCGTCCCGGAACAACGGCTTTATCAGTATGGTGAATTTTTTGAAAAAACGAGTGATGGCGTACCTGGATTAGGCGGCGTGAAGGAGAAAACTCCGGCGAGAGATGAATACGAAACTAAAGCTAAAGATGGCACCGCCATAACCTTTTCTTTACCTGAACGTGTTAAGTTACCCTTGAAAGCTGGTTGACAGTTTTCATCCCACCAGACAGTAGCGTTTGGCTTTGGATTTTTGGTTTGTATTGTGTTTGTACTATGTCTGCAAAAAGTTGAGGAGTGGATTATGCTCAAGCGATTCGGCTTGGCTCGGCGGTGGATGAGTTTTGTGACCCTTTTCCTCTTGGTGGCGGGGTTGACAGCGGCTTGTGATTTTGGGGGGCAAGAGCCTCCGGCTTCTAAGTTACCTATTAATGGTGAGGTGAGTTTGGCGGGTTTGGGGGCTTCCTTCCCGGCTCCTTTGTACCAGAACTGGGCGGTGGGGTTGAACCGTGTGCATAGCAACATCCGGGTGGATTACCAGTCCCAGGGCAGTGGCGCGGGGATTGAGAATTTTATCCAGGGGAATGTGGATTTTGCCGCCAGTGATATTGCCATGAAGGATGAGGATATTCCCAAGGTGCAGCGGGGGGTGTTGATGTTGCCCATGACGGCGGGAAGTATCGTGGTGGCGTACAATTTGCCAGGGGTGCCGGAGGGTTTGAAGCTGAGCCGGGATGTGTATGTGGGGATTTTCAGTGGTCAAATCCGCCGCTGGAATGACCCGAAAATTGTGGCGTTGAATCCGGGGGTGACCTTGCCGGATCAGGGGATTACCGTGGTGCATCGTTCCGATGGCAGTGGTACGACGGCGGTGTTTACCAAGCACCTGAGTGCGATTAGCCCGGAGTGGCAAAAAGCCTTTGGGGAAGGGACAACGATTCAGTGGGCGAAAACCGGTAATTTTGTCGGTGCCCGGGGCAATGAAGGGGTGACGGCGCAGATTCAACAAACCCCCGGAGCGGTTGGCTATGTGGAATTTGGCTTTGCCCGCAACAATAAACTCACCGTGGCGGCGTTACAAAATAAGGCTGGAGAGTATGTGATTCCCACACCGGAATCGGGAGCGGCGACCCTGGCGGCGGTGGCATTGCCGGAAAATCTGCGGGCGTTTATCAGCGACCCGGAAGGGAAAGATTCCTACCCGATTGTCACCTACACCTGGCAATTGCAGTACCAAAAACAGCCCGATGCCAATAAGGCGGTGGGGTTGGAAGTTTGGGTTGAGTATGGACTGAATGAAGGTCAAAAGGCGGCACCGGAATTGGGATATATCCCTCTGCCCAAGGTGGTGCGGGAGCGGATTGCCAAGGCGGCTGATACCATGAGTGACAAGTACACGATCACCCTGAAGGATTCGTGAGAAATAAGGACTGACGACGATGACCCCAAGCACCGCTCTACCGGAACGTCGTTCCCGCTCCCCCCAGGAACGGTTGATTGACCGCTTATTTGTCCGCACTACCCTGGTATTGGCGGTGCTGACCGGGGTACTCTTGGCTTTCATCATTTTGGTGATTGCCTGGCGGTCTCTCCCGGCGGTGCAAGCCTTTGGGTTGAATTTTATTACCGGTTCGGCTTGGAATCCGGTGCCGGGGCGGGAGGAGTTTGGGGTCTTTCCCATGCTGTACGGGACGTTGGTCAGTTCGATTATTGCCCTGCTGATTGCGGTGCCCCTGGGGTTGGGGACGGCGATTTTTTTGAGTGAGGATTTTATCCCCTCCCAACCCCGGTTGGTGATTTCGTTTTTAGTGGAATTGTTGGCGGCGATTCCCAGTGTGGTGTATGGGTTGTGGGGGATTTTTGTGTTGATTCCCCTGATTCAACCCGTGGCTCGATGGTTGCACGCCAATTTGGGCTGGATTCCCCTGTTTGGGACGGAGCCGGTGGGGCCGGGGATGTTGCCCGCTTCGCTGGTGTTGGCGATTATGATTTTGCCGATTATGACGGCGATTGCCAAGGATTCTTTGGCGGCACTGCCCCCGGAGTTGCGGCAGGCGTCCATGGGGTTGGGGGCGACCCGCTGGTGGACGATTTTTCGAGTATTGATCCCGGCGGCGATTTCCGGGATCGTGGGGGGGACGATGTTGGGGCTGGGTCGGGCGTTGGGGGAAACGATGGCGGCGACGATGCTGATTGGGAATGCCAACCAGTTTCAGTGGTCCCTGTTGGCACCGGCGAATACCATCGCTTCCCTGTTGGCGAACCAGTTCCCGGAGGCGCGGGGGATTCAGGTGTCGGCGTTGATGTATGCCGCTGTGCTGTTGATGCTGATGACCCTGATCGTGAATATCCTGGCGGAAGTGATCGTCAACCGCCTGAAAGCGAAGTACGAATAGGAGGGGCAGAAATCATGACCACCGCAACCCTAAATCCGCAAGTGGCTGGGCTGATCAAACGCCCCCAACTCCGCAATTGGGTGGGGTGGGTGATGACGGGTCTGGTGGGGTTATGTGCCCTATTAACCATCATTCCTTTGTTTGCGGTACTGGGGTTCGTGCTGGTGCGGGGGATCAGCCGCTTTAGTTTGACCCTGTTTACCCAACTGCCACCGCCACCGGGGTTGTCTGGGGGGGGGTTTGGCAATGCGTTTATTGGCACCATTATTGTTGTCTTGCTGGGTACCCTGATTTCGGTGCCGTTTGGGGTGTTGACGGCGGTGTATCTGTCGGAATTTAGTAGCACTAAAGCCCAGAAGGAAGTGGCTCGCTGGGTGCGGTTTGGCATCAATGTGTTGGCGGGGGTGCCTTCAATTATTGCGGGGGTGTTTGCCTATGGGCTGTTTGTCACCACCGGGATTTTTGGGTATTCGGCGGCGGCGGCGGGGGTGGCTCTGGCGGTGTTGATGTTGCCGACCATTGTCCGTACCACGGATGAAGCCTTGAAAATTGTGCCCCAGGAGGTGCGGTGGGCATCGGTGGGGTTGGGGGCTTCCAACTATTACACGACGTTGCGGGTGGTACTGCCTGCGGCGTTGCCTTCGATTTTGACGGGGGTGATCCTGGCGATGGCGCGGGCGGTGGGGGATACGGCGGCGTTGATCTTCACGGCGTTGTTTTCCAGTTTCTGGCCCCGGGGACTCTTGGAGCCGATTGCCACCCTATCGGTGCTGGTGTACAACTTTGCCACGGTGCCCTTTAAGCCTCAGCAGGAGTTAGCCTGGGCGGCTTCGTTCTTCCTGGTTATGCTGATTTTGGTGGCGAGTGTGGCGTCCCGTTTGGTGATTCGTCGCCAGCCCATGCGTTAGGTCTATAGTCCTATAGTTTCTGGAGGTGTCGTGATGGTCAATGGAGCGTCCCCCCAAGGGCAACCGGTGTTCCGGGTGGAGAATGTCAATATTTACTACGGTAATTTTAAGGCGGTACGGGATGTTTCCATGACCATTCCCAAGAACCAGGTGACGGCGTTTATTGGTCCTTCGGGTTGTGGGAAAAGTACGATTTTGCGGTGTCTAAATCGCTTGAATGACCTGATTGCTTCCTTCCGGCTGGAGGGGAAAATTACCTACCACGATAAAAATATCTATGACCCGGATATTGACCCGGTGGAGGTGCGCCGGAAAATTGGCATGGTGTTTCAAAAGCCCAACCCTTTTCCCAAGTCTATTTACGACAATGTGGTGTACGGGGCGCGGGTGATCAATTACAAGGGGGATTTGGATGAATTGGTGGAGCGTTCCCTGCGGCGGGCGGCGCTTTGGGATGAGGTGAAAGATAAGTTAAAACAGAGTGGGTTTTCCCTTTCCGGGGGGCAACAACAGCGCTTGTGTATTGCCCGCACGATTGCGGTGGAACCGGAGGTGGTGTTGATGGATGAACCCTGCTCCGCCCTTGACCCGATTTCTACCCTCAAGGTGGAGGAATTGATGCATGAATTGAAGGCAAATTATACTATCGTAATTGTCACCCACAATATGCAACAGGCGACCCGGGTGGCGGACATGACGGCTTTTTTCAATGCCGAAGCCACTCCCAAAGGCGGCAAAGTTGGGCATTTAGTGGAATTTGATTTGACCAAAAATATTTTTGGCTCCCCCAAACAACAGGCGACGATGGACTACGTGAGCGGGCGGTTCGGCTAAGGTTTTGGGTGACGGCACCACTCGCTCCAACCCCCCACGTAGAGACGACCAGGGGGATAACCCGCCCATTCCAGGGTGAGTAAATTGACGCAGGCGGTGACCCCGGAGCCACAGTAGCAGATGACTTCCCGGGGGGGTGTATTCAGGGCTTGCCAGCGTTCCCGGTAGGGTTGGGGGGGCAGGAGTTCTGTCCAGGGCAAATTCACTGCGCCAGGGATGTGACCAGCGACTGGGTCAATCGGCTCCCATTCCCCCCGATAACGGCGGGGTTCCCGGGCATCCACCAGCAGAACATCCGGGTCATTTGGGGCGGCGATCACCTCTGCCCGACTGGCAATGTACTGATTTTGGACATGGGGGATAAAATCACCGGGGCGGGGGGTGGGGATTTCATGGCTCACGGGATAACCTGCTTGGACGTAGGCTTCCCAACCGCCAGCCAACAGACTGATCCGGGGGTGCCCCAGGTAGCGCAACAGCCACCAGAGGCGGGCGGCGTAGGGCAATCGCCCCTGGTCGTAGGCAATCACATGGGTGGTGGCAGTTAAACCCATTTGATTTAATTTGCTGGTCAATGTATTTACATTAGGCAGGGGATGTCGTCCGCTTTGGGCTGTTACCGGGCTGGATAAATCCCGATTCAAGTCCAGATAAAAGGCTCCGGGAATATGGCTGGTCTGGTACTGGGTTTGTCCCCAGTCCGGTTGCGCCAGGTCAAACCGGCAGTCCAGGATCAGGAGCGCCGGGTCATCCAAACGGTCGGCTAAGGCGGCAGGGGTGATTAGATTTGCTAAAGACATGGGGTATGGGGTTCCGTTTATGGGTATCACCAGGGTTGCGACCCTTGATTTCCAGCTATCAAATTTTGTTCAGAATATCACGTGTGATTTCCCTGTAGGGCACCTCTATCAATTCCAAGTTAGCCCCGCCCTTGGTTCTGAATAAGATGGACATTCCCACGACGGAATTGATGATTGGTTCAGATAAATATAGCAATCATAAATGAGAATGGAACAGGGGTTGCAGGGGCACCGCCCCCGTAAAAGAAGCACCTGCGGTGTATGGTTCTGAAAAATTTCTGTGCGTTAATCAAGTAGGGTTGCCATGTAGCAATTACACCGGAATTGTCCCACAAAATTCGATGCTTAAAGATTGGGGTCATAGGGCAAAACCCCACTCTAATTTTGATAACTTGCGTAATATAGCCCTGTCGCTTAATGATCCACATATAGCAATCCTAAATAAGAATGGAACAGGGGTTGCAGGGGCACCGCCCCCGTCCCTGGTTCTGGGAAATTTGTGTTCGTTAATCAAATAGGATTGCTATAGATTCACATAGACCGTCTAAAATTGCCATATTTTTGCATCCCCAAAACTAGGATTAACATTCCCATTAAACCTGGGGTGAGCCAATCGCCATAACGCACATAAAGGGTTTGCGTTGTCCGCCGATAAATGCGGGCTAAATGCGTCAGGTATTGATAGGGTTCAGCCTGCCAAATGATTTGCCCCCGGGGACTAATCACCCCCGAAATGCCCGTGTTGGTCGCCCGCACCAGCCAGCGGTCAGTTTCAATCGCCCGTAGCACATCCTGGGCTTGGTGTTGCCGCATCATCCGGGGGGGATAGGGGTCGTTGTTCGCCGCCGTGATGATCCATTCTCCCCCCGCTTGGGCTTGGGCACGAAAAATCGAGGCAAAGGCAGAGTCATAACAAATGCCAGCGATCACCGGGTTGTTGGGGGTACGCACAGACTGGGGCATCCTGCCAGCCACCTGGGATTCCGGCAGGGCGGAAATGCGGCGCACCCAATCCCCTAACCATTGCTCAAACGGGATGAATTCCCCCAAAGGCACAATCTTTACTTTGTCATAACGACTTACCACTTCCCCAGTCCGGTCAAGGAAAAACAAACTATTGGTAAGTTGCCCATCCCGGCGACCATAGGCTCCCAACACTAAAGGAACGTGCCACTGTTGTATGGATGATGTTAGAGCATGATTGGCGGTAAATTCCTGTCCCAAAGCTCCCTCGGGCGTAATGATCACCTCTGCCCCTTGGCGGGCTAGGGTTTCGTAACCGGAGCGTAGGCGTTGTTCCATCTCGGTACGACCAAGGGGGGTGAACCGCTGGGGGTTGGGGATATTCGGCTGAATGATGCCCACCGGCAGATACGCCAAAACCCGCTCCCGGACAGCCGTTACCTGGAAAAACCAGCCCAAACTTTGCCCTAGGAAAAACAACCCCAACGCCAGGGGGAGCATGATGTTTCGGGGATAGGTTATCGCTAGTGCCAGGACACCGTTTGCCAACATCAGCCAGGCGGTTGGCGTGACTGACCCAGAAAGTTGCCCCAGGTGTAAAAAGGTGGGATTGCCGGGGCTTTGGGTGAGTGCCAGGGTCGTCCACCACAGGGGGGTCAGGCTCGCCAGGGTTTCCAGCGTACACCAGAGGGCGACCCCGGCGAATAGCCGCAGAATCGGTTGGGTGATCCGGCTGGTTGCCCACGCCCAAATTCCCACCAGCACTGCCCCCCACAGGGTTACGCATAACCATATTGTGATGGCAATGACCAGACTCAACGCCCAAGGAATGCCCAACCAGGTGAGGGGGTGGAGGTGAACGATCCAGGATAAAGCCACGCCGTGATAAGCCGCCCCCCAGAGCATTCCCCGCCGGAATACCCATTTGCGCCCAAAGGTACCCCACCAGAGCGGCACCAACGCCACCCACCCCAAGAGCCATAGCCACGCTACGCCGGGGGTCAAACCCAGCAATGCCCCAGCGAGAAATAGCAGGGTGGGGTGTAACCAGCGTTTGGGCATGATCACCGGAACAGCATTAGGAAAACAATAAAAACATTAAATCAGCGGTTGACATCCCTGGTTGGGCTGATTATCCTTTAGGTGTTAACTTGCCTGGACTATTCCTTTCGCTCCTTGGGTTAGATTACAACGTTTGCCCATTACCTGTCTTGACCGTTACTAGTGAACATTTGGGGGCAAGATAGGGCAAAGCTACAAAGAATATAGACAACATACACACACTATCAGCACACCTGAGGAGTTGATCCCATCATGGCACACACACAACGCATCGGTTTTTTAACCCTAGCTTTGGCGGTACTGGCCACGCCAGCTTGGGCACAATTGGGCACCCAGTTACCCGCACCGGCGGACTGGAATCAACGGCAACAGCGTACTAGCCAACCCGGTCATCGCCCGCTACCCGTGCCCGGGATGTCGGCACCGGTGGGACAGGGGAGTGTGTTACCGCCTGCGCCGGGGGTGATGGTGAACCCGGAACAGTCCTACCGGGTCTTGGTGGTGGCGGTGTCCCCGATGCAGGTGGCACTCCTGCGGCAAATCGCCCCCCAGGCGTTTCCCGTGCGGTATCAGGGGCAGATGGTGATGCAGGCGGGGGTGTTTCAGTCAGCGCAGGAAGGGGAACAGTTGGCGGAACGGTTGCGGCAACAGGGTTTGCTGGCGCAGGTGGTGAGTCCCGCCCAAAACCAGGTGGCGACGGCACAGCGGGAGGCTCGGATGGAGATGGTATTGAACCCGCCCCGCAGTGGTGACCCCGGTTCCCTAGAAAACCTTGCCAGTTGGCAGAATGTACGGCGGAATGCCCTGCCCAGTCGTTCTCAGCAACCGATGGTACGGGTTTTGGTACGCCCGGCTACGCCGACCCAGCAGGAGGAAATTCTCAAACTGATGCCGGAGGCGTTTCGTGCCAGCCACCGGGGGCAAATCCTCTGGCAGGTGGGGCGGTTTCAGGATCAAATGCGGGCGGAACAGTTGGTGCAATACCTGCGTTCCCGGGGCTTCCAGGTGGTGGTGGAATCCCAGTGATTCTGGAGTACAATACCTGGGGGTAACGCCGGGGGGATTGGCATGGCGGAACTGGATACGGGTTTGCCCAGTGTGCGGCAGGTGCAAGCCTACATTCAAGAAAAAAAGCCGGTGGAGGTCAAGCTCACCACCGGGGATGTGCTGGCGGGGCAGATTGTCTGGCAGGACCCCGACTATTTCCGCTTGGTGAATGGGCAGCAGGAGCAGTTCCTCCTCTACCGGGCGACGGTGGTGTACATCAAGGGGTAAATCCTAGCCGGAATCTCAAAATCACGGTACAAGGGAAGAACGTATCCCTGAAAACCATGACAGTCGCCTCCGGTTTTGATAGCCAACACCCCCCGTCCCAGGCGGTGATGGATACCTGCGTGCATTGCGGGTTTTGTTTGACCACCTGCCCCAGCTACCGGGTCTTGGGGACGGAAATGGACTCCCCCCGGGGGCGCATTTACCAGATGAATGCCATCCAGCAGGGGGACATTGCCCTGAATGCCGTCACGGTCAGCCATTTTGATAGCTGTTTGGGCTGTCTCGCCTGTGTCACTGCCTGTCCTTCGGGGGTGCGCTATGACGAGTTGATCGCTGCCACCCGTGCCCAAATCCAGCGCAATTATCCCCGCCCTTGGTCGGAGTGGCTGGTGCGGCAGATGGTCTTTCAACTGTTCCCCTACCCGGAACGCCTGCGGTGCCTGGCTCCCCTGCTCTGGCTCTACCAAAAAATGGGGGTATCCCAGTGGTTGCCGGGGTTATTCCGCACAATTTCTCCCAGCTTGGGGGCGATGACCGAGATGTTGCCGCCCCTAAAATTTTCCCAACTCCTGCCCCAGCCTTGGTCGGAGGTACTGCCTGCCCAGGGAACCCGTCGCTATCGGGTGGGGGTGATTTTGGGCTGTGTGCAACGATTGTTCAACCCAGGGGTGAATGCGGCGACGGTGCGGGTACTACGGGCGGTGGGCTGTGAGGTGGTGATTCCGCCCCAGCAGGGCTGTTGTGCCGCTTTGCCCCAGCATCAGGGGGAAACTGCCCAGGCGCAAACCCTCGCCCGCTGGATGATTGACAGTTTTCGCCATTACAACCTGGATGCCATTCTCATCAACGCCTCCGGGTGCGGGCACACTTTGAAGGAATACGGGCAGATTTTGGCGGACGATGGGGAATATCGGGAACTGGCTCAGGCATTTAGCCAGCGGGTGAAAGATGTGCAGGAATTTCTCGCCCAAATTGACCTGGGGGTGCCCCTGTATCCCTTGGCAAACGAACCCCTGAACGTGGTCTATCAGGATGCCTGCCACATGATCCACGGGCAAAAAATCAGCCTGCAACCCCGGCAACTCCTGCGGCAGATTCCGGGGGTAGAACTGCGGGAACCCCTGGATGCGGCGCTATGTTGCGGCAGTGCCGGGGTGTACAACCTGCTTCAGCCGGAAACCGCCCAGGAATTGGGTCGCCAAAAGGTGCGAAATTTGCTCAACACGGGGGCACAGGTGATTGCTTCGGCGAACATCGGCTGTACGGTGCAAATCCAACATTATTTGCGGGAACAGGGTTCCCAGATACCCGTCTATCACCCGGTGCAATTGCTCGACCATGCCATGCGCCGCCTACCGCTCCAGGATGTCCACCCCCTGGAGCAAAGGGCTTTGGTCTGAAGTTAAATTCGGCGTATATAGCAATCCTATTTGATTAACCAACAAAAATTTCCCAGAACCAAGGACGGGGGCGATGCCCCTGCGACCCTCTGTTCCATTCTCATTTAGGATTGCTATAGAGGTTTCCTTGTTCAATATAGGGGAAACGATTCAGCCAACTTTTCAGGATTTTAACCAGCATAAATTTCTTTCCTAATCACTCAAGCCAGGGAAATTCACCCAATGCCCCGCCTCCTTAAGCGTTAGTTCCTGGCGAGCCAATTCCAAATCATGCTCCACCATCATCCGCACCAATTCCTGGAAGTTACACCGGGGTTGCCAATGGAGTTGTTTCGAGGCTTTCGTGGCATCTCCTAGTAAATAATCCACTTCCGTCGGGCGAAAATAACGGGGGTCAATTTTCACATAGTCCCGCCAATCCAAACCCACTAACCCAAACGCCGTTTCCAAAAATTCCTGCACCGAATAAGCCTCCCCAGTGGCTACGACAAAATCATCCGGTTGTTCCTGTTGCAACATCAACCACATCGCCTCCACATAATCCCCCGCGAACCCCCAATCCCGTTTCGCCGCTAAATTTCCCAAATACAAATGCTTTTGTAACCCCATTTTGATCCGCCCCAACGCCCGGGTAATTTTACGGGTGACAAAGGTTTCGCCCCGCCGGGGACTCTCATGGTTGAACAAAATTCCATTACAAATAAACATCCCGTAGGCTTCCCGGTAATTCACGCAGTACCAGTAAGCCGCCACCTTTGCCACCGCATAGGGACTGCGGGGGTAAAAAGGGGTTTTTTCATGCTGGGGAGGAGGAGCCGCCCCAAACATCTCCGAGGAACCCGCCTGATAAAACTTCACCCTCCGCCCGGAAATATTCTCGTAATCCCGCACCGCCTCCAACAACCGGAGCGTCCCCGTCGCCACCGCATCCGCCGTGTATTCCGGTTGGGCAAAGGAGACCTTCACGTGGGACTGCGCCCCCAGGTTGTACACCTCATCCGGTTGCACCTGCTCGATAATCCGGCGCAAACCCGTCCCGTCGGTCAAATCCCCGTAGTGCAAGAATAAACGGGCATCCGGGTCGTGGGCATCCTTGTACAAATGATCCACCCGGCTGGTATTGAATAAGGAAGCTCTGCGAATAATGCCATGCACCGCATAGCCCTGGCGCACCAAAAAATCGGCGAGGTAGGAACCGTCTTGACCCGTAATGCCAGTAATCAGCGCTTTTTTCATGGTTTGGCTCATTCCCTGCTAGGTTTAATCAATTGTGCCCTGGGGGGGTTGTTTTTGGGGGGTAACCGGCGCTTCCCAAGGGGAACGGTACAGGGCGACCACCCGTGCCACGATGATGGCAATATACATTTGTCCCATAATGGCTTCCACATTGGTCACTGTCCGTGCCAAGGGACTGACTGGGGTAATGTCCCCATACCCAACGGTGGTCAACGTGACAAAACTGAAATAATACAATTCTCCGCTAGTGGCGGGGTGGCTAAAGGCAAACGCCTCGGGATTGACCGCATAAATGATGCCATAAACAATACTCCAGAGGGTGCCGATGAGCAAATAAACGCAAACACTCCCCCGCAAAGTATTGACCGTCACGCGTCGCTCTTGAAATAACCGCTGAATAATTGAACGAATTGGGACAATTAAAAAACCCACAAAAATAATTTGCCCCAGCAAATTAAGGGTAACGGTCACATCCAAGGATAACAACTGCACCCCCGTTAAATCTCGCAGTAATCCCAGCAATTGCACCCCCAACCCCAATAAGGCTAAACCCATATAAGCCTGGAATGTGCGGCGGGGAAGCAGGGTGCGGGTGATGACCATAATTGCCCAGAATAAAGCAGAAACAATCACCAAACTGCCCCAAGAGGTATAACCGACTAGGGGATGAAGGAGGAAAATGGCAATTTGCGTTGCCAATAAATGAATATACTTGGTGTCTTGCGTCGGCATTAATACTGGGGTACGGAAGGGTCAATTTCCCGGCTCCAGGCTAAAATGCCACCCTTGACATTCATCCCCACCCGCCCGGTTTTTTCCTTGATCAAATGCAAGGCTTTCAGGGAACGCACCCCGGATTTGCAATGCACCACCAGTTCCTGATCCCCCCAGATTTGGTTTAACTTTTCCAGACCCGCCCCCTGCTCCAATTCCGGCAAAGGGATCAACACTGAACCGGCAATGCGCGCCACCTCGTATTCCCCCGGATTGCGCACATCCACGAGCAAGGTTTGTTGAGGTTGCTGGGTCAGCCGTTGGTGTAATTCCTGCACCGTGATTTCGGGAATTTCTGCCTGCATGGTTTGCTCCTGCTGTCGGGCTTGGGTGATGCCACAAAACTGTTCGTAATCAATCAATTCTTTGACCACCGGACGGTCGGGATGGGGACGCAATTTTAACTCCCGAAATTGCATTTTTAGGGCATTATAAAGCAGTAAACGCCCACTCAAGGTTTCCCCCAAGCCGAGAATTACCTTAATCGTTTCTGTCGCCTGTAAAGAGCCAATCACCCCGCACAAAACCCCCAAGACTCCCCCCTCAGCACAGGAGGGCACGGCTCCCGGCGGTGGCGGTTCCGGGAATAAATCCCGATAGGTGGGTCCTCCCTGGTAATTAAATACCGAAACCTGACCTTCAAACCACAAAATCGAACCGTAAATAAAGGGTTTATTTAATAACGTACAGGCATCATTCACCAAATAGCGGGTGGGAAAATTATCCGTGCCATCCACCACCACATCATAGTTGGCAATAATGTCCAGGGCATTGCTGGCGTTTAACTGCGTTTCATACACATCCACCTGACAATGGGGGTTTAACTGGGCAAGGCGTTCTTTGGCAGATTGCGCCTTGGATTGCCCCACCCGCTCCACTGTATGAATAATCTGCCGTTGCAAATTGGAACTATCCACCGTATCAAAATCAATAATCCCTAAGCGCCCAATGCCCGCCGCCGCCAGATAGAGCAACACCGGCGAACCCAGCCCCCCGGTTCCCACACACAGCACCTTCGCCGCTTTTAATTTTTTTTGCCCCTCTAACCCCACCCCCGGCAAGAGCAAATGGCGGGAGTAACGCTCATACTCCGCTTGGGTGAGGGCAGGAAGTTCGCTCGCCAGCACATCAACAGCAGTCATAGGTTGCCCTAAAGATTCACAAGTGCCAATCAAATTAACACACTTTGCGGCACCCCTTGGCAAAATCACCCAGTTTAATTTTTAATTGTTCACTCAATGCGTGAGATAAGCCAGCCCCACCAAAACCCCAATCAGCCCCAGGGCGGTCAGGGTGAAATGGAATAGGGAGGTTCTGCCTTTGCGTACCATATTCCGCATGGCAAGACGGACATAGCTGGGGGGGCGTTGCTGGGTCATGACCAGGGCTCACTCGGCAAACTCCAGTGTAGCCCATGCCCTAGGATTCAGAACTGGCAAATGTTAAAAATTATGATCGAGATGTCATTCTCCCTAATCTTCGTTACAATCTGAGGTAATTCGTGGGTGACAGCCGATGGAAACCATAGAGTTTATTATTCGCCCGGATGGGCGGGTTCAGGTGCAAGTACAGGGCATTGCCAGTGCGGCATGCACCCAGGTTTCCCACCCCATCGAGCAGGAGTTGGGGCACGTTGTGCAACGGGAATGGACGGCGGAGTATTTCCAGACCACCCATACCCAGCCCCACCACCAGGACATTCACATCCATCCCCATTACTAAAGGCAGTATTCCTATGTCCCACTTCAGCACCATTCACACCAGCCTGCGGCACCGGTCAGCCCTCGAAGCCGCCCTCACCCGGCTCAACTACGACTATCGGGTCGGTTCCCAGCCGGTACGGGGTTACCGGGGACAAACCCAAATCGCCGACCTGGTCATTCCCCAGGAAAATGGCTATGACATCGGCTTTGTCTGGGATGGTCAGCAGTACAACTTGGTGACGGATTTGCAGTATTGGCAACAGCCCCTGAGCGTGGAGGGTTTTGTCAAGCAATTGCACCAACAATATGCCTACGAAGTGGTGGTTGCCCAAAGCCAGAAGCAAGGGTTCCAGGTAAGTGAATCTCAACAATTGCCCGATGGTTCCCTGCGGTTGGTGGTACAACGCTGGGCGGCTTAATGGAACGGACGGGATTTGAGCCAGAGCTGGGCGGTCAATGGCGGCAAAAAGCGGTCTATGTGGATGAGGCGGTCTGTATTGGGTGCAAACATTGCGCTCACGTCGCCCGCAACACCTTTTATATTGAACCGGACTATGGACGCTCCCGGGTGGTGAACCAGGATGGCGACCCGGATTATCTGATTCAGGAAGCCATTGATACCTGCCCGGTGGACTGCATCCATTGGGTGAATTACCGGGATTTACACCGTTTAGAAACCGCTCGCAGTCACCAGCGATTGGTACCGGTGGGGTTCCCGGGGGCGGCGCACCGGCGGGCTGGCAAAGGGGCAGGGTCGCTGTAGATTTACCAGGGGCTACCGATGAGGGTAAAGGCCGCCCAGTAGTAGGGATGGTTCAACACCTGATCCCCCCGCTGGGCAATCACTGGCGGCACCGGAATCCCCCCCCGCACGCCCCGCAGTTCGCCCCCTTTAATCGTGACTTTCCCTTGCAACATGGCAATTTGCGCCTGCCGTAGTGCCTCCGCCTTGATCGGTGCCTGCCGCAGATTTTTGTAAAACTCACTCATCAACGCCAGGGTGCCCTCATCCGACACGTACCACAGGGACGCTAGGGCACTTTTCACCCCGGACTGCACCGCTAAACCCGCAAACCCCAATTCTGAACTCACATCCCCCACGGAAGTCCGACAGGCACTCAGGGTAAACAATTCCACCACATTGGGTTCCCGCAAAGGCAATTGCCGCAGTTGCGGTAAGTTCAACCGTTGATTGTTGCCAAATTCGATATAGGAATCACTCAATCGTCCCGGGGCAAAATCCGCATGGGTCGCCAGGTGAATGATGGGATAACCGCTCTGCAATCGTTCCTGGGTCAAGCGTTGGACGGTAAATTCCTGATTCAAAAAGGCCTGCCCAGGCCATTCCTCCGTAATCACTTTCAATTCCACCGGCACCGCTGGTAGAGGCGCTTGATTGGCAAAGGTATCCGCCCCCATCGCCAACACCTGGGTATTACGGATATTGCGGTAACGGGTGTCAATCAAATTCACACTGGGGATGAGAGCCGTGCTGTATTTTTCCACCAAAAACTGCTTGCCATCATGCAGAGCCGCCACCGGCAATAACCGCAAGCCATTGTCCATTGAGAACAGCAGGGTATCAATCCCCTGGGCTTGTAGTTCGCTTTCAATGGGAGCTACTAGCCACCGATACAACTGCTGGGCATCTTTCAAATAGGCAGTACTGGTGCGCTGGCGGGGGTCTTTGAGGGCAGTGAGGAACCGTTCCACCACCGGCATCAACTGAGAACGTTTCGCTTCAGGAATCCCCCGCACCACCGGCTGGATTTTGGCTTCCTGCTGGGCGATATATTGCAACGGTTGCGTAGATGTGAATAAACCCGGATCAAACTTGAGAATCCCCGGACTCGCTACCCCCGCCCGACTCCCCGGCGTAATCGCGGCAATGCTTAACTGCCGTTCATCCACCATTAGGTAAATAATTGCTGGTTTTTTACCGGTTTCTTTGGCCAGACGACTGAGCATATTGCCGACGGACTCAACCGAATCAAAATTGTTAACTGCTTTGACTCCTAAAAAGCGACTAAATTCATTGCCAAACAAATCATCTAAGGACAAAATTGCTGCATAATCCCCAGCAGCCAAAGCATTCGCCAGTGCCAGCCGCGTAAAATCAAGATCATCAAAGGCTACCTCATCAATGGCATCCAAACCGGAATCCAAACCGAGGCCGGAAAATTCGGTGCCAAATAAATCACTACCAATGCCGCCATCAAACAGGGAAATAATACTAATGTTTCCTAAGAATCGGGAGTAAAACTTCTGGAACGGCGAGAGGGTAAACTGACCGGTAGTAATTGCGCCAGATGTACCATTGACACTGGCATCGCCAATCGTAAAGAAATTTTGTCCCCCGTGCAGAATAAAAATTTCTCCTCCCCCTGCTCCCCCTCTGGTACTGATACTAAACCCAAAGGAACTGACCCCTTGCACCCGTACATTCGAGAAACCGAAAATCGTGACATCGCCCCCCCGCCCATTGATAGCTTCCGCTTGAATATAACCAGTCTGAATATCCCTAGGAGCAAACAGGAAAATATCACCAGCATCCCCAGAAGAGGAAGCACTGGATCGCAAAATTCCAGTTCTGATTCCTCCCCCGAAAGTAGCAATACCAATATCTCCGCCTTGAGTGGTGATATTACCAGTTTGGATATTGCCGGAATTGCTACCAATGAAGACATCCCCAAAGCTTTGTAGGTTACCGGTATTGATACTACCGCCTGCATTCAAAAAGATACCTTCCGTTGCGAAAATATTGGCCGTAGAGATACTTCTTCCCGCACTGAACGCCACCTCCCCATTAGAAAGAGAAATCAAGGCGTTGGCATTGATAGTATTACCAGCAAAGAAATCCAAACTAAGACTAGAACCAGAAATTTGATTATTCACTGTGATCGTATTACCCGCATCGGCAAACAGGGTGGTATCTCCAAAAGAACCGGATAAATTAGCGTTAAAAGTGATATTATTGGTTGCCTGGAGTACGACATCATTGCTGGATAGTTGAGAAATGAGACTAGTAGCTCCAATAGTTAAGCTTTCCCCGGGACGGTCACTAAATAAAATCACTGGTAATTCCCCATTATCTACCCCAATCCCCGGCACAATAAAGATATTCGCCGGATCAAGCAGGAGGGTACCCGTCTTGCCCTTAGGTGCTGACGTATCCACATTCCCTGTGAATGCTAAACTCTCTTTCCCTGATACTTCTACAAATCCCCCATCACCCCCATTCTGTCCCCCTTTGGCGGTAATACTGCCCCGAAAATCCGTTGCCTTATCCGCCCACACAATCACCCTGCCCCCATTTCCAGAGTTAACCGCATCGGCAGTTAATTGAGAATCACGACTCACAAACGTATATTGGGCGTTGGGTTGCGTCCCTTTCCCCTGAAATTCACCCCCGATTAAAATCTCACCCCCACCCGTAAATCCTGAGGCATTAATTTCACTTTTTGCTAGAGCAATTTGGGTGCCAAATACCCCCACATTACCCCCGGTTTGACTCGTACTTGAAACATCTAACACCCCAGAAACAATTGTCGTGCCCGTGCCTGTGGGAATTTGCAAATCGGAACCCGCCACACGCACCGTACCATTACTATTTTGGGTAACCGTGGTTACCCCACCCCCGGTGAGCAATTCCGGTAAACGGGTGGTGGGAATATTGCCCTGGCTGTCCATCATTTGGGCGGCCTGCTGGGGGTTAAATTCCAAACTTAACAATTGCCCCGTCTGCGACAACCGCACTAGATTTTCCCCCGGCACAGCGGCAAGGGTGATATTCCCCCCCGGTGCTTGTACCTTTCCTGTATTGATCACCTGTCCGGCAATCAAACTCACACTTTGCCCCGGATTGGCGCTTAAATTCCCTTCATTGACAATCGCCGCCGGGTCTTTGCGGTCAAAAGCAAACCCAATCGGTTCCCCTGCCAATTTACTGTAGTCATTCACCCCGGAAGCATTAAAACTCCCACCGGGAAACAGGATGCGGTCAGCGGTGGTGGCAATAAACGAAGCAGGCACATTCAAGCTCGCCCCTTGCCCAAACACAATCCCCGCCGGGTTCATCAGATAGAGATTGGGATTGCCGCCCGTTACTTGAATTAACCCGTTGATGTAGGAAGCAGAACCACCCGTCACCCGTGCCAGGATATTGTGCAAATTAGGGGTAGCCAAGAAATTCGCAATATTCCCCGCATCCACATTAAACTGCCCAAAACTGTGGAATAGATTGCGCCCCGCCTGCCGTCCCCCCGTGATGTCATAACGATTCCCACTCCGATTAACCTGCGTACCCGTGCCATCATTTGCTGGGGTGATCCGCTGGGCTAAACCTACACCGCCCTGTAATACAATTAACCCACCTAAAACTGTCCCACAAAGTAAATGACGCATATCAAACCCCCTAACACCACACAAATAGTTAGATGTAGATCATTAGTTGTTCGCACTTTATAACATCCAAAAAAATAAGTCAATAGACAGCTCCGAGAATAGCTACTTTCAGGAAATAGACTATCCAACTAAAACATGAGCACTCTTAGGTCGTGTTGATCTTATGGGCACTTCTAAAAATAGGTCGCAGGGGCACCGCCCCCGTAAAAGAAGCACCTGCCGTGTATGGTTCTGAAAAATTTTTGTATGCCTACGGCACGCAAGCTAATGCAAATCAAGTAGGATTGCTATAGGTCGTGTTTCTTATGCAGGATAAAGAGGATGAGATTGGTTTTTTAGAGACAGAAAAGAGAGTCAATATTGGGAAAGATTTATTGAGGTGGTTCTCTAGATGGCACGTTCTAGTACTCCTTGGCACTACCTCCCGGAAAGATGCGGCAAATAGTAGTGCTACAGTCTATTTATTTTATCTCGTTGGGTCGAATACCCCGCCCTTCTAGGGCGGACTAACTCCCGAGGTTTACCTCGTGGGTTCATACCCTTGATTAATTAAAGGATACAAAAAAGCCTCGATTATTCTAAAGGCTTTACATGATCAAACTTTAAATTACGGCAAGTGAGGTTCAACTGCATCCCATGACTACTTAAAAGACTCTAGGTGGCTTTACTTTTCCAGGGGGAAGTGTCATGGGTGAATGTAGGGTTAGACATTCCTCAAATATCCATGAAATGAGGCTTGGCGGGAATTTACTACCGAGAAGTTAGAGAGCCTACCGTCTAGAATGGCATCCACTCCGTTGGGAAGGCATGGTGCTGATTGTAGAGAACCTCTATTTATTTGCATTACCAGAAGGTTATCTCGCTGGAATGCCAATATTATTGAGAACCACAGACGGGGGCTACGTCCCTGCGACCTATTTTTAGAAGTGCCCTGTAGTAAGATTGTAATAGCAAACAATTACTTGGATAGCACTACCCACAAATCAATAGGTAGAGGTGTCCTTGATTTTACTCACTATTTCATGAGCTTTATAAACCTCTCCGCCCCCTGTCTCATGTAAAAAATGCAATATCTCTTTTTGTTTACTCTTGTGACCAAATCGTTCTAAAACAATATGACCATCTTGCCGCCGAAAATAAAGACGATGGGTTATGCCTGTTCGATATTCGTAGTGACCGGGGGCATCACCGCTTAAATGCTTGATCCGGTAGGCATTGGGATCATTCCCGATTCTCAATAGGTAGGACTGTAAACCATAAAACTTTAAGCGTTCATGATCGAAGGTATATTCAATATCTTCCCAAAAAGATTCAGTAATAAAAAATGGTTGCAAACAGGGTATTATAGATTCTATTGTGGCAGTATTATTCGTAATTGCTTGGTAGGCATAGGCATAACTTTCTCGTATTTTAGCTTCATTCCCTCCGGCTTTTTTTAAGTCTTTCAATAACTTATTATGGGTTTCCCTTAAGGCTTGAAATGCCTCTAAATCCCTCTGCATTTGCTCAATTTTAGGCAGTAACTCTAAGTCCTCAAGCACTCTAACTGCGGCTTCCCAATCCTCCTTGTTTTCAACATAAATGCGTCTGCGTTCTAAAGCATTAATAATCGTGGCAAAGAATGATTCTCTTGAAGTAGGTTTGATTAGATAACCTAAAGCTCCTCTTTGGCTGTAAATGCTAACCAGTCCCATGTCATGAGAAGCAGTAATAACAACAAAGCGATGTTCTTTATAATCCTGACCTAGTTCCTCAGAAATTTCCTCCAAAACATTAATTCCGAAAAAACCTCCGTCTAATTCATGATCTAGCAAAATCATATCAAACGGTTCTCCATCGTTTTGCTCACTTAACCAAATTTTTTGAATAGCATCTTCATACGTGTTAGCCCACTGACATGTGTGACCTTCTTCAAGGAGCCAGTTGCGCCAAATTTCGCAAATATCAAGTCTATCTTCAACAAGAAGAAAGTGAGCCATGATGTGTACCTCCTTCATTCAACTGTGAACAACGTTTCTCATTCAGACATTCGGTTGGACATTCAACAATTGGAAAGGAAATTGTCACTCTTGCACCAATAGTTTTAGCATTATCATCATCACTCTCTTTAAGATTCTCAACTTTTGCTTTCCCATTATGAAATGATAAATAGGCAAAAACAATCATACTTCCATTGCCACTTGTCCTACCATTTGACTGATTTAACCGTTCCGGTGTTTGATAAAGTTTACCTAAATATTGTTCAGGAATACCACCCCCATTATCCTCAATGACAATCTGAGCTTCATTTTTATCTTTAATTACGGAACATAAAATCTGTATTTGAGGTTGGAAACTTTCGCCAATTCGTACTTTCTTTATCTTCAGTCTGATTAATTCCTTACGAGAGTTGTATAGAATATTTTTTAATATACTTCTGAAATGCCAACGGTTGATATTGATGCAGTAGTCACAGTTTTCACGAATAAAAGATAGTGGTATATCTTTAACATTATTGGGTAAATTTCTTTCAAATTCGTCGAGTAAATCACTTAACCTATATGTTCTTTTTTCTAAAGAAATCATTTCATCTAGGTTATTAATTACCTGGTTGATGATTTGAATGCTATCATCAATTTTTGTGATTGTTTCAATGAGTAAATCTATTTTTTCATCCCTTGAATCTGTTCGCCTAATTTTTTCAAGTGCATCTTTGATTACATCTAATGAACAGAGTAGAGGGGCTTTACGAATGTCATGCGTGATATTTTGAACATCTGTTTCCAAACGCTTAAACATGGCAAGGTATTCAGCATCTAATCTTTGTAAAGTGTTGCCCAATTCAGATGTAAAAATTGCATCAATTTGTTGACGAAAAACTTGATCAAATTCCATGAGTCTTAAGAGTCTGTTTTCTGCTTCAATCCTTCGATTTTGTTCCTCCGCCAATCTACGCTTGCCAGATTCTTCAGCCAGTCGTTTTGCAAAGTCAGTGGCTACTAGCTCATTTTCTAAAGACTTTTTAATGGCTTCGTTCAATTTATGTTGAGTTGCTGTATGCTTCAGTAGAAAATGAACGAACCAATAGAGCAAGAAAAAGGCAATAAATGTAAAACCTAAATAATGGCGGATGAAATGATAACCACTGTCCTCACTAAAGGGGTTTTTGTTAAAATTTTGAGCGATTCTCCAAAAACTGGGTGTTTTACCTTTAACGTAGTGAACTCTGCCTAGTACCTTAGTTCGTCCTTCAGCAATAGCTTTCTCAATTTTAGCTTGGCATTCCCTATTGACTTCTGGACGTTCAGCTTTGGGATCAGGATAACTTACGGTGCTACAGGCAGGCTGTGGATATAAAATCAAATCCGAATGGACAATATAACCCTTATCTAAAATGTCAGTCAGTCCTTGATTTTTAGTTTCATATAAAATATGCTCATCTCTACCACTCTCAATGTCACTAGGCTTAATATTTTCGTGAGTCACTAAAAGGTAAAAAACCCCATAATTGCTATCGAGTATATTTTGGATGTTCTGTGAAATTTGCCTATATTGAGATGGTTGATTTTTTATTTCTTCGACATGATGCCCAGCCATCGCATTCGATAAGGCGGCAGGTAACATATAGAACAACATATTGAAATCAACCGTTTGTACTCTTGGGAGCATATGGACATAATATGATTTGTAAATTTCTCTAGTTGGTAATCCAGGGGTTACGGCTGTTATTAAAGTCATTACGGCGGCAAACGGTATAGATAATCCAATCCACCAGCGAGGTCTGTTATCTGTCCATAAAGCGAATTTGGTCAATGAGTTTTTAGGTAGTGAATCCATGTCACCCTCCAAACTACCTTGGAAAGAGCTTCTAGCGACTCATTTTTCGCACCTATGGCAATCCTACTTGATTAGTGAACAGAGATTTCCCAGAACCAAGGACGGAGGCGCTACCCCATGGTTATAAGTTACTAATGGATCAATTAAACCGCATTGGGCTGTAACAATTCTTAATACTGTTGGGATCAAAAATACTCAACAAGTCAGTAGTACATCATAAATTAAAGATTAAATTCAAGCATTAGATTTAGTTTTGGATTTAGTTTAAGAATTTTTGAATACTAACTAGGATGTCGCAATTGTTTTACAGCTTGGAAGATTCTTGCAAACAGATTATCAGTACCTTCCACAACGACAGTAGCACTGTAGTAAAGCATGGCATTAAAACCATTGGTATCACCAGTGCTTCTAAAATCAGTACGCACTGCCACGATAGGGATACCTTTTGCTGAAGCATAACCACATTCCCAACAGGTGCCACTATCGGCATCAGCTCCATCTAAAATAGCCACTAAGATAGAAGCGGTTGAGACTCCCCTAAGACAGGTTTTATAAATATCAATACCCACCAGTCCATCACATTCTTTGTATGGTGAAAAGACGTGCAATCCCCGCTCAGTTAGATAGTCCACAAGTGATTGATTAAAATTTCGTTCTGCCAAACTAAATAAGGGAGCCGCCAGATAAATATGGGACATCACTGGACACTTGACTTAAAGACCCTATAAATCAGAAGTGTTGAAAGGTAGGTAAAGGCAGAAAAAGAGGGGTCAAAATATGGTATTCTAATTCATATAAACCAAAACATGAAACAACTATGAAATTCAATTCTTTTCCCGGGATTGTCAAATTTTTACTCAAAGACCTGCCAACTAATGATTATCCAGTTCTAAATTCTCGCTTATGGGCACCTCTATTAATTGATTTTGGGAGGGATTTGTGAGATAATTAGTATTAACGACGTGGAGAGAAAAAATGGGTCAAAAAGGATTTTGGGATGAGCAAGAGCGGCGGGAAAAACTCAATCAGAAAAAGCCCATGCTGAAGTGGCTCAATGAAAATATTAACTGGGAAGATTTCCGACCCATATTAGAAACCATATATGACAAGGCACAAGTGTTGAATCCTGCAATAAAACTTTACATATTTAGGCGTGGGACGACCCGATTGAGCCAATGGACAAAATTCCACTCCTGCCGTATTAAGATTTGTATATATCGGAACTTATCTGCCAATTTACTTCCGTACATCCGTGGAACTTTTAACAGTTGCAATATCAAGTAAACTATTAAAATTACATAAATTTGAATGGTAATTCCATTCAAATTTTTACTCATCATTTTATCGAGCTTTAAGTTCATCTTTAGAAATTTCCATAGTACCTCTATCGCCCAGCGTTGTCTATAGGCTTCCCCTATCTCTTCATTACTCATTACATCCTCAGGAATATTGGTAGCTAAATAATAGTCTACTTTCTGTTGAACATTGCCAAAACAAACTACTCTCGCCTTACCTCGTTCTGTGGTGATATGATAGTTTTCATCCCATTTCCAATTCGACTTAATACGGATAATAAAAAGGGCATCATTTTCGATAAATTGTTCAAATACTTTGTGACTGCAAAACCCTCTATCCCCGACTGCGACTCCATTTTCCGGTAGCATTTTCACAATATCTTCACCAAAATTAATCTCATGTGCCTGTCCAGGACTAACAATTAAATGACCAGTAGATTTCGTATCTTGATTCAAAGTGGTTATTAACTTTACTTGGCGATAGCCTTGGAGCCAAAATAACTTACTCATCAGCGGTATTACGGTAGCATCAAAAGGACATAAAACCAACCTCTTTTCAGGATGAGCTTCCTCAATATAATGCAATAATTTATGATAAAGATGCATAAAAATTTGTGGGTCTCTTGTCTTGTTCGCCTTAGAAAACGTGGATAAGTCAACCTTAATGCCCGCATGATTTAATTGGTAAAATAAGTCCCGTAAACTGTTGATTCCTTTGTCTAAAATGCCAGCAAACCAGATTGAACAAAATAAGCGAGAATTTAGAACTGGATAATCATTAGTTGGCAGGTCTTTGAGTAAAAATTTGACAATCCCGGGAAAAGAATTGAATTTCATAGTTGTTTCATGTTTTGGTTTATATGAATTAGAATACCATATTTTGACCCCTCTTTTTCTGCCTTTACCTACCTTTCAACACTTCTGATGACAAGGAAAGAAAGAGTAATGCGGGTCGAAAACCCACCGACGTCATTGTGATGTTTAAATTGTTGATTCTCCAACAAATGTATGCCCTTAGTGACGATGAACTCGAGTTTCAAGTGAATGACCGTATCTCGTTCATGGAATTCCTAGGATTGGGTATCGAAGACGCTATCCCTGATGCCAAAACGGTCTGGCTATTTCGGGATAATCTCGCCAAGCACGATCTAGTCAAAGAAGTATTTGCTCACTTTGATAATTACCTGAGAGAAAAAGGATATATTGTCGAAGTTGGTCAGATTGTGGATGCCACTCTCATTCCCGTGCCAGTCCAACGAAATACTCGGCAAGAAAATCAAGAAGTAAAGGAAGGGAAAATTCCTAAGCAATGGGAGGAAAAACCCCAGGTTTTACGGCAAAAGGATAGAGATGCCCGTTGGGTAAAGAAAAATGGTGTCAGCTATTTTGGCTATAAAAATCATATCAGTGTGGATGTAAAATATGGTTTTGTGCGTCATTATGTGGTCACGGATGCCTCCGTGCATGACTCACAAGTATTCAGTCAACTGGTGGATATTGATGGGTCGGAAATCTGGGGAGATAGTGCCTATCACAGCACGGATTTAGAATGGACGTTAGCCAGGATTGGATTTACCAGTCACATCCATGAAAAAGGCTACCGAAATCAGCCCCTAACCGCAGAGCAAAATGAAAAGAATCGCATCAAATCTAAAGTGAGAGCCAAGGTGGAACACGTATTTGGTCAGTGGGTGATGTGTCTTGGGGGTAAATTCATGCGTCTGATTGGTAAAACCAGAGTAGAAGCGGCAATTGGGTTGAAAAATCTGGCTTATAATTTCCGCCGTTATGCGTTTTGGGAGCGGCAGTCCCTGGCCGATAATCTGTGAGTTTTGACCCCCTACTAAGTCTCTTTTCAATCATATCTACAGCAATCTATAAAACCCAGTCATCTTAGTACAAAAAAGTACTGAGCAATGCTATGCTGTTTTTGTGTTTCGTTCTCATATTTTGAATAAATAGAGGTGCCCTTATTTTGTTCAATCTGGTTTGCTGGCATTTTAGACAAAGGAATCAACAGTTTACGGGACTTATTTTACCAATTAAATCATGCGGGCATTAAGGTTGACTTATCCACGTTTTCTAAGGCGAACAAGACAAGAGACCCACAAATTTTTATGCATCTTTATCATAAATTATTGCATTATATTGAGGAAGCTCATCCTGAAAAGAGGTTGGTTTTATGTCCTTTTGATGCTACCGTAATACCGCTGATGAGTAAGTTATTTTGGCTCCAAGGCTATCGCCAAGTAAAGTTAATAACCACTTTGAATCAAGATACGAAATCTACTGGTCATTTAATTGTTAGTCCTGGACAGGCACATGAGATTAATTTTGGTGAAGATATTGTGAAAATGCTACCGGAAAATGGAGTCGCAGTCGGGGATAGAGGGTTTTGCAGTCACAAAGTATTTGAACAATTTATCGAAAATGATGCCCTTTTTATTATCCGTATTAAGTCGAATTGGAAATGGGATGAAAACTATCATATCACCACAGAACGAGGTAAGGCGAGAGTAGTTTGTTTTGGCAATGTTCAACAGAAAGTAGACTATTATTTAGCTACCAATATTCCTGAGGATGTAATGAGTAATGAAGAGATAGGGGAAGCCTATAGACAACGCTGGGCGATAGAGGTACTATGGAAATTTCTAAAGATGAACTTAAAGCTCGATAAAATGATGAGTAAAAATTTGAATGGAATTACCATTCAAATTTATGTAATTTTAATAGTTTACTTGATATTGCAACTGTTAAAAGTTCCACGGATGTACGGAAGTAAATTGGCAGATAAGTTCCGATATATACAAATCTTAATACGGCAGGAGTGGAATTTTGTCCATTGGCTCAATCGGGTCGTCCCACGCCTAAATATGTAAAGTTTTATTGCAGGATTCAACACTTGTGCCTATAAATATATAACATTTAATCCTAAACAGGGTTTGCACGGACATTGCCCTGGCTCTGGTTTTGGATAGCCTGCATGGCACGGCTGTATTAATATGAGCCTTCCGGTGAGATGACTTTCTGGTGGTGCAAATAAATAGAGGTGTCTTAAATTATCCTAAATGAATTAGTAATTAAAGGGCACTTCTAAAAATAGGTCGCAGGGGCACCGCCCCCGTCTCTGGTTTTGGATAGCCTGCGTGGCGTAGTGATTAATATGGGCATTTCAGCGAGATAAACTTCAATGGGTGTAAATAAATAGAGGTACCCTAAATTAAAATTAATGATTGTCAATGTAGGCAGAATCATGGCGGGACATAGTAAGTGGGCGAATATCAAACGTCAAAAAGCGCGGGTGGATGCCCTCAAGGGACAGGTTTTTGCCAAATTATCACGGGAGATGATCGTGGCGGCACGGACGGGGTTACCTGACCCGGCGGCTAATTTTCGCCTGCGGACGGCGGTGGAGAAGGCTAAGGCGGCGGGGATGTCCCAGGAGCATATCGAACGGGCGATTGCCAAGGGGGCAGGACTGTTGGGGGCGGATGCGGATAGTTTGGAGGCGGTGCGTTACGAGGGCTATGCGCCGGGGGGAGTGGCGGTGTTGATCGAAGCCCTGACGGATAACCGCAACCGGACGGCGGGGGAGATTCGGGCGGCGTTTAATAAATACGGGGGCAATTTGGGGGAAACCGGCTGTGTGGGCTGGATGTTTACCCAGGTGGGCTGGATTGAACTGCCGGGGGTGACGGATGAAGATGACCTGCTGGCGACGGCGCTCCAGGTGCCTGCAACGGGGTACGAGTGGGACGGGGACACGGCGGCGTTGCTCACGGAACCGTTGGCTTTGGAGGCGGTGGTGACGGCTCTGCAAAAGGAGGGGTATCGGGTGGGCACAGCCCTGACCCGTTGGCAACCCACGACCACGGTGGCGATTACGGATGCGGACTGGGGGCGCAAGGTACTGCGGTTGTTAGAGGTATTGGAGGATTTAGACGATGTGCAGACCGTGAGTGCGAATTTTGAGATGGATGAGCCAGTGTGGGCGGCTCTTATGGGCAATTGACCAATCCCCTGTATCATAAAACCATGAATGCGGACGAACTGTTACGGCGGTATGCGGATGGGGAGCGGGATTTCCGGCAGGTGAACCTGAACGGGGCAGATTTGGCTTTGGCCATCCTGCGGGAGATCAATCTCAGTCGGGCGAAGCTGGCGGGGATTGGCTTCAGTCAGGCGAATTTGACCCGGGCGGATTTGAGCCGGGCGATTTTGCGAGAAGCGGATTTGAGCCAGGCGGTACTGCGGGAAGCCAATCTGACGGCGGCGAAACTGGTGGGGGCGTATCTGAGCCAGGCGGATTTGGAGGGAGCGGTTCTCAACAAGGCCAAATTGACCGAAGCGGATTTGGTGGGGGTGAATCTGCGGGGTGCCAAGTTGGTGGGGGCGAATTTGAGCCGGGTGGTGCTGATTGAGGCGGATTTGAGCGGGGCTGACCTGAGTGGGGCGGATTTAACGGGGGCGAATTTGAACGATGCCCGGCTGTGTGGAGCGAATTTGGCACGGGTGGATTTGACACGGGCGGCTCTGCGGCACAGTGACCTCAGTCAGGCCAATTTTTTTGAAGCGGACTTGAGCCGGGCAATTTTGCAGGGGGCGAAACTGGTGGGGGCGGGTTTGAGCGATGCGATTTTGAGTGAAGCCAATCTTGCCAATGCGGACTTGACCGAAGCCCAATGTATGAACGCCGATTTCAGCCGCACCAACCTCAAGGGGGCGAACCTCACCCGGGCGGTTCTGAACGGGGCGATTTTAGACCGGGTGGATTTGATCCATGCCAATCTCACGGAGGCGGACCTCACCCGGGCGGATTTGACCGGCGTGGATTTGAGCCGCACCAACCTCACCCGGGCGCAACTGTCCAAGGCGATGTTACAGCGCAGTAATCTGGTACAGGCGACGCTCCGGGAGGCCAACTTGAGCGAAGCGGATTTGAGCGATGCCCGTTTGTCCCGAGCGATTTTCACGGGGGCACGGTTGCACCAGGCGAATCTGGCGGGTGGGGATTTGACCGGGGTATTGCTCCAGGGGGCGGATTTGGGCGGGGCCAATCTCACCGGGGCAATTCTCAACCAGGCGGACTTGACCAATGCCAGCCTAGTGGGTGCCGATTTGAGCGGGGCTTCCCTCTATGAAGTGCTGGTGCAGGGAACGGATTTCACCCGTGCCTGTTTGACGGATGCCTATCTGGAGGCCACGGATTTACAGAGTGCCCTGCTCACGGAAGCGATTTTGCCCCGCTGACCACCAGGCGGTAGGGGGGGGACTGCCCAGGGTCAAGACTGCCGATGAAAATTTCGTAAACCCCTGCCTGCCAATACCCGGAAATCTGGGCTGGGCGATTTTGGATCGGGGTCGCGCACAAAACGCCATCCGCCCCCTTGACCAGGAGGGTAACGTTTCGGGCATCCCTGACCTCCAATTTCAGATAATCCATATCTTCCGCAATCTGCAACCGATGGTTGGGGCGGCGATTGACAGAACCACACTGCCCACTGCCCACCTCGCCACCCGCCCGTCCTTCCAACGTGAGGGGGAGCAACTCTGGGGAAACCGCCACCAAGGGCACGCCACAAGCGGTCAACAGTAACCCCAGACCCAGCCAGAACCCCCGTTGCGCCATTACCCCGGCAGGGTTTTCTGCGCCCACCAGCGGGTCATGACCGCCACCGCCAGCATGGCCGTCAACCCCAGGGGACTAGCCAAGGGATTCGTCTCCAGCGCCGTCAGCCAGGGGGGGAAATCGGGATGCACCGTCAGCCAGCCCCCCACCCGCACCCAGTAGTAGGTCGCCACCAGCCCCCCGTGAAACCCCACCGGCCACCCCAGGCGACCCCCGCAGGCCAGCCGTCCCCAGGCCAAACTCAACCCCAACAACATCAACCCCGGAAACTGCGGCCAAATGGCTAAAAGCACCTGCGGGGGGTGGAAAAAATGCGCCAACGCAAACAACCCACTACTGCCCCAGACCGCCCCCGCCACCCCATAATCCTGGCGCAACTCCTGCCACAACCAACCCCGAAACAGCCATTCCTCCGCCAAGGCCACGCCCAGTCCTACCGCCACCCCTTCCAGAATAACTTGCGTCTCCGGGCGGTTCTGCCACAACAACCAGCCCCAGTGCGCCTGCATACTGAGTAATGCCATCAATGCCCCCAGCCCCAACCCCCAACCCCACAGGGCTTCCCGCCCCCAGCGTCCCTCCAACGCCAAACCGTAGTAAGCCCAGGGATGCCGTTCCCCCCGCACTCCCCAACTCCACCAGTACAAAATACCGATAAATTCCAGATAAAGAATTGTAGTCGCCAGAGAGCGCACCTGGTCACCCGTACCCAAAAACGGCCAGAGTACCAGCACCACCGGCAACCAAAACGCCAACACAATCAGGACAAATGCCAGCAACCGCAGGGGGAATGGCAAAGTCGCCAACCGGCGCAACCTCGCTTTTAGCATTCCGGCTCAATCGTGCTGGTCAAGCCCCGGCGCTGTAACCCCTCGCAATAAAATTCCGCTGGCTCCTGGGGGCAAACAATCACCAACCCCACCCCCGTATTGTGCGCCTCCAACATCACCGCCACCGCATCCATCCAGGACAGGCTGGGCACGGTTTTCATCAGCGACTCCACCACATACTCCATCGTGTTGTGGTCGTCATTGTGCAACAGCACTTTGTAATTGGGGGCGTGTTTGCGCTGTCCCCCGGTTTTCGGCTTTTCCAGAATCTCCGTAGCCACTGCGGTTCCTCCCTAGTTCACACAATAAATTAACTGAGCTTGTAATTGGCTATAGGGCACTTCTATTTATTTACACCCATTTACGCCACGCAGGCTATCGAAAACCAGAGACGGGGGCTATGCCCCTGCGACCTATTTTTAGAAGTGCCCTTACATAAGATCAACAGAACCTAGAGTATCATTGGCAAGCGAATGGTGAATGAGGAGGCATCTGCCGCCATGTCCGATACGCCCAAAATATATCCCAAAATTTACATAGTAGGAGCAGGGCCGGGCGACCCGGAATTGTTGACCGTGCAGGCAGAGCGGCTGATTAAAACCGCCGACGTGGTGCTTTATGCGGATTCCCTCATCCCCCCAGGCATTGTGGCGTTGACCCGGGCGGATTGTGAACGCATCCCCACCAAAAATTTGACCCTAGAAACCATCGTGCCCCTGATGATTGAGCGGGTGCAGGCGGGCAAATTGGTGCTACGGTTGCATTCCGGGGATGTGAGTTTGTACGGGGCAATTTATGAGCAAATCCAAGCCTTGCACGGGGCGGGAATTGGGGTGGAAATTATCCCCGGCGTGGGGGCAATGCAGTTGGCGGCGGCACGATTAACGACAGAATGGACGGTGCCGGAATTGGTACAGACGGTGATCCTCACCCGCACCCCTGGCATCACCCCCATGCCCGAAAATTTGGCGGATTTGGCGGCTCACCGAGCCACCCTGGGGCTGTATCTCAGTGCCCGCTTGGTGGATCAGGCGCAGGCAGAATTACAAAAACATTACCCCCCGGATACCCTGGTGGCGGTCTGTCACCGGTTGGGTTGGCCCCAGGAACGCATTTGGTTGGTGCCTTTGACGCAAATGGCCGCCGTGACCCACCGGGAGCATTTGACCCGCACCACCCTGTATGTGGTCAGCCCGGTGTTTGGGGCGGGGGTGACCCGTTCCCAGTTGTACCACCCACAGCATCGGCATTTGTTTCGGCCTTAATCCAGGTCATTGAGTAACTCGGCTTCCAAACGGGGGCCAATGCGCTCCATTTCTTCGGCGGAGAGGGGTTCCGGTTGGCCTTGGCTGTTCAAACGGGCGAAAAATAACAGCGGGTCGAGGGGCGTATAAACCCCGTAGCGGCGGCCTTCGTGGTAAAAGACCCCCAATTCTTGAAATTCCTCCGATTCCACCTCCCCTTCCCGGCCTTCGTAGTCCAAAAATAGGGTTTCCTGGTCGTCCGGCAGTTCTCCCTGGGCGGTGAGGGTCAGGGCCGTGTCCAACAGGGTGAGGTTTTGCTCCGCCAGAATGTCACGAGCGATGGGCAAAATGGCGTCCATTTCCTCCTCCTCTAAATCCAGTAGGGTGTCTTCTGCCTCATTCCAGGCGAACAATTCCACTGGCACATCCACCGGCAACAACAGGAGGTAAGGGCGATTATCCACCTCCAAGGTCCGATCCACATAGCAGGCCAGGGAGCGACCCCGCTCATCCACCAGCACCACCTGGGCCGGTAGGTCAAAATTTTGTTGGGAATTTCGACCCATAATTGTCTCCAGAACGAAAGGAATGAGGTTGCTGGTCGAGCCACTGTTGCAGAATCAGCATGGCGGCCCGTTGGTCCACCGCTTCCCGGTAGTCCACCTCGTGGCGGTAACGGCGGCGATCCAGGGTTTGGGCGGCACTCCAGGACGTGAGGACTTCATCCACATACACCACCGGCAGATGGAGATACCGTCCGAGGTAATCCCCCTGCTTTTGGGTGTAGCGGGTTTGGGCACTGGGACGGCCATCGGGATAGCGGGGCAAACCCACCACCAAGACCTGGGGCTGGCGTTCCCGGACAATGGCGGCCAGGGCTGGGGGCACTTGGGGCCAGGTCAGAGTCGGCAGACCCGTTGCCACCAAACCCAGCGGGTCACTGATCGCCACCCCCACCCGTTTCCGACCAATATCCAAACCCAAACCGACTACCATCTCTACCGTTGGCACCTTAGGGTTATTGTGCCATGTTCTGATCCCCTGCAAACGAATCCCGGGGCGTAAGGGGGACGGGTTGCAAATGGGGCAAAACCTCTGCTAAATTGGGCAGTTCCTGGAGGTTCAATTTGGCCTCCCGCAGTTTGTGCCACACGGAACGGGACATCCAGAGGGTTTCCCCCTGGGGCACGGCTCCCGCCCACTGGAAACAGGCTTCCCGCTCCGGTTGATAGTCCATGCAGGCTAAGCGCAACCCCGGCTCTGGGGTGACCAGGCGGGTCAAGTGGGAAAGCAATTGGGGGTACAGCCAGGTGTAGGCGGGGTGGACGGTCAAATCCACCGGGTGGGGTTGCGAGGCGTGGGGGTCAAACCACAGGCCAAAATAACCAATCGCCGCCTTCCGTTGGGGTTCAAACACATAGTTGCGAATCCACCGGGATTGCCCCTGCCAGGTGCGCCACTGGTGCCACAGGGTTTGCCACAGGGGGACGGCAAAGTCTTCAGGATGGCGGTCAAACACCTGACGTACTAGAGGGGGCATCGCCAGGGTATCCAATTGGTAGCGCAGATAGGCATCCCCATTCCCCACAGGACTGAGGGTGGGGGCTTCCACCGGGGCGTGGGCAAGGGCGGTGAGGGCAGACCCGTGCAGGTGCCAGTAGGTGCAATGGGCCAGGGGTTGAAAGCCATTTTGCCGGTAAAGCGCCAGGGTGTCCCGCTCCTGGATGGGGATTTCTAAAACCCAGGTGCGGGCTTCCAAAACCGTTTCCAGGGCGTACCGCAACAGTTGGGAACCCACCGCTAGGGTGGTACTGGTCACCCACTTCACCTGCCAGGTACTGCGACTGCGGTTGAAGGGTACCACATGAATCGCCCCTACCATCTGCCCCGCTTCCAGAGCTACCCAGGTCTGCCCCGGGGGTTCAAACGGGTCGCCATCCCCCGTGCGGGTCGGGATCGCTTTCCATTCCTGGGGGTGGGGCGGTCGGATGGTCAACATGGTCAGCGTGGGGGGGCTGGGGGGGGGCTGGGGGCAAGGGACGGATCAGCAACAGAGGGGTTTGTTCCGCCGCATTCCCGGCGGGGTTATCCACCAACACCCGGGTCAACAGGGAGGCATCCACATCCGCCGTCCTGGCTAATATTCTAACCGCTTTCAAGTCGTTCACATCCACAATCGCCGCCCCGAGTCCGGTTTGCTCCTTGATCTCCTCCACTACGGTCTGGGGTCGGCTGGGCCCCAATACCACGAACTGGTCATAGGGGGGCAAGGTGCCGGTCACGTCGTCAATCAGGGCGGCCTGCTCCCCGGCCAACTGGTAAAACACCCCCGGCTTGCCCAGGAGTTTGGCGATGGCGCCGACCAGAAATGCCCCCAACACCCGGGGCGCACCCACCAGGTCGATCAGGGTTTGCAACCCGCAGGCGGTCGCCAGACTGGAGGTGGGTAGGAAAAACGTACAGAGCCGCCGAGCCAACCAGCCGGGTTGAATTTGCCGGGGGTGCCGCCACCGCCCCTGCATGATCGCCACCGGGGTCTCCCCCAAAACCACAATATCGCCGGGGAGAGCATGGGGTTGGGCATAGCGTTTGATCACCGAAACCGGGTCATCCAGATGGCACAGCAGATGGGTGCGAATCAGCAGAATTTCTGCGCCTTCCGGGCTACGCCGACTCACCAACGTGCGGGTGGGGTCGGGAAACGCCAAGGGCAAAACCACGTGCTGTTCCCGGGGCACCCAACCCGCCGGCCCGTAGGTGACATACTGACACCGCACCCAGGCCGCCTGCAAGCCCGTCAAATCCGCCCCGGTCATGTCCAAGGTCACCTCCAAACCCACCCGTTGCCGGGTTTTGATGATACAGGCCGCCCAATAGCCATCGGGACGGGCAGGAGCATCGGGGTGATGGGAAATCAACTCGGTTTTTACCGTAATGCCAGCGGTATCGTGTTGGGATAAAAGCTGTACATCCACCGTACATTCCGGGAGCATCACCTCGAAGCGGTGGCTGGGATTGAGCCATTCCAACTGCCCCCGCCAGCGGTAATGGTCGGTTTTTTGGATTTCCATCTGCCAGTGACCCCGGCTCAGGCGCAACGGATTCTGGGAACGGCGACAGAGCCAGCGATCCAGCCACCAGCCGCCGAGGCCCCCCCCCAGGAGCAGGACAAGGATTACCCAACCCAGCACCATGACACCTCAGAAGTCGGCTTTCATCTTAGCCTGATTCCTGCCGGATTAAACCGGCTCCAGAACCGAAGTGGCTGGTTGAGCCTGGGGGGTATCGGCTTCCGAGGGGGGCACCACCTGCCAAAACTGGGGCAGATACCGTTCCCACTGGGTCAAAATGGCCTCGGCCTTGCGACTGCCGGTACGTTCCCGGTAGATGGTGATCAGGTCGTGCAACTGGCGGGCACCCGCCGGGCTGGTCACCCGCTGGATTTTGACAATTTCCGGGTTGACCCGTAGGGGAAAGTCCCCCGTTTCATCCAAGAAATACCCCAAGCCGCCGGTCATGCCCGCCCCTACATTGCGCCCCACCGGGCCAAGTACCACCACTACCCCGCCGGTCATGTACTCACAGCAGTGATCCCCCGCCCCTTCGATCACCGCCTGCGCCAGGGAATTGCGCACCGCAAACCGCTCCCCTGCCCGCCCGTAGGCAAACAACCGCCCCCCGGTCGCCCCGTACAGACAGGTATTGCCGATAATCACCTGGGCACTGGGGTCACAGGCCAAATCCGGGTCAGGCACCACGATAATTTCGCCGCCGTGCATCCCCTTGCCCACATAATCGTTGGCCTCGCCGGTCAGGTGCAGGGTCATGCCGGGGAGATTAAACGCCCCAAAACTCTGCCCCGCACTGCCTTTTGCCCGCAGGGTAATGTGCCCTTGAAACCCATCATCCCCATAACGACGGGCAATTTCCCCAGCGATCCGTGCCCCCACACTCCGGTCGGTATTGACCAGGGACACATTTACCATCACCGTTTCCTGGTTTTGGATCGCCCGTTGTACTTCCGGCTTTTGCAATAACCCATCATCCACCACCGACCCGTTGCTGTGGACGGGTTCATGGTTGAGCCAATCCCGGTGGGTGCGGGTGTCGGGCAGTTGGGTTAAGGCGGTAGGGTGCAAGCCCTGGGTTTTGCTGACGGTGATCTGCCGGGGTTGGAGCAAATCCGCCCGCCCAATAATTTCACTCAAGGAACGGTAGCCCAATTCCGCTAAAATCTGCCGCACCTCTTCGGCGATAAACAGGAAGAAATTCACCACCTGTTCTGGCAAACCGGGGAACCGCCGCCGCAAATCCTCCCGTTGGGTCGCCACCCCCACCGGACAATTATTCGTATGACACACCCGCGCCATGATACACCCGGCGGCAATCATCGCCACCGACCCAAACCCAAATTCCTCCGCCCCCATCAGAGCCGCCATCACCACATCCCAGCCGGTTTTTAAGCCCCCATCCACCCGCAAAATCACCCGGTCCCGCAGTTGGTTGTGCAACAGCACCCGATGCACCTCGGTCAACCCCAACTCCCAGGGGGTACCGGCGTGTTTGATCGAACTCAGGGGCGAGGCACCCGTCCCCCCATCATGCCCGGAGATTTGGATCACGTCCGCATTGGCTTTGGCGACCCCGGCGGCGATGGTGCCGATGCCAATTTCCGCCACCAATTTCACCGACACTTTCGCTTGCGGATTCACCTGATGTAGGTCAAAAATTAATTGCGCTAGGTCTTCGATGGAGTAAATATCGTGGTGGGGCGGCGGCGAAATCAACGACACCCCCGGCTTGGAACGGCGCAACATGGCAATGTAGGGGCTGACCTTTTTCCCCGGCAATTGCCCCCCCTCCCCCGGTTTGGCTCCCTGCGCCATTTTGATCTCAATCTGCTGGGCGTGCATCAGATACCCCGGCGTCACCCCAAATCGCCCGGACGCCACCTGTTTGATCGCCGAACTCGCCGTATCCCCATTGCGAAGCCCGTTCAGGTGGGGCATGGTGGGAGAATGTCCCGTTTCATCCACATCTTCTAAGACTCGGAACCGCACCGGGTCTTCCCCCCCCTCCCCGGAGTTGGACTTGCCCCCCAGACGGTTCATGGCAATCGCCAGCACCTCATGGGCTTCCCGGGACAACGCCCCCAGGGACATCCCGCCGGTACAAAAACGGGTGACAATGTGACTCGCCGGTTCCACTTCCGCCAGGGGAATGGGGTGGCGGTCGCTCGCCAAGGTCAACAAATCCCGGGGAGCCGTGGGGGGACGGTGTTCCAAGAATTGCTGGTAGGTGGCAAAGTCCGCCGGTGCCCCCGAACGTACCGCCTTGTGCAAAAGCTTCGCCATTTCCGGGGAATTCATGTGGTACTCGCCCCGGGGACGGGCTTGGATAAACCCCAGATTTTCCAGCTTCTTCTGGGTCAACTCCGGGAACGCCCGCTGGTGAATCCGGCAAATTTCCTGGTTCAGTTCCGCCAAATTCAACCCCCCCAACTGAGAAATCGTGCCCCGGAAACTGGTCTCCACCACCTCCTCGCCCAAGCCCAAAATTTCAAAAATCTGCGCCCCGTGATAGCTGGACAACAGGGAAATGCCCATTTTCGAGAGAATTTTTAGCAATCCCGCCTCCACCGCCGCCCGGTAATTCCCCTGGGCTTCCACCAGGGTACAGCGGCTGATTTTGCCCTGCGCCATCAGGGCTTGGGTTTTGCTATCCTGCCACCACTGGCGCACCGTCTCCAACGCCAGGTAGGGACAGACCGCACTCGCCCCGTAGCCAATCAAACAGGCGAAATGGTGCGTACTCCAGCACTGCGCCGTCTCCACCACCAAGGACACCCGCAGGCGCAACCCCTGGGCAATCAAATGGTGATGCACCGCCCCCACCGCCAACAGGGGGGGTATCCAGGTACGGGTCGCCGTGAGCAGTTCGATACGGTCGCTGAGAATGAGAATTTCCGCCCCTGTTTGCACCGCCGCCACCGCCTGGGCACATAGGGCATCTAGGGCATTTTTGAGGGTGTCACAAGCCCCATTCAAGTCAAACAACGTACTAATTTCAACCGTGGCTAAGCCCCCGCTTTTCACCCCCTGCAATTCCCGCTCATTCAGCACCGGCGAACTGAGCCAAATCTGGCGGGCATCCTCCGGGCGGACTTGTAATAAATTCCCCCGCGCCCCTAGCCCCATCTCCAAGGACATGACCAAACTCTCCCGCAGGGGGTCAATCGGCGGATTCGTCACCTGGGCAAACCGTTGCTTGAAATAGTCGTAGAGCAGATGGGGCTTTTCCGACAGCACCGCCAAAGGCGCATCATCCCCCATGCAAAACGTCGGCTCCTTCCCCGTCGTCGCCATCGGTTCGATCACCATTTCCACATCTTCGGCGGTATAGCCAAAGGCGGTTTGATACCGGAGCAATGTTATTTCATCGTACTGACAAGCATCCCCAAAAGGTTCAGCGGGGAGGTGGTGCCGGTATTGCTTGACCCAATCCCCATAGGGCAGCCGTTGCGCCACCTGCTGTTTGATCGTCCAATTGGTGAGCAATTCCCCTTTGGCTAAATCCACCGCCAGCATTTGCCCCGGTCCCAAACGCCCCTTAGCAATCACCTGATCGGCGGGAATATCCACCACCCCCGCCTCCGAAGCCACAATCACCCAATCATCCTGGGTCAACACATAGCGGGCGGGTCGCAAACCATTCCGATCCAGGGTCGCCCCCACCACGTTGCCATCCCCAAACACGATCAACGCCGGACCATCCCAGGCTTCCTGCAAACCCGCATAGTATTCATAAAAATCCACCACCTCCGGGTAATTCGCCAATTCCGGCTGGTTTTGGTACGCCTCCGGGATCAGCATCATCATCGCCTCCAGGGGACTGCGCCCGGAACGCACCAGCAATTCCAAACTATTGTCCAAATTGGCTGAATCGCTGTTTTTCCGATTCACCACCGGCTTGAGGTCCGCCAAACGACCCGCCCACAGGGGATGGGCAAAACTCGACTCCCGCGCCATCATCCAGTTGATATTGCCCAGCAGGGTGTTAATTTCCCCGTTGTGCCCCAGCAGCCGCATCGGTTGCGCCAACGGCCATTTAGGCAGAGTATTCGTACTAAAACGGCGGTGATAAATGGCAAACGCACTCTGGTACCGCTCATCTTGCAAATCCCGATAAAATTCCCCCAGTACCGCCGAGCGCACCATCCCCTTATAGACAATCGTGCGACAGGAAAGGGAACACACATAAAAATCATCCCCCCAGGATTGCTCCGCCACCTGCCGTTCCAACCGCTTACGGGTTAAGTACAAATGCTGTTCTAACGCATCATTTTGTAATTTCGAATGCGTGACAATCACCTGGGCAATCGCCGGACAATTTTGCCGCGCCTGCACCCCCAAGACCTCCGGGCGCACCGGCACTTCCCGCCAGCCCAACACCGTCAAGCCCGCCTGTTGCAACCCCTGGGTCAACCATTCCTGCGCCGCCATCTGCGCCTGGGGGGGTAAAAACATCATCCCCACCCCCGTCCGTCCCCGTCCCAAGGGAGGCAACCCCGGTGCCTCCGCCCAGTCCTGCAAAATTCCCCAGGGCAGACCCGTCATCAGCCCCGCCCCATCCCCGGAATCCCGGTCCGCACTACAGCCCCCCCGATGCTCCAGACAGGTCAGCGCGGCCAGGGCTTGGGTCACCAAATCATGGCTCACCCGGCCACGACGGTCAGCGATAAATCCAACCCCACAGGCATCACGCTCGTCGGTCAACCAGGGCAATAGGGAATGACTCATGGTGCAAACAAAAAAAATAAAGGGACAAAAATGGGGCAAAACAACCCCCCCGCCGGTGGCATCCCCAGATGGCCGTGATGATGGATGTCAGCAGAAAACCCCCGCCGATGGAGCGAATGGCACTCCCCGAACCATGTTGACATCACAACGCCCAATACTCCGACGACAACCGTTCCCCGACAGGTGCGGCATCCCTTATTATAATGTTTTCCCAAAAGCCTGAGACTTTAGCCCCGTTGAAGTTCATCCACCACCAGCGCCATCACGGCGGCAAACAGGGTGATCCCCAGGGCGACCAAAGGGTTTTGCCCCTGCACCACTGCCCAAGAGGTTGCCACCCCTGCCCCCAAACCCGCTGTGACCAAAGCCGTAGGCCAATCCCGTTGACTCGGACGATACATAAGCCCTCAATCTCAAAATATGGATATTGGGTAACGGTATCATTCGCCACCAACGCCCTGGTATGGGAACCTGAGATTCTGCAATTAAACGTTAAATTCCCTCAAGCTCTGTAACATCCCTAAAGCCCCGTCACCGGTTGGGAGTACCAGCCCTTGGTGACATCCCCCGGCACCGGCCCATCGCCTCCCATCAAAATCACCCGGTTCAGCACATGGATCACCCCATTATCGGCGGCAATATCGGCGGCCAACACCGTGGCATTTTTCACCTCAAATTCCCCCCCTTCCAGGTATATGGGAATCAACGACCCTTCCAAGGATTGCAAACGCATCCCAGTGTGTAAATCCGCAGTCGTGTATCGTCCCGCCACCACATGGTATTTCAAAATCCGGGTGAGTTGGGGAATATTTTGTAATAAGGTTGTAATCGTACCTGGAGGAAGGGCGGCAAAGGCGTCATCATTGGGGGCAAACACGGTAAACGGGCCGGGGCTTTTGAGGGCATCCACCAAATTCGCCGCTTGCACCGCCGCCACCAGGGTCTGAAACGGCCCCGCACTCACCGCAATATCCACAATATCTGCCATAGATTTTGATGATGAAGGGTTTTACCACTCCTGAATTATATCCATATCTGGGTCAATGGCTGAAATTATTATGATTAATGCCTGTTATTAACCCTAATTATACGGAACCTTGCCCGTAGTCATCCTATCTGATTAATCAACAGAAATTTCCCAGAACCAAGGACGGGGGCGGTGCCCCTGCGACCCCTATTCCATTCTTATTTAGGATTGCTATGTCAGGGTACCTCTATATAATTCACGGCTATTGCGAATGATCCCTGAGTTATTGATAATTGCTAACGAAAGAATGGGGCTTCCAGCCCTGCTGTGTAAGTACAAAAATCAATCAAAAATCAATAAATAGAGGTTCAACAGTTTATTTTCATTGTACAGTTGCTCATGAATTAATGTGTTTAATTTCTTGATAACTTCATTGAATTTTTTGGGTAGTAACTTACAACTAAATTCCGCTTTCCTTGCTTGCCAGTCCAGGCTTTTCACCTGGTCAGATAAAATGGCACTTTTTACTGCGAAACCTTCAGGCAGCAAAACCTCAAATGGATACCCTTTGACTTGTGTTTTAATTGAACAAAGCCAGGCTAATCCAACTTGGCTGTTATCTTCTTACCTTCTGCGCCACCACACCACCGCCGCCGCCACCAACGCTCCCCCCGGTAAGCCAATTAAGGCCAGCAGGGTCACAGAAGTTGCTAGGGGGGTAGCAATATTCAAGCGGCGATTGGTCGGGTCCTTGGAACGGATCGAGAGGGGCTGGGCTTCGTTTTGTGCCAACCAATTCACACTATTCAAAAACACATCCCCATTCCGTTGCAAATTAAATAAGCCATCGGCGACAAATTCCGAATCCCCAATCACCACCAAACGCCCTTTGCCCTTCTCCACCGCCACCCCAATCGGCAGGGGGCCCTCCCGGTCCTGTTGCGGGTCAAAAAAGGGGTCTTCCTGGGTATTGCTCTCCGCCCAAACCCCCCGCCCGGTCAGAAATAGGGGCACCCCCGTTTTTTCCCCTTCTCCTACCAAATCCACCGCCTGCGCCAGGGGAAACAGCGCCAAACTCTGACCAAATTCCTTGGTAATCGGGTGGTCCGCATAACGGGTCGTCACCGCCACCCCCCGTCCCGCTCCCTGAATGATTTCCGTATTGGAAACGATAAACCGCCCGTCTAATTTGACCCCCGCCCACTTGAACAAATCCTGTAACCCCCGGTCATTTTTCGCCGGTTCCAAGGGGTCAAGCAACAACAGTACCCCGCCCCCATTTTTCACAAACTGCTCCAACGCCCGAGCCTCCGGGGCTAATAGGGCTTGTTGCGGTCCCGCCACTACCACCACCTTCGTATCCTTGGGGATTTGACCCGTTTCCGCTAAATTCAGGGGTTGCACGTTAAAGTTGCGGGCTTGCAAGGCCTGCTGCGCCTGGGACATACTGCCCCGCTGCCCCGGTTCCAAAGACTTCTCCCCGTGCCCCTGCAAAAATACCACATTCCCCTGCTTGGATTGGGTGAGCCGGACAATTGCATTACTTAAATTAGATTCGCTGAGCTGATCCCGCAAACGTTCCCGCCGCTTACCACTTTCTAAATGCACCTCCCCAAACCCCTGCACCTCAAAGTCCTGCGCCTTAACCGGATTACTGCGGGGGTCAATCACCTCAAAGCTAAATTTATCCCCCGCCACCTTGCGGTAATTTTCCAAAAGCTGTCGGGCGGGCGGCGTAATCTGCTGGTCAAAAATAATCACCCGCACCGGCTCTTTTAGATTTTGTACCAATTTTTGCGACTCCGGCGCTAACGTAAACCGCTGGTTGGCACTCAGGTCAATTTTGTACGGATATTGTACCGCCAAAAAATTCACCAACCCCAAAATCACCAACACCGCCAGGGTACGCAGAGCCACATTGCCGCCGACTGCCAACGCCCGTCGGTCCCACAGGGGCAGACGAAACAGGGCATACCCTAACAGCGCCACCCCCACCCCCAACAGCAGACCGCCCCAGGGTTGGTTTTTGGGTCCCACCAGAATGATCACCACCCCCGCCGTGACCAGGGCAATCCCCAGCCAAGCGAGCCAATGGTTGCGGACGACCTTCACCAGCGTATTCATCATCTATGACCTCTGGAAGCGCAATCCATCCACCCACTGTACCGTCAAAAATACCCCCAAAATCCCATAACTGAGAAATAAAATGATATTGGTGGTGCTGACTGAACCTTGGATCAAACTGGTGTAATTTTGCAAGAGGGACAAATGGCGAAATATAGCCGCTGGTACCCCACTCAACCGATCCGCCACCGCCTGCAAAATCCACAGCAATAAAATCAAAGCGAACGTCCCCACCGCCGCCAAAAGGGTACTTTCAGTGGTAGCGGAAATAAATAAACCCAGGGACAAAATCGCCGCCGCCAGCAGTACCAACGCCCCATGTCCGAGTAGAATTAACCAAAACGAAAAGGGGGGTTCCGACTGCAACAGGGTCAAACTTTCATAGAACATCACCGGCACAAGTAACGTAATAAAAAACGTCAACACCCCCGCCAATTTTCCCACCGTTACCATCGTGGTCGTAATCGGGGAGGTGGCGAGCAATTCCAGGGTGCCCTGTTGCCGTTCCTGGGCAAACAAATTCATGGACAACAGGGGCAAAATAAATAAAGACAGGAAGCCTAATACCCCCAAATAGTTTTCCAAAATTACCGCTGGCACATCCACCGGGGGCGCGCCCAAACCCGCCTGCCCCTGCAAATCCTGAGCCGCTACATTGGCTTGCACCGCATTAAATAAAATGATGTAAAAAACACCCGCCATAAACCAATACACGGCGGCGATGATGTAGTTTAAGGAAGTGGCAAAATAGCCCTGCAATTCCTTGCGGTAAATCGCCACAAAATTTGCCCACAGTAAACGCATCACAGCCCCCAGGAAGTCAGGCTTAATCCTACCACAGCTTTAGGAGTCTGCCGCCGTTTCGCTGGCGAATACCTCGTCCTCGGCGGTGTCTTCGCTGGTGGTCAATTGCAAAAACACATCCTCCAGGGTCGCCCGACGGCGGTTCATTTCATAGAGCCTCAACCCCGCCTGCACCACCAGGGCGGTTAGTTCTGGTCCTATATCCGTGTCCCCGTTGGTTGTCACCGTCACCAGATGATTGTCCCCATCACTCTGGGTCTGTACCCCGGCCAAATCTGGAAACTGGGCTAGAGCCGCCTGTAATGCCTGGAGATTCCCGCTGAGCTTGAGTTCGTACTGGGTGCGGTTGTCCGAGCGGTTCAGCAACTGGTCAATAGTATCCGTCGCCACCACCCGCCCTTTTTGGATGATCACCACCCGGTTGCAGGTCATGCTCACCTCCGGCAGGATGTGGGTGGAAAGAATGATCGTGTGATCCCCGGCGAGACTTTTGATGAGATTTCGCACTTCGATAATTTGCTTCGGGTCAAGCCCCACCGTCGGTTCATCCAGGATAATCACTGGCGGGTCATGGACAATCGCCTGAGCAATCCCCACCCGTTGGCGAAACCCCTTGGAAAGTTTGCGGATCAGCTGGTGGCGGCGTTCGGTCAAACCACACCGTTCTATTGCCCAGTCCACCCGACGGGGGCGATCCCCGGCACTCACCCCTTTGATGCTGGCGACAAAATGCAAATACCCCTGCACGGTCATTTCCCGGTAGAGGGGCGGGGTTTCCGGCAGATAGCCGATCCGCTGGCGCACCGCTAGGGAGTCCTCCAGCACATCAAAACCAGCGATTTTCGCCGTGCCCTCACTGGGGGGCATATAGCCCGTGAGCATCCGCATGGTGGTAGTTTTGCCCGCCCCGTTGGGTCCCAAAAACCCCAGGATTTCCCCGGCATCCACGCTGAAATTCAGGTCATTGACCGCCAGGGTGGAACCGTAACGCTTGGTCAAATGCTCAACGGTGATCATAAAGTTGTTATTCTGTCCTGACAACCGGCTAATTGGCTCTATTATTCCATAGGTCATCCCTCAATCGTAGGGTTCTTGAGTAGCATGGGGGTAGACCAAAGTGCCAATAACATCCAATTTAGAGCGTTATGAACCGTTTGCTGTTTCCCGTAGTGATTGAAAAGGACGAAGAAGGTTACTTTGCCTCCTGTCCGACCCTACAGGGTTGCTACACCCAAGGGGATTCCTGTGAGGAAACTCTGCGAAAAATACAAGAGATGGCCTTCATGGCCTTGTTAGTTGGTGCTATGAAATTTCCTGTAGGGATGGCCGGAATCTCTTGTGCGGATGGGCGTTTCTATACTAGGATTTTTAGCAATTGTACACCAACGTTGGATGGTATTGCTATGGCAATGTAAAGGTGTCTCAATTATAATGAGTGGACATTTGACGAATGGAAGATGCTTCCATGACAGACCTCCAAAATCTCTGGATCACCAATGGGTGCTGAATTTTAGGGGCGTTGCTTGATGGGACAACCGGATTGAGATAATATTAAATAGCGTAAGACTGTATCAATGCTCATCGTTTCATTCCCCTGGGAAACCTGTGTGCTATGAATGCTCAAACCATCACTGAACAGGAGATTCAGCACCTAACGCCCGCTGATGTGGCCGCCCTCGCCCAACGGCTAGAACAGGACGATTATCCCAATGCGTTTGCCAGCCTCCAGGATTGGCATTTGTTAAGAAAAATTGCGTTCCAACGCCCAGACATCGTGGAACCCTATCTGCACCTGTTGGATTGGGAAGCCTTTGACGAAGCCTGACCCAAAATTTTCGGATAAGATATAGAGTGCCCGATGGACAAATGCTGTTGTTGATGGGGGGACAATTATGGGTGTAATTGGTAGGCTGTTTGGAGCCGTTTTTGGCTTTATCGGCGGTATTTTTGGGGCAATTTTTGGCATTTTTCGGCGGCGACCCCAGGGGGAATCTCCTAAGAAACAGGAAACGGCTTTTTTCCTAGACCCAGAGGAAGCCAAGAGCCTTGGGCGCGAATCGGAATCCCGGTCGGCAACGCCAGTAGCTTCTACGGAAGCCAAATCGGTCGCCAAGCCCGAAGCAGTGGTGGCGAAACCGGCACCTACCCCCACGCTGGTGTTTAGTTCTGGCTCCCCGGATTTACGCAACCGGCGACGGCCTGGCCCAAATATGAGTTCATTTTTAGACATGGCGAAGCAAATCCGTCGCGCCTGATGGTGCCCACTCATTGGTTCCCCGCCAGTTGGGTGACCGGGTGGTGGGGTAAGGGTGCCGCCTGGGTGCCGGGTAGTCTGCTGGGACGGTGGCGGGATGCAGTGGCGGCGCTGTGGGTGGCAGGACTACTGCTGGGTCTGCCATTTTTGAGTAATGACCAGTTAGGTGTCCTCTTGCTCGGCGGGGTGGGGCTGGGGTTTGGGCTATGGCTTTTGGAACCGCCTGCAGGGATTTGGGGGACGGCGGTGCTGTACTGGGTGACCCTGACCCTGGCGACGGCTTTTTCCCCGGTGAAAATGGCGGCTTTGAGTGGGTGGGTGAAGGCGAGTTTGTACTTGTCTGCCCTGGGGGTGCTGTTGCGGGGGGTGCGCCGCTGGGGGCAGTGGTTAATGATTTTGTACTTACTGGTGGCACTGCTGGTGGCGGTGGTGGGGTTGCGGCAATGGTTTTTTGGGGCGGAAGCCCTGGCGACTTGGATTGACCCGGAATCACCGCTGGCGGGCACGACCCGGGTGTATAGCTTTTTGAAGAATCCCAATGTGTTGGCAGCCTATCTCCTGCCGGGGGTGGGGATGAGTTTGGGCTGTCTGCTGGGTTGGCGTACCTGGGCACAACGGGCACTGGCTGTTACCCTGGTGCTGGTGCTGACCGTCTGTGTGGTTCTCACGGGCAGTCGGGGAGGCTGGCTAGGATTAGCCGCCGTCTATACCAGTTTTGGGGTGGGGTTGGGCTGGGGCTGGTGGCAATGGAGTCCCCACCGTCCCCTCTGGCAAAGGGTATTGCTCTGGGTGGGGGCGGGATTGGTTTTGGTAATAGTACTGGCACTGTTAGGACGTTCGGAACGACTGCGCCTGCGGTTTTTGAGTATTTTTGCGGGGCGAGCGGACAGCAGTAACAATTTTCGGATCAATGTCTGGGCGGCGGTGCTGGCGATGATCCGGGATCACCCTTGGCTGGGCATCGGACCCGGAAATCGGGCGTTTAATCTGATTTATCCCCTCTACCAGCGACCGAATTTCAATGCGTTGGGCGCCTATTCCGTCCCCCTGGAGGTGGCGGTGGAATCGGGATTGCTGGGTTTGGGAGCATTTCTGGCACTCACGGGCACCATTTTGCACCGGAGTTGGCAAAACTTATCCTATTTAATGAAGAAACCCTGCCCCCAAGCGTTTTTGCTGATGGGCATTTTGGCGGGGATGGTGGGCACAATGACCCACGGGCTGGTGGATACCCTTTGGTTTCGCCCCCAGGTGCAAATGCTCTGGTGGTTTAGCGTGGCACTGGTGTTCGGTCGCTACGATTCCAAATCGTCCCCGTAGAGTTTGTCCAACTGCTGGCGGGCTTCCTCTAAATTCACACTCCGCATCACCAGCAGGGGTTCGTCCACCGGGTTACCCGCCTCGTCCAACAATTCCGGGTGGGGAACGGGGCGCTGGCGGGGATATTGGGATTCCAAACTCAAACGCATCAAACTCCGCAGAAGATTACCGAGTGCCAGAACGGACAGGATGGTAAATAGGACGACGTACAGCAAATGTAGAATCATTGTTTAACCAGAAATAGGGTCAAGGATGGGGATGGGTACGGGTCTGCAAGCGGAGATGCCAACATTCTAAAACCAGACGATGCCAGGTCATTAAAACGGTGGTATCTACCCCCACGCCGGTACTGGTGAGCAGGGCATGGGCGGCTTGGACTTCCGCTTCCGCTTGGGTAATCTGAGCCAGCAAGGCTTGCCGCTGACCCGGTTCCAAAAAGGGGAGGGTTTCCCCCTCCAACATTTGGCGCGCCTGACCAAACCAGTACAGGAAGTCACTCAAAAGTGGCTCTAAAAGAGATTTTACTATGGGAGAATGGGGCAAATGGGGGGAGTTCATAGGGGGCTATCAAAGGAAATTTAACATCTGCATAATATATTAAATCTTTTTACACTTCTTAACAATAGGGGAGGGGAGGAAAATGCGGCGGCGGCAATTGGGCTTGGTGGGCTTGGGGGTATTGGCGGGTTGCCAGGGGTGGCGGGCGGCGGAAGTCAATCCCGATGTTGTCGTGGTGGGGGCGGGGTTGGCGGGGTTGACGGCGGCGTACAATTTGGCGCAACGGGGGGTCAGGGTGCGGGTGTTGGAGGGGAGTGACCGCTTGGGGGGACGGGTGTGGACGCAGGCGCAGGGGGGACAGCCGGTGGAGTTGGGGGGGGAATTTATTGATGGGGAACATCGGCAGGTGCAACAGTTAGTCCGGGCATTGGGCTTGTCCTTGGTGCCGGTGCAGACTCCGGGACGGATGGGGTTTTTCTTTGGGGGACAGCAGTACACGGCGGCGCAGGTGACAGAGCAGGTGCGACCGATTTGGCAGAGGGTACGCCGGGATTATCAGCGGTTGCCGGAGCGGGAACGGGATTTTCCCCAGGATGCCCTGACCCGTCAACTGGATCGGGCTTCGATTACGGATTATTTAGACCGGTTGGGGGTGCGGGGGTGGGTGCGCCGCTATTTAGAAATTCAATGTCAAACGGAATTTGGACTGGAGGTGGGGAACCAGTCGGCGTTGAATTTGATTTTTTGGTTGGCAGAGGCGGGGGCGGAGCCGGAGGAGGAGGCACCCCGGTATCGGATCGCCGGGGGAAATAGTCGTTTAATCAACCGGTTGGCGGCGAAATTAACCGGGCAAATCGAGGTGAATTGGCAGGTGGAGGCGGTGCGGGCGGTGGGGCAGGGTTATCGGCTCAGCGGCGGGGGCAAGGAATTGCGGGCGCAGGCGGTGGTTTTGGCGGTGCCCCTCACCCGGTTGCGGCGGATGGAGTTGGGGATTGGGCTATCCCCTGCCCAGCAACGGGCGGTTCACACCTGGGGCTACGGCACCAATGGCAAGGTGGTGATGCAGACGGGGCGGGCGTTTTGGCGCACCCAGGGCTACAGCGGCGAAACGATCACGGATGGGGGGTACCAGTATTCCTGGGCGCATGGGGAGCGGGGGTTGACGTTTTTTCTGGGGGGACAGGCGGGGTTACAGTTACCAACCGGGCAGGTGGGCTTGGCTGTGATGCAAAAATACATGGGCAGTACGGCACCCATTACCGCCGAAACCCAGGTGGCTTGGGGGCGGGAACCCTGGGCGTTGGGCAGTTATACCTGTTTTCAGCCGGGGCAATGGACGACCTTGGCGGGGGCGTTGACCCAACCGGTGGGGCGGGTTTGGTTTGCCGGGGAGCATACGGGCGGGGAATGGCAGGGCTACATGGAGGGGGCGGTGCGTTCCGGGCAACGGGTGGCGCAGGCGTTGGGGCGGGGGTAGCCCTATGGCATAATAAATGAGGCGTTGGGGGTGCATTATGAATGAACCAGCGGTGGCGGAATTGTCCCGCTATGAGTGTCGAGCCTGTGGCTATATCTATGAGCCGGAACAGGGGCAACCGGATAAGGGCATACCGGCGGGGACGGCATTTACCGCTTTGCCGGTGGATTGGCGCTGTCCCGTGTGTGGTGCCCGGAAAACCGCTTTTGCCGATATTGGCACCAAATCCGTAGCGGGGTTCCCGGAAAATTATCGCTATGGGTTGGGGGTGAATACCCTCACGCCGGGGCAAAAAAACCTGCTGATTTTTGGCGGGTTGGCGCTGGGATTTCTCTTTTTAATGAGTTTTTACGGGTTGAAATAGGGGCGATGGGGCGACTGTTGGCGGTGCTGATGTGTGTGCTGTTGTTGGGGTGTAGTCGGGGTCCCGTGGCAACCACGACCCATCCCTGGGAGCAGGTATCTCTGCCAACGACGGCGACCCTGATGGATATTGCGTTTGACCCGGATCAGCCCCAGCATGGCTGGTTGGTGGGGACGGAGGCGACCCTGCTGGAAACCGAGGACGGGGGCAAAACCTGGAACTCGCGCACCCTGGATTTGGGGGAAGGTTTATACCGGTTCACGGCGGTGAGTATGCGGGATGGCGAGGGCTGGGTGGTGGGCAAACCGCCTTTGCTATTGCACACGACCGATGGGGGTAAATCCTGGGTGCGGATTCCTTTGGATGAAAAATTGCCAGGGGTACCGATTGCGATTGTCGCCCTGGGGAAGAACTCGGCGGAAATGACGACGGATTTGGGGGCGATTTACCGCACCACGGATGGGGGCAAAACCTGGCAGGCGCAGGTGGAACAGGCGTTGGGGGCGGCACGGGATTTAGACCGAGACAGCCAGGGGCATTACACGGCGGTCTCCACCAAGGGAAATTTCTATTCCACCTGGGAGCCGGGGCAATCGGCTTGGGTGCAGCACAACCGGGAGAGTTCCCGCCGGGTGCAGAGCATGGGGTTTACGCCCGATGGGGGGTTGTGGATGCTCAGCCAAGCGGGGGAATTGCGGTTTAATCCCGATGGGCAGGAGGGGCATTGGAGCAAACCCTTGCAACCGGAGGGGAATGTGGGGTTTCTGGGGATTGGTCTGCTGGATATGGCGTATCGTTCTCCCCAGGAAATCTGGTTGACGGGGGGCAGTGGCACCCTCTATGTGAGCTACGACGGGGGGCAAACCTGGCAACAGGACAAGGAAGTGGCGAATATCCCGGCGAATTTGTACCGGATTGTGTTTTTCACGCCGGAGCAGGGGTTTATCCTGGGGAATCAGGGTACCCTTCTGCGTTACCGGGGGGCGTAGGTGCGGCGGGCGGAACCCGGTTTGCAATTTATTCCCCCCCACTATCAGCCGTGGGTGCGCTGGGTGATTCACCTGCTATTGCCCTGGTGGATGCGTACCCAGTTGCACATTGCTCAGGTGCGGGTGGAGGGGGCTGATGCTCTGGTGCCCTGGTATCAGGCGTTACAAAAAAATCAGGCACGGGTGTTGCTCGCCTTTCGCCATCCCACCCTGGATGACCCCTATGTGATGTTGTATTTACTTTCTCGTTCCGTACCCCAGGCGGCACGGGCGGCGGGTGTAAAACTCCAGTTACCGTTGCATAATTATTTCGTCTATGACCGGGGCATTCCCCTGTGGGCGGGGCGGTGGGTGGGCTGGCTGTTTTCCCGGTTAGGAGGAATTCCGATTCAGCGGGGGCGGGTGGATCGGACGGCGTTGAAAACGATTCGGGAATGTTTGCTCCAGGGGGAAATGCCCTTGACCGTAGCGCCGGAGGGGGGGATCAACAGCCACAGCGAGCGGTTGGCACCGTTGGAGCCGGGGGTACCCCAGATGGGGTTTTGGTGTTTGGAGGATTTGACGAAACAGGGGCAGGAATTGCCGGTGGTGGTGATTCCCATTGGCATTCAGTACGGGTTTTTGCGTCCCCCCTGGGAAAAAATCAGCCAACTCCTGACCCGCATGGAAACCCTGTGTGGTTTGCCGGTGATGAGCCAATCCCCTGAAACACCGACGGAGCGGCAGGAATGGCTTTATGGGCGTTTGTTGCGTTTGGCGGATTATTTGCTGACCCAGATGGAGGATTTTTACCGCCGGTTTTACCATTGCCCCCCGCCGGAACTGCCCCCGGAGCCGGATTTATCTGTAAATGAACGGTTGAAAATTCGGTTGGAACGTCTGCGGGATAAGGCGTTGCGGGTGACGGAGGCGTTTTTTGGGGTGCCGGGGGAGGGCAGTACCATTGACCGATGCCGCCGGTTGGAAGCCGCCGGGTGGGACTGGATGTACCGGCAGGATTTGCACGACCTGTCCCCCTTGGCTCGCAGTTTAGCCGACCGGATTGCCCAGGAAGCGGCATTGCGCCTGTGGCATATGCAGTTGGTGGAACGGCTGACCAGTGTGACCGGGGATTATGTGCGGGAAAAGCCCTCGGCGGATCGTTTTGCGGAAACTACCCTGATTCTCTGGTCGGTGGTGACCCATCTCCAGGGCAAAGACCAACCGGTGCATCTGGGCAAGCGCTGGGTAGCGGTGCGGGTGGGGGAACCGATCCGGCTGAATGACTATTGGGATACCTACCGCAGTAGCCGCAAAGCCGCCCGGGAGGTAGTGAATCAGGTTACGGAGCTTTTGGCTGAGCGGTTGCAGGGGTTGATCCAGAGTTAATTCACTTCAAGGTGCCTTTAGGACAGTAGCTGAAACTACTACTACAGGGCACCTCTATTTATTGATTTTTGTACTTACACGGCAGGTTTGGAAGCCCGATTCTCTTGTTGGCAATTATCAATAACGCAGGGGTCATTCGCAATGGTTGCGAATTAATATAGCTGAGCATACAAAGGTTGACATGATATGGGTCGCTGGGCGTAGCCCCACATTGGTTTCCCAGAATCTTAAGGTGACAACCTTAACCTACCTAGCTATAGAGGTGTCCTTGATTGGCTTGAGTCGGTCAAAACAATTCCCGCAACCTTCCAAGGCTCCTACAGGGCAAGCGATTAGCCTACAGTCTTTTGAGTGGTTATGGGATACAGTTGAACCCCGTTTGCCCTAGGTCAATCACGGTAAGCCTTTAGGATAATCGAGGCTTTTTGCATCCTTTAATTGATAAATAGACTGTATAACTTCTCTTTGAACCAGAGCCTTTACAATGGGTGATGGTGGCGATAGGAATATCAATGGAACGGGGCTGGCTGATTGGCGAATTGAGTACCCAGGCGGGGGTATCGCCCCAGACGATTCGCTTCTATGAGCGGGAGGGACTTCTGGCACCCCCCCAGCGCAACAAGAGTGGCTACCGGCTCTACCCGGCGGAATCTTTAACCCAGTTGCTCTTCATTCAGCACAGCAAGCTGTTCGGACTGACCCTGGAGGATATTAAACATCTGGTGCATCTGCAAGCCCAGGGGGTCAATCCCTGCGGCAGTTTTCGTCGGCTGGTGCAGGAACGGTTACAGACCCTAGCGCAACAGGCGAGACAATTACAAGCCACCCACCAGGCGATTGTTCAGCGGTTTGAGCGGTTGGCGACCCAATTGCCGGAAATGGATGAGGCCAAGGGGGATGACCGTACCTTAGCGGATTGGTTGAGGGAAGCCGCCCATCCCACCTATGCTCCTGCCCTAGGGGGAAATTGGGTAGGGCGAGAGCAGTTGCTCCAGCGCTATATGGCGGGGGAACGGGATTTTCAGGGGTTGGATTTGATCCAAGCCAATTTGTCCGGGGTGAACCTGAGTGGTGCTGATTTGAGCCGGGCGCAGTTGATGCTGGCCAATTTAGAGGAGGTGGTCTTGGAGGACAGCCGTCTGATCGGGGCAAATCTCACCGGGGCGGATGCGATTGGGGGCTACTTTCGCCATAGCCAAATGATTGGGGCGATTCTGATTGGCACGGATTTGAGTGAAGCGGATTTGCTGGGAGCAAATTTAGTGGGGGCAAATTTGGGGGGGGCGAATCTCACGGGAGCGAATTTGCAAAATGCCAACCTGAGTGAGGCGATATTAATCGGGGCAAATTTACGGGATAGCAACCTGGAAGGGGCATCCCTGTGGGGCGCCAATTTGAGTGGGGCGGATTTGACCCAAGCCCGGCTCCATGCCGATAGCCTCGCCACCGCCAACCTCTGGGGGACGACCCTGCCGGACGGTCACGTCTATGCCCCCCAACTGGGTTCCGCATGAATTGGGAAACCTGGTTAGCTGACGAGGACTATCCGGGGTTAATCGCTCAGGCGGAAGCGGTTTTAACCACCCATCCTCAGGACATCCCGGCGTGGGGCTATGGGGGCTTGGCTTATTTTTTGCAAGGGGATACCGAGGCGGCGCAGGGGTGGTGGTTTCAGGCGTTGACTGTGCTGGATGCTGACCAAATCCAGGCTTTGGGGGAATGGTTGGGAGCGCAGGCTGAGGGGTATCGGGACACCCAACCCCAGGTCAGTTTAGAACTCTACCGGGTGGCGCAGGAATTGGCTCCCAGCCCAGAGCGGTTATTATCTTTGATCCAGTTGGCGGCGACCAGTGGTAATTTAGCACCCGATGAACTGGAGACGGCGATCCAAACCCTCAACGCCCAGCCCCAATTGCCTTGGGAAATGGTCTATGCCACCCTGTTGGCAGTGGTTGGGGAGGTGGAATTTAGTCCTGAAGTTGAGGCATTGATTATGGCTTGCCGCCCCCACCTGTCCCCGGTGGTTTTCGCCCGGGCATTAGCGGTTGCGAGTGGCAAAATCCAGTGGAAATATCAGGCACCGGCGGTCAGTGAACGCATACTAAAAATAGCCTGGGATTTTGCTCCCAACAATACGGAAATTCTGGGTCGTTTAGCCAATTTGTACGAAGATATGGGGGACTTAGACCGTGCCCTGGAATTGGCGCAACGGTATGTCGAATTGGAACCGGAATGCTCTTTCGCTGACCGGGTGCGGGCTAGGGCAATTTTGATGAAAATCCTCATGAAAATGGGGGGCAGTCGTTGGCATGAAGCGGTGCAATTAATTCCGCTGTACCACCAGGCTCTTGCCGAGTTTGCCTATGGAGCGGATGACCAATTATTTCATGCCCAAAGTGTCAGTGAACCCCCCTTGACCGCCGGGTTTTTCACGGCTTATTTGCGGGATCAACCCCAACAGGATCGCCCCGTCCTCAGTCGGGTGGTCTCCCGGTCAGGGGCAAAAATTCGCAACGGCACTCCCTATCTTTACCAATCCCCAACCCTGGGAACTTCGGAACGGCTACGGGTGGGTTTTTTATCCCGTTCTTTAACCCGCCATTCCGTCGGTTGGTTAGCCCGCACTTTTTTTAACTATTACAATCAAGAACAATTGGAATTATTTCTTTATTACATCACCAGTCCACCGGATAACTTGGGTCGCTCTTGGTTCGTAGATAAATGTGAACATTATTACTACCACGATTATTCACAACCGCTGGCGAAAAAAATTGCCGCCGATGGGATTCACATTTTAATTGATGTAGATAGTTTAACCCTGAATACCACCTGTGCGGTTTTGGCATTTAAGCCTGCCCCGATTCAAGTCACCTGGTTGGGTTGGGATGCGAGTGGGATGGACACGATTGATTATTTCATTGCCGACCCCTGGGTACTGCCTGAAAATGCCCAGGATTATTATCAGGAAACCATTTGGCGGCTCCCGGAAACCTATATTGCGGTGGATGGGTTTGAAATTGGCGTGCCGGATGTGCGGCGGGAAGACCTGGGGATTGACCCGACGGATGTGATTTTTTTCACCGCCCAAAGCAATTACAAACGCCATCCCGATGTGGTGCATTGGCAACTCCAAATTTTACAAAAAGTACCCAACAGCTACCTGTGCATCAAGTCCTTACACATGAATGCGGGACTCCAGGAGCAATTCCGCACCCAAGCCCAAGCCCTGGGTATTGACCCCCAACGCCTGCGCTTTTTACCCCCAGTGGATAGCGAATATGTGCATCGGGCGAATGTACAATGTCTGGCGGATGTAATTTTAGATACCTATCCCTATAATGGGGCGACCACCACCTTGGAAGCCCTCTGGCTGGGGATTCCCCTGGTGACTCGGGTGGGGCAACAGTTTGCCGCCCGCAATAGCTACGCCTTTTTGACCCAATGTGGTATTAGCGAGGGGATTGCCCACAGTGCCGAGGAATATGTGGACTGGGGGGTGCGGTTAGGGACGGATAGTGCCCTACGCCAGGACATCCGCCAACGGTTGCTGGAGAGCCGTCGCACTTCCCCCCTGTGGAACGGCAAACGGTTTGCCCAGCAGTTTGGTTCTGCCTTGCAGGAAATGTGGCGCATCTACCAGGCTAGTGGGTTGTCTTGAGACTCAGGCTCACCAATCCCCCAGCGACCAGAAAGGCTGCCATGCCCAGCCAGGAGGCGACCTGAGCCGATAAGTCCGGTGTTAAAAATCCCAAAAATAAACTGGCACCCAAAGCTCCCCCACCAAAATACATCCCCGTTCCCAACCCCGCTCGGGCAGGGGGCACCAAACCCAGGGCAAAGGGAATTGCCCCATTGAGAACCAAACTCAAGCTCGCCCCCACAAGGACTGTCACGGCGACCCCCATGCCCGCCGACTGCACCTGGGTCAGGAGCAATAAGCCCGCCGCCATCACGCCCAACCCGGTCAGCATAGCGATGGAATTCCCCCAGCGTTGGGCGAGGGTGCCCGCCGGGATCGCCGTCACCGCCACCGTGAGGAACAAACTCCCCAGCATCGCCACCCGTGGTTCCGGCAGGCTTTGCACCAGGAGGCGAAACCCCACACTCACCGCCATGCCCGTCCCAAAAATTAAGACCAAATGGCTGGGTACCAAGCCCACCGTGGGGTTCGCCACCGCCCCCGCTTCTGAGGGAGGATGCACCTGCTGCAGTAATAGGGTTGCCCCCAACAGCACCCCTGACCCCAAAGCAAAGGTCAGCCCGCCCCCCCAGGAGACAATCAGGGGTTGCGCCACCACCCCCACCGCCGCCGCCAGGGATCCCACCAAGGTCAACACACTCGCCGCCTGGGGTAAACGGGTGGCAAAGGCGTACCGTCCCAACAAAGACATCGCCGGTGCCCGAAACACACTCATCGCCAACGCCCAAGCCAACAATAGGGGAATCAACCATGCCTGCGCCACCGACCGGGGGAATCCCAAAATCGAGGGAATCAACAAAAACAACAGGGATGCCCCCACTCCCCCCGCCACGATCCAGGGAAAACGGGTGCCCAACCAGCGTTGGGTATCGTCGGAACAACTTCCCACCACGGGTTCCACCAGGGTTGCCAGCCCATTCTCGACCAACAAAATGACCATTGCCAGGGAGGCATCCATCCCCAACCCGGTCAACAGGGATTTGAGATAAAGCTGGTAAAACACCCAGGCCAGGGTAATGGCTCCCTGCATCAGTGCCAATGCCCAAACCTGAAGCCATAGCACCCGGACGGTCACGGGAGTACCTGGAAAGGGATATTCACTCCCTTATACCCAATCGGTGCAACCCCAGACAATCCCTAGTTCCGGGGATTTTGCCCCATCACCTGCTTGCGGTCGCCCGTGCGGACATTCAAGGCTACGGTTTGGTCACCCCGCCGTACCCGCATCTCCAGCCGCTGACCCACCTGGCTTTGTTCCACAATCCGCTGGAGTTGGTCGGCAGTAGTCACCTTCTGCCCCGCCACCTCGGTGATCACATCCCCCCGGCGCAAACCCGCCTCCGCCGCCGGACTGTTGGGGATCACCTGCCGGATAATCACCCCACTGGTCTCGGGCACCCGGATGGTACTGTTCGGGTCGCTATTGATTTGCCGTGCCAGTTCCGGGGTCAGGGTACTCATCACCACCCCAATGTAGGGATGGGGCACGGTCTTCCCTTCCGCCAAAATGGGGGTAATGGTCTTCGCCAAATCCACCGGAATCGCAAAGCCAATCCCCTCCGCCCCCGCCCGAATCGCCGTATTGATCCCAATCACTTCCCCATTGGCATTGAGCAAAGGCCCACCGGAGTTGCCCGGATTAATCGCCGCATCGGTTTGGATGAAATTCAATCGCTTATCGGGAATCCCCACCTCCGAACTGCTCCGGCGCAAATTGCTGATAATCCCCAGCGTCACCGTATTGTCCAGCCCCAAGGGATTCCCCATCGCAATCGCCCAGTCCCCCACCTGCACCCGACTGGAATCCCCTAACGTCGCTACCGGCAAATTCCCCGGCGGATTTTCCAGTTTTAGCACCGCTAGGTCGGTCACCTCATCCGTCCCCCGCACCTGTGCCGACAACTGCCGCCCATCCGTGAGGGTAACGCTAACTTTCTGTGCCCCTTCCACCACGTGGGCATTGGTGATGATCGTGCCATTTTTATCCACAATGAACCCGGAACCCTGCCCCCGCTCGGTGCGTTCCCGGGGGATATTAAAGCCACTGTCGCCGAAGAAGCGGCGGAAAAACGGGTCGTCCAAAAACGGGTCAATCCCCAGGCTCACCGTGCGCTCCGTATCAATCCGCACCACCGCCGGTCCCACCTTTTGCACCGCGGCGACGACAAAATTGGTTGCCGGTTTGGCATTACTGCTGGTCAAAGCCACCGGGGAACTCGCCACCACCTGATCCAAGGGGTCCGCCTGGGAGGGCAGGGCGTGGAACCCCACCACCGTCACCATCACTCCCACTAAAACCGCCAAAGCGTGGGTCAACAATTGAAACCAGGTTTTTGGTTGCATCCCCTTTCCCCCAGTTTGCCGATGGGTTCTCATGGTTACTGTTTTTATTCTACGAGCTTAGGTAATGACTGACTACGGGGGTGGGTGTTCCCGACAATCCCCCGCAAAATCGCCCTGGTCACGCCCCCGACGGTCATCCCCGCCCCAATCTCCACCCGTACATCCGCCTGGGCGTAGTAGCTGTGCCGTTGGGCGAGCAATTCCCCCAAACGCTGGCGCAACCGCTCCGGGTCCTGGCTATCCTGGGCGAGCAAAGGACGGTCCTGCCGTTGACTCAGCCGGGACACCAACACCTCCAGGGGCGCATCCAACCAGACCACCACCCCATGATGCAGATAACTCCAATTCAGGGGTTGGGTGACCACGCCCCCCCCCGTCGCCACCACCAAACGGGTATGACTCGCCACCTGCGCCAACACCTGGGATTCCAACCGCCGGAACCCCACCTCCCCCTCCTGGGCAAACAATTCCGCAATCCCCAGCCCCGTGACTTGGGTAATCAACTGATCCGTATCGCAAAAGGTGTACCCCAAACGGCTGGCTAACCGTTTCCCGGTGGTGCTTTTGCCACAGCCCATCATCCCCACCAAAAACACCGTCACCCCCCCCAAATGGGTCTGGGCTTGGGTCGTCAAGAGTTGCGGCGCAAGAGTCATTAGGGAACCCCCAGGCTTACCCCAACGTGGCAATGGGTTGAAATGCCATGATAATCAGAGTATCATCCGGGGCTAAATACTGAAATTGACTGCGTTTGGGGTTGAGTAAAATGGCTCCATCCCCCCGGCGAATCCCTACCAGCATCAAGGGCTGTTCCGGTTGACTCAATCGGCTCACCTGTTGGCTTAATTCCCCAAAGGATAACCCCTGCCAACTGACCGGATAATGCCCCGGTTCAATAAAATAAAATTCATTGGTATCCTCGGTGTAAGTCAGCAGTTGTTGATAAACCACCGACATATTTTTGAATAAAGCACTTTGGGCAATAATTCCCGAACTGTAGTCCCGTGCCGACACCACTTCATCCACCCCCGCCTCCTGGAGATGGCGATAGCGGTCAAGATTCACCAGTTCAGCAACCACATGGATATTGCGTTGGGAATGGGGGATTTGCTCTAAATGTTTAATCGCTAGGGCAATGAGGGCATTCTTTTCATCCGGTCCTTGCGTATCCTCATCCGCTAATAGAATAATGGCTTTCGCCTGGGGAGCAAAAAATTTTTGTAACGTGGCATGGTGGGTGGGGTCAGCCTGGATAAAGTAAACGTGTGTTTGAGAAATAAATTCATTTTTTTGGGGAATTTCCGAAGCCGAAATCACCACAATATCCCGGGGTTGTTTTTGATTCCCTTGTAATAATTGGTGAATTACCGCCGGAGCCTTTTCATTCCAATTGCAGATAATGATATGGTCGTTAAATACCTGCATATTTTTCTCCTGTAAGAGGGCTTGGGTGACAAAGAACGAGGAAAATTTTCCCACTAATGCCCCAAAGATAAACGTACCAAACAGCAGAAGCAATAGCTGAAAAACTTGCCCCAAAATGGTTTTGGGTTTATCGGGATATTCCCCCACCAAGGTAATCAAAACATTGGTGATAATCTCCCAAGCCGTAGCGGGGTTAACAAATCCACCCTCGCTCCAGAGCAGGATTCCCACCACCGCCCCGACCATGCCTAGCCCGATTACCCACAGGGTATCCCTAGGGATTTTTCTGAGAACCAACCAAACCTGACCCGGCGGGAACGCCCATTTTATGCCCCCTGGGAAGCGATGTTTCGCGGTGCCCCCAACGGATGCTAGCTTGAATCCGGGCATGGTGACCGCCCCCCTGGTTTTGCCAAAAGGATGTTATCATAAACAAATTGATGAGATAAATTGTGCAAATACGTTAGTTCCCTGGGCTGTTCCATGATGCAACGCCGTAGCCGATTTGACCCAAACCATATTCTGTTCCGCACTGAGGAACTCCTGCGGGATGCCCGTAACCGCTATGAAGTCACCCACCAGGTTTCCCTGTGCGCTAAACGCTGTCGTTACGAAGATATGGATGCCCTGGATGACCCTTTTAATAAGCCGGTTATCCGAGCAATTATTGAGATGGCGGAAAAACTCAAACCGGAACTGGTTGGGGATGGGTTGACCGACACCCCTTAGCCCCAGAAGAAGGTCATGCCATAACCATTACACTTGAAGTGTAAGAAAAAATTTTCGAGAGTTTCAGGTAAATAACAGACATCTCCGGAAAATAGTTTAACTATGATGAAGTGATAAGAATGATGGTTCTAACTGAGATGTTATGAGCAGTATATTGAAGTACATTGAGAATAACCCTTAAGGGCACCTCTATAAATTGTAAATTGGCGGTCGCAGGGGGGCACCCCCCGTCCTTGGTTCTGGGTAATATGGGCATTCCAAGGATGAGATTTTTCATCGGTTCAAATCAAGGGTATGAACCCACGGGGTAAACCCCGGGAGTTAGTCCGCCCTAGAAGGGCGGGGTATTAGACCCAACGAGATAAAATAAATAGAGGTACCCTTGAGTGATGTAAGGGTTAAATAATAATGTACTGCTAAAACATAGCAATCCCACTTGATTTGCATTAGCTTGCGTGCCGTAGGCATACAAAAAATTTTTCAGAACCATACAGTCTTTTGAGTGGTTATGGGATACAGTTGAACCCCACTTGCCGTAGGTCAATCGTGGTAAGCCTCTAGGATAATCGAGGCTCTTTGTATCCTTTAATTGATAAATAGACTGTACACCGCAGGTGCTTCTTTGACGGGGGCGGTGCCCCTGCGACCCCCTGTTCCATTCTCATTTAGAATTGCTATGGCTGGAGTATTCATCAAAACACAGGTCTATCACGTTGTGCTTCTTCTCTAAACCATAGGCAATTAAATGGCTCAGCAACAACAAACGGTTGCCCAAACCACCAAATTTACTTGTAATGACAATCATTAACCTAAACCGTCATAATTTCTTTTTCTTTCGCCTGGGTAATTTCATCCACTTTGGCAATGTATTTATCCGTCAGTTTTTGGATGGATTCCTGCAAATTAAAGGCATCATCTTTAGATAATTCGGCGGCTTTTTCCTGTTTGCGTACCTGATCCACCGCATCCCGGCGCAGGTTTCGCAGAGCCACTTTTCCTTCCTCCGCCAATTTATTCACACTTTTGACCAATTCCTTGCGTCGTTCTGAGGTCAATGGGGGAATATTGAGGCGAATTTGTGTGCCGTCATTGTTGGGGGTTAAACCCACATCAGAGGTGCTAATCGCTTTTTCAATTAACCCCAAACTGGAACGGTCGTAGGGCTGGATCAAAATTGTACTGGCATCCGGGGTGGTGATATTCGCCAAGGAACGCAACGGGGTTGGTACATCGTAATAATCCACCATCACTCGATCCAGGAGGGAGGCATTGGCTCTGCCGGTGCGGATGGTGTTGAACGCCCGCTGGGTCGCCTCCAGGGTTTGCTGCATTTTGGCTTCTAGTTCATTTAATTTCACAGTAACCTCCCACAATGGTGCCAATCGGTTCGCCCTGCACGGCTCGACGGATATTCCCGACCACGGACAGGTCAAAAACCACAATCGGGATATTGTTTTCCTGGCAGAGGGTAATGGCGGTGCCGTCCATCACCTGGAGTCCGTGGCTCAGGACGTGGCTGTAGCTGAGGCTTTCAAACCGGCGGGCATGGGGGTTCACCTTCGGATCCGCATCGTACACCCCATCTACTTTAGTCGCCTTGAAGACCACTTCCGCATCAATTTCCGCCGCCCGCAGTGCCGCCGTCGTGTCCGTGGTGAAAAAGGGGTTCCCCGAACCAGCGGCGAAAATCACCACCCGCCCTTTCTCCAAATGCCGAATCGCCCGCCTGCGAATGTAGGGTTCTGCCACCTCCTGCATGGAAATCGCCGTCTGTACCCGGGTGGGCACCCCGATCTGCTCCAGGGCATCCTGCAAGGTCATGGCGTTCATTACCGTCGCCAGCATCCCAATGTAGTCCGCCGTTGCCCGGTCCATCCCCGCCGCTGCGCCTTTTACCCCCCGAAAGATGTTGCCGCCCCCCACCACAATCGCCGTTTGTACCCCGCTGGCGACCACATCGGCAATTTCCCGGGCGATCCCCTGCACCACCTCCGGGTCAATGCCGTAGCTAAGCCGACCCATCAGGGCTTCACCGCTGAGCTTGAGTAGGATTCGCTGGTAGCGCATGGGAAAACTCAGTCTTTCTCCCTTAGGATAGCCGCCCGTGGGAACCCCCGGCAAGGCTATTCACTTTTTAGTTTCAAAACCGCCATAAACGCCTCCTGGGGCACGTCCACATTACCCAAGGCTTTCATGCGTTTTTTCCCCTCTTTTTGTTTCTCTAACAATTTGCGTTTGCGGCTCACATCCCCCCCGTAACATTTCGCCAACACATTTTTGCGTAAGGGGGCAATGGATTCACTGGCGATCACCCGACTGCCAATGGCGGCTTGAATGGGCACTTTGAACTGATGGCGGGGGATCAGTTCCTTTAATTTTTGCACCAACGCCCGCCCCACATTGTACGCCTTATCCCGATGCACAATCGTTGCCAGGGCATCCGCCGGTTCATCATTAATTAAAATGTCTAATTTTACCAAATCATTCGCCCGATACCCCACCCATTGGTACTCCATGCTGGCATAGCCCCGGGAGCGGGATTTCATCTGATCAAAAAAGTCCGTTACCACCTCTGACAAGGGAATTTCATACACCAACACCGTGCGTTCTGGAGTCAGATAACGCATATCCTTAAATTCGCCCCGCCGGGACTGGGCTAACTCCATCAACGTCCCCACATAGGTCTCCGGTGTGATCATTTCCACCTTCACATAGGGTTCTTCAATTTGTTGCCGTTCGTTGGGATTGGGTAAATCCCCAGGGTTGTCAATTTCAATCACCGAATTATCATTTAACGTCACCCGATACACCACCGAGGGCGCCGTAACTACCAACTCCAAATTGTATTCCCGTTCCAGACGTTCCTGGACAATTTCCATGTGCAAAAGCCCCAAAAAGCCGCACCGAAATCCCATCCCCATCGCCGAAGAAGTTTCCGGTTCATAGTGCAAAGCGGCATCATTCAATTTCAACTTGCCCAGGGCATCCCGCAGGTCGGCATAGTCATCCGCATTAATCGGAAATAAACCGCAAAACACCATCGGTTTCGCCTCTTTGTAGCCAGGTAATGGCTCGGTCGCCGGGTTATAAGCCAAGGTAATCGTATCCCCCACCCGGGCATCCTCTACGGTTTTAATCGCCGCCGTCAAATACCCCACTTCCCCGGCTTGCAAATCCGCCACCGGTACCTGTTTGGGCGACATCACCCCCAATTCATCCACTTCGTATTCCTTCCCAGAGATCATCAAGCGCACCCGGTCGCCCGTTTTGAACCCCCCATCCATCACCCGCAAATACACCACCACCCCCCGATAGGAGTCGTAATAACTATCAAAAATTAACGCCCGTAACGGTTGATTCCGGCGGTCTTGGGGTGGGGGAATCCGTTGCACCACCGCCTCTAAAATATCCTCAATCCCAATCCCTTCCTTTGCCGAAGCCAAAATCGCCTGGGAGCAATCCAAACCAATCACATCTTCAATTTCCTGTTTCACCCGTTCGGGATTCGCCCCTGGTAAATCAATTTTATTAATCACCGGAATAATTTCTAAATCATGCTCCAAAGCCATATAGACATTGGCAAGGGTTTGCGCTTCCACCCCCTGCGACGCATCTACCACTAATAATGCCCCTTCACACGCCGCCAGTGACCGGGAAACCTCATAGGAAAAATCCACATGACCGGGGGTATCAATCAGGTTCAAAACGTACTTTTGTCCATCTTTTGCCTGATAATTCATGCGGGCAGCTTGCAGTTTAATCGTAATGCCCCGTTCCCGCTCCAAATCCATATTGTCCAGGAACTGCTCCCGCATTTGCCGCTGTTCCACCGTCCCGGTCACCTGGAGCAACCGGTCAGCCAACGTGGATTTGCCGTGATCAATGTGGGCAATGATGCAAAAATTCCGCAGACGGCTCACAGGGGTATCGGTCATGGCAATATCCGGTGACGGTCATGCTCTATTGTGCCATTTTCACCCCCGCCCCTGAAGCAGTACGTCTAGAGGGCACCTATAATTAATTCACGGCTATTGAGAATGACCCCTGCGTTATTGATGATTGTCAAGGGCGAGAATGGGGCTTCCGGGCCTGCCGTGTCAGTACAAAAATCAATAAAAATCAATAATATAGAGGTGCCCTCGGAGCCTATTAAGGGGTTATGGGATACGGTTGTAAACCCACTCATTTGAACACTACCAAAGTCAAGCATTGAAAACAGGATTTTTTGTATCCTTTAATTTATGAACAGGCTACATACTACTATTCGTAATTTAGTTATGATTCGTAATTTCATAATTACTGAGGAAAAAACGGTGCTTCCAGACCCCCTATCTAAGTACGAAAAAAATTAATAGAGGTGCCCTAAATTTGTTCAGGATCAATTCCCAATTCTTGCAATTTTTCTGCTAACCGTGCCGCCCGTTGTTCAGCCAGGTTTGCCCGTTGCTCTGCTGAATCTGCCCGTTGTTGCGCTTGTTGGGCTTCCTGCTCTGCTGAATCTGCCCGTTGTTGCGCCATGCGTGCCTCCTGTTGGGCTTGTTGGGCTAACTCCTGTGCATTAGGAAGCACTTGCCCATCGGGATTTGCCCAGCGCAACCAGGTGGTATGCACCCCCCGATAATCCCCCAGCCACTGCCTGAGAACCAAGCCGGTGCAAGGACTTGCCAAATAACCTTGAGCATTAGGGGTCATCGGTTGATAAACCCCATGCGTTAACACAAAACCTGCCCAATCCGCCGGGTTAAATGGGTCATACCAATAATATTCAGAAACCCGCATTTGGTTTTGGTAAATCTGTTTTTTTAGTCCCTTATCTAGGTTTATCGTACTTTCGGATAGGAGTTCAATCACAATATCTGGGGCTTTTCCCTCTTCCCACACGACCCAACTTTTGCGCTCTTTTTTGGGTACATCCAGCACCACAAAGACATCCGGTCCTCGAAAGTCCTGGTTGCGTACCTGCTCTAAGCTGAAATAGATAAACATATTGCCGCTCACATAGCCACCGTCCCGTTGGTCTAACCAGGTGGTCAACCCATCAATGAGCAAATCCATTTGTAGCTTGTGGCGTTGGGTTTCCATCGGGATACCGTCATCGCAGGGTAGGTCATCTTGGGTGGGAACGCTCCAGGTAGGGGTGATGGCAATCATCAGGATTAACGGAAAATTCAAATGGGGAATATACCAATTTTACTCCATTGGTCAATATAGCAATTTTACTTGATTAACGCATAGAAATTACCCAGAACCAATGATGGGGATGGTGCCCCTACGACCTGTGTTCTATTGTCATTTAGGATTGCTATGGCATAGCGTTACCCGACTTGGTTCTGGTTGCTAGATGTTTATTAAAAATAAGATGATTTTACAAGGGCATTTTTCGTGCCAAAACCGCATAAAAGGGGTCACTGGTTCCCAAACCCATCAGGGCTAAAACCGGATTGACGGATAGATTTTTGTGGATGATCACTTCCGGTTTGCTGAACCCAGGCACGGATTGTAGATAGCATTTCACCAGTTGTATCCGGGTTTGCTCCGTGCCGTCTCGCCAGGCGGCAATGGCTTTTTGATAAAACATCCGATTGGAAAAACTGACAATCACAATACCACCGGGTTTGAGAATGCGATGAATTTCCTGGAATACCAATTCTGGAACCTGGAGATATTGCACGGAAACGGTGTTCAAAACCGCATCGAAATAATTATCTTCCAGAGGTAGTTTTTGTTCCTGGTTTAAGTTCTGGGTAAAGTAGCGGGTGAGGCGGGGATTTTTGGATAATTCTTCCTGGTTCATACCATGCCCGACGACTTCCGAAAATGCCATTTCCGGGGGCAAGTGGGACACCCAACTGCTCATTAAATCCAGGATTTTTCCCCCTGGCGTTAGTCGCTCTCGATAGAGTTGGGTTAATTTTTGGATAAATCCCTCGTCCACATGGGTGACGAAGCGGGGGAAATCATAAAATAAATGGTCGTCGCTGGGGTCGAGCTTTTGCCGTTGCTGGGGGTCAAGAACGGGGGAGAACATAAACAATTTTGTTAGATAACTTTACATTTCTCAGTTTAGCCCATGTGCAGGGAATGGGGCGGTCATAATGAATTAACGAACCTATCGTTTGGGGAAACCGGATGCGGGCGGTACTGATGGCGGGGGGGGCGGGCACCCGATTGCGCCCTTTGACCTGTGATCTGCCCAAGCCGTTACTGCCGGTGCTGAACCGTCCGATTGCGGAGCATACCCTGGCGTGGTTGCGGGGGCATGGGCTGACGGAATTGATTATGACCCTGCATTATTTGCCGGATGCGGTGCAGTCCTATTTCCAGGATGGGCGGGAGTTTGGGGTGCAGGTGTCCTATGCGGTGGAGGAATTGCGCCCCCTGGGGACGGCGGGCTGTGTGCGGCAGGTGGCGTCCCTGTTGCCGGAAACCTTTGTGGTGGTGAGCGGGGATGTGATTACGGATGTGAACTTGCAGGCGGCGATCAGTTTTCATCGCCAGCGGGGGGCGAAATTGACGGTGATTTTGACCCAAGTGCCCGATCCGGCGGAGTTTGGGGTGGTGATCACGGATGGGGAGGGGCGGGTGGTGCGGTTGCTGGAAAAACCCACGCCGGGGGAGGTGTTTTCTGACCGGGTGAATATGGGGGCTTACATCGTGGAGCCGGAGGTTTTAGCCTATTTGCCGCCTGATGAACCGGCGGATTTTGCCCAGGATTTGTTGCCCCAATTGCTCGCCCGGGGGGAACCGGTGTACGGGTTTGTGGGCGGGGGCTACTGGTGCGATGTGGGGAATTTGGAGCGGTATCGCCAGGTGCAGTGGGATGCGTTGACGGGGCGGGTGCGGTTGGCGGAGTCCTATCGCCAGGTGCAAAGTGGGGTGTGGATGGGGGAACAGGTGCGCCTTGACCCTTCGGTGGTGTGGGAGCCGCCGGTGTTGATCGGTCATTATTGCCGGATCGGGGCGGGGGTGCGGTTGGGGGCGGGGACGGTGATTGGGGATTATGTGACGGTGGGGGCGCAGGCGGATTTGAAACGCCCGGTGGTTCTCAATGGGGTGGTGGTGGGGGAGGAAAGTCACCTGCGGGCTTGTGTGGTGGGGCGGGGCAGTCGCCTCGGTCGTCGGGTGCAGATTTTGGAGGGGGCGGTGCTGGGGCATCTGTGTAGTGTGGGGGAGGAAGCCCAGGTGCAGAGTGGCTGTCGCATTTGGCCGGGGAAATATATTGAACCGGGGGCGACGGTCAGCACCAATCTGATTTGGGGCACGGGGGCTCGCAGGCATTTGTTCGGGGCGCGGGGGGTGTCGGGGTTGGCGAATGTGGACATTACCCCGGAGTTAGCGATTCGGTTGGGGGCGGCTTTTGGTTCCTGTTTACCGCCAGGGGCGCAGGTGCAGGTGTCCCGGGATCAGCGCAAGGTTTCCCGGATGATTTCTCGTTCGATTATTTCGGGTCTGATGTCCGTGGGGGTGCAGGTGCAAAACCTGGAGGCGAATGCCATTCCCATCAGCCGGTTGGTGGCGCCGGTGTTGGGGGTGGACGGGGGAGTCCACGTGCGGCTCGACCCGGATCAGGCGGGGCACGTCTTGATTGAGTTTTTGGATCACCAGGGGATCAACATTCCCCCTGCGTTGGAGAAAAAAATCGAGGCAACCCTGGTGCGGGAGGAGTTTCGGCGGGCGGCATTGGCGGACATCGGGGATATGACGGTGCCGGGGCGGGTGGTGGAATTGTACTGCGGGGCGTTTCAGCAACAACTCCAGGTGGAGGCGATCCGCCAGTCCCGGGCGAAGGTGGTGGTGGACTATGCCTACGGGGTGTCGGGGGCGGTGTTGCCAGAATTGCTGGTGGGCTATGGGTGCGACCCCTTGGTGTTGAATGCCAGTTTGCGCCAAACTCCCCTCAGTGCCGCCGAAAAAGAGAGTCTTCTGCAACAGTTGGGACGGGTGGTGGAGGCGGTGCGGGCGCATTTGGGGGTGCAGGTGAGTGCCAACGGGGAACGGTTGGTGCTGGTGGATGAAACCGGGACGGCGATGCAGGGTTCGGTTCTGACGGCGGTGGTGATGGAGTTGATTTTGGCGGGGCAACCCCGGGGGACGGTGGCGGTGCCGGTGACGACGAGCAGTTTGGTGGAGCAGGTGGCCCGTTACCATGAGGGGCGGGTTATCCGCACCAAAGCCAATGCCACAGCCTTAATGCGGGCGGGGCAGGAGCAACCCCGGTTATTGTGCGCTGGAAGTGGGGAATTGGGGTTTATTTTTCCCCAACTGCACCCCGGTTTTGATGCCATGTTTACCACTGCCAAAATCCTGGAACTATTGACGGTACAGGAGCGTTCCCTGGCGCAAATTCGCACCCATTTACCGAGCGTGGCGTGGAAACATCAAACCATTCATTGTCCTTGGCGGTTAAAAGGGGCATGGATGCGTCATTTGGTGGAAACTCATCCGCCGAATCTCCTGGATTTGACCGATGGGGTGCGGCTGTTTCCCCAGGGTTACGACCCAGATCATTGGGTATTATTTTTACCCGATGCGACGGAGCCAATTTTACATTTGGTGGTGAATGGTTTGACCCGGGAATGGGTGAATGATTGGGGGGCAGAATATCGCCAGCGATTGCAAAATTTTATCGAACAGCAGGAGGTTTGATCATCCCATATACCCTGATGGCACAGCTATTTGGGGAAGCGGTCGCAGGGGGGCACCCCCCGCCCTTGGTTCTGGGTAATATGGGCATTCCAAAAATGAGATTTTTCATCGGTTCAAATAAATAGAGGTTCCCGCAAGTGTAATTGCTATGTCTAGTTTCTATGGGACACCTCTATTAATTCACGGCTATTGCGAATGACCTCTGGGTTCTTGATAATTGTTAACGAAAGAATGGGGCTTCCGAGCCTATCATGTAAGTACAAAAATCAATAAATAGAGGTTCCCTATATCTATTTTCTGTATCTATTTATTTATGTAAAGGTACTCGACCATTTTTCGCCTATGTCAATCAATTGAGGCGTTCTGGTTGAAATTTTATCCCAGATTTTATCTATGATGTTTATGAATACTCACCACATCCCAGCATCCCTTGGCAGGGTGGTATCCCTTTTGTGAACCCCATGCGTCGTTGGCTTTCCCACCCCCGTCACTGGTCTATTACCACCCGGCTCACGGTTGTTTTACTGTTGACGGGATTGGTGCCGATGGGGGTGTCGGCGGTGCTGAATTTGCGGGCGAGTATCCGGCAATTGGAAATCCGGGAGCATCGCAGTCTGGAATTGTTAGCCATGAGTACGGCGGCACGGCTAGACCAATTGTTGATTGACCATCGGGAATCAGTGGTTGCCATGAGTTTACTGCCGGGGGTGCAAAAATTTCTCCAAAAGCAAGATGCCAGCCCAACGGAACTACAAAATCTGAAAAAGGCTCTCCAGTCCGAACTGCGTACTTTTGAGCGGATTCATGCCAATTTTGACCTGGTATTTCTCCTGAATCGGGATGGGGTTTGTGTGGCTTCGACGGTACCGAAAATGGTAGGGGTGGATTACCGTTTTCGGGGTTATTACCGGGATTCTATTCAAGGCAAAACCGCCATTTCTGGGGTGATTTTTGGGCGGGTAACGGGGCAACCAGGGGTGTTTGTGAGTGCGCCGGTGCGGGATAGTCAGGGAGAAATTTTGGGAGTGGCGGCTTTGAAAATTAATATTTCTGTTATTCAAAAAATTGTCTCAGCGGCACAGGTGGGCAAGCAGGGGGAGGCATTTTTAATTGATAGCTATGGGGTGATCATGGCGCATACCAATCCCGAATTGGTGTTTCAGAGCTTGGCACCCCTGCCCGCCGATATTCAAGAACAAATTATCAATACCAGTTTGATTCCCTACATCACCAGTATCCGGGATTTGGATTTGAGTGTCCTGGCTGACAATTTGATTCAGGCGAAAGCACCGGGTTACATCCGGCGGTTCCAGAATACCAATGGGCAGATGACCACCCTGGGCTACGCACCCCTGGAGGTGGAACCCTGGGTGGTGGCGGTGGCGGAACCCCAGGCGCAGTTTCTCAGCCCGATTTGGCAGTTGGCTTGGCAGAATGGGGCGCAGTTTGTCCTGGTGGCAGGGTTGTTGGTTGGCGTGGTGGTCTGGGTGGTACGCAGTATCAGCGGTCCGTTGCATTTGCTGTTGTTAACGGCGCAGGATTTGGAGCAGGGCATCTACGACCAGATGGGGCGGCTGGACAAAATCACTGCCCAACCGGATGATGTGGGGCGTTTGGCGCGGGGGTTACGCAAGGCCGCCGTCCAGGTGCAAGCCCGGGAGGAACAACTGAAACAACAGGTGACCAATTTGGTGATCACCATTGACCACCAAAAAAAGGAAAACCATGTCCAAGAAATCACCGGGTCAGACTATTTTCAAACCCTACAAAACCGGGCGAAAACCTTGCGAGAACGGCGTTAGGAAGCCCGCTGGGAAAGGGTGCGTTCCCGGTTCTGCTGGGCATACATTTCCCGCAGGACAATCGCCGGGTCAATCCACCGCCCCGCATGACGCAAGCCCCAGTGCAGGTGAGGTCCCGTGGTGCGCCCGGTCATCCCCACCCGACCAATCCGCAGACCGGCGGTGACCCACTGCCCCTGACGAATGTTCAAACCGCTATTGGGGTCCAGCAGATACACCCCCTGGCTATCCTTGGCGGCTCGCCCCCGCAGATGGCAGTAAATATGCTCCCATTGCCCCGACTGCACCACAATCCCCGTGCCACAGCCCGCATCGTTGAAAATTTCCACCACCCGGCCATCCCACCAACTGCGGATATAGCTTCCTTCCGGGGCAGCCAGGTCCAAACCGTAATGGAAACGACCCCAGCGGGGGCCAAAGGGAGAGGAATAGGCCTGGAAATTTTCCACCGGGAAGGAACCCAACGCCCAGGACTGGGGTTGCATCTCCGGGCGCAAAATCGCCACTGGTTCCGGGTTGGCGGCAATCCCCCAATGGTCGGGAGGGGTCACAGGGCTGGGCTGGGTGGCAACCACTGGCGGGGCATCCCCACCCCGTACTAACATGACCCCCCCCAAACGGCCAATTTGTTGCACCTGCACCTGCCACTGGGTTTGCCCCGGTGCTACCTGGAGAATCACCCGGGTCACGGGCGGTTGGTTGCTCACTTGCACCACCCGGATATTCTGTACCCCCAACTGTGCCAATTGGGGCAAGGGCTGGGGTTGGTAGCCCGAAGACAGGGCAGTATTGCCTAAATCAATCCACACCTGCCGACCATCCCCACTGCGTTGCACCCGGATTGCCCCGGTTGTGCCCTGGGTTTGGAGAAAAATACCCTGTTCCGTCGCCCGCAGGCCCCGCAGAATCGCCCCCGTTCCAGGCTTGTCCTGACTTTGTAATAATTCCGGTTGCACGGGAGCCGCCGCCACCATCCCCCCGGGGAGTTGAATGCGCCAACGACCCTCCCCCACCCCTTGCACCTGCACCTGCTGGGCGGTCACGGTCTGACCGGGGTGAAATTCCACGACGATTCGGGTGGTGGTCTCATCAAATTGGGCGACCCGCACCTGGCGCACTTGTCCCCGTTGAAAATTCTGGATTTCCCGTCCCGCTGGCCACTGGGTACTGGGCAGGTCAATCACCACCCGGGTTGGTTGTTCCAATACCTGCACCCGGGGCGGGGCAATGCTTTCCGTCGTCAGTTCAAGTAAATGGGTGTCCGGGTTGAATTGCCAGTGGTTGAGCCGGGCGGCTTGGGCGGGAACGGCCAATAATAAATATCCCGCCGCACCCGGTAGTATCCAGGTGGTTTTCATTACATTATCTCCCTATCGCTGAGAAGCTCTGTGGATCAGGGTGAGAAGCTTTTTTATGAACAAATATATCCGTGATTATAACCTGGTTTGTCAAGCAGGCCAAGCATCAGGCTCTTGCTAAAGATGGGTCAAGGATACCAATCTCACCTGAATTATGGGTAAAAACTTGAGAGTTTCAATTTACTAATGATGGCAGGGAACATAATTCTGGCAAACCTCTGGCTGTAACAGGATTTTGAGCGTTTATCGCAGTACAATATCAGGTACTCCCACCTGGGGATTTTTGTACTTACACGGCAGGTTCGGAAGCCCCATTCGCTCGTTGGCGATTATCAATAATGGGGGTGTCATTTTCAGTAGCCATGAACGAGTAGCGGTGCCCATCATTATTTACTTGAGACTCTCAAAAATTTTACGCTGAGAGAGCCAAAGGTTGCAGGGCATCGCCCGGTTCTGGTTAGGTGTCAGCAATTTTAGGTTGGCGTTCCCCCGGAAACTCCGGGCTAGATGGGTCTCTGTCAGGGATATTCTAGGGTAATATCAATCCATTCCGATTGTATTGGCATGTGCCAATTTACCCCGCCTTGAGCATTCATGCGGTTATTGTGTTTGAGTAACGGGCACGGGGAGGACCGAATCGCTGGGGCGATTTTGGCGGCGTTGCAACAGGCGGAGCCGGCGGCCATCCTGCGGGCACTGCCCCTGGTCGGGACGGGGCACACCTATCGGCAGATGGGGATTCCCCTGGTGGGGCCAGCACGCAATCTGCCCTCGGGGGGGTTTTTGCAAACCGGGCTGGCTGAGGATGTGCGGGCGGGGCTGTGGGGGCTGGTATGGCAACAGCGGCGAGCCGTGCGGGAGTGGGCGCAGACGGCTCCCCGGGGGATGGTTTTGGCGGTGGGGGATATTTGGCCCCTGTGGCTGGCGTGGCAGAGTGGCCGGTCGTTTGTTTTTGTCGCTACCGCCAAATCCGAGTACCATCTCCGGGATGAACAGGGGCGATTGCCCAAGACCCATTGGTTTGAGGGGTGGGCAGGTTCGGTGTTTTACCCCTGGGAACGCTGGTTGATCCGCCGGTCGGTGGCGACCTTTCCCCGGGATGAATTGACCACGACTTGGTTAAAACGCTGGCAGTTGCCGGTGAGCTGGGTGGGGAACCCGATGATGGATGCCCTGGAACCCCAGGGACAATTGCAGGTTCCAGGATTTGCCGAGGCGATGGTCATTGTGTTACTGCCCGGTTCCCGTGCCCCAGAAGCCTACCGGAATTGGGAATTGATTCTCCAGGCACTGCCGGGGGTGATCGACAGTCTGACGGCTCCCCAGATTTTATTTTTGGCGGCCATTGCGCCGGGATTAGACCGCACCCAAATCGAGGCGACCCTACAAAAGTATCGCTGGCCGGTGTTTCCGGGGGTGGGGTTTGGCTACGACCAGGTGGGGTTGGTGGTGACCCAGGAGCATTTCAACGATTGTTTGCATTTAGCCCATGCGGGGATTGCCCTGGCGGGGACGGCGACAGAGCAGTTGGTGGGTCTGGGTAAACCAGTAGTGAGTTTCCCAGGTACAGGTCCCCAGTACACGGCGCATTTTGCCCGCTATCAACAGCGGTTGCTCGGCTCTTCCCTGCGGCTAGTGGCGAAACCGGAGGCGGTCGGGCCGGTGTTGCAGGAAATTCTTACCAACCCGGATGAGTTGAATTTCATCGCCCGTAATGGCCGCCAACGCCTGGGTAAGCCGGGAGCCAGCATTGCCATCGCCCGCTTCATCCGGCAATACCTACGGGGTTAGGGGCACACCTGTCCTGTCCACAGGCGGGGATTGGCACCCCGACGGCATTGGTTTTGACGACCAGCCGCCACCAACACCCAGCGGTCTTGCCGCAAACGCATTTCCAGGCGAAAACGTCGTGCCGCCACCGAGTCATCCGCCAAGCCATTCACGGTCAGTTCCACCACCGCCCGCTCGGGGGTGATGTAATTAACAATCACACTTTCGGAGCGCAGTCCTTCGGGAAAGGCACCTTCGCGTTGCCCAAAGGTGCGAATCGCCAGCAGGAGGGGGTTGGGGTCGCTCTCGTTGCGAAAGGGGGTAATGTCCACCGGCGCATAGGTGCGGGGAATCGCCTGGGCGGTCGGCATGAGGCTCAATCCTAACCAAAGGCATCCGAGCAGGGACAGGGCGGGAACCAGCAGGGGGTGACGTTTCATGGGCAGTAGGCAATAATGGTCAGGAAATCCTTGACGTGCCCCGGTTGGGGGCGGTTCCGGGTGGGGGAAGAGAAATCCGATTAAAATACAGGTAATCGGGTGCCATCCTGAGCATTCCGAGTGTTATTTTCGTTGAGCGTTTGGCTCCTCTGGCATGGATTTATATTGTACCCGCCCTGGTTGTCCTGCCCCCTTGAATCGGGTGGACATTGATGAGGAGCAACTCCGCAGTATTGACCAAATCCATTGCCGTGCCTGCCAAATGCCTTTGATTTTGGCGGGGGCTTATGTACCGGTTAAACCCTTGGGACGGGGGGGATTTGGGGCGACGTTTCTCGCCATTGACCGCTACCTGCCCAATATGGAACCTTGCGTGGTCAAACACTTTCGCCCGGAGGGAATGAATGCGGAGGAAGTGGCGATGGCACGGCGGTTGTTTGCCCGGGAAGCGACGGTGTTGCAAAAAGTGGGGAATGACCACGATGCCATCCCGGATTTGTATGCCTATTTCCCCTTAACGGTGCCCAAAATCAGCTATCCCCAGGAGACTCAGGAGCATTTTTATCTGGTGCAGGAATATATTGATGGGGAGGATTTGGAACATGAATTGCAACGCTTGGGTCCCTTCGATGAAACCAAAATTATCGAGTTACTCAAAGCCCTCCTGCCGATTTTGCAATTTGTCCACGGGCGGAATATCATCCATCGGGATATTAAACCAGCGAATATCATGCGCCACCGCCAGGGCAAAATTTACCTGTTGGATTTTGGGGCGGTGCGGGATTTGTTTGCCACGTCTAAATGGACAACGGTGGGGACGACGGGCTATGCCGCCCCGGAGCAATATCACGGCGGGGAAGTGTACCCCTCGACGGACCTCTACGGACTGGGGGTGACCTGTTTGCGGCTGTTGACCGGGTTGCCGCCGGAGGATTTGTACGATGCCTACATGGGGACGTGGCAATGGCGGGACAAGGTGCATCTGAGTCCCCACCTCACCCAGATTTTGGACCGGATGGTACGCCTGGTGGTACAGGAGCGGTTTACCAGTGCGGCGGAGGTGCTGGAGCAGTTGCAACAACTCCCCCGGCGGGTGCAATTGCCCCCCAGTTCTAAACCCCTGCGTCCCCCTTCGGCACCCCTCCAGCCTACCCCGATTGTGCCGGTGACCCGTCCCCTGCCCATGCCCCAAGCTCGCCCTACCCTGGAAGTGGTTCTAGGACAAATTTTTTTGATTGCGGCGGTGATGGGGTTGTGGGTGATGGCGGCGGTGGTCAAACTGGGCGCACCGGTGGGGTTGAGTCTCCTGTTTGGCTTGCTCCTGGGGGGATGGGTGTGGTTCTGGGGGCGCACTTGGTTGCAAGTTCCCTGGTTGGCGGGGCTGTGGGTGATGAACTTTATCCTGTTGGCGTGGTTCGTACCTGGGGGTTGGTTGCGGTTGGGCGTGGGTTCCCTCATCCTGGCGTTGGTCATCCTGGGGATCGTCACCCTCACCCAATGGTTGCGCCAAGCCCTGCGCTGATTGCCCCCAAATTGCTTATCCTAAAAAGGGCTTGTCATCGGAGTGGCGTATGGGTTTGTATCGGATGATTTACATCAGGTGCCAGGCTTGGGCTACAGCGATTTGCGGGACATCATGACAAAGTCCGAGGTCAACAACAGCCATGTGGGGTTAACCGGGTTGCTGTGCTTTGGCAATGGCATTTTTTTTGCAAATTTTAGAGGGCAGTTGCCAAGCCATTAGCTATATCTATAGCAATCCTAAATGAGAATGGAACAGAGGGTCGCAGGGGCACCGCCCCCGTCCTTGGTTCTGGGAAATTTTTGTTGGTTAATCAAATAGGATTGCTATAGGAGAGAGCAAAAAGAAGAGAGAAGAGAAGAACGATAAATCCTCGCTTCTCACCTCTCCCGACTGGCTCATCACTCAAACCCTGATCCACGCCCTCGATCAAAAAGGGGAAATGGGTGCGGCTGAGTTGTTAGCCGAATCGGGTGCTAGGGGAGCGATCGCCCGTGATCTTGCCTATCGGCTCTACCGTTTGTGCGACAAAAAAGGCTGGACACAAGAAGCAATGGGCTACAATGCTTTGGTGATCTCATGGTCAGAAATCAGCCGTTTAGCTTTGGAAATGAACCAGCGCAATGTCCAGACTGCGTTGTTCTAACTCTTGATGATGTATGGTCGCTCTGAAATTAAAACCCACCCTAGAACTCACTGATGCAGTGTTTGAGCAACTGTGTCGGCAGAATCCTGATTTGCGCCTAGAACGCACCGCCCAAGGAGAACTAATCGCTATGGCTCCCGCTGGCAGTGAAACTGGATACCAAAATCTCAGCCTCAGTGCCCAACTCTGGCAATGGAACCAACAAACTAAACTGGGTGTAGCCTTTGACTCCTCCGCTGGCTTCACTTTGCCCAATGGAGCTATCCGCTCACCCGATGCCGCTTGGATTTCCCTGCCCCGTTGGCATGCCCTTACATCAGAACAACGCCGCCGTTTTGCACCCCTCTGTCCCGATTTTGTTTTGGAACTCAAATCCCCTAGCGATGACTTGTCCACCCTGCAAGCCAAGCTACAAGAATACATGGAAAATGGCGCACAATTAGGATGGTTGGTTGACCCCGAAGCCCGCCAAGTTTACTGCTATCGTGTAGGACAGCCTGTACAAGTGTGCGATCGCCCCGATACCCTCTCTGGCGATCCTGTCCTGCCCAACTTTGCAATGGACTTTACCCTAATTTGGAGTTAATTTGCTGAATTTACTGAAGAATTAACACCTATGGTCGCTCTGAAATTAAAACCCACCCTAGAACTCACCGATGCAGTGTTTGAGCAACTGTGTCGGCAGAACCCTGATTTGCGCCTAGAACGCACCGCCCAAGGAGAACTAATCGCTATGGCTCCCGCTAGCAGTGAAACTGGGTATTACAATGCCGATCTGCTTGGTCAACTGTGGCAATGGAATCGCCAGAAGCAACTGGGAATAGTACTCGATTCCTCCGCTGGCTTCACTTTGCCCAATGGAGCTATCCGCTCACCCGATGCCGCTTGGATTTCCCTGCCCCGTTGGCATGCCCTCACCCCTGAACAACGCCGCCGTTTTGCACCCCTCTGTCCCGATTTTGTTTTGGAACTCAAATCCCCCAGTGATGACTTGTCTACCCTGCAAGCCAAGCTACAAGAATACATGGAAAATGGCGCACAATTAGGCTGGTTGGTTGATCCCGAAACCTGCCAAGTTTACTGCTATCGCCCCGGGCAGACCGTGCAGGCGTGTGACCGCCCTGATACCCTCGCTGGTGATCCTGTCCTGCCCAACTTTACAATGGATTTTACCCTGATCTGGAGTTCCCAATAAGCCACAAAAATATGGTTACCCTGCAACTAAGACAACTAGATGTTCCCCTCGGTCAGCGACTGTTAATCCATGACCTAGACTGGTCAGAGTTTGAGGCTATCTTAACTGAATTAGGAGAAAAGCGATCGTGTCGTATTGCCTACAGCGATGGAACTTTGGAAATTAGAATGCCCCTACCCAAACACGAACGACAAAAATCCATACTTGGCGATATTGTTAAAATCTTATTAGAGGAATTGGCAATTGATTGTGAATGCTTTGGCTCAACCACATTTAAACTAAAAGAGATGAACTTTGGCATTGAGCCAGATGAGTGTTTTTACATCCAAAATCATGCAACCATGATTGGCAAAGACCGCCTAGATTTACTTGTTGATCCGCCTCCCGACCTTGCGATCGAGGTTGATGTCACCTCCACAACCCAGATCACCGCCTACACCCGCTTAGGAGTACCCGAACTTTGGGTTTATGATGGTACAGGCTTGAAAATCTATCTTTTGCAATCAGGAGAATATCAAGAGTCCGCTGTTAGTCCTACCTTCCCCCATTTGCCAATTTTAGAATGGGTATCAGAAGTACTGGCACAAAGTCAGGCGATCGGTCGCAGTCCCGCCCTGCGTTCCCTACGGCAAAGGATTAGAACATTTCAAGGGTCAAAACCTTGAAAATCTCAAAAATATAGCAATCCTAAATGAAAATAGAATAGGGGTCGCAGGGGCACCGCCCCCGTCCTTGGTTCTGGAAAATTCTTGTTTGTAAATCAAGTAGGATTCCTATAGCTTTGCCCAATGTATTGCCGCCATGATCGGGTAGTGCTATCCAAGTAATTTTTTGTTATTACAGTATTACCACAATCAGCACCATGTCTTCCCAACGGAGTGGATGCCATTCCAGACGATAGGCTCTCTAAGTTCTCGGTAGTTAATTCCCGCAAAACTCTATCTCATGGGTATTTGAGCAATGTCTCATCCACTATTTACCCATGACGCTTCTGCTTAGAGAGGCAAAGCCACCAACCTAACGGAGAATCCTTGTGACCATTTCTTGAGCATTACAAAGATAGCGCTACCGTCATAGGCTGTAGTTGCTATTTGAATAGATTTTCATCGATTTCAAGACTTTTAATTCTTGGGTGGGAAAAGATCAGCACAACCTAAAAAGTTAAAAACCAGAAAGGGAGCCGACGACTTGCCGTGTTTCGTCTCGGCTCCCTCACTGGTTCGCTCCTCACACAGATACAATGTACCAGGACTGTTAGGGATTTGTCATCCCCCTCATTCTACAATTGCTATACAATTTTCTTATATTAAACAGCAAATTGTATGAATAATTGCAGTTTTTGCTAATCAGTGCCCCGGCACCAAGGGTACTGCGGGTCGCAAAATTCCCCAAGGGTGAGGGGCTGAACCCCCAACTGGAGGGCGGCCTGTGCCTGGGCGGGCGTGTTGTACCCCCAAGTGGCGAGAAATAAAGGAATGTTTTGTAAAGCGGGCACCTGCTGTACGGCCGTTAGGGCTTCCCAACGGTCTTCTACAAACCCAATCACCCCATACTGCTGATGTAATTTTTGTAAAATCTGGGTTTTTGGCTGAGCGAAGGTTTTGCCGTACAGCCATTGCTCCGGCCAAGTCACCCCTACCCCAGACCACAGGGCTTGCACAAACCGTTCCTGTTTGGTGGTGACAATCACCGGCTGAAAAGGCGTGGCCGTCAACCAGCCCTGCACCTGCGCCACCACACCCCCGTAAAACTCATGCAGGGATAGCCATTCCCTCTCATCTCTGGCGATCCAGGCATCCCGCATCCCATCCACCCGTTGCCCTAACCCCTGAGCCGTCCACCCGGTCGCCGCCAAAAGCCGCCGTTGCACCTGTGCCCAAGCGGATTCCATCTCGTGCATATCCTCCCCCGCCACCAACCCGTGCAAAAGCAGGGGCATTTCCCAACCGTGGGTGATCACCGGGCGCAGACGGTAAAACCATTCCCGGAATGGCTCTAGGTTACTTGTACAGCCAATGTCAGGGCATAATTCCCGATAAACTTGGGCACTTACGGTGAAATACTCATTCAATCCATCACAGAGTACCCCGTCAAAATCCAGTGCCAGTACGGGTCGGGTCATTACCGCAAGAGACACTTAAGAAACTGGGGTGCAAGGATTCGAACCTCGGAATGGCTGGACCAAAACCAGCTGCCTTACCACTTGGCGACACCCCATTGCGAACACAGGAAATTGGGAACGCATAAATTATATTAACAATCTTGAATCAACCCTGACAATGGGCATATCCTAAAACCATGCGCTATTGGGACAGCATCACTCATTGGATCAACCGCCTGACCCTAGGGGCGGGGGGGCTGGCAATCGCACTGGTGCCCCTTTTGGTACTGGTGGGGGTGTGGAATGTGGTGGGTCGTTACCTAGGGCGGTGGCTGGGCATGAACCTGACTTCCAACGCCTTTTTGGAATTGCAGTGGTATTTATTCAGTGCTGTTTTTTTGCTCGGAGCCGCCTACACCCTTTACCAGAACGGCCATGTGCGGGTAGATGTGCTGTACAATCGCTGGTCAGAACGTCAGCAAGCCTGGGTTGACCTGCTGGCGACCCTTTTGTTCTTATTGCCATTTGTGGCTTTGCTACTGTGGGTGACCGCTCCCACCGTGATTGCGGCTTGGCGAGTGGGTGAGCAGTCCCCCGACCCTGGCGGTTTGCCCCGGTACTGGGTGAAATCCCTGCCTTTGTTTGGTTTTGGCCTCCTGTTTCTCCAAGGCATCGCGCAGGTGATCCGACTCAGCCATTGGCTCCGCCACAATCAGCGTTGATCATAGGTGGGTTGGGTCGGGGCGATGTCTGGATAACTTACCTGTTGCTGAAAATTCTGCCGTAGGCTCTGAATGCCCTAAACCACCCCGATGGTGGCGGCCAAAGCCAGGGATGAACGTACTGCCTGCACAATCTGCTCCCGCAATTGTGACGTGATATGGCAATCCTACTTGATTTGCGTGAGCTTGCGTGCCGTAGGCATACAAAAATTTTTCAGAACCATACACCGCAGGTGCTTCTTTGACGGGGGCTACACCCCTGCGACCTATTTTTAGAGAGGCCCTGTATTGAATGCTTATTTAGTGCTATCTAATGCACCCAGCGGGGCATCACTTCCGCACAGGTAAACAGGCCATAATGCCCCTGCTGATGCAACTGCCAACCCGCTTGAATGTAACCTAAGGCTGGACCACAAACATTAGCGGCCATGCTGGTCTCATCCCCCAAGGTAAAGGTGTGGGAAGCAATTTTCCCCTCAAAGGTGCGTCCCGTAATTTGCACATGGGTACTCAGGGGTTTGCGGGGATTGCGAGTATCTACAACCCCCCCCACCGTGACCCGCTCCCGGGGACAAATGCCTGCCAATTCCAAAATCACATCGTCAGCGTGTTCCATATTCTCCAAACATAATTTGCCATCGGTACGGTTCAACAGTTCCTCAATTTCCGCATCAGTCATCGCCTGCGCCCTGGCAACGTCATAACCGGGCAAATGGGCAATATCTTCCCGAATCGTTGCCCGATAGGATTCCCAGTTGGCGATCCCGACCCCAAAGGTCACCTGCACCTGGAGAATTTCCTCGTAACTGTGAGCTGCTAAGGCCGCCGCCGCCGTGAGTAAGCCTGGGGTCGCTCCACAACCCGTGAGGTAGGTAATTCCCCCAGCGGCTAGGGACGACCGCATCTCTAACAACTGTTCCACCGCACTGGTGCGCTTGATCGCATCCACCAGTACGCCCCGCCAGCCCTGCGCTAAAAACTGCCGTGCCACTTCGGCGATAAAGGTGTTGGGGAGATTGGGTAACGCCAGGAAATAGGCATTCACCCCAGGCTGGGCAATGATTTCGGCAATGCTGGTTTCACTTAACACCCCCCCCGGTTCCAGATAGCCCACGGAACCCCGCTCCTGGTACACCCGCTGACATAGGGATGGATTCAACCCATGCGGATAGACAACATAACCTTTCCGGTCGGCCACCGCCACCCATCGCACCTGCCGCCGCCGTGCCACCAAACGAGCCATCGCTTGCCCCAATCCCCCATACCCCAAAATTCCTAGGGCGAGGGGTTGGTTTGCCTTCTGTTCCTGTGCCATCACATTCCTAAGCAATTTGTCTAAAACTATAAACCTTTAACTTACCCCGGACAAGAGGCAGGTTTATTTAGGGACACTTCTAAGAATAGATCACAGGACATCCCCGGACTTGGTTTTTCTGAACATTTGTTCACCAATTGAGTGGAATTGGTACAGCAACAGAACTCGATTCTGTTCGTGCCTACCTGTCCAAATATGCACAGGGTTGGGGAAAATTCTAGCCCTCAAGTGGAACCTAAAATCTTTTGGACAATTTGCATTCCCGTGACCGCTTGCCAGCCAAACAACCCCAAAATAATCCCATTGAGCGTAATATGGGTGACCCGTGCCCATTGATTGCCTTGTTGCATCAGCGGGGCTAGAGATGCAGAAATGGCGATCAAGCCGGTCATGGCCAAACCCACCAGCAAATGGGGGCCAAGAAAGAGCTTTTTATTGTTAATAAACGTGACCGCCATCCCCCCCAAAGTTCCCATCACCATCAGGGCAAGCAAGGCGGAACCGACCTGAAAATGCACCTCCCGGAACTTACCTTTGAGGAGGCGACTTTTTTCCTCCCCTTTGGCCGTTCGCACTCGAATCACCTGGATGCCCGTGTACAACGCATAAACACTCAAAGCGAGCAAAAGCCACATTAACAAGGGATGAAAAAAGGGTAAAACTGGCTTCAGCCAAGCGGGAACTTCAATCATAAGACAATGCAGTGGATACACGCATGTATCATAGCTCATTGAGCAATTCTCTTAGCTGGTTTTGGATGGCCGTCGGTAAGCCCCGTCTTGATTTTCCTGCGGTCAGTTGCACCGTTTGACGTGGGGGTGATTGCGCCATTGCTTGCCACAGAGCCGGTGAAGATAGCCATTCGGCTCCATAACCCGCCGCTGTCATCCATTCTAGGCGGTCGGAGGTGACCACAATCAACCGTTGTCCCCGTCCCCGATGTCTGGCACAAAATCGCTCAATATACGCATCAGCGGTCAACCCATACCCCGTATAACACACCCGCACCTGGTCGGTGACCGTTTCCCATGTCTCCCGTTGGCGGCGTTGATGGGCATCAAAAATGATGTGGGTTAGGATGTGATGCAAGGCACTGTAATTACACAGGGCTTCGATTAATTCCTGCCGCCATTGCGCCCAATCCCCCTGGGTCACATCCCATTTTGCCCCAATGACATTATAACCATCCACAACCATCAGGACTTTGGGTGCCATAGGTGGGGGAGATAAAATTTTATTTACTTATTGTAACATTTTTGTCCTGACATTTTGTCCCTGAGTGATCCACATCACCGGACAACCGGGATGGTCATCACCCTGTTCCCGTGAAATCTTCCCCAAAATGGGAATAAGTCTAGCAGGAACAATCGGCACACTGGTTCTGTCCCTGCTCGCTCTCCCATGAAAGCAACGGTTTTTGCCCTTGGTTTGGCTTGGTTTGGTTTGGTTCACCCCGCCTGGGCTGGGGAAAAAGTCGCCGCCACCCTAGAATCTTTGCCCCCGGGTTTGGCGCAACTGGAAGGCTCTTTGAGCTATCCTGGCCATTTTATCCCCCCTTTGACCGTTTGTGCTGAAGAAGTTACCACGAAAACCCGCCATTGTACGGAAACTCAAGTGAAGGGAAGTCAATATCAGTATGGGGTCGGCTACCAACTCCAGGTGCCCCCTGGCCGTTATCAGGTCTATGCCACCTATGGAAATTATCGGGCGTACTATTCCCCGGCGGTCGCCTGTGGCTTGCATATTCGTTGCCAAGACCATCAGCCGATTGTGGTTGAGGTTCAGGCCGGTCAGCGGTTGCCCGAAATTAGCCCGATGGATTGGTTTTGGTAGGGAGTGATCCAGGGCACTTCCCTCCCCCGGGACACGTCACTGCGGACTAATGGTTCTGCCCCGAAACTAAAGATAGCGACTGGAGCGACATTCCACAGGCGCAAAAGAGTCGGGAAACCGGCTCTTTCGCTTTTATTGCCCTAATTTATTGTCCTAACATTGCTAAGAGGGTGAAATACAGTAAACTACTGCCACTTACCAAGAGGGATACGGTTGCTACCGCTGTGACCGGTCGTTGCCAGAGCCGCCCCAGCCCCTGGGCAAGCGTCAGCAATACTCCCAGAATGACGGTGACGAAATAGCTCATGTAACGACCGACATTCGTCCAAAAACCGTCCATGTGTGTTACCCCTTAGCGCAAATCGGTTTTCTATAGCAATCTTAGATGATTCATGGGAATAATAAGACTACTCAGAACTAAGTATGGGGTAGTGCCCTGCGACCCTCAACTTTCTAGGGATAAAATTTTCTTACAATTTAAGTGTAATTTATTACCCTTGGGTGAAATTCCTATCGTCAAGCTGGGTTCGAGCCTGTTGGCTTGCTTGGAGATAGGCGGTCAGGGCGGCCATGTCCTGCTGTTCGATCATGGTGATCACCTGGTTTAATTCCTGCCGGTACTGGTATAACCCCCGCAGGAGATGCTCCCGGTTGTAGTGCGCCAAACATACCCCTAATTCAGGATTGCCGCCCCCAACCCGGGTGGTATCCCGCCAACCAGAACTGGCTAATTGTTGGGCGAGGGTCGCAATTGCCGGGTCAGGTTCCTGAGCCACAGCCCCCAACAGGGCGGCACTGACCCAAATCGGCAGGTGGGAAATCCAAGCCACCGCCCGGTCATGGGCATGGGGGTCACACAGCAAGACCTGGGCACCCAATTCCCCCACGAGAGTCTGTAATTGCGCCAACTGCTGAGGCTGGGTTTGGGCGGTGGGGGTTAATACGTAAGGACGCTGGCGAAAGAGTTGGGACTGGGCGGCCTGAATGCCCTGCTCTGCCGTCCCCGCCATTGGATGCCCGCCGATAAACCCCGGCCACAGGGGGATAATCGCCTGTATCAAAGGCGCTTTGACCGAGCCCACATCCGTCAAGATGGCATCGGGTTGAAGGTGGGGACAGACCGCCGCCGCCACTGGCACCAAGCGATCCAACGGTACACACAAGACCACCACATCACAGGTAGCCAGCAGGGAGACTTCCGTGCCGCCCCGGTCAATCACCCCCCGTTCCCCAGCGATGGCAATCGTTGTGGCACTGCGACTGACCCCTGTAATCCTATGCCCCCCTTGCCGCCAATCTAACGCCAAAGAAGCACCAATTAAGCCCAAACCCACGATGCCAATGTGCATAGGACACCTCTAAAAATCGGTCGCAGGGGCAAACTCCCATCCCTGATGCTCAACTCAATAATTATGAGCATTCCAGTAAGAAGCCGTTTAGTAAAGAAAGATTAAGATTAAGAAGGGGTCAGGCGACGGAGTGGGAGATGGATCATCCCCGCAGGGATGGCAGACTCAGAAATTTCAGAGAGTCGTTCGGAGTTTTTACTCAAACGGCGCTAGAGATTGAACCAAGCAAAAGGGCACCTCTATTGGTTTGTACCAAGTAAAGGTTATCTCGCCGGAATGCCCATACCATCGAGAACCCAAGACGGGGGCTACGCGCTTGCGACCTATTTTTAGAAGTGCCCTTATTTTGGCTACTCGATTAACGAACAGAAATTTTCCAGAACCACAGACGGGGGCTACGCCCCTGCGACCCCTATGCCATTTCCGTTTGGGATTGCTATGGTCATTTTAGAAGCAAGATATTCATCTCGACTCCCAAATGCTTCCCCACAAGGGGTAAGAGAAGTTAAGAGTGGCTAAAAAATGTCTTGTTTCTACTCGTTGATATTGTCTAAACCCGTAAATTTCCAACCCGTTTTTGTCCTTTCAAAATAATATTTAATCGGGCGATTATTGCTGGATTCTGGCAGGGTTTTGAAGGTGCAGTAAACGGCATAACCCTTTCCCTCTGGTTCTGGTTTGGTTGCTTGAAAACATCTCTTGGCATTGGCTTCCATATTCACAATCCTATCATAGTCTTTCACAAATTCAGCCTTCGTTTTTACCCTGTTCACTCCAAAGGGCATAGAAAGCGGAAATTGTGTCAGGTTCGCAACTGTAGTTTTATCATTAGTGACCACCGCAGTTTTAAATTTTTTCCAAAATGTATTAAAATCAGTTTCAGCGGCAACGTTCACCGGTACCCATAGGCATCCTGCACAAAAAATTGTAATTAGCAACGAGCTATTTTTGAACATACGTCTATTTCATTTCCATTGATAAAATGTACACGTCTCTGTTTTCAGAATTATAGCTAAACAACGACTAAATTCACGTGCGACCAGCAGACCCCAGTGCCTTGATCCCTCTCATGAGTTAATATCAGCCTCAGATTATGGGAATTTTCCCGCCATGCTTGCCTACAATGGGGAACAAATTTCCCAGATTAATCTTTCCCCAGCCTTAACCTGTAATTATCTATGACTTTGTCCCCTGAACTGCCAGCGATTTTCCTGGCCTTTGCCACCCACCCCTGGGGCATGGGGGTGCTGGTGAATACGGTGCTGATTACGCCCTTATTCCTTCTGCCCCCGACCCTCCTGACCCGTTGGGGAGCCGTCCATGCCTGGATTTTGGGGGTGATCCTCTGGGGTACGCTGGGCTGGCGGGGGTATCTGGTGGTGCTGGTGTACTTTGGGGTGGGGTCGTTGGTGACGAAGGTGGGCTACCAGGCGAAAGCGACCAAAGGTATTGCCGAGAAACGGGGCGGGGCACGGGGGCCGGAAAATGTCTGGGGTTCTGCGGCGGTGGGTGCCCTGTGTGCCCTGGGGGTCGCATTTATGGATAATAGCTGGACATTCGCTTTACAGATGGCGTTTGTAGGCAGTTTTGCCGCCAAACTCAGTGACACCGTATCGAGCGAAATTGGTAAAGCCTATGGTCGCCGCACGGTTTTGTTGACGACGCTCCAAGCGGTTCCCCCTGGCACGGAAGGGGCGGTCAGTTTGGAGGGTACCCTGGCGGGGCTGGTAGGGGGGCTGGGGTTGACCCTGGTGGGCTATGGCGTGGGCATGGTACCGGTTATGGGAATTCCCATCTGCGTGGGGGCGGCGTTCCTCGCCAACCTGGTGGAAAGCTGGGTGGGAGCCACGTGGCAAGCGCAATGGCCTTGGTTGACCAATGAATGGGTGAATGGCATCAATACCCTGGTGGGGGCGGCGGTCAGTGGTTTGGGAGCTTGGGTTCTTCGCCCTCTGATATAGTGAAACCCGTAAGATATGGGGGCACTATGGCCATTGCCAGCATCAATCCCTGGGACGGGAGCGTTTTACAGACCTTTACGCCCTTGACCGACGAAGAGTTAGAGGCAAAACTCTCCCTGGCGGCAACGGGCTTTGCCACCTATCGCCAATGGTCAATCCCACAGCGGGCGGCGGGGTTAAACCGTTTGGCAACCCTATTACATCAACAACGGGAGACCTGGGCACGCACCATGACCCTGGAAATGGGCAAACCCATCCAGGCGGCGCTGGCGGAGATGGACAAAAGTGCTTGGGTCTGTCGGTATTACGCTGAGCAGGGGGCGGCATTCTTGCAGGATCAGGCTGGGCCTTTGGACGTTCTCCCGGATGGCACGGTGGCGAGGACCTGGGTGCGGCGGGAACCCCTGGGGGTGATCCTGGCGGTCATGCCCTGGAATTTTCCCTTTTGGCAGGTGTTTCGTGCGCTGGCACCGGCACTGATGGCGGGGAATGGGTTGTTGCTCAAACACGCCTCGAATGTGCCCCAAAGTGCCCTGGGCATTGAGCAACTGGTCACCCAAGCCGGATTTCCCCCCGGAGTCATGCAAACCTTGCTGATCGAGGCACACCGGGTCGCCCCCCTGTTGGCCGATGCCCGCATTCAGGCCGCTACCCTCACCGGGAGCGAAGCGGCGGGGATGGCCTTTGCGGCAGCCGCCGGACGGGCGTTGAAAAAAACCGTGCTGGAATTGGGGGGCAGTGACCCCTTCCTCGTCCTCCCCAGTGCCGACCTGGAAACCGCTGTCACCACGGCAGTAACCGCTCGCATGTTAAACAACGGCCAGTCCTGCATTGCCGCCAAACGGTTTATCCTCCATGAGGCGATTGCTCCGGCGTTTACCGCCCAGTTGGTCGAGCGGTGCCAAGCCCTCAAAATCGGCGACCCCCTTGACCCCGCCACCGAACTCGGCCCCCTCGCCACCCCCGCCCTCCGGGACGAACTGCATCGCCAGGTGACCAAGATGCTCCATGAGGGTGCCCAACGGCTCTGCGGCGGTCAGATACCCCCCGGTGCGGGGAATTTTTACCCCCCCACCCTACTCACCCACCTGCCCCCCAGCGCCCGCCATATCGAATTTTTCGGCCCCGTCGGTCTGATTTACGAGGTTGCCGATTTAGATCAAGCGATTCAGGTGGCGAACGACTGCCCCTTTGGTTTGGGAGCCAGCGCCTGGACCCGTGACCCCCAGGAACAGCAACGGCTGGTGACCGAACTGGCCAGCGGCTCGGTGTTTATCAACGGCATGGTGCGCTCCGACCCCCGCCTCCCCTTCGGCGGCATCAAACAGTCCGGCTACGGGCGGGAATTGGGGGAATGGGGACTGCTGGAATTTGTCAACCTCAAGACGGTTTGGGTCAAAGAATCCTGAGAGCGTTTATTAAAAAATATGACAAAATTTCCGGGAAAATCGGTGAATTCGGCTACAAACTGGGTCTATCTTTAGGTATAAATGCCGGGAATTTCATGTATTCCTTGCAACGTCGTTACAACCGGGGGGCAAGCCGTGATAATCCGTCAGATTTTTTTGGAAAACTTTATGCCCAGATTCTCATGGGCAATGCTAATCTTGGACTCACATTCAACCGATTTATTTTTATTCCCTGGAGGCGCTCTATGCAAGGAAAAGCTGTGCAAGTCAAACCCGGAACCCGCAATCACAAGGGGTTTTTCGTGGATGAAGCCCCCTATACCCTGGTGAATATCAATGCTGCGGGCTGGGCGGTCATCTGTATTGATGATGCCATTTGCCACTTTGTGGACCCGGACGATCTGGAAGTGTTTGGGGAAGCCTAAGTAAACCATCCCGAGCCGTCGGCTGCATCCTTAGGGTGCAGCTTTTTTTGTGCCTATTTTTAGGGTGATTGGGGCGGTTTGATTCCCTCAGATGCACCGTTTTGCCACACCAACGCCGCCGCTCCCAGTAACCCCGCCTCCCTTAAGGGCGAGCGCACCAGGGGAGCCGGAGCCATCGCCCGGGACTGGACGGTGTTCACCAAGGGTTGCCAGTAGTCCTCCCCCAGGTCTAAAACCGTGCCGCCCACAATCACCCGCTCCGGGTTAAGGGTGTGGAGCAGACTGGTCAACGCCGTGCCCAAAATCCGCCCCGCCCGCTGGATCAAATCCTGCGCCACCGGATTACCCAACCGAGCCGCCTCCCCCACCTCCCGGGCGGTAATTTCCGTTGCTGATGTAATGGTTTTATGGGTAAATTGTAATACACCCGCTTCCCAGAGGGTTTGCGCCAAATTCGCCAAGCCCGACCCGGAAGCAAACAGTTCCACACAACCCCAGTTGCCGCAGGGGCACACCGGTCCTTGGTAATCCACGCTGATATGCCCCAGTTCCCCGGCGGTGCCAGCGACACCCCGGAGTACTTGCCGGTCGAGGACCACCCCCCCGCCGATGCCCGTGCCCACCACCACACTCAGGAAATGGTGGCAATCTTGCCCCGCTCCAAACCACAGTTCCCCCAGGGCGGCGCAGTTGCCATCGTTATCCACCCAGGTGGGTAACCCCAGATGTTCCACGGTCAAATCCCGTAGGGGTACCCTGCGCCAATCCGGGAGGAGGGCGGTCGCATCCACCACTTCCCCCCGCTCAAAGTCCACCCGCCCGCCGGTGCTGATGCCAATTCCCCTTAACCCTTTGCCCTGTGCCGCCACCCAGTCTCGCCCCCGGTCAAGCAGTGCCCATATCTGCGCCAAAATGTCTGGGCGAGTCTTGGGGGTGGGGTGTTGTTCCTCGTAAAGCAATTCTCCGGCGGGGGTCACCACAGCCATACGGAGGCGAGTGCCGCCTAAATCCACCGCCAAAACCCAGCTATCCGGGTCAGTCACCCTGCTTCTGTTAATAATTCCTGGAGCCGTTTCAGTCCTTTTTTCAGGTGCCGGGAAACCGTCACTACGCTGACTTTCAGGGAATCCGCCACTTCTTTTTGGGTAAATTCGTGGAGAAACACAAACTCCAAAATTTCCCGGGTGCGGCTTTCCAAACGCAGTAAACACTGTTCCAAATGCAGGCGGTCTTCCTGCGCCAGTTGGAAACTACGGTACTCCGGGTCGCAAATCTGCTCGCCCAAAGACAGGGGACGGCCTTCCTCATCCCCCACGCACATATCCAAACTGACGAGGGATTGATTTTGCCACGCCATCTGGGCTTCCTGGCATTCCTGTACCGAAATCCCTAGCCCGGCAGCCAATTCCTGGGTGGTGGGTTCCCGCCCCTCGGTCTGCCGCCACTGACCAATCCACTGGGTCGCCCGTTGGTACAATTCCTGCCACCGCCGGGGTAAACGCACGGTGGGGCACTGATCCCGCAGGTAGTGTTGCATGGCACCCCGCACATAGGGCAGGGCAAAACTACTAAAGGCCACGCCCCGCTCCAGATCAAACCGCTCAATCGCCTGAATTAAGCCCAAGATCCCCACCTGCATCAAATCCTCAAAAGGTTCCCCGGAGCAGTGGTGGCAACGATGGGCTTCCTGCCGTACCAACCCTAAATTGGCTTCCACCAGGCGGTTCCGCAGTTCCATATCCCCCGTGGCTCGATAGGATTTTAACCAGGCCAGGGACTGGTGTTTGAGGTCATTCACCTGACCATCACGGCGTTCCGAAGGCGGATTGACAATCAGAGGCATAGGTTTTGGGGAGGATGGAACAGGATGGGCGACCCAACTTAACCACATTTAAGCGTAGCAAGCCCCCTCCCGGTTGGCAACCGTATTGTCACCGAGAAGGGGCGTTCGGGGTCAGACAGCGGGGCGTACCCGGGCGTAGAAAATGCCCCGAATTTTCACATCCAGGGGTTCCCGGGCACCCAAATCCGTATCCGAGGGTTGTTCACTCTCGAAGGTGCCAGCGATTTCCCCGGTACTGCCGTCCACCTGGGCGACTTGGAGGGATAAATGGCCTTCCTGGATTTCTACAGTCTTGACATTGGCACCCCCCAACCGGGCATCGTCCGCCTGGGCAGGCAAGGCCACCGCATTGTCATAGCCTGTAGCTAACCCCCGTCCCTTGGGGTCGAGAAACAGGGCGGAGCGGTAGGAGGGCACCTGGAAGGTACCGGAAAAATCCGTGGAGGTGTTGATCACCGTCGCACCGGGTTTGGTTTGGGCCACCAATTCCTTGATGGTAAACAGGAAAGGCACCCGCTCCCCCCCCGGCAACTGCACGGTAATGGCTTGGAAATCAATGCCATCTTTTTCCTTGAGGGTCAGCACCCCGTCCGGGGCAACTTCCAAATCCGCCTCCACCGCATCAATCGAAGAGGTGGCGCGGGTCAGGAGTTTGGCGGGGACAAAGGTGGCTTCTTGACGCTTGTTAACCGGTTCTTCCTTGACAAAAAAACTGGTGGGTTCCAAACACAAATCGGTGATCCGATACTTTTGCTCCGGGTTGAGGCTGAGGGAGCCTCGGGCGAAATCACTGAGCTGGGGACATTTGTTGGCTAAACCCGTTCCCTTCACCTGGTCGTAGGAGAGACTCTTGATCTGGTCATAGGTCAGCCCTTCGGCGGTGGTGCCCACGGCGGGGGCACAGGCAGTAACCAGAGTCAGACAGCACATGAGCAATACAGCGAGTAATGCACGATACCCCATAACCAACCTCAACAACACAACAGACGTGGCACCTTATTTTACCGTGAATGGGGGGGGTGTCATGGCGTTTCTGGGCAGGGGGGAGCGGTCATCCTCAAGCCTTGCCACACCTGCACGACGGGGATGGCCCAACTGTAATCCCCCAGTTGCGCCCGCAATTCCGGGGGGGGCACCGCACCGCTGGCGTAACGGTAGGGGTCGCCCCAGAGGGGGTTTTGGTGTACCCCATTCAAGCCCACCAAACGGCCATGGCGATTCAAAACCGGGCCGCCGCTCATGCCTTTCTCAATCGGGTTGGTGTAGCCCAGCCGGTAGCCGCCCTCCAGGGATTGGGGCAAAATCAGCTGTACCTGTCCCGTGGTAAAGACCAAACCAGGGTCGGCTTGCCCCTCGGTGGGAAAGGGGAACCCTGCGGCAAATACCGGGTCACCCACCGCCGGTAGTTGGGGTTGGCTACAGAGGACGGGATAGGGCTGGTCGCTGGTGAAGCGCAGGGCGGCCACGTCCACGCCGTTGGGGGCGATGCGGGCGGGGGATTGGACGGGGTGCAGGCGGCCATCGGGGGTACGCACCTGGTAGGCGGTGGCCTGGCTGTCCCCCTCCAGGACATGGTGATTGGTGACCAGGGTGTAGGTTTGCCCGTGCCGAGCGACCAATACCCCGGAACCCCAATTTCGTCCCACCACCACCTTGACGGTGACGCTACGGGCGAGGCGGTTGAGCAGGGCTTCTGACAACTGGGGGACGGCTGGGCGACGGGGACGGGCCAGGTACCATTCCCACAGCCCTAGACCTGCGAGGAGGGCGACCCCCCACAGCCCCAGCCAGCGGATGGAACATTTCAAGGGTTACGGGGTGGGTTCGGGGGTGTCGTCGCCGGTGAGAAATTCCTCGAAGTCAATGTAGGGACGGGCGGTGGTTTCGTTGAGCGGGCCGGAGGCACGGGTGCGGATGTTGAACAACTGGTTGATGACTTGGGTGGGGTTGGCACCGGGTTTGAGGGTAAACAGCAGACCGGCACAGGGCCCCCCATGGCTCCGGGCCACACAGACCACGTTCTGGCCGTTCATGCGCCCGGTGGTAATGAAACTCAAACTGCCATCGTCGTAGTAGGTTTGGAAGCGTTTGGACACCTCTTGGCACCGGCGTTCGGGGGAAAAGCCGCTGTCGCTAAAGGCATCGGAACTCCAACGGATGATCGGCACAATGCGATTACCGGATTTGGCCAAAGTCGCCGGGGAACCTTGGCTGGTGCCGCAGTAAAAACTCAACTTTTTGGGGTTGGCGTCTGCCCCAAGGGCAAAGCTCGCTGTCCCGACTAACAAAGCCAAACCGACCAACCCACCCCGCCAATGGTGTGTACTCCACATAAATTTCAGACCTCCAACGGTTTTGATCGTCAAGTGTGGCACCGCTGACCCTATTCTAAAGGCAGGATGCCCTTGCCCTGGGGGCGGTGGATCACCCCTGTCCTCCCAGACGGATCACCAGGGGAACAGTTCCGGTACCCTGAAAGGGCGGGGATTTGGTAGCATTTCCCAAGTTTCTATGGATTTAAACCTGATTTTGAGGCGTTGGCTTTTACATGACCCTACTTCTGAGTCAAGACCAAGTGGATTTGTTGGTTCGCAACCAGCACCATGACCCCTTTGCGGTGCTCGGCCCCCATCCGGTGGAGTGCGACGGGCAGACCCAATGGCATATCCGGGCCTATCTGCCCCACGCGGAGGCGGCTTGGGTGGTTTGCCCGACCCTGCGGCAGGAATTTCCCATGACCCCCAAGCAGAACCCCCATCTGTTTGAATGTTTACTGCCGATGGCGGAATTGCCCAATTACCAGCTCCGGGTGAAGGAGGGGGAACGGGAGCGGGTTTTCTATGACCCCTACGCTTTCAAAACCCCGAAATTGACCGATTTTGACCTGCACCTGTTTGGGGAGGGCAATCATCACCGAATTTATGAAAAATTGGGCAGTCATCTCACAGTCATGGATGGGGTGAGCGGGGTCTATTTTGCGGTTTGGGCACCGAACGCCCGCAACGTTTCCGTGATTGGGGATTTTAATGGTTGGGATGGGCGGCTCCACCAGATGCGGAAAGGCCACACGGGTATTTGGGAATTGTTTATCCCGGAACTGCACGAAGGCACGGCCTATAAATACGAAATCAAAAATTGGGAAGGGCATATTTACGAAAAGTCTGACCCCTTTAGTTTCCGTCAGGAAGTCCGCCCGAAAACCGCTTCCATTGTCACGGATTTAGACCGCTACACCTGGGGGGATCAGGAGTGGTTAGAACAGCGGCGGCACACGAACATTCTCACCCAACCAATTGCGGTTTATGAGGTGCATTTGGGTTCCTGGTTGCACCGGGCGTTTGATACACCAACACCGGATCAAACTGAGCCTGTGGCTGTTTCTGAATGGAACCTAGGGGCTCGTTATTTGACCTATCGGGAATTGGCTCATGAACTGATTCCCTATGTGAAAGAAATGGGGTTTACCCATGTGGAATTACTGCCGGTGGCGGACTATCCTTTTGATGGTTCCTGGGGCTATCAGGTGGTGAGTTATTATGCGGCCACCTCCCGTTATGGTTCTCCCCAGGATTTCATGTATTTTGTGGATCAATGTCACCAAAATGGGATTGGGGTGATTGTGGATTGGGTGCCGGGGCATTTCCCGAAAGATGGGCATGGGTTGGCTTTTTTTGATGGGACGCACCTCTACGAATACAGCGACCCCCGCAAGGGCGAACATAAGGAATGGGGCACCTTGGTCTTTGATTATGGCCGCCCGGAGGTGCGAAATTTCCTGGTCGCCAATGCCCTATTTTGGTTTGATAAATACCACATTGATGGGATTCGGGTGGATGCGGTGGCTTCGATGATTTATTTGGACTACGGTCGCCGGGAGGGGGAATGGGTCACCAATCAATACGGGGGCAGGGAACATATCGAAGCGGTGGATTTTTTGCGCCAGGTGAACCACGTGATTTTTAGTTATTTTCCGGGCATTTTATCCATTGCGGAGGAATCTACGGCTTGGCCGATGGTGTCCTGGCCGACCTACGTGGGGGGGTTGGGTTTCAATCTGAAATGGAACATGGGTTGGATGCACGATACCCTGGATTATTTCCGCATGGACCCCTGGTTTCGCCAGTTCCACCAAAACAATATTACCTTTGGCATTTGGTACGCGTTTAGCGAGAATTTTATGCTGGCCCTTTCCCACGATGAGGTGGTGCATGGCAAGGCAAGTTTGCTGTCCAAAATGCCGGGGGATGAGTGGCAAAAATTTGCCAATATGCGGGCTTTATTTGCCTATATGTTCACCCATCCGGGGAAGAAAACCCTATTTATGGGCATGGAGTTTGGGCAGTGGCAGGAATGGAATGTGTGGGGGGATTTGGAGTGGCATTTGCTCCAGTATGACCGCCATCAAACCTTGAAGCACTATCTCACGAGTTTAATCCATTTATACCGCCAGGAACCGGCACTCTACACGCAGGATTTTACCCTGGATGGATTTGAGTGGATTGATTGTGCGGACAATCGCCACAGTGTGGTGTCATTTATTCGCTACGATAAAGACCGGAGCAATTATTTAATTGTGGTGTGTAATTTCACGCCCCAACCCCACGCCCACTACCGGATTGGGGTGCCGGAACCGGGTTTTTATCGGGAGTTATTTAACAGCGATGCCCGGGAATTTGGTGGCTCTAATATGGGGAATTTGGGGGGTAAATGGACGGATGAATGGGGCTATCACGGGCGGCCCTGTTCTCTGGATTTATGTTTGCCGCCCTTGGGGGTGATGGTTTTCAAGCTCGACCGGCAGAAGTCCCAGGGGGTGTCCGGGGATGCTTGAGCGTTCCCAGGGGTGGCTGAGTACCCTGCTGATGCTGAATTTTTTCCTGGTGTTGGTGGGGTTTGTCGGGTTTGGGGTGGCGCTGGTGAGCCGGGACACGTGGCCGGGGCTGTGGCAGGGTTGGCTGTGGCTCTGGCAACCCCTGTGGCAACCAGCGATTGGGCTGTTGATGTTGGGGGCGTTGGTCACGGGGGCCCGCAATTGGTGGCAGAACCGGCGGCAGGATTAACGTCCCTGGTCGTGCAGTTGGTTCAAAATCCGGCAACAGTCCCAGGTGACTTGGGTGAGGTGTTCCCGCTGGGTATCGGCTGGGGGTGCCACCGGCGGGGCAATGCGGATGGTGACGGGGGTGGAGCGGGGCCAACGGCAACCGGGGGGGCGAATGTGTTGGGTACCCCAGAGCATCACCGGCAGGAGGGGAACCTGGGCTTTGGCCGCAATCAGAGCCGCCCCTAATTTGGGTTCCGTGACCCGGCCATCGGGGGTGCGGGTACCGGATAAAAAAATGCCCGTTGCCCAGCCCTGGCGCAAAGCGGTTAAGGCTGCCTGGATGGCCTGCCGGTCGGAGGTGCCCCGCTGGACGGGAAATGCCCCATACCACCGAATGAGGGTCGCCAGCACCGGCACTTGAAATAATTCCGCCTTAGCCATATAGGCGACGGGACGACCCAGGGCGCAGGAGACGAGGGGGGGGTCAAAATCGCTGGCGTGATTGCATACGGCCACAAAAGCCCCCCGCCGGGGCACATACTCGAATCCCTCCACCCGCCCCCGTAGATACCACCAAAAGGTGGGCGCCACCACCGGCCACTTGAACAGGTGGTACAGCACCAGCCCTGACCAGGGTTCCCGGGCGGGCACGGCCTACTTGGGTTGGGTGGGCTTGAGGGGAGCCGCTTGGGTAGCGGGTTTGGTGGGTGCTGGCGTGGGTGTGGCGGGTTGTTTTTCCAAAATGGCAATAAATTCCTGCATTTCCTTCACCCCTTCCGTGTCCCCCCGTTCTCCGAATAATTTCGCCGCCTGTTGAAAATCGCTGATCGCCCTAGCTCGGTCGCCGCTGTCCGCATGGAGGGCCCCCCGAAAAGAATAAAGACCGGGATTTTTGCCCTCTAATTTAATCGCCTCATTCACATCTGCTAAAGCACCTGGCAAATCCTGCAATTGCCGCCGCACAATGCCCCGATAGCCATAGGGAGCCGCCGATTTGGGTGCCAATTGAATCGCTTTGGTAAAGTCTTCCAACGCCTGTTTGGCATTGCCCAAATTGGTGTACGCCACCCCCCGCAACGTAAAGGCTGTGGCATTATTGGGGGCTAATTTAATCACCTGATTTAATTCAAAAATCGCCGCCTCAAAATCCCCCCGCTTTCCCCGTTCCACCGCCCGTTGCAGGAGGGTTTCCACATTGGCTGGATTAGCCGTCTGGGCAAACGCCGCCGGGGTCAGGATTAACCCGATCCCCAAACCCAAACCGATGCCCCAAAGTAAGTTATTGCGCCGTTTCATCTGTGTCACCTCCGTTTTTGTCCTTGTCGTTCCTGCACACTAAATGTTCCCCTCACATCCGTTCCACCACCGGAATCCCTAATAAGGATAAACCCAATTTCAACACCTTGGCGGTCAAATGGGCTAACCCCAAGCGGGAGGTGCGTTCCGGGTCAGGGGCGGATAAAATTGGGCATTGGTCGTAGAATTGATTAAATTTTTGGCTGAGTTCAAATAAATAATTGCTCAGGCGATTGGGGAATAAATCCTGCCCCAGTTGTTCCACTCCATCGGGAAATTGCATTAGATGTTTGGCTAAAATGAATTCGGGTTGGGTAGAGAAAACAAATTCCGGGATAAATTGGTCAAAATCAATCGCTCCCTTGCGGGCAATCCCCTGCACCCGCACATAGGCATAGAGCAAATAGGGAGCCGTATTCCCCTGTAACGCCAGCATTTTATCATAGCTAAAACTGTAATTACTCAAGCGATTTTGGCTCAAATCCGCATATTTCACCGCACTAATGCCAATCACCCGTGCTAAGTTGTGCATAAATTCCGGGGATTCCTGCCGTTGTTCTGCCTCTAAACGGGCTTGCATATCCTGTTCTGCCCTGCGGATCGCTTCTTCTAATAAATCTTTCAAGCGCACCGTTTCCCCGGAGCGAGTGCGGAATTTTTTACCATCTTCCCCTAAAACTAACCCAAACGGCACATGAATGCATTGCACCTTTTCGGTTAACCAACCCGCTTGTTTCGCCACCTGAAACACCTGGGCAAAATGCTGACTTTGCCCCACATCCGTCACGTAAATAATCCGCTGTGCCCCGTCCTGTTGCACCCGGTAACGCAGGGCGGCTAAATCCGTCGTGGCGTAGTTGTAACCCCCATCCGATTTTTGAATAATTAACGGTAAAGGACTGCCATCCGCATTCACAAACCCCTCCAAAAAGACACACCACGCCCCCTGGTCTAAAACCGCTAAATGCTTATCTTTTAATTCCTGGACAATTTCTGGTAAAAACGGGTTATAAAACGATTCCCCCCGCTCGGTTAACTGCACATCTAAAAGGTCATAAATCTGCTGAAATTCCCGGCGGGACAAATCACACAAAAATCGCCAAGCACTGAGCAATTCCGGGTCACCGGCTTGCAATTTGACCACAATCTGGCGAGCCTGTTCCTGAAAAGTTTCATCCCCATCAAACCGTTGTTTTGCCTGCCGATAAAAACTCACCAAATCCCCTAAATCAATCCCCTGGTTTTGGGTAAAAAATTCCGGGTAGGCTTCCCGCAGGTAGGCAATCAACATCCCAAATTGGGTGCCCCAATCCCCCACATGATTGAGACGCAACACCCGATGTCCTTGGAATTCAAATAACCGGGCAAGGCAATCGCCGATAATTGTCGAACGCAGATGTCCCACGTGCATTTCTTTGGCGATATTGGGGCTGGAAAAATCCACAACAATCGTTTCCGGTTCATCTACCAGGGGTACACCGCACCGGGGGTCTTGAATCTGTTGGGTCAACCAGGATTGGATGTAGGTGGGTTTCAGGGTGAAATTCATAAATCCTGGTCCGGCAATCGTGGGCGGTTCACACAGTTCTTCTAGGTGAGCATTTTGGAGTAATTGGGCGGCGAAATCCCGGGGTTTTTGGTTGAGTTTTTTCGCTAAAGTCAGAGCTATATTGGACTGAAAATCCCCAAATTGCGGATGGCTGGCGGGGACAATCAAGGGTTCATTGGGATGCCACTCCGGCTGACCTAGAAAAGTGCGAATGACCGCCATTAAATGTTGATTGAGTTGTTTTCCCGGAGTGAGCATAGTCGCACCTCAAATGATGATTTCCTGTAGAAAATTCATGATTGATTTTAGATGAATTTATTTTAGATGCGTTCCTGCAACCACCCCCGGCGGTACTTCACAGCGAGCATCGGTAATGAGCCAATCCAAAGCCGCTTTTTGTAAATCAATGGTTGCCCCACTTTTGTCCACACAATACCGCCCAAATACCAGTTTATCTTTCAAATGCACCCCATCCCCCAGGCGAGAATATTCAAAAATAATACTGCGTTCCACACAGGAATTTTGCCCCAAACGGCAATTGGGACCGATCATGGCTGGACCAATAATGGTTACACCGGGTTCAATGCGGGTCATCCCCCCAATGTAAACCGGGGGTTGCAGATGAATTTTTGTCCAATCGGCGGCGACATTCAAACCTGTATAAATGCCCGGACGAATTTGTTGCCCCGGAATCGGCACATGGGGAACTTGCCCCTGCAGAACCATCTGCACGGTGCGCCAATAGTCCGGGACTTGCCCAATATCAATCCATTCAAATTCCATCGGTAGGGCATAAAAAGGCACCCCCAATTCCACTAGCCGGGGAAATAATTGACTGCCCAAATCATACACCTGTCCGCTGGGGATATATTCAAAAATTTCCGGTTCAAAAATGTAAATTCCCGTATTGATTTGCGTACTGAGGGCTTCCTCCTGGCGGGGTTTTTCCTGGAAGGAACGAATGCGATAATGCTCATCCGTGACCACCACCCCATAGTTGGAGACCACCTCTAGGGGCACGGATTTGGTAATAATCGTCGCCAGGGATTGTCGGTGATGGTGCCAGCGGATCGCCGCCGTTAAATCCAAATCAATCAAGGCATCCCCACACAGCACCACAAAGGTATCATCAAAAAAGGGATTAAATTCTTGAATTCGTTTCATCCCCCCGGCGGAACCCAGGGCTTCCCCAATCAATTCCCCCTCAACAATTCGCCCCTCAAAAGAATAGGCAATCTGTACCCCAAACCGCTGCCCATCCCGGAAATAATTTTCAATTTGATGTGCCAAATGACTCACATTCACCATGATTTGGGTGATGCCATGCCGCCGCAATAAATCCACCAAAAATTCCATCACCGGACGTTCCAAAATCGGAATCATGGGCTTGGGAATGGTGTAGGTAATTGGGCGTACCCGGGTGCCTTTCCCGGCGGCTAAAATCATTGCTTTGTAAGCCATAGGGTGGAGCGTTTGTTTTCCCTATCCTACGCCTGAACGGTGCCATCGGGCATGGTAGCTTGGCTAAAATCCGCACTGACCAGGCGGGCTTTATTGAGGTCGGCGCCCCGTAAATTCGCCTGTTTCAGGTTTGCCCCGGATAAATTGGCGGAATTCAAATTCGCATCCGTCAAATTGGCTTCCCGGAGATTGGCAAAGATCAGGTTGGCTCCCTGTAAATTGGCTCCCTGCAAATTCGCACCGCTGAGATTCACCCCCTGCAAATTGGCACCAATCAGGGAAGCCCCCTGCAAATCCACGCCGCTCAAATTGGCACGGTTAAGAAGCGCCCCCGTCAGACTGGCACCCTGAAGTTGACCGCTCAGGTTGGCGCCCACCAAGACCGCTCCGCTGAGTACCGCCCCTTGGAGGTTAACCCCGGAGAGAAAAGCGCCGGTCAAATCCGCATTACATAATTCCACACCAGCGAAATTGCGCTCCCCCTGCTGGTATTGCTGCAACAGTTGTTGTGCATCCTTAGGATTGGTCATGGTAAATTATGAAACATAATTTATGAAATTAGGCATGGCAGTAGTTTAGCACTACTATAGCAATCCTAACCGGGTATGCCTACACCATGCCATTCTTAAGAGAACAGGGGTCGCAGGGGCATCGCTCTCACACCTAGTTCTAAACAATTTCTGTTTGTTAATTGCGTAGGATTTGAGAGTCTCAAGTAAATAATGATGGGCACCGCTACATAATTCATGACTATTGAGAATGACCCCCGCATTATTGACAATTGCCAACCAAAGAATGGGGTTTCCGAGCCTGCCCTGTAAGTACAAAAATCAATGCGTAGAGATACCCGATGTTGTACTGCAATAAACACTCAAAATCCCTTCGCAGAGAGGGGTTTGTCAAAATCACGTCCCAGGCCATCATGAGCAAGTTGAAACTCTCTTAATAACTTATAGCAATCCTAAATGAGAATGGAATAGGGGTCGCAGGGGCACCGCCCCCGTCCTTGGTTCTGGGAAATTTTTGTTGGTTAATCAAATAGGATTGCTATATGATTTAGCTTTGCAACTCCTGCTGGTGATGCAGATGGTCTTCCTCGATCATCAGGGCTTCTTCATCCAAATGGCTGTACAGCACCGGTAGCGCTTCCCCCGGCCCGAGTAAAGGCCGCAGACCGTTCAATTCCGCCAAGATCGCCGAACCATTGTTAATCACGATGGCGAGAATCGGGTCGAGGGCAAAGAAAATCCCCGCCAACAATGCCCCCAGGTTGGGAATCGCCACGATCAGGGTATTTTGCCAGATCACCTCCATCGTGTAGCGCGCCACCTTGACCGCCTGGATCAAACCCCGCAGGTCATTTTCCATCAAGACCACATCCGCCGTTTCCCGGGCAATATCCGTCGCCCCCCCAAAGGAAATGGACGCATCCGCATAAGCCAAAGCCGCCGAATCGTTGATCCCATCCCCGCAGAACGCCACCACCCGTCCCTGGTCATGGATGTTTTTCACCACCTCCACCTTCCGCTCCGGGAACGCCTCCCCATACACCTGAGCTGGCGCAATCCCCACCTCCGCTGCCACCGCATAGGCGACCCGTTTCACATCGCCGCTGAGCATATAGGATGTGATCCCCAGGGCTTTTAATTCCCGAATCACCGAGGGGGTTTCCGCCCGCAGGGGGTCACGGTACAAAATCACCCCCAGCAGGATGCCATCAGCGGCCACATACACGGGGGAATAACTGCCGGTTTTAATCTCCGGGTGTGCCTCCTCAAAACTCTGCACCGCCACCCCCATCTGCGCCATGAGCCGGTGACTGCCCACCAGGATTTCCCGTTCCCGGATCACCGCCACCACCCCCATGCCCACCCGGTATTCCCAACTTTCGCAACTCCCCGGTTCAATGCCTTTTTCCCGGGCATGACGCACAATCGCCTCCGCCACCGGATGGGTCAACCCCTGCTCCGCCGTCGCCGCCAACTCCAATACCCCCGCCACCGTGTCCATACAGCCGTCAGCCAGCCGCACCTCGGTCACCGTTGCCTGTCCCCGGGTCAAGGTACCGGTTTTGTCAAACACCACCGCATCCACCCGGGCCAGCATCTCAATCGCCCGTCCACTGCGGATAAAGACCCCATTGCGCGCCGCATAGGTCAAGGCCGAGAGAATCGCCGTCGGCACCGATACCCGAATCCCCGTCCCAAAATCCAGGGTAATCAAGGCAATCGCCCGCTGGGTATCCCCCGTGAACCCCCACACCGCCCCGCCGATTAGCAACGTGGGCACCACCGCCTGATTCGCCACCAACGCCGCATAGTTTTCCACCCGGGTATCATGCACTGGCGCCGATTCCATCAGGGACACAATCATCCCCGCCCGGGTTTCATTCCCCGTCCGCTCCGTCAAAATACAAGCCGTCCCGTCCACCACCATCGTTGAGGCAAACACCTCATCCCCCACCTCCCGCCGCACCGGCACCGATTCCCCGGTGAGCTTGCACTGGTCCACCACCACCGTCCCCCGCAGGAGATAGCCATCCACCGGAATCTGATCCCCCGGATAGACCAACACGTGATCCCCCGGCACCACCGCCCGCACGGAAATTTCCACCTCTTGACCGTCCCGCTCCACCCGCACCGTCTGGTTCAAACAATCCAACAGATCCAGGCTGGCCCTGTCCGTCCCCCGTGCCGTCATATCCCGGATCACCTCGCCGCCCTCGATCAAATTCAGCATGAACGTCGGGGCAAAGTAATGACCTTGTAAGGTATGGGCACTCAACGCCAACGCATCCAAAAAGTCAATATTCAAATGATGTTCCTCGACGATCCCCGCCCATGCCCGTTGGAAGACTGGCACCGCCGCCACAAAAATCAACCCCGCCACCAAAATCTCGGGGATCGGGAACCCCACCATCAGCGCCAAACTCAAAACCAAGCCCAAAACGGGTAATCCCAGGCGTTCTCCGTAGTTGATCTCGTGGGTGGCGGGAACTGCGCCCTGGAGATGGGTTGGGGGATTTTGAATCACCCCAAAAATCTGCTCCTGCACCTGTTCCACCGGCACATTTGGGTTATAGTCCACCACCACCGCCCGGGCATCCGGGTTCACCCGCACCTCATGCACCCCCAGCACCTTCGTCAACCCATGTTCCAACCGCATCCGATAAGACTCGTCGTAGGCGACCTGCGGCACATACAGGCGAAACCGCCCTGGCAACCAGTGCTTGACTTTGTAATGAATTTGTTCAACGGAAATACTGGCAGAAACTGGGATAGATTGTGCAAAACCTTGGGTAGGACGGGGTTGGGTACTGGTCATGGGGGGTTGGGGCGATGAAAAAAACGTATTCCTAACCATAGCATCAAATTTACAGGGCTCCAAGCAAAATTTTTGGGAATACTACCGATAATTTAATAATTAATTTATATTTGATTACATTGACAGCACCCTAGAGGGCTATTGGGATACCTCTTTGGTTAGATATAGGGTCACAAGGGATTTCGACTCCCCTCAATTTACGGTTGAAACTGTATGGAAGAACACATTTTTTGTCTCTAAGGAAGCTGAAACCCTGGTCGGGCTTACATATAAACTCTGCTTATTACCAAATACTCAGGAGAGCCTTTATTTGCTAGTGTCCATTAGCAATTATTGGTAATTTAGTTGGCAATCTGGGAGATAGTTTTAATATAAGATTGACTCTAATTGTGATGATTTGCTGAGGTGATCGGGGGGATACACTGGTTCGGGAATAAGCATGACCCGCACTTTTGGTAAGGATGCTGTCAAATTTATGCCTGATTTTGCAAATGCCTTTAGTACTAATTCTGTACAATACAATTCATCATCTCCCTTCAATGAAAATTTATAGTCAAATCCTTTGCCAACTTGCTGAAGGCTATGCTCACGAATAATATACCTAGCTTTATGATTAATATTTTTTGCCCGATAAAATCCAATATCCTTTGCATTATCCTTATCGGTAAACGTAATCAGTGGTTCAACGATTACTCCTCCAACAGATTTATCATTTTGCGGCACTGCGTGAACCACTACTAATTCTGACTTATTTCTAAGAATTATGCCAACGTGGGAAAACCTGGGTAAGTCTCCTTGTGAAAGCACCAAATGGCTAATCATATCTCGCCCAGTTCTAAACACAAGATCACCATCAGAGAGTTCCCCTGCAATAGCTTTCCAATCAAAGGTGCCCTGATCAGAAGAACTACGGTAGGAATGTTGAACATAGTAAATCCCGAGAATACAAAGAGTTAAGAATACTATACTACTTCCAAGTATTTTACTTGCCTGCGGTAATTTTCCATTCACCATCTTCTTTGATTAATTTTGTATTTTCAAAACTTGGTTCACAATCTCCATTAAACGTTACCTTTGTAGTTCCAGAACGAACCTCTCCACTGCCTTCTAATTTAACTTCAATTTTTTTAATTCCCCCACATTTTCTGATATTTTCTGACTCTTTCGATAAGGCAAGAGATAGCTTTCTGTCTCCTAATAAGCCCACTACCTGAGCAGACAAGTATCCTTTTGCTTCAGATATTTGACCTTTTTCGAGGGAACGGTAAAATTTCTCTACGGTTGACTCCTCGGAACGCCCACAACTAGTTAATAAAAAGACAGAAACCAGAAAAGCTGTTGCCGTTAGCCCCTTTTTATACCTCATGGCATTTTCTCTCCTAATTCAATGAAAGAATTTTACCAAGACTGCTCACTAACTGTTAGCTATTTTTTCGCCTTTTCAGTATGGCATAATTGGGTAGTCCTAAGCTATTATAGCAATGCTACTTGATTTGTAAACAAAAATTTTTCAGAACCATACACCGCAGGTGCTTAGGGGGGCGGTGCCCCTGCGACCCCCTGTTTTATTCTCATTTAGGATTGCTATATCATAGATAGAGCTTATTAAGTGGTTACGGGACACAGTTGCAAACCCGTTTGCTTGAGGTGTATTGATGCTCAACCTTAGAAACAAGATTCTTTGTATCCTTGAATTTGTGAACAGGCTGTATGTTCTAAAGTCAGCGCAACTAAGTTGTTTAAGTTAATAAAGGGCGAAACCCATGTTTCACAGAAGCGGCACCAATCTGCGCCATCTTTTCGATAGTGATCTGGTTGCGACCCCAGGAAAAATTCGTATGCCAGCCTTCAAATTCCAATAACATCGCCTCAGCAAAACAAGCAAATAATTGCCGCTCCGGTACATCTAAATTCAGCATAGACATGATTTTCCAATCAATATCTAGGGAATGTTCAACCATGCCCCCATTTAACACCTGCACCCCCGGATGTTGAATTTGCGTACTCAGATTTTTGGGATAACCCCCATCAATAATTAGACAGGGATTTTTTAATTCCATCGGGTTGATCTCCACCCCTTGCGGCATACTCGCCACCCAAACAATCACATCCGCCAAGGGCAATCCTGCCATCAAAGGTAATACCCGTCCTGTGCCCAACTCCTGTTGAAATTCCTGCAATCGTTGTTGATTCCGGGCAACCAAAATTAGATCAATACCGGGAAAATGATGGGCTAACCAACGGCATACACCACTGCCAATATCCCCCGTCGCCCCACATACCAAAATACTCGCCCGCTCCAGATCAATGTCCATTTGGGGAGCCGTCAACTCGATTTGTCGCACAATGATATAAGCCGTGTGGGTATTGCCCGTAGTAAAGCGGCGAAAATCCAAGGAAACATTACGAATATCCCGAATTTGGTCTAAATTAAAATTCTCAAAAATAATCGAAGTAAACCCTCCCAACGCCGTAATATCTATATCGTGCTTTTGGGCGTGTGCCATCGCATTGATCACCTTCCGGGTGGCGGCTTTGAAGCGATTTTGCGTGAGCATTTCTGGCAAAAAACAGGACTCCACATAGCGACCTTCAATCACCTGTCCCGTGATGCTCCGCACTTTGATTTCATCCACCACCTGCGGGGGCGCCATGCACCAAAAATCTAACCCCTGTTCCGCATATTCGGGATAACCCATCTTATGGGCAAGGGACTGAGCGTGTTCTAAATTGGTCAAATGTCCGATTAATCCAAACATAAATGCGGGTTCCAGAATGCACCTTCCCCAGGATAACGGAAATTCCCTGTGGGTGGGAAATTGATCGGCAGAATTGGCAATAAACCCCCTAAGTAGCCAGCCCCATTGCCGTTAATTGCATGACCTCCCGGGTGGTAAAGCCGATGTCCGCCAACGCATCCCCATAGGCAATCAGAAAATCCTCCACCAGGGCTGATTTTTCCATACCCAATTGCGCCGCATCCTGTTCCACCTCATTTAACATCCGCCAGACCAAGGGCAAATTTTCCCGGTTGGCTTCCTTCAAACGGTCTTTGACTTCGGTGAAATGTTCTTTTAACCACTGTTGACCGAAATTCAAATGCAGGTATTCATCCTTGACCACCCCCTCGGTGATTTTGCGGGCGAAGGGGTCAGCTACCGGAATATAAATGTTGTAGGCAGATATGGCAAAAGCCTCGATAATTAATGCTTGAATGAGAAGGCACGTTACCACATCACCAGCGGCAAATGCCTTTTGAAAATTGTCATGCAGACCTTTGAAAAATTCTTTGGCAAACGGCAAATCGGGAGTGACCTGGAGGTTCCGTCCACAGGCTTCAAAGCCTTTCTTGTGGCGACTTTCCATTTTCGATAAAGAGAGCAATTCTTCCCGGTGGTCAGGAATCAATTCCGCAATCTGAATGTAATTATCCGCCGCTTCCTGTTCCCCTTCGATGACAATGCCATTGATCCGACTGTAGGCATCCCGATAAGCCTCGCTCTGAAAATCTAGGGTCGCTGTACTATCCACCATAATCTCACGCCACTCCTTAAACTTTGGGGAAACGATCAAAAGCGCCAACCAGCATTTTTAACTGTATCAGAATCCGGCAGTGGGTGCAAAAATTTCCCACCCGTTCCCCTTACACTGGGGTATGGTAATCCCGTGGACGGCCAGAGCGTGGGTGCAATTCTCCGCAGTTATGTGTACATTGACAGTCTGCAACCCCAGTATGCGGCGTACCTGGGCACGGTATCGTCAGGGTTTTTGCCCCTGCCGGGGGATGCGTCCCTGTGGGTGGAAATTTCACCGGGGATCGAGATCAATCGCATTACCGATGTGGCGTTGAAATCCAATTTGGTGCGGCCTGGGGTGCAGGTGGTCGAACGCCTGTATGGTCTGTTGGAAATCCACGCCAGCCGTCAGGGGGAAGTCCGTTCGGCGGGACAGGCGATTTTGGCGGCTTTGGGGGTGCGGGAACAGCAACGCCTCAAACCCCGGGTGGTGTCCAGTCAGGTGATCCGCAATCTCGACCCCCATCAGGCGCAATTGATCAACCGAATACGGCGAGGGCAAATGATTATGGCTGGACAAACCCTGTACATTATGGAAGTGGAACCAGCAGCTTATGCACCCCTAGCGGCGAATGAGGCGGAAAAAGCGGCTTTGATCAATATCCTGGAAGTGCAACCCTTCGGCAGTTTTGGGCGGGTCTATTTGGGGGGAGAAGAGCGGGATATTTTGGCGGGTTCCCGGGCGGCTCTGGCGGCGATTGAACAATTACAGGGTACGAGTCCGTCAGGGTTGGAAGCTAGGGAGTAAATCTGAATCGTAAGTAAATTGGCGTTGCTGAACAGAGGTATGAATTTTTAAATTTGCCCTTACTCTAACCCTTTTCTAAGGGGCGAGGGGACTAGATTCTGGCTCCTTTCTCTTTAGAGAAAAAGCTGGGTATGAGGGAAATCATATCTACATTCAGCAACGCCAGTAAATTTTATATTTTTTGTGCCTAGAAATTCAGTGTTTTTAAGGACACCTCTATTTATTCGCAACAATACAAAATTATCTCACTGGAACCCTTATATTCAGAAGAACCAGGGACGGGGGCGGTGCCCCTGCGACCCCTGTTCCATTCTCATTTAGGATTGCTATAAATCCCTCAACAGAAACTACGGATGGGGCAGATTTTACCCTACTTAAAACTGACGGAGAAACCGCAAATCACTGGTGTAAAAACGGCGAATGTCATCAATTTCATGGAAAATCATCGCCAGCCGCTCCACCCCCAATCCTGCCGCAAAGCCAGTATATTGCTCCGGGTCGTAGCCCACCGCTTGCAGTACATTGGGGTCCACCATGCCACAGCCCAAGACCTCCAACCACCGCCCCCGCCATTGCAAATCCACCTCCGCCGAAGGTTCCGTAAAGGGGAAATAACTCGCCCGAAACCGCACCGGCACTTGCCCAAACAACGCCTGGATAAACGTTACCAAAGTGCCTTTCAAATCCGTAAACGTCAAACCCGGCTCTACGGCTAAAATTTCCACCTGATGAAACATGGCGGAATGGGTGGCATCCACCGCATCCCGGCGATAAACCCGTCCTGGCACCACAATCCGCACCGGGGGTTGATGGGCTTCCATGTACCGAATTTGTACTGTTGATGTATGGGTACGCAATAACCGTCCATCCGGGAGATAATAGGTGTCCTGCATATCCCTAGCCGGGTGGTCGGGCAGAAAATTCAAAGCCGCAAAGTTGTAATAGTCCGTTTCCACTTCGGGTCCCTGCACCACCTGATACCCTAACCCCACGAACACATCCAGTACCCGGTACATCATCTGTTGCAAAGGATGGGCGTGACCAGGCGTTTGACCCAACCCCGGCATGGTCACATCTAGGGTTTCCGCCTGCAAACGAGCCTGCATTTGTATTGCTTGCACCTGGGCGACCCGTTCCGCCAATGCCTCCTGGAGCCGGTCTTTCACCTGATTCGCCAATGCCCCCACCTGGGGTCGCTCCGCCGGGGGTAGTTGCCCCATCCCCCGCAAAACCTGGGATAATTCCCCTTTTTTACCGAGGTAGTCCACCCGCAACTGCTCTAAAACCGCCGGGGTCGTCGCCTCCCGAATCGCCGCTAAACCATTGCGCTCCAAATCCTGTAACGCCTGCGCCAAATCCGCCAAAGTTGGTGCCCCCATCAGCCCCGATTCCTCCTGTTTATTTCATCGCCGCAGTAGTTGGACACAAGCATACCGCCAGTAGTTTTGGTAACGATAAAGTCCCCAAGTCGCTAGGGGTGTCAGTAAACATAATAACCCAAAAAGCACCACCACTAGGGATAAATTCACCTGTAAAAACTCCCGGGCAATCCGCACAAAGTCGTGGTCTAACACCTCCCCTTTCCCCATAAAATATAATTCTCTCATCACGGGGTCAAATAATAATTGACGGACAAAATTTAAGTCATAAAATAAAATAAAAAATCCCAAAATCCCATACAGGGATTGTTCCCCCGGTTGTTGACCATGCCAGCCCGTTGCGGCTCGGTATAAAAAAATGCCGATAAATAATAATTCCAACCCATGTCCCATCGAAATGACCAACAGTTGGCTTAATCGAGTGAAATAAATGAGAGTATAAAGGAGCGCAATAGTAATTAAGGTGTTCACAGTTAAACGATTGCGGCGAAAATAATAGATTAACCCGCCCAAACCGCTGTAGATGACCAGGGGAATGAATGCCCACCGTTCGCTCAACTGCAAGGTAATCCCTCCCCCGTAGATAAAATCAAAGGCGGGAATGGAAGGATAACCCATGAACCACCCCGCCACCGTATGCCCCAATTCATGAATGATAATCACCAGGTAGCTCAATATAAATCTGAGCCAGGGAATTAAACATAATAAAAAGCCCATAATTGCTCCTAAAAATAAGATGTTTTTCCCCTTTGAATCGAGGGAATAGAGCGGCAAAGTTCGCAATGTATGGGAAGCTGGTTCTGGGGAATGAGTTTCTTTCTCAATTGCTGAGGAATGGGTGGATAATTGCCCTAGATGAAATTCCGTTTCCCAGGTTTGATGTGCATCGTGAGCCGTTACTTGAATCTGGGTTAAAGAAGGCATTTTATAGCGGCGCAATTCCTGGTCAATGAGTTTAACCAGTAATGCTTGTTCCGGCAGTTGATGGACGGTTAATTCAATGTGAAATATACCGTTAATTTGCTTAACTTTTACTTGGATATTTTTGTGCGCTAATGTCCGTTCTAATACGGTGGTCATTGCTTCCATATCCCCCTGTTTCACCCTTTGCCATAGGGGTATTTGCTGTGCCGGTGGTGGTTGAAATGATTGACCCAGTTCCCCTGCATACTCCCAAACTGGGAAGGGGTCATCCGGGATTTGGGCGTAGATTTTTAACCCCGTAATTCCTGGGGGTGGAGATTCATTAAGGCAGTCTATAATCTGGGGAATAATTTCATGTTGACTGGGTATTTTTGCCCCTTTGAGTGCCAGATGTAAGGTATGATTTTCAACAAAAATAGTGTAATCAAAACCCTGACCCATTAAGCGAGTTTGCAAGGCGGTTTGCCATCGGGATTCAGACACAGTTTTTTAGGGGGTTTTTTGTAAATCCGGGCGTTCTTCCGGCAAAATGGCACCTTCTACCGGGCACACCTGCAAGCAAATGCCACAATCAATGCAAATTCCAAAATCAATCCAGTACCAATCGGTGCCTTTGGCATTTTTACCGGAGCCGGGATGAATGCAGGCGACTGGGCAGGCGGCGACGCAATCGGCTACCCCTTCGCACACATCGCTGACAATCGTATGCGCCATAGTGCAGATGGATACAGAGTTGTTTCTAGGGTAACATTTGCTAGACCAGGGGTTCCCGGTGCAACTGTTCATAGACCCGGCGGCTCAGGTCGGGCAGTAATTTAGCATTACGGCTTTGTGCCTCCCCCACCGTAAACACCACCAACATATAGGCTTGGTCGTCGCCCCATTCTACATAGGCGCAGTCGTGGCGGACTTGGCTGGTGTAGCCCGCTTTTGACCACAGTTTCACGTCTTGGGGTAATCCCTCCCCCAAAAAACCCTGCACCTGATTTTCCGGGTCGTTTTCATAGTCTGCTGGCAGTAGGGAACGGCGGCACACATCCACCATCTGCTGGGAACGGCGGGGGGAGACGGCAATGCCCCCCAAAATGGCGTGGAATAACCGGGCGGTGGCGAGGGGGTTGAGGCGGTTACGGTTTTCCCCATTGGGTCCCAAAAATGCCCGCTCCCGTCCGTAGGGACCGTCACACCAGGTTTTTTGATTGAGATTTATGCCCGCAAATTCCGCCCATTGCCAGGATTGGAAATAACGGTTAATCAAGTTGCGCTGGTATTGCCAGGTGCTAAAGGGTCCAGGGGCTAAATCTGGTCCACTGGTGGTGCCGGTCAACACATCCACCAGGTAGCCGGTGGCATCGTTGCTGGAGTGTTGGATCATGTCGGTGATGGCTCGGTCAATTTCCGGCTCCGGCGGGATCATGCCCCGTTCCAGCCATTCATGAATCGCCACCAGGTAAAACAATTTCACAATGCTGGCGGGATAAACGTTCACCTCCCCCCGATGGCTCCAGCCCCAAGGACGTTGTTGCCAAAAGGTTTGCGGGTCGAGGGCACCCCCCGTATTCACCCGCACGCCGCCCCCATAGACCAGCCAGGTGATGCCAATGTCCGCCGGGGTCAGGGCATGGTCAGCGCATATTGCTTCCAGCAGGGTTTCCCCCCACTGACTGAGGGTGTGATGGGGTTGATAAAAAGGCATTTGTTTACAATAAATATCGTTCTCGTATTTATCATCCCATGATTGGCTCTGCACCTTTAAGCCCTGGGGAACGCCGCCATCGCTGGTTGATTGTGGCTATCTTGTTGTCCCCCCTGGTGGGTGCATCTTTGTATAATCGGGGGTTCCACATTCCGGGGCTGATTTGTCCCCTATACCATTTCACGGGCATCCCTTGTCCCAGTTGCGGGCTAACTCGCTCGTTTATGGCGGTGGCACGGGGGGACTTGATGCGAGCCGTCCAATTTCACGCCTTCGGACCTCTGCTCTACGGGGTGTTTTTGCTTTTGGGGTTACATATCATCTTGGAATTACTGCTGAACCGGGTCATTGCCGTTCCCTACTGGCGGTGGCTCGAGCGGCAACGGCTCCAGTGGGGCGTTTTGGGCGTATTTTTGGGCTATTATCTCCTGCGGCTGAGCATCTGGCATCAACGGGGGGAATTGCCGGGGCGGGTGGTCTGGTAATCTTCGCCCTGGGGAACGCAGTATCATAAACTAATTCAGGCAATTTCATTTCCCTTAGCTAAACCCTATGGTTGGTCGGCAACGGTTGATTATCCTGCTGGTGGTGGGGTTGGTCTTAGCCGCCCTGCTGGTGATTAATCGCATCCCCGTGCGTCTGGGTTTGGATTTACAAGGGGGGGCGCAGTTGACCCTCCAGGTGAAAACGACCGCTGAGGTGAAGGAGATTACGCCCTCGGTTTTGGAAGCGGTGCAACGGGTGGTGGAAGGACGGATCAATGGGTTGGGGGTGTCGGAAGCCGTTGTTCAGACTGTTGGCAAGGATCAACTGCTCGTCCAACTCCCTGGGGTGAATGACCCGCAGCAGGCGGAGCGGGTCTTGGGGGGTACGGCGCAGTTGGATTTTCGTCGCCAAAAGCAGGGCACGGATGTTCAACAAATTCAGCAATTGTACCTAGTACGGGAGCAAATTTTAGCCATTCGCAAACAACCCAACAGTGGGGCAGACCCGGAACAATTACAAAAAGACCTGAAACAGGCGAATGAGGCGTTGGCGGCTTTTTATGAACCCACGGGATTGACGGGCAAAAATCTCAAAGATGCGGTCGCGCAACCTTTACCCGCTGGGAATCAATGGCAGGTGGCGATCCGTTTTGATGCGGAAGGGGGGAAAAAATTTGCCGAATTAACCCAATCCATTGCCGGTACAGGACGCACCTTGGGGATTTTTTTAGATGACACCCTGATCAGTTTTCCTACCGTGAGTGCGGAATTTGCCGCCGCTGGCATCACCGGGGGAGCCGCTGTGATTACCGGGAATTTTACCGCCGAATCCGCCAACGATTTAGCCGTGCAACTGCGGGGGGGTGCCTTGCCGGTGCCGGTGGAAATTGTGGAAAATCGCACGGTGGGAGCCACCCTGGGGCAAGACAGCATCCAAAGGAGTTATTGGGCGTTTGCGGGGGGGATGGTATTGGTTTTAGCCTTTATGGTGTTTTACTATCGCCTACCGGGTTTAATCGCTGATTTAGCTTTGCTGATTTATGCGTTATTGACCTATGCGGCTTTTGTGCTTTTGGGGGTTACGTTAACCTTGCCGGGGATTGCCGGATTTATCCTCAGTATTGGGATGGCGGTGGATGCCAATATCCTGATTTTTGAACGCACTCGGGAAGAATTGCAAGCCGGAAAAAGTCTGTATCGCTCGGTAGAATCCGGTTTTTATCGTGCCTTTAGTAGCATTTTGGATGGGAATGTCACGACGTTAATTGCCTGTGCCGCCCTGTTTTGGTTGGGAACGGGTTTGGTCAAGGGTTTTGCCCTTACCCTGGGATTGGGTGTTTTAGTCAGTATGTTCACTGCCCTCACCTGTAGTCGCACCTTTTTATTATTTGTTTTGACCATTCCCAGCCTCAGACGGGTGGAATTTTATACCCCGAAATCCGCCCTGGCCAAGGGGTAGTAAGCTATGGTAGGTGGCGCTATCTTTGTAATGCTCAAGAAATGGTAACAAGGATTCTCCGTTAGGTCGGTGGCTTTGCCTCTCTAAGCAGAAGCGTTATGGGTGATATAGTGGATGAGACATTGCTCAAATACCCATGAGATAGGGCTTTGCGGGAATTAACTACCAAGGACTTAGAGAGCCTATCGTCTGGAATGGCATCCACTCCTTTGGGAAGACATGATACTAATTGTAATAAAATTATAATAAGGGCACCTCTATCAATTCAAAGTTAGCGGTCGCAACTCCCTTGGTTCTGGGTAATATGGGTATGCCAACGATGAGATTTACAGTCTTTTGAGTGGTTATGGGATACAGTTGAACCCCACTTGCTGTAGGTCAATCATGGTAAACCTTTGGGACAATCGCAACTTTTTGTATCCTTTAATTGATAAATAGACTGTATGATTGGCTCAAATAAATAAATAGAGGTTCCCTTTGATAAATTGGCAAGAAACTTCTTGAGCTTGCTCTAGGTGGTCGGTGCCCTCTTTTGGCTTAAATAAAAGATCAGCACGACCTAAGGGTTGTAGGGTGTCCTCCTGTCATTTGTTTGTAAGTAGTCTTGTTATTCACATGAATCCTGCAGGATTGTTGTAGCTATAGCAATCCTCAATGAGAATCAAACAGGGGGTCGCAGGGGCACTGCCCCCGCATTTGGTTCTGGAAAATTCTTGTATGCCTACGGCACGCAAGCTAGTGTAAATCAAGTAGGATTGCTATAAATGTTCATAGCTCAAACATTGCGAAAGCGTTGCATTTTTAATACTTCAGTCACTTGGTCACACCGCTCCGTGTCCCCCATTTCTAAAAATAAATCCGCGGCTTTGCGGAGGTCATCCACTGCCCCCACTTGGTCGCCAATTGCCAGGCGCACTTTCGCCCGGTCAAAATAACAGGGAGCTAAATCCGTATCCATGCGTAGGGCTTGATTGAGTTCTTCCAACGCGCCTTTGTAGTCCCCTTTTTCCATCTTGACCAATCCCCGTTCGTAAAAATCATCCGCTCCCATCCGCTGTTTGTGGGTGGTGACTTCCTTGTGAATGTATCGGTAATTGGGGTTCAAATCCAGGGCTTTTTTATAATCCGCGGAGGCTCCTTCGTAGTCCCCCAATTTGCGGCGAGCGAGGCTACGATTGTGATAAAATTCTGCCGCCTCTGAGTTAAATTCTAAGGCTTTGGTGTAATCCTCCACCGCCCGTTGATAATCTTTGACTTTGAACCGAATTAACCCCCGATTGTAGTAGGCTTCTCCCATCGTGGGGTTAAATAAAATCGCCTGATTCAGGTCCGCTAGGGCTTGGGCATAATTCTGCAAACGTCGGTAGGCGACCCCCCGCTCGTAGTAGGCTTCCGCATTGTGGGGGTCGAGGGCAAGCACCTGGTTAAAGTCTTTGATTGCCTCCTCATGGTCGCCCCGTTCCGCTTTTTGTCTGCCCATGTTCAGGAAAATGCTGGCTTGACTGGGAGGTTTGACCGGGTTGGGTTTGGGGGGGGCAGGGGGTGGGGCGGCAGAAACCGCGGGTGTAGCAGGGGGACTGGCGGGGGGCTGGCGTTGGGAAAGCAACCAGAGGGCAAGAACCCCAAGGGTCAACACTCCCCCGCTGGCGATTAAAATCAGTGGTAACGAGCTATTGGGACGGGTATTGGGGGTTTGACTAGGGCTAGGGGATGCACTCAAGGCAAGCATGACACCAAAGCCGATAGCAACCCATCTACGGTCAATGTTCACGGTTGTTTGACCCCGCCTACAGGTTTATGACTTTAATCTTAATTTTTAAATCTTAACTTTTAGCCCCCGGTTTGCCAACCATTTCATCCCCCAATCAATAACCTATATTAAGACTATTTGGGTCATGGAAGGATGCGGCGTTGGCAATGGGGTTTATTCCTGGCAGGTCTGGTCGTGACCCTGATGTTGGGGCTGGGATTCCTACAAAATTTACTGAGTTTGTACACCCAAATCCTGACCCTGAGCGGGGCAACCGTCGCTAATCTCCTGCTGGGATTGGTGTTGCTGGTGGTGTTGGGATTACTGCTAACCTTGGTACGCATTTTTTGGTTGGTAGGTCATCGCCCGACCCGGCGACCCATGCCCCGGCAACCCCACCAGGCGGTCGGTGCCCAATTGGAAGCGATTGCCCAACAGCTCGCCCAAATTGAAGACCGGATTGCCCGCCAGGTTTTAGAAGCCCAACATCAAGAACTCGCCGCCCAGCAAGCCCGCCAACCCCTGCGCCTGGTGATCATCGGTACCGCCTCAACCGGGAAAACGGCTTTAGTCAATACGTTGTTAGGACGAATCGCCGGGGAAGTGGCGGCTACCTTGGGAACCACCACCACCGCCCAGGTGTACGGGTTTCGCCTCAAAGGGGTGCCCCGTCCGATTGAACTGATGGATACCCCCGGACTCCAGGAGGGTTCGGCGGCGGGAGCCACGCGGGAACAGCAGGCGCGGGAATGGGCGGCTCAGGCGGATTTGGTGATTTTTGTGGTGGATAATGACCTGCGCCAGTCGGAATTTGAGGTGCTGAAACACCTGCGGGAACAGGGGAAACGGGTGGTGTTGGCGTTCAATAAAACGGATTTGTACCTCACCAGCGACCAGGAGGAATTGCTCGCCCAACTTCGCCAACGGGTGCAGGGACTGCTTGCCCCAACGGATGTGGTGGGCATTGCCGGTGCCCCCCCTGCGGTTACCCTCACCACCGGGGAACCCTACCAGCCCCCCCCGGAGATTGAACCGCTGTTGCGGCGGGTGGCGGAAATTTTACGCACGGAGGGGGAGGATTTGATTGCCGATAATTTGTTATTGCAATGTCAGCGGTTGGGCGCACAGGCGCAGGAGATTCTCGACCGGCAACGGCAACGGCAGGCGGAGGCAATTGTGGAGCGGTTCCAATGGATTGGGGCGGGGGTGGTGTGGCTTACCCCTTTGCCGGGGGTGGATTTGCTGGCGCAGGCGGCGGTACAGGCGCAAATGGTGGTGGAATTGGGGCAGGTCTATGGCTGTCATCTCAGTTTGGCGCAGGGGCGGGAGTTGGCGCTCTCCTTGGCGAAAACCCTGACCGCCCTGGGGGTTGTGCGGGGGGTCGCCAGTTTGGTCAGCCGGACCCTCAAGGCAACGCTAGCGGGATATGTATTAACATCAGCAGTACAAAGTATCAGTGCCGCCTATTTAACCCGGGTGGCGGGGTTAAGTTTTATCACCTATTTTCGCAATCAACAAAGCTGGGGGGCGGCGGGGATGGCAGGGGTGGTGCAAAGCCAGGTGCAAGCCCAACAGGCGGGGCTGTCCCAATTTATCCAGCAGGCATGGCAACGGCTCCAACCCCCAGATCAACCAGATCAATCCGAATAAATCCTGAATTTGTTTTTTGATAACCGCTCCTTAATGGGCTTTTAACCTCAATTTGCGATTCGGTTTATAAAATGCCATTAGGGATAATCTGAGCAATTTTACGCACTCCCACCATTTTTGAGAGCAGGCGAACTTATGAACATCACACGGCGGGAAGCTCTGTTATTTTTGGCGAGCGGATTGGGGGCAGTGGCTTTGGGAACGGGTGAAACGGCGGTAGCCAAGCCGACCCCTTTGAAATTTACGCCAGTGCGGGGGGTGATGCCCCTGCCCACGGACGGGCTGACGGGGGCGCAACAAAAAACCGCCTATCGCCAGGTGGAGGTGCGGGATGAATTAGTCCTGCCGGAGGGTTATACCTACGAGGTGATTGCCAGTTGGGGGGACAAATTGGGGGACAGCCGGTTTGGGTACAACAATGATTATTTGTCCTTTATCCCCGCCGGTGCCAATCAGGGCTATTTGACCGTCAATTTTGAATACATCAGCGCCCGCACCTGGATGGAAACCTATGCCCAGGTGATTGGGGAAGCCCTGCCCTTTGATGAGGTGAAAAAAGCCCTGGAACAAGGTTCGGTGGATGCCTATACCCTGCCCAAGGAAAACCCGTTGAAAGACCAAATTGAAAAAATTGCCGTAGCCGCCCTGGAGGATTTGGGGATTGGGGTGATGACGATCCGGCAGGAGGGGAATCGTTGGGTCAAATCCCCTAGCCCGGCGGATCGGCGGATTTCGGGGATTTCCGGCTGGCGGGATGGAAATTATCTGGACTCAACCGGACCCGCTACCCTGATTTTCCGCAAGACCCAGGGGCAGGGTTATGTGGACAACCTGGGTACTAAAATCATCGGCACTTTTGGTAACTGTGCCGGGGGCACCACCCCCTGGGGGACGGTGTTGAGTGCGGAGGAAAATTTCCAGTATTTGGTGGCGGAGCCGGTGTATGGCGATGGCACCTCCTTCGCCCCTGGAACCCGCCCCTTTGCCATTGCGGACGGGGAATTGGCGGGTCATGGCAGTGCCCTGGGTCTGCCGGGGAATAAGTACGGCTGGATCGTGGAAATTGATCCGGCTAATCCCAAGGACTGGGGCACCAAACACACCTGGTTGGGGCGTTATCGCCATGAGGCGGTGGGGATTCGGGTGGTTGCTGGGAAACCCCTCGCCTTTTACTCCGGCTGTGACCGGCGGGGTGGACATCTATACAAGTTTGTCAGCCGGGAGCGGGTGCAAAATCCGCAGGATAAGAACAATTCTCGCCTGTTGCGGGATGGGATGCTCTATGCGGCGAAATTCAACCCGGACGGGACGGGGCGGTGGATTCCCCTGCAACCGGAAACGCCGGTGAACCCCGACCCCCCGGAAGTCCACGCTGGCGGATTGCTCAACCTGCCTAAACGTCCTGAGGGGGGCTTTGCGCCCGTGACCACAACCAGCGAGGTGGAGCAGTACAAACAGCAGTACAAAACCCTGGGGGATTTGTACACGGGGAGCCGGGAGGAAAAGCAGGGGGCGATTTTGATTGATGCCCACTACGCCGCCAATGCCGCCGGTGCTACCTGTACCGCCCGCCCGGAGGATACCAAGGTCGCCGCCGATGGCACGCTATACATTGCCTTTACATCGGGTAGCCCCAGCAGTACGGATGGCGGTCCCGATGAACGGGTGTTTGTTGGACCCTACAATCAGAAGTCCTATGAACCTGGCTGGATCATGGCGTTGCGGGAGCAGGGAGGGGAACCGACGGCGATGACCTTCACCTGGCAGATGGTCGCCACCGGGGGGGAACCCAGTTTAGACGGCGGCGGGTTTGCCAATCCCGATAACCTGATGGTGGACTCAGCGGGGGATTTGTGGATGGTCACGGATATGTCCACCTCCCGATTGAACAGTCTGGCCGCCGTGCCGGGAATTGGTCGGTATGGCAACAACACCATGTGGTACATCCCCACCCAAGGGGCACAGGCGGGGCAGGCGTTCTTGTTTGCCATTGGGCCAATGGACTGCGAAATGACCGGGCCCTATCTGAGCGATGACCGGAAAACCCTGTTTCTAGCCGTGCAACACCCAGGGGAGGCGGGCGGTATCCGCAAAGACGGTGCCAAACGTACATTAGAGGTGCGGATGCAAACCAAGGAGGGCGAGCGGTTTAGGCAGGAGCGGGTGGTGCCCCAGGGTTCCAACTGGCCTGCCCGTACCCCCAATGCCCCCCCCAAACCCGCAGTGGTGGCGATTCGCCGTCTGGATGGGCAACCCATTGCCTAGATGTATGGCAATCTCAGACGGTTTATGTGAAAAACAGGGTTACTGAGAGCCAGGACGGGGCGATGCTCCAGAACCCTTGATTTTTTAAGTACCCAGTAGTTTTTACTCACAAATCAAGGGGGACTGCGATGGTCTCAGTAGTGTTGAACCCCGCAACAAAAGTTCATAAATTCGAGTCAGGCAAAATACTTAATGAGAAAATTTTTCGTTATAAATGAGAATTTAGCTCCTAAATAACAATGTTTTGTATCATCAGGTTAGATGCACATTTTGGCACAAACCCTCAAAATCTTAAGATTCAACACTTCTGCTATGGTCTAACTTGCCATTGCCTTTTGAAACCCGGGGCGTTCGCCACACCGTTGCAAATACGCCCTAATCGCTGGGTAGGGACTGACATCCAAGCCAAACATCTGCACTGCAAACCCCAAAATGGACCCCAACGCCACATCCGCCACCGTCAATTCTGAACCAGTAAGGTACTCCCGGTCACTGAGAATCTGTTGTAATGGGGGCAAAAGTTTACCCATTTCCTGTTCCCGTTTTTCCCCCTGCGCCAGGGCTTGCACCAGGGTGGAATTGCTAAAGAGAACCCACTGGTAGATGTGCCCCCGTTGTCCCACCTCCCCAGGCAGTTGTCCGTACTTATCCGCTAAGTACAGTAGGATTGCCCCGGACTCCCAAACCACCGTCTCCCCATCCACCAGCGCCGGCACCTTGCCCATCGGATTGATGGTTAAGTAATCGGCTTGCCGGTGTTCCCCAGCCGCCATATCCAAGCGCACAAATTCGTAGGGGATGTGCAGTTCCTCTAGGTACCAGGCGACAATCACTGCCCGAGAACGACTGCCCCCGTAAAGTTTGAGCATTGTATCGAGTACAATTACAGCTACTTATACAGAGCCAAGCCTAAGCGCACCGCCATCGCCAAGGGCAATAACGCCACCACCATCGCCACAAACACCTGAGTATCCGACAGTTCCATCGGGGCATTCTCCACAACAAGTTTTCCTATAATACTGTGCCGGAAACCGCCGCCCTTTGCACCAATCTGTTACATTATGAAATACTGTGCCCCCCAAATCCATGCTTGACCAACTGATCGAACTACCCCAACAATTTGGACTCCAAACCCTGATTATCATTGGGATTTTGATTTTACTCGAAGCAGTACTTTCTGCTGATAATGCCATTGCATTAGCCGCCATTGTCCAGGCACTCCATGACCCCAAAATGGAGCAACAGGCTTTGAACTGGGGGTTGAGTGTGGCTTTCATTTTGCGAATTTTATTGATTTTGACCGCCACTTGGGTCTTAAAATTTCCCCTGGTCTCGATTGCGGGCGGATTGTATTTACTCTGGTTAGCGGTCAACTATGTGCGAACCCGGGGCAAAGAGGAAGGGGATGGGGAATTAAAAAAGCTCACCCCGGCGGAGTCCATTTGGCAGGTGGTGCCCACATTAGCCCTAACGGATTTGGCATTTTCTTTAGATAGTATTACCACAGCTATTGCAGTGGCGGAACAAACCTGGCTCGTCCTGTTGGGCGGGGTCATCGGGATTATTGCCCTGAGATTTTTGGCAGGTTTATTTATCCGTTGGTTGGAAATTTATACCCATCTTCAGGATGCGGGGTATGCGACGGTGGTTTTGGTGGGGATGCGGTTGCTTCTGAAAGCCACTCGCCCCGAATTGATCCCCCCGGAATGGGTGACCACCAGTGTAATTTTAATGCTCTTTGTGTGGGGATTTTCTAAGCGAAATCCTGAGGCTCCCCTCTCTTCCTAAATCCTGAATGAGTCTATCGCAATCCTACTTGATTTACATGAGCTTGCGTGCCGTAGGCATACAAAAATTTTCCAGAACCCAATACGGGGGCGGTGTTATTCCATGCTTATTTAGGATGGCTATAGTTCGGAAACACTCTATTCATGGTCACGACCACCCCCCGATTTTTGGCAAAATTAGCGGCACAACTCTGGACGGACAACCCCCTAGCGCAAAACGACTTTATCAACGCATTACAAAATCCATCGCCCTTGGCTACGGCGATTCTCTGGTGCCGTGCGCGCCCGGAACCTCCCCCTTTTCCCGTCTTAACCCCCTATGCTTGGCAACCGGACTGGGTGGACTGCTTACCCCCCGATACCCATCCCGGTCGGCACCCCTACCATGCCCAGGGGTACTATTATTGTCTGGACATATCCTCCGTATTTGCCGGGGCAGTATTGGGGGCGATTGCCATCCCTAATCCGGTGGTGGTGGATGTCTGTGCCGCTCCGGGGGGCAAGGCACTCTTGGCGTGGCGGTATCTGCAACCCCAGGTACTCTTGGTAAATGAGCCGATTGGCAAGCGGTTGGGGATGTTGGTCAGCAATCTGCGCCGGTGTCGGGTGGCGGGGCTGGTTGTGCGTCAGGATAGTCAACAACTCGCCCAACATTTAGGACAAACCGCCGATGTGGTGGTGGTGGATGCCCCTTGCTCCGGTCAATCCCTGCTGGCAAAAGGGGAAAAAAACCCCGGTTGTTTCCATCCCCGTACCATTGCCACCAATGCCAACCGCCAACGACGGATTCTGGCAAATGCGGTGCAACTGGTCAAACCGGGGGGCTATTTAGCCTACATGACCTGCACCTACAGTCCCCAGGAGAATGAGGACAATTGCCGGTGGTTGTCGGCAAACTTTCCCCACTTGCAAGCGGTGGCGGTGCCGCTTTTGACCCCCATGCAATCCCATTTGGCGGCGTTTCCCTGTTATCGCCTCTGGCCGCAAACGGGCGCTGGGGCGGGGGCATTTACCTGTCTTTGGCGGAACGATACCGAGGGGACAAGGGCGGAACTTCCCTGGGATTGGCTCGACCAGGTGGCAGTTACTCGTCTGGAATAGTTGCTGGTGCGCCTCACCCATTTCATCACAAATTTCATCAAAACGTCAGGAATGATCCGGGATTGTGGTAGCGTCCAAATAAACCCCCTGAATGGATATTTTTTATGAGTACGAACCCCAGCATTTCCCCCCGGCAGATGAACCTCCTGCGGGTGGTGGCGGCTATGTCCTGGAGCGATGGGGAGCTTTCTCCCGAGGAAAGTACCCTGATCCTGGAGCGATTTTCCCAATTGTTTGCCCAGGATGAGCCACAACAGGCGCAACTTCGTCAGGAATTGCAGGATTACGTCACCCAAAATATTCCCCTGGAGGAACTTGTCCCCAAACTCCAGAGTGACACGGAAAAATTCCTGGTTTTGCAATTGGGTTATGCGGTCATCCAAGCCAGTAGCCGTGCCCCCGGCGAACCCCTGGTGAATGAGGATGAAAAAGCCGCCTATAGGAAATTAATTTCCCTTTTGCAGATTCCCCCGGAGCAGGTGGCTGCCCTGGAAGCGGAAATGGATGCCCAACTCCAGCACCAGAGTGTGGTGGATGCGGTGGTGGGTCAGGTGAACCAATACTTTCAGGGTCATGCTTAAATTTGCCTTGACCCCAGGAGATTCATCAGTTGGTTACAATGGGGGCAAATCACGGCTCTGCTATGCTTTCGGATGCGCCCAACCGTCCTCGTAGTTCCGAATTAAGTTTTTCCCCCCATCAATTGCCCCCGCAAAATGTGGCGGCGGAGGAGGCGATCCTGGGGGGGATTTTGCTTGACCCGGAAGCCCTGAGTCGGATTACCCATCTGCTCAAACCGGAATTTTTTTACATCCAGTCCCACCAGGATATTTATCGGGCGGCTCTGAGTTTGCACATGCAGGGGAAACCCACGGATATGACCGCCGTTGCCACCTGGTTGCAGGATCAGGGGTTGTTGGAAAAGGTGGGGGGACCGGCGAAATTGGTGCAGTTGGTGGAGCAGGTGGTCAGTGCGGTGAACATTGACCAGTATGCCGCCCTGGTTGCGGATAAATATCTGCGTCGGCAGTTGATTCAGGCGGGGCAGGACATTCTCCGCTTGGGCTATGAAACCAGTTTGCCCATCGAGCAGGTTTTGGATCAGGCGGAACAGCATATTTTTGCCATCTGTCAAAGCCAACCCCGGCAGGAACTGGTGTCCACCGCCGAAATGGTCAGCACCATCTGGCAGGAAATCGAGCAACGTTCCGAGGATATGTTGCCGCCGGGGATTACCAGCGGGTTTTATGACCTGGATGCCCTTACCCAAGGGTTTCAACGTTCGGATTTGATCATTGTGGCGGGTCGTCCCTCGATGGGGAAAACCTCATTTTGTCTGAATATCGCCCGCAACATTGCCGCTACCCACCGCCTGCCGGTTGCCCTATTCAGTCTGGAAATGTCCAAGGAACAGTTGGTGTACCGTCTGTTGGCGAGCGAAGCCCGCATTGAGAGCACCCGTCTGCGTACCGGGCGCATTGCCGAGCAGGAATGGCCGAACCTGAACCAAGCCATCAGCAATTTGGCGCAATTGCCCATCTTTATTGACGATTCCGCCGGTGCCACGTTGATGGAAATCCGTTCCAAAAGTCGGCGTTTGCAGGCAGAGCAGGGGAGTTTGGGCTTGGTTTTAATTGATTACCTGCAACTGATGGACAGTGGCACCAATAGCGACAACCGGGTGCTGGAATTGTCCCGCATAACCCGGGGCTTAAAAACCCTCGCCCGGGAATTGCAAGTGCCGGTGATCGTCCTGTCCCAGTTGAGCCGGGGGGTGGAACATCGCACCAACAAACGCCCGATGCTCTCGGATTTGCGGGAAAGTGGCAGTATCGAACAGGATGCGGACGTGGTGATCATGCTGTACCGGGATGAATATTACAACCCGGACACCCCCGAACGGGGCGTATCGGAAGTGATCATTGCCAAACACCGGAATGGGCCAACCGGGGTCGCCAAAATGTTATTTGATTCAAGTTTCACCCAGTTCCGCAATATGAAACATTAGGTGTTAAAGACATAGGCTCTCCTGGATTTAAGGTGATAATTTTTTCTAATCAGAGAATGCGGCTAAAGTTCTCGCCCGGAAGTTGTCAAAACTTAAAAAGCCATAAGCTTGCCTCTTTATTAAGAGCATCTCTAGTAATTCACAACTATTGCGAATGACTCCTGGGTTATTGAGAATTGCCAACGAAAGAATGGGGCTTCCGAGGGCATTATCCACAACTGATAGGTCGTGCTATGCTATAAACGGTAAAATCTTAACAAAGTTTTACGTTGTGAGCGGGGAGGTGGGCATGGCGGCAACGTTAGCCGAGCAACGACCGACGGTAAAACAACTCAAGGATGCTTTGGCTGGACTGCACGCCCGGAGTTGTCCCGATGTGTATAATTTTCATTTGCATACGGTGCATTCGGATGGTCGCCTGGAACCGGAGGAAGTGATTCGGCAGGCGTGGAATTGTGGCTTGCAGGGTTTAGCCATCACCGACCATCACAGTGTGCAGGGGTATGAGCGAGCCTATCGTTATTTGATGGAGTTGAACAGCCCCCACAAACCCATCCTGTGGTCGGGGGTGGAAATTAGCTGTGAATTGTTGGATTTGGAAGTGCATATTTTGGGTTATGGATTTGACCCCAATCACGGCCTAATGGCTCCCTATCTGCAAGGGGGTACGCCTTTGGGGGATGATTACCCGGCGGCGGCGGTGATTACGGCCATTCAAGGGGCAGGGGGATTGGCGGTACTGGCACACCCGGAACGCTACAAAAAACCCGCTAGTGAGTTGATTCCAGCGGCGAGTGCCCTGGGAATTGATGGGGTGGAAGCCTACTATGCCTACCATAACCCCGACCCCTGGCGACCCAGCCCGGAACAAACGGCTCGGGTGTTGCATCTCAGCCGGGTCTATGGATTGTGGGTGACCTGTGGCACGGATACGCACGGGGAAAACATCTGTCGCAGGTTGTAGATTAACATACAGGGCACCTCTATAAATTGTAAATTGGCGGTCGCAGGGGGGCACCCCCCGCCCTTGGTTCTGGGTAATATGGGCATTCCAAGGATGAGATTTTTCATCGGTTCAAATAAATAGAGATGCCCTAAAGTCTATCTATGAATTATTGTTTTATTAATTAAAGGACACAAAAAGCCTATTCTGAAAGCTTAACATGATTGATTTACGGCAAGTGGAGTTTTAACTACAGCAATCCTAAACAATTACGCAATAGGTACTCATAGAAATCAATTTCCAGTGGGCTTCCCATGGGATTGCTGTTTCAATCTCCGATAGGATTGCTACATATCCCATCACAAGTGTTGAATCCTGCAATAAAACTTTACATATTTAGGCGTGGGACGACCCGATTGAGCCAATGGACAAAATTCCACTCCTGCCGTATTAAGATTTGTATATATCGGAACTTATCTGCCAATTTACTTCCGTACATCCGTGGAACTTTTAACAGTTGCAATATCAAGTAAACTATTAAAATTACATAAATTTGAATGGTAATTCCATTCAAATTTTTACTCATCATTTTATCGAGCTTTAAGTTCATCTTTAGAAATTTCCATAGTACCTCTATCGCCCAGCGTTGTCTATAGGCTTCCCCTATCTCTTCATTACTCATTACATCCTCAGGAATATTGGTAGCTAAATAATAGTCTACTTTCTGTTGAACATTGCCAAAACAAACTACTCTCGCCTTACCTCGTTCTGTGGTGATATGATAGTTTTCATCCCATTTCCAATTCGACTTAATACGGATAATAAAAAGGGCATCATTTTCGATAAATTGTTCAAATACTTTGTGACTGCAAAACCCTCTATCCCCGACTGCGACTCCATTTTCCGGTAGCATTTTCACAATATCTTCACCAAAATTAATCTCATGTGCCTGTCCAGGACTAACAATTAAATGACCAGTAGATTTCGTATCTTGATTCAAAGTGGTTATTAACTTTACTTGGCGATAGCCTTGGAGCCAAAATAACTTACTCATCAGCGGTATTACGGTAGCATCAAAAGGACATAAAACCAACCTCTTTTCAGGATGAGCTTCCTCAATATAATGCAATAATTTATGATAAAGATGCATAAAAATTTGTGGGTCTCTTGTCTTGTTCGCCTTAGAAAACGTGGATAAGTCAACCTTAATGCCCGCATGATTTAATTGGTAAAATAAGTCCCGTAAACTGTTGATTCCTTTGTCTAAAATGCCAGCAAACCAGATTGAACAAAATAAGCGAGAATTTAGAACTGGATAATCATTAGTTGGCAGGTCTTTGAGTAAAAATTTGACAATCCCGGGAAAAGAATTGAATTTCATAGTTGTTTCATGTTTTGGTTTATATGAATTAGAATACCATATTTTGACCCCTCTTTTTCTGCCTTTACCTACCTTTCAACACTTCTGATATCCCATAACTACTTAAGGACACCTCTATTAATTCACGGCTATTGATAATTGCCAAGGAGAGAATCCGGCTTTTAAGCCTGCCGTGTAAGTACAAAAATCAATAAATAGAGGTGCCCTTAAAAGACTGTAACTTCTTCCCAGCTCTCTTGACTCCCATGATATGGCAATCCTACTTGATTTTCAAACAAAAATTTTTTAGAACCAAATGCAGGGGCGGCGCCCCTGCGACCCCTTGTTTCATTCTCATTTAGGATTGCTATAGCTATTACAAAGATAGCACTACCTGCCGCAGACGTTGTAATAAACGGGTGTTTTCGGCAGGCGTACCAATCGTGAGACGCAATCCCCCGCCCGTGTGCCGTACCAGACTACCGAGTTCCTGCAACCGTTGATGGAGCCATTCGGGGGGATGGGTGGTAGAACGGCAGTACAAAAAATTGGCTTGACTCACCCACACCTGGATTCCGGGGATTTTTTGCAATTCTGCCCACAACCGTTCCCGCTCGGTGAGAATTTCCGGGATAGCGCTGAGCAGTTGCCGCCGTTGGGTAAGAGCCAGGTGCGCCGCCAGCAGGGAAAACCCGGTGAGATTGTAGGGCAAACGTACCGCTTCCAGGGCGCAGATCACCTCTGGATGGGCAATGGCATAACCGACCCGCAAATTCGCCAGGCGAAACCCTTTAGAAAACGTGCGTAAAATTACCCAATTCGGATGCGCCAACAAATCGGGCAAAAGGGTGTCCTGGCTAAATTCAAAATAGGCTTCATCAATCACCACCAGGATTTTGGGGGGCAGTTGGCGCAACCACTCCCGTTCCTGAAGCGTTAAACCGTTGCCGGTGGGGGAATTGGGATGCACCACAAACACCACCCGAATTGGTTCCTGGTTAATTAATTCCGTCGCCTGGGGAAGACACATGGCAAACTGTTCATCCCGTGCCGCCGTCCAAACGGGGATGCCCAGGGTACGGGCAAGAATCTTGTACATGGAAAACGTGGGTTCCGCAATCAGAATCCCCGCATTTTGCCCCAGACAGGTGGCAATCAACAGGGAGCGAATCAACTCATCGGAACCATTGCCCACCGTCAGCCATTCGGGCGTTACCGGGGATGGGGTCGTGCCCAGCCCTTCTTGGATGTAATGACATAATTCCTGCTTCACCTCCCCATGACTGCCATCGGGGTAGCGGTTGTTGGCAATATCCTGGCGGTACAGCCAGACCAATTTTTCCTTCAGCGGCGCCGGCCAATCCAGCGGAAACTCATTGCCGTCGAGCCAATCCGTCCCCAGTTCCCGTGCCTGGGGGTGATAGACCGCCAACGTCGCCAAATCCGGTCGCAAACAGGGCAACATTCCCATCCCTCCATGCCGTTGATCCATCCTAGCGACTCCCCCGCCCGGAATGATTAAGTTAAAATAAAATTGACCGTCCGCATAGTAGGTACTCCGATGGCGCAGGCAGTTTGGGAAGGGGTGGTTTTAGCCGAGAGCGACCACTACGAGGTGGTGGAAGGGAATGTGTATTTTCCGCCGTCCGCCCTGAAAATGGAGTATTTTCGCCCGTCTGACACCCACACCACCTGTGGTTGGAAAGGGGTTGCCAATTATTACACCGTCACGGTCAACGGTAAGGAAAATCCCGATGCCGCTTGGTATTACCCGGAACCCAAACCAGCCGCCCAGAATATCAAGGGCTATGTGGCGTTTTGGCGGGGTGTGCAGGTGAAACGATAGGTCAATCGGGAGCCTTCTATGGCCTTTACGGATTTTTCAACCATTGCGGAAGTCCAGGAACAGTTTTTGATTAAATATCAAAGTGAGAATTTTATTCAAGTGAACCCGATAGCGGTTAGCCAAGAATTGATGGATGAACTAGAGTTTACCGAAAAATTTATTGATACCCATGGGTCGGAATTTGCCATTCGGGAAAACTTAATTTTTCCAGTGCTCAAAACCGCCTATCGCCCCTATGCCGATGTCTTTTCCCTCTGGAGTCATCGGTTTATTCGTTATGATGAGGTCTTGGCGGGAACACCGGATTACTTGGTATCCAAGCGTTCCCCCCTAGGTAAAACGGTTTTGGAAAAGCCTTTACTTCTGGTGATGGAAGCGAAAAAGAATGATTTTGATGCGGGTTGGGGGCAATGTTTGGCGGCGATGGTGGCGGCACAAAAAATGAATGACCAGGCGGTGGACATCTACGGCATTGTCACGGATGGTAAAATCTGGCAATTTGGTAAATTGGTTCGTGATTTTTTTACCTTTAACATCCGTTTTTACACCCTCGATGACCTACCGGTATTGATGGGGGCTTTAGACTTTATTTATAGGGCACCTCTATTTATTCAAAATATGAGAACGAAACACAAAAACAGCATAGCATTGCTCAGTACTTTTTTGTACTAAGATGACTGGGTTTTATAGATTGCTGTAGATATGATTGAAAAGAGACTTAGTAGGGGGTCAAAACTCACAGATTATCGGCCAGGGACTGCCGCTCCCAAAACGCATAACGGCGGAAATTATAAGCCAAATTTTTCAAACCAATTGCCGCTTCTACTCTGGTTTTACCAATCAGACGCATGAATTTACCCCCAAGACACATCACCCACTGACCAAATACGTGTTCCACCTTGGCTCTCACTTTAGATTTGATGCGATTCTTTTCATTTTGCTCTGCGGTTAGGGGCTGATTTCGGTAGCCTTTTTCATGGATGTGACTGGTAAATCCAATCCTGGCTAACGTCCATTCTAAATCCGTGCTGTGATAGGCACTATCTCCCCAGATTTCCGACCCATCAATATCCACCAGTTGACTGAATACTTGTGAGTCATGCACGGAGGCATCCGTGACCACATAATGACGCACAAAACCATATTTTACATCCACACTGATATGATTTTTATAGCCAAAATAGCTGACACCATTTTTCTTTACCCAACGGGCATCTCTATCCTTTTGCCGTAAAACCTGGGGTTTTTCCTCCCATTGCTTAGGAATTTTCCCTTCCTTTACTTCTTGATTTTCTTGCCGAGTATTTCGTTGGACTGGCACGGGAATGAGAGTGGCATCCACAATCTGACCAACTTCGACAATATATCCTTTTTCTCTCAGGTAATTATCAAAGTGAGCAAATACTTCTTTGACTAGATCGTGCTTGGCGAGATTATCCCGAAATAGCCAGACCGTTTTGGCATCAGGGATAGCGTCTTCGATACCCAATCCTAGGAATTCCATGAACGAGATACGGTCATTCACTTGAAACTCGAGTTCATCGTCACTAAGGGCATACATTTGTTGGAGAATCAACAATTTAAACATCACAATGACGTCGGTGGGTTTTCGACCCGCATTACTCTTTCTTTCCTTGTCATATATGGTTTCTAATATGGGTCGGAAATCTTCCCAGTTAATATTTTCATTGAGCCACTTCAGCATGGGCTTTTTCTGATTGAGTTTTTCCCGCCGCTCTTGCTCATCCCAAAATCCTTTTTGACCCATTTTCCCTCTCCACGTCGTTAATACTAATTATCTCACAAATCCCTCCCAAAATCAATTAATAGAGGTGCCCATAAAAGATCAACACGACCTAGGGCATTACCCGGTCAATGACTTTAATTTTGCCCTCCGGTGTCACCTGCCACACGTCATAACTGCCGACTACATCCCCAAATTCGTCAAAATCCACATTGCCGCTTGCGCCCTGGTAATCAATTTTTTTTCCCTGCTTGAGCAAAGCCAATCCCTGACATACATCACTCACTGGCTCACCCCCTGACCCGGAAATCTCCCGAATTTTGGGGGCAATGTCCACCCCCCGATTGCTCCCGGCTACCTGAGCCGCCAAGAGAATCACCGCCGCCGCATCCCAGGTTTGGGGCATATAGGGTCCCGGCGCTTGCCCCCGTTTTTCCTGCCAGAGTTTAGTCAAAGCCGCTAAAGCCGGTCCATCCGCTCCCGGCACCGTACCAATCGCCCCGCTGATCAACGATTGCCCTTGGGGATTTTTACCCACACTGGCGACAAATTCCTCGGACTGCACCGCATCCGTGAGCAGTACCTGCACCCCCGGCAGTAACCCCTGTTCATAAGCCGATTTGAGCAGTAACGCCCCGGTTTCCGCATACACCGCCGCCATCACCGCCTGGGGTTGACCGGCAAAGGCACTGCGGGCTTCCGTCTCCAAGGTACTGGCATTGGGGTCATAGCGGGTGGGACGGTTGACGACCTGCCCCCCTTTTTGGCGGAATGCCTGGGTAAATTCCCGTTCAAACCCCAGCCCATAGCTATTATTAATCACCACCGTACTGACCCGGTTCAACCCCCGTTTGCGTGCCAACTGCGCCAAAGCCGCCCCCTGGTAGGTATCCGGGGGAGCCGTGCGAAACCAAAACCCCTTGTATTCTCCCTTTTTCGCCCGCTCGGTAAACTCCGGGCTGGTACTCCCCGGCGACACCATCGGCACCTGATTCCGCACCGCCACATCCAACGCCGCCTGGGACACACTGCTGGCGAAGGAACCCACCACGCCCCCCACCCGGTTTACCTCCACCAACTTGGTCATCGCTGCCGCCCCCGCGGTCGGCTGGGTTTGGTCATCCTCCTGAAACACCTGCACCGGCTGACCATTCACCCCACCGCAGGCATTCACCTGATCCACCAACAACTGCACCGCCGGGATCATCCCCTGCCCAATCGGGGACAAATCCCCCGTTGCCGGTAACAAAACCCCCAAACGCAACCCTTCCGATGCTGGCTGACATCCGACTCCTACCCACGCCAGCAGTAATGCTGTTGTCATCGCCCGTTTCATTGCGACCCCACACCGAGACAAATTGACTGCCCTTTAATATAGCATCACCTTGGGAATTTTAATATTTCATCAGGGGTCAATACGATGATCGACAAAATAGGTAATCCGGCGAAATTTTTCCAGATTCAATTCCCTCATGGTTTGTTCCATGTATTGCCGACTGGCTGTTAAATCATGACAAACGGGGTCATTTGTATGCAATTTTACATAGCCCACCTGATAGATGGGAACCTTACCATAAAAAGCCGCCCAATTGCTATAGGTACTAGGGGGGGCAATGATATAGTCACAGCGGGCTAAGGCATATAAATCCTCAACCACGTGACCCGTGCCAAAATGAACCGAAAAATCAGCAAAAATATTCACTTGCTCTCGAAAATTCTCGTCAGAAAAAATTAAAAATCCCACCCGTTTTTCTGGAAAAAAATCGACCATCTTTTCCATCACAATTCGCCACATTTCCAACCCATGAAATCCACCGTATAGGCGATAATCTCCTGCCCGGATATGTAAACCCACGATCACATCATATTGATTTCTCAAGGGTGTTAAGAGGGCTTCAATCCGTTTTTGATAAACGGGCAGGGGCGTAAAACATTCCCGAATGGTGTCTTGATATTTGCTAAAACAACGGGGTGCCCGGACATACCACGCCCGGATAAATAGAATTTTTTCGACCAATAAATCATCAATCAACAAAGGATTACCCCAGTGTTTGCCCGGTTCCGGTAGTACTTGTACCTGGGACTTCAAAGCAGGATAAAAATTCACCAATTTCCGCACCGCCCGCACCCCCGTATAAATCGTATTTCTTACCCAGGGTTGGTTCACCGGCAGATGATTCCACACATCCCGACGGACGGGGAACCGAAATACATGGGGGTCGGGAGCCGTACCGACAAAATAGGGGGCATATTCTGCCAGTCCCCAATCTATAAGAGTGTGATGGGTTTCTAGGGTATAAGCCATTAGATGAGCGGTAATTAATAAACGATTTCCCAATCGCCCAAATCGGTGGGTTAAAACGATCATGGCTATTTCATCACACAAGGGGTAGGACGCTATAACACTCCAGCTTGATTGATGTTAATGGATCAGGACGGATCAGGAAAAGGTTTCAGTCTCATACCCACGTTTCCCCACCCGCCGGGGAACTCAGTAAATTGGAGGTATTGACAATTTCAGAATTATGTATCCTATCAAAATGGGTGGCTCTACTGGATTTGTAGAACGATACGCTTTTGTCTCGCCAGGGGGGCTGAAGCACAGACTCTGCTTATGACCAAATACTCAGGAGAACCATCAATATCCAATTGGCTTGACTCAAGAGCATGACGATTTAATCAGGATTGTTGCATTGATTCACTAAGCACTTGGGATGGCCACCCCCCAGTTAACGCCGTACCTTGGCACTAAAGCCCATCGCCTTGAACTGACTCAACTGGAGGGGTGCGGGTTGCGCCGCCGGTACCATCAAGGGCAGATGAAACTCACTCACCCCCGGCGGAATCTGCTCGATGGTTCCCACCCGCCCCCGATTGGGCAGAGCCGGTTCCCCGTTGGCATCGTAAACCCGCCCAAACACATCCGCATCGTAAACCGTTTTGTTGGTGGGATTTTCCGCCTGCCCCGTCAGCCAATAACAGCGAGCCGGCAGGGTATTGCCCCCACTGGTCACAGCTCCATCCGCCAAGTCCGCCGGACAGTCCTCCACCTGCAAATGGGACAACCGCACTTCCGTCAGCGCATCGGCGGGTTGGATGTGCCCCCACCCAAAGACCAGAAGTGCCACCAGCGCCACCAGGAAACGTAACACAGGGATCACCGTAAACGCTATCTCTAGGGTATCAAAATTGGGAGGCGGCGAGAAATTAAACAAATATCTCCCCCAGTCACAATCTGCAAAGAGTTATCACAATCATGTAATAGGGGTTGCCAAGGGGGGAGGGGATTTTTTATCTTGATAGTAGGCACCTAAGAAACACCTCCTGAAAACCGGATCGAGACTCAGGTGCCCCGGTCGAGATCCGACCCAGTTCCGATTCAGATTGAGTCTAACCCGTGCTGAACCGATTGATGTTAGGTTTGGTTGGGTATTCCAAAAGGTTCTGAGTTCGGTGGCAATAAATGAGGGCGGTTTAACCCAGAGTTCTTGGTTGGCTCGAGTGGGTTAAGTCCTGGACATGGGTCTCGATTGACTCAGCCACCATCAGAGGGAATGCGGAAGTGGGCGTGTTGTCCATTACCACCTTAGTTCACCAAACACATTCTGAATACCTTGATGATCGTACCCTGAGGGTTTGGCTCCATCCGACAGCCAAGCCCTTGTTGCGTTATGGGGAGGTTTTAGGGAATTTTTGGAGGCAATTTTTTGGTAGGCTGGGGGCAGTGGTGGAGGTGTGGTGATGGTGGCATCCCCGGAGTTGGTGAAGCAGGCGAAACAGGCGGTCGGTCGCCAGGCGGCGCAGTGGGTGCAATCGGGCATGGTGGTGGGGCTGGGGACAGGTTCGACGGCGGCGTTTATGATTCAATCCCTGGGGGAGCGGCTCCAGCGGGGGGAAATTCAACAGGTGCGGGGGATTCCCACCTCCTTTCAGGCGACGGTGTTGGCTCGGCAAGCGGGGATTCCCCTGACCACCCTGGATGAGGTGAGCGAGATTGACCTGGCGATTGATGGGGCGGACGAGGTGGACCCCCAGAAAAATCTGATCAAGGGCGGCGGGGCAGCCCACACCCGGGAAAAAATTGTGGATAGCCTGGCGCAGGAATTTATCGTGGTGGTGGATGGGTCTAAGTTGGTGGAACGGTTGGGCAGTACGTTTCCCGTGCCGGTGGAGGTGTTGCCCCTGGCGGTGGTGCCGGTGATGCGAGCCTTAGCCAAACTGGGGGGGGAACCGGAAATTCGCATGGCGGTGAAAAAGGATGGGCCGGTGATCACCGACCAGGGGAATATGGTGGTGGATGTAAAATTTGCAGCAATTCCGGACCCAGCCCGCCTGGAAGCCCAGATTAATAACATTCCTGGGGTGTTGGAAAATGGCTTGTTTGTGGGTCTAGCGGGGCGGGTGCTGGTGGGCGAGGTGGTCAACGGTCAACCCCAGGTGCGGGTATGGTGAGGGGAATTCTGATAAAATGCTTAACCGATGTGCTGGTGATGGCGGCATGGCGGTAAAACGGCCCCGGATTGCGGTGGATGCGATGGGTGGCGACCACGCTCCCGAAGAAATAGTGACGGGTGCCCTCCGGGCGCAGGCGGAATTGACAGCGGATATTCTCTTGGTGGGCGACCCCGAACGGTTGCGCTCCCTGTTGTCGGCGCATCAGCACCGGATGACCCTGGTGCCCGCCCAAGAGGCGATTGGCATGAGCGAGGAACCCCTGACCGCTTTACGCCAGAAACCGGATGCCTCGATTACGGTGGCGATGAATTTAGTGCGGGACGGGCAGGCGGATGCGGTCTATTCGGCGGGGCACACGGGGGCGGCGATGGCGGCGGCATTATTGCAGTTGGGGCGGTTGCCGGGGATTGACCGACCGGCAATTGGGGTGTCCTTGCCCACCTTACTCCCGGATAAGTCGGTTTTATTATTAGATGTGGGGGCGAATGTGGACTGCCGCCCCAAATTTTTGAACCAATTTGCCCTGATGGGTTCCATCTACAGCCAATGTGTGTTGGGGATTCCCTCACCCAAAGTGGGGTTGCTGAATATCGGCGAGGAAGCCTGCAAGGGGAATGATGTTTCCGTGCGGGCGTATCAATTACTGGCGCAAAATCCCCAGATTGAATTTGTGGGGAATGCGGAGGGGCGGGATGTGATTTCCGGTGCCTACGATGTGGTGGTCTGTGATGGATTTGTGGGGAATATTTTGCTGAAATTTGCCGAAGGGTTTGGGCGGGTGATTGTGCAACTCCTGCGGGATGAATTGCCCCGGGGCTGGCAGGGGCAGTTGGGGGTGCCCCTCCTGCGGGGAAATTTGCGGCGGGTGAAGCAACGCCTGGATGATGCGGAACACGGGGGAGCCTTACTGCTGGGGGTGGCAGGGGTGTGTGTGATCGGTCACGGCAGTTCCCATGCCCCTTCGGTGTTCAATGCCATCCGGCTGGCCGCCGAAGCGGTGGAGCAAGGGGTGGTGCAACGGTTGCAGGAACAGGTGGGTGCCCTGACCCGGCGGGACGGTCGTTAGTGGTGCCGGGGGTGCGTTGGGCGGGAACGGGGCGGGCAGAGGTATCCCCGGTGCTGGATAACCACCAGTTGAGCCAGTTAGTGGACACCAATGACGAATGGATCACCACCCGCACGGGGATTCACACCCGGCGTTTGGTATCGGCGGGGCAAGGGGTAACGGATTTGGCGGTACAGGCGGCGGAAAATGCCCTAACGGCGGCGGGCTTAACCCCTCTGGATGTGGAATTGATTGTCCTGGCGACTTCGACCCCCGATGACCTGTTCGGTTCCGCCAGTTTGGTGCAGGAGCGGTTGGGGGCGAAACGGGCGGTGGCCTTTGACCTGACAGCGGCCTGTTCGGGGTTTGTGTTTGGGGTGGTGACGGCGGCGCAGTTTTTACGCACGGGCACCTACGGCACAACCCTGGTGATTGGGGCGGATGTGCTGTCCCGCTGGGTGGATTGGCAGGACCGACGCACCTGTATTTTGTTTGGGGATGGGGCGGGGGCGGTGGTGTTACAGCCCAGTCCTGAGGAGCATCTGCTGGGATTTGAATTGCAAAATGATGGCAGTCAAAATGCCTGTCTCACCCTCCCCTACCAGGGGCAACCGCAACCGTTGATTGATGAATTGATTGTGCATTCCGGCACCTATCAACCCGTGTGGATGAACGGTCAAGAAGTGTATAAATTTGCGGTGAAACGGGTGCCGGAGGTGATTGAAAAAGCCCTATTTCGGGCGGGGCTGGACAGTCAGCAGGTGGATCATTTTGTACTCCATCAGGCGAATCAACGGATTTTGGATGCGGTGGCGGCAAAATTGAGCGTCCCCCCCACCCGGATGCTCAGTAATTTGGCGCATTACGGCAATACCTCGGCGGCTTCCATTCCCATCATGTTGGACGAAGCGGTGCGGGATGGGCGGATTCAGCCGGGACAGACCTTAGTGCTGGCGGGGTTTGGGGCGGGTTTGACCCTGGGTGCCGTCGTCTGCCAGTGGGGATAAATTACCTTGGTTTTGTGAATAGTTAATTTTAATTAAGGCTATTGGGAACTAGCATGGGAATATGAAGTTTTTTCCCACAATTCCAGCGAGATTGCCAGCCATATAGATATGAAGACACGGGAGTAATGCGCCTGGAACCGTCGTTTTCAATTTAATTAAGATGGCTATAGAGTTACGCCAACTATCACCCGTCAGCATGGATGTTTTAATCATTGGGGGAGGCATCATCGGGCTGAGCATTGCCGTTGAACTCGCCAAGACTCAAGGACGGGTGGGCATTATTGATGGGGGTTTCCCCGGTACCGCCGCCCAGGCCGCCGCTGGGATGTTGGCTCCCGGTGCGGAGCAGATTCCCCCCGGTGCCATGCGGGATTTGTGCGAAGCCAGTTTACAGTGCTACCCGGCTTGGATTCAGGACTTAGAAGAACGCACAGGACAAACCACCGGCTACTGGCCTTGTGGAATTGTGGTGCCGGTGACCAGCCAAGCGGGGGGTCACCACCGGGGTCTATGGCTCAACCGGGAGCAACTCGACCAACACCAGCCCGGTTTGGGGGCAGATTTCATTGGGGGTTGGTGGTATCCCAACGATGGTCAGGTGGATAACCGCTTGCTCCACGCCGTTTTGTACCAAGCCGCCCAATCCCTGGGGGTGCAGTTCTTTTCCCATGAAACCGTGGTACGCATCGCCTCCCAAGGCACCAAAATTACCCAGGTCGTTACCCATGAGGCTTCCCATCAGGCGGGGCATTATGTTTTGACCACCGGCGCCTGGACCTACAAACTTTTGTCCCTACCCGTCCGCCCCCGCAAAGGTCAAATGCTGGCCCTCCAGGCTCCCCACGCCCCGGGCTTAAATCAGGTGGTCTTTGCCAGTGCCTACCTGGTACCCCGCCGGGATGGACGCTTGGTGGTGGGGGCGACCAGCGAAGATGTGGGCTTTCAAGATGGCATCACCGCCGGGGGATTGCACCAACTCCTAGAGGCGGCTATCCAGACCTACCCGCCGCTCCGAGACTGGCCCATCCTGGAAACCTGGTGGGGCTACCGACCAGTCACCCCCGATGAATGTCCTATTCTCGGCCCTAGCCCCTGGGAAAATCTCACCCTCGCCACCGGGCACTACCGGAACGGGATTTTACTCGCTCCCATCACCGCTCATTTGATTAGCAAATACTTAAACGGTCACCCTTGGCCTTCCGAACTGGCCTTTTGCCGATGGGATCGCTTTGGTCATACGCTGAACCTTCTGTAATTTTTTAGGTCATTTTCTGGTAATTGGCTATCATCTCTTTACAGATAGTTTATGTACAAATTTAGGACATCATACAACTATAGTCCGCCCAGAGCTAGGACTTGGATTATTAAAAATTATTACAATTTTTCGGGTCAAACCTGTGGATAAGTTGTGGATAAGTGGCAAAAATCTGTGGATAAGTCGGGCTAAAGCTGTGGATTATTTGGGGATAAGTCGGGGGGGGCTGTGGATAAAAAAAGGGGGCTGTGGATAACTTGGCATTTTATCCACAGGTTATCCACAGGTTATCCACAGGTGGGGGTGGTGTGAAACCCCGTCGCCGTCAATCATCCACAAAAGTTATCCACATATCCACAGGCTCTACTACTATCTACTAAAGAAAAATTTTTATTCTTGAAGACAGGAGTAGAGCGACGCTTGGGCAAGGGGGGTGGTAGGATGGCATCACCTTGGGGTACATTGCCGGTATGCATGTGAGCTGTTCCCAAAAAGATTTGAGCAACCATCTGAGCGTGGTTAGTCGTGCCGTCGCCAACCGACCCACCAATCCAATTTTGGCGAATGTACTGTTTGAAGCGAGTGGAGCTGATGCCCAACTTACCTTGAGTGCCTTTGACCAAACCCTGTGCTTGCAAAGTCGTTTGTCAGCGACGGTTTACGAAGCGGGGATGATCACCTTGCCCGCCCGCACGTTGGGGGATTTGGTTTCCCGTTTGCCGGAGGCGGTGGTGGAACTGAAAGTCAGCGATACCCAGGCGACGGTGCGTGCGCGTTTAGAACGGGAAAGGAAAAAAGATACTCTGGCGGGACCCTACCAGATTGCCGGTTTGCCGGGGGAGGAATTTCCCGCCCTACCGGCAGTGACCGCAACGGCGATGCCTTTGGATCGGGAAGCGTTTTTGCAGGGCTTGCGGGGCGTGTTATTTGCTGCCAGCAACGATGAAACCAAGCAAATTTTGACCGGGGTGCATTTGCAAACGAGGGGTGAAACCCTGGAATTTGCCGCTACGGATGGGCATCGGTTGGCGATTGTGGAAACCGAGGTAACCAGCGGGGGGGAGCCGGTACACGCCACGATTCCAGCCAGGGCACTGCGGGAGGTGGAGCGGCTCTTGGCTAAGTATGAAGGGGAGGTGGTGCGGTTTTGCTTGGAACCCCACCAGGCGGATTTTCAACTGCCCCAGGGGGAGGGGTTTCAGCAACGGTTGGTCACCCGTTTGTTGGATGGGATGTACCCCAACTATCGCCAGTTGCTCCCCAGGGAGTTTGCCCGGCGGGTGGTGATGGAGCGGGAGGATGTGATCCATGCCCTGGAGCGGTTGGCAGTGTTGGCGGGCAGTCGCAATGTGGTGAAATTTTCCCTGGATTTGGACAATGTGATCCTGGCGACGGAGGGGGGGGAGTTGGGGCAGGGACAGGAGCAAATTCCGGCGGAAATTGAGGGGGAAGCGTTGGATGTGGCATTCAATGTCAAGTACGTTTTGGAGGGCTTGAAAGCCATGTCCACCAGCCAGGTGCAAATGCAGTTAAATTCCGCCACCGCCCCGGTGATTTTTTCGCCCTTGGGGGATGTGAAAATGACCTATCTGGTCATGCCGATTCAATTGCGAAGTTAGGGTTTTTGGGTATGGCAATCATACTTGCAATGGGAGTTAGAAAATCAAGGGTTGCAACAGTTAAAAAAATTGCTGTAGCTTCATGACCACTTAGGGGGATGAGCCAGCAGTTTTTCCGCTTCGGCAACGTCCACCGGGGGGGAAAAAAAATACCCTTGCCCGTAGGCACAACCCATTTCCCGCAGTTGTACCAGTTGTTCCTGGGTTTCAATACCCTCAACCACCACCGTTTTGCTGAGGGAGTGGGCAAGGGCAACAATGCCCCGCACAAAGGCAAGATTTTGACCATCCAAAGATTGAATTAGGGATTTGTCCACCTTCACCACATCCGTAGGCAAGGTTCGCATCCGTGCCAAATTGGAATACCCGGTGCCAAAATCATCCATCAAAATCTGCACCCCCAGTTCCCGCAGTTGGGACAACATGAGAATCGCCGCCTCTTCACTTTCCATCAATAAACTTTCCGTTAATTCCAATTTGAGATGATTCCCCGGCAAACCTGTCTTTTGTAAAACTTCGGTAATCTGTGCCACCAAATCCGCCTGGATAAATTGCTTACTGGAAACATTGACGCTCACGGTCAGGGGATGGGCATGGGGGAATCGCATTTGCCATTGGCACAACTGTTGACAGGCGGTTCGCAGAACCCACAGACCGATGGGAATGATTAACCCGGTTTCCTCCGCAATGCTAATCAATTGGTCAGAGGGAATCCAACCCGTCTCCGGGTGATGCCAGCGCACCAGGGCTTCAAAGCCGACAATCCGACCACTGGTCAAGGACACAATCGGCTGATACCGCAGGGACAATTCCCCCCGTTCGATGGCACGGCTCAGGTCAGTCTCCAGGCGTAACCGATTGCCCGAATCCTCCATCCCAGGTCGAAAAATTTCCAAACGCCCCCGCCCCAAGTGTTTCGCCCGATTGGTCGCCGCCCGGGCAAACCGCAACCAGTCCTCCGGCTGATTCACGGGCACATGGCTAAATGCAACCCCCATACTGACGGTGATAAAGGCTTCTTTGTCTTCCAGGGTAAAGGCGGCGGCTAAATCCCGCTGGATGGCTTCCACCAGGGCAAGGGCATCCTCCGTATTCGCCACACTTTCCAACAGCAGGGCAAATTCATCCCCCTCCAACCGCACCGCCGTGTCCCCCGGTGCCAACCGCTGGCGCAACCGCCGGGCAATGGCGGCTAACAGTTTATCCCCCACCCGGTAGCCCAAACTGTCATTCACCTGTTGCAGACGGTCAATATCCAAATGCACCACCGCAAACAGCAAACTGGTTTCCACCGTCAACCGCTCCCACAGGTTTTGCAGGAGGGACATAAACATATTCCGGTTGGGCAGACCGGTGAGGGAATCATGGTACACCCCCGGCAAAACCGCTGTACTGTCGGCGGGTAAACGCATAGACGGGGAGGGGGGGAGGGTGCCTATCGTACTGAGGGCGATTTTGTAGGGTCCAATTTGGAAGCGATCCCCATCCTGAATCTGGCGGTTGGTGCCCAAAAAGTGTTGCCCATTCAGAAACGTGCCGTTGGTACTCTTATCCACCAATTCCAGTTCGCCCTCCTTGCCCACAATCAGGGCATGACACCGGGAAACCTGCTTATGGGGCAAAACCACGAGGGTGCCCTCGCTGTCATTAATCGCTGTCCGCATGGCTTGTTCATCCCGCCCAAACGCTACCGGTACTGTGACCAGCCGTTGTTCCACAGTGCTTGTGGCTGGGTCTTCCCAACTCAATTGCAGTTCCACCGCCATGTTTGCCCGGGTGATTTGTCCATACTAATAGATAGTAGTCTAACGGGGGAAACCGCCTTGCTGGAATCAACCCCTATACTAGAATCAGAATCCCGTGCCAATTTCGGCGTGGGCTAATTTACTTGTATCATCTTTGGGGATGAGGAGTTATGATTGACTGTCCTGTCGCCATGTCCACGCAGGTGCTCCCGGAGAAAGGGAGTCAAATCGTTCGCCAACATTACCCGAACTACAAGGTGATTGTTTTGAATGACGATGTCAATACCTTTGAACACGTCGCCCGTTGCCTGGTGCAGTACATTCCCTGCATGACCCCTGACCGTGCCTGGGAATTGACCAATCAGGTGCATTACGAGGGGCAGGCGGTGGTGTGGGTGGGTCCCCAGGAACCGGCGGAACTCTACCATGAACAACTCAAACGGGCAGGGTTAACGATGGCTCCCCTGGAAGCGGCATGAATTTTCGGGTACAGGCTCCCTTTGTCCCCACCGGCGACCAACCCCGAGCCATTCAGCAGATGGTGCGGGGACTCCAGGCGGGGCATACCTACCAAACCCTCCTGGGGGCAACGGGGACGGGGAAAACCTTTGTCATGGCGAAAGTCATCGAGCAGGTGGGGCGACCCACCTTGGTTTTGGCGCACAATAAAACCCTCGCCGCCCAGCTTTGTAATGAATTGCGGGAATTTTTCCCAGACAATGCGGTGGAATATTTTATTAGTTATTACGATTACTATCAACCCGAAGCCTATATTCCCGTCACCGATACTTATATTGCTAAAAGTGCTTCGATCAATGATGAAATTGATATGTTGCGCCATTCCGCCACCCGGTCTTTATTTGAACGGCGGGATGTGATTGTGGTGGCTTCCATTAGTTGTATTTATGGGTTGGGGATTCCCAGCGAATATCTAAATGCCGCCATCCGTTTGCAGGTAGGATTAATGGCGGATTCATCCCAAGTCTTGCGGGCATTGGTGAACATTCAATACGAGCGGAATGATGTGGAATTGGGGCGGGGTAAATTCCGGGTGCGGGGGGATATTTTGGAAATTGGTCCCGCCTACGAAGACCGGGTGATCCGTGTGGAATTTTGGGGGGATGAAATTGAAAGTATCCAATTACTAGACCCAGTGACCGGGGCAATTTTAGAACGGGTTGAGCAAATTAATATCTATCCCGCCCGCCACTTTGTTACCCCCCAGGAACAGTTGGAGCAAGCCTGTATCAATATCGAACAGGAATTAACAGCCCAGTTGGTTTATTTAGAGTCTCAAAATAAACTCCTAGAAGCCCAACGGCTCAAGCAACGCACCCGCTACGATTTGGAACTTTTGCGTACTGTCGGTTACTGCAACGGGGTGGAGAACTATTCCCGCCATTTAGCCGGTCGTCCCCCCGGTTCCCCCCCGGAATGTTTGGTGGATTATTTCCCGGAAGACTGGTTATTAATTGTGGATGAATCCCATGTGACCGTGCCCCAATTGCGGGGGATGTATGAGGGGGATCAATCGCGCAAACGGGTGTTGATTGAACATGGGTTTCGATTGCCCAGTGCCGCCGATAATCGTCCCCTGAAAGCTGATGAATTTTGGCAAAAGGTGAAACAGTGTATTTTTGTATCGGCAACGCCGGGGGATTGGGAGTTAGAAATTTCTCAACAGGTGGTGGAATTAATCATCCGTCCGACGGGGGTATTAGACCCGGAAATTGATGTGCGACCTACTACCAATCAGGTGGAAGATTTAACCGGGGAAATTCACCAGCGGGTACAGCGAGGCGAGAAAGTTTTGGTCACCACCTTAACCAAGCGCATGGCGGAGGATTTGACCAGTTATTTCCAGGAACATCACCTGCGGGTCAATTACCTCCATTCGGAAATTGATGCCATTGGGCGGATTGAAATTTTGCAGGGATTACGGGCGGATGAATGTGATGTGATTGTGGGGGTGAATTTACTGCGGGAAGGACTAGATTTACCGGAGGTTTCTTTGGTGGCAATTTTGGATGCGGATAAGGAGGGATTTCTACGTTCCGAACGCTCCTTAATTCAAACCATTGGTCGGGCGGCTCGACATATCAACGGGCAGGCGATTTTGTATGCGGATGTGATTACCGAAAGTATGGAACGAGCCATCCAGGAAACCCAACGCCGTCGCCAAAAACAAATCGCTTACAACCAGGAACATGGCATTACCCCCCAACCCATTCGCCGTCAAGCCACCAATCGCATTTTGCAAACCTTGGAATTTTCCCGGCGGGTACAGGCGAAAGAATCCCCAGGCAGTTATGAAACCGCCCCGATTCCTAAGAGTGAACTGCCGGGTTTAATTCAGGAATTAGAGGCACAGATGCAAACGGCGGCGCAAAATTTAGAATTTGAACAGGCGGCTCGTTACCGGGATCAAATCCAAAAACTGAAGCAACAACTCGCTTCCCCAGAACGATGACCTATTGCTTGGGAATTCTAACGAAATCGGGTTTGGTGATGGCGGCTGATTCCCGTACCAATGCAGGGGTTGATTATATTTCCACCTATCGAAAATTGTTTGACTTTTCCGTACCCGGAGAACGGATTTTATTAGTCTGCACCTCTGGAAATTTAGCCATGACCCAGGCGGTGATTGCCCAACTCCGCCAGGATATTCATCACCAACACCCGGAGAATTTGCATACCCTCGGTTCGCTTTATGAAATTACCACATATATTGGGAAAAAAATGCGCCAACTTCAGGAGGAAAATCGCCCTTGGCTGGAGCGAGATCATATTGATTTTCAGTGTAATTTATTATTAGGGGGACAAATTCCCGGAGATGAACCAGAATTATTCCTCATTTATCCCCAGGGAAATTGCATTCACGCCACCCCGGAAACCCCTTTTTTGCAAATCGGTGAAACCAAGTATGGAAAACCAATTTTAGACCGGACTTTAACCTATCATACGTCCCTAGAAGCCGCCGCCAAATGTGCCCTATTGTCCATTGATTCCACCATGAAATCGAATATTTCCGTTGGTCCGCCCATTCATTTAGTGCTTTATGAGCGGGATAGTTTTCGGCTTAATCATTGGCTGGAATTGCGTTTGGGTGACCCGTATTTACTGCAAATGCGCCGCTCCTGGGAACAATCCCTGAAACAGGCGTTTGCCCAGATGCCTGACCCCCAATGGCAGGGCGGTTCTAACGAGGTTTCGGGCTGGAACTATCCTGGTTAAATGCTGGGGATTATAACGGATGGGACTACAGCATTCGTTATCTTGTTGGGAGCGGCTATTTTAGATTACTTGGTGGGTGACCCACCCCAATGGCTCCATCCGGTTCAGGTCATGGGTTGGATAATTGATAACTATTGTCGGTTAATTTGGGCAAGAAATTGGGGGAAAATTGCTGAAAAAATCGCCGGTATTTTATTAGTTATTTTGCTGATCGGCATTACCGTTTCTAGTGTTGTAACTTTAATTTTGCTCACTCAAATATGGCATAGGAATTTAGCCCTGATTTTACAAATCATTCTGTTAGCGAGTTGTTTTGCAGGACGCAGTTTACACCGAGCGGCGATGGCAGTATTAACCCCATTAAATTCAGGGGATTTACCCCAAGCGCGCCAGATTCTCAGTCAGTATGTGGGACGGGATACGGCACATTTAGATAGGGCGGAAATCCTGCGGGCGGTGCTGGAAACCGTGAGTGAAAATGCCACCGATGGGGTGATGGCTCCCCTATTTTATGCGCTGTTGGGAGCATTCCTGGAGCAATCTCCGGCGGTGTGGGCTTTGGGTTACAAGGCTGTAAGTACATTGGACTCGATGGTGGGCTATCGCACTCCCCCCTACACTCATCTGGGTTGGGCAAGTGCCCGTCTGGATGATGTACTAACATGGCTTCCCTGTCGTTTGGTGGTCGTGACGATTGGGTTCCTATCAGGAAAACCCCTGTATGTGTGGCGCATTTGTGGTCGGGATGCCCCCTTTGATCCCAGTCCCAATTCCGGTTGGAGTGAATGTTGCTATGCCGCCGCTTTGGGGGTGCAGTTGGGCGGGTTGAATACCTACGGGGGGGTGGTAAAAATCAAGCCTAAATTGGGGGAATCTCACCGAGAAATTACGCCAGCGGTGATAAAACAGGCATTGACCCTAACCCGCTGGTGTTTTTTGATTTGGTTGGGGTTGGGACTGTTGTTCCTGGGGATATTGCCAGGTTAATTGCTCAATTGGGGCTTGGGCAGGTTCACCCCAAATCACCTGTTCCTGACGGTAATGTACCGTGCCAGGGGGTTGACCTTTCAAGCGTTGCACATATTTGGCGGGGGTGTAAATCACAGGCACTTGCTGGCTATGGCGACTGCGGCTGTAATAGGCGGCAATGTTGGCGGTTGTCTGTAAATCCGCTGTACTGGGGCGAGTGCCTGGGGGGAGGCGCAAAATCACATGGCTCCCCGGAATTTCCTGGGCGTGAAACCAGAGGTCATAATCATTGGCATAGGTGAAGGTTAGGGCTTCATTTTGGCGATTGTTGCGCCCCACATAAATGGGATGACCGTCAGGGGTCACAAAGGTTAAAAAGGGAATGGTTTTCGGTCGAGAATTGGGACGGTAGGAAGTGGGTTGCCAATCATAACCCTGTTGGGCAAGTTCGCTGTAAATTTCTGCCAAAATTGCTAAAGCATTGGGGGAAAGTTCTAATTGTTGCACCAGGGTTTCCACCTGTTCTAGGTAGGCTAATTGTTTTTTAACTTCTGCCAGCAGGGGTAATACGGTATCGTTGGCTCGTTTGAGTTTTTGATATTTTTTGTATAAATCCTGGGCGGTTTGCAGGGCGTTTTTCTCTGGAGGAATGGGAATGGTGATGAGGGTATCGGTGGTAAAATCCGGTAGTTGCATTTCCCGCATTCCGGGTTCCCATTCGTGCAAATGCGCCATGAGTAAATCCGCTTGGGTACGATAGGATTCGGCGTTGGTAACTTGGCTGAGTTTTTCGCTGAATAGTTGGGCTTTTTGTTGCAGTTTTTTTTGTTGATTTTGCAGTTTTTGCCCCAGTTGATGCACCTGTTGTTGGAATGTTTGTGTCCCCAAATGGCGCTGATAATAATCCTGAAGTAATTCACTAATAGTTGCATAGGGTTGGGTGATGCCCCACCCCAACACGGTGTAGCCTTGGGCAGTTAATCCGGGGGTAAACTTTTGCGCCTGCAATGCTTCTAACCAGGTCTGCCAAAGTGCCCATAATTGCTCCCATTGCCGGGGTGTTATTTGATGAACAGGAAGCTCCGGGTCAAGCTGAAGCATATACCCCATTTCCCGCACCAATTTCATGCTCAGTCCCCGGTAGTTTTGGAGCAATGCCCGACTGAGGGGCACGGGAATTAAGGTCAGCCGCTGGTGCCAACGCTCAAAGGGTTCCTGCCGCTGGGGTGGGGGTTGGGTCAAGCTGGGGGGCAATTGGTACAGGGTGCCGGTTTGCAGGGGGCGTACCCGGGACTCCTGGGCGCTGACCTGGTGGGCGCAGGTGAGGATGGTGCCGTCCCTGTGGGTGAGGATGGCGTTGCTGTAGCGTCCCATCACTTCTAAATAAAGGTGCCATTGGGCGGGTTCGCCGGGGCGGGGGGCAAAGTGCACATCCACCACCCGTTCCCAGGGGTCGCTCAGGCGCAGGTCGGTGAGTGCCAGATGCCCCAGTTTCTGCCACAGTTGTTGACTAAAGGTAAAGGTGTCCGGCTCGGCGGGGGGCGCAGGGCTGAGGTGGAGGCGGCTCGCCTGGGGATGCCAAGAGAGGAGCAACCAACCCCGTCCGTGCAGGGTACGCAGGTTCAAGTACAGATGATGTTTATCCGTTTGCAGTATTTTTTCAATACGAGCAGGCACCCAATCCCAGCGCAATTCCTGGCACACGGCGACCAACGTGGTGAGGTCACAGGCTTGGAGGCTGTTTTTGGCAGGGTTCATTTTTGCAGATAGGCAATCAGTCCCCGTGCCCGATGGTAGGCGGTGGCATTGCCCTGTTTGTCGAAAATTTGGGCGGCGCGGCGGGCATCTTCTAAAGCGGCACTGGTTTGCCCCAACAGAGAATAGACCAACCCCCTCTGGAACCAAGCTTCCCCGGCGTTGGGATTTAACTGCAAGGCTTGGCTAAAATCCTGAATCGCCCCTTCCCGGTCTCCCTGTGCCGCCCGTACCGTTCCCCGCCCGTAGTAGGCTTTGAGTTCCTGGGGGTGGTGGCGTAACCAGAGGTCGTATTCCGCCAGACTGCGCTGGTAATCCTTCATTTCCTGGTAGAGGGTCGCCCGATGGGCATGGGCTTCGGTGAGTTCCGGTTGGAGCAGTAACGCCCGCCCCCAATACTCCAACGCCAATTCCTTCTCTCCCAGGGCGCGATAAACCAGCCCTAGATTATAACAAATTTCCCCACTGGTCGGTTCCAGGTGCAGTGCCCGTTGTAAATCCTCCTGCGCCGCCTGCCAGCGTTCCAAACGGGTATAAACCCAGGCACGGATGGCATAGACTGTCCACCAGTCGGGGCGCAGGGCTTGTACCTGGTCTAAATCCGGGAGCGCAAGGGTGGTTTTTTTGCCCAGGCAGTACAAATAGGCTCGCAGTACCAGGGCTTCCGTCAGTCCATCCTCCAGATACAACGCCCGCTGACAGGCAGCCAAGGCATCTTGGAATTGCCCCTGCTGGGTGTAGATGAGTGCCTGGAGCAAATGGGTTTCCGCCTGGTGGGGTTGCAGAGCTAGGGCGTGACGGAGGGAAGCCAGAGCTGTCGTACTATCCCCCGTCAGGGCTTGCTGAACCCCTTGGGCTAGATAGTGGGCAACTGGCGCCAGCGGTTCCATGAGCTTACCACAGGGATTACCCCCATGTTCGCACAGCTAGAACCGGGTCGCAACTAGCGGGGCAGGGGGAACCGACGCAGGGGTTGGGTAGGGGGGGGCATTTGCCGCAGGGTGGCTCGTCCGGGAATGTCAATGAATCCGCCGGTACGGATGGAGTCTTCTAGTTCCGTGCCCGTGAGGATGGCTCCGGTAAAGTCCGCTCCCCGCACGTCCGCCCCTTTCAAATTGGCATAGCGTAGGTTGGCGTTGCGGAAGTTTACCCCCCGCAGGTCCGTATCGGCTAAGTTGGCACCGCTCAAATCCGCCCCGCTCAGGTTGGCACGGGTGAGGTCAGCCCCGGTCAAATCCGCATTCCGCAGTTCCATGCGCCGCAGGTCGGCTTCCCGCAGGTCACAGTTGACACATTTGTTGGTACGCAGGAGTTGACGCACCTGTTCCGGTTCGGCACTGGTACCCGGCAGGGCAATCAGGGTGACTAAGGCAAGGGTGAGGATGGGGACTTTCATGGCAAACACTCCTAAGTAGTAAGTGAGTTAAACATAACTAGAATTTCACCACTCAAGACGCTCAGGGTTCGGGAAAAGTTCCGTTGTGACGGGACGGGGGACTTAAGATGAAAATAGATGGAAAGGAATTTGCAGGTGATCATGGCTTGCCAATCCGCTTCCCGGTGGATGTTTATGATGATGGTAGTAATTGGGTCATCATGGGTTTGGATTTGATGCCCGTTCATCGTTCCTGCGGATGCCCATTATGATTGTAGAAAATTTCTTCATTCGGGCTTTTGATAAGGCTCGGCGGGGGGATTATCAAGGGGCGATTCTGGATTACACCCAGGCATTACAGGTGAATCCGGGGGATGCGAAGGCATTTAATAATCGGGGGTTTGCCCATTTCATGATCGGGGATTACAGCCGGGCGGTGAGTGATTATACCAGTGCGCTGCAGTTAGACCCCCGGTTTGGGGAGGCGTATTACAATCGGGGGATTGCCCGGTTCATGCTGGGGGATTACGAGGGGGCGGTGGCGGATTATACCCAGGCGATTCACCTGCGTCCCCGGGATCCCAAGGCGCATGGCAATCGGGGTTTTGCCCATTTGATGCTGAAAAATTATGCCCAGGCGATTGAGGATTACACGGCGGCGCTGGCATTACACCCGGAGGATGCCAAGGCGTATTACAACCGGGGGGTGGCTTATCTGGGGTTGGAGCAGTACCGGGCGGGGTTGGCGGATTTAGACCGGGCGTTGCAGATCAATCCTGAGTTTGCGGAAGCCTACAACAAGCGGGGCAGTGCCTATTTTGAACTGGGACAGGTGCAGGAAGCCCTGCAAGACTACCAGGAAGCCCTGCGTTTGAATCCGACCCTGGCGGAGGCGTATTACAATCGGGGGGTCGCCTACGGGGAACTGGGGCAGGTACAGCGGGAGATTGAGGATTATTCCGAGGCGATCCGGTTTAACCCGGAGTTTGGGGAGGCGTACTACAACCGGGGGATTGCCCGGTTCATGCTGGGGGATAAGCTGGGGGCGGTGGCGGACTATACCAAGGCGATCCAACTCAACCCGGAGGATGCCCGGGGGTATAGCAATCGGGGGTTTGCGTACCACAGTTTGAACCAGATTGCGGAGGCGGTGGCGGACTATACGGTGGCGTTGCAACTGGACCCGAATTTGGCGGAGGTGTACAGCAAGCGGGGGAATGCCCGGTTTGATTTGGGGGATGTGGCGGGGGCGATTGAGGATTACACGGAGGCGATTCGGATCAACCCGGATTATGCGGTGGCTTATTACAATCGGGCGACGGCTCGGTTTGATTTGGGGGATGTGTTGGGGGAAATTGAGGATTACAATCGCACGTTGCGTTTAGACCCAAATTTTGCGGATGCCTATTTGAACCGGGGGTTAGCCCGTCTGCGTTTGGGTAATAAACGGGAGGCGTTGGTGGATTTTCGCAAAGCGGCTTCCCTGTTTGAGCATCGGGGGGACCAGGTGATGCACCAGCAAATTCTTGAACTGATGCAAAAAGTGACAAAAAAATAGGTCATGAGCGGCAAAGTCCTGTGGGATAATCAGTAGGCTCAATCGTTATCCCATGACCATGACCGCATCTCCCGTAGTGATCATTACCGGTGCCTCCCGGGGTATTGGGCGAGCCATTGCCCTGGAATTTGCCGCTACCCAAGCCCGGATTGGGGTGAATTACAGCCGTTCCGCCGAGGCCGCCCAGGGGGTTGTTGAGGAAATTCAGGCATTGGGCGGGGAAGCCCTGCTTGTGCAGGCGGATGTATCCCAATCGGAGCAAGTGGAACACCTATTTCAGCAGGTGATGGCGCAGTGGGGGCGGGTGGATGTGCTGGTGAATAATGCCGGTATTACCCGGGATGGGTTACTGGTTCGCATGAAAGATGAGGATTGGCGGGAGGTTATGAATTTGAATTTAGACGGGGTATTTTACTGCACCCGTGCCGCCATTAAAATCATGATGAAACAAAAATCAGGACGGATCATTAATATCACCTCCATCGCCGGAGTCATGGGCAATCCGGGGCAAGCCAATTACAGTGCGGCGAAAGCGGGGGTGATTGGTCTGACCCGCACCGTTGCCAAGGAATATGCCTCCCGGGGCATTACAGTGAATGCGGTTGCGCCCGGGTTTATCGCCACGGAAATGACCGCTGAGTTAAAGCAAGAGGAATTACTCAAACTGATTCCCTTGGGACGCTATGGCCAGGCGGAGGAAGTGGCGGGTTTGGTTGGCTTTTTGGGACGGCATCCGGCGGCGGCTTATATCACCGGTCAGGTATTTCACATTGATGGGGGCTTGGTGATGGGTTAGGAGTCTCTTGCGCCATTGGGAACCTCTATTGATTGATTTTTGGAGAGTTTCAACTTTATAATGGTGCAATGTTTAGTGTAGTGAAGATTGATTACGTCAAATACCAGAAGCCTGCCCTAAATGCGGACATAAAAATATCATCAAGCATGGATTCATTCTCCAAAAACAGAGATATAAATGCAAGAGCTGTAACTATCGCCTCAGAAGTGTTGAAAGATAGGTAAAGGCAGAAAAAGAGGGGTCAAAATATGGTATTCTGATCCATGTAAACCGAAACATAAAACAACTATGAAATTCAATTCTTTTCCCGGGATTATCAAATTTTTACTCAAAGACCTACCGACTAATGATTATCCAGTATTCTCGCTTATTTTGTTCAATTTGGTTTACTGGTATTTTAGACAAAGGGATCAACAGTTTACGGGACTTATTTTACCAATTAAATCATGCGGGCATTAAGGTTAACTTATCCACATTTTCTAAGGCGAACAAGACAAGAGACCCACAAATGCATCTTTATCATAAATTATTGCATTATATTGAGGAAGCTCATCCTGAAAAGAGGTTGGTGTCCTTTTGATGCTACCGTAATACCGCTGATGAGTAAATTATTTTGGCTCCAAGGCTATCGTCAAGTGAAGTTAATAACTACTTTGAATCAAGATACGAAATCCACGGGTCATTTAATCGTTAGTCCTGGACAGGCACATGAGATTAATTTTGGTGAAGATATTGTGAAAATATTGCCGGAAAATGGAGTCGCAGTCGGGGATAGAGGGTTTTGCAGTCACAAAGTATTTGATGAGTTTATCGAAAATGACGCTCTTTTCATTATCCGTATTAAGTCGAATTGGAAATGGTATGAAAACTATCGTATCAGCACCAAACGGGGTAACGTAAGGGTGGTCTGTTTCGGTAATGTTCAACAGAAAGTAGATTATTATTTAGCTACCAATATTCCTGAGCATGTAATGAGTAATGAAGAGATAGGGGAAGCCTACAGACAACGCTGGGCGATAGAGGTACTATGGACGTTTCTCAAGACGCACTTGAAACTCGATAAAATGATGAGTAAAAATTTGAACGGAATTATGATTCAAATTGACGTAATTCTCATAGTTTATTTGATATTGCAACTATTAAAAGCTCCACGGATGTATGGAAGTAAATTAGTAGATAAGTTGCGATATATACAAATTTTAATACGGCAGGAGTGGAATTTTGTCCATTGGCTCAATCGGGTCATCCCACGCCTCAATATGTAAAGTTTTGTTGCAGGATTCAACACTTGTGCTTAATTCCAATGGGTGTTATAGAAGATCAACAGGGTGCAGGTTTCCCAAGAATTATGTTTATAACTGTGGATATTGGTGCGTTTGAAGTGCAAACTATATCACCTGTAGTTCCACCCCCTGCCCCTGTAACCTTTGTTCTCGTCGAAGTTTTATATTTTTCTAACCAACTTAATATCATCTTGCGTGGCACTGAGGATGTGATTTTTAGCCAGTTGCTACCCTGCGCTCCCAAGGAAAACTTTGAGCAATGCTTGGATGATGTCATCCTCACCAGTGGGGAAACCCACAAGTGTTGAATCCTGCAATAAAACTTTACATATTTAGGCGTGGGACGACCCGATTGAGCCAATGGACAAAATTCCACTCCTGCCGTATTAAGATTTGTATATATCGGAACTTATCTGCCAATTTACTTCCGTACATCCGTGGAACTTTTAACAGTTGCAATATCAAGTAAACTATTAAAATTACATAAATTTGAATGGTAATTCCATTCAAATTTTTACTCATCATTTTATCGAGCTTTAAGTTCATCTTTAGAAATTTCCATAGTACCTCTATCGCCCAGCGTTGTCTATAGGCTTCCCCTATCTCTTCATTACTCATTACATCCTCAGGAATATTGGTAGCTAAATAATAGTCTACTTTCTGTTGAACATTGCCAAAACAAACTACTCTCGCCTTACCTCGTTCTGTGGTGATATGATAGTTTTCATCCCATTTCCAATTCGACTTAATACGGATAATAAAAAGGGCATCATTTTCGATAAATTGTTCAAATACTTTGTGACTGCAAAACCCTCTATCCCCGACTGCGACTCCATTTTCCGGTAGCATTTTCACAATATCTTCACCAAAATTAATCTCATGTGCCTGTCCAGGACTAACAATTAAATGACCAGTAGATTTCGTATCTTGATTCAAAGTGGTTATTAACTTTACTTGGCGATAGCCTTGGAGCCAAAATAACTTACTCATCAGCGGTATTACGGTAGCATCAAAAGGACATAAAACCAACCTCTTTTCAGGATGAGCTTCCTCAATATAATGCAATAATTTATGATAAAGATGCATAAAAATTTGTGGGTCTCTTGTCTTGTTCGCCTTAGAAAACGTGGATAAGTCAACCTTAATGCCCGCATGATTTAATTGGTAAAATAAGTCCCGTAAACTGTTGATTCCTTTGTCTAAAATGCCAGCAAACCAGATTGAACAAAATAAGCGAGAATTTAGAACTGGATAATCATTAGTTGGCAGGTCTTTGAGTAAAAATTTGACAATCCCGGGAAAAGAATTGAATTTCATAGTTGTTTCATGTTTTGGTTTATATGAATTAGAATACCATATTTTGACCCCTCTTTTTCTGCCTTTACCTACCTTTCAACACTTCTGATTCAACACTTCTGGCATCTCTATTTATTCAAAGCATGAGAACAAAATATAAGAACAGCGGGTCATTGCTCAGTATTTTTTGTACTAATCCGTGTTGATCTTATCTAAAATAGAGAGGGTTATTTATGGAGGGAGAAAGATGAGTGTTGTGGTTTTAGATGAAAATATAGCAATCCTAAATGAAAATGGAATAGGGGTCGCAGGGGCACCGCCCCCGTCTTGGGTTCTAGGAAATTTCTGTTCGTTAATCAAATCGGATTGCTATAGATGCTCTGCTGAATATTCCTGGGGTTACCGTGGAAATGTGTTCTTATCAAGAGCAGGAAGTCTATCTGACATTGAGATTATTGACGGATAATTGTGTCTGTCCTATACCCAACAAATTCATCAAAATCGTCCTATTTTGATACGAGATTTACCCGTTTTTGGGAAACGAGTTTATCTCCTTCCCGTCGTCAATTCTATTGTGCTTCCTGCCAACGTTATTTTACAGAGAGGCTTGATTTTGCGGGTTGGGAACGCCGATACACCCACCGTTATGAAGCCTATATTTATCAAAAAGTTCAGAGTTCTAGCCTGGAACAAATTGCTCGGGAGGAAGGGTTAAGTTTTGATCAAGTTCAGGGCATATTTAACCATCAAAATGCTCAAAAAAAAACCGAGGACTGGAGAGGGGTTAGGCGTTTGATTATTGATGAGATTAGTCAGCGTAAAGGGCATAAAAATTTTGTAACGGTAGTGGCGGACATTGACCGGCATAAACTTCTGGAAATGATTCCTAGTCACAAGCAGGAAAAGATCATGGAAACCCTGATGCAGCAACCGCTGGTCGTGCGGGAGCAAGTAGAGGAAGTCAGCGTAGATATGTGGGGTGGTTTTCGCATTAGCGTAGTGTGGTAGAGCCATGGTTGTGGCAGCAGTTTTTCCCAATGCTAAGATTATAGTCATTTCAAACAAGTTTGCAACATTTGCCTTCACCTACAAACCCTCTCCTGGAAAGGAATAGAGCGATTGCAAATACCTAGAAAGTGTCGCATTCTAAAACGGAATGACTATAAGAGGCAAGCCTATGGCTTTTTAAGTTTTGACAACTTCCGGGCGAGAACTTTAGCCGCATTCTCTGATTAGAAAAAATTATCACCCTAAAGCCAGGGGAGCCAGATTTTTTTATTCATGCTAATTGTAATGAAAATTCCTGCGTACTCTATAATTTACCGTAAAAAGGCCGTGGCAAATAAAGAAAGCTGAATAATTGTCTTATTGCCAACTTTTCATCTGAAATTACTGTAAAATTTCACCCAGTCTCATCCCCAATTTGCCTATATTCTTGACAGCCAAAGATCGCTTCTGGATCAATGTAATGCTTAAATTCCAATAAATTGCCAAAGGGATCAACGAGGAAGAACGTGCGGTGTTCCAGGGGAGAATCCGGGAACCGTAACTTCGCTTCTTGGTAAAATGCTAACTGATGTGCCTGTGCCCGTTGGTAAAGTTCGTGCCATTGGGATTCTGTTGCAAATACCAGCCCAAAATGCCGGGGATAAATGCCTTTTTGGGGATGAGTCTCCAGGGTGACATGGGCGACTAATTGATGCTGATAAAAATTGAGAATCAAAGAACGGGGGGTTTCCCGTCCCGGTGTACATCCCAAACCCTCTACATAAAATATTTTGGTTTGGGGAATATCTCCCACCGGAAACGCTAGATGAAATAGGGGTTGGGTCATGGGAATAACAGACATAATTTTCGTGGATCAGTTCTGGAACCAAGAATCTCCAAAATCAATGTACCGAAAAATCAAAGTTCTGTAACGTTTTACTCCTTATTTCGGCAGAGGCTCACCTGTCAGAACACCTTTGCCACCCTTTATCTCGCCTAGTGATGTATGTAGGACTAATGGTAATCCACCTTCTTTTGTTGTTGCGGTAATTTGAGAAATCGTTCCAATGGAAACCTTCAGCTGATGGTAATGCTTGGCATAATCGCCTTTCAAAGAACTCAATTCTTTTTTAAGTTGCTGGTTTTCAGTCTCCAGGGCACTGACTTTTTTTTCCAAGGATGTAATGCGCTCATCTACAGAGAGTCCCGTCCTTTGAGCAGAAACAGTGGCTCCAAACAAAAAGATTCCTATTGCTACAAATATGCAAATCACAATGATTCTTAACCTTTTCATGCTTTCCCCAATTATGTTAGTGTTAAGCAACCAGAATTTTAATATTAGGATACCTCTACATTATTTGCACCAGCAGAAAGTTATCTCGCTGGAATAGGGCAGTACCCCTACGACCCCTAATTCTGAATTTATAGAGGTACCCATCATTAAATATCATGGTTAGAAGATTTGTCAACTCTGAAAGATAAAAACTTTGTTAAACAATTTCTAGCTATAATAATGCCTCTGAGGGTTAATTTTCCTGGCGTTTGTCCTAAAATAATGAGGTTTCTCAGTGGGATAAACGGTTACTGAACATACACCTGAGGCTGACCGGCGCATGGGTTTGATACTTTTATTATTGCAGTTGCCCGCAGTGGCTCTGCTTTTGGCACGGCTATTACCAGGAATCAAACGCCCGACCCCCCTGTTACCCGCTTCCGAAATTCCCGCCTATTTGGGACAGGTGAGTGTGGTCATTCCCACGTTGAACGAGGTACAGCGCTTGGGGGCGTGTTTGGCGGGGGTGCAACGCCAGGGCTACAGCGTCCGGGAAATTTTGGTGGTGGATAGCCATTCCCAGGATGGCACCCGGGAGTTGGTGGCGGCACAGCAAACCCACGACCCCCGCATTCGCCTGCTGTCTGACCCCCCCTTGCCCGCTGATTGGGTGGGACGACCTTGGGCATTGGACTGGGGCTGGCGGCAAAGCTCCCCCGGTAGTGCTTGGATTTTGAATCTGGATGCGGATACCCGTCCCCAAATTGGTCTGGTGCCTACTTTGCTGCAATTAGCTATACAAGAAAACTATGATGTAATCACACTGTCCCCGCAATTTATTCTCAAATATCCGGGGGAATGGTGGTTGCAACCGGCTTTGCTGATGACCTTGATTTACCGGTTTGGGGCGACGGGGCTGAATCCATCGGCACCGGAACGGGTGATGGCAAATGGGCAATGTTGTTTGGTGCTCCGGGCGGTTTTGGAAAAAATGCAGGGTTATGAAACAGCAAAATCTTCTTTTTGTGATGATGTGACGTGGGTACGAAATGTGGCAAAACAGGGCTATAAAGTCGGCTTTTTGGATGGGTCACGGGTGTTGCGGGTGCGGATGTATGAGGGATTTTGGGAAACGTGGCGGGAATGGGGGCGTTCCTTAGATTTGAAAGATGCTACATCCACTACTCAATTGTGGGGAGATAATTGGTTTTTATTAAGTGTACAGGGGTTGCCCATTTGGTTGTGTGTAACCAGTTTATTTTTGCCCACCAATCCCGTAAATAAAACCCTATTTTGGGTGAATTTATTTTTAGTTCTCATCCGCTGGGGAATGTTATTGGCAATTTGCCCGGTGTATGCGGGTTGGAATCAAAATAGTTGGCTGTTTTGGTTGTCCCCTTTGGCGGATAGTTTGGCTGTGATACGCATTATTTTATCTTCTGTAACCCGTCCCAAACGTTGGCGGGGTCGTTATTATTGAGCCAACAAACGAGTTAAAGCGTGGTGAATGAATGCTGGGGGTACTTGGTTGGTAATGGTCGCTTGACCGATTTTTTGGGGCAAAATAAACCGCACGGTTCCCTTCTCAACTTTTTTATCCCAATAGAGGGCATTTTTAATCGCTTCAAGGTCAATATCGGGTTTTAGTTGCGTGGGTAGTTTGACTTTGTTGATTAATTCTTTTTGCCGTTCCTGTTCATTTGCTGACCACCAACCCATCTGCACCGCTATATCTCCGGCGGCAATCATTCCCAAAGCGACGGCTTCCCCATGCGTGTACTGACGATAGCCAGTCACCGTTTCAATTCCATGCCCAATTGTGTGACCGTAGTTGAGTAACGCACGGATGCCCCCTTCCCGTTCGTCCTGGCTGACAATAGTGGCTTTAGTTTGACAGGAAAAATAGAGAATTTTTGCGAGAATTTCCGGGGATAAAAAACGGTACTCAGATAGCCGGGGTTGCGATTCCAATAAGGTAAATAATTCCGGTTCCCAAATCACCCCGTATTTAATCACTTCCGCCATGCCCGAACGGTATTCCCGCACGGGTAAAGTATGCAATACATCCGGGTCAATCAGTACCGCTTGGGGTTGGTAAAATGCCCCGATTAAATTCTTGCCTTGGGGATGATTGACCCCGGTTTTGCCACCAATTGACGCATCTACCATCGCTAATAAACTGGTGGGAATTTGCACAAAATGAATCCCCCGTAACCAAGTAGCGGCGGCGAATCCAGCCATATCACCAATCACCCCACCCCCTAAAGCCATCAGGGTGGAACGACGTTCTAAACGATGCTGGGCACAATGGGCATAAATCCGTTCTACCGTTTTCAGATTTTTATACCGTTCACCTGCGGGTAAAATACAGGATTCCACAGCAAAACCAGCGGTTCTTAACGCAGTGGATAATGCTTCTCCATAGTGCCGAAAAATCACTGGGTTGGAGACAATTAATACCTTCCCGATTAGCCCAATTTCAGTGAGCAATTCCCCCGCCCGTTGCAGACCGTCACGGATGATCCAAATCGGGTAACTGCGCTCGTTTAAGGATACGGTAATGGACATGGGATAAATCATCGAACAAATGGGAATTTGGTTACGGCGGGTGAGGGTCGTTTCTCCATAGTACCAAGCGGCGACCCTGGGGAACGGTTTTCCCTAGGGCTGGACGTTCTGCAAATCTGAGATAAGATGTTAAGGAACGTTAAATGTTAAGCCAGGTTAAAATTTAGCCTATGCGGGTAGCGATTGTTGGGGCGGGTTTGGCGGGTTTAGCGGCGGCGGTGTCCTTGGTGGATGCGAGCCATCAGGTGTCGCTGTACGAAGGGCGCAGGTTTGTGGGGGGGAAAGCGGGCAGTTGGCAGGATGAACAGGGCAATCACATTGAGATGGGTTTACACGTATTTTTTAATAATTACTACAATCTGTTTAATTTACTGCGAAAAGTGGGTGGGTTTGATAATTTGTTACCGAAAGAACACGTCCATACTTTTGTGAATCGGGGTGGGCAGTTAGGCAACTTAGATTTTCGCTTTTTATTAGGGGCACCGTTTCATGGGTTGAAGGCGTTTTTTACCACAGCCCAATTAACCTGGTGGGATAAGTTACGCAATGCGTTGGCATTAGGCACCAGTCCGATTGTGCCAGGATTGGTGAATTATGATTGGGCGATGCAACAGATTCGGGATTTAGACCGGTTGAGTTTTGCGGATTGGTTTCGCAGTCATGGCGGTTCGCAACACAGTTTAGAACGGATGTGGAATCCGATTGCTTTGGCGTTGGGATTCATTGATACGGAACAGATTTCTGCCCGCTGTATGTTGACGATTTTTATGATGTTCGCCGCCCGTACAGAAGCGTCCCGTTTGAATATGCTCAAGGGTTCGCCGGATCGCTATTTACATCAGCCCCTTGTGGATTACATTCGGGCACGGGGGGGAGAGATTTTCACATCTCGGCGGGTGCGGCAAATTGCTTTTGCAGAAACCGATAGGGGAACTGAAGTAACGGGGTTACTTGTGGCGCAAGGAGAAGATACGGAAACGGTGACGGCTGATGCTTATATTGCCGCCTGTGATGTGCCGGGGATTCAGCGGTTGTTGCCGCAGGAATGGCGGCGGTGGGCGGAATTTGACCGGATTTATAAACTGGAAGCGGTGCCAGTGGTGACGGTGCAGTTGCGGTTTGATGGTTGGGTGACGGAATTGCAAGACCCCCAGGCGCAAAAATGTTTAACAAAAGCGGCGGGTTTGGACAATTTGCTCTACAGTGCGGATGCGGATTTTTCCTGTTTTGCGGATTTGGCATTGACCAGTCCGGCGGATTATTACCGGCAGGGGGAAGGGTCGTTGATGCAGGTGGTGCTGACCCCTGGGGATGCGTTTATTCCGATGAGTAATGAGCAGATTGCCCACCATGCCCTAGCGCAAATTCAGGAGTTATTTCCCTCTTCTCGCTCCCTCAATATGACCTGGTTTAGCGTGGTGAAATTGGCGCAATCTTTATACCGGGAAAATCCGGGGATGGAACCATTTCGTCCGCCGCAAAAAACCCCAATTCCTAACTTTTTCTTAGCAGGAAGTTACACGCAACAGGACTACATTGACAGCATGGAAGGGGCGGTGATTTCCGGGCAACAGGCAGCGCAGGCAGTGTTGGCATTTTTGAGGTAAACCAATGGCAGAATGGCTTGAACATACGGTGCAGGTGGATGTGGAAATTCCGGTGCAGGTGGCGTGGGAATTGTGGTCGGATTTGGAGCGCATTCCCCACTGGATGCAGTGGATTCGGTCGGTGGAAATTTTGCCGGATCAGCCGGAATTGTCCCGTTGGCATCTGGCGACCCGGGGCTTGGATTTTAATTGGCAATCACGGATTGTTAAGCAAATTCCCCACCAAATTATGCAGTGGGAATCGGTGACGGGGTTGCCGAATCGGGGGGCGGTGCGGTTTTATGACCGGGGGGCGCATTGTGTGGTCAAGCTGACGGTGGCGTACAGTTTGCCTGCCTGGGTGAGCCAGTGGGTGGATGGGTTGGTTGGTCCCCACGTAGAACGGACACTTCTAGGGGATTTGGAGCGGTTTCGTGCCTACAGCCAAGGTTTGTCGGCGGGTTTAACTCCCGCAGGTTTGCCGCAGAGATAGTGCCATCCAAGTACAGCCTATTAAGGGGTTACAGGATACGGTTGCAAACCCAATTGCTCTAAAGGGCACCTCTATTAATTAATTCATAACTATTGAGAATGACCCCTGGGTTATTGATAATTGCCAGCGAGAGAATAGGGCTTCCAGCCCTGCTGTGTAAGTACAAAAATCAATAAATAGAGGTTCCCTTAAGGGCACCTCTATTAATTGATTTTGGGAGGGATTTGTGAGATAATTAGTATTAACGACGTGGAGAGGGAAAATGGGTCAAAAAGGATTTTGGGATGAGCAAGAGCGGCGGGAAAAACTCAATCAGAAAAAGCCCATGCTGAAGTGGCTCAATGAAAATATTAACTGGGAAGATTTCCGACCCATATTAGAAACCATATATGACAAGGAAAGAAAGAGTAATGCGGGTCGAAAACCCACCGACGTCATTGTGATGTTTAAATTGTTGATTCTCCAACAAATGTATGCCCTTAGTGACGATGAACTCGAGTTTCAAGTGAATGACCGTATCTCGTTCATGGAATTCCTAGGATTGGGTATCGAAGACGCTATCCCTGATGCCAAAACGGTCTGGCTATTTCGGGATAATCTCGCCAAGCACGATCTAGTCAAAGAAGTATTTGCTCACTTTGATAATTACCTGAGAGAAAAAGGATATATTGTCGAAGTTGGTCAGATTGTGGATGCCACTCTCATTCCCGTGCCAGTCCAACGAAATACTCGGCAAGAAAATCAAGAAGTAAAGGAAGGGAAAATTCCTAAGCAATGGGAGGAAAAACCCCAGGTTTTACGGCAAAAGGATAGAGATGCCCGTTGGGTAAAGAAAAATGGTGTCAGCTATTTTGGCTATAAAAATCATATCAGTGTGGATGTAAAATATGGTTTTGTGCGTCATTATGTGGTCACGGATGCCTCCGTGCATGACTCACAAGTATTCAGTCAACTGGTGGATATTGATGGGTCGGAAATCTGGGGAGATAGTGCCTATCACAGCACGGATTTAGAATGGACGTTAGCCAGGATTGGATTTACCAGTCACATCCATGAAAAAGGCTACCGAAATCAGCCCCTAACCGCAGAGCAAAATGAAAAGAATCGCATCAAATCTAAAGTGAGAGCCAAGGTGGAACACGTATTTGGTCAGTGGGTGATGTGTCTTGGGGGTAAATTCATGCGTCTGATTGGTAAAACCAGAGTAGAAGCGGCAATTGGTTTGAAAAATTTGGCTTATAATTTCCGCCGTTATGCGTTTTGGGAGCGGCAGTCCCTGGCCGATAATCTGTGAGTTTTGACCCCCTACTAAGTCTCTTTTCAATCATATCTACAGCAATCTATAAAACCCAGTCATCTTAGTACAAAAAAGTACTGAGCAATGCTATGCTGTTTTTGTGTTTCGTTCTCATATTTTGAATAAATAGAGGTGCCCTTAATTGACAAATAGACTGTATATTGATTGTTTGAGATTCACTAGGTTTATTTGAGTCATTCGTGACAATCCCTAGTCGTTTTTTTAACCGGTAGAGCTTACCATTCCAAGAACGGTATTGATACCTTGCCCACTCTAAAAATTCAATCGTTTTTTGGTTCATAAATTGCTTTCCCCTTATTTTTTGAAAGTCACCAATAACAGCCCCCCTCAACCCGTTGGTGGTCAGTTGGGACTTCACTAGGTAGAGGTCTAACCCAATATTCATTGTAGAGCTTTTGGAAAAAGGGCATCTCATCCCACCGCTTCCCCCGAATACCAAATAAGATTTGCGTCGCCCCCCCCAAATATACCGCCTTTTTGCCCAAACGTTTAACGTGTGCCGCTAGGGGTATGCTGTAGGCTCCTGCCCCAATAATCGCTACATCAAATTCTATACGATTAATCTGCTCACACATCCAATCGAATGCATCAAACCAAGAATCAAAACCACAGGGATTACCGGCAATGGATTGCACCGCTTTTAAGGTTTTCAACGTAAATTCGGGTAAAACTTTGGGGTCTTGGAATAATAATGTTCGCCGCTCATATTGCCGTTGAATACTTTCAGCAAAGGGATGAATAACTAAAACGGTTTTACCTGCCAATGCTTCAGACCACGGATGCTCATGGTAGTAGGGTTCTAAATCTGGTAATTGCACAATAATTGGATTGTTGAGTAAATGGATAATTTGGTATTCGTCAGCAATCCAAGAACCCAAAATATCAATTAATTTAATGTCTTCTAAAAGTCGCTCACAAAAGCGGCTAACTATAAGATAGTCTTTCGGGAAAAAACCTGCATTGAAAACCAAATCAGAAATAACTTTATCATCCCACCAAAACGGCTCAGACCGTCCGAGAATATAATTTATAGACTTTTGCAAGGGATATTGTCTTCGTTCCCTTATAGATAAATAACGCAAAACTGGATAAAGCTCTGAAGTACCCATGCGACCAATCAAACACGGTTTATCATTAGCAATATGCTCTTTGATCACGTCACTTGCGGCTTGACCAGTGTAGTTTGGAGTCAAATTTAGCGATGTATTGCTTGTTTGAGATTCACTAGGTTTATTTGAGTCATTCGTGACAATCCCTAGTCGTTTTTTTAATCGGTGGAGTTTACCATTACAAGAACGGTATTGATACCTTGCCCACTCTAAAAATTCAATCATTTTTGGGTTCATAAATTTCGTTTTCCTTGTTTCTTAAAAGTCACCAATAACAGCCACCTTCTACCCGCTGGTGATTGGCAGGGATTTCACTGGGGAGAGGGCGCACCCAATGCTCATTGTATAGCTTTTGGAAAAAGGGCATCTCATCCCACCGCTTCCCCCGAATACCAAATAAGATTTGCGTCGCTCCCCCCAAATATACCGCCTTTTTGCCCAAACGTTTAACGTGTGCCGCTAGGGGTATGCTGTAGGCTCCTGCCCCAATAATCGCTACGTCAAATTCTATGCGATTAATCTGCTCACACATCCAATCGAATGCATCAAACCAAGAATCAAAACCACAGGGATTACCGGCAATGGATTGCACCGCTTTTAAGGTTTTCAGGTTAAATTCAGGTAATACTTTGGGGTCTTGGAATAATAATGTTCGCCGCTCATATTGCCGTTGAATACTTTCAGCAAAGGGATGAATAACTAAAACGGTTTTACCTGCCAATGCTTCAGACCACGGATGCTCATGGTAGTAGGGTTCTAAATCTGGTAATTGTACAATAATTGGATTGTTGAGTAAATGGATAATTTGGTATTCGTCAGCAATCCAAGAGCCGAGAATATCTATGTGCTTAATATCTTCTAAAAGTTGTTTACAAAACCGATTGAGATTATCGTCAGTAGGTGGGAAAAACCCCACATAAATAGACATGGAGATTCTGACCCGCTCATCCCACCAAAATGATTCTGATTGTTTTAAGATATAATCAATTGATTTTTGCAAAGGATACCGGGTGGGTTGGTTTATGCTCAAATAACGTAAAAAAGTATAAAACTCTGCGGTGCCTATACGACCAATCAAACACGGTTTATCATTGGCAATATGCTCTTTGATCACGTCACTTGCGGCTTGACCAACATAGGTAGGAGTTAGGGAAATTTGGGGTGTATGGATGGGTAAACCAATGAGATTGCGAAGTTGTTTGTAGCGCACCCGCCCAAAGGTCAAGGCTTTAATTGCGAAAGGGTGAATGCTCATAATCACTACCCAGAACTTCCCCCCAGAATGATGCCTAATTATCTCTCAACCAGCGTGCCACATCCACCGCATGATAGGTCAAAATCACATCGGCGCCAGCCCGCTTCATGGCAGTTAGAGTCTCCAAAACAATTTTTTTCTCATCAATCCAACCGTTTTGCGCCGCCGCTTTTACCATCGCATATTCCCCGGACACATTGTAGGCAGCTACTGGTACATCGGTGTGCATTTTCACTTGATAGATGACATCCATATAGGCCAAAGCAGGTTTCACCATCACCATATCTGCCCCCTCTTGAATATCTAGCTCAATTTCCTTGAGGGCTTCACGACTGTTGGCGGGGTTCATTTGGTAGGTTTTTTTGTCCCCAAATTTCGGTGCAGAATCTAAGGCATCCCGGAACGGCCCGTAGTAGGCAGAAGCATATTTGGCAGAATAGGCTAAAATTCCCACTTCCGTGTAACCTGTCCCATCCAAAGCCGCCCGGATTGCCCCCACCCGACCATCCATCATGTCCGAAGGAGCGACGAAATCTGCCCCCGCCTGCGCTTGCGAAACTGCCATTTTCACCAAAACATCCACCGTTTCATCATTCAAAATACGCCCCTGGGCATCTACTAATCCATCATGGCCGTGGGTGGTAAAGGGATCAAGCGCCACATCGGTAAAAATTAAAATATCCGGTACTAAGGACTTAATGGCTTTGACCGTGCGCTGTACCAAACCATCGGGGTTAAAACTTTCGCTCCCTTGATCATCCTTTTTATGTTCAGGAATCACTGGAAATAGGGCGATCCCCGGAATACCCAACTCGGTAATCGTTTTAATTTCCAACAACAGTCGGTTCAGGGCATAGCGAAAACAACCTGGCATTGAGGGAATGGGCACCGGTTCTCCCTCCCCTTCCATGACAAACATGGGGTAAATCAAATCATTCACACTCAAAACCGTTTCCTGCACCAGACGACGGATGGCAGGGCTGTAACGTAAACGCCGGGGACGATGGGTTAACTGCATAGGAGCCACAATCACGCAACAGGATAATCAATATACTCTACTGCTTCCCACAGGTGCGCTACAGTAGTCAAAGAACGCTTAACACCCCGTAACAGAAGCCGCTCATGTCCAGCCTGCGTGAGTTACCCGTATTTCCCCTGCCGGAGGTCGTCCTGTTCCCCGGTTCCCCCCTGCCCCTACACATTTTTGAGTACCGCTACCGGATGATGATGGCTTCGGTTTTGGAGACGGACAAACGCTTTGGGGTGCTGATGTGGAATCCCCAGGAAGGGCGACCCGCCAGCGTCGGTTGTTGTGCGGAAATTTTGCGCTACGAACGGCTCCCGGATGGGCGCATGATGATTCTCACCCTGGGACAACAGCGGTTTCAGGTGTTGAATTACGTCCGGGAAAAACCGTTTCGGGTGGCACTAGTGGAATGGATTGAGGATGCCTCCCCCACGGAAGATGTGCAATCCCTGGCGCAGGAAGTGAAGGAACTTCTTCAGGATGTGGTGCAATTATCCGCCAAACTCACCGACCAGGAGGTGGATTTACCTGAAAAATATCCCACCCTACCCCGGGAATTTTCCTACTGGGTCGCCAGCAATTTTCAAGGGGCACCCCTGGAGCAACAAGCCCTTTTGGAAATGCAGGATACGGCGGGTCGTCTGCGGCGGGAATCGGAAATTCTGGCATCCACCCGTAGCCATCTGGCCGCCCGGACTGCCCTCAAGGAGGTTTTCAAAGACCAGGCGGAACCTAACCTTTGAAGGTGCTTGGCGCTGCGATTGGTCAGGGTCAACCCTTTATTTATTGATAAATCTGTGGTTACAATGACAAACAGTTTCGGCTATGGATAACCAATTAATTTTGATATGCACCGCTGGCGTTCTTGGTATTGGTTCGGTTTAGGAGTTTTAATTTCGGTAATTATTGTAATTTCATCGGTTTATGCCCTGGCTGATCGGACGAAAAGTCAGGAACCTGCCAAATTACCCCTTGCCAATACACCCTCACCGATTACCATCCCCACGCCAACTCCCGCTCCTACGATTTCCCAACCCATGTCCACCCCCCTCGGCACAAAATACGGCCATTTTCCCTACGCAGAAATCAACCGGAATCGGCTCATTGTGGTCGCCAGTTATGGTCAAAAAGAATATCAGCGTTATGTGGAAATGGAACGGGAGGCGGGTTTGGCCTTATTTCGCTTGATGAATGCGGCACGGGATCGGGGACTGTGGATCATCCCCATTTCCGGTTTTCGGACAGTGGATTATCAAGCGGATTTATTCCGTCGTCAGGTGCAAAAGCAAGGTTCAGAAATGGCCGCCGCCCGCATTAGCGCACCCCCCGGTTACAGCGAACATCACACGGGTTTGGCGATTGATTTGGGGAATGGATTTGCCGCTGGGGAAGGGAAACCCGATATTACCGAACAGTTTGGCAAAACCCAAGCCTATGAATGGCTACAAAAAAATGCCCAGACCTACGGTTTTGAACTGTCCTATCCACCCAATAATCCCCAAGGGGTGATGTATGAACCCTGGCACTGGCGGTATGTGGGTTCGGACTACGCTCGCCAGGTTTTTGCCCAAGCCCGCAGTAATCCCAAGGGTTAAACCGTGTAGTGTTCTGCTAGATATTTCACGGTTTCCTTACCCACACCCTTCACCTGGGTTAAATCCTCTAAATTACTCAGAGAAGGATGATTTTGGATGAAATTAAAAATAGCTGAGGCATTTCGTTTAATAGCAGGTTTAGGATGTTGTTTTAACTCTGCTAATGTAACTTCATGGATGTTTTTCTTGGGCGGTGGTGGGGGAGGTAAACGGTCGAGGATTTTATTGATTTGGTTCTCAAGATTATGTACTATAAACCGGAGCTTTTCATCTAACTCTTGGGAGAATATTCTGAATTTTTGATCAATAATTTCTGCAAGCATAATGCGTACTTCTTGGGTAGATAAGTGAACGATAGATGCAGATGAATGTTGCTGGGGCTGAGCAGTTGTATTCAGCAATTGGTCAATTTGTATAATTTGCTCATTGGTGAGGTCAAATACCCAAACCCAGATTTTTTTGAGACCTGCTCGTTTAGCCGCTTGATACCAATCCCCACCATAGATTAACTCATACTCCTGATCTTCCCCATATTGATCCGTCCGCCGGACAACAATCGGATGTAAATTAGCCTGGAAATGATTGATGATTTCCACATATCCATCTGGTGGTGAAAGCACTTGTTTTTCGGGAACATAAATCTGCGATATATCCAGTTGCCCATGATGAACGGGTTTAACTTTCAAGTATTCGATAATTTTTTGACGTTCGGCTTCAGAGTAATTCATAATAGTTTCCATTGGTGGTCTTAAGGGGTTGTCAGTTGAATCACATACTTTGCTAACTCTAAATAGGCATTAAACGCATCCAGAGCCGCTTCTTTCTCACTCGTACTTAGGTTACTATCATACTCTGCCCAAGCCAAAGGATAACCTTTCCCTGGGGTATTGGCGACAATGTTGCGCTGGGGTATCCAAGTATTTTCAGGAAAGACCGGCACCATCGCACCCAGGGGATGATGATTTAAGATGCGATTCATTTCCTGAAGCATTTCGTAGGCTTGTTTGGTAGCGGAACGATTGTACATACTGACCGCCAAACCTAAAACGTTTAATTGTCCATCCCGTGCCGCACGAATAGCCATAATTCGATTCATGACATACTCTAATGCTCGAATTGGATAAGGTGCCAATTGGGTCGGAATTAAAACGCTATCTGAAGCCATCAAAGAAATAGTATTGACTTTGCCAAAGGATGGGGGCGGGTCAATAAAAATGTAATCATAATTCGCACGGATTTTGCTCAATTTTTTTGCCAAAACCCGGTCAATATCAATGCCTTGTATCAAAGTAGCTTCCATATCACTCAAACGAATGTGGGAGGGTACAATATCTAAGACGATTTTATTCCAACGCTTAGAAATAATCGTATCCGCAACGTTCACACCATTCTCAGTCAACAGGTGGGTAATGTCTTTTTTGTCTTGTTGTTCCACGTCTAATAACGGGTCAATTCCCAAACCCGTCGTTAAGTTTGCCTGCGGGTCAATATCAATGAGTAAAACCCGTTTGCCTAAATGGCTGAGGGCGGCAGCCATATTAATTGTAGTCGTGGTTTTACCTACCCCACCTTTGTTGTTAAATACGGTAGTCACAATGGCTGAGGTTGGGGTTGTCGGGCTGGAAGCATTAGATGTCATGGGATTAGGAGGAGTCAGGGCATTGGCGGGGAAAAACTTGCACAAATTTATCATAACCTGTTGGTGAAATGCAATACGAGTTTTTTGGAGATACTGACTGACCCGGATGCTGGTGGGACGACCGAGAACGATATGGAACCGCTGGAAGTTATCGGCAAATTCCTGTTGATTGTATCGGCACAGGGAGATGATGTCTTGATGATTTTGATAAAATACTTGAAATTCTAAACCGTTGGTGAGTAAACCAAACAAGGCTTGGCTGTGGCGTAAATAATCATGTAATTGCCAAATTTGATTGTTGATCTGACATCGAGGCGCTTTAACTTCAATCACCAGATAGGGAATTTGGAATGGGGTCTGGTTTGGTAAACATAGGATGAAATCGGCTCGTTTGCGACCCAGCCATACTTCCCGTTGCCAATCGGATTCCTGATAACCCCAAGATTTTAACAGGGGAATAACGAGCTTTTGTTCGATGTCTTTTTCCGTACTTTTGCGGGAGATATTCTTAAATAATTTCATAACTCTGACATGACCGTAACACTGTGATATATTGATTAGGGTACCACTGGCAATAGACATTGGCAAAAGATGCGGATTGAACGGCTACCGGCTCTGCGGGATAATTACATTTTTGTCCTCTGGGATGAAATGGGGGGGCAGGCGGCGGTGGTTGACCCAGCGGAACCCGCACCGGTTCTGGATTTTTTACGCACGCAACGCTTGGAATTAACCGCTATTTTGAATACCCATCATCACGGGGATCACGTGGGTGCCAATCAGGATTTGTTGCATTATTTCCCCAATTTAACGGTTTATGGAGGGGCGCAGGACCGGGGTCGGATTCCGGGACAAAATGTGTTTTTAGAAGCAGGGGATCAGATAAATTTTGCAGACAGAATTGCCAGGATTTATTTTGTGCCTGGGCATACCCGCGCCCACATTGCCTACTATTTTTTACCCACAGCGCAGGAGCCAGGAGAACTTTTTATTGGGGATACATTATTTTCGGGGGGATGTGGTCGTTTGTTTGAAGGCACCCCTGGCCAAATGCTTAATTCTCTGGCGCAAATTCGTTCATTACCTGGGGATACTCGGATATGGTGCGCCCATGAATATACGGAGAATAATTTACGCTTTGCCCTGAGCATTGAACCGGAGAATCTAGCCCTGAGAACTTATGCCCAGCAGGTACAACAGTTACGCCGAGAGGGACAGGCTACCATTCCCAGTACATTAGGTTTAGAAAGGGAAATCAATCCTTTTTTGCGCTGGGATCAACCGAGGATTCAACAGGCGATGGGGACACAATCTGCCCTGGCAACGTTTACCCAATTACGCCAACGCAAAGACCATTTTTAAGATGATTCTATAGCACTCATAACTATAGCAATCCTACTTGATTTGCATTAGCTTGCGTACCGTAGGCATACAAAAATTTTTCAGAACCAAAGACGGGGGCGGTGCCCCTGCGACCCCCTGTTCGATTCTCATTTAGGATTGCTATAGAATTGAATAGGAGTCGCAATTTTTGTGCATTGATCAAATAAAATTACTATACATGATGGTTTTAATCCCTTGGTGAGGATACATAAATAATGCCAGACACGATTGTATTAAATAATATCCGTGCCTATGGATATACGGGTTTTTTACCGGAGGAACGCACCCTGGGACAATGGTTTGCGGTGGATGTGCGTTTGGAATTGTGCCTGGAAAAAGCGGGTCAAACGGATGATATACGGGATACTTTGGATTATCGGGGGGTGATTGACCAAATTCAAACGACGATTAGAACTGAGCGGTTTTTACTCCTCGAACGGCTGGCGCAGGTGTTGACCCAACAGGTTTTGGCATTTCCTTTGGTGCAGGCGGTGACCTTGCGGGTGACCAAGGTGGCACCCCCCATTCCCGATTTTACCGGGCAGATTAGTATCGAACTGCATCGTGGTAAAGTGCAGGTACAGTCCTGAGGTGCGCTGGGATGACGTGGCCGGTACAACGATGGTTGGTCAGTCCGACCTACCCTGAGCGAGTGAAATTGGCGCAGGAACTGGGTTTATCCCCCTTGACTGTACAGATTTTGTTTGACCGGGGGTTGCAGACGGCGGCAGAAATTCAGGGTTTTTTTGACCCCCACCAGGAACCGCTTCCCCCCCCATTCCCGGATTTTACGGATTTGCCCGTAGCTGTAGATATTTTGGCAGAGGCGGCGAAACGACAGCAAAACATCGCCATCTGCGGGGATTATGATGCGGACGGAATGACCAGTACATCGTTATTACTGCGGTTATTGCGAGGGGTGGGGGCACAGGCGGATTATGCCATTCCCAGTCGGATGCGGGAAGGATATGGAATTAACGAACGGATTGTCCAAGAATTTTATGAACAAGGTATTGATATTATTATTACGGTAGATAATGGCATTGCCGCCCATGCCCCGATTGCTCTGGCTCGGGAGTTGGGGATGACGGTGATTGTGACCGACCACCACGAACCCCCGGCGGAGTTGCCCCCTGCCCATGCGATTTTGAACCCCCGGTTGATCCCGGCGGATTCCCCCTACAGCAGTTTGGCGGGGGTGGGGGTGGCCTATTTGCTGGGGTTGGGGGTGGCAGAACGCTTGGGCTATGGGGAGGATTTGACCGAGCCGTTGTTGGAGCTGTGTACGCTGGGGACGATTGCGGATATTGCCCCCTTGACCGGAGTAAACCGCCGCTGGGTACAGCAGGGCTTGCGGTTGTTGACCCGTTCCCGGCTGTTGGGGGTACGCACGTTGATCCAGGTGGCGGGGTTGGGGACGGCGCAGGAATTAAACCCGGATCATGTGGGGTTTCAGATAGGACCGCGGATCAATGCGGTGGGGCGGATTGGCGACCCCCAGGTGGTGATCGAATTATTTACCACCGAGGATGAAACCCTGGCGCTCCAACGGGCAGAGGAATGTGAGGCGACGAATCTGCGGCGGCGGCAATTGTGTAGCCAAATTGAGCAGGAAGCCATTGGCATTTGCGAACAGCAACCCCCGGATTTTTCCCAGGAGCCGGTGCTGGTGTTGGTGCAACCCGGTTGGCATCATGGGGTGATCGGGATTGTCGCCTCCCGGTTGGTGGAGCGGTACGGGGTGCCGGTGTTTTTGGGAACCTATGAGGATGAGGCGCAGACGGTGATTCGGGGTTCCGCCCGGGGGATTCCTGAGTTTCATGTGTATGAAGCCTTGCACGCCAGCGGGGAATTTTTGGAACGGTATGGGGGGCATCGGGCGGCGGGGGGATTTACGCTGTCGGCGGCGCATTTTTCCCAGTGGCGGGAACGGCTCCAGAGCTTTGGTCGCCAGTGTTTGCAACCCCATCATCTGCGCCCCTTGGTGGAATTGCACGCCCAGGCGCAGTTGGGGGAACTGACCCTGACGTTGTATGACGAACTGCAACGGTTGCAACCCTACGGGATGGCGAACCCAGCCCCCCAATTCTGGAGCCAGCGGGTGCGGGTGGTGGAGCAACAGGTGATGGGCAAGGAGAAAAATCACGCCAAATTGACGGTGACGGATGGGACGGGGGAGAAAAAAGTTTTGGCCTGGAATTGGGCGCCCCATGTGCCCCTACCGGAATGGCTGGATATGGCTTACACCCTCCGCCCCAACGAATTTCAGGGACAAACAACCCTGGAATTACAACTCCTAGGGGTGCGTTACCCCATCCCCCAACTAGAAATCAAACCTGCGCCTGCCCATGCCCATACGCCCCTGTGCATGCCCTTGGAGAACCTGGAACAGTTGTTACGCCAAAATACGGATAAAAAACTGCTTTTGTATGGCTATCAACGGCCCGAATTGCCCCATCACCCCCATCTGGACTACGACCGTCCCCGGGGCACCTATGGGGCGTTGATTCTCTGGAGCTTACCCCCGGCCCCCATTTATCTGCGCTGGTTGGTGGCGGTGGCGCAACCCAAAATTCTCTATGTCCATGATGTCCATGCCCACATCCCGCCCCTGCCGACGGTGGCACAGGTACACCGCTGGGTGTGGGAGACCCTGCGTCAGCCTAACCCCCACCCCTGGAACCTCCTGGCTCTCGGGCAACAGCATTGGGTCAGCCCCCAGGTGTGGATCGCCGGGCTGAGGGAACTAGGGTATAATAGCCAAGACTGGGCTGAGACCCAATCGGTGCAGGGGGAATTGGCGGAGCTAAACGCCTGGTACCACACCCCCCTGGCCGAATTGCCCACGCTATGGCATCGCCCGTGACCAAGCCAGGCTTTACCCCTGGGCGTTGTTACCTCCGTCGGCCACCTTTTCCCGAAATAATTTGCCTGCGGAAAATGTCGGTACCGTCTTGGCAGGAATGTGGAGTGGGTCGCCCGTGCCGGGGTTGCGGCCTTCCCGAGCCTGCCGTTTGCGAGCTTCAAAGGAGCCAAACCCCACCAGCGTCACCTTTTGCCCCTCCGCTACGGATTCAATGATCGCTTCGAGGGTAGCATCTAAGACCGATTCTGCCACTTTTTTCGTGGTTCCCGCTTTCGAGGCAACTTCAGTGACCAACTCTTCCTTATTCATACTATGCGCCTCACCAAAAAGTTAAGAATTTTCTACCAATCCCCCTGGCTTAATCGTAGCACTGGCTTTCTAATTAAGGCTGTGACCTGCGATAAACCAATGGTTTAACGCTTCCAAGCTTAATCAAATTTCCCCAATCCGTCAACTCCTTGTAGGAACTAATAAAGCCACCGCATGGGCGGCAATTCCTTCCTCCCGTCCCACCGACCCTAACCGCTCATTCGTGGTGGCCTTTACCCCCACCTGCGCCGGTGTTACGCCCAAAGCCGTTGCCAGCCGTGCCTGCATCGCCGGGATGTGGGGTTTGAGCTTGGGTCGCTCCGCCACCACCACCGTATCCACATTCGCCACCTGCCAGCCGTGCTCTGCCACCCACCGCCGTACCTGGGTCAAGAGCATCACACTGTCCGCCCCCGTCCACTGGGGGTCATCCGGGGGAAAGTAATGCCCAATATCCCCTAAACCCAACGCCCCCAACAGGGCATCCATTACCGCATGAGTCAAGACATCCGCATCACTATGTCCCAACAAACCTAGGGTATGGGGAATATGCACACCCCCCAGGATCAATGCCCGTTCCGGCACCAGGCGGTGAATATCGTACCCATTACCGATGCGAAAGGGGGGGGTCACAGTTGATTCAGGTCAATCCCCGCTGACTGAGCCATCGCCTGCAAGCCCCGCCGCTGCAGGGTGCGAATCGCCTGGGTGGAGAGCCGTAGCCGTACCCAGCGTTGCCGCTCCGGCCACCAAACCCGCTTCCACTGCAAATTCACTTCCTGGAGCCGCTTGGTACGCCGGTGGGAGTGGGAGACGGAAAAGGCATTATTTGCCCGTTTGCCGGTCAATTGACAACGCCGTGCCATGGTAAACCGTACTCCTTTATGCTGATAAATGCTGTTGTAACGCTTTGACCAGGGTGGTTTTGGGCACTGCCCCCATCACCACGTCCACTTTCTGACCGCCTTTGAAAATCATCAGAGTCGGGATACTGCGAATGCCGTACTCGTTGGCGGTTTTGGGATTGTCGTCGGTGTTGAGTTTCAGCACTTTCACCCGACCCTCAAATTCCTTCGCCACCTCATCCACCACGGGCGCCACCATGCGACATGGCCCACACCAGGGTGCCCAAAAGTCAACCAGCACCGGAATCGGGCTGTGAATTACCTCCTGCTCAAAGGTTGCATCCGTGACCGGGGCTGCATCTGACATAAGCATCCATCCTCTGAATGATTGGGAATGAGTATTCTTGATCCTATCACGAAAATCCGCATTCACCGTTCTCCCCAACCCCAGACCAAAAAATGGTCAAAAAAAGACCTAAGCACCAGCTTAGGCCAGAGTGTGGTGTGAGGAGTGAACGGAAACTTGCGTCTCCGCACTCCATCATTATATACAAATTTCTTCAGAGGCAACCAGTCCCCTGTCAGTATTTCTTAAGGATCGGTGCCAACCCAGTCACCTCAGTACATTGAAGCCACAGGTTCAGGGCAGAGTGAACAGTATTTGTACTGATGAATAGATTACGGTTATTTGCCCATGCCCAGTTTCTGTGCCCGTTGATAGACTTTCCCCTCGGTCAACAGGGACGGGGCAATGACCACCTCCGTCTGTTGCATCTCCCGCAGGTTTTTCGCACCCACCGTTGCCATGCTGTTTTTCAACGCCCCCAGCAGGTTGTGGGTGCCGTCATCCAGAAGGGCTGGTCCCCGCAGAATTTGCGCCAAGGTGCCGGTGGTGCCGACCCGAATCCGAGTGCCTCGGGGGAGAACCGGGCTAGGGGTCGCCATGCCCCAGTGGTAACCCCGACCAGGAGCCTCCTGCGCCCGTGCCAGGGGGGAACCGATCATCACCCCGTCCGCCCCGCAGGCAATCGCTTTACAAATATCCCCGCCCGTGACCAGCCCCCCATCGGCAATCACCGGGACGTAGCGACCGGTTTGAGCGTGGTAATCCTCCCGTGCCGCCGCACAGTCCGCCACCGCCGTCGCCTGGGGAACCCCCACCCCCAACACCCCCCGCGAGGTACAGGCTGCCCCCGGACCAATTCCCACCAACACCGCCGCCGCCCCCGCTTTCATCAGGTTCAGAGCCACTTCGTAGGTGACACAGTTGCCCAATACCACGGGCATGGGTAACTCTTGGCAAAACCGGTGTAAATCCAGGGAGTCCACCCCCGGCAAAGCCAAATGGGCTGTGGAGACCACCGTCGCCTGCACGAAAAACAAATCCGCCCCCGCCTGCGCCGCCAAAGGTGCCAAGGTAGCCGCCCGCCCCGGCGTACTGCTCACAGCGGCAATGCCCCCCCGTTGCTTAATTTCCTGAATCCGGGCGGTGACCAATTCCGGCTTGATCGGCTCCTGGTACAACTCCTGCATCAACCCCACAAATTCCTCATTGCCCACCTGGGTAATCCGCTCCAGAATGGGGGTCGGGGATTCATAACGAGTTTGTAACCCCTCCAAATTCAGCACCCCCATCGCCCCCAACTCCGTCAACCGCACCGCCACATTCCCATCCACCACCCCGTCCATCGCACTGGCAATGATGGGAATTTCCCGCACGATGCCACCTATGGACCAAGTAGTGTCCGCCAAGGCTGGGTCGAGGGTGCCTGACCCCGGAACGAGGGCGATTTCGTCAATACCGTAAGCTCGCCGTGCTAGCTTGCTCCGCCCAATCGGGATGAGTGCCTCCATGATCAACGTTCCCTAAATTTTATTTAAGTTAACAAATTCCGATGGGTTGTGTCAAAAGGATGGGGGCACCAGCAGCACAGGTTTTTCCCCATATCCTCAGTTTGGGATCAAGGTTTTAGCAACCTTTGTTCACCCATAATGTTTTTCACCACATCCATAAAAAAAATACTGTAAGATCAGGAACATCTGGAATAGGTGAAGTGCTTGTGGATCGTACGGAATTTTATGCCCTGTTGACGGAAATGACTCGCCGGATACAGGCGGGGGATGTGGTAGCAGATGTACTGCAAGATGGACTAGAACAACTGCGCCAGGGGTGGGGGGTACAGCATCTGGCACTCTACCGGAATGAACAGGTGGTACTGAGCAGTGGGGAAACGTTTCACCCTGGGCAATTACCGGATACGTGGCAGGTAGAAAAACGTTCAGATACGAGCGGGGAAACTTGGTTTTATCCTGTTATATTTAGTCAACAAAAATGGGGTTGGTTGGTGGCTCATTGGCTGGTACCACTGGCGGAACCCGTCACATCTCAAGGGGAATTATTCACTGCCCATTTGGGTTTGGTAATCTCCGCCACCGGCTGGAACCACAAATCAAAATCTGAATTTCCCTTAGCAACGCTTACGGATGAACCGTATCATTTTTTACTCGATGTTTTGCCCATCGGTGTAGCGTTGAGAAACCCGGTGGGGGATTTTATTTACGTCAATGAATATCTAGCGGAACAATTGTTTCAAATGCCGCCTGATGAGCTATTAGGAAGGGGGTGGATAACATTACTTCATCCAGAGGATCGGGAACGGGTCATGCAATCCTGGCAAGCAACGGTTCATAAATCTTCCTACTATAAAGAAGAATACCGGCTTAAACGCCAAGATGGTTCTGTCGTTTACCTACAGGAAAAAGCGGTAGCCCTTAACAATCCCGATGGCATGACCGTTGGTTTTATTGCGATATTTACTGATATTACCGAAGCGCAAACGCTCCAGTTCATGCTGGCTAAAAATGAAGAAAAATACCGGCAAATCGTTGAATATCAAACCGATTTTTTAGCCTATTCTTTGCCAGATCAAACGATTACCTTTGCCAACCGATGTTTGTATGAAGCTCTGGGCTATTCCTCAGAGTCAGCCGAGTTAGTGGGAATGAAATGGGAGCAGGTGGTGCTGAACCCTGAAGATTTGCAAATTTTAGAGCAACATATTCGCCAATTAACCCCCAAAAATCCCATTTTTTCTTATATCAATCCCGTGCGGGGTAAACAGGGGCAAGTTTTGGAAGTAGAGTGGTTAAACTTGGGAATTTTTGATGATACGGGGCATTTATTAAGCATTCAATCCATTGGTCGGGATATTACGCTTTTACGACAAACGGAACGGGAATTGCGGGAAACTCAGAATCAATTGAGTACCCTGTTGGGAAATATCCCAGGCATGGTCTATCGTTACCATCCTGCGACCCCTGAACATCCCGATTCCTTTAGCTATTTAAGTAGTGGCGCTGAGGACATATTTGAACTCACTGTCGAGGAAATCAAGGTTAATCCGAGGGAAATATGGATGAGGTGCGTTCACCCAGAGGATTTAGATTTATTATTATCCTCAATTCAAACAGCGGTTGCGAACCGAACCAATTGGTTTTGTGAATGGCGGGTGATTACCCCTTCGGGCAAGCTGAAATGGATACAAGGACGCTCCCAAATGCGCCAACAGACCGAAGGTGAACCCTACTGGGATGGGATTTTATTGGATATTACGGAAAAGAAAAATGCTGAGTTACAACTGGCACAACAAGCAGAATTTCTCCATCGGATTCTCATAGCCACTCAAGCAATCATTTACGTCTATGATTTAGTGGAACAACGGAATGTTTTTGTTAATCCTGAAATTGAATTAGTGCTTGGCTACTCGGTCGCCGAAATTCAGGCGATGGTTAATCAGTTGGCTCCTCAGCTAATCCATCCAGAGGATTTACCAAGGATGCAAGCACTAGATAGGGAGCTTATCCAAAGTAATGATGACGGACGAAGGGAGATTGCCTATCGGATGCGTACCAAATCTGGGGAATGGCGGTGGTTTTTGAGCCAGGAGCGTGTTTGGCGGCGCAATGATCAAGGCATACCCTGCCAAATTTTGGGGGTAGCAGTAGATATTACCCAGCTAAAAGAAACGGAATTCGCTTTAGCGGCAAAACAGAAACTTTTAGATAATGTTTTGGGCAATCTACCAGTTGCCGTGTGGCGTTATCAGCTTTGGGCGGACGGACGAGAAGCCTTGCTCTATGTAAGTGCCGGCTGTGAAAAAGTCTATGGCGTGACCGCTGAGGAAGCGATCCAAAATATCCCAAAACTATGGGATTTAGTTGTCCCTGAAGATTTACCTTTATTAAAACGACTAACCCAGGAATCCGCCCAAAATTTGTCATTAATCGAAGTAGAATTTCGCATTCGTACACCCCAAGGTCAGATCAAGTGGTTACAAATGTGTGGGCAACCGGAACGGCAGGTAGATGGGAGTACCATTTGGGATTCGGTATTTTTGGACATCACCCCCCGCAAGTCAGCCCAATTAGAACTCCAAACCCTCAACCAAGAGCTAGAGCAACGCATCCATGACCGCACTGTAATTCTGCAAAAGCAAGCTCAGAAAGAGGGTTTATTGCGCTTGATTATTGAAACCATCCATCAGGCTGTGAGTATTGAACAAATGCTGCAGGTGGTGCTGGATTCCACCCGCCAAAACTTGGGATGTGACCGGGTGGTGGTTTATAAATTTAACCCGGATTGGACGGGCTATTTTTTGGCGGAATCGGTGGCAAAGGGTTGGGTGTCGGTGGTAACTGATCCTCTAACCACCCTCTCTGACCATTGTTTAGAAGAAACCCAGGGTGGGCGGTTTCAGCAGCATTATATTTTAGTGAGCAATGACATTTACCAATCGGGTTTTTCCCCTTGCCATATTGACCTATTAGAAAAATTCCAAGCCCGTGCTTTGGTGATTATGCCGGTCTTTTTGGTGAATAAGCTGTGGGGGTTGTTAGCCGCCTATCAAAACAGTGGTCCCCGGATTTGGCAAACGGATGAAATAGATTTTTTACAGCATATTGGCTTACATTTAGCGATTGCCTTGCGTCAGTCAGAGTTGTATCAGGCGGCACAGGCGCAGGTAGTGGAATTACAAAAATTAAACAAGCTCAAAGATGAATTTCTTAGCACCGTTTCCCACGAATTGCGCTCCCCCATGCACAATATTAAAATGGGGCTAAAAATGCTGGAATTGAAATTACAAAAAAGTGGCATTTTAGCGGATACTGAACTGGGGATTTCCCGGTATTTAGATATACTTAAAAGTTCCACTGAACGGGAAACCAATCTGATCAATGACTTATTGGATTTAGCCCGGTTAAATGCAGAGGAATACACCTTAGAACTGACCCAGGTGGATGTGCGGGAAGTTTTAGATAACATTCTACCCCCGATTGAGGAGCGCACCCAAACCCAAAACCAAGGATTTACTGTGCAATTACCGGCGGAATTTTGCCCACTATATACCCATCAGCACTCTTTAGAGCGAATTTTGCAAGAACTTTTACACAATGCTTGTAAGTACACGCCTGCGGGGGAAACCATTACCCTTTCGATTGGGCGGGAATCAGAACGTTTTTGCTGTTTCCGGGTGATCAATACGGGGGTGGACATTCCCCCCGCCGAACAGGAACGGGTGTTTGATAATTTTTACCGCATTCCCACCCATGACCCCTGGCAATATGGGGGTACGGGTTTGGGCTTAGCATTGGTGAAAAAATTGGTGGAACGTCTGGGGGGCACGATTCGTTTAACCAGTGAAAATAAGCGCACGGAATTTGCGGTCAGTTTGCCAGTATCCTGTATGACAGAGGGAGAAGTAGTTACATCTCGCCAGCTATCGGATGACTCACTCGCCAGTTAATAAAATCTCCCGAAAATGATGATAAAACCAGCCCCAGGAAACCAGGACTGGCTGTGATTACCAAGTTAGTTAACTCTGATGTTTAGATGGCGGCGAAGTATTCTTTGGCTTTCACCGGGTCGGGATTCATGGTTTTTTCACCCGGTTGCCAATTGGCGGGACACACCTCGTCCGGGTGGCTCTGCACATACTGAATTGCCTGTAAGGTGCGCAGGGTTTCATCCACACTCCGCCCAAAGGCCAAATTATTAATCGTGGCGTGCTGAATGACTCCCTCTTTGTCAATAATAAATAAACCCCGCAAGGCCACTCCTTCAGGGGATAGCACGTTGTAGGCGGCACTGATTGTCTTTTTCAAATCCGCCACCAACGGATACTTCAATTCGCCCAAACCCCCATCTTTCCGGTCGGTCTGAATCCAGGCCAAATGGGAAAATTGACTGTCCACCGACACCCCTAAAATTTCCGTGTCTAGCTTGGCGAATTCCTCGTAACGGTCACTGAAAGAAGTAATTTCCGTCGGACAAACGAACGTGAAATCCAAGGGGTAAAAAAACAGCACCACATACTTCTTGCCCCGATATTCCGAGAGCTTGATGGTCTTAAATTCCATGTCCACCACAGCGGTGGCCTCAAAATCGGGTGCCATTTGCCCCACCTGTAAACAGCCTTCCATACATCCCACTCCTAAACGATGGTTTACGATCACAAATCCTTAACATTTATGACTATATCATACTCATAACGATTTTGAGTTTAGGCGTGGAGTTGGTGGAGTTGGTCGGGGGGGATCATGCCCCGTTCGGTGATGATGCCGGTGATGTAGCGGGCGGGGGTGACATCGAAGCTGGGGTTAAAAATGTCGATGCCGGGGGCGGTCAGCCATTGGTCGCCGATTTTGTACACTTCGTCAATGCTCCGTTCTTCGATGGGGATTTGGGAGCCATCGCTGATCGTCCAGTCAATGCTGGATAGGGGGGCGGCCACATAAAAGGGGATTCCGTGGGCGTGGGCGAGGACGGCGAGGCTGTAGGTACCGATTTTGTTAGCCGTATCCCCGTTGGTAGCGATGCGGTCTGCCCCCACCACCACAGCGTGAATGAGACCTTTGTGCAGACAATATCCAGCCATGTTGTCGGTGATCAAGGTGGCGGGAAGTCCGTCTTGCACGCATTCCCAGGCGGTAAGTCGGGCACCTTGCAACCGGGGGCGGGTTTCGCAGACATAGACCTGCATCAGGCGGTGGGCACTGTGGGCAGACCGCACCACTCCTAATGCCGTGCCGTACCCAGCGGTGGCTAAAGCTCCGGCGTTGCAATAGGTCATCAGGGTCAGGCGTTGGGGTTCCGGGGGCAGACAGGCTAAGCCCTTTTCCCCAATGGCGACGCAGGTTTGGTATTCATCCACAGCCAACGCTTGGGCAGTAGCCACCATTTTTTCCTTGAGAAAGCTCACCGGGCCAACGGTTTGCCGGGCCGTATTCAACATCTGGTCAATTGCCCAAAACAGGTTAATCGCTGTCGGGCGGGTCTGGCGCAGGGCACCAGCGACGCTTTCCAGGTGATCCAAAAATTCCTGCCGCTCCTCTGTATTAATCTCCTGAGCCGCCAAGGCCATCCCAAAGGCCGCCGCCACCCCAATGGCCGGGGCACCCCGCACAATCATGGTTTGGATCGCCGTCACCATATCCATCGCCCGACGGATTTCCACATAGGCAAACTCGGTGGGCAGGCGGGTTTGGTCAATCAAACGCACATGGTCGTAGGCCCAAGCTACCGGCAAAATCGACATACACCAAAACGCAGGGGGAACATTTTCCAGTCTATGCCCAAGCATGACCTAGCGGTTAATGGGGTACCATCTGGGGGAACAATTCTGCCTGCCAAGCGGCCAAATCCGCCAACGCCCGCTGACTGTAGGCTTGATACCGGGCGGCCTTCGGTTTCACCGGGGTTGGTAGGGGGGGCAAAATGCCAAAATTGGCGGGCATCGGCTGGAAAAATTTGGCTTCCGCGGTACTGATAAAGTGCAACAAGGCTCCCATCATGGTGGTCGGCGGCAAGGTGAGCAAGGGCAACCCCTGGGCAAAACGGACGGCATTCACGCCCGCCAGCCAGCCCCCCGCCACTGCCGCAATATACCCCTCCGTACCCGTCAGTTGACCGGCGGCAAACAGGTGGGGATAGTCCCGCAACTGCAAGGTGGGGTGCAGAATTTTGGGGGCATTGAGAAACGTATTGCGGTGCATTACCCCATAGCGCACAAATTCCGCCTGTGCCAAACCGGGAATCAAGCGAAACACCCTCTGTTGTTCCCCCCAACGCAGGTTGGTTTGAAACCCGACCAGATTCCATAAATTACCCGCCCGGTCTTCGGGACGGAGTTGCACCACCGCATGGGCCCGGCGGTCCGGGTGCCTGGGGTCTCGCAGTCCCACGGGTTTCATCGGTCCAAAGCGCAGGGTGTCCATACCCCGGCGTGCCAGTTCTTCCACCGGTAAGCAGGCTTCAAAAAATTTTTTCTCTGATTCTTCAAAATCCTTCAGGGGAGCTTGTTCCGCATTGATTAACGCCTGCCAAAACGCCTCGTATTCGGGGCGATCCAGAGGACAGTTCAGGTAGGCCGCCTCCCCTTTATCGTAGCGACTGGCGAGAAAAACCCTGTCCCGGTCAATGGACTCCCCCAGCACAATGGGGCTGGCCGCATCAAAAAAACTCAGGTATTCCTGCCCCGTAAGGCGTTGCAGTTGGGCGGCTAAAGCGGGGCTGGTCAAGGGGCCGGTGGCAAAAATGACCATACCGGGGGGAATCTCCCGCACCTCTTCCCGGCGCAGGGTAACCAGGGGATGCTGGGCTAAAATCCGGGTCAATTCTTGGCTAAAGTGCGCCCGATCCACCGCCAACGCTCCCCCAGCGGGTACCGCCTGGGCATCCGCCACCCGGATCACCAGGGAATTCACCTCCCGCAATTCCTGCTGGAGTAAACCCGTTGCCCGATCCACCGCCCGCGCACCAAAGGAATTACTACAGACCAGTTCCGCCAAGTCGCCGGTATGGTGGGCAGGGGTAGGGGTAGCAGGTCGCATTTCCCACAGAGTAACGGGAACGCCCATTTGGGCAATCTGCCAAGCGGCTTCTGTACCAGCTAAACCGCCGCCAATGACGTGAATGGGTGTCATGGAAAAAATTTTTTATATGTGATATATTACTTTAAGTAGTGGCTTTCAGAATCAATCTAGGGAAATTTTTATGGTGTCTCACATAAAGCCGATTGTAAAACATTCACTCATAAAACTTTGGCCCGAAGCCTGGGAAGCACTTAACATTATTCGTGGCAGAAAGAGTAAGACTACTATATCTGAGAATCCCCCTAAATTTACCTTTCAAGGTTGGGGAATGACAACTACTACAACCAATCCTCCTTGGGTCAAAGGGCAGGACTCAATTGCTCAAAGTTTTTTACAGATACACAACGAAATCATTGAAAGAATCCAAAATCAATCTTTCATTCAATCAGAGAGTACCCTATACAAAGATATTTCAGGTCAGATTCATCTCTTCAATGAATTAATGTGGCGACATTATTTGGTTTGTTGGAGTATTATCTATGCATCTCAAATGACCAAAGTTAAACAGATAAATATCGCTGAATGTGGTGTATGTGATGGTGTGACAGCTTTTTTTGTTATGAAGGTATTACAGAAATACAATTATTCATTCAAATGCTATTTGTATGATTCCTGGGAAGCCATGAAGTCTGATTATCTGGTTGAATCGGAACTATCTAAAACTGGTTGGTACTCTGATGCAAGCATTACTAGAACTAAGCAAAACCTCAAAGATTTTGATGGATTCACAATTTTTAACCAGGGCTTTATTCCTGACTCCCTAGAAACCAGCACTAGCCCCGAAAATTTAGTATGGCTTCATATTGACCTGAATTCTTCCATACCAACTAGAATTGCTCTAGAGTTCTTTTTCGATAAAATGCCATCAGGTAGTGTCATTTTACTTGATGATTATGCTTGGGCAGATTTCCAAGACACCCGAGACGTTGTTGATGCATTTTTCAAAAACAGAGCGGGCTTATTCCTTCACTTTCCGACAGGGCAGGGTATATTTCTCAAGGACACCTCTATTTAAGGCGTTGCACAACTTATAGATGAAAGCCTATAATGAGGTATCCAAGATTAAAATAATATGCCTATGCAATGCCCCAAATGCGGTTCATCTCATATACGTAAGAATGGTAAACGTGGTGAAAAACAAAACCATATTTGCGCTGATTGTGGTCGTCAGTTTATTGATTCCTACTCCCAGCGTGGCTATGAACCCAAGGTAAAAGAACTCTGTCTGAAAATGTATTGTAATGGTATGGGGTTTAGGCAAATTGAAAGATGTACAGATGTCTGTCACAATACCGTAATCAATTGGGTAAAGAAATCAGCTAAAGCATTGCCAAAGCAACCCACAATAGAAACTATTCCTGAGGTAGGAGAATTAGATGAACTACAAACTTTTGTAGGTAAAAAAAAACCTAATATGGCTGTGGACAGCAGTCAATCACTTTAGGGCACCTCTATTTATTCAAAAAATGGTAATAAAATACAAGAACAGCATAACATTGCTCAGTACTTTTTTGTACTAATATGACTGGGTTTTATAGATGGGTGTAGATATGATTGAAAAGAGACTTAGTATGGGGTCAAAACTCACAGATTATCAGCAAGAGACTGCCGCTCCCAAAACGCATAACGGCGGAAATTATAAGCGAGATTTTTCAACCCAATTGCCGCTTCTACTCTGGTTTTACCAATCAGACGCATGAACTTACCCCCAAGACACATTACCCACTGACCAAATACGTGTTCCACCTTGGCTCTCACTTGAGATTTGATGCGATTCCGTTCCTTTTGCTCGGCGGTTAGGGGCTGATTTCGGTAGCCTTTTTCATGGATTTGACTGGTAAACCCAATCCTGGCTAACGTCCATTCTAAATCCGTGCTGTGATAAGCACTATCTCCCCAGATTTCCGACCCATCAATATCCACAAGTTGACTGAATACTTGGGAGTCATGCACGGAGGCATCCGTGACCACATAATGACGCACAAAACCATATTTTACATCCACGCTGATATGATTTTTATAGCCAAAATAGCTGACACCATTTTTCTTTACCCAACGGGCAGTTCTATCCTTTTGCCGTAAAACATGCGGGTTTTCCTCCCATTGCTTAGGAATTTTCCCTTCCTTTACTTCTTGATTTTCTTGCCGAGTATTCCGTTGAACTGGCACGGGAATAAGAGTAGCATCCACAATCTGGCCAAATGCGACAATATATCCTTTCTCTCTCAGGTAATTATCAAAGTGAGCAAATAGTTCTTTGGCCAGCTCATGCTTGGCGAGATTATCCCGAAATAACCAGACCGTTTTGGCATCAGGGATAGCGTCTTCGATACCCAATCCTAAGAATTCCATGAACGAGACACGGTCATTCACTTGAAACTCGAGTTCATCGTCACTAATGGCATACATTTGTTGGAGAATCAACAATTTAAACATCACAATCACGTCGGTGGGTTTACGACCTGCATTGCTCTTTCTTCCCTTGTCATATATCGTTTCTAATATTGGTCGGAAATCTTCCCAGTTAATATTTTCATTGAGCCACTTCAGCATGGGCTTTTTCTGATTGAGTTTTTCCCGCCGCTCTTGCTCATCCCAAAATCCTTTTTGACCCATTTTTTCTCTCCACATTGTTAGTAGTAATTATCTCATAAATCCCTCCCAAAATCAATTAATAGAGGTGCCCATTAGTGACATTTTTGCGTGTTTGGTCAAGCGGTAAAAACAAGTTCAAGACATTTTTATTTCCCTGTTGATTGAGATGGGTAGAAAATTATTTCAATGAAATGCCCACACGATTAAGAACCAGAAAAAGTATTTTCAATTGATGGGAGAATTTCCGAATGTCCCATAGCAATTTCAGACCATATATGTGAATGATAAAGTTACTAAAAACTAAGCTGGGGTGACAATTCCAGCCTGATTGCTATATCGTTTGGGGTGGTGTAGTTGTTGATTATTGCTTATATTTCTGGTTTAAGGTGTCTGCCGCCCATGCCAAGGCTATTGGAGATTCATCAGTAATATGAATCCAAAACCTTGCGCCAAAATTGTTTTTATCTTGGAACGTTCCTATAAGCCGTTTTTCACCATTTTCTTCTGGCACGCGGAATCCAATGCCCTTAATTGATTTTTGTCCAGAGTACGGCAATGAGTTTGCTGTTACTATCCATGTATTTTCCCGCCAAACTTTTTCCACAAAATCCTTAAACCCAATTGGGTAATGGTCATCTCTAAATGAGGGCTTTTTCTTGTTTTGCGCTGGTATTAGTCTTATCGGCTTTGGATTGCGGATACGAAAGCCTGTTAAGTAAATTTGTCCTATAGGGCTTAATTCGTAAACAGATTCCCCATCAACAACAATCTCCGTCAATAAAACACGAAGTTTTTCATCAAGTTTATCAAGTTCCCTATGGGAAAACGCCTTACCACGTTCAAAGTCTGCTAGGACATCGGCATTTTCTGCAAGAATGTCATAATCAAATGATATTGGCAACGGGGGAAAATCTATAATTTCTGAAAATCTCTCGTGTTTATAAAAAACAGGTATATTTAATGCTTGCCCAATAACAACGGCTATTGCTATTTGCGCTTTGTATCCGCCAGTTGCGTCAATAGCGACATATTCAACACCACCAAATCGTTGTATGTACTCGCCAGCTTTGCGAACAAGATTTCTTAAGCCGTGAACCTTAAAATCTATGGGTCGCTCATCTTGAAGATTATCAACGATTTGATATTCGAGATTTCGTAAATTCAGGTCGGTACGTTGTTCAAAATAGCGCTTTAGAAATTCTCCCGTGTTTTTTCCGTTAGGGGTATCCGAAACAAGAAAAATTAGATTTTCAAGTTCAAGCCAGTTTTTTCTTCGGGCTTCTTCTATGGTGTTGATTTCAGCACCGCATACTCTTTCAGTTGGCGATACTTTAAGTATCTCTTTAGCTAAATTTGTCCAATTTTGTTCATCATAAGCCTTGCGAATATTTCGCCAATTTGATGGCGCATCAGGTGTATTTGCTGACAAACGACTTAAATTACCCTCAAACAGACTTGTTCCGACCGTGCATATCAAAGTGTTTCTCTGAGGCATAAACTCTCTCCCGGCTTGAAGAATCTGCCTAACTATTGACTGACCACTTCCTTGTCTAACCGCCGTTTGCGGGCATAGAGTTGAATGGCTATTCCCATCGCCACCACCAAAGCCACCACCGCCCAGGTCGTTACCCCCAAGGGAAAATTATTTTTGAATACGGCGAGCAACACAATCACAAACAACAGCACGGTGGGAGCTTCGTTAAACGCCCGCAATTGCCCACTCGTCCAAGTACATTTGCCCTCTGCCAATTGATGCAATAACCGCCCACAATAAAAGTGATAACCCAGCAACAAAACCACTAAAGTTAATTTCAAATGCAACCACCAATCATGCAACCAATCCCGTTGTAAAACCAATAACCCCACTGCCATCGCCACCGTTAAAATCATGCCGGGGGTTGTGATGATATTATACAAACGTTTTTCCATCAGACCGTACTGGGCGGTGAGGATGCCCCGGGCGGGTTCCGGTTGGGTTTGGGCTTCCACATGGTAGATAAACAGGCGCACCAAATAAAACAGTCCGGCAAACCAGACGACTACGCCGATAATATGTAACGCTTTGAACCAGGAGTAAGCCATCGTGGGAATGACAGGGGTTGCACTTTTAATATGGTAGCGTCAGGGGGGGAAATTTTTTGTTGCACAATGTCACAATAGAGTGAGACTGAAATGGGTGATGTGTTGACCCCCGACCCCCAGGAGCTTTTCCCCTTTCCCCTGGATGAGTTTCAACTCCAGGCGATGACGGTTTTGGCGCAGGGGCATTCGGTGGTGGTCTGTGCGCCGACGGGTTCGGGGAAAACTTTGGTGGCGGAATATGCCATCCATCGGGCGTTGTACCGGGGGGAGCGGGTGTTTTATACCACGCCGTTGAAGGCTTTGTCGAACCAAAAATTCCGGGATTTTCGGCAACAATTTGGGGCGGAAATGGTGGGTCTGCTCACCGGGGATGTGAATATCAACCGGGATGCCCCGATTGTGGTGATGACGACGGAGATTTTTCGCAATATGCTCTACGGCACACCGATTGGGGAGGTGGGCACTTCCCTGGCGGGACTCAATGCGGTGATTTTGGATGAATGCCATTACATGAATGACCCCCAGCGGGGGACGGTGTGGGAGGAAACGATTATTTATTGTCCCCAGGCGGTGCAGTTGGTGGCGCTGTCGGCGACGGTGGCGAATAGTACGGATTTGACCCGCTGGATTGCCCAGGTGCATGGACCAACGGAGTTGATTTATTCCGATTTTCGCCCGGTGCCGTTGCAGTATTTTTTTGGGAATGATAAGGGCATTTTTCCCCTGTTAAATGAAACCCAAACCGGTCCCAATCCCCGCTTAAAACTGCGCCGTCCGACCGGGGACCGCCAGGGGATTCCGGATATGCGTATGGTGGTGGAAACCTTGCGGGAATGGGATTTGCTCCCGGCGATTTATTTCATTTTCAGTCGCAGGGGCTGTGACCAGGCGGTGCAGACGGTGCGGGAGTTGGATTTGCTCACCCCGGCGGAGTCGGAAACCCTGCGCCAACAGGTGGATGAGTTCCTCGCCCGCAACCCGGAATTGTACCAACCGGGGGCGATGCTGGATGCCCTGTACCGGGGAATTGCCGCCCACCATGCGGGGGTACTGCCGCCCTGGAAAGCCCTGATTGAGACGCTGTTTCAGCAGGGGTTGATCCGGGTGGTGTTTGCGACGGAGACCCTGGCGGCGGGGATCAATATGCCTGCCCGGACGACGGTGATTGCCAGTTTGTCCAAACGCACGGACCGGGGGCATCGCCTGTTGTTTCCCTCGGAATTTTTGCAGATGGCGGGGCGAGCGGGTCGCCGGGGCATGGATGACCAGGGCTATGTGATTATTTTGCAAACGCCGTTTGAGGGGGCGAAGGAGGCGGTGCGGTTTGCGTTGGCGGCACCCGATCCTTTGGAAAGTAAATTCACCCCCAGCTATGGGATGGTGTTGAATCTCCTACAAATGCACACCTTAGAAGAAACCAAAGCCCTAATTCAAAGCAGTTTTGGGCAATTTTTATCCCTGCGTTCCTTGCAACCCTTGCAGGACAAATTGGCGCAATTAAACGCTCAAAAAGCCCAATTGGCACAGGAATTGCAAGGGGTAGATGTCACCCAGGCGGCGGCGTATGAAAAACTGCGGCAACAGCACAAGGAAGCCCGGCGGTTACTCAAAATTTTAGAGGAACAGGCGAGGGAAACCCGTGCCAAACAGTTGTCCTTGGCGGTGAATTTCGCCATCACTGGCACGTTGTTAATTATGCAAGGAAAACACGTCCCCCATCCTACGCCTGCGGTTTTGGTCAGTCGGGTGCCAGGGGGCGGGCAATTTCCCTATTTGATTTGCCTGGGACGGGACAACCGTTGGTATGTGGTTACCACCCACGATGTGATTGATTTACACGCCGAATTGCCCCGTATGACCGCTGTGGATGACCTCACCCCGCCGGGGGATTTGCTCCCCAAACCCGGTCAGCATCGCCAGGGGAATGAAAAAACCGCAATTTTAGCCCAACAAATTCCTGATTTTGCCCCCCTGGATACCGCCCCAGAAGTCCAATCCCAGCGGCAACAGGTGGCATGGTTGGAAACCCAATTAGCCCAACATCCCGGTCGCTTTTTGCAAAAGTCGGGGGCGCTGGTACAAAAGCAATATCAACTGGATAAAATCAACCAACAAATCCAAAATGTAGAACAGGAATTGCGGCAAAAATCCCAACGCCATTGGCAGGACTTTTTAAGTTTAATTGATATGCTCAAAGAATGCGATTGTTTATCGGAACTAACGCCAACAGATTTGGGGCAAACCGTGGCGGCACTGCGGGGGGATAACGAACTCTGGCTGGGGTTGGCGTTGGCGAGTGGGGCGTTGGATGCCCTGGTTCCTTCCCATTTGGCGGCGGCGATGGCGGCGCTGGTGATGGAAACCCCCCGTTCCGATAGCTGGACAAATTACCCCCTCCCCGCCCCGGTGGAGGTGGCTTTGAGCCAACTGCGTCCCCTGCGCCGGAAATTGTTCCAACTGCAACGGCGGTACCAGATCGGGTTTCCCCTTTGGCTGGAGCCGGACTTGGTGCCCCTGGTGGAGCGGTGGGCGGCTGGGGTGAGTTGGCAGGAACTGTGTCAGCACACCAATCTGGATGGGGGGGATATGGTGCGACTCCTGCGGCGGACGATGGATGTCCTATCCCAGATTCCCCATGCGCCACATTTGCCTGAAGGGCTGAAAACCCGTGCCCGTATGGCGTTACAGGCGATGAACCGCTTCCCGGTGGAGGAGGGTTTGGAAGATTGAGGGAAAAAGTGGTCAAATTGATTTTCAATTCCTGTTCATTGGCTACGGTTTATGACCAAAACTTGTGCCATAATAGATGCGATTGCAGAGAATAACCTCTTGCAAGCTGTTATTTGTGAGGAGTGTGGTGTTATGAACAAGGGTGAATTGGTGGATTTGGTAGCGCAAAATGCCGACCTGCCGAAAAAGATGGTGGATGCCGTCATCAGTGAGGTATTTAATACCATCATTGAGACAGTTTCCAGCGGTGAAAAAGTGACTTTGGTGGGGTTTGGTTCCTTTGAAGCCCGCAAACGGCAAGCCCGGGAGGGTCGCAATCCCCGCACGGGAGAACCGATGCAGATTCCCGCCACCCAAGTCCCGGCATTTTCGGCGGGCAAACAGTTCAAAGACCGGGTATCGGCATAGTTGGATCAGCCGCATCACGGAGGGGATCGTCTTTGGGCTGCCCAGGTAGCGGGTTGTGAGCCGGAGGCGATCCTCGATTTTTCGGCAAATATCAACCCTTTGGGTGCCCCGGCTTGGGTCAAGGATTTCCTACGCCAAAATTTACATTTAATCACTCATTATCCTGACCCGCACTATCGGCAATTGCGTCAGGAAATTGGGGCTTTTCATCACCTGGAACCAGCGTGGGTTTGGGTGGGCAATGGAGCGGCGCATTTACTCACTTGGTTGGGGCGAGATTTGGCTACTACGGGAACCGTAACGTTGGTCACTCCGGCGTTTGGGGATCATTGGCGGGCACTTAAAGCCTTTGGGGCGCACATCCAAACCTGGGGTTTACCTTGGGCACAAAAGGAAATCACCTTACCGCAATCTGGGGGCGGTTTGTTACTCAGTAATCCCCACAATCCCACAGGTTATTTATTCCCCAAAGATCAATTACACGCCCTATTAAACACCTGGGAATTGGTGGTGATTGATGAATCATTTATGGATTTTTTGCCCCCGCAACGGGAACAAAGTTTAATTTCCCTGTTGCCTGAGTTTCCCAATCTGGTGATTCTCCGGTCGTTGACGAAATTTTATGGTTTGGCGGGGTTGCGTTTGGGCTATGTTTTGGCGCATCCTGAGAAAATTCGGCAATACCGGCAATGGGATGCCCCCTGGAGTGTAAATGGTTTGGTGGCAGCTTTGGGGGGGCAATTACTTCGGGATCGAGAGTTTCAGCAACGCACTTGGGAATGGTTAACGGTGCATTATCCCCCATTTTATCAAGGGTTAGCCGTGATCCCCGGCTTGGCACCCTACCCCAGTGCCGCCAATTTTATCCTGGTGAAAACCGCCCTGCCTGCCCCGGAATTACAGCGGCGTTTGCTGGTTAACCACCGCATTTTGATCCGAGATACCCTGAGTTATCCCGAACTAGGGGCGGGGTATTTTCGGGTGGCGGTGCGCCTAGCAGGGGAGAATCAACGGTTGCTCAACGCCCTAGGGAGCGAGGGCATAGCCCCGGAGTAAACTGCCGATGGTTTTGGCGGTGATTTTCATTTGCACCAGGGGATTAGCCGGTACGACGGTTTTGTACAAATAACTGTCAAAGGTCAGCCGTTGTACATCCCGGTCGCTACACATTTCCACAAAGGCTTCCCGGGCGGCATTGGAGCGGTAAAACACCCGTTGCAGGAGGTCAAGCACCGCATAGGTCAGACCATACTGTTTGTCCCAACGGCGCAGGTATTGGCGCAAGTCCCGTTCCGTCGGGATTTTTTGCCCCGATTGCGACGCTTCCACAATCGTTTCCGCACACATCCGCCCGGATTTTGCCGCAAAATAAATGCCTTCCCCGGAGGATTTGGTCACGTACCCGGCGGCATCCCCCACCAGGGCGACCCGACCCACCACCCGGCGTGGACGGGGATGTTCGGGAATGGGATGGGCTTCCACCTTGATCACTTCCCCCCCTTGCAGGCGTGCCTGCGCCCGGGCGCGAATCCCCGCTTGCAGTTTACGAATGTCGGCTTTATGCACCTTCATCGTGCCTGTCCCCACCGCCACATGGTCATATTTGGGAAATACCCAGGCGTAAAAATCCGTCGAAACATCATCCCCCACATACATTTCCGCCAGGTCATCGTAATAACGCATTTGTTCCTGGGGTAAACGGATACGCTCTTGAAACGCAATCGCATAGTTATAATCCCCGGCATCAATGGCTTTTGCCACTTTAGAATTTGCCCCATCCGCCCCCACAATTAGGTCAACTTCCAAAATTTTCGGAACGCCTCCTGCGCCCCCATGGCTAAAGTCATTGTAATGCAAAAGATAGCTATCTTGAGCGGTTTTGGGCAGGGTAATTTCCTGCACCATGCCATTAATTAAATTTGCCCCCAAATCAGCGGCACGGTTGCGTAAAAAAGCATCCAAAATTTCCCGGCGGCACATCCCAATGTATTCATGGGCATTAGTCAATTTAATATCCACTTCCCGATTGGACGGGGAAATCATTTTCATCTGCCGCACCCGTCGGTCAATGATCTGCGGGGGCAAGTCAAATTCATCCACCATGCACAGGGGAATAGCACCGCCGCAGGGTTTGCAATTGTCTAATTTGCGCTCAAATAAGTGGGTTTCAATCCCCGCTTTTGCCAAAGTTTCCGCCGCTGAAGCCCCCGCTGGACCCCCGCCCACCACCGCTACTCGAAGTGTCACTGCCCTATCCCAAAGTTCAAATGCCTACGGGCGGCATCGTAGCACGGTTTTTCTGTCCTTGCCGGTTTCTGTAACAGCCTCGCAATATACTGGGGACACCCCGGTTATCGCAACCACCCAAGCTGAGCACCCCGAGAATGACCAACAATGCGGCGGTTGGCAGGGTGAATAACCCCAACAATGAATGAAGACCATGAGGCTAATCCAATCCCCCAAGCCAGGGACGGGGCACTCATATTGCAAACCCGTGCTGGTGCCGTTGAATAAACGACCTAATCCCGCTCCTGTAGCAATCCTAAATGAGAATGGAACATAGGGTCGCAGGGGCACCGCCCCCGTAAAAGAAGCACCTGCGGTGTATGGTTCTGAAAAATTTTTGTATGCCTACGGCACGCAAGCTAATGCAAATCAAGTAGGATGGCTATAGTAAGGCAATAAGGCAATCAGAATGGGAAAAACCCTGTAAAGTAATGCCAATCCAATCAACCAAGCGTGAATTTTTAATGAGGGCATGCTATGAGAATGATAAAGGGGAACCTCTATTTGTTGATTTTTGTACTTGCACGGCAGGCTCGGAAGTTGCGTTCTCTCCTTGGCAATTATCAATAACACCGGGGTTATTCTCAACAGCCGTGAATTGATAGAGGTGTCTATAACAGGAACCCCCAAAAGTTGCCACTGGCAAAGGTTCTTACACCCACTGATTCTGCCAATCCTCAAGGGCTTGGTCCAGGGCTTGGGCATCCGGGTAACGGCGGTGCGGCTCTTTGTCCAGACAACGGCGGAGGATCGGCTCCAGTTCGGCGGGATGGGGGGGAGACAGGGGCAGAGGGGCTTGGTGGCAGTGCGCCTGAGACCACTGGAAAAACGACGCACTCTCCGTGAGTGGGAAGGGGTAGTGACCGCTGACCATCCGGTAAAGTAAGATGCCCAAACTATAGATGTCAGCACTGGGTGCGGCGGTCGTCCCCACAAATAATTCCGGGGCGGTGTAGGGGAGGCTACTGCTGTTGGCCGCTCTAACTGTGTCCGCCGTACTGTGATAAATCCATTGGCTCAAGCCAAAATCCAGCAGTTTCACCAGTTCGGCAAAGGGCGGTCTGGCACCCGTAGGGATGAGAAAAATATTTTCCGGTTTCAAGTCCTGATGCACCCAACCCTGCTGGTGAGCCGGTTCTAGCCCTTTACAGATTTGCCGTACCAGATGCACCGCCTGAGTGGGGGAAAATTGTGCCTGTTGGCGAAGGCGTTGCCGGAGGCTCACCCCCGGTAAATACTCCCGCACATAGAAGGGAAATCCCTGTTTGGTCAGCCCAAAATCTAAAATTTGGATCAGATGCAAATTATCCAAGGCCACATAGCGTTTCAGTTGGGCGACAAAGGTACGCCGCAGTTCTTCCCGCCGTTGGGGCGAGGGGGTAAGTTTGAGCACCCGGACGACTACCGTCTTCCCCACGTGTTGATCCGTGGCTTCGTACAGCCAGCCCCACTCATCTTGACCCAGGCAAGTTTGCACCCCATACCGGCCTTTCGGGTCGAGGGTCGTGGCTCGGGGCAGGGGTCGGGTCAGCTGCGACCGCAGGACAGCTAGGGGACGGGGCAACCACCACCAAATCACCATTCCCGTGACCAGGTACGCCACACCGGGAGCCACCAAAGGCACCCACCCCCCCAGCCCACTGGCTCCCCAAGCGCTCAGGAGTAAAACTACTGGTGCCCATGCCAGTTCCGGGGTCCATCGGCGCCGGGCCCGCCAGCCCACTACTGCCCCCACCCCACTCCAAACCCACAGCCACAGCCCCTGCCCCCACCGGGGCCACCACCAGAGCCACCGTTCCCCGCCCAGTGCCACCCGCAGGATTTGCCCCGCCCCTTGGGTGTGAAATTCCACCGAAGGCATGGGGCCCAAAGGGGTAACCACCGGCTTGGCCGCCGACTGGGCATACCCCACCAGCACCACTCGGTTCCGCAGGGGCATCCCCGGCTTGCCCTGCATCACCTGAGTTAGGGTCACCGTCTCCGCTAGGGTCGGCAGGGGTCGGTAGCGCAGAAAGACCTGATACCCCGCCGTATCCAAATCCCGGTAGGGTCCCGCATCCCTCGGTAGGGGGGCAATCAGGGCACGATGGACGCGTAATGCCTGCTGGGGGGTGGTGGTCAGTTCGTACCCCTGCTGGGCGAGGTAGGTCAGTGCGGTTAAAAAACCCAGGGAATAGCGGGACTGGCAACTGGGGCTGGGGGAGGCATCCCCCGTGGATTGGGCGAGTAAATTGCGCCGCACCACCCGGTCTGGGTCAGGTAGCACATCCGCAAACCCCACCACCTGCGCCTGCTCGGTTAATCCCGGCGGTGGTAAAACCCCCGTTTGGGTTTCGTCCGGCAAGAAACAGGTCAAAATCACTGTTCCCTCCGAGGCATTGGCTTGGCGGTTCACCAACTGCACCAATTTTTTTTGCGCCGCCCCATCCCCCCCCACTGGCACATCCCGGATCACGTCCACCCCTACGACTGCCACCCGTGCCGCCAGTAATGTTTCCAGGAGTGCCCGCAACTCCCGATCCGTGATCCGCTCCCGCCCTTGTAAATCCGCCGGGGTGATCGTCACCAGCAGGAGGGGGCGTTCCAGGGTTGCCGCCGGTTGCCAGGGGAGGAATCGGTCATAGACCCACAATTCCCAGTCGGTTAACGCCCCCAAGCCATCCAACCACCCCACCCCCAGGGTGACCAAAGCCACCACCAGACCCGCCCGCCACCATTGGGATTTCACCACCCTAACCCACTGTTGCCCGTTGCCATTGTTTTTGAATCTCTTGCAAAACCCCTGCGGGGGGGGTGGGTAAAAGCTCCACCGGCGGGGACACCGCTACCCCCGGAATCCCCTGGCTCCAGGGACTCCCCGCCACCGTGGTTAAATCCAAGTCCATCACCGGTCGAAACCCCTGTTGCACCAGGATTTTCTGCTGATCCGGTGCCCGCAAAAAGTCCAGAAATTGTTGTGCCGTGCGGGCTAACGCTGGGGAGACATTGCGCCGGACGACTGCCGCCGTGGATACGGTTTCCACCGTAGGACTCAGGTAGTAAATCTGATACCCCTGGGACTGGGAGACCCGGGACTGGGGCCAACGACTCAGGGCAATGCTCTCATACACCACCGCCACATCCCCCTCATTCACCCCCTGGGAAATAAATGCTTCCAGTAGGGTGTCCGTGGAATTGGGCGGCTGATAGACAGACTGTTTGATCAACCGGAAGAGCTGATTGATGGCTTCTGTGTTGAGGTTATCCGGTGTAGCCACGGTTCCGAGAGTCGCCCCCGCCCAGAGGAATAGGGTCAACTGCCCGCTGTTGGAGCGCAAGGGGTCGGTCATGCGGAAATCAAAACTCCCCCAATTCGCCGGTGCCCCCAATGCCGCCCACTGCCCCGCCCGCATCGCCGCCACCACCTGCTCCCAGCGAAACTGCCCCTGGGGAAACAGCACCCGACCCCGCTCCGGCCAGGCAATCCCCACCAACAAGGTTTTGGCAATGGGTTGGGGGGGACTATAAAACGGTTCATCCCCGTAACGAGCGCGCCAATCCTGCGCCAACCGTGCCAAAATTTCCCCACTCGCCGGGATCAAAATCGTCGGGGTCACGTCCTGATAGCGGTCATCCAGGTAGTCATTCGCCAGGGCTTGGGAACCCCGGAACCGCAGTTCCAGCCGCACCCCCGGTTGGCTTTGTTCAAACCCGGACTTCAAAGCCGCCAGCGCCTGTTGCAACTCCGTCCCCGCCACCACCACCAGGGTACGGGATTCCCCCGGCAGAGGCGCTAAACCCGCCGCCAGACCCACCGCCAGGAACCCCAAAGAGAGCACCGTGCGGCGACGCAGATGTTTCTTGCGAACCTTGGGAACCATTAGCACTAGCCATTCCCTACCTGGCTTTAACTTTCAGTATAAAGGGGCTAGCCCCGCCGCCAAGCAATCACCGCCCCCCGCTGGGTTTCCCGCGCCACCCGCACCAACAGCCCCGCCAGCAAAAAACTCGCCAGCAGGGAATTGCCCCCATAGCTAAAAAACGGCAAGGGTAAACCCGTCGTTGGCAGTACCCCCGTCGCCACCCCCATATTCAACAAAGACTGCCCCACCAACAACACCGTTGCCCCCAGAGCCACCAAACGCAGTCCCGGTTGGGTTTCCGCCCCCATCGCCACCCGCAGACCCAAACTGGCATAGACCAGCAAAAACCCCAAAAACAACAAACTCCCCACCAACCCCAACTCCTCGGCGAACACGGCAAAAATAAAATCCGTGTGCTGGATCGGCAGGAAAAACAGCTTTTGCTGCGACAAGCCCAAGCCCGTGCCCCAAATCCCCCCGGAACCCACCGCCAACAGGCTTTGCACCAACTGATACCCATGCCCCAAGGGGTCCGCCCAGGGGTCAAGAAACGAAATCACCCGCCGCCGTTGGTATTCCTTCACCAACAAGCTCAACCCCGCCACCCCCGCTCCCCCCAGAGCCGTGGTTGCCAAATAAAACCAGGGCAGACCCGCCGCCAAAGCCAGCACCCACAGGGTCAGCCCCGTCAACCCCGCCATACTTAGATTCGGCTGGAGCAAAATCATCCCCACCACCAGCCCAAACACCCCCAACCACAACACCCGGGTCAGCCAGGATAAATGAAACCAGTTGGCAAACAACCGACTGCTTTGCAGGATCAAAAACGGCTTCACCAGTTCCGACGGCTGGATCAACAACGGTCCCAGCGCCAACCACCGGGTCGCCTCATTCACCTCCGTCCCGTGGGAAAGGGTCAACCCCATCAGCACCGCACACACCAGCAATCCCAACCCCGCCCCCTGCCACCACCATTTCAACGGCACCCGCAGGATCACCCCGTAGCCCAACACTCCCAACACCGCCCAAGCCACCTGGCGTTTGATGTAATACAACCCATCCCCATGGTCGGCCAAACTCACCGGGAAGGACGCAGAAAATAAAATCACCAACCCCACCGCCAACCATAGAAAAGTCAATCGTTGCAACCAGCGGGCAGACCCCGACCAGTCCGCCACCTGGGGGTCAACAAAAGGGAAAAGCCACCTACGAACTGTATCCACCATGTCAGTTCAATGCCAGTGAACTTGCTTTATAGTGTACACGCTTTTATCCGGCGGCCTCAGCCCCGGGGTGTCCCGGCGGCGGTGAAAAATCGCTATGTTGAGAAAGGGGATTGGAATAGGTCGCTTGTGCAAGAAGATTTACGCCTGATTGTTGATTTACTAATCGTCCTGGCAACGGCTCTGGGTGGGGGTCTGCTGGCTTCGGCACTCAAACAACCGCCTTTACTGGGTTACATTCTGGCGGGGGTGATCATCGGTCCGGCGGGGTTGGCGGGCATCCGGGAAGTGGTGCAGGTGGAAACCCTCGCCCAGTTTGGGGTGACGCTCCTGCTGTTTTCCCTGGGGGTGGAATTTTCCCTGGGGAAGCTCCGGCGGGTGGGGGGGATTGCCCTGGGGGGTGGGTTACTGCAAATGGGCTTGACGGTGGGGTTGACGGCGGCGGCGGTGTCCCTAACGGGCTGGCTTACCCCGATTGCCGGGGTGGTGTTGGGGAGCATTTTAGCCCTATCGTCCACGGCGGTGGCGCTCCAATCCCTGGCGGCAACCGGGCAAACCGAGAGCCTGGCGGGGCAGGCAATGTTGGGGATTTTGATCGTGCAGGATTTGGCGGTGGGGCTGATGTTAGCCGTTTTACCGGCGCTCACGGCGACCGGGGCGGGGCTGGGGTCGGCGCTGGGGTTCGCTCTGCTGAAACTGGTGGGGTTTAGTTTGGGAGCTTTGGTGCTGGGACGGTGGGGGGTGCCGCCCTTACTAAGGTTTTTGGCTCAGCGGGAGAGCCGGGAATTGTTTTTGCTGGGGGTGGTCTGCCTGTGTGTGGGGATTGCCCTGTTGACCCAGGCGCTGGGTTTATCCAGTGAAATGGGGGCATTTGTGGCGGGGTTGATGATTGCCGATGTGGACTATGCGGATCAAACTTTGGACTATGTGGAACCCCTGCGGGATGTGTTTGGGGCGTTGTTCTTTGCCAGTATTGGGATGTTGATTGACCCCCAATTTATCCTCACCCATGCGCCGTTGATTGCTGGGTTGGTTCTCCTCGTCATGGTGGGGAAATGTGGGGTGGCGGTGCCGGTCACCCGGTTGTTTGGCTATCCCTGGACAATGGCGCTGATCGTGGGCTGTGGGTTGAGCCAGATTGGGGAATTTTCCTTCATTTTGGCAACGGCGGCGCAGGGGTTGGGCTTAATTTCCCGCCATCTCTACCTGTTGGTGGTGGGGACAACGGCGATTACCCTGTTGGTCAGCCCGGTGCTGTTGCCGTGGGTAGTGCGGTTTGTGGAACAGTGGCAGATAGGGACGCTCCCCCCAGAAATACCCGTGGCACCCATCTTTCGGGAGCATATTGTGATTGCGGGGTATGGGCAAATCGGTCAGGATGTGGCACAGATTTTGGCGGCGCACGGTGCTTCCCTGCTGATTGTGGAGCAGTCCGAGGGGGCGATTGCCCAGGTGCGGGGGCGGGGTTTGCCCTACCTGTGCGGGGATGCCACATCCTGGGGTATTTTGCAGCGGGCGAATTTGCCCCAAGCCCAAGCCCTGGTGGTCACCATTCCCGATTTGGCGAGCATCCGGCTGTGCCTGAAACGGGCGTTGCAATTGGCTCCTGACCGGGAGGTGATTGTCTGTGCCCCCCGTAGAGAACATATTGATACCCTCTACCGTTTGGGGGCGACCAAGGTGATTCACCCGGATTTTGAAGCCAGTTTGGGCTTGAGTAGCCATCTGCTCACCCAGTTGGGGGTACCGCCCCAGCAAATTCAAATGGAACTGGCGGCGATCCGCAACCACCACTACCAGGACTTGAATCTGGAGGAACCCGCCTGTTTACTACCCCTGGCTCCCCCGTCCTTGTCCTCGGCAAGTTAAAGTGGAGGGGAGGAATCCTAAAAAAATCGGCGTTGCACAATGGAAATATGAATTAGAGTTTGTCGTTAATTTCACATCCTCTGGGGACGGAGTCTTCTTAATAATGTTTTTTAATTGGCAATGCCTAAATTTTCTTTGAGTTATGAGAATTTGCTTTCCCTAAGATAGATCAATACTCACCCCATGCCATTCTGGTTTAAGATTGCTATAGAGCAAGAGTTCAAGGTGGGATGTACAGGTGGACTTTACTGAGTATATCAGTGACCTGAGTAGAGCTCTCGAAACACTTGCCAACTCCCAAGATTTTGAGATCAATTATGAAATTGGGAGTCCTCAACCTGAATCAGACATCGTAGAGCTCGAAGAGTACGTAGCAGATTTTTTGCAAGATAACAATTTCCGAATTTGGAGAGTATTTACCGACTTCTATAAAAAATCAAGGAAAATTACTTTTGGGTGGCAGTATTTAGGGCATTCAGATCAAGCAAGGATCACCTGCGGCTCCTCAAGAATACAATCAATTATTTCGCTTTATGACCCAGAGAATGAGATCGGTGAGTCATTTAAGTTATATGATAGGTGTAGGGTCTTGGATCATATAGGAACAGAAAACCATGTCTCGGTAAAGTTCTCTAAAGAGCAAGCGGAACCGGAACTGTATTATTACGTCTCAAGGGATAACTCCTTTCATCTAATGTCAATAGGATTTCTTGATTACCTCCGATTAACTCTTCAGACTAGAGGGATGTATCCGTGGCATGAGTTCTTTCTGAAAGATGGATTCGTTACAATCAATAGAAGCCGAGCGATTCAATTCCTGGAGGATATGGAAAGGCTCTTTCCAGAAATAGACAGGAGTCAGTTTCAGATGGAAGGTAAGTGGGCGTTGCATAATAGAGCTATAGATGGAGGGGACTAAGATGCAATGCCAGCAATGGGGAAAGGTGTTCTCGTGAGTACCCCGATGTACCGCTTTGCCGTTTTGACTGACCCCCACATTACCACCCCGGAGACCCACCGGCACTATGCCCACCGCCTGCACCGCCTGGAGTACAGCATTCCCATCCTGGAAGCCGCCCTTGCCCGCCTTAGCCAGCAACCCTTGGATTTTCTGTTGATTCCGGGGGATTTGACCCAGCATGGGGAACCGGAAAACCATACCTGGCTGTCCAAACGCCTGGGGCAACTGCCCTTTCCCAGTTATGTGATTCCCGGCAACCATGACATCCCCCCCGACCCAGGGGCGATCCCGGCGGCGGAATTTCCTACCTATTATCGTCAGCACGGCTATCGGGATACGGAGGAATTGTACTACGCCCAGGAAATTTTGCCCGGTTTGGGTTTGATCGGGTTAAATTCCAACCAGTTTACCCCACAAGGAGAACTAATTGGCAAGATTGACCCCCGCCAATGGGAATGGTTAGAAAATCTGTTGAATGCCCAGCCCTGGCAAAATATCCTAGTCATGGTGCATCACAATGTCTGCGAACATTTACCCAATCAATCCCGGAGTATTTTGGGGCAACGTTATCTTTTAGATAATCGGCACGAACTGAAAAATTTATTAAAAAAACATGGGATTCATGTAGTATTCACCGGGCATTTGCACGTCCAGGATATTGCCGAAGAAGAGGGTTTTTTTGATGTGACCACCGGTTCTTTGGTCAGCTATCCCCACGCCTACCGTTTGCTGACCTGGCGGCAGGGGCAGATGCGGATTACCACCGAACGGATTACCACCTTGCCCGAAGCCCCCCATCTGCTTGAGGATGCCCGCCGCTGGATGGAGGAGCGTTCCCCCCAATTCATCGTGCATTTGCTCACCCACCCGCCCCTGAGTTTGTCCCTGGCGCAGGCGCAGGCGTTGGCACCCCGGTTGGGGCATTTTTGGGCGGATATTGCCTGGGGGGATGCCCGGTTTCGCTTGCCGGATTTGCCCTCGCCGGTGCGGGAATTTTTTGAAGCCTGTAGCGACCGTCCGCCGGGGGATAATGAGGCGGTGTTACCCTTGCCCCTGCGGGAATTATGTCGGAAGTCAGCCTAGGGGTGGTGGATGTGTTGCTCGCCTATGAGGGGGGTCGCCGCCGGTTTTGGGGGGTGAATTTAAGTTTCGCCGACCTGTCCCAGCGGGATTTGCGGGGGGTGGATTTCAGCGATGGGATTTTGGTGGGGGTGAATTTCCAGGCGGCGAATTTGGCGGGAGCTAAGTTCCGGCGGGCGAATCTGAGCGGTGCCAATCTCAGCCATGCGAACCTCACGGGGGCGGTGTTAGACCAAGCCGACCTGGTGCGGGCGGATTTGACCCAGGCGCAGTTGGGGGGTGCCCGGTTGACGGAGGCGGATTTGGCGGCAAGCTGTCTCCAGGGGGCGGATGTGACCGGGGCAACCTTCACCCAAGCCCGCTGTCATGGCAGTAATTGGCGGGAGGTGGTGGGGATCGGGGCGGACCTGCGGGAAACCCAGTTGGTGGGGGCGGACTTGGCGGGGGCGGATTTGTGCGGGGCAGACCTGAGCTACAGCCGGTGTCAACAGGCGCATCTGTTGGGGACGGATTTGAGTGGGGCGAATTTAACGGGTGCCAATTTGTACCAAGCCCAGGTGACGGCGGCGGTTTGGGATTGGGCGGATTTATCCCAGATGATCCTGCCGGACGGGCAAATGGGGAGTTAGGCTTTCCCCCAGCCGGTACAATGGGGGGGATCACGCTTCGATTGACCATGCCCCCAGAACCACTGATGCCCTTGCCTGTCTATCGGGCGGAAATTTACATCACCCTCAAGCCCTCTGTCCTTGACCCGGCGGGGACGGCGATTACCAAGGGGTTGCAACAACAGCAGTACGAGGGGGTGCAACAGGTGCGAATTGGCAAATACATTGAACTAACATTAACCGCACCAGACCCCGCCACAGCGCACGCCCAGGTGGAACGGATGTGCCAGGAAGTGCTGACCAATCCGGTGATTGAAACCTATCGCTTTACGCTGGAGGCGGGGGCGTGAAGTGCGCCATCGTGGTGTTCCCCGGCTCGAACTGTGACCGGGACATGGCATGGGTGACGGAACACATACTCCAGCAACCCACCCGCCTGGTTTGGCATGGGGAAACGGATTTGGGGGAGGCTGACCTGGTGATTTTGCCGGGGGGGTTCAGCTACGGGGATTACCTGCGATGCGGGGTGTTGGCTCGGTTTTCGCCGGTGATGGGGGCGGTGGTGCGCCATGCTGAAGCGGGGAAATGGGTGCTGGGGGTGTGCAATGGCTTTCAGATTTTGACCGAGGCGGGGCTACTGCCGGGAACCTTGATGCGGAATCGGGATTTGCGCTTCATCTGCGACCAGGTGGCGGTGCGGGTGGAACGCCGGGATTTACCCTGGACGTGTCAGTATTATGTGCATCAAGTTTTAACCCTGCCCATTGCCCACGGGGAGGGATGTTATTATGCTGAACCGGCGGTGTTGCACGAATTAGAACAGGGCAGGCAAATAGTATTTCGTTATCACGGTGTCAATCCCAATGGCTCGGTGGCGGACATTGCGGGTATTTGCAATCCCCAGGGGAATGTGTTGGGCATGATGCCCCACCCGGAACGGGCGAGCGATGCGAACCTCGGGGGTACGGATGGTCTGGGGTTATTTCAAGGGCTATTGGCGTGGTATGCTAAAAATGCCTGTTGTCGCCTGTCTCTATGAACGCAGAAGAGTTATTGGAACGGTATCGCACCGGCGAGCGGGAATTCATCGGTCAGGATTTATCCGGCGTGGATTTATACAAAGCGGCTCTAAACGGGGTGAATTTAAGCGAAGCCAATCTGACCGGGGCTGACCTGAGTGGGGCGAAATTGACGGGGGCGTACCTGGCTGGAGCCAACCTCACCCAAGCCAAGCTGAAACAGGCGATTTTGCGGGAAGCCGACCTGAGCGACTGTATCCTGGTGGGTGCCACTCTGGTTCAGGGGAAATTATTGGGGGCGGTGTTGGCGGGGGCGGATTTGTCCCGGGCGGATGTGAGTGGTGCCAACCTGAGCCGGGCGGATGTGAGTGGGGCGGTGCTGATCCAGGCGGAATTGACCAGTGTGAATCTGTCGGGAGCCTATTTGCATCGGGTGGATGCCCGGGAAGCGAATTTTTGGCAGGCGGATTTGTGTCGGGCGATCCTGCGGGAAGCCAATTTAGCGCAAGCCAGTCTCCGGGAGGCGGATTTGTCCCGGGCGATCCTGCGCTTGGCGAATCTCCAGGGAGCCAACCTGAAAGGGGCGAGTTTGAACGGGGCGGTACTCCAGGGGGCCAATTTGCGCTCAGCCTATCTGGTGGAGGCGGACTGGCAGAGAGCGGTCTTAACCGATGTGGACTTGACCGGGGCTACCCTTCCCAATGGGGCGGTGATGGATGCGGCGGTGGGCTGAAGCGGAGAATCATGGTAAAGTTTGGGTGAGTGATCTAAAGATCTGGGTGCTAGTGATTTAGTTCATTGGAGCGGGGGCAACCCTAGGGCTACGGTAAAAGGGTACCGAACTGCTCACAGAACCTATGCTAGAGTTGCTACCTGTGGTTATGACTGCTCCCGATTTAGCGAATTGGTTGCGGACGACCCTTGCCCCGGTGGATTGTACTGGGCAGGGGGTGCTGGATGGTGCCCAGCTGCGGATCATGGTCGAAGCCGCCAGTGTTCCTTCCCCCACCCAAGTTTTAAGCTGTTTGCGCTCCGGTTTGCCCCAATTGGCGGCAGGGGAGGTCACTTCCCTCTTGGTCTTTGGTCGGGTGCGGGGGGAGGCGATCCCCCACTGGGCGGAAACCCTGACCGTGACCCCCACCATGCGGGGAGAGTCGGTGCAGGAACGGTTGGCACGGTTGAAAAATAGTTTGCAACGCCAGTCCGAGGTGGGACAAAAGTTCCGGGAACAGATGGGCACGCTGCGCCCCCAAACGGTGCCGCCGACCCCAACGCCCACCAGCCCGGCGGTGACTGGGGCAGATGTGCGACAAAGGTTGAGCCAGGGGCAGCGAGATTTTAGCCAGATGGATTTGAGTGGCGCAGATTTGAGCGGTTTAGATTTAAGCGGGGTGTGCTTCCGGGGGGCGGATTTATCCCGTGCCAATTTGCGGGGCAGTAATCTCAGCGGTGCCGACCTGCAACAGGCGGTACTCCGGGGTGCCAATTTGAGCGAAGCCAACCTGCGCCGTGCCAATCTCCACCGGGCGACCATGGGCAGTGAACCCCGCAGTGCCACGAATTTACGGCAGGCTGACCTCCAGCAGGCGAATTTGGCGGAGGCGACCCTAGGACGGGTGGTGGCGGTGGGTGCCAATTTTGCCGGGGCGAATTTGAGCCGGACGGATTTGAGTCGGGCGGATTTATCCCAGACCAACCTCACCCAGGCGGATGTATCCCAGGCGGATTTGTCCCGTGCCAACCTGAGCGGGGCGGGGTTGACGGATGCCAATTTATGCCAAGCCAATCTCACTGCCACGGATTTGACCTGGAGCGAACTGATCCGCACCAACCTGGAACGGGCGGACCTCTCGGAAGCCAGCCTCAACCACGCCAAGCTAGAGGGTGCCTACCTCAGGGATGCGGTCTTTAAGGGCACCATCATGCCCAATGGCATCGTCACCTACACGGCGCCTGTGGAGTGAGATGGGGTTAACGCCGGAACTGCGCTCACGGCTGGAGGATTGGCTCGACCGGGCGGAACGGACGTGGCAGGTGGTGGTCAGTGATTTTCTCAGCCCCCCGGAAGCCCTGGCGGTGCAAGCTCACTGTGACCGTTTGAGTAGGGTGCAATGTTATACATGGGGGGGCTATCCCCAGGCGGAGCGGGTGCGGGTGGCGGTGGCACCGACGGACATCCCGCTTTCTGCAACCGATGTGCCCCTGACCCTGTTAGGGATAGCGGGGAATTTTTTGTTTGACCCCGCCAGCCACCGGGACTTTTTGGGGGCAATCCTGGGCACGGGTTTGGTGCGGGAAAAAGTGGGGGACATTTTGGTACTGGGGGAACGGGGGGCGCAGGTGCTGGTGGTGCCGGAACTGGCAGGCTTTCTCTGCACCCATTTGACCCAGGTGCGCTCCGTGCCCGTGACCGTCAGCCCCTTGGACTGGGAGGAATTGCGGGTGCCCGAACCCCGTACCAAAAATCTGACCACCGTGGAAGCCTCCCTGCGCTTGGATGCCCTGGGTTCAGCGGGATTTGGACTCTCCCGTGCCAAGATGGTGGACTGGATCAAACAGGGGGAAGTGCGGGTGAATTGGCAAACCATCACCCAACCCAGCCATGCCCTCAAAACCGGGGATGCGATTGTCATCCGGGGCAAGGGACGGGTCGTGGTCGGGGAAATTACCCTCACCAAAAAAGACCGTTATCGGGTGGATTTGACCCGCTTTAGCTAGATATACAGCAATCCTAAACGAGAATGGAACAGGGGTCGCAGGGCACCGCCCCCGTCCTTGGTTCTGGGGAATTGCTGTTCGTTAATCAAATATAGCAATCCTAAATGAGAATAGAATAGGGGTCGCAGGGGCACCGCCCCGGTTCTTGGTTCTGGGGAATTGCTGTTCGTTAGTCAAATAGGATAGCTGTACTAAGCCTAAATACAGTCTTTTATGCTATTATGGGATACAAACCATAGAAATGAGAGGACAAAGAGATGCCTACACATTCCTTAGATTTACGGCAAAGAATTGTAGCTGCATACCAAGCGGGAGAACAATCCGGGAAGTAGCTAAGCGGTTTATAGCGAAGCGTGGCGAAGCCATTGGTAACTAAAAGGACAGTACATCGCCTGGTACAACAGTATAAACAGACTCAAGACTTAACACCTAAAAAAGTAGGGACAAAACGAGTTGGAATTTTAGAACAAAATCAAGTTGAGATTTTAGCCATTGTTGAAGAGTATCCAGATAAGTGTTTGTGGCAATATGTTGAGATAATCGGAGAAAGGCTAGGAAGTGAGTATTAGCACATTGCATTCTTTCTTGAAAAAGCATAAAATCACTCTAAAAAAAAAGACATTCCGCAGTGAAAAAGCCAAGAGTGAAGTTGTGCAGAACGCTTAGGATACTGGCATAAGATTGGAAGCGTTCCAGCCGAAGATATAGTTGCCGTAGATGAAACAGCAACCTGGGAGGGCATGGAGAGGAAAGTTGCATGGAGTTTACAAGGGAAAAAAGTTTATAGTTATCGCCAGAAAAACAAGGGTCAGAAATACACGTTAATCGGTGCTATATCTGTGGAGGGCGTTGTTTGTCATAAAATCATCAAAGGCTCCATGAAGAAACAGGATTTTTTAGAATTTGTGAAAACAGAATTATGCCCAAAATTAAATGAGAAGAAGGTGGTAATTATGGACAACTTGAATAGTCATAAAGCCATAGAAGTACAACAGATGATTAGCCAGACCGGTGCTCGTCTATTGTATCTCCCTGTGTATTCACCAGAATTTAATCCAATGGAAATGATGTGGTCAGTTCTAAAGAATTTTATTCGACAGTTTCATGATTCACCAGTAAAGGATATACAGTCAATTATCCAAGCATCTTTGTTATTGATTAATCCTTCTTCTTTTGCAAATTGGTTTACCAAATGTTGCTACTGTACCCCATAATAAAGGAAAAGACTGTATAGTAATTTCAAATAAGTTTGCGACATTCGCCTTTGCCTACAAACCCTCTCCTAGAAGGTGATAGAGCGATTGCAAATACCTAAAAAGTGTCACATTCTAAATCGGAATGACTATAGCTACAAAACCCCCGCCTGGGGCATGAGGGTCAGGGTTTCAATGCTGGCTTCCGCAGGCAGGTCAATAATCTGCCGAATGGTTTGCGCCACCGTCTGCGCCGACAACATCCCGGATCGGTCGAAATTGACTGGTAAACCATCCCAAATCGGGGTGTCCACCGCCCCCGGACACAGGGCACACACCCGAATCCCGTAGGGCCGTTCCTCCTGGGCTAAGGTGTGGGACAATGCCAGTAAACCATATTTACTCACGCAGTATGCCCCCCACTGGGGAAATACCTGTTGCCCGGCAATGGAGACCACGTTGATAATGGTGCCCCTTTGGGCAGAGCGCATGGTGGGCAAAATCCCTTGGATGCACTGAAACGCCGCCGTCAGGTTCACCGCCAAAATCCTTTGCCATTCCGCCAGGGGGGTGTCGGCTAAATTGGCGAGGTGGGCGACCCCGGCATTATTCACCAGCACCTCACAGCCCCCCAAATCCTCGGTAATCCGGTGCATCAGGGGCACCAATTGCGTCACCTCACTCATGTCCTGGGGGTATATATAGGCTCGTTGTCCCAGGGCGTGGATTTCCTCAGCCAGGGTGGTCAATTCCGGCTCGGAGCGGGCAATCAACCCCACATCCCAGCCATGCCTAGCCAGTTCCAGGGCGGTCAGACGGCCAATCCCCCGGGACGCTCCCGTAATCACGGCACAGCGGTTAGCCATCCAGCACCACCCCCATCCGGCGAAATTTATCGTAACGCTGGCGCATCAGGGTCGCCCCATCCAGTTCCCGCAGACGGGCGAGATTGTCCAGTAAGGCTCGCTTCAGGGTTTCCGTCGCCTGCACCGGGTCAGCGTGGGCGGCTCCCAACGGTTCGGGCAAAATCTGGTCAATCAATCCCAATTCCAGCAAATCGGGAGCGGTGAGTTTCAACGCCTGCGCCGCTTTTGCCGCCTGAGTGCTGTCTTTCCACAAAATGGCGGCACAGCCTTCGGGGGAAATCACCGAATAGATGGCGTGTTCAAACATCAAAATCCGGTCGCCGACCCCAATGCCCAGGGCCCCCCCGGAACCCCCCTCCCCGATCACCACGCAGATAATCGGCACCGCCAGGGCAAACATTTCTTGCAAATTCACCGCAATTGCCTCCCCCTGCCCCAACCGTTCCGCTTCCACCCCTGGATAGGCACCGGGCGTATCAATCAGGGTAATGATGGGCAGTCCAAAGCGGTGGGCGTGGTGCATCAACCGTAGGGCTTTCCGGTACCCCCCCGGCGAGGCCATGCCAAAATTGCGGGCGACATTTTCCTTGGTATCCCGCCCCTTTTGATGCCCCAAAATCAGCACCGGCTGTCCCCCCAGGCGGGCAAATCCCCCTACCAACGCCGGGTCGTCACTCCCCCCCCGGTCGCCGTGCAGTTCCAGCCATTCGTCGGTCATCGCCTGAATGTAATCCAAAGTGGTGGGGCGGCGGGGATGGCGGGCGACCTTCACCCGTTGTTCCGGCGTTAGACGGCTGAAAATTTCCTGCCGCAACTGGCGGTAATTATTCACCAACTGACTCACCCGGTCGGACACATCCACCCCGCTTTCCTGCGCCATTTGTTCAATTTGGCGAATCCGCTGTTCCATCTCCACCAGGGGGCGTTCAAAATCCAAAATGACCGCTTTCCGTTCCGAATTCATAGGGTGCGTGCCAACACTAGGATGATTGTGCCATTTTTTGTTGCCAAAAATTCCAGACCGTTGTTGCCATCGTCACCACGCCGGTGAGAATCGCTGTTTCATCCACTGTGAATTTGGGATGGTGCAAACTGTAATAGGGCTGACCGGGAATCCCCGTCCCCAGGCGGAACATCGTCCCCGGCACCTGCTCTAAATACAGGGAAAAATCCTCTGCGCCCAAGGAAGGTTCCGTGAGAATCTGCACCTGCTCTGCCCCCCAAGCGGTTCGAGCCGACTGCTCCACCAACTGGGTCAGATGGGAGTCATTGTGTACCCCTGGCACACCGGTTTTGTACTGCAAGGTGTAACGGGCACGGTACATGGCGCAGGTGTTTTGCACAATCCCTTCAATCCACTGGGGCAATTGGGCGCGGGTTTCCGGGTGGAGCGACCGCACCGTTCCCCACAAACGCACCTGGTCGGCAATCACATTGGGTGCCCGTCCGCCCTGAATTTTGCCAATGGTGAGAACCACTGGGCGCAACGGATTCTGGGTGCGGCTGATCGCCTGTTGTAAATTGGCAATCACCTGGGCGGCAATCCACACCGCATCAATCGCCTCGTGGGGACGCGCCCCATGCCCTGATTCCCCCAGGATCGTCAAATCGAGTTCATCGGCGGCGGCGGTCAAGGCTCCGTAGCGAATGCCAATCGTGCCCCCCGGCAGGGCGGGCCAAACGTGTACCCCCAGCACCGCCATCACCTGCTCCAACGCCCCATCCTCAATCATCCAGCGGGCACCCTGCGCCGTTTCTTCCGCCGGTTGGAACAAAAACCGCACCCGCCCCGGTAGGGGTTCCGGTAAAGCCGCCAACACCATCGCCGTCCCCAAAGCCACGGTGGTATGGACATCGTGCCCGCAGGCGTGCATCACCCCCGGAATCCGGGAACGGTATTCCACTGGCGCCGCTTCCTGAATTGGCAGGGCATCCAAATCCGCCCGCACCCCCAAAAAGGGCGTATCCGCCGTGCCCAAATCCCCCACCACCCCGGTTTTGCCCACCGCTTCCCGCACTGACAACCCACAGGAGGACAGAACCCCAGCCACATAGGCGGAGGTTTGCCACTCCTGACCGCTCAATTCTGGGAAGGCGTGAATGTGACGGCGAATTTCAGTCAACCGGGGTGCCAAGCTGGTGGCAATGCCCCGGATCGCTTCTGAGACCGATTCAGGCGGCGGACTCACTGACGGGATAAACGCTGACTTTCTGCCGGGTTTTCCCCTTGCGCTCGAACCGTACCACCCCATCCACCAGGGCAAACAGGGTGTAATCCTTGCCCAGACCCACATTCACCCCCGGGTGGAACGCTGTGCCCCGCTGCCGCACCAAAATATTACCCGCCCGCACCACCTGCCCGCCGTAGCGTTTGACCCCCAGGCGCTGGGCGTTGGAATCCCGACCGTTGCGGGTACTACCACTCCCTTTCTTGTGTGCCATCGTTCACCTCTCCTGTTAACACTGTACTCTCTAACCCCTTAAGCCGCCACCGCTTCTACCGTTTCCCCAACCCCAGGGGCGGTAAATTCCTGGTCGCCAAGGATAATCTTTTCCACCTTCACCCGGGTCAATTCCTGGCGATGCCCGGTTTTTTTGCGGGTTTTTTTCTTGGGACGCATTTTGTAAACGATAATCTTGGGACCCCGCCGTGCCCCCAATACGGTTCCTTCCACCCGGGCGGATGGCACTGTGGGTCGCCCAATCTGCACCTGCCCGCCGCAATGCACCAACAACACCTGATCCCAGGTGACCGTCGCCCCCGCTTCTAGCCCCAGGGAATTCACATCGTAAAACCGCCCCGGTTCCACCCAAAACTGCTTGCCGCCGACCGCCACAATGGCGTAGTTGGTTTCCATTTTTGTAACTTTATCAGTTGAATTTTAACAACGCAAGTTTTGATTATATCCTTTGGTTTGCCTACAGGTCAAGATAGGGGCAGTCAGGATTACACTCAAACCTATGGTGAAACCCCGCCCTGCCCGTGACCGGATTGTGCCCACGTCCCTGGAGGGGGAATTGCGCCAATCCTACCTAGCCTATGCCCTGAGTGTGATGGTGGGACGGGCGTTGCCGGATGCCCGGGATGGCTTGAAACCGGTACAACGGCGGATTCTCTACGCCCTGTGGCAGATGGGGTTGACGGCGCAACGTCCCCACCGCAAAAGTGCCCGGGTGGTGGGCGAGGTGTTGGGGAAATACCATCCGCACGGGGATCAATCGGTGTATGCGGCGTTGGTGCGGTTGGCGCAGGATTTTCACTGCCGGTATCCATTGGTGGAGGGGCAAGGGAATTTCGGCTCCATTGACAACGACCCGGCGGCGGCGATGCGCTATACGGAAGCCCGCTTGTCCCCCCTGGCGACCCAGATTTTATTTACGGATTTGCACCCGGCGATTGTGGATTTTCAGCCCAATTTTGACAGCACGGAACCGGAACCCCAGGTACTCCCGGCGCAGTTGCCCCTGCTGTTGCTCAATGGCTGTAGCGGCATTGCGGTGGGGATGGCGACCCAAATTCCCCCCCACCACGCCGGGGAACTGATTGAAGCGTTAATTCATTTAATTGACTACCCCCACCTGAGCGATGAACGGCTGTATCGCTTGGTGCCGGGACCGGATTTTCCCACCGGCGGCGAACTGGTGCATCCCCACACCATTCCCCAGGTGTATCGCACGGGGCGGGGGGCAATCACCCTGCGGGGGGTCTGGCATCGGGAAACCCTAGGCACGGGCAAGCGAGCCAAAGAAGCAATTGTCATTACGGAGTTGCCCTACCAGGTGGTCAAAGCGGACTGGTTGAGCCGCACGGCGGAGTTGATTCACCAAGGAAGGTTAGGGGGCATTGCCGACCTGCGGGACGAGAGCGACCGGGACGGGATACGGGTGGTGGTGACCTTGAAACCGGGGCATGACGTTATGGAAATAATCCAGCAGTTGTATGAACAGACTCCTTTGCAAATTCAATTCCATGCCAGTTTTCTCGCTCTGATTGACGGGCGACCCCAGCACTGTTCCCTGCGGCGGCTCTTGCAGGAATTTTTAGCCTTTCGGGAATTGACGTTACAACGCTGTTATGCCCACGAATGGCAGGAGGTGGCACAGCAAATCCAGCGTTTACAGGCGTTGCACCAGGCGATTACCCATTTGGATATGGTGTTTACCATTCTTAGGGAATGTACCAACATTGACCAGGCGAAAACCGAGTTGATGACCCGCTTAAATCTAACGGCAGACCAGGCGGAAACGGTTTTATCTACTCCCCTACGGCGGTTAACCCGGTTGGAGGCGACAGCGGTGACGGAGCAATTGGCACACCTAGACCAGCGCCGTACCCGTTTAGAACAATTGCAACAGGATCGGGGGGAACGCCTGCGGGAATTGAAAAAACAATTAAAGCAATTACAAAAGCAGTATGGGGATGCTCGACGCACTCGGATCAGTCAGGAAACCCCAGAGCCAAAAATCCCCCCGATCCGGCTGGAATTGACGGTGGCAGGGCAATGGCGCAGTGGGGAACGGCGGCGTTCTGAACAATTGTGCCTGGATTTGGCGGCGGGCGAATTGGGGGACCCGATTCTCTGGCGGGGGGAATGGCAGTCCGGGGCGCAGGTGGTGCTGTTTGACCGCCGGGGGGGCGTGCAGACCTGGAGCGGGCAGGTGGGGGAGTTGGCAGAGTTGGTTTGGGATGGGGGCGCATTGCCCTTGGTGGTGACCGAGCAAACGGCGGGAGTATGGCTGGTGAGTCGGGGCGGCTGTGGGAGCGTGATGGGGGTGGATGACCTGTGGCAAGGGGAATGGGGGTTCCCGGCGGGGGATGAGGTGTTGGCGGCGGGCGTATGGCAACCGGGGCAAATGCTGGTGTGGGCGAGTAACCAGGGGCGGCTGGGGCGGTGGAAACCCTCTCGCCGGAGCTATGGGAAACCCTTGCTGGACTTGGCGGCTGGGGAATGTTTGGTCGGGGCAGTAGTAACACCTGGGGCAGTGCAAGCGGTGACGGCGGCGGGGACATGGCAGGCATTACCGACCGTGCCGGTGGGGGAGGTCGTGACCCTGGCGGGGGCGGCACCTTGGGTGGGGTTGGTGGCGGGGACAGCCCCGGTGTATGGTTACACCAATCGCCAGCGGTGGGTACTACTGGGAACGGCTTTGGCGGCGGGGGAACGGCTGGTGCGGGTGGTTCAGGCTACAATGGGCGGGGAATCGGTCGAGTAACTTTTTTCACTATTTTTTAACGATTGGCGAACCATGAGTTATCGTTCCACCTGGTGGCGACCCTGGCATGACATGGACCTAACCTTGTTGGGGGCGGTGTTGACCCTGACGACGATTGGGGTGACGGCAATTCGCAGTGCCGGGTTGGCGCAGCATACCTGGGATTGGTGGCAACAAACCCTGATTGCCCTGCTAGGTCTGGGGGTGGCGTTGCTCTTGGCGCGCCTGCCCTACCAATGGTTGCGCCGGTGGCATTGGGGGGTGTATGGATTAGCGAATGCCCTGTTGGTGGCGGTGATGTTTGTGGGCACCTCGGCACTGGGGGCGGAACGGTGGATCAATATCGGCGGGTTCCATTTACAGCCGTCAGAGTTGGCGAAGGTGGCGGTGGTGGTGACTTTGGCGGCGGTGTTGGAGCAGTCCCGGGCACCGGCACTCTGGACGATTGGGCAGGCGGCGTTGGTGGTAGCTTTGCCCTGGGTGTTGGTGTTTGTGCAACCGAATTTGGGCACGGCGTTGATTTTTGTGGCGATTACCCTGGGGATGCTCTACTGGGCGAATATCCCCCTGGCGTGGATCGTGTTGCTACTCTCTCCCCTGGTGTCGGCAATTTTATTGTCCCTGTCCCTGCCCGTGTGGGGGGTGTGGGTGGTGGTGATGGCGGTGGTGGGCTGGTTTTCATTGCCCTGGCCCCGAATTGGAGGGTTAGCCGCTCTGGTGGTGAATTTGGTTTCCGGGCAGTTGGGGCAGGTGTTTTGGGGGTTGCTCAAGGATTACCAACGGGAGCGGTTGATTTTATTTCTGGACCCGAATCAGGACCCTTTGGGGGGTGGGTATCACTTGATCCAGTCCCGCATTGCCATCGGTTCGGGGGGGTTGTGGGGGCAGGGGTTGTTTCAGGGCAGTCAAACCCAGTTGAGTTTTATCCCGGAACAGAATACGGATTTTATTTTTTCAGTGATCGGGGAAGAATTGGGTTTTATTGGGTCAATGATCGTGCTATTTCTCTTCTGGCTCATTTGTTTGCGTTTGGTTTTAATTGCCCGCAGTGCCCGGGATGGATTTGGTTCCCTGATAGCAATTGGGGTGTTGAGTATGTTGATTTTTCAGGTGGTGATCAATATCGGTATGACCGTGGGTTTGGCGCCGATCACGGGGATTCCCTTGCCCTTTTTGAGCTATGGGCGTTCGGCGATGTTGGCAAATTTTATTGCCCTGGGGTTGGTCGAATCGGTGGCGAATCACCGGCGTAAGTCCTTGTATTGAGAGTATTAAGGCTTTTATTGCGCCAGAGGGTGCTGTACAATCCAAACAATTGGTACCGTTTTGTACCGTGCCATTGACGGGTGAGTCCTATGGCGGCACTGCAACAGGGATTGACCTTATTTTTTAGTTTGTTGGTGGAGGCGATTCCCTTTTTGTTGTTGGGGGTGCTGTTTTCCAGCATCCTGTTGCTGTGGGTGGAACCGGAGCAATTGCTGAAAATTTTACCCCGACATCCTTTGGGGGGGGCGGTGGCGGGGGCGGTGTTGGGCTGTCTCCTGCCGGTGTGTGAGTGCGGGAATGTGCCGGTGGCGCGGCGGTTGTTGACCCAGGGGATACCGGCTTCGGTGGCGGTGGGGTTTTTGCTGGGGGCACCGACCATTAACCCGATTGTGATTTGGTCCACCTGGGTGGCGTTTCGGGACCAGCCGCTGATGGTGTGGGGGCGGGTGGGGTTGACCCTGCTGGTGGCGGTGGTGGTGGGGTGGGTGTTTTCAGTGCAAAAGGATTTGCGACCTTTTTTACAACCGGCAGTGGCGCAGGTGATGCCCCCCCCTATGAATCAACCTCAGCGGGAACCGATGCTGGCGGGGGTACCGACGGGGAATTTTTTTGCCCTGTCCGGGGGAAAAGCCCTGCCTTTGGAAACGACGGGTTGGAATGCGTCCCGGTTGCTGTCCCGGCGGGGGCGGTGGCAGATGGTGTGGGTGAATGCCCTGACGGAATTGCGGGAACTGGGGGCGGTGTTGATCCTGGGAACGGCGGTAGCGGCGGCGATTCAGGTGTTAACGCCCCGGGAGGTGATTTTGGGGTTGGGGCAAGGATCGGCTACCTCGGTGGTGGCGATGCTGGTGTTGGGCACGGTGGTGTCCATTTGTTCGACGGTGGATGCGTTTTTTGCCCTGTCCTTTGCGGAGAGTTTTACAGCGGGGGCATTGTTGGCGTTTTTGGTGTTTGGACCGATGGTGGATTTGAAGGGGGTGAGTTTGTTATTAACGGTGTTTCGCCCCAGAGCGGTGTTGTACCTGTTTTTATTGGCAGGGTTATTAACCTTTGTTTTGACTTTAGCCATGAATTTATATCTATGAAAATCAGGAAATTCTCTCGCAAACACCTGGGAAATTTTATGTTGATCAAACACCCATTTATCCCCCGTCACATCCCATGAATGGTCTGGATTTGCTGGCGATTGGTGCCTGGGGGGTTTTGCTCCTCAAGTACTGGCTCACGGGGCAATTAGCCGTCCTGATCCATCCCAATTATTTCCCGTTGACGGTCGGGGCGGGTTTTTTGTTGGTGGGGTTGACGGTTTGGCAGGGGTGGGTACGCTGGCGAGAACCGGGACAGCCCCAAGCACTCGCGCCTGGGGGGCAACTGTTACCCCGCTCCTGGGGGCGATTTCTCCTGCTCAGTACGGCGGTGGTGGGCTTGATTGTCACCCCCCGACCCTTCACCAGCCAAGTTGCTCTGGAGAGTGGGGAATTGTGGAACATGACCCGTACCCTGCCCCAACAGTTTCGCCCGGTCAGCCGCCCGGAGGAGCGTTCCCTGGTGGACTGGGTGCGTTTACTTAATACTTACCCGGAACCGGATGCCTACCAGGGACAAAAGGCGAAGGTGCAAGGGTTTGTGGTGCATCCCCCGGAAAGCCCGGTCAATCGGTTTTTTATCGCTCGGTTTGTGGTCACCTGTTGTGCCGCTGATGCCTACCCGGTGGGGCTACCGGTAGATGTGCGGGAGGGAACCGCCCAAACCTACAAAGCGGATACTTGGTTAGAAATTCAGGGGCAGATGGCAACCGGGCAGGTGAAAGGGCAACGGCGGTTGATTCTGAAAGCGGATAAAATTACGCCCATCAAACCCCCAGCTAATCCCTATTTGTATTAATTTTATGCTAATTTTATACTAAAGGATGTCTATGAATTACACTGGCAATCCTAACCTATGGCGTGGACGAATATTTTAGAGAAACCACAGACTAATAGCCACCTGCTCCTGCACCAATTGTGACGATATGTTTCACAAAAGACCGCTCCAGCACCGCAATGGAAATGCCTAATTCCAAGGCGTGTTAAGGTATTTCCATAACCCACGACCACAGGACTATGAAACCCGATTACACCCATATCACCGTAATTCTTGACCGCTCCGGCTCCATGAATGCAATTGCCAATGATACGATTGGCGGCTTTAACGATTTTGTGCATCGGCAAAAAGAAGGCTCCGGCACCGCCACCCTGACCCTTGTGCAGTTTGACACCCAAGACCCCTATGAAGTTATCCATTGGTTCAAACCGATTGCGGAAATCCCCCCCTTAACCAACAAAACTTTTGTTCCCCGGGCTAGCACCCCCCTGTGGGATGCGGTGGGACGGGGCATTGAGGATTTAGAACGCAATCTCAGTCTCCTGGCTCCCGAAGCCCAACCCGAACAGGTGGTTATGGTGGTTGTCACCGATGGGATGGAGAATTCAAGTCGCCAATTTCGGGGTGGCCAAATTCGGGAAATGATTACCGAAAAAAGTGAAAAAAATCAATGGCAGTTTGTCTATCTCAGTGCGGATTTAGATGCGGTTTGTGAAGCTGAAAAAACCGGATTTTCTAAGGCTTCTACCATGGCCTATGACCTTAATGTTGCCGGCGTAAAAGAGGCATGGCTCTCCACTGCTGATAGTGTTAAAAGATACCGAGACAAATTAGCCTCTTCAGTGCATTTTTCCGAGGAAGACCGCAAACGCCAACAATCTGAAAAGAAGCGCCAAAAACAAGTTAAAAAATCAGAGCAAACCCCTGAGCCACCGGAGGAACATTCCTGATTTTGATCTCCTAGAAACCCAATCCATCCCTGCATGGGACAGGAAATATGTCAAAATGTGAAGCGTGTGGACAACCGAAACCCTGACTCATGTTTTGACCCCAACGGCCATTGCCCTGGGGAATTTTGATGGCCTGCACCGAGGCCACCGGGCAGTTATTGACCCCATTCTGTACGACCCCAACCGGTGGGCAACGGTGGTTACGTTTCGTCCCCATCCGGTGGAATATTTCAGCGGTCAGCCCCGGGCTCTGTTGACTCCCTTGCCGGAAAAGCAGGAAATTCTGGCGAGTTGGGGCGTACAGCAATTGGTATTACTTACCTTTGACCGGGAGTTGGCGCATCTGACCCCGGCGGCATTTTTTCATAGGATTATTGTTCAACAATTGCAAGCCCAGCACGTGAGTGTAGGCTTTGATTTTTGCTTCGGGCGAGAACGGCAGGGTAATGCGGAGTTACTGCAAAAATTAGGTCAAGAGGTGGGCATTACCGTCACCATTACCCCGGAATGTACTTTGGATGGGGAGCGGATCAGCAGTTCCCGGGTGCGGGAGTTATTGCTGGCGGGACAACCGGAACAGGTACAGCGTTTGTTGGGGCGACCCTATGAACTGATCGGTGAGGTGGTGCGGGGGCAATCCCTGGGGCATCAGTTGGGCTTCCCGACCGCCAATTTACAGTTACCGGCACGGAAATTTTTACCCCGCCAGGGGGTGTACTGCGTGGAAGTGACGGCAGAGCGGGAGCTACGGGCGCAACCGGGGGTGATGAATTTGGGATACCGCCCGACGGTGGATGGACAAACCCTGACGGCGGAAGTACATTTGCTGGCATGGCGGGGAGATTTGTATGGGCAACGTCTGCGGGTAGCTCTGCGGCATTTTTTGCGCCCGGAACAAAAATTCAGCGGGGTGAGTGCCCTCAAAGCCCAAATTCAACGGGATTGTCAGGCCGCACGGGAGTATTTCCAATTACCCTTAGAGCAGTTGGAGCCAACTTAAACGCAGGGCATCCATTACCCTAGAAATTGCGAAACCCAATTCCCGCCATAGCCATGCACAGCCGTCCCCTGCTGGGGCAAACCCTGACTGAACTCACCGCCTGGGTCACGGCGCAGGGGCAACCCGCCTACCGGGCGAAACAACTGCACCAATGGCTCTACCAGCGGGGGGTGCGGCAATTTCAGGACATTACCGTGTTTCCCAAATCCTGGCGAGAACAGGCACAACCGGAACTGGGACGTTCCCACATTGCCAAGCGGTTAATTGCCCAGGATGGGACGGTCAAGTATTTATTACAACTGCATGACGGACATTTGATTGAAACCGTGGGTATTCCCAGTGCGGATCGGTTGACCGTGTGTGTTTCGTCCCAGGTGGGTTGTCCGATGGCCTGTGATTTTTGCGCCACTGGCAAACAGGGGTTTACCCGCAATTTGGCGGTGCATGAAATTTTAGACCAAGTGTTGACAGTACAGACGGACATGGCACGCCGGGTGTCCCATCTGGTGTTTATGGGGATGGGGGAACCGTTGTTGAACCTGGATGCCCTGGTGACCGCCATTCACCGCTTGCATCAGGACTGTGGCATTTCCCAGCGGGCGATGACCATTTCTACGGTGGGGGTGCCCCAGCAAATCGCACGCCTTGCCCAAGCCCAACTCCAGACCACGTTGGCGGTGAGTTTGCACGCCCCCACCCAAGCATTGCGCCAGCGGTTGATTCCCAGTGGTCGCCATTATCCCTTGGAGCAATTATTGACAGACTGCCGGGATTATGTGGCACGGACAAAGCGGCGGCTGAGTTTTGAATATACCCTGTTGCGTGGGGTCAATGACACCCCGGAGTTAGCCCATCAGCTGGCTAAGCTACTGCGGGGTTGGCAAACTCATGTGAATTTGATCCCCTACAATCCCATCGCCGATGCGGACTACCAACGCCCTGAAACGGAGCGGATTCAGAATTTTCAAAGGATTTTGGCATCCCAACATATTGCCGTGACGGTGCGGCAAACCCGGGGCTTGTCTGCCCAGGCGGCCTGTGGTCAATTGCGCTCAATGGCAGGAAGCGTCCGGGCTGGTTCTAGTTAAACAACCTTTCAGGAGAAACCCGCCACTTGCGTTGTCATCCGAGCTACCCGGGGCAACTCCAAAGTGAGTCCCTGCCCCAAGAGTAACCGCCCCTGCAACCGCTCCACCAACATCTGCGCCATGTACAATCCCATCCCCGGTCGGCTGGGGCCAAGGGGATACCATAGCTCCCCCAAATCCAACTCAGGGACACCGATTTGCACCCCCGTCCCCCCCGGCCAGCCCCGCACCTGCACCCGGGTAGCCAACGGCGTATGGGTCAGGGCGTAGTCCAGCAGTTGCACCAGGATCGGCACCAACAATTCCGGGTCACTCCACACCGGGGGCAAATCTTGGATACGCCACTCAACCCGATCCCCGTCGTGCCGTAATGCTAAATCCCGCATCACCTGCGGCACCAAATCCCCCACCTGCACCGGACGAAAATGCCCCGGCACTACTGACGAGCGGGACAGGGACAATACCGCCTCCACCAAAGCGGACAGATGCGCCACCTGGGTTTGGACAATTTGCAAAAAATGGCGGGTCTGGCTACGACTGAAACGATTTTGGGACTCCAATAGGGTATCGACAAACCCCTTAATACTGGTCAGCGGGGTACGCAATTCGTGGCTAATCGTATCAATAAATTCCTGCTGAGACTGTTCCAAATCCCGGCTATGTTCGGGCACAAAACTCCACACCAACCACCCCCGCCCCTCCTGGGATAACTTCCGCACCAAGACCCGCATCATCAACCAACTTTCCGGGGTGGATAATCGCACCCGTCCCCCCAACTCCTGCCACCGCAGATAGGAGGCCAACTCCGGCCAAAATTCCGTAATCCCATTGCCCGGTACCTGTCGGGGATCAAGGCAAAACCAATTGGCCATGACCTGATTGCAGTGTAAAATCCGCCCCCCTTCCTCGGTCAGAACCACCCCAATAGGTAGGCAATCTATTAAACTAGCAGTGGAGTCCATGGTGTGCCTAAGGGGTATTTAGTCCAGTGTACTAACCCCGCTGGAATATGCAGAAATTCTCTACGGAAAAGCTTAATAGCTCCGAAGGAATTATTAAGTAACGATAGGCATAATCCTGAGTATTTATGCGGATGCAACGGCCTCGCCGAGTTGGGCAATAGAAATTTTGGAGAACTAAGGACGGGGGCAGTGTCCCTGTGACCGATTCGACGTTGCTGAATCTGTTTATGATTACAATTTGAATTTGGCAAAGCCCACCCAAGGGATTCCAGCCACCGCTACCGTGAATTTCATAGCACCCAGTAGCAATGCCATCTATTTTTAGAAATGTCCTGTAATTTTTAATGTTGAGAGGTGCCCTTCATCATTTGCCCATTTGCTCCAGTTTTGGATTTGCTCACCGGCGATTCGCCGGGCATATCCGCTTTCCCCGTCGCCACCACCAAAATTCCCACCACCCTAAGTCCCGCCTGTTGTAATACGGCTTGAGCCGTGCGAGCCGTCGCCCCCGTGGTATAAATGTCATCAAGGATTAACACTGGTGCTTTGGGGCGGCGATGGTGAGGATTGATCGCAAATGCTGTGGCTAAATTAGCCTCCCGTTCCCGTGCCGACAGGGAATGTTGCGCCTGGGTATCGGTTTGCCGCAGGAGTAAATTGCTGTACAGTTTTAAGCCAACATACTGACAAAAGGCTTCTGCCAATAGTTCTGCTTGGTTGTACCCCCGGGTTTTGCGTTTTTCCGGGTGAATGGGAATGGGCACCACCCCAGGCGGTTGCGGCAGTCCATGCCCCCCCGTCAGCCATAAATCCCCCAGATGATGCCCCAGGGGACGGGCAAGCTCCGGGCGGTTGTGGTATTTCAGTGCCCCCAATACCCGTTTGAGCGCATCCTGATACCGTCCCCAAGCCGCCAAGGGTAGGGGTTCCTGCCAAAATTGCCAAGGTTGGGGCAAACGGGTGGCTTCAATCTGCCGTTGACAATCCACACAAAAATAGCCCTGGGCTGGCCGGGTACACAAGGGGCAGGCGGGTCGAAATACGGTCGCCAACAGGGAGCGCATCACCGCAACGGGTGGGAAGATTACCCTTACTTTAACTTATGCCTCTAAGGCTTAACGCAAGAGGGCTACCTTGAGTTAAATGTTTCAGAATGTAAATGTCTGCCTCTTTTGAAATAAGCCATAAAATCATTATTTTATTTTTAGGTTCAAATCTATATCTGGACTGTACAATTCCCATTAATAAAGGATGGCTAGAAGTTATGAATCTCAAGTCAAATTTTTTAACTCGATCTACATGGGTTAGTCGTATAGAACGAATTGTAGCACTTGCTACAGTCTTTATCGGAGGGGGTTTTTGGCTAATTGAAAGGGGTCATAAAGTATATTGGGAAACGACTATTTTTCAGGTGCAAACAGTAGATTTCAATATGCTTGCTCATACGCTACCCACCAAATTATCGCTGTTGTTATTACAGAATGACTTATTAGAGCTACAAAAAACTTTAGATAGTAACTACAGTTTGTTCGGTTTGGTTGTCACTGATGCCGAGGGAAAAAAAATACTCGCCAAGTCAAACTCTAAAGTTGTGCTTGATAGCTTTCCTTGGCAACGTAAATTGCTAGAGGAACCCACTTCCCTGCAAGACCACCATTTTAATTATTTGACTGATCCACCACCGGTTACAGCACAAGCATCTTATACAGACCCCTATGTAAAAAAACCGGGAACATTACAAAAACCACCTGGGAAAGTTATTGGTCGCATCTATTACATTCGGGGCATCCCTCCATCCTTACTGGAAGATTTGCAGATGTGGGTGTCAAATCCCTTGGCAGAACAGGATGCCTTCCCTTTGTATTTCAACACTTCGCTACTAACAGTTATTTTATTTGTGATAACATTCATATTTATTGAGTTTTTGATAAATCTGAAACAGCGAGAGTACGAACAGATACTCAAAGAAAATGAACAGGTCACCAGGCAAGTGCTCTCGGCGGAAAAATCAATTCTAATTCTCAAAAATGAACTATTTCGTGCCCAAGAAAAGCTGGTTTCTCTAGAAGCCTCAAGAGAAGAATCCTATCGAGAATTGAATGCGATTGCAGAAGAAAAAGAACGATTAGAAATTGCCTTAAAAGATATAAGTCATGATAACCAAAATCTTACAAAGATGTACAATGAGACTCGACAAAGAGAATGCGAGCTAACCAGTTATATTAAACAGTTAGAACAAATGATAAGGGAACAGCAAAATAGTGTTAAAACTATTACAGAAACCCAGGAACAGATTCAAAATACAAAACAAGATACAGAAAATAGATTCATCCAGCAAATTAGGGATATAGTTAACAGAAACTTGCCATCCAGTGATGAACAAAATATGGACTTTGAAATGCTGATTAAAATTTTTCAATCTGGGTTCATGCCAGATTTTACCTCAAATGTTTCGCAAGTATTTAACCCAAGAGATCCATTTCCTAGAATAACCAGAATGTTGTCGAGAAATTTTGATAACCTCAAGGGCATTGAAAATTCTTTAAAAAGAAAGCTGAATAATAGGCAAGGCAGTAATTTTGATTATTCATTTTCAACAACGGATGATAGGAATTGTATTAATAATTTTTTAGACCTACTCAGAACATATAGATTTTTTCGCACTTTGAATCGTGTACCAACGGAAAATCGAATTTCTGCTACGCTAAATGATGGCGATCCAAATTTCCCTGTGATCTCTGACCTTCTTAGAGGTGGGTGGCTTGAATTTTACCTTTACGATAAGGTGCGTAAATTTTATCAGCAAAGGCAACGGAAAATTGTTTGCTTAAGCAACTTGAAATTTTCTACAGTTAGCGAATCGTCCGGTGAATTCGATTTGATCGCATTTATTAATAGGCAAATGATTGTTTTTGAATGTAAAACTGGTGACTATGAATCATTCAGGTCAAGAATTCCAAGATATACCAACTACGTCCGACAATTGGACTTATCACCGAGGCAATTTATTTTGGTAGCTCCCAAATTGGAACAACAACAAAGACAAATGCTTTCGCAAACGTATGAAATAACATTTGTAGGGTTAGATGATTTAGATGAAGCCTTGCGATTGGCAATTTCTGCATAGTTTATAGATGCTTCTTATCGTCTAGTGACAAACGGGAGCTTCATCCACCTTAATTTTGTTTATGAAAGCCATTTACGGGGAGGATTGGCTCATGAGCATCTCAGAATTAAGCAACTATAGCGATCCTATTTGAATTTCGCATGACGGTTATAGGGGCACGGCCGCCGGACTTGGTTTTCCAGAAAATCGCTCCGTTAATGGGGTAGGATTGTTGTATGTTACAAATTCATAAGCTAATCTTACACAAAGCAATGTTCTAAAAAATGATTAAAAATCATGATTACTCTTATCACCAATACCAATAAATTCCTAGGGTATGCACCAGAATCCCCGATTTTACGGCCTGGAGCCTGGATAAATTTCTTTACAAACAGCAACAAATAACTTTTAATTATCGTTTCTATAAAACCTTACAAAGTTGTATGGGGCAACCTTCGTGATAGCGTGAAATTAAACCCGTCCTAGTCCCAGTTCATCCCGTTACCGATGGGGAGAATCATGCTGATTGGGTCGGCATTAACTGTTTGCGAAGGAGTTAGGGAATATGGCCCCACGAACCCAAGCCCAGGCCGGATTTCAGGCCGGGGTGAAAGATTATCGCCTCACCTATTACACACCGGATTACACACCGAAGGACACGGATTTGTTGGCCTGTTTTCGGGTCACGCCGCAACCGGGGGTGCCGCCGGAGGAAGCCGGAGCCGCCGTGGCTGCTGAATCTTCGACCGGTACTTGGACGACAGTGTGGACGGACAATTTGACCGATTTGGAGCGGTACAAGGGCCGTTGCTACGACATCGAACCGGTGCCGGGGGAAGACAATCAATACTTTATGTTTGTGGCCTACCCCTTGGATTTGTTTGAAGAGGGTTCCGTCACCAATATGCTCACCTCGATTGTGGGGAATGTGTTTGGGTTCAAAGCCCTGAAAGCCCTACGGTTGGAGGATTTACGCATTCCGGTCGCCTATTTGAAGACGTTCCAAGGTCCGCCGCATGGGATTGTGGTGGAGCGGGATAAGTTGAATAAGTACGGTCGTCCCCTGCTGGGCTGTACGATTAAGCCGAAGCTGGGCTTGTCGGCGAAAAATTACGGGCGGGCGGTGTACGAATGTCTGCGGGGCGGTTTGGACTTCACTAAAGACGACGAAAACATCAATTCCCAGCCCTTTATGCGCTGGCGGGATCGGTTCCTGTTTGTGCAGGAGGCGATTAGCAAGGCGCAGGCGGAAACCGGGGAAATCAAGGGGCACTACATGAATGTGACCGCCCCCACCTGTGAGGAGATGCTCAAGCGGGCCCAGTTTGCGGCGGATTTGAAAACCCCAATTATCATGCACGACTATCTGACCGGGGGGTTCACCGCCAATACCACGTTGGCGAAATTCTGCCGGGATAAGGGGTTGTTGTTGCACATCCACCGGGCGATGCACGCCGTGATTGACCGGCAGAAGAACCACGGGATTCACTTCCGGGTGTTGGCCAAATGCCTGCGGATGTCGGGGGGCGACCACTTGCACTCCGGCACCGTGGTGGGCAAACTGGAAGGGGAACGGAATATCACCATGGGCTTTGTGGACCTGATGCGGGAGGACTATGTGGAGGAGGACCGTTCCCGGGGGATTTTCTTCACCCAGGACTATGCCTCCATGCCGGGGGTGATGCCCGTGGCCTCCGGGGGGATTCATGTGTGGCATATGCCTGCCCTGGTGGAAATCTTCGGGGACGACTCCTGTCTGCAATTCGGGGGTGGTACCCTGGGTCACCCCTGGGGGAATGCGCCGGGAGCAACGGCGAACCGGGTTGCCCTGGAAGCCTGCATCCAAGCCCGCAACGAAGGCCGAGATTTAGCCAGGGAAGGCAACCAAGTGATCCGGGAAGCCGCCAAATGGTCGCCGGAGTTGGCTGCGGCCTGCGAACTCTGGAAGGAAATCAAGTTTGAATTCCAGGCGGTGGACACCCTTTAGGTTCTGTTATCAGGAAACCGGCAACATTCTGTGGCGCTTATGGCACCATGAAATTTACCGGTTTCCCCCCTTGTCCATGGACTACTCGCACATTGCCCGCCAAACCAGCCGTGTCCTGAGCAGTTATCTCACCTATCAGGCCGTGCGGGTGATCGTGGGGCAACTTTCCCAGACCGACCCCCCCCTGGCCATCTGGCTGAATGGGTTTTCTGCCACCAGCAGAATTCAGGATGGGGAGCAATACCTGACGGAGTTATTGCGGGAACGGCAGGAACTGGCCTTGCGGGTCATGACCGTGCGGGAACACCTGGCGGAAAATATCCTGGATGTCCTACCGGAAATGGTGCGGGCGGACATTCAGCAGGCCAACATCCAACAGCGCAAACGCCATCTGGAGCGCATTACCCAAGTTGCCTCCAGCGAAGCGGCCACCTGGCCGGAATTGGAATCCTAAATCTTTAACCTACGGAGACCCAACCATGAAAACCTTACCCAAGCAACGGCGGTACGAAACCCTTTCCTACCTGCCCCCTTTGACCGATGCCCAAATCGCCAAGCAAATCCAGTACATCTTTGACAAGGGCTTCATCCCGGCGGTGGAATTTAATGAAACCTCCTCGGCGGAAGAGCACTACTGGACCATGTGGAAATTGCCCCTGTTCAGTGCCACGTCCACCCAGGAGGTGCTGAATGAAGTCCAAGCCTGCCGCTACGAATACCCGGATGCCTACATCAAAGTGGTGGCCTTCGACAACATCAAGCAGTGTCAGATGATTAGTTTCATTGTCCATAAACCTGCTAAAATATAGTCCTAGCATTTCGTCATTCCAACCATCGGGGTCGGTTGACTTCGATGGTTTTTTTGTGCTACAAAAATTAACCACTTATTTTAACAGTTTCAACTGGAGTTGTGAGATAGTTATTATGAACGACGTAGAGATCAAAAATAGGTCAAAAAGGATTTGGGGGTGAGCAAGCGCGGCGGGAAAAACTCAATCAAAAAAAGCCCATGCTGAAGTGGCTCAATGAACATATTAACTGGGAATATTTCCGCCCAATATTAGAAAGGATATATGACAAGGAATGAAAGAGCAATGCAGGTCGTAAACCCACCGACGTGATTGTGATGTTTAAATTGTTGATTCTGCAACAAATGTATGCCATCAGTGCTGATGAACTCGAGTTTTAAGTGAATGACCGTATCTCGTTCATGGCCTAGGATTGGGTATCGAAGACGCTATCCCTGATGCCAAAACTATCTGGTTATTTCGGGATAATCTCGCCAAGCGTGATCTGGTCAAAGAAGTATTTGCTCACTTTGATAATTACCTGAGAGAAAAAGGATATATTGTCGAAGTTGGCCAGATGGTGGATGCTACTCTCATTCCCGTGCCAGTCCAACGGAATACTTGGCAAGCAAATCAAGAACTAAAGGAAGGGAACATTCCTAAGCAATGGGAGGAAAACCCCCATGTTTGACGGCAAAAGATGCCCGTTGGGTAAAAAAATGGTATCAGCTATTTTGGCTATAAAAATCATATTAGCGTGGATGTGAAATATGGTTTTGTGCGGCATTATGTTGTGACGGATGCAGCGGTACATGATTCACAAGTATTCAGTCAACTTGTGGATATTGATGGGTCGGAAATCTGGGGAGATAGCGCAATGGACAACGGATTGGGTTTATCAGTCAAATCCATGAACAAGGCTACCGAAATCAGCCCCTAACCGCAGAGCAAAATGAAGAGAATCGCATCAAATCTCAAGTGAGAGCCAAGGTGGAACACGTATTTGGTCAGTGGGTGATGGGTCTTGGGGGTCAATTCATGCGTCTGATTGGCAAAACCAGAGTACCAGCGGCAATTGGTTTGAAAAATCTCGCTTACAATTTCCGCCGTTATGCGTTTTGGGAGCGGCAGTCCCTGGCCGATAATCTGTGAGTTTTGACCCCATACTAAGTCTTTTTTCAATCATCTCTACAGCAATCTATAAAACCTAGTCATCTTAGTACAAAAAAGTACTGAGCAATGACCTGCTGTTCTTGTGTTTCGTTCTCATGTTTTGAATAAATAGAGGTGCCCCTGAGTTAATTCCTGTATCTGTGGCTCTGGGGGAACCTTCTCTGCGCCGGTGGTGATTATCTCCAGCTACACCTGTAAGTCGGCTAAATCCTGATCTTTTGGGTGATTTGGTCTTGCAGGTTGGCTAATTGTTCTCCAGTGGGGGTTATAATATGAACTTGAAATATCTTTGGGCTGTAGATATTGAAGCCACAATTGTGCTTTACGTTCATTCAAAACTGAGATCACCTTATCTACATGAACTTGAGTGAAGAAACACGGATTTTAGTAACTGGCGGGACTGGCTCCTTTGGTCAGGCATTTGTAAAACGCATTTTGAATCTTTATCCCCGCATCCGTCGTCTGGTTATTTTTAGCCGGGATGAGTTAAAGCAATTTGAAATGTCTCAAAAATATCCTGAGCAAAAATATCCTGGCATCCGGTATTTTTTGGGGGATATTCGGGATCGAGATAGAATTAGGAGAGCACTGAACAAAATAGATTTGGTTATTCATGCGGCCGCTCTGAAACAAGTCCCGGCGGCGGAATATAATCCGATTGAATTTATTCGTACGAATGTCCTGGGTGCCGAAAATCTAATTCAAGCCTGTTTAGATACTCAAGTTCAGCAGGTTATTGCACTTTCAACGGATAAGGCGGCGGCTCCCGTAAACCTCTATGGTGCAACTAAATTGTGTAGCGATAAATTATTTGTTGCCGCCAATAATATTACTGGCAGAGACTTAATTTTTAGTATCGTTCGTTATGGTAATGTTATGGGTTCGCGTGGATCGGTTATCCCCTTTTTCTTGCAAAAAAGAAAAGAAGGAATTTTACCGATTACCCATCCCCACATGACCCGTTTTAATATTACCCTAAGCGAGGCAGTGGACATGGTTCTTTGGGCGATTCAACACAGCCAAGGGGGAGAAATTTTTGTACCCCGAATTCCCTCTTATCGGATTACGGATGTGGCAGAAGCCATTTGCCCCGACTGTAAACAAGTGATTGTGGGTGTTCGTCCTGGTGAAAAAATTCATGAAGAACTGATTACCGCTTCTGATTCTTACACGACTGTTAATTTAGGGTCATATTTTGCGATACTCCCTACCCGCGGTCGGTCTAATGTCACCAGCTATGTGAGTCAAACTAATGCGGATTTAGTTGTCCCTGGATTTAGCTATAATTCTGGTAACAATGAGCATTTCTTGACCATTCCCGAATTACGACACCTTATCTGTAAACATATTGACCCTAATTTCGCAGTTAATGACTGAAAACTATGTATAAGATTCCCTATGCCCGTCAATCTATTTCGGAACTAGATATTGAGGCGGTTATTGAAGTATTGAAATCTGATTGGTTGACCCAAGGACCAACTATCCCTCGCTTTGAACAAGTGGTGGCAGATTATTGTGGTGTCCGTTATGCCGTAGCCATCAGTAGTGCAACAGCGGGTTTACATATTGCAACTTTAGCGGCAGGACTACAACCAAATGACTGGGTATGGACATCCCCAAACACATTTGTAGCTTCAGCAAACTGTGCTTTATACAGTGGTGCGAAGGTGGATTTTGTTGACATTGATCCTCAGACTTATAACCTGGATGTAGAAAAATTAGCCGCTAAATTGGAACGAGCCAATACTACTGGAAGTTTACCTAAAATAGTCATTCCTGTTCATTTTGCTGGTCAATCTTGCCCGATGGAACCTATTGCTAAATTAGCCCAAAAGTACGGATTTCAAGTCATTGAGGATGCCTCCCACGCTTTGGGGGGATTCTATCAGAATCAGCCAGTTGGTAGTTGTCGTTACTCTGATATGGCTGTATTCAGTTTTCATCCGGTCAAAATGATTACTACTGGTGAAGGTGGAATGGTCTTAACTAACCATTTTGATTTATATGAAAAACTCATTCGCCTTCGCACCCACGGGATTACCCGCAATCCTGAACTATTAACGATTAAGGATCCACCTCCTTGGTATTACGAGCAGTTAGAATTAGGCTACAACTATCGCATGACGGATATACAAGCGGCTTTAGGTATTAGTCAAATGCAAAGGCTCCACGAATTTGTAGAACGGCGGCAAAAATTAGCGCAACGATATGATGAATTGCTACGAGATTTACCCTTAATCTTACCAAAACAATTGCCACAAAGCAAATCTAGTTGGCATCTTTATGTGGTACGCCTAAGACTTAATGAAATTAAGAAATCTCACCGACAAGTTTTTGCTGAATTGAGAGAGGCGAATATCGGTGTCAATCTTCACTACATTCCGGTACATATACAGCCCTATTATCAAAAATTAGGGTTCAAATGGGGCGATTTCCCTGAAGCAGAAAAGTATTATGGGGAAGCATTAACCTTACCCCTGTACTATGAATTGAGGGAGGAAGAACAAGACGAGATTATTCATGTCCTAAGAAATTCACTTTTTTAGAGTTACCAAATAAGGGGGATAAGAAGGTTGGAAACGGCAAAAGAGCGTCGTTGATTCTCAGTAGTTAAGTGAACTCATCAAAACACATCCCAAGACACAGGAGTGCCCCGCTCAATATCCCTGTTCACTTTTTTACCGATTAGGATATCAAAGTACTTCGGTGGCAAACCATACCCAGGGCGAATAGAACGGATGCAATCTGGTGTAATGACATCCCCCGCAGACATATCCTTCACAAAATAGAGAGAACGGCGATACACTAGAGACTTTTTCTCTGCCTCTGTAGAACCATATTGAACGCAACCCAGTGCTTGATAAGCTCGCTGGACTTCCTCTACCAGCATTTTCATTTCTTGGGGTTCCATACTAAAAGCCGCATCTACACCTCCTTCAGCTCGGCTAAGCGTGAAATGCTTTTCAATAACTGTTGCTCCTAAAGCCACTGCCGCAACTGCAACCCCAATACCTAGGGTATGATCCGATAGCCCCACTTCACAGTTAAATAATTCCCTTAAATGGGGAATAGTTCGCAAGTTGGAATCGGCCGGGGAGGCAGGATAAGTGCTTGTACATTTAAGTAAAGTAATCTGGTCATTGCCTTCAGCTCTAATAGTTCGTACTGCCTCATTAATCTCTGCAACAGTTGCCATACCCGTGGACATGATAATGGGTTTACCAGTTTGGGCAATTTTTCTGATCAGGGGTAAGTCAACAACTTCAAAAGAGGCAATTTTATAAATAGGGCAGTCTAGTTCTTCTAGAAAGTCTACTGCTGTTTGATCAAAAGGTGTACTAAATGCCACTAAGCCTAATTCTCTTGCTCGGTCAAAAATTGGCTTGTGCCATTCCCAAGGAGTATGCGCTTTTTGGTATAATTCATATAGAGACTGATTTTTCCAGAGACTGGATTTATCATGAATAAAAAAATCTGCTTTCTCTGAGGAGATTGTCATTGTGTCAGCAGTATAAGTTTGTAATTTTAGGGCATTAACTCCTGATCTAGCGACTTCCTCAACAATTGCCAGTGCTCTTTCCAGAGATTGGTTATGATTGCCAGACATTTCGGCTATGATGAAAGGGAATTTCATCTCATTGAAATTTGGTTTCATGTTGAACCACCTAAATCAGAATTAATACACTCAATTTTCACCTGACTTTGAATATAGCCATAGCGGAGGTGAGGAGAGTGAAAAGTTATTCGGAAGTTACCAATTTCCAAAAAAGCATTAGGGTAACCATCACCATCTAACATGCGAATAAAGTCATATAGCTTGGATAAATTATTAACCTTTTCTAGTTCGATGCGACTTTCATCAGGATTACGCCTCTTGAAATAGGTTGGGGAACCACTTTGTGGGGTAGGAATAGGCTCTTCAGTGATAATTTGAATAATCATTTTTTCAATTATCAAACTAGCACGTATGAGAATTTCATCAGCTGTACCATTTAGGTTTAGTGGCTCTTTCAAGTAAATTGGCCCTCCGTCAAGTTCCTCGGTACATTCAATAGCGCTTATGAAGGTATTTTCAATGCCTCTAATAATTAAGTTTTGTAAAGGACTTCCACCCCTTCCAAAGGGCAAATCAGTCATGTGAAAAATAACTACTTTAAATTTTTGGTGAATTTCCTTAGGGATAATATGCGACCAATGAGGCACAAATATCCAAGTTGGCTTGATTTGCTCTAGATTATCTAAATTAAGTTCTTGTTTACTAGTTATCAAATAAGGTTTTACAGAAAGTTTTGTTGACAAGGAGTTTACCAGAAAATAGTTTCTTTGCCGGTTAGTTAGAATAACAATGGATTTTTCTTCTAGTTGCATAATTTACTTCAGAGTCAGTATTCTACCTACTTGAAATGCTTCAGCACATGGCAAGCCAACTAAGGAACCCCGCCACTGGGCAAGGTACCGCACTGCCTCTAAGGAGCGATTGTGTGGATAAGGTCGCATCTCAGACTCATATACTGTTAATGCTCTCAGCTTCCGCTCAAGAGCATCCACATTATCACTCACTTTCTGTGAAAGGTCAACATAGTATTGGGGGATAAAGGCATTAGTTGCTGTCGGTGTGTTCCACCCTGTTGCAGAAGGAACCTCAAAAAAGAGTAATTTCTTTATGCAACTGTTCGGCAAGGGTCGAGTGGCTGTCATCACTGCTTGGTGGGTAATTTGGTGGTCAATGTTAAGGTCTCCATAATGGTGGGTATAGATAATCTCTGGCTGAATTTCCTCAATAACAGACTCAACCACCTTAACCACATCCAATAAATCTACACTGTCCATGCGATTATCTGGAAAGCCTGCAAACCTTACATCCTTTACTCCAATTACTGCGCATGCTTGCTGGGCGGTTAGCCTGAGTTGAGCAAGTTGTTCTTTGTGAGCTTCTACATCTCGCTGGTGACTGCGACTCGTGAGCCCTTCAGCCATAATTAGAATGTGGCAGTTATCCCCTCTAGCGGCATGCAGAGCTAAAGTCCCGCCGCATCCAAGGACTTCATCATCAGGGTGAGTGGCAACAACCAGAACCTTTGTCATATTACTATTCAAAAAGGTTTGCAATTAAAATTACTGGAAGCACTATTTTTCTTTGTACACCTTAATCACATAACGTTTACCTCTATACTCAAAGAAAGCAGGGTAATTTTCGTTGTCAACTATGCGCAACAAATTAAACTGAGATTCAATTGATTTACTAATATCTAATTTTGAATCATAAGGAACCCTTCTCCGGTAATAGGTAGGTTCCCCTACTTGATCAAAACCTTCTGCGAGAATATTAGGATATAGAGTGATAAACCTTTCACAAAGTTGTATAGTCTTTTGTACTTGCTTATATCTTATTTCATCAATCAATTCATGACCTTCTAGCTCAATTTCATCGCGTAAGTAAATTTTTCCTGCATCAATCTTAGAAGTAGCTTTAAACAAAACTATGGGAATTTTATTAATCCCTTCAAGTATTTGCCAACTAACAGGAGACCAACCTCGTCCTTTAGGTAAATTACTTCCGTGCACAACCAAAGAAATATTGTATTTATCTATGATTTTCTGTTCTACTTTCTGCCAAAAGGAGAGTATAAAGAGAATATCCCCGCCTTGACATTTATCTTGTGTATGGCAATGCTCAACTTCATAGTTCACAGATAATTGAGTAACCCATTCACTTATGTATCTGTTAATCCAAGACTTATCTTGAGAAAGAATCGTGATTTTCATATTAAATATTTAGTAATGCCACCTAATTCAAGCAGTTTACTGGCAACAATATTAAAACATTTAATCATTATCTCTTTATCCCACAGCTTCAATACATAATTTATGTATAATTTCTCAATGCTACTTTCACAAAAGTATTCGGGAATGGTATGTAAACCCTCTTGCGCTAATGCATTACAGCTACTCTTTTGATCCTCTGCAACTGGTATGACAATCCCTGTTAATCCTAAGCACATTCGCTCCCATGTGATCGAGCCTCCTGAGCCTAGATACCATGAGCATCGTAACATAATTTCTGCGATTTGATTGGTTTGTATATGAAGATGACCCTCGGGGAAAAATTGCATTTCATGCTCAATTTCTTCTCGGTGAATGTTACCACTGCCAATCACTACTTCAGGAGCGAAATCACCAATCTTGCGCAGGATCCTTAATGCTTTACTGGTGTAATTTTGCGGATCCATCCCACCAAAAAATACAAAAACCTTCCTTGGATCAAATGGAGTCCAACCTTGTTGCTCTAGTTTTTGACGGGCACTAATAAATTCTGGGCGTAGGATCGCATATTCTGGTCCTAGGAGCAAGCGACAATGTTCTGGAACTAGACCCTCATAGCGGTTCCAGTTGTGAGTGTAGTTCTGATCCAAAAGGACATCACAATCATGGGGACGATTAGCCAAATCATCAATGACCATAATTTTCTTAACATACGGTCTTAATTGGCTTTTCCACTCCTTATCAATACCGTAGTGGTCAACAATTAACCAATCGGGAACCTCGGGTAAACTTTGAATAATGTTCTTTGTTTCTTCGGCATCCTGTAGTTTTGCAACACCGAGGCAATCAGAGGTTAACGGTTCAGTTCCTTGGGGAAGTTCATACAGAGTAAATCCCTGCCTTCGTACCAGATCAGTAAGGCTTGTAGAATGGGCACGACAAATAAAAATGCAGGTTGCACCTTCCTCTCGCAGAGCACTTGCCAAGGTCAGGCACCTCATGAGATGCCCTGTGCCAATCATTCGAGCGGAGTCAACCCTAAAAGTAAACAGCACGGTTAGAAGTTTTTTAGCTATTCTAAGGATGGCACTAAACAAACTATATCATGACTAGACAAGATTCTCTCTACGAAAAGGATTTTTACGCTTGGACGCAGTGGCATGTGAAGGCACTAGCAAATAGGGCACTTTCTGAACTAGACTGGGAAAATTTGCGACGGGAGTTAGAATGCTTGGGAAGGCAAGAGTATCGTGAGCTAGTAAGTCGTCTGACTGTGCTACTGGGGCATTTACTCAAATGGGAACTACAGCCTGAGCATCGCTGTCGCAGTTGGTTTTTGACAATCCGAGAGCAACGCCGTGCCATTGAGCGGCACCTCAAGCGCAGTCCCAGTCTCCGTTCCATGCAAGAGGATGCTCTGGCAGATGGATTTGAAAGTGGAGTGGACTTAGCCTTACGGGAAACTTCACTGCCTCTGAGAGTTTTCCCTGAGAAGTGCCCCTATACTTTTGAACAGGTGTTAGATAAGCATTTTTTGTGCGATACCAGTACAGACTGGGAATAGTTAATTGAGACGCTGAAACCCCGCATGGCAAACTGGTTGTTCTAGCAGGGTATGGACATCTAGACCTTGCTCGCACTGGTTGATTTTTTCAAATACTTCATCCAAGGCTATAAAGTAGCTCTGCAATAGGGAATCTGTATGTTCGGTGCAAACATAGATACTATTACCAGCTAGGAAACCCTTTTTGAGCATTTCTTGAGTAATAAGTGTTTTGTAGGCAAGGTTGTTTGGGCTATTAAATGAGAAGCTACTTAGGGCAGGAATGCCAGCAATTTGTAAGTTGAGATTATGACTGACTGCTAGTTCTTGCCAAGCCCTGCGAATTTTGTTGCCAATTTCAGTAATGATTTCCCATGACCTTAGCTTCTCCATCACTTCCAGAGTTTTTAATCCAGCCACTACACCAATTCGCTCTGTCCAAAATGTACTGCTAATAAATGTTTCCTGCGCATATTCCATAATATCTCGCTTGCCAATAACAGCAGTGATTGCGTAGCCATTACCTAATGCCTTACCAAACATTGCCATGTCTGGATTTACATTAAATTTCTTGTGAAGACCGCCAAAGGTTTCCCTAAAGCCTGAGGTACATTCATCAAAAATTAAAACAATTCCTTTTTCAGTGCATAAGTCTCTGACCCTTTGCAGAAAGTTATTCTGAGGTTCCTGGCTACGCATGACCTCCATCATGACAACACCAATGTCATGGATGTTAACTAGCTCTTCCAACTCAGCAAAGTTGTTGTAGCTAAAAGGTAGCGCAGTGCCTGCCAATGCTTGAGGAACTCCTTTAGGTTGTAAACCACTCAATAGATGCTGATTTAAGTTATTTTCTGATGCTAAATTAGCGGCTAAGTACCAGTCATGCCAGCCGTGATAACCACAAAAGGCAACTTTATCTTTGCCACTTGCCGCCCGAGCAATCCGAATGGCAATGGCACAGGCTTCACCTCCTGTTCGGGCAAAGCGTGCCATGTCTGCCCAAGGATGTAATTCGATAAGTCGTTCGGCAAGATAAACTTCTTCAGGGGCATTGAGGGTACTCATATTTCCATGAGTAATGGCTTCCTGTACTGCCTGATCAACTTCAGGATGACCATAGCCTAGGATGTTTGTCCCAATGCCCATGATGGACATATCAATATATTCTTGCTCTTCTAAATCCCAAACTCGACAGCCTTTGGCTCGGCTAAAGTATGCAGGCCAGCGTTCTGGTAAGAACATTTCCGCCCGCTTTGAAAGAAGCATACTGCCACCGGGGATTACCCGTTTTGCACGCTTCCATAGTTTTTGACCTTTGCTCAAAATAGCTCCTTCATTACTGGGTATGTGCTGATTATGGACAAAAATGTCAGGATGTTGTTGTTGCAGTTGCCAAATTTCCTGCCAAGAGAAGTCTATTCTAGGTGCAAAGTATTCAAAGACTTGTTTAATAACTTGATAGTCTTCTGGTTCATCCAGTGTCCAGCGACAGTGGGGAAGATTAATAGGTGGCTCTAAGAATTTAAGCTTAAATAAATCACTGTTTCTAATATATGGAGAAACATGTTCTCGCTCTGGTTTGGTTTGTCCGTTTTTCCATGCAGTTTCTAGGGCTTGAAATGAAAATACTTCAACATCTTCACCATCAGGAAATGTAGTGCTCGTGGCGCAATAATCCACTGGGGAGTCCCTAAATGATTTAATAACTTGATCAACGATTGCTGGGTCGATAAGCGGGCAGTCAGCGGTTATCCTAACTATTGTATCGGCACTGTATTTCTTAGCTACTTGGTAATAACGGTCTAAAACATCCTCCTCACTGCCTTGTTCACAGGCAAAACCAAGGTCTTTAACGCAGTCCATAATGACTAAGTTTTCTTTGCGATCGCCTGTGGCTACTACAATTTCATCTAACAGTTGTGCCTTGCTAAGGCGATGCAACAGTAGCTCTAGAAGGGGTTTTCCAACGGCTGGAAGCATTACCTTGTTGGGTAAACGAGTGGAGTGCATCCGAGCTTGGACAATGGCAATAGTTTTCATAGATGATTCCAGTGAGTGGGATTGATTAAGTCTAACTCGTCAGTGGTAATGTGTGGGGGCCAGCTAGGAAGTTGAGTTTCTAAGATCGCTAGGATTTCTTGCAGTTGCTTTTTGGAGTCAACACCTACAACAATGCGATGAAAACGAAACTGACCCTGCTCCCAAGCGGCACCGAGGCAAGCGGCAAGGGGACTTATGCCCTGTTCATTTAGCCAAGTATGCCACGCTGTCCATAGAGACTGCCACCGCTGAAATTTTTGAGGAAGCTCTTTTTCGGGCAAAAGTAGCAGTCCTTGTAGAAAGAGCGATCGCCCATGAACTTCTACGCCCTCCTCTTTAAGTCGCTGTAACCAGCCTGAGGTAACTAGCCGCTGATCTAGTCCATTAAAGGGAGCTTGCACAAGGTCAAATTTATAGGTTTTCCATATTTGGTCTAGTTCTGTGGGGGAGTAGATAGAGATGCCAATTTTTTCTACTAAGCCGCAACTACGCAAAGAATGTAAGGCACTGTAAAGGTCTTCCCCATAGTCTTCTAATAAGTCTTGAGGATGGTGGAGCAGTAAGCCATATAGTTTCTCAAGTTTTAAGCGTTGCAGTGAGTTGATAACAGATGCTTTGACCCAATGGCTAAGAGGTGAGTAGTCTAGGGGTATTTTAGGCAACTTGGTAATGATTTTCCAGTTATGAACGCCAATTTCTCCTAGCTTTTCTTCACTTGTTCCATAGGCGATCGCTGTATCTAGGGTATCTATTCCAGCTTCCCTAGCAGTTGCAAGAATTTCTCTTACTTCTTCTACGGGCACTTCACCTCGCTGGTTGGCAATTCCGTATGATAGACCAAACTGAGCAGTGCCGAGGGCAAGATAACGCATTTTCTTATGAAGTGTTCCACTTAATTTCATAGTATTTCCTGAAAGACTCGACCCAACAAAAAACATCCACACCTCTTCCCGTCAATGACTACATGACTTTGTAAAAAACCTTCTACTACATATCCACACTTAAGGAAAGCTCTCAGCGAAGCAAGATTTTGTTCATAGCATCCCGCTTTCATTTTTTTTAACTTTAAATTATTAAATGCCCAGTTTGTAATTGCATTTATTGATTCTGACCCAATTCCCTTTCCCCAATAATTTTTTGCACCAATCATGATTCCAATGTCACCTACTTGGTAATCCTCAACGGAGACCTTAATATTTCCAATATGCTCTTCTGTACTCTTCATTATAATCTTGAAGAAGTGATTATTACAATTACTATTAATGTTTTCAACATATTGGTAAAGAGATTTTATCGTATGCTTGTAATGCCTAACTTCTAAATAGCGATTGACCTCAGGGTCAAGTAACCATTCCAAGTAGGTATTGCTAACATCATTCAAAGTAAGAGGTGTAAAAATTAGTCTCTCAGTCTCGATTTTGTACATAACTCTAATTTTCCCATAAGTATATTTGGTTGAGCAAGGCTACCCTAACGAAACCTAATTTCTAGAAATGCTTTGGAACCATCAGAAACAGCCGCACCAGAAGGTTCAACTACCCAACACTCCCAAGCAGTGTGTTCTCTTCTGAAGCCTTCGGCGATGCGCCCCCAAGCACCACCTACATCCAGAAATGTCCCTTGCTCTGGTAACTTGACCTGTCTCAGTGCCTTTAGGATAGGGTCATCGCTGTTAGCAGGTTGCAGGGTAGCGGGTGCATTCCGCTGAAACCAAGCATCGGCTTCTTGGTTGAGAAAAAGAACTTCTTGGTCGACTGATGATGTCATGGAAACAATCGGTTAGCTTAGGGTTGATAGTAACACTCTACAACAGGATTCCAGTTCTTGGCTGAATTAAGAGGAAAGTTTTTAAGATAGAACTCTGTTTAAGGTCTCTAAAACCCTATCTTGCTGAGCTTCGGTTAGCTCAAAATACAAGGGTAAGCTTATTGCTTCTTTGTAGTATCCCTCTGCCATTGGGAACTGTCCCCACCTGAAGCCAAGGCGTTGGTAATAGGGTTGAGTGTGGACAAGAATATATAGCAATCCTACTTGATTTACATTAGCTTGCGTGCCGTAGGCATACAAGAATTTTCCAGAACCAAAGATGGGGGCGGTGCCCCTGCGACCCATTTTTAGAAGTGCCCTTATCTGAGCTTGTCTTGCAAATGATTTGAGATTACTATGTCCTCCTGTTTAAGGTATAAATGAGGTATCGTTTTGCACGCTAATCACCCAATTTTCCCAAGCCTATGGTTGCCCTAAATTTAATGGTTGAGGCGCCTGCCCACATCTTGGCTGGTTTGAGCAATGGCAGTTTGGAGCGGATTGGCGGGGTGGTGCGGGATGTAGATACCAAACAGGTGGTCATGTGGTTGCGGGATACGGGGGCAACCCCAGCGAATACACTTTTAGGGATGACGACAGCGGCGAGCTTACTCCATGTGGGGGTGGCAGTCGTCGGGTTTGCGATTGTGATTGATAAACTCAATCAAATAGAAAAAACCTTGCAGTTGATGCAAGCATCGTTAAAAAATATTAATTATAAAATTGATTTGGGTTTTTATGCCAATTTCCGGACGGCGGCTAACTTGGCGCAAAATGCTTTTAGTATGCAACGGTTGGATAATCGGCAGGTCAGTGCCATGGCGGCGATCAATCGTTTTTTGGAAGCGCAACATATCTATACTGATTTGGTGGATCAACAAATACCCTATAAATCGAAGATAACTGCCGCCTATTTACAGACCCTTTATCTTGCCTATCTGATGGAAGCACGCTGTTATTTAGAATTGGAGCACAAGTGTTGAATCCTGCAATAAAACTTTACATATTTAGGCGTGGGACGACCCGATTGAGCCAATGGACAAAATTCCACTCCTGCCGTATTAAGATTTGTATATATCGGAACTTATCTGCCAATTTACTTCCGTACATCCGTGGAACTTTTAACAGTTGCAATATCAAGTAAACTATTAAAATTACATAAATTTGAATGGTAATTCCATTCAAATTTTTACTCATCATTTTATCGAGCTTTAAGTTCATCTTTAGAAATTTCCATAGTACCTCTATCGCCCAGCGTTGTCTATAGGCTTCCCCTATCTCTTCATTACTCATTACATCCTCAGGAATATTGGTAGCTAAATAATAGTCTACTTTCTGTTGAACATTGCCAAAACAAACTACTCTCGCCTTACCTCGTTCTGTGGTGATATGATAGTTTTCATCCCATTTCCAATTCGACTTAATACGGATAATAAAAAGGGCATCATTTTCGATAAATTGTTCAAATACTTTGTGACTGCAAAACCCTCTATCCCCGACTGCGACTCCATTTTCCGGTAGCATTTTCACAATATCTTCACCAAAATTAATCTCATGTGCCTGTCCAGGACTAACAATTAAATGACCAGTAGATTTCGTATCTTGATTCAAAGTGGTTATTAACTTTACTTGGCGATAGCCTTGGAGCCAAAATAACTTACTCATCAGCGGTATTACGGTAGCATCAAAAGGACATAAAACCAACCTCTTTTCAGGATGAGCTTCCTCAATATAATGCAATAATTTATGATAAAGATGCATAAAAATTTGTGGGTCTCTTGTCTTGTTCGCCTTAGAAAACGTGGATAAGTCAACCTTAATGCCCGCATGATTTAATTGGTAAAATAAGTCCCGTAAACTGTTGATTCCTTTGTCTAAAATGCCAGCAAACCAGATTGAACAAAATAAGCGAGAATTTAGAACTGGATAATCATTAGTTGGCAGGTCTTTGAGTAAAAATTTGACAATCCCGGGAAAAGAATTGAATTTCATAGTTGTTTCATGTTTTGGTTTATATGAATTAGAATACCATATTTTGACCCCTCTTTTTCTGCCTTTACCTACCTTTCAACACTTCTGGAATTGGAGGAATTAGAGACAGCCGTACAACGATTCCAATTTGGGTATCAGGAAATTAACAAACGCCTGCGTCAATATGTTGATATTCTGCTCACGAACAGACCAATTATTTATTTACATCCCAAATTATCGCCAGAGGTAGATTTAACTCGGCTTACCCGCATCTTTCAGTGGAAGAATCAGGCGAAATATATAGACGAAAATACGACTTTTGAACTGTTACGCAACACGCTAAATTTAGATGCTAATTATGATGTCAATATTGGTCATTGGATTGATGCGCTACCCCCTGCTATTTTACCCCAATCAGATATTGAGAGAAATTTACTTGGTGTGACGACTAAAGGTAGGGATAAGGTTTTTAACAAATTAAAAAAAACCATTGATAATATTGAGTCTTTGATCGAAACTGACCAACGATTTCTGGGCTATGGATTAGGGATAGAAGCCTTACAAGCGCAAGGGGTGAGCTTCCGGGAATTTCAAAGTTTACAACCCCAGGGCAGTCTCTCTGGCGAAGTAGTTTACCTGTGTCCTGCCGGAGTGGGATGAGTTTTTGAGGGCTGGCTATTACACTGAAAGCGTCCGGTGGTGGGGATGCCCATGCCTGCGGAATTGGTTGCGCTCATTAAGTTATATGCCACTTTGGTCGTGTGCATTGGTTTGGGGTGGGGGATCAGTGCCTATTTGCATCGGGAGTGGTTGCACTGGGTCGGGCGGCTCCTCTTTTGGGTAGGGATGCCGGTGAGTGTGCTGGGGTTTGTCCTGAATGTGCAGTTGGACTGGAGCGTGTGGTGGGCGGGGTTGGTGTCGGTGCTGGCGTTTGGTGGGGCGTGGGGGCTGGGAGAACTTTGGTTGGCGGGCTGGGGCAAACATTGGTCGTCTCCCCGCAAGGGCAGTTTTCTCCTCACTTCGATGGCGGGCAATACCGGCTATGTGGGGTATCCGGTGTGTTTGTTTCTCCTGGGGCAGACCTATTTCGCCTGGGCAGTGGTGTTTGATTTGGCGAATACCCTCAGCGGTTCCTACGGGTTGGGGGTGTGGTTGGCGGCACGGATGGGGGAACGTTCAGCCCGCCCCTGGTTGGCTCTGGTGAACAATCCCATTCTCTGGGCGGCACTGCTGGCGTTGCTCCTTTACCCGGTGGCTCGCCCGGACTGGCTGAATGGGGGGCTGAAAACCTTGGCTTGGGGCGTGGTGGTGATTTCCCTGGTGTTGACCGGGGTGCGGCTGGGGCAAATCCGGCAGTGGGGCAAACTCCAGGCGGTGTGGGCGAGTTTGGGGATCAAAATGCTGGTGGTGCCCCTGCTGGTGGGGCTGGTGTTGCAATTCTTTCCCCTGGCGGACAGTCTGCGGTTACTCCTGGTACTGCAAGCGGGAATGCCCCCCGCCCTGGCAACGCTGGTTTTGACCGAAGCCTACGGGCTGGAACCGGGGTTGACCGTGAGTGCAATTGGGCTGGGGTTGGGGCTGTTGCTGGTGACGTTGCCCCTGTGGTTGGTGCTATTTGGCGGGGGTCTGTGGTAATGCCCATGTTGCTGGGAATCGTTAAAATTGAGCTAAACCCCCCGTACACTAAACTAGGACAGGTTTCGAGCGAGTTCCCGTGCAACCCACTGACCCGAATAAATTTACCGAAAAAGCCTGGGAAGCGGTCGTCAAATCCCAGGACATCACCCGCCGCTATCGGCAACAACAACTGGAAGTCGAGCATCTCATTTTAGCCCTGCTGGAACAGAACGATTTTGCCGCCAAGATGCTGGAGCAGGCGGGTTGTGACCTAGCGCAATGTGCCCAACAGGTGGATACCTTTGCCCGTCGCCAACCCCAGGTGAATCAGGGGAGTGGACAGTTGTATCTGGGGCGGTTTTTAGACCTACTGCTGGATCGGGCGGAAGCCTATCGCTTGACCTGGAATGATGCCCTGATTTCCGTCGAGCATTTCCTGTTGGGGTTTAGCGAGGATGAACGCCTGGGGCGTCGGTTACTCCAGGGTTTGGGGGTGACCACCGAGCAGTTAATCACTGCTATCAAAGCCATCCGGGGCAACCAACGGGTGCAGGATGCCAGCCCCGAATCCCATTACCAAGCCCTGGAACGCTATGGTCGGGATTTGACCGAACAGGCACGGGCGGGGAAACTTGACCCGGTGATTGGGCGGGATGAGGAAATTCGGCGGGTGGTGCAGGTCTTGTCCCGGCGCACGAAAAACAATCCGGTTTTGATCGGCGAACCGGGGGTGGGAAAAACTGCCATTGCCGAAGGGTTGGCGCAACGGATTGTCAACGGGGATGTGCCGGAATCCCTGAAAAATCGCCGCCTGATTTCCCTAGATTTGGGCAGTCTAGTCGCCGGTGCCCGCTATCGGGGGGACTTTGAAAAGCGGTTGCAGGCGGTTCTGCGGGAAGTCACCCAAGCGGAAGGGCAAATTGTTTTATTTGTGGATGAACTGCATACGGTGGTGGGTGCGGGAGCGACCCAGGGCACGATGGATGCCAGTAATTTACTTAAACCCATGCTGGCACGGGGGGAATTGCGCTGTATTGGTGCCACGACCTTGGATGAATATCGTAAGTACATTGAAAAGGATGCCGCCCTAGAGCGACGGTTTCAGCCCATCCGGGTGGAAGAACCCAGTTTAGAGGATACGGTCGCCATTTTGCGGGGTTTGAAGGAACGCTACGAAGTGCATCACGGGGTGAAAATTGCCGATGCCGCCTTGGTCTCTGCCGTTGTGTTATCCATTCGTTATTTACCCGAACGATTTTTACCCGATAAAGCCATTGATCTCATTGACGAAGCGGCGGCGAAATTGCGGATGGAAATTACCTCGAAACCTGAAGAATTAGAAGCCCTAGACCGCAGGTTAATGCAACTGCAAATGGAGCGATTGTCCCTATTAGAAGACCGGGATCGCATCAGTCAAGAACGCCTGCGGAAAATTGACCAGGAAATTAACACCTTGAGTGCCCAGCAGGCAGAATTAAACCAGCAATGGCAGGGAGAAAAACAGATTTTAGAAGCCATCAAAGCCCTGAAGCAGGAAGAGGAACAAATTCGGGTACAAATTGAGCAAGCGGAACGGAATTATGACCTAAATCGGGCGGCACAATTGAAATACGGTCGGTTGGAATCCCTGCATCAGGAATTAGAGGCGAAAGAAGCGGCACTTTCCGAGATTCAAGCCCGCAGTTCCACCCTGTTGCGGGAGCAAGTTACGGAAGCGGATGTGGCGGAAATTGTCGCCAAATGGACGGGCATTCCGGTGCGGCGTTTGCTGGAATCGGAACGGCAAAAACTCCTGCATTTGGAACAGTATTTGCACCAAAAAGTGATTGGTCAGGAACAGGCGGTGAAAGCGGTCGCGGCGGCGATTCGCCGAACCCGGGCGGGCTTGAAATCCCCTCGCCGTCCCATCGGTTCGTTTCTATTTCTAGGACCAACCGGGGTCGGTAAAACGGAACTGGCTCGCACCCTCGCCGAAGCCCTGTTTGATAGCGAACACGCCCTGGTGCGTCTGGATATGTCGGAATACATGGAAAAACAAACCATTTCCCGATTGTTGGGAGCACCGCCGGGGTATGTGGGTTATGAAGAAGGGGGGCAATTATCGGAAGCGATTCGCCGTCGTCCCTATGCGGTGGTGTTATTAGATGAAATCGAAAAAGCCCACCCCGATATTTTCAACATCCTTTTGCAAATTTTAGACGATGGGCGGGTGACGGATTCCCAGGGGCGGGTCGTGGATTTTCGCAATACCATTATTGTCATGACCAGCAATTTGGGCAGTGAATTAATTTTAGAAGGCACGGAAACCCCAGAATTTTTAGAACCCAAAATTCGCCAACTCCTTGCGACCCAATTTCGCCCAGAATTTCTGAATCGCATTGATGAAACTATTATCTTTCATTGCTTAAACCGGGAACAACTCCGGCAGATTGTGAATTTGCAAATCGCCCAACTGCAACAACTCCTGGCAGAACAAAATGTGACCTTGGAAGTAACCGTAGCCGCCCAAGAGTATTTAGTTGAAGTCGGTTATGATCCAGCCTATGGTGCCCGTCCCCTGCGCCGTGCCATCCAACGGGAATTGGAAAATGCCTTAGCGGATTTTATCCTCAGTCAAAATCAAGCGAACCCTATGCAAATTATGGTGGATGTGCAGGGGGGAAAACTGCATTTATCGCCCCTTTGCGAACCCCATTTACCCGTCCCGGCTCGGATTTGACCGGCGAATAATCCAATAGCTCACCGCCAGAGCCAGAACCGCCAACGCCAACCCAATCAAGCTCAACCCTGGCGTTTTATCCAGGTCTAAGATAATAATTTTGCGGGCGACAGCAATCAGCGACGTGGCAATCACCAACTCCACTTGAAACACGTGTTTGCGTAGATAGGCGGTGATATTTTCCAGAATTTCCAAAGCAATCAAAACATTCAAAAATGCCCCAAAAATGATAAATAAACTCTGACTAAAAAAGCCTTTGGGCTCCGCAGTTAAATCACTAATTAATAGCCGGATCAGGTCAATCGTTGCCACAGTAATGACCAGGATCATCGCCAGGGAAAGCAACCGGGCAATGAGCGATTCAATCCCCCCAATGATGCCCAAAAAAGGTTCGTCCTGCCAATGGTAAAGTAACCATTTCCAAAAACGTTTCATGCAAATACCTACTTAAAGTCTTAAACCCAATTGGGATGGGGATAAATCTGATCTAAATAAAATAAAAGCTGACGGACGAGCCATAGGGTTGCCCCCTAAGCACTCGGTATGTTTAACCGGCCAACCTGTTGAGCAATCAAATCGGATTGATAGGTTCATAGGCAAGATAGGAACGCACCTAAATCCTAGTATCCCTTATGGCTGGCCATTTAGGAACAAACAACCCACCCCCCATATGCCAATCAAAACCATTACAGCCTATTAAAAATATATAGCAATCCTAAACGAGAATGGAACAGGGGTCGCAGGGGCACCGTCCCCGTCAAAGAAGCACCTGCGGTGTATGGTTCTGGAAAATTCTTGTATGCCTACGGCACGCAAGCTAATGTAAATCAAGTAGGATTGCTATAGCTCCATTTTCCTGATCCAGTTTTTAGCCAGTTTTTACACTTCCAAGATACCCTAACTGCACCTAAACTGCTACCAACTTAGACTATTTGTACTAACGGGATAACGGTGGAATGCGTGATGTAGCGGGGGAAATGGGCTTGTAGTGGGCATGGACACAACTGGACTCGAACCAGTGACCCCCACGATGTCAACGTGGTGCTCTAACCAACTGAGCTATGCGTCCCGGTAGTCTTTTATATTAGCATTAGTATTCTGATTTGCACAGCTAATCCATGCGGGTACGACAACACGTTAATCCCCTCAGTCACCAGTTTTCCCAACCCTTGCAACTCCCGGATTGGCAGTTAATTTATGGGCAGGTGCAACAGCCCTTACATTTAGATATTGGTTCCGCTAGGGGACAGTTTTTATTGAAAATGGCTGAGCAGTTACCCAATTGGAATTTTTTGGGGTTAGAAATTCGCGAGCCACTTGTCCATCAAGCCAACGCATTGAGAATCAATCATAATTTGAACAATCTTTACTTTCTCCTGGCACAGGCGAATGTACACCTCGCTGGAATTCTTGCTAGTTTTCCTATTCAAGTCTTACAACGGGTCACAATCCAATTTCCTGACCCCTGGTTCAAACGAAAACAGCAGAAACGACGAGTAGTACAGCCGGATTTAGTAGCAGTAATTGCGAATTATTTACAACCAGAAGGAGACGTGTTTTTACAATCTGATGTTTTGGACGTTGCCCTCGATATGTATCGCCATTTTCAACGTCATCCTCAGTTTCAAACGCAAGGTGAATTTTTAGCAGAAAATCCCCTGGGCATTCCCACCGAGCGGGAACAGTCCGTGCTCCGACGGGGTTTGCCGGTCTATCGCTTTCTCCTGCGGCGACGGGTAGATTGACAATGGTTCATGTGGTAGGCATGGGGCTGGTATCCCCATTGGGTAAGGATAAACAGACGAATTGGCAAAATTTATTGGCGGGTCATTGTCCTATCAAAATACAGCAACCTTTTGCCCATTTGTCTCCCGTACCTCTCGCTATGATTGCATCCGTGCCTAGCGAGCCGACAACGTTATTACTTACTGCCCTGACAGAAGCATTACAAGATGCGGGCTGGAAATTACCTTTGCCAAATTGCGGTGTGGTCATTGGTTCAAGCCGGGGAGCGCAATATCTGTGGGAAGAATGGTTAGCTCATCAGCGGGACGATTACCATACATGGTTAGAACATTTGCCGGGTAGTTTGGCCCGCATCGTTGCTGCTAAAGTAGGTACAAAAAGTTTGGTATCAGCACCGATGGCGGCGTGTGCAACCGGGGCATGGGCAGTGGCGACGGGGGTGGAGTGGTTGCGCCAAGGACAATGCTCGCAGGTCATTGTAGGGGCGGTGGATGCGCCGATTACACCCTTGACCCTGGCGGGATTTATGCAAATGGGTGCTTTAGCCAAACATGGCTGTTTCCCTTTTGATCAAAAAAGGCAAGGGTTTGTATTAGGAGAAGCCGCAGGTGTGATATTACTGGAAAAGGGAAATAATTCTACACAAAAATATGGTTCAATCCTGGGTTGGGGATGCACGTGTGATGCGGATAATCCTGTGTTACCCAGTCGGGATATACAGCCTGCAATTACAGCGATTGATAACTGTTTCAAAGCTAATCATTTAACCTTCAATCAATGTTCCGCCATCCACACGCATGGTACAGGAACCCTACGCAATGATGACCGAGAAATTCAGATTATACAGCGTTTATTTCCCGATGATATACCGATTTTAGCAACCAAAGGAGCAACGGGGCATAGTTTAGGAGCCTCTGGGATTGTTAACATCATTTTTTCATTATTAGCCATAAAAGACCAAGTTTTACCGCCTTGTGTGGGCTTGACTGAGCCGGATTTTTCAGCAAATTTTGTACGGGTTAAGCAGGATAAACAACTTCATTCTATCCTGAATCTGAGTTTTGGTTTTGGGGGTCAGAATGGGGCAATTTTAGTGGGTAATTCCGAGGGGTAATTAGACCATATTTGCTTGGGTAAGTGCGAGAATTACCAATGATAATTGTGCAAAACATATCAATGGGTTGTTTGGTCAAATTCTCTAAATTAGTGTACCAAATCTGTTCATCTTTACGGTAGGCTTGCCGCACAATTGCTACTGGGGTTTGCGGGTCACGATATTGTAAGAAAATCGCCTGGGCTGTGGGTAATTGCCAAGTTCTTTGTTGGGAACAAGGATTGTAAAAAATGGTGACAAAATCCCCTTGGGCGGCGTGGGTGAGCCGTTGGGCAATTATCTCCCAAGGCACGTGTAAATCACTTAAACTGATCGCACAAAAATCCTGCATTAAGGGCACTCCTACCCGACTAGCGGCGGACTGTAAAGCGGAAATGCCAGGGATAATTTCTACACTAAATTCTGGGTTGATATTGCCCTGTTTTTGTAATAGTTCTATAACCACACCAGCCATTCCATAAATGCCACAATCGCCAGAGGATACTACTGCTACTTTTAACCCCCAACGAGCCAGATCAATCGCCCGTTGTGCCCGCCGGGTTTCCTCGCCAATTGGGTAAGGTTCCCAAATCTGACTAGGATGTTTGATCCCATCAAGCAATTGTAAGTACAAACTATAGCCAATGACCACATCTGCCTGTCTGATGGCATTGCGAGCGGCGGGGGTCAGATGGGCTAAATCCCCCGGTCCCATGCCCACCAAGTACAGGGTTCCAGACCGCTCCAGCCATTCCTGGGGGGATAGGGCTACCGCCACGGTCACGGCACCCAGGATGTGTTTGGGAACTAATAAACTGCCTTGGGACGCTTGAATGGCACTGGCTTCGGCAACGCTGGCGGTTCCCACCGTTTGGGCGACAATCGGGGATGGATTAGGCACTGAAATTACCCGCAAAGTTTCCGCCGAAAAAGTCACCAACTGCCACCCCTGGGATTGGGCTAAATTGACTAAACCAATTTCAGTTTTTTTAATATCTATACTGGCGATCCCGGCGATGGCGTTTAAGGATAATTGATGGGTATCAAAAACCGTTTGAATCGCCTCATATATTTGAGCTTCAGAAGTGCCCCGTTCACAACCAATGCCTACCCAAAGTATGCGGGGATGCCAAACAATTTGACCCGGTTGGGAGAGTGTAATTTCCCTGTGAGTAATCCAGATGGTTTGAGCATGAGCATCCGGTTTATCGGTGAAAATTAAATTAGTTTTTGATGCGATAGTTTGCCGCCAGAGGGTATTTCCTGATTCTTGGATAATTGCGACAGGTTCTCCCCGAATCACCGCACTGGCAACGCCCGTCCAATCCCCCGCCCCTTTGCACCAACCCCAGGGCATTCCCCAGATATCTACCCCAGGCATCTCGTGGGCAGTGGCGGCATCGGTAATCACCGGTTTCATGCCCAATAAATGGGCAATCTGTTCACAAAGTCGGTCGCCCTGATGCTGATGTCCGCCACAAACAGTAATCACGTATTCCCCTGATTCCGGGATGCAAAGCACAATCGGGTCAGAGTATTTATCACTTAAAAAAGGGGCGATCAAACGCACCACTGCCCCCAGGGTTAAACCAAAAATGAGGGCTTTTTGTTGTGACCAAATGGCGGTTAAATGTTCTCGCAAGGAATTGTTATATCTTTGGCAATTAGGATGTGTTTCTAAGTGAGGGGAACACCAGAGAACGCTTTGTGAGCTTTGGGCGAGGGGTAAAAAACGGCTTTGACTGACCGGTGTGGTGGCAATCCAAGCAATGGGTTGAAATTCCTGCCAAAAATTCCCTTGGTTAGGCATTTAATTCCGCCTGTTGTTTGACCAAATCTACCCCTCGGGAGGTGCCAATGCGGGTGGCTCCAGCTAAGAGCAATTCCTGGGCTTGGGTAATGGTTTTAATCCCACCGGAGGCTTTGATCCCCACCCTGTTATTGCTAATTTTTTGTAAAAAGCTAACCTGTTCTACCGTTGCTCCCCCGAACCACCCGGTACCGGTTTTTAGGTAATGTACGCCCGCATCTAAACAGATTTCAGCGGCTAGTTTTTGTTCCTCTTGGGTGAGGATATTCATTTCTAAAATAGCTTTAACGGTTTGTTTGGTTTCACTGACAATCTGGGCGATTTCTTCATAAACTGCTTTAGTCTTACCCCCTTTGAGCCAACCCAAATTAATCACCACATCCAATTCTTTAGCACCAAATTCTACCGCTTCCATCGCTTCGGTATATTTCACCATCGGGGTGGTGGCACCGCTGGGAAAACCAATCACGGCACAGACCCGACAGGGAGATTGATGCAGGAGTTCCACGCATTGTTGTACTGCGCTTGGATAGACACAGACCACCGGAAATTGATACCGGTCTGCCTCTTGACAACCCTGTTGGACGGCATCGGGGGTGATCCCCGGTTGCAAAAGGGCGTGTTCAATCACGGTGGCAATATCGGGCAGGGGGGAGGGCATCGGTTCTGGGAGAAACACGGTACCATCATAGAGATATTCTTCGGGAAATGGGTATGGTGGATCAGTTGGTGCGGGCAACGGCGGCGGGTGGAGCGATTCGGGCGGTGGGGGTGATCACGACCCGGTTGGTGGCGGAAGCTCGACAGCGGCACGGGTTATCCTATGTGGCAACGGCGGCTTTGGGGCGTACCATGAGTGCCGGGTTACTCCTAGCGTCCAACATGAAACGTCAATCAGCACGGGTGAATATCCGGTTCCAGGGGAATGGTCCCTTGGGCACGGTGTTTGTGGATGCGGGACGGGACGGCACGGTGCGGGGTTATGTGGATCAGCCGGGGGTGGAATTGCCGCCCAATGCCCGGGGCAAGTTGGATGTGAGTCAGGCGGTGGGTTCCCAGGGGTATCTCTATGTCCTGCGGGACAATGGTTACGGCTATCCCTACGCCGGTACGGTGGAACTGGTGTCCGGGGAGGTGGGGGAAGACATCACCTATTACCTGACCACTTCGGAGCAGACCCCATCGGCATTGGCTTTGGGGGTTTATCTGGAGGCGGGGCAGGTGCAGGCGGCGGGTGGTTTGTTATTACAGATTTTACCCAAGGCGGCGGAGGACGAGGAATTAATCAGCGTGTTGGAATCCCGGGTGTCGGCACTGTCGGGGTTTACCCCCTTGCTTTTGGCGGGTCGGCAGTTGGGGGATATGTTTCAAGAGTTGCTCGGAGATATGGATTTAACGGTGTTTCCTGAAACCCAGTTGGTGCGTTTTCATTGTGGGTGCAATTTTGACCGGGTTTTGGGGGCGTTGAAAATGTTGGGGGTCGGGGAATTGCAAAGCATGATTCACCAGGATGATGGGGCGGAAGTCACCTGTCATTTTTGTAGTTCCGTATTTCGTGCCCAACGCAATCACTTGGAACAACTGGTGGAGGAATTGGAACGGGAAACCACCTCCAGATGAGGACAGTAAATCCGTTAGCGATGTCCCTGGGATCACGGTTCTAAATTCCATCTAAATTCCACTAAGATTGCTATGTAAATTCATTTCCCCCCGTGTCCTGTGCTAAAAGTTGAACAGCTATACAAGAGTTATCCCAACCGCCCGGTTCTCCAGGGAATTAATTTAGAGATCAAATCAGGAGAAATTTATGGACTTCTAGGACCTAATGGGGCGGGGAAAACCACCTTAATTAATATCATTTGTCATCTCCTGAATGCTGACCAAGGACAGGTGTATATCGCTGGTCAATCCTGGCGACCGAGCCACCGTTATCTCCTCGGAGTTGCCCCTCAAAAAGATTTACTCTATCAGAGTTTAACCTGTGCAGAACATCTCTATTTTTTTGGGCGTATTTATGGGGTGGCGGAGCGGGACTTGGCGAAGCGAGTCCAACAATGTTTGCGGCTGGTGGGATTGGAATTGCGGGCAGACAGTCTGGCTGAAAATCTCAGCGGGGGAATGCAAAGGCGGTTGAACATTGCCATCGCCTTAATTCATCAACCAAAACTGTTAATTTTGGATGAACCTACTGCTAGTTTGGATATTGAATCTCGCTTTGAAGTGTGGCAGTTGATTCGCCAATGTCAACGGCAGGGCATGACCCTATTACTCACCACCCATTTACTGGAAGAAGCGGAACGGATATGCGACCGAATTGGTATCTTAAAACAAGGAAGGTTAATCGCTGAAGGGACTTTAGATTCTCTGAAAACCCTGATTCCGGCGGCGGAAGTTTTAGTGATTCAAACCCCCACCCCGGAAATCGCAATGCAACGGGCGCGGGCATTAGGTTGGGCGATTCGTAACTACAATCAGGATTTACTATTCTGGGTACCAGAAGTGCTGGAACTGAACCAAATTATAAACCTATTTTCCGGGATTTCCCTTACTTCGATTGCCCGCCAACCCGTGCGCCTAGAACATATTTATTTAGAGCTAATGAATCAGAATTCCCCCACGACAGGGCAATAAGCGTTCGTAACCGCTCGCTCCATCAGATGGCTTCTGAAAGCGTGAGATGATCCAAGGTTCACAAGAACCATAACGCGGGTTGCATCCCTAGAACCGTTATACTCAATGCAGATGGGGATGGGGGTGCCCAAGTTATGAACCAAATGTTCAAAATACTCCTGGTGAGTTTATGTTCCCTGGTGTTAACCCTGGTCTTTATGCCCATGATTTCTGCCCAAAATCAGAGCGTCACGGTGCAGTTGATTGCTTTTAATGATTTGCATGGCAATTTGGAACCGGCTAATTTAACATTTACTTTACCCGACGGACAGCGCATTCCTGCGGGTGGGGTGGAATATCTCGCTACTCATATTAAGCAATTGCGGCGCAAAAATCCCCGCACTTTGTTGGTATCCGCTGGCGATTCGATTGGGGCGAGTCCTTTGCTGTCTGCCCTCTTCCACGATGAACCGACGATTGAAGCCCTTGATGCCATGCAACTGGCGGTCAATGCAGTGGGCAATCATGAATTTGACCAGGGGGCAACCGAATTATTGCGTTTACAAAAAGGGGGGTGTCATCCCCAGGATGGCTGTCAGGGTAATCGGCGGTTTGGGGGGGCTAAATTTCAATATTTGGCGGCGAATGTGATTGATGAAAAAACGGGTCAACCGATTCTACCTGCCTATAAAATTTACACGTTTGATGGGGTGAAAATTGCCTTTATTGGTATGACTTTGGAAGGCACTCCGAAAATTGTTTCCCAGCGGGGGATTGTGGGGTTACGTTTCCAGAATGAGGCGGATACGGTGAATGCCCTGGTGCCGGAATTGCAAAAACAGGGGATTCAAGCGATTGTGGTGCTGGTGCATGAGGGGGGAATGCCCGCCGGGGGGTTCAACGAATGCCCTAGTATTTCCGGGGCGATTGTAGATATTGTTCAACGCACGAACCCGGCGGTGGATTTGTTCATTACCGGCCATACCCATCAAGCCTATAACTGCGTGTTGGATGGGCGGGTGGTGACCAGTGCCTCTGCCTTTGGGCGGTTGATTACAGATATTAATCTCACCCTTGACCGGCGGACAAAAGATGTGCGTTTGATTCAGGCGAATAACCTGATTGTCACCCGGGATGTGCCTGCGGATGGGACGCTCACCCGTTTGATCAACCGCTACAAAGCCTTGGCTGACCCTCTGGCGAACCGAGTGATTGGGCAGATTACAGCAGATATACTTCGTACTGCCAGCCCCAGTGGGGAAATGCCCCTGGGAAATCTGATTGCCGATGCCCAGTTGGCGGCCACCCAAGCGTCAGATCAGGGGTCAGCGGTGGTGGCATTTATGAATCCGGGGGGGATTCGGGCCGAGTTGACCTATGCACCAGGGGGAAATGTGACCTACGGGCAAGCCTTTGCGGTGCAACCGTTTGGCAATAATTTGGTGACGATGACCCTGACGGGAGCACAGATCAAGGCACTTTTGGAACAGCAGTTTGATAACCCGGTGCCGGGACAAAACCGCATCCTGCAAGTGTCCCAGGGCTTTCGCTACCGTTGGTCGCCCACCGCCTCCCCAGGGAACCGGGTGCTGGAAATGACCCTCAACGGCCAGCCCATTCGCCCGGAGCAAACCTACCGAGTGACGGTGAATAGCTTTTTGGCGGATGGGGGGGACAATTTCACCGTTTTGCGCCAGGGACAGGAGCGGGTGGGGGGGGTGACGGACTTGGCCGCTTGGGAAGCCTATTTCCGGGCACAGTCTCCCGTCTCCCCGCCAGCTTTGGGACGGATTCAGAACGGCTTATAAAACCTGTTTGTAATCATTTCAGGGAACCTTGATAACAAACCTATCGGCGATTGAAACAGTAATTACAGGGGAAACCCACTGGAACCTGATTTCTGTGAGTACCTGTTGCATCATCATTTAGGATTGCCATAAACGATTACACCGATGGTGGCGCGAGAGAAGGTAATCAAAGACAAATCATTTGAGATTGTATAAGGCGGCACCCAGATTCGAACTGGGGGATAAAGGTTTTGCAGACCTCTGCCTTACCACTTGGCTATGCCGCCACCCATTCGGATATATTAGCATGATGGCCTCTGTCCCGATGGTGCCCATGACCGGTTGGTTTATCTCGCTCGAAGGCATTGAAGGTGCGGGCAAAACCACCCAAACCCGGTTACTCGCTGATTGGTTGACCCAAAAAGGCTACGGTGTGCTGGTCACCCATGAGCCGGGGGGCACGCCGCTGGGACAATCCCTGCGCCAACTCCTGTTACAACACAAACTCCCCCACCGCACGGAACTTTTGCTCTACGCCGCTGACCGAGCTACCCATGTGACGGAAGTACTTAAACCGGCTTTACAAAATAATAAAGTTATCCTCTGTGACCGCTACACGGATTCCACCATTGCCTACCAGGGCTGGGGACGAGGCGTAGATGCGACCCTGATTGAGCAAATGAATCAGGTGGCGACCGAGGGATTAACCCCGGATTTGACCCTGTGGCTGGATGTGCCGGTGGCGGTGGGGTTAGCCCGGGCGAAGGGACGGGGAGCCTTAGACCAAATGGAACGGGAGTCCCTGGCCTTTCACGAGCGGGTGCGCCAAGGGTATCAATACCTTAATCATCAGTACCCGGAGCGTATGGTACGGATTGCGGCGGAATTGCCGATTGAACAGGTGTTTCAGCAGATTTCTCTGGCTGTGTCAGCCCATTTTTTCGGTGCCAGCGGATGCCAATGAATAGGTCGTAAAGGAATCCTAAAAAACTCTTGGGTTCCAGTAAACCCAGGGTCTGAGGCGAACCATGCGCCGTCAACGTCGGTTGCATTAAGTAATAAACCCGCTGGTAATGATACCAGGGAATCGAAGGCCAGAGGTGGTGAATGAGGTGATAGTTTTGCCCCAAAATCAACCAGTTCCAAATCCGGCTGGGATAGACCCGGGCATTGGTCCAACGGCCTTGCTCCTGAAATGGACGGTGGGGCAAATAATCAAAAAATAAACCGAGGGCTAAACCCACCACCAAAGCGGGGGAAAACCAAAAATTCATGATATAACCTAAAAAACCGTAGCAGCAGGCTAGTCCAATCACCCCAGCCACGATCAAACGGCTGATGCCCCATTCCCACAAATCATTTTTTTGCCACAAACGGCGTTGAAAAAAATAAATTTCATGATAAAAAAACCGGGCGGCAATCAACCACAAGGGGCCGCCCGTGGACACAAAATGATCCGGGTCATTTTCTGGGTCATTCACATGGGCATGGTGCTGAATATGCACCCGGGTAAATACCGGAAACGTAAACCCCAAAATCAGCGCACTCACATGACCCAACGCCGCATTGATCCAAGGGTTGCGGTGGGCCGCCTGGTGGGACGCATCATGGATCACCGTTCCCGCCAAGTGCAAAGCCAATACGTTAAACGTAAAACAGACCGGTGCCCACCATCCCCAACACCAATACCCCAACGTACTTGTCACCAACAACCCCACCGATAACGCAAATATCCCGACCGTCGGATTTACCAGGGTTGGGGGCGCAACGAGAAATTCCTGCGGCGGTAGGCGCAACACCGGGGTCGCAACCATGAATCTCCACTCCTCCAAAACAACAGGGTCATTACAACCCCATTGTTCACTATACGACAGAATGAGAAGCAAAGTAAAGTTTTGTTAATTTCCCCGTCCCTCTCAGGCTTGGCTCACCCGTACCAGGGCTTGCAATTTATCCCAGGCGGCGCCACTAGCGAGAATGTCCTGGGCCAGGGCGATCCCAGCACCGATACTGTCCGCCCGCTCCGCCGTCCAGAGGGCAATGCCGCTGTTGAGTGCCACCACATCCCGTTGGGCAGGGGTACCCCGGCCTTGCAGGACGTTTTGTAAAATGGCGGCATTTTCCCCCACATCCCCCCCCGCCAGGGCGGTCACCAGCGCAGGGGTCAATCCCCAGGTCTGCGGGTCAAGGGTTTGCGGTTCCTGACCCACCGGCATCATATCCGTGCCATCCCCTAAACCGGCCTCATCCAGACCCTCCCGGCCATGCAGAACCACCGCCCGCCTGCGTCCCAACCGCTCTAAGGCCTCGGCCATCACCGGCAAGAGTTCCGCCCGATAGACCCCCAACACCTGGTACTGGGGACGCAAGGGATTCACCAACGGGCCAATCAGGTTAAATACCGTACGAATTTTCAACGTTTGCCGCAGACCTGCTACCGCCTTCAGAGCCGGATGCCACCCAGGGGCAAACAAAAACGTAATTCCCACCTCCCGGAGAGCCGCCACCGCCCGTTCCACCCCCGGCTGGAGGCGCAACCCCAGGGCTTCCAACACATCCGCCGACCCCACCCGACTGGAGGCAGAACGATTCCCATGTTTGGCTACCGGCACCCCCGCCGCCGCCGCCACAAACGCCACCGCCGTTGAGATGTTAAACGTCCCTGCCCCATCCCCCCCCGTGCCACAGGTATCCAAACAGGGGGGAATCTCAGTCAGGTCGGCACCCACCGCCTGCGCCTGCACCACCTGCGCCATTGCCGCCAATTCCCCCGCCGTCACCCCCTTAGCCTGCAACGCCACCAAAATTCCCCCGGCCAACGCTGGCGGTAATTCCTCCCGCAACCACGCCCCCATCAATGCCTCCGCTTGGTTCGGAGTCAGGGGTTCCCGGTTAAGTAATTGCTGGAGCAGGGGGGTTCCTTCAGGCATAGATCGTCCCCTGCCCATCCGCCGGGGGGACATCCTGCCACCGTCCCGGCCCCACCGCCTGCAATGCGTGTCGCAGGTCAATATCCCCAGTGTACAGCGCCTTGCCAATGATCACCCCCGCCAGCCCCAGGGGTTCCAGAGCCAGCAAGGAGAGCAAATCTGTCATCGAACCGACCCCCCCAGATGCCAACACCGGCACCGACACCTGCGCCAACAGGTTCCGCAGTCCGTCCATATCCGGCCCGCTCAGGGTGCCATCCCGCTCAATATCCGTGTAAATCAACCCCGCCACTCCCCAGTCCACCCAGTCCTGCACCAGGTCATCCATTGCCATGCCCGTCGGTTCCTGCCAGCCCGCCACCGCCACTTGCCCCCCCCGGGCGTCCACACTCACCCAGATTTTATCGGGAAATGCGGCGCACCACTGCCGACACAGTTCCGGTTGTTTCACCGCCACCGTCCCCACAATCACCCGGTCTGCCCCTAGCTCCACCAACTGCGCCACCGTCTGTAACTCCCGAATGCCGCCCCCCACCTGCACCGGAATCCCCACCGTTTGGATAATCCGGCGAATCACCTCCAGATGATAGGGCGTGCCGGTTTTCGCCCCATTCAAATCCACCAAATGCAACCGGGTTGCCCCATGATTGACCCACGCCTGCGCCATTTGCACCGGGTCACTGCTGAAAATCTCCGAGCGGGCATAATCCCCTTGCACCAGGCGGACACACTGCCCATCGAGCAAATCAATCGCTGGAATGACATCCATAGGAACTTATAGATAATGAATTTTTTCCCGATCCCAACCCATATCCATCATGAAATATCATTCCCCCAAAGACCCATTTCTTAATCTGCTGTTTGGAAATGACTTACAAATCCCCTTCACCCCACCATCTGCGCCAATTTAGCCCGATACTCCGCCACCGTCAAGAGTTGCCACCCACCCCCCCCAGTAAGTTCCAAGACCTTTTGGTGATAATCCACTAAAGTTGGTCGGTGCCCCACACTTAAATAGACCACCGCCGTATGTTGCAATTCCTGATACAAATGCCGTTCATTGGTCACATCCAAAGCACTGGTCGCCTCATCTAAAATGGCATAACGGGGTTGGGTTAAAAAAATACGGGCGAATGCCAACCGTTGCTGTTCCCCCAGGGACAAAACCATAGACCAATCCAGAATTTCATCCCAATTAAACCGGTCTGTTAAATAGGCTAAATTCACCTGCTCTAATACCTTTTGTAGTTGCTCATTGCTGATCGTTTCATCATTTTTCGGGTAAAGTAATTGCTCCCGTAACGTCCCCAGCAACATATAGGGACGCTGGGGTAAAAAGAGCATTTCACTAATATCCGGGCGGACAATAATTCCCCCGCCATTAGTCCACAAACCCGCCACGGCTCGTAGAATGGAACTTTTTCCCGCTCCACTCGCCCCCACAATCAACAGCCGTTCATCTGGGGCTAAATTCACCGTCAAATCCCGCACCAACTCCTGCTCCGAATTAGGCGTGAATAACGTCATTTTTTGGATACTTAATTGTTGCGCTTCCTGAATTTGAATGTGCTGTTCTGGGTGCTTTTCGGGTAAGCCCTGCCGGGACAACACTTCCTCAAATGCCCCCAAACGATTCACCCCGGCGGCGAAACTGGAAATTTGTTGAATCTGATTGGTCACCAACGACAACGCCCCCAACACCTGACTAAAGGCAATATAGGCTTGGGTAATTGTCCCCAAATCCGTCTGCCCCGAAAAATATAAAGGTGCCACAATCACATAGGGAACTACCCGGGTGAAATAGTTATAACCATACTGGAATAAATCAATCAACGCCTGCCAAATAATCAACAAATTAAAGTTATCAATGACCCGACTAAAACGGCGACCGACCTGCCGCAATTCCTGGGGTTCTCCCCGATAAAAAGCGATGGATTCCGCATTATCTCGCACATGCACCAGACCATAACGAAAATCGGCTTCCAACCGTAATTGGTCGTAATTAATCTTGATCAACCGCCGCCCCGCCACCAGAGCAATCACCGTACCCAGGGTGGCATACACCAACAGCCCATAGGTCAAAGGTTTAGAAATCGTATAGAGAATGGCTGTAAATGAAATCAGCGTCAATATGGTATCCAAAATATCCAACAAAAAGGATAAGGTCACCGAAGTAAACGAACGAATATCCTCCGTAATCCGTTGGTCGGGATTGTCAATTTCCGTATGGGAAGAATTGGAGTCCAATTCATAATAAGAACGATCCTTAAAATAGTCATGTAAAAAACTCTTGGTCAACCATTCTCGCCAGTACAGTCCCAGCTTCAAACGGGTAAAACGATAACCCACCAAAATAGGAATAGCGGCAATAATTAAGACCCCATAGAGGGTTAAATTCAGCCAAAATGTGGACTGGTCTTTTTGCCCCAAAGCCGTATCAATAAACCGGAAAATATAACTCAAGGAAACATTGGCACCATTGACCGCAAAGGAGAGAAATAAAAGCAATCCCAGCAAACTCCATTGTTTCCAACGGGGTACCACCGCCCGCCGGGTCAGCCCAAACGACAGGGCACTCAGAACCAATCCCCCCACTGCCCAAAAAATTGCGGGTGAAGCGACTAAGGCTTTCACTTGTTTCACCAAACCACCGGCATATTTATTCACAAAATTAGGTGCTAAGGATTCCCCCAACAGGGTGCCCCCCACCACCACAAAAAAGGCAACGCACACCACTGCTATCAATAACACCACAAGCAGGGCAGTAAACACCCAAAAATTCAACCGATTTTCCTGGGGATAAAAATAGGGTTGGGCAATCTTGGTAAACCGGCGCCATAACTGGCGGTCAAAGTTAAATTGGGGCGTTGGCGGTACACCACTGGTCACGGCAGTTTATCCACACAAACGAAAGGAATCCCGTTGAGTATAGCGTAAAATAAGGTATCTCCAAACTTCCTGGGCGTTCAGCACCCACCCTATCTTTGGTTAACATAAGGTAAAATCACCCCCAGCTTGACCCTGACCGACCATGAGCTATTGCCTCAACCCCGATTGCCCCCGACCTGGGCAAAATCCCCCAGAGGCTCTCGTTTGTCAAGCCTGTGGCAGTGATTTAGTCTTACAAAATCGGTACAGACCCTTGCGACCTTTGGGACAGGGGGGCTTTGGGCGCACCTTTTTGGCGGTGGATGAGGATAAACCTTCCAAACCCAAGTGCGTGGTCAAGCAGTTTTTGCCGATGGAGATGGATGCCCAGTCCTATGCCAAGGCTTCGGAACTCTTCCAGCGGGAGGCACTGCGGTTGGATGAATTGGGACACCACGAGCAAATTCCCAAGCTGTACGCCTACTTTGAGCAGGAACAACGGCAGTACATTATCCAGGAATTTATTGATGGAAATAATTTGGCGCGGGAGTTGCAACTGTACGGTCCCTATAACGAAGCGAAGGCACTGCAATTGCTGAAGGATTTGGTGCCGGTGTTGGAATTTGTGCATGACCATCATGTGATCCACCGGGATGTGAAACCGGAGAATGTGATCCGCAGTGGGGTGAATGGCAAGCTGTATTTGGTGGACTTTGGGGCGGCTAAGTTTGCCCCCAGTACCTCCATGTCCAATTTACGCACGATTATCAGTAGTGCTGGGTTTACCGCCCCGGAACAGATGGTGGGCAAGGCGGAATTTGTCAGTGATTTGTACAGCTTGGGGGTGACTTGTGTGCATCTGATGACCGGTCGTCCGCCCCTGGAACTTTACGATATGTCCCAGGATGGCTGGGTGTGGCAGGACTACGTGGCAGAGCCGGTGAGTCCAGTGTTGGCGCAGATTTTGAACCGCTTGTTGGAACGGGCGACCCGCAAACGCTACCAATCGGCGGCGGAGGTACGGCAGGATTTGGAAGCCCTGAGCCAGGGGAATCGCCTGGGGACACCCTCCCGGTTACAGCCGTCAAGCGCACCGACTGCTTCTAAGTTGGTTTTGAATTTTCCCCAACGGCAAAAAAATACCACCGCCAGTCAAGTCAAGGCACCCACCTGGGAATGTGTGTGTACCCTGGGACCCTATAGCAACTGGATTACGGCGGTGGCGAGTGTGGAGGCGTTGGGCGGGGGAACCCTGATTGCGGCGGCGGGAAAAGATGGGATTTTGCGGCTGTGGCAGTTGAGCGGGCAGGAGCATTTGACCGTCACCACCCTCTGGTCCTACACCTACACGGCACCGGTCATGGCGTTGCAATTTACCCCGGATGGGCAGTCCGTGGTCGCTGGGTGTGAAGACCGCACGCTACGGCTTTGGGAGGTGGGCAAAGGGAAAATTACCCAGACCTTGGGGGGGATGTTTGCCAAACACAGCAGTCCCATCTGTGCCATTGCGGTCAGTCCCAACGGGCGGTTGGTGGCGAGTGGGAGCGAGGATAAAACCATTCGGATTTGGGAATTGAGTAGCGGTAAATGTCTGTGTACCCTCACCGGGCATAGCAGTCATGTGCGGGGGTTGAGTTTTACCCCGGATGGGTTTTTGTTGGTCAGTGGCGGCTGGGACAATACCTTGGTGATTTGGGAAGCGGGCAATGGGCGTTCCCTACGGACGATTGCGGAGCCATTCCGGTTTGGGGATAATGGGTTTAACGCAGTGGTGGTCAGCCCCGATAGCCAGTGGATCGCCACCGGCAATGAAAACCGCTTGATTCACCTGTGGGATTTTAACAAAGGGGAGCGGGTGCATTCCTTCCCGGAGCAAAAAACCGCCGTGAGTGCCCTCGCCTTTGCGCCCCGGGGAAACATTTTGGTCAGCGGCAACCAGGATGGTTTGATCCAGACCTGGGATATGGTACTGCGCCAACAGCGGGACACCCTCAAAGGGCACAGCAAGCAGGTCACCAGTTTAGCCTTCACCCCCGATGGCAACTTTCTCATTTCTGGGAGCCGGGACAATTCGATTCGGATTTGGCGACACCCATGATCCTGGGAATTTTAGACCGTGCCGTTGCGGGAAACGGCATCACCCCAGAGGAAGGGTACCTGCTTTTAACTGAACCCTACCCCCAGGCATGGCTCCAGCAGGCTACCGATGAACTGCGCCGGAGCTTGGTGGGGGAGCCGGTCAGCTATGTGGTCAACCGGAATCTCAATTTCACCAACATCTGTGAACAACACTGCGGGTTCTGTGCCTTTCGCCGGGATGGGGGGCAACCGGGGAGTTTTTGGTTAACGATGGCACAGGTGACGGCTAAAGTCCGGGAGGCGGTGACCCAAGGGGCAACGGAAATCTGCCTGCAAGGGGGGTTAAATCCCCACGCCCAACGCCAGGGCAGTACCCTTGCCTACTATCGGGAGTTGGTGACGGCGATCAAAACCACCGCTCCGGGCATCCACCTGCACGCCTTTTCCCCCCAGGAAATCCAATTCATCAGCCGCCAGGATGGGATCAGTATTGCTCATGTACTTAAATCACTCCAGGAGGTGGGGGTGGACTCCCTGCCCGGCACGGCGGCGGAAGTGCTGGACGACCGGGTACGGCGGGTGATTTGCCCGGAAAAAATTGACACCGCCACCTGGCTGGGGATTGTCACCCAAGCCCACCAGATGGGAATTCCCACCACCAGTACCATGCTCTGCGGTCATGTGGAAACCCCTGCCCAGCAAATCCACCATTTACACCAGTTACGGGAGTTGCAACAACGCACGGGTGGCTTGACCGAATTTATCCTGCTCCCGTTTGTGGGGGCACAGGCACCAGCACCGCTCCGGCGACGGGTGGGGCGACTGCAACCGGACGTGACAGCCACCTTGCGGTTAACGGCGGTGGCACGGCTCTTTTTGGGGCGATGGGTCAAACATCATCAGCCCAGTTGGGTGAAATTGGGGCTAGGGGGGGCGGTGCAGGCTTTACAATGGGGTTGTGATGACATTGGCGGTACATTAATGGAAGAGCATATTACCACGATGGCGGGGGCACAAGGGGGCACAAGCAAAATGGTTGCGGAACTCCAGGCGGCGATTGCCAGTATTGGTCGTCCCCATTGGCAACGCACCACCCTGTACCAGCCTTGTCAGCAGGCTCCAGAACTGGTAGTGTATGGCTAATGTGTGAGCGAGTGAATGGATGTCTGGGGAATGTTTGCCTGACCCGCAGGCGAGGGCTTGGGTGGAAATTGACCCGGTGGCTCTGGCGCACAATACCAGAGCAATTTGCAGTTATTTAGGAGCACAGACCGAGTTACTGGCGGTGATCAAAGCCGATGCCTACGGGCACGGGGCGGTGGCAGTGGCGGAGGTGGTTTTGGCGCAGGGGGCGACCTGGTTGGGGGTGGCAACCCTAGGAGAGGCGATTCAACTGCGACGGGCGGGAATTGGGGCACCGATTTTACTCCTGAGCGGGGTGGATACGGTGCCACAGGTGCAGGCGTTGCTCTACTGGCGGGTGGAACCGACCCTGGCGACTTGGGAACACCTGCGGCTATTTACCCAGGTGGCGCAAACTGAAGGCACCATTCTGCCGGTGCATCTGGATGTGGATACAGGGATGTCCCGGTTGGGGGTACCTTGGCATGAAGCGATACCGCTGATCCAAGCCGTATGGAACAGCCCCGAATTGCGTTTAGCCAGTCTTTATTCCCATTTAGCGACGGCGGATGACCCCGACCCCCAGGGGGTGTATCTACAACAGCAACGGTTTCGCCAGGTACGCCAGGAGGTGCAACGGCTGGGCATTCCCTGTCCGAAAGTGCATCTCGCTAATTCCGCCGGGATGCTTTTGGATAGACATCTGCATTACGATATGGTGCGGGTGGGTTTAGCTCTGTACGGGTATGCCCCGGCACCGCACCTAGAGGGGATTTTGCCCTTGCAACCGGTTTTGGGGGTACGGGCACGGATTACCCAAATCAAAGAAATTGCGCCGGGGACGGGGGTGAGCTATGGGCATCGGTTTGTGGCGACCCAACCCATGCGTTTGGCAACCGTGGGCATTGGTTATGCGGACGGGGTGCCCCGGGGGTTATCCAACCGGATGACGGCTGTGGTGGCGGGGCAACGGGTGCGGCAAGTGGGCATGATTACGATGGATCAACTGATGTTGGATGTGACTACTGTGCCAGAGGTGCAGGTGGGGCAAATCGTCACCCTAATTGGGCGGGAGGGCAATCACCAAATCACGGCGCAGGATTGGGCAAAAGATTTAGACACCATCACCTGGGAAATTTTGTGTGGCTTTAAGCATCGTTTACCCCGGATATTAGGTGAATCTAAAATTCCGGTTAGTATCACTCATAGCCGTGCCAATTGAATTCCGAACAGGGATTCCAAGGGCAAGGTGTGGGTCACTTGTTGTTAGAGTAATTTCAAATGAGTTTCAAATCAGAAATGAATTATATAGCTAGGTAGGTTAAGGTTGTCGCCTTAAGATTCTGGGAAACCAATGTGGGGCTACGCCCTGCGACCCATATCTATGTCAACCTTTGCGTGTTTAGCTATATTAAACGTTTGCATCGTCAGTGGTTAAAACTGACCACCCCGCTTCTAGGAAGCATCCCCGCCAAAGGGTATTGGGTTTCGGGCAGAGAATACTACCAACACTACCAGGGACAACTACCAGGGTTAGCATATCATACCTGTTATCCAGAGCATGATGTAACTTATCAATTACCCCGGTCTATCCATTCGCCTATTCATGCTTATTTTTTACAAAAAACTGAACGAAAAATACCCGAAGCCTATTGGCTGACAGTACCGAACGGCATTATTTTGAGGGCGCACCGTTCTATGGGCAGTGTTGTTGCCCATGATGGTAAAGTGATTCATGGGCACCTCTATTTATTCAAAAAATGGGAATGAAATACAAGAACAGTATAGCATGCTCAGTACTTTTTTGTACTAAGATGACTGGGTTTTATAGATTGGTGTAGATATGATTGGAAAGAGACTTAGTATGGGGTAAAAACTCACAGATTATCAGCCAGAGACTGCCGCTCCCAAAACGCATAACGGCGGAAATTATAAGCGAGATTTTTCAACCCAATTGCCGCCTGTACTCTGGTTTTACCAATCAGACGCATGAACTTACCCCCAAGACACATCACCCACTGACCAAATACGTGTTCCACCTTGGCTCTCACTTGAGATTTGATGCGATTCTTTTCATTTTGCTCGGCGGTTAGGGGCTGATTTCGGTAGCCTTTTTGATGGATTTGACTGGTAAAACCAATCCTGGCTAACGTCCATTCTAAATCCGTGCTGTGATAGGCACTATCTCCCCATATTTCCGACCCATCAATATCCACAAGTTGACTGAATACTTGTGAGTCATGCACGGAGGCATCCGTGACCACATAATGACGTACAAAACCGTATTTTACATCCACGCTGATATGATTTTTATAGCCAAAATAGCTGATACCATTTTTCTTTACCCAACGGGCAGTTCTATCCTTTTGCCGTAAAACATGGGGTTTTTCCTCCCATTGCTTAGGAATGTTCCCTTCCTTCACTTCTTGATTTTCTTATTCCGTTGGACTGGCACGGGAATGAGAGTGGCATCCACAATCTGGCCAACTTCGACAATATATAGCAATCCTACTTGATTTACAAACAAGAATTTTCCAGAACAAAGGACGGGGTCGGTGCCCCTGCGACCCCTATTCTATTTTCATTTAGGATTGCTATATAAAACCGAGTCATCTTAGTACAAAAAAGTACTGAGTAATAATCTGCTGTTCTTGTGTTTTGCCCTCATGTTTTGAATGAATAGAGGTGCCCTAATATTTGTCTGCAAATTCTTATCCTGTCCACCTGCAGGGGCAAGGCTTGCGATACACTAATCTTGAATTGCACTGTCCTAGATTTATGACCGAATTGCCCTCCCAATATTCCCCCCATGCCACCGAAGCCCACTGGCAAGCCTATTGGGAGCAACATCAGGTGTTTGTGGCTGACCCAGCCGCCCCCGGCGAACCCTATTGCATTGTGATCCCCCCCCCAAATGTCACGGGCAGTCTGCACATGGGACACGCTTTTGAACACAGCCTGATTGATGTTCTGGTTCGGTATCATCGGATGTTGGGGCGCAATACATTGTGGTTACCAGGTACGGATCACGCCAGTATTGCTGTCAGTACATTACTGGAAAAAGAACTGCAAGCTCAGGGCAAAACCCGTCAGGATTTGGGGCGCACCGCCTACCTGGAACGGGCATGGCAATGGAAAGAAACCTCCGGTAATGCCATCGTGACCCAAATTCGGCGGCTGGGTTTATCGGTGGACTGGTCACGGGAACGATTTACGATGGATGCGGGTTTGTCCCGGGCGGTGATTCACGCTTTTGTGGAATTGTATCGGGCGGGGTTGATTTATCGGGGCAAATATCTGGTGAATTGGTGTCCGGCGACCCAGTCAGCGGTGTCGGATTTAGAAGTCGAATCCCAGGAAGTGGACAGCTATCTCTGGCATTTCCGTTACCCCTTGGCGGAGGGAAATGGCTTTGTGGAAGTTGCCACCACCCGCCCGGAAACGATGTTAGGGGATACGGCGGTTGCAGTCAATCCTAACGATTCCCGCTATCAAGATTTAATTGGCAAAAAAGTGATTTTACCCCTAATGAATAGGGAAATTCCGATTATTGCTGATGCGTGGGTTGACCCGGAATTTGGTACGGGTTGTGTGAAAGTCACTCCCGCCCACGACCCCAATGATTTTGCAATCGGCAAGCGTCATCATTTGCCACTGATTAATATCTTGAATCCCGATGGTTCTCTGAATGAAAATGCGGGGGAATTTCAGGGGCAAGACCGGTTTGTTGCCCGTAAAAATGTGGTGCAAGCTTTAGAAAATCAAGGCTATTTGGTGCGGGTTGAATCCTATCGTCATACAGTGCCCTACAGTGACCGAGGTAAAGTTCCCATTGAACCCCTATTATCCACCCAATGGTTTGTGAAAATTGCTCCCTTATCCGAACAAGCCCTTACGGATTTTGACAACCACAATTCACCCCAATTTATTCCCGAACGCTGGGGTAAGGTTTATCGGGATTGGTTGGTCAAATTGAACGATTGGTGTATTTCCCGCCAGTTGTGGTGGGGGCATCGCATTCCTGCCTGGTATGTGGTAAGTGAAACGGACAATACCATTACGGATACCACGCCGTTTATCGTGGCAGAAAATGAAGCCGAAGCCCAAAAACTTGCCCAGGCACAATTTGGGGATGATGCGGTTTTAGAACAGGACCCGGATGTATTGGATACCTGGTTTTCTTCGGGTTTATGGCCTTTTTCCACCCTGGGCTGGCCGGAAGCAACTGCTGATTTTAACCGCTATTACCCAACAACGACCCTGGTGACCGGGTTTGATATTATCTTTTTCTGGGTCGCTCGCATGACCATGTTGGGGCGATATTTCACCGGCACAATGCCCTTTCAGACTGTGTATATTCACGGCTTGGTGCGGGATGAAAATAACAAAAAAATGTCCAAATCGGCGGGGAATGGGATTGACCCCCTGGTATTGATTGAAAAATACGGGGTGGATGCCCTGCGCTTTGCCCTAGTCAAAGAAGTGGTGGGAGCCGGTCAAGATATTCGTTTAGATTACAATCGCAAAACCGATGAATCTGCCACCGTTGAAGCCAGCCGTAACTTTGCCAATAAAATTTGGAATGCGGCTCGATTTGTGTTGATGAATTTAGAGGGAAAAACCCCCGCAGATTTACCCCCTATTGACCCGGTTTTGGCTGAACTCAGCGACCGATGGATTTTATCCCGTCACCATCGCACCATTGCTCAGATTAACCAGGAATTAACGGCATACAATTTGGGGGAAGCCGCCAAACTTTTGTATGAATATATTTGGGGGGATTTTTGTGATTGGTATATTGAATTGGTGAAATCCCGTCTGCAAGATGCTACCCATCCCACCCGCCCCCTTGCCCAGCGCATTTTGGCAGAGATTTTAGGGGATTTGATGAAACTTCTGCACCCCTTCATGCCCCATATTACGGAGACCCTCTGGCACAGTTTAGTGCGCCCAGAACCCGGGGTGAGTCTTGCCCGGCAACCCTATCCCCAAGCCGATCCCAGCCAAATTGACCGGGAATTGGAAACGGATTTTGACCTGGTGATTCAAATCATTCGTACCATTCGCAATTTACGGGCGATTGCCGAAATTAAACCCGGTCTAAGTGTACCCATCATCATGCAAACCCCCTCCGTTCGGGAAGAGGCGATTATTGAAGCGAGCCAGCAGTACATCTGCGATTTAGCCAAGGTGCAACCCCTCACCTGGGGCAAAGACCTGACGGCGCAACGGCAAACCCTGGTGGGGATCACTGGCACGGTGCAGGTGTTGTTACCCCTGGCGGGGCTGGTGGATGTGGCGACCCTCAGGGCAAAGGTTGAACGGGATGTACAGAAAATTCGAGTACAGGCGGATGGGTTAGCCGCCCGCTTAAATAATGCCCAATTCCTCGCCAAGGCTCCCCCCGACGTGGTACAAACCCACCAAGCCCAATTGGCTGAACTGACCCAACAGATCGAACTCCTCCAAAGTCGTCTGCAACAACTGCAATAGTTTAGGACACCCATTGGCAATGACAGAGCATTTCATCGAATCATCCCATAGCAATCCTACTTGATTACAGTCTGTTCACGAATTAAAGGATACAAAAAATCGTGTTTCCAAGGCTTGACCTCAAGGGGGTTAGAGCCAGCAGGCTTACCATCGTATCCCGTGACCCCTTAACAGGCTGTAACGTTAGCTTGCGTGCCGTAGGCATACAGAAATTCCCCAGAATAAAAGCGGTGCCCCTGCGACCAAAATTCCTACGTATTAACAATTAGAAATGCCACTGAAATTAGTATAGCCATCCTATTTGATTAACCAACAAAAATTTCCCAGAACCAAGGACGGGGGCGGTGCCCCTGCGACCCTCTGTTCCATTCTCATTTAGGATTGCTATAGAAATTAAAATTGCTGATTTGTATGATATTGATGTTACCCAGGGCAATTTAACCCCGTGATTGCGTTTATCCCACCCTGGTGGCTGCAGGACGGTTTCGCCATGACCCTGTACACCGCTTGGGTAGGTCGGAGGGTAGAATTTCCCCAGCTGGCGTATCAGGAATATGTTTTCGCCGGTGCTGGCAATGTTCCCATCTTTGGGCAGTGGGTAGTGCCCCGGCAAGCGAAGGGAACGATTGTGGCAACCTATGGAATTACCGGTAGTTTGGCGAACCAGACGTACTTACATCTGCTGGCTTACTGGGCAGTACAACGGGGGTATGGGGTGGTGCTGTTTGATTGGCGGGCGCATGGTCGCACCGGTCAGTTATCCCCCGCTCTGCCTTCGGATGGCATCCATGAGGGGCAGGATTATCTGGCGGTGGCGGTGGGGGCGCAGGAGTTGGGTTGTCCGCCTCCCTATTGGTTCGCGGGCTATTCCCTGGGGGGGCAGTTGGCGCTGTGGGCGGGTTGGACAGCGTTGGGGGCATCCAGTCCTTTGCCCCGGGAGCAGGTGGGGGGGGTGATTGCGGTTTGCCCCAATTTGGATGCGGGTCGTTCCCTAGCCTATCTGATGGCGCACCCCTGGGGACGGTATCTGGAGCGGGCGATCACCCGGGAATTGCAAAAATTGGCGCACCAGCTTGACCAGGCGCATCCCCAGGAGATTGATGGAGCGGCCATCGCCCGGGCGCACAGCATTTGGACGTTTGACCAGGAATTGGTGATCCCCCGGTTGGGGTTTGCGACGGTGCAGGACTATTATGATGCCACCAGTCCCTTGCGGTTTTTGGGGGAACTGACCCTGCCGACCCTGATTCTTTACGCTGAGGATGACCCGGTTTTTGACCCTAGCATCATTCCCGATCTGGTGCGGCTGACTGCCCAAAATGCCTGGATTGATTTAGTATTGACAAAATATGGCGGTCATGTGGGCTATTACAGCAGTCGGGCGGGGCAAAAATTGGCGGCTGACCCGGATCGGTGGTGGGCATGGCATCGGGTTTTAGACTGGTTAGACCGCCAGCTTACCGCATGAACCCCGGCAACTTCCCTGCCCCTATTGACATCGTTATTCAAAACCTATGACCCTCAGTTCCTCACCATCATTCATCCATTCCTAACCAATTCATCACCAACATCAGGGAGTAAAGAATCCAATGATTGGGCTGATAGTTCTGGCGCAAACCCCTTTACCCCCACCCCAACCCCCGGTTTGGGAACAACGGCTGAGTGTCAACGGGGAAACCTGGGTGGGCGCATGGCGGCAATGGCGGGATGCCCAGGGGCGGGTGCGGCTGGCGGTCAGTGAGGGGGATGCAACCCAGCGGTTGGGGATAGAATTACGCAGTAGTCGTCGCCCCCAGGAACAGCCGGTGGTCTGGTTTAGCCCGGTGCAAAATCTGTCCGTGTCCTGGCATCCGCAGTACACCCGCCGGTTTTTGGAGGTGACGGAACTGTTCGCTGAGGCTGGTTGGCAAACCCAGGTGCAGGGGAATGAACTCCGCATTACCGCCCCGGTGGCGCAGATTCAAGGGATTCGCCAGAGCAGTCGTCGCATGGTGATTGACCTGGATAAAATTGCCCCTTGGCGTGTACAAAGTAATGCTAATCAAACCATTTTGCGGATTTTGGCACCGGGTCGTGCCGAATTGCGCCAATCTTTTCCCAATCTGAATTTCAGTGCCCAGGCGACGGTTTTGACCTTTAGCCAGCCCATGCGGGTGACAACGTTACCCAACCCGCCCCGGTTGGTGGTGGAACCCCAAACGGGGGTAGAGAAGCTGACCATTCACTGGGCACCGGGGTTGCAATGGCGGCAGGAGCAGGTACGGGGCTATGGGGTGACTTGGCTGGAGATTGACCCCCAGCAGTACATGATGCGCCCGGTGTGGGAGGGCAGTCGGGGGCAAACGGGCTTGGCACCCTTGCTGACATTGGCGCAACAGGTACAGGGCGTGGCGGCGATCAATGGGGGCTTTTTCAACCGCAATACCCAGCTTCCCCTGGGGGCGATCCGCTGGCAGGGGCAATGGTACAGCAGTCCGATCCTGAACCGGGGCATGGTCGCCTGGAATGACCAGGGGGAACTCATTTTCGCCCGGGCGCAACTCCAGGAGCAGGTGCGGGTGAATCAGGGGGCGCCCATGAATTTACAAGCGTTAAATTCCGGGTATGTGCAAAAAGGGATCGCCCGCTATACGGCGAATTGGGGAGCGACCTACACGCCCTTGACCCAGGGGGAAACGGTGATTACGGTGACGGACGACCGGGTGGTGGGCATGGCGACTGGCAACCCGACTCCGGTACCTTTGGCGGGGTATGTGCTGGTGGGACGGGGGTTGGGGAATTTAAGCAGTCAATTTCCCCTGGGAGCGACGGTGCAACTCACCCAGCAATTGATTCCCTCCACTGTGCAGGATTATCCCCACGGGTTGGGGGCAGGACCGTTACTGCTAAAGGACGGGCGGGTGGTGCTAGACCCGGAGCAGGAGCAATTTCAGCCCTTTTTCCGCCAACAAAAAGCCCCCCGTAGTGCCCTGGGGGTCAGCCGGTCGGGTCGCTGGCTGTGGGTCACCGTCGGGGGCAATGAAGCCTACCAACAGGGACCCACCTTGACGGAACTCACCCAGATTATGCAGGATTTGGGGGCAGTGGCGGCTTTGAATTTGGATGGGGGAACTTCTACGAGTTTGGTGTTGGGAGGGCAGGTGTTGGTGCCGGGGGGCAGGGTGCATAATGGGCTGGTACTGCTACGCCGTTCTTAAGTTAACCAACTTGGTCATGGTAGAACTGAATCATGCACTGTTTGATTTAATTCTCTAATTCATGGTTCTTGAGAATGCCCCCGGCTTAATAAGAATTGCCAAGGAAGCAATCCTACACACAAAAATCATGCAGAGGTATTCCAAATGATCACGGCAATGCAATGGGCATGAGGCAAAAACTTGCGGGTATTTGGTCGTCCCCACCGATGACGTTGCAACAAAATTGGGTGAACCTCACCTTCACCTGGCGGGGTTCGGTGATCCCAGCGGTGTTGCCCCGGATCATTCTCTACAGCGCGATTGCTTTGGTCGTTGTTTTAACCCACACCTACACGGCTGGTTCCGTACCCTTTGGGTTGGTCACCTTTACCCCGGACGTGGTGCTGGGGTTGTTGTTAGTATTTCGTACGAATACCGCCTACGACCGGTTTTGGGAGGGGCGCAAAGCCTGGGGAACGATTGTCAATGCCTCGCGCAACCTTGCCCGCCAAATCCTGGTCATGGTGGATGAATGTACCCCCCGGGATCGCCAGGAAAAGGAGCAGGCGGTGCGCCTGATTACCGCCTACGCCATTGCCCTCAAATGTCACCTGCGGGGAGAATCGCCCTTGGCAGAATTGCAGGATTTGTTGCCTCCAGATCGCCTGCATCTGTTGGCGGGGATGGCGCATCGTCCGGTGGGGCTGGCGTTTTGGATTGGGGATTATTTACGTTGGCAATATCAGCAACAGCATTTGAATGCCTACCAATTCAGTACCCTGGAGCAACCCTTGTCCCAATTGGTAGATGCCCTGGGGGTGTGTGAACGGATTTTGCGAACCCCCCAACCCTTGGCTTACTCGGTGCATTTGCGTCATATTCTGATTTTGTACTGCTTTTTCTTTCCGTTTCGGTTGGTGGCACAGTTGGGATGGGCGACGATTCCGGTGACGGCGATTGCCGCTTTTGTGGTGCTGGGAATTGAAGAAATTGCCCTAGAAATTGAAAATCCCTTTGGCACTGACCCCAACGATTTACCCTTGGATCAGATTTGTGGGGTGATCCGGCGGGATGTGGAAGAGTTGATCTCTTTGGATAGCGGTCATGGTTTGACGCAGATGATGGTGCCCACCCCTGAATCCCTGGGGAGCTAGTCCCCTGTCCCCCGCATCGGTTAGGATTAAGGGGATGATGGGGCAAAATTGACCGGTAGAACCATGAGCAATTCGGCGGGTGTGAGTACCAAATTTGACCTAGCCGCCTACCTCCAACAGCGGCAGGAGTGGGTGGAAGAGGCGTTGGCGGCGGCACTGCCGGTACGCTATCCCGAACGGATTTATGAGGCGATGCGCTATTCCCTGTTGGGGAGTGGCAAGCGGTTGCGCCCGATTTTGTGTCTGGCGAGTTGTGAACTGGCAGGGGGAACGGTGGCGATGGCTCTGCCGACCGCCTGCGCCCTGGAAATGGTACATACCATGTCCTTGATCCACGATGACCTCCCGGCGATGGACAACGATGACTACCGGCGGGGACGCTTGACCAACCACAAAATCTACGGGGAGGCGATTGCCATCCTGTCCGGGGATGGGTTACTCGCCTATGCCTTTGAATGGCTGGTGCGGCAAACCCAAGGGGTGCCCCCAACCCATGTGTTGGAAGTGGTTGCCCGCCTGGGTCATGCGGTAGCCGCCACGGGTTTGGTGGGGGGGCAGGTGGTGGATTTGGAATGCGAGGGCAAATCGGATGTGACGGTGGAAACCTTACATTTCATCCACACCCACAAAACCGGTGCCCTGCTGGAAATTTCCGTGGTTTCCGGGGCAATTTTAGCCGGGGGGAGTGAGGAATTGCTGTCAGCCCTCACCCAATACGCCCGCAACATTGGTTTGGCATTTCAAATTGTGGATGATATTTTAGACATCACCGGCACGGCGGCGGAACTGGGGAAAACCGCAGGCAAAGACCTGCAAGCCCAGAAGGTCACCTACCCCAGCCTGTGGGGGATTGAGGAGTCCCGGCGGCAGGCGAAGCAACTGGTTCAAGAAGCCCAAGACCTGTTAACCCCCTGGGGGGAGGCGGCACTGCCCCTGCAAGCCCTGGCGGAATTTGTGGTTGCCCGCAGTCATTGAGCAGGACTCGATTAAGATAGAGGGAAACGGCGGATAGAAAGGGGAAGAGGATGGCGACCTGGAATGGGGTTTTGCTGATTGCCTTGCTGGCCTGTGGGGTTGCCCAGGTGGCGAAGGCAGTCGTCTCCCTCGTCCAACATCAGCAGTGGCATCCGAAAATTCTCATCCAATCCGGGGGGATGCCCAGTTCCCATGCGGCACTGGTAGCGGCTTTAGCGGTAGCGGTGGGACAAACCTGGGGTTGGAATGGCCCGGAATTTGCCATCGCTGTGGTAGTCGCCCTAATCGTGATGTATGACGCATCGGGGGTACGGTTGGCTGCTAGCCGCCATGCCCGTTTACTCAATCAGATGGTGGACACCCTCCGCCGGGAGCACGGGGAATTTCAAGACCACAACCCCCTCCAGGAATTGCTCGGTCATACCCCCGCCCAAGTCTTAGTGGGAGGACTCCTAGGCGCAACCGTCGCCCTGCTCGCCACCCCTTGGTTACAGACTTGAATATTGCAATTGCACTTGATTTGTGAATTTGTGCATAAAATTTCATACTTAAAAAATCAAGGGTCGCAGGGCACCGCCCCGTCTTGGTTCTAGGGAACTTCTGTTCATCAATCCAATAAGATTGCCATAGACTTTAGGGCACCTCTATTTATTCAAAACATGAGAACAAAGCACAAGAACAGCAGAGCATTGCTCAGTACTTTTTTGTACTAAGATGACTGGGTTTTATAGATTGCTGTAGATATGATTAAAAAGAGATTTAGTATGGGGTCAAAACTCACAGATTATAGTCATTTCAAACAAGTTTGCAACACTCGCCTTCACCTACAAACCCTCTCCTAGAAAAGAATAGAGCGGTTGCAAATACCTAAAAAGTGTCGCACTCTAAAACGGAATGACTCACAAGTGTTGAATCCTGCAATAAAACTTTACATATTTAGGCGTGGGACGACCCGATTGAGCCAATGGACAAAATTCCACTCCTGCCGTATTAAGATTTGTATATATCGGAACTTATCTGCCAATTTACTTCCGTACATCCGTGGAACTTTTAACAGTTGCAATATCAAGTAAACTATTAAAATTACATAAATTTGAATGGTAATTCCATTCAAATTTTTACTCATCATTTTATCGAGCTTTAAGTTCATCTTTAGAAATTTCCATAGTACCTCTATCGCCCAGCGTTGTCTATAGGCTTCCCCTATCTCTTCATTACTCATTACATCCTCAGGAATATTGGTAGCTAAATAATAGTCTACTTTCTGTTGAACATTGCCAAAACAAACTACTCTCGCCTTACCTCGTTCTGTGGTGATATGATAGTTTTCATCCCATTTCCAATTCGACTTAATACGGATAATAAAAAGGGCATCATTTTCGATAAATTGTTCAAATACTTTGTGACTGCAAAACCCTCTATCCCCGACTGCGACTCCATTTTCCGGTAGCATTTTCACAATATCTTCACCAAAATTAATCTCATGTGCCTGTCCAGGACTAACAATTAAATGACCAGTAGATTTCGTATCTTGATTCAAAGTGGTTATTAACTTTACTTGGCGATAGCCTTGGAGCCAAAATAACTTACTCATCAGCGGTATTACGGTAGCATCAAAAGGACATAAAACCAACCTCTTTTCAGGATGAGCTTCCTCAATATAATGCAATAATTTATGATAAAGATGCATAAAAATTTGTGGGTCTCTTGTCTTGTTCGCCTTAGAAAACGTGGATAAGTCAACCTTAATGCCCGCATGATTTAATTGGTAAAATAAGTCCCGTAAACTGTTGATTCCTTTGTCTAAAATGCCAGCAAACCAGATTGAACAAAATAAGCGAGAATTTAGAACTGGATAATCATTAGTTGGCAGGTCTTTGAGTAAAAATTTGACAATCCCGGGAAAAGAATTGAATTTCATAGTTGTTTCATGTTTTGGTTTATATGAATTAGAATACCATATTTTGACCCCTCTTTTTCTGCCTTTACCTACCTTTCAACACTTCTGGGAATGACTATATCAGCCAGAGACCGCCGCTCCCAAAACGCATAACGGCGGAAATTATAAGCGAGATTTTTCAAACCAATTGCCGCCTGTACTCTGGTTTTACCAATCAGACGCATAAACTTACCCCCAAGACCCATCACCCACTGACCAAATACGTGTTCCACCTTGGCTCTCACTTGAGATTTGATGCGATTCTTTTCATTTTGCTCTGCGGTAGCCTTTTTCATGGATTTTTGCTAATGTCCATTCTAAATCCGTGCTGTGATAGGCACTATCTCCCCAGATTTCTTGGCCATCAATATCCACGAGTTGACTGAATACTTGGGAGTCATGCACGGAGGCATCCGTGACCACATAATGACGCACAAAACCATATTTTACATCTACGCTGATATGATTTTTATAGCCAAAATAACTAACACCATTTTTCTTTACCCAACGGGCATCTCTTGCCGTAAAACATGGGGGTTTTTCCCCCATTGCTTAGGAATGTTCCCTTCCTTTACTTCTTGATTTTCTTATTCCGTTGGACTGGCACGGGAATGAGAGTGGCATCCACCATCTGACCAACTTCGACAATATAGCAATCCTAAATAAGAATGGAACAGGGGTCGCAGGGGCACCGCCCCCGTCCCTGGTTCTGGGAAATTTGTGTTCGTTAATCAAATAGGATTGCTATATATCCTTTTTCTCTCAGGTAATTATCAAAATGAGCAAATACTTCTTTAACCAGATCATGCTTGGCAAGATTATCCCGAAATAACCAGACCGTTTTGGCATCAGGGATAGCGTCTTCGATACCGAATCCTAGGAATTCCATGAACGAGATACGGTCATTCACTTGAAACTCGAGTTCATCGTCACTAATGGCATACATTTGTTGGAGAATCAACCACATCGGTGGGTTTACAGTCTATCTATCAATTAAAGGATAGAAAAAGCCTCGATTATCCTAAAGGCTTACCGTGATTGACCTACGGCAAGCGGGGTTCAACTGTATCCCATAACCACTCAAAAGACTGTACGACCTGCATTGCTCTTTCTTCCCTTGTCATATATCGTTTCTAATATTGGGCGGAACTCTTCCCAGTTAATATTCTCATTGAGCCACTTCAGCATGGGCTTTTTTTGATTGAGTTTTTCCCGCCGCTCTTGCTCATCCCAAAATCCTTTTTGACCCATTTTTTCCTTCCACGTCGTTAATACTAACTAAACCATAGGTCAATTAATAGAGGTGCCCAAATAGCTATTTAAGTTTGCTTTAAGGCATCAGAAATTTGCTTTCCCTAAAATAGACCAATACTCATCTTGTTTTGTTCTTATTTAGGATTTCTATATGATTTTGTGGACATAATATCCACTGCGGTTTTTCCCCGATATAAAATTCTTTCTTCCAGATCGGTAAACGACTTTTAATCCCATTAATAATATAACGAGTTCCGGCAAACGCTGAGCCACGATGCACCCCAGTTGTGCCAACCCAAACAGCAATTTCACCAATGTCTAAATAACCATAACGGTGACAAGCAACGGCACCAGAAAGATTAAATTTAGTTTGGGCCTCCTGGAGAATTTTTTCACCTTCCTTTCGGGCTAGAATTTCATACACTTCATATTCTAAACCCAACACAGATTTTCCTTCGTTGTGATTGCGTACCCAACCTTCAAATGTAACTAAAGCTCCCACGGTACTATTGACTAATAGACGGCTCATTGCAGAGGGACAGATAGGGTTAGAACTAAGGGTAAATTGAATCATTTAGCCCCCACATACCGGTGGAATAAAAATCACTAAATCTTGCTCTTTTAAGAGTTGTGTCATAGGGCAAAACTCATGGTTGATAGCCACTCTTATTTGTGATAGAGGAATCGCAAATTTATATTTTTCCTGTAAATACTCATACAGTTCAGAACAGGTTTTTATCTCAGTCTCGATCTTTTCCATTGACCGGTCTGCCTGGTCTTTGAACATGGCGACATATTGAATGGTAATCGTCTTAGTTGCCGATGCGTGCATAGTCTTCTGGGGTATTGACATTCATTAATTCATTCGGATTTCGGGGTTTGACTAGGGTACAGGATTGATTTTGTAAAATCTTCACAGGACAATAAATACCCGCCTGATAGGCTTCTGCAAAAACCGCTTGTGCTTTGGGGGTATAAATAGCACACAGAGGTTCCGGAAATCCCTGTTCATGATTCCTATAACATGTGGCAATAGTGTTTTCTTGATAATCAGCTAAGAGATATTCAATCGTATGAGCCTGTACTTGCATTAAATCGCAGGCAATCACCAACCAATTTACATCAGGATGGGTTTGAAATGCGGTTAATAGTCCACTAATTGGTCCGACGCTGGTGACTTGATCCGGGAGTATCGGTAGTCCTTCAAGGGGGGTGGATAACCATTGATCAGGGCGAGCCGAGAGATAAACCTGTTCACAATAGGATTGCATTAGTTTATATAAATATAAAGCACAAGGCTGTCCATGATAATCTAGCAAAGCCTTATCTTGACCCATGCGTTTACTGAGACCACCCGTGAGGATTAAACCATACAAAGGGCGTTCTAGGCGAGTGGTTTTACCACCAGTTTTCGTTAATAACCGACTCTCTCGAATTATCATGTCTGATGATACGGATTTGCACATATCATAAATTGTAAGTGCCGCAATTGTCACACCACAAAGAGCCTCCATTTCTACACCCGTTTTAGCTGAGGTTTTAACCCTACAGTTTATCGTCACAAGAAAGTTATCATCTATATTAATTTCAAACCTACAGCTTTCTATGGGAATTTGATGGCAGAAGGGAATGAGTTCCTGCGTCTTTTTTACCGCCATTGTCCCGGCGATGATTGCTGTTTGAAAAACGGCACCCTTTTCAAGCACAATTTCATTACCCTTGATATATTCTTGTAAACGTCTGGGTAATTGGATTTGCGCTTGGGCAGTAGCACTCCTTATCGTAATATTTTTACCGCTAACATCAACCATCCTTGGCTGATTTTGAGCATCTAAATGAGTAAACATCCTATTATCCTCCAATTCCATACATCGCACGTAAAACATGGGCTGAACGTTGGATTGGCTTCATGCCTAATAACTGCTCATAAATGTGATGCCTAGTTTCGGATGAGATGTTGCGTATGGAGATACCTTTTTCTATAAATAAACAGGCAAATAAACGTCCATCAGCAGACAATCGCCAGCGAGAACAACTATTGCAAAAAGGTTGGGATTCCGAAGCAATAAAGCCAACTTTTACCCCACTATCAAGCTCAAAATAAAAAGCAGTGGAGTCAGATACAGAATTAATTCTATTCATTCTATAGCGAGTTTGTAATTGATTAATACATTCTTGGGCTGAGATGAAATGATGATCATATAGCTCATTAGCATAGCCAATCTGCATTAACTCTAAAAATCTTACGGTGACGGACAATTTTTGAGCATATTCTATAAAATCAAATAACTCACAGTCGTTAATTCCCCGCATCAGCACCACATTGATTTTAATATCAAATCCTTGAGCAACAGCTTGTCTGATATTCTCTAAAATCCTAGACAAACTATTTCGATAGGTGATGGATGCAAAGGTTTTCGGTTGTAAACTATCTAGGCTAATGTTGATTTTCGTGACATTGCATTTTTTAAGAATTTCCCAATACTGGTGGAGTAAAATGCCATTGGTTGTCAAGCTCAATTGTGGAATGCTAAGCATACTCAATTTTAACATGATTTCAGAAAATTCCGGTCGTACCAACGGCTCCCCCCCTGTAATGCGAATCTCCTCGATGCCATAGGTTAGTAATTCTTGAATTATATCAACGTATTCATCTGGGGTTAAATAGCTATGCTTATCCATGAAATTAGGATGCAGTGGCATGCAGTAGCGACAGCGCAAATTACAGCGGTCGGTTAATGACACCCTCAGTTTACGAATCTGACGTTGCCAATGGTCAACCAGTTTCATATTCAATACCAAGGATAGAAGGAAAATTGCTCTTGCGGAGTAAACTGCTTTTTATTTTGCGGAAGTTCTACAAAACCATCACTGTCCACTAGGGCAACAAAATCTCCTGAATTTTGAGGCATTATTGGCATAAGCTCATGCTTGGCATTGATTTTAACTGGCACAAAGTAGGTTAAATCTGGTTCAAATGTGATAATCTTCTGTAAAGAACCATAGGATTTACTCCGATTCAAGAGGTAGCGGTGCAAACACACTAATGCAGAAATTGGATTACCAGGTAAGCCTAAAATGATGGTATTACTTTGATGATCTATGCCAAACCACATCGGTTTTCCAGGCTTTTGTCGAACCCCTTGAATATAAGGTATGACACCCGTGTCTTGCCAAATTTGGGGGAGATAGTCTCGTTTTCCTTTGGAAACACCGCCGGAATAAATTAATAAGTCATAGGTCTGTTGATTCTGTTGATAATGGGACAGGATTAATTCTGGAATATCAGGAATATGGTCTATTTCAACATCCGAGTAACCATAGGAGAGTAAGGATGCTCTTAGGGCATAAACATTCGACCTACGCAGTTGATAGGGTTGTGGGTTTTGGTCAATGGGAATGAGTTCATCACCGGTAGCAATGACTTTGATTTTGGGAGATTTTTCTACTAAAACTTTTGTGTAACCAAAGCTAGCCAAAATTCCTAAATGAATCCCTTTAAGCCTAGTTCCAGATGGTATGATTACTTCACCCAGGCGGCAATCACTCCCTTGTGGATGAACGCAATCTTGAGCCTTTCGATGCTGGTCAATAATAATTTCTGCTACTCCCTGATGAATGCTCAGTTCTTCGTAGGGAATCACTAAATCAGCACCATCGGGCAAAGGGCATCCCGTTGTCACTTCGATGCAGGTTTCAATATTCTCCAGATTGAGGGGTGCTGTTCCCGCAGTTGCCATACCCACAATGATAAACTTTCTAAGTCCATGATCGTAGGCTTGTTTACTAATAGCAATTCCATCCATCATGACTCGGTTAATGGGGGGATAGTCTCGGTCAGCATGGATAGATTGTGCTAGGATTCTTCCCGCACAAGATTCTAAAGCAATCACTTCGTGTTTTGTATTGCTCCAGTGGGTTTTAATAATTTGTTCTGCTTCTTCTACAGGAATCATAAATTCCGAAAGATGGAGTTTACAAACTAAATTACCTCTGAGGTTTGCTGTGAAACTTGAGTGTCTAACTTTAACAAATTTAGGTCTAGCAGAGCTATTGCCTCCTGGAAAATATCATCTCGAACAATCGGTTTTAAGAACTCTTGTGAGTTCTGGCAAGATAGAATTCCCCACTCAGTAAGCTGTTTGAGTACCCATTCATACTCTGTGATACAAGGCTTATTTTTCACCAGAAAATGATGAAATTGTGGTAAATATCGGGTCTGCTGCTTGGTAAGCCAAATCGGGTTGCATAAGCTAGGTCTAATATATTTCGGATTCATATTCAAGTAGTCAGGCTTAGATAGAATATCTACTAATTCTTCTCGATTTCTAGATTGCTGACACCAAGCACAGGCTTCTAATAGAGAACGAATTAAAGCTAAATGGGTGAAAGGATATTGTTGTGCCCAGATTTGATTGACTCCCAGCACTTTTTCCATGTGACCCTCGTAAAGGTCAATACCTGTGGTGATGATAAAGCCAACATCATCCAAAACTGCTCGGGTATTCCAAGGCTCACCAACACAAAAACCAATAATGTTACCAGCAATTAAATTAGCGACCATTTGCGGCGGCGGAATCACAACCAATTCCACATCTACATCAGGTTTAATCCCGATTTGAATTAGCCATTTCCTTAGCAAAAAGTTGTGCATGGAAGCAGGATGGACAATGCCAAAAATTGGTTTTTCTTTGGCTGTCAATATGTGCTTACGTAATTCCTCTACAGGGGAAGTGTTAGGCTGGTTAAATTGGTTCGATAGGGTAATAGCGTTACCATTGCGGCTGAGCGTCATGGCAGTTGTGATCAGCCGGTTAGATTGCGCGGAAAGTGCTAAGGGCATCCCAGCGAGCATCATGGCGGCATCCAATTCACCATTCACCAAGTGTTCCGCCAGAGAGTTCCAGCTTGACTGTCGCCGGAGTTCTACGTCTAAGCCATATTTTTGAAATAATTGCTTTTCTTTTGCCACAATCAGTGGACTGGCATCGGTTAAGGGAATGAAGCCTAAATCCAAGTTCACTTTTTCAATATTACCTCGGCTGATGGCAATGGCAATTCGATTCAGTTCCCGCTGTTTTTTGGATTTCTTCTGTTCGTTCAGAAACTCTACAATTTCCCCTCGCATCCGATAGTAATTGGGATGATTCACCACAGCCATCCGTTGGCGGGGACGAGGTAATTCAACAGATAAAATCCGACCAATTTGTGCCCCTGGACCATTGGTTAACATGATAATTCGGTCTGCCAAGAGAAGTGCCTCATCCACATCATGGGTGATCATGAATGCCGTGATTTTGTGTTGATTACATATTTGCATTAATTGTTCCTGCAAACGACCGCGGGTTAGGGCATCTAAAGCCCCAAAAGGTTCATCCAAAAGGAGAATTTTCGGCTGTAATGCCAAGGCACGGGCAATACCGACCCGTTGACGCATTCCCCCGGATAATTGGTGGGGATATTTATCTGCAGCGGCTGTTAAATGAACCAAGGCTAAATGCTCATCAATAATTGCTTTACGTTCTTGAGGCGAACGATCACGAAAAATACGATTGACCCCCAACGCAATGTTCTGCCGCACTGTCAACCAAGGAAGTAAAGAGTGGTTTTGAAACACCACCATCCGATTGGGACCCGGTTGGCGAACTTCTTTTCCTTCTAGGACGACTCCTCCGGCACTTGGTCGCTCAAGACCGGCGACGATATTAAGTAGGGTAGATTTGCCACAACCCGAATGCCCGATAACGGCAATAAATTCACCTTGTTTAATTTCGATATGGATATTTTTCAAGACGGGGTAGGCACCCGCTTCGGTCTGAAAAACTTTATCCACATGGTCTATTTCCAAGTAAGTTTGCATGGTGTTCATCGCAGATCAACTCCTAATTAATCGTGGTCAATATCCAGGGCAAAACGTTCATACAAGAAGGAAAGACATTGATTTCTGAGGGTAAAGAATTGGGGGTCTTCGGTCAACCTTGCCCGGTTCCGGGGATGGGCAAAAGGAATGGTGAGAATTTCCCCAATCGTTGCGGATGGGCCATTCGTCATCATAACAATCCGATCACTTAAATAAATGGCTTCATCTACATCATGGGTAATCATCAAAACGGTCACTTTAGTACGTTCCCAAATCCCCAATAACTCGTCTTGTAATTCCTCACGAGTAATGGGATCCAAAGCTCCAAAAGGTTCATCAAGTAAGAGGATTTGTGGACGCATAGCCAAAGCCCGGGCAATGGCAACTCGTTGTTTCATACCCCCGGATAATTGTTTGGGTTTTTTATGGGCGGCATCCGTCAAACCCACAAGTTCCAGATGCTCCTCGACAATTTGTCTAACCTGTCTCCGCTCCGTTTCATTTTGCGGGCGATAAACGCTCTTTACGCCCAAATGAATGTTTTCATAGGCGGTCAGCCAAGGGAGTAGGGAATAGTTCTGAAAGACCACCATTCTATCGGGTCCAGGGGCAGTAATTCGCTGATTTTCCAGTGAAACAAAGCCTTGGCTAGGGCGAGTAAATCCAGCAACCAAATTGAGCAAGGTCGTTTTACCACAACCGGAATGTCCAATAATGCTCACAAATTCCCCTGATTTGACTGATAAATTAACCCCCTGTAAAACCGTGTAATTCCCCTTGGGGGTTGGGTAATATTTGCTTACATCCCTCAATTCCAGGAAGGGTAATTCAACTGGAGATTGTGGTGGTGCTGGCAATGGTAAACTTTGCATGGTGCTCTCCTATTCCTCAGATTGAACGATCAACTTGCTGGCGTAAAAAACCAGTCTATCTAACAACAAACCAACCATTCCTACGTAAATAAGCGCAATGATAATATCGGTAACCCGAGAACTATTCCAGGCATCCCAGATAAAGAATCCAATCCCAACGCCACCAGTCAACATCTCAGCGGCAACAATGGCTAACCACGAAAGACCAGCGGCTATCCGCATGCCCGTGAAAATGTAGGGTGCTGACGCTGGCAGTAGAATTGTCCAGAAGTATTCCCAACGATTCAACCGTAAAATGCGAGAGACATTGCGGTAATCCTGAGGCACCTGCTGTACCCCCACTGAAGTGTTAATCAAAATCGGCCAAATCGCTGTAATAAATATCACAAAAATAGCTGATGTCTCGGCCTGTCGAAAACCAGCTAAAGCAATGGGTAGCCACGCCAATGGGGGTACGGTTCTGAGTACCTGAAAGAAGGGATCAACCCCCCGGTTAATTAACTGATTGGTACCCACTAAAATGCCAATGCTTACACCTACAACTGAGGCTAAAGCATAGCCAATCGCCACCCGTCGTAAACTCTCAATAACCTGCAAACCTAGCCCTTTGTTAGTCCCACCTTTATCAAAGAAGGGATTCACAATTAAGTGCCAAGACTCCCGGATAATTGTTATCGGTGCTGGCAGTCGTGGATTTGATCCAGAGCATAAAATTTGCCAAACCACTAAAACAAGTACGAGTACAATCAGTGGTGGTAACACGATGGGCAGAAACTTTTGCCAGGAATACCGCTGGGGCAGAGGGATTGTGGTGGTCATGGGTTAGCTCCTTAGGCTTTAAGGGACGTGATTTTGAGACGATTGAGGTAATTCTGGGGGTTTTCTGGGTCAAATTGGACTTGGTCAAAAAACGTCTCCACCCCACGGGAAGTGGATTTGGGAATAGCTGCTTCCTGACCAATCGCTTTAGCGGCTTCTCGCCATAAATCCTCACGATTGACCCGATCAACAAGTGCTTTGGTATCCACTTCAGGTTTCAGGTAACCCCAGCGAATATTTTCGGTTAAAAACCATAGGTCATGGCTCTTGAAGGGATAGGAAGCGTTATCTCGCCAATACTTTTGCATCAAGTCTTTGCTCTCAAATTGTCGCACCCCCAAATTAAATTTACCCAAGGAGCGGTCAATAATATCCGCCACTGGTGCCTTTACCCACTCTGGTTGGCTGAGAATTTCACACATTTCCTGCTTATTGCTGTCTTGGTCGCACCAAATTTGCGCTTCCAAAACGGCTTGAAGTAAGGCTTGGGTGGCTTTGGGATGTTTATCTACCCAATCTGAGCGCAAACCCAAGGCTTTTTCGGGATGGTCTTTCCAAAACTCTCCAGTGGTAATTGCACTATAGCCAACCTTCTGATTAAGGGTTTGTAACGGCCAGGGTTCTCCCACACAAAAAGCTTCCATATTGCCTACTTTCACATTAGCTACCATTTGGGGAGGAGGAACTACAATGGTCGAAACATCTTGATTGGGATCAATCCCTGCCGCCGCCAGCCAGTAGCGAATCCACATATCATGGGTGCCACCAGGAAAAGTCATGGCCACTTTTACTTCTTTATTTTCCCGTTTTTTGCGTTGAAAAATATTCCGTAAAGGACTTGCATCCAAACCAACTTTTAGGTCTAGATATTCATTGGATAGCTGAATTCCTTGCCCATTGGTATTCAAACGCGCCAGGATATACATCGGCACTTTTTTGCCATTGGTGACAATACCTTCACTGATTAAATAGGGCATGGGCGAAAGAATATGTGCCCCATCAATACCACCACCGGCACTACCTAAAACTAAATTATCGCGAGTAGTTCCCCAGGAGGCTTGTTTGATGACTTCAGCACCAGTTAATCCATACTTATCAAAGTAGCCTTTGACCTTGGCAATAATCAGGGGTGCCGCATCCGTTAAGGGAATAAAGCCCAGTCTGACAGTAGTTGTTTCTAAGCCAGAAATTGGACTAGGGACAGGGCTACTGTTAGGGGTATCTGAATTAGACTGACATCCATGCAAAGCTAAAGTGCCCATCGCCGTTAAACCAGCAGTGGTTAAAAAAGTACGCCGAGAGTAAGACATAGAACACCTCCAAAAAATCAAAACTAAACCGCAGAAACGGAAGTAGATGGGGAATGGGTGGCTCCGTCCAATCCTAGACGTTCAAGGCTGAGATTAGAGCGGGGAAGTGCCCCAAAATGACGGATGAGTAAATCAGCGACAATCCCCAACAAATCTTCACAGGGAATTCCTTTCATGATGCAATTACCAAGCGTTGCTTCGTGCCCCACTTTTCCGCCTAAATAAATATCTACGCCATCCACGGGTTTCCCATTTTTCTTGGTTTTACATCCGATAAATCCAATGTCGCCTACTTGGGGTTGACCGCAGGAGTTAGGACAGCCACTCCAGTGAATACGAACCGGTTGGTGTAACTCCAGCAATTCCTCTAATTCCCGAACCAAATTTAATGCTCGATTTTTGGTTTCGATAATAGCCAGATTACAAAATTGGTTCCCTGTGCAGGAGACTAATCCCCGCATCAGCAAAGTGGGTTTCAGGGGAAATTTTTGCAAAATAGGCTCCTGGAGAAAATCGGCAATTTTTTCCTCAGGAATATGGGGAATAATTAAATTCTGCTCCACAGTTAAACGCAGTTCACCCTGTCCATATCGGTTGGCAAGTTCCGCAAAGGTAAACATATCTTGAGCCGTAATTCTTCCCACTGGGATATGGAAACCGGCATAGTATAATCCCGCTTGTTTTTGGGGATGTAAACCTAAATGATCACGCTTTGACCAGGATATTTCATCCCGGGGAGCCGCAGGGGGTAAATCATAACCAAGGTAGGCAATCACCTGGGCACGAAATTGGGGGATGCCCCAAGCGTCAATCAACCACATTAAGCGGGATTGTTGGCGATTTTCTCGCAAGCCATGATCCCGAAAGACTAATAATACGGCGCGACAAACATCCACCACCTGCTCTGGTGTCACCCAGGCATCCAAAGGAATCGCAGTCGCCACCCGTTTACTGGAGAAGAAACCGCCCACTAAAACATTGAAACCAAAACGAGATTGGGGATGCCCGGTTTGATAGGCGGGAATAAAAGCTAAGTCATTAATTTCTGCGTGAGTAGAATTGTCACGACATCCATTAATGGCGATATTAAATTTGCGGGGTAAATTGGTAAATTCAGGATTGCCGCGCCCCCCGTTGGTCACCATATCCTGCACTGCTTGTACCAGGGAACGGGTGTCATACAGTTCATTCGGGTCAATTCCAGACACAGGAGAACCGGTGATATTCCGCACATTGTCCATCCCAGATTGCACACTGGTTAAACCCACCTTGGTTAAGGCTTGTAAAATATTCGGAATGTTGGCAAACTCAATGCCCCTCAATTGGATGTTTTGACGGGTGGTAATATCCCCGACACCATCGGCACCACAGTCCTCTAAAATTTGTGCCAATACCTGTATCTGAGTCGCCGTTAAAATTCCGTGTGGCACCCGCAGGCGCAACATAAATTTGCCAGGGGTGATTTTACGGAAAAAAATCCCTAGCCACTTGAGACGATGCTCTAAATCATCCTTGTCAATATGCTCCCAACCCTGTTGTGCCCAGGTCGCAATTTCATCCCGGATCGCTAACCCATCCCTAGCGGATTTGATCGCTTCGATTTTATTAGCCATAACTACTCAGAATGGGGTTTGTTTCCGTCAATATAGCCTACCCATCCCTGAAAGAATCGTAGCTTTTGTTACAAAAATTCACAAATAATACGCCTATCGTATTTTATCTATACGATTTATGTTTAAGTTATGTCTGAAAGAGATTGGGCAGGGGAATTTTGTCGGTAAATGGCAAAAAATGTATGACTTGATACGGTTTTTGTATGACTTATATTGGTAGCAGGGCAGAAGCGATTTAGGATCAAGTGAGGATGGAATTGTTAGGTAAGGTGAAAAAACTTAGGGTTCTCAATGAGTAGCATCGTTCGTACTTTATGCCCCTATTGTGGGGTGGGTTGCGGGTTGGAGGCAGTTTTGCAGGCAAATGGTTCCTACAAAATTCGGGGAGACCGGGCGCATCCGTCGAGTTTGGGGATGGTCTGTGTCAAGGGGGCAACCATCCTGGAAAGTGTGGGGGTCAGTCGTTTGACCGAACCGCAGTGGCGACGTAAATTGACCGATGATTTTCAACCAATTGCTTGGGAGGAAGCATTTAACCTTTTGGTGGAACAATTAAACAACGTGCGGCAAGAATATGGGTCTGATGCTATTTGTTTTTATGGCTCGGGACAACTGCAAACGGAGGACTATTATGTTGCCCAAAAATTAGTCAAGGGGTGTTTGGGAACGAATAATTTTGATACGAATTCCCGGATGTGTATGTCTTCGGCGGTGTCGGCTTATCAAGCGAGTTTGGGCAGTGATGGGTCGCCCTGTTGTTATGAGGATTTGGAATTAACGGACTGTGCCTTTTTACTGGGCACAAATACGGCGGAATGCCATCCGATTGTTTTTAATCGTTTGCGGCAATCCCATAAGCGCAGGGGGGATGTGAAGCTGATTGTTGTTGATCCCCGTTCTACCCCGACGGCGGCGGTGGCGGATTTACATTTGGCGATTCGACCGGGGACGGATATAGATTTACTACAGGGACTGGGATATTTGTTGTGGCAATGGGGAAAGATAGATGAAGTGTTTATTCAACAGCACACCCAAGGGTTTGAGCAGTATGTGCAGGTGATTCAAAATTATCCGCCGGAGTGGGTTGCCCAACGCTGTGGCATTGCAGTTGACCAATTGGTGCAGGCGGCGCAGTGGTGGGGCAATGCAGAGCGGGTGTTGTCCCTGTGGTCAATGGGGGTGAACCAGTCTGCTGAAGGGACAGCCAAGGCGCGCAGTTTGATTGATTTGCACCTGCTCACGGGACAGATCGGGCGACCTGGGTGTGGCCCGTTTTCTTTGACAGGACAACCCAATGCGATGGGGGGGCGAGAAGCGGGGGGATTGGCGCATTTACTGCCCGGTTATCGGCAGGTGGAAAACCCGCAACATCGCCGGGAAATTGAAGATTTTTGGGGCTTAAAACCGGGTAGTATTGCCCCGCAACCCGGGCGCAGTATGTGGGAAATCGTTACTGGTTTGGAGCAAAACCAGGTGCATTTTGTCTGGATCATTGCCACCAATCCCTTGGTGAGTATGCCCCACTTGGAGCGGGTGCGGGCGGCGTTTCAACAAAGTCCTTTTACGGTGGTGCAGGATGCCTATGCGCCAACAGAAACCACTGCCTATGCCCATCTGTTATTACCGGCGGCGCAGTGGGGGGAAAAAACGGGTACGATGACCAATTCGGAACGCCAGGTGACCCTTTGTCCCCAGTTCTTGTCACCACCGGGGTCGGCGCGCCCAGATTGGGAAATTTTGGCGGAGGTGGGACGGCGGTTAGGATACGAGGCGCAATTTCGTTTCGCTACTGCCGCTGAGGTGTTTCAGGAATTTGTCCAGTTGACCCAAGGGCGGGTGTGTGACTACAGCGGTTTGAGCCATGAACGACTGGCTCGCTTAGGACCGGTGGCGTGGCCTTGTCCTGCGGACACGAGCGATGGTGAAGCGGTTCGGGTCAAGCGTTTGTACTTAGATAAACAATTTGCCACCCCCGACGGCAAGGCTCGCTTTGCCGCGCTCAGAAGTCAAGGGGTTGCCGAACCGCCCGATGGGGATTTTCCCCTGGTGCTGACGACGGGACGCTATTACGGGCATTGGCATACCCAAACCCGCACGGGTCGCATTCCCAAAATCCAAAAAATGCACCCGGAGCCGCTATTGGCAATGCATCCCCACGATGCCGAAAAACTGGGCATCCAAAGTGGGGATTGGGTGCGGGTGCGTTCCCGGCGGGGTCAGGTGCGGGTCAAGGTGATGGTGGGGGAGCAGGTGCGTCCCGGTGCTGTGTTTCTGCCCATGCATTGGGGGGAATTGTGGGGGGTGCAACAGGCGGCCAACGAGTTAACCCATCCCCAAAGTTGTCCTATTTCCAAACAACCGGAACTCAAAGCCTGTGCCGTGCGGGTGGAACGGGAGGGAAAAGATGATTTTCGGGTTTGAACAGGATTTTGTAGCCAATTGGCGGTGTATTCCGATGGTGGTGCGCTACCGGCTGGATACCTGCGGCATCAAACTCAAACTCGCCCATTGGCACACCCTGTCGTTGGATCAGCGCCAGTGGTTGGTGGATACTCCCTGCGAGACGTTGGATTTACAAAAGCAATACACCCTGCAACTGCAAGCCTGGGTGACGGAACAAACGGGACAACCGGCAGGCACGATAGCGGTCGAACCGGTGTGGTTACAGGAAGAGGCGGTTCCCCCGGATTTAGTGGCAGTCCTCACCCTTGACCGGTGGCGGCAGTTGACCCCATTACAACGCTTTGTCCTGCTCAAGCTCAGCCGTCCGGGACATGAACATCGGAACTTGCCCCTGGCGCTACGGGAATTTGGACTGGAACAATGAGGACAGAACCCAGACCAAATCGTATCCCAAGTGACATCATCCCTGGGGAGTCCTTCGGTAAAGTACCCAAGGCATTAGGGGGAAGCGGCGCAACCTTTATGCGCATGGAAGAATTACGGGCATTTCTCGTGGTGGCGGAAACCGGTAGTTTTCAAAGGGCGGCGCAGGTCTGTGGCGTGAGTCAACCTACGGTCAGTCGGCAGGTGCAGGCTTTGGAGGCGGATTTGGGGGTGCAACTGTTTCACCGGGCGGCACAGGCGAAGTTGACCCTAGCGGGGGAAACCTTTTTGTCCCATGCCCGCAAAATTTGGCAGGAGTGGCAGGCGGCGGGTTTGGCACTCCGGGAGTTGCACCAGGGCAAACAGCAGGAATTGTGTGTGGCAGCGATTCATTCGGTAGTGGCGTATGTTTTGCCCCAGTTTTTGCCCCGCTTGTGCGCCCGGTTTCCCCAGATGCAACTGCGAGTAACGGCTTTGGGGAGTGACCGTGCCCTGAAGGTGCTCAAGGACGGGCTGGTGGATGTGGCGGTCGTCATGGACAATCCCAATTTGATCGGGCATTCGGAATTCTTGTCTTACCCTTTATATGAAGAAGGGGTGGGCATTCTCATGGCTGAGGGTCACCCTTTGCAGGCGTATCCGGTGGTGCCCTGGGAGTGTTTGGCGCAGTATCCCCAGGTGGTTTTCAAGGACGGCTATGGGATGCGGCGGTTGGTGGAAAAGGGGTTTGCCCGCTACGGGTTGAGCCTGTCGGTGGCGTTGGAACTGAATGCGCCGGAGGCGTTTGTGGGGGTGATTCGGCAAACCCAGATGGTAGCTTTGCTCCCGGAACGGTTGCTCCAGGAAGCCCTACGGGTGCCCGGATTAACCAGCCGTCCGTTGGCAGATGGGGACGAATGGCGGCGTAAGGTAGTCGCCGTGACCAGCAAAGACCGGCTCGACCTGCCACCCATTGCCTATTTTTATGAATTGCTCCGCAGCTGTCCCCCGCAAGTGGATTGAATTGATCTATGAGCCAGGAATTTCGGGAATTTGTCCGCAAAATCGGCAGTGGTGTGCATACCCATCAGGATTTGACCCGCTCGGAAATGCGCCGAGCCATGACCCTGATGCTGACTCAGGAAGCAACCCCAGCCCAGATAGGGGCGTTTTTGATTGCCCACCGGATCAAGCGACCCACTGGGGAGGAATTGGCAGGAATGTTGGATGCCTACGCGGAATGGGGGCCGCAACTGCCAGCGATAGAGACAACCCAGCCAGTGGTGGTTTTGACCCAGCCTTACGATGGTCGGGATCGCACTTTGCCCCTGAGTCCCTTGACCGCCTTGGTTTTAGCCAGTGCCGGGTTCCCTGTACTCCAGCATGGGGGGGAACGGATGCCGACGAAAGAGGGGTTACCCCTGGTGGCGGTGTGGCAAGCCCTGGGCATTGACTGGCGACCCTACTCCCTCGCTCAGGTGCATCAGCTATTGGCAACCATAGGGCTAGGGTTTGTGTACGTGCCCCGCCATTTTCCGCAAGCAGAAGCCCTGGTGCCCTACCGCCGGGAAATCGGCAAACGTCCGCCGCTGGCCACGCTGGAGTTGCTCTGGGTGCCCTACCAGGGTTCCTATCACCTCATGGCTGGGTATGTGCATCCGCCGACCGAGCAGATTATGCGGGAAGCCCTGACGGCACGGGGGGTGACCGCATTTACCACGGTCAAAGGTTTAGAGGGCAGTTGTGACCTCCCCCAAAGTCGGACAGGGATTGTAGGGTTGGGTGCTGAGGGACGCTGTCTGCTCAAACCCCAGGAATACGGCTTGGGCGGAGCTGATGTCTCCCTCACGGAAGGCATGACGCAAATGACCGCCGTACTGCGGGGGGAACCTGTACCCCTGCGCCATGCGCTACTTTGGAATGCGGGATTTTATCTTTGGCGATTGGGAGCGGTCGCCAGCCTAGAGGCAGGAATTCATCAGACCGCTACCCTACTGGATAGTCAAACCGTGCGCCAACGACTCGAGCAATTAACTGGTGGGCACCTCTATTAATTGATTTTGGGAGGGATTTATGAGATGGGCATCTCTAAAAATAGGTCGCAGGCGCGTAGCCCCCGTCTGTGGTTCTCAATAACATGGGTATCTCAGCGAAATAATCTTCCAGTAGTGACAATAAATAGAGGTGCCCTTAATAAAGAGGCAAGCCTATGGCTTGTTAAGTTTTGACAACTTCCGGGCGAGAACCTTAGCCGCATTCTCTGATTAGAAAAAACTATCACCCTAAATCCAGGAGAGCCAACTTATCTAAAATTACTATAGCCATCCTAAATAAAAATGGAACAGGGGCACAGGGGCACCGCTCCCGTCAAAGAAGCACCTGCGGTGTAGGGTTCTAGGAAATTTCTGTATGCCTACGACACGCAGGCTAACGTTAATCAAATCGGATTGCTATATATTGGATATTGAAACAGCAATCCTATGGGAAGTGGGTTGGAACCTGATTTTTGTGAATAGCTGTTGCGTAATCGTTTAGGATTGCTATAGTCAAAAAGATTCACTAAAAACCTATTAAGGAACCGATGGATATTGACCCCCAGCGCAGTTATTTCCTGGCGTTGCAGGACAAAATATACCTGAATTTTGGCGGTCAAGGCACCCTGCCGACCCCGGCGATCACCGCCATGCAGTCAGCCTACCTGGAAGGCCAAAAATATGGACCCTTTAGCCGCCGTGCCCTGGATTGGGTAGCGGAGCAAGAGCATTTGACCCGCACCGCCTTGGCAAAAACCTTAAACGTCGCCACAACGGACATTACCCTCACCCAGTCCACGACCCAGGGCTGTGCCATTGTCCTGTGGGGCTGGCCTTGGCAACCGGGAGACCATCTCCTGCTCAGTGATGGGGAACATCCGGGGGTGGTGGCAACCGTAGCCCAATTGGCACGAAAGTTTGGCGTGACCTGGAGTACTTGCCCCCTGAGTTATTGTACTGAAAATAGCGTGACAATTTTAGAACAATTTATCCAACCCGCTACCCGGATGCTGGTGCTGAGCCATATCCTTTGGCACACGGGCGAGGTGCTACCCCTGGCGGAAATTGGGACATTGTGCGCCGCCCGGAATATCAGGTTATTGGTAGATGGGGCGCAGTCTTTGGGGGTAGTGCCCCTGGATTTAACCGGGGTGGATTTTTTTGCCGCCACGGGACACAAATGGCTTTGTGGACCAGCAGGGTTAGGGGTTTTGTACATTCACCCGCAGTACCGAGAATACCTGCAACCCACCCACTGCGGCTGGCGGGGCTTACAGGGATTTACGGATGGGCAACCCCAGTGGTCACCAGACGGACAACGGCACGAAATTGCCACCACCGCCTGGGAATTGGGGGTGGGACTGCGGGCTAGTTTGACCCTCCATCAGTCCTGGGGTACGGACACCGAACGGTACGAGCGTTTAACCCACACCGCCGGGGAATTGTGGACAGAACTAGGAACCATACCGCATCTCACCCGCCTTTTGCCCCACCCGCCCCACTGCGGCTTGGTCAGTTTTCGGATGGCACACCATGACCCGGAAACCATTGTCCAAAAATTGGAACAGCGGGGGATTTGTGTGCGCGCCGTTGCCGCTGGCGCTTGCGTGCGGGCTTCCATCCATTACCTCACCACCACCGAGGAAGTGAGGCAACTTGTCCAGGTATTGCGGGAATTAGAGGGATGAACCCACCCCCACATAGGAACCCCAGAAAAATAGACCCACCACCGCCAGCACCCCCATACCGGCGACCGTAGCCACCAACCACAGGGGAATGCGACCAGAAGACATACGCATTGTTTACCTCCTTGCTAATGAATCGAAACCCCGAAGGCGTACCTAATTGAAAAAGTAACTGGAGAATAAAATTGCCAGCACAAAAATCAACAACAATCCCAAAAATAGGGACGTGCGATTCAGTTCAACCGGCTGGGTATTGGGGTTTTTGTCAGGCATGATTCAAACCCTCCTAACGGCGGATAAACTGCATGGCGGCAATTGCCCCCAAAAAGAAAATGGTCGGCACCGCCAGCGTATGCACCGCTAACCAGCGCACCGTAAAAATGGGGTACGACACCGGCTCATTCGAGCGATTGGTGGTCATGGGTTTTCTCCTAAACTTTGTTGAAATGCGTCAATCTGTTGCCGGGCTTGATACCGTTCGGACACCACCGGTGGCTTTTCTTGCACCGGGCTAAAGTAGGTGTCGGGACGGGGAGTACCAAACACGTCGTAGGCTAGACCTGTACTAACAAACAACCAACCCGCAATGAACAGGGCGGGAATGGTAATGCTGTGGATCACCCAGTAACGGACGCTGGTGATGATGTCCGCAAACGGGCGTTCCCCGGTACTACCTGATGCCATCGAACTGACCTCCTCTCAAGGATTTAACGTCACTGCTCATCTTAATCCTAATTTCTATTGTAATTTTTATTGTGCCGGGCAAGCGACCCGACTGTACAGACCACATAGCACAATAATCTGGGTTGTGAGGGTAACCCCTGCCGGTGCGCCCCGCTTGATCCCCACCTCCATCTCGAATAGAAGCTCTAGGGTTTGCGTCAAAGCGGCTAGGGCAAGGGGACGCACCTCTTTTTCTAAAAAATAAATCCGTTTGGGATTGCCCAGGTTGGTCATCGCCGCCACTTTTTCGGCAGTCACCTGTTTATCTACGTGCATCAATTTTACCCACAACCAGAGGCGAAACTGGCTCACCAAAGTCGCTGTAATCCGCAAGGGCGGCTCGTTCATTGTTAGTAAATTGTCCAGCAGTCTTAAGGCTGTATCCGTCTGTCCCTGGCGAATGGCTTGGGCAAGTGCCAAACTGGTCTGGGTGGTGGCGGGCACCAGGGGTTGAATTTCCTTGGCACTCAGGGGGCGGGAGTCATCCGGGCGGAGGAGGCTGATTTTTTGCAATTCCTGCGCCAGCCGGTAACGGTCATTGCCCACCGCTTCCACCAGGTAATCCACCGCATCGCTTTGAAGCCTCACATTCAAAGTTTGCGCCGTATCCCGCACCATTTCCGCTAGAGCATCCGTTTTCCAGGGAGGGATGGGGTTAAATTCCCGCACGGTTCCCTGGTGGCTGAATAATTGTCCCAACTTGGATTTAGCGGGTAATTTGTTGGTTCCAGTCAATAAAACCGTCGAATTATCGGGTAACTGAGGAACCAAATCGAGCAACGTTTGTACCAATTCTTCAGGACATTTTGTGCCTAGGGGTGCATCGGTGATCCAGGTCAACCGTCCCCCACTGCCGAAGGGTAACGTGCGACTTTCCGCCAGGGCATTTTGGATTATTTCTAGGGAATCCCCTGCCACTTTTTGGTAATTAAAACTTTGCCAATTGGGGTCAACCACCTGCTTGATTAATTGCTGGGCGGCTTGTTTGATTTGATGGTCATCTTCCCCCCAGAAGTAATAAATTGGCATGGGTGCGCCTCTATCTTTTCACAATCATCCCTTTCGTAATCATAGAGTAATTTTTGCCCAGATGGATTACTTGATGGGTTGATAGAGGCGTTGTCAGTGAATAATAAAGTCGTATCCTCGGAAAGCTACAAATGCCGATTCTGTCATTCAATTTTCCGTGACTTGCACAAACAAGTTGTGTACTGCCATTGCCCTCGTTCCGTTGAAGAGATAGGTTCTGGAACAATAAAGTCATATCCTGAAACCTTCTATGATGGCTAAGTAGGGCACAGTTGCCACATTAAAACAATGGGGTGAAATGAATTTCTTAATGCTAAAATTGCATTAGAACTCAATAGCTCTTCAATTAACCATGAGTACCCCTGTTACCATTGAAGACATTTACAAATTGTTTCAGAAATCCCAAGAAGAGGCCGACCGACGGGCGACAGAAGCTGACCGACGGTTTGCCAAGTTAGAGAAAACCGTTGCAGAAACCAGCCAGGCGGTGAATGCCTTGACCACTCGCTGGGGACGATTTGTGGAAGAGTTGGTGGAACCGGCGGTGATTCAACTGTTTCAAGAGCGGGGCATTGAGATTAAATACCTTTACCCTAGGGCAAGAACTCGACAACCCGGTTTGGCGATGGAGATTGATATTTTGGGGGTGAATGAGTCGGTGGCGGTGCTGGTGGAATGCAAATCCCGTTTATCCCAGGATGATGTGGATGATTTTGTAGCGAAATTGGGGCGATTCAAACAGTCCTTTCCCCAGTACCAAAATTACACCACCTATGGGGCGGTGGCAGGGATTGAAATTAATGATGGGGTGGATAGTTATGCGTACCGCCGGGGTTTGTTTGTGATTCGACCGTCCGGGGATACGGTGGCAATTGTCAATGATGCGAATTTCCAACCCACCACTTGGTAAAACAATTAAGGGCACCTCTACTTATACTTAATTACCACCACTGGAAGATTATTTCGCTAAAATGCCCATATCAATGGCTACGCCACGCAGGCTATCGAGAACCTACACCGCAGGTGCTTCTTTGATGGGGACTACGCCCCTGCGACCTATTTTTAGAAGTGCCCTTAAAACAATGGGGTGAAATGAATTTCTTAATGCTAAAATTGCATTAGAACAACTCAATAGCTCTTCAATTAACCATGAGTACCCCTGTTACCATTGAAGACATTTACAAATTGTTTCAGAAATCCCAAGCAGAAGCTGACCGACGGTTTGCCAAGTTAGAGAAAACCGTGGCAGAAACCAGCCAGGCGGTGAATGCCTTGACCACTCGCTGGGGACGATTTGTGGAAGAGTTGGTGGAACCGGCGGTGATTCAACTGTTTCAAGAACGGGGCATTGAGATTAAATACCTTTACCCTAGGGCAAGAACTCGACAACCCGGTTTGGCGATGGAGATTGATATTTTGGGGGTGAATGAGTCGGTGGCGGTGCTGGTGGAATGCAAATCCCGTTTATCCCAGGATGATGTGGATGATTTTGTAGCGAAATTGGGGCGATTCAAACAGTCCTTTCCCCAGTACCAAAATTACACCACCTATGGGGCGGTGGCAGGGATTGAAATTAATGATGGGGTGGATAGTTATGCGTACCGCCGGGGTTTGTTTGTGATTCGACCGTCCGGGGATACGGTGGCAATTGTCAATGATGCGAATTTCCAACCCACCACTTGGTAAAACAATTAAGGGCACCTCTACTTATACTTAATTACCACCACTGGAAGATTATTTCGCTAAAATGCCCATATCAATGGCTACGCCACGCAGGCTATCGAGAACCTACACCGCAGGTGCTTCTTTGATGGGGACTACGCCCCTGCGACCTATTTTTAGAAGTGCCCTTAAAACAATGGGGTGAAATGAATTTCTTAATGCTAAAATTGCATTAGAACAACTCAATAGCTCTTCAATTAACCATGAGTACCCCTGTTACCATTGAAGACATTTACAAATTGTTTCAGAAATCCCAAGCAGAAGCTGACCGACGGTTTGCCAAGTTAGAGAAAACCGTGGCAGAAACCAGCCAGGCGGTGAATGCCTTGACCACTCGCTGGGGACGATTTGTGGAAGAGTTGGTGGAACCGGCGGTGATTCAACTGTTTCAAGAACGGGGCATTGAGATTAAATATCTTTACCCTAGGGCAAGAACTCGACAACCCGGTTTGGCGATGGAGATTGATATTTTGGGGGTGAATGAGTCGGTGGCGGTATTGGTGGAATGCAAATCCCGTTTATCCCAGGATGATGTGGATGATTTTGTAGCGAAATTGGGGCGATTCAAACAGTCCTTTCCCCAGTACCAAAATTACACCACCTATGGGGCGGTGGCAGGGATTGAAATTAATGATGGGGTGGATAGTTATGCGTATCGCCGGGGTTTGTTTGTGATTCGACCGTCCGGGGATACGGTGGCAATTGTCAATGATGCGAATTTCCAACCCACCACTTGGTAGCCAGTCAGCTACATTCATTAATCATACCCCTTATACCGCAAGAATTTTTAACCTTCTGTTAACCTTGGCACAAATTGGTCTTAAAATTGAGGGGGTAGAGTCACAAACGTGAACGAAACGTGTATAGTAGAGACATGGGTTCACCCAACTCGGTAGTTCAGGTGTGAGGTGTTGTGATGCGTAGTACATTGCTTAAAGTTTTCCAAGTCGCCCCCGCCGCCTTCGGTGCGGTGGTAGCCTTCGGTGGGGTCGCCAGTGCCCAGGCGGTACCTACCGCTGACCCGGTTAATCCCACGTTGCAACGGTCGGAACAGTATTATGTCGGCCCCAGCATGATCAACCAAGCTCAGGTGACTTCGGTCTCCGAGTTTGTGGATGTGAAGCCGACGGACTGGGCGTTTTTGGCTCTGCAATCCTTGGTGGAGCGGTATGGGTGTATTGTCGGTCTGCCCACTAATCCCCCGACCTACCAGGGGCGCAGGGCGACCACCCGGTTTGAGTTTGCCGCTGGTTTGAATGCCTGTTTGGATCGGATTAATGAGTTGATTGCCGCCGCTGTGGAACCCCTGGCGACCAAGGAAGATTTGCTGGTTTTGCAAAAACTACAAGAAGAGTTCGCCGCCGAGTTGTCCATTATCCGGGGGCGGGTGGATGCGCTGGAAGCCCGCACTGCCCTGTTGGAGCAACAACAGTTTTCTACTGTAACGAAGCTCCGCAGTGAGATCATTTTTGCGCCATACGGGGTGGCGGATACGGGTGTGGCCTACAACCGGATTGAAAATGCTCAGTTGAGCGGGAACCGGGCTTTTACGGGTGCATTGACTGCGGGTGCAGGTCGGGGTGCTGTTGTGGCTTCTGGCGCTAACCCGCGGGGACTCAAGGCAAGCACTGCGGACAAGTTGGCGTTTAGCTATCGGGCACGGTTGAACTTTGATACCAGTTTCACCGGCAATGACTTCCTACGGGTGCGGCTACAGGCGGCGGATATTGCTAATTTAGCGGCGGCAACGGGTGCCAACGAGGCTCGTTTGAGTTTTGATACGGCCACTGGCGGCAATGTCACGTTGGATGAATTGTTCTACCGCTTCTCTTTTGATAAAGGACGGGGAACGATTCAGGTCAGTCCAGCCAGTCCTGGTATTGATGCTCTGTTTTTTAGCTATGCCCCTTTGGCTTCGGATGGCACGGCGGCCATTTCCCGCTTTGGTCGGTTCAATCCCCTGTTTTATCGGCCAGGAAATCCCGGTGGTTCATCTTTTTATGTGAATTACCAATTCAATCCCATTTTTGCCGTTGGTGCCAGCTATCAAGCTACCAACCCCAATTCAGTGGCCGTGGCAGGTGCAAAATCCAGTGCCTGGAACCCAGATTTGGGGTTATTCGGTTCCAATTACACCGCCAACTTTTTATTGGATGTGCAACCCCGGCGTGACTTCCGATTTGGGGTGGGTTTTGCTCAGGTGTACAACGAGGATGTGAATCGTGTTGGTGGGACAGCCGCATCGGGTATCAACTTGACCAGTGGGACGGGGACGGACTTTGCCGTCAATCCCTTCAGCCCGGCAGGCACCCCTGGGTTGGCTCCCATTACTCGTACTGCGGTGAATATGCAGACGGTGAACCTGATGTTCCAGTGGCGGGCTTTGCCGATATTTACCTTGGCAGGTTGGTTTGGGTATGGTTGGGTACGGGGTGAGAGTGATACGCCCGCATTACCCGCTCAAGGCACCCGCAGGGCAAACCTGTTAACGGCGGCTCTACAATTTGCCTTCCCGGATGTGTTTGGTCGGCGGGGGGATTTGGGAGGGGTGATTGTCGGGATTCCGCCCTATGTGACGGCGAGTGAGTGGAATGGGGGTACTTTGGCAAGTGGTAACAATATTCCAGCGGGGGTTGCTGGGCCAAATCAGCAAGGACCCCGTAAGTTAAATCTGCGGGATACTTCGGTGCCGGTGCATTTGGAGGCGTTCTACCGCTTCCAGGTGAACAAATTCCTTTCCGTTACCCCCGGTGCGTTTGTGGTGTTCAACCCCAACGGTCAGGATACCAATGATCCGATTATCGTTTACACGATTCGGACGACGTTTGCGTTCTAAGCCCTCATTCCCTACCCTGTTTTTGGGATAGGGGAATAACATTCAAAGCGGCTGGCTCTCACGGGCTGGCCGTTTTGGTCTTTTGATTAAACTTTGCAAGTGCTTTTGACCCGCAGGCTACCGCAACTACCGTGTACGGCTGAATTGACAATCTTCCTGCTGGCGTTCCCAGCCAACTCAAAGCCGTTTACAGTGACTTATCCTCACAACCAGATGATTCTTTTGAACTGCCTGCGGGGAAGTGGACGAATCCGCTCACTTTGAAAACAGGTACAACAGATGTCAAGTACATCAAAATTGACGGCAAGCCCTAACTGAGCTGTAATTCATAGGAATCCTACTTGATTAACGTTAGCTTACGTGCCGTAGGCATAGAGAAATTTCAATTTCCCAGAACTAAGGACGGGAACAGTACCCCTGCCACCCCTGTTCCATTCTCATTTAGGATTGCTATATATATGATGAAATAGCCATACTCTGAAGTCCCTCAGCCCATTTCCCCTACCCGCATCGCCCCCGCATAGACCAATCCTCTGGGCACATCCAGGGTGACAATTGCTCCATCCCGGATCAACTGGGTGGCATTTTTGATCCCCACGATCACCGGCACCCCCAACCGCAGGCCAATTACCGCCGCATGGCTGGTCAAACTCTCATCTTCGGTAATGATGCCCGCCGCCCGCCGCATCGGTTCCACCAACTGCACATCGGTTTGGTGCGCCACCAAAATTTCCCCCCCGGCGAAGTCCACCAGCCGTTCCCCTGGGCGCAATACCCGGGCCCGCCCGCTCACCAGCCCTTGACCGACCCCCACCCCCTGGGCCAGCAGGGCACTCACCATCCCCACCTTGATCAAGTCGGTGGAACCCGGCACCCCCGGCAAGGTTCCCGCCGTCATCACCACCAAATCCCCCTCCTTCAGCCAACCCCGCTCCTGTGCCATCGCTATTGCCACCTGAAAGGTTTGCCCCGCCGTCGGTAATTCCAGCACCAACAGGGGCCGCACCCCCCACACCAACTGCAACTGCCGTGCCACCTCCACATGGGGCGTGACCGCCACAATCGCCGTGCGAGGCCGGAACTTGGACACATTGCGCGCCGTTGCCCCGGTCTTGGTCAGGGTCAAAATCGCCCCGGCGGACAATTCACTCGCCACATCACTCACCGCCTTGCTGATGGCATTGGCAATCGCCTGTCCCCCAGGTTGGAACGGCCGGGAATACACCCCCTGCATCCCCGGTTGCAGACATTCCTGCTCCATGTGGCGGGCAATTTTATCCAGGGTTTCCACCGCCAAAACCGGATATTTCCCCGTCGCCGTTTCATTGGAGAGCATCACCGCATCCGTGCCATCCAAAATCGCATTCGCCACATCAGAAACCTCCGCTCGGGTCGGTCGGGGGGAGGTCGCCATGCTGTCCAACATCTGGGTCGCCGTAATCACCGGAATCCCTAAGCGATTCGCCGTGGCAATCAACCGCTTTTGCAATAGCGGCACTTCTTGAGCGGGCATTTCCACCCCCAAATCCCCCCGAGCCACCATCACCCCATCACACACGGACAGCACCGCTTCCATCTGGGCAATCGCCTCATGTTTTTCAATTTTGGCCACCACCGGCACCCGGTAGCCATGTTGCGCCATCAATTCCTTCAATTCCAGCACATCTTCGGGATTCCGCACAAAACTCAAGGCCACCCAGTCCATCCCCTGTTCCAAGCCAAACAGCAAATCCTCCCGGTCTTTGTCCGTCAGGGCTTTGACCGACAGGGATACCCCAGGGAAATTGACCCCCTTGTTATTGGACAACACGCCGCCCACCGTCACCCGACAATGCAGTTCCCCAGAACCCTCATCCACCCGCTCCACCCGCATTTCCACCCGGCCATCGTCCAGGAGAATGGTTGCCCCCACCGGCACCTCCTGCGCCAACCGGTCATAGCTGACAAACCCCCGCTCCTGGGTACAGGCAATCGGTTCACTGGTGAGGATGTAGGGGTCGCCCGTCTGCACCACCACACTGCCCGCCGGAAATTTCCCCAGCCGAATTTTCGGCCCTTGCAAATCCTGCAAAATCCCCACCGGGCGGTTCAATTCAAACGCCAACTGGCGAATCATCCGCACATGGCGCTGGTGGTCACTGTGACTGCCGTGGGAAAAATTCAACCGAAACGTATTCACCCCCGCCACAATCATCGCCCGCAGAATTTCCGGGGTATTACAGGCTGGCCCCACCGTCGCCACAATTTTGGTTCGCCGAAAGGGAGTTCCCATCATGCCCAACCCTGCGCCACTGGCACACAATAGATAGATACGATCTGTGATTGTAAACGGGGAATTACCCTGATGCGGGATTTCTCCCCAAGAATTTCGGGATTGGTGGGGCGATCAGGGGTCAATAAACCGCTGGGTCAAATCCTGATAACTGTCAATGCGCCGGTCCCGCCAAAAGGGCCACCCCTGGCGTTGGGGTTCAATTGCTGCTAAATCTAACGTCGCCGTCAGTACCGCCGCCTCGTCCACCGGCCCCCGCACCAACACCTGCCCATCCGGCCCCGATACAAAACTCTGCCCCCAAAACTCAATCCCCCCCGCCGCCCCAGGGGTAGGCTCCCAACCCGCCCGATTCACCGCCACCACAAAACACCCATTGGCAATGGCATGGCTCCGTTGGATGATTTCCCACGCCTCCCATTGGGCTTGCCCCCGCTCCCGCTTCTCCCAGGGATGCCAACCAATCGCCGTCGGATAAAACAAAATCTGCGCCCCCCGCATGGCCGTCAACCGCGCTGCCTCCGGGTACCACTGATCCCAACACACCAAGGTTCCCACCCGTGCATAGCTACTGTCGAACACCTGATAATGGAGATCACCGGGGGTAAAATAAAATTTTTCATAGTACAAAGGGTCATCGGGAATGTGCATCTTGCGGTATTTGCCCAGATAACCCTTGCGCCCATCCAACACCACCGCCGTATTGTGATAAATGCCCTCCGCCCGCTTTTCAAACAAACTGGCAATCATCACAATATCCAATTCCGTCGCCAGCTTTTGTAATAATTCCGTACTGTGACCAGGGATGGGTTCTGCTAGATCAAAAGCAGAATAATCTTCCGTCTGACAAAAATAGCGGGTGCGAAATAATTCCGGCAAACAGACGATCTGTGCCCCCTGGCTGACCGCCTGCCGAATACCCGCCACTGCCCGTTGGTCATTTACCTGGGGGTCGGGGTCGCACACCATTTGCACCAAACCCACCGTGACCTGTCCCATAAAGTTTCATCACAACTGCTTAGCTACTATAGTAATCCCAGAAGATTCCCGTGAATAACAAAACTAATCAAAACCAAAACGGGGCTACGCCCTGCGACCCTTGATTTTTATTTTTTATAGTCATTTCAAACAAGTTTGCAACATTCGCCTTCACCTAAAAAGTGTCGCATTCTAAAACAGAATGACTATAAAGTATAAAATTTTTACTTAGGGGAACCTCTATAAATGAGAAATTAGCGGTCGTAGGGGGGCACCCCCCGCCCTTGGTTCTGGGAAAGATGGGCATTCCGAGGATGAGATTTTTCGTTGGTTCTAATAAGTTCAGGTGTGATGGCCATATTTTGAATAAATACAGGTACTCGGAAGTTATTCAGGACACCATGTGGCAAAGACCAAAAAGCCGGGGTTATGAACCCGGCCTGCATCGTTCGTGTTGCGTTGATTCAACAGCCCTCTGGTCCACAAAAACTGTGCCCGTACAGCACCTCCGCATCAGAAATGTAGATCATGCCTGCGTAATTGAGGAAAAAATTGATGCCAACCTCATCGGCGATCCGTTCGGCCATCTCCCGATCCGGCGTTAGCACCTCAAACTTGATGTTCCCGTGAGTATCGGAAACATTAGGTTGTCCCGACGAACGCACATTGCGACTGCCCTTCCCACCGGTTTCCAGAACCGTATAACCACTTGCCCCGGATTGCTCAATGATATGGGCGATCTTTTTCAGCAGAATTTTTTCCGTGATGATGACAAGCTTTTTGGCTGGCTTGGCCATAGGGGTTACCTCCTTACAAAATGCTTACAGGATATGTGCGGCTTTTCTAACCTTAGCTTGATCCTGCACCAAGCGACTGCGCCAGCCCCAGAAAGAACGGGATACACAAGCTAATGGCAACAGGTGTGCCAATGGCGGTAGAAGCCCCGATGTACGCCGAGGGATTGGCCGATGGAATCCCTGCCCGCAAGGTAGGGGGGCCAGAGATGTCCGAACTGGAAGCGGCAATGACGGCCAAAACCACCACCCCACCCAGGCTGAACCCCGTCAGGTAGTGGGCAACCATCCCCAGACCAAAAGCAATCAAACCGTGCACAAACGGTGCCACTAGGCTATACACCACATACCATTGGGCTACCTTCCGCAACTCCCCAACCCGTGACCATGCCTCCATCCCCATCACCAGCATCAGGATGGAAAGCAGACCCCGGAACAGGGGATCGTAGAAATTTTTGTAAACGCTTTCCGGCTGGGCAAACAGGCCAAGAGCAATGCCGAGCAACATGGCCGATAGGGCAGGACCCTGAAGGCTCTCCTTGATAATCGGCCAAATCTCCACCCGATGATCCACTATCCCCCGCTGTTTACTGAGATACTCCCGCCGGGTGCTGGGATAATCCCCTGCGGCAACCGGCTCCTTACTAAAATACTCCTCCGATGCCGCCTGCCGTTTCCTTTGATTGAGGTAAATATTAGCAACCACAATCGCCGTAACCAAAGCGGGTATATCCATGAACGGATAGAGAGCACCAGCCCACGCTTCGTAGGGAATTTTTTGTTCTTCCAGAGTCGCCAAGGCCGCCGCCATCGTGGAGCCACTCACCGCCCCAAACAACCCCCCAGTTGCCAGCGCATCCACAACCTTGACCCTTGGCAACCTCGCCAACGTAAAGCGGGCAATCAAGACAATCAGAATACCCAATAATATGGAAAACGCCATCGGCAAGACCATCTCTGTCAGGTTGGAATTGCGGATTGCCATACCACCAGTCAGACCGATTTTGATCAGCAACATAAAGACAATGATCTGACAAATCGCCTCGGGAATAACCAACTGGCTACCAAGGGCGGCAATAACCATCCCGCCAATCAAAAAACTGAGGGTTGGGGACTGTAACTGTTTCACGAAATCGGCTAAAAACGAAGACCAAAAACCCACGACTACCTCCTTTTCCTTGAATGGGAAATCCAGCAGTTAACAAACCTCAAATAGGTGATGACACTATGACTTTGCAAAGTCAAAAACTGGGAAATACCCCCTTGACTAAGGTCACATTTCAACAACCCATTTTGATTATGCCAACAACAAAAAATTACACATTGCCACAAAGTTATGAGCTAGTAAGCCGGAGAGCACAGGCCAACTTGAGACTCATGGATAAAATTGGTTTCCCGCCACATCAGATGGAGAATTAAGATTCCTACAGATCATAAATGCGACATTCGGGAGCATCAGGATTCATCAGACAGTACAACTCAAAATTACTTAGCCGGGGCGCACGGTCATATCTTTGGGCTTTTCCCAACTCCTCCACCATTTCCCAGGCGAGGGCAATTTCAATCCGATCCTGCCCATACATGCTGGTCACCCGCCGGGCGTGTTCCAGGGCAGCCCGAAGGCGATTTTGCAAGGGACTGACACTGTGGGTATCCGCTTGGCTGGGATAGGAATCAACATTTAGAGCGGTTAAAATTTGCGACATTGCAGTGTACCTCATAGGGGTGTACCTATCCTAAAATTAAACAGAATCCCGGTAAATATCAACCCATTTTCCATAGGATTTTCTTTTATAACTCATTAGATTTGCTAACCTACTGGATTCAACCCATGGCAATCCCACAGGATTGGTAAGTGGTCATCCTAACATCTTAATATAACAATCCTGGGCGAATTGTGAAAAGGAGTTCCAGGGTGCTACTGGGTTACCAAGCGGGGTTGCAGTGTAACAAATGAGAATGGCATAGGGGTTGCAGGGGCACCGCCCCTGTCCTTGGTTCTGGGAAATTCCTGTATGCCTAGGACATGGAAGCTCACCTTAATCAAGTAGGATAGGTGAGTGTCATCAGGGTGTCCCACTATATTTTACCGGCAATCCTGGTTAATTCAGGGGCATTGGTTCCAGGGTACCCAGCATCTAGGGTGTATCATTGGCACGCACTTCTTGAATGGGATTGACATCAAAAACCAGGGTGAATTTTTGTCCCATGCGGCGTTCTAAAAACTTTTCGAGTAGCCTCACTTGGCGGGGGGTAATGGGTTCCTGTGCCCGCACCGTCAGGCGCGTCTCCGGGGGATGCATCTGCCAATTGGTATGGGTGCGGATTAATTCCACCCGTTGAAAAGTAATGGTGCCGCTCAGAAGGGCTTGGCGGAGATTGGCTTCCAAGCGATTTTGGCGAGTAAGTTCCACAAAACTAATACCGAGGGGGATCACCAATGTACTCGTCAACAGTGTCCCCACGGCCAAAACGCCCCTAGCTTTTTTCCAATGGGCATAGCCCGCCAAAATAAAAGCCACCATACAGGCTAGGGCAATTCCCAGAAAATTGGTCAAAAACAGCAAAAATGCGCCCCAACTGAGAACCCAATTCCCCTGGGACAACCCCAACCCCACCACACACACGGGCGGCATCAACGCCACCGCAATCGCCGTCCCCGGCAACGTCGCCGACACCTTGGGTTCCACCAACGCATACCCGCAAATGGCTCCCGCCGCAATCGCAATCCCTAAATCCAGTAAATTGGGGGTCGAGCGAGCCAAAATTTCACTCCCAAATGTAGATAATCCCGCCATCAGTCCCAACCCACAGGACAGCAGGATCGCCACCCCCGCCCCCACCCCCACCGACAGGAAAGCCCGCCGGAATAGGGTCAGATCGCCGATGAGTGCCCCAAAGGCCAACCCCCGAATCGGCATCATCAAAGGAGCCACGATCATCGCCCCAATAATCACAGCGGCACTGTTGGCGAGCAAACCCAAGGTGGCAATGATGCAGGAACCCACCACCATGACCAGGTAGGGCGTATCCAACTGGGATTCCGCATATAAGTTCATCTGGATTTGCCGTAATTGCTCTAAATCCTCGAGGTTCTGCGGGCTGGTCGGTCGAGGGGTGAATATCTGACTTAAGTGCCGATACCAACGTTGCCGTTCAGACATTTTTACCCCTTGCTATGGTTTGAGTATCAACAATTCTAGGACTTGTTAGAACCTATTAGAACGCCGCTGTTTATTGACACTGCCAGAAAATTATCTCGCTGGAATGCCCATATCCTAACTTATGTCCTATCAATGGATGGATATTACAGTCTTTTCTTTTATTACAGGGTACAATAACAACCTTTAGCAAACTACAGTCTTTTGAGTGGTTATGGGATACAGTTGAACCCCGCTTGCCGTAGGTCAATCACGGTAAGCCTTTAGGATAATCGAGGCTTTTTGCATCCTTTAATTGATAAATAGACGGTAACTTGCAAAAGAGGAAGGATTAACAACAAAGATACTTCGATGATTGAATGTATATTTTGTACTGGTGAATCATGAAACTGTCGAAGAAAATTCCTTAAGGCTGACCACATCATTTCAATCAGTTTGATAGGAATATAGCAATCCTATTTGATTAACCAACAAAAATTTCCCAGAACCAAGGACGGGGGCGGTGCCCCTGCAACCCTTATTCCATTTTCATTTAGGATTGCTATATTTAGGGCGCTCTATATTACTGATTTTTGTACTTACACGGCAGGCTCGGAAGCCCCATTCTCTTGTTGGCAATTATCAATAACGTCGGGGTTATTCCCAAGAGCCATGAATTAATAGAGACACCCTTGAGGAAACCTCTATCTATTGATTTTTGTACTTACATGACAGACTCGGAAGCCCGATTCTCTCGTTGGCAATTATCAATAACCTAGGGGTCATTCTCAATAGTCATGAATTAATAGAGGTGCCCTTGATTTGTTAAGCTGAGAAATGATTGTTTGGAGGGGGAAGGCTTTGAAAGTTTTCTGGCTGGTGACGGGGGTGGCGATTGGGAGCGTTGGATGCACCACTACCTTGACCAACAATAATGCTTCTGGAAAGGAGGTAGCTTTTACCTGTACGGGCGGCGAGTCCCTATCAGTACGTTTTTTGCCCAACCAAGAGAAGGCAATTCTGAGCCGCAATGGGGAGACCATCGCACTCCAACAGGAACCGGCGGCTTCGGGATTTCGGTACAGCAATCGTAATAAAAGTACAACGATTAGTGGTAAAGGGGAACACCTGACGGTGACTATCGGACGCATGACTCCCCTGGAATGTAAGGCGAAAAGTTAAGTCAATCCCCTGGCTTATGGTACATTAGCACTGCTGTCTGGAAGTCGCCGATGACTGCCGAAATTATTGCGATTGGCACGGAATTGCTATTGGGAGAAATTACCAATACTAATGCCCAGTTTTTGGCGCAGGAGTTGGCCGTTTTGGGCATCAGCCACCATTTTCAGACGGTGGTGGGGGACAATATGGAACGCATCCATCAGGTGTTGGCGCAGGCGACCCGGCGTTCCCAACTGATTCTGTGCACAGGCGGGCTAGGGCCGACCCCGGATGACCTGACGACTGAGGCGATTGCCCGCTATTTCCAAACGCCCTTGGTGGAACACCCGGAGATTTTTGCCGATATTCAAGCGAAATACGCCCGCCGGGGGTTGCCCACGCCGGAAAATAACCGCAAACAGGCGTTTTTGCCCCAAGGCGCTGTCGTTCTCCCTAACCCTAAAGGCACGGCACCGGGGATGATTTGGTCGCCCCGCCGGAATTTGACCTTCATGACTTTTCCGGGGGTGCCAAGCGAATTGCAGGCCATGTGGCGGGAAACGGCGGTGCCCTACCTGCGGGCGCAGGGGTGGGTGACGGGGGTGATTGTCAGCCGGAATCTCCGGTTTTGGGGAATTTCCGAGGCGGCTTTGGCGGAAAAAGTACAGGATTTTTTCGCCCTTGCTAATCCTACGGTCGCTCCCTATGCGGGTAAGGGGGAAACCCGGTTGCGGGTCACGGCCCGGGCGGCGGATGAGGCGACGGCTTGGGCGTTGATTGCCCCGGTGGAAGCGCAATTGCGAGCCAGGACGGGGGCGGATTGCTACGGGGTGGATGAGGATTCCCTGGCCGGGGTGGTGGGGCAATGGCTGCAACGGCGGGGGGAAACCTTGGCGGTGGCCGAATCCTGTACTGGTGGGTTGCTGGGGGCAATGATTACCGAAGTGCCGGGCAGTTCCGCCTATTTCCAGGGCGGGGTGGTGAGCTATGCCAATGCGGTTAAGGAAAAGTTATTGGGTGTGCCAGGGGAATTGTTAGCCACCCAGGGGGCGGTGAGTGCGGCGGTGGCTCAGGCGATGGCGGTGGGGGTGCGGGAACGGCTGGGGAGTACCTGGGGCGTGAGCATTACGGGGATCGCCGGGCCAGGGGGCGGGAGCGAGGCCAAACCCGTGGGGCTAGTGTACGTGGGGCTGGCGGGGGCGGATGACACGGTGACGGCTTGGGAACATCGGTTTAGCCCGGAGCGGGGCCGGGAATGGATTCGCCATCTGAGTGCCTGTCAAGCCCTAGACCACCTGCGCCGCCGCCTGTTGGACGCTGGCTAAAAACCGTTGCACCTGGGTCGGGTGGCTCCCCCAATGGCAGTGAATATAGGAGCCATGCACCTGCGCCTGGGCATAGATGGGCTGGGGTTCCCCATGAACCACTTGAGAATAATGAAATTCGTGTCCGGTGAACGCCTGCCCTCGCTGGACAAAACAGGTATCCTGCGTTGCCACGACTTGCCGATAACCCAGGGTCAACCGTTGGGTCATCCGGGTTATTACTGGCAGTGCCCCCACCAGCGGCCAGGGTTTGCCATCGGCGGTAATCAAGGTTTCACCCAAAAACATCAACCCGCCACATTCCGCATAGACCGGCAACCCCTTGGCAATACGCTGGCGTAGATTCTGTAACATTTCTTGCCGTTCACTCAAAGCCGCCGCCCACAGTTCCGGGTAGCCCCCCCCCAGGATCAACCCCCCAACTTCCGGTGGCAAAGACCCATCCCGCAGGGGACTCCAGAAGGACAATTCCACCCCGGCGCACCGCAACAGCGCTAGCTGGTCATCGTAATAAAAACAAAACGCCTCATCCCAGGCGACGGCAATAGTGACAGGTTGGAGAATCCGCAGGGGCGACCAGGGGGGAACCGGCTGACCCCCGGACTGCACCTGTAATAACGGCCGCAGGACATCCCAGGCAAAACCGTTACACCCCAGGGTCGTCAATCGCTCCCGCCACTCACGCAAATCCCCCCGTTCCGCTGGTGGGATTAAGCCCAGATGCCGTTCCGGGTAGTGCAATTCCGCCTGCCGCCGACATTCCCCCACCACTGGGATGCCCAAGGGAGCCAGCGCCGCCCGCAGGAGTTCGCTGTGCCGGTCACTGGCCACCCGATTCAAAATCACCCCCACCACCCGCACCTGGGGGTCAAACCGGGCATAGCCCTGCACCAAGGCCGCCACCGAACCCGCCAACCGCCCGCAATCCACCACCAACACCACCGGCAAACCCAACAGCTTCGCCACGTCTGCCGTACTATTGGGGCCGTCCAACAACCCCATCACCCCTTCCACCAGGGCGTAGGTCATTTCATGCGTGTAGTAGGCATAGCAGTTCTGCACATATTCGCACGACGTGAGTACCGTATCCAAATTGGGACAAGGCCGCCCCGTCACCCAGCGATGCCACTGCGGGTCAAGGTAATCCGGCCCCACCTTAAAGGATTGCACCCGTTCCCCCCAGGCAACCAATGCCGCCAGTAAGGCTAATGTAATAGTCGTTTTGCCGACCCCGCTCCGTTCCCCCGCCAGAATCAGCCCCATGCCTAATCCACCAACACCCTGGGCGGGAGTAACCACAGCAACTGCCCTGCCCCCACCGGGTCGCCCTGATCCGGCAGTTCTAACAAGATGACCCCGGCTTTTTTCAGCACCAATTTCTCCCGCACCTCCCCCCAGACCAGCCGTTCCGCCCAGTGGCTCAAATCCGGTTGGTGCCCGACCAATGCCACCGCTCCCCCCCCTTGGGTTTGCCATTCCTGCCACCAGGTCAGCCAACCCTGCCAATCCCCCCCCGGTTGGAGGGACTCATGGATCACCGGCATTGGCCCCAACCCCTGTTCATGGCAAATCACCGCCGTTTGACTCGCCCGCAGATAGGGACTGGTCAACACGGCCTGCACCTGCACCCCCAACGCCGCCAACCTCTGCGCCACCAGACGGGTTTTTTTGTACCCCTCCTTGGTCAAGAGCCGTTGACTATCCGGTTGCTCCGGCTGGGGGTCATGCGCCAATCCGTGACGGATCAAATACAGTTTCATCGCTCAGTAGGTGGAACAGATTGGGACAGATGGACGAATTAAGTTAAATTTACGTCATCCTATGATATAGTGCCCTCAGGGTCTGTAAAATGATGGCAAATAACTTAGGAGTTACAGTAATGGCAGTGCGGGTATTGATTCCCACCCCCTTACAGAAATTGACCCAGGAGCGGGACATCGTGGAATGTGAAGCCCAATCCGTTGCCCAATTAGTCGAAGCCCTAGAGCAACAGTGGCCAGGCATGAAAAATCGCCTATGTGACGAATCGGGGCACATTCGCCGGTTTGTGAATGTTTTTGTCAATAGTGAAGATATTCGCTTTCTCCAGGGGCGGGATACCCCCTTGCAAGACGGCGACGAAGTGAGCATTGTCCCAGCCATTGCCGGAGGTTAACCATGGCCGACCCTAACCCGTCCACACCACCAGAGCAGGAAGCCACACCCGAACCTGTGGCAGAGGAAGCACCCACACCTAAACCTACCCCAGAGAAAAAAGCCCCCCCAGCCAAGGCTCCCCCGATTGAAGCCAAACCCCTACCCGTGTTTATCGAGGAGCATTTTTTCCCGGCTCTGCGGCAAGCCCTGGCCAATGTCAACATTACCAATGTGAGTTTGGTGTGGGTGCCGGAACTCAATCAGGTGCGGGGTGCCTGGGCAGAAGGAAAACACGAATTTATCATCACCTTTACCCAAGGGGATTTGAAGGGCTTAAAAACCTTTGCCTATAGCAGTTATGGCGCACCCCCGAGTACCCTTGAATCCTTTATGATTGACGAGCGAAAAGTCACTTTAGAACTTCTCGTCTTCTACACGGTGCAACGGCTCACGGCTCAAAAGATTTTGGTCTTAAATTAGTCCAAATTAGTTCTTTTTCTCAGTGCTCCTCAATTTGGGGTAGTAAGTTTATGTTACTTATTTACTCGAACCGTTCAGCTAAGGTTCTCATTGAGAAGCACATTCAGTACGAAATCCCTATTTTTCGTCCTCAACTTGTGCCAAAAACCCAGGGGAACCATCGTCTGGAACCCCGCCCAGGGCATGGCTCTGCAAGTCCTCAAAAACCACTAGGAGGCGGTCAAAGCCCTTGCCCCCAACGTTCATCTTCCGAGGGGTTGGACAACCAAGCGATCATTTGGCAAAGCCCAAAATAGGCTACAGCGTGTCCGGTTCAGGAATGTCCCCCACCTTTTTCAGACGCACCTGCACCTCCATCCCCAGATAATCATCCCGCTCCCCAAACCAGGAACCGGACAAGGGCAACACCTGCCCCGGATGGCGACCGATGCCCACCCGGATCAAATCCGTCCCCGCCGTAATCCGGTTGGTGGGGTCGTAGGCGCGCGCCACCCCGCCCCCGGCAAATAGACCTGCAACCAGGCATGGGTCGCCCCACTGCCCACCATTCCCGCCCCCCCCTGATCTAGTGCCGGGTCGTAGAGATAGCCTCTAACAAACCGACAGGCAAACCCCAACCGGCGCAGTGCCTCAATCATCAACCAGGCGTAGTCCCGACAGGTGCCGGAGCGCAACCGCAGAGTTTCTGCCGGGGCTTGAGTGCCCTCCGTTTCCCTCGCTTGGTAAGTAAACTCCCCAATCTTACCCATCATCCGTTGCAACACATCCAGGGTGCCATCCTCATCCTCCGTATGGGGACGCATGAAGACCGCTAAATCAATCCACTCATCCGGGGTATATTGCACCGGCACTTCCTCCGCCCGAGCCAGCAAAGGAAAATCCGCAATCGCCGGAATCCCCAAATGCTCCCCCCGCAGGTGAAACGTCACCCGCAATTCCGTCGCCCGTAGGCACCCACACTGGGTAAAAAAAATCCCCTGATGTTGCCCAAACCTCACTGGTTGCCGGTAGCGATAGGTGGTCGTGTGTTCCAGGTCGTAAATGACAGACATAGACAATCACCCTGCCAGCTTTCCCCCCAGAATTATAGAATAGAAGCGGTCTGCACCTGGAAACCGGATGACCGCCAGCATCACCACCCGCTACGAAACCATCATTGGCTTGGAAATTCATTGCCAGTTGGGCACCGCCACCAAAATTTTCTGTGGCTGTAGTACGGCTTTTGGTGCCCCCCCCAATACCCAGGTGTGTCCCATCTGTCTGGGGCATCCGGGGGTTCTGCCGGTGTTAAATGAGCAGGTGTTAGCCTTTGCGGTACAAACGGGCTTGGCATTGAATTGCACCATTGCCCCCTATAGTAAATTTGACCGGAAACAGTATTTTTACCCCGATTTACCCAAAAATTACCAAATTTCCCAGTACGATTTGCCCATTGCCGCCAACGGTTGGCTAGAGATTGAATCGCCCGATGAACAGGGGAAATTCTATCGCAAGCGGGTCACCATCCAACGCCTGCACATGGAAGAAGATGCGGGCAAATTGGTACACGCCGGGGCGGAACGGCTGTCCGGGTCGGACTATTCCCTCGTGGACTTCAACCGGGCGGGGGTACCCCTATGTGAAATTGTCAGCGGTCCCGATTTGCGCTCCGGTGCGGAAGCCGCCGAATATGCCCAGGAATTGCGCCGGATTGTCCGCTACCTGGGGGTTTGTGATGGCAATATGCAGGAAGGTTCCCTACGGTGTGATGTCAACATCTCCGTGCGTCCGGTGGGGGAAACCCGCTTTGGGACGAAGGTAGAAATTAAAAACATGAATTCGTTTAATGCCATCCAACGGGCGATTGACTACGAAGCCAAACGGCAAATTACCGCCCTGGAAAACGGGGAACGGTTGGTGCAGGAAACCCGCCTGTGGGATGAAGCCAGCCAGCGCACGGTGAGTATGCGGACGAAGGAAGGGGCGAGCGATTACCGCTATTTCCCGGAACCGGATTTGCCCCCGATTCAACTCACGCCGGATCAAATTGAGCATTGGCGGTCGCACCTACCGGAATTGCCCGCTACGAAACGCCACCGTTACCAGGAGGAATTGGGCTTATCCCCCTACGATAGCCGGGTGCTGACCGATGAACGGGCAATGGCTGAGTATTTTGAAGGGACGGTTGCCTGCGGTGCCGACCCCAAACTGGCGAGCAATTGGATTACGGGGGACATCACCGCCTGGTTAAAAACCCAAAAACAGGACATCCGTAGCCTAGCCTGCCGTCCGAGCGACCTGGCTGAATTGATTGGCTTGATCCAAGCGGGCACCATCAGCGGCAAAATTGCCAAAGAACTCCTGCCCGAATTACTAGCAAACGGCGGTTCTCCCCGGGCGCTGGTCGAAGCCAGGGGCTTAACCCAAGTGTCTGACCCGGAATTAATTGGGCAATGGATTGACGAAGTGTTCGCCGCCCACCCCCAGGAACTCAGCCAGTACCGGAGCGGCAAAACCAAGCTGTTTGGCTTTTTTGTGGGCAAAGTGATGCAAAAGACTGGCGGGCGAGCCGACCCCCAGCGCACCAATGAGTTATTGAAACAAAAATTGGCTCCCTGATCCAACTGTCCCTGAGTAGCGTATCATCAATAATAATGTTCACATCCGTTTCCACTCTGCCACAGGTATTTCCATGAGCGATACTCCCCAAGAACGGCACCTGTTGGTCATCCAGGATGATGAGGGTTCCCGTGCTATTGCCCTCGAAGCGGCTACCTACTCCTTGGGGCGAGACCCTAGTAATGCCATTGTGCTGAATTCTAAAACCGTCTCCCGCCGCCATGCGATTTTACTCCGTCTGCCCAACCCGGAAACCAAGGGCTATCGCTACCGGTTGATGGATGGGGACAGCAAGGGCAATCGCAGTGCCAATGGCACCCGGGTCAACGGCAAGGAATGGTCCACTGGCGAACTCAAACATGGGGATATCATCAGCTTTGGGGATGTGGAAGCCCGATACTCGATTACGATCATGACCGAAGCAGAGTTCAAAAAACACACGGAAACGATTGCATTTCGCAGTATCAAATCGGATACGGTCAACACCGAAGAAACCCAAATGTTCTAGGGAGTAGAAGGCAGTTACAGGGGTAAAGTCCCCCTGCCTGGTTTTGGGGAATTTCGGTTCGTTGATTACATAGGGTTACACTTGAATTGTGAGAAAAATTTGATATTCACAGGGTCTGGGGTTAGGGATTATAGTCCTGCCTTGATTCTGAGTAACCTTATGTCCATAGACCAGCTATAACAAAAATTTTTCAGAACCATACACCGCAGGTGCTTCTTTTACGGGGGCGGTGCCCCTGCGACCCTCTGTTCCATTCTCATTTAGGATTGCTATAGGATGCCTATAGCTTGAGATAAAAGGGCACCTCTATTTATTTGCACCAATGGAACGTTTATTTAGCTGGCATGCCCATACTATTGAGAACCAGGGATGGGGGCTACGCCCCTGCGACCGATGTTCAGAAGTGCCCAAAAGTGAATCGGATAAAATTTGATTACCCAGACGCAACCATTGACCCTAGAACCAACCTAAAGGAACATTAGCTTCCCTCACAACCCAATGGATAGGCCATCAGTGCGAATTATTCTTGTCGAACCAGCGGGGGAATTGAATGTAGGTGCCGTTGCCCGAGTGATGAAAAATTTTGGTTGCCAGGAACTCATTTTGGTGCAACCCCGATGTAATTGGTTGGGGGAAATGGCACAACGCATGGCGGTTCATGCCCCGGAGATTCTCACCCAGGCGCGGGTGGTGCCTGACCTAACTACGGCATTATCAGGTTGTCATCGAGCGGTGGCAACCCTCGGACGCACCCCCCCTGGAGAACCTCTGAAACAGGTTTTACCCTGGTTGTTGGCGGGCACGGAGCCAGTGGCGTTGGTATTTGGCTCGGAGGAGCGGGGACTCACTTGGGCGGAATTGCAGTTGACCCAACGGCGAGTGACCCTGCCCACCAGCCCCGATTATCATTCCCTCAACTTGGCGCAGGCAGTGGGGATTTGTCTCTACGAAATTTATCAGTACCAGCAAGAATGTCTCCCGACGAAACCAGCACCAGTGGCTCATTCCGTACCCCTGGAACTGCTAGAAGATTACCTGCGGGATTTAGAAGATTTGTTACTCAACGTGGGCTACCTGCACCCCCACACCCGCCAACGCCGCATAGCCAAAATCCGCCAAATCCTGCACCGGGCGGCTCCCTCAGCAACAGAACTAGCTTTGTTGCGGGGCATGATCCGGCAAATCCGCTGGGCACTAGGACGGGAACCTTAACTTGCACTTAACCACTGGGGGACAGGGAACTGGCTATGTTAAAGATTGGCCTTCCCATCACATTGCCGAGGTTCTTGTATGTCCTACCCTGATTTTAGCCATCTCACGCCTGCCGCCACCCTGGACGTTCTGCCTGCCCATGATTACAAGGTTCCCGCCGCCACCTTGACCCGGGAGGTGATGGAGTACATAAAAAATAACCCGGATGTGCCCGGCATGATGATTGTGGATGGGGATACGGTGATTGGCACCATTGGCCGCCAGCGGTTCGAGTCCCATATGCAACAGGTTTACAGTTCGGAAATTTATCCCAAACGCCCGATTCAGATTTTGGTGGAAGTGCTGAAGGCGGAAAAATTGCAACTGCCTAGTTCCACCCGGATTGTGGATGCGGCCTTAGCGGCTCTGCAACGCCCCCGTGCCCTGGTGTTTGAACCTCTGGTGATCGAATTTCCCGATGGGCAATTACGTCTAGTGGACTGCTTGATTGTACTACTAGCGCAGGTAACGATCCTGGAGAAATTCCTGCAACAGTAACATCCAGGTGCCTCAAAAAATTGATTGCAGGCTGGCAATGACCCCCCCTGTGGCTGGTGGCAAGGTGTCAGACTCAACTACTCTTTGATTTCGAGGCGTTGCTGATTGAAGGTATGAAATCTACGCACGCTATTAATTCAACCTTTGGCGTGGATGGAGTTTTGCCAATGTTGCTTTTTGAAAATCATACCCAGATTCAGTAACACCTTTTAATATTTCTCATTTGCTGAAAAACGCTAACGTCGCCTTGAAGAGGGAGTGCGGGAACGACGCTGTTCCTGTTGTCGCCGCCGATCCCGCCATTCCGCCCAAGTCAAATACCCTACCCCCAAAGTGACCCCGCCCAATAGAACCAGGGCTACCCAAAATAGACCCACCAGGGATAGGTCTGGGTTGGTGAACACCGTAGGAACTCCGCATTAACCTTCCACGATGATTTTACCTTGCATCCCTGCGCCCCGATGGGGAGTACAGTAATAGGTGTACGTTCCCGTAGGTAAATCACCCCCAAAAGTGATGCTGAAACTATCCCCCACTTTGTACACCAAACCCCGTTGGGATAACTGCTCCGCTAACGCCTTATCACCGTTGGGAACCGTACTGAAAATCACATTGTGGGGGGGCAATTTGTTATTCAGCCATTCCACCGTATCCCCGGATTTGATCGTCAATTGCGCGGGTTGAAACGCCAACATCCCGTTATCCGCACCCATTTTAATCTGATAGGTTTGGGCAAACGCCGCTTGACCCGTCCCCAGCCAGGTCAAAACCAGGGTCAACCCAACCACCAGCCACCGCACCAGTCCAGCCAACATGACCATGACCTCCTGAAACTATCGGCAACAACCTGAGCCAAAATCACATGAGAATATGGCTTTCAGAAAAGTTTACATTTATTTAATACTATAGCAAAGTGCCTGGGGAATTGACTCCTGTGGTAGCCTAAAACAAAATGGGATAATTCATGACCAGGGTTTACGGCGCCTTTGTGGAACCTCTTGGTGATTGTTGGGAGTATCTAACTTTGGTGTTTTCGCCATTGACGGTACCCTTGTCTGAGCGTTGGCGCACGAATAGTATCTCAGCCAACTTTATGGCGGACTATGTGACCCATTTATTTCCGGGTGGGCAATGGCCGTTACTGCTCAGTTATGGCTTGGCTGACCTGCATGGGGCAGTGAATTATATTGTCAATGAACTGTTAGAAAATGCGATGAAATTTTGCACCCCCGATTCGACTTCGCCGGTAACGATCAGCCTAGAAATCTACCCGGAACAATTGATCTTTCGGGTGGAAAATGCCATTAGTCCAGACAGTGCCGAACGGTTACAAAAAGTGATTGGTCAATTGTTATCCCATTCCCCCCAGGAGTTATATTTACAAAAGTTGGAAGCCAATGCGGTTGAGGACGATCCGGGTTCCGGCTTAGGATATTTAACCATCCTGAATGACTATCAAGCCCATCTGGGTTGGAAAATTTTACCGGGCATCCCGGACTGGCGGGTGACCACTTTGGTGCAATTGTCCCATCCCCGAGGTGAACGATGAATTGGTGGGAGCAGGAATTGAGCGGTGTGGGCTACCGGATTTATGGGGAACCGGAACCGCCCCGTTTGGTGTTCGAGGGGTCTTTGCGCTTGAATGGCATGGCGGAATACCAACCCCTGACGGATTGGTTGGGGCAGATCGTGGCGGCGGCACCTCCCCAGATGATTTTGGATGTCCGGTCACTGAAATTTCTCAATAGTTCTGGCATCAATGTCCTGTCCCGTTTTGTGATTCAAGTCCGGCAAAAAGGCAATATCCATCTCACCGTCCGCTGTAACGACGGGATTCCTTGGCAACATAAATCGTTGGTCAATTTACAACGGTTACTCCCCACCCTTGATTTGGATTTTTGCCATGAATTCTGAAGCGAAAATTGTGGAACTAGAAGCCCGGATTCGCCAGTTAGAACAGGAAAAAAAAGACCTGGAAATTCTGCTGGAAAATACGACCGCCCATGCGGATGCAATTACCCAACAACTGGATGATTTGAATAAGCAACTGGCGGCAAAAATTCTGGAACATGAACGGGCTGAACGGGATTTACAAATGTCCGAGTCCCGACTGCAACATTTACTAACAACTATTGAGCAGGAAAAAGCTGACCTGGAGTTAATTTTAGAAACTATGACCGCCCATGCGGATACGGTTGAAGCCCAGTTACAGGCGGAAGCGCTGGCTGCCCTCCGGCAAAGTGAAGTGCAATTTCGCACCCTGGTTGAGGCGAACCCGGTGGCACTGCTGATCCTCCATCTGGAAACGGGGCAAATTCTCTACCGCAATCCGGCGGCGATTGCCCTGCTGGGGATCACTTCAAATACGCTGACACGGACGTTGCGGGGGCGGGACTTTTGCCATGATCCAGAAGATGTGAACCGCTTAAAACAACTTTATGCCGCTCAGGGAAGTGTTACCAATTATGAATTGCTTGTACAACGGGCGGATGGTTCGACCCTATGGGCTTTATTGAATTGGCAACCCTTTATTTTCCAGGGGCAAAATACGGTACTCAGTGCCCTCTGGGACATCACCGAACGCAAAAAACAGGAGGAGAATTTACAACGGCAAATTGAGGAACTTCATCAAACCATTGACCAGCAAAAACGGGATCAGCAGGTGCAAGAAATCACCGAAACTGAGTATTTTCAGCATTTACAACGCCGGGTACAGAAACTGCGCCGTTCGTCCCAAAGAGACTCCGAAAAATAGGTCGCAGGGTCACGGTGCCCCTACTCGCATGAAGCGCAATTGACTTCAGATTGCCGTGATTGCCAACTGCACTTTATTCCGCAATTGCTGAAGTTTTTCTAGCCAATCCGTTAATTGTCTATCGCTTAAACGTTGGGGGGTTAAACCTAAAATCGTGATTAACTCTAAGGCATTTTGTCCCGTTCGTTGTTCCCAAATTGAAGCGAATTGTTCTAGGGCTAATAGTTCATCTCCGAGTCCCAATTGTCTTTGCAGATAACGCTGTTCTTCCTGTTTAAGCAGTTCAATCACCAATTCCGTACATCCCGCCCGCATTAAAACCGCTGATAGGGCATCCATATAAACCCGACTATTATCCAGTTCAGGGGCAGGTAGGGATGCGGGTGAACCTAATCGCCAATTCAATCCCCAAAGGAACATGATTAGGATAAAAATGCCCTGGATGAATACTGCCCGCCAAGGGGTTTGGGAGAGGTAATCTAGCCAGCTACGATTGCGTTCTTGTTGCAGGGTTTCTTCATCTTTATAGCCATGAATAAATTCATCCACGTAAATAGGTAATCCCGGTTGAGTGACGAGGGATTTTAGGTACTCAAAATTGCCCGGTTCTGATTGATAGGCATTGGCGGCAAGATGGGGGGTAATCACTTCCAGATGTTTTCCTTCTTTAATTCGTTTTTCCCGAATAATCACCCCATATTGATCCTGTAAAATTGGCGAGATGTGATCCACCTCTGAACCAGGTTGGGATTTTTCATCCGCAAAACGCCGCCGAGTTTGGATTTTTACTGCCCCTACTTTGGTTGGATGCTGGGTGGTAAAGGGCGCACCGGTCACCGGGGTTTCAATCCCCAGGTCAATCAGCACATTTCCCTCAGCCAACCAATCGGGGTTAGTATATCCATGACTGTAGGCAGACAGTTCATGCCCCACCCGTAGGAGGGTAATTTTTTTCCCTAAATTAGGTAACTGATCCCCCGGTTTTTGCCAGCGTTCAATGGGATAACCTTGATCTTTCATAAATTGATACCAAGCCCCATATCCATCCGGGCTACGGCTATAGGTAGAACCCCGTTTGAGGTCATCCCCCGCCGGGGCAAATAAAAAAGTTAAAACACTGGCAACCAGTAGAATAATTAAGCCAATGATCCACCAGCGATTGGTTTTTTGCATCCGCTAAAAACTCTCCAAAGCACACCGCAATAAACGCTGAGCTAAAGAATAACCAATCCCCTCCCGCATGGGATAATAACCATCAAAATCAGGATGCCCCCAAAGATTAGCGGTACTGCGACTTTGTGACCAGATTTTTTGTTGAATAATGTAACCATATTTACCATTAGAATAAACGCTCCATAGTTTATTAATCACCTTCAAATCAATACAGGGCAAATGATCAATATGGGTTGCATCTAAAAACCCCTGTTCTTCCGCTTTCTTACCCGCAATTTTTAATAGCAACCTTTGGGTTTCCCGGTCGGCATTATCCCAGTCCTGTTGGGCTAAATATTCCTTCAACGCCGTATAATTCACCCCCGATGCCTGGAGTAGCCATTGCTCCCCCATTGCCAAACAATTTTGACAGGGATGGGTTATGCCCTCCAAATCCCGCAACCGCCCCAGCAGTACCTCCCGCCCCAACCGCAAATCCTGATTTTCCTGGCGCAACAACTCATTGGCACGCCGCAGTAAACTCAATTCGGTCTGCAAATCATCCTGCCCCATGCATCTTAACCTTTTCTTTTCGTTTCTTTTTTTCTATGGTAATGTTTCCTTTCCGTCCCGTCAGGATTCCCCCAACCCCTCACTGACCAGGGCTAAGCCCACCACCAACCCCGTCATCGCCAAGCCGGGAAATAGGGTCGTCCACCAAATGCCCGTAGGCAGACTGTCCAACGCCTGCGCCAGTTCATGTCCCCACTCCGGCACCTCAGGGGGCAAGCCCAAGCCTAAAAATCCCAGTCCTGCTAATGTCAGTACCGCATCCGCACTATTGACACTGAATAAAACCGGCAAATTCCGACTCAAATGTCCACTCAAATGGCGGATGAGAATCCCCATGCTCCCCGCCCCCAACGCCCGTGCCGCTTCGACAAACACCTCATTTTTTAACGTCAACGTATGGTTGCGAATCACCCGATAATACTGGGGAATATAAGCAATACTGAGGGCAATCGCCGCATTCACCACCCCCCGTCCCACCACAAACGCCACCGTTAAAGATAGCAGTAATCCTGGTAATGTATAAATTGTGTCCATAATAAATAATAACAATTTATCTGCTTTACCCCCCCAATAACCGCTGAGGGCACCCAGGGGAAACCCCACCCCCAAGCTCAACCCGGTAGCGAGGAGAACCACCTGCCAAGCCGCTCGTGCCCCAAAAATTACCCGGCTGAGGACATCATACCCCTGGCGGTCGGTGCCGCACCAATGTTGGGGACTGGGGGGTTGCTGGGGTACATGGGCTAAAAATTCCTGGGGCTTTGGTAAACCCCAAGCTACGAACCAATCCGCCCCCATCGCCGCCAAGGCATACACCAGCACCAAGCTCACACCGATGAGTAAAAATACCCGTTGGGTGGGGGATTGCCTGCGCCAGAACGGTACAATAGCAGAGAACAGTTGGGAGGCGGACACGGTGCTAACCCTGGGCGTGAACATAGACCATGTTGCCACAGTCCGGCAGGCACGGCGCACGACGGAACCCGACCCGGTTGCCGCCGCAGTTTTGGCGGAGTTGGGGGGAGCGGACGGGATCACGGTGCATTTGCGGGAGGATCGCCGTCATATCCAGGAGCGGGATGTACGTTGTCTGCGGCAAACCGTCCAAACCCACCTGAATTTGGAAATGGCGGCTACCCCAGAGATGGTGGCAATTGCCCTGGAAATTCGCCCGGATTATGTTACTTTAGTCCCGGAAAGACGGCAGGAAATTACCACCGAAGGCGGGTTGGATGTGGTGGCATCTGAAAAAGAATTAACCAAAACAGTACAGGAATTGCAAAATCACGGCATCCCCGTGAGTTTATTTATTGACCCGGAGCCGGAGCAAATTCGTGCCAGCCAACAAACCACAGCCCAGTGGATTGAATTGCACACGGGCACCTATGCCTTAGCGAAGCAAGAACATGAGCGCCATCAGGAATTAGAGCGTTTAACAAAAGGAGCAAAACTCGCCCAGGAATTAGGTCTGCGGGTGAATGCGGGGCATGGGTTGACCTATCAGAATGTTTACCCGGTCGCCTGCATTCCTGGTATGGAGGAATTGAACATCGGGCATAGTATCATCAGTCGGGCGGTGTTGGTGGGATTGACCCAAGCAGTGCGGGATATGAAACGAGCCATGCGAGGGGAGCTTTGACTAATCGCTTTGGGAGCATACAAAACCCTGCGCCAGGAAGTTTTCGAGTTGTTACAGGTGCATACCATCTGGTTTAATTTTCTACCCGATCCGTTACCATTTTGATGATTACTTGAGTGATCCCCATGAACTACTATTACGTTCTCGCTAGCGAAAAATTTCTCACCGAGATGGAACCCCTAGAGGAAGTCCTCCGGGAACGCACCCGTCACTATCAGGAACAGGGGCGGGAAATTGATTTTTTTCTGGTGAAACGACCGGCATTTTTAGAAGCCCCAGAATTGGCGGAAATTAAAGCCAAATGCCCCCAACCGGCGGCGGCGGTAATTACTACTGACCCGGACTTTGCCACGTTTTTGAAACTGCGTTTGGAATTTGTGTTAACCGGGAGTTTTACCGCCCCTTCCCCCACCATTCCTGACCCTTTAGCCAGTATTTAACGATCCGCTTGGCGCAGGAGATAAATGCCGGTAGCAAGCCCCAAAACATTCGGGAACCAAGCCCCCACCACCGGTGCCAATATCCCCGCTTGACTGAGGGCATCCCCCACAAACATCAACAGGTAATAGACAAAAATAATCACCACACTCAACCCAAATGCCCAACCCCCGGAACTGCGGTGTGGCAGACTACCCAAAGCCGTTCCCACCAGACCCAAGACCAAACAAATAAAAGGAATGGCAATTTTCTGTTGAATCCGCACCTGCCACTCCCGAATTTTGGTGAGATTGCCACTGCGCTCTAAAATTTGTAAATAATCCTGCGCTTCTACAATACTCATTTCCTCTGGGGTACGTCGCTGGGTGGCTAAATCTAAAGGGGCACGGGGCAGGGTAATTTCCTGTTTGTTGAATTGAATAATATTGCGGTAACTGCCATCAGCGGCAACCAGATAAATGGTGCCATTTTGAAACTCCCAGGTTTTGCGTTCCGGGTTCCAAAAACCGGTTTCCGCACTCAAAATTTGTTGCAGCCCTTCCTGGGAAAAATCCAGCACCGTTAACCCCCGCATATACCGCCCATCAAAACGGCTGGCATAGAATAACCGTTGCAAATTTTTGCCCGTTTCGTGGTCAAATTCCTGATAGGTAATATTCCGCCGCTCCACCCGGGGACGGTCTTTATCCAATGCCTGCCGCACAATCACTGTTGCCTGATGATTGGTCACTGGCACGATGGCTTCATTCACCACAAAAGTCAACCCCGTCGTGACCAGGCTAAATAGGATGGCTGGGATCACCCAACGTCGGGCTTGTACCCCACAGGCACGCAAGGCGATCAACTCACTATTGGTTCCCAACCGCCCAAAGGTTAAGAGCATGGTTAACAAAGTTGCCATCGGAAATGCCAACCCAATAAAGTAGGGACTTTTGAGGGCTAACACTTGAAAAGCAATCGTCAGGGGCAAGCCGGATTCCACCACCCGCCGCACGGTTTCAAACAACGCCCCCACGGATAAACCAATAGAACTAAATGCCCCCATGCCGAACAAAAACGGTACGAAAAATAACTGCCACAAATACCGATCCAAAACCGGAATCCGTTGCACCAAAAAGCGGAAGGATTTCCAAACCCCTGTAGGCGAAAAAACAACCGTTGCCATGACTGTTTTAGGGAGCGTTTACCCTAGTTTGCCATATTTAGCGAACATCCCCCGCCGGTAGGATCACCATCGCATCCCCCAGGGAATAAAACCGATAACGTTCCCGAATCGCCTCCTGATAGAGATGCAATAACCGCTCCCGCCCAATCAGCGCACTCACCAACAACAGCAAACTGGACTGGGGCAAATGGAAATTGGTAATCAACCCGTCAATCACCCGCCAGGTGTAGCCAGGGTAGATGTATAAGTTAATTTTACCGGTCATTGCCTGCAATTCCCCCCCCTGCGCCGCCCCTTCCAACGCCCGTACCACCGTCGTGCCCACCGCTATCACCCGCCCGCCCTGGGCTTGGGTTTTCCGAATCTGCGCCACCGTTGCTGGGGACACCTCCACCCATTCGCTGTGCAATTCATGCTGTCGTACATCCGCTGTACTCACCGGGCGAAACGTGCCGATGCCCACATGGAGCGTCACCATCACCTGGGCAATCCCCTGCGCCGTTAATTTTTGCAGTAATGCTTCTGTAAAATGTAATCCCGCCGTGGGTGCCGCGACTGAACCTAATACCTGGGCGTACACGGTTTGGTATTGGTTGGGATCGCCCTGAAACCTCTGGATGTAAGGAGGTAAGGGCAATTCCCCCAGGTCGTGCAGTAAATGTAATAATTTTGTCTGATCCATGACCTGCCCATCCGGGGTCTGGAATTGTACCCACCGCCCGCCGGTGCTTTCATCCCGTTCCTGGACGACCCCTAGCAATTTAGTTTCTTCTCTCGCCGGAAACCGCACCACCGTCCCCACCCCCACCCGCCGCCCCGGACGTACCAACACCCGCCAGCAGTTGGCTTCCCCCGGTTCTAAAAGCAAAAACTCGGTCAACCCACCGCCTGGACGACTCCCCAGCAACCGGGCAGGCAATACTTTGGTATTATTTAATACTAACAAATCCCCTGGTCGGAGCAGTTCTGGCAATTCATCAAACCGCCGGTGTTCGTGGTGGTCTGGGTAAACCGCCAACAGCCGGGCATGATCCCGGGGTTCGATCCCACACTGGGCAATCAGTTCCGGGGGCAGAGCGTAATTGTAGTTCGCTAATTCCCAATCGCCAGGGCTAGGGGGATACGCTGCAAAGGGCATCGGTTATGCCGTCAACAACTGCAAATCCGTGAATTCAATCACCGTTTCCGTCGTTACCCCATTTTTGGTCGCCGTTTGCCGCCGTTCCTGGAGCAGATAGTAGCCATCCACCAAGGCATACCGTTCCCGAATATCCACCACCTGTTGGGGTTCCCCGGTCGCCGCATCCGTAAATTGCACCCGGTAGTGGAGCGGAAAATAGCCCTGCGCCGTCTGTTCCACCGACAGGGTATCAATGGTAAAGGCACTGCCGCCCATCACCCGACTCACCTGGGTAATCACCGACCCCCGCACCTGGTAATGGGAACCCATCGCATCCCCGGTGACCCGAATCGGCACGCTTCCATCGGGCAGAGGTTCCCCAGAGGTAAATTCATTCTGTCCATGCGCTGTGGTAAAATCCCGCCGTTGCCGGTGGGTGACCACATCCCGCATCAACCCCAGCAATTCTTTGTACTGCGGCTGTTCTGGCGACAACCCCTCAATCACTACGGATAAATCCCGTTCAATCCGCACCTGCGCGGTGACCTGCTGTTCCCCGGTGCGCCAGGAGACCCGGGCGGTATAGCCGGGAAATTGCTCATCCCAGGTATAGCGGTTTTCGTAGGCTTGCTGGAAGCGGTCACGGGCACTGAGGGCGACAGTCATAGGAGCTTAGGTGATTCAAAATGGCTGAACCTATTGTGTCATATCGCCAGTGGGTTTGACGGGTGGATGTTTGTAAAAATCGGTTATAGGGGCAATGAAATAGCACTACTTCTATTTGTAATGACCAGAAATGAGGGCACCTCTATTTACTGCCACCACTGGAAGATTATTTCGCTAAAGTGCTCATATTATCGAGAAACCAGAAGTGTTGAAAGGTAGGTAAAGGCAGAAAAAGAGGGGTCAAAATATGGTATTCTAATTCATATAAACCAAAACATGAAACAACTATGAAATTCAATTCTTTTCCCGGGATTGTCAAATTTTTACTCAAAGACCTGCCAACTAATGATTATCCAGTTCTAAATTCTCGCTTATTTTGTTCAATCTGGTTTGCTGGCATTTTAGACAAAGGAATCAACAGTTTACGGGACTTATTTTACCAATTAAATCATGCGGGCATTAAGGTTGACTTATCCACGTTTTCTAAGGCGAACAAGACAAGAGACCCACAAATTTTTATGCATCTTTATCATAAATTATTGCATTATATTGAGGAAGCTCATCCTGAAAAGAGGTTGGTTTTATGTCCTTTTGATGCTACCGTAATACCGCTGATGAGTAAGTTATTTTGGCTCCAAGGCTATCGCCAAGTAAAGTTAATAACCACTTTGAATCAAGATACGAAATCTACTGGTCATTTAATTGTTAGTCCTGGACAGGCACATGAGATTAATTTTGGTGAAGATATTGTGAAAATGCTACCGGAAAATGGAGTCGCAGTCGGGGATAGAGGGTTTTGCAGTCACAAAGTATTTGAACAATTTATCGAAAATGATGCCCTTTTTATTATCCGTATTAAGTCGAATTGGAAATGGGATGAAAACTATCATATCACCACAGAACGAGGTAAGGCGAGAGTAGTTTGTTTTGGCAATGTTCAACAGAAAGTAGACTATTATTTAGCTACCAATATTCCTGAGGATGTAATGAGTAATGAAGAGATAGGGGAAGCCTATAGACAACGCTGGGCGATAGAGGTACTATGGAAATTTCTAAAGATGAACTTAAAGCTCGATAAAATGATGAGTAAAAATTTGAATGGAATTACCATTCAAATTTATGTAATTTTAATAGTTTACTTGATATTGCAACTGTTAAAAGTTCCACGGATGTACGGAAGTAAATTGGCAGATAAGTTCCGATATATACAAATCTTAATACGGCAGGAGTGGAATTTTGTCCATTGGCTCAATCGGGTCGTCCCACGCCTAAATATGTAAAGTTTTATTGCAGGATTCAACACTTGTGTCGAGAAACAAGGGCGGGGAGTGCCCCTGCGACCCATATTCCATTCTCATTTAGGATTGCTATATATTCGGTTTTCCCCTCAATCCATGTCGTCAATGTGGGCACTGATGCCACTGCCCAGCACCTGAATGAGTAAATCCAGGGTTTCTTGGGAGCAGGGGAGGTGGGCGTTGCTCTCCATCCGCATTTGTCCCAGTTGCAAATGCAGACCCCGCACTACCTGTTCACATTCCTGCGCTTGATGCTTGCTCCAGGATTCCCAATGGCTGAGCAGGTCGTAGATAAAGGCCATCCGGGTCACGGTGGAATCATCCATCTCTAACCCCTGATACCACAGGGCACTGATCACCCGCATCAACGCTCGGGCATCCTCGCCAGTGTGGATCAAACTGCCGAGTTCCAAAATGGGGCGGGTTCCCGTTGCCCAGGTTTGGCAGGCTTCCCGAAAATTGGTCACGTTCATCGCCTCATGTCCCCTTCCTAACGTTACTTTACCCTGATAGGGGAAAAACTCTGTTACAGTTTTAAGCAGTTGCCCGTCTAGGTAAAATTATGGGACTTTTAGTAATCGGTAATGCGTTTGAACAGGATTTAGCCGCCCAGGGGGCGTTGGCGGTTTGGGTGCCGCCGGAAGGGGGGCATGAGGGACGGTACCAGCGGCGGCTCAAGGGGGCAGGCTATCGCACCCTCCACATGACGGCTCGGGGGATGGGGGATTTGGAAGCCTTTTTGACCCGGTTTCACGGGGTGCGTCCGGCGCATTTGGGAAAAGCCCTGGCGCAAACGGCGGCAGTGGGGGATGTGTACTATTTCCCGCCTTTATTGGATAATGCCCTGGCCGCTTTGCCCCCCCAGGCGAAGGGTTTAGTCCTCTGGTTAATCGAAGGTAAGGTGTTATCCCGGCAGGAATTGCGCTATCTGAGTTTGGTGCCGACCCTAAACCCCCGCTGTAAGGTGGTGGTCGAGGTGGCGAGTGACCGGGAATTTCGCTGGCAGCCCCTCTCCCAATATCTCGCTTGAGGGTGGCTGTCCCTGCCATTCTTTTGGAGAATGTGGGGTTCTGTTGGTCGGAGGCACGACCGGCGTTGGTGTCCTGTAATCTGCGGGTGCCCCAGGGGGAGTTTTGGATGCTCTTGGGTGCCAATGGCAGTGGTAAATCCACCCTGTTGAAACTGTTGGCGGGTTTGATCACGCCTACCCAGGGGCGGATTAGCTTGGCGGGGGCGGTGGGATTGGTTATGCAAAATCCCGACCATCAGGTGATCATGCCCAGTGTGGGGGCGGATGTGGCGTTTGGGTTGGCGGACGTACCCCCACACCTCTGGCCGGAACGGGTGGAGCAAGCCCTGCGGTTGGTGGGGTTGTGGGAATTGCACCAGCGACCGGTCTATGCCCTCAGTGGCGGTCAAAAGCAACGGTTGGCGATTGCGGGGTGCTTGGCACGGCGGGTACCGATTTTGCTGTTGGATGAACCTACTGCCTTTTTAGACCCGGAACAACAGCTAGAACTGGCGCAACAGGTACAACATTTGGTGCGCTCAACGGGGATTACCGCCCTGTGGGTCACCCATCGTCTGGAGGAATTGGTCTATTGTGACCAAGCGGTACTTTTAGCCGAAGGACGCATTACCCAGCAGGGCACGGGGGCGCAACTGCAACAGTACATTCACCAGCACCATCTGGATGCCCAGACCGCTTGAAATAAAACCCCTACCCAGTCCGCTTGACCCTTGGCCCGGGACGGAATCCCACCCAGACCCCCGCTGGCACGACCTTTACACCGCCATTTTACGGGGCAACGAGCAGATGAACCTCACCCGCATCACCACCCCGGCGGACTTTTGGGAAAAACATCTCTGGGACAGTGCCCAGGGGATTCGCCCCTATTTAGGGAATAATCAACCCTGGCGGGTGATTGATGTGGGCACGGGGGCGGGGTTTCCGGGTTTGGTGGTGGGGATTTTACACCCCCATTGGCAAGTAACTTTATTAGATTCTCGTCAGAAAAAAACCCGTTTTTTAGCCCAGGTGATTGCCGATTTACGCTTAGATAATGTGACAACTTTAACTGGGCGGGCGGAGGTATTGGGAGCGATTTCACCCCATCACCAAGCCTACGATTTGGTACTCCTGCGGGCGGTGGCGCCTGCCCCCGAAGCGTTGAGTTATGGCACTCCCTTTCTCAAACCCGGCGGGCATTTGGTGCTGTACCAAGGGCATTGGACACCGGCGCAAACCGAGGCATTGAACCCCCAAAAATACCGGCTCAAATTAACCCGAATGGATGCCCAAATCACCCCTTTGACCCAAAGCGTGCGCCATTATCTCCACTTCCTGGGGAACTTCCCGGCGACGGCTGATTCATAATGGGAGTAATCTTGCCGGAGGTGAATATGCGCGCGTTTGCCCTAGCTGTTTTCCTGGTGGTTGCTACTGTCCCGACCCTGCCGACCCTTGCCCAGGCGAACCGCTTTGAAAGCATTGCCAACCTGAAGCGGGCCCAAAACCAAGCCCGTTTTGCCGGAGAACGAGCCAACGGGGGCATCAACGTCTATCGCACGGAACCGGCTATGCACCAAACCGTCGGCACTGTAGGGGAAGCCCGCTATGAAGATGTGGGGGATGCCTGGATTTTCACCTTCCGGGGTGGCTCGCCCGAGGAAACCGCCGCCGGTCGTTATTCCATTCGGACAGTGGTGCGGGTGGACAAAGGCACCTTCAAGACCACCATTCTCAGCAACGAACGGATTTAGTACCAATTAACAGGACAAGGGGGTAGGCATGAAAAAAACCGGGTTAGCCATCCTAGCGGCGTTGACCCTGTGGTTGACAACGGTGCCTGCCCAGGCGGGCGACCCGTTTCGGCGGAAACCACCCCGACCGATTGACAGCCAGACCGAGCAGGTGTTTGAGCAGGTGTTTATCTACGGCAACTACCCCCAAGCCCGCAATATTCTGACGGAATTATTAACCAAAAACCCCAAAGAACCCCTGGTGTACGCCCTAGCCGCCTCGATGGCGTACTTGGACGGGGATTTGACCACGATGGGGCAGTTTGCCGCCCAGACCATGAAAACTGCCGAAGCCCTGCAGGCTACCGACCCCCTGCGCGGGCATTTGTATGTGGGGGTGGCGCATTTTTTGGAGGGGGGGGTGATTGCTACGGAAAACCGCAAAAATTTATTGCCCGTGGTGCCCCAACTGTTGGACAAGGTGCGGGTGGCGTTGGAGGCTTTTGATAAGGCGGCTTTGGTCAATTCCAACGACCCGGAATTGAATCTAATTCGGGGATTTGCGGATTTACTGCTGGCGGTCAACATTCCCTTTAGCAATGTGGGGGATGCGGTGAATCGTCTGCAAAATTCCGGTGCCCCGCCCTACCTGGTGCATCGGGGTTTGGCACTGGCCTACCGAGATTTGAAACAGTTTCCCGAAGCCCTAGCGGCGGTGGACAAAGCCCTGGAAGCCGCCCCCAACCACCCGGAATTGCATTACCTCAAGGCGCAAATTTTAGTAGGGCAACAAAACTACATCGAAGGGGTGAAATGGTTTGACCAATCCCTAGCAATGGAAGCCCAATTACCCCCAGCGTTGGTGCGGCAAATCCGGCGGGAACGGGAACGGGCACAGCGGCGGGTGATGGCTACTGGTAGTGACAAGCAGTGAAAAGCACAGGCCACTTCCGTTCGATGGCAGTGCTATGACAATCCCAAAGGAAAATGGAACAGGGTTCACAGGAACACCACCCCTCTACTTGGTTCTAGGGAATTTCTGTATGCCTACGGCACGCAAGCTAACGTTAATCAAGTAGGATTGCTCTATGTCCAGCGGACACGCTTCGCTATTAAAATCATTGTCATTGATTTGTCGGATTTCGTCGTAAATCCAAGGTGGTCTCCAAGGGTAAGGAAATGGTTGTATGAACCATGGCCCGGTTTGCCAAGTTGAGGGTTAATGGAACCATTGATTCAATCAGAGATTCGATGCTAACATTACTTACTTAAAACTCTCTTTTTTCTTATCTGTTGCATCAATAAAATCGAGGTACCTGTAGGTAGATGTGTCCTGATGAATAGATGTTTCCCAAAAACCGTTTGCCTCGGTCATGATGTTAAAATACCATCCGACTGTTCCTCACTGACCCCCTATGGATACCCAAAGCCTGCTGTTATCCGGGCTGAATCCGGCACAACGTCAAGCGGTGCAACATTTTTGCGGCCCTCTGCTGGTGGTGGCGGGGGCAGGTTCGGGCAAAACCCGGGCGTTAACCTACCGAATTGCCTATCTGTTGGAACATTACCGGGTTGACCCGCAACACATTTTAGCCGTTACGTTTACGAATAAGGCGGCCAAGGAGATAAAAACCCGGATTGAGGATTTACTTGCCCAGCGTTTAGCCAAACAGTCCGGTCAGGAATTTGCCCAGCTATCGGGGGTGGAACAAAATCAATTGCGCTCCCAGATTTATCGCCAGGTGACCCGCCATCTCTGGATGGGGACGTTTCATAGTTTATGTGGTCGTCTCCTGCGTTACGACATTGAAAAATATCAGGATGAACAGGGGCGAAAATGGACGAAAAATTTTACGATTTTGGATGAGGGTGAGGCGCAAACCTTGATCAAGCAAATCACCCAAAAAGATATGAATTTAGATGAGAAACGTTTTGATCCCCGGCAGGTGCGTTATACCATCAGTCGCATCAAAAACCAGGGGAAATCCCCCAGCCAATACGAACGGGAAGAACCGAATTATCGGGGGCGGGTGATTGCTGAAGTGTATAGCCGCTATCAACAGGAACTCGCCAAGAATAATAGCCTGGATTTTGACGATTTACTGCTGGTGCCCGTGCGTTTGTTTCAACAAAATGAACAGATTTTAGCCTACTGGCATCAACAGTTTCGCCACATTGCGGTGGATGAATATCAGGACACCAACCATACCCAGTATGAATTAATCCGTTTATTGACCACCAACGGGCAGGCAGTACGGGATATTTCCTGGGAAAACCGTTCCATTTTTGTAGTTGGGGATGCGGATCAATCCATCTATCGTTTCCGGGGCGCAGATTTTACGATTTTAATGAATTTTCAAAACGATTTTGGGGACCGCTTGCCGGATGATGACACCCGCACGATGGTGAAATTAGAACAAAATTATCGCTCGGTTGCCAATATCCTAACAGCGGCGAACCATCTGATTCAACACAACCAGGAACGGATTGATAAAATATTACGTCCAACCCACGGTGCTGGGGAAAAAATCCTCACCTTTGAAGCGACGGATGAGCGGGATGAAGCGGATTATATCCTGCAAAAATTGCGGCATTTACGCCAAAAAAATCCCCACTATTCCTGGCAGAGTTTTGCCATTTTATACCGTACCAATGCCCAGTCCCGCGCCCTGGAAGAAGTGCTGGTGCGGGGGGATATTCCCTATCAGGTGGTGGGGGGCTTGCGGTTTTACGACCGGAAAGAAATTAAGGATGCCCTGGCCTATTTGCGGCTGTTGGTGAACCCTACGGATAATATCAGTTTAATGCGGGTGATTAATACACCCAAACGGGGGATTGGTAAAACCACGCTCGACCAGATTGGGCAATGGGCGGAAGAACGCAATCAATCCCTGTGGCAAGTGATTGCCGGGACGGATGCCCTCACCCAATTCAAGGGGAAAACCGCTAAATCCATCCAGGAATTTGTTTATTTAATCGAACATTGGCAACAACAATTGGACAGCAAAACTGCCCCCGAAATTATCCAGGGGATTCTCACCCAGTCGGGCTACCGGCGGGAACTGGAATTGGAAGGCACGGATGAGGCCAACGAACGGTTGCAAAATTTGCAGGAATTGGTGAATGCCGCCATTCAATACGGGGAGGAGAATGAAGACACCTCGCTGATTGGTTTTTTGTCCAATGCCTCCCTCGCTTCGGATTTAGACCAGTTGGAGCAGGGGCCGGACAAGGTGACCCTGATGACCCTCCACGCCTCCAAGGGGCTGGAATTTCCGGTGGTGTTTATGGTGGGCTTGGAGCAGGGGCTGTTCCCCAATTTTCGCTCCCTGAATGACCCGGTGGCGCTTGAGGAAGAACGCCGCCTCTGTTATGTGGGGATTACCCGAGCCAAGGAACGGCTGTTTCTCACCCATGCCACCTCCCGCCGCCTCTACGGCAACCAACGGGAACCGGCGATGGCATCCATGTTTTTGGAAGAATTGCCCCCGGAGGTCGTCCAGCCCGACCGGGCACGCTCCTGGGGCATTCCTGCCCAACCTTCCTCCTCAAGCAAAAGGCAACCCGCTCATACCCCCCCCCAGCGGACGTGGAGTGTTGGGGATCGCTGTCTGCATCGCAAATTTGGGGTGGGGCAAATCACCCACATCTTTGGGCAGGCTCCCCGGATTCACCTGGGGATTCGGTTTGAAAACCATCCCACCCCCAAAATGATTGACCCCCGCCTGGTGGAGTTGACCCCCCTGGAGGACTAGACGGCGGCGGCGACCGGGGCGGCTTCCTTGGCGGTGAGATAGTGGTAGGTCTCCCGCATTTTCAGCCCCACCAACACCTGAAACAGCCCGGTGCCATTGTTGGAACCCGGATATTCGGGATGCTTGCGGAGCAATTCGGTCATTTCCCCGTAGTGATGGGTGGAGGTATTGCTCAGGTGTTGCTCGATGTAGATCAATTCTTCCAGCCGGTCAAATTGTCCGTCCACCTCCAGCACAGAAACTTCATGGCCGTAGTATTGATCTGGGCCATAGAACAGGCGAATCCCCGGGTAGGAGCAGGTGAGTTTGCGGCCGCAGGGAATCCAGGTAATGGTGGAGCCTTCATCGAATAAATAGGCAGGGCGAAAACCCGGGCGACCCTCTTTTTGGATCAACCGCACCCGCAGAACCTTCCGTTCCGTATCGTTGGGGATCAATTGGGTGGGTAAAATCTGAATGACCACATCCGCATACTGTTTTTGCGGGTCAATGTACGCCATGAAATCCGGGCGGCGGGCTTCAATCGAACGGATCACATCCTCGTAGGTATGCCCCCGTTCCGCCATATCCCGTTGGATTTTCCAGGCAATTTTGACCGCATCATCCAGGTCTAAATACACCCCAAAATCCACCAATTCCCGCACCCGTTCATCGTAAAACGGATGCAATCCCTCAATCACCACGATCCGACTGGGCACGATGGTTTCCGGCGGGTCAATTTCACCGGTTTCGTGGTTATAAATGGGTTTTTCAATGGCTTTACCCGCTTTTAGTGCTTTGATTTGTTCATACATTAAGTCGAAATTGTTCGCCTTGGGGTTGAGCGCCGTGACCCCCGCCGCCTTGCGCTGTTTCCGGTCGAGGCAGTGGTAATCGTCCAGACAAATTACGGTGAGCCACTCGGCTCCAAACAAATCCGTGAGACGGCGCAAAAACGTGGACTTCCCACACCCGGAGTCCCCCGCCACGCCAATGACCACAACCGGTTCTGAATGAGTGGACATGATTGTAGTGAAAATTACTGTTGGGTTGATCTTAACAGAAGGGGGAACGGCTCACAACACCAAATTTACCTACGGGGATCAGGGATTTCCTGGCTGGGAACGATGGATTTGGGAGGGAGTGCCCCCCATTGCCCCCAGGGGAAAGTCTGCTATAGTTTTAATTGTGCGTTACTCGTGCCTTCCTGACATCCCATGCCTGATCCGTGGCGACTAGCCAGCCTCTGGCACCTGGAAACCAAGCTGGAAAAACGGCGGGAATCCGACCCCGGTCTCTTTTGGCATGACCGTTGTGAGGGACCTAGTCCCTGCTAACCCTTCCCGTGGAGGGTGGTTGGCAGTAAAAAGCAGTAAAAAATTGCTCTTCCTTTTGGACTAGGAGGTATAGAGATGGAGCGTCAAGAATTGTTGCAGACGACCGTAGAAGCGATTGACATCAAGCAGTTTGATGTGGTGGGTTTGGTGGAATCCATGGCGCAAACTGCCTTTCAAGCCCGCAATCTGGGGCGAGCCGCCCAAATTTATGACCAGATGATCCAGGACCGGGAATGTAACATCATCCTGTGTTTGGCGGGTTCTCTGTTCAGTGCGGGTTTGAAAAAAGTGGTGTTGGATTTGGTCACCCACAATATGGTGGATGTGATCGTGTCCACGGGTGCCAACATTGTGGACCAGGATTTCTTTGAAGCCCTGGGATTTCGTCATTACGTGGGCGACCCCCTGGCGGATGATGAGGTTCTGCGTCAGCACCAAATTGACCGGATTTACGACACCTATATTGATGAAAATGAACTGCGGGTGTGTGACCATGTGATCGCCCAAATTGCCGATACGTTGGCACCCCGCCCCTATTCGTCCCGGGAGTTTATCCAGCACATGGGGGCGTATCTGGAGCGGTACGGCAAGGATGACCAGTCCGTGGTGTTGGCGGCGTACCGGCATCAGGTGCCGATTTTTGTCCCGGCGTTTAGCGACTGCTCGGCGGGGTTTGGGTTGGTCTATCACCAGTGGTATGCGCCGGATCGCCATGTGACGATTGATTCGGTGCGGGATTTCCGGGAGTTGACCCAGTGCAAGCTGGCGAGTCCCTACACGGGGCTGGTGATGGTCGGCGGCGGCGTACCCAAGAACTTTGCCCAGGATACGGTGGTGGCGGCGGAATTGTTGGGCTTTGAGGCGACGATGCACCGCTACGCCATTCAGATCACGGTGGCGGATGAGCGCGATGGGGCACTTTCCGGTTCCACCCTGCGGGAAGCCCACTCCTGGGGCAAGGTGAATATGGCGACGGAACAGATGGTGTTTGCGGAAGCCACCCTCGCCCTGCCCCTGTTGGCGGGGTATGTGTATGGCAAGGGGAATTGGCGCACCCGTCAGCCCCGCAAGCTCGCCCAGTTGTTCCAGCGGCAGTTGGCGGCGGTTTAATGGTGATCTAGTCAAAGGCGTGGGGAATCTCCGGGGGTTCCCCGCTCCTCGACCCGTCCGTAGTGAGCCATTGGTGCCCCGGTTACCCATGCCCACAGTTGATCCCCCCAGGAAAAATGCCACCATTCTTCGGGATGACGGACAAAACCGGCGTGGCTCATCACTTCATGGAGTAAATTGCGATGCACGCTGTACTGACTGTCTGGGGGGTAATAATCCGGCAGGGAGCGGGGCGAACATTCATCAATCGGGGCACCCATAGCCACTTCCTGCCCACATTCATCCCACAGGGTTAAATCCACGGCGGCACCGGTGCTGTGGGGGGGTGGGGTAGCCGGGTCATCGCTGGGTACTGCCCAAATTTGATACACCTGCGCCCAGCGTGCCTCTGGTGAAAGTTCCGGTCGGGTTTTCAGCAGTTCTTGATAGGTATGTTGCACCATAAATGTTTGCACAAAATTAGGACGATAACCATCAAAAATACACAGCCGCCAACCGGGGTTAATCTGCTGTAAATGATCCTGGGCTTGTAATAATTTTGTTAACACGCTTTGCCGGAGGGAGAAAGGGGAATGAGAACCGTAGGGCGCACCGAGTTGGGCGTAGGGGTGGGGCAGGGTTAAGGCAACTTGGTCATCGGGAATCAGCACTAAAGGTTCACCGCATTCCTGAATCGGGAGATAACGGTAGGGTTTGAGTCCAGCGGTCGGCATGAATTTAGGCGGGATTGAGTTCTAAAAAAGTGCAGAGTTCCTGCCAAATCAGGGGTAAATCCCGTTTCAAACTATGGTCATCCTCTACGGGGACAAGGCGCACCCAGGGGCGGGTTTGGGCGTAGGTTTCACTCACGGTAATGGGCACCACATCATCCAATTTCCCATGAATGATTAAGGTAGGTACTGGACGAGTTAATTTCTGGTCATCATAGGAGCGTAAATCTACTAAAAAATCGTAGTGTAAGGGTAATTCCTTGCCTGCGCCGTAGTGATAAACCAGCAGGGTGCCCTGGTCATGCCATTGTTGCAGTTGCTCAGGGGTCATTTTTTCCTGCCAATACTTGAGCATCCCAAAGGCGGGAGCTAGGAGAATAATATGGCTAATTTGAGGATGTTTTTCTGCCAGTAAAGCGGCGGTTAATCCCCCAAAACTAGAGCCAATTAAAACCGTCCGGGTAGAGGTTAAAATGCTTTCAATCTGTTGAATTTGCCGGGTGAGGGTGAGGTGGGTAAAATCCCCCTGGTTCAAATCGGGAACCTGAATCGGAATACCTAAATCCGTAAATTTTTGCTGAAAAAACCGGGCTTTCCCCGAATTGGGGCTGGAGGCAAATCCATGAATGTAGATGACCGCAAATTCAGCCATTAGGACGCAGGCAGGACGGGAGCATCGGGGGCTTCCATTAACCGTTCCAATTCAGGCAAGGGCAAGGCGGGTTGCCGGTTAAATAAAACCATCGTGGTGGTGAGATTTTCCGTAAATCCCAACCGTTCGTAAAACCCCTGTTGACTGCTGGTCATCAAATACACCCGCTCCACTTGGTTAATGCTGGGATGGGCGAGGAGGGTAGTGACCAAGGTGCGCCCCAACCCCTGCCCCCGGTACTCCGGGTGAATCACCACGTCCCAAAGCACCGCCCGATAGACCCAGTCGGAGGTGGCACGGGCAAAGCCAATCAACCGTTCCCCGTCCCAGGCGGTCACCACCGGCTCACTGTGCTGAATGGCGGTTTCCAGGTCGCTGAGGGTACGTTGGCTCGCCCAAAACGCCCCAATGGCGAGTAAATGTTGCACCTGGAGGACATCGACTTTGTGCCGGTCGGTGCTGAAGGTAATGGTCATGGGGGGTCAGTTATTGATCTTGCGAAAATTAATTCAACCCTGATCGAGCATAACAGAAAAATCTTTGAGTACAAAAAAAGGGGGATGACTCCCCCCACCGATACGCTTGGGTGACTCCCTAAAATTCCATCTGCGCCTGTACCTTTTCCCATTGGCGTTTTTTCAACACCAGCATCACCTGGGCAAAAGCCACCGTCGCCAGGAATGCCATTAACCACTTCAACCGGGTGGGGCTTTGCAGGACAATTTCCCCTTCCGCTTGCCCAAATCCGCCCACGTTGGGATTGTTCGTCAAGGGCGCATCGGCACTCACCGTATCCCCGACCGCCACAATCAGGCTCGGTCCCGGCGGGATGGTTTCCTCCACAGGCGCACCCGTTTCCGGCTGAATCGTCACCCGATAACCGCCCCCTTCCTGGGGAGTAATGGCGGTAATCTGTCCTGCAATCGGTGTGGTGTAAACCGTGTTATTGCTCTTCTCGCCGGTCGGGTAAACCTGCCCCCGTCCCCGATTGCCGCCCAGGTACACCGGATACTTGAAGAAATGCACATTCTTGTTGGTCGCCGGGTCGGGAGAGAGGATGGGAAACACAATTTCCTGGTACTGATCCCCCGGCAAAGGTCCCACCAGCAGGATATTGTCCTTATCTTCGCTGTAGGGTTGGTAATAAATCCCTTCAATTTTTTCCTGCAGTTCCGGCGGGATGCGGTTCTCTGGTGCCAGGGTAAACCCCTCCGGCAAAATCACCACCGCCCCCACATTCAACGGTCCAGTACTGCCATCTGCGTACACCTGTTGCACGCTGGTATCGTAGGGAATCTTCACCTTCGCCTCAAAGACCTGGTTGGGTAAAACCGCCTGGGGCAGTTCCAACCGCACCGGTTTCTGAGCCAGATGGCAGTTGGCGCAGACGATCCGCCCGGTGGCTTCCCGGGGATTTTCATAAGCCTGTTGCGCCCAAAAAGGATAGGCATGGGCGGGGGCGGGGGTCAAAGCCCACAGGAGCCATATCCCCAAAACCATTGCCGCCAGCCGATTTAGAGAAAAATTGGGTTTCATAGTGTGATGATGACCTAAAAAAGGGTTAAGTCCACCAGGGCTTTTGCCCCGTGCGAAAATCCGTCTCCGTCCAGGTGGTAAAGAGTACCTTGTCGTCCTCCGTGACCTGGGCTTTCACCAACGCCAGGGACAAGGGGGCAGGGCCACGCACCACTTTACCGGTTTTGTCGTACTGGGAACCATGACAGGGGCAAATGAATTTGTTTTCGCTGGCATTCCAGGGCACTACGCAACCCAGGTGGGTACAGACCGCATTCAAGCCGTATTCAGCAATTTGGGCATCCTCCGTCACCACAATGTACGTCGGGTCACCCTTGGGGCCTTGGGCGAGGGAACGGTCGCCGGGGGGATGGGTTTTCAGGTATTCATCCACCTTGATGTCGTTCCCCTGGGCATCCTTGGCGATCACCCCGCCCCCAGCACCCCCCCCAGCATCCGCCGGGATAAAAAAGCTGACAAAGGGATAAAGGGCGGCCAGGGCGGTGGCCGTCAATCCCCCGGTCATTAACAAATTCATGAATTGGCGGCGACCCATATCGGGTACATCGGCACTGCTAGAGACGGAAGCCATGGCAGGAATCCTGAGAAGGTACGTTATATTTGGACACACGCATCTTAGTCTATCACCTGGGGAACCGCCATCGCCGTTGCCCCACCCACAGCACCGCCCCGGTCACCAGTCCCAGGGCAAACCCCAGGGTCAACACCCAGCCGAAGGGGAGGGGAATGGATTGCCAAAACAACCAGCGCAGGTTGACCAAAGTAGCATTTTGTACAGAAAATAGAGCAGTAAATAACAGTCCCAAAGCCAACAAAATAGAGACAATAATAGCAACCACAATTTGCGAATCCTTCGGAGGTGCCGGGAATTTTGGGGGTAATTTTGACTTGAAATACTGGGAATAAACGGGCTATAGCTTTATTATAATCATGGCTCGCTCCTAACCTTCACTACCCTATCCCATGCTGTTTATGTTGCCAATCCTTGCCCAGGCCGCCCCAGCGCCGCCCCCGACCCCAGCGGCCCGGCGGACGATTTTCAGCCCCCAACCGGTACGGCCTTTGCCGGGGGTATTGGATGATGTGCTGATGTTCAACAGCAACAGCCCGGAGGTGGTGCAACAGGAAGGGATTTTACTGTCCACCTTTCCCCCCCAGGGCAAACGTACTCCCCAAGCCCACCTAAACTTGCCGTTGAAGGGGCAGTTTACCCTGTTTGCCCACCATATTTTCCGCACCAACGACCCGGAGAATACGCCGACGTTGTTCCTAGGGTTCATTTTGCACAACCCCACCCAGGAGTATGTGCGGCTGAATGTCACCCAGGCGGCGAGTTTTTTGAGTACGCCAGAGGCTCCGTTTGTGAATTTGCCTTCCTATTTGGACAATTCCCGGGGCTATGTGTTTTCCGGGCCGGGGAGTCGGGCGATGAATGTGGTCTTGCGGGGGGGACGGCAGAGAAATTGGCCGCCAAATATCGTGTTGGCTCCGGGGGAGTACCGGTTGTTGGCAAATTTACCCATCCCCGCTCCCCGCTTACCCCGCACCGTGACCTCCCGTTTGCCCGTACCGCCGGAAATCAATCTGGCGCAGGGGATGGTGCTGGCGCTGCAAAATCCCACCCTGGCGCCAGGGGAGATGGAAGTCCTCCCGGAACCGAACCTTTATCCCTCTTCCAATGGTCGCTCCACGTTTGCCCGTTTGACCAGCGATGGCCCCGTGTATGTGGCGAGTCTGGCTCGCTATGCCAGCCGTACCTGGGATGGTCGGGAACAAATGCCCACCCTCCAGGACTGGGTGCAGGTGTTGGAACAGGGCACCCTGGCGGGACCCCGGGATATTCCCCCCACACCCCTACATGCCAGTCATGCGGTGCGATTTTTCTATGGTCGGGTGGCGGGGGTGGCGCGGGGTTCCCAGTGGTCGGCTCGGTTGACGGATGAGGCGGCGGGGATTGCTTCAGAGCAACCCCAGCTGTTGACCATTCCCCCCCAAGGGCAGGCGTTTTCCTACGGCTTGAGTACCCTGAACCGGGGCACCTTTGGCACGGGGCAAATCCAGAGTGCCCCCCTGTTGGTACGTTATCCCGACACCGCCTATCTGGCGCATGGGAATTATGGGGTGCATTACGACCTGCAAATGCCGCTGTACAACCCCAGCAATTTCCCGCAGACAGTGGCGATTTCCCTCCAGTGCCCCCTCAAGGATGATGCCAATCGGGGCGGTCTGCAATTTCTGGAACCCCCGGAACGCCGGGTGTTTTTCCGGGGCACGATCCGCCTGCGCTATCCGGCGGACGATGGCTCCCCCCAGGTGCGTTATGTCCATGTGGTCAAGTATCGGGGACAACAGGGGGAACCCTTGGTGACGTTAAATTTAGCCCCCAAAGAGCAACGGCTGGTGGAGGTGGATTACCTGTATCCCCCCGATGCCACGCCGCCCCAGGTGTTGACGGTGCAGACCCTCAGCCCCAGCGTAACCCAAACGCCCCCCAAACCCAGCGGTCTGGAATCCCCACCCTTGACCCAGGTGCCGGTGAGCAAATCCCGTTGATGTGGGATCACGTCACCGCTCAAAGCTCTGCCACCCGGTAATGAATCCGCCAAGGGGCACCCCACTGGCTCCAACTTTCTTTGTTAAATGGGGGCAACCAATGCTGAATCAATTTTTGTTCCAACCGTTGCCGGGGACGGGTCGCCCGGGGCACCTGCCAATCAAAAACCCACTGGATTTGGGTGTCCAATTGATAGCGGCGATGGTCGTCTAAATAGTAACTGAGATAGGTTTTGCAATCGTGCTGTCCCTGCCACCGCTGGCACAAATTCACCGTTTCGCCGATGTATAAAATCAACGGCGCCGCTTGGTCAATCACAAAATAAATACAGGGTTCATTTTGGGAAAATTCCCCTGGCACCCGAAAAAATTGCCCGCCCTGGGGAGTTAGTGCAAAAGGGTTGCATAACGGGGATGGGCTGGAAGAAGCAAATAAATCCGTTTGGTGGCAGAGGATTTGGGTTTGCCCCTGTTGGTAGGCGATGATTTTTTGTTTCCATTGGCGCAACTGTTCCCCATCCCAAGCGACGGGGGGTTGACCGGTGCGATAAACCCCCGGAACCGTCATGGCTCGCCATTGTTGGGGCGTAAAGACATTGATTTGATGGGACATGGCACCGCCTGCGCTTGCGGGATCAAAATGGCATCGCTATACTTAGGGTATCGGAAAAGGGTGGCAGTAGGGTTATCAACCAAGTTGTAGGGGCAAGGGGGCAAGTTTATGGGATTTGGGAACGTCTTTCGTAGTCAACTGCTTGACCTCATTGAGTGGTTGGACAACACCAGCGATACGATGGTGTATCGTTTTGAGCGGTACAATAATGAAATCAAGCAGGGGGCAAAATTAATCGTCCGTCCGGGGCAGATGGCGGTATTTGTGAATGAGGGTCAGGTGGCGGATGTCTTCCAGGAAGGAACCTATGAACTCTACACCCGTAACCTGCCGATTTTAAGCAACCTGAAAGCCTGGGCATATGGATTTAATTCCCCATTCAAGGCGGAAGTGTATTTCTTCAGCACCCGGAATTTTACCAACTTGAAATGGGGAACCCAAAGTCCCATTATTCTGCGGGATGCGGAATTTGGTTCGGTGCGGGTGCGAGCGTTTGGGTCCTACTCCATGAAAGTCAAAGACCCCCAGAATATGTTGCAACAGTTGGTGAGTACGGATGGGTTGTTCAAAGTCAACGAAATCAGCAACCAAATCCGTGCGGAAATAGTTTCTAGTTTCACGGCTTGGGTGGGCAAGACCAAACTACCTTTGATTGATTTGGCATCACAGTTCCGGGATTTGGGGACAAAAATTCGCACGGAAATTCAACCGGACATTGACCGGTTTGGTCTGGAATTGACCCAGCTTTTGATCGAAAATGTCTCCCTGCCCCCAGAACTGGAAGAGGTGTTGGATAAGCGGATTAAGATGGGAATTCTGGGGGACATGAACCAGTACGCCCAATACCAGACGGCGAATGCCATCGAAACGGTGATGACCAATCCCAGGGCAAACCATCCAGCGGTGGATTGGAGTGTGGGGATTGCGATGGGGCAACGGTTGGCGAACAGTTTGGGACCAGTACAACCGCCCCAACAGCCACAGCAGGTCGGTTTCGTAACCCCAATGATGACTCCGCCCCCGCCCCCCGGTGCGGAGTTGTGGCATTTCTCCCGGAATGGGCAAACCTTTGGTCCTTTCCCTGTGGAACAATTGCTCCAGCAGGGGTTGACGGCTGATACCTATGTGTGGAAAGCGGGGATGCCTGCCTGGATGAGAATGGGAGAGGTGCCGGAATTAGCCAGTCGTCTGAGCATGATGCCCCCGCCGCCGCCGCCAGCGTAACCGTTTCGCTCCAGCAAAATCCATGACTGCGCCCCGGTCGGAGACTCCCGCCTACCATACTTGTCCCCAATGCGGGGCGAAGGGGTTGGAATTTGCTCCCCAATTGCAGAAGTTGCAATGTACCTACTGCGGTTGGCAAACGGAGGTGCCCAGCACGAAAGGGGAGGTTGAGGAGCAATCCTACGAGGCGTTTTTGCGGAAGGCGGACAACCAGCAGGTGACCCTGACGGCGCAGGAAATTCAATGTCCGGCTTGTGGGGCGGTGACCACCTTTGACCCCAGAAATGTGGCTGACCTGTGTGCGTTTTGTGGTACGCATTTGAATGTCCAGCCCCGGACGAGCAACCCGCTCATTGCCCCCCAAGCCGTGCGACCCTTTGCGGCAACCCAACAGCAGGCGTTCGGTCAACTGTCCCATTGGTTAGGTCAGCATTGGTTTGCCCCCAACGACCTGAAACAGTTAGCGCAACCGGAAAATTTGCAGGGCATCTATTTGCCCTTTTGGACGTTTGACAGCTATACCCGCAGTTTTTACGAGGGGGAGCGGGGGGAATACTACTACGAGGTGGAAACCTATCGGGATGACGACGGGAATTTGCAAACCCGTGAGGTGCGTCATACGGAATGGTATGATGTGGAAGGCTGGGTGGAGCGGTTTTTTGATGATGTGTTGGTGCCTGCGACCCGTTCGTTGCCGACCCGCCGCCTGGAACAGTTGGTGGAGTGGGGTTATTCGCCCTCGCACTTAAAAAATTATGCCGACAGTTTTGTGAGCGGCTATCGGGTGGAACGTTATCAGGTGCCTTTGCGGGAAGCCTTTGCCCAAGCCAAACGAAAAATGGATGCGGTGATCCGGGAGGATGTGCAGCAGGATATTGGCGGGGATGAACAACGAATTGACAGTATTGAAACCGAGTACAGTGCGGTTACTTTTAAGCATATTCTCCTGCCGGTGTGGTTGTTCAGTTACCGCTATCGGGGCAAATCCTATCAAGTGATTACCTGTGGCGTGACGGGCAGAATGTTGGGGGATTACCCGCTGAGTGTTTGGAAGGTGGTTTTGGCGGTGATTTTGGGGTTAATTGTCGCCGGGATTGGGTTGTGGGGGATTCTGGAATCAGAAAAAGAACCACCACCGGAACCGCCCCGCCAGGAACAAAGTTAGATTGCTTTCGAGCATGGCTGAAGAATTACTGAACCTGATTATGAATGATGGCTCTCGGCAGTTTGGTGAGTTGCCTCAGTCTTTGCTCTGGTATAAGTTGCGAGACCACATCGGAGGCTTAGATGGCGCGGCTGTAACCGATTTTGTCACCGATGATATTACCGAGGCTTGGATAGATTTCTCCTATTGCGGCTATCGCTTCTCCGTGAATGATCAGTTTGGCGATTATTGGTTCTTTGTCGATGACCCGAATTGCCCGGATGACGTTCTCCAATCAATCCTCTCTCACTGTAAGCTACTGTTGGGAGGCAGAAGAAAAGCGTGGAATCTACGGGAGAACGTTTGAATGGGGTCAAACTTATTTGGACAGTTGATGAAAAAAAGGCTTCGGAATTCAGACAACGCTATTCCCCAAGCTCTGATATACTCCTCGTACAAGTAAACTGGAATAATTTGAGCTGGTTTTACTTATTCCCGAAATCTATTCAAGTTGAAATTTTCAATCAAGTTGGATCACAAACTTATATTAAACTTCCTAAACCAGGAACTAATCCACGCGGAGTGGAAATTGCGGAAGAAGCTCTTCGTCGCCTTGCCAACCATCCAAGCAGTCTGAAAATTCCAATAAATTGGCTACGGGAAACGATTGACTATAATCCCTACGAACGATGGTTAGCGCTGTGGCAAAAGGATTGAATATATGAGTAAAAGTTCAAAAACCAGCAAATTTGGTACTACGGCTCGCATAAGTCATGATTCCTCTCAGTATTACAATTCCAGACTCTATGCGGAGTTATCAGAAGATAATGGTGATCCCCCCGTTCCTGATCAGGTTTTCCCATCAGAGTATGAAAACACGATCCTATTAGGAACTTCTGAGAATATGCAAGAACTCCCGGATAACTCTGTCCATCTCATGATTACTTCACCCCCGTACAACGTAACTAAAGAGTATGATGAAAACCTGACCCTAAAAGAATACCTCCAGTTACTGAGAAAGGTCTTTACTGAAACCTATCGTGTGCTGGTGCATGGTGGTAGGGCTTGTGTCAATGTAGCCAATTTAGGACGCAAGCCTTACATTCCTCTATCGGACTATATTTCGCAGATGATGCTTGAGATCGGTTTCCAAATGCGCGGGGAAATCATTTGGTATAAAGGCGCAGGGGCTGGTGTTTCTATGGCTTGGGGAAGTTGGTGCTCTGGGACTAATCCTGTCCTTCGGGATACCCATGAGTATATTCTTGTTTTTTCAAAGGGTTCATTTTCCCGTAAGAAGTCTGAGGGGAAGATGGATACAATCACTCGTGATCAATTTATGGAATGGACAAAATCTGTATGGATCATGAATCCAGAATCGGCTAAAAAAGTTGGTCACCCTGCGCCATTTCCTGTTGCGCTACCCTACAGGCTGATTCAGTTATATACCTTCACGGAAGACATCGTTTTAGACCCTTTTATGGGTAGTGGTTCTACTGCCATCGCGGCTTGGAAATCAGGCAGAAAATATGTGGGTTACGAAATTGACCCGAAGTACATAAAACTTGCTCAAGAGCGGTTAGCCGCACACACAGATCATCAGATCGAGCTTGAGATATGGAATTCTCACCCGACCTAAACCGTCTGGAGTTGGTCAGCCGGACGCAGGCTGAGGGTAAAGCAGGTTTGTCCCGCCTCGCTGGTGACGGTGATCTGCCCGCCCAGTCGTTCCACCAGACTTTTCACTAAAGCCAAGCCCAAGCCTGTGCCCCCGTACTGCCAGCGGTCGTGCTGGGGAATGCGGTAGAACTTTTCAAAAATGCGCTGGTGTTCGCTAGGGGGAATTTCCACCCCGGTGTTGACCACCTGCACCTGCACGGCATCCTCGGCGGCAAACGCCCGCACAAAAATCTGTTCCCCCGGCGGGGTGTACTTACAGGCATTGGTGAGCAATTCATTGATGAGCCGTGTCCAGATGGTATTTTCCAGTAAAACCGGCGGCAGGGGTTCCCCAAATTCCAAATGCAGGGTTTGTTGCTGTTGACTGGCTCGTTCCTGAAACGGCGTGACCAAGGAGGGCAGGGATACCCGCAAATCCACCGGCTCCCCCACCGGACAGGCAAAATTGGACTCCAGCCGTGCCAAATCCAGCAGGTCATTCACTAGGTCAATTTCCCGTTGGGTTTCCTGCTTGAGAATGGTCAAGTATTTCACCAAAGGCGCTGAGGGGTCTTCTGGGAGCAAATTCTGCCGCTTCAGTGCCAATTCTAGCATCTTGGTCGCCATTTGGATATTCGTCAACGGGGTGCGTAGTTCGTGGGACACCGTACTGACAAAATCATCCTTGAGCCGGTTGAGGCGTGCCAATTCCCCGATTTGCAGTTCGGCAAATTTCTGGTCGGTCACATCCACAATCACCGAAATCAGCGACAGATGGGTGGCGCTAAAACGACATTGCACCGTGATCGCCTCATGCAACCACCGTACCTCACCTGTGGGATAGTTGTAGCGATAGTAAATCCCCACCTGCGGTTCTCCGTCCAGCAGTTTGCGCCAGGCGGGTAGGACTTCACCCTGCCAATCCTCCGGGAAAATCTGCTGTTGCCAAAGATTGGGCTGTTCACACAACGTCTGGATGGGATAACCCAACATAGTCTCCGTGTGGGGGCAAAGGTACTCCCAAATGAAATGTTCGCCCGGTAATAACTGCCAATGAATGATACTGGCTGGAGAGTTATCCAATATAAAACTTAATTGTCGTTGGGAAGCCTGCAACTGCTCATGGATTTCCGCCCGGTGAATGGCAATCCCCAGGTGTTCGCTCAGCCGTTGCGCTAAAGTAACTTCTTCCTCATGCCAAGGGGACGGGGGACGTTTGAAACCCAAACCCCCCCATACCTTTTGTTCATGGACAATGGGAACTATCAACCACGCCCCCGGGTACTGCTCGGCATAACGTCGGTTAATCGGGTCATCGAGGGTTTTGGCATCTTCTAGTCGGATAATTTGCTTTTGCTTGAGTCGTTCCGCAAGGGGATTACCTTCGTCCGGGATGTAATGGTCTGGGGAAATCAATCGTCCATCGGGTAGGGCATGAACCTTAATTTGCCAGCCTTTGCCTTCGGGCAGATATTGATGGATAAACGTCTCCAGCTTCAGGGTTGCGCTGATGGTTTTTGCCGCCACCTGAAAAATTTCCGCCAATGCCAGGGAGCTACCCATTGCCTGCACGACTTTAGAGAGAATGTACTCTTGCTGGATTTTGTATTGCAGACGTTTCTCAAGCCGTTTTTGTGGCGTTACATCCCCATAGGTGACCACGACCCCCCCACTGGGCAAGGGTGCGGCACTCACGGATACCCAATGTACGATGCCATTCGGGGTTTGGATTTTTTGGATTTGGTTCCGCAGCACCCGATGGTCTCGCCATGCCCGCACCGCAGGCAGAGCATCCTGGGAAAGGGGATTGCCCTGGGCATCCCATACCCGCCATCGGTTGCGCCCCAGTTGGTAGTCCGTAGGGTCGCTCAACCCCAACAGTGCCATTGCCGCCGGATTGGCATCCACTGCCACCCCATTGACATCAGTGATCACCACCCCCACTGGCAGTAGGTTAAACAGGGTGCGGCTACCCATCTCCTTGAGGTAGCCTGTGGAAGGCAAGGGATGGAGAATATAAAGATTCAACGATGGCACGACGGACATACCCACCGATTCCACCGCCAAGGAGCGGGTACTACCGTCAGGATGCTGATAGGTGATTTTAGACAGGGTGCGGGGGGGATATTCCTGCGACCATCCCGGTAAAAGCGTTGCCCCCCATTGCCCCACCAACTCCGCCACAGGTCGCCCCAACAAACCGGCAGTCGCCTCATTCACCCACAGCCAGCGCCCTTCCCTATCCGCCACAATGAGTGGGTGATCAAATTCTGTTAATGAATGAGCAATTTCACCGATGTCCTGCCCTTGGGTTGCGTACATAAGTTTGTTTGCTTTTTATGGGTATATTCATCTATCTATATAAGATAGCAAATTATTCCCGGTAGTATTTGTATTACAAACAACATTAAATAAGAAACAAGATTAGAATAACTAGAATTTATACTTATTGACAAAACAGAAACTTTTTGAAATGATAGTTTTTTTTATTAATGTACAAATATTGAGAATCGCCCAAGGTGAGAGCCTGTCACGCATTGATGAGATTAGATTATTGACGAGATTAGATTTATAAATAAAGTTGTAGCTATAGCAATCCTGAATGAATTTAGAATATGGGTCGCAGGGGCACCGCCCCCGTCATTGGTTCTGGGAAATTTTTATTGGTTAATCTGTGCGTTAATCAAATCATTTAGAACTGCCATATATCAAAATCATCAATCTAATCTGTTTTGGTTCCGATACCCCGCTCGTTACAATGGAGCGGTTCATTTAACCATACCTTGCCATGACTTCTGCGAGGATTTCTAAGCTCCTTCACATCAATCATCTCAAATTCTCAGACAAACCCATATTTATCCAATGGCTTCCCCATCAGCACCATCGGGTAAAATTGCTATAGTTTGAGAGTGCTTGCTTGTTTTTGTGTACAGTAAATGGATTTTGACGGGGAATCATGCTCAATTTCACATTAAAAATTTGGCGGCAACCCCAATCGGAACAACCGGGGCAGTTCATTACCTATCCGATGCATGGCGTATCTCCGGGCTGGTCATTGCTAGAAATGCTCGATGAATTGAATGAAAAGCTGATGCAAGCGGGGCAAGAGCCGGTGGTGTTTGATAGCGATTGCCGGGAAGGGATTTGTGGCAGTTGTGGTTTATTGGTGAATGGGATTCCGCATGGGCAGGTGGGGGTGACGACCTGTCAGGTGTATCTGAGGCGGTTTCAAAACGGACAAACTCTAACCCTGGAACCTTTGCCTGGATTTCCCGTGGTGCGGGATTTGATGGTGGATCGCAGTGCCTTTGACCGGATCATGGCGCAGGGGGGTTACATTAGCGTCAATGTGGGGAGTGCGCCGGAGGCCAACACGATTCCCATTCCCCCCAAGACGGCAACCCAGGCGTTTGATGCCGCAACCTGTATCGGTTGTGGGGCGTGTGTGGCAGCCTGTCCGAATGGCTCGGCGGCTCTGTTTGTGGGTGCCAAGATTACCCATTTGAGTTTACTGCCCCAGGGACAGCCGGAAGCGGGACAGCGGGTACGAGCCATGACGGCGCAGATGGATGCGGAGGGCTTGGGGCATTGCTCAAATCACGGGGAATGTGCCGCTATCTGTCCCCAAAATATTCCCCTGACGGTGATTGCTCGGTTGCGCCGCCAGTATTGGCAGTCCTGGTGGTAATTTTTGGGTGATTACCAGCCGTCGCCATCCCCTGGTTCGCCATATCCGGCAGTTACACACCCCCAAGGGTCGCCGGGAAGCGGGGCAATTTCTCCTGGAAGGGACGCATTTGCTCCACGCCGCCTGGGAGCAGGGGGTTAAACTGCAACACATTTGCTATACGGAAACCTGGGCAGGACGCTATCCCCATCTCGCCAGCCAATTTGCTCCTGCCGTTGCCCAACCCGTGAGTGACCCGGTGATGGCGGTTTTGGCGACCACGGTGCATCCCGATGGGGTGGTGGGGGTTGCTCCTATCCCTCAGGGCGGTGCAGTGCCAGACCCGGGGCGGTTGAATCTTTTGGGGTATCGCCTGCAAGACCCGGGCAATGTGGGTACGTTAATTCGCACCGGAGCCGCAGTGGGGGTCAAACACCTGCTCTTGACCGATGACAGCGTGGACCCCTACCATCCCAAACTGTTGCGCTCGGCGGCGGGTCAGTGGTTCCGTTGCCAGCCCTGGGTTTGCCCTGACCCGCTGTATGTAATGAAACAATACCGACAAAATCAAGTGCAAATCATTGCCGCCCATGCCCAAGGAGCTTGTCTCTATTGGCAGGTGGATTGGACACACCCCAGCCTGCTGTTGTTGGGAAATGAGGGACAAGGGTTGCCGGAGTCATGGTTGGCGCAGGCGGATCGGGTGGTGCAAATCCCCCAAGCCGTCGGGGTGGAATCCCTGAATGTGGCGGTGGCGGCAGCGGTATGTCTGTACGAAGCGGTACGCCAAAACTGGACAAATTCAAGACTTTGAATTAAGATTGAAAATTGTCACAAATTGAGTGGTAACCATGAACGCCCAAGCCATCATTCGGTCTTTGGAAGCCGAATATCTTAAGACCGACCTACCCCAGGTGGAAGTTGGCGATGTTGTCAAAGTTGGGGTGGTGATCCAGGAGGGGGGCAAAGAACGGGTGCAACCCTACGAGGGGGTGGTGATTGCCCGCCGGGGTACCGGGGTAAATTTGAGTATTACGGTACGCAAAACCTTTCAAGGGGTGGGGGTTGAGCGGGTGTTTTTACTCCATTCCCCCCGCATCGCCAACATTCAAATTCTGCGCCGATCCGTGGTACGACGGGCGAAACTGTACTACCTGCGGCAACGGGTGGGTAAAGCAACTCGCTTGAAGCAACGCTTCAATTAGGATGAGGGCACTTCTAAAGATAGGTCGCAGGGGCGTTGGTTTTCGATAGCCTGCGTGGCGTAGCCATTAATATGGGTATTTCAGCGAGATAAACTTCAGGGCACCTCTATAAGTTCAAAGTTAGCGGTCGCAGGGGGCACCCCCGCCCTTGGTTCTGGGTAATATGGGTATGCTAACGATGAGATTTATGGTTGGCTCAAATAATTATAGAGATGCCCATTAGTAAGGCTATCTATCAATTAAAGGATACAAAAAGTCTCGATTATCCCCTAGGCTTACCATGATTATCCTAGGGCAAATGGGGTTCAACTGTATTCCATAAATACTTAAAAGACTGTACCTGTGCGTCTCTGATTGATTCCGATTCATAGCTCCATTCAGCAACGCCCCCAACCGCATTCCTAGCACCAAGGGGTTGTCATTCGGTTAAAATACAGAAGATTCTCTTGTATTGTGCATTGACCCTATGAGTATTGTCACCCTGGTGGAAGCAATTTGGTTATTTAGTGCGGTGGCGTTAGTAATTTTAATCTTGCTCCATAGTCCCAAGGGGGATGGGATTGCGGCGATTGGCGGTCAGGCGCAGTTATTTAGCAGTACCCGCAGTGCCGAAACCACCCTCAACCGGGTCACTTGGAGTCTAGCGGTGGTGTTTATGAGTACTACGGTCGTCCTCTCGGCGGGTTGGCTCCCCGGTAGTACAGTCAATACCCCGGCACCTGCCCCCGTTACCTCGCCCCAGGCGGCGCCCATTCCCCCAGAACTACCGGCTGCCCCGTCTGAGCCGACCCCTGTAACGCCGTAGCCACCCACAAAGCGGTTAAACTCTGTTCCGCAGACGTGTAAATCGGTGTGCCTTGGGTTAAATAATTTAGTACATTATCCATATCTTGATGGAACAAACCCTGGCGGCTGGGTAAACTCAAGGGTTGGTTTTGTTGGGGGGTCACCCAGGCTCCCTGGTCGCCGTTAAAAATGACCCCCCCTTGGGTGCCATACAAACTAAAATACCGTTGATTTTCCCAGATATATTCCCCTTTGCCGTAGATTAGTTCCACGACTGTTCCCTGGGTGAACTGTAATTGGGCACTGGCATAACAACTGCGGTAATAACCGTTATGAACCCCATCCAGGTGATAGGTGCAAAACACCCGTTCTACTGTGCCGAGTAAATCCAGCAAACGGTTAATCCGTGCCAGACCAGCGATGAAGGGAAACCCAAATAAATCCTGGTGATAGGTCCATTTTTGGGGTGCTGGATGCTGGGCAACCAAATTCACCGACCGCCCCGATTGGATCGCACCTAATTTAGGTAAAACATCCCGCAATACCTGATGAATGGGGCTGAGCAATTCGATATGTTCCACGTGTAGAAATAAACCCTTTTGGCGGGCGAAATTAAATATATCCTGAGCCTCAGCGTAATCCAAAGCCAGGGGATATTCCACCAACACCCCCTTGCCATGTTCAAGCGCGTAACGGGCAATCTCCCCATGTAGGGCATTGACCGTAGCAATGATCACAATTTCTACGGCGGGATGCCCAATCACCTCCCGCCAATCCCCACAAGCTGTTGCTGGATAACTGCTGGTCAATTGCTGTACCTTTTCCCAGGTGTGTCCCGCCACCGCCACCAACCGTGCCCGTTCGTCCTGTGCCAAGAATTCCGCCCGCCGGGTCGCCGCGTACCCCGTGCCAATCAAACCAAATCCCAACATTTTCAGGAACTCCGACGCATAATCCGTTGCCACACCCCCCAGCCCACAAACCCCAACAGCAACGTGGCAATCGCCGCATACACCGGCGCACCGGGAAACCGTGCCAGCACCAACGCCACACTCCCCGCCCACAAAGTCAGGGTGTAGATCACCGCCACCGTCCCCCGTTGGGACAGCCCCGCTTGGAGCAACCGATGGTGGAGATGGCGTTTATCCGGAAAAAATGGGGATTTCCCCCGGCGCAACCGGTCAATCACCACCAGGGTCATGTCCAGCAAGGGTACTGCCAAAATAATGTAGGGCAAAATTACCGCCGCCGTCGTCACCCGCTTCACCATGCCAATCGTGCCAATCGCCGCCAGGGTAAAGCCCATAAAATAGGCACCCCCATCCCCCATGAAAATCTGCGCCGGGTTGAAGTTGTAGCGCAAGAACCCCAAACACGCCCCCGCCAACGCCGCCGCCACCAACGCCGCCGCCGGTTGCCCCATAAACTGGCTGACAATCAACAACACCACCGCAGCAATCCCCGACACCCCCGCCGCCAGACCGTCCACCCCGTCCACCATGTTGATGGCATTGGTCATCCCCACCAGCCAAATCAGGGTCAAGGGCAGGCTGAAAACCCCCAGAGACACCAGCCCCAGCCCCGGTATGGTGATAAAGTCAATCCGCACCCCCGCCGCCCAGACCAACCCCGCCACCACCATCTGCATCACCAAGCGCACCCCCGGGGAGAGGGAGAAAAAATCATCCGCCAGCCCAATCAAAAAAAAGCCCAGCCCCCCCAAGGTAGTCGCCCAAATCTGGGCATCCGCCGTCGCTTTCAGGGGGTTGCCCGCTGCATCCACAAACCCCCCCGCCCACCACACCACCAACAGGGCGACCAAATAGCCCGCAAAAATGGACACCCCGCCAATGCGGACAATCGGTTGCTGGTGAATTTTCCGCTCGTTGGGCATATCCACCTGCCCGCCCTGCAAGCCCCAATGCCTCACTAGGGGGGTCATCCACAGCACCACCCCGGCGGCAAGTAAAAAAGCCAACAGGTGAAACGGCATCCGTCTAAACCGGCAGGGGTTCCCGTTGCGGCAAATAGCTGTAGAGGGGGAATGCCCCGCACAACTGCGCCACCCGTTCCCGCCCCGACGCATCCTCCGGGTGATACAGCCGGTCAGCAATAATTTCTGCCACTGCCGCAAATTCCGCTTCCCGGAACCCCCGGGTGGTCATCGCTGGCGTGCCCAAACGAATCCCACTGGTTACAAACGGGGATTGGGGGTCAAAAGGAATCGTATTTTTGTTCACCGTGACATTGATTTCCCCCAACAGGGCATCGGCAGCCTTCCCCGTCAACCCCGCCGGACGCACATCCACCAACACCAAATGGTTGTCCGTGCCGCCGCTGATGAGGTTGAACCCCCGTGCCTGCAACCCCTCCGCCAACGCCTGGGCATTGCGTACCACCTGCTGAATATAGGTGCGAAAATCCGGGCGCAACGCCTCCCCAAACGCCACCGCCTTGGCGGCAATCACGTGTTCCAAAGGTCCCCCCTGCACCCCCGGAAACACCGCCTTATCCAGCTTTTTGCCCAACTCCGGGTCATTGGTCAAAATCAACCCGCCCCGGGGACCCCGCAGGGTTTTATGGGTCGTGGTCGTCACCACATGGCAATGGGGTAGCGGACTGGGATGGGCACCCGCACACACCAACCCGGCAATATGAGCTATATCCGCCAGCAGGTACGCCCCCACCTCATCCGCAATCGCCCGGAAGCGAGCAAAATCAATCTGCCGGGGGTACGCCGAATAGCCACAGATGATCAACTTGGGTCGGTGTTCCAGTGCCAACTTGCGAATCTGGTCGTAGTCCAACCGATGGGTCTCAGGATGCACCCCGTAATGCACCGCCCGGAACCACATCCCCGACAAATTCACTGGCGACCCGTGGGTGAGATGCCCCCCATGACTCAAATCCATGCTCAGAATCGTATCCCCCGGCTGGAGCAAAGCCAGAAACACCGCCTGATTCGCCTGCGCCCCGGAGTGGGGTTGCACATTGGCGTGTTGCGCCTGAAACAGTTCTTTCGCCCGGTCAATCGCCAACTGCTCCAGGGCATCAATCACCCCACAGCCCCCGTAATACCGTTTCCCCGGCAACCCCTCAGCGTATTTATTCGTCAACACCGACCCCTGCGCCGCCATCACCGCTGGCGAAGCAAAATTCTCACTGGCAATCAATTCCAAATGTTCCCGTTGCCGTTGCAACTCCTGAGCCAACAAGTCCGCCACCACCCCATCCGTTGCCGCCAACTGCGCCATTGCCAACTGATCCGTCACTTTGCCCCCCAACCGGAATTTCACGTTACACTGGAAGCTAGGTACAGGCACCCATTCCCTGTCCCATGATAGCCTGATTTGTTGGTAAGTCTGCGGAGAACATCATGGTCGAAACCCTAGCCTTGACGACTGACAATGTAGAGAAAGTTCTGGATGAAATGCGCCCCTACCTGATGGCAGACGGGGGTAATGTGGAATTGGTAGAAATTGATGGCCCCATTGTCCGCCTGCGGTTGCAGGGAGCTTGTGGTTCCTGCCCCAGTTCCACCATGACCCTGCGGATGGGGATCGAGCGTCGGTTACGGGAATTTATCCCCGAAATTGCCGAGGTAGAACAGGTTTTTTAGGTTTTTAACGCCCCTTGAGGGTAAAGCTCTCAGAATTACAGCCTGTTCAGAAATTAAAGGATACAGAAAATTATGCTTCCAAGGCTGAGCCTTAGTGAGGTTATAGCAAAGTGGGTTGATAACCGTATCCCTTGCCCTCTTAATAGACTGTAACTCTAGTGCCCATCATCGGGGTATGCTGGAATGCTTTTGGAACGACCACCCTAATCCCAGTTTGACTTTGAATAGGGATTGCTGAGTTGCTACGTCAATTTTCTAAAACATCTTTTACTAAATCCCTTTGTCATGCCAACTATCTGCTATCCTTTCTATATCCTTTGGAACCCTAGTTATTTCATCATATTAAGATAACTTGCTTAACCAAGATGGCACAGCCCAGACCCAAACTCACGGCTTTGAAGCAATACTTAAACCAACTCTCCAAAGAGGAACTAATTAGCGACATATTAGAACTTTTTCAAAAATTTAATATGGTTAAAGATTACTACCAAATCAAAATTTATCCGGAAGAGATTGACCAAGTGAGGGAGAAATATAAAAAGATTATTGAACACGAATTTTTTCCAGACCGAGGTTTTGGAAAAGCCCGACTTTCAGTTGCCAGAAAAGCAGTCACCGACTATCAAAAAATTGCTGAAGCTCCCATTGGTGTAGCAGATATTATGCTTTTTTATGTGGAGCAAGGCGTAAAATTTACTGATACCTATGGGGATATTAATGCGGCTTTTTACGACAGTATGGAAGGTATGTATGAGAAAGCAGTGACATGGATTGTCAAGTATAGAATGCAGGAAATTTTTAAGGCACGTTGTGAGAAAATTGTAAGAGATACGGCATATATGGGTTGGGGTTTTCATGATGCCCTTTCTGATATATATTGTTCTGCATTCATTCATCGGTAGTGCTGTGACCAACTGAACCCTCTCAGGGTAATGTTCCTGGGCAAATTGCATTCAATTCTAATGAGGGATGGGGCAGGGAAATATCTTTTTTTAAGACTCCACTTCCACCGCCTCGAAATGTAAACCGGGAGCCAAATCCCCCAACACCACCGCATCCGGCACCACCGCTGGCGGCAAATTTCCCCCTGGGGTACTGCTGGCCGTATGTTCTGGGAGCCAATGCAGGAGCGGCAACGGCAACAAGGTACTCAGATTGGTCAAAGTAATCAACAGCCACAGCCGGTCAAACTGGATTTCCGTAATCCCCAGCAGATGGGTCAACAACGCCCCCAACTCATGCGCCACCCCCCCCGCCAGATTCAGCACCGACATCAGCAGGGCAAACAAGGTGGCCTCAATCCCCGCTGGGCACAGGCGCGCCGCCAACACTAGCACCGGCATAAACGCCAATTCTCCCATCACCGTCAAAATCGCACTGTCCCCCAGGCTAAACCAACGGTCGGGAATCCCCAACAGGCGATTGGTGTGGGTCACCAACAGCAAGCTGGTTAACCCCAAGCCACTCGAAAGCACCGTTGTCCAGAGCAACATCCGGCGGATCGGCACCTCCCGCAAATACCGCTGGAACAGCCACACCCCCACCAAGGCCGCCACACTGGTCACCAGCCGCACCCGTCCCAAAAATTCCGGGGGAAACTGCAATTCATTAGTAATAAAAAAGAAAAATGCCGTATCCGCAGTCGGGGTTGCCTGCCAGAGAAACAAAAACATCGTCGGCAGTAAAATCGCCCGCTGGTTCATCGCCTGCCACACCTGCTGTACCTGGGACACCATCCCCGCCGTGAACCCCCGCCGTTCCGTCACTGGCAGTTCCTGCACCCAAAACGCCCCCGCACTCACCAGTATCGGGAACACCGCCGTAATTCCAAACACCGCCCGGGTGCCCAAATGTTCCAACAGTGCCCCACTAAAATAGGCCGTCACCAAGCCCCCCACCGCACTCGTCCCCCAACATAGGGACTGTAGGGAACCCGTCTGACTTTGCGTCGCCCCCCGCACCCGCTCCACCACCAACGAATCCGCAATCACATCCCCCATCGCCGTTGCCAAGGAGGCCAGGGTAATCGCCGCCACCGCCTGCCAGGGTCGGTGTACCCACAGGGCTAACCAACTCCAGGCCACTGCCCCCAAAATTCCTGACAGGATCAGATAGGAACGCCGCCGGTATCCCCATAGGGGCAGGCCATCAGCGACAAATCCAAACAGGGGTTTCACCATCCAGGGCAAAGCCGCAATCCCAGTCAAAGCCGCCACCGTTGCCGGAGACAAGCCCAATTCATCCTTGAGGAAAAAACTCACCGCCAGCCGGGCAAGCCCAATCACCCCCTGGACAAAATACACCAGCAAAATGCTCAACAATTCCGGGGTCGGCTCCCAACCCAGGAATATCCGACGTTGCACCCAAGCCCGCCAAGGGGGAGAAATCCTAGTCTGCATGGCACCTCCTGGGAGCAAACGCATGATCAACAAAAAAATCAACGAGAACTAACTTATGTTACAAATTTTTTCAATTTTATGGGTTTTTAAGCATCCTGTCCGGTGGGGATACCTGTCAAAAAAAACGGTCACGGAACCACCCATGACCGCCCATCACCTCACAACTTGGGGGGAGCAACCCTAGCGTTGCCCGGAGAGAAACGCCATCGGATTCACCGGCCCCCGATCCCGTTTGCGGATTTCAAAATGGACGTGGGGTCCTGTGCTAAAGCCCGTACTGCCCATTTCCGCAATGAGCTGCCCCTGCTCCACCTGCTGATTTTCCCGCACCAGGATACGACTGTTGTGGGCGTAATAGGTGACACTGCCGTTGTCATGCCAGATTTTCACCAGGTTGCCGTAGCCCCCGGAATTCCAGCCCGCAAAAATCACCGTCCCCGCCGCCGCCGCCACTATGGGTGTCCCCACCGGCCCAGCAATGTCAATCCCCTGGTGCATCCGTCCCCAACGCGGGCCGAAACCAGAGGTGAGTACCCCCCGGGCTGGCCAGATATACCCCCTGAAGAAGGTGGGGTCTTTGGGTAGAAACGTCTCCGCATCCCCCATTGGCGGCAGGCTGAGAGCCTGAATATTAGCATTACTGGCACTGCCCTCATTCAAGGTCGGGGGAAAAACGTTGGGCAGGATGGCCGCCAAGTTTTGCACCCCTGGATTGCGGCGCAATTGATCCGTATTCACCGGGGGAGCCGTGCCCAATTCCCCCAGGGCATCCGTTCCCAGGAGGGGATTTACCGGCACCGGCGGCAAGTCAATTCCCGGTGCCCGCAGGGATTGGGGTTGGGGGGTTGGGGGTTTCATCGCTGGCAACCGGGGAGCCGTCAAGCGAGCCAACACCTGGGGAACGGGGCGTTGCGCCAGGTCACGGGCAGGGCTTTCCTTGGTCATCCCCGGCACCCGTAGGGTTTGCCCCACGTACAACAAATCTGGATTGGTCAAACGGTTCAGCCGCACCAATTCCTCCAAGGGCACCCGGAACCGTCGGGCAATAGCGGTCAGGGTATCCCCAGGTTGTACTTGGTACTGCTCCGCCTGTTTGGGGGAAACCTCCTGCGCCCCATGCTCCACCAAACTGGGAGGTGCCATCATCGCCGCCGCATCCGCAGGCAAACGACCTTCCCGGATCAATGCCTGTTGCCGCACCCGTGCCAATAAATTCTCAACCCGATTGGGAACCGCCTCCGGGGAACGGGGGGGAATTTTCAACACCTGCCCCACCGCCAAGACCTGCTCCGGGCGCAACCCATTCAACTGGGCAATTTCTTCCACCGTCACCTGGTAGAGATGGGACAACTGCCACAGGGTTTCCCCCGCCCGCACCCGGTGTTCCACCACCAAAGCATCCGGCACCGCCGCCACCGCGCCTTCCTGGTGGGAAGCAGGCATCCCCGGGGCTACGGCGGGATTCGCCACGGCTACCCCCTGACCCACTGTAGCGAGGGCACCGACGGCAACCAACCCGGTCATTACCGGACGAACTGGGCTAGGACGGGAAACCTGAGCAACGGCCAAATTGGACAATTGCTGGGACACTTGTACGGGCCGCCAATCAAAGCTGGCAAAATCGTGCTGTTGCAAGAGTCACCTCCTATAAACGGGTGTGAGGAAAACACAAAACACAAGGAGCGAACTTAGCCAGGGCTTCCCGTGTGCCGGTGGTACCCAACACCCGAATCACCCCTCAACCACTCATGGCGAACTGGAACCAAACCAGCAACGCTCTAGTCCAGTATTTAGCCCGTCCGCCCAGGCCAGCGTAAACCCCTGATGATAAATCGTTATGACTGCCAAGGGCGATGTCACCGTATGAGTCCAAAAAAATGATTAACTAAAACTTATATGTATCTAGGAAAACATACGAAAAGTCACTTATTGTGCTATCTGCCGTTGGGCTTCAAACAGACCGACCGCCACACTCACGGATAGGTTCAAACTTCGCACCCCCGTTTCCCGCATGGGAATCCGCAGTTGTGTATGACAGGCATTCAGGCAAAAGTCCGGCAGACCCGTTGTTTCACTCCCAAAAAATAGCCAATCCCCCGGTTGAAATTGAAACTCCCAGAGGCTGACCTGCCCCCGGGGACTGAAGGCCAACCAGCGGTTGGGGTGCTGGGTATTCCTGCGGACAAACTCCTGCCAGTTGGGGTAGGTGCGCCAGATCACATGGGGCCAGTAATCCAAGCCCGCCCGTTTCAAATAGCGGTCACTCAACTCAAATCCCAGGGGGCCAATCAGGTGCAAGGGGGTACGGGTAGCGGCGCAGGTGCGGGCGATATTTCCCGTATTGGGGGGGATTTGCGGCTCCACCAGCACCACATGCAGGGGAAAATCGCTAGGACAAAAGTCGTACATCCAGTGCTATATGCCGATGATTAGCATCTTTAAATTTATTTTAACTTTCCCCTGGATATTAAAAATTGTAATCATTGTCCAGGGGGGGCACATTTCGGTAAACCCCAATCCCATCGCCATTACCGCCGGATCAAGGGGGAGACTTTCCCGGAACGGCTACAATAGCTCTGGCTGATTTCGTGAGGTGTGCGATGGCGTTGAATCCCGGTACGGTTGCCCCAGCCTTTCAGACGGTTGATACCCAAGGCCGCCCCATTTCCCTGGCGGATTTTGTGGGTAAGCGGGTGATTTTGTACTTTTATCCCAAGGACGATACCCCCGGCTGTACCAAGGAAGCCTGTGGGTTTCGGGACCGTTATGAAACCTACCAGGAAAAGGATTTGGTGGTCTTGGGGGTGAGTCGGGATGACCAGGCGACCCATCAAGCCTTCACCCAAAAGTACAACCTGCCCTTTCCCCTGCTGGTGGATACGGACGGGGCGATTACCAAAGCCTACGACGTGGATGGGGGGGGCTACAGCAAACGGGTCACCTATGTGATTAGCCCCCAGGGGCAGATCGAGCGGGTGTACACCAATGTCAAAGCCGAGACCCATGCCCAGGACATCCTGCTGGACTTGGGCTTGGACTAGGGGATGGAGCGGTTGCAGAAAATTCTGGCGCACCGGGGGGTGGCGGCGCGGCGGCAGGCGGAGGCATTGATCCGAGCCGGGCAGGTGTGGGTGAATGGGCGACCGGCGCAATTGGGGCAAAAATGTGACCCCCAGGTGGATGAAATTACCATCCGGGGGCAACCCCTCCCCCCCGCTCCGGCGCATTGGTACTACCTGCTCCACAAACCGGTGGGGGTGGTGAGTACCTGTGCCGACCCCCAGGGACGACCCACCGTGCGGGATTTCTTGCCCCCTGACCTGCCCCCGCTCTATCCCGTGGGTCGCCTGGATTACGACAGCAGTGGGGCGTTGCTGTTGACCAATGACGGGGCACTGACCCTGGCGTTGACCCACCCCCGCCATCCGGTGTGGAAGACCTACCAGGTTTGGGTGCAGGGACAGCCGCCGCCCAGGGTATTGGCGCAGTGGCGGGCAGGGGTGAATTTAGATGGGCAGAAAACCCTCCCTGCCCAGGTGCGAATTTTACAGACAACGGCGCACCAGACCCTTTTGGAAATCCAGTTGCGGGAGGGACGCAATCGGCAAATTCGACGGGTGGCGGCGCAATTGGGCTATCCGGTACTGCGGTTGCATCGCCAGGCGATTGGGGACATCCAATTGGGGAAGTTACCCGTAGGGCATCTGCGCCCCCTGACATCCCAGGAACAGGCGTTTTGTCAAGCAGTGCGCTCCCATATCCTTTAGACTGGAAACTATTAAAAGTAACTTTTGTGCAACGGTTAAAGTCATTGGGATTGACGGTGATCAGGATATGCCCGTGAGTGCCTACAATGCCACCCAGGTGGAACGTTTACGAGAAATTGGGCAGTACCTACAACGGGTACGGGAGGAACGGCAGATGTCCTTGGAGGAGGTGTCTGCCCGTACCCGGATTCAAACCCGATTACTGAGGGCGTTGGAGGCAGGGGATGTGGCGGAATTGCCGGAACCCATTTATGTGCAGGGATTTTTGCGGCAGTACGCCACCCTCCTGGAGTTGGGGGACTTGGATTTAAGCGAGTTGGACTTGGCGCCTCCCCTGACCAAAACCCCAACGGTGCGGGGACAGGCGGGCACACCCCTGCGACCCTTCCATCTCTATGTCACCTACTTTGCCTTGATTTTGGGCGCGATTGCGGTGCTCTCCTATGTGTTACGCCCGTCCAATTCGGTTCCACCGGCACCCAGTCCCACCAGCGTTACCCCGACCAGCCCATCGCCCCCCGTAGCGGTTTCCCCCTCCCCCCAGGTCACGCCCAAGCCTGCAGAATTACGGGCGCAAGTGGAATTGACGGGGCAATCCTGGTTGCAGGTGGTGGTGGATGGGCAGGTGGTGTTTGAGGGGATTTTGAACCCAGGGGCAACTGAGACTTGGACCGCCAAGCAAACCCTGGTCTTAGCCGCTGGGAATGCGGGAGCGGTGCAAGTCCGGGTGAATGACGGCTCCCCCCAACCCCTGGGCAAACCGGGGGAAGTCAAGGAAGTGACCCTTACCCCGGACAATCCCACCTTGCCCACCCCGACCCCATGATGGTGTTTGCCTGGGAATGGTTGCCCGATAGCCTCCTGTCTGCCCAAGGGGTGATGGTACTCCTGTTGGTAGGATATGGAACGGCTCTGTGGCTGTTTTTGCGGAGTGCCCCCAAAATTTACACGCTGATGGCTTCAGATGTGGAAGCCGCCCGCTGGCTCTGCGAACAAGATTTGGGCTTGGAACGGGCAGAAGTGCCATTACATTATTATTACAATTATGAACAGGTTTTGGGGTTGACCGACCCCTTAATTTCCCCGCACCGACCGGGGGGAGCCTTACCGGCGGGGTTTTGGTACCAACTGCGCAGAAATACCCAGTTGCATCTGATTGGGGGGGCGAAACCCCCGGGGCAGGGATGGGTGCGCCTGGTGTGTTTTGACCGGGATTGCTTGGATTGGCTCCTCCTGCGGGGGCAGATGCACGCCCTCCCCTGCAAGATTATGCAAGAGCGTCCTCTGCGTTATTTGATGCAAAGTAGCGAGGGGAAAACCTTAGAATTTATGGAAGTGGCACGGATGAAACGCCCTGTCCGTCTGCCCAGCAGGTAAGAGGTAAGGGCAAATGGTATCTTTTGTAGCGGTTTTTACAGACTGTTTTCGGTTATCTTGAATTAGCATCCAGAATTTTGGTAATTCCGTTCGGTAGGGTTGCGGTTCCTCGTGGCTGATGATGCACCCGTGTGGTTGACGCAGATTTGTCCCTGGCAAGCTACGGTTTGGCAAAAGGCTTTGGCATCGCAAAATGTGGCGGTACAGTGGCAGTCGGAGGGGGAATGGCGGCGGTCGTGGACGAATGCGCCCCGGTTGTGGTTGCTGGATGTGGCGGTGGCGGGGGTGGAGTTAGGGGTTTGTTGTGAATGGTGGCATGACCATTGCGCCCACATTCCCCTGGGGTTAATGGATTCTCGCCAACTTCAGGTGACCGAGGCGCAACAAATGCAGGTGCAACGGTGGGGTGGCTTGGGGCTTCTACCGGGGTTTGACCGGAAGCATCTGACCCGCTCCGTGGCGGCAAATTTACGGCAGGTGTTGACCTGGTTGGGGATGCCGGATTTGGATAAAGCCCGGTTGGTGCCCGTATTGGTGGCTCTGGCGGAATTAAACCTGGATGCACCCGCTCCGACGACCCATAAGCAGGCATCCCGTCCTGCCCTGTCCCCCCCACCGTCCAAGCCCAATCCCCCGGTGCGGCGTTATCGGGGTGTACCCATTCCAGAGGAAGCCGCTCCGCCGGATAAACCCAGCCCTTCTGGACTAGGGATTCGCTATCGGGGGGTGGAAGTGTCCCCGCCCCGCCAGGAAAAGGAAATCACCTTGCCCCCGTCGGAGCATCCCGATCCCCCCCGCCGGGTAGCTCCCCCACCGCCCCCGCCCCGATTGCGCCATCTTTTAGGGGGACGCTACCAAATTCTCTATCCCTTGGGGGTGGGAGGGTTTTGCCAAACCTTGTTGGCGCAGGATGTCCAGCGTCCGGGTCACCCCCAATGTGTGGTCAAACAGTTGCGCCCTAGCCATGAGGATGCCCAGCATTTGGCAATTGCCCGCCGGTTGTTTCGGGCGGAGGCGGAAACCCTCGAAAAATTGGGTCAACATCCCCAAATCCCCCGTCTGTTAGCCTATTTCGAGCAGGGGGGGGATTTTTACCTTGTCCAGGAATACATCCAGGGGGATTTGCTCCACGAAAAATTGATCCCCGGCGAAGCCCTACCGGAGCAAGACGTGGTGCAGTTGTTGTGGGAATTGCTGGAAATTTTAGCCTTTGTGCATGGGCAGGGGGTGATTCACCGGGATATTAAACCCACCAATATCATCCGTCGCCGGGAGGATAACAAGCTGGTGTTGATTGATTTTGGGGCGGTGAAGCATATTGGACAGGCACCGACGGAGGCACGCACGGTGGCAGTGGGCACCCAGGGCTACACCCCCCTGGAGCAATGTCTGGGGCAACCGGTGTGGGGGAGTGACCTGTATGCGGCGGGAATGGTGGCGATCCAAGCCCTGACCGGCAATCCCCCCCAGATGTTGACGGTGAACGAGCGGACGGGGGAATGGCAGTGGCGACCCCAGTGGGTCAGCGAGCCGTTCGCAGCCATCCTGACGAAAATGGTGCGGCGGGACTGGATGCACCGCTATCGCACGGCAGGGGAGGTGATGGAAGCCCTCTATCCCCTCACGGATTGGTTGCGTTAGTGTCCGTTTCCGGGCAAAGTGGTAACCAGGTTTTTCGGGTCAGACGTTATTCATGATCACAGAGGTTGGGATTTGTCGGTGGGATTGGCAAACCGAGCAAGTGCAAGCCATTTACGAGCAACCTTTGCTGGATTTGGTGTACCAAGCCGCTGCGGTGCATCGCCAGTACCACCCCCGCAGGGAAATCCAGGTGTGTCGTTTGGTTTCTATCAAAACCGGGGGTTGCCCCGAAGACTGCGGCTATTGCGCCCAATCCGCCCATTATGATACCGGGATTGCCCCCCAGCCCTTGATGACCGTGGAGGAGGTGGTGGCGATTGCCCAGCGTGCCCAAGCCCAGGGGGTGAGCCGGGTCTGTTTGGGGGCGGCTTGGCGGGAAGCCCGACCGGGGCACGCCTTCGATCAGGTTTTGGAAATGATTCGCCAGGTCACTGCCTTGGGTCTGGAAGTTTGCTGTACTTTGGGAATGCTCACCAAAACCCAGGCGCAACGACTGAGGGAAGCGGGTTTATACGCCTACAACCACAACCTGGATACGTCCCGTCGCTATTACCCTCACATCATCACCACCCGCACCTATGATGACCGCCTGGCTACCCTGGCACAGGTGCGGCACACCGGGATCACCGTCTGTTGTGGCGGCATTTTGGGACTGGGGGAAACCCATGCGGATCGGATTGAACTCTTGACGACCTTGGCGAACCTGCGCCCCCACCCGGAATCCGTCCCGATCAATATCCTCTCCCGGGTAGCGGGTACGCCCTTGGAGAACCAGGAACCGGTGCCCTTTTGGGAAGTCCTGCGGGTGCTGGCAACCGCCCGGATTCTCATGCCCAAGAGCGATCTGCGGCTGGCTGCCGGACGCACCCAACTGAGTGCCTCAGAACAGGCATGGTGTTTTCTGGCGGGGGTGAATTCCATTTTTTCCAGCGATGATGGGCAGATGCTCACCCGCACCACCCCCTGTCCGAGTTATCAAGAAGATCAGGATTTGTTGACCCAATTGGGGTTAACGCCCCGCCCACCTAGGCATAGGGCAATCCCAGAAGATTCCTGCCAATAGCAAGGTTACTTAAACCCAAGAATGGGGCAACGCCCTGCGACCCTTGAAATTTTTGCTCACAATTGTTTAAAAATGATTGCTGCAGTCAGCGGGTGAATCAATGACCAGAGAAACCGATTGCCCCCCTAGCCCTGTGGTAAACTGGTAACAATGGTGGGTGGGAGCAGTTCGCATCCAGGGAGTTATCAGGTTAAATCTGTGGTTTAGGCATGGCGAACCGATTGGGTACAAAAAATATTGCATCACTAGTACACATCTGACCCCTATGCCTGCTTTCTTGAAACGTCTCCAGTCCTGGCCGCCAGTGCAGAAAGTTGGCATTTGGTTAGGCTGGCCTGCCCTGTTGGGTGGGTTGATTGTGGGAATCGTCATTACTGGGGTGCGGGCGACCGGGGGCTTGCAGGGGGTGGAATTGGCACTCTACGACCAAATGATCCGGTGGCGACCGGATGAACCCCCGGATAAACGGGTGTTGGTGGTGGAAGTGACGGAAGCAGATATTCAAAAACTGGGGCAATGGCCGCTCCGGGATAAAATCCTGGCGGAAGCCCTGCGGTTGTTGTTGGCGCATAACCCCCGGGCGATTGGGGTGGATTTTTATCGGGATATTCCCCAGGAACCGGGCAGTCAAGCCCTGAATGACCTTTTTGCTAAGGAAGCAAGGGTGATCACCGTGTGCAAACTGGGGGATAGCAATAGCCCTGGTATTAAACCCCCACCGGCGATTCCCCGGGCAGAGGCTCCCCAGCGAGTCGGGTTTGCGGATATGGTGGTGGACGCTGGGGGCACGGTGCGGCGGGCGTTATTGGGTGGGCAGGTGGATCCCCAATCTCCCTGTCCCACGCCCAATGCCCTCGGGGTGCAGATGGCTCTGCGGTTTTTGCAACCCCAGGGGATTGAACCCCAGCAGACGGCGGACGGGACGATTCTATTGGGGCGGGGGGTATTTCCCCGGTTGACGGCCAACGCTGGCCCCTACCAAGGGGTGGATGACCGGGGGTATCAGGTGTTGTTGAATTACCGGGGGGCACGGCGGGCGGTGGAGCAGGTCACCCTGGGGGAGGTGCTGGCGCAACAGGTACCCCCCCGCTTGGTGGAGGGTCGGTTGGTGTTGGTGGGGGTGACGGCGGCCAGTGCCAAGGATGATTTTTATACCCCCTACAGTGCCGGGTTGAAAGAAGACCAGAAGATGGCGGGGGTGGTAATCCACGGCCAGATTGCCAGTCAAATCATCAGCAGTGCCCTGGATGGGCGGACGCAAATTTGGTATTGGGGCGAGGGGCTGGAAATTCTGTGGGTCTTTCTCTGGTGTTGGGTGGGGGGCATCTTGGCCTGGCGGTTGCGCCATCCCCTGGGCTTGGTACTAGGGTTAACCGGGGCGGTGGTGGGGGCGGTGGGTACCGCTGTGGTGCTGTTTGCTTTGGGGGGCTGGATTCCTCTGGTGCCGCCGGTCTTGGGGGTGGTGGGCACCGGCATGGGGGTGGTGGCCTACATTGCCTATGAGACGGATCGTCAGCACCGGCTGGTGGCGGCGAAAGCGGCGCAACAGGAACAGCAGATCACCATTTTGCAAAACCTGCTGGAGTCCACTCAGGCGACGGCGGCGGGGAATTTGGGGGTGCGTCCGACCCAACCAAGCCGCCGGGAGGATGGGCTGCTGGCCAGGCGCTATCAGGTGGTCAAGGTGTTGGGGGAGGGGGGGTTTGGCCGTACCTATTTAGCCCAGGACACCCAACGCCCGGGACGACCCACCTGCGTGGTGAAGCAGTTAAAACCGGGGCGTTCCGACAGTCAGTTTTTGCAATTGGCACGCCGGTTGTTCAATACGGAGGCGGAAATTTTGGAAATCCTGGGGCGGCATCGGCAAATTCCCCAGTTGTTGGCCTACTTTGAAGAAAATCAAGAATTTTACCTGGTACAGGAATTTATCCAGGGCACGCCTTTGGATAAGGAGTTGGTGCCGGGGCAAAAACGGGATGAGGCCTACACGGTACATTTTTTGCGGGGCATTTTAGAGGTCTTGGCCTTTGTGCATGAGCATAAGGTGATTCACCGGGATTTGAAACCGGCCAATATCATTCGCCGTCAGAAGGACCAGCGGTTGGTTTTGATTGATTTTGGGGCAGTGAAGCAGATGCGACCCAAAGAGGAAGGAACGGAAGCCGATTATACGGTGGCGGTGGGCACCCGGGGGTATGCCCCTAGTGAGCAGATGGGGGGGCGACCCCAGTTGAACAGTGATATTTACGCTGTGGGAATGATTGGCATTCAATGCTTGACCGGTACCCCACCCCGGGATTTGAATTTAGACCAGGATACGGGGTTGCCCATCTGGCGAGACCGGGCGCAGGTGAGCCGTACCTTGGCGGATATTTTGGACAAAATGGTGGCCTATTTCTACACGGAACGCTACCAAACGGCGTTGGAGGTACTGCGGGATTTGAAGCCCCTGCTCTAGGGGTTATGATGGGAGGCATGGGGGGTGAGATGTGATGGATGAACCCATCTATGTCCAGTTGAGTTGGAATGACCCGGCGACGGGGGCGGCGACCCAGCATCATTATGCGCCACCGATAGCGTTTGGCCGGGAATATGAACAAATGCCCAGTCGCTTGGGGGGGAAACCCGTGAACCGGGTGGTTCTGCCGGATAAGCAAGTCTCCCGTTACCACGCTTTGATCAGCAGTAGCGGCGACCAGGTGATTTTGACCGACCGCAGTGCCAATGGGACGGGGCTGAATGGGGAAACCCTACATCAAACCAGCCGGGTTTTGCACGACCAGGATGTGATCCGGCTGGGGAGCCACCGGATTACCGTGACCCTGCTGACCACCGGCGACCCCAATGCCACCCAGATTACTGCCCCCACCACGGCCACCCCAGCCATGGTGGCAGCCAAACGGGGGCGGAGTAATTCGGGCATGATGATTGTCTTAGCCTTGATTTTGATCGTGGCGGCGGCGGCGGCCACCTGGGGATTGGTGAGTATGGTGTTGGAACAGTATCGCCCCAAAACCCCCAGTACGTCCCATGTCCCATCCCAGCCGGTCGGGGGCGTATGAGGGCAGACTGGTTTGTGTACCCGGTGCAGGTCTATCCCCAGGACACGGACTATGCGGGGGTGGCGTGGCACGGGAGTTATGTGCATTGGCTGGAGCAGGCACGGGTGGCCTGGTTGCAGGGGCGGGGCTTGAATTTTGGGGATTTGGTGGCCGCTGGTTGCGATTTACCCGTGGTGGATTTGTCCATCCGCTACCAGAAACCCATTTTTCTAGGGGAGGAAATCCTGGTCAAAGCCCGTCCCCGTCCCCGCCAGGGAGTGCGGTTGGTCTGGGATTACGAACTGACCCGTCAAGGGGAAATCGTTTGCACCGCAATGGTGGCGTTGGCGCCCCTAGAACGCCGTACTGGTAAACTTTTCCGCCGTTTACCCCCCCTGCTTGCCCAAGCCCTGGATGCCTAACCTCCCCCGGCTGATTTTAGCTTCCGCTTCCCCCGCCCGGTTGCAACTCCTGCGCCAGATTGGGCTGGAACCCCTGGTGTGCCCCAGTGGGGTGGATGAGGGACAATTTCAGAACTCCGACCCGGTGGCCTTGGTGGCAACCCTCGCCGAGGCAAAGGCAACGAACGTGGCGACCAGGTTTACCCCGCCAGCGGTGGTGTTGGGCTGTGATTCCCTGTTTGAATTGGGGGGGGTGATTTATGGCAAACCTAGGGATGCGGCGACCGCCCTAGCGCAACTGCAACACCTCAGTGGGAGACAGGGGCAATTGCACACCGGCCACACCCTCATTGACCTAACCACCGGCGAAACCCTCACCCGCGTCGCCACCACCCAGGTATTTTTTAGCCGATTAACGTCAGAACAAATGCAGGCTTATATTCATACGGGGGAACCCTTACAATGTGCAGGGGCTTTTGCGCTGGAGGGAAAAGGCGGTATCTGGGTGGAACGGATCACCGGTTGTCATAGCAATGTGATTGGCTTGAGTTTGCCCCTATTCCGGGAGATGATGTCCCAACTCGGTTATGACCTTACCCAGTATTGGTGATGTTGATACATTTTTTTGATATGAAAATCTCAGACGATTTGTGTGAATAAAAAAGTCAATGAGAACCAAAACGGGGCTACGCCCTGCGACCCATGATTTTTGAAGTATCAATAAATTTCTTTGCTTACAATTCATGCAAATTAGACCAAGCTGATGCCCTGCAATGTCGCAAACTTGTTTGAAACTACTATAGCCATCCTACTTGATTTACATTAGCTTACGTGCTGTAGGCATACAAAAATTTTCCAGAACCATACACCGCAGGTGCTTCTTTGACGGGGGCGGTGCCCCTGCGACCCCGTTCTAAACTCATTTGGGATTGCTATCGAAAGGAATAGAGCAATTACAGGTGCCTCAAAGGTGTTGCATTTTTTTGGGGAAATGATTATGAGTATAAATTTTTGCTCATAAATCAAATGTGACCAGCATGGCAGGGCGTAGCCATCCTCGGTAAGGACTGCGATATTTCGGGATGAGCAACGCCGAGCCCCCCTGCCCATAGGCGGCCTGGGTACAATTTCCCCATTGGTCAGGAGGGGAGTTTTCCGCCCAATCATTTACCGCCATTACCATCTGGTCAATGCCCCGCCGTAGGCTCGCCGCTGGTTGTTCCGATAGGTTGATCACAATCGCAAACACTAATCTGGGACGATTGCGGGGCTGTAGATAGCCCGATAGAGCCGCAACCCCCGATAGGGTACCTGTTTTCGCCTGTAGGTCAATGTCCGTCTGGGTAAACCGCCTGCGTAGGGTGCCTGGCAGTCCCGGAACCGCCAAAGAGTTAGCGTAACTGGGATGGGCAACCGCCATTCCCTGCAACATCTGTACCAAAGCCAGGGGCGTAACCCGGTTGTGGCGGGATAACCCGGAGCCATCACTTTGGAGTACCCCCCCAGGGCTGACCCCCAGACCCGCTAACACTTTTTGTACCACCTGAATCCCCGCCAAATCACTGGGCATCCGGGGATTGCTGACCGCCCCCAAATGCCGCAACAGAGCCTCCGCATAGAGGTTATCACTGGCTTGATTGATCCGAGCCACCAGCTGCGCCACCGGCACCGATGCCACCGCCGCCACCTCTGTCCCCAAATTGGCTGGCAGTACCGTTCGTCGCAAGACCACTTTTTTGCCAGGGAACAGCCGGGTCAATGTCTGGATAAGATACTGATCCGTATCTAGAATGGGCACGGTAAAACTGAGGGGCTGAGGGGTCACATCCCCCCGCAGATGCAATTGGGGTAACCCCGGCGGAATCCAAATGTTCACCGGCTGTGTGGGACTAGTGGTACTGCGGGTAGTGTTGATAATTTGCCAGTAACGCCCCGCATCCGGGTCAGACCAAAAAACCCGTGCCGGTTTGCCGGGGGTTTGTGCCACCAGTTGCAACTGACTCTCATTACGATTCAAAATTAAATTATTAATCGGCACCATATCCGTATTGAGAATATCCTGCCACTCCCATTGGTCATTAAAATTAGGCCCTTGAAAATAACCGGTTTGAATCACCACCGTATCAAACGTTTGCCGTTGTTTGGGGCTAATTTTTTGCGCCAATTGTTGCAATTTAACCGTTGTTAAAGTCGGATCCCCCTGTCCTACTAAATGCAACTGCCGCCCCTGTTGATAAAACACCGTTCGCAGACGATGCTCTCCCCCCAAATGGACAAAAGCCCCGGCCGTGGTCAGGAGTTTTATCGTAGAAGCGGGTAAAAAAAACCGCTGGCTTTGGTAATCATACAAAGTACGGGGTGGATTTTCTTGTGTTTGAATCAAAATTCCCCAGTGCGCTTTCTGGTACTCCGGTTGCTGACGGATTTGATCCAGTGTATTGGTCAGAGACGTGCGACATAATTGCACTGGTGTGGGTGGATTGGCGAGAAACATAGCAATCAACTCAACAGATAAAACGTGACGGCCAATCAAGGCATGAGGACACCCGTATTGGATCGCAATTATAGAGAATGATGGACATCTTTATCCCCTGACACCGCTAAAAAGTCATCTCCTTCAAATGCCCATGTTATCGCAACCTAAATCGCAACGTAATTTCAGAAATGCCATTATCGTTAAACATATTCCATAATTGTAGCCCCAATGGCCAGTTAGCCAATTCGGTCATACCCAACCGCAATTGCTATAATTGTAAAGAAGATGTTTGCCTATTTTACTGATTGATGATGAATCCCCTCCCCCCCGGTCATTCTGGTTTGCCCATCCTTGGTGAAACCATTGACTTTTTTACTGACCCGGATTTTTCCCGCAAGCGTCATCAGAAATTTGGAGCGATTTTCCGCACCCATTTACTTGGTCAAAATACAATTTTTATGCAAGGGATTGCCGCCAATCAATTCATCCTTGAAAATGAAAATCGCTATTTTCAAGTTACCTGGCCGCCGAGTACCCGCCGCCTGTTGGGTCATCTTTCCCTAGCACTCCAAACGGGAGCCGCCCATCAATCCCGGCGGAAAATGCTTGTCCAGGCCTTCATGCCCCGTGCCCTCAGTGGCTACATCTCGACCATCGAGGCCATTACCCATACCTATTGTCAAACCTGGCATCAGATGGGGGAATTGGTTTGGTATCCCGAACTTCGCAATTACACCCTAGATGTGGCGTGTAAATTGTTGGTGGGGGTGGATAACGGTTCACAAACCCGTTTGGGACAACTGTTTGAAATCTGGTGCCAGGGACTATTTTCCCTCCCCATCCATTTACCTTGGACGCGCTTTGGTAAAGCCCAACGGGCACGTCAACTCCTACTAGAAGAATTAACCAATATCATCCAAGCCAGACAACAAAACCCGTCTGTTGCCGGGGATAATGCCCTAGACCTATTGATCAATGCGGTGGATGAAGCCGGGAATCATTTAGAATTAGCCGAACTCAAAGACCAGGTGTTATTGCTCTTATTTGCAGGTCATGAAACGCTTACCTCCGCCATTGCTTCTTTCTGTTTACTTGTCGGCCAACATCCAATTATTTTAGAACGACTGAGGCAGGAACAAGAACAATTCCATTCTGCAATTTTGAGCTTAGAAACCCTCAAACAAATGACCTATTTAGAACAGGTATTAAAAGAAGTCATGCGTAAAATACCTCCGGTCGGCGGTGGGTTCCGCAAAGTATTACAAACCTGTGAATTTCAAGGGTATCAAATCCCAACCGGTTGGAATGTTTTATACCAAATTGGTCTGACCCATACGGATGAAGAACTGTACCCAACACCACAAAAATTTGACCCTGATCGGTTTCATGAATCCCAACAAACACCGGTGCCGAAATATGGCTATATCCCTTTTGGTGGCGGCATCCGAGAGTGTTTAGGTAAAGAATTTGCCCGATTAGAGATGAAAATTTTTGCCAGCCATCTCCTCCGCCACGCTCAGTGGGAAATCGTACCCAACCAAGACTTAAGTTTGGTGACCATACCGACCCCCCATCCCCGTGATGGGTTGCGGGTCAAATTTCAACTAATGGGCAACGGTTCTTGACCGTAGCAATCCTAATTGGATTTAGGTCGTGTTAATCTTATGTAAGACAGAAGGGATTATTGATGGAGGGAAGCGGATAAGCCTGGTTTTTTTCCTAATGCTATCCAAGTGATGCTTCATAATAGTGATGGATGAAGTTAAAGATGATACCAATAGGCACCTCTATTAATTCACGGCTATTGAGAATGACCCCTGTGTTAGTAATAATTGCCAAGGAAAGAATGGGACTTCCAGGTCTGCTGTGTAAGTACAAAAATCAATAAACAAAATAACAAATAAGGCCACCTCTATTTATTGCCACCACTGGGAGATTATTTTGCTAAAATACCCATATCAATGGCTACGCCACGCAGGCTACCGAGAACCTACACCGCAGGTGCTTCTTTGACGGGGGCGGTGCCCCTGCGACCCCTGTTCTATTCTCATTTAGGATTGCTATACATCTGATGAGAGCGACCATTGGGGACATTATTTTAATCGCTTTAATGCTGGTGTTGGTCTGGTTGGTGCTGAATTGGGTCATCAAAGTGACAGTGAATACGGGCAAAACCCTGCTGACCATTGGGCTGATCCTGGGAATTTTGCAGTTTGGCTTTGGCTTTGGCCCCCGTGCCCTACTGACCCGTACCTGGGAGCTATGGCAGAAATGGTGGCCGTCTGTAACGCATTTATTTCTGACGCAATTTAGTCTATGGTAGTCTAGGAAAGCTGTCAGTCGAATAATTATGAATCAGTTGCCCTTAGAGGTGGTCGTGCCGCCAGTGCGCTTAGATACCACCACAAAAGACGGATTAACCCAACAGGTGAAGCAGATTGCCAGTCAAAAGGCCACTCTGGTGTTGCTAGATTTCAGTCAAGTAGAATTTGTGGACAGTTCCGGGTTGGGGGCGATGGTGGCGGCCTTGAAAAGTTTACGCTCGGTGGGAGGGGAATTGGCACTCTGCCAGCCCTCTGAGCAGGTGAAAACCCTGTTAGAGATTACCGGCCTAGAGCGGATTATTAAGATTTACCCGAATCGAGAGGTTTTTGATCAGGAATACGGGAAGTAGTATGGTTGCCCAATCCCATTTTTGCGAACAGGATTTGTCCCCCCAACTCTTCGCCCATTATCAACAACAATCCGTATTAGGTGTGGATACGGAAACGATGGGGTTGATCCCCGCCCGGGATCGGTTGTGTTTGGTTCAGGTGAGCGATGCCACCGGACAGACGACTTTGGTAAAAATTCTGCCGGGACAAACCCAAGCCCCCCATTTGCAAACCCTGTTGGAAGCTCCCCACATTCTGAAAATTTTTCACTACGCTCGCTTTGATTTAGCCACCTTACGTTATCACTTAAATATCCAAGTACAACCGATTTTCTGTACCAAAATTGCCAGTAAAATTGCCCGAACCTATTCCCCCAAACACGGGCTCAAAGAAGTCGTACAAGAACTATTGGGCATTGAATTAGATAAGCAAGCTCAATCCTCAGATTGGGGGCGACCGGATGCCTTGCGGCCAGAGCAATTAGCCTACGCCGCTAATGACGTGATTTACTTACCCCAAATTGCTGAGCAGTTAACTGCCATGTTGCAACGGGAAGGTCGTTGGGAATTGGCGCAACAGTGTTTCCAATGTGTACCGACTATGGTGAGTTTAGACCTGTTAAATTATCAGGGAATTTTTGAACACTAGGGACATCTCTATGAGCCATCCCACTAAAGACTCGAAATTCTCCAGCATCAAGTACAGGGGCGATGCTCCTGCAACCCTTGTGATTTAGGTTTGCTATCGCACTACCAAGATGTCCTTTAGTTCATTGAGGAATGTAAATCACCTAAATCTAGGGATAGTTGTTGACCGTGATGGGACGCCGCCTGTCGATAGTATTGACACCAACGTTGATGATAACGTTTTAGCGTGTTTTGTGCCTGCTGGGCTATGGTCAATTCCTGCCCCTGTTCCCGATAAAGCCGCTGGCGGACTCGCTCCCTTAGGCCTTGAATGATTGCCCCATGTTGACGACGGGTTTCCGCCCAATCTAACATCGGTTGGGGATAGGAATGGACGATTACCTTCCCCCAATCTTGGGGTTGTATTCCACGCAATTCCGGCACCCAATAGTGAATAAACTGCCAATTTTGATCCCGCTCCCGGGCATTACGTTCCGGGTTGTAAATCCGAAAACTGCTGGATAAGGGATTGGTAATTCCCGCTTGCATTTGCCACTGCCAATGGTCAATGGCTAAATCCCCATCAATCAAATGTTGCATATAATGTTGCGCCCCATAATGCCAAGAAATACCACAGTTAATGGTTAAAAACGTGGCACACATCGCCCGCATCCGGAAATTCATCCAGCCCATCTGTTGTAATTGGCGCATACTCGCATCAACTAAGGGGAATCCCGTCATGCCATGTTGCCAACGGCTAAAATACATTTGTTGCTCTGGTGTTAAAGGCTTGTAATTATACCATTCGTCAAATTCTGGATAGACATTTTGATGCACCAAATTGGGCTGATCATAAAGTCGCTGACTGGCTGAATCCCGCCATCGCAGGCGATCCCGAAATGCGCGCAGGGATAAAACTGCTCGGTCATGATCTGGATATTCTTGGCGTTTTTTTTGCACTTTTTGATACACTTCTCGCCCACTTATCGTACCAAACGTCAGATGGGGAGACAAATGGGATGTCGCTTTTTGTTGCGCTAACCAAGGGCGGGAAATCTTCCAATGATACCCATGAAAACGTCCAGCTAAAAATGTGTTTAGGGTGCTTTGCGCCACAGATTCACCCCCAGTAAACCAAGGGTTTTTAATATGATTTATGCCATAGTTTTGCTTAAAATCGGTCAGGGAAATTTGGGGAGTTTTTAAGCATATATCAGGGGTATAAATACGCTCAGGAATGGGATGCAAGGGTTGGTTTTGGTAATGGTAGTATTCTTCTAGCCAATTGTCGCCATGTCCAGCAGGGGATAGGTAATAATTGGTACATGGGGTGACTGGCAAATTCTGGTCTTGGTAAAGTTGAATAATTTTTTGATCCCGTTCTAATCCGTAGATGACCTGTATATCCCGATTAAAAAGTAGGTGAGGAATGTAATTTTGGGCTAACAATTCCTGAGTTAATTGCCGCACAATAGTCACACTATCTCCATGAAATAGTAACAGTTTACCCCCTCGTTGTTGAATCGCCTGTGCTAATTCTGCTAGGGATTCCCACAAAAAATTTACCCGCTGGTGGCTAAGTTCTGGTTGCTGATAGAACCAAGGGTCAACAATAAAAAAGGGTAGAACATCACCCGCACTGGCACGCCAGAGCATTTCATTATCCCTCAGCCGTAAATCCCGACGAAACCACGCACAATGAATTTTTTGCATCGGATTGATGAATATGTGGGGGTGAAGTCTGACTTATGAACAATTTTACTAGGTTATCCTCAAGGTGTGTGCAAGTAACGGGCAGTCAACGGGTGCAACTTAGTACAAACAATGGTTTAATAAAAAGTATATAGTCTATTTTTACTCATTTTAGGTTGCCCATGTCTTTTACCTATCGAGGGCATTTGTTAACCGAACAAAGCAACCCTGCCAGTGCCAATCTGGATCAACATTCGCTGGCAGAAATTTTGCATATCATCAATCAGGCAGACCAGCAAGTCCCGGTGGTTGTTGGACAAGCAATTCCTGCGATTGCTGCCGCCGCTGAATTAATTTGGCAACAACTTGCCCAAGGCTATTGCTTGTTTTATTTGGGAGCGGGTACGAGTGGGCGTTTGGGGGTGTTGGATGCCACCGAATGCCCCCCTACTTTTTCCACTGATCCCCGCCGGGTGCAGGGGGTTATTGCTGGGGGAGAATTAGCTTTGATTCAAGCAGTTGAGGGGGCGGAAGACGACCGGGAACAGGCGGTGCAGGATTTGCAAAAACGGGGATTTCAAACCGGGGATGTGCTGTGCGGTATTGCCGCTGGCTCTACCACGCCCTATGTGTTAGCCGGTTTAGAATATGCGCGCAATTTGGGCAGTCCTACGATTTTCATTACGTGTAATCCTGAAGGTGCAAAACTCATAACTGTTGATCAAACTATTGTGTTGCCGGTAGGGGCAGAAATTCTCACCGGTTCAACGCGGATGAAGGCAGGTACAGCTACTAAGTTAGTCTTAAATATGTTGAGTACATCGGTGATGGTAAAATTGGGTAAAGTCTATGGAAATTTAATGGTAGATTTGCGGGCAACCAATAGCAAATTGTGGGAACGGGGTACTCGGTTTGTGCAGTATTTAACCGGGTTAGAATTATCAGCGGCACGGGAATTATTAGTGACAGCCCAAGGGCAAGTTAAAACAGCAGTGGTAATGTATCATCGGGGCGTAGATTTTGCGACAGCTCAACAGTTACTTCAAGATGCACAAGGGCATTTACGGCGGGTGATTGGCGATGTGGCGATTGACTGAGGTGCAACAGTTAACCAAACGACGGGTAGCAGGCTTAATGTCTGGTACGTCTATGGATGGAATTGATGTGTGTTTGTGTGAAATTCAAACCCATCCTTGGCAATGTCGGTGGCTTACGGCGCAAACCATTCCCTATCCTGAATCCCTGCGATCTTCCCTAGTGCAGAACCAAGCTAATTTAGCCCAAATTGCCCATTGGCATCGTCAGATCGGGGAGGCATTTCGAGATGCTTTAGCCAAGGTTTTAGCTGATTTTCCAACCGAATTGCATTTAATTGGCAGTCACGGGCAAACGGTGTATCATGAGCATCAAAACATGACATTGCAGTTAGGCGAAGTGGCTTTTTTGGCGGCGGCATTTGGCTGTCCAGTGGTGTCCGATTTTCGCATTCATGATGTGGCGGTGGGGGGGAGTGGTGCCCCGTTAATTCCCTATGTGGATGCCCGGTTATTCAGCGATTTACAGCGCCCGGTATTGGCTTTGAATTTGGGGGGAATTGCCAATGTTACTTTAGTGGCTCATGGGCAAGTGCCTACGGCGTTTGATTGTGGTCCAGCGAATATGGTTCTGGATGAATTGGCGAGTCTCTTTAGCCGGGGACAAATGCGGGTGGATCAGGATGGGGTTTGGGCGGCTCAAGGTCAGGTTCGACCAGATTGGTTGGATGATTTAATGGCACATCCTTTTATTCACCAAAGCCCCCCAAAATCCGCAGGAAGGGAACAGTTTGGTAGCCCATTTGTGCAGGAATTAGTTAACCATACCAATCCCGGTTCTGCTCATTCTTGGTATGACCTATTTGCGACGGTGACTCGCTTTACGGCAATGGCGATTTTTTACCACTACGAACGGTGGATTCAACCTGAGCAACCTGTTACTGAAGTGATTGTCAGCGGCGGTGGCGTACATAACCCGGTTTTGATGCGAGAATTAACTCAAATATTTCACCCAATTCCTGTATCTACGAGTGCTAATTACGGGGTTAATCCAGATAGTAAAGAAGCCTTAGCATTTGCTATTTTGGCATCGGAACGAATTGACCATAAACCCACAAATATTCCAGCGGTTACGGGTGCTGAACGACCGGTTTTATTAGGAAAAATTACTGAATTGTAGGGCATGAAATACCGCTATTTACTTCTCAACAAGCCCTATCGGGTGTTGTGTCAATTTCAGGATGCCCAGGGGCGACCGACACTCAAGGATTTCGTGCCAGTGCCAGGGGTCTATGCCGCTGGGCGGTTGGATTATGACAGTGAAGGGTTGGTGCTGTTAACAAATGACGGGCGTTTGCAACATCGGTTGACCGACCCCCGCTACGGTCATCCCCGTACCTACTGGGTGCAGGTGGAAGGCTGTCCGACCCCTGAGGCATTAGCCACATTGCGCCAGGGTGTGCGGATTCAAGACTACCTCACCCGACCGGCGGTGGTCAGCGTGTTGCCCCAGGAGCCGAACCTGCCGCCCCGAAACCCACCGATTCGGTTTCGCCGTCATATCCCCACCACGTGGCTGAGCCTGACCCTGCGGGAGGGACGGAATCGCCAGGTACGCCGCATGACGGCAGCGGTGGGGTATCCCACTTTGCGATTGGTGCGGGTGGCTATCGGTGCATTACATTTGCAAAACTTAGCGCCGGGGTGTTGGCGAGAATTAACCGACCAAGAACGGCAGAGTTTCCTGCTGATGAATGGTTATTTATAAATAAAAAAGGGGATAAATTTAGGTTATTTTATCGGATAGTTGGGCTGACGTTCTCGACCAGAAACGAATCCAGCACAAAATCCTGATTTTTCATTTTTGATAAATGTAGCAATCCTACTTGATTAGTGAACAGAGATTCCCCAGAACCAAGGACGGGGACGGTGCCCCTGCGACCCCTTGTTTCATTCTCATTTAGGATTGCTATATATGGCAATCCTACTTGATTAGTGAACAGAGATTCCCCAGAACCAAGGACGGGGGCGGTGTCCCTGCGACCGCCTGTTTCATTCTCATTTAGGATTGCTATAGATACGTTTCTCAACAGGAACCTTAGCCTAACGGCTCAAACGGACAAGATAAACTTATCACTCTAAATTGAGGAGAGCCAGAAAAAACCCTTGTTTCTGAACCGAAGCGACTGTTCAAATGCAGTACACGTTCCGGCTTTGGTTGCCTCACCTGCTCCCAGTGGGGAATAATAGGAACGTCATCTGCGGAGGGATTGCCCCGTGAAAACCCCAAATGTATCCAACCTATTCAGCGGTGTGATTCTCGCCCTGGTTTTATTCCTGGGTCTCAGTTCCTATGTGATCATCAATCCAGGGGAAGCGGGGGTGCTGAGTATTTTGGGTAAATCCCAGGACGGGGCACTCCTGGAGGGGATACACCTCAAACCCCCCTTGATTTCCCAGGTGGATGTCTATGATGTGACGGTGCAAAAATTTGAAGTCCCGGCGCAAAGTGCTACCAAGGATTTGCAGGACTTGACCGGGCGGTTTGCCATCAACTTCCGACTAGACCCGGAACGGGTGGTGGAAATCCGCCGTACCCAGGGTTCCCTAGCCAATATCGTGGCCAAAATCATTGCCCCCCAGACCCAGGAATCCTTCAAGGTGGCCGCCGCCCGCCGCACCGCCGAGGAATCCATTACCCAGCGGGAATTGCTCAAAAATGATTTTGACAGTGCCCTGCAAGGTCGCTTGGAAAAATACGGCATCATCGTCCTGGATACGAGTGTGGTGGATTTGAATTTCTCACCGGAATTTGCCCGGGCGGTGGAAGAAAAACAAATCGCCGAACAGCAGGCCCAACGGGCGGTGTATGTGGCCCAAGCGGCGGAACAGGAAGCCCAGGCGGAAATTAACCGGGCTCGGGGGAAAGCGGAAGCCCAGCGGTTGCTCGCCGAAACCCTGCGGGCCCAAGGGGGGGAATTGGTACTGCAAAAAGAGGCCATCGAAGCCTGGAAATCCGGGGGTGCCCAAATGCCCCAGGTTTTGGTCATGGGGGGCGGCAATACCACCGGTGTCCCCTTTTTGTTTAACCTTAAGGACTTCAAGGGCAATTCTTGATGGGGAGCGACCCTTATGTTACAATCAGAAGCTTGTGGTTTCTTGATCAATTGCGACCTTGGCCAACGTTATTGTGATTGGTGCCCAGTGGGGCGATGAGGGGAAGGGGAAAATTACCGACCTGCTGAGTGCCTCGGCGGACGTGGTGGTGCGTTACCAGGGGGGGGTGAATGCGGGGCATACGGTGGTGGTGGCGGGGCAGACCTTTAAGTTGCACCTGATTCCTTCGGGGATTCTTTATCCCGATACCCAGTGCATCATCGGCAGTGGCACGGTGATTGACCCCCAGGTATTGCTGGCGGAGATGGATCAACTGGAGCAGTTGGGGGTACCGACGGACCATCTCTGGATTTCCCAGACTGCCCATGTGACCATGCCCTACCATCGCCTGATTGACCAAGCGGAGGAGGAATACCGGGGTCGCCATCGGATTGGCACCACCGGGCGGGGGATTGGTCCTACTTATGCGGATAAGTCTGACCGCACTGGGATTCGGGTGCAGGATTTGCTCGACCCGGAAGGACTGCGGGAACAACTGACCTGGACCATTGCCCAGAAAAATGTGGTATTGGAGAAGCTCTACAACCGCCCGCCCCTGGATGCAGAGGAAATTATTCAGCAATATCTGGAGTATGCCCAACGCCTGCGACCCCATATTGTGGACAGCACGCTGGTCTTGTGGGAAGCAGTCCAAAAGCGGCGCAATATCCTGTTTGAGGGTGCCCAGGGAACCTTACTGGACTTGGACCACGGCACCTATCCCTACGTCACTTCTTCCAACCCGGTGGCGGGGGGAGCCTGCGTGGGGGCGGGGATTGGACCGACCATGATTGACCGGGTGATTGGGGTGGCGAAAGCCTACACCACCCGGGTGGGGGAAGGTCCCTTTCCGACGGAACTGGACGGGGATATGGGGGAACATCTGTGTGAACGGGGGGCGGAATTTGGCACGACCACTGGGCGCAGACGGCGTTGTGGGTGGTTTGATGCGGTGATCGGTCGCTATGCGGTGCGGATTAATGGCATGGATTGTCTGGCGATTACCAAGTTGGATGTGCTGGATGAATTGCCAGAAATTAAAGTGTGTGTCGCCTACGAAATTGATGGGCAACGCACCCGCAATTTTCCGAATAGTAGCCGTCAGTTTGCCCGCTGTAAACCCGTGTACGAAACGCTCCCCGGTTGGCAATCCCCCACCAGCCATTGCCGTTCGTTGGAGGAATTGCCCAAGGCGGCGTTGGATTATTTGCACTTTTTGGCGAGCATGATGGAAGTGCCAATTGCCATTATTTCCCTGGGGGCAGGCCGGGAACAAACGATTATTGTAGAAGACCCAATTCATGGCCCCAAACGGGCGTTATTACCCTTGAATTGAGGCAGGAACTCTCAGGCGGGGCGTTCAATTGAGATGATTGGGGGAGCCTAAATCCATGTGTGATTGCTCAAAATTTTAAGAGTACCTCTCCTATAGCAATCCCACTTGATTAGCGAATAGAAACTTCCCAGAACCAAACTACGACCTGGTTTTAGAAGTGCCCTATAATTTATGAAATCTGTCGAGGTTATTAAAAACAAAGGCGGGGCAATCCGCTACAATCCCTAACCTGCTAAACATACTTATTAGACATGGTCAAATATCAAATCTGTACTTACAATTCAGGTGACTGGGCAACACCACCCACCCTTGTACAGTGCCACAGTATTTGTCGTCGAGTCAAATTAACGTCGTCAGCCTGACCCCCTTTATTTTTAGGCATCTCCGAGTATTTTATCAGGCAGTTTATTGCTTATGGTAATTATACAGAAATGACAAATAGCCTGTTGTGTTCTTCAGCAATGACATACACCTTGTCGTTTTTCTTGAAAGCCAAAACTGGGTGACTGACAGAATGGGTGTCGCTTTGTGACCAAATGGCTTATAATGTACGTAAAGAATTATTCAGTCTGCCTACTTGTTGTAGGGATTGAACTTTGCTGAAGAGCGGTTAGCTTTTTTAGAGAGAGGGTTAGCTCAGTGGTTTTGGAGATATTCCAGGAGGAACTGGATCAGCCTCAAAAAATGGTTCTTTCTGGTGAAAGAGACATTGGCCAAATGGAAAACATGAGGATTGTTGAGCAGTTAGACGAAGAGGTTCAGCACAAGCTGGAGGTAATTCAGTCCTTGCTAGAGCCATGTGACCGTACCACTTATGGGCAAAAGCTACGGGAAGCTACTCTTAAATTAGGGTGTTCTGTCCGAACTGTACAGCGGTCAGTTAAACGCTGGGAAGTAGAGGGAGTTTCTGCCTTGATGACCTCTGGTAGGGCCGACCAGGGTAAACATCGAATCTCCGAGTTCTGCCAAAACTTTATCATCAAAACTTACGAGGCGGGCAACGAGGGTAGTAGGCGTATGAACTCCAAGCAAGTTGCCCTTAGAGTACAGGCGAAAGCGGGTGAGATAGGGGATGCTAACCCTCCCAGTTACAGAACCGTGTTGCGGGTATTGGGGCCAGTCGTTGCGCGAAAGGAAAAAGCCAAGAGTCAGAAGTGTTGAATGTTAACGAAAGGGTGGAAAAGGGAGACTAAAAATGGTATTTTGGATTGGCAGAAACCACGAGTAACAGTATTTTTATGAGACGACAAATTCAGGGACTTATCAAGCCCTTGCTGAACCTTCGGTAGTGCTATCCAAGTAATGCTTCGTTATAGTGATGGATGAAATTGAAGATGATACGAATGTGATTTTCTAAGTTTTTGGAAAAAGATACAATCTTTTGGGTTATTATAGGATACCGACCATTGAACTGAGAGGACAAAGGGATGCCTACACATTTCTTAGATTTGCGGCAGAGAATTGTAGCTACATACCAAGCGGGAGAACAATCCGGGAAGTAGCTAAGCGGTTTATAGCGAAGCGTGGCGAAGCCATTGGTAACTAAACGGACGGTACATTGCCTCGTACAACAGTATAAACAGACTTAAGACTTAACGAAAGCAGAGACGTTAGGCCGTGCCGTGCCGGAGGCATAGCGAGTTGGAATTTTAGAACAAAATCAAGTGGAGATTTTAGGCATTGTTCAAGAGTATCCAAACAAGTGTTTGCGGCAATATCTTGAGATACAGTCTTTTCAGTGGTTATGGGATATAATTAAATTCCACTTTCTGTAAGCCAATCATCTTGATAGCCTGTGTAGCGGAGCTATGCCTTTGGAATAATGGACACTTTTTGTATCCTTTAATTGACAAATAGACTGTAGAGGTGCCCTAAAATTAAAGTTACTGCAATCCGGTCAGACGTTCTAAGGAGCGATACTGCACTGCTTCCTTTATATCCTCCCAATCCAGGTAAGGGCTGGTTTGCCCTCGCAAATCCGCAATCGTCCGGGCGACTTTCAGCAATCGGTCCATCCCCCGCACCGATAATCCCAGCCTGCGAATCACCATTTCCAATTTACTGCGATTCTCTGGGGACAATTGACACCACTGGCGAATCTGGGCGGACTGCATCTGGGCATTGTGCTGAATGTGTAATGTTTGAGCAAATCGCTCCCTCGCCAATTGACGCGCTTTTTGCACCCGTTCTCGCACGGTCGCTGAATCTTCGCCGGTCGGTTGCTGCACCATTTCTGCCGGTTTGAGCCGACCCACCTGCACCTGTAAATCAATCCGATCCAGCAACGGTCCTGATAATTTGCCCCAGTACTGCTGACGTTGATGCGGTGTACAAACACAGGCTTGCACTGAATCCCCATAATACCCACAGGCGCAGGGGTTGGTGGAAGCCACCAGGGTAAAGCGAGCCGGAAATGTGACCGTCTGCCGTGCCCGGGAGACCGTGACCAGTCCATCCTCCAGGGGTTGGCGCAGAAATTCCAGCACATCCCGCTTAAATTCCGTCAGTTCATCGCAGTACAAAATCCCGTGATGCGCCAGGGACACCTCCCCCGGTTTGGGAATACTGCCCCCTCCCACCAAGGCGGGTCCAGAGGCGGAGTGGTGCGGGCTACGAAACGGACGCTGATTCACCAATGCCCCCCGTTCCGGCAGTAAACCGGCGACGGAATAGATTTGCGTGACCTCTAGGGCTTCCTGCAGGGTCAGGGTGGGCAAAATCCCGGGTAAACGCCGTGCCAGCATGGTTTTGCCGCTTCCCGGTGGTCCCACCAGCAAAAGGTTATGTCCCCCGGCGGCGGCGATTTCCAATGCCCGTCGAGCCAGGTGTTGCCCCTTCACATCCCGCAAATCCAGCCCCATCTGCCCCGCCTGTTGGTGCAATTCCTGCAATGGGTCCACCTGGGCGGGGGTAAAACGTTCCGGGGCTTGGAGCAGTTCCGCCACCTCCCGCAGATGGGCGCACCCATACACCCGCAGTCCTTGGATCAAAGCCGCTTCCCGCACATTCGCCGCAGGCACAATCAGCCGGGTAATGCCCAATTTCGCCGCCGTTGCCGCCATTGGCAAAACCCCCGCCACGCCCCTGAGGGCACCATCCAGAGACAATTCCCCCAGAAACAAAGTCGTCTCCACCCCATCTGCCGGTGCCTGTTCGGAAGCCAGCAAAATCGCTACGGCAATGGGCAGGTCAAACCCCGGTCCCTCCTTGCGTAAATCCGCCGGGGTGAGGTTCACCACCACCTTCCGCTGGGGCATGGCAAACCCGGAATTTTTCAACGCCACCCGCACCCGCTCCCGGGATTCCTGCACCGCACTATCCGGCAGACCCACGATCACCAGCCCCGGCAGTCCCCCGGCAATGTCCACCTCCACACCGACTTTCACCGCTTCGATGCCCAGCAGGGCGGCACTCCAGACCCGGGTGTGCATGGTCACCTCCCATCCCCTGCCTCCAGTTTAATCCGGGCGGATTACACTAAAAAAACGGAGTCAAGGGAAATCAAAGTGACCAACTGGGATGCGATTGTGATTGGGGCGGGCATCGGCGGTTTGGTAACAGCCAGCCAACTTGCCCGGCGGGGTGCCAAGGTTTTGGTGTTGGAAAAATATCTGATCCCCGGAGGGAGTGCGGGTTATTTTGAGCGGTCGGGCTATCGGTTTGATGTGGGCGCTTCCATGATTTTTGGGTTTGGCACCCAGGGAACGACCAATCTCCTCACCCGTGCCCTCGCCGCGGTGGATCAAAAGTTAGAAACCATCCCCGATCCGGTACAAGTCCATTACCATTTGCCGGGTCATCGAGAGGTGCGGGTGCATCGGGATTATGAGCAATTTATCCAAGCATTAACCCAGATTTTTCCCCAAGAAAAGCAAGGGATTCGCCGCTTTTATGATGAATGTTGGCGGGTATTTAACTGTTTGAATTCTATTGAACTTTTATCCCTAGAAGAACCCCGGTATCTTCTGCGGGTTTTTGCCCAAAATCCCTTGGCTTGTTTGGGACTTGCCGCCTATTTACCCTGGAATGTGGGCACCATTGCCCGCAAATATATCCGTGACCCAGAATTACTGAAATTTATAGATTTAGAATGTTATATCTGGTCGGTGGTGCCTGCGAATCAAACCCCCATGATCAATGCGGGGATGGTCTTTTCCGACCGGCATTACGGGGGGATCAGTTATCCCAAAGGTGGGGTGGGACAAATTGCCCAAAAATTAGTCGCTGGTCTGCAAAAGTACGGCGGTGAAATTCGCTATAAAAGCCGGGTGACCCGCATCCTTATTGAACAGGGAAAAGCGGTGGGGGTGGAATTGGCGACCGGGCAAACCTATCGAGGCAAACGGGTCATTTCCAATGCCACCCGTTGGGATACCTTTGGTAATTTATTATCAGATATTCCCCGCTCTGAACAGCGCTGGCGCCAATGGTATCAACTATCCCCAAGTTTCCTCAGTTTACATTTAGGGGTACGAGCATCAGCCATTCCTGAAAATACCGATTGCCATCATGTTTTATTAGAGGATTGGGTGCAGATGGAAGCCCCCTACCAAACCCTTTTTGTTTCCATTCCCACCCTACTTGACCCGGATTTAGCCCCCAAGGGACACCATATTATCCATGCCTTTACCCCCTGTTGGTTGAGGGATTGGGAACAGTTAAATCCCACAGAATATGAGCAAAAAAAAGAGGCAATGGCGGGGCAAATGATTACCCGGTTGATGACCTTATTTCCCCGTTTGGATCAGGATTTGGACTATATGGAAGTGGGTACCCCCCGCACCCACCGGCGGTTTTTAGGACGGATGGACGGCTCCTATGGTCCCATGCCCCGGCGACCCCTCCCCGGACTGCTCACCATGCCGTTTAATCGCACCAGTGTCCCAGGACTGTACTGCGTGGGGGACAGTACCTTTCCCGGTCAAGGCTTGAATGCGGTGGCTTTTTCCGGCTTTGCCTGCGCCCACCGGGTCGCCACGGATTTGCATCTTTGAAGCAATGTTGCGGAAATGTAAAATTTTAGTTACATTGTGAAGGTAAGGGTTCAACCATAGACAACGCAGGAGTCAATCATGGATAACCAAGATCGTAACGTTTGGAGTTGGGGTTTTACCGCCGGTGCGGAAAACTGGAATGGTCGTTTGGCAATGCTGGGTTTTGTTTCCGCTTTGATTGTGGAAGCCATTAGCGGTCAAGGTGTACTGCACTTTTTGGGCTTGATGTAGTTTTTCTTCTGGGGATTCTTGTGTTTGAGAGTCCCCTATTTTATGAAAACCAGGGCTTTGCTGTTAACGTAATTAAAGTGTTGGGAATAGGATACCCGGATGGCGATCTTTGGATTTGGCAAAAAAGTGATGCTTCCCCAGCCGGAGGAGGCGTTACCCGGTCGTAGCACCCCCATGCCGGTGCCGGAAAAGCACTATGTGAATGGTGCTCGCTTAACCCCGCCGTTTCCTGAGGGTATGGAACTGGCAATGTTTGGCATGGGCTGTTTTTGGGGGGCGGAACGGAAGTTTTGGCAAATGCCGGGGGTGTACAGTACGGCGGTGGGCTATGCGGCTGGGTTTACGCCCAACCCCACCTATCAGGAAGTGTGTACGGGGATGACGGGGCACAACGAGGTGGTGCGGGTAGTGTTTGACCCCCAACAGGTGAGTTATAGCGATTTACTCAAAACCTTCTGGGAAAACCACAATCCCACCCAGGGGATGCGCCAAGGTAATGATGTGGGAACGCAATACCGTTCGGGGATTTATGTGTACTCTCCCCAACAACGGCAATTGGCGGAGCAATCTCGGGATGCTTACCAAAAGGTACTGAGTGCCGCTGGCTATGGCACCATCACCACGGAAATTTTGGATGCGCCGGAATTTTACTACGCCGAAGCCTACCACCAGCAGTACCTGGCAAAAAATCCTGGGGGCTACTGCGGGTTGGGGGGTACGGGGATTGCTTGCCCCGTGGGTGTCACCGCCGCCCAAGGTTAAGCTAATATAAGAATCTGTGCGTGTGGCTCAGTAGCTCAGCGGTAGAGCAGGGGACTCATAAGCCCTTGGTCGCGTGTTCAAATCACGCCTGAGCCATTCCTTGTGAGTGCGTTCGAGTGCGGTATATCCCCGACGGCTTACGGGTTTCAGCGATTTCCTGCCCAGTAGTACGGGTTGAGTGATTGGGACAAAAACGGACATTTGCGGACGGATCACCCTACAATTTTGGTGAAGCCGTTAGTGAAAGAATTCGGACAGCGTCGCCAAGCTCACCCAGGCCAACGGTCGCCTGTGCCAACGTGGGACTATCTATTATCTATCTTGATACGCAATCAACGCTTGTACCTGCGGGGGACGTTACCCCCCAAACCCGGTTGTCTGCGAACCTCCGCCCACCAGCAAGAAATTTCCTTGGGCTATTTGGGTATCCGTGCTAACCCGGTTGGGGGTCAGTGCGGCGAAGAAGCCCGACGGCTGGGGGTGGCATTGCAGGAGCGGTCGTTCGACTGGCGGGAATACCTCAAACCCCAGACCATGCAAAAGTTGGGCTTGGAACTCTGGGATAAGTACACAGCCTACAAGGAAAAAACCGTGGCTCGCACCACCCTCCTATCCACCTACGCCAAAACCCGGGTGAAATTGGTCAAATGGGGGGGAACCCATCGCCACTAAATTAGACATCTCCGAGAATAATTGCTTTGGGGGAATAGGCTCTCCTCGATTTACGGTTGAAACTGTATAGAAGAACACACTTTTTTGTCTCTAAGGAAGCTGAAACCCTCATCGGGCTTACATACAGTCTTTTCTTTTATTATGGGGTACAGTAGCAACATTTGGCAAACCAATTTGCAAAAGAAGAAGGATTAATCAATAACAAAGATGCTTGGATAATTGACTGTATATTTTTTACTGGTGAATCATGAAACTGTCGAATAAAATTCTTTAGGACTGACCACATCATTTCCATTGGATTAAATTCTGGTGAATACACAGGGAGAACCAAGAAACGAGCACCGGTCTGGCTAATCATCTGTTGTACTTCTATGGCTTTATGACTATTCAAGTTGTCCATAATTACCACCTTCTTTTCATTTGATTTTGGGCATAATTCTGTTTTCACAAATGGCTCTCCTAGATTTGTGGTGGGAATTGTATAGGACGATACGCTTTTCTGTCGCTAGGGGGGCTGAAACCCCTGTCAGGCTTAAGTATAAACTCTGCTTATCACCAAATACTCAGGAGAACCTCACAAATTCTAAAAAATCCTGTTTCTTCATTGAGCCTTTAATGATTTTATGACAAACAATACCATCCACAGATATAGCACCAATTAACGTGTATTTCTGACCCTTGTTTTTCTGGCGATAACTATAAACTTTTTTCCCTTGTAAACTCCGTGCAACTTTCCTCTCCATCCCCTCCCTTCTGTTTCATCTACAGCAACTATATCTTTGGCTGGAACGCTTCCAATCTTATGCCAGTATCCTAAGCGTTCTGCACAACTTCACTCTTGACTTTTTCACTGCGGAATGTCTTTTTTTTTAGAGTGATTTTATGCTTTTTCAAGAAAGAATGCAATGTGCTAATACTCACTTCCTAGCCTTTCTCCGATTATCTCAACATATTGCCACAAACACTTATCTGGATACTCTTCAACAATGGCTAAAATCGCAACTTTATTTTGTTCTAAAATTCCAACTCGTTTTGTCCCTACTTTTTTAGGTGTTAAGTCTTGAGTCTGTTTATACTGTTGTACCAGGCGATGTACTGTCCTTTTAGTTACCAATGGCTTCGCCACGCTTCGCTATAAACCGCTTAGCTACTTCCCGGATTGTTCTCCCGCTTGGTATGCAACTACGATTCTTTGCCGTAAATCTAAGGAATGTGTAGGCATCTCGTTGTCCTCATTATTTCTATGGCTTGTATCCTATAATAGCGCAAAAGACTGTATATAAAGTTTTGTTGCAGGATTCAACACTTGTGGTGGCTCTGAGTCATGACTGTACATTTAACCCCGTCGGTAATGGGCTTGAATTTCAGCTAGGGTAAATAAGGCCGTTAAATGCACCCCCATCGCCGCCAAGTACGCCTGCCCGCCCTGCAAACGATCCACCAGCGTGATTCCCGCGGACACCCGATAGCCCGCCGCCCGTAGCACCTGCACCGCTAATCCCAAGGATTGCCCCGTCGTCACCACATCTTCTACGGCCGTAACCTGACTTCCCGCTGGCGGTAGGGGGCCTTCGATTTGACTGCGTGCCCCGTGTCCTTTGGGTTCTTTGCGGATGATCAGACCGCTGACGGGTTGGGGGGTGGTGGCAGAAACCAGGCTGATGGCGGTCACCATCGGGTCGGCACCCAGGGTCAAGCCCCCCACCGCTACCGTATCCGGGCTAAGTAAGGCTCGGCACAGGTGCCCCACCAGATAAGCCCCCTGGGGATGGAGGGTGACGGTCTTGCAGTTGATGTAGTAGGAACTTTTCACCCCAGAACTGAGTACAAAGTCCCCTTCCTGATAGGCTAACCCGGTAATCAGTTCCAGCAGGTCTTGGCGGGGGTTGGGGGACATGGGCGTGGATCAAATCTAGCCTTTGCATTGTACGCTAAGTCCATCATTGATTTCTGGGGATGGTCATGCTGGTCTTGCATTTGCCGGAGGGTTCCCTGGGGGTGGATGTTCCCCCCGCCGCTGTCTATGAATTGGTACAACAACTCCATGCCCTTAAACAGAGTTGGCAGAGTCCCATCCCGCGCCCAGAATGGAATTTTGTGCATACCGACCCAGTCTATCTGGAATTATTTTGTAACCCCAATGTCTGGCCGAGTCCCTTTGCGGCGCAGGTCTTGGTCACGGTGCAACACCCCCAAGTGCGGGTGAGTGCCCAGATTGGTTTACCCCAATTGTTAGAGGATGCGGCTTCATTCCAAAGTCAAGTTTAACAATCAAATTGAAGCCCTTGCACCTCTGGGAAACGGGTGTTAATTTTGTAAATATCTTGATGGTTTCTGACCGAAATTACCTCACCCACAGCCATCGTTATCAGCGATTATCCTAGTGACGTGTGTCCCAACGGTGTGGGAGTGAGGCGTATGGTGGCTCAACGGTGGCCTGAGTCAGCTGGCCAGGGGGATATTCATCGGGTGCAACGGGTGGTGCATTCGGTGCTGGGTAAAGATTTGGTGCGGGCGGTCTATGCCCAACATCCGCCGGTTTTGCAGGTAGCACTGACCTGGGCGGGACAGGCATTCCCACCCCAACAACAGCGGCGGTTGAAGCGTCGGCTGGGGCGGCTGGTGGGTGGGGGTTCCTTTGGGTTTGCCCGAATCCATCTACGGGTGGCGCAGGAGACGGCGCAGGTGCTTTGGCAGACGGAAATTATTGCCCCCCAGCGGCGATTTGCCTGGGCGTTACCCCTGGGACTTCTGTTGGCGGTCAGCGGGTTGGGGTGGGGGTGGCACCGTTTCCATGATTCCCACGCTCAGGAACCCCCGGAGTCGGAATCCCTTGCCCCGGTGGAGCCACAGCCGGTTGTGCCGCCGGTGCCCTGGGAATGGGGGGTGCGACGGGTGATGGATCGGCAGTTTCTCCCCCAAACCCTGGGGCGCAAGGGGGTGCGGCTACCAGCGGGGACAGCGGTGTATGCGGTGCAGATTGAACCGGGGGTGGGTGGGCGGCCAGCCTATCGGTTTTACGAGGCGGGGTTGGGGGCGTTTAGTCAGGGGTTTTGGCCCGCTTCGACGGTGAAAGTTTTGCCAGCGGTGGCGGCGTTGGAATGGGTGCATACCCAAGGATTTACCGGCCAAGCGACGGTGGAATTGCCCCGGATGCGGGACCGGCTGGAGCGGATCGTTGACCGTTCGATTCGGGAAAGTTCCAATTTGGACTATGACCTGACGGTGCAGTTGGTGGGGCTGGATTGGCTGAACCAAAAATTTCTCACTCCGGAGCGGGGCTTTCCCACTACTCAGTTGCAACGGGGGTACAGTGGGGCGGTGAACATCTATGCCAGTCCGGGGCTGATCCTGCGGGAGGGGAATCGGCAGAAGTACATTCCACCCCGAAGTTCCCAGGGGGGTGAGAAATGTCCAGCCCAGGGAAATTGCGCCAATTTGTTTGAAATGACGGAGGCGGTGCGGCGGGTGGTCTTGCATGGGGAGTTGGAGCCGCAGGAGCAATTTCGCATTTCCCCGGAGGATGCGGTGCGTTTAACCGAGTCCCTGTGTCGGGCGGAGCCGTCGTTTTTTGCGCCGGGGGCGAGGGCGGCGTTGGGGCGTACCCCCCGCATTTGCCACAAACCGGGGTGGGTACTCAGCCGGGATTGCGTGGACAGTGGGGTGGTGCTGGCGGGGACGGAACGGTATCTATTGGCGGTGGCGATGCCTGCTTACCGAGCCGGGGACAATTGCCAGGGGTTGTCCCAGGTGGCACAGCAGGTCTTGACCGCCTTGCGGACGGCTCCCCTGGGCGGGATGACCCACCAACCGAATCGGGGTCTGCCACTGCAGGCGCAACTGCTGTCCCGCAATGGGGTGTACGAGGTAGTCGTGCGGGTGACGGGGGCGGATCGGGTGGTGGTCTGGCTGGATCAGGAGTCCTTGGGGGAGCAAACCGGTGTTGGACCGGAATACCGCTGGCTGACCCGGATCACCAAGGGCGGGGAACGACTCCTGCGGGTACAGGTGTGGCAGGGCGATCAGGTGGTGGCTTACCAAAGCCAAAAAGTGACGCTTACAGAACCCACCACCGCTTGCACCACTCCCCCGACCCCAGTCCATAACCGGGTGATCTACCGGGGCCCCACCCATACCCCCCGGGTCGCCCTCTCCTTTGACGATGGCCCGGATGCCAAACAGACCCGGCGGATTCTGGATATTCTCCACCAGGAGGGGGTACCAGCCACCTTTTTCGTCCAGGGACGGATGGTTCGCCGATCCCCTCAATTGCTCTGGCGGATGCGTGCCGAGGGGCATGAGGTCGCCAACCACACCACCAACCACCCGACCCTGACCGCCCTGAACGATGCCAGGGTGTACCAGGAAATTCACACCACCCAGGCTTTGGTCTGCGAAACGGCGGGGCTACGTCCCCAGTATTTTCGACCGCCCTACGGCAGTTTTGACCGCACCACCATCCGTTTGGCCGCCGAATTGGGGCTATCGTTGGTCATCTGGGATGTGGATACCCGGGATTGGCAACACCGCAACCCCCAACGGATTATCCAGACGGTACAGGATCAGGCCCGGGCTGGCTCGATTATCCTGATGCACGACATTTACGGCAGTACTGCCGATGCCCTGCCGGGGGTAATTGGTACCCTGCGCGCCAAGGGCTTAGAATTGGTGACCGTCGCCCAACTGCTGGCCACCCCGGAACCCCCACCCAAACCCCCAAAATCCTGATGACTCCTGAACAGGAATTGTTATTACAAATCTTAGCTGCTGTCGCCTGGAGTGATGGCCGCCTGACCCGCCAGGAAATTCGCCTGCTGTTGGATCAGCTGGTGCCGGAATTTGCCGGTCAAGATGTGGTGAGCCAGGATCACCTGTGGAGCGAACTCTACGACCGCCTGTTTGCCGACTACGACCTGGAGGAATTGCTCCAAAAATCCCCCCCCGACCATCACCGGGAGTGGCTGTTGCGGCTGAGCTATTTACTCATCCAAGCCGGTGCCAGCCCAGGGGAAACCGCTATCGTCCCCGCCGAGCAACAAGCCTACCGCCGCCTGGTAGAATGGTTAAACCTGCCCCCTGAGGTGGTGGACCAAATTGAACAGACCGCCCAAGCCGATGTGATTTTCCACCAAGGGCAACCCCTGGCGGCACTACGGGCGCAGATTCAGCAGTTCTTCGGCGGGGCTTGAGGCTCCCAGATAGGTACTCAACCGGGAGGATAAAACCTCATAAATCAGGGTCAAAGGCCGTCCCTGGTGCCAGAAGAGATAATGCCGCCCCCAAAGCGGCTCACCGCTGGCAAATTCCCGTGCCAAGACCTCGGAATGCCCATAGTACAGGCGGCGAATGTCCCGGTACAGTTCCAGGCGCAACTCCCGCAGACTGGTCCAAATCGGCCAATCCCGGTTTTGCAAATACTGATCCACCAGCCCCGCCGGCCACCAGGAGGTGGCATAGACCAAGCGTTCCCCGCTCCCGGTTTGCAACCATACCTGCCGCCGTACCCAAGGCCCTGGGATTTGGCTCAGTTCCGCCGGGGCACCCTCCTGATCCCATCCTACCGGCGACATATCAATCACCTGCACGGACACCTCCTGCCCGGTGATAAAGTGCAAATGCCGGGTCAAAGAACCATCACTGAGCAGGAGCAACCGCCACCAGGGGGACAGCATCCCCGGCGGCACATCCGCCTCCTCCCCCTCCCAAACACAATCCAACCGGAACCAGGGGGCAACCGAAACCAAGGACATGGGAATTATTACAGAATGTTAACGTTTTGTTTACTATAGCGAATCGGGGCAGGCTAGGGCAACGTTGCTCCCCGCACCGCTTGGCTGTAGGCGGTCACCGCTTGGGTGATCTGCGCCCGGAGATTGGCGTAGGCTGGGGCAAACGGGGGAGGATGGGCGGTCAACCCCAATAGGTCCGCCGTGACCAAAATTTGTCCATCGCAATCTGCGCCCGCCCCGATGCCGATGGTGGGAATGGTTAATTTTTGGGTCAGGTCTCGAGCCAATTCCCCAGGGATGTGTTCCAACAGCAGGGCAAAAATGCCCGCCTCTTGGAGCGCCAGGGCTTGTGCCAGCACTTGAGCCGCAGTGTCTGGGGTGGTGCCCTGTTGCCGGTAGCCCCCCAACCGATGCACCGCCTGGGGCAGTAAGCCCAGATGACCCATCACCGGAATCCCCGCCTGAACCAGCCGCCCCACCGTTGTCACCAAAGCCGGGTTCCCCCCTTCCAGTTTCACCGCCTGCACCCCCGCTTCCTTGAGCATTTGCCCCGCACTCTGGAGGGCTTGTTCCGGGCTGATGTGATAGCTCAAAAAGGGCAAATCAACCACCAGAAACGCCGACTTGACTCCCCGCCGCACCGCCTTGGCGTGGTGGATCATCTCCGCTAAGGTGACTGGCAGGGTGGTTTCATACCCCAACGCCACCATTCCCAGGGAGTCCCCCACCAGGATCATATCTACCCCCGCCTGGTCTAAAATTTCCGCCAACAGGTAATCCCAAGCGGTCACCGCCACGATTTTGCGATGCTGTTGTTTGTACGCTTGTAATGTCAATACGGTGCGAACCATACGTTCGTTAGCGGGAGCAAGCGTGAATGATCCCAGTTTACGCCACCGGTTCACGCCAGTTGGCTGGGAGTTTTGATTGTGCCCATGCCCGCCCAACCTTAACGCAAACTTTACCCCCAGGAATTACGCTACAGATAGAGGATGTGATAAATCTACCCATTTAGGAACACCCCACTTGACAGCGACCCCCTCCCCGGCCAACAGCACCTCCTTTCGGCGGCAGGTGCGCCAGCTAGAGCAAAATGTACTCCGCATGGGGGCGTTGGTGGAGCATTCCTTTCGGCTTTGCCATCAAGCCTTATTTCATCGCAATCTCGCCGCCGCCGAAGAAATTCCCCTGATGGATCAGCAGATTGACCGCTTTTACCGCCAAATTGAGGTGGACTGTCTGCGGATGATGACCCTGCCCCCCCTGGAAGCCCAGGATACCCGGATGTTGGGGGCGTTTATGCAATTGGTGCGGGATTTGGAACGCATCGGTGACTACGCCGAAGACCTGGGGGAAATTGCCATTGGTCTGTTTCCCTACCCGGTGCATCCCTGTTTATCGGACATCCAAGCCATGTCCACCCACTCCCAGCGGATGTTGGCGACCAGTCTGGTGGCACTGGCGGATTTGGATGCCACGGTCGGGCAATACATTAAAGAAATGGACGAGGTGGTGGATGAACTCTACGCCAAGGTGTATCGGCGGTTGGCGGAAACCCCTTTGCAGGCGTTGGCTTCCCCAGACCAGTATCAGTCCCGCTTAGAACCCTATCTCCTGCTGGCCTTGGCGATCCGCCATTTGGAACGGATGGCCGACCACGCCACGAATATCGGCCAACGGGTGGCGTTTATCATCACCGGCCAGCGTTAGCTACCCCAAAGCCAGGGACTGCATCAGCCAAAAACCCTCGAGAGTTTCGGCTTCCGGGTCGGTTTGAATGGCGAGGAAATGCACCCCCTGCGCCTGGGTTTGGGCGGTTTGAAAATCCACTGCCCCGAAATTTTGGGCGGCAAACAACCACCGCTCCTCAATCCCCGTTTCCAAAATCACCCGCTGTCCCTCCACCTGTACCTGTGCCAATTCCCACCCACTCATCCAGGCGGCCAGGGCTTGGGCACGGGGTGAGTACAGGATTAACCCAGGGATGACCGTGTCATCAGACAGGGGAATGTATTGCCAAGGTAATAACTCCCCAAAGTTTGCCCACGCCGCCCCCTCCCGGCGAATTTGCCCCCAAAGTAAGTTTGCCCAGGCCCATTTCTGCCCCCGCAGGGCTTCCGGCAGGGGCTGGGGGGTCATGGGTACCCCTGCGGGCGGGGGAGCGGCTAGGGGTTGAAAGCCCGGCATTTGCCTATAAACCGTTTGCCAGCGGTGGTTGAGCCAATGGGCCAAAGCCACCACCCGCCGACTGGGCAGAACCGTCACCTGCAACCCCTCACAGGCTCGGGTGAGCATGGGGAGCATGGGGACACGAAACGAGCGCAGGTGGGTAATGGCATTGTCCCGCACCCAGGGAGCCAGGGCATCCCGCAACCATTGGCTATTCACCTGATCCGGGGGGCAGGGTTGGGCAAAGCACTCCGTCCCCTGGGGGTCGCACAGGAGCAGTTCCCAGAGTTTTTTGCCCTGGTCATCCAGCACCGGGCGGGAATAGAAATCCACCTCCCAAATCACCCGGGCCATCCCTTACCCCCGACCGCTCAAGGCTAATTCCGGGCTGGGGGCATAGATTTGGTCAATATAGTCCTGGAGCATCCGGGCGGTATTAAACCGGGGCGCATTGGTGCGAATGGAAGCCTTCATCCGCTGTAACCATTGCCGGGGTAAGCCTTCCTCATCCCGGTCGTAGTACATGGGGACGATTTCCGTTTCCAGCAAACGGTACAGGGACTCGCTGTCCAGTTGGTCCTGCAATTCCTGGTTACTGGTGTGCAAATCCTCCCCAATCGCCCAGCCATTCACCCCCGCCTGGTAGCCCTCGCACCACCAACCGTCTAAAACACTGAAATTGATCCCCCCGTTGAAACAGACCTTTTGACCGCTGGTGCCGGAAGCCTCCAGGGGACGGCGGGGATTATTCAGCCACAAATCCACCCCCTGCACCAAACAGCGCGCCGTGTGCATATCGTAGTCCTCGATAAACGCCACCCGCTGTTGCACCTCCGGGTCATGGCACCATTCCATCAGCCGTTGGATAATCCGTTTGCCCTCCTCATCGGCGGGGTGGGCTTTCCCGGCAAAAATCAACTGTACCGGGCGTTCCGGGTTTGTGAGCAACCGTTTCGCCCGCGCCGGGTCACGTATGATCAAATGCCCCCGCTTGTAGGGACTAAACCGACGGGCAAAGCCAATGGTCAACACCTGGGGATCCAGCCAGTGGGCAATCGCCGCCAATTGATCCGGGGTTTCCCCCCGTTGCTCCCGGCTGGCAAACAAACGGGTGCGGGTATAGCTAATCAGCCGTTGCTTCAGGGTTTGATGCCGCTGCCACAGTTCCCGGTCGGGAATCTGGTTCACCCGCTCCCACAGTTCCGGGTCGGGCAGATGGGTTTCCCACTCGGGATGCACATAGGTACGGAACAATTCACTCATGAGGGGTGCCGTCCAGGTCTGGGCATGAACCCCGTTGGTAATCGCCCCAATCGGCACCTGCGCCACGGGTCGATCCGGGTACAGGATGGACCACATTTGCCGGGACACCTCCCCATGCAACTCGCTCACCCCATTCGCCGCCCGGGTCAAGCGCAACGCCAGCACCGTCATATTAAACGGCTCCCAGGGATCCCCCAACCGACGGGCCCCCAGCGCCAAAAACTGCTCCCGGGACAACTGTAACTGGGGCCAATAGCTGGCGAAAAACGAATCCATCAAATCCGGCGAAAACGCATCATGCCCCGCTGGCACCGGCGTATGGGTGGTAAACACACATTTTTGCCGCACCTGCGCTTCCACCGCATAAAAGGACTGCCCCGTGCGTGCCATTTCCAGCCTGGCTACCTCCAACAGGGCAAACGCCGCATGACCCTCATTCAGGTGGTACACCCCCGGCTCCAGCCCCAGGGTTTGTAGCAATCGCACCCCGCCGATCCCCAGCAAAATTTCTTGGGCAATCCGAGTTTCCTGGTTCCCCCCGTACAGATGCCCAGTCAACCAGCGGTCAATCGGGTCATTCTCCGGCACATCCGAATCCATGAGATAGAGGTCAGTGCGTCCCACCCGCACCCGCCAGATTTGCGCCACCACCTGGCGCCCCCGAATCTCCACCGTCACCGTCAGGGGTTGCCCCGCCGGAGCGCGCATCAACGCCAGGGGCAATTCGGTAAACTGATTGTCAATGTAATAATCCTCCTGCCAACCCTGCCGGTTCAACCGTTGGCGAAAATAGCCCTGCCGGTAGAGCAAGCCCACCCCCACCAGCGGCAATGCCAAATCCGAAGCCGACTTGAGGTGGTCCCCCGCCAAAATCCCCAACCCCCCGGAATAGATCGGCAGGGACTCGTGCAAGCCAAACTCCGCACAAAAATACGCCACCGGTCGTTGCGGGCTGATCCGGGGTGCCAAGGGACAATCCCGGGGTTGCATATACTGCCGGAACCGCACCATCAGGGTTTGCACCATCTGCACATAGTCCGGATCCGTCGCCACCTCATCCAACCGCTCCCGGCACACCTTTTGCAAAAACAGCACCGGATTGTGGTGACACTCCTCCCAGAGTTGATGGTCAATCGTGCTAAAAAGTCGCAACTGCTGACCCGACCACGTCCACCAATAATTAAACGCCAAAGTCGCCAAGGGCTTTAACTCTTGGGGCAAACGCTGTTCCAAGGTCGCAACTGGCTCACAAGATTGCATGGCTAACCCACCTCAGGCACAGAAAACTTAAATTAAACCTATTGTGCCACCAATGGGTCAGCCACTCCCCTATGCCCAGCCCGCCCGGTCGGTAATTTTCAACGCCAGGGCATTGTTGCGCCCAAACACACTGGCATTGATCGGGTCGGACTTAAACGTTCCAAAACTCGCCACCACCGAGTCAATGGGCACCCCCGCCACCACCGGGTATTCATTGTTGCCCTTCGCCAGCGCCTCCTGGGCTTCCCGGCTGGCGAGAAATTCCAAAAACCGCTGGGCATTGCGCTGGTTGGGAGCCGTTTTCACCAGCCCTGCCCCACTGACATTCACATGGGTACCCCAGGAATTTTGGTTCGGGAAAATAATGCCAATTTTCTGCGCCGCCTCCCGATCCTCCGGTTTGGGGGATTTCAACAACCGTGCCAGGTAATAGGTATTGCTCACCGCCAAATTACCCGCACCCGCCGCCACCGCCCGGATTTGATCCGTATCCCCCCCTTGCGGCGGACGTGCCAAATTTTGCACCACCCCCTGCGCCCACTTCTCCGTCCGGGCTTGACCAATATGGCGGATCAACGCCCCCACCAGGGACTGATTGTACACGTGCCGGGAAGAACGCACCAGGATTTGCCCCCGCCACTTGGGGTCCGCCAACTCCTCATAGGTGGAAATTTCATTCGGTTTCACCCGGTCCTTGTGGTACATGATCACCCGTGCCCGGCGGGTAAAGCCAAACCAATGATTCCCCGGTTCCCGCACCGCACTGGGAATGGAACGGGTCAAAATCGGCGAATTGACCGGCTGAAACAACCCCGCCTCCTGCGCCCGCCATAACCGTCCCGCATCTACCGTAAATAGAATATCCGCCGGGGAATTATTCCCCTCACTGCGAATCCGCTCAATCAACTGGTCATCCGGTCCTTCTAGCACATTCACCCGAATCCCCGTCGCTTGGGTAAACCGCCGGAACAACTCCTTATCACTATCGTAATGCCGAGATGAGTACACATTGACCACATTGGTTTGCGCCAAAACCCGTTCAGAGTCGGTTAAACGCCCCACCGTCATTACCGTTACCAGGGAACTACCTCCCCACAAAAGCGAACGCCGTGAAATCCTCATAATCGCTAATAGTTCCTAACAAAGTTCCTCATCCATATTAGAATTAATGCAACTTGATAGCAATAAAACTAGGTCAAGCTGAAAATAAATTTTTGTAACTGAAGCGGGGGTCGTGGGCGCACCAACCCGCTGGGCTAAGATGGGGATTGTTCCTTTTGCCAAGGATAGAGAACCACCGTGACCGTTCGTGTCCGCATCGCCCCCAGCCCGACGGGGAATTTACATATCGGTACTGCCCGCACCGCCCTATTCAACTGGCTATTTGCCCGGCATCACGGCGGCGAATTTATTTTACGAATTGAGGACACGGATCAGGAGCGTTCCCGCCCGGAATTTACCGAAAATATTATCACCGGTTTACGCTGGTTGGGCTTGAATTGGGATATTGGTCCGATTTGGCAAACCCAACGCCGCCATCGTTATCAAGAAGTCATTGAGCAATTACTAGCGCAAAAACTCGCCTACCGCAGTTACGAAACCGAAGCGGAATTACAGGCGATGCGGCAGGCACAGGAAGCCCAAAAACAAGCCCCCCGCTATAATAATCAGCACCGGGATTTAACCCCTGAACAGGAAGCGGCATTTTTAGCCGAGGGGCGGCAACCCGTGATTCGGTTTCGCATTGACGACCACCGGGAAATCCGCTGGCACGATCTCATCCGGGGAGAAATGCGTTGGCAGGGGAGTGATTTAGGCGGAGATATGGTGATTGCCCGTGCCGATGGGCAACCCTTGTACAATTTTGCGGTGGTGGTGGATGACGTGGATATGCAAATTTCCCATGTGATCCGCGGGGAAGACCATTTAGCCAATACGGCGAAACAGATTTTAATTTATGAAGCCTTAAACGCCCCGATTCCCTACTTTGCCCACACCCCTTTAATTCTCAATTCAGAAGGACGGAAACTCTCCAAACGGGATGGGGTCACTTCCATTTCCGACTTTCGGAATATGGGTTATCTAGCTCCAGCTTTAACTAATTATATGACCCTTTTAGGATGGTCTCCCCCGGCGGGCGAAGAACTATTTACCCTAGCGGAAGCCATACCCTTATTTTCCCTAGAGCGGGTGAACAAAGCGGGTAGCAAATTTGATTGGGATAAACTGAATTGGATTAATAGTCATTATATCCGCCAATTATCCCCAGAGCAGTTGTGCAGTGAATTGATCCCTTTTTGGCAACAGGCGGGTTATCTATTTGATCCCGAAGTGGATCAGTCGTGGTTACAGCAACTTACGGAGTTAATTGCCCCCAGTTTAGTCACCCTCAAACATGGGGTAGAATTAGCCCGATTTTATATGAGTGAATTGCCGGATTATGACCCGGAAGCAATTGCTCAATTGCAACAGCCTGAAAGCCAAGCAATTTTAAGCGCCCTGATCCAACAAACCAGTCCAGGGGATATGGATACGGCGAAGCAAATGGTGCAAACGGTGGTGCAGCAGTGTGGGGTGAAAAAGGGAGCCGTGATGAAAACCTTACGGGCGGCGTTAATGGGAGCCATGCACGGCCCTGATCTCATGCAATCCTGGTTAATTTTGCACCAACGTCGGTACGACCAACCCCGGTTACAAGCGGCACTCCGGTTAGCCCAGGGGCGTAGTGTGGAACCGATGGAATCATGAAGCAGTCAAACCCACAAATCAATAGCTTTTAATACCTTTATTAACCGATGTTTAATCTACCTTTATTTGCAGATGTTCCTCCCAAGATTGTTAATCACTATCAACCCGATGCTCAGGTCATTCTTTATCCGGGGGATGCGAGTCATTTAATCCAAGAAATACCCGCTAAAAGTATTGCCTTAATTATTACTTCTCCCCCCTATAATATCGGTAAAATTTATGAAAATAAAACCTCAATAGATACCTATCTGCAATCTCAGGCAAATATCATCAAAGAATTGCAACGAATCTTAAAAGATGACGGCAGTATTTGCTGGCAAGTTGGAAATTTCATTCAAAATGGTGAAGTTTACCCCTTAGATATTCTCTATTATCCCATTTTTAAGGAATTGGGATTTTACTTGAGAAATCGAATTATTTGGTACTTTGGGCACGGATTACACGCTTCTAAACGGTTTTCTGGTCGCTACGAGACAATTTTGTGGTTCAGCAAAACCAATGAGTATAAGTTTAATCTTGATGCCGTGAGAGTCCCATCTAAATATCCTGGCAAGCGGCATTATAAGGGAAAGAAAATTGGTGAGCCTTCCGGCAATCCGCTTGGGAAAAATCCATCGGATGTTTGGGAGTTAATGGCGAGAGAATGGGATGAGCTACTATGGGATATTCCTAATGTTAAATCAAATCATCCCGAAAAGACGATTCATCCCTGCCAGTACCCGATAGAATTAGTAGAACGGTGCATTTTAGCCATGACCGATGAGGGAGACTGGGTGTTTGATCCCTATGCAGGAGTTGGGAGTTCCTTAATCGCCGCTATCATGCACTCTCGGAGAGCGATAGGAAGTGAAAAAGAAGAAAGTTATATTGAAATTGCTAGAGATAGAATTCACCGTTACTGGGATGGGTCGCTAAAAATCCGTCCTTTGGGTAAACCTGTACATCAACCTACCGGCAGGGAAAAGGTGGCTCAAATTCCAGATGAATGGCAAGCCAAGTCTCATATCAAACCTAAAGATACTGAGTAAAAGAAAGATGATCATTGCTGGTATCTATTCTTTTAACAATGGTCGAGAAGTTATCGAAGAAAATTATACTCAAGAACTTCGAGAAGTCCAGGAAATTATTCGTTCAATTGATAGTGAAATATGCAAGACAAAAATTAGTAAAGAGAAAACGATGCCAGGACGGTTACTCTATCAACCATCTAAACTCAATAAGTTATTTAGAAGTGCATTCGTGGCAAGACACTGGCAAAAACACCGAATTCCCTGTAACTATTCTCAAGAATACTATACTGCTGAATATCAAAGTAGGATGCAGTCTTCTAAAAGCCCATTTAGAGAAATGGATTTTATTAAGAATAAGGTGGGGGTAGAAGTCCAGTTTGGCAAGTACGCTTTTATGGTTTATAATGTGTGTGCAAAGATGACTATTTTTAGCAATCTGAAAGCCATTAATGTTGGTATAGAAATTGTTCCGATTAAAGAGTTTGCTGAGCAAATGTCCACAGGTGTTTCTTACTTTGAACAGTTTGTATGGGATTTGGAACATCGAGGTGTTGCCGACATTGATATTCCAGTACTGATTTTAGGTGTTACCAAAAGCTCCTAGGATTTATAGTCATTCCGTTTTAGAATGCGACACTTTTTAGGTATTTGCAACCGCTCTATTCTTTTCCAGGAGAGGGTTTGTAGGTGAAGGCGAATGTTGCAAACTTGTTTGAAATGACTATAAATCATGCAGGCATTAAGGTTGACTTATCCACATTTTCTAAGGCGAACAAGACAAGAGACCCACAAATGCATCTTTATCATAAATTATTGCATTATATTGAGGAAGTTCATCCTGAAAAGAGGTTGGTGTCCTTTTGATGCTACCGTAATACCGCTGATGAGTAAATTATTCTGGCTCCAAGGCTATCGTCAAGTGAAGTTAATAACTAATTTGAATCAAGATACGAAATCCACTGGTCATTTAATCGTTAGTCCTGGACAGGCACATGAGATTAATTTTGGTGAAGATATTGTGAAAATATTGCCGGAAAATGGAGTCACAGCCGGGGATAGAGGGTTTTGCAGTCACAAAGTATAGCTAAACACGCAAAGGTTGACATAGATATGGGTCGCAGGGCGTAGCCACGCGCTGGTTCTCCAGAATTTTTGAGGCGACAACCTAACCGTACTTAGCTATATTTGATGAGTTTATCGAAAATGACGCTCTTTTCATTATCCGTATTAAGTCGAATTGGAAATGGGATGAAAACTATCGTATCAGCACCGAACGGGGTCACGTGAGGGTGGTCTGTTTCGGGAAAGTAGATTATTATTTAGCTACCAATATTCCTGAGGATGTAATGAGTAATGAAGAGATAGGGGAAGCCTACAGACAACGCTGGGCGATAGAGGTACTATGGAAGTTTCTCAAGACGCACTTGAAACTCGATAAAATGATGAGTAAAAATTTGAACGGAATTATGATTCAAATTGACGTAATTCTCATAGTTTATTTGATATTGCAACTATTAAAAACTCCACGGATGTATGGAAGTAAATTAGTAGATAAGTTGCGATATATACAAATTTTAATACGGCAGGAGTGGAATTTTGTCCATTGGCTCAATCGAGTCGTCCCACGCCTCAATATGTAAAGTTTTGTTGCAGGATTCAACACTTGTGCTTTACACCATAAACCCAGGAGCGCCGATGCGATTGAAGGTTGACTCGATGTTGCCAACAGTCGTAACGCAATTGAGTCGGCAGATCAAGTTGTCGAAATTGCTGTATGAAATCTATTTCTGGCAAGCGCTTGTGCAAGATTGCGGAGCAAAAAGGTTGGGTTTTGCAAAGAATTACTGGTAGTTATCACATCTACGAACGCCCTGAAACAGGACAAATTCTGTCAATTCCTGTTCATCGTAATCAAGATCTGAAAGTTGGAACACTGAAAGCTTTGATGAAAATAGCCCAGCTATAGCAATCCTATTTGATTAACGAACAAAAATCTCCCAGAATCAGGGACGGGGGCGGTGCCCCTGCGACCCCTGTTCCATTCTTATTTAGGATTGCTATATCTGAGAAGGATTTACTCTGATTTTGAATTTTGAGGTATTACGGGCGATCTCGAAGGGCTAACAAGTCGTTGGAGCCGAACGCTGAGAGGTTATCTGTAGGAATCAAAAGTTAGCGGCGGCGGCTCAACTTGGTCGTTGGGCGGCCAAGCTCTTGAAGCTGGAGGTATGCTATGGTAAGTAGCCAATCCAAAAAACTCACGCGCAGAGAGTTCTTCAAGTTAGCACGTCTAGCCGGAGCGAGCTTGGGACTATCCGCCTGTGCGCCTACTTTCGCGCCGACATCAACACCTGCATCCACCGCCTCAAGGATTGGATCCGATAAGCCTGATGCCAGCGACCTCATCCATCTGGTATGTTATCCAGAAATTGAAGACTTTGATCTGTTGGCGCGACGAGGTATCAACACGGTACTGGTGGAACTCGACGCTCATAGAGATGTTGGTGCAAATAACAAAATTACATGGCTACATGGTGCAGGCGATCAGAATCAGGACGGGGTGGAACCCTGCGATCTTTCTGAATATAAAATCAAGCCTTAAAATTAAGGATAAAATACTCGCTAGGGGGGAAAGCACACCGAATGTACTTACTGGTAATCGCTGGTCTGGGATTTGTCCTAGGATTATTTTTGGGGCAAAATTTATTGCGCCGGGGCATAACCTGGAACATGGATTTAAGTCCCTATCAAAAACAAATATATTTACTTTTAGCTTGGTTGGCAGGCATGGGAATCATTATGGCTTTAATCGGGCGATTGCATTTAACCCATTGGTTGCCGGTTTGGTTCCTATTAGTGCTTGGTGAATTGCCAATTTTGATGCTATTTTTCGGTTGGTTAGTGGTGGGTATTTTAGTAAAATTATCCCTGGCAAATCAGCGGCAAGGCTTAATATTGGTGGGACTATTAAGTATGGTTTTGAGTTGGCAAATTCATCGGTATTGGCCGATTACCCATTGGGTGCAAACGCCATCCGTAACCCGTCAACAAGTGGTTTTACAAAGCACTTCCTATAGCTGTGCCGCGGCGAGTGTGGCAACGTTGGCACGCCTCTATGGTCAAATGCCGGAAATTGGGGAACGGGAGGTGATTGCCCTCACAGCTACCAGTCGCCAGGGAACGAGTTCATTCCGGGAGTGGTGGGCATTATTTCATTTGGGTTTGCGCCCCGAATATCGCAGTAATTTAACCCTAGCTGACCTGATCAAGGTGAACCGACCCGCTCTGCTCCATGTGCATGAAGCAGTGGGGGCAGGGCAAACCATTTTACACGCAGTGGTGTTGCTGGCTATAGAACCTAAACAACAAAAAGTTATTATTGGGAATCCCCTCTATGGTCGGCAGGAAAAATTCTTCGCAGACATGGAAACTTATTGGACAAAAGAAGCGATTTTTATTACCCCCAAATCCGCTGATTTTTGAAAAATTGCTTGCCGGTAGGGTTGCATTGGCCGCTGTAGGATTTATCATAAAAGAGCAGTTCCCATTGAGCTTCCCCGATGCAATTAGCCAGCCGTTTGCAACAGATTCCCCCGTACCTCTTTGCCGAAATTGACCGCAAGCGGGATGAACTGGTGGCACAGGGGGTGGATGTGATCAATATGGGCATCGGCGACCCGGATCAACCCACGCCCGCCCATGTGGTTCAGGCGATGCATACAGCCATTGATGACCCTAGCACCCACAATTACCCGCCCTATCAGGGCACGAAGGAGTACCGCCAGGCGGCGGCGGACTGGATGCAACGTCGGTTTGGGGTGACGGTTGACCCCCAGCGGGAGGTGGTGTCCTCGATTGGTTCCAAAGAGGCGATTCACAATACGTTTTTGGCGTTTGTGGAAGCGGGGGACTATGTGCTGATCCCCGACCCAGCCTACCCGGTGTACCGGACTTCGACGATTTTTGCGGGGGGGAAATCCTGGACGATGCCTTTACTGAAAGAGCGGGGATTTTTGCCGGATTTGACCGCTATTCCCACCGAGGTGGCGCAGGGGGCGAAATTACTCTGGTTGAACTACCCCAATAATCCGACGGGGGCGGTGGCCAGTCGAGAATTTTTTGCAGAAGTGGTGGATTTTTGTCGCCAGTACGACATTCTCCTTTGCCATGACCACGCCTATTCGGAAATGGCCTACGACGGCTACAAACCCCCCAGCGTGCTGGAAGTGCCGGGGGCGAAGGAGGTGGCGATTGAGTTTCACAGCCTGTCCAAGTCCTACAACATGACCGGCTGGCGGGTGGGGTTTGTCTGCGGGTCAGCCTTGGGGATTCAGGGGTTGGGGCAGGTGAAAACCAATGTGGACTCCGGGGTGTTCAAGGCAATTCAACGGGCGGCGATGGCGGCGTTTCAAACCACTGACGAAGCCTTACAGGATTTAATGCAGGTGTACCAACGGCGGCGGGATTTGATCGTGAGGGGGTTGCAATCCTTGGGCTGGCCGCTGGTACCCCCCAAAGCCACATTGTACGTCTGGGCACCGGTTCCCCAGGGCTACACTTCCACCGAATTTGTCACCCTCTTATTAGAAAAATGCGGCATTATTGTCCCGCCGGGGGTGGGCTACGGTGCCGCTGGGGAAGGGTTTTTCCGCATTGCCCTCACGGTCCCAGAAGCACGGATGGAATTGGCTCTGGAACGGATGCGCGAAGCGGGGATTCGCTATGCTTAATTCTTAGATTGAAAAAAAGGAGGTTTAGGTGGGAAAAAATTTCTGGGGGGTGATGGGATCACTAGTTGCAATAATTGTTGCGTTGCGCCTGCTTAATAGAGCGGATGTTTTCATTACTGCTATAGGAGCTTTAGTTCTTTCACCTTTAGGTTGGTTAGTTGGCATTCTTCTAGAGGCAATCTTTATTGAGTTAAAGAAGTTATTTTGAGGTGAACATGGCTAGTTCTGAAGGGCAATCCAAGACCCTAATTTTCTGATTTTTTTATGCTGACTATTGAACTGGACGCTCGGTATGGGGGTCTATTCTCATAGTTATTGAAAGCAATAGTTATGGTTGGTCGGTTCTGCTGGCTAGCGGTAGCTTTGATAACCTGCGGACTCGGTGTTGGATTGGCTCCCGTTATGGCGCAATCCCAGGGTGAAGTTGCAACCCCCAAAACCTTGGTGGTCAATGGGTTTCCCCGCACCTATCGCATTTACGTACCTGCCCGCAGGGGGAATAGGCGATTGCCGTTATTGATTGCCTTGCATGGAGGGGGCGGCAGTGGAGCCGGGATGGAGCGATTGACCCAGTTTTCTCGCCTTGCCCGTCAGATGGGTTTTGTGGTCATTTATCCCGATGGACACAATCGCCATTGGCACGACCGCCGTGACCCCCGTTTTCTCCCGCAAGCATCGGTGGAGGACATCCTGTTTATCAACCAATTGCTTGATGCGGTGCAACAAGAATATGACATTGACCCACAACGGATTTATGCCACCGGTATTTCCAATGGGGGGTTTTTCAGCCAAACCCTTGTCTGCGACCTCAGCCATCGTCTTGCCGCTGTCGCCGTTGTCGCTTCCAATTTACCCCAAGCCTTAGCGGCGGATTGTCCGGCGACCCAACCCGTACCCATTCTTTACATTTTGGGAACACAGGACCCCCTGATCCCCTACGAGGGTGGGGTCATCCGGGGTAGGAAAGGACGTCAAGGGGTTGTGTATTCCGCCCACGCATCGCTGGACTATTGGCGCAACCGCTACCAGCTTCCAGCTAGGCCTCAGGAAATCGCCCTGCCAGATCGGGTCAACGACCAAACCACCGCCCGACAGATAACCTATCAGAGGGGGCAGTTGGCGGTCAGTTTAATTACCATTGATGGCGGTGGGCATACCTGGCCGGGGGGTTCCCAGTACTTGCCTAAATCCTTCATTGGCCGGGTCAGCCAGGATTTTGATGGTAGCCAGATGGTTTGGCAGTTTGTCAGCCGCTACCGCCGTAGCCCTTGACCTTCACCCGGCCAGCCAATCCTGGGGTTTGAGAAATTCCTCCGTCAGGGCGGCCTCCGGGCTTCCCGGTTCTGGGGTGTAGCAGTATTCCCAACGGCACAACGGTGGCATGGACATGAGAATGGACTCGGTGCGACCGTTGGTTTGCAACCCAAAAATCGTCCCCCGGTCATAAATCAAATTAAATTCCACATACCGTCCCCGGCGATAGAGTTGAAATTGCCGTTCTCGTTCCCCATAAATCATGCCCCGCCGCTTTTCCACAATTGGTAAATAAGCGGGCAAAAACGCCTGGGCACAACTTTGGATCATGGCAAAAATATCCTCCCAACTCCGGGGCGGTAGTTCACCCACTTTATTGCTATAAATGGCCGCATTTCCCTGGGAATTGCTCCCCCGATATAGTAAACCTACCCCATCTTGGTAATCTAAAAAAATGCCACCAACTCCCCGCATTTCCTGGCGATGTTTGAGGTAAAAATACTCATCACACCAGCGTTTGAACACCGGATAATACTCCGGGTGATGGGCATCCAACGCTGTTTTATGGGTTTGGTGGAAATGCACTGCATCTTCCCGCAAGGGATAGTAGGGCGTTAAATCAGCCCCGCCACCAAACCACCACACGGGACCCGCTTCAAAATACCGATAATTCAAATGTACGGTTGGCACATAGGGATTACGGGGATGGAGTACCAAGGATGTTCCCGTGGCATAAAATTCATGGCCTTTCGCCTCCGGGCGTTGCTCAATAATCGCAGGGGGCAGTTGTTTCCCCCACACCTCGGAGAAATTCACCCCGCCCCGTTCTAGCAAGGCACCCCCTTCCATCACCCGGGAGCGACCCCCACCCCCTTCTGGACGCTCCCAACGGTCTTCCTTAAATGTGCCCTTACCGTCGGTCGCTTGCAATTCCCGGCAAATATCCTCTTGGATTTGTTGTAAAAACGTACTGACCCGCAGGCGGGAATCCGTAGGTGGCAATCCAGGAATAGGCATAACGGTCAGAGATTTTGATAAACATCAATCTTTAATTTAGCAACCTCTGCCCACCCCCATCACTAAGAATCGTTGCAAAATGTGAGAAGAGAATTGCATCCCGATGCCCACGCCGCATTTTTACAGTTTCACAGTCGAATTTTTTTATTGATAAAAACAATTAATACGAGTAAAACGGTTCTCTCGAGTATTTGTTAATAAGCAGAAGCCTGACAAGGGTTTCGGCTACCCTAGCGAGAAAAAGCGTATCGTTACAACCTAGAGTTGCGATTTTATTCCACAGGGGGAAAGATACCCATTTCGACAATCCGGTCGTTTTTCACCACAAACATAATCCCATCTGGGTACACATATTTTCTCACCTGATCCCGTTCTCGGTATCCCGTGCCCCCCAGATACAAGCCCCGGGTGGCATCGTCAGGGAGTAAATTGGAGCCGTACACCTCAAGAGCCGTTTCTGGATCAAGTAAGGTGACCCCTTGATCTGTCCGCATCGGATAGGGCAATTCCCCTATGTCTTCTTGGCTGTACGTAACGACCGCTCCAATATAAACCAAAGGGAGTTTGCCACAGGCGGGGAAGCGGGTCACCCAAGCTCGCAAATTCTGATTTGCCCTACTGTCCGCTTCGAGGGGATCACTGGTGCATTCGGAGTCAGAAGCTTGGAAAAACGCTAGTTCTTCGGATTGGTAGATTTGGATGTGGTCGGTCGTTTCAGAGCGGAAGCTAACTGGAATATATCGCCCTTGTCTCCAATTGATGGGAAAGTTTTCTTCGGGAAATTGTTTCAGGAAGTCTGCCAAGGTTGTCTGATTGAGGCGTAAATCTCCCCAACCCACCCCGGCAACTAAAGGTTGAGTCAGTTGGGCAGTCACATTGGGTGCCCCCAGTTGAACCACCTGACGAGTGACCTGGGAACAGCCTACTAGGATCACCAAAAAAATTCCCAAGACCAGATAACGATAGGGTCTCAAGATCGCTAATTTCATGACGCAACTAATAGCTGAAAGTAGGAAATGTTACTTCACAGCCTACACACAATATTCTGGGACAGCAACCCCAGACAATCATCGCCGGAATAGGCAACAAAACCCGATTTTGGACTTACGCCCAGTCACCCTCTTGATCATGTAATCACCGTCGGTTGCTCCATGCCGGTTGTCTCCCGTAAACCCGCCACCTGGTCGGCAATCTGAATCAACTCCGCCAGTGCCACCTGAGCATCCAACCCCTGTTTATGAACATCCGGTTCATACCGCTCCATGTACACCCGCACCGTCGCCCCGTGGGTTCCCGTCCCCGATAGGCGGTAAATCAGCCGCGAACCATCCGTAAACCCAATCCGTATCCCCTGGTGTTCGCTAATACTGCCATCAATTGGGTCTTCGTAACGAAAATCATCCGCATATTGCACCGTATAATTCCCCAGTTGCTGTTGGGGCAAACGAGATAAGTGCTCCCGCAAGGTTTGCATCATCCGCTCGGCTCGTTCACTATCCACCCCCTCATAATCATGGCGGGAATAATAATTACGCCCATAGTTTTGCCAGTGCTGGGTTACCAATTCGGCGACGGATTTTTGGGTGGCCGCGAGGATATTTAACCAAAACAAAACTGCCCACAATCCATCTTTTTCCCGCACATGATTGGACCCCGTGCCAAAACTTTCTTCCCCGCAGAGGGTGACTTGATTGGCATCCAGTAAATTACCAAAAAACTTCCAGCCTGTCGGGGTTTCATAGCAACGGATACCCAATTTCGCCGCCACCCGATCCACCGCTTGACTCGTGGGCATGGAACGGGCTACCCCCGCTAAACCCTGCCGATACCCTGGCACCATTTGGGCATGAGCCGTTAACAACGCCAAACTATCACTGGGACTGACAAAAAAATTGCGCCCCAAAATCATATTTCGATCCCCATCCCCATCGGAAGCCGCCCCAAAATCCGGCCCCGTATCTTGAAAACAAATCGCCACCAATTCGTGGGCATAAACTAAATTGGGGTCGGGATGACTGCCGCCAAAATCCTCCAAAGGCACCCCATGAATTACCGTACCCGCCGGTGCCCCCAACATCTCCTCCAAAATGCGTTTGGCATAGGGGCCCGTGACGGCGTGCATGGCATCAAAACAGAGGCGAAATTGACCATTAGTTAATAATTCCCGCAACTGGTCAAAATCAAATAATTGTTGCATTAACTGGGCATAGTCATTGACCGAATCTACCACTTCTACCTGCATTGTTCCCAGTTGAGTTGTTCCCAGTTTATCCAGATCAATATCCCCCGCCTCTAAAATTTGGTAAGACTGAATCTGTTGGGTATATTCATAAATGGCAGTGGTGACTTTTTCCGGGGCTGGTCCCCCATTGTTGGTGTTAAATTTCACCCCAAAATCCGCCTCCGGCCCCCCTGGATTGTGACTGGCAGACAGAATAATTCCCCCAATCGCTTGATATTTGCGAATCAAACAGGAAGCCGCTGGCGTAGATAAAATCCCCCCCTGACCCACCAAAACCTTGCCAAACCCATTGGCGGCACACATTTTCAGGATGATTTGAATCGCCGTGCGGTTATAAAAACGTCCATCCCCGCCTAAGACCAAAGTAGCTCCCTGGCGTTCCGGCAGGGTATGAAAAATAGACTGGATAAAATTTTCTAAATAGTTGCGCTGTTGAAAGGTTTTGGTGAGCTTGCGTAACCCGGAAGTCCCCGGTTTTTGTCCGGCAAAAGGTTGCGTCACAATCGTATGAATGTTCATGGCTCAGTACCTCACATGAATTTAGGGTTTGGGGGTGTAACGAATCTCGTGGGGGCAAGGGCGACCCGCCGCAAAATCACTGATATTACTAATGGTTGTTGTAGCAATATCCGTGAGGGCTTCCTGGGTAAAAAACGCCTGATGCCCCGTGACCAAAACATTCGGAAAGGTCAGCAAGCGTTGGAATATATCATCCTGGATAATTTTGAAGGATAAATCTTGGAAAAACAAGTCTTCCTCCTCCTCATAGACATCTAACCCCAAAGCCCCAATTTTTTGGGATTTTAACCCCTCAATCATCGCCTCTGTATCAATTAAAGCCCCCCGACTCACATTGATTAAAATCACCCCCGGTTTCATTTTTTCCAGGGCAGACGCATTGATCAAGTGATGGGTTTCCGGGAGCAATGGGCAGTGGAGCGAAATAATATCCGCCTGGGCGTAAAGTTCATCCAAGGTAACGTATTTAGCCCGGTTAAACTTAGGAAAATTGGGATTGGGATAGGCATCATACCCCAACAAACGACAGCCAAATCCCTGCAAAATTTCCGCCAAGACCATGCCAATTTTACCCGTGCCAATGATCCCCACCGTGCGGGCGTGCAGGTCAAAACCCAACAACCCATCCAGGGAAAAATTTCCCTCCCGTACCCGGTTAAAGGCCCGATGGTATTTGCGACTCAAACATAAAATCAAACCCACAGCGTGTTCCGCCACCGAGTAGGGAGAATAGGCGGTCACCCGCACCACCGTCAACCCCAATTCCCCAGCGGCTTGTAAATCCACATGATTAAACCCCGTACACCGCAGGGCGATTAATTTGACCCCGCATTGGTGGAGAATTTCTAACGTAGCTCGATCCAAAACATCATTTACAAACACGCACACCGCCGGGGCATCCCCCGCCAAAGGTGCCGTACTAGCATCTAATTTAGAGTCGTAATATACCAACTCATGCCCCACCGCCTCGTTGGCCGCATTGAGGAACGTTTTGTCGTAGGATTTGCTACTAAATACCGCCACTTTCATGCCTGATGTTCTCCCCAAAACAATCATAAAAACAGGGGAGTTAGCCCTGAGCCTCCTCCCCCAATGTTACTGAACCCTAGTAGGGCCAACGCCAGTTAATGACCTCGGGAATATCCACCCCGTATTTGTAGGCATAGTTGCGGCAATCAATCTGCATATTCAGGAATTTCTCCTTCGCATGGGCACCCGCCACCTTGAGTTTGGGCACCCGATTGATCACATCCATCGCCAGGGTAAACCGGTCAATGTTATTGGCAATCGCCAACTCCATCGGCGTGTTGATATTCCCCTCTTCCTTGTAGCCCCGCACGTGCAGATTGTTGTGGTTATGCCGCCGATAGGCTAAGCGGTGAATCAACCAAGGATAGCCGTGGAAATTGAAAATGATCGGTTTATCCAGGGTGAATAAACTGTCAAAATCATGGTCGCTCATGCCGTGGGGATGCTCCGTATCCGGTTGCAGCCGGAACAAATCCACCACATTGATAAACCGGATTTTCAAATCGGGAAACTCCCGGCGCAGAAGATCGGTGGCGGCCAAGGCTTCCTGGGTGGGAATATCCCCACACCCCACCATCACCACATCCGGTTCACTGCCCTGGTCATTGCTGGCCCAATCCCAAATGCCCAGCCCCTTGGTACAGTGCCGAATGGCATCGTCCATATTCATATATTGCAGGTGCATTTGCTTATCGGAGACGATCACATTCACGTAATCCTTACTCCGCAGGCAGTGATCCGCACAAGAAAGCAGGGAATTCACATCCGGGGGCAAATAAATCCGGGTGACCCGTGAACTCTTATTCACCACCACATCCAGGAAGCCCGGGTCTTGGTGGGTAAACCCATTATGATCCTGCCGCCAAACCGTAGAGGTGATCAACAAATTCAACGAAGAAATGGACTGCCGCCAAGCAATGTCATGGCAAATATCCAACCATTTGGCGTGTTGGTTGAACATGGAATCAATCACATGGACAAACGCCTCGTAGGTGGAGAAAAACCCGTGCCGCCCGGTCAACAAATACCCTTCCAACCACCCCTCTAAGGTGTGTTCACTCAGGTATTCCATCACCCGCCCGTCGGTGGCCAACTCGCCCCCATCCGCATCCTCCGGGAAATACTCGGCAATCCAGAACTTTTTACTGACCTCATAAATCGCATCCAGCTTATTCGAGGTATTTTCATCGGGGCCAAACACCCGGAAATTGTGCATATTCAAAGCCATCACATCCCGCAGAAATACCCCCAGGGGCTTGGTGTTCATCGCCTCGATGGTGCCCGGTTTGTCAAAGTGCATGGCATATTTCGGGTCACGGAAATCCGGCATCCGCAGTTCCCGCCGCAACAGCCCGCCGTTGGCATAGGGGGTCGAACCCAGGCGTTTGGTGCCCGTGGGAGCCGCCGCCATCACCTCCGGTTTGGGTGCCCCCTGGTCATCAAACAGTTCCTCCGGTTTGTAGCTCCGCATCCATGCTTCTAAGATGCGTAAATGCTCCGGGTTATTTTTCATCCCCCCCATCGGCACCTGGTGCGCCCGCCAAAACCCCTCGACTTTTTTGCCATCCACATAGGCAGGACAGGTCCAGCCCTTGGGGGTACGCAGGACAATCATCGGCCAGCGGGGCCGGGTCACTTGCCCCGAGGAACGGGCTTCCGCCTGAATCCGGTGAATCTCCGTAATACAGTGATCCATCGTGGCCGCCATCGCCTGGTGCATACTTTCCGGGTCGGAGCCTTCCACAAAGTAGGGCGTATAACCATAGCCCCGGAACAGGGCTTCCAATTCCTCATGGCTGATGCGCGCCAAGACCGTCGGATTGTTAATTTTGTACCCATTCAGGTGCAGGATGGGCAGTACCGCCCCGTCCCGGATCGGATTGATAAATTTATTGCTGTGCCAGGAGGTGGCCAGAGGCCCCGTTTCCGCCTCCCCATCCCCAGCCAGCGCCACCACAATCAGGTTCGGGTTGTCAAAAGCCGCCCCGTAGGCATGGGAAATGGAGTAGCCCAACTCCCCCCCCTCATGGATGGAACCGGGGGTTTCCGGCGTACAGTGACTGCCAATACCGCCGGGGAAAGAAAACTGTTTGAAAAACCGCTTCATCCCCGCCTCATCCAGGCTGCAATTGGGGTAAAACTCGCTGTAGCTCCCCTCCAGGTAACAGGGGCCAAGAAATCCCGGTGCCCCATGCCCCGGCCCGACCATGTAGAGCATATCCTGGTCAAATTTTTTGATAATCCGGTTTAGGTGCGTATAGACAAACGCAATCCCCGGACTCGCCCCCCAGTGACCCAACAAGCGATTTTTAATATGGTCACTATGCAGGGGTTGCCGCAACAGGGGATTGTCCTGCAAATAAATCATCCCCACCGCCAAATAGTTCGATGCCCGCCAATAGGCATCTATCTGGTGCAATTCCGTCGGGGACAAAGGCGTACCCGTAATCGTGGCGCGGGCAGGCCCAAAGGCACTGAGATTCCCTACTTCCGGTTTCGTCGGTGTCGCTACCATACCAAATCCCTCAAAAGTGTTTCTTGGTAACCGTTTTTTTGCCTAGATGTTTGTACTCACCAGCTACCCCTGTTAACACTCTAGCCCCGCTTGGAGGGAACACAGGCGTAATTTATACGGGTTTAAGGTTTCCGGCACCCAGGGTATTACCCCTATCCCCTAAACCGCCATTTTTACCGCTTTGCCAATATAAATTACGTCCATGTCGTCATTAATTTGTACTTTTAATGCCCTGCGGGTTGCATCACTTTGTAGCCCAGACAACAAAAGGGAAAATAAAGTTTTTAGATTGCCGCCATCCGTGAGGTCGAAGCCCCGGCAGGTGATGTCCCCGAAGCCACTCTGTTCTAAAAAAGCAGTGAGTTCGGCGGGGGTAATGAATTTTTCCCAATCGTGAATCCCCTGGGGAATTTGCCGCAAAATGTCTTCCATCAGCCAAATCATCAGGATTTTGGATTTCCAGGTGCGGTTAATCGTATCAAATAAAAACAGCCCCCCCGGTTGCAACACTCGCCCGCATTCCCGCACCACCTGCCCCACATCCTGCACGTGTTCCAGCACATCCACACACACCACCGCCTGAAACTGCTGGTTCCCAAAGGGGAGGGCTTCGCCGGTGCCTTCCCGGTAGTCAATGGTTAACCCCTGCGCTTGGGCGTGTTCCCGGGCGGTGGCTAGGGAGCGGGGGGAGGGGTCCACGCCGGAGACAATGGCTCCCCGTTGGGCGAGAAATTCGCAGGTCAAGCCGCCCCCACAGCCCACATCTAGGACTTTGATGCCTCGCCAGTCCGGCACATACTGGTCAAAAAATTGGAACCGCCCCGGGTTGAGGTGTTGCAACAGGTTAAGGGTGCCCCCCGGTTGCCACCATTGGTCGGCGTGCCGGTCGTAGTAGTCCAGGTCGTTGCGAATCCGCATTGGGTAATAATTCGCGGGATAATCATGCAGGTCGTTCTTATTAATTATGTCAGTATGTGGGTCTGGGTCATGGGTGGGGACAGTGCCCTGCGACTGAGATACCCCCCATATGCTATGGTTTTCGTTTGCTCAGATTGGGGAGGTTTCAGTAGCCCATCAGGAGTTGAGAGTTTCAATTTACTAATGATGGCATGGAACATAATTTTAACAAAATTTTAACAAACCCCTGTCTGTGAAGGGATTTGAAGTGTTTGTCGCAGTCCAACATCGGACATCTCTACTTATTGATTTTTGTATGTACACGGCAGGCTTGGAAGCCCCATTCTCTCGTTGGTAATTATCAATAATGCAGGTATTATTCTCAATAGCCATGAATTAATGGAAGTGCCCATCATTATTTACTTGAGACTCTCAGCCTTTGGGGATTGCTGGTGCAATTGGGTGGCGGAGGCCGTATCTGGGATGGCTCAGGTGGTGTATTCGGCGTTAATTCGCACGTAGTCATAGCTCAGGTCACAGCCCCAGGCACGCCCGACCCCTGGCCCCGAACCGACCTGCACTTGGATCACCACCGGGTCAGAGTGGAGGTAATTTTTCCCCGCTTCTCGGTCAAAGGGGAGGGGTTGTCCCGCCCGCATGAGGGGGATCGACCCCAGGTCAATCGCCAATTCATCCGGGTTAAAAGGCACCCCAGCCCGTCCTGCTGCCGCCGCAATCCGCCCCCAATTGGGGTCACGGCCAAAGACCGCCGATTTGACCAACAGGGAACCGCTGATGGTACGGGCAATGGTTCTCGCCGCCCTATCCGTATCCGTACCCCGCACCTGCACTTCAATCAAACAGGTTGCCCCTTCCCCGTCCCGGGCGACTTTTTTAGCCAGTTGGATACAGGCTTCTGTCACCATAGCCGCTAGGGTGTCCGCCCTCGGGTCATCGGCTTGGATTGCCGTTCCCCCGGCCGCCCCATTCGCCAGAGCCAGGAGCATATCATTAGTGCTGGTGTCCCCATCCACCGTGATTTGGTTAAAACTGGCTGTCACCGCCTGCTGTACCAAACGCCGCCACAGACCCGCCTCCACCGGGGCATCACAGGTGACAAAGGCCAACAGGGTCGCCATGTCCGGGTGAATCATCCCCGAACCCTTGGCAATGCCCCCGACCCGGATGGGTGGATTTAACTCCGTGCTTTCCAGGGCAATGGTTTTGGTCACCAAATCCGTAGTGAGAATCCCTTGGGCGGCCAAATCGCCCCCCTCCCTGGTGGTCACGGCCAACAAGTCGGGAATTGCTCCTAGTAGTTTATCCATCGGGATCAACCGGCCAATTACCCCCGTCGAAGCCACCAAGACTTGGTTGGGAGCGATCCCCAGAGCTTTGGCAAAAGCTGCCGCTGTTGTGCAGGTATCCTGCCAACCCTGAGTGCCGGTCGCGGCATTGGCCTGCCCCGCATTACAAACAATGGCCTGGATAGGTTGGCCAGTCTGGAGTTGTTGCTGGCAATAGGTGACACAGGCCGCCCGCACCTGCGAGGTGGTAAAGGCTCCGGCGGCGACCGCAGGCTGTTCCGAGTAAATCAAGGTCAAATCCAATGCCCCAGAGGGTTTCAGCCCCGCCCGGACTGCCCCAGCCCGATACCCCTGGGGAGCCGTGACTCCACCGGGAATTTCTCGCCACATAACCGGCACCTGCTTACGCAACTGACCTTAAAAATATACAGCAATCCTAACTGAGTTTGGGACAGGGGTTACAGAGGGTCACTCCCGTATTTGGTTCTCCATGCTCGCCATTGCGATCCCAAACTGACCCTGTTCTTGCTCCTGGTTTCACTTCTTGGAATTCTAGGCTGGGGTGGAATGGATTTTCTTGCCAAATCCCGTAGTTTTTCTTGGCTGTTTCCTGTACCCTTGGCGGCAAACCCAGAAAATTCTCGAAACTTCCTGGTTCTGGCTGACTTCATGCTTCTCCAAAGCCTTTATCTTCCGTTTCCCCCGCTTGCTTTTCTTGGGGGGCTTCCTGCGCCATCATTAGCAAATTTCCCAATTCAATATCATCGCTTGCAAAACTACTTTGCCATTTTAATTCGCTATCTTCTATAGCAATCCTAAATGAGATATGGAATAGGGGCCGCAGGGGCACCGCTCCCGTCCTTGGTTTTGGGGAATTTCGGTATGCCTACGGCAGGCAAGCTAACGTTAATCGAGTAGGGTTGCTGTAGTAACTGTTGGGCAATTTGATCCTGAAGAAAGTCCGGCAGTTTCTGAATTTCTGTAAATGCTTTTTGCAACAGGCTAGTCATCTTATGTTCATGTGAAGTATTAGATAATCTTACCATTTTCTCTGCTTTGACCATCTAATTCGGATACCAAAACATCCCCTTGATGCCCTCGGGGTCGGGGTGGAAACCCAATTCCTCATAAAAGGTGACCACATGGGGGTCGGCAAACAGGGTAATGTTGCTAATCTCTTCCCGGCGCAATTCCCGGATCATCTGGCGCATCAGGGTTTTCCCCAGTCCCTTCCCCTGGAATTCCGGGTGGATGACCACATCCCAGAGGGTGGCATTGAAGGCATGATCCGACGTTGCCCGGGCAAAGCCCACCAACCGCCGATTTTGCCCCCGTTCCTGCCAGAGGGAACCCACTAAAAAGCTAAATTCCAGAGCCTTACGCACCTTGCGAAGGGGACGTTTTGCCCAGCCCACCGCATCGCACAAGGCTTCCAGAGCATAGACATCAATCTCCCGGGTGGTGCTGAAGTATATCTGCACCCGTTCCCCGTTGGCGGTGGTCAATTCGGTGATCAGTAATTCCCGCTCCCCGATGCCGGTGGGCGTTTCCGAGCCAAGTGCGCCAGGGAACAGACTTTTCCAGAACACCCGCAGACACCTCAATCTTTTAGCCAGTATAAACCTTGGTTCAAGCCCGACCAGTTCGCCAGGGTCGCCAGCCCAGGGGCATGGGTGAGATTGTACTGCAAGGGTGTGATGCTAATTTTATGATTTCGTACAGTCGCTACATCCGTCGGCCAATGGTCGCTGTGCCCGCCCTCATCCGGTTCCGGTTCATCCTCAATGGCGGTTCCCGCCAACCAATAGTAGGTGCGTCCCCGGGGGTCAGTCCGTTCGTCAAATTGATCCGTATAGCGGCGTACCCCCTGGCGGGTCAGGCAAACCCCGGCAATCTGCTGGGCGGCCACCGCTGGAATATTCACATTTAGTAAAATTGCGCTGGGCAGAGGTTCCCGGGACAATTGCTGGATCAACCCGGCGGCAAACCGGCTGGCAACTCCAAATTCCGGTTCCGTATAGCTGGCCAGGCTCAAGGCCACTCCAGGGATATTTTCGATCAACCCTTCCATCGCCGCCGATACCGTGCCGGAGTAGAGAATATCCGTACCCAGATTTTGCCCCTGGTTGATCCCAGAGACGACCAAATCCGGGGGATGGGTCAACAAACGCCCCAGAGCCAGTTTCACGCAGTCCGCCGGGGTACCCGTACAGGCCCAAGCGGTCACCGTAGGGTCAAAAAAACCCGTCACCGGCTCCACCCGAATGGGTTTATGGAGCGTCAAACCATGCCCCGTAGCCGAACGTTCCCGATCCGGAGCCACCACCGTCACCCCATGCCCCGCCTGCGCTAGGGTATTGGCCAGGGCACGCAATCCCGGCGCAAAAATGCCATCATCATTACTGACCAAGAGGCGCATGGTGAAGGATTTCCCAATCGTGGTTGCTGGGTTACTGCGGCTCTACTGTATCAAAATTGGCATCCTCACCGTTTTCCTTAGCACCCCTGCCCTTGCCCAAGGGGGCACACTGGAGGTGAAACTCGCCCAGGGGATTCTCACGGAACTGAATCAACTGCGGCAAAATCCCCGCCGGTATGGGGCACAATTAAATGCCTGGGCATCCTACTACCAGGGCAAACGCTGGCAACCGCCGGGGCAACCCAGCCAACGCACCCGGGAGGGGGTCAAGGGACTGCGGGAGGCACAAACCTGGCTGAACCAGGTGCAACCCTTGGGGATGCTGCGGTCGGTCAAAGGCATGGAGCAGGTCGCCCTACGTCTGATTCCCCAGGACATTACTGCCACCCAGTTCACCACCGAATTGAATGCCCAGGGCCAGTGGGAAGGTCAGGCCAGTTTTTGCCGGAGTCAGGGCTTTACCGATGCCCGTAGCATCGTGGTTTCCTGGTTGATTGATGATGGGCAGAAACATCGCCCCAACCGTGCCAACTTGCTCAATCCCCTGTTTCGGGTGGTGGGGGTCGCTTGTGTGCCTCAGCCCCAGATGATCTGCGTGGTGACGTTTGCCGGAGGTTATCACGCCAGGACTGCCACGCCAAAACCAAACCCGCCCCCCCCATCGTCCCGCTAACTACCATAATCGGCACCCAAGCGGGAGGGGTATCCAAGGTGAGGAATTGCCCCAAAATTTTAATACCTGCACTGATTACCCCCGTGAGGGCAATTAACTTAAGAATCAACCATATTTCTTGTTTGGTTTCTGCGTTCATTTTTGGGTTAATTGCTACTTGAATGGATGGTGACGATAGCCAAAAACTTACACCATCAAATCCCTTGATTTTTTATTTTTCTGCCTGATGCAATTCCTGCTCCGTATCCCGGGTAAGATTTGCCCCCAAAAATTCCTCAGTGTCCGGTAATGCCATGCGTAACCGGGGCGTATCATCAATGCCAATATCTACCCGCTCAATACACACATCCAACACATGACCCCCCTGTTGTCGATCCGCACTCAAAAAATGAAAATGATACCCCGGTACATTCACCGTTTTCATGTAACTCGGTGTCCAAAAACCCACTAGGTCACCCTGCACATCAAAAAATTCATGCACCGGCTGACGGGCGGCGGCTTCCACCAAACGGGTGGGTTGATTTTGCCGTTCAATGGTACGGGTACGCACCGAGCGAAATTGCCCGGAAATTTTAATCGCATAAAAGATATTGCCCGAGGGCAAAAGGGTGTCCAGATAACGCTGTAATTCCTCATAGGTTAAGGGCTGATCCAGGGTCGCTGTCCAATCCGCCTGCCAAAACGTCACCGTAGCAAAAGGCGTTTTCACCTCATCCGCCACCGGGTACGCCCGCCCATCGGAACGCAACTGCCAAACCTGTCCATCCAAAACCACCATTTCCCCATCCAAATCATTAAAGGTACCTAGACCAAAATCCCCATAATTTCTCAATTCAGCGATGGTTAAATCCCCCCGATACACCCCCTCGACCAAGGCTCCAATGGTGGAGGTTTGAAAGAGGGTTTCTTCGTCAATTTCCAAATACTGCCGCAGGGCAATGGTGACAATTTCTGCGGGGGTCTGACCGGTTTCCTGGCTACGTTTACTAAGGGCAACTTGTAATGGCGGGGAGAGATTGATGTACATGGGGTTGCCAGGGCGTGGGATTAAATTTAATATTACTGGAAAATTGTTCTCTAGGGAAACCTAGGGCGTGTCAGCGGTTGTCGGGTATGAATCTTTTACTGCGATTAATTGGTCTGGGTTTGACCCTCTGGGGCATCTATGTCCTAGGAGAAAATATCTTTTTCACCACCCAAGCCTTCCCCTATTTTTGGCGGGGTATCGCCGCCGATGGGTCAGTGCTTGCCCTCACCGCTGGGGTGTTGATGTTGGTTTTACTGCCTAGGGATGCCAAAAGCTGGGGACTTTTGCCGATTATTTTGGCAATTGTGTTGATCATTGCTAGTGGTCGAGCGGTTTTGCAACCCACCAGTTTGTGGCAATTATTCCTCTCATTGTTGGCGCTAACAACGGGCTATACGTTGCTCACCACCGGGCGCATTCCCCTTTAGATTTATAGTCTTTTAAGTAGTTATGGGATACGGTTGAACCCCGCTTGCCGTAGGTCAATCATGGTAAGCCTTTGGGATGATCGAGGCTTTTTGTATCCTTTAATCTGTGAACAGGCTGTGTCACTAAATACTCAGGAGCGCCCAAGATCACTTAGAATTAAGGTTTAGATTCTGTTAATAACTTTTCCGTTGTCAAGGTTCCGTATTCTAATGTTAGATATTGATTCACTAAATCCCGCAAATTGTAGCTATTCCAGGGCAAAAGCACCGCCCGCAGATTCAGGCTATCACTTAATACCGCCGTTTTCAAATATAGGGCTAATTTCGGTTGGTTTAGAACCAACTGCCGGACTTCCAATTCATCCCGGAAGGCGGCCATGATGGTGCCCTGTTCTACCGCTGTCACCACGTCACGCCAACGGGGATATTCAATAATTTTGGCCTGGGGAAACCGGCGACGGGCAATACGGGCGTGAGCCGTCTGGGTGATCACCCCCAACCGCCCGGAAAAGTGCCGAATATAGTCCACCAGAACTTCCTGATTCTGGAGCCCCTGTTGCGCCAGTTGCAAACGATTGAGCAGGAGGGCATCCCGCATCACCAGATAGGGTTGGGAAAACAAGCCCTTAGTGGCTCGCCCGAGGGTAACAGTCAATTTAGAAATCGCCACATCTGCCTGGTTGGTGTACACCAGTTCGGCTACCTGGTCAAAGGTCTGCGCCGTGCGGATAAATTTGGGCTTCACCCCTAGCGTCGCCGCCAAGTCTCTAGCTAAATCCACATCCACCCCCGTCAGTTGCCCCTGGGCATCCTGAGCAAAAAAGGGGGGATTGTCCTGCCCCAACATGGCGACCCGCAGGATACCCCGCTGTTGGATGGCTTGAATATCCGGTGCCAAGGCCAAGGCGGGGTCAGTCCCCAGGAAGCCCCACCCCAAAACCACCACCAGTAGCCAACAGAGGCATCTCAACATGAAGACACCTCGACCAATCGGAAATCCGGATTCAACGGGCAAAGGGGCATAACCCCCGGACTGATTTCTCCAGAATTTTGGCATCTTTGTGTATGAGTCCAAACATAGAATCATAGCAATCTTAGGGCACCTCTATAGCAATCCTAAATGAAAATGGAATAGAGGTCGCAGGGACACCGCCCCCGTCCTTGGTTCTGGAAAATTCTTGTTTGTAAATCAAGTAGGATTGCTATAGGAAATTTTTGTATGCCTACGGCACGCAAGCTAATGCAAATCAAGTAGGATGGCTATATTTGTTGATTTCTGTACTTGCACACCAGGCTCGGAAACCCCATTCTCTCCTTGACAATTATCAATAATGCAGGGGGTATTCTCAATAGCCATAGATTAATTGATGGAGGCGCCCGTTTGTGACTGGTCTTGTCATCATGGTTTTTTTCTCAAAATTGAATGAAATAAACAATAATATGGGTCATGGGACAACCGGCTGAGCGTGCAGATAAATTCCTAAAATTTGCTGTACTACGTGGGACATATCTCCAAAGATTCATTAAGAGAAAACCACAAAATGAATGGGCTTATTTATGATGGGGATCAAGGATAACCAATAATAAACCCATTTTTAGAGGATTACCAAAAATGCCATCAGAACTGGTTCGTTGCCCCAACTGCGGCCAATACGCCCAGCGTTCCCTCCAGGCGGAGTCCGGCCGGTTGGAAACGGAATGTCCCCACTGTGATTACCTGATGATTCTCCACGCCGCCAGCGGCCAGGTCATCGAAGCCTATGCGCCCGGACTCTATCCCTAAGCTGTGCCCGCAACGGCCAACGTATTAACGCCTGCAACAGCCACCCCAGGGAGCGCCATTCCCCCGGCACCTGCCGCTCCTGCCATTGTCCCGGACGGCAAAACAGCAGGGGAATCAACCGCCGTTCCTGCTCAAGGGTGAGGTTTGTCCAGGCTAGGGTCACCCGTCCAGCCTCCTGATGGTGCGGTTGGGCGGTGAGGGTCAGCCCCACCTCCGGTAAGGTCACGGTAACGGGTTCCCGGGTTAATCGTCCCTGGGTGAGGGTGACGGTAGCTCCCAGTTCCGACATCTGCTCGGTCACGCCCCAGGCGGTACGCTCTCCCTGCTGGAATTGCACCAGTTTTTGCAGGGGGAACCAGGGATAGGGCGAGGGTTGGGGGGCATCCACCAGTGCCAGACAAGCCAAGCACAACATGATTAAATTGTAAATACTCCAGCCCCAGACCCATTGCCAGCCCTGGGTGAGCATGAACCACACAAAGCAGGCGAAATTTAACCCCAAAAATACTAGTAGCGGGGTGATCAACGGCCAATTCACCGTAAATTGGGAATTGCTCAAGCCCTTGGGGGTGACCCGAAATCCTCGCGCAAAGGGGCGCAGGAGGGTTTGCCATACCGCCACGCTCACCGGCCAGCAGGTGGTCAACACGTACAAATCCGCCGTGAGAAGGGAGCGGCTACGGCCATTTAGCCAAGGATAAACGATAAATTGGGCTAGATAATAGGGCAGGAAATAATACAAAAGTTCTGCAGATGTTGCCCGAAACGGTAGGGTATTAAACAGGGCGACCAGGACGGGGATCAACAGAAAACCTACCCGTGCCCAGGGACCAAACCAATTTAATAACCCTTCCAAGTGGGCTAACCGCTGTTGGAAATTTAAGCCCGGAATGGTCAGGGGATTACTGGGGATAAATAAGCCCTGCACTGTCCCCTGGGCCCAGCGCAGACGTTGGCCGATGTGGGCGGCCATATTCTCAGCGGCTAAGCCAGCACTGAGTTTCTCTTGCAGGTAGATCACCTCATACCCCCGTGCCGCCAACTCGACTCCAGTGAAATAGTCCTCACTCAGGGAGGTAGTGACAAACCCACCGATGGCCTCCAGAGGTGCCCGCCGCACCACCAGGGATGTCCCGGAGCAGATCACCCCCTGTACCCCATCCCGCATGGGTTGAATCTGCCGGTAAAAAATCTCCTCCTCCGGGGTCAGCACCCCACTCAAGCCGAGATTGTGCGCCACCGGGTCGGGGTTGTAAAACGTCTGGGGGGTTTGCACCAGTGCCACCTGGGAATTTTGGAAAAACCCCACCGTGCGGGTGAGAAAATTGCGGGTGGGGATAAAATCCGCATCAAATACTGCTATTAATTCCCCCTGGGTTAGGGGCAGGGCGTGGTTCAAATTCCCCGCTTTGGCATGGCGATTATCCGGGCGGGTCAGGTATTCGCACCCCAATTCCTGCGCCAGGGTCCGTATCTCCGGGCGGCGGGTATCATCGAGCAGGTAAATCCGTTTCGGTTCATAATCCAGGGCTTGACACCCCAAAATCGTCCGTTTCAGGATAAATGCCGGTTCATTGTAGGTGGGGATGAGAATATCAACGGTGGGACGGTATTTACCCGCCGTCACCGCCACACTGTACACATCCGCTTCGGCTCGCCGGTCACGGGTTTGTGCCATTAAAAACAACTGAATCCAGCCCCCGGCGGAACTCAGCACCTCCAGCGCCAAAAACGCCAGGGAAAACATCGCCAACCCCCAGGATTCCCAGCGCAGGGTGCCCAACACCCGCCAAAGCAGGTACCGCCCCGCCAACACCAGCAGGATTGCCAGCAGGATCAGGCGTGACCAGGTGCCCGGTCGGGGATAGAAGCGGGTAATTGCCCAGCACACCCCGCTAATGGTGAGGGCAATCCCCCACAGGGAGAGGGGTTCCGTCACCGGCACCGCCAGCCAGGTCGGGGACTGGACTAAAGATAAAACCTGTATGACCCCCCAGCCCGCCAGCAGAGCCATTCCCAGACCCAACCAACGAAAACTTGGCGTGGGCAAAGTGGGCGACCCAATCAACCGGCGGAGCTGAACCATAACCAAAGTACTCCCTGAATCTCTGTCTTTAGTTACGCAACGCCCCAGGTTCCGGTTCTAGGCAGGGGGGTATCCGGGCAGGTTCCCCTTCTCCAACTGCCGCAACATCCGTTGGGGGGCACTATTCTGCGCCACCTCCACCAGATGATCCAGGTCGTGTTCCGCGACAAATTTCAACGCCTGCGCCAAATGCTCCCGGTGGGGACAATCTTCTCCCAGGATGCAACCGTTGACACAGGCTTCCGCACAGTTAATGGTGGTGGTCATAACTATTAAGAATTGTGAATAGTTTTACTTTATCCCTCCGGGGGAGTCGGTGGCAAATCCAGGGAACTCCACCCCCCAGGGACAGTCCTGGTAAAGTGCTAATGTAAACCAGAAGTTTTCGGAGCAAATAGGAGCATATTTATGCTGGGAGTGACCCTGCGGCGTGGTTTGGTGGGTGCGGTCTTGGCTTGGGGGTTATGGGCGTTACCCAGTTGGGCGGCGGATCAAATCATGGTGAGATTTGGTCCGATTAGTACCCCGGTGGCTGTGAATGACCTACAGACCTTGGCAACGACGGGACAAGCCTCGGAACGTTTGACCAGTTTGTTGGGGTTGGCGGGGATGAAACCGGCGGATGCCCAGAAATTTTTGTCCACGCCCGTACCGGTGCAACCAGCCACCCTCGATAAGATAGTGAATAGCTTTGTGGGCAATATCATTCTCAGCCAAGTGGCGACCTTTGTCCAGCCGATGAATGGGGGCGATGGGGTGGCGGCGATTAAAACGGGGTTGAGTCAGGCCGCCCAGAGCAATCCCATGACGCTGATGAGTTTGATCAGAAGCTACCCTGGTGATATGAGCGTGGATGCCCAAAAGGCAATGGCGATCTATAAGCAAATCCAGGCAGATGCTCAAAATTTACCCCAGGTATTGGCCGCTGTGGATGAACTCTTACCCCTGGTGATGCCGGGATTTAAGTTCAGTGCGGGTTGTTTACCCCGTTAGTGTGGTCAACCCATCCGGCGGGGGGCAGTCACAACGCCCATGAGCGAACCCTGGGATGCCCTGCTGGTGGTGGGGGTGTTGGTTTGTCTGCCCCTCCTGTTGGGGCGGCGGGGGCTGGCTGTAGCCCTGGTGGCGGGACTGGCTTTGCTGGCGGAGGCGCACCATCTGCCCTGGACAGCCCAGGGTTTGGGTTTGGGGGCAGTTTTGGTGGGGGTACTCCCCCGCTGGCGGTGGGGACGACCGGATTGGCAACCGCCTGCGCAGGACACCGGGGTGATTCTCAAGGTGGTCACCGAATGTACCCAGAGACGGTGGGGCGCGTTGGTGGTGCTGTTGGCTCCCGCGGCGGATATGCCCCATACCCTGCCCGGCGTGAAACTCCAGGCGCAACTTTCGGCGGAACTCCTACTCAGTTTGCTTTCTCCCCTCAGCCCACTCCACGATGGGGCGGTGGTGGTACGCGGTGGCATGGTGCTAGCCGCCGGGGTGATTGTCCCCATCTCGACCGAACCGATGGCAATGGGGCTGGGTACCCGCCATCGAGCCGCCCTGGGGGTAACGGAATACCAACCGGATGGGCTGGCGATTGTAGTGTCTGAGGAAACCGGGCAGGTCGCCCTGGCGCGCCGGGGTCAACTCTTGACCAATCTCACCCCGGAGCAACTGCGGGAACAACTGGAACGGGGGAAAAATCGCCTATGATGCTCACATCATCCCTTGAGCTTTGTTTCGCACCGGCATGACCCATTCCCAACCCAGCACTGCTACCCACCCTCTGCGGACCTTGCCTGCGGATTTAGACCCCCAGCGTTTGCCCCAGCACGTGGCGGTGATCATGGACGGCAATGGGCGGTGGGCACGGCAACGGCATTTACCCCGGGTCATGGGGCATCAACAGGGGGTGGAAAGCCTCAAGGAACTTTTGCGCTGTTGTCGGGATTGGGGGATTCCCCACCTGACCTGCTACGCCTTTTCCACGGAAAACTGGGGGCGACCGGGCTTGGAGGTGGAGTTTTTGCTCACCCTATTTGAGCGGGTACTGCGCCAGGAATTGCAGGAGTTGATCCGGGAGCAGGTGCGGATTGAATTTGTGGGGCAGTTGCAGGCGCTTCCCCAAAGTTTGCAGACCCAAATCAGCGAAGCGGTAGCGTTGACCCGGCATCACCAGCGGGTATGGTTGACCGTAGCGACCAATTACGGCGGGCGGCAGGAGATTGTGCGTGCCTGTCAAGCTCTAGCGCAACAGGTGCAACGGGGGGAACTGGCTCCCGAAGACATTGACGAAACCCGGTTTGCCCAGCAGTTGTACACGTCATCTAGTCCGGATCCGGATTTGTTGATCCGCACCAGTGGCGAGATGCGCCTGAGTAATTTTCTCCTGTGGCAGATTGCCTACGCCGAGTTGTACGTCACCGAAACCCTTTGGCCGGATTTTGACCGGGCGAGTTTTCATCAAGCCCTCGCCGCTTTTCAACAACGGCAACGGCGGTTTGGGCGTTTATGAGCGGGAATCATGGTGGCTTTTATCGAGGGGGCAGCAAGCGGGATTTTGGTGAATCGAGCCAGTTTATGTGCCAAAAAATTTACAAAAATGTCCCGAAGTGATACCGAAACCCGTACTGTATGAATAAGTGATTGCCGCTCAACGTCCATGACTGAATTACCCTTTACTTTGGACCAACTCCGCATCCTCAAGGCGATTGCCGCCGAGGGGAGCTTCAAACGGGCTGCCGACACGCTCTATGTGTCCCAACCGGCGGTGAGTTTGCAGGTGCAAAATTTGGAGCGGCAGTTGAATGTGCCCCTGTTTGACCGGGGGGGACGGCGGGCGCAACTGACGGAGGCGGGGCATTTACTCCTGCACTACGGGGATAAAATTCTGGCACTGTGTGAGGAAACCTGTCGGGCGTTGGAGGATTTGCAAAACCTGCAAGGGGGAACTTTAATCGTGGGGGCATCCCAGACCACGGGCACCTATCTCATGCCCCGGTTGATCGGTATTTTTCGCCAGCGGTATCCCCAGGTGTCGGTGCGACTTCAGGTGCATTCCACCCGCCGTACCTGTTGGAGTGTGGCGAATGGGCAATTGGATTTGGCGATTATTGGTGGCGAAGTGCCCCCGGAATTGCAGGATTCCCTAGACGTGCGCCCCTTTGCGGAGGATGAATTGGTATTGATTTTGCCCCCGAAACATCTGCTCAGCCGGGGGGATGTGATCACCCGGGACGAACTGTACCAACTGCGTTTTATCACCCTCGATGCCCAGTCCACCATCCGCAAGGTGATTGATAAAATCCTCAGCCAGTATGACATTGATACCAGCCGGTTTCGGGTGGAGATGGAGTTAAATTCGATTGAGGCGATCAAAAATGCAGTGCAATCCGGGTTGGGAGCGGCTTTTGTTTCAAACTCAGCCATTAGCAAAGAATTAGAACTAGGAACATTACAACGGGTACGAATTGAAAATATCCATATCCGCCGGACTCTTTGGTTGATTTTCAATCCCAACCGCTACCAATCCCGTGCCGCCGAAACCTTTACCCGTGAGGTGTTGCCCCTCTTTCCCAATCTGCTCCCGGATGCTTTGAAAATTCCGGTTGGCGTGGAATCATAAAATATAGCTTTTATACAGGGCACCTCTATTTATTGCTACCACTGGAAGATTATTTCACTAAAATGCCTACATTACCCAGAATTAAAGGCGGGGGTGCCCTCTGCGACCGCCAACCTTGAATTTATATTTATCAGGGTGTCCTACAGTTATATTTTTTTGCGCTAAGAACCTGCCCACTGGGTAGAGCCGTTATGATAATTTCGTGTGACCTAAGCTCAAGCAACGCCTCATGCGTCCTCAACATTTTGCCCTGCTGGTTGCCCTCACCGCCAATCCTGTGGTGGGAATTGTCTTTTTGTCCCCCGCCCCTCTGGTCGCCCAAGCCAACTTCAGCAAAGCCCAAATCGCTGAAATTGCCGAAAAAATCACCGTTTTGATTCAAACTCCGGCGGGTTCCGGGTCGGGTGTGCTCATCGCTAAGGAAGGGGATAGCTATCGGGTGCTGACGGCGTGGCACGTGGTGGAGAGCATCAAAGCGGGAGAGGAAGCGGACATTACCACCCCGGATGGCAAAACCCATCGTTTAGACAACCGCAGTATCCAAAGGCTCCCCCAGGTGGATATGGCAGTAGTCAGCTTTCGCAGTGGGAGTAATTATACCTTGGCGAAACTGGGAAATGATTTGGCGGTGAAGCGGGGGATGGAGGTCTATGTGGCAGGGTTCCCCTTGCCAGGGCGTGCTATCACTAAGCCCATTTTGCAGTTCACGGATGGGACGGTGACGGCGAGTTCGGAAACTTTGCTCACCGATGGCTATGCGCTGACGTACACTAACAATACTTTGCCGGGGATGAGTGGTGGACCCGTGTTGAACCAGCGGGGCGAGGTGGTAGGCATTCACGGGCGAGCTGAAGGAACTTATCAAAGTAGTCAGCAGGAAAATGTGGCATTGAAATCTGGATTCAACCTGGCTGTGCCCATCCGCGCCTACACGGCTTGGGTGAATAAAGCTCCCCTGCCTACGACCAATGTGGCAAAAACAGGAGAACAGTTCTTGATTTCAGGGAATCAAAAGTATGAACAAGGAAATTTTCAAGGGGCGATAGCGGACTACAATCAAGCCATTAGAATTGATCCGAATTATGCCTTTTCCTACAGCAATCGGGGGGTTGCTAAAGCTGACCTCAAAGACTATCCAGGGGCGATAGCGGACTACAATCAAGCCATCAGAATTGATCCAAATCTTGCCCAAGCCTACAACAATCGGGGGAATGCGAAACGTAAACTCCAAGACTATCCAGGGGCGATAGCGGACTTCAATCAAGCCATCAGAATTGATCCCAATTATGCCGCTGCCTACAACAATCGGGGGCTGGCTAAATATAACATCAAAGACTATCAAGGGGCGATAGCGGACTTCAATCAAGCCATCAGAATTGATCCCAATTATGCCGCTGCCTACAACAATCGGGGGCTGGCTAAATATAACATCAAAGACTATCAAGGGGCGATAGCGGACTACAATCAAGCCCTTAGAATTGATCCTAATAATGCCTTTGCCTACAGCAATCGGGGGGTTGCTAAAGCTGACCTCAAAGACTATCCAGGGGCGATAGCGGACTACAATCAAGCCCTTAGAATTGATCCCAATTATGCCGCTGCCTACAGCAATCGGGGGAATGCCAAATATGGCCTCAAAGATTATCTAGGGGCGATAGCGGACTACACTCAAGCCCTTGGAATTGATCCCAATTATGCCGCTGCCTACAGCAATCGGGGGAATGCCAAATATGGCCTCAAAGATTATCTAGGGGCGATAGCGGACTACACTCAAGTCCTTGGAATTGATCCCAATGATACCTTTGCCTACTACAATCGGGGGATTGTTAAAGTCAAGCTACGAGACTATCTAGGGGGGATAGCGGACTACAATCAAGTCCTTAGAATTGACCCGAATCATGCCGCTGCCTACAACAATCGGGGAGCTGTTAGAATTCTTATTATCAATGACCGTTCAGGTGGGTGTGCTGATTTGTTACGGGCGATCAGTTTGGGTAACGAACTAGCATCTAGGAATTACCAACAGTATTGTCGTTAAAGACTGTTCGCCATACACCCCTTTTGCTTCCCAGGAGTAGAATATAGTTATGAAGCAATCACGGTCTTCGGAGATTCACTGGCTATCACAATTCCTGACCCAGATCACTCAGTGGGCGAGTTCGCTTCTTGACGATGGGGCAGTTAAGGCTACAGCGGCTTTTGGTGGTGTCCCATACGGAGTGAGAGGGTGAAGTGCGTCTGATTAGTGCCCGTTTAGCCACGCGAAAGGAGAAGCGTAACTATGAATCAGCAATCTGAAGCAATGATTAATGATGACCAAATGAGACCAGATTATGATTTCTCAGGTGGAGTTCGGGGTAAGTACTATGAAGCCTACAGAAAATCAAGTAATATTGTAGTTCTTGATCCGGACGTAGCAGAAATTTTTCGAGACTCGGCTTCAGTCAATGAAGCTTTACGATAGTAATTCTAAATGAGAATGGAACAGAGGTCGCAGGGGCACCGCCCCCGTAAAAGAAGCACCTGCGGTGTATGGTTCTGGAAAATCTTTGTATGCCTACGGCACGCAAGCTGATGCAAATCAACTAGGATTGCTATATATTGCAATTACAGCCTGTTTACATTAAAGGATACAAAAAATCGTGTTTCCAAGGCTGAGCCATAGCTTGGTTTGGAGCAAGTGGGTTGACAACCGTATCCCTTGACCCCTTAATAGGCTGTACCATTTCTTGAGCATTACAAAGCTAGCAATACCCACTATCGGGGACGACTGTACATTTCCATTTTGTACTGCTAAGCTAAAAGATAAATTGGTTTTTGTGTGGGAGTGATAAGGTATGAAACGCATCAAATATGGGGTTATAGTAGCGGTTGGGGTGCTGGGTGTGGTTCTATCCGTACCGCCAATGTCCGCTCAAACCGAACGTTCGATTGAATATCAATTAGCCCTATTGGGTAGTGACCAACCCGCCCAGGCAGTGGCTTCCGCCAATTCGATTTCCCGGTTTCGCACAGTTTTGGATGAATTGTCCCTGAATTACCGCCAATCCCGTGAAGAGATGGGCTATAGCACCATTGCCATGTGGAAAAAGCTCCAGGAACAAAAAATCTCAGCCAACTTGATGGAAATGCTGGACGGTATGAACCTGGTCGCCAGTGGGGAAGCGGGCAAACAGGATTTTATGCGGAATATGGCTTTGTACTATGCGCTCCGTAGCCGGGGGATGTCCCACAAGCAAACCCTGCGCCAGATGCTTTTGCTCACCGCCACTAAGTAAGGGGGCAAATTCCCCCGGTACGACCACCACATCGCTCCTCATTTTCAACCTCTGGCCGCTGTCAATCAACAGGGTCGCAATCCACTCCTACCACCTGTTTAACCTAATTTTTGAAACGAATCGGGTCTTGGAGATTGTCCGGGTGGCTCCAACCCCATAGCTATAGCAATCCCAGAAGATTCATGTACATAACAAGGTCACTGAAAACTAAGGATAGGGCGATGCCCTGAGACCCTCAATTTCATAACACATAAGCATTTTTCTCACAATTCAAGTGCGATTACCACAGATAACGCTCGTAGGGACGAGCATAGGATTTTTTGTGATACCAAGGCTATCCCGTAACCACCCTAAACCCTTGCTAAGTCATAGTCATTATGAGTATGATTAAGACAGTTACGAAAAGCGGAGGTGCGGGATGCGGATTATGGAATTGCCTTTAGCCCAGATTCGGCGACCATTGCCCCGGCGGACTGACCCGGAGAAGGTGGCGCAGTTGATGGCTTCCATCGCCGCTATTGGGCAACAGGAGCCGATTGAGGTGCTGGAGGTGGATGGTTTGTACTACGGGTTTTCCGGGTGCCATCGTTACGAAGCGATGCAACGGCTGGAACGTCCGACCATTCGTTGTCGGGTGCGGCGGGCGACCCCGGAGGTGTTGCGGCTTCACCTAGCCTGATACCATCGAGAAGTAAAGTGGCAGGTCATTCATTGCGTCCATTACCCAGCGTCTATCGTCTGTTCGTTGTGTGTTGATTGTACGTTCATTGTGTTAATTATTTAGGAGTACCCAAATCATGCCTACCCAAGTGAAACCGACGTTGTACCCGACCCGGTTGGATTTATCCCCGGAGGTGCGGGAGCAGGTGATTGCGATTTTGAACCAAGCCCTGGCGAATACTTTTGACCTGTACAGCCAGACCAAGCAAGCCCATTGGAATGTGAAAGGGTCGGATTTTTATGCCCTGCACGAATTGTTTGATGCCATGAGCGGGGAATTGCTCGCCTATGTGGATGATTTGGCGGAGCGGGTGACGGCCTTGGCTGGGGTTGCCCTGGGGACGTTACGGACGGCGGCGCAGGCATCGGATTTGCCCGAATATCCCCTGGAGGCGGTCACGGGTAAAGACCATCTGATTGCTCTGGCAGACCGTTACGCCCAGTACGCCAAGTTTGTCCGGCAGGCGATTGACCAGACCGATGCCCTGGGGGATGCGGATACGGCGGATTTATTCACCGGCATTTCCCGCACGGCGGACAAGCGGCTTTGGTTTTTGGAAGCCCACTTGCACGGTTAAATTCTGCTCAATTCTGCCAGCGGGTTATCCGGGGTGGGTAGCCCGTTTTGGGGTGGGAATGCCATTAAGCGTTATAAAAAAAATAACCTTTCTCGGCAAAAACCACCATGACACGAATCATCGCCTGGGTCTTGGCGTTGCTCCTCACCTGGGGCGGGGGTAGCCAACCCGGTTGGGCGGGGTTACAGGATGACCGCTTTGATGGCAATATCTTTGCCTTGTATGCGGGGAATGGTTCGCTGGTGCCGCCCCGGGTCAGTCTCAAGGAAGCATTAGCCGTACCCGCACGTCCCGCCATGTTGGTCTATTACCTGGATGACAGCCGGGATTGTAAGGTATTTGCCAGTACGGTGTCCCAGGTGCAACGCTTCTATGGGCGGGCGATTGATATTATTCCTATCAGTGTGGATAGCCTGGTGCCGACGGAGCATCCTGACCCTACTGACCCCAGGCGTTACTATCGGGGGCGGGTGCCGCAGGTGGTACTCCTAGGGGGAAAAGATGGGGAAAACCATATTATTTTGGATGAAATCGGGCAGGTTTCCTTAAATCATTTGGATGAGGTGTTAGCGAATTGGTTTGGGATCACGCCCCGCCAACCTGTGCAGGTATCGCCCCAGCAATTTAATGAAGTGAATGTGGAGTTGGCACCATCCTAAAGTCATCCTCATTGAGGTGTGAAAAAAACTGGTCGCAGGGGTACGGTACCCCTCATTCGTTCTGCGGAATTTTTGTTCATCCATCCAGTATGATTGCCATAGAATCAATCAATTAAAAAGTGGAGGGAGGCGGATGAATTTTATCCGTATTTGGGCGATCAGCAAGCACGTTTTTTTAGAACTTCTGCGGGAACGACTGCTCTATCTAGCCGGGTTGTATGCGATTGGCTTAGTAGCGGGAGGTGCCCTGATTACCGAAGTGGCGGCGGCAACGGAAAATAAAATCATCACCGATTTTGGTCTCGCTATGATGCTGATTTTTGGGTTGGTGATTGTGATTTTTACCACCCCGAATTTATTGGCACGAGAGGTGGAAAAACGTACGATTTTTATTGTGATTGCCAAACCGATTAGCCGTCTGGAATTAGTAGTGGGAAAACACCTGGGTTTATTGGGGGCGTTAACCCTATTACTCGTGGTGATGGCGGGACTGTATTTGGGTTATTTATCAATTCTCAAAATCACCTATCCTTTGGTTCCCGTCCTTACCGCCATCGGGTTTATGTTGATTGAATTTGCTTTGTTAACAGCGGCGGCTTTACTGTTTAGTATTTTTACCAGTCCCTTGATTGCCATTTTTCTCACCCTTGCCACGTTTTTTATTGGTCATTTGAGTTCGGATGTGATTACCCTGGGGCGAGTGATTCGCAACCCCCAGTTATTGGCAATACTAAAGGGCTTTTTTCTGGTCGTACCTGATCTATCCCGGTTGGATTTGAAAAATACGGCGGTTTATGGGTTATTACCCGATGTGGGGGTTTTGGTTGCCAGTGTGGTGTATGGCATTTTATACACGGTATTTCTGCTGGCATTAACTGTGTTTATTTTTGCCCGGCGGGAGTTTTAGTCTGCTGGGCATCGATAGAAATAGGTTGCAGGAATGTAATCTCTGTCTTTAATTCTCGATAATATGGGCATTCCGGCGAGATAGCCTTCAATGGGGGCAAATAAAGGGCACCTCTATTAATTCATAACTATTGAGAATGACCCCTGGGTTATTGATAATTGCCAACGAGAGAATGGAGCTTCCAAGCCTGTCATGTAAGTGCAAAAATCAATAAATAGAGTTGCCCTTAATTCCGTTTCTTTTTCTCGTTTTCGGAATCGCTAAGGCTACCCTATCATGACCCAACGCACCCGTCCTTGGGCAATCCCAGGAAGAGGCAGTTCATCCGGGGGAGCATCCTCCGGTGCCAAGAGGGTTAATGCCATCCCTGCCCCAGGGGTCAACGTTACGGGCGGTTCCCCCAGACAATGTAGTGCTTTGGTACTTAGGGATGACCACAGTTCCCCGGCTGTGAGATGCCCTGGCGTTACCAACCCCGCCCACAGATAGCTCAATGCCATTCCCAACCCCGGCAACCGGGGGGGAGCCAGCCCAAAGGGCACCATTTTTTCCTCGTAGGTATAAGCCTGGTGGTCAATGGCAATGGCATCAATGACCCCGGTTTTCACCCCCTGAATCAAAGCCAAGCGGTCTGCCGGATTCCCCAAGGGGGGGTCAAAGCGCAGATAGGGGTTGAACGCCCCCAGGTGACTGCTATCCCACAGCAGATGGGTCCAGGGGGTACTGGCGGTCAGCGGCAAACCGGCATCCTTGGCTTGGGCAACCAATGCCACGCCCCGCTGGGTGGAAATCCGCATCAAATGCACGGGGGGAGCCATGTCCAGGTCGGTCAGGAGTTCCAAAATTGCCGTCAGCGCCGAGGTTTCAGCGGCAACCGGCACAGCAGGTAACCCCCAGGTCAAGCTATGGGTGCCAGAACGGGCAACGCCAGCCGGGTTGAGGTGAGGGTTGTGCGGCACTAAAGCGATGGGTTTGCCAAAGGGTTGGGCATAGGTGAGCAGTTGTTGCAGTAAACCTAGGTGGGTTAAGGGTCGCCCATCGCTGAACCCCACCACCCCCGCCCGATGCAGTTCCGCCAATTCCGCCATCCGTTCCCCCTGCAACCCCTGGGTCAGTGCCCCCCAAAGCCGCCATTTCAGGGGTATTTGGGCGTGTTGTTCCTGCCACCCGGTCACCACTGCCGCCCGATCCACCACCGGCTGGGTGCCCGGCAGAAGGGTCAACCGGGTAAAGCCCCCCTGCACCGCCTGGGCGACCAACTGGCTGAGGGTTTCGCGCCCCTCGTAGCCCGGTTCACTACTTTGGCTGTACACATCCACCAGCCCTGGACCCAAAATGCATCCCTGCGCCGGGTATTCTGTCACCCCCTCGGTCAGCGGTAACTGCGGCTCAATCGCCCGAATCCTGCCGTTTTCCAACCATACATCGCCCAGTTCCTGCCGTTGCCCCACCGGGTCGAGCCAGCGCACCTGCCGCAGGATCAGGTTGGTCTGGGGATTCAAGATTCCAGTCGGTAGCCCAAATCCCGCAGGAGATAAGGGGTCTGTCGCCATTTCGGTTCCACTTTCACAAACAGTTCCAGGTACACCGGTCCGCTGACCAATTTTTGCATCTCTTGACGGGCGTGACTGCCAATAGTTTTCAGCATTTGCCCCTGATGACCGATGATGATGGCTTTCTGCGAGGGGCGTTCTACCACAATCGTGGCGAAAATGCGGGTGATTTGCGGCGTTTCCTCCACCCGGTCCACCACCACCGCCACCGCATGGGGCACTTCCTCCCGGGTGAGATGCAAAATTTGCTCCCGGATCAATTCCGCCATGATGAACCGCTCCGGCTGATCCGTGACCATCTCCGGCGGGTAATAACAGGGACCAGGGGGCAACCTCTGCAACAGTTGGGTTTGCAATTCGGGAAGCCCCTGCCCGGTGACGGCGGAAAAACGCAGTAAAGGTGCCGATGGGAGCAAAGTCTGATAACTGGCGGTGATCTGATCTAATTGAGCCGCTGGAACCAAATCCTGTTTGTTTAAGCCCAGCACTACCGGGGTTTGCTGGCGGGCTAACCACTCGGCGATGAACTGATCCCCCGTGCCTGCCGGTTGGGAACCGTCCACCAAAAACAACACCACATCCACCGCCCGCACTAGGGTTTGGGCATTTTTCACCAAAATTTCCCCCAGGCGATGGTGGGGTTTGTGAATGCCAGGGGTATCTACCAAAATAATTTGCCCCTGGGGTAGGGTGAGAATCCCCCGCAGGCGGTTGCGGGTGGTCTGGGCGACTGGGGACGTAATGGCAATTTTCTGCCCCACCAAAGCATTTAATAGGGTGGATTTGCCCACATTGGGTCGTCCGAGGAGTGCCACAAACCCGGAGTGAAATTCAGGTTCCCCGCTCACTGGCTTTGCGCCTCGTGTACCAGCTGGAGCGTCCGGGAAACACGTTCCGGGAAAATGACGATTAAATCCCCGGCTTTGCCCTGTTTGAGTGCCGTTTGGATTGCCGTCGTTTCATCCAAAATCACCTGAAATACCCTGGTAGCCACGGTTTCCGACACCCCCAGTTGCAACCAGTCGGCGGCATCACCCCGAGGTCGCCCCCGGGTGTCATCGTCCTCTTTGATAATCACCCGGTCGAACAACTCCGCCGCAATCCGCCCCATTTCCCGTAAATCCTCGTCCCGGCGGTCCCCCGGTGCCCCGATCACCCCGATCCGTTCCCCCTTGTCCCACCGGCGCACAAATTCCCCGACCGCCCGATACCCATGCGGATTGTGGGCATAGTCAATCAATACATGGAAATCCCGCACTGCCAACAAATTCATCCGCCCCGGCGTTTGCGCCACCCCCGCCGCAAAGGTGCGTAACCCCTGGGCTAATTGCGCCACCGTCACCCCCACCCGGTACGCCGCCAGGGTCGCCGCCAGGGCATTCGCCGTCATAAACCCCACCGTCCCCCCCAGGGTCAAGGGCACCTCCACCACCGGCACCACCGGTATCGTTTGCTCCCCCTCCAAAAGCGTAATTTCCCCCTGGATCACCGTCGCCCCCAAGCCCCCCCGTTGTTGATGCGCCCGCAACACCGGATGCTCCGGGTTCAAACTGAAATAAGCCACCGCCCCTTTCACCCGCTGAGCCATCCCTGCCACCAACTCGTCCTCCGCATTCAACACCGCCAACCCGTCGGGTGCCACTACCTCCGCCACCACACTTTTCACTGAAGCCATCTGCTCCAGGGTGTCAATGTCGTAGCTCCCCAGGTGGTCGTCGGAAACGTTCAACACCACCCCCACATCACACTGGGCAAACGCCAACCCGGAGCGCAAAATCCCCCCCCGGGCACTTTCCAGCACCGCCAACTCCACCGTCGGGTCATTCAAAATCAAGCGGGCACTCTGGGGTCCCGTGTTGTCCCCCGGCTCCGCTAGATAATCGCCAATATACGTCCCATCGGTCGTGGTAAATCCCACCACCTTTCCCATCTGCTTACACAAATGCGCCGTCAAGCGGGTGGTCGTGGTTTTGCCGTTGGTGCCCGTAATCGCCACGATGGGAATCAACCCCCGGCTGTCCCCCGGAAACAATTGATCCAAAATCGGCGCACACACATTCCGGGGCGTGCCCTCGCTCGGTTGCAAATGCATCCGCAACCCCGGGGCAGCATTCACCTCCACCACCACCCCGTCCACCTGCCGCAACGGTTGGGTAATATCCGGGGTAATCAGGTCAATCCCGGCAATGTCCAACCCCACCCACTGCGCCGCCCGCTCGCACAGCCACCGGTTTTCCGGGTGAATGGTATCTGTACAGTCAATTGCCATCCCCCCCGTACTGAGATTGGCAGTATTTTTTAAGTAACATACCTCCCCAGGGCGTAAAATGCTATCCAGGCTATAGCCCTGTTGCCGCAGTACCCACTCCGTGGTTTGGTTCACCACCACCCGGGTCAGCACATTGTCATGCCCTTCGCCCCGGCGGGGGTCCTGGTTCAGGCGTTCCACCAGTTCCGCAATCGTACTGCGTCCATCCCCCACCACCTGTGCCGGTAGCCGTTGCGCCGCCGCCACCACCCGTCCGCCCACCACCAGCACCCGGTAATCGCCCCCCCGATGATACCGTTCCACAATCACCGCCCCGCTTTTGGACTCCTGTTTCGCCAGGTCGTAGGCGGTTTCCGCATCGGGATAGGTGCCAATGTTCAGGGTAATCCCCCGCCCATGATTCCCATCCAGGGGTTTGATCACCACCGGAAAGCCCCCGGCTCGGTCAATCGCTTCGGCTAAATCGTCAAACCGGCGGATCACATCCCCCTTGGGCACCGGGATTCCCGCTGTTTCTAGTAATAATTTTGTACTATCTTTATCCCCCGCCAATTCCACGCCCAAAATGCCGGTGACATCGGTCTGTGCCGCCTGGACGCGCCGTTGATGCACCCCGTAGCCCAACTGGATCACATCCCGCACCGGCAGGCGTACCCAGGGAATCCCCCGCCGTTCCGCCTCCTGCACCAGGGCATCGGTGGTGAGTCCCAGGGAAGCGGCTTGTTTCAGTTCCCGCAGTTCCTCCAGATCAGCGGCGAGTTCACTTTGGGGGTAGCGTTCCCCCCGCGCCAGGGTTTCACAAATCCGCACCGCGGCTCGCCCCGCAAACCGTCCCGCCCGTTCGTGCTGGTATTCATAGACCACGTTGTACACCCCGCGAGTGCTGGTTTCCCGGGTGCGACCAAAATTCAGGGGCATCCCGGCGAGGGTTTGCAATTCCAACGCCACGTGTTCCACCACATGACCCAGGAGGGTGCCTTCCCGCAATCGTTGCAAAAAACCGCCCCGGCAACCGGGGGAGCAAAAATGTTCCTCCAAGGAGGGCAGGAGCGTCACCAACGCCTCATAAAATCCCCGCAATTCATCGGTGAACCGTTCATCCCAATCTTCCAAATCCAGACGCAATACGATCAGGCGATGGCGGCGAATACTCCAATAATTTGGCCCCCGCAACGTCAACATTTGGAGAATTTTCATGGTCACCTAGGAACTTTTTGTCCATTCTAAAGGGCAATGCCCCGCCGACTTGGCTCCCTAGGTTACATTTTGCCAGGTTGTTAGGCGGCCAAATCCTGAATCGGTGCCAGTGCCCACTGTTCCCCCCGGATCACCGTGTGCGCCTGAAACGCCGGGAGCGGTTCCGGGTAATCCAAGCGGTAGTGACTCCCCCGGGATTCCTGCCGGTACAGGGCGCTGCGAAGCAGAAGGTACGCCCCATCTAGTAAATTGCGGGTTTCCGCCCACAGGCGCATCTGGGCAAAATCCGTCCCTACCGGCGGCAAAGAAGGCAGTTGGCACCGCCATTCTTGTACTTGGTGCAAAGCCAGGGTCAAGCCCGCCGCTTCCCGGGCAATTCCCGCCCGTTGCCCCATGAGTATGGGTAACTCCTTGCGTATCTGCGCCAATTCCAACCAATCTACCGTCTCTGTCCACACCGGGGCAATCCCCACCGTCGGCGAGGGGAGCAAACTAATTCCCTGCAACTGCGCCCCAAACACCAAACATTCCAACAGGGAATTGCTCGCCAGCCGATTCGCCCCATGCACCCCCGTACTCGCCACCTCCCCAATCGCATACAGACCGGGCAGGGTCGTGCGGGCGTGTAAATCCGTCACCACCCCCCCCATCCAATAATGCGCCGCCGGAGCCACGGGCACCAACTCCCGCAGGGGGTCAATCCCCCACTGGCGACAGGTGTGCAGAATGTTGGGAAACCGCCGCTCCACCCGGCTGGGTTCTATCGGACGCAGGTCGAGCCAGACATGGGACTGGTGATGCTGTTGTAATTCTTGAAAAATCGCCCGGCTGACCACATACCGGGGAGCCAGTTCCCCGTCCGGGTGGTAGTGGTACATAAACCGCTCCCCCTGCTGGTTCAACAGATGCGCCCCCTCCCCCCGCACCGCTTCGGAAATTAACAGAGCCGGTGCCCCGGTCACCGCCAGTGCTGTCGGGTGAAACTGGACAAACTCCACATCCCGCAGGGTCGCCCCCGCCCGCCACGCCATCGCCACCCCGTCCCCCGTACTGGCTGGGGGATTGGTCGTCGGGTGAAAGAGTTGCCCGCCCCCCCCGGTTGCCAACACCACCGCCCCCGCCCGCCAGGTATGCAGTTGCCCCTGATGCCAGACCCGCACCCCGTGACAGCACCCCTCCTGCACCCACAGGTCAAACACCAGGGTTTGGTCAAGCACCTGGATATGGGGTTGCCGGAGCACCTGATCCGCCAAGGTACTCACCAACTCCCGCCCCGTCCGGTCCGCGGCGTGCAAAATCCGGGGGCGAGAATGAGCCGCCTCCAGAGTCAACGCCAACCCCTCCCCATAGCGGTCAAAAGCCACCCCCAAGTCCACCAGCCGTTGGATGCACGCCCCCCCCTGGGAGACCAAAAAATGCACCGCCTGGGGGTCACACAACCCCGCCCCCGCCCGCAAGGTATCCTCCCAATGCAAGGTGCAGGAGTCCTCCGGATCGGTCACGGCGGCAATACCCCCCTGCGCCCACCCACTGGCGGAACCCTCCACCGGGTCCTTGGTGAGCAGACCCACCCGCAGGTTCCCGGGCAGAGACAGGGCACCGTACAACCCAGCGGCTCCCCCCCCGACCACCAACACATCAAAATCCGGGGGTGTAGATGCCATCATCTCAGGAACCGCAGGCAATGAAAGAACCGTTGCCCTATCTTAGCGATAAATCCCGTTGTTGATCCGATCCAGCACCAGGGAAGCCTCCGGCTCCGTCAGGGTGAAATCCTCCAGGTGGGATTGGAGAATTTCCTTTTGCTGGGGCGTTAACCCGGGAATCTTCAGCACATCCTCCACCTTTTCATAGGGAGCATTCGCCACCACCAACTTGGCGATGGTCGGGTACATCCCCCGATATTTGCGAAAGGCACTTACATTGGTATTATTCAGGTCAATTTTCTTCCCAAAGGGGGAAGCCAACTTCGCATCCACCTGGTTCAACCCGGAACGCTCCGCCTTTGCCATCGCCCACACCGGCTGGCTCAGCCCCAACCAGAGCGCCACCGCTATCCCCAACCAGCACAACCCTCGCCACAGACCTTTCATAACCCGCAACCTCCCAAAACACAGCGTGAAGAATTGAATCAATTTATTTCCATCTTAGGATGACCAGGGATGCACTTTAGCCGGAAAACCTGGGCATAGCTAATCCTTGTCGTTGGCAATAACTTTGCACCGTATTCAGCAATAACTGCGCCACGGTCATCGCCCCCACCCCCCCCGGCACCGGGGTTAACCAGCCCGCCACCGCCTTGACCCCGGCAAAATCCACATCCCCCACCAGCCCCGCCGGGGTGCGATTGATCCCCACATCCACCACCACCGCCCCCGGTTTAACCATCGGTGGCGTAATTAATCCCACCCGCCCCACCGCACTGATGAGAATATCCGCCTGCCGGGTCAACGCCCCCACCTCCGGGGTACGGGAATGGGCAAACGTCACCGTCGCATCGGCGGCTAGGAGCAACAACCCCAAGGGTTTCCCCACCAGGATACTGCGCCCCACCACCACCGCCTGTTTAGCCGCCAAGGGAATCTGGTAATGCCCCAGCAACCGCATCACCCCGGCAGGTGTACAACTTTGTAGACCCGGTTCCCCCCGGAGCAATTTCCCCAGATTCACCGGATGCAAGCCATCCACATCTTTATCTGGATGAATCGTATGTAATAACTCTGTACTATCCAAGTGCTCTGGCAGGGGCAACTGCACCAAAATTCCATCCACCCGCTCATCCTGGTTGAACTGGTGAATCAGTTGGGTTAACTCCTTTTGGCTGGTACTAGCGGGAAATTGCCCCCCGAAGCTGGCGATCCCCACCTGGGCACAGGATTTTTGTTTTTGCCCCACATAGGCGGCACTAGCGGGATTCTCCCCCACCCAAATCACCGCCAACCCCGGCGGACGACCCACCGCTGGCATCACCGTTGCTAACCAATCCCGTAATTCGGCCTTCAGCCGTTGCGCCAAGGCCTTGCCATCGAGAATTTGTGCTGTCATGGGCGGGGGTGCGTTTGTCACGTTGCCATAAGCCCAGGTAGGAGGTGGGAATGGCTATAGCATTGCCTAAAATAACGTGAGTTGGGTTCAAGCAACCAGGGTTGAGAGAGCCCCCAAACCAAAAGTCTTTGGGGTCAATCGCAGTAAACAATCACACCGCAGGGTCGAGTAACCGGGAAATTCACCCGGCTCCGATGATGTGAATGCCGAATCTAGGGTAATGCTAGCTTTCCCATGCTCAAAAGTAGGGTACAGCCTATGAAGGGGTTGCGGGATACGGTTCTAAACCCGCTTGCTCTAACCCCATCGAGGTTAAGCCTTGGAAACACGATTTTTTTGTATCCTTTAATTTATGAACAAGCTGTAACAGGAACTGTCGGAGAGGTATAGCAATCCTAAATAAGAATCGAACAGAAGTCGTAGGGGCATAGCCTCGGTATTTGGTTCTGGGTAATTTTTGTTTGTAAATTAAGCAGGATTGCTATAGCAATCCTAAATGAGAATGGAACAGGGGTCGCAGGGGCACCGCCCCCGTCCTTGGTTCTGGGAAATTTTTGTTGGTTAATCAAATAGGATTGCTATATGATAGTTTAATGAAATGTTCTACAACAGAGATGCCTATTAAAATAACGAGCGAAGACTTGGATAGCACTACCCTGCTCCAATCCTTTGGGATCGCCCACAGGATTTATCGGGAGCCAGCGGTCGAGGCATGGCTTGGACAAAATCAGGACAGTGCATAGCCGCTTCCGTCAGGGCAATGCAGGGATGAACCGCACATTTTAATTGCTGATGTCCGGTGAAATAATAACAACGGTCACAGGGGACACCATGTAACTTCTTTAATAGTTCTATGCTGTCACGAAAAGCATAGCAAACAGCGGTAAAAAAACTGGTCATCATTAACCAAATCATCATGGGGCAGAGCAATTGGATCATGATTTTGGGGCACTCCTACCTGTTTTTAATATCAACATGGACTGGTGTTTTCATAGCATGATTTTTGTAATCTCAAATATGCGAAGCCCTATGAATTGCAAATTGGCGGTCGCAGGGGGGCACCCCCAGTCTTGGTTCTCCATCATCGTTGTATTTTAACAATGGAATCTGCAATGGATGCCCATATCTTTTCACATTAAAAAATAAATCCAATCACAAGTGTTGAATCCTGCAACAAAACTTTACATATTCAGGCGTGGGACGACCCGATTGAGCCAATGGACAAAATTCCACTCCTGCCGTATTAAAATTTGTATATATCGGAACTTATCTACTAATTTACTTCCATACATCCGTGGAACTTTTAACAGTTGCAATATCAAATAAACTATTAAAATCACATAAATTTGAATAGTAATCCCATTCAAATTTTTACTCATCATTTTGTCCAGCTTTAAGTGCATCTTTAGAAACTTCCATAGGACTTCTATCGCCCAGCGTTGCCGGTAGGCTTCTCCTATCTCTTCATTACTCATTACCTCCTCAGGAATATTGGTGGCTAAATAATAGTCTACTTTCTGTTGAATATCACCAAAACAAATTACTCTCACTTTACCTCGTTTTGTGGTGATATGATAGTTTTCATCCCATTTCCAATTCGACTTAATACGGATAATAAAAAGGGCATCGTTTTCGATAAATTGGTCAAATACTTTGTGACTACAAAACCCTCTATCCCCGATGGCAACTCCGTTTTCCGGTAGCATTTTCACAATATCCTCACCAAAGTTAATCTCATGTTCCTGTCCAGGATTAATGATTAAATAACCCGTGGATTTCGTATCTTGATTTAAATTAGTTATTAACTTCACTTGACGATAGCCTTGGAGCCAAAATAATTTACTCATTAGCGGTATTACGGTAGCATCAAAAGGACATAAAACTAACTTCTTTCCAGGATGAGTTTCCTCAATATAACGCAATAATTTATGATAAAGACGCATAAAAATTTGCGGGTCTCTTGTCTTGTTCGCCTTAGAAAACGTCGATAAGTCAACCTTAGTGCCCCCATGATTTAATTGGTAAAATAAGTCCCGTAAACTGTTGATTCCTTTGTCTAAAATACCAGTAAACCAGATGGAACAAAATAAGCGAGAATTTAGAACTGGGTAATCATTAGTCGGCAGGTCTTTGAGTAAAAATTTGACAATCCCTGGAAAAGAATTCAATTTCATAGTTGTTCTGTGCTTTAGTTTACATGGGTTAGAATACCATATTCTGACCCCATTTTTTCTGCCTTTACCTATCTTTCAACACTTCTGAAATCCAATAGGGAAATTGCTAATTTCTTTTGCAGGGGGGCACCTCTATTAATTGATTTTGGGAGGGATTTGTGAGATAATTAGTATTAACGACGTGGAGAGGGAAAATGGGTCAAAAAGGATTTTGGGATGAGCAAGAGCGGCGGGAAAAACTCAATCAGAAAAAGCCCATGCTGAAGTGGCTCAATGAAAATATTAACTGGGAAGATTTCCGACCCATATTAGAAACCATATATGACAAGGAAAGAAAGAGTAATGCGGGTCGAAAACCCACCGACGTCATTGTGATGTTTAAATTGTTGATTCTCCAACAAATGTATGCCCTTAGTGACGATGAACTCGAGTTTCAAGTGAATGACCGTATCTCGTTCATGGAATTCCTAGGATTGGGTATCGAAGACGCTATCCCTGATGCCAAAACGGTCTGGCTATTTCGGGATAATCTCGCCAAGCACGATCTAGTCAAAGAAGTATTTGCTCACTTTGATAATTACCTGAGAGAAAAAGGATATATTGTCGAAGTTGGTCAGATTGTGGATGCCACTCTCATTCCCGTGCCAGTCCAACGAAATACTCGGCAAGAAAATCAAGAAGTAAAGGAAGGGAAAATTCCTAAGCAATGGGAGGAAAAACCCCAGGTTTTACGGCAAAAGGATAGAGATGCCCGTTGGGTAAAGAAAAATGGTGTCAGCTATTTTGGCTATAAAAATCATATCAGTGTGGATGTAAAATATGGTTTTGTGCGTCATTATGTGGTCACGGATGCCTCCGTGCATGACTCACAAGTATTCAGTCAACTGGTGGATATTGATGGGTCGGAAATCTGGGGAGATAGTGCCTATCACAGCACGGATTTAGAATGGACGTTAGCCAGGATTGGATTTACCAGTCACATCCATGAAAAAGGCTACCGAAATCAGCCCCTAACCGCAGAGCAAAATGAAAAGAATCGCATCAAATCTAAAGTGAGAGCCAAGGTGGAACACGTATTTGGTCAGTGGGTGATGTGTCTTGGGGGTAAATTCATGCGTCTGATTGGTAAAACCAGAGTAGAAGCGGCAATTGGGTTGAAAAATCTGGCTTATAATTTCCGCCGTTATGCGTTTTGGGAGCGGCAGTCCCTGGCCGATAATCTGTGAGTTTTGACCCCCTACTAAGTCTCTTTTCAATCATATCTACAGCAATCTATAAAACCCAGTCATCTTAGTACAAAAAAGTACTGAGCAATGCTATGCTGTTTTTGTGTTTCGTTCTCATATTTTGAATAAATAGAGGTGCCCAGGGGATAAACGCTATTATTTCATCTATCCCCTATCCGTTTATGACAAGCCAAATTCAGCTTTTAATTGTTGTGCCCAGGTTTGAATCCGTTTGGCTGTCAACTCCGGTTGATTGTCCTCATCCAAAGCCAAACCCACAAACCGGTCTCCCCGCAGAGCTTTAGAAGCATTGAACTCATAGCCTTCCGTTGACCAATATCCCACGGTTTTGCCCCCCAAAGAAGTAATCATTTCCTCCAAAATGCCAATCGCATCCTGAAAATTGTCCGCATAACCCACCTGGTCACCGCACCCAAAGTAGGCGACTTTTTTGCCACTAAAATCAATCGCCTCCAATTCATCGTAAAAGCCTTGCCAATCCCCCTGTAATTCCCCGATATTCCAAGTGGGGCAACCAATGATGATGCACTCATATTTACGGAAATCATCCACATCGGCTTCGGCAATATCAATCACATCCACCACCGCACTGCCTCCCAAGGCTTTTTGAATCTGTTCAGCTACGGTTTGGGTATTGCCCGTCTGCGTCCCAAAAAATAAACCAATCTTTGCCATAATTGCGCCTCAAAAAACATGATAAAGTCCTCCTCTCTTGGCAATGGATATTTATTTTTCTGGACAGATTACTTCTCGATCATTGCCTCACACTTGGATAGAATTCAGTGCCCGTTCCACCCGCCGAAAATCAAACCCCAATGCCCGTAAAGCGTGCCATAAATGACCCTGTAAAAAGAAAAAGGCTAGGAAAAAATGGGCATTTGCCAACCACGACCGGGATGTGTAGGTACCGTAGGGCAGTTTTACCGTGTCGGCAAAATAGGGTGTAATCCCCAATTTGACCTCTAAAACCGGACCATAAAATTCCGGCGGATAGGCAAACGTATTCACCGCACAAAAATAGGCGGCGACGAACCCTGCTAACGCAATGCCCCCCAGGGAATAGGACAAAATCGCTTCGCCCGAGAATAACAAAACCCTTCTTGCCCAGTTCAAGGGCGGCACTAAAATATGCCAAATTCCCCCGGCAATTAACAGAATGCCGACAAAAATATGCCCCCCCACCAAATCCTCTAAATTATCCAAGCTGGCAAAGTGGGTTTGATAGCCATAAATAACGGCTGGATTTAAGGTCGGATTCGTCACCAAACGCACGGTTTGGGTAGCGGCATCGTACAAACCACCCCACCAACAGGCTTTTGCTACTAGGAGTAATGCCCCCATGCCCAAAAACAACAAATGATGCCCCAAAATGATGCCTAATTGTTTCGGATTTTCCCACTCAAAATGGAAACGTTTGGCAAACCCGGTGGTATTTTTCAAATCCTCCGGGGCTTTGAACGTGTGAAATAAGGCTCCTGCCCCCAGCACCGCTGAAGAAATCAAATGCACCGCCCCGACTACAAAGTAGGGATAGGTGTCCACAATTTGCCCGCCTTGACCAACCCCCAACCCCAAGGTGGCGAGATGGGGCAAAAGAATCAACCCCTGTTCCCCCATCGGCTGGGCAGGATTAAAGCGAGAAATTTCAAATAAGGTAAAGGCTCCCGCCCAAAAGGTAATCAACGCCGCTTGCGCAGTATGGGCGGCAATAAATAAACCGGATTTATCGGCAAAACGGGCATTTCCCGCCCACCAGCCATAGGTTACTTCCGGCTCACCATAGGTTTGCATCGCAGCTACTCCTTAGCTAAACAACGGGTCAATAACAACCGGGTTATAGGCACCCATAAACCCCAGTCAGAGCTAGGTTTATCAAACTGAGTGACCTTTGGTTATTAAGACTAAATCTCAATAACAACCCAAGATTTACCCTATCACAGTTAATGAGAATTTAAGTCATTAATTTCGTTAAGTAATGTGAAGGTTATGGTGAGCGGGGGATGGGATTCACGCACAGTCCGCCTGGGCTTTTGCCAGAGCCGTTTGCACCTGGGCAAATCCGGTTCCTCCCAGACTATTGCGCCGAGCCACCACCTCCTGCGGGGTAATCGCCTGGTAAATATCCTCAGCAAATTGGGGGTGAAATTCCTGCCATTCCGTCAGGGTTAAATCCTTGAGTAAACGCCCAGAATTCACGCAAAATTTGACAATTTGCCCCGTGATTTGATAGGCGGAGCGGAAGGGCACGCCCTTGGTAGTTAAATAATCAGCCACATCCGTTGCGTTACTCAAATCCGACTCCACCGCTTGCGCCAGCCGCTGCTTTTGAAAAACGATTCCCTCTTGCCACACAACGGTCATAGCGGCTAAACAGGTTTTGAGGGTTTTTACCGTATCAAATACTGCTTCTTTGTCCTCTTGCAGGTCTTTATTGTACGCCAAGGGCAAGCCTTTTAGAATCACCAATAGGGCTTGTAAATGCCCAAAAACCCGCCCGGTTTTCCCCCGCACCAATTCCGGCACATCGGGATTTTTTTTCTGGGGCATCATGCTGGAGCCGGTGGCACAACTATCCTGCCATTGGATAAAACCAAATTCCTGGGATGACCAGAGAATTAACTCTTCCGACATCCGGCTTAAATGCACCAAAATTAAACTCGCCGCCGTTAAAAATTCCACCACAAAATCCCGGTCGCTCACCGCATCCAAACTGTTGGCACATACCCCCTGAAAGCCCAACAATTCCGCCGTATATTCCCGGTCAATGGGAAAGGTGGTTCCCGCCAACGCCCCCGCTCCCAAAGGGGAAATGTTCACCCGTTGTCGGATTTCCTGGAGGCGGATTTTGTCCCGCTGAAACATCTCGAAATAAGCCAAAAGATGATGCGCCAAACTCACCGGTTGCGCCCGCTGTAAGTGGGTATACCCGGGGATCAGGGTTTCCACGTGCGCTGCCGCCACCCCACACAAAACCTGTTGGAACCGCCGCAGTTGTTCCGTCACCTCATCAATAGCTTCCCGCAGGTACAAACGCAAATCCGTCGCCACCTGGTCGTTGCGGGAACGGGCGGTGTGGAGTTTTTTGCCCATCTCCCCCACCAATTCGGTCAGACGGCGTTCCACCGCCAAATGCACATCCTCCCCCTGGGCGGGAAAAGTGCCCTGCTCGTACTCCCGCAGAATCTGCGCCAACCCCTGCACCAACCGCTCCCCTTCCTCTGGGGTAATAATGCCCTGGCGTGCCAACATCCGGGCGTGCGCCTGGGAACCCCGTACATCCACCGGCAGGAGCGCCAAGTCAAAATCAATGCTGGCATTAAACGCCTCAATCACCGGATGTAAGGGCGAATCAAACCGCTGGCTCCAGGGCTGGCTCATACCCGGAACCGTTCCACCGCCGGGCGGTAGGCAATGGGTAACACCCGCTCCAAATTCGGATGCGGACGGGGAATAATGTGATAGGAAAGCAGGAGGGTTTTCTCCTTGGGTTGGTTGTAGGGCAGTACCTTTTTCGCCGCCTCCACCCCAGCCGCCACCGCCATTTTTACCTCGGAGACATCCCCTCGCACGATCACCGTCATGTAGGCACCGCTCACCCGTTCGCAGTACACCAGGGTCACCCGCCCCGCCTTCACCATCACGTCCGCCACCGCCAGGGTCGGGGGTGTCCCCAACACCTCAACCATTCCCAACGCTACCGACATAGTTCCCCAAAGCTCACTGGAGGCATTATCGCCTGGGAAGCCAAGCCAACGCAAATGCTCACCGCACCTGAAGATAAAATCATCCCGCCTGTGGGCAGTAGAAACATCGCCTTCGGACTCGGCTTGGAGAATTTGGGATACCCCTACTCATTCAGAAGTATAGCAACCCCAACTGAGTTTGCAATAAGGGTCGCAGGGGCACCATCCCCAGACTTGATTCTCGATAGTATTGGGCATTCTAGCGAGATACAGTCGAACCCCACTTGCCGTAGGTCAATCATAGTAAGCCTATAGGATAATCAAGGCTTTTTGTATCCTTTAATTAATAAAGGACACCTCTATCAATTCACAGCTATTGAGAATGACCCCTACATCATTGATAATTACCAACGAGGCAATCGGGCTTCCGAACCTGCCGTGTAAGTACAAAAATCAATAAGTAGAGGTACCCTAGAGATGGCTCAAAGTTTTATGGGTGCATCCATGTACTTATCATATTCAATTCGGCCATAGTCCAACTTAATTAGATGGTCAGCGATGTGAAAATAGTGATCGTCGTGGCTGATCACTAAAATTGTTTTCCCTTGCGCCCGCAAATTGGGCAGAAATTCTGTGTAAAAAAACTCCTTAAACCGGGGGTCTTGATCCGCGGCCCATTCGTCAAAGAGATAGATAGGTCGGTTTTCTAAATAAGCAATCAGTAAACCTAGACGTTTCCGTTGTCCTTGGGAGAGGGCGGTGGTGGAAAATTGCCCGTTTTTAATCGTAACTTTATGGTCTATTTGTAGTTGTTTGAGATATTGATAAACAAGTTCTTGATCCCCTCCCAAACCCAGTAGGCTCTCAAAGAGGTAAAAATCGGAAAAAACGACGGCGAAATGTTGCCGATACCAATGGCGGTTTTGGGCATCAATGAGGGTATCATCGAAATAAATTGCCCCGGATTTGGGGGTATATAAACCCGTAATTAGCTTCGCTAGGGTGGATTTACCACTGCCATTGCCGCCAATAATCATGACAATTTCACCGGGCACAATCGTTAAACTCACAGGACCAAAACAGAACGGTTGGTCATCTTGAGAGGATGGATACTGATGTACAACTTCTCGCAATTCCAGTTTTTGCCATGATTGTCGGATTGGTTGTGCTACGGTTTCCAATTCACTAGAACCGGAGAGGGATAAACCCAAGGAGGTGATTTTTTCTAGGGCGACACCTGCCCGACTGAGGGTGGGTAAATTGTTCACTAAATTCTCCATTGGGAGCATTAAATAGGTGAAAATTAACACATAGCCGGAAAGGGTTTGGGGATTGAGGGTAATGAGTTTTGGCAGGCTAAAGAGCACAAAACCGATGGCGAAAAAGAAAATTAGTTTTCCTAAACTGGAGGTGCTGGCGAAATAGGTTAAACCGATGATACTGTGGCGGCGAAATTCCTGGGCATGAACCATCAAATGTTCGTGTAAAAATACCTGTTGTTTTTGGGCATGAAGTTTAAGTTCTTTGATCCCTTGGGTTAACCCTTGGAAATCCTGGAATAAATGATCCTGTTTTTCCCGGGCACGGGCGAGGGATTGACTGCCTAAATGGGTGAAAAATTGACAACTGCCAATCGCAACGGTGGTTAACCCCACCACCATGAATAAAACCTGCCAGGAGAGCCAGGTAATATATACGAGACTGCCCAGGACAATGGCGGCATCAATACACAGAAAAGGGATGGCAAAAACCGCATTGGCGACGGCTTGCACATCCTCGGTTAGGGTCGCCAGGAGGCGGGGGGTGCCCAGTTGCTCCAGGTGGGCAAGTTCGGCACGAAGCATTTGGCGGCTCAAATGGAGGCGGAGGTCAAAAACCGCCCGCTGGGACAGACGAATCAGCATTACCTGGGAAATAATGCTGGTGGTGAGGGCAATCCCGGCTAAACCGATAAAAGCAAGGATGACCAGGGGGGTGACTCCTTCGACCAGGGCACGGCTGATCAGGGCAATCAAACCGGCACTGCTCCCGCCGCTGAGAAACCCGGTGATGATCGCCAATGCCACCTGCCACCCGGCGGTCTGTACTAAAAAAAGTAGGAGTTTCACCGGCGCATCCTATCCCCTATCCCTGGCGGAACCCATCATAAAAAAATCATTAAGAATTTTAGAGAGCGTTACAATTATCCCATGAACTTCGCCTATGCGTATGTTTTCCCCAGGTTTGAGCCACCTGATCCGCCTGTTGCGCTGGGATAAGCCGACGGGACGGCTGATTTTGCTGGTGCCCGCCCTGTGGTCGCTGGTGCTGGCGAGTGGGGGTCGTCCGCCCTGGGATTTGCTGGTGGTGGTGGTGTTGGGGGCGGTAGCCACGAGTGCGGCGGGGTGTGTGGTGAATGATTTGTGGGATCACCGCTTGGATGCTCAGGTGCAACGGACGGCGCAACGACCTTTGGCGCAGGGGCACATTCCCCTCTGGCTGGCGGGGGCGGTGGCGGGGGTGGGGTTTGCCTGTGCCTACGGGTTGGCACGGTATCTGAATCCCTTGGGGTTTGCCCTGGCGGTACTGGCGGTGCCGGTGATGGTGCTTTATCCTTCGGCGAAACGCTGGTGTCCGGTGCCCCAGGCGGTCTTGGCCACGGCGTGGGGGTTTGCGGTTCTCATCCCCTGGGCGGCGGTGACGGGCACGGTGACGGGGGTGACCTGGTGGCTGTGGGGGGCGGTGTGGTGCTGGACGCTGGGGTTTGACACGATTTACGCCCTGCCGGATCGGGACGATGACGCACGTTTGGGGATTTATTCCAGTGCCCGGTTTTTTGGGCGGCATACCCCTTTAGCGGTGGGCATTTTATTGGCAATAACGTTAATTTTGTTAACCGGTGTGGGTATGGCGACGGGCTTAGGCGGTTTTTATTATCTGATGGTGGCGGTGACGGCAGTAGTCTGGGGCAAACAGGTGTGGCAGCTGCGGCAAAAGCAACCCCTATCGGTTTATAGCCGGATGTTTCGGGAGCAGGTGATCACTGGGTTTTTATTATTGTTGGGCATGGTCATTCCCCCGATTGGCTAAGCGTCCCCCGGCAACGGATAATCAAAGGTTGTGGGTGGCGGCGGTGGCATGGATGAGGGAACCTGGTTGGGGTCGCTCATGTTTGTGGGGGCGTTGATTTTCCTGGCGACGGGGTATCCGGTGGCGTTTGCCCTGGGGGGGGTGGCAATTTTGTTTGCCCTGGTGGGGGTGGCGTTGGGGGTGTTTGACCCCTTGTTTCTCACCGCTTTGCCCTACCGGATTTTCGGCATCATGTCCAATTACACCCTGCTGGCGATTCCCTATTTCATCCTGCTGGGTTCCCTGCTGGAGCAGTCGGGGGTGGCAGAACGCCTGTTGACCGTGATGGGGGGCTGGTTCGGTCGCCTGCGGGGGGGGCTAGGGGTGGCGGTGATTGTGGTGGGGGCATTGCTGGCGGCAACGACGGGGGTGGTAGCGGCGACGGTGGTGGCAATGGGGCTGATTTCCCTGCCGGTGATGTTGCGCTATGGCTATCAAACCGAGTTGGCAACGGGGGTAATCGCCGCTTCCGGGACGCTGGGGCAGATCATCCCGCCGAGTGTGGTGCTGGTGGTGCTGGGCGACCAGTTGGGGGTGTCGGTGGGGGATTTGTTTGTGGGTTCGCTCCTGCCGGGGTTGACCCTGACGGCAATGTACATCATTTATACAACGATTCTGGCTTATTTCCGTCCCCATCTGGCTCCGGCTTTAACGGATTTACCCAAAGAACCGTTCCTAAGCGTCCTGCGGGCGGTGGTTCCCCCCCTGGGGCTGGTGTTGTTGGTGTTGGGGAGCATTTTTTTTGGCATTGCCACGCCGACGGAAGCCGGGGCAGTGGGCTGTTTGGGGGCGTTGCTGTTGGCAATTTGGGAGGGAAAACTCTCCTGGGCGATGGGGTGGCGGGCTTGTGAGGCGACGGTGCGAACGACCAGTTTGGTGATGATGATTTTGATTGGTTCAACGGCGTTTAGTTTGGTGTTTCGGGGGGTGCATGGGGATCAGTTCGTGTATGAATTGCTGTTGAATTTGCCGGGGGGACGGGCGGGTTTTTTGTTATTTAGTATGGGCTTAGTGTTTCTGCTGGGATTTTTCATTGATTTTTTTGAAATTGCCTTTATTGTCGTACCTTTACTCATCCCGGCGGCACAACAATTGGGGACGGATTTGGTCTGGTTTGGGGTGTTGTTGGGGGCGAATTTGCAAACTTCTTTTTTAACACCACCGTTTGGGTTTGCCCTGTTTTATCTCAAAAGTGTGGCACCGCCTACCGTGACCACCGGGCAGATTTATCGGGGCGTGATTCCCTTCATTGGGTTGCAATTGGTTTTGTTAGTGTTAATTATTCGTTTCCCGCAGTTGGTGACAGTTTGGTTGAAGTATTAGGTTGTGTTAGTCTTTTATTTAAGCCAGAAGAGGGCACCGACAAAGTAGAGAAAGCTCAAGAAGTTTTTGGTCAATTTGTCAAAACGAGAAAATATAGCAATCCTATTTGATTAACGAACACAAATTTCCCAGAACCAGGGACGGGGGCGGTGCCCCTGCGACCCCTGTTCCATTCTTATTTAGGATTGCTATAGGATTGCTGTAAAACCACAACACTCATCTTTCTCCCTCCATCTCCCTCCATAATTCATGACTATTGAGAATGCCCCCAGGATTATTGATAATCGCCAAGGAGAAAATGGGGCTTCCAAGCCAGTCATGTAAGTACAAAAATCAATAAATAGAGGTTCCCCTTATAGATTCAGTCATCTGCTCTATATGCCAACCTTTGCCTGCTTAGCTATAGAGATGCCCGATGTTGTACTGCAATAAACACTCAAAATCCTTTCGGTCGTTACGTTTACCGATTAACTGTTGTTATCTTTTGGCAGGGAATTCCGTTCCCAAATTAAGATAGCCAACATGGCGACCGCTGTACCGATGGAAGACTCGGCAAACCGCAGACCAGCATTGACGGCGGGGGAAAGATGGGGATGGTTGCCCGCTACCACCATAACAATCGCTACCGTGAGGGACGCTAAACGGGCATGGTCGGGAATCCGCACCAAATGGCAGAGCAAAACAGTTACAAAAATACATAATCCCATTCCCCAGGGACTAAAGGGTAAGATAGAAAGGTAGAGGGCACTGACCAAAGAGCCAATCCCTGACCCCAGAATCCGTAGGCTTGCCATAGCAAAGGTTTCCTGGCGGCTGGCTTGCAGAACCACAATAGCGGTAGTCGCCGCCCATAAGCCACCAATACTGGCATTGCCTGTATCCGGGGTTTTGTTGGTATAAAATCCGATCAAATACGCAACCAGGGCGGTCAGGGAAATTTGTAGGGCAATCAGAATGGTGTTGCGCTTGAGGGAAAAATTCATCCTGTGGATGCCCCCCTCGATTGATCAATCTTGGCTAATTTCAGATGAGCGACGGCAAAGAGGTGTACGGTTTCCCCCAATTTCTCAATGCTTAGAGTTCCATCCATAGGGGAGTGGCTGGGGTGCTACCGTTTTCCCCTTGAGTGTATCAATTTTTTTAATAATTTTTTCATCGGTAAAGAACCTTCAAGACCACAGGGCTTCCCAGTCGGGGCAGGTTTCTAACCCCACGCCGTAGGGGTGCATGGCGCAGACAAAAATTTGGTCATTGTACACCTGACCGTGGTAGTGTTTACAGCCCACACAGGCGGGTTGCTCCATTACCAGGGGGTCGAGGGTTTGGGTTAAAGGTTGTACCAAAGCCATGAGGGTGCCTTCAACCCAAGCCGCCGTTTCCGCCAGGGGCACCTCCCATTCCAGCAGGGTTTGATCCAATTGTTCATCCCATTCATTCAGCATTTGCGACCATTCCTGTTCGTACTCATCCCAGGAAAGGATCGTCTCGACCAGCAAGCCATTCAGTTGTTTCCACCAGTCATTCATGGGCGCCCCCCACCGCTTATTGCCATTTTACTGCGGAAAAACCCGACGTTAATCCGTAAGGGCTTGCCCCACGATCAGGGTACGGGTTTGCCCCGCCCGGGTCAGCACCACTTCCTGTTCCCGCACTTCCTTGACCTGCCAACCGCTCTGCCCCACCTGACCGCCCACATTGACCTGCTGGGTGGTGTCCCCAACCTGGAACATGGCGATGGAACCGGCTCCCATTTGCAATAACCCGATCAGGGTCAGGGTCGGACGGGGGGATGGTTTCGCCACAGGGGCGGTGGGCTGAGCAGGGAGACTGGCGGGGGCAGTGATCACCGGGGCTTGGGGAATGGGCATGACCGTCACCGGGGGCGGCGGGGGTACGGCAGGAGGCTCCGGGGGTTTAGGGTTGGTGGCTGGGGAAGGCTGGGGCGTACTACGCTCGGGAATCTGGGCTAACGCTCGCTCCAAATAGGTGACAAACGCCTGATGCGGTGGTTCGGCGGGGGCAGGGGTGCGTGCCGCTTGCCAATACTGTCGCCCGTACCAGGTACCCAACATCACCAGGGTACCCAAGCCCAGCCACACCCACCAGGGCGTGGGTCGTTCCGCCGGGGTATCCACAAACGCCGCCGTTAAAATCGTTTCCGGGTGGTAAGACGGTGGCGTGACCGGCATCAAGGGGGCGGGGTTGTACGCCAAAACCACCATTGCCCCTGGCTCGGGGACGGATCGTGCTAGGGCTAAGGGCTGACCGGCGGGGGGGAGACACCGGGGGGGCAGGGGTTCCTCCAGGCGGCTAAAAACATCATCCAACAGGGCTTCCACCTCAGCTTCCAGTTGGGGTTCGGGCAGGCAATGGCTCATGCGGACATCCGGTGGTGAAGTTCGAGATAAATGAGCAAAGCTTGAATATCTGCGGGATTGACACCGCCAATGCGGGCGGCTTGACCAAGGGTTAAAGGGCGAACATGGGTTAATTTTTCCCGTGCTTCCATTGATAGCGTAGTAATGCGATTGTAGTCAATATCTGGGGGCAAACGCCGCTGGGCATATTTCTGCGCCTGCTCGATCTGCTGGTTTTGGCGTTGCAAATAACCCGCATATTTCAAACGAATTTCCACACTTTCCCACACGGAACGCTCTAAATCCGGGGCACCCAAGCCCCAATTCACCAAATGCTCGTAGTGCAACCCCGGACGGGTGAGCAATTCCGCCAAGGTCACGGCGGTTCGCACCGGCTCCCCCATCGCCTGCAATTCCGCCACCACCGGGTCATGGGGTTTGATCCGCACCTGCCGTAACCGCTCCTGTTCGGCGGCAATCTGCCGTTGTTTCTCCTGGTAAAGTGCCCACCGCCGGTCATCAATCAAGCCAATCTCCCGCCCCAAGGGGGTCAGCCGCTCATCCGCATTGTCCGAACGCAAATGCAGACGGTATTCCGAACGGGACGTGAGCATCCGGTAGGGTTCCCGCAAATCCCGGGTACATAGGTCATCAATCAGGGTGCCAATGTAACTTTGCTCCCGGGGAAAGACGATCAATTCCTGTTGGGCAACCAACCGGGCGGCATTGATCCCCGCCACGATTCCCTGTGCTGCCGCCTCTTCATACCCCGTCGTGCCATTGATCTGCCCTGCACAAAATAGCCCTTGAATTTTTTTGGTCATCAAGGTTGGCTGGCATTGGGTCGCAGGCAGGTAGTCGTATTCCACCGCATAGGCAGGGCGCAACATGACGCACTGTTCCAACCCCGGCAACGTCTGCAGTAACGCCAACTGCAATGCTTCCGGCAAGCCCGTCGAAAAGCCCTGCACATACAGTTCCGGGATGTCCCGCCCCTCCGGTTCCAGGAAAATTTGGTGGGATTCCTTATCCGCAAACCGAACAATTTTATCCTCAATGCTGGGGCAATAGCGGGGACCTTTGGCATCCACCCAACCCCCATACACGGGCGAGAGATGCAAATTTTCCCGAATCAGACGGTGGGTTTCGCTGGTCGTGCGGGTGAGATAGCAGGGCAATTGCTCCCGTTCCTGCCACACCTGGGGGTCAAAACTAAACCACCGCACTACCTCATCCCCCGGTTGCGGTTCCAGATGCGTTGTATCCACCGTGCGTTTGTCCACCCGAGCAGGGGTTCCCGTTTTCAAACGCCCCACCTCAAACCCCAAGCGTTGCAGGTTGGCGGTCAACCCCTCGGCGGCAAATTCCCCAGCCCGTCCCGCAGACATAGACTGATTCCCTACCCAAATCCGCCCACCCAGAAACGTCCCGGTGGTGAGGATCACCGCCTGCGCCCCGAAATTCACCCCGAAATAGGTACGGATACCGATGACTTCATCATTCCGCCCCAGGAGTAAATCCGTCACCATGCCTTCCCGCACCCACAAATTGGGCTGGTTCTCCACCACTTGGCGCATCGCACGGGCATACTCCCGTTTATCCGTTTGCGCCCGCAACGCCCACACCGCCGGTCCCCGGGAATGGTTCAACAACCGTTTTTGCAGATAGGTGCGGTCGGTCATTTTGCCAATTTCGCCCCCCAGGGCATCCACCTCATGCACCAACTGGGACTTGGCGGGTCCTCCCACCGCCGGATTACAGGGTTGCCAAGCAATGCGGTCTAAATTTAGGGTCAACAGCAGGGTGCGACAGCCCAACCGGGCGGATGCCAACGCCGCTTCACAGCCCGCATGACCGGCTCCCACCACAATCACATCAAAGGTGTCGAGAAAATTGGGCATCATCAATGAACGCAGGGGCAACTATTCATTATTTTTAGCATAGACAGGTTGGGAATGCAGGAACCCAGTTGCTGAGGGGCACAGTAGAGGGGTTCAAAATCCGATTTGTAAAAAAGTTCATTTCAATCTCAAGTTATGGAATTTTCCAAGCAATTAAGGGCACCTATATTAATTCACAGCTATTGGGAATGACTCCTGAGTTATTGATAAGCGCAAAGGAAAGAATGGGGCTTCCAGCCTTGCCGTGTAAGCACAAAAATTAATATAGCAATCTTAAATGAAAATGGAATAGGGGTCGCAGGGGCACCCTCCCGTTCTTGGTTCTGGGAAATTTTTGTTGGTTAATCAAATAGGATTGCTATACGGTCTATTTATTAATTAAAGGACAAAAAAAGCCTCGATTATCTTAAAGGCTTAGCATGATTGATCTACAGCGAGTGGGGTTCAACTGCATCCCATAACCACTCAAAAGACTGTAGCACTACCGGAATTTTTGCTACTGGCGATGTCACTCTCACCAATGCCACCGTGTCGGGTAGCAAAACAGATGGCTTTGGCCGGGGGATTAGGGCTACTGGCAAGGTCACTCTCTCCGTCCCCGTGGGGTTTGGGCAGGGGTTGTCGTGATAACTGCCGCCACATCTTGCCGGTTAGGTTAAGCAATTGCCCGGCCAACTTGGGCAGAATGGTATAGCCCGGGGGAGTTCCGGTGGTATAGTCAAAAAAGTTCTTTTATGTTCCCCCCCCAATGACCGCCGGTTCCCGCAGTACCTATCTCCTCAAAAGCACCCAAAACATTCCCTTACCCCGACCCCCGGTGTGGATGATGCGGCAAGCCGGGCGGTATATGCGTGCCTATCGGGAGTTGCGAGAGCGTTATCCTAGCTTTCGGGAGCGGTCGGAAAACCCGGACTTGGCGGTGGAAATCTCCCTGCAACCCTTCCGTGCCTTTGCGCCGGACGGAGTGATTTTGTTCTCCGATATTCTCACCCCTTTGCCGGGCATGGGCATCAATTTTGACATCATCGAAAGTCGGGGACCCTTGATTGACCCGCCCATTCGCACTTTAGAGCAAATTCAGCAATTAACGCCCCTGGTACCCGCTGAATCCCTCCCGTTTATCGGTCAAATTCTTCGCACCCTCCGCTCAGAAATTGGCGAACGGGCGACCCTATTGGGGTTTGTCGGTGCCCCTTGGACGTTGGCGGCGTATGTGGTAGAAGGCAAAAGTTCTAAAGACTATACGGTGATTAAATCCCTAGCCTATCAAGAACCCCAGGTTTTGCACCAATTGCTGGGATTTTTGGCTGAACAAATTGCCACCTATGTACTTTACCAAATTGATCAGGGTGCCGAGGTGGTGCAAATTTTTGATTCCTGGGCAGGACAACTCTCGCCGGTGGACTACCGCACCTTTGTATTACCCTATCAACAAAAATTGGTACAAAAAGTGAAAGCCACCTACCCGGATACTCCCTTAATTTTATACATTTATGGCAGTGGCACCCTTTTAGAATTGATGGCGCAAACGGGAGTGGATGTGGTGAGTGTGGACTGGACGGTGGAAATGGCAACAGCCCGTCAGCGGTTAGGAAATCTCTGTGTGCAGGGCAATTTAGACCCAGGGGTATTGTTCGGACCACCGGCATTGATCCGCCAACGTATCGGGGAAATTATCCAACAAGCCGGTTCTGTGGGACACATTATGAATTTGGGGCATGGGGTATTAGCAACCACCCCAGAAGACCATGTGCGGGTCTTTTTTGAAACCGTGCAACAATGGGACAACAGGCAGGGATGATTAGGCATTAAGCATGACGAAAAAGCGCATTTTTATCACCGGTGGTAGTGGCTGTGTGGGTCATTATCTGGCGGAAATGTTGATTCAGCAAACGGAGCATGAATTATTTTTTTTAATCCGTGATCCCCACAAGCTAAAATTCAATTTTCAAAGCCGACCTGGGGTACATTTAATCCCAGGTAATTTACAGGATACCACCCCCTATATTGAACTTTTACCGAGTATGAATAGTGCCATTTTACTGGCAACCCAATGGGGGGGTGAAGACACATTTAAGGTGAATTTAACTGGAAACTTAAGTCTCATGCAAGCCCTAAATCCGCAGATATGTGAGCAGGTGATTTATTTTTCCACCGCCAGTATTTTGGATCAAAATTTGCAATTATTGCCCCAAGCCAAAACCCTGGGTACTGAGTATATTCGTTCTAAATTCATGTGCTATGAACAATTACAAACCCTCCCGATTTATCACCGGTTAACCGTGGTGTTTCCCACTTTGATTTTTGGGAGAGACAAGGATAAACCTCCCTCCCATATTTCTACCGGTTTAGACCAATTACCCCGCTATTTACGGTGGGTGCGGTGGGTGCGGGCGGATGGCTGTTTTCATTTTATCCACGCCCAGGATATTGCCCAGATTGTGCTGTACTATCTTGCCCATCCCCCCCAAGAATTTCGCCAGTTTGTGTTAGGCAATGAGGTAATTTGGCTCAATGATGCGGTGCAGGAATTGTGTGATTATTTTGGGGTAAGGATTCCCCCCTGGCAGTTGAATTTAACGCCCCGGCGGGTCGCTTTTTTGATGCGGGTTGCCCGGTGGTTGGGGGCGCAATTTATTCCCTGGGATGATTTTTGTGCGGAGTATCGTTATTTTCGTTACGAGCCGGTGGTGCATCCGAGTCGTTTGGGGTTGCCCGCTCGCTGTCAGACCCTATCAGAATTATTAGCGGTTTTAGACATTCCTGCGACTCCCACTAGGGCGGTGCGGAGTTAGTGCTGATGTTAACCCTCCCGCAGGATTTGGGGCACTTGGAAAAAGTGGTCTTCCGGGGCGGGGGCAATTTCCAGGAGTTTTTCGGTCAGGGTCGAGGGCACGGGTTGGTCGGGACGCAGGACATTGGCGGTATTGACAGCGTGGGCGGTGGGGGGCACATCCGCCAAATCTAGGTTTTGTAATTGCGCCATATAGTCCAAAATTGCCCCCAATTGACCGCTTAATTCTGCAATTTCGGCGGGGGTGAGTTCCAAGCGGGCGAGGTGTGCCAGATGGGCGGTTTGCTCTAGGGTGATCATGGTGTTTTTATCGAAATTCCCCCAATCGTATTATAGGGCATTTCTCAACATACATTTCAGGGTTGTCACTACCCATTTCTGCATATCAGAATCACCCTAAGTTTGAGCTATAGCAGTCCTAAATGAGAATGGAACAGGGGTTGCAGGGGCACTGCGCCGTTTTGGTTCTGCACCGAGACCGTTTGAGATTGTCGCAAATTACAATAAAATAGTAGCCAAAACATGGGTGAAGTTATGCGGATGTCAACACCGGAATCCCGGCTGAGACCCTGGTTAAACCGGATGGGACGGTTGTTTTTATCAGCCATTTTCATCCGCTCCGCCATTACCAAAATCCTCGCCCCCCAAGCGACCCAAGCCTACATGGCACAATTTCAAGTGCCTGGCTGGTTGTTGATTCCCACTATTTTGGTGTTACTCCTGGGGGGATTGTCGGTGCTGGTGGGGTACAAAGCCCGATGGGGAGCGGCTTGTTTGATTGGTTTTTTAATTCCCGCCACCCTGATTTTTCACACGGACTTTAGCAAAAATATTGAGGTGATTCAGTTTTGGAAAAATCTTGCCCTGATCGGGGGGCTTTTGCTGGTGATCGCCAATGATGCCGGGGGTAGGGCAGGTCGCCCTGACGCTTCCGAACCTTAAGCACTTCAGTAAGAAAAAATGCGTTACCATTAAAATTAACATGAGAATAGAATAAAATTTTCCGTCACCGAGCGTGTTACAGCCCCTTGCGATTCCCAGTTTACTGCGTCTGCCGGAGCGAAAATTGTGCATCACGGTGCGGGAACACCTGCCGGATTTGCCCCTATTAACGCCGGTGCAGGGGGAAATTGAAATCCAACACCAAGGAACCTGTCTCCAGGTCAGCGCCCGGGTGAACATGATTGTGACTTTAACTTGTCGTCGCTGTTTATGTAAGTACAATGACCGTCTGCCCCTAGAGGTGTCGGAGGTGATTTGGCTGGATGCGATCAAGAGTGACCCCAGGGCGTGGTCGTTGGAACAGGAAGTCTCCTTTGCCGATTTGATGGAGTATTTGCCCCCGGATGGTTGGTTGGATGTGGGGCAGTGGTTGTATGAACACATTTCCCTGGCATTGCCCAGTCATCCCCTGTGCCGCCCCGATTGCCGCCTGGACTGGGAGCCGGAGGAGGTGCCCCCCGTTGACCCCCGTTGGGCGGGTTTAACCCAGTTCAAACCCTGGGGATAGCATGGATTTTGCCCAGGAGTTGGGGGTACTGATCCGGGCACGTTACCCGTTTATTTATGTGCCCACCGCTGAGGAGGAACGGGTGGAGGTGGTTTTGGTGCAGGTTGCCAAGGATTTGGGAAACTGGGGGGTTTACTCCTGGGATTTTGTGGAGGGCATCCAGGGCAATCCCAATGACCAGGGGTTCGCCCGTCGCAATCCTCTACAGGCGTTGGAATTTTTGGATAAATTGCCGCCCCATGTGCCTGCCCTGCTGATCCTGCGGGACTACAGCCGGTTTTTGGAGGATGTGGCGGTGGGGCGCAAGTTACGCAATCTCAACCGCACCCTCAAGGGGCAACCCAAAAGTGTGATTCTGCTGGCTCCTGAAGTACGTCTGCCGCTGGAATTGCAGGAAATGGTCACCGTCTTGCCCTTTGGTCTGCCGACGGCGGTGGAATTGCGCCAGGAACTCCAGCAGATACTCCAGGGGTTGCACCAATCTTTGCCCCCCCAGGTTTTGGAGGAATTGGTGCGTTCCTGTCAGGGGTTGTCCTTGGAGCGGATGCAACGGGTGGTGGGGCGGGCGCTGGCATTGCGGGGCACCCTGACGGCGGAGGATGTGGATTTGGTACTGACGGAAAAACGGCAGATTATCCAGCAGACGCAAATTTTGGAGTTTTGCCCCCCGACGGTCACCCTGGCGGATATTGGCGGGTTGGATAATTTGAAACTTTGGTTGCAACGGCGGCAAGGGGCGTTTGGTGAGGCGGCACGGGAATATGGCTTGCCCTATCCCCGGGGGTTACTGCTGGCGGGGTTGCAGGGGACGGGGAAATCCTTGACCGCCAAGGCGATTGCCCATTTTTGGCATTTGCCCCTCCTGCGGTTGGATGTGGGGCGGTTGTTCGCCGGGTTGGTGGGGGAATCGGAAAGCCGCACCCGCCAGATGATTCAACTCACGGAAGCCCTAGCGCCCTGTGTGCTGTGGATTGATGAGATTGACAAAGCCTTTAGTGCGATGGACAGCCGGGGGGATAGCGGCACCACCAATCGGGTGTTTGGCACGATTTTGACCTGGTTGGCGGAGAAAAATTCCCCGGTGTTTGTGGTGGCGACGGCGAATCAAATTCAACTGCTTCCCCCGGAACTCCTGCGGAAAGGGCGATTTGATGAGATTTTTTTTGTCGGCTTGCCCACCTGGGAGGAACGGCAAAGTATTCTCCAGGTGCATTTGTCCCGCCTGCGACCGCATACCTGGTCAAATTACGATTTAGCACGGCTGGCGTGGGAAACCCCCGATTTCTCCGGGGCGGAACTGGAACAGGCGATCATCGAAGCCATGCACACCGGCTTTAGTCAGGGGCGGGAATTTACCACAGACGATATATTAGAAGCAGCCAGCCAGATGGTGCCCCTGGCGCACACGGCTCAGGAACAGGTGCAACTGTTGCAACAATGGGCGAGCACCGGCAAGATTCGCTCCGCTTCCCGGCACACCAGTCTCAGCCGCCGTATGGAACAAATTGAGGAACAGGATGATGGCAAGTCGTCTGCGTGAATCTGCCTCCCCTTGGACATGGGTCTTGGGTTTGGTTTTGGCGACAACCTTACCCATGACTGCCAGTTTTATCCTGGTACGCTTGGGGTTGAACCATTGGTATCGGGTGACGCAACCCCCAACGCCTGCCAGTCCAGCCCCCTTACCCCAGTCGCCGGATGTCATCCCAGCGGGCACCCGGATGCAGGTCACCGCCCCCGAAGGTTTGTTGGTACGGGCGCAACCCCAGGCGCAAAGTCCGGTGGTGGGCACAGCGGCTTATCAACAGATGGTAGAACGGCTGGCAATGAGTGCCGACCAGCAGTGGGAACAGGTGCGATTACCGACACAACAGGTCATGGGTTGGGTGAAAGCAGGCAATCTGCAAGCCCCGCACCCGGTGAGTACCCCCCCCGCCCAATCATCACCGAATTTATGGGTCACGGCTGAGGGTGGGTTAATTTTGCGCCGGGAACCGAGTACCTCTGCGCCAGTCATTACCGGGTTAGCCTATGCCCAGGAATTGATCTTTTTGGCACACAATGGGGATGCCAGTTGGACACAGGTGCAAATCCCCGCCACCCAGACCACCGGCTGGGTCAAATCCGAATACATCCGCAGTACACCACCAGGAGAACGGGAAGGGCGGCAGGTACACGTCAACTCCCCCACCGGTTTGGTGTTGCGTCAGGAACCCAACGGTGCCCCCCTGACCACCCTGGCGGATCGGGAAAAATTACTGGTGCTGGATACCAGTAGCGATGGGCAATGGTTAAAAGTGTCCGTCCTGGCGACCCAACAGGAAGGCTGGGTCAACGCCCAATACACCCACCCCCTTTAACTTTTTTAACTTTTCAGAATGCCAGGATTAGGGGGAGGCGGTGCCGCCGTTTTCCCATCCGTGGGCGGGGGTGATGCCACTTTTGCCAATCCCTGCACCATGTGCCCCAACTCCATCGGGAACAGCACCACCGTGTTGGAGGGACTCGCCGCCAGACCATCAATCGTTTGCAACGTCCGCAGTTCCAGGGCAATCGGGTTCGCCTGCATCAATTTCGCCGCTTCCGCCAGGTTCAGTGCCGCTAGGCGATCCCCTTCCGCTTTGGTAATGGTCGCCCGTTTTTCCCGTTCCGCCGAGGCTTGCCGGGACATGACCTTTTGCAAATCCTCCGGCAAATCAAAATCCTGCAACTGAATCGCCTCCACTTTCAAACCCCAATCCCGCACTTTTTCCCCGACGATAGCCGCCACCTGTTCCTGAATTTTTTCCCGCTCCGCAAGCAGGTCATCTAAGGAAGAAGAACCCACCACATCCCGCAGAGCCGATTGGGCATATTGGGAGGTCGCAAAACGGTAATTTTGTACCTTGGTAATCGCATGACCGGGATTTCTCACACTCAAAAATAGGGCACCATCAATCACCACCGGCACGTTATCTTTGGTAATCGCCCGTTGGCGGGGAATATTCAACACCTGCACCCGGGTATCCACAAATTGCACACTTTCTATCACTGGCATTACATAAAAAACGCCAGAACCCCGGATTTCTGAGAATTTGCCCAGGGTCAAAATCACCCCTTTTTCCCACTCAGCCGCCACCCGCACCCCCTTAACCACTTGACTCCAGAGTGCCAAAACCACCCCTGCCCCCACCCACAAAGGCAGACGCTCTTGCAATTTTTTACCGATGTCTAGGGAAGGCGAGCCATAGGCTAAAAGTACAATAGGCAATGCTACCAGCCAGTACAATACCGCCCGAATTGGGCCTCCTAGGGAGACGTGTTGCACATCGGGACTGGCATACAACCGTGCCCCTTCCCGCTGTTGGGTAATCATCTGCCCATCGCTATTCGTCACAACTACCTCCTGATAGTTAACCGATAAAAAGGTGCTTATCTGATTATGTTTGTTGATATAGCAATCCTACTTGATTTTCAAAAAAAATTTTTCAGAACTATAGCAATCCTATTTGATTAACGAACACAAATCTTCCAGAACCAGGGACGGGGGCGTTGCCCCTGCGACCCCTGTTCCATTCTCATTTAGGATTGCTATAGTATAAGCTACTGTGTTCTCCAACAGAAATTAAAGAGCGGTTAAACAAAGGTTAAGTACCTAAGCAAAGCGGTTTACCTCAGTGTAGGGTAATATAGCAATCCTATTTGATTAACGAACACAAATTTCCCAGAACCAGGGACGGGGGCGGTGCCCCTGCGACCCATGTTCCATTTTTATTTAGGATTGCTATAGCAGGGCTGAAAATCCCATTCTTACGTTGGCAATTATCAATAACGCAGGGGTCATTTACAATAGCTGTGAATTAATAGGGTGCTACTGAGTATTTGGTGATAAGCAGAGCTTATGCTTAAGCCTGACAAGGGTTTCAGCCCCCCTAGGGAGAAAAAAGCGTATCGTTCTACACAATTCCAACCACAAATCCAGGAGAGCTATTAATAGAGGTGCCCTTAATTTAATTTATGAATTACATATAGCATCATGATTCCGAATACGGCAATTCCATTGACGAACTCAGATTCTGAAGAACCATTTTGAAGAACTAGGAATGGGGGCGGTGCCCCGGCGACCCTTTCCTAGGGAGAGCGTGGCATAACCATATTCAGTTAGAATTGCCATAAATGATTACGCCGATAGGGTTGGGGGCAATGTCAGGTTAAGAGCATCCCTTGAACTATCAAATATGTATGAAATAAGCCGACCATTTTCAGTAATTATACACAGATTCAGCAACGCTCTCTAAAGTACAGTCTATTTATCAATTAAAGGATACAAAAGGTCTCGATTATCCTCAAGGCTTAATCATGATTGACCTACGGCGAGTGGGGTTCAACTGTATCCCGCAACCACTCAAAAGACTGTAAACAATAAAATTCTAAAAATAAAGTTTCAGCATTCCGACTGTACCGATTATAGTGGTAGGAGTTACTAGCAATCTTAGATCATGTGGTCATCTGTTAAACTTAACGGCCTGTTTAGTACTACTTTAACCCTCGTGTTTGTGACGGGGATTGTGATTGCTGGGGTGGGATTGTCCATACAGATGCAGGAACGGGCAGAGCAGGAAATCACCAGCCAAGCCCAAGCCCTGATCGCCATGATGAACGGGGTACGCACCTACACCAGTGAACAGATTAACCCCCTATTAAAAGACCAGTTAGAAAAGGCTACCCAATTTATCCCGGAGACGGTGCCTTCCTATAGTGCGACCACTGTTTTTAAGAACTTTCAACAGCAGGCTCCCTATCAGGATTTTAATTACAAAGAGGCGGCTCCCAATCCCACCAATCCCAAAGACCAGGCGAATGAATTTGAAACGGGTTTGGTGAAGCAATTTCGCACGAACCCAGAATTAAAAGAACTTTCGGGATTTTTGCCCACGGGTCAGGTGTTTTACACTGCCCAACCCCTGCGGGTGACGAAGGAGTCCTGTCTGCGCTGTCATTCGGTGCCGGAAAATGCCCCCAAAAGCCAAATTCTCACCTATGGGCGGGAGGGGGGCTTTGGTTGGCAGTTGGGGGAGGTGGTGGCGGCGCAGATAATTTACCTACCGGCGCAACAGGTGTTTGACCGGAGCCGGGGGTTGTTGGCATCGGTACTGGTGACCCTGGTGGGGGTGTTCGCTGTGACGTTGCTGGTGCTGAATTGGTTGTTGAAAAATACGGTGATTCGCCCGATTACCCGGTTGGTGCGGGTGGTGCGCCGCTTGGGGCAAGCGTTCAATCCTGACCAAGCAGCGGCAGTGCAGGGGGAGTTGCATCGGTTAGCCCGACAGGGGCGGGAGCCGGGGGAGTTGGCGCAGAGCTTCGAGCAGATGATTCAGGAATTGGTGAACAGGGACGAGGGGTTACATCAGGCGCAGGCGGAGGTGCGGACACGGGAGCAGTACTTTCGGGCGTTGTTGGAACACGCTTCCGATATGGTGCTGATCCTGGATAGGGAGGGAACAATTCGCTACAGCAGTCCTTCCGTGTGGCATCTTTTGGGTTACGAGCCAGCCCAACTGCTGGGACAACCCCTGTGGTCGTTGGTGACTTCGCCGGATCAAACGCAGGTGCGGGCGCAATTTGCCCAGATTTCCCGCCAGCCGGGGGTGAGTAAGCCCCTGGAATTTATCATACCCCATCGGGATCAAAGCCAATGCTATCGCTATGTGGAGGGGATTTTTAATAATTTGTTGGCGGATGGGGTGGTGCAGGGGGTGATTGTGAACCTGCGGGATATTACGGAGCGTCGCCACCATGAGGAACAACAACGGGCACGGGTGGCGGCGGAGCAGGCGAATCAAGCCAAGAGTCAGTTTTTGGCGAATATGAGCCACGAACTGCGTACCCCGTTGAATGCGATTATTGGCTATAGCGAAATTTTGCAAGAAACCGCCGAAGATACCAACCAAGAGGAAATGATCCCGGATTTGGAGAAAATTCGAGGGGCGGGCAAGCATTTGTTGGCGCTAATCAATGACATTTTGGATATTTCTAAAATCGAAGCGGGGCGGATGGATTTGTACCTGGAAACCTTTGCGGTGAGGGACTTGGTGCAGGAGGTAGTGACCACAGCCACGCCCTTATTACAAAAAAACCAAAATGAATTGCGGCTGGAATTGGCAGGGGATTTGGGGACGATTCACGCAGATATGACCAAATTGCGCCAGGTTTTACTGAATTTGCTCAGCAATGCGGCTAAATTTACGGAGCGGGGGACGGTGACGTTGACGGGGGAGCGGCACAGGGAGGAGGAGCAGGACTGGCTGGTACTGCGGGTGCGGGATACGGGGATTGGCATGACCCCCGAGCAGGTGGGCAAACTCTTCCAAGCCTTTACCCAGGCGGATAGTTCCACGACTCGTAAGTACGGGGGGACGGGGTTGGGGTTGGCGATTAGTCAGCAATTTTGCCGGTTGATGGGGGGGGAAATTACGGTCGAGAGTACGCCGGGGGTTGGGACGGTGTTTACGGTGCGGTTGCCGATTTGTAACCAAAGCGCACCTCTGGGGGAAATTTTACCGACGGGAACGGGGAATCGGCGGGTGCTGGTGGTGGATGATGACCCGCAGGTGGGGGATTTGCTCCGACGGTTTTTGACCAAGGAAGGGTTTGAAGTGGTGGCGACGACGGAGGGGGCACAGGTGTTGAGTTTAGCCCGACAAATCCAACCCCAGGCCATTACCCTGGATGTGATGATGCCGGATGTGAGTGGTTGGTCGGTGTTGGCGGAACTGAAGGCTGATCCAGAATTGTGTAACATCCCGGTGATCATTCTTTCAATGGTGGACGACCAGCGGGTGGGGTTTGCCCTGGGGGCGACGGACTATCTCACCAAACCCATTGACCGGGAGCGGTTGGTGGGGATTTTGCAACGCTACCAGACCCAGGGGCGTAGGGTGCTGGTGGTGGAGGATGACCCGGACACCCGGGAGATGCTCCAACGGGTATTGCACAAACAGGGCTGGCAGGTGGAGACGGCGGCGAATGGGCGGTTGGCTTTGGAGGCGATTGCCCAGCACCCCCCGGACGTGATTTTGCTTGACCTGATGATGCCGGAGGTGGATGGGTTTGCGGTGGTGGAACAATTGCGTCAAAATGAAACATGGCGAAAGATTCCCGTGATCGTGATCACTGCCAAGGAACTAACGGCGATGGAACGGCAACACCTGCAACGCTCGGTACAGCAAATTTGGCAAAAGGGGCAATTGAACCAGGAGCGGCTGTTGGCTTCGGTGCGGGAATTGTTGCTCCAGGCTTTACAAAACACCTATGCGGGGTGATGGATGCACACCCTGCTGATTGTGGAGGACAACGAACTCAACCGGGATATGCTCTCCCGCCGTCTGCAACGCAAGGGGTTTCAGGTGATCACGGCGGTGGATGGGCAGATGGGGGTGGATATGGCGCAACAGCATTTACCCCACCTGATCCTGATGGATTTGAGCCTGCCGGGGTTAGATGGGTGGGCGGCGACCCGAATTTTGAAGGACAACCCCGCCACCCGCCATATCCCGGTGATTGCCTTGACCGCCCATGCGATGGGGGGCGACCGGGAAAAAGCCCTAGCCGCCGGTTGCGATGACTACGACACCAAACCCGTGGAATTGGAGCGGCTCTTGGGCAAAATTCACGCCCTGCTGGGCAAAGAGTCTGCCCCCTTGCCCGAATCCCCCCCCGCCCCCAAAGCCAGTCTGTTGGTGGTGGATGACAACGCCGATAATCGGGATATGCTGTCCCGCCGGTTACAGCGCCAGGGCTACCAGGTGCAGGCGGTCGAGAGCGGGGAAGCGGCTTTGGAATGTATTGCCCAAGCCAAATTCGACTTGGTGCTGTTGGACGTGATGATGCCGGGGATGGGGGGGCTGGCGACTCTGGAGCGGTTACGGCAAACCTATTCCCAGGCACAACTGCCGGTGATCATGGCGACTGCCCGGAGCCAGAGCGAGGACATGGTGGAGGCGTTCCGGTTGGGAGCGAATGACTACATCACCAAACCCATTGATTTTGCCGTCGCCCTGGCGCGGATCGAAGCCCAACTGGCGACCCTTGCCGCCGCCCAAACCCCGGCGGATTGGAGCGACCCCAACCTGCTCGCCCACCGCTACCGCATCGTCCGCCTGTTGGGACAGGGGGGGTTTGGCGTGACCTACCTCGCCCAGGACACCCACCGACCGGGGGAACCCCGATGCGTGGTCAAACAACTGCGCCCCACCGTCCGGGGGGAGGGTCTTGCCACCGCCCGCCGCCTGTTCAATCGGGAAGCGGAAACCCTGGAAAAATTGGGCACCCATGACCAAATTCCCCGTTTATTAGCCTATTTTGAACAGGAACAGCAGTTTTATTTGGTGCAGGAATACATCGAGGGGGAAAGTCTCGCCCAAGAACTCCAGCCCGGGCAACCCCTGTCCGAACCCCAGGTGTTGAATTTGGTGATTAGCATCCTCAAGGTTTTGGAATTTGTCCACGCCAACCGGGTGATCCACCGGGATGTGAAACCCCAAAATATCATCCGCCGAGCCTCTGACCGCAAGCTGGTGTTGATTGATTTTGGGATTGTCAAATGCCTGGAAGCCAGTTTCAACCCGGAACACATCACCCGCAACCAGACGGTTTCCGTGGGAACCATGGGTTATGCCCCCATCGAGCAATTTATGGGTCAGCCCGTATTGAGCAGTGATATTTACGCCGTGGGGGTGATCGCCCTGCAAGCCCTGACGGGACAATCCCCGGAACACTTGGCACCACACCCCGAGCGGGGGGAACTGGACTGGCGTGTCCATCTGGGCACCAATGCGGTCAGTGAAGCGACCGGGGCGGTTTTGGATAAAATGGTACGTCAGCATTGCAAAGAACGCTATGCCTGTGTCGCCGATGTCCTGCGGGATATTGCCCAGATTCCCCTGGTGCGCCAGTGGCTTGACCAACGCCGAGCCAAAGGACTCCCCTCCTGATGCGTAACGAATCCCCGGAACTTTTGCAGAAGCGGCTTTGGGTGCAGGGGCGCAAATTTCGTTATGAGGTCAATCGCCTGCGCCTGCCCAACGGCGCGGAGGGGGAATGGGACTGTGTGCGCCATCCCGGCGGTGCCCTCGCCGTGCCCGTGACACCAGAGGGGCAATTGGTGTTGGTGCATCAGTATCGGTTCGCCGCCCAGGGGCGGTTACTCGAATTTCCGGCGGGTACCCTGGAGGCGGGGGAAGACCCCTTGACCACCATCCAGCGGGAATTGCAGGAGGAAACCGGCTATCGGGCGCATACCTGGCGTTCCCTGGGGGAATTTTTCCTGGCTCCCGGCTATTCCGATGAGGTGATCTACGCCTATTTGGCAACGGATTTGGCTCCCTTGGCGCACCAACCCCAGCGGGATGCGGATGAGGACATCCGGGTGGTTTTGCTCTCTCCCTTGGAATTGCAAGCCGCCATTGACCGGGGGGAGGGGGTGGATGCCAAAACCATCGCCAGTTTTTTCCTGGCACGGCGGTTTTTGGGGGGGACAGATTTTAAGGAAGTTTGAGAACTGGGGGGGCTGGCAGGAACCCTGATACCCTATAATCGTTAACCTACGAGGTGGGGCTTATGGTGCAGATTAACGCCGCTTTGATCTTTGCCTTTTGTTTGGCACTGGTTTTATTTAGTTTGCAGAATATGGAACCCGCCACCGTGCATCTGGTCGGTACCTACACGGTCAACTATCCCTTGGCGGTGGAATTGATCCTGGCGATGGGGGTCGGGGCAACCTTAGCCTGGCTCTTTGGGATTTGGAACCAGTTACAGCGGTGGTTGATCGCCCGGCGGGAACTGTGGCGGCGGGATCAAAAAATTGCCGCCCTGGAAAAAGATATTGAACAATACCGCCAACAACCCTCCCTGCCCAGTCCAGTGGAGGAAACCGTCCGTTGATGGACAGGTATTTGGGGTTGGTCGCCGCCGGTGAGAGCGGGTTGGTCATCCAGCCCCTTGCCCAGGCGGATAGCACCGGTTGGGTAGCGGTTGCCTTGCCCCACCTATTCCCGGCTAACCCCTTGCCCCCGGAGATCACCCCGGGCAGTTTGGTGTGGGTGGAGCAGGACAGATACCTGCCGGTGGGGTTTCCCGGTGCCACCCATTCCCTAGCGCAATTGCAAACCCTGTTGAATTTGCAGACTTCTCTAGTGGCGCAACAGCGGCAACAACTCCAAGACCGAGCCACCTGGTTAGAAGAACGATACCGCCATTACCAAACCCAAACGGCACAGTTGGCGCAGACCCAGCAGGCGTGGCAACAACATCAAACCACCCTCGCCCAGCTTCAGGGGGAATTGAATAGCCGCCGTGCCCTGGTGCGTTTTTTATCAGCACAAATCCAAAACCAGGAGTATCTGCTCCAGTCCCAACAGTACCTTGTCCAGTACATTCTTGCCCAAACTTTTGCTCCCTCTGGGGAAACTCCTGCCCCAGCAGAGTCTTTGGAACCGTTATTGAACCAGATCAAGGAACAAGCCGCCCAACTGCAAACCCAGATTGAGCACCTGCGTACCCTGCACCAGCAAGGGGTTCAGCCCTCGGAGCAACATCTCCGCAGTCTCGCCCACCACCAACAGGTGTACCAAAACGACCAACTCCGCTGGCGTCAACTCTGCCAGGAATTGAGTTTACTGTGTCAAAGCGGTCAACACCCCCCCGCTTGGGACTGGTTCCAGAGCCAAATTCAGAGCCACTGGCAACGCACCCAAAGCCTTTACGAACAGCAGAAAAACCATTTACAACAGGAACAAGCCGACCTGCAAGCCCTGTCAGCCCGCTGTGCCCTTGAGGAACAAACCGCCCAGGAACTCACCCAGGAACTGGCACAACAACAGCGCATCTGGCAACAAACCAGCCAGGACTACTTCCGTTGGCAAGCCACCTACACCCTGCAAAAGGAACTGCTCGATACCCTCGCCGACCGGCTCCAGCAAGCCCAAGCCCAAGTTAATGAACTGCAAACCCAAACCCCCGCCCCCCAGCCCCTCACCTCCGTCGGGGTTGCCGAATGGCTCCTCAAAGCCCTGTGGGGATGCCTGAGCGCCCAATGGGAACCGGCTACCGGCACGGTTGTATTTTTAGAAGGCTTATCGGCTGAGGATTCCGCCATTGTCCTGCAAACCGGCACCTGCGCCACCTACCAACCGGGGGAACCCCTGATCCAAGCCCACGACCTGGGACAGGATTTATACGTCATCCAAACCGGCTTGGTGGAAGTCCGCACCCCCCAGGGGGATACCATTGCCCTGCTGGGTTCTGGGCGTATCGTCGGGGAAATGGCATTCATCACCGGTGCCCGCCGGACTGCCGATGTGATTGCCCTCAGCCCCACCCAAGCCGTCATCTTGAGCCGCAGGGCGATGGAGCAGTTGATGCAACATCACCCCCAGGTCGCCGCCAAAGTTTTATTAAATCTGTCCCGCCTGGTCGCTGAACGTTTGGGTACAGATTATACCGCTTCCTGAAAATCTCCTGATTGGAAGAATCCCAACGAGTTACGAGCACCGAGAAATAGAACTACAGCCAGGGGTTACGGGATACGGTTGTCAACCCACTTGCTCTAAACCCGGTTAAGGCTCAGCCTTGGAAACACGATTTTTTGTATCCTTTAATCTGTGAACAGGCTGTATTACAAAAGAAACTATGTGTTGTTGACGGAGTAGGCATCATTACATAGAGTAGGCTTGCTCAATTTCTTGAACGGGGGGTTAAATTTCTGGGAATCCTCATCTCGCGGACATTTGAGCAATGTCTAACCCTACGGTTCACACCCGGTTACTTCGGTTCTCCTGAGTATGTGGTGATAAGCAGAGCTTATGCTTAAGCCTGACAAGGGTTTCAGCCCCCCTAGCGAGAAAAAGCGTATCGTTCTACACAATTCCAACCATAAATCCAGGTCTGTTTTAAGCATTACAAAGATAGCACTACCAGGGACTGCCAATCATACTAAACCCAGACCAGAAGTAGGGATGGGAAAAGTCTAGGTCTTTGACTTTGGTCAGTTCTGGCGGTAAGGGGATACTCTGGCCGCTCCGGGTCACCAATCGTAGCTGACCGCCTTCCACTTTGGTTTGGCCTTGCATTAACGCCAGTTGGGCTTGTCGCAATGCCTCTGCCTTGATGGGGGTTTTCTGGAGGGAACGATAAAATTCCGTCATCAACGCCATTGTGGCAGTATCCTCCACATTCCACAGGGAGGCCACTGCGGTTTCCACACCGGTTTTCACCGCCAAGCCCGCAAAGCCAAATTCCACGGTCGGGTCGGTGCCATCACCGATGAGGGTGCGGCAGGCTCCCAAAGAGAACAATTCCACCCCCTGTAGTGATAGGTCGGGCAATTTGGTAACTGGCAATTTTTGATTATTCCCAAAAACAATGTACGATTCACTCAAATCCCCAGGTTTGAAGAAGGCGTGGGTTGCCAAATGCACCATGCGGAATTGTCCCGCTTTGCGCTCCTGCATCAACCGCTCTGGGGTGAAGTCCTGATTCAGGAAATAGCGACCCGGCCAGATGTTGGTAATGGTCTTTAATTCTGTCGGCACGGAGGGCAAAGGGCTTTCGTTGGCAAAGGTGGAAGCACCCATCGCCAATACTTCAGCACCCTGGAGTGGACGATACCGGGTGGAGATGAGGTTGATGCTGGGGGTCATCGCCACATTGTACTTCTCGATCAGGAATTGCTTACCGTCGTATAGCGCACCCAACGGCAGGAGACGAATCCCCTTGTCCGGCACCACCAGCAGGGTATCAATCCCTTGCGCTTGCAATTCTGGCTCAATCGGCTCAATCAACCACCGATGCAAGGCTTGAGCATCCTTGAGGTAGTCTCTATTTCCCACCAAGCGCCGATCCGCCACCTGGTTGCGGAAGCGGTTGATCACCCGAATCACCTCATCCCGTCGCGCAGTCGGTACACCCCGATAAGTAAGCGGTGCAGTTTTAGGTTGCTGGACAAGGCCAGTCGCCAAATCTACTGAGGCCACTAGGACTCCCTGATTTTGGGCAACCCCTTGGGGAACACCGGGAGTAATCAACACAATATTCAAGTAGAGTTGATCCAGCACCCAATAGATAATGGCCGTCTTACGCCCGGTTTGTTTATAAATGTCTTCGAGTAGTTTGCGTACATCAGCCGCCGAACGGAGGGTATTGGCTGGTTTGACTCCCAAATAGTTGGCAAACTCAGCACCGAAGGCCACATCTAGGGAGAGGATCGCCTCCTCCGTCGCCACATCTAGTTGCGTCCTGAGGACTTCCGATACATCTAAGATTTGTCGTGTAGGAACTTCACGAAGTGTTAATGTAGGCAAAACTTCTCGAACAATTTTAGAAGCGTCTTCAAGCGATTTCGATTTTTGAGATGTGGATGCGGAATCAGTTGTACGAATAGACATGTTCTTAAAAACACCACAGTCGCTTGGGAAACATATGAAGGTCAAGCCTGTGTCGAGAGTTATAAACCCATTGGTGATTTTCCCCTGAGTACCATTACCGGCTGTTGAACCCACTTTGAATATACCGCTCGGAGCATACTGAATGTCAATCAATCCACCAGTAGTTTGGATACTAAACCCACTAGAATTTTGCCCAGTAGCCTTGAAACCATTAGAGGAAAAAATACTAACCGATCCAGACCCACCGATAATATGGTCAACCTGCACACCATTGCCAGTGATTGAGATGTTACCGCTTGAATTCAAGATTCCAGTCTTTATTGAGCTAGGACTAATGACACTAATTTGCCCACCATTCGTTTTCACATCACCCACCTGAATTAAACCGGCAGAAGTTTGAATTCCAACCTGCCCACCTTGTGTGGTTAAATTACCTGCTGTGATTACACCGCTAGTAGCAGTCAATAGTATTCCTTTGTTTGTAGTTGTTGTAGTGATGTCTTTCCCAGAAGCTAAAATACTACCACTGAGCGATGCTATATCAACTTTGCCAGTCGAAGTAACATTTGAGGTCTGAGTAATACTTCCCACTGCGTCTAAGTCCAGTCCACCCACAATACCAACAGTATTAAAACTAAGTGCATCAGCATCTTGATAGTTTACATTTCCACTTGTTTTCACAGTTAAAGTCTGCACATTATTACTAGCATTTGTGAAGGTATAGTTCCCACTACCAGATAACTCCAATCCACCGGTTGTAATTTTCTGAGTTTGGGTAACGGCTCCCCCTGCGGTCAAAGTCACATTCTTACCAGGGGCACTAATCCCATTGGTTGTATTCACCGTCCCAACGACAAACCCATTTGTATCCGTGTATTTGATGTCATTGGTCGTATTTGCCGCCAAGGTGCTGATGTCATTACTGGTGTTGGTTAAGGTGTAGCTTCCAGTACCCTTTAATTCCAACCCACTTGCTGTAATCTTCTGAGTTTGTGTAACGGCTCCCCCTGCCGTCAAAGTCACATTTTTGCCAGGGGAACTAATCCCGTTGGTTGTATTCACCGTCCCAACGACAAACCCATTTGTATCCGTGTATTTGATGTCATTGGTCGTATTTGCCGCCAAGGTGCTGATGTCATTACTGGTGTTGGTTAAGGTGTAGCTTCCAGTACCCTTTAATTCCAACCCACTTGCTGTAATCTTCTGAGTTTGTGTAACGGCTCCCCCTGCCGTCAAAGTCACATCCTTGCCAGGGGCACTAATCCCATTGGTACTGCCTACTGTCCCAATATCAAACCCACTAATGTCGGTGTAGCTGAAGTTGTTATTCGTACTTACGGCAAGTGTTGTGATGTCATTATTCGGATTGGTGAGGGTGTAGGTGGCGGTTGCTCCCGTCAGTTCCAACCCACTCGCTGTTATCGCTTGACTTTGCGTAACGGCTCCCCCTGCGGTTAAGGTCAGGTTATTACCACCTGTATTCACCCCAACGGTATTAACCGTGCCAATTGCAAACCCATTCGCATCGGTGTATTTGATGTCGTTAGTTGTATTCGCCGCTAAGGTGTTAATGTCGTTTGTTGCGTTGGTCAGGGTGTAACTCCCACTGCCCAACAACTCCAACCCACTCGCTGTTATCGCTTCGCTTTGGGTGACTGCTCCACCCGCTTTTAAGGTGAGATTATTCGCCCCAACATTGACCCCATTGGTCGTATTCACCGTGCCAATTGCAAACCCATCGGTGTCGGTGTATTTGATGTTATTGGTATTCGCCGCTAAGGTGCTGATGTTGTTGCTGGTATTATCCAGGTCGTAGCTCCCACTGCCCAACAACTCCAAACCACTCGCTGTTATCGCTTGACTTTGCGTAACGGCTCCCCCTGCGGTTAAGGTCAGGTTACCACCTGTATTCACCCCAACGGTATTAACCGTGCCAATTGCAAACCCATCGGTGTCGGTGTATTTGATGTTATTGGTGGTATTCGCCGCCAAGGTGTTGATGTTGTTTGTTGCGTTGGTCAGGGTGTAACTCCCACTGCCCAACAACTCCAAACCACCCGCTGTTATCGCTTCACTTTGCGTGACTGCCCCACCCGCTTTTAAGGTGAGATTATTCGCCCCAACATTGACCCCATTGGTCGTATTAACCGTCCCAATCGCAAACCCATTTGTATCCGTATATTTGATGAAATTATTGGTATTCGCCGCTAAGGTGCTGATGTTGTTGCTGGTATTATCCAGGTCGTAGCTCCCACTGCCCAACAACTCCAAACCACTCGCTGTTATCGCTTGACTTTGCGTAACGGCTCCCCCTGCGGTTAAGGTCAGGTTACCACCTGTATTCACCCCAACGGTATTAACCGTGCCAATTGCAAACCCATCGGTGTCGGTGTATTTGATGTTATTGGTGGTATTCGCCGCCAAGGTGTTGATGTTGTTTGTTGCGTTGGTCAGGGTGTAACTCCCACTGCCCAACAACTCCAAACCACCCGCTGTTATCGCTTCACTTTGCGTGACTGCCCCACCCGCTTTTAAGGTGAGATTATTCGCCCCAACATTGACCCCATTGGTCGTATTAACCGTCCCAATCGCAAACCCATTTGTATCCGTATATTTGATGAAATTATTGGTATTCGCCGCTAAGGTGCTGATGTTGTTGCTGGTATTATCCAGGTCGTAGCTCCCACTGCCCAACAACTCCAACCCACTCGCTGTTATCGCTTCACTTTGCGTAACGGCTCCCCCTGCGGTTAAGGTCACATCCTTACCAGGGGCACTAATCCCACTAGTACTGCCTACTGTCCCAATCGCAAACCCACTAATGTCGGTGTAGCTGAAGTTGTTATTCGTACTTACGGCAAGTGTAGTGATGTCATTATTCGGATTGGTGAGGGTGTAGGTGGCGGTTGCTCCCGTCAGTTCCAACCCACTCGCTGTTATCGCTTCACTTTGCGTGACGGCTCCCCCTGCGGTTAAGGTCAGGTTACCACCTGTATTCACCCCAACGGTATTCACCGTGCCAATTGCAAACCCATCGGTGTCGGTGTATTTGATGTTATTGGTATTCGCCGCTAAGGTGCTGATGTTGTTGCTGGTATTATCCAGGTCGTAGCTCCCACTGCCCAACAACTCCAAACCACCCGCTGTTATCGCCGTCCCTGTAACCTGCGTGGTCGCACCACTGATGTTAAGCGTCACATTTGCAGTATTTGCAGTCGTGACATTACCCAAACTGGTCGTTGCATTATTGGTAAAACTAATGTTCCCACCCGTCGCCCCCGTGTTCAGCGTGACCGCCCCAGTGAAGGTATTACTCGCATCATTCAATGTAATCGTGCCACCCACCGCATTAAAGGTGCTGGTACCTGCAACCGTTTGTGCCCCAGACTGGCTAATTCCTGGTGTGCCACTTGTTGCCCCATAGGTGTCCGTCTTTGTATTAAAACTGACCGTGCCACCAAAACTATTGGCTTGATTCAGGTTTATCGCACTGCCACTAAATACACTGGCATAGGCATTCCCACTCGCAAGTGATGTCACACTCAAATTACCCGTCACCGTTTGAGCTGATAAATTAATCGACCCCACCTTCTCAATCGTGACATTCCCCGCTGGGTCTATGTAGTACGGAAGCACATTCCCTGGATTAGTAGTTGTTGCACCAGGAGCAGTGATGGTGGTTTTCCCTGCTACTTTCAACGTTGCGCCCCCCGCCTGGGTAACATTGCCGGTAGAGGTTAGGGTAAAGTCGCCACCAATTTCTGATGTACCCAAAACAGTGCCACCAGCATTCACATTCTTGGCAATAACATTTCCCGTATTCGCTTTCGTAGCAGTGAAACTCGCTGTGCCGGTTGTCGTTATCACACCCCCTGTTTGGTCAATAGTGCCAGCTTCAACCACTAAATTACCCGTGCCCGTTGTGACATTTTGGGTAAAAGTAATCGTATCGGTGGTTGAATTGCTCTTGAGGGTTAAATTGTTGTTATTCGTGTCTATCCCAACGGTATTCACCGTGCCAATTGCAAACCCATCGGTGTCGGTGTATTTGATGTTATTGGTATTCGCCGCTAAGGTGCTGATGTTGTTGCTGGTATTATCCAGGTCGTAGCTCCCACTGCCCAACAACTCCAAACCACTCGCTGTAATCGCTTCGCTTTGGGTGACTGCTCCACCCGCTTTTAAGGTGAGATTATTTGCCCCAACATTGACCCCATTGGTCGTATTAACCGTCCCAATCGCAAACCCATTCACATCGGTGTATTTGATGTTACCTGTACCGTTGGCGGCTAACTTGGCAATGTCATTATTCGGATTGGTGAGAGTATATGCCCCCGTGCCTTGTAATTCCAATCCATCTGCAAATAGACCACCAGTATTATTTTGAATTACATTACCGGGAGAATTAATAGTGATGTTGTTAGTAGTTTTGACGGTGACATTATCTAGGGTGATGCCATTATTTGTGGAGGTGAGGGTAATCTTCCCACTCGTATTGTCACCGATGATGTTACTGCCAAATTCTGTACGGATAGCATCATCTGTGCCAGCACCCATGCCTGTATAGGTAATTTTGCCGCTAGTGGTACTTACTTGAGCACTACTTTGTTGAATAATGCCATAGTTATTGAAACCTGTACCCTGCCCCGTACCTGTGATGCTAATGGCTCCACTATCACTACTGATTTTGGTGCCAGAACCGGACAAAGACACACCAACATTATCATTTGTTCCATTCCCACCTGTGCCTGTGTAGGTGATATTCCCACTGGTGGTACTTACTTGAGCACAGAAGTGTTGAAAGGTAGGTAAAGGCAGAAAAAGAGGGGTCAAAATATGGTATTCTAATTCATATAAACCAAAACATGAAACAACTATGAAATTCAATTCTTTTCCCGGGATTGTCAAATTTTTACTCAAAGACCTGCCAACTAATGATTATCCAGTTCTAAATTCTCGCTTATTTTGTTCAATCTGGTTTGCTGGCATTTTAGACAAAGGAATCAACAGTTTACGGGACTTATTTTACCAATTAAATCATGCGGGCATTAAGGTTGACTTATCCACGTTTTCTAAGGCGAACAAGACAAGAGACCCACAAATTTTTATGCATCTTTATCATAAATTATTGCATTATATTGAGGAAGCTCATCCTGAAAAGAGGTTGGTTTTATGTCCTTTTGATGCTACCGTAATACCGCTGATGAGTAAGTTATTTTGGCTCCAAGGCTATCGCCAAGTAAAGTTAATAACCACTTTGAATCAAGATACGAAATCTACTGGTCATTTAATTGTTAGTCCTGGACAGGCACATGAGATTAATTTTGGTGAAGATATTGTGAAAATGCTACCGGAAAATGGAGTCGCAGTCGGGGATAGAGGGTTTTGCAGTCACAAAGTATTTGAACAATTTATCGAAAATGATGCCCTTTTTATTATCCGTATTAAGTCGAATTGGAAATGGGATGAAAACTATCATATCACCACAGAACGAGGTAAGGCGAGAGTAGTTTGTTTTGGCAATGTTCAACAGAAAGTAGACTATTATTTAGCTACCAATATTCCTGAGGATGTAATGAGTAATGAAGAGATAGGGGAAGCCTATAGACAACGCTGGGCGATAGAGGTACTATGGAAATTTCTAAAGATGAACTTAAAGCTCGATAAAATGATGAGTAAAAATTTGAATGGAATTACCATTCAAATTTATGTAATTTTAATAGTTTACTTGATATTGCAACTGTTAAAAGTTCCACGGATGTACGGAAGTAAATTGGCAGATAAGTTCCGATATATACAAATCTTAATACGGCAGGAGTGGAATTTTGTCCATTGGCTCAATCGGGTCGTCCCACGCCTAAATATGTAAAGTTTTATTGCAGGATTCAACACTTGTGACTTGAGCACCATTAGATTGAAAAATCCCGTAGTTATCAGAATTTATGCCCTGCCCCGTGCCTGTGATGCTAATGGCTCCACTATCACTACTGATTTTGGTGTTGGAACCGATTAATGACACACCAACATTATCATTTCCCCCATTTCCACCCGTGCCTATGTAGGTGATATTCCCACTGGTGGTACTTACTTGAGCACCGTTATGTTGAAAAATACCATAGTTGCCAGAACCTGTATCACCACCCTTACCAGTAAGTTTGATGTTTCCACCATTGGCTTTTAGAGTAGCATTATCTATCTTAATCCCTACAAAATTTCCTGATGTTGTTCCAGCCGTATTGGCATTGAAAACGATGGCATCGAATCCGGTAGTAGCACTTGTATTTTCAATTGTTGCTCCAGGATTAACGATAATACTCTGGTCAGCATTGAGGGTGAAAGTAGTAGCCGCAGACCAAGTGATGTCAACATCTCCAGTGATGGTAATAATACCGCTCCCACCCGATCCTGTCGTTTGAATGGTTAAACTATTGCTCCCCAAAAATGCCACAATGTCAGCATCAAGCAATTGATTAGCTGAATCCGTAGCATCTTCAGGATTGGTAATGGTACTATTTGCCGCTGTTCCAGAAATGGTAATGTCATTGGGGTCGAGGAGTAATGTGCCTCCCTTCCCGGCTGGAGCGTTGAGGTTGATCCGACCTGACCAACCGGGAGCCAGATTCAGGGTTTCTTTCCCCGAAATTTCTACAAAGCCCCCATCCCCACCGAGTTCCCCACCTTTGGCACTGATTGCCCCCGCAAATTTCGTCGTCCCATCCGCCCAAACAATAATCCGCCCCCCATTCCCCACTTGCACCGCATCCGCCCGCAAAATCGAACCGGCATTCACCCAGGTATTCAGCGCATTGGGTTGCGTCCCCTTTCCCTGAAATTCGCCCCCGATTAAAATTTCTCCGCCGCCGGTGAACCCTGAAGCATTAATTTCCGCATTCACCAGAGAGATATTCGTCCCAAATACCCCCACTTGCCCGCCATTCGCCACAGCACTTGACGCATCCAATACCCCGCCAATCAGGGCACTCCCGGACGACATGGGCACCGCCACCCCCGCCAAGGTCACCGTCTGGTCAGGATTTGCCGTCACCGTCGTTACTCCACCCCCGGTCAACAATTCCGGCAAACGGGTAATCGGGACATTCCCACTGGCATCCGCTACGCTGGCCGCCTGTTGCGGGTTAAATTCCAAAGATAATATCTGCCCCGCCTGGGACAACCGCACCAGATTTTCCCCTGGCACGGCGGCAATGGTAATCTGATTTGCCGTCACCCTGCCCGTGTTGATCACCTGCCCCGCCACCAAACTCACGCTGGTCGCCGTCAAATTTGCCTCGTTCACAATCGCCGCCGGGTCTTTGCGGTCAAAGGCAAAGCCAATCGGGTCGCCCGCCAAATTGGCAAAATTATTCTCCCCATAGGCATGGAAACTACCGCCGGGGAATAAAATCCGATCCGCAGTCGTAGCCGTGAACGCCGCCGGGACATTCAAAGAAGCATTCGAGCCAAATACAATCCCCGATGGATTCATCAAAAAGAGATTACTTCTGCCCCCCAAAACCTGGATGAGACCATTGATATAGGAAGCCGAACCCCCATTCACCCTGGCGAGGATGTTGGCGATTGCGGGGTTACTCCAGAAGTTGGCAGTTTGCCCTTGATTCAAACCAAATTGATAAAAACTGTGGAATAAATTGCGCCCTGCTTGCGTCCCACCCTGGATATTGAACGTATTACCGTCCCGATTGACTTGCGTCCCCAGCCCGTTAGGGGTAATCTGGGCATTGGCGGAAACCGTTCCTAACCCAATGATCAGCACCAGGGTCAAGGATAGGCGACGGCTCAGACCGCAAAAGGCCTTGAGGAACAAGCGCACTATGAGAAACATATTTTTTTCGGCGAGGACGATTTGTCTTTAAAATAATACCGTAATGGATAAAGATCAAGGTTCTGCTTGTTTAAGGTTAAGTTAAGATCAGGCATTCATCCCCATGAGCGGTACAGCAAACTATAGCAATCCTAAATAAGAATGGAACGGGGGTCGCAGGGGCACCGCCCCCGTCCCTGGTTCTGGGAAATTTGTGTTCGTTAATCAAATAGGATTGCTATAGAAGCCATAGACTAGGGTTCTGTTTTTAGATTTGTATCAATTTACACCAGTAACCCGCAGGTTTTTCAGGCATTGCGTGGGTGCTAGGGCTTACCAGTTCACCACCGATTCCTGCGCCCCGAATCTGCCCACTAATGCTAAAGTAATATGTAGAACTGTAAAGTTTTTTTTTGTAAGCGGGGGTCAAAGTATGGTGACCACAACGACGGCCAGCATTTGTTTCCAAAAAGAGGGTAAAGAGGTGATTGTCGCCAATGGGGCAAATCTGCGGCAACAGGCTTTGGCGAATGGGATTGACCTGTACACCTTTACGGGCAAATTGATGAACTGTGGGGGCGTGGGGCAATGTGCCACCTGTGTGGTGGAAATCCTGGACGGCATGGAGCATTGTTCCCCCCCGACCGAATTTGAGCAGAAAAAACTCCGCAAAAAGCCCCAATGTCGCTTGGCCTGTCAAACCCAGGTGCATGGCCCGGTGACGGTCAAGACCAAACCCTAGCCACAATCCTTAAAAATTCCGCCCCCCATTCTCCGCTAGAGTAGAATCTGGAGCATTTGAGGTCGCCACCGATGGAAGTGAACATCCTGGCTTTGATTGGCACTGCCCTGCTGGTGCTGATTCCCACCGCCTTTTTGATCATCCTGTACGTGCAGACCGCCAGCCGGGGGGAAGGGCAACGCTAACGCACCAACAGCACCGGGCTATCCGCATGCACCCGTACATAGTCCGATAGGGAATTGCCGAGCAGGCGATCCAAATCCACCAAACTGCGGGCAATCGTGGGGCGGCGGTCCGGGGAACCCAACAGCACCAAGTCGGCGGCCACTTCCTTGGCCAAACGACAGAGGCTCACCCCCGGATTCCCTTCCGTCACGACACAGCGGTATTTCAGCCCCCGTTGGCGCACCTTTTGGATGGCTTCGGCCAGGACAGGGCTGGCAGACGGATTTTGCATCAATTCAGCCAGGGTCACTCCCTCCAGGTTGGGGTTCACATCCGCCAGCACCAATTCTCCCCCCTTCAGGTCCGTGAGCAAAAAGAGAGCCAGTTCCAGACTTTGTTTGGCACTGGGGGAGCCGTCGTAGGCGACGAGAATGCGCTGGATTTTTTCCACATAGGTATCGTCTTTGACCAAGAGCATGGGGCGGGATGCCAGTTGAAACACGTACTGACTAACGGAATTTTCCAAAATCGCCCGCAGTCGCCCCAACCCCCGGGAACCCATGATGAGCAAATCCACCGCCAATTCATCCGCCACCCGGGGCACCACATCCTTGGGGTCGCCCTCCCGGAGCATGGTGGTCACCTGGGCGGGTTTCAAATAAGCGGTGCTATCCCCCTCCTGCCGACAGACATGGATTTTGGCGAGGGAATTTTTGAGGATTTCTACCCCCTCCGCCTGTTTGGCCACCATATCCTGGGCGGAAGCCTGGGGGGTGACCACATGGAGTACCGTCACCTGGGTTTGGGCAATGCAGGGCAGGTCAATCAGGGCATTGAGCATTTCCTCCGTGTGACCCGTACCGGACACCGCCACCAATATTTTGCGAATCATGGGGTTAACTGCCTCCGCATATATTACTACTTATAGGCTTAGACCAGAAACCCCTCCCCCGCCCCATTTCTTCAGGTTTCTTCAAATTCCCAGTTGATTTAGATTTGTTTAGATTTGATTTGTAACCAGAGCAACTGCCGTTGTTGTAAGTCCAGCACCTGGGCGGGGGTCGCCTCTGGGTTCTGGGCTAATAAATCATTCACCGTCACCGCCCCCGTACTCTGGGCGAGAATTTGCTCCTGCACCGGGGTCAAATCCACCGGCTGGTAGTCATAATCCAACAGGGAACGCCCCGGCCAACCCATCATACAAGGGGAGCGCAAAGGTCGAGCCTGACGGAGCAAAGTCGGGTTGCTCCAATCGTGGCGGGTCAGGGGCGGTCGTCCCAAAAAAAATTCAAAATGGGTCAACTCCGGGTCGAGGGCTTCCATCAATTCGTACTGTTGCTGTATGGGTAACTTCCGAGCCGTCTCTAACCATTCCGGCAAGGGAGCCAGCAACCGTTCCAACTGCCAATAACGGGGATTGGAAAACCCCAAAAACTCTAAGCCCGAATCGGCAATTAAGTCAAACAATGTTTGTACGGTGTAATCAATTTCCTGGGGGTGGACATACATATCCGCAAAGGTGGCATCCTGGACGTTATCCAAAGCCCACCGTTCCCGCTCCCGCCGCACCAACCGATTATCCGCCGGGAGATGGGCAAACAACTGCCGCCCCAGCGTTACCCCCGCCCGATAGTCCCCCGCTGGCTGAAGCAAACGGATCGCCTTTTGCATCAACCGGATTTCCCACCGCCCCCACTGGGCATAAACAAAAACGTGCATCAGTCCGCCGGGAGCCAACACGCCCGCCAGTGCCCGCAAACCCGCCTTGGGGTCCGGTAGGTGGTGCAGTACCCCCACGCAGTTAATGTACTCAAATTGTTTATCTAACTGCTGAACATCTGTTAAATTTAATTGCCGAAATTCCACCCGTTGCCCTACCCCAGAGCGTGCCACCCGTTCCTGGGCGATCCCCAAAGCCGCATCACTCAGGTCAATTCCCGTCACCTGCGCCGTCGGGTTCAAATGCGCCAGATAGTCCGTTCCCACCCCCGTTCCACACCCCGCATCCAGGATATGCAGTTCCGACCACTGGGCTGGTACCCAACCCAAGGCAAAGTGATGGGCAGCCGGGACACTCCACCGCCAGTTATACCCTGGGGGTGTCCCATCCGTGAGTGGTTCCGGGGGAAATGGATAGGTATTGTATAAATTTTGTACTGCTTTGGTAATGTTATTAGTATGATCCATGCTCAGTCCCAGGGGAACCAATTCAACCAAAACTGGTAACGCCAACCATTGGGTAAGGTCGCCCCTTGGCAGTGGGCACGTAGGAGGTACATTCCCTGGAGTTGGGCACCGGTCAAATCTGCTCCCCGCAGGTCTGCCCCCCGCAACTTCGCCGCCGTCGGACTCCGCCAGAGAATCGCCGCCAGATTGACCAACACTGCCAAGCCCAAGAATCCCAAACCAGCGCCCCAGCGACCCAAGAACACCAGGACACCAATGGCGACCAAAAACAGCAGGTTGATCAATATCATCAGCCAGCGGGGGGGGTGGGGGCGGGGCTGATCCAAAATGGCATTGCGTAGGTCTGCTTCCCGGAGATCGGCACCGCTCAGGTCACACCAGACCAGGGAGCAAAGGCTGAGATTACTCTGGTGCAAATTGGTTCGCCGCAAATTCGCCATGCGGAGGGACGCTCCCCGCAGGTTGGCACCACTCAAGCGACAACGGCTCAGATTGGCACCATTCAAATTCGCCGCCTGTAGGTTACTGCCCCGCAGGTCTGCCCCCGCTAAAATAATCCCGCTCAAGTCCGCCCCAGCCATATCCAGACGGCTGAAATCCTTTTCCCCTTGGGCGTACCGTTGGCTGAGGGTTTGGGGGTGCATCGCCCATTGCCAGCGCAAAAATCATTAGGATTGTACCGCAAAACCCAAGGGGTTATCCCTGATCCAAGCTGGAACCGGCAGGAACGGTAAGGTTCTGCACAAACTCCTGGTGGGCGGGGGTATGGATGCCCTGTGCCAGCACCGATAAAACCTGGGCTAAATCTCCCTGCACCAATGCCACCGGGTCGAGCCACAGCCCTGGAAACACCTGACTGCGGAAAATGCCATCCCCATCGGGACGTTGCGCCTGATACTCCCCGTCCACCCAGCGGAACCAGTCCAGGGTTTGCTCCAAAGTACGCCAGACCAGATATTCCTGCACCCGATTGCGGGCGTAGGCAGATTTTTTATCATGCACATCAATGGCGGCACTACTGGCGGCAATTTCCACAATCAATTCCGGTGCCCCCACAATGAAATCATCCTCGCTAATGGTAGCCTGCCGACCGGGGATAAACAGCACCGCATCCGGTTGGGGTTCATTGTCCGGGTCAAGCCGCACGGTGGGTTCAATCCCCAAGACCACCCCCGGTGTCGCCACCTTGTAATTCCACAGCCAGCCAATTATATCCCCATGCGGTTCGCCGTGACTTTTGATCCGCAGGGGGGAGGCCATATAAACCACTCCTTCGATGAGTTGGGCATGGGTGCCGGGGGGCATGGCCTGATAACGGCGTTCAAATTCCGCCTGGGACAGATGATCCCCATTTTCTAATGGCGGAATGGTGGGCGTGGGCAGAAGTACCATATTGTTATGTCATGGGTATTCAAGTGGCACGGCGACAGTTTTTAGGCAGTCTTAACTCCTCTTTTCCCTTTTAGCATAAGGGTTAGGAGTAAAGGTGAATGTCTGAAAATGATTTGGCATAACCGGAGCAATTACGCTTGAATTATAGTCTATTCATCAATTAAATTAAAGGCACTTCTAAAAATTAAGTCGCAGGAGGTACCCCCGCCCTCGGTTCTGACTAATATGGGCATTCCCACGATGGGATTTATGATTGGTTCAAATAAAGAGAGGTTCCCTAAATTCAAAGTTAGCGGTCGCAGGGGGCACCCCCGCCCTTGGTTCTGGGTAATATAATATGGGTATGCCAACGAAGAGGTTTATGATTGGCTCAAATAAAGAGAGTTTCATTTTACTAATGTCGGCATGGGACATAATTTTAGCAAACCTCTCTCCCTGAAAGGATTTTAGGCGCTGATCACCATGCGACATCATTATTTACTTGAAACTCTCCAAATAAATAGAGGTTCCCTTGAATTATGAGTGAATTTTATACTTTTTTATCCTTAAACAATCAAGGGTCGCAGGGGCACCGTGTCCATCTTTAGTTCTGGGAAATTTCTATTCGTTAATCAAGTGAATTACAGTCTTTTGAGTGGTTATGGGATACAGTTGAACCCCACTTGCCGTAGGTCAATTATGGTAAGCCTTTAGGATAATCGAGGCTTTTTGTATCCTTTAATTGATAGATAGACTGTATCATCGTTTGCTCAACATTAAAAGAGGATTACACTGGTATATAGCAATCCTAAATGAAAATGGAATAGGGGTCGCAGGGGCACCGCCCCCATCTTGGGTTTTAGGAAATTTTTGTATGCCTACGGCACGCAAGCTAACGTTAATTAAATAGGATTGCTATAGAAGCGTAGAAAATTTACGCAATTCCATGACCACTCTTTTAGCCATTGAAACTAGTTGTGATGGAACAGCGGTGGCAGTCGTGCAAAATCAACGGGTGTTGGCCGTTCAGAGGTAGAGTAATAGGAGCGACCGGGAGTTGGACATGAAAGGGTGGAGATTGCTAGGGTGGATGCTGGCACTGGCGGTAGCTGGTTGTGCCCCAGATACCAACAAAGTCTATGAGGAAGGGGTGTTGGCGCTTAAACAGGGTCGCCCTGCTGAAGCGGTGCAAAAAATGAACCAGGTATTGCAACTGCGCCCCGATCACCTACCCGCCTACGAACAACGAGGAATTGCCTACCTGAAATTGGGGGAATATCAAGACTCTGTCCGGGATTTGACCAAGGTGTTGGAGGCCAATGCGGACAATCCTGTGCTGTTACGCCATCGAGCCATTGCCTATTTCGCCCTAGGGCGCACGGAACAGGGAACCGCCGACCTCTGCCGGGCTGCGGAACTGACTAAAGATGCGAAAGTGCAGGAAAATTGCGCCAATCGGCAACAAGCGGAGCAAACCCCCGCCCCGGACAATCCAGGTTAGATGTGACGGCTGTAGGGAAATGTAAATGTGAGAATGGTTGATGGATACTACAGCAATCCCAAATGGAAGTAAAATAGGGGTCGCAGGGCACCGTCCCCGTATTTGGTTCTAAGTAATTCCCATTCGTTAATCAAGTAGGATTGCTATATGAAATTCACGGTAACGATGGTCGGGATTGCTAGCTACGGCAGGCTGTTCCAAATTAAAATTTTTAAGAATTTTACACGCATTTAATAATATCGTAGGGAGGGAAGCCACAACATGAGAAATAAAAATTCTTCCTTATGCAAAACTGTATGAGTCTTGCCCAGTAGCTACTCAGCCCATGAACGCCCTGGCGGGGTATCAGCGGTTAACCATTCACCCCCAGCAAATTCAGGGGCAACAGGTGCATTTGACCCCGGCGCAAAGCCATTACCTGGGGCGGGTGTTGCGGTTGGCGGTGGGGGATGAATTTATTGCGATGGACGGGCAGGGGCATTGGTGGCAGGCACAGTTACTTACCCCGACGACGGCACAACTAGGAGAATTATTACCCATTTGGCGGGAACTGCCTGCCCCTATCGCACTGCTGATGGGAATTCCCAAGGGGGATGGGATGGATCAGGTGGTACGGCAAGCGACGGAACTGGGGGTGCGGCAGATTTGGCCGTTGCTCACGGAACGGACGCAGGTGCATCCTGGCCCTGGGCGCGTTGAACGGTGGCGGCGGATTGCGGTAGAAGCGGCGGAACAGTCCTGGCGGCAATGGATACCGGCGGTGTTTCCGGCTCAACCTTTGGTCACAGCCCTAAACCAGGTGGGGGATATGCCCAAATTGGTGTGCGACCCGTCGCCGGAATGCCCGCATCTTTTGACCGTACTGCCCCGGGAACCGGCGGCTTTGGCGGTACTCATCGGGCCGGAAGGGGGGTGGAGTCCGGCGGAAATGGCTTGGTTACAGGCCCAGGGGGGGCAGTTGGTGTCCCTGGGGGGGCGGGTTTTGCGTACCGTCACCGCACCGGTCGTCGCGCTGGCGCTGATTGGGGCATCATGGGAACAGTACCCTTAGCAGGAAGCTGCCATGACCGTCACCTACGCCCAAGAGTGGGATTTATCGGATTTGTACCACAGCCTGGCAGACCCCCGGCTGGATCAGGATGTGCAGGCGTTGCAGGCGCAGGCGGGGCGGTTTCGGGAGACTTACCGGGGCAGGGTGGCGACGTTGACCCCCCTAGAGGTGCGTACGGCCTTGCAAACCCTGGAATCCCTCTGGGAACGGGTGGGTTATGCCTATGCCTACCCTGCGTTAATGTTTGCGGCAGATACCCAAAATACCCTGGCTCGGCAACGGCTGGATCAGGTGATGCAAGCGGCGACCGAGATTGAAAATCAGGTGTTGTTTTTCTCCCTGGAATTGCAACAATTACCGGCGGCGCAGTTAACCAGCCTGAGCCAGGCACCGGACTTGGCGGGCTACCGGCACTATCTGGAACGGCTCCAGTTGACCCAACCCTACCAACTGCCGGAGGCGGTGGAGCAAACCCGCAACCAGGCCAGTTTGACGGGACGACAGGCGTTTATCCAACTGCGTTCTTTGCACCAAGGGGCTTTGACCTACCGCCCGGTGACCACCCCGGAGGGTACGACAGCCACGTTGGAGGCGGAATTGGGTGCTCTGCTGTTTCACGGGGATGCGGACACCCGTTACCAAGCCTACACCAGCATCCGGGAGCGGCTGGCGGAACATAATTTACTTTATGGGTACATTTTAAGTACATTGGCACAGGATCATCACCTGGAAAACCAACTGCGGGGCTATCCCTCGACCCTGGCGAAGCAATTGCTGGCGGATGAGGTGCCGGAGGCGGTATTTACGGCGGTCATGGACGGTACCCGGGCGCGCTACGACCTGTTCCAACGGTATTACCGGCGCAAGGGGGAAGCCCTGGGGCAAAAAATTCGCACCTGTGATGTGCTGGCCCCCTGGCCGAGCCAACCGCCGGTGGACACTCGGATTGACTACGACCGGGGGATTGAACTGCTCCTGGGGGCGTTGGGGGAATTTAGCGACACCTATCGCCAGCGGGCGGAGCAATTTTTCCAAAAGCGGTGGGTGGATGCCCAGATGCGTCCTGGCAAGCAGGGGGGGGCGTTTTGCTCCTATGTGTATGGCAAACACAGTTATCTGCTGCTTTCCTATGCGGAGGATTACCATTCCCTGTTTACGTTGGCGCACGAAATGGGGCATGGGTTGCATTTTGCTTGGATTGGGGAGGCGCAGACCTATTTCAATAGCAATCCGCCGATGGTTTTGGCAGAGGTGGCATCGGTGTTTAATGAATTGTTACTGCTGGATTATCTGCTGGAGCGGGCGAGCGACCAACCAGCATTGCAACGGGTGTTGTTGGTGCGTTTGATCGAGGACCAGTTGAATTTAATCTTCCGGCAGAGCACCATCAGCCGCTTGGAATTAGCGATTCATGAGCGGGCGACCCAGGGCAGTTTTGACCAGGAATTTGTCAATCAAACCTGGATGCAACTTTATCAGGAATTGGGTGGCGATGCGGTGGAGGTACTGCCGGAACATGGGGTGGACTGGGCACGCATTGGGCATATTTTTTTCAAGCCCTATTACTGCTACCAATACACCGCTTCCAGTGTGGTGAGTTTGGCTTGCTATCAGCAGTACCGTCAGCACGGGCGGGAGTTTATCCCCGGGTATTTGCAACTGCTGGCCAGCGGCGGTTCCCAGGAGCAAATCGGAGCGTTACAGCAGTACGTGGGGGTGGATTTGACCCAACCGGCGACGATTGACTGCGCCCTGGAAACGGTGGCTGGGTTGATTGACCGGCTGGAAGCCTCCCGATGACCCTGGTAAGCTGGTACTATTCCCGAAAATTTGAGCGGTTTTGAAAGCGGCAGTCATCACGGAAGAGAGCAAGTTAACCGCCCTGGTACAAGCGGTGGAGCAACTGCGGGCGGCCACGACAGCGGAACAGGTCTGGAGCCAAGCCGCCGCCTATCTGGGGCAGGAATTGCAGACCCATCTGGCCAGCGAGGGGCGCACCGGGTCGGTCTGGGTGTGGTTAGCCAGTTACGATCCTGTCCGCAATACCCTGGTGGGCAAAGACGGGGTGGTGCCGAACCCCCAGGAGGAGGGAACCCTCCTGCGACAACGGTTTGCGATCACGGCGGGGGATGTGTGGCAACGGGCATTGCAGTCCCCAACGCCCCTGGATATTCCCGACTGGAGCAAGGAGCCGAAGCTGGGGGAATGGGCGAACAAAATGAAACGCCTGCGCCCGGTGGGGGTCACCCTCTGTCCACTGCCGGGGGGAACGGGGGTGGCCTGGTTGGGGATTCCCGATTGGGGAGCCGCCCTGCGCTCGGATGGCAAACTGCGGGTGCGCCTATTTTTAGCCGAAATGGGGCAACAGTTGCACCAGTTGGCGGAACGGCAACAGCACCAGCAGACCCGCCAAGGGGGGGAATTTCTCACCCAGGTGATGCTCAAGTGCCGTCCCCAGAGCAGTTACGAGGAACGGTTGGCACTCATGGCTGAACAGGTACACCAGGCGGTGCGGGCGGATCAAACCCTGGTGTATGCCTACGACGAACGGGCGAATCACTTTATCCTCAAAACCAGCGCCCCCCGATTGCGGCGGGAGGAAGTGGTGCCCCTGGCGATGATCCAGGGCTTGTACCAAAATCTCATGTTGGGGGAATTGGTGGTGATTCATGATGCCAGCCAAGCCGAGCGCATCCCCATCAGTCTCCAGTTTTGGCAACAGTACAATGCCAAGGCGTTGTTAGCCGCCGCCGTCCTGGCTCCCGAATCCAAACAATTGCTGGGGTTTTATTGTTGCCTGAGCCGTCAGCCCCGGAATTGGGAGCCTTTTGATAAATCGGCGCTCCAAGGGGTGGCTCAGTTGGCGGCCATGCTCTCACCCCTGGCGGAATTGAGCCAAACCCTAGCGCGGTTGGAGACAGAGCAAAAGGTGTACTTGGGCGTAGCGCAGGCGATTTACGGGGGGAGTGACTGGCAACAGGCGCTCAAAACCGCCGGTCAAATTTTGGATCAGCATTTGCCGGGGGAACGGTGGTTACTCCTGCACCAAAATCCCGACAGCCGCCACTACGAGATTGTGTACCAAAGCTATAAAAAACGGCCTTTGGTGGGGCCGCTGGCCCCTTTGCACGAATTGGATCAGGATTTACTCCGGCAGGGGGGAGTAGTCATCACCGTACCCAACTGGCAAACGGAACTGAAACTGATGACCTGGCGGCAAACCCTGCAAAACCAAGGGGTACAGGCGGTGTTGGCCGCCAATGGGGTGCCGGAGCACAACCCCCACATTCTCCTGGTCTTGACCCAAAGTGAACCCCACTATTGGAGTCCCCGGGATTGCCAGTTTGTCCAGGCGCTAGCGCGGCAACTGGGGACGGTGGTGCGCCAATGGTATTTACAACAGTCCTACGAATCCCAAACCCGTTGGTATCGGGCGTTGGTGCGGGGCTTGGAACTTCTGGATCAGCCCCTGGCGTTGGTGCAACATCTCAGCGCCGCCTTGTCCCTACCGCAGGTGGCCTTGGTGACCTGGACTCCTGAGGCGCAGAACGGACACGTGGTAGCCGCTAATCCCCATCACGATTCCCTAGCCGTCAATGTCCATGACCCCATTCCTGTCCATAACGACCCCCTCCTGCAACGGGTGATTGCCCAGGCGGAACCTTGGTTACAAAGCGGGGTGGAGTTGGAACCGGAGACCCGCCGTTGGTTGACCGGGGAAGGGATTGACCAGATGCTTGCCTTGCCGATGGGGGAACCCGCCCAGGGGGTGCTGGTGCTGTTGGATACGGCGCAACAAACCTGGCCGCCCGCTTTGATCCAGGTGGTACAGGCATTGGTCGGAGCCTTGGGGCGGGGACTGACCTGGCACCAACGGCTACAGCACTTGGAGCGAGCCTATTTGCACCTGGCGAGTCAAAACTGGCAACGGCAATGGCGCTGGCAGGAGTGGGCCGAGGCGGTGGGCCGTCTGACCCCAGAGCAATTTTCAGAGCAATGGCCGGAGAAACAGGCTCAGGCCACCCATTGGCTCAGCCCCGATGTCACCCTGCAGACCCAGCCCCTGTCCCTGTCCGGTCTATTGCGCCGAGCCTCCGCCCGCATGAACGACCTGATCAGCCAAAATAAAGTCTGGTTTCGGGTGCATCAATCCGGGTTAGAAAAGGCAAACATTTTAGGGGATGGGGAACGCTTGGAGTTGATTGTGGCGGAACTCCTGCGGTTTGCCTGCCAACGCTCCCCCCAGGAAGGGCGGGTGGATATTTGGTGTCAATTGGTGCAAGGCGGGGTGGTGGAGGTGGCGATTACCGACTACGGCGTGATTTCAGCAAATCTTTTGGAGTTATTGCGCCCCAATCAACCCGACCCCCTGGGCAATGGCGTATTAAACCATTCCCCGGCCCGGGAGTTATTCCTGTGTCGGTTCCAGATACAACAGATGGGCGGGGATGTATTTTACGAAAAATTGCCCGATAATCGTTTTTCCAGCCGGATATGGCTACCCCTCGCCCTTTAAGCTGGCAGTGGCTGTTGGGGTTGACCGGGCTGGCGTTGCTGGTCTGGCTGATTGGTCTGGACAATGTACCGCTCCGGGATGTGGATGAAGGGCAAGTGGTGTTGGTGGCACGGGATATTTTTTGCACCGGCCATTGGCTCTTCCCCACCCGCATGGGGGAACCCTATCTGAACAAACCGCCGTTAGTCCATTGGCTGACTGCCCTCAGCTATCACCTGGGGGGGATTACGGACTGGACGAGCCGGTTTCCCGCCGCTGGGGTGAGTAGCTTGGCCGTGCCGGGGATGTATCTGCTGGGGCGGCAGGTGTTTGCTAAAGAAGCCACCGCCCGCTGGGCCGCTTTGGTGTTTTTAACCCTCCTGCCGGTGGTGCGGCATGGTCGCCTGGTGATGTTGGACGGCACGGTAGTGACGGGCTTGGTATTTTTGCTCATCACCACCGCTTATACCCGTCATCAACCCCGCTGGAGTTGGGGGATGGGATGCCTGCTGGGAATGTTAGCCCTGACCAAGGGATTAATTGCCGTGCCCTTGGGGGTGATTGCCCTAGCGTTTTTGGCTTGGGAACAGCCCCGCATCTTCCAAAACCTATCGTTTTGGGTGGGTTTACTGCTGGGAATGCTCCCCGGTTTGAGTTGGTTTCTCGCCCAAATGGTTCACTATGGCACCACCTTTTTGCAAGGGCATTTACTCGACCAAAGTCTGGCCCGCACCTGGGAAGTGGTGGGGGGGGAACCGGGGCCGCCTTGGTATTATGTGCAACATTTATTTTTTCATAGTTGGCCCTGGTTGCTTTTTTGGCCGGGGGGATTACTTTTGGCTTGGCGCAAACGTGAGGAATCCTGGGCAAAACTCAGTTTATTAGGCACGGGGATATTTTTAGGCATTATTTCCTTGATGACCACCAAAATCCCCTGGTATGTCATGCCCGTTTATCCTTTTTTTGCCCTCACGGTTGGGGCAACCATTGACCAAATTTGGCAGAACAAAACCATACCGCCCCGCTGGTGGCTTTATCTATTTGGGTTTTTAACCGTTGGGGCAACGGGGGCAGGTATTTACTATGGGTTCATGGCAAAACAAGTGGACTTAGCAGGAGTGTTATTTATCCTAGCAATCACCTTTGGGGGAGCGACCTTTTATTTCTGGAAACAAAAGCAGCAATTTTTAGTGATGTTAACCGGGGGATTTTATCTGGCTTTGGTCGCATTTATGGCGACCCCCCATTGGAATTGGGAGTTAAATAATTCGGAATTTGCCGTGAAACCTGTAGCGGCACTCATTCGGCAATTTGTACCCCCGGAATACGAAGTTTATCTCTCCCGCCATCACAGCCGCAGAACCTTAGATTTTTACGGCGGCAGACGGGTGGAAGCCCATAGCCAAGAAACCCTAGAACGTCTGTGGCAAGAACGGCCTTTACGCACATTTATATTATTAAAAAACCAGGAATTAGACCAAGTGAATTTACCGAACCATCGGGTCTATGGTCAAACAGAACGTTATACCTTAGTTGGACCAGTTCTAGCCCCACCAACCCAATACAATCCACCCACCTGTCCCCTACCAAAATTATAGACTTAAAGTCTTTTGAGTAGTTATGGGATACAGTTGAAACCCTACTTGCCGTCGGTTGACCATGTTGAGCTTTTAGAATAATCAAGGCTTTTTTGTATCCCTTAATTTATAAATAGACTTACTATTCTTCTAAACTAAATTTTTGTGTCGAAGTTCTATTTTGGCAGGCTTTGTACATGATAATAATGCGTTATAAAATTTCGTATTTACACCTAGTGATAAGGTTACTCACCGCTCTATTTCATCTTGTGTTGGATGTGGGGCTTATATTAGCGCAAAGCAGTCCCCCACCGCCCGGTGGTAAGACGAAACCAATTACTGAGAAGGAGTTGACCCCGGCACAGATTGCCAAAAAGGTTGATATGACCTGTCCCATTAAAAGTAAATTTACTGTCAATTACAAGGCAGTGGGTGGGGTAGTCCTGGACAAGGACGTGACCTATGTTTCTGGAGATGTTCGGTATTGCCTCTATGAATCCGATCTGGCCTATTGCCATAAAAATAATCCAACACCAAACATACCTTGCAAATTGATCAATAGATTGGCACCACGGTTTACTTGCCCTGTTGTCAGTTCTAATCACGTAAACGTACCTAAAAATACATCATTTGGCCCTTGGGAGGTGAACGCAAACACAAACGTTTTATTTGAGTTACATTTGTGTGGCCGTGTCTGGCATCTCGATTCTTGCCGATACTGGCATCAGGAAGCCGCTGTAACTAAATTTAAGAATGCTGGTTTCTTTTCTGTAGATCGTAAAACCGAGGCAAAATTCACTGTTTGCGAGGTTGATCAGGCCGCCGAAGCTGAATTTCAGGCTCGGTTGAAAAAATCTAAAGCGGCAATGATTAGCTTATTGGAAGTAAAGCGGAAAAACTGGCAAGATAAGTGTCCCACGACCAGTAATTCTACCAATTTTTTGTGCAAAGGAAAGATTTTTGCACTTATGAATGATGCTCAATTTGAAGCTACTGAATTGCTGACATACACTTACGATGCCAACCTAAATGAGACATTGATAGCTATCGCAAAAAAATATGACCCTCTACTCAACGAAGTCGTTAAATCATTCAATTAACCAATAATACAGCTTCTGTTGCATTTAAGGTTTTGTCAAGTAATGCCGTATCCTATGGCTATTAAGGATGCACCTACTTATCCGCCCAATCCATATAATCATTTGAATTACTAAGAGTTGTCCATGACCCTCAAAGTGGAGTTGGGATATTTGCCTGATCAATTTTTTGCTATGATTAACAATGGCTTTCGTAAACTTCCCAACCATGACCAACCCCGAATCTGGGGCATTGAACCCCTTGGCGGATACGCCGATTGTGATTCCCACCTTGAGAGAAACGCCCATTGATGAACCGGCAGGCTTGATCCCCACCCCTGCCAACGCTTCGATTGTGAATTGGCTGGAGGCGACCGGGCGGATGGATGTCAACCCGGTGCAGGATTATCGTTCCCTCTATGATGAGGACGGGGAAGCGATTGATGACTTTGCCGCCGATGAGGTGGATTTGTACGAGGAAGATGAATTGGGGGATGAGTTGGCAGAGGACGAGGGCGATGATTATTAGGTTGTGTCGCCCCTAATCCCTGTCCATGAGTGCCCCTGCCTGGTTGGTTGTCGGATTGGCGGCGGGTCTCGTCCTCGCCCTGGGCTGGTTTGCCCCGGATGCGCCTGTACTGTTGTTAACCCTGGGGCTGGCAACGGGGGGGGCGGCGGGGGCGGGTGCCATCGTTTTGCCCTGGTTGCGCCGGTTGAAAATGGAGCAGATCATTCGCCGGGAAGGTCCCCAGGCGCATCTCAAAAAGGCGGGTACGCCCACGATGGGGGGCATTTTTTTCCTGCCGGTGGCGCTGGTGGTAACACTGTTAATGTTATTTATCCAACCGCACATCCCATCGGCACATCTTTGGGCGGTGATGGCTTTGACCTTGGCTTGCGGGGCGATTGGGGCGTTGGATGACTGGTTAATTTTGCAGGCGCAGTCCAATCAGGGCTTGGCTCCCAAGGGGAAATTAGCTTTGCAAATCCTGGCGGCGGTGGGGTTTACCCTTTGGCTGTGGTGGCAGGGGACAACGCCCACGACCATTGCCTTGCCCTGGCAGATTACCCTCAATCTGGGGCTGGGGTTTTGGGTGCTGGCGGGGTTTGTGCCGGTGGCGCAGAGTAATGCGGTGAATTTGACCGATGGGTTGGATGGGCTGGCGGCGGGCACCTGTGCGGTGGCACTGACGGGGTTGGGGGTGGCTGGTGCTGGTACCCAGCCGGATGTGAGTGTGTTTGCGGTGGCGATGGCGGGTGCCTGTCTGGGGTTTTTGGTGCATAACCACCACCCCGCCCGGGTGTTCATGGGGGATACGGGTTCCCTGGCGCTGGGGGGGGCGTTGGCGGGGATTGGCATTGTCACCCAACAGTTGTGGTTACTGCTGATCCTGAGTTTGCTGTTTGTGTGGGAAACGGTGACGGTGATGGCGCAGGTCTTTTATTTCAAAGCCACCAAGGGAGCCGATGGGGTGGGCAAACGGCTGTTCAAAATGACCCCCTACCACCACCACCTGGAACTGAGCGGCTGGTCGGAAACCCAGATTGTCGCCTGCTTTTGGGGGATTGAAGCCCTCCTGTGGGCGGGTTGGCTGTGGGGACGCTACTGGGGCTGATCCCGCAGGGCTTCCAGGACTCCCTGATCCTCCAGGGTGGAAATGTCGCCCGTGGGAGATTCCCCCGCCGCCAAAGCCCGCAGTAACCGGCGCATAATTTTCCCGGAGCGGGTTTTGGGCAAGGCATCGGTAAACTGGAGACTACTGGGACGGGCAATAGCGCCAATTTCTTTAACCACGTGATCGAGCAATTCCTGTTTGAGGGCATCGCTGGGTTGGTAATGGCTTTCTAGGGTGACAAACGCCACCACCGCTTCCCCTTTGATCTCGTCCGGTCGCCCGACCACCGCCGCTTCCGCCACCGCCGGATGGGACACCAGGGCGGATTCGACTTCCATCGTCCCCAACCGATGCCCCGCCACGTTGATCACATCATCCACCCGCCCCATCACCCAAAAATAGCCATCCTCATCCCGGCGCGCCCCATCCCCAGCAAAGTAAAAATACTGCCCATCTCGGGGGGGAATTTGCTCCCAGTAGGTGCGGCGAAACCGTTCCGCATCCTGATAAACCGTCCGCATCATTCCCGGCCAGGGGTGGGTGACCACCAAATAACCCCCCTGGTTGACCGGCATCGGTTCCCCCCGCCTGTCCACCACCTGCGCCTGAATCCCCGGCAAAGGCAAAGTCACGGAACCCGGTTTGGTGGGCGTGGCACCCGGCAAAGGCGCAATCATGATCCCGCCGGTCTCCGTCTGCCACCAGGTATCCACAATCGGACAACGTTCGCCCCCAATCACCCGGTGGTACCACATCCAGGCTTCCGGGTTAATCGGTTCCCCCACCGTGCCCAGCAACCGCAGGCTGGATAAATCCCGCGCCTGGGGATGCTCATCCCCCATCTTGATAAACGCCCGGATCGCCGTCGGTGCCGTGTAAAAAATGGATACCCGATGGGTTTGGATCACATCCCAAAAACAGCCGGGATTCCCCGCATGGGGTGCCCCCTCGTACATCAGGGTCGTCGCCCCATTGGACAGGGGACCATACACCACATAACTATGCCCCGTGATCCAACCCACATCCGCTGTACACCAATAGACATCCTCTTCCCGCAGGTCAAACACCCATTGGGTCGTCATGTGGGTGTACAAATTATATCCGGCGGTTGTATGAACAATACCCTTGGGTTTCCCGGTCGTTCCCGAAGTATAGAGAATAAAAAGCAACTCCTCGCTATCCAAGGCTACGGCGGGACAATCCGGGGACATCTGGGGTTGGAGTTCATGCCACCAGACATCCCGCCCGGCGGTCATCGGGCAATCCCCCGCCCGCTGCACCACCAGCACCCGCTGTACCGCAGGCACCTGCCCAGCCGCCAACGCCTGATCCACCTGGGGTTTGAGGGGCACCACCGCCCCCTTGCGCCATCCCCCGTCCGCCGTTACCACCACCTTTGCCTGCGCCGCCCGGAGCCGTTCCTGCAACGCCTGGGCACTAAAGCCCCCAAACACCACCGTATGCGCCGCCCCAATCCGGGCACAGGCTAACATCGCCATCGCCGCCTCCGGGATCATGGGCAAATAAATCCCCACCCGGTCGCCCCGTTGCACCCCCAGGGCTTTCAGGGCATTCGCCATCTGACAGACATCGTGATGCAGTTGTTCATAGGTGATCACCCGCACCTCCCCCGGTTCCCCCTGCCAGATGATTGCCGGTTTCGTGCGACGGGGAGTATCCAAATGCCGGTCTAAACAGTTGTAGGATAAATTAATTTGCCCGCCCACAAACCAGCGCACCTGGGGCGGTTGCCAGTCCAACACCTGTTCCCACCGCCCAAACCAGTGCAATTCCCGCTCCGCCAGCCCTCCCCAAAAACCCTGGGGATCACGCTGAAATTGCTCGCACAACTGCTGATATTGTTCCAAAGATGCAATCCGCGCCTGGGCACGGAACCCAGCCGGGGGGGGAAATTGCCGCTGTTCGTGTAATACGGATTCAATCAGGATATCGCTCATCGCTATCGGTTTCGCCCATGTTTGTAATATGGTATCGCACTTTGGGGATAGGCTCCGTTAGTACAAAAGATTTAATCATCATTGCCATTAGGAAAAATTTTAATTTGCGGCGATCCCCACCCCTAGCCCTCTGATCCCTGACCTGTTATCATAAAAACACTTTACAAACGCCCGTTAGGATTCCTACCGTGAAACTCATTTCAGAAGCTGACTTTACCCCCCAGGTTTTGCAGGCGACCGTGCCGGTGATTGTGCATTTTTCCGCCCCTTGGTGCGGTTTGTGCCGGTTGATTGAACCCCTGCTGGCTCAATTACAAGAGCAGTACGGGTCACAAATGCAGGTCTTTACGGTGAATGCGGATGAGAGCTTGCATTTGGCGAACCGTTACCGCCTGCGGATGTTGCCGACGCTGTTGGTGATTCGGGATGGGCAAGTCCAGCACCGCTTGGAAACCTTCCAAACCCGGGATCAACTGTACCAGCAATTGCACCAAGCCGTACAGACGGTTTTAACCCTGCCCAAGGTGGCTTCGGTTTAGGGGTTAAGCAACTGAGTCCGACAGTTGCCAAGATGATGATTCCCAGATTCCCGGCTTGGGAATTTGAGAGTTTCACTTTACTTTATTAATGTTGGCATGGGACATATAGCAATCCTTACAAACAGAAATGCTCCAGAACCAAGGACGGGGGCGGTGCCCCTGCGACCCCCTGTTCCATTCTCATTTAGGACTGCTATATCTCCCTGAAAGGATTTTGGGCGTTGATCACCATACGACATTTATAGTCATTTCAAACAAGTTTGCAACATTCGCTTTCACCTACAAACCCTCTCCTGGAAAGGGATAGAGCGATTGCAAATACCTAAAAAGTGTCGCATTCTAAAACAGAACAACTATACTTGAAACTCTCGGGAATTTTAGTCGGCTGAGGATGGTATTTTCCCCTAGCCCCCGTTACCCCTCCGCCCGGTACAATTTGCTGGGGATGCCCTGACAACCGCCGGGGATGGTATTGCGGGTGCGTGCCCCCCCCCAGGAGCAGAGGTAAAACCGTTGTTCCGCCGATAGGTTGTAAACGCCGCTGAAATCCGCATCCTCCACAATCGCTCCGGTGAATTCGCCGGTCTGGAAATTGGGGCGTTCCCCATTCGTCCAGGGCTGGTAGGGGCTGGCGTAATCCAATTTTTCCGGTTCCCCGTAGAAAAAAACCGCCCCCTGGAGGTTCGCACCGGTGAATTTGGCACCCTGGAGGTTGCTCATGGCGAAGTTGGTGCGGCTGAGATTGCAATTGCTAAAATTGGTGCCGCTCAAATCTGCGTTACTAAAGTCCACCCGGCGCAAATCCGTACCACTCAAATCCGCCCCCGCCAGCATATTTTCCAGGTCAATCACCCGTTCCCCAAACTCCCGATCCTCCTGGTAGAGACCATTCCCGTCCAAAATCGGTCGCCCCAGCCGTTGATCCCGTTTGAGGGGGGTGAGCAACTTTGCCATGGACAAAAACCGCACCACCTTGGCTTTCCCTTCCGCATTCACACTGCTGAGTAGGGCAGCCGTCCGCCCCTCCGCAATCATCCGTTCCTGGGGCCAGTCCTCCAAAAACCCCTGTTCATCCAGAGCCAATTCGGAAATGCCCTGGAAATAGGCATCAATCGTCTGTTGTTGGGTAATGCGGTTTTGTTGCTCGGTTAATACTTTAGAAATCACGTACTGTTGCCAGGAAATCACGGCGGCTACCAACGCCACCAAAATTTGTCCCACCGCCCCCAAACTTTCTCCCAACGCCGAGGCGATATTCCAATCAACCCGCAGTCCCCCCCGCCCCCAAAGCCACACCAGGAACCCCACAAACCCGGTAAACAGGGTCACGCCCCCCAGAAAAAAGGAAGACTCCTCAGGATGGACGACTCGGAAAATCTCCCGTAACGAGTCCCAAAAAAGTTCGATGGTCAACAGCACGGACAATAGGGTCACCAAGCCCGCCAACCAATACCACCCCGCCAAAATCGCCACCATCAGCAGGGCGACCGTCCCCAAGGTGAGGGGAACTTGGGCTTTTTTGAGCCATTTGCGAAAGGGGAAACGGGAAGATTTAACCGGCGGGGAATAGGACATCTCGGTCATGGGTTGCCAGGGTGGAATGAATCGTTACGGCAGGCATGGCTCAATCATTCAACCTTAGCATAGGTCTTACGGTGCCAATGCCAGGCGGTTGCCACGATGGTGGGCAGGTCGGAATACTGGGGTTGCCAATTGAATAACGCTTTTGCCAAGCTCACATCCGCCACCAGCATGGGGGCATCCCCCGGTCGCCGCCCCATCTCCCGCACCGGCACCCGTTGCCCCGTCACCTGCTCCACCGTGCGGATCACCTGCCGCACCGAATAGCCCCGCCCGGTTCCTAAATTCACCGTGAGATTGGTCTGTTGCTGTTGCACATAATCCAAAGCCCGCACATGGGCATTCGCCAAATCCGTAACATGGATAAAATCCCGCACCGCCGTCCCATCCGGCGTATCGTAATCCGTACCAAAAATCGGCACCGGTTCCCCCCCCAACAGGGAAAACAAAATCCGGGGGATCAAATGGGTTTCCGGGTCGTGACATTCCCCCAAAGTGCCGTCTAAATCCGCACCAGCGGCATTGAAATACCGCAACGCCCCATAGCGCAACCCATAGGCGTGGCTGAACCAATGGAGCGCCCGTTCAATCGCCCGCTTCGATTCCCCATAGGGATTGACCGGGTTTTGGGGATGATTCTCCGTCAAGGGCAACCACTGGGGTTCCCCATAAATCGCACAGGTAGAGGAAAAAATGCAGGTCTTCACCCCGCTGGCAACCATGGCTTCCAACAGATTTAATGTATTGACAAAATTATTACGAAAATACTTATCGGGGCGGTGCATGGATTCCCCGGCTTCGATGCTGGCGGCAAAATGGATTACCGCATGAATGTCATGGTTTTGGAACACTTCCCGGAGCCATTCCCGATCCGCCAAATCCCCGGGGATCACCTCCCCCCACTGGACTGCCCAACGGTGTCCCGTACTAAAATTATCCAGCACAATAGGCGTTAGACCCGCCTGCGCCAGGGCTTTGCAGGTGTGGCTACCGATATAGCCCGCCCCGCCGGTCACAAGAATCAACATCGCCGCCGCAAATCCGCAATCGTGTGCCGCAAGCCGGTACGCAAATCCACCTGGGGGTACCAATCCAGTTTGGTGCGGGCGAGGGTAATGTCCGGTCGTCGTTGTTTCGGGTCATCCTGGGGCAAGGGGTAAAAGTGAATTGGGGATTGGGTGCCGGTCAATTCCTGAATCACCTGCGCCAAAGCCAACACGGTCAACTCCTCGGGGTTGCCCAAATTCACCGGGTAGGGATAGTTCACCCCCATCAGGCGCACAATGCCCTCGATCAAGTCATCAATATATTGAAAACTGCGGGTCTGACTGCCGTCCCCATAAATCGTCAGGGGTTCCCCCCGCAACGCCTGCTGGATAAAATTGGTCACCACCCGTCCGTCATCAGGGTCCATCCGGGGACCATGCGTATTGAAAATGCGAATAATCCGTACAGATAAACCGTACTGCCGATGAAACGCCAAGGTCATTGCTTCCGCATAGCGTTTTGCCTCGTCATAGACACTGCGGGGACCAGTACAGTTCACATGACCCCAGTAGTCCTCCCGCTGGGGATGCTCCAACGGGTCGCCATAGATTTCGCTGGTGCTGGCTAAAAAAAACTGCGCCCCCTTTTGCCGCGCCAACTCCAGCAGGTGATAGGTGCCCTCACTGTTCACCCGTAGCGTCGCCAAGGGCAACCCCAGATACTTAGGCGGAGAAGCCGGGCTGGCAAAGTGCATGACCCAATCCAAGGGTTCCGTCACCGCCAATGGGGTAATGACATCGTGCTGAATTTTTTGCACCTGGGGATGGTTGTCCCAATGGGCTAAATTGTCCCAGGAACCCGTACTGCAATTGTCCACCGCAATCACCCGATAGCCCTCCCGCACCAGGCGATCCGTGAGGTGACTGCCCACAAACCCCGCCGCCCCGGTGAGCAGGACCGTGCCCCCCATCAGCGTCCCAGCCCCACGTAGGTAAAGCCCGCCCGCCGCAAGCGTTCCCGGTCCAAAAAATTCCGCCCATCCAACAGCAGGGGGGAGCGCATCAGGGTTGCCAAATGCTCCCAGGGCAAATTCCGGTACTGGGGCCAATCGGTCACCAGCACCAGGGCATCACCGTCCTGGGCGAGGGTCTCCACCGCTTCGCAGTACTGCACTTCCAGCTTGGGCCATTCCCGTTGTGCCCGGGGTAAGGCCACCGGGTCATGCACCCGCACCCCCACCCCCCGTTCTAACAACTGCTGGGCAATGTCCAGAGCCGGGGCATCCCGCAGGTCATCCGTGTGGGGCTTAAACGCCAGTCCCAACAAACCCACCCGGCGGCCTTTGAGAATTTTCAGGGTGTGCAGGAGTTTTTCCACCACCCACTGCCGTTGCTGGGCGTTCACCAACCGGCTGGCCTGGACGATCCCCATCCCCAACCCGTAATCCCGGGCCGTGGCAATCAGCGCCGCCGTATCCTTGCCAAAACAGGAACCCCCCCAGCCGATCCCCGCCTGCAAAAACTGACTGCCAATCCGTTTATCCAAGCCAATCCCCCGGGCAATTTGGGTCACATCCGCCCCCACCCGTTCCGCCAACTGCGCCATTTCATTGATGAAACTGATTTTCAACGCCAAAAACGCATTGGCCGCATATTTAATCAATTCCGCCGAGGTCAAATCCGCTGTGATCAGGGGCACCGCCGCCACATCCGCCGGTCGGGGCAAAAAACTGGGCGGGGTAAAGGTTTGTTCCAGAATCGGTTGGTACAACGTATAGAGCACTTCCAGGGCTTGGGGGTCTTGGGTGCCGAGGACCACCCGGTCAGGATAGAGGGTGTCGTGCAGGGCAGAGCCTTCCCGCAAAAATTCCGGGTTAGAAGCCACCGCAAACCGCACGGCAGGATTGGCACGGGTTTTCAGGGCTTCTTCGATCAGGGTTTCCACCCAGTTGCCACTGCCGATGGGCACGGTGGACTTATTCACAATCACGGTAAACGCCTGCCCCAAATGCCACCCCACCCCCTGGGCGGCTTGGCGCACATAGGTCAAATCCGGATTGCCATCTGGGAGGGACGGGGTACCAACGGCAATAAACACCACCTGCGCCGGGGGAATGGCCGTGGCATAGTCGGTGGTAAAGGTGATGTTGGGGCGGGTCAGTTGCAGTAATTCCGCCAGATGGGGTTCATAGATGGGAATTTCCCCCTGTTGCAGGCGGGCGACTTTCTGGGCATCCACATCCAGCCCCACCACCTGATGCCCTAAATAGGCTAGAGCCACCCCCGTGGTCAACCCCACATAGCCCGTACCGATGATGGCAACCTGCACCCCAAACTCCTCGCCAAGAATTTCTTTAATTTTAATCGCCAATGGAACGCTCAGGTCGGTTGCCAACGCCCGGGTTGGTGCAGGAGAGCCGTAGCCGCCTCTGCGGGTAAGGGGGGTGCAAACCAATACCCCTGGCCGTAAAGGGTGGAATCGGGGCTGAAACTGCGTAGGAGTGCCAATTGTTCCTGGGTTTCGATGCCCTCCGCCACCACCTCCTTTCCCAGGGTCACGGCCAGGGTGAGAATCGCCCGCACCAAATCCCCCCCCTGGGTTATTTGTTGGATAAACGAGCGGTCAATTTTCAGGCAATCCACCGGCAACCCCTGCAACCGAGCCAGGGAGGAATAGCCGGTGCCAAAATCATCAATACTCACCCGCACCCCCTCCTGGCGTAAGGCATTCAACGCCTGTCCCACCGTCTGCGGGTCGGCCATCAACACCCCCTCCGTCACTTCCAGCACCAACACCTGGGGGGGCAAATGCCATTGCTGCAGGACTTCCCGCACCTGTGCCACCCATTCCTCGGCCCGGCGGAACGAGCGACCCGACACATTCACCGCCAGGGTCAAATCCGGTTGTACCTGCCGCCATTGGGCTAACTGGGCGCAGGCCGTCTGCAGTACCCACTGGCTCAAGGGGTGAATCAACTCCGACTCCTCCGCCACCGGGATAAACACCCCCGGCGACACCAACCCCACCCCTGGCCGTTGCCAGCGCACCAGGGCTTCAAACCCAACAATGTTGCCCCGTTGCACATCCACCACTGGCTGGTAATGCAAGACCAATTCCCGTTGCGCCAAACCCTGCCGTAGAGCCGTTTCCAGTTCCAACTGTCCCTTGATCTGGGCGTGCATCCCCGGGCGGAATACCTCCACCCCACAGCGTCCCACCAGTTTCACCCGGTACATGGCAATATCCGCATTGCGGAGAATATCGGCGGGGTCATAGTCCGGGTCGTCATTCACACACACGCCAATACTGGTGCTGACCACCAACTCCTGTCCCTGCAACACAAAGGGATGCCGTAACAGTTGCAACAACTCCTCGGCCATCGCCACCGCCTGCGCCACCCCCGTCACCGGCTCAAGCAAAACCACAAATTCATCCCCCCCCAACCGTGCCAGCATATCCCCTGGTCGCATTTGGGAGCGCAACCGGTCTGCCACTTGCCGAAGCATTTCATCCCCCACCGTATGCCCCAGGCTGTCATTGACCAACTTAAACCGGTCTAAATCCGCGAACAACACGGCGTAGTACGTCCCCGTCTGCAACGCCCGCTGGTGTGCCTGATGCAGGCGGTCCATCAAAAAATTCCGGTTGGGCAGACCCGTGAGGGCATCGTGTAGCGCATCGTGGAGCAGACGGGCTTCCATCCGTTTGCGAGCCGTGATGTCCCGGTACACCCACACCCACTCATCTGGCTGTGCCGCCGACTGGGATAGGGATAACACCGTCAATTCCACCCAAAAATCCTGATGGTGTTTGTTATACAGCACCAATTCGGTACGCACCGAAGCCCCCTGTTGGCGGGAATGTTGCAGGTATTCCCACTGGGTGAGGTCGGTTTTTTCACCGCACAATTCCCCCAAACCCAACCGTTGAATTTCCTCCCAGCCATAGCCGGTCATCGCCAAAAAGGTAGGATTGGCGTACACAATCTGCATTCCCTGGGTAATGACAATGCCATCGTTGGCACAGACCACCACCGCTTCCATCAACTGCAACCGTTGCTGGACTTGGTGCGCCTCGGTGACATCCCGACCGACCCACTGCATTTCCACCAGTTCGCCCCGGTCGTTGTAAATTTCCTGGGCTTGCCATTCCACCCAGCCCAGTTCCCCGTTCCCCCGGCGCAGGGGCTGTTTCCGCACCGCCAAGCCCAATTCCTGTCGGGAGCGTTGGAGCACTTCCGTGGCCGGCTGTCCCAGATAACGACAGAGGGCGGGATTGACAAAGGTCAATTTCCCCTGGGGGTCATGGCGGCAGATGAGTTCGGTTTGGGCATCCACAATCTCCCGGTAGCGGGCTTCCTGTTGGCGCAACCGTTCCACCAATTCCGCCCGGTGCAACGCCAACCCCAGGTAATTGGCCACCTGCTGGGCGAGGTCAATTTCCCCCTGTTGCCAAATATGGGGACGGGTGCAGTGGTGCAGGATGAGCAGACCCCAGAGGGATTCCCGATGGCGGAGCGGCAAGACCAAGTTCGCCTGGACGCTAAACCGTTGCAGTAACTCTCGGTGACAGGCTTCCAGCGGTGCCGTTGCCACATCCGCAATGGCCAACACCCGCCCCCGGCGATACAGTTCCAGGTATTGTTCCGTAAAACAATGGTCCTGAATTTGGGTGTGGAGCATCTGGAATTGGGGGTCACTCAGGGCTTCCACGGCAAAATAGACCGACCCATCCGGGCGCACCGGCGTAATTGCCACCCGATCCGCCCCCAACAACTGCTGGAGTTTGGTCACGGCACATTGCATCACCGGCTCTACTTCCAGGGATTCCAGGATTTCCGTGCTGAGTTTCACCAAAAATTGGTTGGCATCCCCCTGTAGTTGGGCTAACTGTTCCGCCTGTTTGCGCTTGGTAATGTCCCCACAGGCGCCAATCAACCCCATGACTTGCCCCTGGGGATGGCGTTGGGGGTAGCCCATACACCCCAGCCAGAGGTCGGTGTTGTCCGCACAACGCACCCGACAATCCACCTGGTAGGGCACCCCATCCCGCACTGCCTGCTGATAAACCGCCGTGACCGTCGCCCGTTCCTCCGGATGCACCAGGTCAAACCAGTTGTGCCCCAACGCCCGCGCCACCGGCCAACCCGTCATCACCGTCCACTGCTGGTTCACATAGGTGACGTGCCCCTGGGTATCCGCCAACCAGATCAAAACCGGTGCCTCATCCACCACCGCCCCCGGCAGCATCGGGAGCCACACCCCCACCGCCGTTGTCGCCGATACCGGGGTACATTCCACCCAATAGGGTTGCCCCTGCCAGAAACAGGGTTGCGCCTGGGGGGTTTGGGAGCGCAGACAGTCCGCCGCCATTGCCACTAGGGGAGCCCCCTCCTGCCCGCTAATCTTTTCCCAAGCCGGATTCAGGCTCTGAACATCATAGGTACCGTCCGTTTTCTGCTCGATCCAGACCAGTGGGTAAGGTAACGCCTGCAAGGCTTGTTGGCAAATTGCTTCTCTTCCATTCATCGCAGATGTCCGTGACCGTGAGGATAGGTGGTGCCTTCAGGCATAGCCAAGATGTGTCAAGCTAGGGATGTGACCTCAAAACTTATCCTAGCTTAACCCAATCGGTTCGGGGATTCTCGCCGGTTTGACCCGGGTTTGCTGTAATAAAATTAGAAAGATAACTAGGAGAAAGGCGAATGGCAATTAAAAAAGGCGGGTTGGTGCGGGTGCAACGGGAACGCCTAGAGGCCAGTCTGGAGGCTCAGGCGAATGATACCCGCTGGTCGGACTATGTCTTTGCATCCCCGGCGGAAGTGCTGGACATCCGGGGTGACTATGTGCAGCTGAAATTCCGGGTGCCGACCCCGCCCGTGTGGTTGCGGTTGGATCAGGTCGAGGAATGCACCTAGACCCGACCCTGCTGGCTGTCGGGGGGGTAACGGCCTGGTTGGCACTGGTGCTGACGATAGCTGGCGTGGTGGCGCAGAGAACCACGGTTGCCCCGGAGACCATTCGCAAAATCGTCCATATTGGCACGGGGAATGTGATTTTGCTGGCTTGGTGGTGGCGGGTACCCACCTGGATGGGGGTAGGGGCGGCAATTCTGGCGGCAATTGTCACGTTAATTTCCTACCGGGTGCCCCTATTGCCGGGCATTGATAGCGTCAACCGCCGCAGTGCCGGGACGTTTTTTTATGCGGTCAGTATCGGCATGCTCATGGCCTGGTTTTGGCCCCACGCCCATTATCAGTACACCGTGCTGGGCATTTTAATCATGGTCTGGGGGGATGGTCTGGCCGCCGTGGTCGGGCAACGCTGGGGCAAACACCCCTACGCCCTGTTGGGGATTCACAAAACCTGGGAGGGTTCCCTGACGATGGCGGGGGTGGCGGGGCTGGTGGCGGGTTGTGTGTTGGGCTGGACGCCCCTGGTGCTGGTGGTGGCGGGGGTGGCGGCGGTGCTGGAGATTTTTTCCTACTACGGACTGGACAATCTCACGGTACCGGTGGGGACGGCGGCAGTAGCGTTTTGGTGGCAACAGGTATGGCCGGGGTAACGCTAGAGCAGGTAACGCAACGGTTTGGGCGGCAGGTGGCGGTGGCAGAGGTGTCCCTGCGGATTCCCGACGGGGAATTTTGGGTGTTGATGGGGCCTTCCGGGTGCGGCAAATCCACCTTGCTCCGCACGGTGGCGGGGTTATTGCCGGTGCAGGAGGGGCGGTTGTGGCTGGGGGAACGGTGTGTGAACCAAGTGCCGGCGCGGGAACGGGATGTGGCGATGGTGTTTCAAAACTACGCCCTCTACCCCCACCTGAGCGTGGCGGAGAATCTAGCCTTTGGCTTGAAAATGCGGGGGGTGCCCCCGGCGGTGCGGCAACAGCGGGTGCAGTGGGTGGCGGAATTGCTGGGATTAACCCCCCTGCTGAGGCAAAAACCGGGGCAACTCTCCGGCGGTCAACAACAGCGGGTGGCCTTGGGGCGGGCGATGGTGCGTTCTCCCCAGGTATTTTTGATGGATGAACCCCTGTCGAATCTGGACAGTCGCCTGCGGGACCAGACCCGGGCGGAACTGAAACGCCTGCACCAGCAGTTAAAAATCACCACCCTCTACGTCACCCACGACCAAACCGAAGCCATGACCCTGGCGGAGCAGTTGGTCATCATGCACCAAGGGCAAATCCAGCAGGTGGGCACGCCCCAAACCCTATACCAGCAACCCGCCAACCAAATCGTCGCCTCGTTTCTGGGCAATCCCCCCATGAACTTTCTACCCGCCCGCTCCTTGCCCAATGTGCCCCCGGATATAACCATCGGCATCCGCCCCGAAGCCATTCACCTCACCAGCCCAGACGCGGGGATGCTCCGAGGGCAAGTGGTCGTCGTCGAACCCCTGGGGGATGTCACCCTGGTACAGGTGCAATCCGAAGCCGTCAGCCTGTGGGTCAAAACCCAGACCTTGCCTACCGTTGGGGAATGCGTCGGGTTGGTGTTACCGACCAGCCATTGTTATACCTTTCACGCCCAGACCGGGCAACGCTTGGAACTCAGAACTTTAACTGGCTGAGGTGAATCCAACCCATGCGCCCGCACACATCGGTTTGGTACCACAACCCCTGGCGTTCGTACAGGTTAATCATCATTTTTTCCCGCACCGCACAGATAATTTGCCCATTGGGAGATGCTCGCACATTGGAGGGTGGGTCAAAGACCAAGGCGACTCCTGCCCGGGTAATCGGCGGTTGGACGGGCGGCTGTGGCGGCACCCCAGCGACAACCCCACCCCTGCCTGCCACCGGCACCGTAGGGTTGGTCACGACTGGACTCGGCGTTGGGCTAGGGGAAAAGGTCAAACGCTGGTCAGCGGCAGGGCGGCGCTGTCCCCATACCAAGGCAATCAGAATGCCCAACATCAGACATACCCCTCCAGAAATTAACGACCAGAGTAACGCCTTGGGCATGGTGTATCTGATTACAGCGAGGAAATAGTAATTTAATTTTAATTTCCTTGGGATTGCGGTTTCCTTAGCTCCTGGATTAGCATTAACTTAAATTAATAAACCCCCAGGCAGATATTGCTAAAAATTCATGAGCGAACCCGACCCCAAAATTCAAGCCAAGCTTCGTAAATTGGAGCGAGAACTCTCATCCCAATCCGCCCGTGTCAGTCCTGATGCTTCGCCGGTACAAGAACGCCCCATTTCCAATCGGTTCGCCATCCCTTTTTATTTTTTAGCCATTGCCTGGGGGCAACAGATCATTGACCAAATTGCCTTTGCCGGACGGTGGAACCTGCCCATCATTCCCCGGCACATGATCGGTGTACCTGGTATTATCTTTTCTGCTTTTTCCCATGCGGATTTTGCCCATTTAATCGCCAATAGCATTCCTTTTATTATCTTTAGTTGGTTAATCTTAATCCAAAGTTTTCGAGACTATTGGATTACGCTTTTGGTGGGTTGGTTAGGGGGTGGTTTTTGCTGTTGGTTGCTTGGTCCACAACCCGTGCATGGCTTAAGCGGCGTTGTTTATACATTATTTGGTTATTTACTATGGATTGGCTGGCAAGAACGCCGGATCATTCCCCTGGTGATTTCCGTATTTGTTTTGGTGAATTATGGGGGGTTCATTTGGGGGGTATTACCGCAAGACCCCCGGGTGGCTTGGTGGGGGCATCTTATCGGTTTTATGTTGGGAATTGGCACAGCGTACTTTTTGGGAAAAAATCAACCGAAGGATTTGGCAAATCAATGATCAATCTATCCGTAGCATATCCGTAAAACATTAAAACATTCCCCAAACTTTGATGAAATTAGGTGATAAAATTCAGCGCACTTGGCGTAAATTACTAACCCCCCTGGTCGGTAACATTCCGGCGCAAGGGTATTGGTCAAGTGCCTGGGATTATTATCAACATTACCAGCAGGAGGGGCTACCAGGTTTGTGCTATTACCCCTACTGGTCAACCTATCAGGAACATTACCCGGTTCCCCGTTCCATTTATCCCCAACCGCACGGGGCTTTTTACTGGACAACCGTCACCATGCCGGAAAGTTATTGGGTTAGTCTTCCCAAGGCTACGGTATTAAGTGGTCGGCAGTCGGTGGGCAGTGTCATTGCTCACGATGGCAAGGTGATTCATGATTCCTCTCGCCAATGGGCAAACCAGCCGGAACAGAATGAAGCCTGCTATCACAAATTCCCCAGGGCAATTCCTACTGAAAAAACGATTGCCGTATTGGGTATTGGCGGCGGTGGTATGAATTATTACCATTGGTTGACGGATGTACTACCCCGGATTCATCTGTTAAAACATGGGCATATCTGGTCGAAAATTGACTCCTTTTTGGTGGATGAACCAAGTCCAAAATTAGCCATCACGTTAGATATATTAGGTATTAATCCATCCCAAATTATTTACACCTATCATTATTTCACTTTAGCCAGTCCGCTGGTGGTCATGCCCCAATTTCCCCGGGCACAGTACCGCTGGCGCATTGATTTTTTAAGGGAGACATTTCTACCCCACCGAGATACCACAGCAACTAAAATTGAAAAGATTTATATCAGTCGTTCCAAAGCCAGTCGCAGACGTGTGTTAAACGAGGCAGAAATTTTAGACTATTTAACGCCTTTGGGATACGTGCCTTGTTGGCTAGAGGATTTGAGTTTTTTAGAGCAAGTGAGTTTATTTTCTCAAGCCAAACGGGTAATTGGACTGCATGGTGCAGGGTTGACCAATATTGCTTGGTGCCCACCGGGAGCGAGGGTTTTAGAGATATTTCCCAGTGAGTCCATTCCCAGTTATTATTGGGTGTTGGCCAGTCAGGTTGGTGTGGATTATTATTATTTACTTTCCCTCAATTTCCCCCCCTTACCCCAGGATGATACGGTGCTCAATCTCAAGCAATTTCAACAAGCGGTAGAACATTTAGAGACTGTGTAAAAAGAAATGTTAAATCAGATGGGGTGATATGTCATAGCCCAGAAGTGTTGAATCTTAAGATTTTGAGGGTTTGTGCCAAAATGTGCATCTGACCTGATGATACAAAACATTGTTATTTAGGAGCTAAATTCTCATTTATAATGAAAAATCTTCTCATTAAGTGTTTTTCCTGACTCGAATTTATGAACTTTTGTTGCAGGGTTCAACACTACTGGGCGATGCCATCAGACCTTTGCCTTTTTAAGAATAAAACTTGTACTTACAATTCAAGTGCGATTGTGATAAAAATACCCACCCACACTTAGGGGTTAATGCTCCACAACTTGACCAATTTATCCACACTACCGCTGGCAAGCAGGCGACCATCGGGGCTGAAATTGATCCCATAAATCCAGCCTGTGTGCCCCCGCAGTTGGGCGATTTCTTGCCCTTGGGTCAAGTCCCAGAGGCGAATGACCTGATCCCGACCGGCACTGGCGACCCATTTTTCATTACGATGTACGGCGACAGTAAAGATTTCCCCCACATGACCGGTGAGGGTTTTCACTGCTTGCCGGGTGTTGAGATTCCAGTATTTGAGGGTGGCATCCCGGCTGACGCTGACGAAAGCTTGACCGTCGGGGGTAAAAGCCAACCAGTTCACGTCGCTGGTATGACCCGTGAGGGTGTGGCGCAGTTGTCCCCCCTGCCAAATGCGAATGGTACGATCCACGCTGGCACTGAGCAGGGTTTGACCGTCGGGGCTGTAGGTCACGTAGAGTACAATGTCCCCATGCCCCTTGAGGGTATTCAGGGGTTTGCCGCTGATGTCCCACAGCCGCACGGTGCGGTCGTAGCTGGCGCTGGCAAAGGTTTTGCCCTGGGGGTGGATGCTAATGGAGGTGACCCAATACCCATGTCCCCGCAGGGTTTGCCGTTCCTCGCCCGTCGCCACATCCCAAATTTTGATGAGATTGTCCTTGCCGCCGCTGACCAGGGTACGCCCATCCGGGGTGACCGCCATCCCCAGCACTTCCTGGCGATGCCCCACCAGGGTACGCAAGGCTTTGCCCGTCGCCACCTCCCAAACCCGGATCGTCTTGTCCTCGCTGGCACTGAACAAATAGCGTCCATCCGGAGTAAAAACCACCGCATTGATGTAGCCCGTGTGACCCGCCAAGGTGGCTCGCAGTTGACCCGGTGAATTGTTGGGGATAGGGGCAGTCGTTTGGTTGGGAATGTCTGGCGTTGGAGGCGGTGGGGAAACAACGGACTCGGTTACAACCTGGGCAGGGCGGCGGGTGAACAACCAGTAACCCCCGGCTCCCACCAATGCAGCGACCAAAGCTAAGAGTATCCAGGGTGAGGGGGAGCGTTTTTTGAGGGGAACATTGCAAATTTCACAGTGGGTCGCACTGGCGGGGTTCTGGTCATAACTACAACGGGGACATTTGATCCGGGGGGCACTCCCAAGGGTCATAGGGAAAATCAGGGGAAATATACTCGGATTAACTGGACTAAATTGTTCGTGGCTTGATTCTCTAACCCCCTAATTATTATAGGGCGTATCTATCCGCTGTGATTAACCAACAACAATTCTGTAGAACTAAGTATGGGGTTGCTGTCCTTGCGACCTTTGTTCCATTCTCGTTTAGGATGGCGATAGGGCACCTCTATCAATTCAAAGTTAGCGGTTCCCGCCCTTGGTTCTGGCTAATATGGGCATTCCCACGATGGGATTTATGATTGTTCAAATCAATAAAGGTTCCCTCCCTTTAAGACAGGGGGTGTAGGTAAAGGCGAATGTCGCAAACTTGTTTGAAACTACGATATTTCGCTAAAATCCCCATACTAATGGCTACGCCACGCAGGCTATCAAGCATCAAGACGGAGGCTACGCCCCTGCGACCTATTTTTAGAAGTGCCCTGTAGTAATTACTATATTATTAAAATAAAGTATTAGTAACCTATTTAGTACCAGTGCCTTTAAGTACATTTAATCTAAGAGCGGATTTTTCCTGATGGCAATGACTTCCACCCCGGCGTTTCCGGCAACCCAGCACATTGTCCTCGATGTCGAGGGGATGAAGTGCGGCGGCTGTGTGCGTGCCATTGAAAAGCATCTCCAGTCCTATCCGGGAGTGCTGGCGGTGACGGTGAATTTGGCGACCCGGCAAGCCCAGGTGGTTGCGGATGTCACCCAGGTTATCCCAGAAAAATTGGCTCAATTTCTCACCCAACAGGGGTTCCCCAGTCAACCCCATCACCTGTGGGACAGCCCTGGGTTTTCTGCCAAGCGGTCGGGCTGGCAGTTGGCGCTGGCAATGGGATTGTTGTTGATTTCGGGGCTAGGGCATCTCCCCTGGGGGCATCACCATTGGGCATGGCTCCATCACCCGCTGACGGAATGGCTGTTGGCGACGATGACCCTGTTGGTGCCGGGGCGGGGAATGTTGACTTCCGGGTGGCAAAGTTGGCGCAGTGGGGCACCGACCATGTACACCCTGGTGGGATTGGGGGTCTCAGTTGCATACATTGGCAGTACAGTGGCGTGGCTGTTGCCAGAGTTGGGCTGGGATCGGTTTTTTGTAGAGGTGGTGATGGTAGTTGCCCTGATGTTGGTGGGGCAGACGTTGGAACTGCGGGCACGGGCACGGGCGGGACGGGCATTACAGGGGTTGGTGGCGCTACAACCGCCGCTGGCACGCTGGCTGTCGCCCCAGGGGGTGTGGGAAATGGTGCCGCTGAACCAGGTGCAGGTGCGTCAACGGGTGCGAGTGGAAGCGGGGGAAACGTTTCCGGTGGATGGGGTCATTCAGGAGGGGATGACCCTGGTGGATCAGGCGACCTTGACGGGGGAATCCCTGCCGGTGACCCGCATCCCTGGAGACCCGGTGTACAGCGGTACGGTGAATGTGGGCGATGGGGTGATCGTTGAGGTCACGGCAACCGGGGGAGCGACCCGTCTGGGGCAGATCATTCAATTGGTGTTGACGGCGCAAGCCCGCAAGGCACCGGTGCAAGGCATTGCTGACCGGGTGGCGGGATGGTTTACCTACGCAGTGATGGGGATCGCCGGGCTAACCTTGCTGTTTTGGGGGGTGGTGGCACCCTGGTTTTGGTCGGATTTGGCCCACCCTTGGCTGGTGGCGGTGCATCGGGTGACGGCGGTGCTGGTGGTGGCTTGCCCCTGTGCCCTGGGGTTGGCAACGCCGATGGGGATTTTGGTGGGGTTGACCCGGGGGGCGCAACGGGGGCTGTTGATCCGGGGCGGGGATATTTTGGAACAGGTGGCGGGGATCAATTGCCTGGTGTTTGACAAAACGGGTACCTTGACCCAAGGGCAACCCCGGGTGGAGCAGGTGAAAGTACTGACTCCCCATCCGTTGGTGAGCAATGAGGCGGAACTTTGGCAATTGGCCGCCCAGTTGGAATGGGGGAGTACCCATCCGTTGGCGGTGGGGATTCGCCAGGGGGCACCGGCGGTTAACCGCACTTGGCAGATTACAGCCATGCAACCTGTGCCGGGGGTGGGGGTGACGGCGGAGGTGGCGGGTTATCCGGTTTCCCTGGGGCGTTGGCCGCAGGAGCGAGCATTACCGCTGGAACTGGCACCCGGTCAAACCCTAGTGGCGTTGCAGGTGGCGGGTGAACCGGTGGGGGTACTGCTACTGCGGGATCAGGTGCGCCCGGAAGCCGCCGAGGTGGTGCAGGCGTTGCAGGAACAGGGGATGCAGGTGCGGGTGCTGAGCGGAGACCGCCCGGAGGTGGTGCAATACCTGGCAGAAACCCTGGGGTTACGGTCGGATCAGGTCAAAGGGGGACTCTTCCCGGCGGATAAGGTGGAATGGGTGAACCAATGGCAAGCCCAAGGTCTGCGGGTGGCGGTGGTGGGGGACGGCAGTAACGATGCTCCGGCGTTGATGGCGGCGCAGGTGGGCATTGCGATGGCGCAGGGGACGCAGGTGGCTCTGGAAAGTGCGGGCATTGTTTTAACTCACAACGACCTTCGGGATGTGCTGGCGGCTTTGACCTTGAGCCAACGCACCCTGGCAAAAATTTACCAAAACCTGGCTTGGGCGTTTTTCTACAATGCGGTCGCCATTCCCCTGGCAACGGGGGTGTTTCTCCCCTGGGGTTGGGCGTTGACCCCCACCTGGGCGGCGGCGTTGATGGCGGGCAGTTCCCTGGGGGTGATTCTCAACTCCCTCACCCTGCGTCCGCCTGCACCCTATCCCCACGGCACGACTCGGTTGGCGCAGGGGGTATTGCCGGACGGGGAACCGGTGGAAATTGGCTTGAACTGGCAAACGGACCCCTTGCTCAGCCTCAGTTTTGGTAAAGGACGAGCGACGACGGGCACCTGCTTAACCTTGGCAGACTTAACCCGACCGGAATGGCAGGATGTGGTGACCGCCTGTGATGCCCAGTGGTTGCTGGATTTAGCCCAGCGGGAAACCCACCAGGGTCGTTCCTTCACCCGCACCGAAATTTACCAAGCGGCTCAGCACTGGCGTTGGTCTTGGCGACGCCACCAGCGAAACTGATGCACCGGCTTGGGCATAGGCAAACCCTGGCTGTGGTGAAAATCCTCCTGCACCCGGCGGGTCAAGCGGCGAGACACTTGCCGGACAATCTGCCGCAGTAGCCCATCCCCCGTGCGTTGGATCAGGGTTTCCGGCAGTACCTTGATAAACCGGGGAAAATGCACCGCCACCCCCAAGTCCAAGTGCCATTCCACCTGGGTCATCACGCTCAGGTCGGGTAATTCCGGGGCAAGTTCCGGGGATAAGGGCACCTCCACCAGGGTTAAACTCGCCTGAAAATCCACCTGATAGTCCTCCGGGGTAAATCCCGGCACAGGGACGGTTTGAATGCGGTAGGTTCGCCCCTCAGCGGGGAGCAAATCCAAGCCAATCCGGGGTTCCAATTCATAACCCAGGGCACCAAACCGCCCCAACCCCAGGGCGTAGCCCGTTTCCCCAATCGGTTCCACCTGCATCGGCTGGGCACAGCGGTGAAACCAACCCTGGTGGGCATCCAAATAGTCCGCCACCTGTTGCGCCGGGGCGTACATGGGCATACAGTCGCTAAAGCTACTCTGGAACGGGGTAAACTCAGCCATAAACCATGTACCGGGTTGTGCCCATGCTAACCCACCGGGAATTGGGCGTGGATGAAGTGGGACGGGGTGCCCTCTGTGGTCCGGTGGTGAGTGCCGCTGTGGTGCTGGATGCAACGGGCAAAGCCCAATTGCAAAACTGGGGACTCCGTGAAAGCAAACAATTGACCCCCCGGCAGAGGCAAGCCTGGGTGCCCCGCATTCACGCAGTGGCTCTGGGGTGGCAGATTGCCTGGGCAGACCCCTGGGAAATTGATACCTATAATATTCTCCAAGCCACCTTGCGCTCCATGCACCGAGCGATTACCGCCCTGCCGATCACCCCTGATCTATGCCTGGTGGACGGATGCCATGCCATTCCCGATTTGCCCTACCCCCAGAAAACTATTATTGACGGGGATGCCAGGGAAATCAGTATTGCCGCTGCGAGTGTATTGGCGAAAGTCTGGCGGGATAACTATCTAACCCAACTGGCGCAGACCTACCCCGTTTATGATTTAGCCCGCAATAAAGGCTACGGCACCCGCACCCACCGCCTCGCCCTGCAACGGTACGGACCCAGTAGCATCCATCGCCTCTCCTTTCGCCCCTGTCAGGTTTCCCAAACCAGATGACCCTGGGGGTTAGCGTTCGCCTGGGTGGTGCTGGCGACCCACTGCTGATAATCGGTGATCAATTGCCGGGTCAATTGCTGTTTAATCAATCCCAATACACTGCTGAGCAGGCTATCCCCGGCGGCTTCCACAATCATCTTAGGCATCATATTCAAAGGCGGGGGCACTTCCACCTCCACCTGCAACTGGGCTTGCCCCACCAAAGACGAGGCACGGGACGAACGCACCGCCTGTAACGTACCCGTTAAATTCAACCGAAACCGGCGGTCAATGTAGGGCACCCCCCGGATTTCACAGCCGACGGACTGGATGTGCAAAATATTGGAAGCCTCTGTCCACACCCGCATATCTACCACCGGCTGGATCGTAAATGAGAAAAAATTGCGGGGGCGCATTTTCAGTCGGTACACCTGGTCAGCCAACACTTCCACCTGCTGGGGGTCGGCAATGGCATAGACCAATCGCTGGGGTTGGCGCAGGTAGTGTTCAATAGGAATAGGTTGGCGCGGCACGGGCACGGTCACCGATTCCTGAGCCGCAAAATGTACCAACATATAACACCTAATTACTGATACTGTAAATTATCTTAACACTGAATGCCCCCAACTCCGTATGTTTGCTGATCCCCGCATTGCCTATCTCGGACCCACGGGCACCAACAGCGAGACGGTTGCCCACCGGTTTGGGGAGCGCTGGGATCGTCCGCAATGGTTGCCCACCAGTACGATTGCCCAGGTGTTGCACAGTGTGGCGCAGGGGGAGGCGGACTACGGGGTGGTGCCGGTGGAAAATTCCCTGGAAGGGAGTGTTACGACCACGTTGGATTTGCTCTGGCGGTTGCCGGATTTGTACATTCAGCAGGGGTTGATCCTGCCCATTGCCCATGTACTGATTAGCCACTGTACCGAACTCAAGCAGGTGCAACGGGTGTATTCCCACCCCCAAGCCCTCGGACAATGTCAGTACTGGCTGGAGGAGCATTTACCCCATGTGCCCTGGCTACCCACCCGTTCTACGAGCGAAGCCGTGCAGTATGTCCAACAGGAAGCAGGGGCGGCGGCGATTGCTTCCCCCCGGGCGGCAGGGGATGTACCGATCCTGGCAGTGGATTTAGCGGCGGATAATCTCACCCGTTTTTGGGTGATTGGAACCAATGCCCATCGGCAGGGGAGCCATACCACGTTGGCGTTTAGTGTGCCGGAAAACGCACCGGGAGCGTTGGTTCGGGCGTTGGCGCATTTTGCCCAGGCGGGGATCAATCTCAGCCGCATTGAATCCCGTCCCACCCGCCGTTCCCTGGGGGAGTATTTTTTCTCAGTGGATTTGGAGGGTGCCCAGTGCCAGCCCCGGATTGCGCAGGCGTTGGCGGCATTAGCGCAGGAAACCAGTTGTTTGCGTAATTACGGAAGCTATACGATTGCCCCGGTGGAAATACCAGCGGCTCTGGCAGAGTAGGTTACACTGGGATTACCTAAAAGTATCAAAAGGGATTGAACCGGGGGTATATGCGTTGCTGGTGGGCTGGGTTACTGGCGTTGGTGGCGGTGTGGTGGTTGCTCACGAGTCTGCCGGTGGGGGCACAGCAACGACCTATACCCCAGTTGCTCTCCCGCAAGGCTTCGGCGGTGGTGGTGGATGGTCGTCCTTTATTTGATGTGCGGGATTCGGGCAATTTGACCGGGGTGGAGCGGGCGGATACGGTCAATCGGGTTCTCACTCAGGAAATCGAGCGACGGCAAGCAGACCCCCAGCGGGTATCGGCGGTGACGATTGTGCCCGACCCCACCAGCGGGCAGATCACCCTGCGGTTAAATGACCAGCATTTGTTGACAGTCACCAGTGCGGATGTGGGGGGGGAGCGCAGTCCTCAGGTGCAGGCGGAAATTTGGAAACGGGAGATTGACAATGCCTTGAACCAGGCGCAACAGGAACGCACTCCCGGCTATCGTTCCCAGGCGTTGGCATTTACGGCGATTACCCTGGCGATGGCTTTGGTGGGGCATTTGGGTCTGGGTTGGCTCCGGCGGTGGTCGGTGCGGGCACTCACCCGGGCAGTACATACAACGGCTCCCCATTTGGAGGGCACCCTGCGCTTGATTACCCAGATGGCGTTTATCGGCATGCAAACTGGGCTGTGGCTGGCGGTGTTTCTCTACACCACGGATTTATTCCCCCTGAGCCGGACTGTCCGCTATTCCCTGTTGCGGGCGTTGGTGGTGGGGTTGACCACCTCGATTGTCACCCTGGGGAACCGGGGCTATTCCCTGTTGGATTTGCTGGTGTTGGTGACTTTGTTTGTCCTGCTGTGGATTTTATCCGGGACGGTGGCGGGGGTACTCAAATCCCGGGTGTTGCAGATGGCGGGGGCGGATCAGCGGGTGCGGGAATTGGTGGCGGTGTTTACCCGCTATGCGATGGTACTGCTGGGTTCGATTATTCTTTTGCAAATTTGGGGCTTGGATGTGAGTTCCCTGACCCTGCTGGCGAGTGTGCTGGGGGTGGGGATCGGCTTTGGGTTGCAAAATACGGCGAATAATTTTGTCAGCGGTCTGATCATTACCCTGGAACGCCCGATTCAGGTGGGGGATTTTATCAATGTGGGGGATTTGCAGGGGACGGTGGAGCGGATCGGCACCCGCACGACGGAAATTCGCACCCTGGATCGAGTGTCCATTATTGTGCCCAATTCCCGGTTTGTGGATAACCAGGTGATCAATTGGAGTTTGGGCAATCCCGTGTCCCGGTTGCATCTGCCGGTGGGGGTCGCCTACGGTTCGCCGGTGGAAACGGTGCGGACGGCTTTGCTGGAGGCGGCGCGGCGTCATACGGATGTGTTAGCCAATCCCGCTCCCCAAGTGTGGTTGGTGAATTTCGGCGACAGTGCCATTATGTTCGACCTGCTGGTGTGGATTTGTGAACCCCGGGAGCAATACCGCATCAAAAGTGACCTGTATTACCGGGTGGTGGAGAGTTTGGCGAAATATAATATCACTATTCCCTTTCCCCAACGGGATGTGCATATTCCCGCTTTGGAGCAGGTGGTGCAACATTGGGCACAAACCGTCGCCGGGTCTGCCAACGGTCAAATCGAGTCCAATAAAATTGAATAATCTTATGAATAATCTGGCTTAACTGGGCTAATTTATGTCTGAGCAGATGGACTTATTTCAATTGGCGGCTCCCCCTGATCCACCCGCTCCGAGCGCTACCTATGCCAATTTGGAAGAATTAACCGCCACCTGCCTCACCTGTCAAAAGTGTGAATTAGCCGCCACCCGCACCCATGTGGTCGTCAGCCGGGGCAATCCCCAGGCACCCCTGATGATCATCGGCGAGGGTCCAGGGCAACAGGAGGACGAAACCGGCTTGCCATTTGTGGGACGGGCGGGGCAACTGCTGGACAAAATCCTGGCTTCGGTCAATTTGGATTCCGAACGGGATGTGTATATTTGCAATGTGGTCAAATGCCGTCCACCGGGCAATCGCAACCCGGAACCCCAGGAGGTGGATGCTTGTAAGCCCTATCTTTTGGAGCAAATCCGGTTGGTGAACCCGAAGATCATTCTCCTCACGGGCGCAGTGGCGGTGCAAGCCATTTTGGGCGAAAAGCGGGGCATTACCAAAATCCGGGGGCAGTGGTTCACCTGGCAGGGGTATGATTGTATGCCCGTGTTGCATCCCGCCTATCTCCTGCGGAATCCGTCCCGGGAGGTGGGTAGCCCCAAATGGCTGATGTGGCAGGACATTCAAGCGGTGCGGGCGAAATTGGATGCCCTCACAGCAGGATGAAAAAATGACCTTCCCTTGGCAGACGGTATGGGTGGAACAGCATAGTGCGCTTTTGTGCGAGAGTTTTTATCATTGGACAGGGGAAAAGTTGGTTGTTGAAACAGGTAAATTTGGGTCATTAGAAGCGGCTTTATTTCACAGCCCAAGGGTGGTTTTATCCCACGACACCCAACCCGACCCCCGGTTTAATTATGCCAATCAAAGGGCTTTGGATTTATGGGAAACCACCTGGGATCAATTGATCGGTCTGCCGTCCCGATTATCGGCGGAACCAGAAGTGCAACCAGAACGCCAACATTTTTTACACCAGGTGCAACAACAGGGTTGGGCGAAAAATTATCAGGGCATCCGCATCACCCGCCAAGGGCGCAAATTTTTGATTCGCAATGCCATTTTATGGAATGTGGTGGATGTAGTCGGTAACCTTTATGGACAGGCGGCGATGTTTACCGAATGGGATTGGTTAGATGAGCAGAAAACCAAGTTATAATCAGGCACAATGGGTTAGCGAAATCTCCCTAGAAGGAAATACATCCTTGTCAGCACCGTTCACGATCAAATTATTAAAACTACTGCGGCGGCTGTACGGGGTTTTGCCCCTGCCGTCCCCAGCACCGATTCAGGTAGATTATTCCGGTCAAGCCGGGAGCGATTGGATCAAAAAAACTCTGGAATCCCCTGCCCCCTGTCTGATTTGTCGCTTTGGCAATGTAGAATTAAATGCCACCCTGCGTGCCTATCACCGACGGCGGGCTTCCGAATATTGGGGGGAAAAATCCTGGCGTTATATTCAGGGAGAAATTCTGCATTTTTGGTGGGATCAAAGTGCCCAGGAATCTATGCGGATTGATGCGGGTTTTTTCCCAGATACCCCTGAGTATTTGGAACGTTTTTCTGAACGGATGATCCAGGATATGCAAATTATTGATATTCTGGCTTTTTGGGAAGGGAAACAGGATGGTTATGTGCGGCAAATTCAGCATTTGTTAACCCAAGCCAAATTCGTCAGTTTTCAGGATTTGGAACCCTATTATCATGAACATCCCTGGTCAGAAGCATTAGCAGGCAAAACCGTATTGGTGGTGCATCCCTTTGTGGAAACGATTAAACAGCAATATCAAAAACGGGAATTGCTCTTTCAAAACCCCAAAATTTTACCCGAATTTACCCTAACAACGTTTAAGTCGGTGCAGTCCATTGCCGGGAATGATTGTGGCTTTCCTGATTGGTTTGCCGCTTTTGAATGGATGTGTGGTGAAATTGCTCAAATCGAATTTGATATTGCCATTATCGGTGCCGGGGCGTATGGATTGCCCTTAGCCGCCCATGTAAAACGGTTGGGTAAAAAGGGAGTTCATTTAGGAGGTCCCACCCAGATTTTATTTGGCATTAAGGGCGGACGTTGGGATGAAATGCCATTTTTTCAACAGTTATATAATGAGCATTGGGTGCGACCGGCTCCCCAGGAAGTGCCACCGAAAATTGACCGTGTAAAAGCCTATTGGTAGCTATGACAATGGTACACCCTGCCGTAATTTCTATTTTGAATACCAGCCGCCGCATTTATGGGTGGGGAAAGCGATTGACCCGTAAGCAAACTACCCCATCCTTACCAGCGGTAGATTACTCTGGGCAAGGGGCGAGTGATATGATTCAAACCAAAATTTCTGCCCCGGAACCCTGTATGATTGCCAGATTTGGGGGTGTGGAAATGGCGGCTTTGATGTACTATCACAGTATCCACCAAAAATCCCAGTTTTTGTTACACAAAAGTTTAGCCTATATCCAAGGAGAAAAACGTCCGTTTTGGTGGGATGAAAATATCCAAAAAAAGATGCGCTACAATGCGGGATTTTTTCCAGTTGAACCTGAGTATTTAGAACGTTTTTGCGAACAGATGTTACGAGATATACAAGAAATTGATATTTTAGGTTCATGGTTGCCGGAGGAACAATTTTTAAGGGAACGGATGCCTAGAGTCATTACCGTTAAATTGCAGGATTTGGAACCCTATTATCATGAACTCCCTTGGTCGGTAGCACTAACGGGCAAAACTGTATTGGTGATTCACCCGTTTGCGGAGACAATTCAAAAACAATATCAAAAACGAGAATTATTATTTCCTAACTCTAATATCTTACCTGAATTTACCCTAAAAACCTTTAAGTCGGTGCAATCTATTGCCGGGAACGATTGTGGTTTTCCTGATTGGTTTGCCGCTTTTGAATGGATGAAGGAACAAGTTGCCCAAATCGAATTTGATATTGCGATTATTGGTGCCGGGGCGTATGGATTGCCCTTAGCCGCCCAGGTAAAACGCTTGGGGAAAAAAGGGATACATTTGGGGGGAGCCACCCAAATTTTATTTGGCATTCGGGGCAAACGTTGGGATGATGACCCCTTTTTTCAAAAATTATTTAATGACCATTGGGTGCGTCCTAATCCGACGGAAGTTCCAGGCAATTTTCAGGTGGTAGAAGGGGGATGTTATTGGTGAAGATATGGTAAATTTATTGATTCTCAGCACTGCTCAATTTCACCACATAAAACCCATGAACCAGGAGTCCCAACCCCCACAACCCCGTCACCCAGGGCAAGCGGGGAAAGGCTCCATTCAATTCATGGAAAAACCACAAAGTAGAATTGGTGGCGGCAAAAAAAGCAATATGTACTGCCAAATTGATAACGTCAGCCAACCGCCGGTAAGCCGGGTCTGCGGGGTCAGGTCGGCGCGGCCAACGGGGTGGCATCAGGACATCACCCGGGATACAGCCTGTAGGGGCGGGAATTTGGGCAGGTCAATACTGCTAGCAGGTTCCCGTTTGGGGGTAGTTTGGGTCAAGGCTCCATAGCGTTGGAGTTCCCCTTGGAGACGGCGATTTTCCTCCTGGAGCTTCGCCAGTTGCTCTTTCACCGGGGCGAGTCGGGCATTGAACCGACGGCGATAGACCTCCGGCAAATCCCGCAGGATGGTTTCTAAATTTTGGTTGCGTTCCTGCGCCGACACCAACGACCCATGCACCTGGACTAATTCCTGTTCCCGCCGTTGCACATCCTGCTGAACCTGGCGCAATTCCCCTTGCAATTTTTCGATCTGCCCTTGCAGTGCCACTACGGTTCCCGCATCCACCCGCCGTTCCTGGTGCAGACGGTGAAACAATTCCGCCGATAGCTGGTTGACCAGATGGCTGTACTGGTGAAGTTGGAATTTCAACCGTCTCAGTTCTTGGGCTTGGGCACTCAGAGCATATTCCAAAACCTGTTGCCGTCCCCGCTGGGGCACTACCCGGTGGAATAACTCCTGGGAGAGTTGGTGGACAAGCTGGTTTCTCTGGTCAAGCTGTTGTTGCAGGGTCGCAACATTCTCCTGTAGGGAACTGGCAGTCACGGGAACTAACTCCTCACCAAAATCCAACTGACCTGGCTTCAGTCTAACACCGGGGCGAGGAGTTTGCCATACGATCTATAGAAAACTATGTTAGGGCATTTTACTGCTAATTTTTGCTTGCCAATGCTTACTCCGGGGTGGCAACGGCGGTCGGTTCTGCGGCTGGTGCGGGTTGGGGGGGCGTTTGGGCAATGGTCAAAAACCGAATCACCTCTTCGCTGAGACGCATGGCTCGCTCAAAGGCGGCTACCGTACCACTGTTGCCGTAGTAGTTTACCTGGATATAAATGCCATCGGAAAATTTTTGGATCGGGTAGGCTAACCGCCGCCGTCCCCGGTTCAACACCTGAATTTCCTCGCCCCCCACTTCGCTCAAGGTGGTTTTGAATTTCTCAATCGCCTGCTGGGTCAACTCATCCCCCAAGTCCGGGCGCAGAATATACATGGTCTCATAAAAGGGTTTGGGGGCAACGGGCATAGGGGGTCAAATGGCTCCTGCATGAACGAAACGATCTAGGATTATAGCAAACAATTGGTAGGTAGTGTATGCACGTGCGGGTGCGGACGGCAGAGCGGGTGGTGTATGGCACATGGGCGGCGGATGAGACCATTCAGGTGTGGACGGATGCGCCCTGGTTGGGGGGGAGAGAAACCGGGGAAAGGTTGGCACCGGGCACTTATCAGCTTTTGGCACCCACCCTGCCCAGCAAAATCGTTGCCGTTGGTCGCAATTACATTGACCACGCCGCCGAGATGCAGGCGACGGTGCCGGTGGAGCCGGTGATTTTTCTCAAACCCCCCACCACCCTGTTGGCGCCGGGGGGGGACATTGTTTATCCTGCCCAGTCCCGGCGGGTGGACTACGAGGGGGAATTGGCGGTGGTGATCGGGCAGAAGGCTCGCCATCTCACCCCGGAAGCGGCGGTGGCGGCGATTTGGGGCTATACCATTGCCAACGATGTGACGGCGCGGGATTTGCAAAAACGGGATGAGCAGTGGACCCGCAGTAAGGGATTTGATACGTTTTGTCCCTTGGGGCCGGGGATGGTGCGGGCATTGTCCCTGGAAGCGACCCTGGAAACCTGGGTGAATGGGGAACGGAAACAGTCCGCCAAGTTGCAGGAAATGGTGTTCAAACCGCCGGTGTTGGTGAGCTACATTAGCCAGGTGATGACCCTCCTGCCGGGGGATGTGGTACTGACGGGCACGCCTGCGGGGATTGGACCACTGCAACCGGGGGATGAAGTGCACGTACGCATTACGGGACTGGGTACCCTCCGCAATCGGGTAGTGGCTCAACCCCGACTATAACGGCGATTCAGCGCAAGGGTCGCCTGTTCCCGGTCGTCAAAATGGATTTTGGTCGTGCCTAAAATTTGGTAATCCTCGTGCCCTTTCCCGGCGATCATCACCCCATCCCCAGCTTGCGCCATCTGAATCGCTTGGTGGATTGCCTCCTGTCGGTCGGGGACCACCAAGGGCGTGCCGGAGATGCCTTGCAAAATATCCTGGATGATCCGCTGGGGGTCTTCCGTGCGGGGATTGTCCGAGGTGACGACGACCAGATCGCTCAATGCGGCGGCAATTTTCCCCATCACCGGTCGCTTGGTGCGATCCCGGTCGCCACCACAGCCAAACACGCAGATCAACCGCCCGCCCACAAAGGGACGCAACGCCCGCAGACCATTCGCCAGCCCGTCCGGGGTATGGGCATAATCCACCACTACGGTAATCTCCTGCTCCGGGCACACCCGCACCTGCTCCATCCGCCCCGGTACCCCTGGAAATTCGGGTAGAATCTCCTGAATTTGCCCAAACCCAACACCCAAATGCAAAGCCGCCCCCACCGCCCCCAAGGTATTGCTCAAATTAAATTGCCCCATCAGGGGAATCTTCAGGGTGCCGCCCCCCATCGGGGTGACCACATCCGCAGTGATGCCCGCTGGCGTATAGTCCACCTGCCGGACGGTAATATCCGCCGGTTGCCCCAGCGCACTGTAGCTCCACCGGGGCGTATGGCGTTGCTCTAATTCCTGTAACAACCGTTGGCCGTAGGGGTCATCCTGGTTGACAATCGCCCGCCCCCGCAACAGGTTGGGTTCAAATAACCGCGCCTTTGCCCGGAAATAGTTTTCCATCGTCCGGTGAAAATCCAGATGATCCTGGGTGAGGTTGGTAAAAACCGCCCCATCGTAGGCACAACCCGCCACCCGTCCCTGCGCCAGGGCATGGGAACTCACCTCCATCACCGCCACCCGACAGCCCGCTTGCACCGCCTGCGCCAAATCCCGTTGCAAATCCACCGCTAAGGGAGTAGTGTGGCTCGCCGTTTGGGTATAACCCGGCCAGCGATTGTACAATGTGCCGAGTAAAGCTGTAGTTCCCAAAGTATTTTGTAATAAAAATTCCAGAATGTGGGTGGTGGTGGTTTTGCCGTTGGTGCCCGTGACCCCCACCATTTGCAAACACCGGCGAGGATAGCCATAAAAGGCGGCGGCCAATTCCCCACAGGCTTGGGCAATGTCCGACACCGGCAGTACCTGGGGGGGCAAATCCGGGCGGGGTGTGACCAAGGCAACAATCGCACCATTGGCCAGGGCTTGCGGCCAAAAGTCCCCCCCATCCACCTGGGTTCCGGGCAAACCCACAAACACCATCCCCGGTTGGCATTGGCGGGAATCGCAGGTAATCCCGGTCACCGATGCCTGCCAGAGGGGGTTCTGCCCAGCGAGGGGCGGTAGATAGGGCGTGATGGCATTTAATAAATCCCCCAACTTCATGGGCAAAGCAAGGCACTCGTCGTTGTTGCCCCTAGGATAAACCAGGGGGAACCTTTTGGGGAATTTATTTAATTAATAGGAGCGACCTCGATAGGTTTTGGGGGCTGAGGATGCAGGCGTGACCGGGCTGGTAGGGGTGTGAACCACCTGACCCCGAAATTTACGGGTTTCTTGGGTAGTAGCAGACTCGCACGCCACAGGACTGGCATTGACCACCTGACCCCGAAATTTGCGGATTTCTTGGGTGGCGGCAGACATCGAACCTTGGGCTTCATCGCTAGTAGGGAAAGAGGGCACCGCCTGGGTTTCATGCCATAGGGTAATCTCAGTTGCCGATTTCACCAACACACAAAACGGTTCCTGTCCCTCCGCATCCAGAATCTTTTGGCAGGCTTTTTTGGCAGTAGCCTCTTGAGCTAAGGCAAAGGCTTGACCCCGGACAAACCACTTCCCCAAGATTTGGGCATAGTCCATCGCCGTTAATTGCACCTGATCCGCCGCCATGATGAGCATAACCGTGACCTCCTGAGTTGACCCGTAATTTTAATGTCCAACGTTATACCTACGAACCAGTCAAGCCCCAGGATTGGTCAGAAACTGCCGATATTTATTTAATTTGCTTATATCCCATACTGCGATAGCAATCCCACTCGATTGGCGAACGGATATTCAGAAGAACCAAGTACGGGGGCGGTGCCCTGCGACCACTGATTCCCTGTGAACCATACTTTGATGGGTGCTTGGGCGTTGCTGAGCAACAACGTGAAATTTACTTTGGCAATGGATGGAATGTCTGGCTTAGTCGCACGTTCCCAAACTGAACCCTTGGACAATTCTGCCCAGATTCAGCAACGCCTGGAACTAACCTGATTTTTAGTACAAAGGCTTTACTTAGTGTTGAGGCATAGGGTGATACTTGCACCTATCTCTAACGCCTGCCCCCGGTCACCTGCGCCACCAGAGCCATCACCGCGCTGCGGGTAAGTTTCGTTTGTCCCTGCGCCAAAGCCCCCAAAGTCGCATGAGCCAAGGCTAAAGGAATTTGGCAAAAACTCAGAGCCGGGCCATCCCCCAGGGAAGCATTATAGGCATCCGCTAAGGCGAGATTCCGGCGGGCATAGGCGTGCATTTCCTCCTTGCCCCAACCATCCGGGAAAAAACTTACCCCCCGCCGTTGGTCTTCCCCGTGATTTCGCAGGATATTCACCGCCTGCAAGCCCCGGCCAAACCCAATGGCGAGGGAACGGTTGGTCTGCGTCCCGTCGTACCACGCCCATAAATCCGAGAGCAATAATCCCACAGCCCCCGCCACCCCAAAGGTATAGCGATCCAAATCCGCCTCGGTCTGAATCCGCCAATTGCAGGAAGCCCAGTACGCCATCCGATCCGCCATTGCCGCCGTCGCATCCCACACCCGGGGGGCAATCGTCGGGGGAGCCAAAAGCGCCCATTCCCCAATCCGCACCGTCACCTCCGGCAGGGGGGTTTGATGCACCGCCAACGCCAGGGATAAATCATTCACCGCAAACGTATCCGTCGCCGCCTCCAGGGTCAAGCTCACCGAGCGGAGCAATTTTACCTTGGTGGCATTGTCCAAATCCGGGTGATCCTCGATTTCGTCAATCGCCCGCATACAGAGGTAGGCGGAAGTCACCGCTTCCTGGAGACCTGACGGCAGGCCACTGATGGGAATGAAAAACGTGCGGCTCGTTTCCTTGAGCAACTCTAAAGCACCCCGGCGCAGATCCATCCGCTCAACTCCTTTCCACCACTACACACACCATACCATTAGCGCAAAGTATAGCGGAAAAAACTCAGTTCTCATACCCATCCGCCAAATTTGCCGGTAAAACCACCGATTCAGCCATCGGGTGCTATCGCCAAGGGCTGGGCAACCTGCTGGTAATAGCGTCCCAGAGCCATTAACGGGAAGTGTTGATAATACAAGTTATAGCGTAGGTAAAAATGCTGAGGAAAGCCCGTGCCGGTAAACAGGGTTTCCGACCAGGAACCATCCGCCTTCTGTTGCGCCAATAGGTAATCAATCCCCCGTTCAACCGCCGGTTCAGCCGTACCCCCGGCGGCGAGTAACCCCAATACCCCCCAGGCGGTTTGGGACACCGTACTCACGCCCTGCCCCTGCAAAGACGGGTCTTGGTAACTGCGGCAGGTTTCCCCCCATCCCCCGTCAGGATTTTGGTGCGCCAACAACCACGTCCGCCCCCGCTGGCACGCCCGTTCGGCAATCGGTTCCCCCCGCAACGCCGCCAACACCCCACTTGTCCCATAAATGTAATTCACCCCCCACCGCCCAAACCAACTCCCCGTCGGCTCTTGAACCTGGAGTAAATAATTCACCGCCCGTTGGTACACCGAGATCGGCAAGCTCACCCCTGGGTAATGCGCCATTTCCAACACCCGTGCCGTCACATCCGCCGTGCCGGGGTCAATCATCGCCCGCAAATCCCCATAGGGCACCGCATTTAGCCATTCCTGGTTATTATCCTTGTCAAAAGCCCCCCAGGAACCATTAGCACATTGCATAGACACCATCCAATCCACCGCCCGCCGGATCGCCTGGTGTTTCTCCCGTTCATTGGGCAGACGGATTTGTGCCAAAGCCATTACCACCACCGCCGTATCGTCCACATCCGGGTAATAGCGGTTATCAAACTCAAACGCCCAACCCCCCGGACGGGCATGGGGATTTTTCACCGCCCAATCCCCGTAGGTATTGAGAATCTGCTTGTGTAATAACCATTGCCCCGCTCGCACCAGGGCTGGATGGTCGGGAGCCAAACCGCTCTCCACCAACGCGCGCACCGTCAAAGCCGTATCCCACACCGGCGAGACACAGGGTTGCATCCAGTATTCACGTTCACTCTCAACACAGAACTTCTCAACCGCTTGAAACCCCCGTACCACCGCCGGTTCCGCCAAGTCATAGTCCAGACAACGTAACGCCAAGAGCGAATTGACCATCGCCGGTTGAATGCCCCCCCAATCCCCGGTTTCTTCCTGCCGTTGCAAAATCCATTTTTCCGCCTCGATTAAACCCTCCTGTCTGAATGGGGTAAGGTTCCAAGTTTCTGCGAATTTGAACCCCTGATCCAACCAGACAAAAATATCTGTCCAATCTCCTTTTTGCGGTAATTCATAACGGCGTTGACTGGGGGATTCAACATACAGTTCATCTAAATTAAATCCCTGGGGATAAATGGGTTTTTTATCAAAGACAATAATCAACGGCACAGTGCTACTTCTTGCCCAACTGGACATTTCATAAATGCTAAATAAACCCCCACCGGGTAACAGCATCAACCAAGGGGGCAATGAGGGTAAACCTTCCCAGCCATAACAGCCAATTAAAGCAAGATTTAGTTTGGTAAAAATGCGGGCACGGGTCACACCGCCTCGGGAAATAATCAGGGTTTTGGCTTTTTCTAAAGCGGGTTCATTCGCACTACAACCCAATAAACGCAACGCCATGTAGGCTTCAATGGTGCAATTCAAATCCCCCCCGTCATCGTAATATAATTCCCAGCCCCCATGTTCCCGTTGTTGGTTAAGAATATAGGTTTTAATTTTCTCTAGTGGTAACCGCTCAGAAATTCCCCAAATAAAGTATAAAAGCACCAATTCCGCCGTCATGGTCACATTGGATTCTAGGGTTGCCCACCAATACCCATCAGGATGTTGTAGGGACAGTAAATAATCGTGACTGCGGCTGATGCTTTGTTTGAGTTTTGCCAAATCAACGGTGGTCATAGGGTTCCCAGTGCGACAAGCCATTTCTAGTTATATCAGGAGCAGGTACCCTTGTAACTTATTTTTGGGGATGTGCCCTAGCAATCTAAGTTATGACTGGGAAAAAATCCATGTCCCTACTGTTCAACACCCATGCCAGAAATCCTAGCGAGGGCACTAACCCTAGAAGAATTTCTCCAACAGCCAGAAACAAAACCTCGTTTGGAGTATGTTCATGGTCGCATTTTCAGGAAGGTCATGCCCCAAGGGAAACACAGGGCAATTTAGAGTCGTTGCAAAATTTCCTAAAAACTAGAGCAGGGCAGTACTCTGGGATATGCTTAACGTTTTTCATTCAATCAAATTGAATAATTCAAAGGAAACGAACGAGCTTCCCGGGGTCGTACATAGACCCGTTGGTGGGGCTGAAGTTCTAACTGTAAAAAACGTTCCCGATCCACTTGCGCCGTGAGGGATTGACCATCATCTAATATCAGTTCCACTCGAATTTCCCGACCTAAATGCAACATTCGCTGAATGCGGGCGGGGGTATAGGTTTCGTGGGGTTCGGTACGGATGAGAATATCGTGGGGACGCAAAAACGCCTGTCCATTCAGCACCCCCATCCCTTGGCGCTGGAGAAACCCGGCATCCCCGGGCAGGACATTCACGAGGCCGACGAAACTCATGACAAAGGGAGTGGCCGGATGGTCGTAGATTTCCGCTGGGGTACCCACCTGCTCCACCCGCCCCTTGTGGATCACCACAATCTGGTCGGAAAGTTCCATCGCCTCTTCCTGGTCATGGGTGACAAATACGGTGGTGACATGAACCTCATCGTGCAATCGCCGCAACCAACTGCGTAATTCCTGACGCACCCGGGCATCCAACGCCCCAAAGGGTTCATCCAAAAGCAGTACCTGAGGTTCCACCGCCAAAGCCCGCGCCAGCGCCACCCGTTGCCGTTGTCCCCCGGAGAGCTGCGCCGGATAACGATTCCCCAACCCCTGGAGTTGCACCAATTCCAGCAGGGTGTCCACCCGTTGCTGAATCTTCTGGCGGGGCACCTTGCGAACTTCTAGCCCAAATGCCACATTCTGCCGCACGGTCATGTGTTTGAATAGGGCGTAATGCTGAAATACAAAACCGATATTCCGCTCCTGCACCTGGCGATGGGTGGCATCTTCCCCGGTTAACCAAATTTTGCCCGTATCCGGGGTTTCCAGACCAGCAATCAAGCGCAAAAGGGTGGATTTCCCCGAACCCGATGGCCCCAACAACGCCACCAGGGAGCCGCTGGCAATTTCTAAACTGACATCATCCACCGCCTGAAAATTGCCGAAGCGTTTGGAAACCCGCTCCACCACAATCCCCATCCTCAGCCTCCTCCCATTACACCGACCAATCCGCCCGTTGCTCCTGTTGCCACACCTGTAACCCCCGTTGCCGCAAGTAGTCCAACCCACTCTCAATTTGCGCCAGCGTCCCCTGCACCTCCAGGTCAAACCAACCGTCCCCCTCATGGTTGGGGCTGAGCAAACCACCCCGCAAATTCACCACCAACCCGTGCCCCGACACCAGCCCGGACAAAATCGGCACATCACAGGCCGCCTTGGGAATCCGCACATGGATGTGACTGCGTTGCACCTTTCCATCCGGTACGGTTTTCACTGGCACTGGGGCAACCACACCCGTTACCTCCGTTATGGCCGACAGGGAAACTAATTCCCACTGCCGAGAGCGCATCACCGCCAAGCAATCCTCCAAGGCCGCCGGGGTACCGTACAGTTCCAGGTCAAGCCAGGCTTCCGCCTGATTTTGGGGGTCAAACAAAGCCGCCTGGATATTGATCGTCACCCCATACTGGGTAATCAACTGGGACAAGACCGGCTCCTCCTGTCCCCCCCCCGGTACCCGCACCCGCACCGTTACGCAATTGGTTCCTTCCATTCTGGGCATTTCCTTGTGCTGTATCAGCTTCATTATCAACCTCAACGCCACACCAAATACCGCAGACCCAATACCAACAAAAAGCCACCGTAGAGTTTTTTCATCAATTCACTACTGATATAAGGTTGGTTGGCAAACACCGCCCCCAGCCCATTCCCCAGCAGTAAGCCCACCACCATAATCACAGCGTAATTCATCTGCAAATTGCCGCTCCGGTGATAAATCCAAGCCCCCAACAGACCAATGGGCAACACCTGAGCCGCCAAAGAAGTCCCCGTCGCCACCTTTTGATCCAAGCCCAACCACAGCACCAGGGCAGGCACCATGATCGCCCCACCCCCGATGCCAAACATTCCCCCCGCCAAACCGGCAACCAGCCCCACCGTCAATAACTGCCCCAGCAACGTGATTTCCTCGTCAATACACCAAATTGATTAAGTATATTCTATTCTACAGTAAATTTATCGGATTAGTGTTGATTTTGCCAAAAATTGGTGAATCCTTTGGGGTAGATATGGTTTATTTCCTGTCAGAATGGTGTGGTCTCAGAGCCGAATCATCTCGTACAAATTAACGTGGGGATTAGGGATGAGGGCAATTGCAATTCTTATTGTTAACTGGAGTAGGACGCTCTAAATCTATTTTGAATAGGAGACAAAAATTCCCCAGAACCAAGGACGGGGACGGTGCCCCTGCGACCCCTATTCCATTCTCATTTAGGATTGCCATATATCTTAAGGAATGATCAGTTATGGGGTTTAGCTAATTGAATCAGGGTAATCGGGTTGAGGGGTTGCCAGCGGGTCAAATCCCCAACGGACAGGGAACGGGAAAGGCGAATATCCAGGGCGTGATACCCCCAGCCCTGTTGTTTCGCCCAGCTTAAAACCAACGCTTGATGTTCTTGGGTAGCAAGAGCCAAAACCACGATCCCATCTGGCGGTAAACGGGTATCTAATGCCTCTAAAATTGCCCTTAAATTGCCACCACTGCCACCAATAAACACTCGATCTGGATCGGGTAAATCGGTAAAAGCTTCTGGGGCATTTCCGGCAATGATTGCAACATTTTTAACCCCCAATTGCTGACAGTTTTGGTGAATTAATTGCACCCCCATTGCATTTTTTTCAATGGCATAGACCGAACTTGCAGGTAGTAAACGGGCGATTTCAATGGCTACCGTTCCCGTACCCGCTCCCACATCCCAAATCGTTTGCCCATCTCGTAACTGTAATTCCCCCAGAATTAAACTGCGAATTTCCTTTTTGGTCATCAAACCTGGCTGGTCGGGAAACCCATGAAATACATCATCAGCTAATCCTAATACTGGTAAAGAATTAGTATTTAATAATCGGGATACTTCCCGCAAAAGTACCACGATATTAAGTGTATTTCTCTGATCATTTAACGCTTCATTGAGGGAAAGTAATTCAATTTTTTCATCCGAACTGCCCAACTGCTCACACACCCAAATGTGATAAGTAATAGGTAACTTTAATTCTTGAATTACTTGGGCAATGGTGCGGACGTTGTGGGTAGGGTCAGTGAGTACAGCAATTTTAGCCACCCCTTGTTTGAGCGGGGGGATTAAATTCTCCCAGGAACGACCATGAATGCTAATGATTTGGGCATCCTGCCAAGGAATTTTTAAGCGACTAAACGCCAACTGGATAGCACTGACGTGGGGATAAAACCGGAGCGATTCCGGCGGAAAATGGCTGAGCAATAACCGCCCAATCCCAAAAAACAAAGGGTCACCGGATGCCAACACCACCGCCTGTTCATACCCCTGCGCCAAATGGTTTTTTAAGTCCTGAATACCCTGATTAAGATGCTCCCAAGGCAGATGCAGAGCTGGATGTGTCGCAAAATGGGCTAAATGCCGGGGAGTGCCGCATAAAATTTGCGCTTGATTCAGGGCAATTTGGGCATCTTGACTCAGCGAGTCCGCCCCTTCCCAGCCCAAGCCAATGACATGAATGACCGCCGCCAAATCACGCCCACAAATCCAAATCCGTCACCGCCCCCAAATGACTGCCCGCCACCAACTTGGCATACTTCGCCAACACCCCACGGGTGTAACGGGGAGCCGGGGGTTGCCATTGCGCCCGCCGTTGTGCCAATTCCTCATCCGAAACGTGCAAGTGTAAACGGCATGCCTGGGCATCAATCGTGATCACATCCCCCTCCTGCACCAAGGCAATCGCCCCGCCCACCGCCGCTTCGGGAGCCACATGACCCACCACCAGCCCATAGGTACCGCCGGAAAACCGCCCATCCGTAATCAGCCCCACCTGATCCCCTAGCCCCGCTCCAATGATTGCCGACGTGGGGGACAACATTTCCCGCATCCCCGGCCCACCCTTGGGCCCCTCGTAACGGATCACCACCACATCCCCCGCCTGAATGCGCCCAGCCAGAATCGCCGCCAAACAGGTTTCCTCCGAGTCAAACACCCGGGCTGGCCCCGTGATTGAGGTGCGTTTGATCCCCGAAATCTTCGCCACCGCCCCGTCCGTTGCCAAATTCCCCCGCAAAATCGCCAAATGCCCCTGGGGATACACCGGGTTGTCCCAAGGATGAATCACATCCTGCCCCGCCGGGGGGTCATCCGGCACCGTCGCCAACTGCTCCGCCCACGTGCGCCCCGTAATCGTCAGACAATCCCCGTGCAGTACCCCGTGATTGAGCAAAATTTTCAACACCTGGGGAATCCCCCCCGCCCGGTGAAAATCCACCGTCACATACCGCCCGGACGGCTTCAAATCGCACAACACCGGCACCCGCTCCCGCATGGCGGCAAAATCATCCAACGTCAAGGGCACCGCCGCCGCCTGGGCAATTGCCAACAAATGCAGTACCGCATTGGTCGAACCCCCCACCGCCATCACCGTTGCTATCGCATTCTCCAACGACTTACGGGTAATCAACTGCCGGGGCAAAATCTGCTTTTCAATTGCTTCCACCAACACCTTGGCTGATTCCGCCGCACTGTCCAGTTTCTCCCGATCCTCCGCCGCCATCGTCGAAGAATACATTAGGCTCAACCCCAACACCTCTGCCACCGAGGACATCGTATTGGCAGTGTACATCCCGCCGCAGGAACCCACCCCCGGACAGGCCCGCCGTTCAATTTCCAATAAATCTGCCTCACTCAGTTTTCCAGCACTGTAGGCACCCACCGCCTCAAACGCACTCACAATCGTCAAATCCTGCCCCTGATAATGCCCCGGTTTGATCGTCCCGCCATAGACAAAAATCGCCGGGATATTCAGGCGTGCCATCGCCATCAACGCCCCCGGCATATTCTTATCACAACCGCCAATCGCCAAAACCCCATCCAAACTTTGCCCTAAGCACACCGTTTCAATCGCATCCGCAATCACTTCCCGGGACACCAACGAGCATTTCATCCCCTCCGTGCCCATGGAAATCCCATCGCTGATCGTAATCGTGCCAAACATTTGGGGCATGGCATTGGCTTGCCGCATCGCCGCTTCCGCTTGTAATGCTAAATCATTGATTCCGGCATTACAGGGGGTAATGGTACTGTACGCATTGGCAATTCCCACAATCGGTTTGGCAAAATCTTCGTCGGTGAATCCCACCGCCCGCAACATGGCACGGTTCGGGGAACGGTGGACACCGGCGGTAATCACCTGACTACGGCGGGAATTGTTCATAAAATGACCGCACAAATGTACAGAAATAGATTGTTATTAATCTTACCATAATTGGGGGTGTCACTCTCTAGTTTCCATAGTTGTGGGGTTCACATAACCAAATCAGATCAAACTAAGCGATTTTTTAGATTTATTTAACAATTCTCACCGATTGATCAAGGGGAGTGTTGGCAATGGATGGAGAACGGCTATAATTACAGAAAAATTACCTGTAGGGGGAATGCAACTTGCCCCAGGATTACCACCTAAGTTGGGAACAATATCACCAAAAAATCGAACAACTCGCCCAAAAAATTTACGATTCTGGGTGGGAATTTGACCAAATTTTAGCAATTGCCCGGGGTGGGTTGCGGGTAGGGGATATTTGCTCACGAATGTTTCAAAAACCCCTGGCGATTCTGATTGCCCAATCCTACACCGGTCAACAGCAAGGTTCTTTACACATTGCCCCGCACATCACCATGACCCAAGCCCATCTCAGTGCCCGGCTTTTGGTGGTGGATGATTTAGTAGATTCGGGCAAAACGTTAGCGGCAATTGTCTCCCGTTTATTCCAGGAAAATCCCCAGATTATAGAGCTAAAAACTGCCGTAATTTGGGTAAAAGGGCACGCCCAATTTCAACCCGATTACTATGTGGAATGTCTCCCCCATAATCCCTGGATTCATCAACCCTTTGAACCCTATGACCACTGGCAATTTTCCCCTACCCCTGGGGCAACATAAATACGGGAATTTCTAAGGTGGGGTCAAGTTCCAACGCCCGGCGAATATCCCCAATCGCCCCCCGCTGATCCCGCAATTCGTAGCGCAATAAACCCCGCCGGTAATAGGCTAGGGCAAAATTGGGATCAAGTCTCAAACTCTGATTGTAATCGCTAATGGCTCCCTGAAAATCCCCCTTTTGTGCCTTGCTATTGCCCACCTCATAAAAATCCTGAGCATCCTGACTGGTGGGATTGAGCGCCGTACCATGCACATAGGCAAAATTGGGATTCAAACGCAGGGCTTGGTTGTGGTCTTTAACTGCTTCGGTATAGTACCCCATACGCCGGTACGCAATACTGCGATTGTAATAGGCATCGGCAAAATCCGGTTGCAGGGCAATCGCCTGGGTATAGTCCTGCACCGCCCCCTGCTTATCCCCCAACCGATAGCGGGTCAAGCCCCGTTGGTAGTAAATATCCGCCCGCTTAGGCAACCACTGCAATGCCTGGTGGTAATCCTCCAACGCCCCCCGATTGTCGCCCAGATAAAACCGCAGCCATCCCCGCCGGAAATAGGCTTCCCCGTGCTGGGGAAAAAGCCGCAACGCCTCGGTGAGCCGGGCAATCGCCTGCTCCGTTTGTCCCTCCCGCATGTGGGTTAAAGCCGCCTGGAAATGTTGCTCCGCCGCTGCGGGGGGTTCCGTGACCGGGGGTGGATAACGGCGGGGTTCCGGCTGTACCCGGTTAAAATCCTCCATTGCCCCCCGCTGGTCTCCCAACGCCGCCCTTGCCTCCGCCCGATGGTAATACACCTGGGTCATGTTCGGGTCAAGCAGTAACGCCCGGGTGTAATCCGCAATCGCCCCCCGCAAGTCCGCCGCCGCCTGCCGTGCCAACCCCCGCTGAAAATAGGCTGGGGCAAAATCCGGTTTCACCCGCAGACATTGATTGTACGCCTCAATCGCCGCCGCCCAATTTTTTAGCTCCGCCTGCGCCAACCCCTTTTGATAAAATTGCCCCGCAGTGTTGTGCGCCACACCCTGCGCCGTCCCGTGAATGTGGGTGTAGTTGGGATTCAGTTTCAACGCCTGGGCATGGTCAGCCAACGCCCCTTGGAAATCCCCTTCCCGGCGACGGGCAATACTGCGGTTGTAATACGCTTCTGCCAAATTTGGTTGCAGACGAATCGCTTGCGTATAATCCCCGATTGCCCCCTGGCGGTCACCCAACCGATAACGAGCTAACCCTCGGTGGTAATAAGTCATGGCATGATCCGGCTCCAGGGTCAGTGCCCGGTCAAAATCCGCCCGCGCCCCCCGGTAGTCCTGGGTGTGTAACTTAGCCAATCCCCGCTGATAATACGCCGAACTGTACTGCGGATAGCATTGCAACGCCTGGGTAAAAAACTGGATCGCCCGTTGCAAATCCCCCTGCTCCACCTTCTTTAAGCCCTGGTGGTAAAAACCCTCCGCCTGGAGTGCCACCGCCTGCAATCGCTGAGACTGCTTCTGCCGTGACGGGGAAAGGTCGGGGTTGGTGTGCGTCATAGGACAAACCAGGAGCGGGGTCAATCACAGTAATTCCATCCTTGTAGTAAGGGATAAGGTTTGCCAGTGATAAAAATCACAAAAAATCCTTAATCTCTAAAAAGTAAGTATTTTTTCGTAGAAAATAAACCATTTTCCTCAATTAACGTATATTTACTGAAGGAACTATAGCAATCCTATTTGATTAACCAACAAAAATTTCCCAGAACCAAGGACGGGGGCGGTGCCCCTGCGACCCCTTTTTCCATTCTCATTTAGGATTGCTATAGGTGAGGTGATTCCAATTACTGATATAGCAATCCTATTTGATTAACCAACAAAAATTTCCCAGAACCAAGGACGGGGGCGGTGCCCCTGCGACCCCTTTTTCCATTCTCATTTAGGATTGCTATAGGTGAGGTGATTCCAATTACTGATATAGCAATCCTATTTGATTAACCAACAAAAATTTCCCAAAACCAAGAACGGGGGCGGTGCCCCTGCGACCCTTGTTCTATTCTCATTTAGGACTGCTATAGCTTGCGTGGTGAAGCCTTTAATTTACCAATAGTGCTAGGGCAGTCCTGATACAATTCAAAACAGCAGTCGCAGGGGCATAGTAATTTCACCGGAATTGTGAGTTGAAATTTTATACTTAGAGAGTCAAGAGCCGCAGGGCGCAATGGCTTTATCATTCGCATCCATCCTCTGGAACCGCTCAGTAGTGTTGAACTCTGCAACAAAAGTTCATAAATTCAAGTCAGGCAAAATCCTTAATGAGAAAATTTTTGCTTATAAATGAGAATGCAGCTCCTAAATGACAATGCTTTGTATCATGAGGCGAGACGCACATTTTGGCACAAACCCTCAAAATCTTAAGATTCAACACTTCTGGGAACCGCTATATTTTTTGATTATTTGAATCAGCCCAAAAGTTCACTACCCAAATCCCTAGATTTTGGAAAACTTAGGACAGGTGCAGTTGGTCACAAAAAATAACCCCGCCCAAAGAGCTTGGGCAGGGTCAAAAGGTGAGGAAATTTTTTCAGTTAATTAGTAGCTTGGGGGAGTAATTCCCGTTGGGTTTCCGCAATCACCCGCACCTGACCGGTTTCGCTGTCCACATCCACCGTCGCCGTATCCCCCTCCCGAATCCGTCCCGACAGGACTTCCTCCGCCAGGGAATCTTCCAACAGCCGCATGATCGCCCGCCGCAGAGGTCGTGCCCCGTAGGAGGGGTTGTAGCCCTCTTCCACCAGACGATCCTTGAACGCCTCCGTCACCTGCAGGGTAATCCCTTGCTCAGCCATGCGCCCAAACACCTCCTTGAGCAGAATGTCGGCAATCTGCTTCACCTCCTCCTTGGTCAGTTGCCGGAAGACGATGATCTCATCAATCCGGTTCAAAAATTCCGGGCGGAAGTACTGCTTCAACTCCTCATTCACCAGGGAACGAATCCGGTTGTACTGGGAATCCGCCTGGTTTTCGCTGAATTCAAACCCCAGACCACCCCCACCTTTTTCGATCACCTTGGAGCCGATGTTAGAAGTCATCACCAAGAGGGTGTTTTTGAAATCCACCGTCCGCCCCTTGGCATCCGTCAACCGCCCATCCTCCAGGATTTGCAACAGCAGGTTAAACACATCCGGGTGGGCTTTTTCGATTTCGTCAAACAACACCACCGTGTAGGGACGACGGCGCACCGCTTCCGTCAACTGCCCGCCCTCGTTGTACCCCACATACCCCGGCGGCGAACCGATCAACTTGGAAACCGTGTGCCGCTCCATGTACTCGGACATATCCAAGCGGATCATGGCATCTTCGGAACCAAAGAAGTAAGCCGCCAGTGCCTTGGTCAACTCGGTTTTCCCGACCCCCGTTGGTCCAGAGAAGACGAAACTGGCAATCGGACGATTGGGATTTTTCAGCCCCACCCGTGCCCGACGCACCGCCCGGGAAATCGCCCGCACCGCCTCCTCTTGCCCCACAATCCGCTGGTGCAGGGTGTCCTCCATCTGGAGCAACCGCTCGGACTCGGTTTCGGTCAGCTTGCTCACCGGGATACCCGTCCAGGAAGCCACGATCTGGGCAATGTCCTCCTCCGTCACCATCGGGCTTTCCCCACTGCCGTTTTGCGCCTCGTTCTTCTTGCTTTGGGCAATGGCACGAATCTGGGCTTTGATTTCGATCTCCCGGTCCCGCAGTTCCCCGGCTCGCTCAAAGTCCTGGCTCCGCACCGCATCGTCCTTTTGGCGCAGAATTTGGCGCAGTTCCTTATCCAATTCCTTCGCCGCCGGGGGCAGTTGGGAGTTGATCAACCGCACCCGGGAACCCGCCTCATCCATCAGGTCAATGGCTTTGTCCGGCAAATAACGGTCAGAAATGTAGCGATCCGCCAATTTTGCCGCCGCCCGCAACGCCTCATCCGTAATCTTCAGCTTGTGGTGCTGTTCGTACCGCTCCCGCAGACCAAACAGAATTTCAATCGTTTCCTCCACGGACGGCTCACCCACCATCACCGGCTGGAACCGCCGCTCCAACGCCGCATCCCGTTCGATGTGCTTGCGGTATTCATCCAAGGTGGTCGCCCCGATGCACTGCAATTCCCCCCGCGCCAACGCCGGTTTGAGAATGTTGGCGGCATCAATCGCCCCCTCAGCAGCCCCCGCCCCAATCAGGGTATGGACTTCATCAATCACCAGGATCACATTCCCCGCCTGGCGAATCTCATCCATGATTTTTTTCAACCGTTCCTCAAATTCCCCCCGGTACTTGGTGCCCGCCACCAGCAAGCCAATGTCCAGGGTCACCACCCGCTTGTCTTCCAAAATATCCGGCACATCCCGGTTGGCAATCCGCTGCGCCAAACCCTCGGCAATGGCGGTCTTGCCCACCCCCGGTTCCCCAATCAACACCGGGTTATTCTTGGTGCGCCGCCCCAGAATCTGAATCACCCGTTCAATTTCCGTTTGCCGCCCCACCACCGGGTCGAGCTTGCCTTCGGCAGCCATCTGGGTCAAATTGGTGCCAAATTCGTCCAGGGTTGGGGTTTTGGTGCGCCCACCCCCACCGCCAGCGGTCACTTCCGCCGTTTCCCCCAGCATCCGAATTACTTGGGTACGGACTTTGGACAGGTCAACCCCTAGATTTTCCAACACCCGGGCGGCCACCCCTTCCCCTTCCCGGATCAGCCCCAACAGCAGGTGTTCCGTGCCGATGTAGTTGTGCCCCAACTGCCGTGCCTCTTCCAAAGAAAGCTCCAAGACCCGTTTTGCCCGGGGCGTGAAGGGGATTTCCACCGCTACGAAGCCCGAACCCCGTCCAATAATTTTTTCCACCTCAATCCGGGCATCCTTGAGGTTGACCCCCATGGATTTCAGTACTTTGGCGGCGACCCCGGTGCCTTCGCCGATCAGCCCCAGTAGAATTTGTTCGGTGCCCACAAAGTTATGCCCCAGGCGACGAGCCTCCTCCTGGGCAAGCATGATTACCTTGATGGCCTTTTCCGTGAAACGTTCAAACATAATCCTTCCCCGCCCTGAGCCGGTTGTGCAGATAGTAATATCGTAGCCTGTCCACAGGGGGAATGGTGGGGGATAACCGCCCAGGATTTAGGACGACATGAGATAAAAGATTTTTTTGTTACCAGTGTGACCATTCGGCCGAACCATCCCCCGGTATGAATGGTTACTCGCTACTTTTCCAGAACCGGGGAGTTCTGCAGGCTAAAATGCAGAGATGCAAAAAAACATACAGGGGAACAAGGACGGCGGCGGTGCCCCTGCGACCCCTATTCCATTCTCATTTCGGATTGCTATATCATGAATGGGTCATGCCATAGCCGTCCTACTTGATTATAAGGGCAGAAATTCCCTAGAACTAAGGAGGGGGGCGGTGCCCCTGCGACCCTTTCATAGGGATAGCCTGGCCTAGCCATACTCATTAAGGATTGCTATCTAGAATGCCCCTACAACCTATTTTTAGAGGTGCCCTATCAAAGTCCTAGAGCACCCCCGTTGATCAAATCACAAAAAAATCCGCAACCCAGGGGGAGTTACGGAAGGAATCATTAGGGTTTTAATCGAGGTTTAACCGGGGCAAACTGGTTTTTTGTTGGCATTCAAGAAAATTTTCCCAGCTTGGCCGTTAACTTTGATGGGCACTTTGGTATCTTCTCCCACGACCCGGAACATATTGGGACGATCCGCCAAACAGCTCTGGATTCGGCTAATCCAGGCGGCCAAGGCTTGATTGTACTGCTTTTGATGGGCGGGAATATCATCCAGGTTTTGTACCCCATCCCCAGTGTAATCCCGGAAAGGGGCAATCTTGAACTTATCCGTCAAAACGCTGTTGGTGCGAATGTTGGTATTTTGATTGACCCCCAGGATAAAGGTGCCAGATTCGTAGTTTAGGAAGGCGGGGTACATATAGGGGGCTTCCGGCGGGAAGGAAATGGGAATGCCACCCCCCGGCATCATGAAACTCGGCGACACTTCCCCTTCCTCGGTCACAGTCTCCAATTTGGGATTGGCCTGTGCCGTATTCATTCCCAAAACCAAGGCGGCAACCGTAGCTAGGGATACAGAAAACAAACCCTTGATGTGCATGGTCATTCACTCCTCAAACGAACAAGAAATCCATCACGTTGAATCTAATTTCTATTACGATAACGGTTTACTTGGAAATTTACAACTGCTGGCTCAGCTTTTGGGGATAATAGGGAAGCGGTGGATGGGGATGATGGCACCCATGACGGCGGTAACGTGGCGGGAACAGGTGGCGCGTCAGTGGGGGGGCTGGCGTACCCTGGCCTATGGCTTGGGGCTGGGGGGAATTTTACTGCTGGCGGCGCAGGTGACTTGGGGGGAATGGCAGTTTTGGCGCAATGGGAACTGGTTGCGGTTGGCGGTGGCGGTGGCGGGAACCTACGGGGCGGCGCTGGTGCTGGAAACCCGGGTGGGGCGGTTCCCGGGGGTGCATCGTTCCCGGGTGGTGCTGGTGAGTGTGAGTTTGTGTTTTTTGGGCTTATTGGGGGTGGTGAGCCTGACCCGTTGGTACTATTCCCGCACGTTTTTGGGGGTAAGCTACGGGCTGACGCTCCTGTGGCAGTGGGTGCTGGCGGGGTGGGGGCGACGTTTGTGCCTGGGGCTGGTGCCGGGAGCCTTGGCGCAGGGGATTTATCCGTTGCCGGGGGTGCATTGGTATTGGCTACATGAAAACAGCCCGGTTGGGGATTTGGATGGGGTGGTGGTGGATTTGCATGAGACCTTGTCCCCGGAGTGGATGCGGTTTTTGGCGGATTGCCGCCTGCGGGGTCTGCCGGTCTATCATGCGGCGGCGGTTTGGGAGGGGATGACGGGACGGGTTTCCCTGGCGCATTTGGGGGAAGGGCTACTGCCGATGCCCCCCGATCCGGCTTATCTGTTGCTCAAGCGGGTGGGGGAAACCGGGTTGATCCTGCTGGCTTTGCCCCTGCTGGTGCCCTTGGCGGGGCTGGTGGCTTTGGCGGTGTGGTGGGATTCCCCAGGACCGGTGTTGTTTTGGCAGGAACGGATGGGGCAGGGGGGCAAACCCTTTTGGATGGTCAAGTTTCGCAGTATGCGGGTAGAACCGGCGGGGGCGCAGTTTGCCCGGGCGGGGGATCACCGCTTAACCCGGGTGGGCAAGTGGATTCGCCGCTTCCGGTTGGATGAATTGCCCCAGTTGTGGCACGTCTTGCGGGGGGAAATGAGTTTGATCGGTCCCCGCCCGGAACAGGTGCCCTTCGCCTGGGAGTTTAGCCAGCGCATTCCTTATTATATGTGCCGCCATCTGGTCAAACCGGGGATCACGGGTTGGGCGCAGGTGAACCAGGGCTACGCCGCCGGGGTGCAGGAAACCCGTTTGAAGCTGGAATACGACCTGTATTACGTGAAATATCTGTCCCTGTGGTTGGACGGGTTGATCCTTGCCAAAACCATCAAAACCATCATGACCGGGTTTGGTTCCCGCTAAAAGGGGTGCAGGTGCCGCCCAAGCCGTCCACGATGGTGCAGGTGTTGCTGATCAACATTTTTTGCACCGTTTCCCCGCCACTCCCTGGTGCGCCCAGCCCGTCGGCAAACAGGGGTTTTTCGGCAATTTTCACCCCGGCTTCCTTGGCTACCGTATTAATTAATTTAGGATTGACGCTCACTTCAGCAAAAATGGTGGGCACCTGGGCTTGACGAATTTCCTTGGTCAGGGCGGCAAGACGGCTGGCGCTGGGCTGTGCCTGGGTGCTGATGCCCTGGAGGGCGCCGGTCAATTGCAACCCATAGGCTTGGGCGAGGTACCCCAGGGCTTCGTGGGTGGTCACCAGTTTGCGGTTTTTCGGGGGAATGGTTTGGAATTGTTGCCCCATCCAGGTATCCAGTTGTTGCAATTCCCCGACTAGGGTTTGGGTATTTTGGGCAAAAACCTGGGCTTGGGCGGGATAAACCTGCGCCAGCTTGTCGCCGATCACCTTTGCCATGTTCGCTACGTTGGCACCCGTGTGAAAGACGTGGGGGTCGGGCACCAGTTCCGCTTTTTTGTCCCCGTGACTGTGGTCGTGTCCGTGGTCATGATCATGGTCGTGCCCTCCGGCTTTCGCCCCGTGGTCATGGTCATGGGTTCCCATCAGGGGCTTGGGAACGGCTAATTCCCCGACTGCGACCCGCAGGACGCTGGGGGGAGCCGCCTTAATCAACTTTTCCACCTGGGGTTCAAAGTCATAGCCGTTGTAAAACACCACTTGGGCGGTTTCCAGGGCTTGCCGGTTGGCGGGGGTGGGCTGGTAGGTGTGGGCATCCACCCCGGCGGGCACCAAACAGGTCAAATGCACCCGTTCGGCGGCAATCTGGCGGGTCAGGTCGCAAATCACGGAGGAGGTCGCCACCACCTTGGGCGCATCGGCGGCAGGGGTCGGGGCAACCTCGGCGGACGGTTGGGAAGTGACCCCACAGCCCACTAACAGCAAAGTCAACGGCACAAACCAACGGCGTGGCTGATTCACCATCTCAAACAATCCTTTAGAACGCAGGTGTTATAAAATGATAATCGTTTTTCTAGGTAATGAGAATCATTCTCGCTCCCTGGGTAGGTGGAAGTTTGGGTAATTCATGTTGGTAGTAGAGTCCCTAGCGGCGGGTTATCCAGGGCGACCCGTGTTGGCGGGAGTGAGTTTTGCAGTGGCGGCTGGGGAGATGATGGGGCTAGTGGGACCCAACGGTGCGGGGAAAAGTACCCTGCTGAAAGCCCTGTTGGGGTTATTGCCCCAGGTGAGCGGGCGGGTGTGGTTGGGGGGCAAGCCCTTGACACAGCAACGGCAACGGGTGGCGTACATTCCCCAGCGTTCCCAGATTGATTGGGATTATCCGATTACGGTGGAGCAGGTGGTGCGGCTGGGGTGTGGGGGGCGGCGGGAACCCCGGGTGGGGGCAGCTCTGGAACGTTTGGGCTTATGGGGGCTACAGCGGCGGCGCATTGGGGCTTTGTCCGGGGGGCAACAACAGCGGGTATTTCTCGCCCGTGCCCTGGTGCAAAAGGCGGATGTATTTTGTTTGGATGAACCCTTGACGGGGGTGGATGCCCAGGCGGAGCAAATTATCCTTGAAGTATTGAATGAACTGCGGCAACAGGGAGCGATCATTTTGGTCAGTACCCATCATTGGGGTGAATTTCTCCAGCGGATGAACCGGGTGATGTTACTCAATCAACGGGTGATTGCGGTGGGAACGCCCCAGGAAGTGATGACCCCGGAATTACTCCGTCATGCCTATTCGGTGAATGATTACGGCTTGAGATATGAGGGGAAAAAAAACTCATCCTGGCATTGTTAACAGGGGGATGGTACAGCCTATTAAGGGGTTATGGGATACGGTTCTCAACCCACTTGCTTTAACCTTATTAGGTCATTGAGATCAAGCCTTGGAAACCCGATTCCTTGTATTCTTTAATCTATGAACAGGATGTACCTAACAATTCCAGATGATTGATGGGCACTTCTAAAAATGGGTCGCAGGGGCGTAGCCCCCGTCTTGGTTCTCGACAGTATGGACATTTTAGCGAAATAATCTTCTAGTAGTGATAATAAATAGAGGTGCCCTGATGTGAATAAAGAGGCTATTCAAAACCAGAGGCGAGGCTAGTGCCCTAGAGGCTTAGTTGAAAGATATGTAGCAATCCTAAATGAGAATGGAACATAGGTCGCAGGGGCAGCGCCCCCGTATTTAGTTCTGAAAAATTTTTGTTTGAAAATCAAGTAGGATTGCTATAGTTTAATTAAATAGAGGTTCCCTTAAATGATAAATACCAAAATTGCATTGATAGCTGTTTGTCTCCTTTATTTCATGCTGTGGATGCCCTTGGGTCAGTATGATTTCTTGCAGAAGTGTTGAAAGGTAGGTAAAGGCAGAAAAAGAGGGGTCAAAATATGGTATTCTAATTCATATAAACCAAAACATGAAACAACTATGAAATTCAATTCTTTTCCCGGGATTGTCAAATTTTTACTCAAAGACCTGCCAACTAATGATTATCCAGTTCTAAATTCTCGCTTATTTTGTTCAATCTGGTTTGCTGGCATTTTAGACAAAGGAATCAACAGTTTACGGGACTTATTTTACCAATTAAATCATGCGGGCATTAAGGTTGACTTATCCACGTTTTCTAAGGCGAACAAGACAAGAGACCCACAAATTTTTATGCATCTTTATCATAAATTATTGCATTATATTGAGGAAGCTCATCCTGAAAAGAGGTTGGTTTTATGTCCTTTTGATGCTACCGTAATACCGCTGATGAGTAAGTTATTTTGGCTCCAAGGCTATCGCCAAGTAAAGTTAATAACCACTTTGAATCAAGATACGAAATCTACTGGTCATTTAATTGTTAGTCCTGGACAGGCACATGAGATTAATTTTGGTGAAGATATTGTGAAAATGCTACCGGAAAATGGAGTCGCAGTCGGGGATAGAGGGTTTTGCAGTCACAAAGTATTTGAACAATTTATCGAAAATGATGCCCTTTTTATTATCCGTATTAAGTCGAATTGGAAATGGGATGAAAACTATCATATCACCACAGAACGAGGTAAGGCGAGAGTAGTTTGTTTTGGCAATGTTCAACAGAAAGTAGACTATTATTTAGCTACCAATATTCCTGAGGATGTAATGAGTAATGAAGAGATAGGGGAAGCCTATAGACAACGCTGGGCGATAGAGGTACTATGGAAATTTCTAAAGATGAACTTAAAGCTCGATAAAATGATGAGTAAAAATTTGAATGGAATTACCATTCAAATTTATGTAATTTTAATAGTTTACTTGATATTGCAACTGTTAAAAGTTCCACGGATGTACGGAAGTAAATTGGCAGATAAGTTCCGATATATACAAATCTTAATACGGCAGGAGTGGAATTTTGTCCATTGGCTCAATCGGGTCGTCCCACGCCTAAATATGTAAAGTTTTATTGCAGGATTCAACACTTGTGGATTTCTTGATTGATAACTGGATGAAGATTGGCACCTATGCTGTCCCCTTCTTGCTCTTGTCGTTTTTCTCAGCCAGACCATCAACCACATCCCCAAATTTTTTCAATACTCAGTTTATATCATTACTGCTCCTGGTTGCCTATATTCTGCATCAATATGAGGAACATTGGGTTGATCTCTATGGCAATTATTACTCATTTTTTACAGCAACCAATGGGTTACTAAAAACCATCATTAATGTTAAAAATAATGATGTTATCCTATTAACCCGAGAGGCGATTTTTGTCATTAATACTTCCCTGGTGTGGCTGGTCGGTACCCTTGCCATTTGGAGAAGTTCGAGCCATTTATTCCCGACGTTATAGCTAAGTACGGTTAGGTTGTCGCCTCAAAAATTCTGGAGAACCAGTGCGTGGCTACGCCCTGCGACCCATATCATGTCAACCTTTGTATGCTTAGCTATAGCGATGGCGGGGATGACGTTGGTGAATGCGGTTACCCATATTCTGGCTGGGGTCCTGTCCCAATCCTATAATCCAGGGTTACTGACGGCGGTTATTCTCTTTATCCCCTTGACTTTGACCTATTTCAATGCAGTACTTAAAACGATAAATTTGGCAAGAATACAGATTATTTCAGCGATTGGATGGGCAGTGGTGGGGCATATGATTATGGTCGGGGGGTTGTTTGCCGCCAATTGGTTTGCCCTATTCCCAGAGTATGTTTATTTTGGATTACTGATCCTGTGGTCGGTTGTGCCCGCTTTTCTTTTCCAAAACTCTGACCCGTTGAGTCGGCAGGAGGGGTAAACCTGTGCCTTCTATCCCCATTGCGGGGCACAAAAAACCACCCCTTGAGGGTGGCACCTAGAGTAAGAAGAGTAAGAACGGTGAGATTTAATTTAACTCAATTGAGCTAAACATCATAGGGGTTTTGCCCGGAGAATTTCAGCTTGGCAGGGTCAGGGTTTTCCCCAATCCGCCGGTCTTTTTTGCCCACATAGGGACGACCCGCATTCACCTTCTCGGGGTACACCCCATCGGCGGGATGGATAAACTGGATTTCTCCGCTGGGATAGATGCGGTAAATTTTGTAATCAATTTTGAATTTTGTCCGCAGTTGTGTGCCCAGAGCCAGACACTGCTCCTTGCGCGCCAGGTACAGGAGATTGTCCCCCTCCCGCATGGTAGCGGCACCACCGGTGGGCATCTCAAACACCTGTTCTTTCTTGCTCGTCCAGGTGATGGCGTACTTTTCCTCAACTTCGGCTTTGCGGAGCAGACCGCCGGTACTGCCACCAAAAATCGGGGCGGGGGTTTCCAGATTTAGAGTCATAGGGGTATCACACTCAATCACTGGTTGGCATCCTACCATCCCCCCAGGCTGGGCAGACAAACCTGTGAAAAAGCTTTACACTCGCTGGCAGGCTAACCGCTCCGCCACCACGTCCACCCGGATGGTGTCCCCCTCCTGGAACGTGCCTTTGAGCAATTCCCGGGCGATCAGGGTTTCCAAATGCCGTTGAATCGCTCGTTTCAACGGGCGTGCCCCGTACACCGGGTCGTAACCCACCTCGGCGAGAAAATCCACCGCCGCTGTCGTCAATTCCAGGCTGATTTTCTGCTCCGCCAAACGTTTTTGCAGTCGTTGCACTTGCAGGGTGACAATCTGCCGCAATTGAGTCTTGCTTAAACTTTGGAAGATGATGGTTTCGTCAATGCGGTTGAGAAATTCCGGGCGGAAATTGTCCCGCAAAACGTCTAACATCCGCTGGCGTAATTCCTCATCTTTTTCTGGTTGTCCCGCCAGGTCAAGAATGTATTGGGAACCCAAATTGCTGGTCATAATGATCACCGTATTTTTGAAGTCCACCGTGCGCCCCTGGGAGTCGGTTAATCGCCCATCATCCAGGATTTGCAACATGATATTAAACACATCCTCGTGGGCTTTTTCAATCTCATCAAAGAGGATCACCGCATAGGGACGACGGCGAATCGCTTCCGTCAATTGCCCCCCTTCTTCGTAGCCCACATACCCCGGTGGTGCCCCAATCAACCGGGCGACCGTATGCCGTTCCATATATTCCGACATATCAATCCGCACCAGGGCATTTTCCGTATCAAATAAATACTCAGCCAGGGCTTTGGCTAATTCCGTTTTCCCCACCCCCGTTGGTCCGAGGAAAATGAAACTGGCAATGGGACGATTGGGGTCAGAAAGTCCTGCCCGGGAACGCTGAATCGCCTCCGCCACCGCCGTCACCGCCGCTTCTTGCCCCACAATCCGCCGGTGCAATTCTTCCTCTAAATGCAACAGCCGTTCTTTTTCGGAAGCCACCAATTTCGCCACCGGAATCCCCGTCCATTTGGCAATAATTTCGGCAATATCCGCTTCGGTCACTTCCTCCCGCAATAAATTCACACCGGAGGTTTGCAATTCCTGGAATTTTTGCTCCGTAGCCTGCAATTGTTTCTCTAACTCTGCCCGTTTGCCATACTTCAGGGTGGCTGCCCGGTTCAGGTCATATTCCCGTTCCGCCTGCTGGATTTCCACATCAATTTGGGCGAGGGCTTCCTTGATGGCTTTGCGTTGGTCAAGAATTTCTTTTTCCGCTTGCCATTGGGCATTTAATTCCTGTTGTTTGGCTTTCAATTCCGCTAGTTCCCGCTCCAGTTTTTGCAGACGTTCTTTGGCGGAGGAATTTTCATCTTTTTGGAGGGATAAACGCTCCATCTCTAACTGGAGAATTTTCCGGTCAATTTCGTCTAATTCTTCTGGTTTAGAAGTGGTTTCCATCTTCAGTTTGGCGGCGGCTTCATCCACCAAATCAATGGCTTTGTCCGGCAAAAACCGGTCGCTAATATACCGATTGGATAAAGTGGCGGCGGCAATCAAGGCGGAATCGGAAATTTTCACGTTGTGGTGGGTTTCGTAGCGGTCTTTTAACCCCCGCAAAATGGAAATCGTATCTTCTACGCTGGGTTCTTGCACATAAATTTGCTGGAACCGACGTTCTAAGGCGGCATCTTTTTCAATATATTTGCGGTACTCGTCGAGGGTCGTTGCCCCGATACAGCGCAATTCTCCCCGGGCGAGCATGGGTTTGAGTAAATTCCCCGCATCCATCGCTCCTTCGGTGGCACCCGCGCCCACCACCGTATGAATTTCATCAATAAACAGAATAATTTGCCCCTCGGAACTGGTCACTTCTTTGAGTACAGCTTTCAATCGGTCTTCAAATTCCCCCCGATATTTGGCACCGGCGATTAACGCCCCCATGTCTAAACTAATGACCCGCCGATTTTGCAGGGATTCGGGCACATCGCCGCTGATCACCCGCCGGGCTAAACCTTCCACAATGGCAGTTTTTCCCACCCCCGGTTCGCCGATTAAAACGGGGTTATTTTTGGTACGCCGGGAGAGGATTTGGATCATGCGGCGAATTTCGTCATCCCGCCCGATCACCGGGTCCAGTTTCCCCTCGGCGGCTTGGCGGGTCAGGTCTCGTCCATACTTTTCTAGGGCTTCATAGTTGGCTTCGGCATTGCGGCTTTTCACGGTTTGACTCCCCCGAATTTGTTGAATAATTTCCTTGAGTTTGCGATCCCCGCTGACCCCAAATTCCTGGAGTAATTTTTTGCCGCACCGGTCATCTTGGGTGTATGCCAAAACCAGATGCTCGACAGCAATAAAATCATCCTTAAGTTCCTGGCGATATTGTTCCGCCCGGTCGAGTAGTTTATCTAAACTATTGCCAATATAAACCTGCCCATCCCCACCGGTAATTTTGGGGTTCCGGCGCACCAGGGCTTCCACTTTGTCCCGCAGTTGTTGGGGGTTGATATTCAGCCGTTGCAGGATACTATTGGCTAACCCTTCCGCATTCAGGAGTGCCAATAATAAATGCTCGGATTCGATTTGTTGTTGTTGCTGTTGTTTGGTCAGTTCCACCGCTTGGACGATGGCATTCCAGGCACTTTCGGTGAATTTATTCGGGTCGTTGGGTTGCATAGGAAATCACCAGGAATCAGGGGTTTTTCAGGAATCTTTTACCAGTATAGAACTGGCATCGGCGGGTTTAGGTGCGGTCAGCCGTATGTTTGAGGGTGAACTCCCGAACAATTATGCCCCCAGATTTCTCAAGTTAATTGGTACTTAGTTATTCCCCAATTGTTGCTCTAATTCAGTGAGTTTTGCTTGGTACTGTTCCTGGGTAATGGTGCCCTGTTTTAATTGTTCATTCAGTTCGGTGATTTGGTCGGCATAAGCCTGTTGTTTTTGGGCAATTTCGGCTTGGTTTTCCCGGTATTTCTGTTCCCCCTCTTGGCGGGCTTGTTTGAAGGCGGCTTGCAGGGCTTGGGCATCCAATTTGCCCCCGGAAGCGTAGTACTGATTCGCCACTTTACCAAACGCCCAGGTGGAGGCATAGGAGAGGGAAGCCCCCACCACACTGCCCCAACCGGGGATCAGTTTCACCGCATTACTGATGGCGATGCGAAACAGGGACACCCCCATCCCCCCCACCATGCCGTCCCGCAGGAGTTCCGCATCTCTGCGGTTGGTGGTGTAGCCCCAGTAGCGACCGATTTCCTCAATCATTTTCAGTTGAAACGTGAGGATGGCAATATCCACCACCAAAGCCACGCCGGGAATGGGAAAAGCCCCCAACACAGCGGTAAAAATGGCGTAGTTTTGGATCACCTGCTCAATGGTTTTGTCCCGTTCCGCCGGGTCGCTAATCGGGGCAATCTCCGCCGGTAACAGGGTATTGCGGGTGTCGTCCATGAACCGTTGCACCAGGTCGGTTTTGGCGGGGGCGCTCCCAAAGGCGTTTTTGATCCGTGCCAGCACTTCCCGTTCCTCCGGCGAGCGGTTGCGGTCAGCACAGGCGAGGGCTAAAGCGGCGGCATACACCTGCTCCCGGGCGGCGGGGGTGGTAATGTGCGCCAGTTCCGCCTCCAGGTCAATGTCCTCCCGCACCAAATCCAAAAGGGAGACTTCCGGGGGCAACCCCAGGGTTTCGCAGGTTTCCAGGAGAATTTGCTCCTCCTCCGCCCGAAAAATGCCGTCGGCACGCGCCATGAAAATCAGTACCTTAATGCCCGCCAGGGCTTCTTGGGGGGTTAACGTCATGGTAAATCCCAGCCAAACGGCCACACAGGTTTGCCTTTATTGCCTTTATTGTAGAGGGCAAGCGGGGCAACGCCGGTTTCGGCTACACTTTCTTTACAATTAGATAAAGCAGATAAAACCTATCCCCCTTTGAGCGATGCAGACTACTTCCCCCGCCCTGACGGTGCCCTTGACCCTTGCCCCGGACTATCGGGTAGCCATGGGCTTGGCGGCAGTGGGGGCAACGGTGGCGGTGTGGTCGTGGGCGACCGGTTTGGGGCTAGGGGTGCTGGCTGGCTTTTTGGGGTGGCAAACTACGGTATTGCGCTGGACATTTACGGAAACGGCGGTGGTTTTGACCCGCAACGGCCAACCCCTGCGAGCCTTTCCCTACCAGGACTGGCAAGATTGGTATGTGTTTTGGCCAGGTCTGCCGGTGATTTTATTTTTTCGGGAAAATGACCGCATTCATTTTGTGCCGGTTTTGTTTGACCCGGTGGCTTTGCGCCGTTATCTTACCCACTATTGTCCCCCTAGAGAAACCGCTTGATGGAACCCTCGGATGTCGCTGCGCTGACAGCACAAATTCAAGAATTGCAGGCGGAAATTGCCCGGTTGCAGGCGGAAAAAGCGGACTGGCAAAACCAACTCCAACAGGTGCAAAGCCAGTACCAGCAGGTGTTGCCCCAGGCCCTGCGGGAGTTAGAAGAGCGCAAGCAAAAACTGCAAATTAGCATCGAACAGTTGGAACGGCGCCAGGAACGCATCCAAAAGGAAATGCGCTCAACCTTTGCCGGGGCTTCCCAAGATATTGCCGTGCGGGTGCAGGGGTTCAAGGATTACCTGCGGGGGGCATTGCAGGATTTGGTCGCCAGTGTGGAGGAATTGCCCCTCCTGCCTACGCCTCCCTCTGCCCCGGTGGTGGAGCCGGAACCCCCCTCCCCGGTGCCTGCCAAAGCCGCTCCCTTGAAATTAGCCGCCGCCACCTATGCCGACCAGGTGGAGGTGATCGAGGAATGTCTGGAACAATACCGCACCCAACCGGATTACTACGGGCCAGCGTGGCAATTGCGCCGTACCTTTGAGCCGGTACATGAGGAACGGGTACGCCGGTGGTTTTTGGAACAGGGGGGTCGGGGTGCCCTGCGGAGTTTGGGCAGTCGGTTGCAAAATATCTTGGTCACGGCGGCGATTATTTCTATCCTGCGGCAACTCTATGACATTGACCTGCGGGTATTAGTACTCGCCAATGGCCCCGAACGCCTAGGGGAATGGCGGCGGGGTTTACAGGACTGCCTGGGCATCAGTCGGGCGGACTTTGGGGCAGATGGAGGAATTTTACTGTTTGAGTCCCCGGAGGCTTTGGCGCAAAAGGCGGATCGATTGGAGCGGGAGGATTTGGTGCCCTTTATTGTCATGGATGAGGGGGATGGGACGGTGCCCGTGGGTTTGTTACAGTTTCCGTTGTGGTTGACCTTTGCGCCTGACCCCAAAAAGATGCGACAACGGCAGGCGGAAGAGGATGAATTTGACTTCAAATTGTTTTAAGGCACCTTATTTATTGTCCGAATTAAGAATAATACAAAGTCGCAACCTGCCAATCCGAATATTCGGGTAATTCAATTTTTTAACGGAGAGGAGAATACGGAATATTTATAGCAATCCCAAATGATTACGCAACAAGGAATCATAGAAACCAGCTTCTGGCAGGCTTCCTATGTAATTGCTTGTAATTACTGTTTCAATCTCCGATAGAATCACTGTAACTTCATGGGACTAGGGGGCGTGGAGCCGCACCACTCTGAATACTCTGAATCCAGCCCTAATTCAATACTTGGCGATACCAGTCCAAGGTAGCTTGTAACCCTTGGGTTAAGGAAGTCTGTGCCTGCCACCCCAAGGTTTCCCTCGCCCGGGTCACATCTAGGGCACTGCGAGTAATTTCTCCCAACCGTTTCGGCAAAAATTGGGGGCTGATTTTGCTGGGCATGAGTTTTTGGATCAGTTCATATAAAGCCAATACGGAGGTTTCTTGACCCGTGCCAATATTCAGCGTTAGGGGTTCTAAACGCCCCAAAATTTGCAAATTCACCTGCGCCACATCATCCACATACACATAGTCTCGGGTTTGGGTGCCCTGGCCATAAATCACCGGCGTTTGCCCTGTTAATAAAGCCGTCATAAAAGCCGTAATTACCCCCGCTTCCCCCGTAATCCCCTGGCGAGGGCCATACACATTCGCATAGCGTAAAATCCCATAGCATAACCCGTGCACTTGATAATAAAAATGCAGGTAATGTTCCATCGTCACCTTGGCGATTCCATAGGGAGAAATAGGTTGTAATGGATGGGTTTCCGGGGCAGGAATCTGCTGCAATTCCCCGTAACACGCCCCCCCAGATGAGGCAAAAATAAATTGTTTAACCCCCATCTGCGCCGCCGCTTCCAGCACATTCAGGGAACCTAAGATATTAATCTGGGCATCCGCCACCGGTTCCGCAACGGACTGCCGCACATCAATCTGAGCCGCATGGTGGCTGACCACCTCCGGTTGCCAATCCTGGAAAATTTGCCATACCAGGTTGGATTCCCGCAAATCCGCCTGATAAACCCGGCTGTGGGGGTGGACATAGGCAGGATTCCCAGCGGCAAAATTATCCAAAATTGCCACCTCATGACCCGCTTGCAGATAAATATCTTGAATAGCGGAACCAATAAAACCCGCCCCGCCGGTAATCAAAACACGCATGAATTCAGGAGATACAGTGATTTGTAGCCTATCACATTAACCGAGACCCAATTCCTCCTGGACGTTGGCTTCGATGGTGGCTACCTGGTCATCGCTCAACCCCAATTCCTCCTGAAGTTCCAAAAGTTGCGCCCGTTCATCCAAACCAATTTCCCCATCATTTTCCAAACAGGCTCGGAACATCAGGGCATATTCATAACCTGCTAATTCTGGGTCATGGTTTTTGGGTTGAAACCGGGCAATAATTTCCTGCGCTATTTCCGGGGTGACACCGTATTTTTCCCGCAATTTATCTAACATTTGTAATTCTTTTTCTGAAGGCGTTTTGCCCCCTTTGTAACAGGCTTCTACCAATTTGGTAAATTTCTCCACCGCCCCGTCAACAACCGCAGGGGTAACGGCTGGAGGTTTAGGGGATACCGCCGGGGGTTTAACCGCCGTTTTGGGGGCAGGGGGAGTTGCAGTTGCCCCCGGTTCAAATAGGCGATGGGTTCGCACACAATTACTAATCGCCGTTTCCACCGCCTGATACTCAGGATTGTCCCGCCCCCCCGGTATGGTTTGTTCAAACTGTTGCAAATAGCCCATTAACTGCTCGTACAATGCCCGTTTGGTATCCCGATTATTCGCCTGTTTCAGTATTTTTTGAATCCCATCATTCAGTAATTCCCTCGCCCGCCGATTTTGGTCAGCCAACAGGTAATCCTCTGCTTCTTTCCAAGTGGTTCCCAGGTTCAAATTTCGTTCCAAACCCGTCGCACTATCTTGATAACTGAGTTTGATTTCCGTGTAGCCCGTAATTTGATTTTCCGAAGCGGTTACCAGTTGAAACACCCGCCCTAAAACCAGATTTTCCCGCACCTGAATCTCTTCCGACGAAGCGGGCATAATGTCCCCAAACCGTTGACTGTCCTTGTGGGTATGCAGGGGATTGCGGTCCATTTGGGAAACCGTGCGGTAGATGGTACGCATCCGCTCCATGCCTTCAATCAACCGCAGAGGAAACGCGCCAATTTCCCGCACGAAATAAATATGATGGGGGTCGTTGTACGGGCGAATATCTTTATCAGTCAAAGTCGTGCTTTTTCGCAGTAAAGGCAACAAGGCAGAAACGGCAGGATCAGTCGGCTTATTCCCCCCTTGAATCCCCACCAAGGTTTGCCGTTTTTCCGGGCGGTCATCCCAACCCAAACGGGATTGTTCCTGGCTGAAGCGCAAGAATGCCTCACTTTTTTCAAAGGTGGTTTTTAACTGGGATTCCTGTTGCTCCAGGGTGGGATATTGGGTAATAAATTTTTGGGCAACGGAGATTTTCAATTGCTCACTGGTACTAAATTCATCAATGGCACGGTTGAGAATCCGCTGGTACAAATCCTGTTGCCGCAAATGCTCAAAAGTATGGAGGTCAAACAACCGACAACCCATGCCATTTAACACATCCTGGGTGATACTTTGATAGACAGTTTCCGTTCGATTCGCCAGGGTTTTTTGATAGACCTGTTCAATATCCTGGGGGTCATAGAGTAAAATTCCATTCACCGTCAGGGTGCTGGTTTCCCGGGTATAAACCTGCTCTCGTTCTGCCAAATTCCGCCGCAGGGTTTCCAAATTTTTATCAAAATTATTCAGGTCATTAATTAACCGTTGGGTTTCTTCCCGCAGGGCATCCAAAAGCGGAGCCGCCAAGGTACGGGCTTTGACCTCGACTTTTGAAACATAAATAGACTCCAAGGCTTGCATGATCGCATTGAAATCGTCATCAATGACTTTTTTGCGATTCAGCAACATCATCTGCTTGGCGTGGTTATCAATTTGTTTGAGTAAAATTTGCAGGGCTTGACTAGAAGAACGCTCCCGCACTAACCAATCTTTCTGCCGGGACTGGTCAAAGGTAGTGCGAAATTCCAATAAAACTTCCAGCAATACTTCTAAAAATTGCCTGGTCCATTTGGGACCCCGGAAGCGGTCTTCCACCATTTGCGCCACGGTTTCTCGCAATTCCTTGGTTTTTTGGGGGATCATGCGGTTGAGATTGTCCCACATTTTCTGGAAGTAATCACTCCAACGGCGGGGGTCGCTGTCCGCATCGTTGAAATGCACTCGATATTTTTCCTCTTCTACGGAAATAAACCGCAATAAATTCTCAAAAGGCACGTTCAAATCATTGCGTTTTTTGCGTAAACCCGCCACCCAATCCGCCACCTCTTTGCTGTAGGGTTTCATGTTGTCCCCCACACTCAAATTATCCAAAAGTTGATGGTTGTTTTCCGATTCTGCCAAGCCCAAATTGGGTAAAATTTCCGTTTTAATCACATCCCGCATGGCCGTGGGAGCGGGGGTGGGGTTGCTCCACCAATCCGCCAGAGCCACTGCCAACCGGGAGGCACAGGCGTTCAGCACCCGTTGCACCGGAAATTGGATACTCGCTAAACCAAAGGTGATGTAATTTTGGGGATAACCCAGGGGGTCAGGACTCGCCCAATGTTTGCGAATGTTATCCCGCACCAATTTTTTATACTGACTGAACCCGGAGGAAAAATCTAAAAATACATTTTGCGCCACCATTTCCAAAACCGATTCCAAATTGGGCAGGGTGACTTTATCATTACTATTGCCCACCAAATAACAGAACCCAAAGGGGGTATCCTGGGCGTTTTGGCTACTAATTCGGTCGGTAATATTATTGCTATATTGGGTTTCAAAACGGCTGGTGGGACGGGAATAGTAATTGAGTTCACTTAAGGCGGCGTAGGCATTGGCAATTACCCGGTCGCCCAAGCCGGAAAATGCCCCAGGTAGGACGAGAAAAGCACAGGTTTGGGGCAAATCAGAAGGCGGCACCCAATCCCGCACGTTATAAGCCAGGTCTAATACCATGCCAGAACCCGTGCCCCCACTTAGGGAGCAAATCACGAACACATTCACCCCTTTATCCAATTGGACACCCCAGCGGTCGAGCATAAATTTCTCATGCCCCACAATCCGGGAACGGGCATTGGCAAAGGCTTGTTTAATGGTTTGATAATTCACCGTAAAAGCGAATTTTCCCAGGGCACGAATTTGTCCCGCCCCCGCCAAAATGGAGTCCGTACCGGCGAGTTCCGGGGGAAACCATTCGGTGAGATATTCGTAGTCGGCGATGCGGTTCAAAATGGCTTTGGCATTGTCCACTTTTGCCCACACTTGCTCCACCGGGCGCAGGGAAATATCCTGTTTCAAGACGGTTTGAGGTTCGGATACTTTGGCATTTTGCTCCGTATCCAAATGCAGAAAAGAAACGATGGGCAAAGCATCCAAACTGCCGTAGGTTTCCACAATCATGCGCCGGATTTTGATGATCACTTCCTTACCCGTACCGCCGAGACCGACGACGATGGTGGGGGTCATGCCGAGGTAATCTGCCATAATTCCGGTTCCTGTAGGGGCGATTCATGGTGTTGGGTGGTTGGCTGTATTGTAGAGGATTCTTTTTCCGTTTGTCTTTTGACGGCAAGGTTAGGGGCAGTGCTATTTTGGTCATGGTCAAGAACGGCGAACACAAACTCTGGTAGCGATAGCCTGAGTGTCGCAGACATAGGGCGGCTCTGAGCCACTGGGGGTAAGTTCTTTTGCCTCCTTAGGCAACTGACCCGAAGCCCCAGGAGTGAAGTGCTAGACACTGCTCAAATGCTCCCAAGATAAGGCTTCACGGGAATTGACTCCCCCGCAAAAAGTTAAAGAGCCGATGGTTTACAACGGCACCTGTCAGGAACTCAGGATGCTAATCGTAATAAGATTGTAATAATAAACAATTACCTGGATAGCATTGCGGGTCATCCCTACAGCAAAGGCGATGCCATGTGAAAACTATAGCAGTCCTAAATGAAAATGGAATAAGGGTCGCAGGGGCACCGCCTCCGTCCTTGGTTCTGGGAAATTTTTGTTGGTTAATTAAATAGGATTGCCACATCTTTCTGTGTAATTACTGTCAAGGGCACTGGCTAATTCTGCGGCACCATGCCCTTGGGCAAGTCAATAAACACCCGTTCCCCAGCTTTTAAGCCCTGCAAGACCTGGGTGTATTCATTCAAGGTTACCCCCAAGACCACCGGCTGAAACTGGGGTTTGCCTTGGGCATTGGGTACCAAAACCCCGGTTTTACCCCGTTCCGTCACCACTGCAGCGGTGGGAATCGTCAGGGCTTGGGGCAACTGTTCCCCCACAAAAACCACATCCACATTCATCCCCGACCGCAGCCGGTTCTGCCCCGTGACCAGTTGTACCCGCACCTCAAAAAAGGTGACATTTTGTTCCACCACCGCTTCCGGCGCAATCAACGCCACCCGCCCCCGAAAGGTTTCCCCTGGATAGGCATCCGCCCGAATCTCCACCGCCTGCCCAGGGCGAATCTGGCTGATGTCCGTCTCCGCTAGCCGGGCAATAATTTCCAGGTCGCTGGCTAATGCCACAATCGAACTGGAAGTCGCCGAAGACGTGGCGGAAGTGAAACTGCTGGGGGTCACAAACGCACCCACGGAGGCATACCTCTGGGTAATGATCCCGTCAAAGGGTGCCCGGATCACCGTATCACTGATTTGTACATTGATGGTACGCAGTTGGGCTTGGGCGGCGGCTACCTGTGCCCGTGCCTGGGCAATGGCTTCCACCCGTGTTCCCGCTTGCAATAAATCCAACCGGCGTTGGGTCTCCTTGAGGGTGGCTTCCGCCGTTGCCTCTTCCGTAATCGCCGCATCCAGGGTGTCCTGGGCAATCGCTCCCTGGGCAAAAAGTTCCTGATTCCGTTGCCGCCGTTGCCGTGCCAATTCATAACGGGACTGAGCCGCTACCACCTGCGCCCGCACCTGGGCAATTTCCTCGGGACGATTTCCCCGCTCCAACTCCAGCAGTCGGGCTTCCGCCTGGGCTAAATTGGCGAGGGTTTGTTGCCGACGGGCTTGCAATTCCCGGTCATCCATGCGGGCAATCACCTGCCCCCGGGTCACCCGCTCTCCCTGCTCCACATTCAACGCCACCAACTGCCCAGACACCTTCGGGCTGAGATTTACCCGTTGCTGTGGCTCCACCCTGCCACTCGCCGGTATCCGTACCGTTAAATTCCGGGGGGTCACAGGTACAGTCAAAGTACTTATATCCGGTTGACTGCGTTGGCGGTTGCCCCGCACCCACAGCCCGGCTCCGAAAAGGACTAAGACCGCCACCCCACCGATGACCAACCACCGGGGAACGACCTTGACGGTTTTACCAACAAAACTGATGGGAGCCATAGGCATCCTGGCAGGGAAGGAATTATTAACAATTGTAAAGACTTTTTCCCTGGTTGGGGGGTTCCCTCAAGGGCAAAGGGCAGTGGACAACGCCTGGGCAATCCGGGAATTCCCATCCGTAGCCAAGCGCTCTGGGGCTTGGGGGGGCAAGGGTTCTAACCGCAAAAATTCCCAGGGATGGCTGTAAAAATCGGCGACGGGGATCACCCGATGGTAGCAGTACTTTGCCAGCCCCTTCAGCAATAAATCCGCTTCCGCAAAACCCCGCCGTTCCAGGGAATAGATGGGTATGCCCAGGCGATAGGCTTCCGAGTAGGTGCTGTAACCGGGTTTGGTCACCACTTTGCCACACAAGGGCATCACATCCGCAGGACGATAGGGGCTGTCCAGACACCGGCACAGGTTGGGTAACGGGGGGGCTTGGGGGTCAAAGCTGAGGAAACACCAATCGGGAAATTGGTCTAAATCCTGGTAGGGAATCCCCTGCACACCGAAACCCCCAAATGCCAATAAGACTGTGCGTTCCGGCGGGGTAAACATTTCTAGTTTTTGGCGAATTATATCCACTGGAAAACGGGGATTTTGTCCGGTTAAACCCACATCTATTTTATTGGGAAATGCGGACATTTCTTCACAAAAGGGCAAACGAAATAACCGCTGACAATAGCGATACCCTTGGGCGTATTGGTCAGCTAATTCCCTGAAATCATCCCCCCAATGGCGGTAGATAAAATCCCAGCCAAAATTACTCGCCATCCAGCAGGGAATCCCCGCTTTTTGGGCAATCAAACCCGCCAGCGCCGGAATGTCCGCAAAAATTAAATTCACCCCCTTTTTTTGCATATAATCCGCTTCCTGTTGCACCCGTATTTCGCTTTGCTGAGCTAAGGTTGCTAACGCTGAGCGGGTTGCCTCTAAATCTTGAATTAAACTATCCCGTTGCACCACCCCCACATCCAATCGCACCGGGCGATGAGCAAATGGTTTGTCCAAATAACGTTGCAAAACCGTTTGGGGTACTTCAGTCGCCAGGGTTAATTGCAGATGGGGCTGAAGCGCCACCAATTCTTGAATTACTGCGAGGGTGCGGGTGACGTGTCCTAGTCCGTGTCCACTGATGGCAACGTATAGGTGGGGTAGGGTTTTCATTTCCACATCCTCGGATCAAAAGCAAATGGTTGTGCTTCATGGAATTGAATTTGCGAAAAATGAGGATGATTGGGATTAAGTAAAATATTATTTTCTTGGGGAATAATGACGGAAGGAACAATCAGCGCCACGGTTTTATTTGACCTAACCCAATTGTCACCCAAATGGGCAAGGCTACTCGGGGCTGGAAAATTTCGCCAATTATCAGGGAGCATTGTTGCAGTAATTTCTGTTTTTTCTACCGTCTCAGGAATGGTCGCAGAAATTGCCACTAGTGATAAATAATTGGCATCAGAAATTTCCATGTGAACAAACATTTCTAGAGCGGCGAGTGACAAACTGCTGGCACAATAAACGACGGCAATTCCTTGGCTATTCCACCGTCCACCCAATTGTCTTGCTCCTTCACCCGTAAAGGCGCTGGCGGCATATTTTGCCTTGGTAATCCGCCAAATCTGCATTAACTCAAGACCCCATGCTCAATCCTCCCCAAAAGATTACTTACAGTCAGCGCACCGGCATCCGTATCCAGAAAATCTAAAGGAATCCCGCCTCCCAAAGCTCGATTGGGTCGTTTGAGCCAGGTTTCCGCCGCTTCTCGATTTTCAAAAACCATTTCTGCTTGCGCCACAATCCGGGCAAGGCGATAAATCCGATCCGAAATAATGGGATCGAGACGGGTTTGACGATGCCGTTTCCGAGCTAGGGTACGTTCAGAAATTCCCACCAATTTGGGTACCATCGCCGACTTTAACTTCAAATAATTCATGATCCGAGGTAAAACCTCCGGGGGAAATCCCGATTGAATCGCCTGTCTAAGGGACAATGGCTCATCCGGTACCTCCAACCCCAGAATTTCCAGGGTTCTGCTATCGGTGGCATTCATCATTTCACCCTAAACTGACAGATGTCTTCTATGCTAATGCCATTTGTCCGAAACGATTTATTAGATTGGTGTATTAGCATCACATGGTCATGATGGCGTGCTGGACATCTTCTGGGCGCAAATGATCCTGAAGCACCTGCCCATCCCGGAACCAGATGATCCGTTCCGCCCTGCGAGCAATATCCGGTTCGTGGGTCACCATCACAATCGTTACCCCTGCCTGGTGCAGTTGGGCGAATAATTCCATCACCTCATGGCTGGTGCGGGAATCCAACGCCCCGGTGGGTTCGTCCGCCAGGAGTAAGGCGGGTTGGTTGACCATCGCCCGGGCAATCGCCACCCGTTGTTGTTGCCCGCCGGAGAGTTGGGTGGGTTTATTCTCCAAGCGATGTCCCAGCCCCACCTGCTCCAGAGCCAGCCGCGCCCGCCGTTGCCGTTCCCGGGGCGGTACCCCCGCATACACCAGGGGCAGGGTCACATTTTCCAGGGCGGTGAGTTGGGGCAGGAGATGGAACTGCTGAAACACAAACCCAATCTGCCGGTTACGGATGTGTGCCAACTGCGCCGAACTACAGCCTGCCACGTTCTCCCCCTGGAAGTAGTAATCCCCAGCGGTGGGACGGTCTAAACAGCCAATGATATTCATCGCTGTGGACTTGCCGGAGCCGGAAGCTCCCATGATGGCGCAGTATTCCCCCCGTTGGATGGTCAGGGACACCTCCCGCAGGGCGTGGACGAGGTTATCCCCCTGTCCGTAGGTTTTGCTGACCCGCTCGAATTGGATTAAATTTCCCACTGCCCCATTCTCCCTTATGCCGTTCGCAAGGCAACAATCGGGTCTAATCGGGCGGCTCGTTGTGCCGGGGCGACCCCAAACACCAGCCCAATGGTTCCCGACACCCCCACCGCCAGCGCCACTGCCCCCCAGGATACCTGGGCTGACAAGGGAGTGACCAGGGCAATGGTGACCACCCCCGCCGTTCCCACCGCCGTCCCCAACACCCCCCCAGCGATGGCGAGCACCACCGCTTCCAGCAAAAACTGTTGCAAAATATCCCGTTCCGTCGCCCCAATCGCCTTGCGTAATCCAATTTCCTGGGTGCGTTCGGTCACGGAAACCAGCATGATATTCATGATCCCAATCCCGCCCACCAGCAGAGAAATGCCCGCCGTCGCCGCCAGGACAATCGTTAACACCCCGGTCACATTCCCGGCAATTGCCACCGCTTCTTTTTGGGTGCGGATGTAAAAATCGTCCTCATCGGTAATTTTGTGCCGACGGCGTAATAAATTTGTAATTTGAAACTGGGCGGCACTGACACTCGCCTCATCCCGCGCCGAGACGGAAATAAACCCCACCGTTAAGCCATAGGGGGAACGGCGACCGGTGAGTTGATTCGCCATCGTGGTCAGGGGAAGGTAAGCCGCATCATCCCGGTTACTGCCCAGAAATGCCCCTTTGGGTTCCAGTACCCCGATCACCTCAAAACTGAGATTATTCAGGCGGATGCGGTTGCCCAGGGGGGGACGGTCGCCAAATAATTTCACCGCCAAATCACTCCCCAGCACCACCACCCGGCTCTGCCGTTGCACATCCAGTTCGTTAAAAAACCGCCCCGCCGCCAGGTCAAAACTCTGCACCCGGAAAAAATCCGCCTCCGTGCCCGTGACATTGGTGCGGGTGGTGCGACTGCCGTAGCTGGCTAAAAAACTGTCGCTGATCTGGGCGGCAACCCACCGAGCCGCCGGGACCTGGGTGGCAATGGCCTGGGCATCCTCCCAGGTGAGGGTCGCAGGGGGTTGAATTCCCCGCCGTCGGGCATCCTCCCGCCCCGGCACCACAAAGAGCACATTGGTTCCCAAGGAGGCAAATTGCCCCTGGGTATAGCGTTGGGCGGCCTGTCCTAGCCCCACCATGGCAATCACGGCGGCATTGCCGATGACAATTCCCAGCACGGTCAGGAAACTGCGTAACCGATTGGCGGCCAGGGTGCGGGTGGCCATCCCCAGGGATTCACGAATGTCCATAGAACCAGGGGGGGTACAATACGGGTGGACGTGTGGGGAGGAAAATTGTGCCACAGATGGTTTCTTTTTTACAATTTACCCCTTAATATGTTAGGGATAAAATTGTTCCGGTTGCCTGGAGCAGATTTGGATTCCTTAGCAGATAATGACTATAAATGTCTGTATATGGGTGTGATGTGCCGGACTTTGAGGCTGGAATCCTGGCTCCCCCTGCGGCGGGGACAGACGGGAACTCCACGCCTGGGCAAACTTATCATCAGGTTGACGCTGTGAGTTATAGCAACGAGATTGTCCCCGGCAGTTTGGCTCGGATTAAGGTCATTGGGGTTGGTGGCGGCGGGGGGAATGCGGTCAGTCGCATGGTGGCGGGCAGTCTGGGGGGGATTGAGTTTTGGATGGTGAATACGGATGCCCAAGCCCTCAACCATGCGGTCAATACCAAGCGGTTGCAGATCGGTCAAAAACTCACCCGGGGGCTGGGAGCGGGGGGTAATCCGGCGATTGGGCAAAAGGCCGCCGAAGAGTCCCGGGAAGAAATTATGGCCGCCCTGGATCAGTCGGATTTGGTGTTTATCACTGCTGGAATGGGGGGAGGCACAGGTACTGGGGCGGCGCCGATTGTGGCGGAGGTGGCGAAGGAGTTGGGGGCGTTGACCGTGGCGATTGTCACCCGTCCCTTTACCTTTGAGGGCAAACGACGGGCGGCGCAGGCGGAGGAGGGGATCAGTATGCTCCAGAGCCGGGTGGATACCTTGATTGTCATTCCCAACGACCGCCTCTTGACCGCCATTGGGGAATCTACCCCGGTGCAGGAAGCCTTCCGGGTGGCGGATGATATTCTGCGGCAAGGGGTGCAGGGGATTTCCGATATTATCACCATTCCGGGGTTGGTGAATGTGGATTTTGCGGACGTGAAGGCGATCATGGCGGATGCCGGGTCAGCCTTGATGGGGATTGGCACCGGTTCGGGGAAGGGTCGGGCGCAGGAGGCGGCGAATATGGCGATTGCCTCCCCCCTGCTGGAATCCTCCATCCAGGGCGCCAAGGGGGTGCTGTTCAATATCACCGGGGGGAATGACCTGAGCCTGCATGAGGTGAATACGGCGGCGGAAACCATTTACAGCGTGGTTGACCCGGATGCGAATATTATTTTTGGGGCGGTTTTGGATGACCGTTTGCAGGGGGAAGTGCGGATTACGGTGATTGCCACGGGGTTTCAACCGGCTCTGCCCAGCACTGACCCTTTGCCCCGTACCCCCCCCTTGCGTTCCGTGTCCCCGGTACCCCAGCCCAGCCCGGAGGTGAAGCCCAAACCGGAGGAGCCACCCCCGGAGATTGATATTCCTGATTTCCTAAAACGGCGGCGGCCCCGGCGGTAGCGCCAGGTTTTGCCCTGCCACTGCCAAAGGGAAATGGTAGGATGTCAGGTAGCATTTCCAACTCATAGCCGTGTTGCAAACCCCCCATCCCCTGCCGTCACCCCTGCCGGTGACTAATGACCACAGTCGGTTACGGCTGTTGGCTGGGTCGGCCAACGTGCCCCTGGCGGAGGAAATTGCCCGCTATCTGGGGGTAGATTTGGGGCCGATTGTCCGCAAGCGGTTCTCGGATGGGGAATTGTACGTGCAAATTCAGGAGTCGGTGCGGGGCTGTGATGTGTACCTCCTGCAACCCACCTGCCATCCGGTGAACGACCACCTGATGGAATTGCTGATCATGATTGATGCCTGTCGGCGGGCTTCGGCACGGCAGATTACGGCGGTGATTCCCTACTATGGCTACGCCCGGGCGGATCGGAAAACGGCGGGACGGGAGGCGATTACCGCTAAGCTGGTGGCGAATTTGATTACCGGGGCGGGAGCCAGCCGGATTTTGGCGATGGATTTGCACGTGGCGCAGATTCAAGCCTATTTTGATATTCCCTTTGACCATGTGTATGCCAGCCATGTGCTTCAGCAATACATTGTCAGTAAGGGATTGCGGGATTTTGTGGTGGTTTCTCCCGATGTGGGGGGGGTGGCGCGGGCACGGGCATTTGCCAAAAAACTGAACGATGCGCCTTTAGCCATCATTGACAAACGGCGCCAGGGGCATAACGTAGCGGAGGTGTTGAACATCATCGGGGATGTGGCGGGGAAGACGGCGATCCTGGTGGACGATATGATTGATACGGGGGGGACAATGACGGAGGGGGCGCGGTTGCTTATGGAACAGGGGGCACAATCCGTGTATGCCTGTGCCACCCATGCGGTACTGTCGGGGCGGGCGCCGGAGATTTTGGCGGAGAGCGTGTTTACGGAGGTGGTGGTGACCAACACGATTCCCGTGCCCCCGGTCAAGCATTTTCCCCAGCTGAAAATCCTCTCGGTGGCGAATGTGATTGGGGAGGCGATTTGGCGGGTGCATGAGGACAGTTCCGTGAGCAGTATGTTCCGGTAAATGGGGCAAGGCTTGCGGAATTGTCATCCCAAGAGGGCTTGCCGGAACAGTCGCTCCAGGGGTAAAGTCGCATCAAACAGTGTTTCATGAGGTAGGTTTGATGGAATCTGAAATGCAGACCCCGGAAGTCCAGGAAACGGCTCCCAGTGTTGAAGCGAGTGCGGAACCGGCGGAAGCCCCTGCGGACAAGGCTGGCTCGTTGGTGGACTCATTGCGGCAAACGGTGGCGGATTCCCTCAGTTTTTTGGGGCCGACCTGGGACAAGGTGCGGGCGTTTTTTGCGGAGCAACGCAAGACCATTACTGGTGTGGTACTGATTTCCCTAGCGGTGCTGGTGCTGGTTTTGGTATCGGGGGTGTTGGGGATCATCAATGCCATTCCCTTCCTACCGGCGGTGTTGGAAATTCTGGGGCTGTGGTTCGCCGCCCGCTATCTGGTGATGGCGGAATCCCGCCGGGCAGTGGTGCAGGAGTTTAGCGAGTTCATTGGCAAAATCACCGGCCAAAGTTAACCCGAATTACGGCGGTGTTGGGGGAATTTCGTCAGCGGTATCCCCTGGGATGCCTGACCAGTGAATTGCTCCAAATCCATGAGGGGCAGTACCTGGTGCGGGTGACGGTGCAGGTGGGCGGGGTGACGTTGGCGACCGGGCTGGGGGGGGGAACGACGATTGAAGCCGCGGAAGACCGGGCACGGGAGCGGGCATTGGTGGCCTTGGGGCTGACCCCACCCCCAGTTAAGGAACCCAACCGTCCCGTTTTACCCCCCACAGAAGGGAAACCACCGCCCCCGGCTACGATTGAAACCCAGGCGGTGACCACCGTGACCCCTGCCCCAGCAACGCTCGAAACCCCCGCCCCCAAGCTGGATATGTTGGACGTTTTGGCACAGACGACGGCGGAGATGAAGCGGTTGGGGTGGAGCAATACCCAGGGGCGGGAGTATCTGCGGCGCACCTATGGCCGGAACAGTCGTCAGGATTTGAATGACCAGGAATTGCTGGATTTTTTGCACTATCTCCGCAGTCAACCCGCTGGGAATCCCGAACCCCTGGCCTAAATCCGCAACAGGGAAGTCATGTGCTAATCCCAGGTAATTTATGTGAATAGCAAGTTTATCCAAAACCAGAACCGGGGGATGCCCTGCTAACCCTAGCTCTCTCAGTATCAAATTTTTACTTACAATTCAGATGGGCTTGCTATAGTACTTTACAGGTGCAGGAACGGCAACCTAGTTAACTGGGGAGGGTACCGCCTCTGGGCTAGGGCTAACGGTGGGAGTCGCAACGGGTTGGGCTTGCTCCAGGGCAATATCTCGCATTTCAATAAAGGGAATGGTTTGACCCACATCGGTCAGTCCCACCCGGACTTTACGCAAACCCGCCGGGAGTTTCACCCGAATTGCCGTGGCCTGATTACCAGGAGCCAACTGCACCGGCAACCCTGCGATTTCCGGCTCCAGGATATTTCCCTGGTCATCCCGCACGATAAACTGCCGTTGCAATTGGACTGCCACCGCCCGTTCATTTTGAATCCGCAATACCAGCACCGCCTGATTACCGACTGCTTCGATCCGTTCCAGGGCAATGTACACGCCCCCCTCCTGCACCGCCAGCAGAGGCAAACGAGTCGCTGGGTCAGGTCGAACCGCCGTCGGGTTAATGGGTGTCACCTGGCTTGTCCCCATCACCACCCCCACCTGCTGAATGACCTCATCTTCGGTCAGCAAACGGAATGGTTCTGGGTCGTCATTCGTGTTTGTAGCGGCGGGACTAATCACGGGTTGGCGAACTTTACCCAAGGCCTCCTGGCCGATCCGATAGCCCAGCCAAGCCGACACCCCCCCCCCGATGACCGCCAGCGCCATCATGCCCAGGGTGACGATCCCCATCCACCGTTTTGACTGCACCATGATTTTGTTAGGATAACTGGTGCCATTGTATCAGCCTGCACGAGTGGCCGACTGGTAAGGCAAGCGACTCATAATCGCCGGTATGTGGGTTCAATTCCCTCCTCGTGCATTGTTGTACTGTTGTACAGTGCCAAATTATTTGCCGCCAGTGCCAAATTAGTGTCGTCATACACCCTCTTTGTCCTCATCCACAAGAAACATTCCTGACTTAGCTGTGGGAAGGCAGACATACCGGAATTGGTCATGGCATTACTACGCCACGCAGTCCTAAAGGATAGCATATCGCCTCTCACCCGCCCTTGTGGTTGGAAGGCGGATGCAACTTGACATCCCGCCTGCAATCGGTGGCGCAAAAATCCCCCTTTCACCCGCCCTAGTTGCTGAAAAGCGGATGCAACTAACAATGCACCCAACGCAGGCTCGGAATTTGTCGCCTTTCACCCGCCCTTGTGGTTGGAAGGCGGATGCAACATAGGCAGAGTTTTCCTCCTGTGATTTTCGAAGATCACTTTCACCCGCCCTTGTGGTTGGAAGGCGGATGCAACTCTACCCCCTGAAACTCCGGTCATCACGTTGCTCCAGTTCCAGTTTTGGCAAAGGTCATGTAGCCTTCCCCTGTGAGGGACGGTTTTAGCCCTTTGGTCAAAAGACCTCCGGCTCAAAAGTACCGCCCCTATTCAGTTTGCAGGATTTGGCAAACCCCCAGGCGATAGAACCACACTAGAGGTTTGCCAAACTGCAAAGGACGAGTCCCCCTTGCTCGGGGGTGATTCGGCGACCACCACTCCAGTAAACCCGTTCCCTTTTGCTGGGGGCGCACCTCATCTCGATTCCCAGTTAAGAAATCGACAGCAATGGCTAACGCCACGCTACGCTATCGGGGTGGACAGTCGCCAGGGGCAGAAAGCACAACCGTTTACCGACGGTCAAACTACCCCATACTTTTCGCAGTCCAGAGGCTTACTGAGCTTAAACTGCGGCGCTATTTTCACTATTAAGTTGTCAAGGTACAGCTAACGCCACACTCCGCTAATGGCTACGCCACGCTTTGCTATCGGGACGGGTGTAAATCTCAAGCGGCACTGCGTTGATAATAAGCACTTAAGGCGACCCCTAACGCTCTTTCTAAAGCAGTTTCACCCGCACTTTGCACCCCCTGCTCTACTACTAAACCAGCAATCTTGGCTTGCTGATTAAGTAATTTCAATAACCTATTATAACTCCAACGATGGGCATTGATACGATATTCTTTGGCGTATCTGTGTTGGAGTTCTTTGCTATTGGGATGACGCTCCTCTGCCCGGCATTGGAGATGAGATTGGATGGTTTCCCGTATATCTTTCAATGTCGGCACACATAGGCTCCCCGCCAGATGTTGCTGGGCAAAATGAATAATCGCCTTCACAAGCAACCGCTCGACATGAATGCCTAAATTCGCTTCATAATTAACGATTTTACTCCCTCGTTCCTGGGCGACTTTTCGCAGGTGGGAATTTTGCCTTTTTTCATACCTGAGACGCTGAACCAAGGCATAATCTTGACCAAGTAGGCTCTTCATTGTGCAACCTGTAATCACTTTTTGTTTCACGACATCCACCAGTGCCACGGTCACCAGGTTCTCCATGTCCAGACTGATGCCCACAGCAAGGTGACTCTTGCCCTGATACATTCGCCGTTGGGGGCGGTCATACCCCATTTGTAACCGAACTAAGGTGGACTGATGACGTTGCAAACACTCTTTTTGTTGGGCGGTTAAATCACTTCGCTCTGATAACTTCTCAACAATCCTTTGCGATTTCTTTGCTTTTTCTTGTTGAACCATAGCCGTTCCTTCCTGTGTCCAAAGGCGGGAATCAACCGTGCAGTGAAGGTACAAAAAATTAGCCTGCCAAGGCTCTCCTGAGCAGTTCCCCGGCTTCCAAAGTAATTCCACAGAACGCAAGGTAAACAATGCCTGACTGCGTTGCCCTTTCTGAGCTTTGAACTGCTCTTGGTCTTGGTAAAACCGCTGAAACCAATGCAGTTGCCGTTGGTCGCAGGCAATTTTGAATTTCAGCTTGCCCAGTCCGTTGAAGGTGACCGCCAAACGCCCCTGTTCATCCTTGTGCCAGGTCATGTCTGTGTTGGTGGCATATTCCACCGGGGGCGGCAGGGAGTCAGGGCGAGACAGGATTTCCGCCTGCCATGCCAGAAAATCAGCGTCATCTTCCCAATAACACTGTTCCCCTTCGTGCAATGCGGTTGCATACCGATTGCCCGTCAAATCCCGACCTTGAGGACTACGACCCGCAAGCTGCGTTTCTAGCCGCTCAATTTTAATTTCCACTTGCCGCCGTTTCCGCCTGAGTTTGTCCGTATCTTCCGGCTCCGTGGGCACAGTCAAACGGTGTTTCAGCAAGTAGGCAAAGATAGACCGCTCAACGACATCCTGACATTGTTGGTACGCCTGAAACCAATTATTGATCTCCCTATGGAGAAGTGCTTGTGCCCGAATTTTCATTTCCTCCAGGGATAAACCCGCATCTTGAGCCAATTCTGCATCCGGTCTGAGGACACTCAACCAGGTTTGCTGAGCCTGTAACTTTTGCTGTAATTTCCGCCGTCTTTTCAACCAAGCCTTGTAGGTTTCCTGCACCTGTCGTTGGGCGGAGGCACACCAGCGAGCAGGCAGACCGCTTTTCGCCTGGTTCACTAAATTTTTGACCACCTGGGCGGGCAGTTCCCCAGTAGCTACCCATTGCGGAAAATCCTTGTGTTGGGAAACTTGTCCCAAGGTGGTGGCAATCAGCGGCGCATAACGACCCGCCATCATCTCCCACACCCAGCGGCGGGTTTCCTCTTCAGCAACCAGACGGCACTGAATCGTTAACTTAGTCATATATCCATAAGAGGTTGATAATTTAATAATAGCATATCTGTATTAAAAGTTGTCTAGCCATTGAAAGCACTTCAGGGTACGATAAAGCCAATCAATACTTGGGAACGATGTTTTTCAGCACGAAGGAGGCGGCGCGCATCACGGGCTGTACTATCCGGCAACTGCAATACTGGCGCAGTAAGGGGTTGGTCGTCCCGGTGGTGAATCCGGCAGGTACGGGTTACAGTGCGTATTACGACCGGGAGAATTTGGTGAACCTAGCCATCGTGCATTATCTGTTGCAACGGGGATATGATTTGGCGGCGATAGGGGCGTGTTTAGGGCATCTAAAAAAGCTGGATGCGGGGTATGCCCAGCCGGAACAAGCCCGGCGGTTTCTGTGGCGGTGGGATGATGACAACCAACGGTTAATAATTGAGGAATTTGACCCTCAGAAAGTAGTGGCTGTGGTGAGGCAAGGGGTTTTTAGTATGACGGTTATACCGATAGATGTCCTACAAGAAAACATTCAAAGAACCATCGAAAATCCGCAATCTGTTGGGGAATTGGTCATGGCAAAACTGATGGCAGCGGGTTGGGGTCAAAGTCCACACTCGATTACGGTTGAGGGGGAAGTTGCGGCAAAGAATAACATGGCTGTAAATAGCCGTTCAAGGCGCAAGAATAGAGCTAAAGCTGATTATATTCTGAACTACGGTCATCATGGAGCTATTGCTTTAGTCGAGGCTAAAGCGGTTTATATGGATGCGGATGATGGGCTGAAGCAAGCGAAAAATTATGCTGAGATGTTAGGGCTACAATTTGCTTATTCCACCAATGGCATTGGCATTGTTGAATACGATTTTAGTAGTCATATCACCACAGAAAGAGATGATTTTCCCACCCCTCATGAACTTTGGGAGAGATGGTCTTTCCAAACCTTTGATTGAGCAGTTTCAAGGTTATACTAACTCCAGGGAATGTAAAAAAGTTGTCGCAAATATGCAACAAATCAATAGCTACGTCAAGTCCAAACAGCGTGTCGCCGATCATGGAGAGGTATTCACCCCGCCTTGGTTGGTAGAGGCAATGCTTGATTTGGTAAAAGACGAAACCGAACGCATTGATTCCCGCTTCCTAGAACCAGCCTGTGGGAGTGGTAACTTCCTTGTGCAAATCCTACGCCGTAAACTCGCCGCTGTAGAGATAAAGTATGGACGGTCTGACTTTGAGAAGCGGCACTATGCACTGCTGGGGTTGATGTGCATTTACGGTATCGAGCTATTAGCTGATAACATCGCCGAGTGTAAGGCGAACCTACTCGAAATTTTTGCGGAGTATCTGGGAGTAGGAGAATCGGATCAGTTCTACCTGGCGGCAGATTATGTTTTGTCTCAAAACCTAGTGCATGGGGATGCGCTCACCATGTGTACGCACGACGGTCAACCCATTACCTTTGCTGAATGGGGCTATCTAGGTAAGGGTAAGTTTCAGCGGCGTGATTTCCGTCTTGATACACTTGCTATGTCTTCCACATTCAGTGCGTTTTCACCCCTTAATAAGCATGAGGTTTTTACGCCGGTTAAGACCTACTCGCCAATGACGGTCAGGGAGTTGGCTAGGGCAGAGATGGGCTATACGCAACTGGAGCTACTACCATGACTGCACAGGCACCCTTTACCTTGCGTGGGCGTAATCCTGATGTACTGACCTGCATCGCCAATTTATCTAGTGATGAGGTGTTTACCCCGCCGGAATTTGCGAACCGTATGCTGGATACCCTGACCGAGGCATGGGCACAGGAGCACGATGGAGCCAACCTATGGGCAAACTCAGAGGTACGCTTCCTTGACCCCTGCACCAAGTCGGGCGTGTTTCTACGGGAAATCACCCGGCGGCTCGTGGCAGGACTAAAGGAGCAAATTCCCGACCTACAAGCACGGGTGAATCATATTTTGACCAGGCAGGTGTTTGGCATTGGCATTACAAGGCTAACGGCGTTGATGGCACGGCGGACGGTGTATTGTAGTAAGCACGCTATGGGACCGCATTCAATCTGCAAGGAGTTTCAGACGGATGACGGCAACATCTGGTTTGAACGGGTACAGCACACTTGGGAGGGGAATAAATGTCGTTACTGCGGTGCGCCCCGGAGTGAGTTGGATCGGGGAGAAGATCGAGAAAATTACGCCTATCCATTTATTCACACCGATAATATCAAAGCAAGAATCGCCCAGATGTTTGGAGAAGCTATGCAGTTTGATGTGATTATTGGTAACCCGCCGTATCAGTTACCTAGTGATGGTGGCACTCGCGACATTCCAATTTATCATCATTTTGTCGAGCAAGCCAAAAAGCTAGACCCTCGGTATTTGATTATGGTGATCCCATCACGTTGGATGGCAACAGGACTAGGTCTAAGCAAATTCCGCCAAACCATACTTAATGATCGACGAATTCGTGCATTAGTGGACTTCCCCAACTCGAAAGAAGTTTTCCCTGGAGTCGAAGTAAAAGGGGGCATTTGCTACTTTCTTTGGGATGCTTCATACGACAGGGATTGCCAGGTACAGACAATTCGTAACAAAGAGGTAATCGGACCTTATTGGCGTAATCTTGGCGAGTTTGATATTTTCGTCCGTGATTCACAGGCAGTGGAAATTCTGCGTAAAGTCCTTACTCACAGAGAGCCGTCTGTCAATACCATTTTGGCTCGGGACAAAGAATTTGGCTGGACATCGAACTTTAAAGGTTTCCATGCCAGAGAACAACCTGGGGATGTTCCCCTTAATTACATTTGTTCTGGCAAACGTAGGGTAGGGTACATCGCTCGTAGTGAGGTCAAAAAGAGTGCACACTTGATTAACACATGGAAGGTACTTGTACCAGAAGCTGGATCAGATGGTGGACAGAAGATTCCTGACATAGTGCTAGGTAAACCAATGATTGTCGCTCCGCCCTCTGTTTGCACCCAGTCTTTCTTATTTTTCTTTTTGAAAACAAAGGAGGAAGCTCAAAGCCTAGAATCGTACTTAAGAACTCGCTTTTTCCGCTTTCTTGTATCTCTTCGCAAGATTACTCAGCATGCGACACATTCAACCTACTTATGGGTTCCCATGCAGACTTGGGATCGCATTTGGACTGATGCTGAGCTTTACCAAAAATATGGACTGACGCAGGAGGAAATTGACTACATCGAGTCAGTGATTCGCCCGATGGAACTTAACAGCGAAGGAAATGATAACTAAGCCCATCGAAGAAATCCTTAGCACCAAACCTACCGCACGGCTACGCATCTACGCCTACGCCATTGATGATGAAGCGCATCGGGGACTACTTAAGGTTGGTCAGACCACCCGTGAGGTCAAACAGCGTGTGGCAGAGCAACTCAAGACCGCCGCTATCAAAAACTACCGCATCGAACTGGACGAACCCGCCGAACGGGAAGATGGTAGCCTGTTTACCGACTTTGAGGTGCGTGCGGCATTAGAGCGCAAGGGGTTTGAGCGGGTAGAGCAGGAATGGATGCGCTGTACAGTTGCCGACGTGAAAACGGTACTGACGGAATTGCGTACGGGGCAACGGTTTTCCGGCACCCACCATGCCACCTTTAAGATGCGTCGTGAGCAAGCGGAGGCAGTAGAAAAAACCCACAACTACTACCAATCCATTTGGGCAGAAAACCCCAATGCCACCCCCCGCTTTCTATGGAATGCTAAGATGCGTTTCGGTAAAACATTTGCCGCCTACCAACTCGCCAAAAAACTCAAAGTGCGGCGGGTACTCATTGTTACCTTCAAACCTGCTGTAGAGGATGCCTGGCAAAACGACCTTGAAAACCATGTAGATTTTGACGGCTGGCAGTTCTTTTCACGCAATTCAGATGGCAATCCAAGTAACGCCGATCCTACCCACCCGTTGGTCTATTTCGGCTCATTTCAAGACCTGTTGGGGCGAGATGAAACAGGCAACATCAAACCAAAAAACGAGTGGATCCATACCATCAACTGGGATTTAGTTATCTTTGATGAGTATCATTTTGGGGCTTGGCGCGACACGGCTAAAGAATTATTTGAGGGCGAGGAAAACACCACTGCCGAGCTTAATGCAGAATATGGCACTTCTCTTGCCAACCGTCGGACTAATCAGGCGAGCCTTGTCGATTTTGAGGAAGAGCTTAAGGAACTGGGCGAGGAGGAGTCGGATTTTCTTCCTATTACAACCCGTGCTTATCTCTACCTGTCTGGGACACCATTTCGTGCATTGGCGACGGGCGAGTTCATCGAGGAACAAATCTTTAACTGGACATACACGGATGAACAACGGGCTAAGCAAGCCTTTGCCCAAGCGCATCCCGACCAGCCCAACCCCTATGCGGCACTCCCAGAGATGCGGCTACTCACCTACCAGATGCCCGATGAACTCCTGATGGTTGCCAGTGCAGGGGAGTTTGACGAGTTTGACCTGAACGAGTTTTTCAGTGCTACTGGTACAGGGGATAGTGCCCAGTTCAAACACAAAGATGAAGTGCAAAAGTGGCTTGAAATCATCCGTGGTCAGTATTTCCCACAAACTACTGAACACTTGAAAGTCGGCACTCGCCCACCATTTCCCTACTCGGATGTGCGACTACTGCCCTATCTACAGCACTCATTTTGGTTTCTCCCGAATGTAGCATCCTGTCATGCAATGGCTAACCTGCTGGCTGAGCGGCAAAATACCTTCTGGCATGACTACAAAGTGGTCGTAGCGGCGGGGGCATCGGCAGGGATTGGATTGTCAGCTTTACCACCAGTACGGCAGGCAATTGGTAGTGGGTTTGACACTAAAACCATCACCCTTTCCTGCGGCAAACTAACCACAGGCATCACGGTAAAACAGTGGTCGGCAATTCTTATGTTACGCAATTTACAGTCCCCCGAAACATACTTTCAAGCCGCTTTTCGTGTGCAGTCCCCTTGGGTAATCCCAAATCCTGAGGGCGATGATCCCAACAGAGAAGAGATACTAAAGCCCGCCTGTTTTGTGTTCGACTTTGCCCCCACCCGTGCGTTGCGGCAGATTTCCGAATATGCAATCGGCTTAGCCCCCAACGAACCAAACCCAGAAAATGCGGTCAAAGAGCTGGTGTCCTTCCTTCCCGTCCTTGCCTATGATGGGGCAAAGATGACGCAGATTGACGCTGGTGGCATCCTTGACATTGCGATGGCGGGTACCTCAGGAACCCTATTGGCACGCAAGTGGGAGAGTGCCCTTTTGGTGAATGTGGATAATGATACCCTGCGCCGCATCCTTGATAACCCAGAGGCACTGGCGGCAGTAGAACGTATTGAGGGGTGGCGGAGCCTGGGGGATAACGTCATTGAAACCATTATCAATAAGAGTGAGACAATCAAAGAGTTGAAAAAGAAGGCGAAAAGTGGGGAATTATCGCAACAGGAAAAAATAGAGCTAACAGAGGAAGAGAAAGAATATAAGTCCAAGCGCAAGCAGATTCAAGAGAAACTCATCAAGTTTGCCACCCGCATCCCCCCGTTTATGTACCTAACTGACTTTCGTGAGAACACATTACAGGATGTCATCACTAGGCTCGAACCAGGTCTATTCCTCACTATAACTGGTCTGACAGTCCAAGATTTTCATTTACTTGTGCAACTGAAAGTATTCAATACCGAGCAGATGAACCAAGCGGTATTTGCATTCCGGCGTTATGAAGACGCATCCCTGCGCTACACCGGTATTGAAAGTCATAAAGGACTAGCTTACTACGGGCTGTACGACACTGTAGTAGCACGGGAACACAGTGCATAAAACACCCTTAGTATTTTGATGCGGGCTGTGGCTTATTTCTCTGCATCAAAGTTTCTCTTAAGCTGGGTTTAATTCATCGGCTGTAATGGTGGGTTGAGGCTCATCCCATGTACCCCCAATATCCGCCTGGGCTTGCTTACGCCGTGCCTTTTTTGTGTTCGTCACTTCCTGTTGACGACGCTCCACTTCTGCCAAAATAGCCGCATTACTTAAGCTCTTTTGTTGTTCCCTCAGTCGTTGCTGTGCCGCTTTCGCCTCGTAGAGGGATATTTTCGCTCCCTCCAACCCTTGGGCATGGGCTTGGGTCACAAAGACTTCCTTCCCCTGCTCCAGACGGTACACCCAAACCGTGGTGATGTCGGTCGGATTGTACCGTAGACTCACTTGCGTCCCTTCATAACCGCTCAAGCGTTCCCCCTTGTAAATGAAATTCTCGAACTGGATACAACCCCCTCGCTGTACCCGCCGCTGGGTGGACTTCATCAAACACACATCTAGCTCCCGCTCGGTCGGTAAATCCGGCAATGCAGGTAACCCCGACTCCCACCGCTGGTAGCGGGTTTGGTCACCCATGCGCGCATCCAGGGATTGGTTGTAGTTGTCCACCACATACCCCACCAACAACCGTTCCAAATCGGTGAGCGTCAAAGTAGCCTCCTTCTCTGCTTCTTTGGGACGCTCCTGCACATGAGAACCGGTGTATCCAGGCAAAGTAGAAAAAAGTTGCGTATTCAAGGTCTTGAACGGTCGTTCCACCAGTCCCCCATCCGAGGGTTGTCGGCGTAAATGACAGGTGAATCCAAGTTGTACCCCGATGTGTTCAAGGTGCTGGGAGCGAAAGTCTTTGCCCCCGTCGGTGTAGAGATATTGAGGGATGCCAAAGGTGCCCCACTCACAATGAAGTCCATACTCCTTCCCATAGTTCTTTGGCAAAATTGCGTGGCGTAGAGCCAGTGCCACAACCGTCGAGCTAGGCGCATCAAATCCAAGGTGAAACCCCATGATGCACCGGGAATAACTGTCAATGATGGTGGTCAACCAAGGGCGACCAAGCAACCTGCCATCGTTATCAACCAGTAAAACATCCACCTGGGTATGGTCGCCAGACTTGGTTACTGTACTCAATTCGTAATTCTTTGCCATCCCTGGTTTTGAGAGCCAGTCGCTCCCCTCGCCACCCGGGGAAATGGAATTTTTTACCTTTTTTGCTTCACATACAGGAGCCAGGAAGCGATAGACCGAGGCTCGGCTTGGGGGTTTCAGTTGCGCTTGCTGAGCCATGAGTTTGACTTGCACCTTGCTGGGGTGTCCCCCGATTCCCCTGCTGAAACGTCTTGAGGATGAAATCCTGCCAATCCTTGGTGAGGCGAAATTGACCTTTATCCGCACGTTGTGTTGATACAAACCCATCAAGACCGTCGTTTTGCCAGCGTTGCATCCAGCGTTGAACCGTCCTGACCGACTTCCCCAACCGCTCGGCTGTCTCCCGAAGCCTTTGTCCGTAGGTCACCTTGTCACACGGCTCCATCAGGGGCAAGAGGGCATCGAGAAGGTCTTGATTATGGTCATTCCGTTTTAGAATGCGACACTTTTTAGGTATTGGCAATCGCTCTATTCCTTTCCAGGAGAGGGTTTGTAGGTGAAGGCGGATGTTGCAAACTTGTTTGAAATGACTATAGCTTGTGGGTTTGAAGTATCGCCCATATAACTCTATAGAACACATACGCTATTATAGCGAACCAAGGACAAGGATTGTGACATCCAAAGTGAGATGACCTCCGAATATGTCAGCTAATTTGAGATTGTTGATGAGGGGGAGAGTATTCCAAAACAGAATACCCAAAGCCCTCTATCCCCGATGGACGTTGCATTTTAGGAACGTTACTTCCGGTGACAGTTAATTTGAGATAATGTCAAATAATTTGAGACTGTACAACAATCTCAAGGGCACCTCTATTAATTGATTTTGGGAGGGATTTGTGAGATAATTACTACTAACGACGTGGAGAGGGAAAATGGGTCAAAAAGGATTTTGGGATGAGCAAGAGCGGCGGGAAAAACTCAATCAAAAAAAGCCCATGCTGAAGTGGCTCAATGAACATATTAACTGGGAAGATTTCCGCCCAATATTAGAAACAATATATGACAAGGAAAGAAAGAGCAATGCAGGTCGTAAACCCACCGACGTGATTGTGATGTTTAAATTGTTGATTCTCCAACAAATGTATGCCATTAGTGATGATGAACTCGAGTTGCAAGTGAATGACCGTATCTCGTTCATGGAATTCCTAGGATTGGGTATCGAAGACGCTATCCCTGATGCCAAAACTATCTGGTTATTTCGGGATAATCTCGCTAAGCATGAGCTGGTCAAAGAACTATTTGCTTGCTTTGATAATTACCTGAGAGAAAAAGGATATATTGTCGAAGTTGGCCAGATTGTGGATGCCACTCTCATTCCCGTGCCAGTTTAACGGAATACTCGGCAAGAAAATCAAGAAGTGAAGGAAGGGAACATTCCTAAACAATGGGAGGAAAAACTCCATGTTTTACGGCAAAAGGATAGAGATGCCCGTTGGGTAAAGAAAAAGGGTATCAGCTATTTTGGCTATAAAAATCATATCAGCGTGGATGTAAAATATGGTTTTGTGCGTCATTATGTGGTCACGGATGCCTCCGTGCATGACTCCCAAGTATTCAGTCAACTTGTGGATATTGATGGGTCGGAAATCTGGGGAGATAGTGCTTATCACAGCACGGATTTAGAATGGACGTTAGCCAGGATTGGGTTTACCAGTCAAATCCATGAAAAAGGCTACCGAAATCAGCCCCTAACCGCCGAGCAAAAGGAACGGAATCGCATCAAATCTCAAGTGAGAGCCAAGGTGGAACACGTATTTGGTCAGTGGGTAATGTGTCTTGGGGGTAAATTCATGCGTCTGATTGGTAAAACCAGAGTACAGGCGGCAATTGGTTTGAAAAATCTCGCTTATAATTTCCGCCGTTATGCGTTTTGGGAGCGGCGGCTGATAATCTGTGAGTTTTGACCCCCTACTAAGTCTCTTTTCAGTCATATCTACACCAATCTATAAAACCCAGTCATCTTAGTACAAAAAAGTACTGAGCAATGCTATGCTGTTTTTGTGTTTCGTTCTCATATTTTGAATAAATAGAGGTGCCCTCAAATTATTTGTTATCAATTAATAGGCACTTCTATAGCAATCCTACTTAATTAACGAATGGGAATTACTTAGAACCAAATACGGGGGCGGTGCCCCTGCGACCCCCTGTTCCATTCTCATTTAGGATTGCTCTAGTGTATTCAATAGGGATTGATATAGATATATTTACTCCAAAAAATGTTAAATTTCCTCATCAGAATTAGCGATGTCCGTTCATGGGTGGGGGGTTGATCAGGGCATCCAAAATCCGGCGGGTATCCTGGCGTAATTCTTCGATGTTGGTCTGTTGTTGCATGATAATTTGCATCATCATCGCCTGCCCCTCCCGCAGTTCGCTAATCGCTTGGGTATTGGCAGAAACTTGGGTTTCCAGGCGACTGATGGCTTCCCGCAATTCTCGAAAGGCATGGGCATTTTCCTCCGCCATTTTGTCTAACATTTCATCGGTCCACCGTTGCGCCATCAGGGGTTCCTCCCAAAATTATTAACTCTAGTGTATTCAATAGGGATTGATGGGAATATGTTTACTCCCAAAAATGTTAAATTTCCTCATCAGAATTAGCGATGTCCGTTCATGGGCGGGGGGTTGATCAGGGCATCCAAAATCCGGCGGGTATCCTGGCGTAATTCTTCGATGTTGGTCTGTTGTTGCATGATAATTTGCATCATCATCGCCTGCCCCTCCCGCAGTTCGCTAATCGCTTGATTATTAGCGGCAATGGCTTGGGTATTGGCAGAAACTTGGGTTTCCAGGCGACTGATGGCTTCCCGCAATTCTCGAAAGGCATGGGCATTTTCCTCCGCCATTTTGTCTAACATTTCATCGGTTCACCGTTGCGCCATCAGGGGTTCCTCCCAAAATTATTAACTCTAGTATATTCGCTAGGGATTGATGGGAATATGTTTACTCCCAAAAATGTTAAATTTCCCCATTAGAATTAGCGATGTCCGTTCATGGGCGGGGGGTTGATCAGGGCATCCAAAATCCGGCGGGTATCCTGGCGTAATTCTTCGATGTTGGTCTGTTGTTGCATGATAATTTGCATCATCATCGCCTGCCCCTCCCGCAGTTCGTTAATCGCTTGGGTATTGGCGGCAATGGCTTGATTATTAGCGGCAATGGCTTGGGTATTGGCAGAAACTTGGGTTTCGAGGCGACTGATGGCTTCCCGCAATTCTCGAAAGGCATGGGCGTTTTCCTCCGCCATTTTGTCTAACATTTCATCGGTCCACCGTTGCGCCATCAGGGGTTCCTCCCAAAATTATTAATCCTATAGCAATCCTACTTGATTTGGATTAGTTTGCGTGCCGTAGGCATATAAAAATTTTTCAGAACCAAATATGGGGGCGGTGCCCCTGCGACCCCCTGTTTCATTTTCATTTAGGGTTGCTATATAAGTATTACAGAAAATGGGCTCTCCTGGGTTTAAGGGGATAATTTTTTCTAATCAGGGCACCTCTATTAATTGTCACCACTGGAAGATTATTTTGCTGAAATGCCCATATTAATGGCTACGCCACGCAGGCTATCGAGAACCACAGACGTAGGTTGCACCCCTGTGACCTACCTTTAATTTTTAGAGATGCTCTTAATTTTTTATTTGTAATTAATAATTAACCAGGCAATTCCTCCACCATCGCAAATTGAGCCGGGTCCTGATCCCGTCGGTGGTGGGTCGGAATTGGTATCCCCTGCCGATCCCCCGCCAGTGCCGCCGTTGCTTCCAGGGAGGTTCGCAGTCGCTTGGCCGCATAGATACTCATATCCCTCGGCACACTGATCCGGTTCCGTAGGTAACGCAGAGCCGCATCGGCACCCTTGGGAGGCTGACACAGGTTCCCCGTCACCAAATGGGTCAGGGCACACCGCAATGCCTCATCCATCAGGTCAGGGGGGGCGGGATTGACCCGGATGATATTGCCCCGGTGTTTTAGCACCCGATGCAACGCTTCTTGGCGGCTGGTTGCCGGTTCGGGGTAACGGGCATCAGGCAAATCCCACCAAGGTCCCTGATCCACCCGGATTTGGTTGGCTTTGGTCACCGACGTATCATTCGCCCAACACCCACCCATCTGAGGAGGCAAATCATGGGCATGGGTATGAAAATCACCCTGGGTACCCCGATAGGTTGACCGGCATTCCATTGCATCAAACCAGGCGGACAAAGCCGGATTTTGCTCCCGCAGTCCATACCCTTTGTAATAGTAAAGACTGGCGTGCATCCGCTCCACATAGGGAGTAAAAATCACATCAATCACACTAAAATCATCCAAAAAATACGCCCCAGGTGTGCGAGTTAATGCCGCTTCTACCTGGTCAACCACCCGTTGAAAATGCTGTTGATTCGCCTGTTCTTGTCGGGATGAAATGCTCGGTTGACATAGCCAGTTACACCACGCCCGAAACAGCAACCGTTCCAACTGGCGCAAAGGAATTGCCTCGGGTGCTTGCAAACTAATTCCCAAAGGACCAAACGTTCGTTCTAAAGCAATTAAAATATCATCGCTTTCGGTAATCAGCCGCCCATCCAATTCCACCGCCGGTAACATCCCCGAACGCACTTTTTGGGTGTACCAAGCCTCCTTTTGTCCATAGCAAAACATCGTCACTTTGGCGATGCGGTAGGGAATTTGCTTTTCCTCCAACCACAGCCACACCTTCTGGCAATAGGGGCACCAAGCATGATGATCCCGGTACAACGTCACCCGCACCGCCTCTTCACTTTGCCCAAATAAACGCAGACGAGCCTGAGCATTCGTCGCCCCATTTACCCGGTCAAGCGACCAATGATCTAAAGCCATCAATTCCGTCCAAGTGAGCGCATTCATAAGCGAACCATTTGCCTATTCATTAACAAGTTTACTGGTTGCAGTCGGAGCAGATGGGGAACGATACAACGCTTCCACCGGCAATTTCCCCCGGCGTAATCGCCAAGCCAAACGTCCCGCTTCCACAAATTCCCGCCAGCGACGTAGCCAAATTCCCACATAACGAGGTCGGAGATGATTCCAAATGGGTAAGTACTCATTTTCCCAGGCATCCAAAAGGGATAAAAACACCCGCACATCCACCCAAGATGCCTCTGGAGCTAAGCGAATCCACAATCGTTTGGAGGGTCCCCAAGTGGAAAACATCCGTTTGCGGCAACAGTCATTGATTACTAATGCTGGCACTTGAATGGTTAAGGTGGCGGTGATCGGTTCAGTTAAAACCGTGATCCTACGACTGCGAAAATCCAATAACCAATAGTAATGTTCCTGCTGATGAATATGGAATAAAACCGTCATTTTAGAAATTCTCGGCAATTTCGGAGGCAGAGCGTTCAACAATTCCCGGAAATATCGCTCAAAGGCGGAATAATCTGGTTTGACCTGGGCTTCTTTAGAATATTGTTTTTCCAAGGTATTGTGATACTTATGCTGTAAATAAGTAATGTATTCATCGGCTTTTTGATAGTCAAATTCCCGCAGTTGGAACCCCCCTGCCTCTGACCAAGAACTACCCGGTGGCATGAGAACGCATTGGGTTTTTAGCCCCCGTTCCTGACTGATTTGATTAAAGTACGTCGCTAAGGCTTCTGGAGAAACTGCCGTAGCATTAAACTCTTGGGTTTCCCGGTGTAAAAAGCAATGATTACTCGCAAAGGGAATGGCATACTTGGCCCCAACGGTTAAACTAAATTCCGTAAATTCCTGCATATATTGTGCCGCAGAACGGAACTCCCCAAACCGTTGTTGATAATCTTCAATACAATAGGGAATTGCTGAGGCGCTCGAAAAACTTCGCAGGACAAAATCTATCTGTGGAAACTGCTTTTGAATGTGCTGGAGCGGTAACCCAAATAATTTGCAATCGTTAGCATTCAATAGAGTAATTTCCCCATTCGTGATCACTACTGCTGAATCAACGGTAATCCCAAATTGAAAGGAATGTAAAAACAAATGTTCACCTAACTTAATTTTGCCACCGTGGGGAATTTCGATGATATTTTTGAACCCTAAACTCTGCAAATCCTTGACCATGCGGCGGGTATGCACCAGGGGGACTAAGATGGGCGTTTCCCGGTGAAAATGGCGCAGGGATGGACCATGAAAATGATCCCAGTGTAGATGGGTAATATATATGTAATCCGGTTGTAATTCATTAATCAACTCGGGGGGAGCCTCTGGGAAATTCCACCAGCTGCGCCAATAGCAGGAACCCCACAGCCAAGGGTCGGTCACCAGAGATACGCCTGCGTGTTGCACCCATAGTCCCGCATGGCTAAGGATCGTGAATTGCATCGCCCCCCCTCAATGCACCCTCACTTAGGGTAGCTGTTAAGATTAAGGATTGCCCACACAACTTCTATGGTTCTGCTTATGGTATATTAATAAGTCCCTGGGCGGATGGCGGAACTGGTAGACGCAGCAGACTCAAAATCTGCCGGTAGCAATACCTTGCGAGTTCGATTCTCGCTCTGCCCATAGTTTGAAATACCAATGATAGCTGGGATTCCAGAAGAAAGTGCCCCACTAACCACTGCCTATTAGGAACTATATTTGGGCTAAAATTGGAACCAATGGGCAACAAATTTGGCCGCTTTTTGGTATGCCAGCAGACCGATCAGACTACCTTGACATACTCCCCTCGCTCTAGGCGTTAGCCGTGCCCTTAGGCATTAGCGAGAGGATTCTTGTTCTTGGTTTCACGAGCGCACTTATCGGGTTGCCCCTCAGTAGTAGCGGTGCATCTCTCCCCACTTCCCCTGGCGGGGCAGTTCCCTTTTGCCCAAAGGTACCGTTGTTCCAGATGATCCCTAGCATCTCCAAACCCTTCTTCAGGATGTTGATGGCGGCGTTTTTCTGGAGACCCCAATATCTTACTACACGACAAGGAAAAAAGAACACCAACAACAAAGTTTTAGATGTTAAAATATAGAAGTCTTAGATTCTATGACGTATAATGAGTGTGACTGTAAAGACGGCGATTGACCCCACCACATCCTCCGCCATTTTCTCTGCATCTTTTACCCGAATCTCCCCTGACATCAGCTTAGGAAATTTTAATAGCCATTCCTGCTCGATCCTTTTAAATTGAGCATCTCGATCGGCTTGAATTTTATGTAGTTCCTCGATAATTGGCTCATTCCACATAGTCATCTCCTAAAAGTTCTTCAGGTGTATAAATACAGTCTTTGGAGTGGTTATGGGATACAGTTGAACCCAGAAGTGTTGAAAGGTAGGTAAAGGCAGAAAAAGAGGGGTCAAAATATGGTATTCTAATTCATATAAACCAAAACATGAAACAACTATGAAATTCAATTCTTTTCCCGGGATTGTCAAATTTTTACTCAAAGACCTGCCAACTAATGATTATCCAGTTCTAAATTCTCGCTTATTTTGTTCAATCTGGTTTGCTGGCATTTTAGACAAAGGAATCAACAGTTTACGGGACTTATTTTACCAATTAAATCATGCGGGCATTAAGGTTGACTTATCCACGTTTTCTAAGGCGAACAAGACAAGAGACCCACAAATTTTTATGCATCTTTATCATAAATTATTGCATTATATTGAGGAAGCTCATCCTGAAAAGAGGTTGGTTTTATGTCCTTTTGATGCTACCGTAATACCGCTGATGAGTAAGTTATTTTGGCTCCAAGGCTATCGCCAAGTAAAGTTAATAACCACTTTGAATCAAGATACGAAATCTACTGGTCATTTAATTGTTAGTCCTGGACAGGCACATGAGATTAATTTTGGTGAAGATATTGTGAAAATGCTACCGGAAAATGGAGTCGCAGTCGGGGATAGAGGGTTTTGCAGTCACAAAGTATTTGAACAATTTATCGAAAATGATGCCCTTTTTATTATCCGTATTAAGTCGAATTGGAAATGGGATGAAAACTATCATATCACCACAGAACGAGGTAAGGCGAGAGTAGTTTGTTTTGGCAATGTTCAACAGAAAGTAGACTATTATTTAGCTACCAATATTCCTGAGGATGTAATGAGTAATGAAGAGATAGGGGAAGCCTATAGACAACGCTGGGCGATAGAGGTACTATGGAAATTTCTAAAGATGAACTTAAAGCTCGATAAAATGATGAGTAAAAATTTGAATGGAATTACCATTCAAATTTATGTAATTTTAATAGTTTACTTGATATTGCAACTGTTAAAAGTTCCACGGATGTACGGAAGTAAATTGGCAGATAAGTTCCGATATATACAAATCTTAATACGGCAGGAGTGGAATTTTGTCCATTGGCTCAATCGGGTCGTCCCACGCCTAAATATGTAAAGTTTTATTGCAGGATTCAACACTTGTGAGTTGAACCCCACTTGCCCTAGGTCAATCATCGTAAGCCTTTGGAATAATCGAGGCTTTTTGCATCCTTTAATTGATAAATAGACTGTAATTGAGGGTTGGTATCCTGCCTCTCTACATATATAGCAATCCCAAATGAGTTTAGAACAAGGGTCGCAGGGGCACCGCCCCCGTCCTTGGTTCTGGAAAATTCTTGTTTGTAAATCAAGTAGGATTGCTATATTTTCTATCACAGGGTGTTTATTAGGATTGGCAACTGGATAAGAGTCGTTCTGGGGGCTATCAAGTCATGCCCTGGAGGGAGGCTAGAGAGTATCAAAAGAGGTTATGTCGTGGAAGATAGAGGCTATTGTTTAGGCTACACAAGACTTTGACAACGTGGAGTATCCATAAGAGTTGTGGTCTCTATCTAGCTCAACCCCCTTGCACCGAGGGCAAACATGGGTTCTGGTGGATAAGGATTTCGGCACTCGATGCCCGCAATAACTGCAATCCTGGGTCGTGTATTGTCGTTAGACATCACGACACACCGGGCTAATTTAATCGCCCAGTCTCTACGCTGGCGTTGGACTTTTAGATGCACCTTCCCTAGTCGTTTTCTCTGTTTGTGGTAGTTGTTGGACTGCGGTTTGGCTCCTTTCACGAACATCCTACTCAACTTACGTTGATGCCTTTTCAGCCGCTTGTCACTGCAGCGCAAAAACTATGGCTACGCCACGCTTCGCTATGGGACAATCTACGGTATTTCCGTTTTGGTCAGTGTAGGAATGTTTTAGCCCAAGATCAATTCCTATCAGGTTGCCTGTATATTCTTGCTTCTCTTCCCTTTCTACAATGAAGCATTACTTGGATAGCACTACCTGCTCATAACATCTCAGTGAGAATCATCATCTTTACCACTTTACCATAGTTGAACTATTTTCCGAAGATGTCTATTACAAAGATATAGCAATCCTACTTGATTTACAAACAAGAATTTTCCAGAACCAGGGACGGGGGCGGTGCCCCTGCGACCCCTATTCTATTTTTATTTAGGATTGCTATAGCACTACCCTAATTTGAGATAACGTCAAATAATGTGAGAATGTACAGGTCATTTGATAACTATGGAATCACCGATGTTCCTCCGCAATCTTTGGTATTTCGCCCTACCTGCCAGGCAGTTACCCCCAGGGAGCGTTTTGGGGCGAGTGTTTCTGGGGGAACCCATCCTCTTTGGGCGTACCACTAGCGGTAAAGCCTTCGCCCTACGGGATATTTGCCCCCACCGGGGGATTCCCCTTTCCTATGGGAAAATGCTGGGTGAAGAATTGATGTGTTGCTATCACGGTTGGCGGTTCAATCCCGGTGGTCAATGTACGCACATTCCCTCCCTGTGTGACCCAACGGATTTGGATATTTCCCGCATTAACGTGCCTAGCTATCCCGTGCGGGAGGTGCAGGGAAATCTCTGGATTTATTTGGGGGAGGAATCTGACCCCCAAGTCCCCATCCCGCTGGTTCCAGGTGACCCAAACCAACACCCCCAATTGAGTGAATCCTTTGATTTTCCCTGTTATGTAGATCATGCGATTGTGGGGCTCATGGACCCGGCTCACGGTCCCTTTGTGCATCAGGTGTGGTGGTGGCGTTCCCGGGGGGAATTGTTTGTCAAATCCAAGCAATTTGACCCCTTGCCCTTGGGGTTTGTGATGCGCCGACATCGTTTGTTAAAAACATCTTTTTTCTATCGGTTATTGGGAGCCAATCCTGAGACGGAAATCCAATTTCATCTGCCAGGGGTGCGGATTGAAATTGTCCAGGGCGACCGGCATCAGGTCACCAATTTAACCACCGTTACCCCGATTTCCGCCCAGCAAACCCAGGTGATTTCCCAGTTCTATTGGAGCCATCCGGGGTTCACCCTCGCCAAACCAATTTTGCGGTGGTTTATGCGGACGTTTTTTGAACAGGATCGCCAAATGGTCATCAAACAACAGGAGGGGTTGAAGTATAACCCCGCTTTAATGTTAATCAAAGATGCGGATACCCAAGCCCGTTGGTATCACCAAATCAAGCAGGAATATGCCCGTTCCGTATTCGAAAAACGCCCGTTTGTGAACCCCCTTTCCTCCCAGGTATTGCGCTGGCGTAGTTAACGGCGGGCGAGCTTTTTATTCAATTTGCGTAGGCGCACGGATTTGGGCGTAACTTCCACCAATTCATCGGGACCAATATATTCCAAAGCCCGCTCCAAATTCATATCCACCGGCGTTTGCAATTGGGTAAGTTCTTCCGCCCCCGCCGAACGCATATTGGTTAACTGTTTGGTTTTGCACACATTCAGTTCCAAATCCTGGGGACGGTTGTGTTCCCCCACAATCATGCCCTTGTACACCCGGGTGCCCGGACTGATGAAAAACACCCCCCGGTCTTCTGCATTTTTGAGGGCATAAAACGTGGCTTCTCCCTCTTCAATGGAAATCAAAACCCCATTACGGCGAGTTTCCACACTCCCGGCTAGGGGACGGTAATCCAGGAAACTATGGCTCATAATTCCCTCCCCCCGGGTGAGGCGCAAAAATTCACCCCGGAAGCCCACCAACCCCCGTGCTGGAATGATAAATTCCAACTGGGTACGACCATTCCCCCCGGCTTGCATATCCTGCATTTCCCCCCGCCGTTGCCCCAATTTTTCAATGCAACTCCCCACCGCTTCATCGGGCACATCCAGCACCAGATATTCAAAGGGTTCACAGGGTTGTCCCTCAATTTGTCGGTAGATTACTTGGGGCTGGGAAACCTGAAATTCATAGCCCTCCCGGCGCATGGTTTCAATCAAAATTCCCAGGTGCAATTCCCCCCGCCCCGACACCAGGAAACTATCCGTGGTTTCCGCTTCCTCCACCCGCAATGCCACGTTGGTTTCCAACTCCCGCATCAGCCGTTCCCGTAACTGCCGAGAGGTGACAAATTTGCCCTCTTGACCCGCAAAAGGAGAATCATTCACTGAAAACGTCATTTGCAATGTGGGTTCATCCACCTTGATCAAAGGCAGAGCCATCGGGTTTTCTGGACAGGTAATGGTGTCTCCGATATTGGCATCACTAAAACCCGCCACCGCCACGATATAACCGGCACTAGCAGATTCCAATTCCACCCGTTTCAACCCCTCAAAACCCAGGAGCTTGGTGATTTTTGAGCGGGTAATTTTGCCCTCCGCATTGATCAACGCCGCCTGTTGCCCACTGGTAATTTTGCCGTTGTGGATTTTGCCAATCACAATCCGCCCCAAATAATCGGAATAATCCAGGGTCGTGACTTGCAATTGTAAGGGCTTGTTTTCATCCCCAGCCGGGGGCGGGACATGGTGCAAAAGCGATTCAAACAACGGTTGCATATCCACCGGCTCATCTTCCAATTGCAAACGGGCATGACCCGCCATTCCCGAAGCAAACAGATAAGGAAACTCGCATTGGTCATCATCCGCCCCCAGTTCCAAAAATAAATCCAAAACCTTATTCAAAGCCACATGGGGGTCAGTCCGCAGCCGGTCAATTTTATTCAGCACCACAATCGGGCGCAACCCCTTTTCCAACGCTTTTTTCAACACAAACCGGGTCTGGGGCATCGGACCTTCGTTCACATCCACAATCAACAAACACCCCTCCACCATTCCCAACACCCGTTCCACCTCACCCCCAAAGTCAGCGTGTCCCGGTGTATCCACAATGTTGATCAAATAGTCCTTATATCGTACTGCCGTATTTTTGGACAGAATCGTGATCCCCCGCTCCCGCTCCAGGTCGTTGGAATCCATCACACAGGTGGGCACCTCCTCCCCTTGTCGAAAGGCTCCCGCCTGTTTCAGGAGGGCATCCACCAGGGTGGTTTTGCCGTGGTCAACGTGGGCGATAATGGCGACATTGCGGATGTGGGCAGTCATAGAGAATGGGGATGAGGGCTACAGAAAAAATTAAATCTTGTTAAAAATTTAGCAGAGTTTGGGGCGAATGTGTGATGCAACCCTTTTCCTTTCGGGTGATCAAAACAGCTGGACACGCCCGGGCGGGCATCTTTTACACGCCCCACGGACCGGTGCTGACCCCAACTTTTATGCCGGTGGGCACCTTGGGCACGGTGAAAGGGGTGGCTCCCGACCAGTTAGCGCACACGGGGGCGCAGATGATTTTGGGAAATACCTACCACCTGCATCTGCAACCGGGGGAGGAGATTGTCCAGCACTGCGGCGGCTTGCACCGGTTTATGAATTGGTCGGGACCCATCTTGACCGATTCGGGTGGGTTTCAGGTCTTTAGTTTGAGTTCATTACGACAAATTACAGATGAGGGTGTGACCTTTCAATCCCCCCGCAACGGGGACCTCATTCATTTCACCCCGGAAAAATCCATCCAGATTCAAAATGCGCTAGGGGCGGATGTGATCATGGCGTTTGATGAATGTCCCCCCTATCCTGCCAGTTATGACGAGGTGAAAAATGCGGTGAATCGTACGACGCAGTGGTTAAAACGCTGTATCAACGCCCACGCCCGTTCGGATCAGGCATTGTTTGGCATTGTCCAGGGGGGTGTTTATCCCGAATTGCGCCGGTTATCCGCCCAACAAATTACCGAGTATGACCTCCCCGGTTATGCCATTGGCGGGGTGAGTGTGGGGGAACCGAGCGAGTTAATTCATGACATTGTCAAGACGGTTGCCCCCTACCTACCCCAGGACAAACCCCGCTATTTGATGGGGGTGGGCACCTACCGGGAAATGGCTTTGGCGATCAGTGCCGGGGTGGATTTGTTTGACTGTGTGATTCCCACCCGGTTGGCACGGCATGGGGCGGTGTTGGTACGGGGGGAGCGCTGGAATTTGAAAAATCGTGCCTTTCAGCGGGATGAACGCCCTTTGGATAGCACCTGTCCTTGTTATACCTGTCAACATTTCAGTCGCGCCTATCTCAGTCATTTATTTCGTTCCCGGGAATTACTAGGTTACACCCTGCTTTCGATTCACAATTTGACAGAATTGATGGGTTTCACTTTGGGTTTAAGGCAAGGGATTATCAATGGGAATTTTGCAGAGAAGTTACCAGAAGTGTTGAAAGGTAGGTAAAGGCAGAAAAAGAGGGGTCAAAATATGGTATTCTAATTCATATAAACCAAAACATGAAACAACTATGAAATTCAATTCTTTTCCCGGGATTGTCAAATTTTTACTCAAAGACCTGCCAACTAATGATTATCCAGTTCTAAATTCTCGCTTATTTTGTTCAATCTGGTTTGCTGGCATTTTAGACAAAGGAATCAACAGTTTACGGGACTTATTTTACCAATTAAATCATGCGGGCATTAAGGTTGACTTATCCACGTTTTCTAAGGCGAACAAGACAAGAGACCCACAAATTTTTATGCATCTTTATCATAAATTATTGCATTATATTGAGGAAGCTCATCCTGAAAAGAGGTTGGTTTTATGTCCTTTTGATGCTACCGTAATACCGCTGATGAGTAAGTTATTTTGGCTCCAAGGCTATCGCCAAGTAAAGTTAATAACCACTTTGAATCAAGATACGAAATCTACTGGTCATTTAATTGTTAGTCCTGGACAGGCACATGAGATTAATTTTGGTGAAGATATTGTGAAAATGCTACCGGAAAATGGAGTCGCAGTCGGGGATAGAGGGTTTTGCAGTCACAAAGTATTTGAACAATTTATCGAAAATGATGCCCTTTTTATTATCCGTATTAAGTCGAATTGGAAATGGGATGAAAACTATCATATCACCACAGAACGAGGTAAGGCGAGAGTAGTTTGTTTTGGCAATGTTCAACAGAAAGTAGACTATTATTTAGCTACCAATATTCCTGAGGATGTAATGAGTAATGAAGAGATAGGGGAAGCCTATAGACAACGCTGGGCGATAGAGGTACTATGGAAATTTCTAAAGATGAACTTAAAGCTCGATAAAATGATGAGTAAAAATTTGAATGGAATTACCATTCAAATTTATGTAATTTTAATAGTTTACTTGATATTGCAACTGTTAAAAGTTCCACGGATGTACGGAAGTAAATTGGCAGATAAGTTCCGATATATACAAATCTTAATACGGCAGGAGTGGAATTTTGTCCATTGGCTCAATCGGGTCGTCCCACGCCTAAATATGTAAAGTTTTATTGCAGGATTCAACACTTGTGAGAAGTTACAATCTATCCTAAGCTCATCTGCATCGTAAATATATAAAAATTCTAACTAAGTATGGCTACACCACGCTGTCGCTATGAGCATAGAGGTCGCAGGGGCACCGCCCCCGTCTCTGGTTCTGAGTAATTTTTATTATTTACATAGACTGAAATTGCTGTAAGAAAATGGAACAGGGGTCGCAGGGGCACCGCCCCCGTCTCTGGTTCTGAGTAGCTTCTATGATTCACATAGACTGAAATTGCTGTAAGAAAATGGAACAGGGGTCGCAGGGGCACCGCCCCCGTCTTCGGTTCTGAGTAACTTTTATGATTCACATAGACCGTCTAAAATTGCTACACAAATCTCACATCATATTTAGAAAAGTGCCTACTTAAAAAGTCAATGATCTTAGGGTATAAAACCGCCTTGATTATGAAGGTACAGTCTTTTGAGTAGTTATGGGATACAGTTGAACCCCACTTGCTGTTTTAGGACAATCGAGGCTTTTTGTATCCTTTAATTGATGATAGACTGTAATCCCGTTATTCGCATAAAGTTACAGTCTTTTGAGTGGTTATGGGATACAGTTGAACCCCACCTGCCGCAGGTCAATCATGGTAAGCCTTTAGGATAATCGAGGCTTTTTGTATCCTTTAATTGATAAATAGGCTGTATTCCCATAAATAATGTTTGGCATGATCCGAGTTTCAGGACGTTTGTAGCTTAAAAATCCTCATCATCAAAGTTATTGGAATTATCCAATTCCAAATTATCTAATTCCAGGTCAGTGGGACGCTTGCGGCGGGGGGGGTATTGGGGGCGTGGGCGGCGGGGTCGGGGAGGAGTAACTTCCTGGCGGGGGGGTGCCGCCGTCACAATAGCGGTTTCTTCCTCATCCCGGTCGGTTTCCTCCCTATCCCAATCCCGATAGCGGGTTGAGGGTTGATTTGAAGCTTCTCCCCGCATCCGTGCCCGGGGAGATTGGGGCAATTCCGCTTCCCAGGCATCCACCGGGTCAAGCACCACTTCGCTACGACGGCGACTGGGGCGACGGGGCGCTTCCTCGTAGTCATAGTCCCGTTGGTAATCCCGGTAGGATTCCGCTTCCCGATAACTGGGGGGAGTGTAGTTTTCCCGGGGGCGACGGGGCGGAATTTCCCTGCCCCGGTTGGGGGGATTTTTCCCCCGCAAAATTAAATTTTCCCAGGTCAAGGCCACCAATGCCCCGATCATCAACACCTGTTGAAAAACCAGCCCAAACCCCAGATTCCCAAAATTCGCCAGCAGGATCAGCCCGCTCAGCAGACCAATTACCGCATAAACTACATCCGAGTCCCGCCGCAGGGAAGGCCGCAATCGCCCTAGGAAGAATAAAATCAAACTTCCCAGAATCAAAATGATGCCCAGAAAAATCGGGGCGGGAATACCAATACCCACGGCAGGCTCCTTTACAGATCAATACAAGGCGGCGGAGACCTTAGTGGTTCACGCCTAAGCCCATTCTAAATGGCATTTCCTAGGACGACCGCCGGATTTTATCCTTTTGGCTAACAAAGATCAACGCCGCTGTGACGGGAATCACGACAATCAACGTCCCCGCTAACAAACTATACAAAAAATTCGCCAAGGTTGGAGTCATGGTGTTGCCGGAAATTTTAATTCACTTCCCAATTGTAACCGAAGCGGGTGCTAAGCAACCAAGCGACCGTTGGGCAGGCGGGCACCCTTGAGGTTCGCCCCGGCCACCTGTTGAGTCAGCCGTGCCCCCCGCAAATCCGCTTCGCTCAAGTCCGCTCCCTCCAGCAACACATCCATCAAGTCCGCCTGGGTCAGAACCGTCCGGCTGAGATTGGCACCCCGCAGGTCTGCCCGGTGGAAATTCACCCCGGTTAGCTCCCGCCGACTCAAATCTACCCCCTGGAGATTACAGCCGGAGAGGTCACAGCGGTGCATTCTGGCATCCGTCAGCAGGGTCATGCGTAAATCCGTGCCCGCCAAGGTGACCCCCACCAAGTTGGCATTGGTGAAATTGGTGCCCCACAGTTGCGCCCCCCGCAAATCCGCCCCCATCAGCACGGCACCACTTAAATTGGCGCGGGTGAGGTTGACCCGCCGCAGGTCCGCATCCGTGAGATTGGCATCGGTCAAAATGGCGGAACTTAAATCGGTCCATTCCTCCCCCCCGTTCAGGTCCGCCCCCTGCAACATGGCTCGGTTCAAGGTGGCCGCACTCAAACAGGCTTGGCGCAGACAGGCTCGCCCCAATTCCGCCGCCGTCAGGTTGGCTCGGATCAGGTTGGCTCCGGTCAAATCCGCCCGGTACAGGTCTGCCCGGGTGAGGTTACTGCCCGCCAAATCCGCCCCCCGCAGGTTGGCCTGGGTCAAACTCACCCCGCTCAATTCCCCCTGGATCAGCACCGTCCCCTCCAGGTTGGCCTCCCCCAAATCCGCCCCCGCCAGGGCAACCCGAGCCAGATAGGCACCCTGCATCGCCACCGCCCGCAGGTTGCACCCGGATAACGTGGCACCGCTCAAACTGGCCTGGCGCAAATTCCCGTAGGCCAGGTCGGCTTCGGTGAGATTGGCACCGTCCAACTGCGCCCGGAACAAACTCGCCCCGGTGAGATTGGCCTCCAGGAGATTGGCCCCCCGCAGGTCCGCCTCACTCAGGTTGGCCTGTTTCAAATTCACCCGCACCAGTTCCCCATACCGCAGGTTGGCCTGGGATAAATTCACCCCCACCATCTGGCTATAACAGAGATAGACCCCCCGCAGGTTGGCCCGGGCGAGGAATGCCTCATTCAGGACGATCCCTTCCAACATCTGTCCCGCCAATTGCACCTGGGGGAACGACCGGGCACCGGCATTGTAGGCATCCCGCAGTTCGGAGGGGGTAGGCATAGGGACTAGGCGGAATGGGACAAAGGTCGCAAGCTGGTCTAAAAATGGATTGTTCCGCAGAACTAATTGGGAACCGCTGGGGAGGGGAGAAGCAAACATCCTATGTTTATCATGCCTGCAAACCTACGGATTTGGCAGTGGGGTCGGCAACTTTTTGGCTGGTGGGTGCTGGTGGGGTGGTTGTTTTTGCCCCAAGCCGCCCGCGCCGCCGAACGGGTCGATCTGATCGCTGGTCAGACCACCTGGAGCGTCACCCTGGCGGATGTGGCAACCTGGGTGCAGTCCGGTCGTCCCCAGGGGAGTTTAACGCCCCTGGCCCAACTTTTGGCACCGCCCACCCTGGAGGAATTACGCAATTGGTTGACCCACCCCGTACCCCTGACCCCAAGCCAAAGCCAGCGTTTATTGCATACGGAAGCGGTCAGTCAAGCCCTGTACCGGCTGGGGCAATTGCTCATCCCCCCTGACCCCCAAGCCCTCAAGCAAGCCCTCACCCTGGTGGTGCAACAACGCCAACCCATTACCGCCCTCAACCTCCTCCAGGCATTGCCGGCGGAAACCGTGGCGGTGGATGCCCTGGCAGTAGCCAATTTGTTGATCAATGCCCAGACCCACCAGCAACAAACGGCCCAAGCCCTGGCCGCCCTCCCCCTCCTGCCGCCGACCGGCACCACCCCCGCTTTTACGGGTACGACCTGGCGGGAACAAGCCTGGAGTTTTACCCCCCCCGACCAACCCCAGCGTTCCCTCAAGGTGCATTTATTCTATCCCCCTGGGTCAGAGCCGGTACCCCTGGTATTACTCAGCCACGGCATCGGTCAAACCGGGCGCAGTTTGATGTATCTGGGGGAATATTTAGCCAGCCAGGGCATCGCCGCCGCCGTGGTCACCCACCCCCCCTCCAGCGCCCTCCGGGAGTTTACCGAACGCCCCCGGGACGTGGGACGGGTTTTGGATCATCTAGCGGCGCACCAGGCTTGGAAAAAACGGCTGAACCTGGAACGGGTGGGTCTGCTGGGGCATTCCCTGGGGGGCTACACCGTCTTGGTGGCCGCCGGTGCCCAACCCCAAGCCCAGGGGTTACAACGCCAATGCCAGAGCGATTGGGCCTTATTCAACCTTTCCCTGCTCCTCCTGCAATGCCGTGCCCTGGAACTTAACCCTTGGCCAACCCCCATCCCTGACCCCCGGATTCGGGCCGTGATTGCCATCAACCCAGCGATTGGCGGGATTTTGGGGGCAGAGGGTTTATCTCCCCTCACCGTGCCCGTGATGGTGATGGGTGGGGGCGGGGATTGGGTCACCCCCGTTTTGCCGGAGCAAATCCAGCCCTTTGCCGGACTGCGGGGACGGCACCATTATTTACTGATCCTGCCCACCGCCAACCATATTGATGGACTGGACGAAGCCCGCCAATTTGCTCCCCAGCGACTCCCCCCCCTGCCCTATGCCCTCGCCCACCTGAGCCGGGAATTTTTCCGTACCCATCTATTCCCGAATGCCCCCGCCCTCTCGCCCGAACGCCTGCGCCAACCCACCTTCCCCCTGCGGATGAGGCGCTCCCAACCCTGACCCCCCGGCAGGCAATGATTCATTTTTGCCAAGATTAAGATCAGATTATTAAAAAATTAAGGGTACCTCTGTTGATTCACGGCTATTGAGAATGACCCCTGCGTTATTGATCATTGCCAACGAGAGCATGGGGCTTCCAAGCCTGCCGTGTAAGTACAAGAATCCATAAATGGAGGTGCCTAATGTTGTACTGCAATAAACACTCAAAATCCCTTCACAGAGAAGGGTTTGTCAAAATTATGTCCCATGCTACCGTTATAGCCAAGCAGGCAAAGGTTGGCATATAGAGCAGATGACTGAATCTATAAGATCATGAAGATTTTGGGTTGTAGATGTCATGGTTTTTCTAACTCTTTGCTTGATGCCATTGATGCTCAATCGGATTTAAATCGGGAGAGTATTTCGGTAGATATATCAATTCGCACGCAGCGGCTTCCACAACCTTCCTAACCAGTTTGCAACGATGAAAACTTGCATTATCTAAAACGATTTTCTTCCCTGCTCCAATGGTTGGCAACAACATCTCTGTTAACCAGGTAATCAATACTTGCAAATTACAACTACCAATCCAAGTAAATGGTGCAACCAATTTCCCTAAATGATAACCACTCATCATGCTTATTCTCTCTCTCTTTTTGCCAGGTCGTTGACCATATATTCTTTGTCCTTTTAGCCCCCAATTCATAAATATCTCGATTATCCATCCCAGACTGGTCAATATATAGCAATCCTACTTGATTAGTGAACAGAGATTCCCCAGAACCAAATACGGGGGCGGTGCCCCTGCGATCCCCTGTTCCATTCTCATTTAGGATTGCTATAGTTACTCTGTTCTAGTTCAAGAATTTTATTAATTAGTGGTCTATAGAGTGTATTGTCCAGATGATCTAGAAACCAATTTTCATAATCGCCAGCAACTAGATGTTCTTGAATTAAACGCACTTCTTCTAAAAGAATCCAAAGGTTATGAGTGGCTCGATTACGAAATCCATGCACTAAATTTGCTTTCAACCCATCAACACCATATCGCTGGCAGGCTGGACACTTGCACTCAGCAAGCATCTCCCACTCCTTAGCGTCAGGTTTTCGACCCCGCCAACTTCCCAGATTAGCAACCATACGATCACCTTTTCCCGGCAATTGCACAATGCCACGCGCAGCCCGATTGCGCCATCCACTAGAATCAACCGAATTGATACGTAATAATGCCGCAATATGTAGAGTAATCGTTCCGCCAATCCCAAAAATATGGAGTTTTTTATCTCGAAATTCTTGGCGTATATGTATCAGCTTCTCCAAAATTTTCTGGGGGTGCATTGCTTTCGGAGCTTTAAGCAAGTTAGGCACAATTCCTCCTAATGCAATCACTCCTTTCTCCAGAAGAGACTTATGGGACTTAAAGCGGCTAAGATAATCTTCTAAAAGCGGACTGATATGCACAACAGGTATATAGTTCTCCTGTGAATAACAAATGTTCATATCCATTGTGCGATCAAGACACTTTTGTTGCTCTTCTAGGGTCATTTTAGGTGTGGGAATAAAATCTTGAGGAATGGGAAACCAATCAGGCTGAGCATTCTTGACAAACTCTGTATATTCCTCCACAGGTGTCTCACCCCCATGAGTAATGAAGTAGAAAGCTCCATTATCCAGATAGATTTTGATGTGACTGGGAACACCTAAGTAGTTATGGAGTCCTTGATCCATTGCCTTCCGTCTAAGAGCAGGCTTTTTATGAAAATCGGCATAGGAAATCATTATTGCTGTCAAGGTAGGCAAATAATACTCAGAATTGGGATTCCAAACATCTGGCTTGAGCGAACTCAGAGTAGTTCCGGCAACTATTTGCACAAGCTTTGCCTCAGGTCAGTTGCGAGAGATAAGATATATAACGAGCCATAATCCGGTCTTCTGTCTGCTCAGTTATGAATTCTCCAAGATTCTTAGAGAAGTTATGTGCTTGAAGTGTTACGCTGGGGATTAAAAACATGACTGGTTCATCTTTTTTGTCAATCATAAATGAATGGTCTTCATCAATATCAGGAGTAGAGTACTGAAGAGAGTAGAAAATCTTTTTCATTATTAATTCAGGTGAACCGAGGGAGTCATGGTAAAAGAAATCATATCGAGGCAAAAGCAGTTCTGGACTTTTGCAGTGTCCCATGAAAAACATATAAAGATGACCAAGGTCACATAATTGACGAAAAGGTTGTATATTAAAACTAGATAAATTTTCATAGTGTGAGAAATAGGAATTCAAATCATTTAGATCGGCTTTTGTATTTAGATTTGCTCTTGTGGTAAATGAGCGACGAATCATACAAGTACAAATTGTTTCCCGCAAATTATCGCTTATAACCGACGGAGAAGAAAGAAGTAGTGTCATTGCTTGCCCGTCATTTAGTGTGTAATTCCCAGCTACCCATCTCTTATCTATGTATTTGCTTATGTACCAATCAACTAGCGCACTATAAACTTTTAGTTGAACACTTTTAGCAACACCGCAATAAATGATTCCAGCATCTCTGGCAGAAGTGAGACAGTTTATAAGTTCACGAATTGCTTCACGAGTAAATTCTCCTCTTCTGTTAGCAAGGATAAAGTTATCTAAATAAGCATCTTGAGGAAAGAGACTACCATCTCTAAGAATGATATTTGGTGGTTTGGAATCGGGTTTCAAAAGGTATCGGTGATCAAACTTATATTGACCTACATCCATTGCAGAAGCAAGGCATCTTTGATAGTGTTCGGGTTCTAGTTCTTCCTGATAGGAAGGGTCTATTAACATCCATTGTAGTAACTCATCATCAGGTCGAGGATCAAACAAAGCTTCATACTCAGGTTTGCCCTGTTCTACTTTCAAAAGAGTACCGGCAGAATTATTAAGTACAAATGGAACTCGGCGCCTAAAGAAAGGAGCAGGGATAGGTACAGCACTTCGATGTTGGCTGACGTCAGACGATCCAATTAAGGGAACTACACCATTCCATATAGAATCATCTGCAGAAATTAAATTGAGAAAATACTTTCCTACAATATGTTTTTCAAGATGAGCACTAATCGATTCTTTATTGAAAGGGTCAACCCTCCATCCGGTTCCTCTCTGACGGGGATTATGTACTCGTATTTGCTCATAAGTCATACCAAAACCACGGATAGCAACCTGTTCGAGAAGACGTGATAATCGAGGTGCTTTAGTTGAGTCTTGCTCAATAGTACCTTTTAGGTCTGTTAGAAACTCTAAATATAGCTCTCGTGGATCTTTTTCCAGTAGTTGATTCCGAGCTAATTCGATTGTCGTATTCCAAGCCCTTTCAGAATCAACAATCCGACTCATAATATCAATTGTTCTAGTCACTGGATCGTAACTAGCCAAATCTTCACGACTAAAAACTGTAGCAGATTTAATAATTGAGCCAAAATCTAACGATAACTGCTCCGTGTTTTGAGATTCTTGCTGAGGGTTACGTCTTCGAGGCATTATTCCCCACCTTCAGTCTTTAGCTCTTCGATTATTTTTATCCATTTTTCTTGCATTTCCTCAAAAATATTGGGTGTCTTTCCTCCCTCTGAATCCTCCGTATTTCTCTTTCTGATTCTAACTGGTATGGTATGCTTTACGCTTTCATAAGTTCCAGAAAGTAAACAAGTTCCTTGAGGCATTTTAGGTAAAGCACGAAGCATTTCATCTGTTGCATCTGCCTTGACACCCTTAATAGCATCAAGTTGATCTGGCTCTAGTGCAAAGACTAATCTGGTGTTACATTGCCGAATTGTACTTTTATCAATATCCACTGGACTTTGAGTTAGAAGAACCATACAAATTCCATGATGCCTACCAATCCTCACACCTTCCCTGATGATTTGCTTACACGGACTACTTGTACCTTCTGGGACAAATAAATGGGCTTCATCAATCACCGCTACATAGGGAGGGATATGATTACGAAGACGTAGATTTTGTAGTTCTCGGAGAACTGCGGTTGCTACAGACTGTAATTGTGAAGATGTAAGTTTTTTGCAATTTATAGTGACACATGGATATAAGAATTTTCGCCAATCTGCTACTCCATGTCCAAAAATTTTGAGCTTTGCAAGGGTGCCTAATCTACGCTGTACTGCATCAATTACTCTTCGAATATCCCCTTCCTTAGCAGTTAGTTCTGCGGATACCTCTGGAATTTTAGCTAAAACATCGTCTAGTGTGAATTTAGCCATATCCTCATTGGTCAGTTTAGTTTGAAGTTCACCAAAAGCCTTTGCTACAATGTCACACTGCAAGGGACTTTTTTTCATTGCCTCTGGTAGCAGATCTAAAAGTTCCGATTCGGTTAGTGAAGAAATCCGAATACTAAAATCTTTTCCAGGTTCAACAACTACACCACCTAGTTTTTTAACCAACTCGGAATATTCATCCTGAGTATCAATGAACACAACAGGGAGTTTGTGTTTTTGAACAAGTTCTTCAGTAATAACTCCCATTGCATAACTTTTACCACTACCTGTAGTTCCACAGATAAAAAAATGACGCTGAATTGATTGACGCTTTAGGATAATCTTTGAGATGGTTCCACTAGTAGTTTCACCAATAAATAACCCTTGATTTTCGTCTTGTTCAAGTCCTAATGTCTGGACTATCTCATTAACATCAGCAATAAACACATCAGCACCTGAATTAGGAAGATTCTGAGGTGCCCTTGTTTCTGTTTTTATTTTCTTTTCACCATTTTCAACAAACTCCCGGTTAAAAATCTCTTCAATTAAATCTGCCTCAGCTAAGCGAAAGATTCTTGTGCTATGTTCTTCTGTCGGATGCATCTTTGGTATTTTCAAAGCATCACGTACGCCAACGCTTTCCACACGCTCATTTGGATTACATTCATAAGCACTACGAATCCGTCCAATAAGAATAGTTTGTTCATTACGCATAACTGGAACCCGAACAAGCGTTCCAGGCTTCAGATCTTGACCCGCCTTCAACTTAATCCTGACAGTTTCAAACGTTGGGGTCTCCTGATCAGAAATTACCGTGCCAACAACCAGTTGCTTGTTGCTATTGGCGACTGTCTTAACTGAGAGATTCTCATCACTTGAAAAACTTTTCATGTTTAATTTCTCCTGTAAACAACTAAATCTGTGCATCAAAAAGAACTGAAATTCCTAGTTCCCTTAATAATTTCTTTGCACTACCCGTGTGGAATTTGTTCACTGGCAATCCGGTAATTTGACTGACCAACCATTTTGGGGCTACTCGCAGATCATCAACCTGCACATACCAAGATTGGTAACGGGTGGCTCTCTCATCTTGGGTGGTGAGCGCCTGTCTGGCAACATCAAGGACTTGTTCTGCTGTTAAAGTCACCTCAACGCCTCTAATGCGACCTGTTCCTTTCGTAGAAGCCAAATCCTGCTTGGTCTCCAAACTGAACCCTCCATAAAGCCAATTGTACAGAACTGACAGCTTTTTGCCAATTCCGCCAGTGGCAACTTGGACTGGTAAACTATCTGGGATTATAGTTTCATAGTCACAGATTACTTCAAGATACTCTTTTCCTAAGCAAATCAAAAGATTTGTATAAGATTTTCTGTTAAGAATTGCTTCTAATTCCGTGATAACCTGATAGTGTAATTTTTGGGCTTGTCCCTTCGTTAGCTTGCGATCATAGTACGGCAAATAGTAATCAGCAGGGATTAACCCGTACTTCCCCGAAAGAATTCTGACATCAACAGATGGGGTTAAATTGTGTTTTAGGTATCGTCGCAATACACGGTAGGCAGGTCCATCGTAGCGTTCGATTGCCGGTAATAGTCGTTCATCAAACTTCTTGCGCTGAGAACAGTTTAGTAACAACAGTCTCGATAAAGTGCTTTCTTCTAACATGTCGAGTTAACCAAAAAACTGTGTATTAATCGTTCTTCAACACCATTGGTGAAGTAAAAAAGACGGGGATTCATAGGTGTTTGTGAATTAGACGTAAGGAATTTGATAATTTGATTTATAAAAAATAAGCTCCCCAGTCGCCCAGGGAGCCACGCAAATTTAAAACTAAAAACCCAATTTAGCCGGGGCAGACGGGAACGTTGTTGGCATTCAACTGCACCTTGCCGGGGTCGCCGTTGATTTGAATGGGTACTTCTTCTTTGCCCACGAGCCGGAACATCACCCCCCGTTGTTTGGAGCAGGTGCTTATGGTGCTAGCCCACCTTTTCAACTGATCGTTAAAGTTCTTTTGGTGGGCAGGGATGTCGTCCAGGTTTTGCACCCCATCCCCGGTGTAATCCCGGAAAGGAGGGATGCGGAACTTGTCACTCACCGGGGTAGCGGAGGTACCACTGACTTTCTTGATGCCAATTCTGAACGGCTCCATACTCCGCTCGATGGCGAAGGGATGCTCGTAGTAGGAGGGCTTGGGAAACTGAATCGTGGTCTTGGGCTGATTCCACAGGAAGGGCTTGGTAAAAGGAGGCCAAGCCTCAGCTTTCGCCGCTGTCGTGGTCATCACCGGGGGGTCGTACAGTTTCGGGGCGGGTTGGGCACTCGCCGGAGCCATTGCCGCCGCCAGCACTGTGCCAGCTACGGACAAGGAAAATAACATTTGGGGACGCATAGCCATAACTCCTCAACAGTTAAACAGTTCGATGCGATGAAGCCGAAATCCACCACAAAAATTCGTGGCGAAGTTAACCAAATTTTAGCAGGAAATACCCAGGATTTGGCTAACGAATTCCCAACTTTAACCTGGTGATAACCTGGGGCTGGGAAATTCTTCTTTGAGTGTGGCGAATCTCGTCCCAGAAGTCAAGGCTTTAGAGGGAGCCACCGGTACCGCTGATGCGCGCCGCCCATTGTTTCAGCAAGTTGTTGTAGTTTTTTTGGTGGGCGGGGATGTCATCCAGGTTTTGCACCCCATCCCCGGTGTAATCCCGAAAGGGGGGGATTCTGAACTGATCCGTGATGGGGGTATTACTGGTGGTGACTTTGGCGGGGGTTTGCGCTAGGGCGGGAGCCGTCAGAGCGGTGAGGCATAGGGTGGTCAGCATCCAAGGGTGGGGACGCATGGGGCAACTCCTCAAAAATGGGGTGAAAAGGCTTGGGAATGTCCTATTTTATCCCTGGCTCACCCCTGGATCAAGCGGCGGGCGGTTTCCACCAGCCAACGGCTACTTTGGGCGAGGAGGGAGGGTTCGGGGTCAGGGGGCATGGGGGTGAGGATTTCCGTGTCGGGGGTGTCGGGGATGGACACCTGTTCTAGGGCTTTGAGGACATCGCTGGTTTTGGCGTAGCGTTCCCAGGCTTGTTCGCATACCATCTTGTCCAGCACCTGAGCGAGGTCTGCCGGTACGTCCGGGCGGTGGTCTCGCCAGCGCAGTTGCCCCGTACCGTCCTGGGCTTGCCATTGGCTGGGGGGTAAACCGGTCAGGGCTTGGATGGCGATGATGCCGACGGCGTAGATGTCACTGCTGAACCGGGGGCGACCCGCATATTGCTCGCTGGGGGCATACCCCCGGGTACCGACGGCGATGGTTTCCTGTTTTTGGTTGGCACCCCGGCATTGTTTCACGGAGCCAAAGTCAATCAGGACGAGTTTGCGATCCCGGCGGCGGCGGATGATATTGTCCGGTTTCAAATCCCGATGGATCACCTGATGATGATGCACAAAGGCGAGGATATGCAGAATTTCTTGGATAAGTTGGATCACCCGCTGGGGGTGGCAGGGGGCGGTTTGCGCCAGTTCCTCGCTCAGCAATTGCCCGTCAATGTACTCCTGCACCAGATAAAAGTCCTCGTCCTGCTCAAAATAAGCCAGCAGGGCAGGGATTTGGTCGTGTTTGCCCAGCACTTCCAGGGTTTCCGCTTCGGCTCGAAACAGGCGGCGGGCGACGTCCATCCGGGTGGGGTTGTCCCGGGCGGGTTGGAGTTGCTTGACCACACAGGCGGGGGTGCCGGGGCGTTGCAGGTCTTCGGCTAGGTAGGTGTGCCCAAATCCACCAGTGCCTAGGGTGCGTAAAATCCGATACCGTCCGCCCAAATACCGATCCAGGTTGACCCGCAGGCGTTCTTCCTGGAGTTTGTCGGCGTGGGCGCGGGCATTGCTGATCGCCAGGGCGGCTTGGGCGGCAAGCGCCATCAATCGCTTCAGGTGGCTGGCGGTGTACTCCACCGGGGTATCACTGGTGACGTTGATCACCCCAATCACCCCGGCTTTGGTGACCAAGGGGGCACACATTAGGGCGTGGATGGGGATCAAACCGGGCACAAACCGGGCATCTTGGCTGACATCGTTGACAATTTCCGCCCGCCCCGTTTGGAACACATGACCGGCAATCCCCATCCCCGGCGGGAAGTAGGTCTGCTCGACCGGGGGACCATAACTGCTGACCACCTCCAAGACCTGCGTATGGGGATTGTAGAGCATCAAACAGCCCTGGGTTCCCCCCAACAGGGCTTGGGTTTCCCGGATCACCAAATCCGCTAGGGCTTGCAAATCCAGGGTGGCGTGCATTTTTTCCGCCAAATCATAAAGCAGATTCACCTCCCGGTAGCGGTCGAGGGTCTCCTGCGCCAGGGTGCGTTTGGCTTGCTCCTGATTGACGATGTACTGCAACCACCGAGCCAGGAAGGTCGCCTGGGAACCGTACACCCAGCCCAGGGTTTTCCCTTCGTTTTGAATGGTTTCGCCGGTGCCGCTGGTCAAGGTGCCTGCGAGGAGATTGCCGCTGGCATCGGTCACACCCCAGGTTTGCCCCTGGGTTATTTCCCCCAACAGTGCCGCCAATTCGGGCTGGTGGAGGAGTTTTTTGAGCTTCACCTGCGTCATGGTGCGAACCCGATGCTTAAGCCCATCCTAGGGTAAATTTTATAGGTTTCATTGTTACAAATTGTCATAGTTTCGGCGGGGAGCCACCAGCCCCTAAAATGGGAAAAGCAATTCATACGGGAGCCGCACCGATGTTTTATGGGTCAGCGATTGCCGGAGCTTCTGAAGTAACGGAAGCCAATCAGCGTTTATTTCGTTATGAAGTGGTGGGTTTGCGCCAGAACGACCAGAGCGACCGCCGCAATTTTCCCATCCGCAAAAGTGGCAGTGTGTTCCTCACGGTGCCCTACAACCGCATGAATGAAGAGATGCGCCGCATCACCCGTTTGGGGGGCAAAATCGTGCGGATTGAAGCCCTAGGGAGTGCCAACGGTCAGCCGGGGTGACGGTCGAGGAAGCGATTGCCCAACTCCAGTCCCCGGATGTGAGCCAGCGGTACTATGCCGCCTGGTGGTTGGGGCGGTTTCGGGTGCAAGCCGCAGTCCCGGCGTTGCTCCTTGCCTTGCAGGATGAATCCGACCGCACGGCGTTGGGGGGCTACCCTCTGCGGCGAAATGCGGCGCGTGCCCTGGGGCAGATTGGTGACCCGCAGGCGATTCCGGGGTTGCGCGCCTGTTTGCAGGTGGCGGATTTCCAGTTGCGGGGGGCGGCGGCGACGGCGTTGGGCTTGTTGGGGGCAGGGCAAGCGATTCCCGATCTGGTGGAATTGTTAACCGCCACTGGGGTGCCCTCGGCGTTGGGGACGGAGGAGTTGCCCCAACCCTATCCGGCGATTCTGCTGGCGTTGGGACGCTTAAATGCCCAGGGAGCGATCCCCCACATTCAACCGTTTCTCACCCATCCTCTGCCCAGGGTGCAGGGGGCGGCTCTCTGTACGATGTATTTACTCACCCAGGACACCCAGTACATTGAACAGTTGTTGCAGGTGATCAACGGGGCGGACACCCGGTTACAGCGGGTTTTGTTGGGGGATTTGGGGGAAACGGGCTATCTGCCGGTGGCGGCGGCGATGGTGCAGGTGCAGGCGGAACCCAGTTTTAAGCTGATGGGTCTGCACCGACTGCTCAGTCAATGGTTAAGCACGCAGTCCCAACCGCTTGATTGGCAGGCGCTGGGGTCGGTGTTTGCCCTGATGGATGGGTTGCTTTAGGCGGTTTTGTAATAATCCGGTTCGTTGCCTGGTTTCCATTTGATGTTGCACCCGATGCTCGCCCGTTGGTCGGTGGGGATGGGCTGACCGCTCAGCAGGGCATCAATGGCGGCGCGTAGGTCTTTGCCGGTGACGGGAATGGGCGGGTCGCTCTTGGGGCGGCTGTCGTCAAATTGCCCCCGATACACCAATTTGCGCTCCCGGTCAAACAGGTAAAAATCCGGGGTGCAGGCGGCTTGGTAGGCTTTGGCAACCGCTTGGGTGGCGTCGTAGCACAACGGGAATGTAAACCCCAATTCTTTCGCCATTTCTTTCAGGGATTCGGGGCTGTCGTCCGGGTATTTTTCCGCATCGTTAGAACTAATCGCCACAATGCCTAAATCCTTGTTTTGATAATCCCGTCCCAATTGCGCCAATTGGTCTTGAATGTGTTTCACGTAGGGGCAATGGCGGCAAATAAACATCACCAACAACCCGGTTTTACCCGCAAAGGTATCCAAACGAATCGTATTGCCAGTAACCACATCCGGCAGGTGAAATTCCGGGGCGGGGGTGCCCAAATCAACCATCACCGAGGGGGTGCGTGCCATAATCCCAACTCCTAGACCCAACGCTTGCTTTTATTATGCCGGTTCGGGGGACGGGACGCTAGAACGTTGCAGCGGAAAACCCAGGGCTTCCCGTTGTTGTACATACAGTTGGGCGACCTGGCGAGCCAGTTGGCGAATCCGACCGATGTAGCGGGTGCGTTCGGTGACGGCAATCACCCCCCGGGCTTCCAGCAAATTAAACGTGTGGGAACATTTCAGCACGTAATCCAGGGTGGGGGTGACCAGTTTTTGGCTAAGTAATTGTTGGGCTTCTTTTTCGTAAAGCGTGAATAATTGGAATAAAATATGGGGGTCAGCGGCTTGGAAATTGTAGGTACATTGTTCGATTTCATTTTGCAGATAAATTTCCCCGTAGGTCACCTGGTCATTCCAACGAATATCGGTGATTTTATCCACATTTTGCAGATACATTGCCAGCCGTTCCAACCCATAGGTAATTTCAATGGCGACCGGGTGGCAATCCAAACTGCCGCACTGCTGAAAGTAGGTAAATTGGGTGATTTCCATGCCGTCTAACCAAACTTCCCAACCCACGCCCCAAGCGCCCAGGGTCGGGGATTCCCAGTTATCTTCCACAAAACGAATGTCGTGTTCTTCGGGGGCAATGCCCAAACAGCGCAGGGATTCTAAATAGGTTTCTTGAATGCCCGGCGGCGAAGGTTTAATTAACACTTGATATTGAAAATAATGCTGAAAGCGGTTGGGATTTTCCCCGTAACGCCCATCCCCCGGACGACGACAGGGTTCCACATACGCCACTGCCCAAGGTTCTGACCCCAAGGCACGCAAAAACGTGTGGGGACTCATGGTGCCCGCCCCTTTTTCCACATCGTAGGGCTGGAGGATCAGACACCCCTGCGCCGCCCAAAATTCATGTAATGTCGCCTGCAACTCCTGAAAATTCACCTGCTCACCCCGTAACCGTCTTGTGTCTATACTGAAGGCTTGAGGGTTCCCGTGACAAGATGACCCACCCGAAATTACTGGTTTTGGATGACGACCCCACCGGCTCCCAGACGGTGCATGGCTGTTTGCTCCTACTGCGCTGGGATGTGGACACCCTACGCCTGGCACTAGCGGATGAATCACCCCTATTGTTTATCCTGGGCAATACCCGTGCCCGAACGCCTGCGGAAGCCGCCCAAATTACCCAAGAAATTTGCCGAAATCTGCGGCAGGTGGTGGGGGACGATTTATTAAAAAATCACTTAATCATCAGCCGTTCGGATTCCACGTTGCGGGGGCATTATCCCCTGGAAATTGAGGTGATGAATCGGGAATTGGGTGAATTTGATGCCCATTTGCTCATTCCAGCATTTATCGAAGGGGGGAGAATCACCAGGGATAGTGTGCATTATTTACTCGTGCAGGGAACGCCCGTGCCAGTGGATCAAACGGAATTTGCTAAAGATTCGGTATTCGGGTATCGCTCTGCCTATTTACCCGCTTATGTGGAAGAAAAAACCGGCGGTAAAATTCCAAGTCAGGAGGTGGTGCGTTTTACTTTGGATAAAATCCGTTCCGGCTGTGATGAATTGTTACTGAGTTTGCACAATAATGCCTGTGGGGTGGTGGATGCGGTGACCCAGGAGGACTTAAATTTATTTGCCCAAGCCCTCTATCGTGCCCATGCCCAGGGCAAACGGTTTCTCTTGCGTTCTGCCGCCGGAATTATCAGTGCCCTTGCCCAATTGCCCCCCCAACCCGTCGCCCCAGAATTGATGTCGAATTATGTCCAAGGTAGCTTACCCGGCGTGGTGATTGTGGGTTCCCATGTGCAGTTGTCCACCCGGCAGGTTCGGCATTTATTACAACAGGAAAATGTGCGGGGGATTGAATTAGCCATTACCCAATTACTCCAGGGCAAAACCCCTTTAGAAGTGGTGCAAATGGCTGTAGAATTAATTACTAGTACCCTGAATCAGGGATTGATCCCCGTGCTTTATACGCCCCGTGAGGAATTGCAATTTCCTGATACCCAAACCCGCTTAGATTTCGGTCGGCAGGTGGCGCAGGTGACCTCCCTATTGGTACACCATTTACCTTCAGAAATTGGTTTTTTGGTCAGCAAAGGGGGTATTACATCCAATGAAATTCTCAGTCACGGATTGGATTTAACTGCCGTGCGATTGTTGGGACAAATTGCGCCGGGGATCAATGTGATTCGCACCCCCAAGGATCACCCCCAATTCCCCAATTTACCCGTAGTCATCGTACCGGGCAATGTGGGGAACGAGGCAATTTTAACCACGATTGTGCAGCGGTTAGACCCCCGGCAAGCCTAAGCCCCCCGTGAGGTCGTCCATTTTCTTTTTCATCGTAGCGGTGGACTCATCGTAAGCCGCCTTGAGTGCCGTAAACACCAATTCCGACAGTTCCCCAGCCCCTTTTTCCAGTGCCGCTGGCGCAATTTCCACCCGCCGGGGTTCCTGGTTGCCACTCAACACCACCTTGACCGCCCCTTCGGCTGCTTCCCCGACGATTTCCATGCTGTCGAGTTCCTGTTGCATTTGGATGGCACCCTCTTGCACCTGTTGCGCCTTTTTGATGGCATCGGCAAATTCCTTCATCTTGCCCAGCCCGAACCCGAATCCTTTCCCCTGAGTCATGTGTCCAAATGCCTCCACGTTCAAATGCTTTCAGACTACCACACTCGCCCCCCCAATGCGCCCATCCGCCAATGCTAGGATAAATAATGCCTATTCCTATCCTTTTGTTAGCCACGCACCCATGTTAAAACTTCTGCTCGGTGACCCCAATCAGCGCCGCATCAACCAGTACAAGCCGCTGGTGGTGGAAATCAACCTGCTGGAAGAGGAGATGCAGAGGCTTTCGGACGAGGAATTGCGGGGGAAAACAGCGGAATTTCGCCAGCGTTTAGAGCGGGGAGAAACCCTGGAGGATTTGCTCCCGGAAGCCTTTGCCGCCGTGCGGGAAGCGGGGAAACGGGTGTTGGGTCTGCGCCATTTTGACGTGCAATTGTTGGGGGGGATGGTACTCCACGAGGGGCAAATCGCCGAGATGAAAACCGGGGAGGGGAAAACCCTGGTGGCGACCCTGCCCGCCTATTTGAATGCCCTCACCGGCAAAGGGGTACACATCGTGACGGTGAACGATTACCTCGCCCGGCGGGATGCGGAATGGATGGGGCAATTGCATCGGTTTATGGGCTTAAGTGTTGGGTTAATTCAACAGGGGATGGATGCCAGCGAACGGCGCAAAAACTACGCCTGTGACATTACCTACGCCACCAATAGCGAATTGGGGTTTGATTACCTGCGGGACAACATGGCGACGAGCATTGAAGACGTGGTGCAACGGAATTTTCATTACTGCATTATTGACGAAGTGGATTCGATTTTGATTGACGAAGCCCGCACGCCTTTGATTATTTCCGGTCAGGTGGGCGACCCGGAAGAACGGGAAAAGAAATACATCACCGCCGCCCAGGTTGCCGCCCAACTCCAGCGGGATGAACACTACGAAGTAGATGAGAAAAACCGGAATATCTTACTTTCGGATGAAGGCTTTATCCTGGCGGAAAAAATCCTGGGCGTTACGGATTTATACGACCCGGAAAACCCCTGGGCGCACTATGTGTTTAATGCCATCAAAGCCAAGGAATTATTCATCAAAGATGTGAACTATATTATTCGTAATGATGAGATTGTAATCGTGGATGAATTTACCGGGCGGGTGATGCCAGGGCGACGCTGGAGTGATGGACTGCACCAGGCAATCGAAGCCAAAGAGGGGGTGCCCATTGAACCGGAAACCCAAACCCTCGCCACCATTACCTATCAAAATTTCTTTTTGCTCTACCCGAAATTGGCGGGGATGACCGGCACGGCAAAAACCGAGGAAGCAGAATTCGGCAAAATTTATAAACTCGACGTGACCACCATTCCCACCAACCGCCCCAACGTGCGGAAGGATTTACCGGATGTGGTGTACAAAACGGAGACGGCGAAATGGCTGGCGATTGCGGAAGAATGTGCGGAATTGCACGCTATGGGTCGCCCGGTGTTGGTGGGGACAACCAGTGTGGAAAAATCCGAACTTTTATCTTCATTACTTCAGGAGCGCCGGATTCCCCACAATCTGCTCAACGCCAAACCGGAGAATGTGGAGCGGGAGGCGGAAATCGTGGCGCAGGCGGGGCGCAAGGGGGCGGTGACCATTGCCACCAATATGGCGGGGCGGGGGACGGACATCATCCTGGGGGGGAATGCGGAGTACATGGCGCGGTTAAAAGTACGGGAGTATTTCATGCCCCGGTTGGTGATGCCGGAAAGTGATGAGGGGTTGAATGTTTTTGCGTCCCTGCTGGGGCAAAACCGCTCTGGTGGCGTGGGGTTTGGCACGGGCAAAAAAGTCAAAACCTGGAAAGCGTCCCCCAATATTTTCCCGACGGAGTTGTCCCCGGAGACAGAGCGGGCGTTGCGGTCAGCGGTGGATTTTGCGGTGCAGGTGTACGGGGAGCAGAGTTTGCCGGAGTTGGTGGCGGAGGATAAAATTGCGATTGCTTCGGAGAAAGCCCCGACGGATGACCCGGTGATTGCCCGCTTACGGGAGGCTTACAATCTGGTACGCCGTGAGTACGAAGTTTATACCAAAGCAGAACATGACGAGGTGGTCAAACTGGGCGGGTTACACGTGATTGGCACGGAGCGGCATGAATCCCGGCGGGTGGATAACCAACTGCGGGGGCGGGCGGGGCGGCAGGGAGACCCGGGTACCACTCGGTTTTTCCTGAGTTTGGAGGACAATCTCCTGCGGATTTTTGGCGGGGAGCGGGTGGCGGCGTTGATGAATGCCTTCCGGGTGGAGGAGGATATGCCGATTGAGTCGGGGTTGCTCACCCGGTCGCTGGAGGGGGCGCAAAAGAAGGTGGAAACCTACTATTACGACATCCGCAAACAGGTGTTTGAATACGACGAGGTGATGAATAACCAACGCCGGGCAATTTATGCGGAGCGTCGGCGGATTTTGGAGGGGCGAGACCTGCGGGAATTGGTGATTCAATACGCTGAAAAAACCATTGATGATATTATTGCCGCCTACATCAACCCGGATTTACCCGCTGAGGAATGGAATTTAGCCGCAGTGGTGGAAAAAGTGAAACAATTTATTTATTTATTGAGCGATTTAGAGGCAAGTCAATTAGAGGATTTGAGCATTCCAGAAATGCAGGCTTTTTTGCATGAACAAGTCCGCATTGCCTACGACTTGAAGGAAGCCCAAGTGGAGCAAATTCGTCCGGGTTTAATGCGGGAAGCGGAACGGTTTTTCATCCTGCAACAGGTGGATACCCTTTGGCGGGAACATTTGCAACAGATGGATGCCCTGCGGGAGTCGGTGGGGTTGCGGGGTTATGGGCAACAAGACCCGTTGATTGAATACAAAATTGAGGGCTATGAATTATTCCAGGACATGATGACCAATATCCGCCGCAATGTGGTGTATGCCCTGTTCCAATTCCAACCTCAAGTGCAACCGGTCGCCAGTTAGTTTTTGTATGAATCTTGGTAATTCTTGGTAATCATTAAGGCACCTCTATCAATTCAAAGTTAGCGGTCGTAGCGCCCTTGGTTCTGGGGAATCTCTGTTCACTAATCAAGTAGGATTGCTATAGCAGGTCTGATAGCCCCATTCTTTCCTCGGCAATTATTAATAGCGCAGGGGTCGTTGTCAATAGCTAGGAATTCATAGGGGTGCCCTAAAAACAATCAAAAATTGAGAGGTTGAAACAAGTCCGCTACGGGTAGCTTAAATCCAGGGATTACCATTTCCCCATCCAGCGTATCGTTCATTTTGAGTAATCGCTCTGGTTCCTGGGCGGAATGATAAACCAGGATGTAATGTTGCGTCGGACTAATTACCCAAACCAAACGGCTAGAATTAGCAAAATATTCTTCAATTTTACCTTCCATTTCCGCCACCGTATTGCCTGGGGATAAAATTTCCACCGCCAGATCGGGGGCACCTTCTAAAAAACCGGTAGGTAATTGGGTCATGCCTTGCAGGCGTTCCTTGCTAAAAAAAGCAATATCCGGCGAACGGCGATTGCCATTTTTCATCTTAAAAGCTGTGCTGGAGTCGAATAAAACACCTAATTTTTGAGCATGAACCACGGAAAATAAAGCAGAGCTTAAAATAATAGCGATATTGCCATGCAACGCTCCAGAACTACCCATATCCACCAGTTCTCCATTGACAATTTCATAACGATGACCGTCCTGGGGCAGAGCCATAAATTCTTCATCAGTCCAGTTTTTTTTAGGGGCAATCGTGCTAGTCATGGGAACTTCCTAGGTGACTTTTTGTTCTAATACCCGATAGAGGGCTTTCAAGGCATCATTTTCATCTCGGGTAATCTGTTGATCCATCAGTGCCAAACCAATGGCTTTGGATAAAACAAAAGCACTTAACTCGGGTTCTAAATTATCAATTAAATCGTCCAGATCGGTGGGAACTTTTAACGCCGCCCTGATGCCCAATACCATTTCCTCAGACAGCCCCAGGGCATAGAGTTGAGGTTGAATTTGCTCCCAGGATTCACTAATTTGAGGGTTCCCGACTCGAATCACATGGGCAAGTAGGCGGTTGACCTGATTTTGTTGCGCCGGAGTCATCCTGGGATAGGTGATCTCTGTAGCCGTTGGTGCTTGGGGTTGGCTGGATTCTAAATTTTGCAAAATGGTGCGCCATTCTTCTTCGGTGCAGAGTTCCGGTCGCCCCACCCGCAGGGAAACCTGGATGTGGTTCCCGGTCGTGGAGAGTTCCGTCACCTGCGCCTGCACCCCCAAATAGCCGAGCCACTGGGACACCATCACCACCAATTTACTCCCCGCCGATTGGGCTTGCGTCAGCAGTTGAATCTGGGCACGAACGAGGGGGCGTACCAACTGCGCCAGCATGGCTCACATTCCACGACAACACCCCCATCCTAGCCGATTAGTAACGGGGGAAGGTCGGGTCAACCTGGAGGGCATAGGCTTCCAACCCGCCCGCTAGATTGGCAACCTGGGCATACCCCTGCTCCAGCAACCAGGCGCATACCTGGGCGGAACGCACCCCGTGATGACAGACCACGACCACCGGTTGGTGGGGGTCGAGCAATTCCCGCACCTGGACAGACCACTGGGCAAACTCACTCAAAGGGAGGTGTAAACAGTTGGGTAATTTCGCCCGTTCCACTTCCCACCACTCGCGCACATCCAAAAGTTGTAAGCTTGGGTTTTGAGCCAACTGTTGGGCTAAATCTGATCCACTGATTTGCTTGAACATGGTTCCGATTACTATCCAAAGGTTTAGGATATTGGGGAACATCCAGCTATTAAATTAATATAGCAGTCCTAACCCAATGGGGAAACAAATTTGCAAAAGATATGGCAATGCTAAAAATGGTTTATGTTATGTCAATTACGAGCAAGATGACCAAGAAATAGGGAAGGCGGTGTCGAGCGACCCTTGATGTTCTAAGTAATTTTACCTAATTTTTGCCTACAATCACAGCTTGATTACTATATATTTACATAATGTTTACGTTTGCAATTGGTTCCTGAAATATAGTAGTTTCAAACAAGTTTGCGACATTCGCCTCTACCTACAACCCCTTTCCTAGAAGGGGATAGAGCGATTACAAATACTTAAAAAGTGTCGCATCTGAATCAAAATGACTATACTACCCATAACGGTTTGACAATTTTTATCCACCTTTTACCCACCCGAAAAGTGGGGTTATACCTGAAATGGAATTTGATTTCTAACTCCCCAGCCTGGATTCGAACCAGGGACCAATCGATTAACAGTCGATCGCTCTACCGCTGAGCTACTGAGGAATGCGTTTTTTATCATAGCAAGCTGGGGGGTATTTCAGCAAGATTTAGCGGGGAATCACCTGCCCCTGCACCACCTGAAATTGTTGCGCCCCTGCCAGCCAGGGGGGATAAAACCGCTCTAAATCCGTGGTGGTAATGATGGTTTGCACCCGCTCGCTGATGATGGTCAGTAATTGCTGTTGCCGTTTCAGGTCCAGTTCCGCCAGCACGTCATCCAAAAGTAAAAGGGGGGGTTCCCCCAGGATGGTTTCCAAAAGCTCTAATTCCGCCATTTTCAGAGCCAGAACCAGGGTGCGCTGTTGCCCTTGGGAGGCGTAGGTGCGGGCGGGATGACCGTTGAGCCGGAATTGTACCTCGTCCCGGTGGGGACCGACTAGGGTGGTTTTTTGGGCGAGTTCGGCGGGCAGTTTCACTTCGAGTTGCCGCTGGAATTGCGCCCGAATCACTTCATGATCATTCTCCGGCACGGGCACACAGGGGGCGTAGGTGATCTCTAGGGCTTCTGCCGCTTGGCTAATGCGTTGGTGCCAGGTCTGTGCCAGGGGTGCCAGCCGCTCCAGGAGACGAAAACGACGGCGGATCAGACGGGTGCCGGTTTGGATCAGCAGGTCATTCCAGGGGGTGAGGTGCGCCGGGGTCAGGGGTTCCTGCCGGAGGAGGGCATTGCGCTGACGCAGAACCCGTTGGTATTCCTGCAAGAGTTGGCTGTACAGGGGTTCCAGTTGCACGAGGGTTTGATCCAGCCATTCCCGGCGTTGCCCCGGGCCGCCCCGCACCAGTTCCAGGTCTAGGCAGGAAAAAAATACCGCCCGCAGATACCCCAAAAAGTCCACCTGCCGCCGTTGGGTCTGCTGATTCACCGCCAGGGTACGCCGCCCGGAAGCCCGTAGGGTCAAGGTTAACTGCGCCGGGTCGGGTTGCCGTTCCACGTCAGCTTGCAGGCGTGCCATTGCCTGGTTGGTTTGGATCAAATCCCCATCCCGTTGCGCCCGGGGGGAATGGAGAGTTGCCAATAGCAAAATCGCCTCAATGAGGTTGGATTTGCCCTGGGCGTTGTCCCCCAGCAGGATAGTCTGGTTACCACTGAAGGTGATGGCCTGCTCGGTATAGTTGCGAAAGTGCCACAGGTGCAGATGGTGTAAATACACCGATCACCGCTGATACACGGAGGGCAGGTATTCCCCCAGGTGATGTTCCCACAGTTCCACCTCCGCTTCTAGGCGATGCACCAGTTCCTCCGTGTCGTTCAAAACCGCCGGGAGGGTGCCATCGGTGATGTGTTGGCGCAGGTCGCAGATGGCTTTACGGGCTTCGGCGGTGGATACCCGCGCCGTTAGAACTTCCCGCCGCACCTGGATCGCCTGAACTTGCTGTTCCAGATGGCGCAGTTGTTCCTGGAGTTGGCGGCAGTGGAGACTCTGATGGGCGAGAGCCTGTTGCAATTCCTGGCGAATTTGGGGACAAACCGCCCGTTGTAGCTGACGACGGAGCCGTCGTTGGGTCGCCACCACCAAGGCCACCATCCGCTTAACCTGGAGCAATTGCCGCTGTAATTGGTTCACCCACTGCTCCAGCAGTCGTTCCGGGTCAGGGGAATGTCGCCAAGGCCACAGGTTCACCGGGGCACCTCTAGGGATAAACACGGGCCGTCATGCCCTTTGCCTTTAAGTCTGCCACAAATTGCTCCGCCTGATCCCGTGCCTCAAAGGCGGCCAGTTGAATCTTGACCCCGTCGGAAAATTGCCAGACGAAGGCTTCCGGTACTACCTTTTGGGCTTCCGTGAGGCTCTGCTCATTCCGGTAGTCCGTGACCACATAGTAAAACCCCGGGCTGGGACTGACCGCTGGGCTGGCTTTGGGGCTGGCGGTGGGAATGGCACTCACATCCGGCAGTTCCTTACGGGTGAGATTGGGGACGGGAGCGAGGGGGGAGGACTTGGGGGAGGCCACTACCGCCTGCTCCGGCGGCGGGGCGGGTACCGTCAACTGGGGGCTATGAGCCGGACGGGGCTGTTCCCGGTTGAAAAGAAACAAAATTCCCAAGGTACCGAGGGTGGCCGTCGTGACCCCCAGGGCAAAACCCAAGACCGACGGGCGCATTCCTCCCTGGGACAGGGGTTGCTGGTGGGGTTCCGAGAAGGTTTCCAGCCAGGGGTCGCCTACCGCTTCCGGGGGCACCGCCAAGGTTCGGGCTGAGGCAAGGCCTGGACGGCGAGCCAACACCCGATGCAGACGCTCCGACCAGGAGGGACGGGGGGGCACGCCTTCTGGTTGTATTTGCTCTTCTGGTACGGCTTCTGGTGCCACTTCTGCGAGCAAGTGGGCGACCTCATCCGTAATTTCATCCTCCCCCACATCCAAAAGAGCCAGGGCATCCGGGGGCGGGTCCGCTGGCGGCACAAAAGCCACGGTCGCATCCAATGCCTCCGGTTGTTCCGGAAGTTTGGTCATAGCCACCGTTGCCGCCAATTCCGGTGCAACCTCTGAGGGGGGCATGACCGCCTCCGTCGGTTCCAGGGGTGCATCCGCACTGGCCGCCGGGGGAAACGTCCAAGCGGTTTCCGGGGGTGGGGTGGGGTGACTCGCCAAAAGCGACTGCCAAAATTCCGGTTGCCAATGGTGCCGCTCCGTCTGTAATCGGCGTAACTCCTGCTCTATGTCAATATCCAGACAGCCCAAAGCCGCCATTAAGGTCGTCCGCTCCGCAGTGGTTTTCATGGTCACACCTCACAGGAAATTAAAGGTTGCGGGGGAGGAGCGAAGCCAGCGACTAGAAACTAATTACTCCCCGCAAAAATGACATTGGGGAATCGGTTTTGTGCCTCGTGGAGGGTATGGAAACGGGTGGCTCTACCCTCCTCCCAATAGTTAATCACTTCCGTCGCTTGATTCAACAATTCTACTTTATCCGATTCGGGAATCCAGGATTTGGCATCCAGTTCATTTTTCAGTTGTTCCCAGGCATTGTCCCGGGGCCAAAAAAAATAACAGGTCAAGGGACTACTCCCCGTGCCGACAACTTGATCAACCGCCAGCCCCACATCTTTTTGCAACCAGAGGGCTTTCAACTGAAATTTAAGCAAATGAACCTCCAGAATTAACTTATTGATGGTAATGATAGTCTATTACGATAACTTATTCCTGCCGTTTTTGCCATCCTGTGCTTGCCATGCCGAAGTTTGGCGTATTGATTTGTGATATTGATGGGGTGATCCGGGATGTGCGCCATTCCTACCGGCGGGCGATCCAGGCGACCGTTGCCCACTTCACCCAGGGGCAGTACGAACCGACCCTCACCGATATTGACCAACTCAAAAGCGAAGGCTATTGGAATAACGATTGGTCAGCTACCCAGGAATTGCTCCGGCGTTGGGGAAAAGCGGTGCCCCTGGAGGCAGTTATCACCCACTTTCAAAAACTGTACTGGGGCGAGACGGAGGCACCCACCGGGTTGATTACCCAGGAGGAATTGTTAATTACGGCAGAGTATTTCACCGAATTAAGCCAACGGGGGTGGGGGTGGGGATTTTTCAGCGGTGCCCCCCGCCGGGAAGCGCAGTACGCCCTGGAACGGTTGGGGGTGAGTTCTGCCCCCTTGGTGGGGATGGAGGATGCACCGGCAAAACCCGACCCGACGGGACTTTTGCGGCTGGTGGCGACCTGGAATTGCCCCCCCGGTACGCCCATGATTTATGCCGGGGATACGGTGGCGGATATGCTGACGGTGCGGGCGGCGGAGCGGGAACAACCGGGGTATCGCTGGGTCGCTGTTGGGATTCTTCCCCCCCATGTACAAGCAAATCAGCAGGCGATTGATAGTTATACAAAAACATTACAACAGCAGGGAGCCGACCTGGTTTTGCCTAAACTTAATCTGTTGATTCCCGAATCTGTGCTACCTTAGCGGCGGGAACTGGGGTAGGTATGAATCAAGACTTAGACGCGTTTGGGGAAGCCTGTATAGAACCTGAGGAGCCGGAGGTGCCGGTGGTGGTGGAGCGGTTGAGTCGTTGGGAGCGGCGGATTCAGGCGACCATTGCGATTCCCCAGCCGGTGGAACCGATTTGGCGGGTGTTGACGGACTATGAAGCCCTGGCGAATTTTATCCCCAATTTGGCGGTGAGTCGCCGATTGGCACACCCAGAAGCGAAGATTCGTTTGGAGCAGGTGGGCACCCAGCCGCTGTTGAAATTTAATTTTCGGGCACGGGTAGTAGTGGATATTGAAGAATTTTACCCGCAACGCATCGCCTTCACGGGGGTGGAAGGGGATTTTAGCCGGTTTGATGGGGCGTGGTCTTTGCAACCCCAAGCCACGGCAACCCAGTTATGTTACCTGGTGCATTTGCGTCCCCGGGCGAGCTTACCGGTGCGATTGATTGAAGGGCGGATTACCCGGGGGATTCAGAGGAATTTACTGGCAATTCGGGAGCGGGTGAATCAGTTGGTCATGACATAGCCAGGGAACGTTGCCGATGGGAAACCAGCATTTCTAAACCGACGGTGCCGGTCAAATGTTGCCAGGGTAAACAGGCATTTTCTACCCAGTTTTCATGCACATAAAAATCTAGGGGTGGCAGTTGTCCTTTTAATTCCTTAAATGCCCGTCGAATACCCCCCAGGGAAACCCCATAACTGCGGGTGAGCAAAAGAATTTCCGTTAAGCGGCGATCCCCCCGGGAAATTAACGCCTGTACCAGGGAATCTTTGTAGCTTTCCGGGCGAAATTCTACCCCCAATTTCCCCAATTGTTTGCCCAAGAATTGCAGACGTTTTTCCGCCTGGGGATTCACCCCGAACCATTGCCAAGGGGTCTGGGCTTTGGGGACAAAGGTACTGCAACCCAGGGTTAAACGTAGTCGGGGCGTACGTTTGCGTAGTTCTTGCGCTAGGTTAATCGTAGCTTGTACATCGGTTTCAGTTTCCGTCGGCACCCCTACCATTGTGTAAAGTTTTAACCCTTTTAAGCCCCCGGTTTGGGCAGTTTGAGCCGCCTGGAGAATTTCCGCCTGGGTGAGTTTTTTGTTAATCACCTGGCGCAATCGTTCCGAACCACTTTCTACGGCAATGGTTAGGGATTGGGTCTGATGTTGCACCAGGGTTTTTACGAGTAATTCATCCACCGTTGCCGCCCGCACGGAAGCAATACTCAGGCGCATGGCATCAAATTCTGGTTGGTTGAGATAGGTTAATAATTCAGGAAACTCCGGGTGTTGCGTCACCGAAGGACCCAGTAAACCAATCCGATTGGTCACCTGTAACCCCCGTGCAATGGCAGGAATTAACCCCTGTGCCATCCCCGCCTTGCGAAAGGGCAAGGTTAAATAACTGGCGAGGCAAAACCGGCACATTTCTGGGCAACTGCGTACCACCTCCACCATGTAAATGTTTTCCCAGGCGGCATGGGGGGTAACAATCGTAGAAGTGGCGAGGGTATTGCCTTTATGGGTTTGTCGCTGAATGTTTGACGGCACGTCCGGGTGGGGGATAATTGTCTCGATTGCCCCCGTGAGGCTGGTATAAATGGGTTGATAAAATTGGGGCACATAAACCCCCGGAATCTGGGCTAATTTTAATAACTTTTCCAGTCGGTCATCCCGACGTATTTCCTGATAATGATCCAACAAATTGGGGATTAATTCTTCCCCGTCGCCGAGCAAAATTACATCAAAAAAATTGGCAAACGGTTCCGGGTTGGCACTCAACACGGGACCACCCCCAAACACCAAAGGATGGGGATTTTCCCGTTCCCGACTGAGTAAGGGAATACCAAACTGCTCCAACAGGTCAAAAATGTGGGGATAATCTAATTCCCAACCACAGGAAAACCCCACTAATTCCGGCGGTTCCGGCACCGGTTCCCCCCCATCCGTAAACCAACGGCTCACCCGCACATCCCCCCGTTGCGCCAACATTCCCCAAATCCACTGGTACCCCAGACTGGTAATGCCCACCGTGTAGGTATTCGGAAACGCCCACACCACCGGCACCGCCCCTACAGAAGGCATGGCTGGGGTCAACAGGTGAATTTCATCCGCCCAAGGAAGATTCACTGGGGTTTGCTGAGGGTAATGTTAAGTGATATTAAGAAATGGCTGGGGTTTTCCAGGGGTTTCTTAGTAAAATGTAACCCAAGTTTCGTTGCCGTCCCACTGGCGGTGGGGGGGTGGCTGGTTCTCCTAGCCTAATTAACCCTTACAATCGAAGCTGTCGGTACAAAAAAGATTTAAGACGAAGGAGGCGTGTAGTCAATGGGACTACCCTGGTATCGTGTTCATACAGTCGTCATTAATGACCCGGGGCGGCTGATTTCGGTGCATTTGATGCACACGGCGCTGGTGGCGGGCTGGGCTGGTTCGATGGCGCTTTACGAGTTGGCTATTTTTGACCACACCGACCCGGTGTTGAACCCCATGTGGCGGCAGGGGATGTTTGTTCTCCCATTCATGGTGCGTCTGGGCGTGACCCAATCCTGGGGGGGCTGGAGCATCACGGGTGAACCGGCAACGGACCCGGGCATTTGGTCGTTTGAAGGGGTGGCGGCGGCGCATATTATTCTGTCGGGTTTGTTGTTCTTGGCGGCGATTTGGCACTGGGTCTATTGGGATTTGGAACTGTTCCGTGACCCCCGCACGGGCGAACCGGCTTTGGATTTGCCCAAGATGTTCGGCATTCACCTGTTCCTATCTGGTCTGCTGTGCTTTGGGTTTGGGGCATTTCACCTCACGGGGCTGTTTGGACCGGGGATGTGGGTGTCTGACCCCTACGGGTTAACCGGTCATGTGCAACCGGTGGCACCCTCCTGGGGACCGGAAGGGTTTAATCCCTTCAATCCGGGGGGCGTGGTGGCGCACCATATTGCGGCGGGCATTGTGGGGATCATTGCGGGGCTGTTCCACCTGACTGTGCGACCGCCCCAACGGCTCTACCGGGCACTGCGGATGGGGAATATCGAAACCGTGCTTTCCAGCAGTATTGCCGCCGTGTTTTTCGCCGCTTTTATCGTGGCGGGGACGATGTGGTACGGTTCGGCGACCACCCCCATTGAACTGTTTGGTCCCACCCGTTACCAATGGGACAAGGGCTATTTCCAGCAGGAAATTCAACGGCGGGTGCAGGCGGATTTGGCGGCGGGTCTCACCAAGGAGCAAGCCTGGTCGAACATTCCCGAAAAATTGGCTTTCTACGATTATGTGGGCAACAGTCCGGCTAAGGGCGGTTTGTTCCGGGTCGGACCGATGAACAAGGGGGATGGGCTGGCTCAGGGTTGGCTGGGTCATCCCGAGTTCAAGGATGCCGAGGGGCGTATCCTGACTGTGCGCCGTTTGCCCAATTTCTTTGAAACCTTCCCGGTGGTGCTGGTGGACCAGGACGGGGTGGTACGGGCGGACATTCCCTTCCGGCGGGCGGATTCCCAGTACAGTATCGAGCAAACCGGGGTGACGGTTACCTTCTACGGCGGCGAAAACAACGGCAAAACCTTTACCGACCCGGCGATGGTGAAGCAGTTTGCCCGCAAAGCCCAACTGGGGGAACCCTTCGCCTTTGACCGGGAAATTTTCAACTCGGACGGGGTGTTCCGCACCAGTCCTCGGGGTTGGTTTACCTTCGGTCATGCCTGTTTTGCTCTGCTGTTCTTCTTTGGTCACATCTGGCACGGCTCCCGCACCCTGTTCCGGGATGTGTTTGCCGGGATTGACGAAAGCGTTACCGAGCAGGTGGAATTTGGTGCCTTCCTGAAAGTGGGGGACAAAACCACCCGCCGCACGGAAGAAACAGCGGTTTAATTTACCCTAATATCCATCCCTTGGGGGGTCAGGGGTTTCCTGGCTCCCTATTTTTTGAGTATGGCAACACTAAATTAAATGCGATAAATAAGCATGGAACATAGGGGTCGCAGGGCACTGCCCCGTCCTTGGTTCTGGAACACTATAGTCATTTCAAACAAGTTTGCGACATTCGCCTTTACCTGCAAACCCTGTCCTAGCAGGGGATACAGTGATTACCAGTGCCTCAGAGTGTTGCATTTTCTTGTGAAACGACTATAAATTAAACGAGATAAATTAAGCATGGAATAGGGGTCGCAGGGCACCGCCCCGCCCTTGGTTCTGAAACACTAAATTAAACGAGATAAATTAAGCATGGAACACAGGGGTCGCAGGGCACCGCCCCGTCCTTGGTTCTCGATAGCCTGCGTGGCGTAGCGATTAATATGGGCAGTTTAACAAGATAACCTTCTGGTAATGCAAATAAATAGAGGTGCCCTTGTTTGAAATTACTATATTGTTAGGAATTGTTAGGACTTTTTCGGCAACAAACTGCGAATCCCCAACAGGAAAAAACCAACGGCGGCAACAATTTGCACCGCATCCAAGGGCAAAATCTGCGTCAGTTGCTCCCCTAAAAACACCCCCAAAAAACTAGCCGTGATCAGGGCAGTCGCCGTACCCAAAAACACCCACCGGGGCGCTTTCGAACCCCCACTTAGGGCAATAGTTGCCAATTGGCTTTTATCCCCAATTTCTGCTAAAAAAACCGTCAAAAAAGTCAATCCCAATAACTGCCAATTCATGCCTGCCAACTCTGAAAAATATCCCACACCAACCACAGGGCAACCCCTAGGAAAATTAAACCAGAAATGATCTCAATGCGGCGGGGATCAAGCCTTTGACTAAGCCATTGCCCCACAAACACCCCCAAAAAACTGGTGGCAATTAACGCCAAAGCCGCCCCCCCGAAAATCACCCAAGGTTGCTGAGAAGAACCCGTCATCAACAGGGTGGTAATTTGGGTTTTATCCCCCAATTCCGCCAGCAAAACCGTTGAGAAACTGCCCAAGAAAATTTTTAGCCGTGAAGGATGGATGGGCTGGCTGATGGTTTCCGGTTGATCCGTTTCTGGTAACATTCCTCTCCCTGACGCTTAAACCTCCTTATCCTAGCATTCCCAGGGATAGGGGCACCCTAAGCATCAAATAATACCGGGGTAAAGGAGCCATGTAGCCCGTAGGGAATGTGATGGTGGAGATGCAAGGTCGCTACCGGGGTCACATCCGCCGCATCCAGAATGACAATATCACTACATTGACGGGCGGCATTATAGACAAACGTAATCAACCAGCCCTGGTCTTCCGCTTCACCCCTGGGCACAAAGACCGGTTCACTCACAAAGCCCCGACTGCCTGCCAGCCACAGCTTCTGCCGTCCGGTTGGCACATCCAGCGCCATAATCCCCTGTAAAGGCGCATTGGCGACCGGGTCCGCCGCCACCCCCAAGTAAACCCGTTGGTATGCCCGTCCCACCCGTTGGGGATGCACCTGGGGAAATTCACAACACCGTTCCAACAGCAGGGTATTGGTCACTCGATGGGTGGTTAAATTCACCCGAAACCGCCGCAGTTGACCGCTCGGCAGACTGGCAAAATCAATGGTTTGGTAGTCCGTTTGTTGGTCAATCGTGGGAAAATGGCTGTAACAAATCGAATCTAAAACCAATTCATTCCCTTGCTCATAGCCATTGGCGTGGTGAAACACAAAACAGGGATCGGTTAAAAATACCCGCACGGCGCCACCCCGACGGGGAATCACCAAAATCCGGGTGGGTTGTTCCCGGTCAAACTGTAAACATTGTGCCGCCCCTGTCCAGCCCAAAACGTAGGGAAGGGGGTTAAAATTCACCGGATTTTGAAAGAAAATATAGTAGTTCTCGGTGACAATAAAATCGTGCAAAAAAGCAAAGCCATTGATGGGGTGTTCCTGCTGACGAACCAACTGCCAGCTTTGGTCGAATTCATAAAGGTTGATCTGACTGTTGGGTTCCGTTTGTACCCCAAAATTCACCAAAAAGCCCTGGGGATCAATACGGGGATGGGCAGAAAATCCCTGACCATTGGGGACGAGTCCGCCGAGATTATCTAAACCCAAAGTATCTAAAGTTTGGGGGTCAAGCCGGTAGGGGGGAGCCGCTTCCCAAAGGGCTAACAATTTACCACCCCAGTAAATCACATTCGTATTGGCGATATTTTTCAAACGCAGGTCAAAAATATTATTGAACCAGCCCCCCGGTTTCAACGTGCCAAATACCCCCCGGTAGAGAATTTTGTTCGCCCGTTGTTCCGCCTGAAATTCCGGGGTTTGCACATAACGGTTGCGATAAAACGCCCGCCCTTCCCGAAAACTCACCTGGTTGATCATGCCGTCCCCGTCAAAGGGATGGTGGTACTTCTGCCCACCCCGATCCAAACGCCCCGGTCCATTGCGAAACAGCGTCCCGGTCAAATCCGCCGGTATCGTGCCCGTGATGTCCTCAATCCAGTAGGCAAACTCCTGGGGTTGGGTGCGGTGCCCCCCCCGCCAATCGTCCAAACGGTAGGAAAACGAGGTGGTGGCGGTCATAACGGTCAACAGATGGGATGTTAAAGAATCGTAACAAATTGATTTTAGCGTGGGGGTGGGGGCATTTGGTGGTAGAATTAAATGTGGGCAATTTTGAGTCATCCCATGCGCTGGATTTGGTTGGGGTTAACGCTTCTGGCTCTCTGTTTGGGGGGGTGTGGTGTCGCTACGGCGGGGCTGAATCCCTACATTGACACGGTGGATGGGTATCAGTTTCTCTATCCCAATGGCTGGGTACAGGTTCAGTCCAACCAGGGAATGGATATTTTATTCCACGACCTGATTGACCCCAGCGAAACCGTCAGCGTGGTGATTAGTCCTGTGAAATCCGGCAAAACCCTGGCGGAGTTGGGTTCGCCCCTGGAGTTGGGGGAGCAGTTGATGAATACGGCTTTGGCGCAGGCGGCGGTGGATCAAAAGCCCCAATTGGTGAGTGCGGACAGCCATCGGGACGACCAGCAATTGTATTACACTCTTGAATATATTGTCAATACGAATACCGGCACTCGTCACAATATTGCTACCATTGCCACCAGTCACGGCAAACTGTACACCCTAAATGCTTCGGTGCCCGAATCCCGCTGGGCGAAATTAGCCCCGACCCTCCAGCAGGTGGTAAATTCCCTGCAGGTGTATTAGTTTAGAAAACCAGAAGTTAGAAAAGAGTATAGAAAAAAGGTGTACCAATGGCCTACGATACCCATACGACCCTATGGACGGACAGGGAGGAAGCGTTTTTTCGTTCAGCCACCTTTGAGGTGCAACGGCAAAAGGGACCCCACTGTGTTTCTACGGTTCTAGCCATCTTGACCGGGCAAACCCCAGAGCGGTTTCAAGGTCGGGTCAATACCCAAAATCCGGTTTCTTGGTCTGAAGCCCTCGCCGAGTATGGCATGAAGTTAGCCTATTGCCCGACGGATGTCCGCACCCTGAAAAACTACCTGCCGGAACTGATTGCCCTGGATGATTTGTTTACCCTCAGTTACTACACCACCCGGAACCCGGAGCGGATTTTGGCAGAACCCGATGCCAAGGGCTGGGTGACTGGTTCCCATATCGTGCTTTTGCACCGGGATCGCATCCTGGATTCCGCCAGGGGTACGGTGGAGGATGCCCGCACCCATCCCTGTAATGACTATCACACCAAACGGATTTTTCGGGTGGTGCCGGTGAACCATCCCCGGGGGCTGTAGCGTTCCCCGTCCGGCAAAAACGAAAAAATTTATTAAGATTGATAACGTCATGGATTTCCACCCCGATGTTGGGCAAGTTTCAGCGGGAGATTGCTACGGGCAAGGTCAAAATCCGGTGGCGGTGGGTGGCAGTTGGGGTGATTGCGACTCCCCTTGGGAATCATCGGAGGGATAATAATACGGGTTGTCTTGGTTAGGCGAGAATGCTGGTCTGGCTGATGGGTGGGGGCAGTGCCCTGGCGTTGCTGGTGTGGTTGGGGCTGTGGCTGGGACGGGGCGGGTTTTGGCGGGCGGATCAGGTGTTGCCTACCCACCCAGAACCGCTGATCCATTGGCCGGGGGTGGCGGTGCTGATCCCCGCTCGCAACGAGGCAAATTCCCTACCCCAAACCCTGCCATCTTTATTACAACAGCAGTATGAAGGTGCTTGGGAGATTTGGTTAATTGACGACCAAAGCGAGGATGGGACAGGGGCGGTGGCGGCGGCAATTGCTCAGGAATTGGGGGCGACCGAACGGTTACATATCCTCACAGGAGGGGCGTTACCGGCGGGCTGGTCAGGGAAGCTCTGGGCACTGGATCAGGGCTGGCGAGCCGTGCAAGCGCAGTCACCCCAGGATAAATTTAAGTATCTTCTACTAACAGATGCGGATATTTGCCATGCCCCGGACAGTGTGGCGCAGTTGGTCACTCAGGCGGAAACCCAACACCTGGGGCTGGTGTCCTGGATGGTGCGTTTGCGGTGTGAGTCTGTTTGGGACCGCCTGCTGATTCCGGCGTTTGTGTTTTTTTTCCAGAAACTTTATCCCTTTCCCTGGGTGAATGACCCGGCCAAACCGACGGCGGCGGCGGCAGGAGGCTGTATTTTGTTAGCCCAAGGGGTGTTACACAAACTAGGGGGTTTTCGCAGTTTGCAGGGGGCGTTGATTGACGATTGCACCCTGGCGCAACGGGTGAAAGGGTTGGGGGTGCCGGTCTGGCTGGGGTTAACAAATACTACCTTCAGCGTGCGCCCCTACGGCACTTTGGCGAGTACCTGGGGCATGGTCAGCCGGACAGCATTTACCCAATTGGATTACTCGCCGTGGTTGTTGCTGGGAACCGTGCTGGGGATGGGCTTGATCTACCTGTGGCCGCCGCTGGGATTGGTCTGGGGACTGGTTGGGGGAATTCCTTGGCTGGTGGGCGTGAATGGGTTGACTTGGGGTCTGATGGGGGGCTTGTATCGTCAGACATTACGTTGGTACAATTTGCCGACGATGTGGGGATTAACCCTGCCCTTAGCCGCTGGGTTGTATACCCTCATGACCCTAGATTCCGCCTGGCAACATTGGCAGGGACGGGGGGGCGCCTGGAAGGGGCGGATTTATCCCAAGGGGAGTTGAGGCTCCTGGGGACGGGGGGGATGGCCATTTGCCAGGGCAGAAGCAACTTCTGGCGGGTCTTCTAAGGTCAATGTCTGGGGTCGGGCTTGGCAAATTTCCCAGGTGATGCCCTCTGCCTGTTCCCCCAACAGGTCCTCCAGATAGCCCGGTTGCGCCGTAGCCGCCTCCTCCCGAGTAGCAAAAGGCCCAAAGTAGTATTCACAAGCCGGGCGGGTGGTGCGAATTTTTACCCACCAGGCTAACCCCACCCGCTCCAACACCGAGGTAAACAGTTCTCGAAATGAATCTTTGAATCTCATAGGGAAATACCACCAATGATGCCTCTGATCTAGCCGCCCAACCCTTCACCAAAATGGTTTTATCTAGATTTTACCTAAAGTGATACTAAATTTTTGTAATTATCCTTAAAGTTTTGTAACGATTTCGGTAACGGAAACTCATAATCATTGACTATATCAGTCTGATATTGTGCCAACCAGGCGGGCGGGGGGACGTTGGCGGCGCACTTCGTAGAGGGCAATGGCACAGGCGACGGCGGCGTTGAGGCTAGGGGTTTTGCCGCCGAGGGGGATGCACAGGGAAACGTCACAGTGGCGGCGTAGGTTCAGGGTCAGACCCGTGCCTTCGGAGCCGACGACCAGAGCGACCGAGCCGGAAAATTGCACCTGCTCCAGGCGGGTAGTGGCTTCGGGAACCAGGGCATAGCTCCAAAACCCGGCGGTTTTCAGTTCCTCCAGGGTGCGGGTGAGGTTGACCACCCGGACGACGGGCAGATGGCTCAAGGCGCCGGTAGCCACCTTGGCGACGGTGCTGGTCACGCCGACGCATCGCCGTTGGGGAATGATCAGCCCTTGGCCGCCCAGGGCTTCGGTAGTGCGGATGATGGCACCCAAATTTTGCGGGTCCATGATTCCCTCAGCGACCACCACCAGGGGATGGGGATGGGGGCGGATATGTTCCAGAAATTGGGCTAAATCCCAATAGCGATAGGGGGCGACCTGGGCAACCACCCCCTGATGCCGAGCTCCTTGGGTCATCTGGTCCAGACGGGTCGTGTCCACTTGGTCAATAACGGTTCCCTGCCCCTGGGCTTCTGTCAAAAGGGTTTGGAAGCGATGGTCGTAGCGCAGGGGGGGAATGATCCAAATCCGATTGAGGGTTTGTTTTTGTTCTAAAGCTGTCAGTACCGTATGCCGCCCGTAGATATAGTCCGGGGGGTCAGAAATGGGGGGCAATTCCCGGTCAGGGGGGGGGGTAGATGGGGCTTGAGGTTCCGATTTCAACACGGGACGGGGCAGGCGGGCGGACGGTTTAGGTCGCAGGTTTTTTTTGGCCAGGACAGGGCGTTTCCGGGGGCGGGGGAGGGAAGGCATGACAATGGCTGAGCAACGACAGAATAATAGTCTAGCGGTTGGGCTGGGGGGCGAGAAATTTACACCGTCCTATCGGATGGGACTGGAACCGCCCCCTGGAGGATTGCCGCCAATTCCAAAGCCGCTGTGGGGGTACTAATTCGCCCTTCGGCGTGGGCAAGAGCCAACCAGCGCAGGAGTTGACCCACCTGGGGGCCAGGGGGCAGGTGGAGCCGTTCTATCAAGTCATGGCCACTGACCAGGGGCAGGGCGTGAGCAACGGGGTCTTGGGGATTGGTAAATCGCTCCAGCCAGCCAGCCACCACCGGCCACCCGTAGTCATGGACTAACGCTATCGCCAACAATCCAGGCAGTGCTTGCCCCGCCTGTTGAAACAGGTCAAACTGAGCCGAAATCGGTGGCTCCGGTACTGTTATCAGTCGCTCGAAGACCGGCCAGAGCGTTATCAATTTATCAATGTATTGAATTTCCGCACGACTGTAGCGCAACCGGGTCAAAATCTGCTGGGCACCTTCCCGATGTTCCGGTAGGAGAGAACGTAATTTTAGTAAGTGCAATACCGAACGATCCTGACGGATTTTTTTGTGTAATTCGGGTGCCAATTCCGGGTAGGAGAACCATAGACCATCCCAGCGGAGAAGCAATTGCAACCAATAGGATTCAACCCCGGGAAACCAAGGGGTTAAAATCCCATCCGACCAAGCCTGTATTAAATAATTGCCACCCAGAGGGTTATCTAATAATAAATGTAATTCATTTTGGACACGTTCCGGCGCAACATCAGCCAGTGAAGGTGCTAACGTTTTAATGGTTTGATGCGTCTGAGTTTCAATCGTCAATTCTAATTGAGCCGCCAGCCGATAAGCCCGGAATAAACGCAGGGGGTCATGGCGCAAATTATGGGGATGAATCATGCGAATTAGTCTATTTTCTAAGTCCTTTTGCCCATGGTGGGGGTCATAGAATTCTTGGGTTTGGTAATTCCACGCCAGAGCATTAATGGTAAAATCCCGTTGACTTAAATCCGTAGTAACATCCTGGCCACACATCTGGCATAAATCTAATGTCATCTGCGGAAAAATAAGTCGGACAATACGGCGTTCCGCATCTAAAATAACCAAGCCAGTATGATATTTTTGGGCTAGTTTTTGGGCGTAGGGAATTACATCATCAGGTAAAATAATATCCAAATCCCAATGATTCTTATTGCGGTGTAATAGCCCATCCCGGACTGCTCCTCCCACTAGATAGCCACCGGGAGGCAAATCCGCAATGCTAAAAGGCCAGGTTTCGGGTTCAAAGGGATGAAGATTGGACATATAAATATCCCAGGCAATTTGTGTGAGTAATAAGGTGATACAGCCACGTCAGGCAGGCTATCAGCATCAAAACCAGGTTACACCCAGCAACCCTTGATTTTCTAAGTATAAAATTTCCATCCCAAAGATTGAAACGGCAATCATATAGGAAGCCCACTGGCAACTAATTTTTGTGAGTATCTGTTGTTATGATCACCTATAGCAATCCTACTTGATTTGCATTAGCTTGCGTGCCGTAGGCATACAAAAATTTTTCAGAACCATACACCGCAGGTGCTTCTTTTACGGGGGCGGTGCCCCTGCGACCCTCTGTTCCATTCTCATTTAGGATTGCTATAGGATTGCTATGGTACAAATGGAGCCACTTGTAACATAACCCTGCCCTATTACAGATATTTAACACCACTGGAAGGCATGACTGAGACCGTCCTACCCCTGAATCCCCAATGACCCCACGCCTGCTAGAAGTAGCCCAGGTCTTTTTGCGTTTGGGTGCCTTGTCGTTTGGGGGACCGGCGGCGCATACGGCATTGATGCAAAAAGAGGTGGTGGAGGAACGCCAGTGGTTGGAGGCGGCGGAATTTCTGGACTTGATGGGGGGGGTCAATCTCATCCCTGGCCCTAATTCCACGGAAATGGCGATTCTGGTGGGGTTGCGCCGGGCGGGTTGGGCGGGGCTGGGGGTAGCAGGGGTCTGTTTCATTCTACCAGCGGCTTTAATCACGACGCTAATTGCTTGGGGGTATCGGGAATGGGGGACATTACCCCAGGTGGCACCCCTGCTAGTGGGGATTCAGCCGGTAACGGTAGTGTTGATTCTGGATGCGGGCTGGCGGTTGGGGCAAAAGGCGGTGAAAAGTCGGCTCCTACTACTCGTGGGGGTGGGGGTAATTGCGTTATCCTGGCTGGGGACGGGGGAGATGCTGGCGCTACTGGCGGCAGGGCTCCTGGGTATTGGAGTGCGGCGACCCCCTCAACCGAGGCAGGGGGCGGGGTGGCCTTGGCTGGGGTTCCCGGTCGGGGCGATGGCCATGCCGGGGGCGGCCATGCCACCTCCCAATTTGGGGTTGCTGGCACTGTTTTTCCTGAAGGTGGGGGCGGTTTTGTTTGGGGGTGGTTATCTACTGGTGGCCTTTATTGAAAATGACCTGGTGAATCGCTACGGTTGGTTGACCCAGCAACAGCTTTTGGATGCGATTGCGGTGGGACAATTTACGCCGGGGCCGGTGTTGTCCACTGCCAGTTTTATTGGGTTTCAAATTGCTGGGTGGGCGGGAGCGGCTGTGTCAACGGTCGCCATTTTCCTACCCTCGTTTGTGTTTGTGGCACTCTTGAATCCGATTTTGCTCTGGTGTCGGCGCACGGTTTGGGCGGGGGCGTTTTTGGATGGGTTAAATGTGGGGGCAGTGGCGTTGATTGTGGTGGTGGCGGTGCGTTTGGGTTGGCAAATTGGGGCGATGTCTTTTGCTACCACGGTGGGACAAGGGGTCTGGGTGTTGGGAATTACTATTTTCAGTGGGGTTTTGTTATTTTGGCGGCGGGTTGCGGCTCCCTGGTTAATTGGCTTGGGAGCAGTTTTGGGGGTGCTAGGGTATGGGTTGGGGATCATTCCTAATTAGACATCTCCGAGCACAATTGCTTTGAGGAAATAGGCTCTCTTATCCAAACCGTCGCAATCCTAAATGAGAATGGAACAGGGGTCGCAGAAGCACAGCCCCTTGCTCAGTTTTTGACGTGATTAATTGTGATTAATTTAGGTGACAAACTCTGGCCAAGTGCTACCGTAGGATGCTAGTTCCGGCGCTGAACATACTACTGTCAAGAAGCTCCCTTTCTCACTGCGCCGTAGCCGTGACAGAGCCACATAAGTCTCAGCGAGATCGCTGGCTGTCGTGGCTTTGTTGATATGTACAACGAGTGCCCGAGTCTCCCAGCCTTTGAAGCTATGCACGGTGGCTGCTTTCAGCCGCGGATCGCCCATCCAAAACTGCATCTTGAGCCTTTTTTGCGATCGATAATCCTCAGCAAATACATGACAAACGTGAATGTTTTTCTCCGCAAGTTTGTCAACACAACGCATTCCCATTTCGTGGGTAGCGACCAGCAGGGTAATATCTGCCCAGGTGAGATTGGGTGAGTTGCTGACCAAATCGCACACTGCTTGGACGCAGGTATCCACCGCATCCTGTTCTTGCACCTGAAGCCAGCGGAGCGTGAGTGGTTGCTCAAACAAATCGCCTTGCACCTCGCTGGGGAGATCAAGGTCGTTGCCGGACAAAAAGGTTTCGGCAAAACGCCGCAGGTAGGGAATCAGTCCCGGCGGCAACCGATAGCTCTCCTCAAGTTGAAACCAAGGGCCAGTAAAGCCCGCCCCGCGCATCTGCTCATCGGTCCAGCGACAAGCCTGCCGGTACAGGTCTTGGGTGGCATCGGCAACCAAAAGCATTTCGCCGCCCTCCTGACGCACCTGGCGCAACAAATTCCACCACGTCAGGTTAAAGTCCTGGCCCTCATCAACCAAAATGGCATCGTAGGAGCTAATGGATTCTCTCGCTTCCTTGAGCGCCCGTTCCACCAAGGCCGGAATGCGTTCTTCAAATAGGTCATCCTGGGTGTCTGGATTTGCGAAAAGTCGCTTGTGATCCGCTTCCAAACCCGCGTCCTGACAAACACGTTTGCACCATTCGTGAAAATGCAACCAGGTAATGTTCTGCATAAAATTCGGGACAGGCTGGCTAGGGTGGTCGTAACGCACGGCTAAATCCCGTAGATAGTGCCAAAGGGTGATATTGAACGTGACCACCAGGACTTCCTTGCCTTCGCCCGCCAGATGAGCCGCCCGCGCCGCCAAGGCCAGGGACTTACCAGCGCCAGCCGCCCCTTTTACCCGGCGGTAGCCCGTCTGGGTGCGGGTAGTTGCGATTTCTTTTTGCTTGGGGGTCAACGACAGGGGCGTTCGCTGTTCGGCAGCATGGTCCGGTTCCCGCAGCCAACTACGCAGGTCATTCGCCAGGGCAGGGGTCATAAACTTGGATCGCCTGAACTTAGCGCTGGGAAAGACTTGGGTCAGACTGCCGTTGGCTAAAGCGTCTTGACCCACAACGGGATGATATTTTTTAGCCCTGTCATCGAGCCAGCCCAAATGCTTCAAGAAGGGCTGAAACAATTTGGTTGCGCCCGCAGTACTGGCTTCTGTCATGATCACACCTGCGGTGATCACCGACATTGCTTGTGCCCGCTCCTTCACCAGCAAGCCGAGTTTGGGGCAGTAGAGGTCGAGAATTTGTTGCTTGTAGCGCGCCACTTTCTCCACCGGATTGTCCCGGCAACGAAACTCTTGGCCCTCTTGATCCCGACTCCACAGGGAAGGAACATCATCGATTTGCCCCACAAAATACGGCATGGCCTCCAAGTGCCAATCCTTGACCTCAAACACCGCAATACCAATGTGGGGATGGAGGAGCACAAAATCTGGGCGCAACCCATTCAGATGCGGTTGAATGTAAATTTCCCATCCCTCTGGCAGGTACCGGTCAAAAAACTCCAGCACTCGTAATTCACCCGCCGTCAGGGGCGTTCGCAAGCTATCTAATTCGGTGCGTGAGGGGCAGATAAGGTGTGCCATCGCTCCAACCTGGCTAGGCTCGATACTACGCCCACCTGAGCGGGGAATCGCCTCCCCAGCTACACCCCCACCGCCACCTGCGGCCAACGTCCCACCGCCTGAGCAATCACCGCCAATTCCTCCCGCATCAACCGGTCAAACCGCTCCGGGGTTAAGGATTGGGGTCCATCGGACAGGGCTTTCGCCGGGTTGGGATGGACTTCGATCATCAGGGCATCCGTACCCGCCGCCACCGCCGCCATCGCCATCGCTGGCACATACTCGGATTTGCCCGTGCCGTGACTGGGGTCAATCATAATCGGCAAGTGGGTGAGCTTACGTAGAACGGGAATCACCGATAAATCCAGGGTATTGCGGGTGTAACGGGTGTCAAAGGTGCGAATCCCCCGCTCACACAGGATCACATTTGGGTTGCCCCCAGCCAAGATGTACTCAGCCGCCATCAGCCATTCCTCAATCGTGGCGGACATCCCCCGCTTCAGCAACACCGGCTTGTTTTGGGCACCAATTTTTTTCAGCAGGGCAAAATTCTGCATATTCCGTGCCCCCACCTGCAACACATCCGCCACCTGAGCAATTTTGTCAATATCGGCGGTGTCCATGACCTCCGTGATAATTCCCAGCCCGGAAGCCGCCCGTGCCGCCGCCAACAATTCCAACGCACTTTCCCCGTGCCCCTGGAAAGCATAGGGAGATGTCCGGGGCTTGTAGGCTCCCCCCCGCAAAAACTTGGCACCAGCCGCCTTTACCCGCAGAGCCGTCTCCACAATCATTTCCTCGTTTTCCACCGAACAGGGACCCGCCACCACCACCAAGGGCTGGGCTTCCCCGAACACCACCGTCCCATTCGGCGTGTCAATGGCAATATCACTCGGTTGCCCGTGGCGAAACTCCCGGCTTGCCCGCTTAAAGGGCTGTTCCACCCGTACGACTTCTTCAATCCAGGGGCTGAGTTCCTGAATCCGCTCCGGCTGTAAACCCGCCGTTTCCCCCACTAGTCCGATAACTACTTTGTACTGACCAACAATCTTTTCAGGATGCAATCCCCAGGTACGGAGTTCATCGCTGATGCGCTCAATTTCCAATTCCGGCGCACCGGGTTGCATCACAATAATCATGGCAGTAGAGATGATAAGTTAGGGCTTTTGTATTGTAACGAGGGAAGGGGTTCAGGTTGGGGCATTGTTACGATTTGCTTTAGAATTTGCCCGCAATCGCCCCCAGTTGGTGCGAAACTCCTGCCAGCCCAGCCAATGCCCCACCCGCTCCGCATCCCAACAGGTGGAGAGGATGCCATAGCTCAAACCGACAATCCCTAGCCCAAAACAGCCCAGGGTGACGGCGACCACGGCGGCTACCGGAATTTTTAGCCCCTGTTGGATCAGGGAATAACTCACCGGAAAAGCCAGCAATCCCAGCCCGGTTGGCACCCCACAAAAAAAAGCCATCCGCCGCACCATCCGGTTGCTGACCACCTGGGGCATCCCTGGTGCTTGAATCTGTTGCCAGCCCCGTTTTTTGGGAGGGGGGGGTGGGGTACGCCGGTTTTTTTTCGCCATAATGACCTACGGTGCAAAACTATTCAAAAACTATCCAAAATTAAGAACGTAACCCCCGGATGCCAAGCCGCTTAATCACATTTTCATAGCGGTCAAAATGGTGTTTGCGTAAATATAAAAGCAACTGCCGCCGTTGGCTGATCAACCGCAACAGCCCCCGCTGGGAGGAAAAATCTTTTTTGTGGGTACGCAAATGTTCGCTCAGTTGGTTGATCCGGGTACTCAACAGGGCAATCTGTACCTCTGGGGAACCCGTATCCGTGGCGTGCATTTGATATTCGTTGATCAACGCTTGCTTTTGTTCTTGCAGTAGGCTCATGGAAAACATCGGCAATTGAAGGGGCAGTTAATTACCATACCACGATTAGCCCAGCCATCGCAAGGATAACCGGATCAATAACCTAGGGCAGGGGGAGCAATTCATCACCACTGCCATGCCAATTGGCTTCGACCCAGGCTTCCATTTCGGCAACTTGGGCGGGACTCGGTTGCCAAAGGTGTGCGGAAGCGACCCCCAACCAGAGGGAAAGACCGGCGACCGCCAAGGCAGGGGGAAACCAATGCCACACGGGGCGGGGTTGGGGACGGGTAGCATTCAGAATCCGGGCTTCCAGTCCTGGCGAGGGCGGGGGGGCGGTGGGGGCGTACTGCCGAAGAAAATCCACCAACGGGTCGGGGTTCATAGGGTCACTCCTTGCTGTTCCAAATGACGGCGCAGGGCGGCACGGGCGTGAAATAACCGGGATTTAACCGTGCCCACCGGGATGCGTAAAATCTCGCTGATTTCCTTCTGGGGCAGGGATTCCAAATCATGCAATACCAACACGGTGCGATGCTCAAAACTGAGGGTTTCTAGCCCCTGGCGCACCAATTCCTCGTAGTGGAGGTGCATCAAATCCGGGGCGGGCACCCGGTCGGGGCTGGTCTGGGTCAGGGTTTCCATCTGGGTACGCTTTTGGGCGCATTGCCGCCGGTAGTCCGTAGCCACATTCAGGGTAATCCGATACAGCCAGGTGTTGAAAATATCCAATTGCCGCAAGCGAGGCAAACCCCGCCACACCCGCATAAAGACCTCCTGGGTTAGGTCATCCAGGGCGACCGCCCCGCACAGGCGATAAAGCGTTCCCCGCACCCGGGGCTGAAACCGGCGGTACAACCAACGAAACCCCTCCGGGTCTCCCTGCTGACACCGTTGCACCAACGCCAAATCGGGATGCAGAGGCGTTTCCGCCTGGGTCGGGATGGGGTTCACACACGCCGCTGGAACCATAAATACTCAAAATGACACCGAGAATTTAGACGGCTACCACCGGGGCGAGGTTCAAAGCGTTCACCGGGGCAATGCCGCTTGGATTAACCCCCGAAACAGGGGATGGGCTTGGCTGGGACGGGAGGCAAATTCCGGGTGAAACTGCACCGCCAGAAAAAACGGATGCCCCGGCAGTTCGATCATCTCCACCAACCGCCCATCCGGGGAGGTGCCACTGATGCGATAGCCGCTTTCTAAAAACAAACTGCGGTAGGCATTATTAAATTCATAGCGATGGCGGTGGCGTTCATAGATCACCGTCTCCCCGTACAACTGCGCCGCCATACTCTCCCCCTGCAACCGGCACGGGTACAGCCCCAACCGCATGGTGCCCCCCAAATCCACCACATCCTGCTGTTCCGGTAGCAGATGAATCACCGGATGCGCCGTTTCCGGGTCAAATTCCGCACTGTGTGCCCCCGTCAAGCCCGCCAAATGCCTTGCCCATTCCACCACCGCACATTGCATCCCCAGACACAGCCCCAAAAAAGGTATCCCCTCCTCCCGGGCGTAGCGAATGGCGGCAATTTTCCCTTCCACCCCCCGGATGCCAAACCCCCCCGGCACCACCAGCCCCTGCACCCCCTGCAAATGATGCGCCGCCCCGTCCTGCTCCACATCCTCCGCATTCACCCAGCGCAATTTCACCTCGGTTTCCAGATGCATCCCCGCATGGCGAAGGGCTTCCACCACCGATAAATAGGCATCATTCAACCGCACGTATTTCCCCACCAGGGCAATTTCCACCTGGGACTGGGGATGGTACAACCGCTCCACCAGCATCCGCCAAGGTGCCAAATCCGCCGGACGCTCCGGCAAATCCAACAGGCGCAACACCTGGGTCGCCAAGCCCTCCTTTTCCAGATTCAGCGGTACTTCGTAAATACTGCGGGCATCCTGGGAGGTAATCACACAGTCCACCGGCACATCGCAAAAATTCGACACTTTTGCCTTAATTTCCGCCGATAAAGCCCGTTCACACCGGCAGACCAGCATATCCGGCTGAATCCCAATCGAGCGCAGTTCCTTGACCGAATGTTGGGTCGGTTTGGTTTTCATTTCTCCGGCGGCGGCAATCCAGGGCACCAGGGTCACGTGCATATACACCACCCGCGCTCGCCCCACCTCATTGCGGAACTGGCGAATCGCCTCCAAAAACGGCAGAGACTCAATATCCCCCACCGTCCCCCCAATTTCCGTAATCAACACATCCGGGTGGGTATCGGCGGCGACCCGGCGAATCCGCTCTTTGATTTCATTGGTAATGTGGGGGATCACCTGCACCGTCCCACCCCCGTAATCCCCCCGCCGTTCCCGGTTACAGACCGCCTGGTAAATCGAGCCGGTCGTGACATTGTTCAGACGGGAGACCGGGGTATCGGTAAAGCGTTCGTAATGACCCAAATCCAGGTCGGTTTCCGCCCCATCCACCGTGACAAAGACTTCCCCGTGCTGAAACGGGTTCATGGTGCCCGCATCCACGTTGATGTAGGGGTCAAGTTTCAAAATGGCGACCCGATAGCCCCGGGATTTGAGCAGACGACCAAGACTTGCCGCCACAATGCCTTTGCCAATGCTAGAGACGACCCCGCCGGTGACAAAGACGTAGCGGGTAGTGGATTCACCGTTGTTGACCACGGGTGCGGCGAAAAATTAATACATTTCGATTATAAGATGCTTCTACGGCGCTCCTAGATGGTCTAGGTAACCTTCTATAGCAATCCTACTTGATTTACACTAGCTTGCGTGCCGTAGGCATACAAAAATTTTCCAGAACCATACAGGTGCTTCTTTGACGGGGGCGGTGCCCCTGCGACCCCTGTTCCATTCTTATTTAGGATTGCTATATGAACCGTTCCGCCGCCTAGTGCCTCGCCGCCACAACTCTTTGCCGCAAATCCAAGGAATGGGTCGGCCTGTCCCTCTCTCCTCCCTCTGGAATACTTGTATCCCATTTTTAATTAGTAGACTGTAATCTTAGTACAAGAAATACTGAGCAATGAGCCGCTGTTCCTGTGTTTTGTTCTCATGTTTTGCATAAATAGAGGCGCCCTAAAATAAGTCCAGTATTAATATTTGTAAACATCTCGGCATTATTGTTAAATTTAGCGGGATTTCGTCACAAAAAGCCGCCAACTCTAAATTGGAGAACTAGGCTAAAAGATATAGAGGTACGAGATTGGGGTTATGAATACGGCAGAATTGTTGGTTCGCTGTTTAGAAAACGAGGGAGTGGAATACATTTTTGGCCTACCCGGAGAAGAGAATTTAGAACTACTGGAGGCCATCAGTCAGTCCTCAATTCAATTCATTACCACCCGCCATGAACAGGGGGCAGCTTTTATGGCCGATGTCTATGGTCGTCTAACGGGACGGGCGGGGGTTTGTCTGTCCACTTTAGGGCCTGGAGCCACCAACCTGATGACCGGGGTGGCAGATGCCAATTTGGACGGAGCACCCTTGGTTGCCATCACAGGGCAAGTGGGTACAGATCGGATGCACATTGAGTCCCACCAATACCTGGATTTGGTGGCGATGTTTGCCCCCGTAACCAAATGGAATGCCCAAATTGTGCGGCCTAGTATCACCCCGGAAATTGTCCGCAAAGCCTTCAAAATTGCCCAACAGGAAAAACCAGGGGCAGTGCATATTGATTTACCGGAAAATATTGCCGCCATGCCCGCCGCCGGTCACGCCTTGAAACAAGACCGTAAGGAAAAAGTTTATGCCTCTTTCAAAAGCATTGAATTAGCCGCCCAAGCCATTCAAAATGCCCATAACCCTTTGATTTTAGTGGGGAATGGTGCTATTAGAAATCATGCCCATCAGGCTCTTACCGAATTTGCCGAACAGTTAAATATTCCCGTTGCCAATAGTTTCATGGGCAAAGGAGTGATTCCCTACACCCATCCCTTAGCCTTGTGGAGTGTGGGTTTGCAATTGCGGGATCATATTAACTGCGCCCTGGATCACACGGATTTGATCATTGCCGTTGGCTATGACCTGGTAGAATACTCGCCCAAAAAATGGAATCCCCAGGGTACGATACCGATTATTCATATCGGTCAAAATTCCGCAGAAATTGACAGTAGCTACATCCCAATTGTAGAAGTTGTAGGAGATATTTCCGACTCCTTAACAGAGATTCTCAAACGTACCCATCGTCGGGGAAAACCGGAACCCTATGCCCTACAATTTCGGGATGAAATTCGGGCAGATTATCAACGCTATGCCCAGGATGATGGATTTCCCATTAAGCCCCAAAAACTCATCTATGATTTGCGGCAAGTGATGGGAGCCGATGACATTGTCATTAGTGATGTGGGTGCCCATAAGATGTGGATGGCGCGTCACTATCATTGCCTGCAACCCAACACCTGCTTGATTTCCAATGGATTTGCGGCAATGGGAATTGCTGTACCGGGGGGAATTGCTGCCAAATTAGTGGCTCCCGACCGCCGGGTGGTGGCTGTTACTGGAGATGGGGGATTCATGATGAATTGTCAGGAATTGGAAACCGCTTTACGAGCTAAAACTCCCTTCGTAACGATTATTTTTAATGATGGAGGTTACGGCTTGATTGAGTGGAAACAGCACCAACATTACGGCCATAGTAAGTATATTGAATTTGGTAATCCTGATTTTGTAAAATTAGCGGAGAGTATGGGTTTGAAGGGCTATCGTATTGAAAAAACAGAAGACTTTATCCCGACCTTAAAAACGGCCTTGGAGCAAACGGTTCCCGCAGTCATTGATTGCCCGGTGGACTATCGGGAAAATCTACGGTTTACCCAACGGGCTGGGGATTTAGTCTGTCATATTTGAACGTGACATCTGTTCGCCAAGTGATCACGCTACTCTCACTAACGGGTGGAATTGCTGTAGCATAGGGTAAATTAGAGGACTGGGAACTTATCATGCCTCCTAAAAAAGCAACACAAAATCAAGTTACTGATTTCGGCCAATCTTCTCTGAATAATGAGAGTATTGCTCAGGAAAAATACCGACTTTACACAATCCTTGCCGAGCAACCCCAGGACTATGAAACCCGTCAGTTATTGCGGCAAATTTCTCGAAATGCTCGCTCTAGCTTTTTACAGGATAAAGAAAAATTTTTAGTGGCTTTAGAGAAACAATATCGAGCCATCTATGCAGATGTTATTAGCATGGCATCCCTTGGCTGGCGGTATTGCCTGGGGATAGATTCGGCATTTATTGACCCTTCATTACGAGCGATGCTACCCAAAAAGCAACCGGAAAGTAATCAGGAAATCATCCTACCTAAAGCACCCTATAATGCTTCTGAATACTTAGAGCAAATTCTGAGTATGAGTGATATTCAAACCCGGTGGCACTATGTTAATGAACTGATTGCCACTCAAAACGATCAACTTTTATCCGATGATTTTGCTGATGTTAGCGACCTTGAATTATCCGATTCCCTAAGAAAAACACTATGTGGTGGTAAACTTAACATTCTGATTCTTGGGGCGGGTTGTGTTGGGCTGGCCTTCGCCAATGTTCTGAAAACTTCACTGGGTGATTTAGTAAATATTCTTATGATTGAAAATCGGGTGCAATCCAAACATATTAAGAAGCCCTATACCCGCAATTGGTTAACGAATCTATCTAATGCTATGTATGAAGATTTTTTTGACCCTAGAGTTGTCACTATTCTCCGTGAATTTGGCAATGGGGATTATATGGGCGTCCCTCTCAATATTTTGGAAACTTTGCTTTTTCTTGCCAATCGAGACCAGGGAGTTCGGTTCTATTTTACTGCTAGCTATACCCTATCGCTCCTCAGGGGGACTGAGACAGATATGGTCATTGATGCCACGGGTGGAAAGTTGAATTTTATTACGCCAAATGACCAAGATAATGGTTCTTTCGTTGTCAATTTATCCGCTTGTTGCGAATTTGGTCGCAGGTATAGCGGCTTTGCCATTACCAACTTTGATGATATGCCGGATATGCGTTTAATATTTGATCAAAAAGGGTCTTTCTTTTACCCAAGTTTTGCGGGAAAACAATTAAAATCTGCCATGTTCAAGCTCACCAATGTACCCTTGGCACTTTATGATCATCTTTTAGCTCATGCACAAAAAGATAATCGTGATGGCTTGATTTATGTTTGGCCTGGCAAATTACGCCCCGAACTCAATAGCCTTTTAATTTTAATTAACCTTTCCCCCTCTGATTATCAACAACTTAGTCGCTTTCTTTTCCAAAAAACTGACTTACACTCATTTATCATGGCTCATGGCAGCGATTTACAACTGGATCAACGGATTTTAGATTTTTTTGAACAAATCCTAGAGCGTGACAGCAAAAAAGAGTCATACATTGAGCCACCCTTTCTCTACGAACCTTACATACATATGTTCCCGGAGAGGTTGCCACGTATTTTTGGCCGTCCAGTTTTCCGCACCGGCGATAGTGTGTTCAATGGACATCCAAAGGTTGGTAATGGGTTGGGATCACATTTGAATATTGTTGGTAAACTTCATGACGCTATCCTGGCCTTTAGTTGAGAGGAATGTGGGGTAGTACAGCCTGTTCACAAATTGAAGGATTGAAAAAATCGTGTTTCCAGGGCTTGACCTCAATGGGGTTAGACCAAAGGGGTTTACAACCCTATCCTGTAACCCCTGGTCATACTATAGCAATCCTATTTGATTAACCAACAAAAATTTCCTAGAACCAAGGACGGGGGCGGTGCCCCTGCGACCCCTATTCCATTTTCATTTAGGATTGCTCTATAATACTAATACATAGGCAATGATTTGGATAGCGCTACCCCAGTTTGTTTAGGCGGGCAACACCACCGACACCATCAGTCATGTTTGTTATTGTACGATAATAAATAATGCAAGTATTGTGCCAATTACAGTCTTTTCCTTTATTATGGGGTACAGTAGCAACATTTGGTAAACCAATTTGCAAAAGAAGAAGGATTAATCAATAACAAAGATGCTTGGATAATTGACTGTATATCCTTTACTGGTGAATCATGAAACTGTCGAATAAAATTCTTTAGAACTGACCACATCATTTCCATTGGATTAAATTCTGGTGAATACACAGGGAGATACAATAGACGAGCACCGGTCTGGCTAATCATCTGTTGTACTTCTATGGCTTTATGACTATTCAAGTTGTCCATAATTACCACCTTCTTCTCATTTAATTTTGGGCATAATTCTGTTTTCACAAATTCTAAAAAATCCTGTTTCTTCATGGAGCCTTTGATGATTTTATGACAAACAACGCCCTCCACAGATATAGCACCGATTAACGTGTATTTCTGACCCTTGTTTTTCTGGCGATAACTATAAACTTTTTTCCCTTGTAAACTCCATGCAACTTTCCTCTCCATGCCCTCCCAGGTTGCTGTTTCATCTACGGCAACTATATCTTCGGCTGGAACGCTTCCAATCTTATGCCAGTATCCTAAGCGTTCTGCACAACTTCACTCTTGGCTTTTTCACTGCGGAATGTCTTTTTTTTAGAGTGATTTTATGCTTTTTCAAGAAAGAATGCAATGTGCTAATACTCACTTCCTAGCCTTTCTCCGATTATCTCAACATATTGCCACAAACACTTATCTGGATACTCTTCAACAATGGCTAAAATCTCAACTTGATTTTGTTCTAAAATTCCAACTCGTTTTGTCCCTACTTTTTTAGGTGTTAAGTCTTGAGTCTGTTTATACTGTTGTACCAGGCGATGTACTGTCCTTTTAGTTACCAATGGCTTCGCCACGCTTCGCTATAAACCGCTTAGCTACTTCCCGGATTGTTCTCCCGCTTGGTATGCAACTACAATTCTTTGCCGTAAATCTAAGGAATGTGTAGGCATCTCTTTGTCCTCTCATTTCTATGGTTTGTATCCCATAATAGCATAAAAGACTGTAACTACCAATTTTTATCTCGATTTATTTGAGAGAAGTTAAGCTCTGATTATTTTTGGGTTCTCTATAGCAATCCTAAATGAGAATGAAACAGGGGGTCGCAGGGGCACCGCCCCCGTAAAAGAAGCACCTGCGGTGTGCGGAAATGCGATGTTAGCGAAGCGTGGCGTAAACCTGCTGTGGTCGTTGGTGGGTTCTAAACAGAATGCACAATGGTTGTGGCTAGGGCTGGGGATAGGAGTATTGAGACAGTTACCCAAAGCTGGGCGAAACCAGGCCAAGTTTTACACAGACTTTTGGCAGGCACATACGGAGATTATCCCCCAAAACAACACCGAAGAGTTTCCAAGAGCAGTGGGAAAGCTTCTTATATAGCTAAGCATACAAAGGTTGACATGATATGGGTCGCTGGGCGTAGCCCCACATGGGTTTCCCATAGCTTGCGTGGCGTAGCCATGAATCTTAAGTTAAGGCGACAACCTTAACCTACTTAGCTATATTGAGCAATTACACAACACCTTGCGGCAACGCATTGGGTGCTTGGCTAGAAAAACTTTATCTTTTTCCAAAAACTTAGAAAATCACATTGGTATCATCTTCAATTTCATCCATCATTACAACAAAGTATTACTTGGATAGCACTACCAATCTCTGATAGGGTTGCTGTAGCATTTGGGTCGTGCTGTCGCCTAGGCAGGGTGGGGCAAGCGGAACAACAGACTACGGTTCGCCCAAAAATTGCAAGAATGTAGGTATTGCTCCGGATCAATTACCGTAGAACCCGATTGGCAACCCTCTTGCTCGTCCTGTTTCCCATGAACCGAGATGTGGCCGACCTGCGGCTGAATTACACTCAAAATGTTCTACTGACGGCTGACCCTGACCCCTGGGTGCAGTTCCAACAATGGTTTACTGAGGCCTGCGCCGCCCCGATTCGGGAACCCAATGCCATGACCTTGGCGACGGTGGATGCCCAGGGATACCCGGATGCCCGCATTGTCCTGCTCAAGGGTTTTGATCCCCGGGGGTTGCAGTTTTTCACGAATATGACTAGCGCTAAGGGGCAACAGTTGGCGCACCATTCCCAGGCCGCCCTGGTGTTTTGGTGGGAGCCGTTGGAACGGCAGGTACGGTTTCGGGGGACGGTGACACCACTGCCAGCCGAATTGTCCGATGCCTATTTCCGGCAACGCCCACGGGATAGCCAACTGGGGGCTTGGGTATCTCCCCAAAGCCAAGTTATTCCCGACCGCACGGTGCTGGAGGAACGGTTTGCCCGATTGGCACAGGAGTACGCTGACCGGGAGATTCCTCGCCCGCCTTTTTGGGGTGGCTATTGCCTGAGTCCCCATAGCATCGAGTTTTGGCAGGGTCGCCCCTCCCGCCTCCACGACCGCATTGCCTATACGTTGCAACCCGATGGCATCTGGCGACAAACCCGCCTGGCTCCCTGATCCCCAGTAAATGGTTTGCCGTGAACAGTTCTTCCCCTGTGGTACTGGTAAAAACCATCTAACCCGGTTTCAGGCTCCTCACCTGGCACTCTGTCAAGGAATCATTTATATTTCTTAACTAAGTGTCATAATTAGTTACCGGGATAGTTCGTTACCCAGAGGAGGTACAAGATGGATCAGCCGCTTGAGTTGTCCCTGGAGCAGCAGTTCAGTCTGCGCTCGTTTGAAACCCAAGTGCAGCAGATGAGTCGGGAGCAAGCCCAGGAGTTTCTGGTCAAGCTTTACCACCAGATGTTGCTCAAGGAGAAGATGTACCAGCATTTTCTCAAGTTTCAGTGGGGCTTAGAGCCTGGGGTTTAATACAGGTCGCCGCGGTTTCCTGTCGGGTTCCCTCCAGGGGGAATGGGGCTGGGAGTCGGCGGAACCTCGCTCAGAATGTTTACAATTGAACATAATGGGTTTGTGTTGAATGCGTGTCCGAGGGTGGATTTGCAACTATTACAGAAGCGTTGGTAGCCCTGCGAGCGGGTAAGGCAATCATTGTTGTGGATGACGAACAGCGGGAAAATGAGGGGGATTTGATCTGCGCCGCCCAGTTTGCCACCCCCAGCGTGATTAACTTTATGGCGGTGGAGGCACGGGGGTTAATCTGTCTGGCGTTAACGGGGGAGCGGTTGGATGAATTGCATTTGCCCCTGATGGTGAGCAATAACACGGACAGCAACCAAACGGCGTTTACGGTGAGCATTGATGCGTCGCCAGCCTTGGGGGTGACGACGGGGATTTCTGCCGAAGACCGGGCACGCACGATTCAGGCGGTACTAGACCCCAAAACCCGCCCGGAGGATTTGCGGCGACCGGGGCACGTGTTTCCGATTCGGGCGAAACCGGGGGGAGTCTTGGAGCGGGCGGGGCATACGGAGGCGGCGGTGGATTTGGCGCGTTTGGCGGGGTTGCTCCCGGCGGGGGTCATTTGCGAAATCCAAAACCCGGATGGCTCAATGGCACGCCTGCCGGATTTGTTTGCCTATGCCCGGAAGCATAATTTACTAATCATTAGCATTGCGGATTTGATTCAGTACCGGTTGCACCATGAGCGGTTTGTGGTGCGGCAGACGGTGGCGGACTTGCCGACGGAATTTGGGCATTTTCACATCTACGGCTATCGCAACCAGCGGGACGGGTCGGAGCACGTGGCGATTGTCAAGGGCGACCCCAGCCAATTTGCCCAACAGCCGGTGTTGGTGCGGGTGCATTCGGAATGTCTGACCGGGGATGCGCTGGGTTCCTTGCGCTGTGATTGTCGGCGGCAGTTGCAGGCGGCACTCAAGATGATTGAATACGCCGGGCAGGGGGTGGTGGTGTACCTGCGCCAGGAGGGGCGGGGCATTGGGTTGGTCAACAAACTCAAAGCCTATGCGTTGCAGGATCAGGGGTTTGATACGGTGGAAGCCAATGAAAAATTGGGGTTTCCGGCGGATTTGCGTAACTATGGGGTGGGGGCGCAAATTCTCTGCGATTTGGGGGTGAGCCAGATTCGCCTGATTACCAACAACCCCCGGAAAATTGCCGGACTGCGGGGCTACGGGTTGACGGTGGTGGAGCGGGTGCCCCTGATGGTGGAAATCAATCATTACAATTTGGACTATCTCACCACCAAGGCGGATAAACTGGGGCATTTGTTACTCCAAACCTATTTGCTCACCTTGGCGTTGCACTGGCGACAGCCCCCTGACCCCACCGAGCGCTACACCTATCTGGAAAAATTGCGGCATCTGGCAACAGCGACCGACCTGCATTTACGGGAAGTGAATCGTCCGGTGGCACGAGCCGTGTTTGACCAGGCGGCGTTGATTGTGCATTTGGGGTTTGACCAGCCGGGACTGGCTCCCCCGGATTGGTACCAGCAGGCGGAACATCCCTACACCCAGGCGATGAAAACCGTTTTGACCCAGATTTCCCACTGGTCGGGGCTGGCGGCGCTGGAGTTTCTGCTGGCTACGGGCACTGACCCCCTGTTAAACCTGCAAGTGCAGTTGGATCGCCGTCCCTACCCCACGGATGAACCCCTCACCACCCAGGTCATTTATCGCTGGGGGTTTGAATAATCCCACCGCCGAGCAGGACATCGTTTTGATAAAAGACAGCGGCTTGCCCAGGGGTGACCCCGAACTGGGGCGTGGCAAACGTCACCTGCACTTGCTCCGTATCGGTAGGAATCACCCAGCAGTCCACCGCCGGGGCTTGGTAACGGATTTGCACCTGGGCGGGAATGGGCGTGGTGGGCGGAGCCATGCTCACCCAATTCAGGCGGTGAACGTGGCATCCCGCTGACAGGGCTTCTTCCCGGGAACCGACAATTACCCGGTTATGTGTCGCATCCAACGCCAGGACGTACAGGGGTTCCGGGGCGGCAATTCCCAGCCCGCGCCGTTGCCCCACCGTGTAATGATGGATGCCCGGATGCTGTCCCAACACCTGCCCTTGCCGGTTGACAATCTCCCCCGGTTGGGTGGGCAAATAGCGGTCTAAAAACGCCTGCATCGAGCCATGCGCTTCCACCAGGCACAAATCCTGACTTTCCGGTTTCGTCGCCGTCGCCAGACCATAGCGAGCTGCCAGTTCCCGGGTTTGGGTTTTGGTATATTCCCCCAGGGGAAATAGGGTTGCCCCCAACAGGTCTTGGGTCAGGGTGTAGAGAAAATAGGACTGGTCTTTAGTGCGGTCCACCGCCCGGCGCAGTTCGTAGCGTTCGGTCACAGGGTTATAGGTAATGCGGGCGTAATGACCCGTCGCAATTTGGTCAATGCCCCAGGTGGTTTGGGCGTACTGCAACATCGGGGCAAACTTCACCCAGCGATTGCACTGGGAGCAGGGCAGGGGGGTAATGCCTTGACCATAGCCCGCCACCAAATAATCCATGATGTGCCCCCGGAACACCTCCCGCATATCCACCACGTGATGGGGAATGTTTAACTGTTCACAAATCCGGGCGGCATCCACCATCCCTTCGCTACAGCACTGCCCCTTCCCCGGCATCAACCAAAGGGTCACGCCGATCACCTCATACCCCTGTGCTACCAAGCAAGCCGCCACTGTGGAGCTATCCACCCCACCCGACAAACCAACCACCACCCGTTTTCCTGCCATTACCCTTAGAACCCGTTCAGAAAAATTTGTGAAATGCAATCAACCCGCGTCTAAAGCAGAAGTCAACCGTCTCCTATTGTGACAGCTTAAATATGATGATGACAATTTAGGTTGTACAGTCTTTTGAGTGGTTATGGGATACAATTGAACTCCACTTGCTGTAGGTCAATCATGCTAAGCCTTTAGGATAATCGAGGCTTTTTGTATCCTTTAATTGATAAATAGACTGTAATCATGGTTTAATGAAGCATTTAATGGCCACCTTCCCAGATTGGGAATCAACAGGCAGTTTAGTGTGTTTACTAGCCTAACAGGGTAGCATTATAGGGTTTAAGTTCTCAAAAATATAGCAATCCTAAATGAGAACGGAATAGGGTCGCAGGGCACCACCCCCGTCCTTAGTTCTGGGGGACTTCTGTTGATTAATTAAAGGGCACCTCTATTAATTCATAACTATTGAGAATGACCCCTGGGTTATTGATAATTGCCAACGAGAGAATGGAGCTTCCAAGCCTGTCATGTAAGTGCAAAAATCAATAAATAGAGTTGCCCTAAATGGAATTGCTATGAACCAAAACGGAAACACCGGTAGGTAGTTCCACTCAAGATTAAAAATCCCACTCAGCGAACAAATCGGCGACAGGCATGGTGAAGCCGGGAATCACATCTTCTCCAGTTAACATATCGGTTGATTTTAACAATTTCTCTGGCTGAGGGGAACGATAAACGAGGATATATTTTTCATCGGGATGGATCAACCATACCAACTGGGTATCATTGGCAAAATATTCTACAATTTTGTCGTGAATTTCCGCAATCGTATTTGAGGGGGATAAAATTTCTACGGCTAAGTCTGGGGAACCGGAGAAAAACCCCTGGGGTGGGCGTTTTAACCCCTGCAACCGTTCCCGGCGGACAAAGGAAACATCGGGAGAACGACGATTGCCATTATTCAAGGCAAAGGCGGTACTCGAATCACAAATCATTCCCAATTTATTTTGGCGAATATATCCCCCCAAAACAATGGTCAAAATACAGGCGATATAACCATGTTCCGCACCGGCAAGTCCCATATCCACTAACTCATTATTGACCAGTTCGTAGCGATGTTCCTGGCTGGATAATGCCATTAATTCCGCATCTGTCCAAGTCTTTTTTTCTGTGTTGTTTTCTGTGGTGACGGTCATGGTTAAGGTATTACAATACCAAATCTATCGTAGTAATAATTATATGCCCCATCCGCAATTGGATCAGGGCAGGGATGAATGGGATTTAATTGGTATCAATGGCTCTAGCGACACATAGTAGCGTGTTGACCAATCGTCCCTTCCCGCATCGCCCCAATGATGGTTTCTGAATAGACGCAATAGAAGGGACCATTATTCTGTCCTCGGGGAACAAACACCAGTTGCTGGGCGGTGGCTCCCATCTTAATCCGATCCCCAAGTGAGCCAAAGCGAAAACTATAGCCCGTGGTAGGGTTACCGAGGGAAGTGGAAGTACCAGGGGTACCGGTTTTGATGGCAATGGTATTCGCACCAGACTCCAGCAGGGGTTGCCAACCGGTGTGATTGGCGCAGTTGTTGTTATCGCCACTGGGTTGTACCGAGACCTGAACCATCCCATTCCTATCCCGAAAACAGGCTTCCCAAGGACGGGCGGTACGGACAGCTTGGCTTTGGGCTTCCCGGATTTTGTCCAAGGCGTTGGCACGGGCATCGTAGAGTCGCTGGCGGGTGAGCAGGGTCAACCAACTGGGGGTGGCAATGGCAGCCAAAATCCCCAAAATTGCCATGATGACGATCAATTCAAACACGGTCCAGCCTTGGTCGGCACGATTCGAGCGCATGGTTTTGAGCATAGGATCACCTCCGAGATTAACTGGGTCGCCGGTTGTAGGAACCCCGGGTGCGGACTTGGGTTTCCACCGCTGGACGGTAAATATTGGTGCCACTGCCTTCAATTTCCCGCAAGCCTGCCCGCTCGGCCGCATTCCCCCGCAGATACACAAACACGTCCTGGACAAACCCGGTTTCCGCCGCCCCGCTCCGCTCCCGTACACAGCCATAGAAGGAACGAAAGCCCGTATTGGCTCCAACCCCAGTGGTAGCCACATAACCCGTCGGACACTCCACATTCACCCGGGGCGGTTGCCAGTCCACATTTGATACAAGAGGTGCTGTATCAGCATTATCATCATTCCACTTAGGTACGCTTGCTGGCCAGGTGGGGTTCTCCAGGGGGTCAAGGTTCACCAAGCGGTTTTGAAACTGGCTCGCATTAGTCCCCCACACATACTGCCGGAAATAACCCCGTATAATCCGCGCTGGTCCCCGGGGTTGGGTAGTGGTCGTGAAGCTACAGTTCGGGCCTGGCCGTCCATCGTTGGGACACAACACATAGACCACCAGGGTGTACTGGGTACGGGCATAGTTCATGACGGCATTGCAGTCCCGGTTGCTGATACAGGCACTGTTGTTGGCGTAATTGTCAATCTGTGTTTGCTCGGGTCCGCTTGTCGGTGGTACTAGATTCAAAAAGTTCAAATCCGGCACCGGCTCCCGTTTCCAAAAGGCTAACACCGTATTCACAGGCAGAGTCAACCCTGGACACGTCGCACCATTACCACTCCCATTTGTCCGCAGACAGTTGCGGTCATAGACCAACACCGCTTCCCGCAATTCGTTGGCGATATAGTCCAAAGCCTGCGCCATCTCCCGTTCCGTTTCCCCCCGGGCGGTCTGGGTGCGCTCCACCCGGGTCATCTCCACCACCAGGTACATCATGCCGGTGATCAAAAAGGCACCAATCGCTGCCCCAATCACCAGTTCGGCAATGGTAAAACCGGCACGGGCAGACCGGCGAGCTTTCCACAGATACAGCAGTAAACGTCTCATCATAAACCCTTCCCCATAAATTTTTTAATCCACGACCGCACAAGCGGTGTCACTTCCCCCCAAGGTGCGGCAAAACGACCCCAGGGAGCCAGGCGAATCTGGCAGGAGAACCGCACTGTACTGCACCGCTAAGGGGTTGCTGGCCGTCTCCGGTGCCCCCAGTCGCATCTGGGCTGGCTGAATCCCCAACGCCCCCGTATAGGTTCCCTGTACCACCGCCCGGGGATACACCCGCACCCCGACAACGAAAGAAATGGGCACCCCATTGAAAATGCGCTGGCGAATCCGAAAGGCTTGCAGACCAAAATCCGCCTGCCCATCCCGGTCAATATCCACCCGACAGGGCGGCCCCACCGGAGTCGTCGGGTGATCCAGGTCGCAAAACGGTGCCGTCTTTAAGGCGTTGGCCGCTGGGGCTGGTACCGTTTCCACCGAAGCGCCCCCCGCCAAGGGTGCCAACCGGTCAATATCGGCGGTAAAAACCGAAGCCGGTTGTCCCGCTGGCCCCCGTTCCATCCGCAGGCGCACCAAATCCAGATGCCCCTGTGCCAGCCGAGTTGCCTGTTCGACCCGTTGGTTTTGGGCACGAGCCGCCACCGATAGGGTCAAGATCGGGGGAAGCATGGCCGCCGTCACCCCCACGATAGCAATCCCCACCAGCGCCTCGATCAGGCTAAACCCACCGTGAACATGAAACCGCTTGGATACCATACAGACCACCTCCATTAGGGACACGTTATACCGGGGACAACAAACCGCTTCATCTGACAGGTGTAGGGGTCATTCGCCGTCAATTCCAGGAAGTATTCATTCCGGGCGTTGGAGGGGTTGATGAACCGTTGCGCCACAGGCCCCGCCGGAGCGTACTGCAACCCAGGGTCATACCCCCACAAACGGGTCGGGGGACCATAGTAGGGAATGAATTCTGCCGCCAATGGGAATTGGCCGCGCTCAAAGGAGTCGAAATCGAAGGGAGCCGTAGCGTAATTGCTAAAGCCCAACTGCAACAAGGAACCCTGAATGGTCAAAGCGTTACCCGTTTCGATGAAGCGGGGGAAATTGTGCAGACCACCATAGGGTTGTTGCCGCCGGGATGGTACAATCCCACTCACAATCACCGCATTCACCTGGTAGTCCGTGTTGCGAAGGGGAACTGCGGCTCGGAGATTAATGCCCTGATAGTTCAGCAGGGGGACAATCGCCTGTGTCCCAGTAGTCTGCGTCCGATGGCTCCCATCACTCCCCACAATGATTGGTGATGCCTCGTCGTAGGGATGTTCCCGTGCCCAGCGGTCTCTTGGCAGTGCCTCAGGAGTGGCAAACCCTGCAACCCCCGGGTTGGTAATCGCAGTCGTGTTCCGGGCAGAAGGCCCCCCATTGGCAGAGCCATTGCAGTCCCCATTGGCACCCGTACCCCCGTTGTCCTTGCCGGGAATGTTTAGGTTGCTCGTCGTATTGCGGATATTCCGAATGCCATTTTCCTGATAAGCATCACAGAAATTGTGGGTAATCAGGGTAATCGCATCCGCCAGAATTTCCACCGGTCGCCACGTATCCCCCGTCGCCGTCGCAAACCCTAAATCACGGTTGGTGCGGTTCACATAGAACTGGTTAAAGTTGTACGGGAACGGCAGTAGAGTATTAAATTCCTGCACGACCCCGCCAGCCGGTCTCATGTGCAGGTTGAACCCACTGATCCCCCGTGCCAACTGGGTCATGATATAGACCGGGTTATCGGTGATGAAGCTCATCCCAAAGATATTCCGTTCTGGCGGAGTCACACCCACCCGGCTCACATCATTGCCATTCATCAAGCGGAACCCATGCACCCGGCGATCTGGGTCAGCGTAGTAGTCCACCGGTTTACCGCTGATATTCACCGGCGTGGTAGGTGGATCAGAGGGAGTGCGGGGGTCGGGGTTCATCTGCAACGCCACCGGCGGCCCATCGGTAAAATTCGCTTTCCATGAGGTTTCATAGGCAGGCCAATCCGCATTCGCTGGACGCAGGAGGGCATCTTCCCGCTTGGCATCCTCCCGGAAGGCGTAGATGATCCCCCCCGCAATGGGTTTGGTCGTCGCCGTCGCCACCTGCCCCACCGTCAACCAGGCATCGCCCTCAAAGGATTCCGGTGCCTGATTCACCCGCCGCAGGAGGTCAATGTCGAAGTCCATCACCCGCACCATCTGCAATTGCCGCCCGTCATAGAGGGCTTTTTCCGCTAAACCGGTGCGATAGGCAGACAAGTTGGCGTGGGCATTGGCCGGTTGGGATTCACTGACAATCAAATCCGTTTCCCGTTGGTAGAGGTCGGTAGTGGTCACTGGCTGATTATTTACCAGATTGAGGACTGGCAGTTTCCATGTGCGAGTAGGACCTGGTTGACGGTTTTGCAAGCGTAATTCATTCAAATCATCTAATTTAACCGCCTCATAGGTCGCCAGGTCATTCGCATCCTCAGCAATGTAACGGCTCAGGACGTAGGGTTCGGAGAAGGATTCCTGATTGTTCCCCGCACTGCCGCTGGGCTGGTTGTAGGGGCTGGGGTCACTGCTATTACGCCGGTTGATCCCGGAAGTGCCATCGTGACCGTGATTATCTGCCCCATCCACCTCCCCGGTGGAATTCAAATCCCCTGGGAACAGGTAATACAAGGATGGGTACTTGGGCTGGGTGGGACACAGCCGGGCAAGGGCGACCATCTCCCGCTCTACCAATTGGTCATTCGGATTGACTGGATTCAGAGCAGAGGGTTTTTTGTACCCAAAGTAGTCAATATCTGCCAAACTCAGGTCGCAGGGCAGGTTCACGGTTTGTCCGAGGGTGTAGGGTCCTGTAAACGGTGTCCTGATGGTGTACGCCAAGCGTTGGCGATTGGGGCGGAGCGTCCCTGTTGCCTGGTCAATCCCATTACCTGGATCATTGGTCGGCACCGTCTCCACTCCGATCCACTGCCCCGGCACATACTCCCGGAACCCGTAGGTGCGATCCCGCACAATCTGCAACCGGGTATTCAACATCCGAGCCAGATACACCAACCGATTCCACTGCTGGTAGGGCGAATTGGTTGCAGTGCTGAAAGGTTGAGCATCCCGAATCCTCGCCAAAGCCGCAATGTAATACTCCGCAGGCACGTTGTAACAGTTGGCGTTGATGCTCGTTATCGGTGTACAAGCCCCAGCACTATCGTTCAGCCGAACAAAGTTCAAAATCCCGTAACCAACTTCATAATTACCCACAGCCTCGTTAAAAATGCCATCCTGCAATTGCCGCATGGCATGAGCCAACCGTTGCAAGTCAGTGCGGATATTCGGTGAGGAACCGTCATCCGTACCCAAGGGCGGCACAGTGGGGACAAGATTAAACGGCTCTTGACCATTCTTACTGCGATAAAAATCATTCCCCGTCCCGAAATACCCCCAGTCCAAATACCAATGCACATTCGTTGCCAACAGGCTCATCGTACAGCCCGCCGTGTGCAGATTAGCTTGGTCAGCGGGGGAGAGGTCAGCGTAGCTTCCACCCGTCTCCAAGGTGGTTAAGGTGCGGCGCAGGTTAGAATAATCCCCCCACATGGTCAGCACCGGGTCGGGATACACCTGACTGTTCCCCGGCGGTGCCTGCAACGGGGGAAACGCCCCACTCGGATCACCAGCAAACTGTGCCAAATTCGTCAGCACCTTCATCAGAGCCGTCCCTGATTCAAAATCCGCCACCTCAAACGGGGGGTTATCCGGGTTGGTGCCATTCCCGTATTCCATATTCGCCGTGCCCCGCCCCGTGAAAAAGTCCGAAGGCGGAAACAGGGCTTGGGAACCAGGCGGTCGGACAAAGTTGGCATTACTACTCGGATAGCGGGTCATCTGGTTAATGGCAGTTGGAGAAGCCGGACTCACCGGGTCCCCAAACGTAATGCTATTGAAATAACTCGCCTCCGTCCCCGGATGAATCGTGCTCGACAAACACAGCACGGGCAATGTGCGATCCGGTGTCCCCTTGTGATGGTAAACCGCCGCCGCCTGCACTGCCGCCAAATTGTCCCGCTGGGTGCGCCGGTTCAACTGTAAATTCAACCGACTGAGTTCAAATGTGGGTGCCGGAACCCCCGCAAAGTTATATGGCGATGTCCCCCCAAACTCCGGTGCCAAAACCGCCGGTGGATAGAGCGGGTCTGCCGCCCCAGGAGCCGGAATATTCCCAATCGTAGGCCGGGGTCGCATCAAAAACCCAAAAATTTCCTGACTATATAGCGGCACTGCTCCCGAAAAATAGGGAGTCGTGGTGGGTTGATAAATTCTGGCTGTTGGACTCCATCCAAACGAACCGCCTAGACCTGCCCAGAACCGCCAGGAGTCATCATTCCAAGAAGAGGCAATGAAGTTGAAGTACGACCGCCAACCACCCCAGACCCCGACATTACCCAGTTCCAGCCGTTGACCAACGATCACCTTCATCCCCTGACCCAGGGCACGCCGTTCCCAGTACCCATCCACACCATATTCATCCGGGGCATCCGCTGGCGGGTTATTACTTGTCCACTCCGGTTTCCCAGTGATCGGGTCACCCGCTTTCCCCAGGCTTTCCCAAGTTTCCGCCCCATCGCAACTCCCCCGGGCGTAAGAGGGTTTCGGCCCCAGGCGATCATCCGCCCGGAACGTGTCATCCACATAGGGCGGGGCTTCACACTTGTCCACCTGAATCCGGGAAGCCAAGGCTCCCCCCCAGTTCGGGTCTTTATAGGTGCTATAGCTCTCGCTTCCCCCTTCCCGCCTACGAGCCACTGGTAAATTATTAGTGATCAAATACAGCGGATCCATTGCCAAATCTTCTGGCACAAATCTGTCGAGTACCGAATCCTGGCTAGCAAAGGTACCTGGCCCGGTTGGATTCGGAAATCCCCCAGTGGTTGATAACTGAATCAATTGGGTTGGCGCAATCCGTCCCGCCGGTTGTAAATGTACCACCGAGTTACCAGGATTATTATTGCCATCCCGGACGGTACCCGTCATAAACAGACCCCGTGCCGAAATCTGCGAGTTGACCGACGGCAGGAAATAGCACGAATTGGGCGCACTGATCAAATAACTGTTAAACCCTGGGCCACCCGAAGTAATAAAGAGCGAGCCTTCCGTGTGCATCGCCCCATTCCAGTTAAATTGCGGCCCCGGGAATATCTCCAAGTCATAGCGGAAATACGCCCCCCACTTATTCGCCCCCGTAAACCGGCGATCCTGTTGAAATACCACCGCATTACTGGTCAGCGTCGCATCATTTTGACGGTTGGGAATTGTCAGCGCATATATCTGAAAATTCTTGAGTTCTTCCGCACTACTCCCCGTCAAAAAACGCCCTGTATTCCCATCTACAGTACCGCTCAAAGCACCTTCACAAAACTCATCCGGTGATTCCGCCTTGGTAGGCGCATTATTCACCAGAAAATTAGCAGCCCGATCCTGCCGCTTTGTTAGATGTGTCTTGCCTGGATCAGATACCGGCACAGCACTCTTACCATCCCGAAACACCCGCCCCAGAATGCTATAAACCGCTATCCCGTCCGTCGGGTCATCCACCGTCCCATTCCCATTCAAATCCACCCGATAGGACCAAGTGGGCGCAATCCCATCCGGCGTAAAAGCTCCGCCAGTAGTTACACAATCCCCATTCTGTGCCTGACAACGGTTTTCATCAGGTAGAGTATAGATGTCATCCAGTTTCCGAGGCGCAACAACCTGCTTGGTTGCGAGATCCCGTTGCCGATTGCCTAGAAAGTCTTCAATAGTGTCTTCTAGCGGGTTTGTGGGAAGTTCTTTCTCCCGTGTAAACAAAAATTCAATTTTCGCCCGTGCCCGATCCACCGACTCCGCCGAGGGGCCTTCCACCGCAATCCGTTCCCTTTGTCCGGAAACCAGCGCCACCCGGTTCGCCGTCCGAGCCAGCAGACTGATCATGATTAAAAAAGCTACGACAATCAGCAGGGTCGCCGTGGGTAGGATAAACCCGCTATTTTTTTGACCCCGATAATAGGCTCCCAGCAACCAAGACACAATCCCCGGACGGAACCGAGGCAGGGAGCGACGCTTCTGACGAGAATGAGGATGAGACATAATCGTTAGTCCAGAGGGAAAGAGGATGTTACAGATGAGGGTGGAACTTATACCATTTGGTAATGACCAAATAGATCACACCAATTAGTATAATCACGCCCAGTTAATCAACCATGTGATAGGAATCACCCGACCGCATCCCCTGGTTTTGGGAGCATTGAGGAGCCAGACGCAAAAGCCAGAGAAACGGTTAATGCTGATGGACGGGGGTGGGTGCGTCCAAGTTCCCAGAAATTCCTAGTCTTTGTGCCATTTTCTGAGTGATTTTCCTGCCCTTGCCGTTTATTTTCAATACTAAGTGTTGTGTAAGTATAGTAACTGTATAATAATTGTCAGTATTTTTTACGATTTAATTTGCTCCTTTACGTCCGTTGGGATAGTTGCGGGTGAGGGTATCTAGGATCAACCGTACATCTGTTTGGATGGTACGAGTATCCCGACGCAATTCTTCGATGGCACTTTGCTGTTGGATGAACATTTGCATCATCATCGCCTGTCCTTCTCGCAGTTCTCGGATGGCTTCCGCATTCGCCTCCTGCCCTTTCCGCAGTTCCCGAATCGCTTCCGTATTGGCATCTACTTTTGCTTCCAGCCGGGTAATGGCTTCGGCGTTGGCATCTACTTTTGCTTCCAACCGGGTAATGGCTTCGGTATTGGCATCTACCTTGGCTTCTAACCGAGTAATGGCTTCGGCATTCGCCTGGGTTTGGTCAGCCAAGCGGTCTAACATCTCGTCATTCCAGCGTGCCATAATTATTCACTCCACAAGGTATTTATCTAATTTACCCCTTGTTGTCCATTGGGATAGTTGTGGGTGAGGGTATCTAGGATCAAACGTACATCCGCTTGGATGGCACGAGTATCTCGACGCAATTCTTCGATGGCACTTTGCTGTTGGATGAACATTTGCATCATCATGGCTTGCCCTTCTCGCAGTTCCCGGATAGCTTCAGCATTCGCCGCCTGTCCTGATCGCAGTTCTCGGATGGCTTCCGTGTTGGCATCTACTTTTGCTTCCAGCCGGTTAATGGCTTCGGTATTGGCATCTACCTTGGCTTCTAACCGAGTAATGGCTTCGGCATTCGCCTGGGTTTGGTCAGCCAGGCGGTCTAACATCTCGTCATTCCAACGTGCCATAATATATAGCAATCCTATTTGATTAACGAACACAAATTTCCCAGAACCAGAGACGGGGGCGGTGCCCCTGCGACCCCTGTTCCATTCTTATTTAGGATTGCTATATACATATATTTAATCCAAAAGTTTTCTATCTACAAATTTAATTAACTTTAATTAGCGGACAAAAATTGTCCAGAACCAAGTATGAGGGCAGTGCCCCTGCGACCCCTGTTCTAAACCCATTCATTTAAGAGCCAGATTGATAACGAAAAAAATTCCTCATTAAGTATTTTACCTACCTCAAATTTATAAACTTTTGTTGCAGAGTTCAACTGTCTATGACCTATTCCGGTTGCCAAGGGAGCCAGTTTTCATCCAGGGCTTGCTCTAGGGTAAAGTCAGGCTCTTCAGAAATCAAGCTAGAATGAAGCCGACTGGCTTTAAGAAAAAGTTTCCTGCCGTTGTTGTACTGTTTGCGAAAGTTGTCCTTTAAGAAAGGCTTTAAGCTAGGACTGGCATCAAGGTATTCTTGGATTTGCAGACGAAAATGTGCAATCTCCACATCCCAGCCCCTAAAACAACTCTCGCGCTCAGATTCCCAATATTTAAACTTGAGCAGATGTTCACAAAGGCGCAGAAGGTAACTGGAAATGGCGTGTTTCTGACTTCTGCCCAAGCTTTCAACCTCCTCGATTAAATTCTCCACATCAAGGTCGCTGAAGTCGCCTGATTTTAACTGAGCAACAGTGCCATCAATCCACAGTTGATAGTCTGTATCGTATAGGGATTTGGGTTTCGCTTTAACTTGAGGTTGCATCGCTCATTACCTCCAGGCTTAGGTCGTTCTTCTCTTAGCGTAGCGTGGCGTTCCCCATAAGGACTAATTGATCTACTTGACATACTTCCTACGCCTACGGCCACCTGCCACCGGCACATTCATACAGTCTATTTGTCAATTAAAGGATACAAAAAGCCTCGATCATCCTAAAGGCTTACCAAGATTGACCTACGGTAAGTGAGGTTCAACTGTATCCCATAACCCCTCAAAAGACTGTAATTCACAAAAACGAATAGAAATTTCCCAGAACTAAGGATGAGGGCAGTGCCCCTGCAATCCCTGTTCTAAAATCATTTATGATTGCTATCACTAAATCTTCACTGCCAACAACAAAATAATCTCCACCTCTTCCCCATAGGTTTCTAATTCCAGATTGACCAGAGAAATAATCTGAGCCGGGGTCACCAACCCGGAACAGTCCAAAATCCGCTCCGGCAGAATGATCCACACCGCTGGGTATAATTCCCCCCCATCTCCATAGGTTTTATGGGTATTGAGCAGGTCGAGGAGTATGGTAATCCCCTGCCCGACGGTGGTGGCGTGAACCACTGCCCGGCGCAATTGCAAAACAATCACCCCGTCCCGATGGATGACCCGCACCGGTGGATAACCCTGCCCCCACCGGGAAGCCTGCCGTTGATAAATCCGGTAGTCCCCCTGCACTGCCACCAACTGAACCTGCTCTTTGCGACAACCCAGGGATTGCGCCGCTAGGGTTAGTAAATGAGCTGGTTCTAGGGCGGATAATTCCCGCCGGGTTTGCAATGCCAACGCCCCGGTGCCGGTGGCGATGATTTTCTGTTGCCGTTGATCCACCTCGACCCGCACGCTAATGGTGGCCGGATGCGCCCCCATGCGAGTAACCGCCTGCACAACTTCCTGGCGCACTTGGCGCACATCCGCTGGGGTGGGATTGACCACACTCCGCTCGATGGTTTCCTGGATCAACCCTAGGGCGACCCCAATGGCGGCAATCACCTCCGCATCGGGAGCCAACCAATGCGGTAGCCCCATCTTTTGCGCCACGTAGGGCACCAATGCCCCCGCTCCCCCGCCGCCCCCCACCAAAACCAAGCTGTCCCGTTCCAGTTCATACTCGGCGATCAGCCGCTCAATCACTCGTTGCACCTTCCGGCTGGCTAAATCCAGCACCCGTTGCGCCAGGGTCGTGGGGGTCATGCCCAAATCCTCAGCCAACCAAGTCACCCGGGTTTTGCCCGCTTCATCCAGAGTTGGTTCAGCCAATAACCCCAACACCACCGCCGCATCCGTCGGGGTAAAAGTCCAAGCAGGCTGTCCCCCTTCTGCCACCGCTAAATAATGCTGAGATGTTAAAATCTGCCGTTGCCAAGGGTCGGGTGCCGGGGCGGCATCGGTAAAACTCATATACTGCAAGTTGGCAATATGGGCACTGCGGGGTCCCACGTCCACCAGCCGGTTTCTCTGCAGGCGGGGTACGGAACCCCCAGCAATTCCCAGGGTACGCACATCCAAGGATTTGAGGTACAACCGTTTGCCCGCCACCTCCGCCGTTTTCACCTGGGGTCGCCCCTGGAGAATTACGGAAATATCGGTGCTGGTGCCACCCACATCCAAAAATAACCCCTGGGAAACCCGGGCGTACCCCAAAGCCGCCGCCACCCCCGCCGCTGGCCCGGAAAGGATGGTCAAAATCGGGCGGTGACGCATTTCCCCAATCCCCATCACCCCCCCATCGCTTCGCATAATCATCACCGGGGCGGTAATGCCACTGGCTCGCACCGCCTGTTCCGTACGGTTGGCGGTTTCCAGCATCCGGGGCAAAATCGCCGCATTGATCACCGCCGTGCGGGTGCGTAACCCCAGCCCATAGAGTTGGGACAATTCACACCCCGCCGTCGCCAAAAAACCCCGCTGGCGCAACCAAGCCACCACCTGCTGTTCCGGTTCGGGGTCATCCACCGCAAAGGCACCACTGACGGCAAACACCTGCGCCCCCTGAGCTTGGAGACGGGTTACCAACCTTTCCAAATCCGTTAAATTCACCCCCCCATCCGTCGGGAGCCAGCCGTGACAGGTGGGTAAAAACTGCCCCGGTGCCAGTTCCACATCCCGCACCTGGGTCTGCGCCTGCGCCACCCATCCCAACAGGCGACTGCTGAGGGCAATAATGCCAACCGTCGCCACATCCCCCTCCAGGAGCGCATTGGTGGCTTGGGTTGTACTGTGGGCAATCAGTTGAATTTGCGCTGGTTCCAACCCCGTGACCCGCAATAATTCCTGTAAGGACTGGACAACCCCCTCGGCCACCCCCAATGCCGCCCGGTGGGTCGTGGGCACCCGCACCTTCCCCAACAGTTGATGGCTGAGGGTATCCACCGCCACCGCATGGGTAAACGTGCCCCCCACGTCAATGCCAATTTTGATCCCCGCCGGGGTGGTCATGCACTCCCCATTCGCAAAAGACGCTTAGAATGATGGTATCGGGAAAGGAACCTAACACGATGGGCAAATGGAGTGCCCAAAAAATTGATCTCAACCGGGTGTACCCTTGCCCCTGTTGTCGCCGGGGGGGTCGGTTACAGCGGATCACCTTGACCGATGCCTTGGGCTGTGACCGTTGCCAGCAAATTTTTGTACTCAAAGAATCCGATCAAATTCTCGAACAACTCAGTAGCACCTATCCCGCCCAACGGGCTTGGTTTTGGGATGGGCAATCTTGGCAAAGACTCTATCAGATTTGGGGACGGGTCACACCCTTGAATGGCTTTTCTCTATTATTAATTCGCCTCCCCTTGCTATTTATTTTATTCTTGCTAGTAATCATCTTACTAGCCATTTTCGGCTTTATTCAAATTTTGGCGACTTGGTTACATAGCCGCTAGTCCAAATGTTGCCACCTCCTACCAGACACGGCACTTCCGCTCAGGCACCTCGATTAATTCATAGCTATTGAGAAGAACCCCTGCGGTTATTGATCATTAACCAGCGAAAGAATGGGGCTTCCGAGCCTGTCGTGTAAGTACAAAAATTGATAAATAGAGGTGCCCAAAAAGCCAGAAAAAAACATACTTAAAGTAATGAAAACATCCTCTAGTTTAATTCCTGAAGAGCCTGACTTTACCCTAGAGCAAGCCCTGGATGAAAACTGGTTCCCTTGGCAACCGGAATAGGTCATAGACAGTTGAACTCTGCAACAAAAGTTTATAAATTTGAGGTAGGTAAAATACTTAATGAAGAATTTTTTTCGTTATCAATCTGGCTCTTAAATGAATGGGTTTAGAACAGGGGTCGCAGGGGCACCGCCCCCGTCCTTGGTTCTAAGTAATTCCCATTCAATTAAGTAGGATTACTATATTATAGCTATGTAGGTTAAGGTTGTCGCCTTAAGATTCATGGCTACGCCACGCTTCGCTATGGGAAACCAATGTGGGGCTACGCCCAGCGACCCATATCATGTCAACCTTTGTATGCTTAGCTATAGCAAATTGATTATCAGACGGCTTTGCAAAATTCAACAATTAGATGGAACCGACCTGTAGGTATCCCATCCCTAACGATTTTTTAGTCGCCAACCAATGTCTTCCCGATAATAGCAATCGGTAAAACTCACCTGTTTCACCCCCAGATAACTCTGCTCCAGCGCTTCGTCCAACGTGGCACCATAGCCGGTGATATTCAACACCCGTCCCCCATCGGTAAAGGTTTGGTTGCGCTCCCGGCGGGTAGCCCCGTGAAACACCAATGCCCCCGTCGCCTCTGCTAAATCCAGCCCCCGCACCGGATAACCCTTAACCGATTCCCCCGGATAACCCCCGGAAGCCATCACCACCGTTGCCGCATATCCAGGTCGCCACACTGGCGGCGGCACTTCCCCCAACCGTCCCTCCGCACAGGCTAACGCCAACTCCAACAGGCAAGAATCCAACAGGGGCAGAATCACCTGGGTTTCCGGGTCACCAAAGCGACAGTTAAATTCCACCACCAACGGGTCACCCTGGGGCGTCACCATCAATCCGGCGTAAATTACCCCCCGATAGTCAATCCCCTGCCGTTTTAACCCAGCCAAAAGCGGCGCAAAAATTTCCCGCTCCACCCGCTGTAATAACTCCTCCGTCACCCAGGGCACCGGCGCACAAGCACCCATCCCCCCCGTGTTTGGTCCCGTATCCCCCGCCCCCAAGCGTTTATAGTCCTGGGCGGGCAAAAGCGGGTAGAGGGTTTCCCCATCCGTCAAAGCCAGCAGGGAAAGCTCTTCCCCGGTCAAAAATGTTTCCACCAACACCTGCTGTCCCGCTTGCCCAAATTGCCCCGTCAAAGCCGCCTGCACCGCCTGAATCGCCTGGGCGTGGGTTTGCGCCACCGTCACCCCCTTCCCCGCCGCCAGTCCATCCACCTTCACCACCACTGGCAGGGGCTGTTGCTCAATATAACTTTGGGCAGGAGCCAACTCCCGAAAAACTTGCGCCGGAGCCGTGGGAATCCCCTCCGCCTGCATGAAGGCTTTTGCCCACACCTTGCTGGCTTCCAACTGCGCCCCCGCCTGTCCTGGTCCCAACACCCGCAACCCCTGCGCCCGCATCTGATCCGCCATGCCCAACGCCAAAGGGGTTTCCGGTCCAATCACCACCAACCCCACCCCCTGCACCAGGGCAAACCGGGTAATTCCCTCCACATCCACCGGCAACATGGGCATATTCAGGCACTTAGACAGGGTGGCAGTACCGCCATTGCCCGGCATACAAAACACCTTCGTTACTTGCGGGGATTGCGCCAACTTCCAAGCCAGGGCGTGTTCCCGTCCACCCCCACCCACCACCAGCACCTTCACAGACCAAACTCCCAATTGTACATATTTAATACTAATTCATTACATTGCTAATCAGGTCGTTTCCACGCCAGCGTCACCCCATCCGCTAGAGGAAGCATGACCAATGTAATGCGTTCGTCCTGATAAACTTTCTCGTTAAACTGACGTATGGCTTGGGTTGACCGATCTTGAACCGTTGCATCTATCACCGCCCCTCCCCACAAGACGTTATCTACCATAATTAAACCACCGGGGCGCACCAATTGCAGACATTGTTCGTAGTAAATCCAGTAATTTTCCTTGTCCGCATCAATGAAAGCGAAATCGTAATGATTGGCTTCCCCCTGGGCAATTAGGGTATTCAGGGTATCTTTTGCCGGAGCCAACCGCAGGTCAATTTTGTGGGCAACCCCGGCTTTTTCCCAGTAGCGGCGAGCGATTTGGGTGGATTCCGGGTTAATATCACAAGCCACCATCCGCCCGGTGGGAGGCAGAGCCAGTGCCACTGCCAAACTGCTATAGCCGGTAAACACGCCGATTTCCAGGGTACGGTGTGCCCCCATCACCTGCACCAAAAACGCCATAAACTGCCCCTGTTCCGGGGAGATTTGCATTTGTGCCCCGGGCATGGTCTGGGTTTCCTGGCGCAACTGGCGCAGGAGGTCAGGTTCCCGCAGGGAATGGCGTTGCAGGTAGCGGTACAGGTCGGGGGTCAGGTTCAGGGTTTGGGGCGACATGGGCAGGGTGAGAGAATTATTCCTATGATGACAGTTTTTCGTACACTGGGAAAACAGCGGCGGGGGAGGGGATGCGGCAACTGTATTTTTTGGTACCGGGCACGACGAAATCCTACCACTGTGGGGGGCTTTGGGCAGAATTAAAAGTGCTGGAATTGGCTCAATCCCTGGGTGTTGCCACTTTAGTCACCTATCAGCAACGGGAACCAGAGCATTTATTTTTAGCGGATGTGATCCGCCGTCCCCTGGTTGAAGGAATTTTTGTGGTGAGTTGGGGGTTTCATGTGCCCAAATTGCTTGCCCAATTGCGTAACTATCCGGTGGTTTATCACGCCCACAGCACGGGTTACGGGTTTGCCATTCCCCCGGGGGTGCCGATTGTAACTGTCAGCCGCAACAGTATGGGTTATTGGGGGCAAAAGGCTCCCCATGCACCGATTTATTATTTACCAAATGTGATTGGTGATGAATTTTTTGACCAGGGTCAACCTCGGGATATTGATGTGTTGATCATGGCTCGAAAATCTTCTCCTTATTTACTCAACACCTTAGCTCCCAAATTGCAAAAATATGTGCGGGTGGAGGTGGTGGATTATTTCGTGCCCAGTCTGGCGGATTTATTTAATCGCAGTCGGGTTTATCTATACGATTCGGCGCACTATTGGGCGGTACAGGGGGTGAGTGAGGGGTTTGGTCTGCAACCTTTGGAAGCGATGGCGTGCGGCTGTCGGGTTTTTTCGAGCGTTAATGGCGGTCTAGCGGACTATCTTGACCCAGGGTTGAATTGTGAGCAAATTGGCTGTTATGATTCGGGCTATGATGTGAACAAAATTCTGCGGGTTCTCAATACACCAACACCGCCTGTGAATTTAGAATTTTTGCAGGAATATCGTTCCCCCCAGGTGCGAAAAAAATTATACCTGATTTGGCAGGCATTGGATGAATTTTTCGATTATCAATCGGCACACAAGGGGGACATTCGCCCGCTCACTGGCTGGGGGATTGGGTACCAACGGCTACAACGGTGGGGTCGCAAGGTGGCGCAACTGTTAAAAAAATCGAAATGATTGGGGCGAAACAGGAAATTTTTCGCTATCTATGATTAATAGGGATGTTGCCGGAGGTGCGTATGAATGATATGAACCGGGGTTCCATGCGGTTTGATGAAGCCGATAGTCCGGTGATAGTACTGACGGGAGCCTTGTTGATCCTGGGGGGTGTGGCGGCGTTAGTATATTTGGCGTTGAAATACGCTTACTAAGTGCAGGGATTCCCATTGAATTAGGAACAGGGGTGAATGGAATTGTTCCACAGGAAATGTGCCTCAAACAATAAAGTGAAACGACTCCGCATCGGTTGCCATCCGGCTCCGCACATCGTAATACAAATCCGCCAACGTCAGACTTTGTAAGGCTTGCTCACATAACCCGCTCAGCCGTCGCCAAAGGGTGCGGGTCACCCAATCCGTCGCCTGTTGAGGCTGGGGTTCCGGGTACGTGAGGGATTCCCCCACCGCCAAAAAAATTTCTGATACCCGAATCAGTTCCGGCGGTCGTGCCAAGCGATACCCCCCCTGTGCCCCCCGGTGGGACACGACCAAACCCGCCCGACGCAAATCCAGCAGGATTTTTTCCAAAAAGGGCGCAGGAATCCCCTGCCGTTGGGCAATGGTACGCCCGGAAACCGCCCGATTATCCGTCGTGAGACTTAAATCCAGCATCGCCTTGAGGCTGTATTGGCTACGGGTGGAAAGACGAAACATAGGGAATGGACACGCTAAACTAGGAGAGATCGCCCAATTTACACATTATTATTATGACCGCCACCATCACCCCGACCCGGATTCAAGACCAATTGCAGGACGTGATTCATCGCCATGCCCAAGGGGTGGACTACCTGGAAATTCGCCTGGAGCAAAGCGAATCCCTGCGGTTGGGCTTTCGGGGTCCCCGTTTCGATGCGGTGGATCGGGGGTTGTCCCTGGCGGGGGGGATTCGTGCCTGCTACCGGGGGGGCTGGAGTTTTGTGACCTTCAACGGCTTGAGTGAACTGTCCGAACGGGTGCAGGATGCCGTCACCCAGGCACGCTTGATCGGTCAGGAGGTCACCCAATTGGCTGACGTAACGCCCGTGGTGGACTATGTGACTGCTTCCATCGCCACAGACCCCCGCACCGTACCCCTGAGCGAAAAACGGGAATTGCTCAATCATTACAATAACCTGCTTTTGCAATACGATTCCCGCATCCAAACCACCAGCGTGGGCTACCGGGAACGGTTTGGCATTACCTATTTGGCAACTTCCACCGGCACCCTTTTGGCGCAGGAGCGGTTGGATGTGTCGGGAATGTTTGGGGTGGTAGCCCGGGGAGCGGAAATGGTCGTGCGTCAAGGCTATGAATCGGTGCATTCCCGTTCGGATTACAATGTACTGGTGGGTATCGAAGACCAGGTCTTAGGGGCGGCGCAACGGGCGGTACGGCAATTGGAAGCGCAACCGGTCAAGGGCGGGCAGTACACGGTGATTCTTGACCCCTACCTGGCGGGAGTCTTTATCCATGAGGCGTTTGGGCATTTGTCCGAGGCGGATTTTGTCTATGAAAATCCCCGGATGCAGGAGTTGTTGCAGTTGGGGCGGCAGGTTGCGATTCCCGAATTGAATGTGGTGGATGATGCCACTCTGCCGGGTCTACCCGGTTCCCTGGTCTATGACGATGAGGGAGTGCCAGGACAACGTAAATACCTGATTAAAGATGGGGTGCTGACCCAACGGCTCCATTCCCGGGAAACGGCGGGAAAAATGGCGGAGCAACCCACGGGTAACGCCCGGGCATTGTCGGCGACCTATGCCCCGATTGTGCGGATGACCAATACGGGGATCGAGCCAGGCATCCAGGATGTGCGGGATATGATGCAGGACATTGACCTGGGGGTGTACTGCGTGCGGATGTTGGGCGGGCAAACCAACGGGGAACTGTTTACCTTTGCCGCCGCCGAGGGCTACATGATCCGCAACGGGGAATTGGCTGAACCGGTCAGCGATGTCACCCTGAGCGGCAATGTATTTCAGACCTTGAAGGATATTGAGGCGGTGGGCAAGGACACGGTTTACCGCAACGGCGGCTGTGGCAAGGCGGGGCAATCTCCCCTACCGGTTAGCGTCGGTGGTCCCCATGTGCGGATCAAAAATGTGGTGATCGGTGGGCGGTAATGCCCGCTGGGATGCGGGTGCGGTTCAATCTCCCTTATTAGAGAACCTCTATAGCAATCCTAAGCGATTATGCAACAGATACTCACAAAAATCAGTTTCCAGCGGGCTTCCCATGTGATTACTGTTTCAATCTTTGATAGGATTGCTATGTTAATCCACGACTATTGAAATGCCCTCTGGGTTATTGATAATTGCTAAGGAAGGAATGGGACTTTCAGAACCCTTATGTAAGTACAAAAATCAATAAATAGAGTTGCTCATAAGAAAAACCACAACACAGATCTTCGATTCTATAAGTGCTTCATCGAAAATTCCTATGAAAATATCCATGCCATCCAAATCAAATAATAGTATAGAAATTTTACAGAATTCAATGGGTAATTATCAGGAGGAAAATACTTATTAAGTTTATCGGTCAACTTTATGCTTGAACCTTCATTCAATCTTTTTAGTTGAAAGACATCTGACTTCCAGGTTGCCTCTCCAATTTTTGGGAAATACTTAAATTGACCTCCTGAACCAGAGTAGAATTCAATAACATTACCTTGATCTCCTTTTGACTTTCCCGTTACTGTATAGTTATATTGGTTTTTGTAAGAAGTTATTGTCCAATCCACAGAATCAGCATCTGGTAGCTTATGCTTATACCGCAAGACTCTATAATTACCTTGTCCATCAGAAGCAAGACAAAGATAAGACCCATATTTATCAGGTTCGGGAAAATCAAATCCACAATCACCATATAATTCTTTTAGTAAAGCTTTAGATTTTTTAGGAATTTTAGAAGAATCAGCGGTATTAATTTTATTAACGACTTCCATTATCGCTCGTCCAATCTCCTTAAGATCATTTTCACAATCATTTCTTTGGCCGCCCGTGCAAAGTTCCCAAATTTTTTTCAAGTCTACACCGCTCTTTCTTATGGCATTTGAGAATTTGGAAGCCGCATTTGAAATTTCAATTCTTATTCTTGTTTCATCATTATTTAAGTTTCCATTTTTATCAGAAGATTTACAAGATATTCCATAAAAAGGGTTTTTGATGTTTTTCTTAAGCCACTCAGTGATATTTTTAGAAGTGATGGTTTGTCCTCGTTCACTTTCCATCTTATCAAGAAAGCCAATTATTATATCACAGGAAAAACTAGGGAGCTTTAAAATTCGTTTGTAAAGTATTTCTTTTTCCCTGACTTTATAGTTATCTTTTACTGGTTGTGCAAACATTTCTATTTTTGAAATCAGGTTTCTTGTATGTTCTTGCTCATTTATGCTCTGATTGTTCTGGTCAATTTCATCCTTAAACATAGGGAAAATAATATCATACACAAACTTTCCTCCACTTAGAGGGATACCACCTAAAGCTTCAGCTATAACCATCTCAAAATCAAACCCACCGGGAAGTGTCTTCCAAGTTAAGATTAATTGTCCGTTTTCTTTCTGGATGTTTGGTTCTCTTCTTTCTCCACTACCATCCTGAAAAGTACTAAGCATCCGAACAATACACTCGATCCTTTCTGAATCTGGGTTTTGGTTGTAAAACCACACACGTTCTTCTGTCATAGCAAGTCACCTAAATCTTCTTCGTCCTTTAGAAGCGCATCGGTTGTTACTCCAAAGTATCGAGCAACACTCAGTACTAGTTCAGCCGTTGGGACTTTTTTCCCGGACTCTATTTCGCTCAGATAACTGTGGGTTTCATACCCAATCTTTACGGCAAGTTCCTTAAGGGTCATCCTCCGATGACTTCTTAGGATTCTTAGTTTCTCTCCGAACCTTTGCATACACTAACTAAGATCGAGGGGTTGACAACAACTGTTCGATATGGTGTACTGTCTCTAGTAGAGACAATTGGGTATGGAACACCAAGGATGTAAAAATGAACATGGCAAATCACAGTACAAAGTGGAACAGGATAAACAGCCCCTTCAAATGGGTGGGGGGCAAATCCCGTTTGAGGAATGATATTGTAGCTATTTTACCTTCCCATACCTGTTATGTGGAACCATTCTGTGGAGCGGCTTGGGTTCTTTTTGGAAAACCTCCAAGCCCGGTAGAAGTTCTCAATGATAAAGATCAAGAACTTATCAACTTTTTCCGTGTTGTAAGAGAGAAACCAGAAGAACTAATCCGAGCATTTGACTTAGAACTGGTATCCAGAGCTGAATTTGATCGTTTGGCACAGCTTGATACAGAGAAATTGACTGATGTAGAAAGAGCTCACCGTTTCTACTATCTTATTATGGCCGGTTGGGGGGGAGAATTAGACTACCCGCGCTTTCAGACGAGCATTTCAGACGGAGGTCATGGAAATCGACTAATCGGCGCACTCAAGACACTTCGGAGTAGAATTGAACCAGTTTATGACCGTCTTAAAACTGTTATCATCGAATGCCTTGACTGGAAGCAATGCTTTCAGCGTTATGATAGAGAAGGTACTGTTATGTACCTTGACCCTCCATACCCTGGGAATGGATGTAACTACTTTCACAATATGAAAAAATGGGACGAACACAGAGAAATGGCTCAGATTTTATCAAGGACTAATTGCAAGTGGATTTTATCCTCTTACGATACTCCTGAAATCCGTGAACTTTTTGCGAATCAGAAAGAAATTTACTTCACTTGTGTCCAATCTTTCTCTGGCATGAAAATTAAGAAAAACAGTAAAGAAAGAAAACTGAACAAAGAAGTTTTAATTACGAATTATCCTACTTTTTTACAAAATGAAAATCAAATTACTCTGCAAATGTAGATACAGTCTATTTATCAATATAAAGGATACAAAAAGCCTCGATTATTCTAAAAGCTCAGCATGATTGACCTATGGCAAGTGGTGTTTAACTGTATCCCATAACTACTCAAAAGACTGTAATTATTGAGAACTATGGGAACCATGCGCCAGTAATGCCTGGGCATTGCGCCGCCACATGAAGGGTTTAATCCGCCGCAGAGCCGACCCCCGCAGACTCCGATCCCAGGTTTCCGTATCCAGTTCCGCCCACACCCGCAAGGATAAAGGAGGCAAACGGGGTGCAAATTCGGGAATATCGGTGGGTTGGGCAAACCGTTGGTTCCAGGGGCACACCTCTTGGCAAATGTCACACCCAGCCAACCAGCCCTGCAAATTGGCGGCAATCTCCGTTGGTAGCGTCTCTTGGCGGTTCTCAATCGTGTGATAAGCGATACAGCGACGGCTATCCACCACAAAAGGGCGCACAATTGCCCCGGTCGGACAGGCAGACAAACAGCGGGTGCAGGTGCCGCAATGTTCCGTGTGGGGCGCATCGGGGGTTAATTCCAGAGTGGTCAAAACTTCCCCAAGCACCACCCAGGAGCCGTACTGCCGGGTAATCAGATTGCTGTTTTTCCCCACCCAACCCAGTCCCGCCCATTCTGCCCAAAGTTTATCCTCCATCGGTCCCGTGTCCACGTAGGTGCGGGTTTGGCAATCGGGAACCTGTCGGTGCAACCAATCAGCCAAGGCTTTCAACCGCCGTCCCACGACCCGATGGTAATCCCGTCCCCAGGCGTAGCGGGCGATTTTTCCCACCCTCGGCTGTTCCCCCGGCGAGTAATAGTTCAAAGCCACCGCAATCACCGAGCGCACCCCCGGCAAAACCCGCTCAATCTCACTGCGCCGCTCATCGCTCAACCAGCCCATATCAGCGTGATAGCCTGCCTTTAGCCATGTATTCAGATGGGAAGTCGGGGCAGGCGCAACGCTGGCAATCCCCACCCGATGGAACCCCAAACGGCGGGCATGGGCTTTCACATCCTGGGCAGACAGCACAAACGTCCTATCGGTGTTTTTGGATCATCGCCAAGGCGTACGTATTTTAATTTTAATCGTTAATCTAGGGGCTAAATCAGGCGAAGCTTGCCAAAAATGTTTCCGCCCTATGCCAATGGGTTTGCCGTTGGGTGGGACTCATTTTTTTGAGCATTACGGTCATCATACTGAGCCGGGGATTTTGGCTAAAGAAATCCTGGTGTTTATCAATAAATCGCCAGTACAAGCCATCCCAAATCTCGCACCATTCCCCCACCGGAAAATCACTCATTTTGCGAAGATAATTTGACCCGCTGATATAGGGTTTTGTGGTCATCCAACCCCCATCGCTATACTGGCTCATCCCATACACATTAGGCACCATTACCCAGTCATAACTGTCAATAAAAAGCTCCATAAACCACTGGTAAATTGCCTGGGGATGAATTTCGCATAGTAACATAAAATTCCCTAAAATCATCAACCGTTCAATGTGATGACAATAGGCGGTTTGCAACACTTTTTTAATCACATGATCCAGGGGTAGAATGCCCGTAGTACCCGTGTAGAATGAGGCAGGCATGGGGCGATGATGCTCCCAAAAATTACTATTTCTTTGCGCTGTGCCTATGCGTAAATACATCCCTGCCATAAATTCCCGCCACCCAATCACTTGCCGCACAAACCCTTCTAAAGTATTTAATCCTACGGGGTGGGATTCTGCGTAATTTAACGTTTCAAAGATAACTTGTTCTGGAGTTAATAAGCCGATATTGAGCATTGGGGTTAAAACGCTGTGAAAAATAATATCCTGATGGACACTAATCGCATCTTCATAATCGCCAAAGTAAGCAAATCTGTGAGCTAGAAAATCCTGTAACCAGTTTGTGGCTTCCGTGTGGGTGGTTGGATAGGAAAAATTGGCAACTGAACCCCAATGATCGGCAAAATTTTTTGTCACATATTCCTGCGCTTCTAGGACATAAGTATTGGGGGAAATTTGTGGAATCTTAGGAATAGTAATATTTTTCGGTAATTTTTTGCGATTTTCCCGGTCAAAACTCCATTTGCCACCGACGGGTTTATCCCCCGCTACCAAGATATTTAATCGCTTCCGTTGGGCAATATAAAACTTAGTTAAAGAGTAGGGCGGTTGGGGGGGACATTGCTCTTGAAACCAAGCCCAAGGGGTGAGAAATTTAGGCGTAGGTAGTTCGATGATTTTAATCTGATAAATGTCGCACCATTTGTTTAGCCTTTTGGTCAAGATATTATCTACCAATTCACACAAGTAAAGGATTTGAATCTGCCGGGTTTGCAACGGTTGAAATAAATAATCCATCTGGGGGTTAGATTGGTAGCTAATATAAACTATGTCATAACCTCGATTTTTTAATTCCTGGTGATAGGCTTGCATACTGGCTCGATGCAATACTAATTTCTTTTGATGAAATTTAGCCGGATAAAAATAATCTCGAAAAAACAGTTGTTCCTCCACTAAAAGAACCAATCTCCCTGGCTGTAATCCCGGATGATTTTGAAATAACTGATCTGGAAAAATTACCGTAGCTTCCCTCATCCTTGAACCCCTTTAATAGGCATCTCTATTGATTTGAGCTAGCCAAAAATCTCATTGTTGCAATGCCCATATTACCCAGAACCAAGGGCGGATCGCCAATTTTGAATTTATAGAGGTGCCCATTATTATTCCTCATCCGCTGTGAGTAAATCGAGTTCCTGGTGCTGGCGACGGCGGGAGAGATTGCGGTATTTGTGGCGGGCTAACTTAGGTTCACTCCGGCAACGTCCCATTTCCTCCTGTTTATATTTCACCCCCACATCACAACGCCCTTGCGCTTGTTTCATTTCGGCTAAAATCTGCAATTCCTGCCACCATTGCACATAATGTTCATACCGTTCCCAGTCTTTTTTTATCCCACAACCGGGTTCATTGTGATGGGTGCAATTTGCAAATTCACAGGTGGCGTTTTGACGGTAAAGTTCCGGGAAACAGCGGGCTAATTCCGTCGGTTTGATCTCTAAATTGGGCTGATTAAAACCGGGGGTATCGGCAATCATTCCCCCGCCACTTAAAGGTAAAAGTTGGATATGGCGGGTGGTATGACGACCTCTACCGGTGCGCTGGGCAACCGCTCCAGTGGCTAAATCATTGCCTTGAGTAAGGGTATTAATTAAGCTGGATTTGCCTACCCCGGAAGGTCCAGTGATCACGGTGATTTTATGAGCCAAACGGGATTGAAGTTCCGCAATATTTTGCCCGGTAGTGGTGCTAATAATTACGGGTTCATACCCCCAGGTTTGCAATTTTGCCACCCAAAAATCAATCTGTTCCCTACTACATAAATCCGATTTATTCAAAGCTAAAATAAAGGGTAAACTGGTGGATTCCGCTTTGACCAAAAAACGGCTGAGATGGTGCGGGTCTAACGCCGGTGCCGCCAACGCCAACATCAATAACAACTGATCCACGTTGGCAATTGGGGGATGATCCAGTTCACTCCGCCGGGGCAAAATTTCGCTAATCGCCCCCCGTTGACTGGCGGGGTCAATTTCTTCCACCTGCACCTGATCCCCGACCAGCACCCATTGTCCGGTTTTTTTTAACCTCGCTCTCGCAGTACAAAGCAATTCACCATACTCAGGGGTCGCCACCCGGTAGAAGTTCGCCTGCGCCGCCCAAACGTGACCGAGGACTTCCCGATGCATCAGGCTTTGACCGTAAGAACAAAGTAATCGGCTTGGGGCTGAACCCCGAGGATTTCATACCCCTGTTGGCGCAGGCTGTCGGGCACCTGTTGGATCGGTTCTCCCCCATCCAGCCAAACTTCCAGGGCGGTACCGGGGGGGAGTTGTTCCAGTTTCAGGCGGGTGCGGACGAAATTGAGAGGGCAGGGGGTGCCCCGCAAATCCAGGGGTGGGTTCATCCGAAAATGCCGCCAAATAGGTCACCGATGCCGTGTTTGCTGGTTTTTTCATGGCGAATCCGTGCCAATTTCTCCAGCAATTCCCGCTCTTCGCCGCTGATGTGGGTGGGAATTTCCACCTTGACCGTGACGAAGTGGTCTCCCCGGCTGACGGAGTTGCCCAGACGGGGTACGCCCAGATTCTCAATCCGAAACTCGGTACCGGGTTGGGTGCCGGCGGGGATTTTCAGGTCGTGGCTCCCATCCACCGTCGGCACGGGGATTTGACAGCCCAGAATCGCTTGCAGATAGCTGATTTTCACTTCCGAGTAAATGTTGATCCCTTCCCGCCGGAATTGGGGGTCGGGTTTGATGCTCAAATAGACGTACAAATCCCCAGGGGGTCCGCCTTTGGCGCCCGCATCCCCTTCCCCGGAGACCCGCAGACGGGTGCCGTTGTCCACGCCGGGAGGGATGGTAATTTTCAGCTTTTTGGTGACTTGGTTGGCACCCCGCCCCCCACAGGCTGGACATAGCTCATCAATCACTTGCCCGGTGCCGTTGCAGGTGGGACAGGTGGTGACTTGGGTAAAACTGCCGAAGGGCGTGCGTGCCGCCCGCCGCACTTGCCCCGCGCCGCCACAGGTGGGACAGGTTTTGGGTTGCGTCCCCGGTTTGGCACCCGAACCGTGGCAGGTGGTGCAGGTTTCCTGGTGGGTGAGGCGGATTTGTTTTTCGCCGCCGGTGATCGCTTCCCGAAACTCCAGTTCTAAATCCAAGCGCAGGTCATCCCCCCGGGTGGGACCACTCCGCCTGCGTCCACCCTGCGCCGTTGCCCCGCCAAAACCGCCAAAAAATTGTTCAAAAATGTCGGCAAATCCACCAATATCCCCGAAGTCCTGATACCCGCCACCCCCCGGTACGCCGGTAAAAGCCGCCTCCCCAAACCGGTCATAGCGGGCACGGGCTTCCGGGTCGGACAGCACTTCGTAGGCACGGTTGATTTCCTTGAACCGTTCCTCTGCCCCCGGCTCCTTGTTCACATCCGGGTGGTACTTGCGCGCCAAACGCCGGTAGGAACGTTTAATCTCTTCCGTATCTGCGTTGCGGGACACCCCCAAAATATCGTAGTAATCCGCCATAGTATCCACAATTTTTCCTACAGCTTAACAGGTTCGCCCCCCACTCGCAGGTAGGGATGTCACGACCGGTTGGGTTGGGGACGCACAAAATCCGTGGCTGGGGTAAATTTCTGCACCGGTACCCCCTTGAGCGCCGCCAGCATAAATTGCCGCCAAATCGGTGCCACCAAGACCCCACCCGTCGCGCCCCCCCCCAGGGGTCGGTAATCATCGTTGCCGATCCACACCGCTGCCGCCAGTTGGGGCACATACCCCACAAACCAAATATCCCGCTCCGAACTGGTGGTGCCGGTTTTCCCCGCCGCCGGTCGTCCCAGTTGCGCCGCCGTGCCCGTGCCACTCTCGATCACCGTCTGCAACATACTATTCAACGAAGCCGCCGCCCAGGGGTTCAGCACCAGCTTCGGTTGGGGAATGTTTTTCCACTCCAACTGACCGCTTTGATCCTGCGCCTGGAGGATCACCGACGGCTCCGCATACCAACCATTGCTGGCAAAGGTGGCATAGGCATTCGCCATTTCCAAGGGGGTCAAATCCACCGCCCCCAGGGGCAAGGACGTGACGGGCAACATGGGGCTGGTAATCCCCAAGGTGCGGCAAATCTGCACCACCCGCTCCATCCCTACCTCCTTTCCCAACCGGATCGCCGGGACATTCCGGGAGGCGGCTAGGGCTTGCCGCAGATTCGTGCCCCCCCAAAACGACCCGTCGTAATTTTGCGGGGAATACCAGCCGGAACCATCCCGATAGCTCACCGGACTGTCGCTCACATAGGAATCCGGGGTGTAATGACCGGAAGCCAACGCCGCATAGTACACAAAGGGCTTGAACGCCGAACCCGGTTGCCGCTGCGCCTGATATGCCCGGTTGAACTGGCTTTTTTGGTAATTCACCCCCCCCACAATCACCTTGATGTAATGGGTGCGGGGATCCACCGCCACCAAAGCTAACTGCAACTGGGCAGAACCCCAACCCTGCCTGCGCAACCGGACGTGGCTCTCCTGGATGATTTTTTCCGCCGTGCGCTGTAATTCGCTATCCACCGTGGTCTGCACCCGCAAGCCCCCCCGTTGGACTAAATCTTGACCGAATTTGTCGTAAAGCTGTTGTAACGCTAAATCCGTCACATAGGGTAAGGTGCTGGGTCGAAATGAGGTGATTTGGTTGAGGTAAATGGGTTCTAAACGGGCGGCTCTCGCCTGTTCCGGGGTGATCCATGCCAACTGCTCCAACCGCTCCAAAACCACCAATTGCCGTTGTTTGGCGGGGCAGGAATTGGCTAGGGGACGGTCTTGACACAGGGGTTGGTTCGCCGGGGCAAAGGGGCTGTAAAATTCCGGGGCTTGGATCAAACCCGCCATCAACGCACCCTCCGCCAGGGTCAATTCCCAAGCGGACTTGCCGAAATAGCTTTGCGCCGCCGTCTCCACCCCGTAGTTATTGTGCCCCCAATAGACCTGATTTAAGTACAATTCTAATAATTCATCTTTACTAAACACCTGTTCCAAACGCATCGCCAAAACCGCTTCCGCCACCTTACGGCTGAATACCTGTTCCGGGGAGAGCAGGAGATTTTTCACCAACTGCATCGTCAGGGTCGAACCCCCTTCCACCACGCCGCCGGAACGCCAGTTGGCAATCAACGCCCGCACGATGCTATTGACATTGATCCCCCGGTGGGTGTAGAAATGGCTGTCCTCGATCCCCAGCACCGCCAGTTTCAGGGGATGGGCGATCCGTTCCAGGGGGACGACTTCCCGGTTGGCTTCCCCGTGAATGGCGGCTAGTTCTTTGCCCTTAATGTCGTAGATATAGCTGGTCTGGGGGGGCACATAGGTTTTGAGCAGTCGCACGTCCGGCAGGTTGCGAAAACTGTAGGCTAAACCCGCCATGATGCCAGCGGCACTGGCAGTTCCCACCAACACCACCCCCAGGAGCGTCACCCCCGTCCAGCGCAGAACCGCCCCACCCACCCCCAGGGCAGTGGTCAAGGCGGTAGGACGACGGCTAGGGGTAAAAGCTTTACCAGACACAGGGGGAATACCAGCTTGTTAAGATAAACGGGAATTTACTCAATCATGACACAGGACGACCCAGGACAATTGGTGAGTATAGCAAACCCAGTGAATGCTGACCTAGTGACTCGGGGGGTGGCGGAGGTGTTCCCCCATCAGCCGGAGAGCCATGACCCCCGCCAATGCCTCCCGCGGTTGTTGGCAACCACCGACCGTCCCCTGCGGGTGAAATTGGGGGTGGATGCCACGGGTAGCCAATTGCACCTGGGGCACAGCATCCCTTTGCGGAAACTGCGGGCGTTCCAGGATGCGGGGCATACGGCGGTGCTGATTATTGGGGATTTTACCGCCCAGATTGGCGACCCCAGCGGTCGTACCGAGTCCCGCCCCCCCTTGACCCCGGAGCAGGTACAGACCAACGCCCAAACCTATTTAGCGCAAATTCAACCCATCCTGGATTTTGCCACCCCGGGGCGGTTAGAAGTGCATTACAATTCCACTTGGCTCGCCCGTTTAGACCTGAAGGAAATTATTAATTTATTGGGCACCATGACCGTCGGGCAAATGTTAGCGAAAGAGGGGTTTGCCGAGCGTTACAGTCAAAATCACCCCATTTTTCTGCATGAATTTCTCTATCCCCTATTGCAGGGCTATGATTCAGTGGCGGTGCGGGCGGATGTGGAATTGGGGGGCACAGATCAAAAATTTAACATTGCGGTGGGACGGGATTTACAACGGCATTTTGGGCAACCGCCCCAATTTGGATTATTGGTACCCATTCTCTTAGGAACGGACGGGGTACAAAAAATGTCCAAATCCCTGGATAATTTCATCGCCATGCAGGATCACCCCAGTATTATGTACCAAAAACTACAAAAAGTGCCGGACAGTTCATTGCCCCAGTATTTTGAATTATTAACTGATCTGCCCCTCACTGACCTACCCCCCAATCCCCGGGAACAGCAGAAATTGCTTGCCCAGACCGTGACGGCGAGTTACTACGGCTCAGAGGCAGCGCACCAGGCGGCGTTGGCGACAGCGGGGGACATTCCCGAATTTTCCCTGCAGGGGGTGACCCTACCGGTGAAATTGTTTTATTTACTAGCCGCCAGCGGGCTGTGTCGCAGTAGCAGTGAGGCACGACGGCAGATTCAAAACGGGGCGGTGCGGCTGGATGACCAGCGGATAACGGATGTGGATTGGCAAGCCAGCGACCTCCAGCCATTGGTGGGGCGGGTACTGCAGGTGGGCAAAAGCAAGTTTGTCCGGTTAGTCCCCTAGGTTCAACCAGGAGAAAACCCCGATAAAATAGATTTCACAGCCGTTGTTTACACCCATGACCTCTGCATTTTTAGAACGTCTGCATCATCCCAGCCGCCCAGTGATCGTTTTTGACGGGGCAATGGGGACAAATTTACAGTCCCAAAACCTCACGGCTGAAGATTTTTGGGGTGCCCAATATGAAGGATGCAATGAGTATTTGGTGGTCACAAAACCAGAGGCAGTGGCGCGGGTGCATCGCAGTTTTTTGGAAGCGGGAGCCGATGTCATTGAGACCGATACCTTTGGTGCCAATGCCGTCGTTTTAGCGGAATATGATTTAGCCCCTTTGGCTTATGAATTAAATGTTAAAGCGGCACAATTAGCCAAACAATTAACTACAGAATTTTCTACCCCCGAAAAACCCCGGTTTGTAGCCGGTTCCATTGGTCCTGGAACCAAATTACCGACCCTGGGACATATTGATTTTGATACCCTGGTCGCCAGCTATCAGGAACAGGTGCGGGGTTTATGCGATGGGGGAGTGGATTTACTGTTATTGGAAACCTGCCAAGATGTTCTGCAAATTAAGGCGGGATTACAGGCAATTAATCAAGTATTTACCGACCGGCAGCAGCGATTACCCGTGATGGTTTCTGTGACGATGGAGCAACAGGGAACCATGTTGGTGGGTTCGGATATTGGGGCGGTGGTGGCGATTTTAGCACCCTATGCCATTGATATTCTGGGATTGAATTGTGCCACTGGTCCCGATTTAATGGAATCCCATATTCGTTATTTATCAGAACACGCTCCTTTTGTCATTTCCTGTATTCCCAATGCGGGGTTGCCGGAGAATGTAAATGGGCAGGCGGTTTATCGTTTGGAACCCCCGGATTTGGCGGGCGCATTACAGCATTTTGTGGTGGATTTAGGGGTACAAATTATCGGGGGATGTTGTGGCACCCGACCCGCCCATATTCGCCAATTGGTGAAGTTATCCCAACATTTGCAACCGAAACCCCGGCAGGTGCATTATGTGCCTGCGGCGGCTTCCATTTACACCGCCCAACCCTATACGCAAGATAATTCATTTTTAATCATTGGTGAACGGTTAAATGCCAGTGGTTCTAAGAAATGTCGGGATTTATTAAATGCGGAAGATTGGGATGGTTTGGTGGCAATTGCGCGGGAACAGGTGCGGGAAGGTGCCCATATTTTAGATGTGAATGTGGACTATGTGGGGCGGGATGGGGAACGGGATATGAAAGAATTGGTGTCCCGCTTGGTTACTCAGGTTTCTCTACCCTTGATGCTCGATTCCACCGAGTGGACAAAAATGGAAGCGGGGCTAAAAGTTGCCGGGGGAAAATGTATTCTAAATTCCACCAATTATGAGGACGGTGAACCCCGGTTTTTGCAAGTATTAAAGTTAGCCAAAACCTACGGGGCAGGGGTCGTGATTGGCATGATTGACGAGGAGGGTATGGCACGCACGGCGGAGAAAAAATTTGCCATTGCCCAACGGGCGTATCGGCAGGCGGTTGAATTTGGCATACCCGCACGGGAATTATTTTTTGACCCCTTAGTTTTACCCATTTCCACTGGGATTGAAGAAGACCGACGCAATGCTTTGGAGACGATTCAAGGGATTACCAAAATTAGAGCCAATTTCCCCGAATGTCACATTGTTTTAGGGGTTTCTAACGTCTCTTTTGGCTTAAAACCTGCTGCTCGCATCGCCTTAAATTCGGTATTTTTGCATCTAGCCCAGGAAGCGGGTATGGATGCGGCGATTGTCAGTGCCAGCAAAATTTTACCGATGCACAAAATTCCCCCAGAAGTGCAAAATCTCTGTCGGGAACTGATTAACGATGAGCGGCGGTTTGATGGGGATGTATGTATCTATGACCCCCTAGCGAAATTAACTGAATATTTTAGTGATGTAACGGTTACAAAAACGACGATTGACCCGGAAACGTTGACCATAGAAGAACGTTTGCGGCGGCACATTATTGATGGGGAACGCATCGGTTTAGAAGCCACGTTACAAAAAGCTCTGGAGCATTATTCTGCCCTGGATATTATTAACTTGCATCTTTTGGAAGGGATGAAAACCGTTGGGGAATTATTTGGCAGTGGTCAGATGCAATTGCCCTTTGTGTTGCAGTCCGCAGAAACCATGAAAGCGGCGGTGGCATTTTTAGAACCCTACATGGAAAAGCAGGAAAACGCCAGTGGCAAAGGGACGGTGGTGATTGCTACCGTGAAAGGGGATGTGCATGACATTGGTAAGAATTTGGTGGATATTATCTTAAGTAACAATGGTTATCGGGTAATTAATCTGGGAATTAAACAGGAAGTAACCAGTATCATTGATGCCTATCAAAAGTATCAACCAGATTGCATTGCCATGAGCGGTTTGTTGGTGAAATCTACGGCGTTTATGAAAGAAAATCTGGAGGTTTTTAATCAAAAAGGAATTAAAGTACCTGTTATTTTAGGAGGGGCGGCACTCACCCGCAAATTTGTGGAGCAGGACTGCCAGCAAGTCTATCGAGGAAAAGTAATCTATGGTAAAGATGCCTTTACTGATCTGCATTTTATGGATCATTTAATGGCGGCTAAATCTGAGAATCAATGGGATGACGAAAAGGGATTTTTGCAGGAATTAAACGGGGCACAACCTACGGATTTACCGGTGAATGATGTGCCAACCACAAAACCGATTGATCTGGTATCGGTAGATGAGGTGATCCCCCCACAGGTGCAACAGGATATTCCCCGCCCATTACCACCTTTTTGGGGAAATTGTTTGCTCACGACTAAGGATATTCCAATTACGGAAGTTTGGAACTATTTGGATCAGCAGGCGTTAATTGCTGGTCAGTGGCAATTTCGTAAACCCCGGGAGCAAACCAAGGAGGAGTACCAAGCGTTTTTAGCGGAAAAAGTGTATCCAATTTTGGCACAATGGCAGGAACGGATTCAGCAGGAATGCTGTTTAGAACCCCAATTGGTTTATGGTTATTTTCCCTGTCAAGCGGAGGGGAATACCCTACATCTTTATGACCCCAATTACGCCCAGCAATTCCCTGGACAACCGGTGCCTTGGCAGGCGAATTTAGAACCCATTGCCAGCTTTCGATTTCCCCGCCAACGTACCGGTAAACGCCTGTGTATCGCTGATTTTTTTGCCCCACTCGGTTCTGAGTATTTGGATGTCATTGGCTTGCAGGCAGTAACCATGGGACAACTCGCAACTGAATACGCCCAGAAACTTTATGATAGCAATGCTTATTCGGATTACTTATATTTTCATGGTATTGCAGTGCAAATGGCAGAAGCTCTAGCCGAGTGGAGCCACGCTCGTATGCGCCGGGAATTGGGTTATCTTGAGCAGGAACCGGACAATATCCATGACATTTTAGCGCAACGGTATCAGGGTTCTCGCTATAGTTTTGGTTATCCCGCTTGTCCCAATTTGCAGGATCAATATGCCCTCTTAAATTTATTAGAAACCCAGCGGATTCATCTCATCATGGACGATGCGGAACAACTCCATCCCGAACAATCCACCACCGCCTTAATTTGCTACCACCCAGAAGCAAAATACTTTACTCCTTGATCCCCCTAACTTTGTGATGGGATTGACCCTTTAGGGCTTCAATTTCCAAAACACTGACCAGCACACCGGCGAGGGGAACCGCCAAAAAGATTCCGATAATTCCCGCCAATCGTGCGCCTAAAAGTAAGGCAAAAAACATAAAGACTGGATTGATATTCAACGAATCTTTCATGACCCGCGGCATTAGCAGATTTTCCTCAATTTGTTGCATAATAACGCAGACAACTAAAACCGTAACACTTGTTCCCAAGCCATTGGGTAACACAATTAAAGAGATTAAAGCAACTCCCAAAGTTGCACCAATACCGGGAATCAGATCAAACATTCCACCAATTACCGCGAGTAATAAAGACTGGGGCAAATCCATGATCCAAAACACGATCAATATGGAGATGCCAAAAAAGCAGGAAAGCAGAAAGCGACCCCAAAAGAAACCGAGAAAATTGCTTTGCACCGCTGGTGTCAAGCGACCCCGCCAAGGCTCTGGGATGGGCTGGATCAAAAACCACCAAATTCGGGCACCATCGGCAAGCATAAATAGGGCAATAATCACCACCACGACCAAGTAGCCCAAGCCATAAATAAATTGCTGAATTGCCCCAAATGCTACACCCGTGACATTCAGTAAATTATTCTGGATAAATTTTTCAATCAGTTGGAAATCAACGGATAAATTGAGCCTTGAAAGTAGATTTTCCCCAGCCTCTAGTAAATTCACAATCGAACGTTCAATTTCCTGGGAACGATTGAGAACATCCTGGGCTTGCGCCAACACCGTAAATCCCAGGGTGCTTACCAACCCCAATAATAATAAACCCCCCACGCCAATAACTAAAGTAATTGCCCAACCCCTGGGTAACCAACGTTGCACATAAGTCACGGGATAATGCAACAAAAAAGCTAAAATACCCGCCAGAATAAAAATGATCAGCACGGGTGCCAAATAATTTAATACCAAAAACGAAATCCATCCTAAGCCGCACAATAGTAGGTAACGAATTAACCGAGTATTAGTTAAGTGGGGCGGCATGATTCAAGTTCCCAGTAAAATAATAAAATTGGTGGCGTTGGTTTTAATTAAAAATCCTCAGAACGGTTTGGAAATAAGCGGTTTAGCGGAGAAATACGCATCCCTGGCGCTTGATAATCCTTGGGTAAATAATCCTCAGGAATGGTGGTGTGATTCCCATCACGAATCGCCGTAAATGCAGGCGACATAATTTCAATCCCCATCTCGTTGCAACAGTCTTGAATGTTTTGATGCAAATCGGAATAAATAAAGGGAATTAAGTGGGGTTGATTGGTTGCCGCATTAAGGTTATAACTCACATGAAAATCGTTTAACGATGTTTGCCACACAAAAGGCGGGGGTTCAGTGAGAATCCCCTTGGTTCGTAACGCTGCTTTGGTTAACGCCTCATAGATTTTCTGCCAAGGGGTATCATAACCCAAGGTCACGGTTGTATTCAAAAATAAGGGTCGGTCAGGGGAATTCTGACTGGCTGTACTAAAGTTAGTAATGGAGCTATTCAGAACCATTGAATTGGGCAAAGTAATAATTTCATTGCGGGGGGTGCGAATCCGAGTAATCAGTAAACTTTTTTCCTCTACCATGCCCATAACTTCCCGAATTTTGACGATGTTACCGATCTGAAACGCCCGACTGTAGATGAGAATAATTCCCGCCACAATGTTGGTCACGGTTTCCGTCGAACCTAAGGAAATGACCAAACCGATAAAGATAGAAACGCCCTGAAACGCAGGAGACTGAAACCCTGGCAAAAAGGGTACGACAATCATAAACGCCAGGGCAATAATGAAGAAGGCAATTAAACGAAAACTGGGTTGTATCCAATCTGGATAAAATCCAGGAATTTGCAGTTCTCCAGACTGCATTCGGTTGGCAATGAACCGCAAAAATTGCAGGGTGTAATAGACAATGACTACGGTAACAGCAATGTTAATTAAATTAGGTAGATAATTAACTAAAGCCTGCCAGACTGATAATAAGGTTTCTAAAACATAATTGATTAAACTGATGCCAAAGCGTTGTGTCCAAACAAATTGTCTGAATACAAAAGCCAGATAAAAATAAAAAGCGATTAAACCTATTAACCAATGGGTGCGGCGTAAAACTCGGAGGGTGAGTTGCTTGGTTTTTGCTGGGGAAAATAAATCAAAATTAAACAAATTCAACCGGGGAAAATCCTGTTCTTGTTTGGTTTCCAACTTGCGGACAGTGCGACCAAAGATGAATCTCATTAATTCATAGAAAATAAACCAACCTACTGTAGCCAGAACTGCATAAATTACACCCCGGATAATTCGTTCAGGACTGCGACTGCGGCGGTAGTCTTCTAAGGCTTTAGTGATGATTTTTTCATACTGTTGCGTCAGTTCGGTACGGGATTTCCCTAACCGTTCCGCATCCTCATCGAAAATGGTGACGACTACCTGTTCCCCCACCCGCAGGCTGGTTTGGGTTTTACCATCCCGCTGGGTAACGAGGATGGGTATTTCCTCATTGTTGGCGATTTTTTCTAGGCGACTGACCACCAGGCGTGCCCGTTCCTCTGCCGTTAAGCTACTGCTGGGGGGAATTTGGAAGAGTTCTTGACCATCAAAAATAACCGGTACAGTTGCGGGTGAGGCTGGGGTGGGGCTGGGGGTCTGCGCCCAAACGTTGGGGGTCAATGCGAGGAAAATGATTAATGCAAATAGGGCACAGTATTGCCGCCATTTCTTCATAGCTAATCCCCAAAATGTTTTACTGTTTTAAGCAAGTCTCAATTTATCTTGCGGTTTCCTAAATTATAGGCTATGTCTGTTGCGCCGCCCGTACTCACAATTCAGGGGTTGCCCATTCATCTGCTACCAGATTATGCCCAGGCGCTGAGGGAACGGCTGTCCGGGGGACTCGGCACCCATGTGGTGACGCTGAATGCGGAAATGGTCATGCAGGCTGGGTCAAATCCAGCGTTGAAAACCCTCATTCAAGGGGCGGAATTGGTGGTGCCGGATGGGGTGGGGGTGACCCTGTATTTGCGGTTGCGTCGCTGTGGGACGTATCATGCGCCGGGGATTGATTTGGTGAGCCAGGTGTTGGCGCATCTACAGGCGGAAACGGTCTTTTTTTTGGGGGGAGCGCCGGGGGTGGCGGCACGGGCTGTCCAGTATTGGCAACACCGGAACCCTCATTTGTCCATTGTGGGGGTGCAACACGGCTATTTCACGCCGGAGGAGGAGGGGGAAATCCTAGCGCAATTGCAACACCTGCAACCCCGGTTGATTCTCGTCGCCCTGGGGGTGCCCCGCCAGGAATTTTGGATTCAACGGCACCGGCATTTGTGCCCCCAGTCCGTGTGGGTGGGGGTGGGGGGGAGTTTTGACATTTGGGCGGGGGTGAAGGTTCGGGCACCCCTATGGATGCGGCGGCTGTACCTGGAATGGGCGTTTCGTCTGTATCAGGAACCCTGGCGCTGGCGGCGGATGTTGGCTCTGCCCCGGTTTGCTGTTCAGGTGTTGGTTCCGGCGTTGTGGGGCGGCGGCGGATAAACTCCTAAGATGGGAGAGTGACCTGGAATTGGCCTTCCAAGTAAGAGTGAACTGTGATAATCCTAAATAAGTCCTAAATAAGAATGGAATATGGGTCGTAGGAGTAGCGGCTCCGTGCTTATCTCTGGGAAATTTCTGTTTGTTGATCAAATAGGATTGGTATAAATCATGTGTGATTATTAATGGGCACCTCTATGAATTCACAGCTATTGAGAATGACTCCTGAGTTATTGATAATTACCAACGAAAGAATAGGGCTTCCGAGCCTGCCGTGTCAGTACAAAAATCAATAAATAGAGGTACCCTAATGTCTGAATTATTATCATATTCAGTGTTACAGCCTATTAAGGGGTTACGGGATACGGTTATAGACCCGCTTGCTATAACCCCATTCAGGTCAAGCCTTGGAAATACGATTTTTTGTATCCTTCAATTCGTGAACAGGCTTACTCGGTGTATGGTGTGGAGATGTCCTCAAAGGAACTTGTTAAACTTGATGAAGGGAATTGCGACCAATCTTAACCTTCGTGTTAGCCTGCTAAAGGTATTGCGTAACATCCACCTGAGTGATTAAGACCCTCATGAATTCCACCCCCACTCCCGACCTGCGGGCAGAATTGCGCGAAGACCTGCGGGACTACGTTGCCCATCTCCAGGTACACATGGCGTTACAATTTCGCAATTTGGTACCCTCGGTGTCTCCCCAGAGCCAGGATATGCGGGAACAGATGTTGGGACAAACCCAGGCGGACTTAGAAAAGCGGATTTCCCGCCAAATGCTGGGGTAAATGCTGGTCATTGCCCTGGCCAAGGGTGCCCTGCTGGGCGATAGCGTTGCCCGGTTATCCCAGGTGGGTATGGATTTTCGGCCCCTCCTGGCGGCGGACAACCGGTTTTTGCAGATGAATGACCCCCACACGGGCACCCAAGCCCTGTTGGTACGCAACCAGGATGTGCCGGTGTATGTGGCACGGGGGCAGGCGCATTTGGGCATCGTGGGCTATGATGTCCTGCGGGAATCCCAGGCGGAGGTCGCCCAGTTGGTGGATTTGGGGTTCGGTCACTGTCGGATGTCCGTGGCGGTGCGCCAGGATAGCCCCTACACCTGCGCTTTGGATTTGCCCGCCTACAGTCGGGTGGCTACCAAATTCAGCCACTGTGCCCGGGAGTTTTTCACCGCTTTAGACCTGCCTGTGGAATTGGTGCCCCTGGCCGGTTCTGTGGAACTGGGACCGATTACTGGCATGGCGGAAGCGATTGTGGATTTGGTCGCCACCGGCCGCACCCTGCGGGACAACGGGTTGGTGGAGCGGGATGTATTATTCCACAGCACCGCCCGGTTGATCGCCCATCCCCTCAGCTATCGGCTCAACCAGTACGGGTTGCAGGAATTAACTGCCCAGCTTGAGCGCATCCAGGTACATCCCGCCCACAAAACCGATTTTGAGCATATTCAGCAACGAGAGCCATAGTCCCACCCGCCGCCGACTATAGACCCAACGGTTCAGGATTTCAGTGGCTAAAAGCAGTACCCCCATCGCCACCACATCAAACTGGGCCAGGGCTCCCAAACTCGTACTGATAGCGCTGGCCAAAAACGTGCCCAGGAAAAAGGCCACCAGGTAGAGCGACCAACTCGAAAAGGGTAACTTCAGCCACCCTTGCGCCGTTTGCCCCAACTGGTCGGCAATCTGATTAAGCCGGGTTTGTTGCACGACGACTCCGCCACCAGGCCAGGGACGTACTGGCAATAAAGATACTCGAATAGGCACCACTTACAAAGCCCACAATCAGCGCCACCGCAAACCAGCGCAGGGTTTCCCCCCCAAACAGCACAATCGCCACCAAACTCAACACCGTGGTCAAAGTCGTATTCACCGAGCGGGTCAAGGTCTGCGCCACCGCCGTATCCACCACCTCCTGGATCGGCCAATCCCCATGCAGTTTCAGCAATTCCCGCACCCGGTCGTAGATCACCACCGTATCGTTCACCGAAAACCCCACAATCGTCAACAACGCCACCACAAAGAGGGTATCCACCTCCACCCCCGCCAGCCAACCCAGCAGGGCAAACACCCCCACCGTCACCAGCACATCATGAGCCAGAGCCACAAAAGCCAACACCGAATAGTCCACCTGAAACCGGAACGACAAATAAACCCCGATCCCCAGGAACGCCACCACTAGAGCCAACAGGCCACTGACCAAAATCTGGCGGCCAAACGTCGGGCCAATGCTATCAATCTGGGTTTGATTCAGGTTCAATTTCCCCATCACCTGGGCTAATTTGGCCTGTACCCGCTCCCGTTCCGCCGGGGGCAAAAACCGAGTCCGCAGGGACACCCCCTGCTCGCCGACAATTTGCAAACTGCTGTTGGCCAGCCCCAACTCCTCCAAAGCCGCCCGCAGGGGGGGCAAGGTCAACGGTTCGGGACAGCCCTGGGTACAATCCCGCTCCAACTGCAACCGGGTACCGCCCACAAAATCAATGCTCGGCCGCAAGGGGAAGCCCGTCTGCACCCACAAGATTCCCATCGCCACCCAGCCGACCAAAATCACCCCTAGGGAAATCCCCCACCAAAGGCGTTGGTATTGGGTCACCCGCCACGTCATGGTTGTTGCGCCGCATCCTGCGATGAACTGAACCAATTTTAGAGGGAAAAGGGCGGGGGTGTACGGAATGTTAAACTCCATCGGCACAAACCACCCCAAAGCCCGCACGGGTCGTGACCAGCAAATCAGGCAGTCAGCAGTCTTTGTCACAAAACTACAAAATTCGGTCTCATTTCATTGAGGATTGCAACGAATTGTACTGGTCTGAAAATCTCTCTGGTACGATAACATTTACTGATCTGGGAGGGGTCATGGCTGACAAAGTTAGGCATCTAAGTGTCCGTCTCAGCGATGATGAAAATCGAGCGCTTGAGCACTATTGCCAGCAAACCAGCCAATCAAAAACGGAAGTGATCCGTGAATTTATCCGTTCTTTGGTCTATAACACCAATTCTAGTCCAAAATCCACCTGACCCTCCTCCGGAGGAGTCCTGGCTGGCCTTGATTTCCCTGATTGCCAGTTTGGTACAGGGGTTAATTTTTCTGCTGGGGTTCACTTTTTCGGGATTAGTGTTGGTGGTGCAATGGCTGGCATCCCTATTCTCCTTTGCCCTGGGGTTTGTTTGGGCGGGGTTGCAGGGAATTGTGACGGCTCTGGTTCTCCCCTTGGTGACAGCGGGGGTGGGAATGCTCATTCCCGTAGTGATTGTTTTGGTGGTAGTTGTTATCTTAGCAAGGTAAAGGCGGTAGAGACTCAGCTTGAAAAGGCGACGGTAAACAACAATAAAATAACGGAAGTTTAGTCGCTATCTATGAAAACCAACAATTTGTCTCACCAACTATAGCAATCCTATTTGATTAACCAACAAAAATTTCCCAGAACCAAGGACGGGGGCGGTGCCCCTGCGACCCTCTGTTCCATTCTCATTTAGGATTGCTATATAGGACACCTCTATTAACTCACGGTTATTGAGAATGACCCCTGCGTTATTGATAATTGCCGACGAAAGAATGGGGCTTCCAAGCCTGCCGTGTAAGTACAAAAATCAATAATATAGAGGTACCCTCAATTTAAGGGAAGTTTAATAGGGGTTGAGAAGCGATGAATTCTGAGCAATTTGATCTGATTAACCGCTTGTTTCAATTAACCTTTCAAATTGGCGACCGTTTAGGGTGTGAGTCTTCTGATCCCGCCCAGTTATTACTGACAAACCAGCCTAGTTTAGAAGCAAGCCGCATCTACTTTCCTGCAGATTACACTTACGAGGTTCTTGATGCTGAAGGGTGGGAATATTACATTACTGAAGTGTCATATTTAGCACAGATGGCTAACATTTTGCAGCCCTATCCCCTCACCTATGGAATTTATCGTCAAGATGCCGTTTCTTGGTGGGTCTGCGCTTTTTGGTTGAGCCAAGAGGGCTTGGGAATGAACCTGCTATTACGGGCACACCGAGTGGAAACCTAGCAGTTTGATCAAGTTAGAAACCTGACACCAGACCAAGTCTATTTGCCAGTCAAACTCAAGGGCGCTTCTATTAATTACAGCCACTGAGAATACGCCCTGGATTGTTGATAATTGTCTTGGATAGCGCTACCCTCCTGTGTGATGTGGATTATTTCAAACGCTAAACGATAGGTACGGTAATTTGGTCTGGGGATTTTGCCCTCTGCCAGACCAAGTCCCAGGGGCGCAACCAGCCCGTTGATCAGGAAATGCCCCAAGGTTTGCCCCCAGCAGTGGGTTAAACCCAGAGTACAATGGGTCAGGTATGTTTACGCTGTTGTTGAGATAGATGTCATGGTGGCCACCGTTTGGAATACGACCGAATCCCAGCGCCTTTTTCAGCAGGCCCAAACCCTGATGCCGGGGGGGGTGAGTTCGCCGGTGCGGGCGTTTAAGTCGGTGGGGGGACAGCCCATCGTGTTTGAGCGGGTGCAGGGTGCCTACGCCTGGGATGTGGACGGCAATCGCTACATTGATTATGTGGGTACCTGGGGGCCAGCCATCTGCGGTCATGCCCACCCGGAGGTAATTGAGGCAATTTGTGCGGTGGCGCAAAAGGGGACGAGTTTTGGGGCACCCTGCCGCTGGGAAAATGTGTTGGCGGAAATGGTGATTGCCGCTGTGCCCAGTATTGAAATGGTGCGGTTTGTGAATTCGGGAACGGAAGCCTGTATGGGAGCCCTGCGGTTGGCCCGGGCGTTTACGGGTCGGGAAAAAATTATCAAATTTGAGGGCTGTTACCACGGCCATGCGGATATGTTCCTGGTCAAGGCGGGGTCGGGGGTGGCGACGTTGGGGTTGCCGGATTCCCCAGGGGTGCCCAAATCGGTGACGGCGGCGACCTTGACGGCTCCTTACAACGATCTGCAGGCGGTGGCGAACCTGTTTGCCCAGTATCCGGGGGAAATCGCTGCGGTGGTGCTGGAGCCGGTGGTGGGGAATGCTGGGTTTATCCTGCCGGAACGGGAATTTTTGGTGGGACTGCGGGAATTGACCCAGCGGGATGGGGCGTTGCTGGTGTTTGACGAGGTGATGACCGGGTTTCGCATCCGCTATGGGGGGGCGCAGGCATACTTTGGCATTACCCCTGACCTGACGACGTTGGGGAAAATCATTGGCGGTGGTCTGCCGGTGGGCGCCTACGGGGGACGTAAGGACATTATGCAGATGGTGGCACCGGCGGGGCCGATGTATCAGGCGGGCACCCTGTCGGGAAATCCCTTGGCGATGACGGCGGGGATCAAAACCCTGGAATTGCTCCAGCGGCCGGGGGTGTACGAGCAGTTGGAACGGGTGACGTCCCGGTTGGTGCAGGGGTTGCAGGCGATTGCTGATGAACTGGGGCATCCCCTGTGCAGTGGCAGTTTGAGTGGGATGTTTGGCTTTTTCTTTACCCAGGGGCCGGTACACAACTACGAACAGGCGAAGACCTCGGATGTGCAGAAATTCAGCCGCTTTCACCGGGGGATGTTAGAGCGGGGGATTTATCTAGCGCCGTCCCAGTTTGAGGCTGGGTTTACCAGTCTGGCGCACACGGAGGCGGACATTGACCAAACCCTGGCGGCGGCACGAGAGGTTCTCAGCACTTTGCCCCACTGATGCCGGTGATTTTGGGGTTTGACCCCGGTCGGGACAAGTGTGGGGTGGTGGTGCGCTCTGCCCAGGGGGAATGGCTGGTACAACGGGTGGTTCCGGCTGAATCTGCCTTAGAAGTTCTCTGTACGTTGTGCCAACAATATCAACCCCAGGTGCTGGTGATGGGGGATCAGACCACCCACCAACAATGGCGGCAACGGATTCAGGAATGTTTGCCGGGGGTGCCGGTGGTGACGGTGGACGAGCGGTACAGTACGTTGGAAGCACAAAGGAAGTACTGGGAGTTGTACCCAGCGCAGGGGTGGCGGCGGTTATTACCTGCGGGTCTGCGACCCTTGCCCCGGCCGGTGGATGATGTGGCGGCTCGGATTTTGGTGGAACGGTATTGTTCCCAATCCCCGTGATGGTGGGGCGGCGGTTACTGCTGGGGGCACCCCCAGGGGCGATTGGGGAGGATGCCCTGGCGTTGTTACGGCGGACGGGGGCCATGGGGCTTGTCCTCTTTCGCAGTAATTTGACCCAACCGGCACAACTTCGCCAACAACTGACCTGGCTGCGGGAATGCTTGGGGCGGCCGGTGGTGATTGCCATTGACCACGAAGGGGGGCAAGTCATGCGTCATCTGGAAGGTGCTGCCCCTTGGCCAGGGAATTACGCTTTGGGGCGGGTAGCGGAACAGGATGTCTCCCAGGCGGAATTTTGGGCGGCACAGGTGGGCTGGGAGTTGGGGCAAGAACTGCGTACCCTGGGGATTGGCTGGAATTTGGCACCCGTTTTAGATGTGCTGGGCGATCAACCGAATCCGGGGTTGGGGTGGCGGGCGTTTGCTCGGAACCCGGAGGTGGTCACCCGCTTGGGACTGGCGATGGTGCGGGGGTTGCAACAGGCGGGGGTTATCCCCTGCGGCAAACATTTTCCGGGGTTGGGCTGGGCGCAGGTGGACCCCCATCACGCTCTCCCTCGTCTGGATGTAAGCCCATCGCAACTGGCGATCCATTGGCAACCGTTTCGGGCGGCGATTCAGGCTGGGTTGCCCACTGTGATGACCACCCATGTGCTGGTGCCAGCCTTAGATGCTGAAAATGTCATTACGTTTTCCCAGCACGTCATCCAAACCTATCTGCGGGGTGAGTTGCAGTTTACCGGGGTGTGCGTGAGTGATGATTTGCACATGGGGGCGATGGCGACCTGGGGAACGATGGCGGAAATCATCCTAAAAACCCTGCAAGCGGGGCATGATGTGGCGTTGGTGGGTGCCAAGGCGGAGGATTGGCAGGCGGTGCTGGCACATTTGACCGATGCGGTTGACCGGGGGGCACTGCCAGAACACGAGGCATCCCTGCAGCGGATTGCCCACCTGATGAGCCAGGCGGACATTGCCCAGGTGTTGCCCCCAAGCCAGGATTGGCAACCGGCGACCCTGCTGGCGGCAGAAATTGCTCAGGCGGCGGTGCGGGTGGTGCGGAACCCCCAGGGCTGGTTGCCGGTGCCAGAACCCGTGCGGTTGTATCTCCCGGATGTGACCCCGGTGGCGGATTGGGTGCTGTTTGAACCCTGTTGGTTTGCTCCGACCCAGATGGCTGACCTGCTGGGCGTACCAACGGCTGAAATTGTCATGACATTCTTAGACGCAACGACGGCTCGCACCAGTGTGGGGGAGGCCGGAGATATTAAAGCTGGCAATGATTGTGCCGCTGATGTTTTTACAACTAATGTACTGATTTTATACGATGCCCTGCGGTATCCTGGACAGCGGCGGGTGTTGGAGGCATTGGCGCATAAGGGGCAACCGTTGGTGGTGGTATTGGTGCGTAATCCTGGGGATGCCCATTTGGTACCGGCGGGGGTGACGGTGGTGGATGCGACGGGATTTCGTTCTTCCCAGTTGCGGCAGGTGGGACGGCTGTTGCGAGGTTAACCGTGACCGTTGTGCGCCGATGGGTGAATCGCTTACTTTCATGGCTGGTGGGGCTGGCGGTGGCGACAGCGGTGGGGGTGCTGGGCTGGGTGGTGGGCTACGTGGTCTATCGGGGAGGAATGCAACTCATCCAGCGGGGTTGGGAAATTTTTACAGCATTGCCCCCTGCGCCTTTGAGTGGAAGTGGGGGGTTGGGGCCAGCTTTAGTAGGTAGTGGCATTCTCATTACTTTAGCAGTACTGATAGCTCTGCCGGTGTCGGTGTTGGCGGCTTTGTACCTCAACGAATTTTGCCCCTGGCCGGGACTGGTGCGGCTGTTGACCCTGGGGTTGGAGGTTTTGGCAGGGATTCCTGCCATCATGGCGGGGGTGTTTATCTTCGGGGTGGTGATTGTCCGTACCCAGCGGTTTTCTGCCGTGGCGGGGGGGTTGGCCTTGGCGATCCTCATGCTCCCGATTTTCACCACCGCAACCCGGTTGGCCTTGGCTGGCATACCGGCGGCAATACGAGACGGGGCGTGGGCTTTGGGGGCAACCCGCTGGCAGATGGTGACGGGGATTTTGTTGCCCCAGGCGTGGCCAGGAATTTTGAGTGGTTTGACCTTGGGGGTGGCACGGGCGGCGGGGGAAACCGCACCCCTGTTGTTTACGGCGTTGTTTTCCTTGCATTACCTGCCCCTGCGGGAATTGGGGTTCACCGCCTTGGGAACCCAACCCCTGGCCTCGTTGCCGGTGTTGATTTACACCTTTGCCATGTCGCCTTTTGCCAACCAACAGGATTTGGCTTGGGCGGCGGCGTTGGTGTTAATCATTTTTGTTTTGGGGTTAAATCTACTGGCGCATTGGTGTCAATTCCCGCAACGATGAAGGTAGTAGGCGTAACCCCCGTTTGTATCTTGGTTTTTCAACAGCGCGTGATTTGACATACCCCCCGCCCTAAAGGGCAAGGATTCTTGACGCTATGGCTGTGCCACGCAGGCTATCACAGACCGATGCCACCAAACCTTTCGGTGGTCTTACTCAATCTCCACGTCCGTTTTTTAAGTCGGGCGTTCAGCTTTGCTGGCGCGTAGCGCTTTGCCCCATCCGCAACTATAGCAATCCTAAATGAGAATGGAACAGAGGGTCGCAGGGGCACCGCCCCCGTAAAAGAAGCACCTGCAATGTATGGTTCTGAAAAATTTCTGTTTGAAAATCAAGTAGGATTGCTATAGCAAGCTGAAACCTTGGTTTTTGTCTTCAGCTTGCTAAACTTAGTTTAGCACAAAGCCGCCGTATAATTCTGCGGGGTTTTAGACCCAAGTTTTTTGATAAAAAGTCAGGGTTTGGGGGGCGATTTCCCGTGAAGTGGTCGGTACTGAGTCGGCGGGTGGCTGTTTGGGTGGGGTTGGTGGTGATTAGCCTCTGGGCGGTGGGGCTGGGAGCGCGCTGGATCACGCCCAAAATTCAAACGACGGAAGCCCTGGCGGGATTTGTGGCGACCTTGGCGGAAGTGTTGGCGGGGGTGTTGGGATTTACCATCTCGGCGGTGGCAATTGTTGTACAGTTGAGTGCGGAACGGTTTAGCCCCAAGGTGACGGAATTATTCCTGCGGGAACGCACCAATTTGTTAACGATTTTATTTTTAATCATTGCCAATTTAATTAGCGTTTGGACAACGTTGGCCTTTGCATTTCACCCCATTCCCTTAGCATTAGTAGTGATTAATTTAATCCTGGGAAGTATGGCATTTATTATTTTGATTCCCTATTTTATTTTTGTATTAGATTTCCTACAACCCAATTCGATCATCCAAAGTTTAGAACGGCAAGTGCGACAGGGAATCATGCAACGGTTTGAACCCTCCGCATCCCCGATGCAGATTCAACAGGTTCACCGCAGTTGTTTGTCCGCCTTGGGGGAATTTCGCTCCATTGCCATTAGTGCCATTCAACAGCGGGATCAGGCGATTATCTTGGGCTGTTTAGAGAGTTTACGGAATTTGGCGGTCTTTTATGGGGAATATAAATCCCAACTGCCAGAACCCTGGTTTCGCCTCACGCCACCCGTATATAAAGATTCAGAATTTGTCTCAGTGGATGCCATGAAACTACGGGAAATTGAGGCTCAAAAAATTTGGTTGGAAGTCAAGATTTTCCGCCAGTATCAAGGGATATTAACCAATTCCCTATTGGTCTCAGCGGAAACCTGTACCCTGGTAGGCATTTGCACCCGGGAGATTGGCGAACAGGCTCTGGATTTGGGACATACCCATGTAATTCATTTGACGGTGAAATTTTTTAATACCTATCTGCGTTTGGTGATGAATCAACGGGATATTCGGGCTGGATATAATATTATTAAGCAATATCGTTTATTGGCGGAACAAGCCCTCTTACAAGGTTTTGATGAAACGGCGTTAGAAATCGGCCACCATTTTCGTTACTACAGTATTATTGCGTACAAAGCGAACCTCTATTTTTTATGCGAAACCTTTGCCTATGATTTGGGGCATTTGGTGCAAACCTGCTCAAATTTGGGGGATGAGGTGCATCGCAATTTGTTAGATATTTTCTTGAAAATTGACCATGACCCGGAGAGCGAACAACAGGAGCAATCTTCTCGGGGGGTGCGGAAATCCCAAGTGAAATTGGCGGCCTATTACCTGAGCCGGGGGGAGCGGGAATTGGCGGATTTAATTTTCCAGGATATGCACCACGAACCCTACACCCGGGTGCAGATTATTTGTGAGGAATTATTGTCCACCACAGAGGATTTTTGGGAATTTACCGACCGGGGGGAAAGTTTTTATTACCTGGAACCGGAGCTACGTCCCTATGTGCAGGAGTTTTTCAGTTGGTTTTCCCGGCCATCAATTCCGGCTCCGGGATAATCTCGTAGGCCGCCGGGGCAATCAGGGATTGGCCAGTCATGTCCGCCGGTTGGGGCAACCGTAAAATTTCCAAAATGGTGGGCGCCACATCCGCTAAACGTCCGCCGGATCGCAGTTGCACGTCCCCCCCATGCCCCGGAATTTTTGCCCCTTCCCCCTCGACCAAAATAAACGGTACGGGGTTGGTGGTATGGGCGGTCCAGGGGTTGCCTGCCTCATCCTGCATGGTTTCGGCGTTGCCGTGGTCGGCGGTGATCAGCACGGTTGCCCCCACTTGGCTGGCGGTGGTGAGCAACTGTCCCAGGCAGTGATCTACCGTTTCAATGGCGGTGATGGTGGCGGGTATGTGCCCCGTATGACCGACCATATCGGGATTGGCATAGTTGACCACGATGAATTGGTACGCCCGGGACTCCAGGGCACGAATCACGGCCTCGGTGACCGCCTGGGCGGACATGGCGGGCGCTTGGTCATAGGTGGGGACTTGGGGGCTGGGAATCATCAACCGCTCCTCCCCGGGAAACGGCTGTTCCCGACCCCCGTTGAAAAAGTAGGTCACATGGGCGTATTTTTCCGTTTCAGCGGCTCGCAACTGCTTCAGCCCGTGGTCAGCGACCACCTCCCCCAGAAGATTGGCGAAACTTTGGGGGGGAAAGACCATCGGCACCCCAAAGCTGGGGTCGTATTCCGTAAAGGTGACCACATCCAAAGGTGACAGATAAACCCGCTCAAAACCCCGGAATTGGGGGTCCACAAACGCCCGCACCAACTGTCGCATCCGGTCAGGACGGAAATTGTAAAAAATCACCCCATCCCCACTTCCAATGGCACCAGGGGTCAACCGCACCGGGGGGATAAATTCGTCCGTCACCCCCTCTGCATAACTGGCGGTTAGTAATTCTACCGCCGAGATACCTTTGCCCGCTCCATCCGTAGTCATAACGGAATAAGCCTGCTGAATGCGCTCCCACCGTTTGTCCCGGTCCATCGCATAGTACCGACCGCTGACCGTGGCAACCTTGCCGATGCCCAAATGGGTTAAATAATCCTGAATGGTCTGTAGATACTCCAAGCCGGAGGTGGTCAGGGTGTCCCGCCCGTCCGTGATGGCATGGACACACACCTGGTCAAAGCCCTGCGCCTTGGCAAAATCCAGCAACGCCAACAGGTGATCCAAATGGGAATGCACCCCGCCCGTAGAACACAACCCCACCAGGTGCAGATTCCCCCCCCGTCCCCGCACCCGCTCCGCCATCTCCAGCAGAACCGGATGATGCAAGAGTTCCCCAGCGGCGGCGGCATCGGAAATGCGGACAAATTCCTGGGGCACGACCCGACCGGCACCCAGATTCAAATGCCCCACCTCAGAGTTGCCCATTTGCCCCGCCGGTAAGCCCACGTCCCGCCCCGACGCTTGGATCAGCGTGTGGGGATAAACCTGCCACAGGCTATTCATCACTGGAGTCGTGGCACTGGCAATGGCATTCGCCTTCGGGTTTTCCCGATAACCCCAACCATCCAAAATCACCAAAACAACCGGAGCAACAGGGTGGGTCATAAGGGTTTCCTCTGGGGATGGATTTTGTCCTTAATGATACTATTTACGATGAAATCCCCAGAAATAGCAAATCCCTACCCCACAGAGGCTCCCGTCTAAGGTCATGGATTCCGGTAACGGCAGACCCCAGCACCGAGGCCACCTGGTAATCACATTTGAAATATGAGTAAAAATTTTATATGGCAATCCTATAGCAATCCTCTTTGATTAACCAACAAAAATTTCCCAGAACCATACACCGCAGGTGCTTCTTTGACGGGGGCGGTGCTCCTGCGACCCCTGTTCTATTCTCATTTAGGATTGCTATAGTTCTGAGTAACCTTGTTATTCACACGAGGGGCTGTTTATAGCCATCCCAAACGATTAGGCAACGGGTACTCACAAACATCAGATTCCACGGCACTTCCTATAGGATTACTGGTTCAATTTCCGGTAGATTTGCTGTGTAGAAATCACATTCAAACTTGATTAACGAATAGAAATTCGCCATAACCAAGTGCGGGCTGGAACCCGTTTATGAGGATGATGGCGATAGACTCAACCAGCGACCCCCCTAGCGTTTAATCACCGGTTACCTGTGGTAGAACGGCACCCGTTAAATTTGCCCCTTCCAGATGGGTCTGTTCCATCTTGGCTTGCCAGAGATTGGCTCCCGTGAGATTAGCCTGCTCGAAATTGGCCTGATTCAACACCGCTCCGTGCAGGTTGGTGGCATAGAGGATGGCTGATTGCAGGTCGGCACTGGTGAGGTTGGCACCGGCGGCCAAGGCTTCGCTCAGGTCGGCTCCCCGCAGACGGGCTTGATATAAGGTGGCGGAACTGAGGTTGACTCCGACCAACTGACTGCCATTCAGGTTGGCTTGGCTAAGGTTGGCACCGATCAAATTGGCACCGCCGAGGGTGGCTTCCCGCAGGTTGGTTTTGACCATCTCCGCCCCGATCAGATTGGCACCCGTAAGTTTGGCACCAGTTAGCAAACAACCGCTCAAATCCGCCAGCATCAGGTCGGCTCGGCTTAGGTTAATGCCTTCTAAATTTGCACCCTGGAGATTGCAACCAATCAGACTGATGCCGGTAAAGTCCCGTTCCCCGGCGGCATAGCGTTGGAGGAGTTGGTTGGCCTGGGCCACCGGGTCGGCCAGGTGATCCGTGACCGGTTCGGGTTCGGCAACCGGTTCGGGGATGGGGGGTTCGGCTTCGGGGGTGGGAAGGCTGACAGTGGAGACATCCTGCCGCAAAGGGGCATAGCGGTTGACCAGCCTCAACAGTTCGTCGGGACGCACCGGTTTTTTGAGCATTTCCGTGACCCCAGCCAACCGAGCCCGGGTGCGGTTGATAATGCTTTCGTGGGCGGTGACCAAAAAAATCGGGGTGTCTTTGAACACGGAGGTTTTCCGCAACAGCCCACAGAGTTCGTAGCCATTCACGTCCGGCATCACCCAATCCATGAGAATCACATCCGGTTTGGCTTCCAAAAGCTGTCCCATCTGGATCATGGGTTGCGCCACGGTCATCACCCGATACCCGGCTCGGACGAGGCTGGTTTCCAGGATTTTTAACATCACCGGACTGTCATCCAAACAGGCCACCAGGGGTTGATGGGCTTGGCTACGGGGGGAGAGAGGGGGCGGTGAAGGGGTAGGGCTGGCTTCTGTCACTGGCGAGGTCAGATCAGGTAAGGTCTGCCATTCCAACCATCCCTGCTGTGCCCAGAGGACTAGGGGTTGCACCGTCGCCTGCAAGGATTTCCGGGTTTGGCTCATCACATCCCAGAGGGTATTTTGCCCATTACAGAGGGCGACCCACGGCGCTCCCCCCGGTTGCTCCTGGATTTGATCAGCCTGTTTAAGTACAGGGGCAAAGTCCGGGGATAACCCTGGAGTGCTGTTTGGCAATTGGCTAATACCTGTTGCTTGCCACTGTTGCTGGAGCTGCGCCACTTCCTGCAAAACCCGCTCCACTTGCAAAAGGGCAATTTGGGTGCCCAACCCCTGTCCCGCCTGTAGGGTTACAGTTAGATTTCCCTGCCCCACCAGGGCAAACAAAACCTCCAGCACACTGGCTAAAATCACCGCCTTCGCCTGGGAAGGGGTCAAGCGTCCGTTGGCCGTACCATAGACCAAGCTGTGATATTCCCAGGGGGTGGCATTCCCCAGGGCAGTCCAATCCGGCTGAAACTGGGGGCAATGGGCTTTTGCAACCCGATGCCAGCGCCGCACCCGATGCGCTCCCCCGGTGGCATACAGCAGTCGCCCCATAAAAAGGTAAATCCACCACTGTTGCCCCTGCCCCTGCACCACCACAGTTCCCGTTATCTGCCGTTGTTGTAATGCCGCCAGTTCTTGGCCTACATCTTGAGTCACGGTTGTACCCCTAGCCAAAACCTTCCATGTACACCAGTAAGCAGGGTAATCCTAAGCAAAGTCGTTGACCTCATTATAAAACACACTACGACCATTTCATCTGAATTATTACCTATAGCAATCCGATTTGATTAACCAACAAAAATTTCCCAGAACCCTACACCGCAGGTGCTTCTTTGACGGGGGCGGTGCCCCTGCGACCCTATCCCATTTTTTATTTAGGATTGCTATATAAGTTTATTGGTATGACTCTCCTGAGGCTGTGGCGTAAGGTTCATACACAAGCAGAATACTGGTTCTCCTGTAATAGGATATTAGGATATTAAGGGCACCTCCATTAATTCACGGCTATCGAGAATGACCCCTGCGTTATTGATAATTGCCGACGAAAGAATGGGGCTTCCGAGCCTGTCACGTAAGTACAAAAATCAATAAATAGAGGTTCCCCTTGAGTATTTAGTGATAAGAAGAGCTTATACAAAACTGGATAAGGGTTTCAGCACTCTTGGTGAAAAAAAGTGTATTGCCATAGCAAGCCTAAATGATTACACAACAGGCACCCACAAAAATTGACTTCTAACGGGCTTCTTATGTGATCACTGTTTTAATTTTAATTTCGAATCGCATTACCGATTACCACATACAGTCTATTTGTCAATTAAAGGATACAAAAAGTGTCCATTATTCCAAAGGCATAGCTCCGCTACACAGGCTATCAAGATGATTGGCTTACAGAAAGTGGAATTTAATTATATCCCATAACCACTGAAAAGACTGTATACAATTCCGGCCACAAATCTAGCAGAGCCATCCCAATACAGCAATCCTATTTGATTAATGAACAAGAATTTCCCAGAATCAAAGATGGGGCGGGTGCGCCTGCGACCCCTCTTCTATTCTCATTTAAGATTGCTATAGTTCAATTGTATTGCTCATACCAGGCTTGAAACATTAACACTGGCCAAAGTTGCGCTTGCCAGTTAAAGCGTCCCGATAAATGTTCGTGCCATTTTTGGTGAATAATTTGGGGTTCTAAACAACCCTGTTGTTGTAATCGCTGGGGGTTTAGCAATCCTTCCGCCCAATCCCGCAAGGGGGGCTGACGCAACCATTCGCCGAGGGGCAGGGCAAACCCCTGTTTGGGACGTTCGATGAGTTTTTGGGGGACATATTGGTAGAGAATTTGCCGCAAAATCCATTTACTTTTCCCCTGGTGAATTTTATATTTCAGGGGCAATCGCCAGGCTAATTCCACCAGATTTTGATCTAAATAAGGGGCACGGGATTCTAACCCCACCGCCATCGTTGCTCGGTCCACTTTTACTAAAATGTCATCCGGTAATTCCATCAAACAATCGGCGTACATAAAGGTGTGAATGGCATCTTTACCTAACTGGGGTAATTGGGGGTCAGTGGTTAATTTTTGCCAAATGGTTTCGCTTCTCTGTCCTAAATTTATAGCGAGATCAGGGGCTAAGGGTGACACCAACCAACGACGGCTTAAATAGTCATACATACCGGCGGGATGGGGTTCCCTGAAAACCGCAATCAAACGGGCTAAATTATCCTCTGGAGAATAGTAGGGTGTAGTGAATAATGAATTGACCCAAGGAGCAGGAATTTTTTGGCATAACTGGGCTAACCTTTGCCGGATTGGGAGAGGTAACCAGGCGATTGATTGCCAGATGGTGCGCCCATATTGATATTGACGATAACCACCAAACAATTCATCCCCCCCATCCCCAGACAGACTGACGGCAACGGATTGGCGGGTTAATTCTGCCACTAAAAAGGTGGGAATTTGGGAATTATCCGCAAAGGGTTCGTCGTAAATGTGGGGGAGTTTGGGAATCACCGCCATCGCCAGTGCCGGTGTAGCAATCAATTCCGTATGGGCGGTGCCCAAATGATGCGCTACCTGTTTTGCCCAAGGTGCTTCGTTATAGGCAGTTTCAGTAAACCCAATCGTAAAAGTTTGCACAGGTTGCGGGGATTGTTTTTGCATCAACGCCACGATTAACGAAGAATCCACCCCCCCTGATAAAAAAGCGCCCAAAGGTACATCGGCAACCATCTGTTCCCCAATGGTCTGGGTGAGTAATTTTTCTAGGATTTTTACCGTTTCCTGAGGGGGTAGATTCCAGGGAGTTTGAGTAGTAATGACCTGCGCCAGTGACCAATAGGGTTCCGGTTGGACAACCGCTGTGGGATGGGGGATTTTTAACCAGGTTCCGGGCGGTAATTTATAAATGTTTTGGTAAATACTTTCGGGACTGGGAATATAGCCGTAATTAAGGAATAAATCCAAGGCGTGGGTATTTATCTCACCACACCAACCAGGGCTGTACCGCAGGGCTTTGAGTTCGGAAGCAAAGACCAACCCTGCTTCCGTCCAACCGTAGTACAGGGGTTTTTCCCCCATGCGGTCCCGGGCGAGGTAAAGACACCGTTCCTGGGGATGCCACACCGCCAGGGCAAACATGCCCCGGCATCGCTGTAAACAGGGCACCAACCCCCACTCGGCAATGCCCGCCAGCAGGACTTCCGTATCCGAATGCCCCCGCCACCGCCACCCCTGAGCCGCCAATTCCCGACGCAGGGCACTGTGGTTATAAATCTCCCCGTTAAACACCAGCACCAGCCCATTCGCCGCCACCATCGGTTGTGCCCCCAGGGGCGACACATCCAAAATCGCCAACCGCCGATGCCCCAAGCCCAGCCCCAGGGGTGCGTCCACCCACACGCCCCCGTCATCCGGCCCCCGATGGGTTAACCTCGCCGTCATTTGCTGAACCGTCATCTCCAGCTCCTGCCCGCCAGATCGGAGCCACACCCCGGCAATGCCACACATTTACGGCTCCCGCACCTGCACCAGCCGCCACCCCTCGTACACTCCCACCACCCGATAGCGACTCCGGGGTCGCAGAGAAAAATCCGGTTGCACCCACGCCCAACTCCCCCCAGGTAAAGCCGCCGGGTCAGGATACCATTGCCCCAAACGGGGGGTATAAATGCTGAGCAAAATCTGCGCCTCATCCCCTGTCCCCTGGCGGACAAAATGCACCGGCTGAACCGCCAACACCTGCGCTACCTGGGTTTCCTGCAACAGCCATTTCACATCGGGGCGAAAATTGCCCACCAACCCCATCGCCCCCAACAACGTCAACGTCAACCACGGCCCAGCCACACACAAACCCAGCCACCCCCGCATCCCCGGCCACCTTTGCCGCCAGCGATAGCGACCCAGCCAAACCAGGGGCAGTAACCCCCAGCACAACCCCAACGCCAAGGCCGGCCAGCGGTAGGGCATCACCTCCGGCACCTGATCGGCGAACCGGGGGTAAAACACCGTCGTCAACAGCACCAACACCCCCCCCACCAACCCCAGCCCATAGGCCCAACTGCGCGCCAACCACCGGGGTTTCAGCCCGCCCGCAAAAATCAACCCTAGACGCATCAGCCCCAACCCCGCCAACAGGGACAGCCAGGGCATCACCACCAGACTGTAGTGGGGCAAACGGGTGGAAATGGCACTCAACCCCACCAGCACCACCAGCGGATACCCCCACAACAAACTCCGCCGCCCTAGGGGCGTTGCCGTCACCCCCACTAGGGTCAACAAGGGCCAGGGAAACCCCTGCAACGGCACATTCCAGAAATAATAGAAAAAACCATTCCCCTGCCGGGTGCGCACCACCGCCCGCCCCACAAACCCCAGCAACGCCTGCACGGGTGCCCAGCCATCGTGCCGCATCACCAACCCCAGCCACACCCCCGTCGGTGCCATGCCCAACAGCACCCCCAGCCACAGCCACGGACTCCGTAAATGCCCATGCCGCCGTCGTTCCAGCACCAAATAGGGCAAAAGTCCCACCAGGGGAATCAACCCCATCACACTGCGAAATAAAATCCCCAAACCCAGCGCCACCCCCGCCCCCAACCGCCACACCTGCCCCCGTTTTTCAGATTCTTCCGCCCGAATCAGCGCCCAGACCGCCCCCACCCCCAACAGCACCGTGAGGATATCCGGGGTCGCCTGCCGACTATAGGAAAACCAGACAAAATGCAGATTGAGTAATAACGCCCCCCACCAGGCCGCCGGTGCCGGGAGCAAGCGTTTTCCTAAATCATAAAGCAATAACGTTGTAATAATGCTCGCCAATTGGGACGGCAGTCGTGCCACCGACTCACTCAGCCCCCCCAGGTGAAATAGGGTTGCTAACAGCCAATAAAATCCCGGCGGTTTGTGGTAATGCACTGTATCCCAGGAGCGGGGCACCAGCCAATCCCCGGACAGCACCATGCCCCGGGCCCGCCACACATACAACCCCTCATCGTAGGGCAAAAAACTCTGTTCCCCCCCATGCCCAAACAGCAAGGGAATCAGCAACAGAATCAAGCTAACGTAGGGAAACCAACGGGACCAACGCACAGCAGTTTGCGAAACCAACACCTAGGGGTAAAAACTCAATTGGGGTAACCCGGTGATTTCCGGCCAACCCCGGCTAATATTCAGACATTGTACCGCCTGCCCTGCCTGCCCCTTGAGCAAATTATCAATCGCACTCATGACAATCACCCGGTCCGTGTGGGAGTCCAGTTCCAGACCGATGTAGCACATATTGGTTCCCCAAGCCCATTTGGTATGGGGATAAACTCCCGGTGGCAGTACCCGTACCCAGGGTTTTTCCCGGTAAAAGGCTTGGTAAATCAGCAGTAAATCCTCCGTGGTCAGTCCGGGATCCCGCACTTGAGCATAGACCGTCGCCAAAATTCCCCGCACCATCGGCACCAGATGGGGGGTAAACTGCACCTTCACCGGTTGACCAGCTAAATCGGCGCAAATTTGCTCAATTTCCGGGCGATGCCGGTGACGACCCACCCCATAGGCACTGATGGAATTATCCGCCTCCGCCAGCAGGAGATGGGTTTTCGCCTGCCGTCCCCCGCCGGAGGTGCCCGATTTGGCATCAATCACAATGCTGTCCCAAGCCACCAACCCCTGGCGCAACAGGGGTGCCAACGCCAACAAACTCGCCGTCGGATAACACCCCGGACACCCCACCAGAGTTGCATGGAGCAACGATTCCCGATACAGTTCCGGCAGACCGTACACCGCCTTCGCCGCCACCGCCCCATCCGTGCGCTCAATCCCATACCAGGTTTGGTAAATCTGCATATCCCGGAAGCGGTAATCGGCAGACAGATCAAACACCTGACACCCCTGCGCCAACAAATCCGGCACCAACTTGGGTGCCACCCCATTGGGCAAGGAGAGAAATACCACCTGAGTTTTTTGGGCAATTACCTGCACATCCACCGGCTCCACCACCCGATGCACCTGATGCCCCAGATGGGGATAAATATCGGCAAATTCCTGCCCCGCACTACTATCACCGCCCAAATAAGCCAACTCCAGGTAGGGATGGCTGAGGATGAGCCGCACCAACTGCACCCCCCCGTAACCCGAAGCGCCCACCACTGCTACCGGAATTTTGTCCGTCACGCTGTCCCCCAGGGTTTTGCCGTTAGCCTAGCATGAGTTTACATTCAGGGGCATCATCAAATCGCCATTTCCCCCGGTTGTGCCACTGCTGCAGCCATTTGGTGAAGGGATATTCGGGAAAACCGAGTCCAAGGTCGGCGCTCCTGTGGCAATCGCATTGGAAATGTGAGTAAAAATTTCATACCGAGAAAATTCAGGGTCGCGAGGCATCGCCCCGGCTTTGGTTCTCAGTGATCTGGTGATTCCGTAATTCCCACCGCCCCCGGCAAACCCTACACCATTGGAACCAAGACATCTTTGCTCACGCCTGCAACGCCTCCACAAACCAGCGGGTAATCTCCACCGGGCGAGTGATTGCCGAACCAACCACGACTGCATAGGCTCCGGCATCAAGAGCCTGGCGGGCTTGGTGGGGAGTACGGATGCGCCCTTCAGCAATGACCGGGACAGAAACCGCCCGGGTGAGTTGCTGGATGAGGGTCAAATCTGGGGCAGAGGGGTCACGCTTGGCTGTGGCTGGGGTGTAACCCGATAAAGTCGTGGCAATGTAATCTGCTCCTGCCGCCGCCGCCTGTACCCCCGCATCCAAGGTATCCACATCAGCCAGGATCGGCACGGCACCCAACTCTTGTTTCAACCGGCGGACAAACTCGGTTCCCGACATCCCCCAAGGACGCTGACGGGTGGTGGCATCCACAGCGATCACATCCGCCCCGGCGTGGATTAAATCCAGCGCATCCTGCATCGTCTCCGTGATCAACACGGAACCATCCGGGTATTGGTGCTTGGTCAAGCCAATGATGGGAACTGGCACCTGGGGACGCACCGCTTGCACATGCGCCGCCCCACACAACCGCACCGCCCCCGCCCCCCCCAACACCGCCGCTTGGGCAAACGCTCGGATAAATTCCTCCCCGTAGAACGGACTGCCCGGTTCCGCTTGACAGGAGACGACCAACCCAGGCGGTAAGGAAATTGTCATCCCAGAATCCCGAACCTAGTGGTAGAAATGCCGCATCCCCGTGAACAGCATCGCCACACCCCCCGCATCGGCAGCCTGGATGGACTCCTGATCCCGGAGACTGCCCCCCGGTTGCACCACCGCCGTAATTCCCGCCGCCGCCGCCTCCATCACCGAATCTCCAAAGGGGAAAAACCCATCGCTGGCCAACACCGCCCCTTGCGCCCGCTCCCCCGCCTGCGCCAAAGCCAAACGCACCGCCCCCACCCGCTGGGTCTGCCCCCCGCCAATCCCCAGGGTCACTCCATCTTTCGCTATTACAATGGCATTGGATTTCACCGCCTTCACCACCCGCCACGCCAACCATAAATCCGCCAATTCCGAGGGCGTGGGTTGTTTTTGCGTCACCACCTGCCATTGCTGAGGTTCTACGGTCCCTAGGTCGGGAGTTTGTACTAAAAATCCCCCGCTGATCATCCGCAGTTCTGCCTCCGGCGGTACCCCCAACTCCGGCATGACCAACACCCGCACCTTGGATTTTCGTTGCAAAATCGCCGCCGCCGCTGGGCTACATCCGGGGGCCACGATACATTCCAAAAATAATTCCGTCATCGCCGTCGCCGTTGCCTCGTCCAGGGGCTGATTCACCGCCACGATGCCCCCGAAGGCGGAGACCGGGTCGGACTGCAAGGCCTTTTGGTACGCTGTCAGTAAATCATCGGCACAGGCCACACCGCAGGGGTTGGTATGTTTGATAATCGCCGCCGTGGGTTGGGTGGTGGGAAATTCCCTGATCAAACGCCGGGCGGCCTCCAAATCCACCAAATTGTTAAAACTTAATTCTTTCCCCTGGAGCAATTCGGCGCTACACCAGCCCGTAGGGGTTTCCCCAGTCCGGTACCAGGCCGCCTGTTGGTGGGGATTTTCCCCGTAACGCAGGGGTTGAACCAGGGTGCCCTGACACGCCCAATGGTGGAGCCAGCGGGTCGGGGTGGGGGTCAAGTAGGCGGCAATCCGCTGGTCGTACTGACTGGTATGACAAAAGGCTTGGGCGGCGCAGGCTTGGCGAAATTCACGCTGGGTCTCTCCCTGGTGCGTCCGCAGGTGGTTGAGGTACTCCGGGTACTGGCTCGGTTCACACAAAACCGTCACAAAAGCATGGTTTTTCGCCGCCGCCCGGAGTAACGCTGGCCCGCCAATGTCAATCTGTTCCACCGCTTGGGCGTGGGTGGTCGCCGGATTCTTGACCGTCTCCGCAAAGGGATAAAGATTCACCACCACTAGGTCAATTAAATCTATCCCCAAATGTTTTAAATCCCTTAAATCCTGGGGCACATCCCGCCGGGCGAGAATCCCCCCATGAATTTTGGGATGTAAGGTTTTCACCCGTCCGCCCAAAATCTCCGGCGAACCCGTGTAGTCCGATACCTGGGTCACCGGTAAGCCCGCCTTGTGCAAAACCTGCGCCGTGCCCCCACTGCTCAATAATTCATAGCCAAATTCCCGTACCAGGGCTTCCGCCAATGCGACCAAACCGGTTTTATCACTCACACTCAATAGGGCTTTTGGGGTCATCGCTTAGTATCCATCATCGTCCATCCCTGCGCCCCTGCAAACATTCCAGAATCGTTTGTTGAATCTGAGCTAAGGGCAAAGGCTCAGCCATCAAAAATTCCGCAAAGGTTAACATTAAATCTGCCGTTCCCGATAGGTGCCATTCACCAATTCTACCCCATGAAATCCATGCCCTAGCGTTCGCATCCGCAAACGATTATTCACCTCAGAAAGTCCGTGTTTTTTGTGGTGGGCTTTGATGCGCTCCAAATTGGCGACATACCAATCCTGGGCGGTGCGCCGGTCGCAGTGCGCCTGCAGTTCTAAAACCGCAATATCAATGTAAATTTTTTGTTTAATATCGGTAGCTTGGTCATTAAAACCCGTCAGCATATTAAAGGCTTGCTCCACACTTGAAATAGGGGGAGAAGGGGATGCCTCCGGGTGAATTTGGAGCATCAAACCGTGTTTCACCAGTTCTAAAAAAGGCTTGCCCGAATTGAAGATCAATTTCTCCAAACTCGCCCGATCCTCAGGGGTAAGTTCCAGGGCATCGAGGCTGAATGGGGTTGCCGTTTGGGGTTCGGAATGGCTCTGGGATTGGCGATAACTGGATACCAGCAGGTCAATCACCTGGGCAGGGGGCAGATGCAGTTCCGCGGCGAGGTCGGCTAAACCCGCATGGGTCGGTTGGGCGGTGGGGTTGTCCAATTTGGTAAGCAAGAAGGTCAGGACATCATTCCAAGACCCCCCCAATTCCGATTTCAGTTCGCTGAGCCGTTGATACTCTTCATCCGTCGGTGCAAAGGAAATTTTGGTAGTCATGCTCGCCCCTTGACGTGCCAGTTCATACTTTTATTATGGGCGTTAATGCGCCGTTTAACCGATATGTTATCTAATGAGTTTCATCAGTTTTTTTGCGCCGGTGCGGGGACAGTCCTTGGCGGTGATGCTTTTGGAACGGGCTTTGGCGTGCCAACGGGTGGCGCCTGCCTATCTCTTTCAGGGCCCGGCGGGGGTGGGAAAAGCCCTGACTGCCCGGTGTTTGGCGCACTATTTACTAGGCAAGAACCGGGATCATCCCGATCTCCTCTGGGTGGCTCCAGTGCAGAAAACCCAGGACTCAGGACGGGTTACCCAAGCCCAAATTCGCCTGGAGCAAGTGCGGGAAATTACCCAATTTGTCGGGCGTACCCCTTGGCAAAGCGACCGTTCCCTGGTGGTGATTGAATCCGCCCAATGCCTAAATGAACCAGCGCAGGATGCCCTCTTGAAAACCCTGGAAGAACCCGGTCATAGCCGCATCATTCTGCTTGCCGACCGCCCGGAGGAGTTGCTGACCACCATTCGTTCCCGGTGCCAGGTGATCCCGTTTCGCAATTTGGACAGGGAGGATATGGGAACCATTCTCAGGGAGCAGGGCTACGGCGAAATTACCCAACATCCCGAACTATTGACCCTCGCCTGCGGTTCCCCCGGTGCCGCCATCGCCCATTGGCAACAGTGGCAGGCTTTACCCCCGGAATTGCCGCCCCTCTTTGACCCCTTGCCCACGTCCCTGGCGCAAACCTTGGAACTTGCCCGCCGTTTGACCCAAGCCCTGGAACCAACGGCGCAACTGTGGCTGACGGATTACCTGCAATGGCTCTATTGGGAACGCTACCGGCGGCGGGAATTAATGCTCATTTTGGAACAAACCCGCCAAGCGTTATTAAATTATGTGCAACCCCAATTGGTGTGGGAAGTGACCTGGATGCGGATTTTTCAACTCCAGTTTTCTCATCCTTCTTAGGGCAAAACTTATTGAGGATTCACCCCAAATCTGGACGACGGGTTCGGGTACGTTCCCGCTGTTGGGCTAAACGCCACTCGGCAATCGCTTGGTGATTCCCGGAACGAAGCACCTCTGGCACTGACCAACCCCGAAACTCCGCCGGACGGGTGTATTGGGGATATTCAAGTAGGGATTCGCTAAAACTTTCCGAAATTAAAGAAGCGGATTTACCAATGGTTCCGGGCAGTAAACGCAGTACCCCATTAATAATCGTCAAAGCGGGAATTTCGCCACTGGTTAACACAAAATCCCCCAGGGAAATTTCCCGGTCGGCTAAATAACGAATCCGCTCATCAAAGCCTTCATAGGCACCACAAATCAACACCAATTGCTGATAGTTTGCCCAGTGTCGGAAGTGAGATTGGGTGAGGCGTTCCCCTTGCGGAGTGAGGAGGATAATTTCCCTTGGTTCCAGACAGGGCAAGGATTCCACGGCGGCAAAAATGGGTTCCGGTTTGAGTACCATACCCACGCCGCCCCCGTAGGGTTCATCATCCACCCGCTGATGTTTGTCTGTAGTAAAATGCCGGGGGTTCGTATAAACCACGGTGGCAATTCCCTTCGCCAAGGCTTTACCCACCAAACCCTGAGCGAGGGGACTGGTGAAAAACTCCGGGAAGAGGGTTACTACATCAAAGCGCATCAGGATTCAGCAAAGTTAGTGGGGATAAATGTGCTTTTCGGCGACTTTCCAATAGCGGGAAAACCGTTTTAAGTCCAGATATTTTTGGGGTGGAATCAGCGGTGGTATTGCAAGAATTTCCAAGGTAAATTGCCGGGATAATTCCTGACAAATGTGCTGAAACCGAGGGCTGGGACTTTGGGTAGTGACTAATTTTTGGGCACCATATTCTTGCATCAATTGGGTTAATTTTTCCATCACATTCCCCCGGCGAATTTCTACGGGCAATTCTAATAAGCATTCATAGATAAAGACAATGCGTTTGCGGCTGATCTGCCATTGGTTTAATAACTCCTCGTCCCACACCGCCGGGGCATCGGGGTAGGTTAATAACGCCGGATTCGTCGGGCTGAGGCTATCGCCGTGTACCCAAACGAGAGTGGGACTGGGGAAATTCGGCATGGGGAAAAAGGCGTTTGTGTAATTGTTCGTAACTCCCCAAAAAGGGACAGGTTTTGGCAAGATGTGGGCAGGACATACACCACTTTTGCTGGGTATAACGGGCTAAATTTTCCTGATTGAAATAGTAGGGTTTGACGCTAAAGGTACTCGCCACCCACTGCCAGGATAAATTATTACTCGCCGGGTCGCCATCCAATAGGTGCATCAAAAACCAAGCCGCCCCGGTTTGCCATTTGACCCTGCGCCAGTGAATGATATAAGCCGCCAACCACAACCGGACGTGGTTATGCAGATAGCCGGTGGTCTGCAATTCCTGGCTAAAACTGTCCATACAAAGTAAACCCGTTGTCCCGTTGGTAATGTCGGCGGGCAATTCCTCCCCGTAGTCAGCGGCGGTAAAACCGGTTTTGTAGGGTTCCCGATCCTGCCAAATGCCCTCGCCCCACTGTTCGTACAACTTCTGCCAATAGTCCCGCCAAGCCAGTTGCCGCAGGAACGGTTCCACCACCGACCAGGGGTAGCCCTGGGATTGCAGATAGTCCCGCACCTCCGCCAAAGTGAGTACCCCATGCCGGAGATAGGGCGACAGGTGGGTGACCGCCCCATCCAGATAGTTGCGGGTGTCCCCGTAGGCGTGGGGTTGCAGTTGCGCCAGCTTGTGCAGAGCCGCCCGCCTGCCCCCCACCGTCTCACTCACCGCCCCCTTTGCCCCCGGGAAAACCTGGGTCACATAGGCGATCAGGTCTTCCCGGCTGGCAAATTCCCGCTGCATGGGTTAAACCGTCGCCACTTCACTCCGGCGTTTGCGGGTGCGGCGGTTGACCTCCTCACTCGGACTCGCCGTTGATACCGTGGTTTGCAGGAGGAAAATCAACAGGGGATGGCTTTTGAGTTCCCGGCGGATCAACCGTTGCAAGGCGGCTTCCATCGCCTCCCGCAGACCTGTCCAGTCCACATCCGTGCCATTCACCGCAAACTCCGACCAGCGTTCCCGCACGGTTTGCGCCAGGGTATCCTGCACCAGACGACGCAGTACCCCCAACTCCACCGCCGTCACCACCCCCCGCACATGGACTTCTGGGATCGCCACCAGTTGCCCTTGCCCATCCAGGGTAGCCGCCACCGTCACCACCCCTTCGTCGGCGAGGCGTTGCCGCTCCTTCAGCACCTTCCCGTCCACCACCCCGTCCCCGGAGGTGTCCACCAGTTCAATCCCCGCTTTGACCCGACCCACCACCTGAATCCGGTCTGGGGTAAGTTCGATCACATCCCCGTTGTCCACGATCACGATGTTTTCCGCCGGTACCCCCAGGGCTTGCGCCGTTTCGCTGTGTTTGACCAGCATCCGATGCTCCCCGTGGATCGGCACAAAAAACTTGGGCTTGGTCAACGCCAACATCAGCTTTTGATCCTCCTGGCTCCCGTGCCCGGACACGTGAATCCCCCGCTCCTTGCCGTAGATCACCTTCGCCCCCTGCGCCATCAGCTTGTCAATCGTATTCACCACCGCAATCGTATTGCCCGGAATCGGGTTGGCGGAAAAGACCACCGTATCCGTCGGGCGAATTTGAATCTCCTTGTGCTCCCGGTTGGCAATCCGGGTCAACGCCGACAGCGGCTCTCCCTGGGAACCTGTGGTCAAAATTACCACCTGGTCATCGGGCAACTGCCGGATCACGTGCATGGGTTGCAGTAAATCATCAGGACATTGGATATACCCCAGCGTGCGGGCATGGGCAATCACATTCAGCATCGAACGCCCCAAGACCGACACCCTGCGTTTGTGTTTTTGCGCCAACTGCAAAATGATATTCACCCGATGCACCGAAGAGGCAAACGTGGTGATCAGCAACCGCCCCGGCGCTTCACTAAACGCCCGGTCTAACCCCGGAATCACCGCCCGCTCCGAGGGGGTAAACCCAGCCAACTCCGCATTGGTGGAATCACTCATCAAACACAACACCCCTTTTTCCCCATGCTCGGCGAGGCGTTGCAGGTCAAACCGCTCCCCATCAATCGGGGTATGATCCATCTTGAAATCCCCGGTGTGGATAACCACGCCCACAGGGGTATGTAATGCTACTGTAAAGCTATCGGCGATGGAGTGGGTATTGCGGATAAATTCCACCAAAAAGGAACTCCCAATTCGCACAAAATCCCTGGGACCAACGGGGTGGAGTTGGGTGCGATTAGCAACCCCGGCTTCCTCCAATTTGGCTTGCAGTAGGGCAATCGCCAAGCGGGGACCATACATGATGGGAATATCCAGCTGTTGCAGGTGGAAGGGAATCCCGCCAATGTGGTCCTCGTGTCCGTGGGTGATGATCATCCCCTTGATTTTGTGGCGATTTTCCCGCAGGTAAGTTAGGTCGGGCAGCACCACCTGCACCCCGTGCATGGACTCCGTAGGGAACGCCAACCCCGCATCCAGCAGGAGGATTTCATCGTTGATTTCAAACACGCAGGTGTTTTTGCCAATTTCATGCAGACCCCCCAAAGGAATGATTTTTAGGGCGGCGTTGGTCTGGGAACGGCTTTTGGTCATAGGCTCCTTTACTTAAAACAACAGAACAAACGAGCACGATTCACCTCTGGTCGGGAGGGAAAATTTTATGCCAACAGATGCAATGCCTGCATCACGGGGCGTAAAATCTGATCCACTTCCGGGTCAGCCCCCACCAAGGGCAAACGAGGGGCACCTACGGACCAACCCATCAATTCTAAGGCTCGTTTCACCGGAATCGGGTTGGTGGTCGCGAACAGGGCTTTGAAAAGTGGATACATCTCATTGTACAGTTCCTGCGCCCGTTCTGGTTGCCCCTGGAAAAATGCTTGCACCATATGCTGTATCTTTTCCCCCACCAGATGGCTGGCGACACTCACCACCCCCACCCCCCCCAACGCCAGCAGGGGCAGGGTCAAACTGTCATCCCCGGAATAAATCGCCACACCGGGAGCCAACCGCCGCAACTGCGCCACCTGCTCCAGATTCCCACTGGCTTCTTTGATGGCGACGATATTCGCCTCTTTGTCCGCCAATGCCGCCACAGTTTCCGGCAGGAGATTCACCCCTGTACGCCCAGGGATGTTGTAGAGCATCAGGGGAAAATCCGGCACCGCCTGGGCAATGGTACGAAAGTGCGCCAGCAGACCCGCTTGGGGGGGCTTGTTGTAGTAGGGCACCACCTGCAAACTGCCATCCAGCCCCAATTCTGCCGCTTTTACCGTGGCCGCCACCGCTTCCCGGGTACTATTGGCTCCCGTGCCCGCCAAGACCTGCGCCCGTTCCCCCACCGCTGCTTTCACCACCCGAAATAGCTCGTACTCCTCCTCCCAGGTGAGAGTCGGGGATTCCCCGGTCGTTCCTGCCAGAACCAGCCCATCGCTTCCGTGCGCCACCAAATGCACCGCCAACCGTTCCGCCAAAGCGTAATCCACCCGCCCATCCGGGGCAAAGGGGGTAACCATCGCCGTAATTACTCGCCCAAAGGGGGGCATCCCAGCCCGATTTCCCTGTTCACTCACCACGCCATTCGCTACCCATAAGCACGAAAAAAATCACTACCAGCAGACGGCTGAACCGTAGGCAGTCTTCCCTTGAGTTTATCGCAAAGACCACAGGTTGCGGGACGGGCATGGGGCTAAATGGGAACAGCGGTCGGTTCAAATATGTGGGAATCTATCCTGGGATACAATGGGGGCAATCAATCAGGAGGCGGTATGGACATTCAAACCCGGTGGGTGAAAGTTCCCAATCAAGACCTGGAAATTGCCAGTTATTTGGCGCAACCGGTAGCGGCGGGAACCTATCCAGGGATTATTGTGATCCAGGAAATTTTTGGGGTGAATGCCCATATTCGGGATGTCACGGAACGGATTGCCCGCTTGGGTTATGTGGCGATTGCACCGAGTATTTATCAACGACAAGCCCCCGGTTTTGAAACGGGTTACACGCCTGCGGATGTGGAACAGGGCAGAATTTACAAAGACCAAACCACAGCGGCAGAATTATTAAGCGATATTCAGGCAACGATTGATTACTTAAAACGAGAATTTGGCATCACTCAATTTGGCACGATTGGGTTTTGTTTTGGCGGTCATGTGGTGTATTTGGCGGCGACACTGCCGGATGTGCGGGTAACGGCTTCCTTCTATGGGGGGGGGATTGCCGCCATGACCCCAGGGGGCGGGGAACCCACCATCACACGCACTGCGGAAATTCGGGGCACGATTTGGTGTTTCTTTGGCACCCGTGATCCATTGATTCCCAACGAAGAAGCCGATCAAATTGAGCAAGAATTACAAAAGCAGGGCATTGACCACCAGGTATTTCGCTACGATGCGGATCATGGTTTTTTTTGCAACGAACGGGACAGCTATGACCCACAGGCGGCGGCGGATAGCTGGGAAAAAGTGCAGGAATTATTTAGCCGGTTGCGCCCATGAATCAGTAAAACGGCGTGGGTATTTCCGGGGACTGGATTTGGTAGGACATCCCCTGGGACAGCAACGTTTTGTGACCGCCCAAACGATTCTGGGTTGGTCGGTTGTAGAGAGACTCTGCTAGATTTGTGCTTGCAATTGTGGAAACGATAAACCTTTTTCTTGCCAAGGGCGTTGAAACCCCTGCCTAGCATAAACTCTGCTTATCACCAAAACTCAGGAGAACCTGAGATTCTATCCTGGAATCCAGAAGTGTTGAAAGGTAGGTAAAGGCAGAAAAAGAGGGGTCAAAATATGGTATTCTAATTCATATAAACCAAAACATGAAACAACTATGAAATTCAATTCTTTTCCCGGGATTGTCAAATTTTTACTCAAAGACCTGCCAACTAATGATTATCCAGTTCTAAATTCTCGCTTATTTTGTTCAATCTGGTTTGCTGGCATTTTGGACAAAGGAATCAACAGTTTACGGGACTTATTTTACCAATTAAATCATGCGGGCATTAAGGTTGACTTATCCACGTTTTCTAAGGCGAACAAGACAAGAGACCCACAAATTTTTATGCATCTTTATCATAAATTATTGCATTATATTGAGGAAGCTCATCCTGAAAAGAGGTTGGTTTTATGTCCTTTTGATGCTACCGTAATACCGCTGATGAGTAAGTTATTTTGGCTCCAAGGCTATCGCCAAGTAAAGTTAATAACCACTTTGAATCAAGATACGAAATCTACTGGTCATTTAATTGTTAGTCCTGGACAGGCACATGAGATTAATTTTGGTGAAGATATTGTGAAAATGCTACCGGAAAATGGAGTCGCAGTCGGGGATAGAGGGTTTTGCAGTCACAAAGTATTTGAACAATTTATCGAAAATGATGCCCTTTTTATTATCCGTATTAAGTCGAATTGGAAATGGGATGAAAACTATCATATCACCACAGAACGAGGTAAGGCGAGAGTAGTTTGTTTTGGCAATGTTCAACAGAAAGTAGACTATTATTTAGCTACCAATATTCCTGAGGATGTAATGAGTAATGAAGAGATAGGGGAAGCCTATAGACAACGCTGGGCGATAGAGGTACTATGGAAATTTCTAAAGATGAACTTAAAGCTCGATAAAATGATGAGTAAAAATTTGAATGGAATTACCATTCAAATTTATGTAATTTTAATAGTTTACTTGATATTGCAACTGTTAAAAGTTCCACGGATGTACGGAAGTAAATTGGCAGATAAGTTCCGATATATACAAATCTTAATACGGCAGGAGTGGAATTTTGTCCATTGGCTCAATCGGGTCGTCCCACGCCTAAATATGTAAAGTTTTATTGCAGGATTCAACACTTGTGACTGATGCCAAATTCCCGTTGCAAGTAATCAATGGTTGCCTGCATATCGCTTAATAATTCCGCCGCCGTGGTTTGGTCTTTGTCAGAAGTGTTGAATCTTAAGATTTTGAGGGTTTGTGCCAAAATGTGCATCTAACCTGATGATACAAAACATTGTCATTTAGGGGCTAGATTCTCATTTATAACAAAAAATTTTCTCATTAAGTGTTTTGCCTGGCTCGAATTTATGAACTTTTGTTGCAGGGTTCAACACTACTGGGCATCAGTCAATTTGGCACGATTGGCTTTTGTTTTGGCGGTCATGTGGTCTATTTGGCGGCGACTCTGCCGGATGTGCGGGTAACGGCTTCCTTCTATGGGGGGGGCATTGCCACGACAACTCCAGGGGGCGGGGCACCCACCATCACCCGCACCAAAGAGATTCACGGAACTATTTGGTGTTTCTTTGGCACCCGTGACCCATTGATTCCCAACGAACAAACCGATCAAATTGAGCAAGAATTACAAAAACAGGGCATTGACCATCAGGTATTTCGCTACGATGCGGATCATGGTTTTTTCTGAAACGAGCGGGATAGCTATGACCCAGTGGCGGCGGCGGCTAGTTGGGAAAAAGTGCAGGAATTGTTTAGTCGGTTGCGTTCATGAATAATAGGATAATGAGCTAAAGAATGAGTAAAAGATAATGAATAAACGAACGGCGTGGGTATTTCCGGGGCAGGGTTCCCAAACGGCGGGGATGGGGTTGGATTTGGTAGAACATCCCTTGGCACAGGAACGGTTTGCAGAAGCCCAAAGGATTCTGGGTTGGTCGGTTTTGGAAGTCTGTCACCCCCCGGCACCGAATTTGCAACACACTCGTTACACGCAACCTTGTCTGTACGTTGTCGAGACCATTTTGGCGGATTTATACACCGAGCATCCCCCGGACTACCTGGCGGGGCACAGTTTGGGGGAATACGTGGCGCTCTACCGGGCGAGGGTCTATGACTTTGGGACGGGACTACGGTTGGTGAAATTGCGGGCGGAGTTGATGGAGCAGGTGAGCGGCGGCAAGATGGTGGCCCTGTTGGAGCCGGACCGGGAGCAGTTGACGGCATTATTAGCCCAAAATCCTGAAGTGGTGCTGGCGAATGACAATCATCCTGGGCAGGTGGTGATTTCCGGGACACCCGCAGGCGTGGCGGCATTTTTGGAACAAATCCGGGTGAAACGGGCGGTGCCTTTGGCAGTAAGCGGGGCGTTCCATTCCCCCTGGATGGCAACAGCGGCGGCGCAATTTAATGAATATTTAGAAACCATTCCCTTTCAGGATGCCCAAATTCCGGTTTTATCCAATACTGACCCCACCCCAACTACGGATGCTCAATGGCTTAAACAGCGATTATTAAACCAGATGACTACGGGGGTGCGCTGGCGGGAAACGGTTTTGCATTTGGCGGCTTTGGGGGTAACCCAGGTGGTCGAACTGGGGCCCGGGAAGGTGCTGACGGGGTTAGTGAAACGCACCGTACCGGAGATGGAATTAGTCAACATTTCCTCTTTATAAGATGGGATACACTTTTCCCCTAGCGCCCATGTCGGCGGAAATTTTGGCGGTGACCCTGATCCTGGGGACTGTGCCATTGGTTTGTGTCATGGCCGCCTTTTTCGTTCCCAGAGGGGGTATTGCCCTGCTGATCGCCTTGTGGTTTTTGGTGATTGGCGGGGTAATTTGGTGCGTCTGGCGACCGACGGCATTTGTAATTCGGGATGACAACCGATTGGAATTGCGCTTTCCGGTGCGGCGGCGGTGGCGGGAACTCCATCCCCAACGGCAGGTGCGGCAATTATCCCTGACGGAATTTCATCAGGAGGCGGGCTGGGTGGTGCGGGTGGGCGCCAGTGGCTTTGGGGGCGGCTTTGGCTGGCTCTGGACGCAACGGCGGGGCTGGGTAGAAGTTTATATTTCCCGGGGGGATGGCTTGGTTTTGCTCGAACAACCCGGTTCACGCCCGCTCTTGGTCAGTCCTGCGCAGCCGGAACGGTTTGTGGAATTATTAACCCAAAAATAAACCCCCGCAGGGGTCTAAAATTGTTTATTTGCGCTTAAGTTCATGGCGCTTAAATTTATGGAAACTTTTAACTTGTTAACCGGTTAGCTTAACCCCGTATTGGTGCCTGGTTTGCCGGTCACCAATTGTACCTTGACGATGGTGCCGCCCATTTTTTGAATCCGTTGTTGTTCCTTGAACCAGCTATCGTAGGGCACCAATTTCGTGAAATAGGTATTTTGCAATTCCCGTTGGGTGCGAATCCGGGTTTGGCTGGGCACACAGGCCGTAATTTTGAACATCCGCATGGGGCATTTTCTCCAACAAAGGGTAAACGTGGGAGGTACATGGGCGACGGTTCTGGCCACCCACCTACCCCCCAACGGGTTTTAGCTCAAACCAGAACAGATGTAATCAAAGTACACCGCCATTTCTTTACCGGCATCCGGACCCACCAGACCGGCGGTCACTTCCTTCATGGATTGGATGGCTTGGATGGTCGCCCCAATCGGCACCCCCAGGGAGTTATAGGTTTCTTTCAACCCGTTCAACACCCGCTCATCCAGGATGGAGGGGTCCCCCGCCAACATGGCATAGGTGGCATAGCGCAGGTAGTAGTCCAAATCCCGAATACAGGCTGCATACCGCCGGGTGGTGTACATATTGCCGCCGGGACGGGTGATGTCGGAGTACAGCAGGGACTTAGCCACCGCTTCTTTGATGATCGTGGCCGCATTCGCCGCAATCGTCGCCGCCGCCCGCACCCGCAGTTCGCCGGTTTGGAAGTACTTTTTCAGGCGATCCAGGGCACTGCTATCCAGATATTTCCCCTGCACGTCCGCAGAGTTGATCACAGCCGTAATTGCATCTTGCATGGTCAGGTTCCTCAAATGAACAATGGTTCACAACTACTGCATCGCACTGACAATGTAATCGAAGTAGAAGCCAGCTTCCATGGCATCTTCCCCGGACATCAGGGAACTAGCGGCGTTTTTCATCGCCCGAATCCCTTCAGCCACAGCGGGAATCGGCGTACCCAGGGAGTTGTACATTTCCTTCACACCCACCAGACCGATTTCTTCGATGGGGGTGACATCGCCGGAAACGATCCCATAGGTGACCAGGCGCAGGTAGTAGTCCAAGTCCCGCAGGCAGGTGGCGGTCATTTCCTCCCCATAGGCGTTCCCACCGGGGGAAACCACGTCAGGCCGCTTTTGGAACAGTTGTTGCCCCGCTTCCTTCACAATCCGCTCCCGGTTGTCGGAAAGCACCTGAGCAATCCGCAGACGCTTCTCACCGGAAGACACAAAGCTCTTGATCCGGTCGAGTTCGCCGGGGCTGAGGTAGCGGGCTTCGGCATCAGCATTCACAATCGATTTGGTGACAATACTCATGAACCTACTCCAGAGGGTATGTCAATTTGTCAAGCGGACAACCAGATGAAAACCTGAGTGCCCAGCAGTGATCTTATCAGGGGAACTGCCCTTGATCCTACCTCTCGCTCAATCGCCGAAAAATAGAACCAAACGCTGATTTCTCCGGCATTTATTCTGCGCTAATTTGGTCACATCTCGCCCCAGAACTTAACATCTTGTAACACTTGTTCTCAGTTTGGTACGGGAAACCGACAAGCGGCCAGGGTCGCCACCACCGCCGCAGCGAGGGCATCCAGATGGTATCCCCCTTCCAAACCAAACAGCAAGGGGCAATTCAAGGATTGCAATATCCGGGTCATTTCCCCGTAGTCCTGGGGTTGCAGATTCATCTGAGCCAGGGGGTCGCTGGCGAGGGCATCGTAACCCGCACTAATAATCAGGAGTTGGGGGGCAAAATGGCGCAAAAAGGGCAAAACTTGGGTGTTTAACAAGTCAGCGTAAACCCGAAAATCCTGGTGGGCGGGGATCGGTATATTTAATACATTGTTATAACGTCCTCGTTCTTCTGGGTAGCCGGTGCCGGGGTAAAAATGGGCTTGGTGCAGGGAGCAAAATGCAATATTGGGGTGGGTTTCCACCATCGCCTGGGTGCCATTGCCGTGATGCACATCCCAGTCTAAAATGGCAACTCGGGTCAAGTGTTTCACCTTCAGCGCATACAACGCACTCATCGCCGCATTCCCAAATATGCAAAACCCCATGCCATTGTCGGGTAAAGCATGATGTCCCGGCGGGCGAGCGCAGACCAACACCGTTTCCCCCCGATCCAGCACCCAATCCACCCCATCCAACCAGCCACAGAGGGCTAAACGGGCGACCCGGTCGCTCTTGGCGCTAACAGGGGTATCCCCATCCAGATAGCCCCCCCCTTGGGCGCAAATGGCGGACAGTCGTTCTAAATAGGTGGGGGTATGCACCCAACCCAGGTATTGCTCCACCGGGCGGTGAGCGTTGGGGGACAACCAGCGAATGGACGCTCGCCAGGGAACTGTTTGCAATGCCTGGACAATCGCCGTCAAGCGAGCCGGACGTTCCGGGTGTCCGTAAGGAACCTGATGTTGCAGATAGTCATCGCTGTATATGACGGCAACCATAGGCTGATGAAGGTGAATGGATAGGGTGATTAACCCGATTCAAGGATAGCGAGAAGTGACCGAGGCACGGGGCAGATATCGTATCTTCAACTACACTTGACGTATACACTATCTTCTGATAAATTTAAATCAATTTATTTTATCGACAAGATTGTTGAAATGTTGAAAGTAAAGAAAAATAAATATGCTAAAAGTTATGAAAATGCTTTTTTTAGAGAGTTCGCACGGCATCTTTCAAAGGCTTTTGAGAATAGTGGATGGTCAGGTCTGCTGATAGGTAGTCCTGCATGTGAATTTGAGAATAGATTACAAATTGATGCGTTACTGATTACGGAAAAAGTTGTATGTATTATAGATTTTAAAAATTTCGGTGGGCAAATAAACATACCAGATGAACACCAGTTTAAAACAGGTATTTGGACGAACTCACATGGCGAACAGATAAAGGGCGGAAGTTATATCAATCCATTTCTTCAGCTAATGAAACAGAAAGAGAGATTTAGCCATATTTTCATGGATTATGTTGCAGAAAATCTTTATCCAGGTGATAAACTTGACTGTGGACACATTATTATGATTGTTTGCTTTCAGCAGGAAATAGAACTGAATAGACAAATTCCTAAGTCAAAAGAACTTACGTTCTGGATAATTGACAAGACTAACTTCGTTGAAAAAATTAAGGATATTATTGATGTAAATGATGATAGAGTTCACTTGACAATAAATTCATATAATGCGTTTGAAAAAGTATTTCGGGCAGATTATTTTGAGATAGATGAGAAGCCACTAGAAGATAAGCTGAAAGATTTTGCTGAAAAATCTGAAACCCTAGACTATTCAATACTTCGTGCCGATCAAAATGTGGCATTATCAGAAATAAGGTCATTTTTAGAAAATCCTGATCAAAACGTATTTATTTTGACAGGAACGACTAATAGTGGCAAGTCATTTTTAATTCCTTACATACAAGACATTGGCTTTAAGCTAGGAATTCAAGAAATAGAGGTATTTGGATTGTCAAGCAGAATTGCTAATAATTTAATTTCTTCAACAGGAATTGATAAAGTCAACAGTATTTACTCTTACATTTATGGGGGGAAAAAGTCAGAGTTAGATGCAAACGGAGAGACGGTAAACGAGGAAATGAGCGGAGAAGATGATGAGGATGAAAATATTCAATTGGAATCAGTTCCTTTAAAAAATTGTGACAATTCGGATAATGCTTTGTTTATAGTTGATGAAGCACAATTAGTTTCAGATTCATTTTATCAATCCATTGATTTGATTTTTGGTAGTGGCTATGTGTTGAAAGATTTTATCGAGTTCTCCAATCTAAAAAACTCAAAAAGAAAAATAATCTTCATCGGCGACTCTTATCAATTAAATATTGGAAACGCATATAAAACCCCACTCAATCCTTCTTATTTGGAAAAAATATATGACCTAAAAACAAATACCTACCAGTTGTGCGATAATCCTGAATTTTCATTCATTACTAAGCAAGCACTAGTTTGTGTTGAGGGTATAAGAACTCAGTACTTCAACTCTTTGAAATTCGATGCAAGTAGTTCATTTTGTTTTATGAAAAAGGAATCCTTCAAAGAAAGAGTTGCACAACTCATCAAAGATGGACGTGGACACCTTCTTTATTTCAGTAATGAAGATTCGCAAGAAGCAAATCTATGGATCAAAAGGGAAATACTTCTGAATGGAGATGACATTGCCGGAGGCGACTTAGTACATTTCAACAATAACATATCAATTCAAGATGATAACGACCCTAACGCCACACCAAAAAGAATCTATAATGGGCAGTTCGCTACTATTTTAGAAGTTTCTCAAAAACCTATTGAGGAGTATGTAACAATCCAAGAAAAGAGGGTTATTCTAAGCTTTCGGGAACTAATATTACAACTGAACGAAACCGGTCAAAAAATAAAGGTTTTGAGCTTAGAAAACTATCGCCTCAATCCAAAGGCAGAACTTTCAAAAGATGAGAAGATTGCCCTCAACATCATTCTTAATAGGCTCATTAAACAATACGAACAAGACAACCCCTTTAAAGAATCGACTGAGTATAGACAGTTAGTCTGTTCAGATGAATATCAAATCATCCAAAGAGAAATTGATGAACTGAAAACAAGATTGAATTCAGGTGAAAGAGTAAAAGGAAAGTTAGAAAGCAAGCAAAAAGAACAGAGAAAGTTATCGAGACAAGCAAGACATCAATACAGGCTTCGCATCAAAAATAAGTTGAGTAAAACTCCATCAAGCAAATACTACAAATATAGAAATGTGGCAATGCTCCGCTTTGGTTGGGCGATGACAGTTCATAAATCTATGTCTTACAAATGGAATGAGGTGATATTCAATGTCGACCCAGGCGAAAGTGTTGGTAAAACCAACGAACAACATTTTAGATGGCTCTACACTGGTATTAGTAGAGCGATGCAGAAGGTGTTTTTGGTAAACTACAAGCCAATCAGTCCTTTTGATCAAACTCGATTAGTAGATGAAGCCAACATAGACAATCGAAGGGAACTTTTCTTCTACCTTGCAAAGAGTAAAGAACAAGAAGAAAGGCAAAGGGAGTTGCAAGAGTTTATTGATTCTAAAATTCAAGGTAAGGCAATTCAAATTGAACGAATAGAACACTTGAATTGGCAGGAGAGATTTTATTTCAAAAGAAACAATGTACTTGCCGTTTTATCATTTGCATACAACGGGCGTGGACAGTTTAGATACCCAACTTGTACCAATGGGAACAACGATTTTATGAAAGAAGTTATGAGTATTCTAACCCACCCAAACACTACCTTTGATTTTGATATCATTCAAGACAGCTGGAGAAAATCAAGCTACAAAGCACTGGCAAACACACTAAGCGATTCTAATATCAGATTTACCCAAATTATCCAAACACAATATAGAGATACAATTAAATTTTCTAGCTATCAAGATGAACTTGATGTAGATATAGATTATGATGGGAGTGGAAAGTTCACCAGGGCAACTGCCAGGTACTACTCCAGTTCAGACATCTGGGTAGTTTTCACGAATGCTGTAGGCAAGCAAATTGACTAGTTCTTCCCTACACGCGAAGTTTGGAATGTAGCTTCTCTTCATTAACTGAGATTATGTGTACTCTTTTCGATTTCAGTCAAGCCTTATCAAGACTCAACAGAGAGGGAAGATTTGCTGAGACCCTAAGATATTTCAGACAGAATAAAGATGAATTTACACCTGAGCAAATACGTTTCAACAAGTTTATTGTTTACTACGTTATAACCGCCTTAATAGAAGTAAATAATTGGGATGATATTTTCAGATTTATTGAAGATTATCAAGTGACTCTTGAACCAGAAACCTTCTCCTTTTTGCTTAGAAAAGTCAAAGATAAAGTTAAAAGGAAGGAATTGTCTATAAATTGGACTGCAGTTAGCCGGTTTTGCGATTTGATTAATCCTGAACAACTAGATACAGCATGTGAAATTAGGAATCTTGAAATAAGAGGAAGGGGTAAGCAAATGGAAATGGCTTCTCCAAGAGAAGAATGGTACGCTTTAAATACAAAGGCTTTGTTTGAGACCCGAAATTATCAACAATGTTTTGAGCTATCAAAGAAGGCATTAGAATCATTTGAAAAGTTTCATTATTCAAATGAAGTATGGTTTGCCCGAAGAATTGCTTTATCGAAGAGATATTTGGGCAACTTAGATGAAGCACTCAATGAATTACTACAGGTTTCAAAAAAGAAAAAAGAATGGTTTATCCAAAGAGAGATTGCAGAAATTTATAAAGAAAAAGGTGAAATAGAAGAAGCCTTTAAGTATGCCATTGTAGCCGTTAACAATTCGGGAAACATAGAATATAAGGTGGATTTACTTATTTTAATAGGAGATTTACTCAACGCAAGGGGCGAGCAGGAGTTGGCTTTCAAACATTATTCATTATCGAGATTACTTAGGCTTGAACAAGGATGGAGAGTTCCAGAGTCTTTAACCTTAGCTCTTAGCCAGTTTTCATTTACGCAAATAAACCTGACGGACTTACCAAAGCTAAAATCAGAGTTAAAGAGTTATTGGCTATCCTTGGGAAATGCACAATTAGAAAATAGACCGCCTCGAAGACCAAGAGCTGAAAAAATAAGGGGGAGAATTCATAGAATCTTAAACAATAATGAAAGAGGTGCTGATGGATTTTTGAGATATGGGGATTCAGAGTCAGTGTATTTTAGTGTAAAACAGATTGAGATTGCTTCAAGATTAAGAGTTGGATTAGAGGTTGAATTTGAGTTATCGCTACAAAGAAATGATGGAAGACAAAGAGCAATAAATTTGAGAATAATTGAGTAGACTTCTTGTGGGCACCTGGTACAGTCTTTTGAGTGGTTATGGGATACAATTGAACCCTAATTGCTGTAGGTCAATCATGCTAAGCCTTTAGGATAATCGAGGCTTTTTGTATCCTTTAATTAATAAATAGACTTTATCTCTATTCAGGACACTTCCAAAAATAGGTCACAGGTGCACTGCCCCCATCCTTGGTTAATCAATATGGGCATTCCAGCGAGATAACTTTCTGGTGGTGCAAATTAATGAACGGTTCTGAGGAAAGTCAACCCAAAACCTTTAATCCCACAACCAACGCCCGGGGTTGAACCGATGCTGGGGGTCGAACTGGTCTTTGACCCGGCGCATTAACGCCAAACTATTGCCCCGCACATCCCAACGGTTGGGAATCGCTGGTCCGCACACCACGCTCGCAAATCCTTCAGGGTAAACAAATTGCCGGATTTTGGTGACCAGGGCTTCCACATCGGCGGGCATCGGTGTTAGGACAAACCACCCTACCCCCACCCCACTGTGCATTTGTACCCAGGCGTGGGGGGCAATCTGCTGGAGATAGGTCACCAGAGCCACGGTACGGGTGGGCAATACGCCAATTTTTAGTAAAAGCTGGGGTTGCGTCCCCGGCAGGCTGAGATGGCGGGTTAACTGTTCCCCCGTCTCCGGGTCAAGTTCCTGCACCGTCGCCCCCATCAAAACCTGGGGTAATCGTGCCACCTGTTCCGCCACTGCCAAGGCTGTCCCCCGCAGTTCCAACCACAAACCCATCTGCGCCGGATAGCCCAACTGCGCCACCAGAGGGGCGGAGAGCACATCCCAAGCCGTGGGTTGCAACGCCGAGTCCAACAGCCCCTGCCGCCATTGCTCCAAATCCTCCCCCTGGATGAGAAAACTCCGGGTCACGGGGGGAAGGGGATACAGACGCAAGGTCGCCTGGGTAATACAGCCCAAGGTGCCCCAGGAGCCGGTCAGCAGTTTCATCAGGTCGTAACCCGCCACATTTTTCACCACCTGCCCCCCCGCTTTGGTCTCGGCACCGTCCGGGCGCACCCAATGAATGCCCAATACCCCATCCCGCACCCCGCCATACCGCTGCCGCCACGCCCCGCTGTCCGCCGTCGCCATAATCCCCCCAACCGTCGCCTGGTCTGGGTACAAAGGTTGCACCGCCCAAAATTGCCCCTGCGCCGCCAAAACCCTCCGTAAATCTACCCACTTCACCCCCGCTTCCACCGTCACGACTAAATCCGCCACCTCATAATTGAGAATACGATTCAATGCGGCTGTACTAATGGTTATCCCCACGCCATCCCGCTGATTACCCCAATGGGCTTTGCTGTTTTGCCCCTCTAAGTGTACCGCCTGCGCCCCGGATTGCCGCAGAATTTCCCCCAGTTCCGCCGCCGTCTCCGGTCGCATTGTCACACGAATTGTAATAATTTTTCACATTTTGCCCAGGTTATCCCCAGGTTATCCCCACTTATCCCCAAGTTATCCACAGGTTATCCCCAGTTATCCACAGGCTCTAACGTTATTATCCCCATTCCAGCCCCATCTGTGGATAACTTTTCCCTGTAACGGAATGTAACAAAAATCCGCCCCAAACCCCGTATCCACGTTAAGCATTAAGAATTATTACAAAGCCAGCCAATTCAGGGAATTTGACAGCCTGTCTTGGTTTCGGCTGAAATAACCACAGGTAAGGACAGGCGAAATTGTAAACAATTTGTAACATTACGGGGCGAGGTATATGAGTGGTCGGGTGTTGGTACGGGCGGAGATTCCGGGGGAATTGCATGAGAGTTTGGAGGGGTATTTAGCCAAGCATCCTGATTGGGATGTGCATCGGGTGTGCAGTGCGGCATTGTCCCTGTTTTTGCTTCAGAATGCGGAGAGTGACCGGCGGGTGGCGCGGGTTTATTTGGATACCCTATTTCGGGTGCCCCGGTAGGCGGGGTATAACTGGAGTGGTGTCTGCGGAGCCTAAAAACCATGTTGCGATTTCTGGTGTTATCGCCGGGTACGAGCGTTGAGCAGTTGTGGCTATTTCCCCTGTTACGCAGTTTGAGTCAAACCCCGGCGCAGGTGGATGTGGTGGTGGCTCCGGCGGTCATGTCCCTGTACCAGCTTTGCCCTTGGGTGACCCGGGTGTTGCCCTACGAGTACGGCAGTCGCAACAGTCTCACCGAGTGGGTGAATTTGTTGGGGACGGTGCGGGATGGTTATTACGATGGGGTGGTGCTGACCCGTCCCAGTGGCAATTTGAGTTTTTTGCTGTGGCTGAGTGGGGTGCGGGAGCGGGTGGGGTTTGCCGGGGCGGGACAAAGGTGGTTGACCCAGGTGGTGACCCCGAAGCTGGAGCAGTATCCCCCGGAGTATTACCACGATTTGGCGAGGGGGTTGGGGTTGCAGGTGCCCTGTGGGGAACTGGCGGTACAGATTCCGGGGGCGGCGGTGACTTGGGCGGAACAGCAACAGCGGCAGTTGGGCATCGAAGCCGGGTATGTCCTGCTGGTGGCGGACTCTGCCTATCCCCATTGGGGACAGGTGGCGGCGCAATTGCAACAGCAACAGCCGGATGTACCCCTGGTGGCGTTGGGGGCGGGGTTGGACCTTCCCACCCTGGAGGCGGCGGATGAGGGTCAACAGGCGGCACTGTTGGCGGGGGCAACCCTGGTGCTGGTGAGCGAAGCCCAACCCCTGCTTTTGCAATTGGCGGTGGCGGTGCAGACCCCGGTGGTGGCGCTGTTATCGTCTGCAACCCCAGAACGGCTGTTACCGGCTTCCGAACTGTGTATTCCCCTGCGGGCGGGCACTTTGGCGGCAATTGCCCCGCAACAGGTGGTGCAGGCGTTGGGATAGATTTTTGTGTAGCCGTCCTATTTGATTGGCGTTAGCTGGCGTGCCCTAGGCGTACAGAAATTCTCCAGAACCCAAGACGGGGGCGGTGCCCCTGCGACCCCTATGTTCATTTAGGATTGCTATTGCTATAGATCAAACGGTCCATCCACAATCACCGTCCCATCCCCACAGGCAATTTGCCCCTTGCGGGTGGTGGGGTCAGCCCCCGGGCGAAAGACTGGGTCGGCAGGGCGAAAACGTCCTGGGGTGCGGGCTTCACAGACCACCATCGTCATATTATTGGGACCAGCGGCGGCTTGGTCAATAAAAATGGCACTCACCAGGGGACGGCGGGATGCAACCGTGGGAATCCCGTAAATAAACGCCCCCCGCACCGTTGTCCGGATCGCATAGGTGTACCCGGATACCAAGCGCACCCCCGCAATCCGCTCCAGGGGGGAAAACGCCGCCGTAAACCTGCCATGCCGCTGGTGATAGGTCTTTTGCGCCCGGGTGATCGCACTCAGGGGTCGCCAAGCAACGGGTTGCGCCTGGACTGCACCGGCAATCACCGCACTGCCCATGATGCCCCACACCGCCCCGATTTTCATCAGCCCGTCCTACCTAGTTGATTGCACCCCCAGTAAATCACAGGCAATGCCCCCAACACCAGAGCCATAGGTGGCAAAAACGCGCCGCCCATATTAAAAGGTAAATAAATAAAAGTCTAATTTCGGAGGTAACGATCATGGCGGTATTGCTCACCCCAGAAGAGATCAACACCCAGGCGGCGGAGTTAACCGGCTGGAGCGTGGAAGGCAAGACCCTCAAGTGGGAACATCGGTTTGGGGATTTTTTGGCGGCGATGAAATTTGTCAATTCCCTGGTGGAACCGGCGGAACAGATGGGGCATCACCCCGATATTTTCATCTCCTACAACCGGGTGGTCATCACCCTCACTACCCACGACGCTGGCGGCTTGACCCAAAAAGATTTTGACCTGGCAAAACAAATTAGCCAATTGCTATGAAATGGCGAACCTTTTGGCAAGAATGTATCAGATTTTACCATTTTAACCTATTGTCAACGGGGATAAACTTGTCTTAAACTAATGACTATGCTGTTCATGAGTCTTGCGGTTCGAGGTTCAGCATTGACCTGTGGTGCATCTGTTGTTCGTTTCGGTGTGAGGGTAAACCATGTCTAAGAAATTGATGTTCACGTTGTTGGCAACGGGTTCCCTGGCAATGGGGGTGTCCTTGGCGATGGCTGGGGAAGCGCAAGCCCAAATCACCACCCAAAATTCCCGGGAGTCCATCAATAAAGTCCGGGAGTACGTTCGGGAACTCAAGGAAGATAACGAGTTGGGGCAAGTCACTTCGGTTTCCGAGTTTGTGGATGTGAAGCCGACGGATTGGGCGTTTTTGGCGTTGCAATCCCTGGTGGAACGGTATGGCTGTATCGTCGGTCTGCCCACCAATCCCCCGACTTACCAAGGGCGTAGGGCGACCACCCGCTACGAGTTTGCCGCTGGTTTGAATGCCTGTTTAGACCGGATTAATGAACTGATTGCCGCCTCGGTGGAAAACCTGGTCACCAAGGAGGACATGAAGCTCATCCAACGCTTGCAAGAAGAATTTGCCGCCGAACTGGCACTGTTGCGGGGACGGGTGGACACCCTGGAAGCTCGGACAGCCACCTTGGAAGCGCAACAATTTTCCACCACGACCAAGTTGACGGGTCAGGTGATTTTGTCAGTTCAGGGGGCGTTTGGGGCTAAAAATGTGGCTGTACCCAAGGGGTCTGTCCCCACAACGGATCTCCAGCCCGGAATTAAGTTCAAACCCGGTGATCTACCCCAGAAACCTTTTGGTACCTTTGTAAGCAAGGATGGAGAAGTTCTCAATGCTTCGCCACGGGATACCCGAGTCGCTGATGCAACAACCTTGGGCTATGTGGTGAATCTGAATTTTAACACCAGCTTTAGTGGCAAGGATTTGCTGGTGACCACGGTGCAGATGGATGATGTCACCTTGGGAGCTAATGCCTACAGTCTTACGGGAACTCAGAACTCTGCTTTGAGCTATAGCGTCTTGAACCGGGCTGGCGGCGGGGTGGCAGGTATTTGGTATCTCAGCTACAGCTTCCCGGTTTTGGCGGACAAGGGCAAAATCTTCATTACGGGCTACGGGGGTGGAGTGAATGACTATGTAGATACCCTCAGTCCCTTAAATGATGCCGGTCAGGGGGCGCTGTCTGCCTTTGGTCTGCGCAACCCCCTGTATAACCAAAACGGGGCTTTAGGGGTAGGGGCTGGCTTTGGCTATGACTTCTTTGACGGCAAACTCAATTTCTCCATCGGTTATTTAGCCAGTGGGAATGCAGGGCTAGGGGCTTTTGCGCCAGTCAGCACGCCTGCCAATGGACGGGGTGAAATTGATGGTCTGTTCGGTTCCTCGTTCAATGCCTACGCCCAGTTGACCGGTTACCCCACGGATAATTTGGGCTTGAGTCTGTTGTACATTCGTAGCGGCAGTGACCCCAGTCTGCCCTTGAGCTACGGGGGTGGGGTAGGAACCCAATCAATTGAAGCGTTTAACAACGTGGGGGTAGCTTCCCAAGCGGACAACCTGGGCTTCCAATTCAAATGGCAACCCCTGCAGAACTTCATTCTGGGGGGCTGGTTCGGGGTGACCTGGTTCAATGGTGCTGGTAATACCAATATTCAGGTATTTGATACCGATACCAATCTTGATGGGGTGATTGACTTCACCGACGACCCCAGTGTGGTGAAAAAACGGGTAACGGGTTCCGGCACTGCTTTGAACTATGCCCTGGTGTTTGCTTTCCCGGATGTGGGCACGAAGGGTAGCCAAGCCCAGATTGTGGTGGGTGCGCCCCCCTATTTGAGCAGTAGTTCTGGTCTGCGTGCCTCTCGTTTGGTGGGTGCCAGTTCGGATGATGTGCCCATTTTGGTAGAGGCTTCCTACCGGTTCAAATTCACCGAATACCTCTCCATTACTCCCGGTATCATTGCCATCTTTAACCCAGAAGGTAACAGTGCCAATGATACGGTATTTGTGGGTGTCATTCGTTCTACCTTTAGTTTTTAACTTCTCAACCTGAACTCAACGTTCATTTGCCCCTCGCTCTGAGGGGTTTTTTATTGCGTTTGAATTGGTGGTGCTATCCAAGTAATTATTTATTGTAATGTAGCAATCCTATAGCAATCCTATTTGATTAACGAACACAAATTTCCCAGAACCAGGGACGGGGGCGGTGCCCCTGCGACCCCTGTTCCATTCTTATTTAGGATTGCTATATTTGATTAACAAACAGAAATTTTGCAAAACTAAGGAAGCGGGCGGTGCCTCTGCAACCTGCGTTCAATTGTTCCTTGGGATTGCTATGTTATTACAATTAGCATCATGCTTTGCTAAGGGAGTGGATGCCATTGCAGACAGTATAGTTATTGCACAAAAAAATGCAACACCTTCGAGGCACCTGTAATTGCTCTATCCCCTTCCAGTACAGGGGTTGCAAGTAAAGGCTAATGTCGCAAACTTGTTTGCAATTACTATAAATTAAGTTCAGACAAGTACGACCGGATAGTGATGACAATTTCTGGTCTTGTGTGATTCCGACGGGGCTACGCCACGCAAGCTATCGGAGTGTTCGTTCTTTAGGGCATCTCTATTTATTTGAACCGATGAAAAATCTCATCCTTGGAATGCCCATATTACCCAGAACCAAGGGCGGGGGGTGCCCCCCTGCGACCGCCAATTTACAATTTATAGAGGTGCCCTTTAGTTGGATAAGAGAGCCTATTTCCTCAGAGCAATTATTCCTGGAGATGTCTGATGCGTCTGGGCTGGCAAATGATGGTGGGGGGTGGGGTTTTCAGCCTAATCCTGACGGTGGGGCTGGGTTCCCTCTTACCCCGGCGGTGGGGGTTGCCTGACGTGACCGATTGCCCGATTCCGATTTATCTCCAGGGGGGAGCGATTCACACGGATGTGATTTTACCCCGCCGCCATGCCTACGTGGACTGGGGGGAACGCCTGCCTTTGGCAAAAATCGGTGCCCAAGATGCCCAAGAAACGGCATATTTAAGTTTTGGGTTTGGGGAACAGCATTTTTACATGGGGGAACCGGGTTCCCTGCTCCTGCGCTCGCCCGATGGACTGCGGGCATTGTTTTGGGCAAATTCCAGCATCCTGTTTGTCAATCCCATCGAAGAGGTACCCGCCACTGCCCAATGTATCGGCTTGACCGCCTCCCAATACGGGGAATTGGTGCAGTACATTGAAAGTTCTTTCCAGCGCAACCCCCAAGGTGAACTGATTCCCCTAGGGCGGGGGTTCCACGCCACCGGGCAATTTTTCCAGGGACAACCGGGGTACTCCCTGTTATTTACCTGCAACCATTGGACAGCGAAGGGACTCGATCACGCAGGGGTACCAACCCCCCTATTGCCCTTACTGAGCCAGAGTTTGCTTTGGCATAGCCGGAACGCCTGCCCCTGTCCTAAGTCACCAACTCCTGCGCCAGGGCATCCTTGACCCGTTGCGAACGGATTTCCCCCCCGTGCGTCACACAGGCACTCTGGATAATATCGTCGGCAAAATCCAGATTCAGGTGGTGATCCTGGATGAGCAAATTCAGTAAATTAGATATATTTTTGCTGTACATTTGGCTGGCATGGATCGGCATGGAAGCGGGCAAATTCACTGGACCAATCAGGGTCACGCCCCCTTTAACCACCTGATGTCCCGCCTCCGTACCGGCACAATTTCCCCCCTGGGGTGCCGCCAGGTCAATGATCACACTGCCCGGTTTCATCCGCGCCACCATCTCCGCCGTAACCAACAGGGGTGCCCGTTTTCCCGGCACTTGCGCCGTCGTGATCACCACATCCGCCCGCACCACATGGTCATGGATCAGTTGGCGGGATTTTTCCTTACTCGCTTCCGAGACCTCCCGGGCGTATCCCCCGGTGGCTTCCGCTGATTCGTCCAGCACCACCTCCACAAACTTGGCTCCCAGACTTTGCACCTCCTCCTTGACCTGGGGGCGAATATCAAAGGCTTCCACCACCGCTCCCAACCGCCGAGCCGTGGCAATCGCCTGCAACCCCGCCACCCCCGCACCGATGATAAACACCTTCGCCGGGGGAATCGTGCCCGCCGCCGTGGTCAGCATGGGGAAAAATTTAGGTAAATTCGCCGCCGCAATCAGTACCGCTTTGTAACCCGCCAGGGAGGCTTGGGAAGAGAGGGCATCCATCCCCTGCGCCCGGGACGTGCGGGGAATCATCTCCATACTGAAGGTCGTAACCCCCCGTTTTGCCAAATCCTTGACCAATAGGGGACGACCGAGCGGGTCAATGAAACTAATCAAAACCGCCCCCGGATGGAGCAAATGCACCTCCGTCTCCTGGGGGGGAGCCACCTTGAGCACCACCTCCGCTTCCGCCAACAACGCCAAGGGGTCACTGACCACCTGCGCCCCCGCCTCCTCGTAGGCATGGTCAGGGAAGTAGGCACTCTCCCCAGCTCCTTTTTCCACCAGTACGGTCAACCCCTTTTGTACCAGCCGTCCCACGGTTTCGGGAACCAAAGCCACCCGGGATTCCCCCACCTCACGCTCTTTCATCACTGCTACCCGCATAGGACTTGCCGCTCCCAAAAAATTGATAATTCAGTGTGACACAATTCCCTGGGAATCTCGCCCAAAAATGCAGGAAAATTTCAGGATCAGGGGAAACCCCCAAGCCCACCCGTTCTGCCTTAAAATGCCATTTTGTATCATTTACATCAAAATTAATTTATCCCCCATTGCCGGTAGCGTCCATGTCCTTTGTCGGTCTGCACATCCACACAGAATACAGTTTGCTTGATGGTGCCAGTCAAATTCCCCAGTTGGTGGAACGGGCGGTGGCACTGAATATGCCCGCTATTGCCATCACCGATCATGGGGTGATGTATGGGGCAATTGAATTGATTAAACAATGTCGAGAACGGGGCATTAAACCGATTATTGGTAATGAAATGTATGTGATTAATGGGGATATTACCAAACAGGAACGTCGTCCCCGCTATCACCAAATTGTCCTGGCTAAAAATACGGAAGGCTATAAAAATTTGGTCAAACTGACCACCATTTCCCACTTGCGAGGGGTGCAGGGCAAAGGCATTTTTTCTCGTCCTTGTATCAATAAAGAACTTCTGGCGGAATATCGTCAGGGATTGATTGTCACCAGTGCCTGTTTAGGGGGAGAAATACCCCAAAAAATTCTCCAGGGGAAACACCAGGAAGCCCGGGAAGTTGCCCAATGGTATCAAAAGACCTTTGGGGATGATTTTTATTTAGAAATTCAAGACCACGGCTCCCCGGAAGACCGGCTGGTAAATGTGGAAATTATTAACATCGCTCAAGAACTGGGGATTAAGTATATTGCCACCAATGATTCCCACTACATTTCCTGTTACGATGTGGAAGCCCACGATGCCCTTTTGTGTATTCAAACCGGCAAACTGATTACGGAATCCAAACGCTTGCGTTACAGCGGCACCGAATACCTGAAATCCATGCAGGAGATGGAGCACCTCTTTCGGGATCATTTAGAAGATGAGGTGATTCAAACCGCCCTAAAAACCACCCTAGAAATTGCCCACAAGATCGAACCCTATAACATTTTAGGCGAGTCCCGTTTGCCGGAATACGATGTCCCTGTGGGTCATACGGTAGATACCTATTTAGAACAGATAGCTTGGCAGGGTTTAGCTGACTGCTTGGGGGTGAAACGAGACCAAATTCCGGCTAATTATAAAGACCGATTGGTTTATGAGTTGAGAATCATTCAACAACGGGGATTTTCCGGTTATTTTTTAGTAGTGTGGGACTATGTAAAATACGCCCGAGACCATCAGATTCCAGTGGGACCAGGGCGGGGTTCAGCGGCGGGTTCCCTAGTAGCGTATGCCCTGAGAATTACCAACATTGACCCGGTACATCACGGGCTATTATTTGAACGATTTTTGAACCCGGAACGCAAATCCATGCCCGATATTGATACGGATTTTTGCATTGATAACCGGGATCGTTTGATTGAATATGTCACCCAACATTATGGGGAAGAACGGGTGGCACAAATTATCACCTTTAACCGGATGACTTCCAAGGCGGTTTTGAAGGATGTGGCACGGGTTTTGGAAGGCATCAGCCATCGGGAAGCGGATCAGATGGCGAAATATATTCCGGTATTTCGGGGCAAACCCGCCCGTTTACAGGAAATGATCGGGGATGAAACCCCCGCCCCGGAATTCAAAACCCGGTATGAACAGGAAGAAAAAGTGCGCCATTGGATTGATTTAGCCATGCGGATTGAGGGAGTGAATAAAACCTTTGGCGTACACGCCGCCGGGGTGGTGATTGCCCCCCAACCCTTGGATGAATTGGTGCCCCTACAACGGAATAATGACGGGGCGATTATTACCCAATATCCGATGGAGGACATTGAATCCCTGGGGTTACTGAAAATGGATTTCCTGGGGTTGCGAAATCTGACCTTAATTCAACAGGCAATTAAGCTCATTCAAAAAAATCATGGGATTCATATTGATTTGGATCATTTGCCCTTGGATGACCCCAAACCCTACGAGTTATTATCCCAGGGGGAATTGGAGGGAATTTTCCAATTAGAATCAGCGGGGATGCGGCAGATTGTCCGGGATTTGAAACCTTCCAATATTGAGGATATTTCTTCCATTTTAGCCCTCTATCGCCCGGGACCTTTAGATGCGGGTCTAATTCCCAAATTCATTGACCGAAAACACGGGCGGGAAAAGGTCGAATACTCCCATCCCATGCTAGAGCAAATTCTCAAGGAAACCTACGGGTTAATTATTTACCAAGAGCAAATCATGAAAATTGCCCAGGATATGGCGGGATATTCCCTGGGACAGGCGGATTTATTACGGCGGGCGATGGGGAAAAAGAAACCCGAAGAAATGGAAAAACAACGGCAGGTTTTTTTAGAAGGGGCGGCAAAAAATGGTATCCCCAAAACCATTGCTTTAGATTTATTTGAACAGATGCTTTTATTCGCCGAGTATTGTTTTAATAAATCCCATTCCACCGCCTATGCTTATATTACCTATCAAACCGCCTATCTCAAAGCCCATTTCCCAGTGGAATATATGGCGGCTTTATTGTCCTCGCAAATTGGCAATCAGGATAAAATTCAACGCTATATTGCCACCTGTCAAATGATGGGGATTGAAGTAGAACCCCCGGATATTAACCGGTCAGATATGGATTTTACCCCCCTGAAAGATAGCCGGAAAATTCTCTTTGGTTTAACAGCGGTACGAAATGTGGGGCAGGGGGCGGTCGAACATATTTTACAGGTGCGGCAAACGGGTAAATTTGCCTCCTTGGCGGATGTCTGTGACCGGGTGGATACCGGGGTGGTAAACCGGCGGGCATTAGAAGCGTTGATCCAGTCGGGAGCGCTGGATAAACTGCACCCTAATCGTCATCAAATGATGATGGATTTAGAATTGCTTTTAGACTGGGCAAATCGTCGGGCAAAAGACCGAGAAATGGGTCAAGCAGACCTTTTTAGTTTGTTGGGTGGCACGATTAATGAGACCCCTGTTTTGTCAGCACCCAAAGCCCCACCGGTGGAGGATTATTCGTCCCCAGAAAAACTCAAGTTTGAGAAAGAATTGCTGGGTTTTTATATCTCTGATCATCCGTTAAAACCTTTGGCACATCGGGCGCAGATTTTGGCTCCCATTAGTTTAGGTCAATTGGAACGGGTAGAGGTCAATCGCCCAGTTGTTGCCCTCGCTTTGATTACCCAAATCAAGCCGATTACTACTAAAAAAGGTGACCGGATGGCGGTGGTCACGCTAGAGGATTTGAGCGGCAGTTGTGAAGCAGTGGCGTTCCCCAATGTATTTGCCCAAATTGGGGATTTGTTAATCCCGGAACAACCCCTCGTCCTCTGGGGTCGGCTGGATCAGCGGGATGAACAGATGCAATTGATTGTGGAGGATGTGCAGTTGGCGCAGGAAGCTCGGATTCTCAGCCTCACCTTGACCGTTGAACAGGCGGGAGACATCCAAAAGCAGTCCCAACTGCGGGAGATTCTGAAACCCTGGTGTGGGGAAACGGCGAAAATACCGGTGGTGGCGACGGTTAGCCATCCCCTGCGACCCATCCAGGTGCGCTTTGGCTCCCAATTTCGGGTGCAAAACGGGGTTGAAACCGCTCAGGCGTTAACCCAGGCAGGTTTTCCAGCGGCATGTCACGCATTAGTAAATTGTTAGTAAGTTGTTAGTAAGTTAAACTACCACGGACTGCCAATCAGCGTAAACCCCGCCCAGTAGTAAGGATGGCTCAAATCCGCCTGAAATCCCGGTTCCGGGGAGGGAAGGGGGGTCTTGTTTGTGCGGATAATTTTATCACCTTCTAAACGTACTTGTCCCCTGATCATCTGCAATTGTGCCTGCCGTACCGCCTGTGCCTTGGTAGGAAACTTTTGCAACTGCTGATAAAGTTCCGCCATCAACGCCACCGTGCCCACATCACTCACATACCAGGAACTTGCCAGGGCAGATTTCACCCCAGAAGCCACCGCCAGACCGGCAAAACCCAGTTCACTGTAGGGATCACCCACCGCAGTCCGACAGGCACTCAACACCAGTAGTTCCACCGGCGGTTTCCGTAGGGGCAAATTCCGCACCTGATCTAGGGTTAACTGCTCATTCCAGAACTCAATATAGGCATCTTTTAAGGTGCTAGGACGAAACTCCGCATGGGTAGCTAAATGCAGTAAGACAAAACCGGTTTGTTCTCGCTCACGGATGAGGTTGCTAATAGTAAATTGCTCATTCAAAAGTGCTTTGCCCCCCCATTCTTTGGCGATTGTTTCAAGTTCAATAGGTACCCCTTTCAACGGTTCTTGATTTTTGAATTGAGAAGCACCCATTGCTAATAAGTTTGCCCCTTGTACGGGTCTATAGTTAAAATCAACGAGATTGATGCTGGGAAGCTGACCCAAACTAAATTTTTCTATTAAAAACTGCTGTCCATCCCACAAAGCCCCAAGAGGTAAGGTTCGCAAACCCTCATCGGGGATGAACATGATGGTGTCAATTCCCTGGGCTTTTAACTCCGCCTCTATCGGGGCAATCAGCCAGTCATAAAGTTGTTTACCTGCTCGCTGATAATTATTAGTCGCCCGCTGACGTGGTTCTTTAATTGCATTTAGAAATGCTTGCACTGTCGCTTGTAAATTTGCCGCTTTGGCTTGGGGGACACTGCGAAATATGGGCGCATTGGCAATCGGAGCCTGAGCTGTCCAGATTGGGAGTTGGGTACTGGCAACTTTAACTCCAGAATTACTGGCAATTCCCTGGGGTCTGCCCGGTAGAATTACCACAATACCCAGTTGTTCTTCATCAACAATTAAATAAATAACCGCTGGACGAGTACCCGTTTTTTCGGCAATTTCTGCCAGAGCAATTTGAATAGCTTCGATGCTATCGAAAGAGTTAATTGGGCTAATATTCAAAAATTGTCCAAATAAGTTGGAAAATGATTGTTCAAGGATAATTATTTGACCGGGATCACGTTCTAAAAGAGCTAAAACCGTAGAACGGTCAACCGGAACCGTATTCAGGATTACCTCTCCAGGGGCATCAGGTTCAATGGGAGAGGGAATCGTGCCAAAAAGAATTTCATCAATATTATCAGTTGGTAATAAAGGAGGAGATGCAGGATTTGATGGGGGTTCTGGGGGCGGCGGTACCACAGGGGGTGGGTTCGTACCCGTGAGAATGCTAATGTTACCAACTACGGTAGATGGGAAGAAGCTCTGGGTGGGGGAAATACTAGAAGTACCTGTAGTCAAAATACCTGCACTGCCATTAGTATTGGCATCACCGACAATAAATGGTATGATGCCATTTCCTCCGTGAGTGATGGTGATAGGATTATTGTTAGTAGCAATTGTAGTGTCAAAGTTGGTTGGAGTACAGTCAGTGCAGGTGTCGAATAGCCCTGTTAGTCTGACATTCCCTTGTGGGGCACTGATATTAACAATTCCTCCAGTTGTGCCAAATAATGACCGAGCATCAATGTATTCAGCTTTAATATCTTTGCCTGCTGTTAGGGTGACATTGCCGCCATCACCCTCAGAGGATAATGTACGAATAACATCAGTTTGAATGTTTTGACCTGCGGTTAATGTGACATTGCCACCCTTGTCATCTAGGGCAGATGTGTTGATAGAACCAGTTTGGATATTTTGGTTTGATGTCAGAGTAACATTGCCTCCACGAAAACCAAATGTATCAATAGAACCGGTTTGAATGCCCTGAGCCGCTACTAAAGTGACATTGCCCCCATTGCCCTCAGGAATAGAAGCCTCAATAGCACCAGTGGTAATGCTACCATTTGCACTCGTTATTTGGACGGAACCGGCACTTCCAAAACTTGATGAGGTATTGATACCTTGCGTCGTAATATTCCCATTCGCTTGCAAAGCGACATTACCCCTACCTGTTTCAACTAAATCACTAATGGTAATGGTATTGCCTGCTTTGAAATTAAGTCCTATCCGAGAACCAGAGGCTACAGTAATTCCTTGTGTGCTAATGCTATTGCCTGCTTCAATCTCAAGTATGCTCGTAGCCAGTCCTGTGTAGCTAAAATCAACGCTAAATGTTATGTTATTGGTTGCTTGCAGAATTACATTGCCCGTTCCTAATTGACTGTTCAATTTAGCAGTAGAAATCTTAAACGTTGCGCCTGGACTATCGGCAAATAAAATTTGATTATCATCCAGTTGACTATCATCATCAAAATCGTTACTCACAATGATATTTGCTGGATCAAGGAGTAAGGTTCCTGCTTGCCCCTGAGGTGCAAAAGTATCCACTTGCCCTTGGAAATTCAAACTTTCTTTCCCTGAAACTTCTACAAAACCGCCATTACCCGATACTTGTCCTCCCCTCGCACTAATGGTTCCCCAAAATTGCGTTGCCTTGTCTGCCCAGACAATCACCCTGCCCCCATCACCAGTATTGACCGCATCGGCTAATAATTTAGAACTACTACTAATAAATGTGTATTCTGCATTGGGAACTGAACCTTTGCCTTGAAATTCTCCACCTACTAAAATTTGACCACCGCCGCTGTAACCAGAGGCATTTAATTCCCCATTAACCACCGCAATTTTGCTACCAAAAACCCCAATTGTTCCGCCGGTTTTATTCTCGCTAGATACGTCTAATGTACCTGAAACGATGGCTGTTCCTGATGATACGGGAATTTGTAAATTAGAACCTGCTGTTGCCACTGTTCCATTGGTATTCTGCGTGACAGTGGTTACGCCCCCCCCGGTGAGCAATTCTGGCAAACGAATGACGGGAATATTCCCTGCCGCATCCGCCATACTCGCCGCTTGTTGGGGGTTAAATTCTAAACTTAATAATTGTCCCTTTTGCGATAAACGCACTAAATTTTCTCCCGGTACTGCCGCAATCGTGATATTACCACCAGGGGCTTGAATGGTGCCCGTATTGATCACTTGTCCGGCGATTAAACTGACACTTTGCCCCGGATTCACTGTTAATTTGCCTTCGTTGATGATTGCCGCTGGTTCCTTACGGTCAAATGCAAAACCAATTGGTTCTCCCGCTAATTTACTGTAGTCGTTATTACCATAGGCGTTGAAACTTCCCCCCGGAAACATGATCCTATCTGCTGTGGTAGCAGTAAAAGCGGCAGGTACATTCAAAGAAGCATTTGGTCCAAACACAATCCCCGCTGGATTCATTAAAAATAAATTGCTATTGCCCCCTAATACCTGAATTAATCCATTGATATAGGAAGCCGATCCGCCATTCACCCGTGCCAGGATATTGGCAATCGCTGGATTACTAAAAAAATTAGCGACCTGCCCCTGATTAAGACCAAACTGGTGAAACGTATGAAATAAATTGCGTCCTGCTTGCGTCCCACCCGTGATATTAAATTGCTGACCATTTTGGTTGACGACCGTACCACTGCCACCGGGGGTAATTTGGGCAGAAACCGGAGATTCCCACCCTAGACCTATGGCCATCAAACACCACAGCAAAAACTGCAAAATGCGCCCGGTCACGTTAGAGGCACAAGGCATGGTATTACCCTCCATGTGGCGATAACCCTTCCAAAACAATTCAGGTTATACTATCACACGGATTTATGGGACTGCAAATATCAATTATGGGCACCTCTATTTATTCAAAATATGAGAACGAAACACAAAAACAGCATAGCATTGCTCAGTACTTTTTTGTACTAAGATGACTGGGTTTTATAGATTGCTGTAGATATGATTGAAAAGAGACTTAGTAGGGGGTCAAAACTCACAGATTATCGGCCAGGGACTGCCGCTCCCAAAACGCATAACGGCGGAAATTATAAGCCAGATTTTTCAACCCAATTGCCGCTTCTACTCTGGTTTTACCAATCAGACGCATGAATTTACCCCCAAGACACATCACCCACTGACCAAATACGTGTTCCACCTTGGCTCTCACTTTAGATTTGATGCGATTCTTTTCATTTTGCTCTGCGGTTAGGGGCTGATTTCGGTAGCCTTTTTCATGGATGTGACTGGTAAATCCAATCCTGGCTAACGTCCATTCTAAATCCGTGCTGTGATAGGCACTATCTCCCCAGATTTCCGACCCATCAATATCCACCAGTTGACTGAATACTTGTGAGTCATGCACGGAGGCATCCGTGACCACATAATGACGCACAAAACCATATTTTACATCCACACTGATATGATTTTTATAGCCAAAATAGCTGACACCATTTTTCTTTACCCAACGGGCATCTCTATCCTTTTGCCGTAAAACCTGGGGTTTTTCCTCCCATTGCTTAGGAATTTTCCCTTCCTTTACTTCTTGATTTTCTTGCCGAGTATTTCGTTGGACTGGCACGGGAATGAGAGTGGCATCCACAATCTGACCAACTTCGACAATATATCCTTTTTCTCTCAGGTAATTATCAAAGTGAGCAAATACTTCTTTGACTAGATCGTGCTTGGCGAGATTATCCCGAAATAGCCAGACCGTTTTGGCATCAGGGATAGCGTCTTCGATACCCAATCCTAGGAATTCCATGAACGAGATACGGTCATTCACTTGAAACTCGAGTTCATCGTCACTAAGGGCATACATTTGTTGGAGAATCAACAATTTAAACATCACAATGACGTCGGTGGGTTTTCGACCCGCATTACTCTTTCTTTCCTTGTCATATATGGTTTCTAATATGGGTCGGAAATCTTCCCAGTTAATATTTTCATTGAGCCACTTCAGCATGGGCTTTTTCTGATTGAGTTTTTCCCGCCGCTCTTGCTCATCCCAAAATCCTTTTTGACCCATTTTCCCTCTCCACGTCGTTAATACTAATTATCTCACAAATCCCTCCCAAAATCAATTAATAGAGGTGCCCTTATTGTTTCTCGGATAAAATCAGAACGGCTTTCACCATCCCTTCTTCTAATTGGGGGTCAAAGGCAAACCCTGCCCGTTCACAAATTTTTTGCATGGCAGTATTAGTCGGTAGCATATAGGCTTCCACTTGGAATATATTTTCCATCCGGGCAATTTCCACCAAACGGCGCAGGAGTTCGGTGCCCAAACCTTGCTTTTGAAAACGGTTCCCGATGATCATGGCAAATTCCGCCTTATTTGAGTTATGAAAACGGGATAACCGCCCCACTCCCACCACATGATGGTTGCCCGTTTGGGGGTCTTTGTGGTCGGCAACCAACACCATTTCCCGGTCGTAGTCAATAAAACAAATGCGGGTGAGCCGGTCATGGGCAATGCGGTATTGCAGTTTCATCATGTGGGTGTAGCGCATATACACGCTCTCCTCGGACAGGAGTTTATGAAATTCCACCAGCAGGGGTTCATCCTCCGGGCGAATCGGGCGAATGGTGACCGGCAGATGATTTTTGAGGGTAAAAGTGCTGATATATTGACTGGGATAGGGACGAATCGCCAATTTGGGGGGCGCATCGGAACGCAAAACCACCCTGGCATCCAAAGCAATCAGATGTTCCGCCGAAGCCAAGAGGGGATTGATGTCAATCTCTTGAATTTCCGGCTGTTCCACCACCAACTGGCTAAACCGCACCAGCAGTTGCGCCAAACCATCCATGTCCACCGGACGGTTGCCCCGTACCCCCAACAGGGCTTGGTAAATCCGGGTGCGTTCCATCATCCGCTTGGCTAAGGTGCTGTTCAGGGGCGGCAGTGCCAGGGAACGATCCTGGAAGACTTCTACCAGTTGCCCGCCCGTCCCAAAGAGAATCACGGGACCAAATTGCACGTCAATACTACTGCCCACAATCAGTTCATAGCCCTGGGCACGGAACATGGGTTGCACGGTAACACCCAAAAACACATCGGGATGCTGAGCTTCCCAAGGTTTGACGTTGGTGCGAATCAAATTAAACGCCGCCCCTACCGCCTCAGGGTTGGATAAATTCAGTTGCACACCCCCCACATCGCTCTTATGGGTGATTACTTCCGAAAGCAATTTCACGACCACCGGATAACCCATGCGGTTGGCAATGGCAATGGCTTCCTCAGCGGTGGTGGCAATTTCCGTCGGCACCGTGGGTATCCCATAGGCGGTGAGGACTTGCTTGGCTTCGTACTCGGTGAGCAGGTTCCGCCCGGCTTGGCGCGCCTGGGCAAATATCTCCTGTACCAGGGGGCGGTTTGGGGTAAATGCGTCCGAATCCGGGGGCAGTTGGGGAGTCTCGTAGAGTGCCCGCAGGTTGCTACTGTAATGACACATATAATTGAAAATATGCGCCGCCGTGTCGGGATAACTAAAGGTGGGAATCCCCGCTTCATTCAAGGCGTGCATGGCAGGGGCGACACTTTCTCCCCCCATCCAACTGGCTAAAATCGGTTTGGGATAATTTTTCGCACAGGCAATCAGTTGTTCCGCCGTTTCCTTGAGCTGGGACATGGCTTGGGGCGTGAGAATTACTAAAATGGCATCCCCATTGGGGTCATGGGTGACGACTTCTAAGGCTTGGGCATACCGTTGGGCATCCGCATCCCCCAAAATATCCACCGGATTCCCGTGACTCCAGTGCTTGGGTAAAATCGGGTCGAGTTTGGCTTTCGTTTCAGGAGCGATTGCCGCTAGGGTGCCCCCCCCCTCAATAAACGCATCCGTGGCGATCACCCCCGGACCACCGGCATTGGTGAGAATAATTAAACGATTTCCCTGGGGCAGTTTGGGCTGTTTGGAAAGCACCTCCGCCATGTCAAATAGATCGGAGATATTATCCACCCGCAAAACGCCACACCGACGAAAGGCGGCATTCAGAACCTCATCGCTCCCCGCCAACGCCCCCGTGTGAGAGGTAGAGGCTTGCGCCGCCGCTGGGGTACGCCCTGCCTTCAGGACAATGATCGGTTTGGTTAATGCCACCTCCCGAGCCGCCGAGAGAAAGGAACGGGCATCGCCGATGGATTCCATGTAAATGACAATGCTTTTGGTGTGGAGGTCATCTCCTAAGTAGTAGATCAAATCCCCCCAACTCACATCCAGCATGGAGCCGATGGAGATAAAGGCACTAAACCCGATATTTTCCTGAAAACTCCAGTCCAAAATCGAAGTACACAGCGCCCCACTCTGGGAAATAAACCCCACACTCCCAGGGCGGGCAATGGTGCTGGCAAAGGTGGCATTTAAGCCGGTAACGGGGTTCATCACCCCCAGGCAGTTGGGTCCAATAATCCGCATTTGACCCGCATTCTCCAGAATTGCTTGCTCCAGCGCCATCCCCTCTGCGCCAATTTCCTTAAAGCCCGCCGAGATCACGATGGCTCCCTTCACCCCCGCCTGGGCACATTCGGCAATCACCCCCGGTACCGTCGGCGCAGGCGTGACCACCACCGCCAGATCAACCCGGTCGGGGACATCGTGAATGGTGGGATAGGCTTTGATCCCCAACACACTCGGACGCTTGGGATTGATGGGGAACACGGTTCCCCCAAAGGGCGTGGCGATGAGATTGCTGAGAAGGGTGCGTCCCACACTGCCAGGGCGTTCCGTTGCCCCAATCACGGCGATGGTTTGGGGGTGGAAAAAAACCTCCAGGGGATAACGGTAGGGGGTGCGCCAAACGTCAGAAATCGCTTCATTTCCAAGGACAAGGGTGGCGGACTGCATCGGGGTTCTCCTTAAATGAACCAATTAACCATCGGTGGTGGTGACCGCTAAGTTGTCCCAGTTGTCCGGTTGATGGTACAGGGCACTGTCCAGACGACACCCTTGGTAGGACAGGATGTAAAGCTCCTTCAGGTCCCGCATCAGGGGATAACGGGGATTGGCACCCGTGCATTGGTCGTCAAAAGCCTGTTCTGCCATTTTTTCCACGCTTTCATAAAATTCCCGTTCCCGATCCGGGAGTGCTTCCTTAATGGAAAGGGGAATATCCAGTTCCTGTTTGAGGTTTTCAATGGCATGGATCAACCGCTCGACCTTGTCGTCCTCCGTGCGCCCGCCCAGGTGAAGAAAGTCGGCAATTTCCGCATAGCGTTGTTTGGCGTGGGGATAGGTGTATTGGGGAAAGATTGCCTGCTTGAAGGGGGCATCGGTGGCGTTGTAACGGATCACATGGGAGATCATCAGGGCATTCGCCAGACCGTGCGGCACATGGAAGGTGGAGCCGAGTTTGTGCGCCAAAGAGTGACAAATCCCCAAAAACGCATTGGCAAACGCCATCCCCGCAATCGTGGCGGCATAATGAACTTTTTCCCTGGCAACGGGGTCTTTCGCACCGAGTTTATACGCCCTGGGCAGATATTCAAATAACAGTTGAATCGCCTCCCGTGCCAGCCCTTCCGTAAATTCCGTCGCCAGGATCGAAACATAGGCTTCAATCGCATGGGTAAGGGCATCAATCCCCCCGTAGGCAGTGAGTTTCTTGGGCATATTCATCACCAATTCCGGGTCAACGATTGCCATATTGGGGGTGAGGGCATAGTCCGCCAGGGGATATTTAATGCCCGTGCGATCATCGGTCACGACGGCAAAGGGCGTTACTTCTGACCCCGTACCGGAAGTAGTGGGAATCGCCACCAAAATCGCCTTTTGTCCCAGGGTGGGCAGGGCATAGACCCGCTTGCGGATGTCCATAAACCGCATGGCGATCCCGGAAAATTCCACTTCAGGATGTTCATACATCAGCCAGATCACCTTCGCCGCATCCATCGGGGAACCGCCGCCAAAGGCAATGATCACATCGGGGTTAAAACTGCGACACCGGGCTAAACCTTTCTCCACCGTCGTCAGGGTCGGGTCGGGTTCCACTTCATAGAAAGTTTGAAACTCGATCCCCAGTTCTTCCAAAATGTCCTCCACTTCCTTGAGCATTCCCATATCAAATAGGGGCTTGTCAGTAACCAGAAATGCCCGTTTTTTCCCCTGCAATTCCCGCAATGCCACCGGCAGACAACCAAACTTGAAATAAATTTTGGGGGGCACCCGGAACCAAAGCATATTTTCCCGCCGTTCCGTCACGGTTTTGATATTCAGCAAATGATGAGGAGCCACGTTTTCCGAGATGGAATTACCGCCCCAAGTACCGCAACCCAAAGTGAGAGAAGGATCGAGTTTGAAGTTATACAAATCCCCAATTGCCCCCTGGGAAGAAGGCGTATTTAATAACACCCGACTGGCGGCGACATGGTGTTCAAAATAGGCGAGGTCATCCCGGTTCGCAGGGTCAGTGTAGAGTACCGCCGTATGCCCCTTACCGCCAAAATTCACCAACTGGGAAGCAATTTCTACCCCAGCCTGGAAATTCGGTGCCTGATACATGGCTAAAATCGGTGATAATTTTTCATAGGAAAAGGGTTCATGTTCCCCTACTTCTGTCACTTCGCCAATTAACAACCGAGTCCCCTGGGGAACCGTAAAGCCTGCCAATTCCGCAATGCGCTCCACCGGCTGTCCTACAATCGCCGGATTTAACCTGCCATCTTGGAGAATAATTTGGCGCACGTTCTCCACTTCTTCAGGAGAAAGGATATAAGCACCCCGCCGGACAAATTCTTGCTTCACTGATTCATAAATATCTTCCACCACGATCACCGCCTGCTCCGAAGCGCAAATCGTGCCATTGTCAAAGGTTTTGCTCAGCAGAATGGAACTGACCGCCATCGGTATATCGGCGCTGACATCAATCAAGGCGGGGGTATTGCCAGCCCCTACCCCCAAGGACGGATGCCCGGACGAGTAGGCGGCTTTGACCATCGCCGGTCCCCCCGTTGCCAGGATGAGTTTGATGTCCGGGTGTTGCATGAGGGCTTGGGACAGGGGCACGGTGGGTTCATCAATCCAGCCAATGATGGGATCGGGGGCACCGGCGGCGACAGCGGCTTTGAGGACAATGCGGGCGGCTTCAATCGTGCAGGCTTTGGCTCTGGGGTGGGGGGAAAAAATAATGGCATTGCGGGTTTTGATGGCTAATAATGCCTTAAAAATCGTCGTAGAAGTGGGATTGGTCGTAGGAACAATGCCCGCCAAAATGCCTACGGGTTCGGCAATTTTTTGGATACCGAAATGTTTATCTTCTTCAATCACTCCACAGGTTTTTTCATCCTTATATTTGTTGTAGATAATTTCCGAGGCAAAATGGTTTTTGATCACCTTATCTTCCACAATGCCCATGCCGGTTTCCGCCACCGCCATTTTCGCTAGGGGAATACGGGCTTCATTCGCCGCGATTGCCGCCTGTTGAAAAATCCGGTCAACCTGCGCCTGGGAAAAGGTGGCGAACTCCTCTTGGGCAATTTTGACCCTGGCAATCAACTCATTTAAGGTTGCTTCATCAGTGACGCGCATCTCAGTTCCTCCTTTGCCTATCTTTAGGCTACAAACGTTTTTACTTTTCTGCTAGGAAACTTCAGCTTCTGATTGGGATCAAGGGGTAAATAGTCCCCTCGCTCGGAAAGTGGCTTTGGTTTGGCTGATTAAGGATTCCTCCGGTTCCGGCGTATCTTTTAACAGATAGTTCAAACCCAACTGTTCCCATTTGTATTCCCCCATTTTGTGAAAGGGCAATACCTCTACCCGCTCCACATTACTGAGGGTCGCCACAAAATCCGCCAATCCCTCAATGTTATGGGGGGCATCCGTCAGACCGGGCACCAAGACAAAGCGAATCCAGGTAGGTTTCTGTATCCTGCTTAAATGCCTTGCCATCGCCAGGGTCGGCTCCAGGGAAACATGGGTCACCCGCTGATAGATTTGGGGATCAAAGGACTTAATATCCAAAAGCACCAAATCCGTATGCTCCAAAACGGGCTGGGCAACCGCCACAGGGCAATAGCCAGAGGTATCCAGGGCGGTATGGAGTCCCAACTCGTGGCAACCCTGAAAGATGGCAGAGACAAACTCCGGTTGGATGAGGGGTTCACCGCCGCTCACCGTCACCCCGCCCCCCTTCAGGTAGGAACGGTACTTCTGAACTTCTGTTATCACTTCCCCTGCCGTGATTTCCCTGCCGCCGTAGATTGTCCGACAGTCGGGATTGTGGCAATAGAGGCATCGGAGGGGACAGCCCTGGGTAAACACCACAAAGCGGATACCGGGACCGTCCACCGTCCCCATGCTCTCGAAGGAATGGATTTTGCCCTTAACACCGGTCGTGGAAGGTGCGGCTGATGACATCAAGTTGTTGCTCACGGGTAAGTTTGACAAAGTTGACCGCATAACCCGATACCCGGATGGTGAGTTGGGGATACTGTTCGGGGTGTTCCATCGCATCGAGCAGGGTTTCCCGTTGCAGCACATTCACGTTCAGGTGATGCCCGCCATCGTGGAAATAGCCGTCCAGCATATTCACCAAGTTGCTCACCTGCTCGGCTCCCGTACGTCCTAACGCCTTGGGCACGATGGAGAAGGTGTTGGAAATGCCGTCCAAGCTGTCCTGGTAGGGCAACTTCGCAACAGAAGCCAAAGAAGCAAGCGCACCGCAACAGTCCCGCCCGTGCATGGGGTTGGCACCGGGGGCAAAGGGTTGACCAGCCTTGCGTCCATCGGGGGTTGTACCGGTCTTTTTGCCATAGACCACATTGGAAGTAATGGTCAGCACCGATTGGGTCGGCACCGCATCCCGGTAGGTCTTTTGTTGTCTAAGGGCGTTCATCATGGTTTGCACCACCCAGACCGCCAGTTCATCCGCCCGGTCATCGTTGTTACCGTAGGTGGGATAGCTACCCTCAATCTTGAAGTCAACGGCTAAACCCCGGTCGTCCCGAATGGGTTGCACTTTAGCATATCTAATCGCTGACAGGGAATCAGCCACCACCGACAGCCCCGCAATGCCACACGCCATCGTGCGATACACATCCCGGTCGTGGAGTGCCATCTCAATGCGTTCGTAGCAGTACTTGTCGTGCATATAGTGAATCACATTGAGAGTATGGACATAGGTGCGTGCCAACCAGGCTATGACCTCTTCAAACCGGGCTTTTACCACGTCAAAATTCAGCACTTCGTCGGTGATGGGAGGCATCACGGGCGCAGCCTGATCCCCCGACTTTTCATCCCGACCGCCATTGATGGCATAGAGAAGTGCTTTTGCTAAGTTGACCCTGGCACCAAAGAACTGCATTTGCTTGCCGATCCGCATCGCCGAGACACAGCAGGCAATACCGTAGTCATCCCCGTAGTAGGGACGCATCAGGTCATCGTTTTCGTACTGGATGGAACTGGTATCAACGGAAGTTTGGGCGCAAAAACGTTTGAAGTTGTCCGGTAATTGTTCTGACCACAACACCGTCAAATTGGGTTCCGGGGCGGGTCCCAAGTTATAGAGCGTCTGCAAAAACCGGAAACTGTTTTTCGTCACCAGGGGTCTGCCGTCTTCTCCCACGCCCCCAATCGCCTCCGTGACCCAAGTGGGATCGCCAGAAAACAGTTCGTTGTAATCGGGCGTTCTGAGGAATCGCACCATGCGGAGTTTCATCACAAAATGATCGACCAACTCCTGGATTTCTGCTTCGGTGATCAGTCCTAGCGCCAAGTCCCGTTCGCAATAAATATCGAGGAACGTGGATACCCGACCCAAGGACATCGCCGCTCCGTTTTGTTCCTTCACCGCCGCCAAATAGGCAAAATAGAGCCACTGGAAAGCTTCCCTGGCATTTGCCGCAGGCTGGCTGATGTCAAAACCGTAGCTTTGCGCCATCTGTTGCAATTCTTTCAGGGCTTTAATTTGCTCGGAAAGTTCCTCCCGCAGGCGAATGGTCGGCTCATCCATGACATTGCCTTCCAGGGAGCGCAGTTGCTCCTGCTTGTCCTTGATCAAAAATTCGGTGCCATAGAGGGCTACCCGGCGGTAGTCCCCGATGATCCGTCCCCGTCCATAGGCATCCGGCAGACCCGTGATAATCCCCGACCGGCGACAGTTGCGCATCTCCGTCGTATAGGCATCAAACACCCCGTCGTTATGGGTTTTGCGGTACTTGGTGAAAATCGCCTCCGTTTGGGGGTCAAGCTGATAACCGTAGGCTTCCAGGGCACTTTTGACCATGCGAATTCCGCCAAAGGGCATGATGGCACGCTTAAGGGGCTTATCCGTTTGCAGTCCGACGATCTGCTCCAATTCCCGGTCAATATAGCCAGGGGCATGGGCAGTGATGCCAGAAGGCACTGCCGTATCCGCATCCAATACCCCTTTTTCCCGTTCTTGGCGCATAAGTTCCTTGACCTGTGCCCAGAGCTTTTCCGTCCGGGCAGTTGCTCCGGTTAAAAAGGAACCATCCCCGGTATAAGGGGTGTAATTGGTTTGAATAAAATCCCGTACATTAACCGTTTCATTCCATAGATTCGGCTTAAATCCTTGCCACTCTACCCGCAATTTCCCCCCCTCTTTTGAGGGAAGTTCTGCTAAATTGTTGTCCGTCAAAAATCCTGCTTCCAAGCCTTCTTTGCCCATAGGTTTCCCCTTCCTTTGGGGACATCGTAGTATTCCCCTGCTTCTATTATCAGCCTGTTCGCCAAAGTTGTCCCAGGAATTTTACAATTCCGTTAGAATTTTATCGTGAAATTTTATGAATGCTTCTAATAATTGCCTTCTATTTTCACTAATAGCAATCCTATTGGATTAACGTTAGCCTGCGTGCCGTAGGCATACAGAAATTTCCTAGAACCAAGGACGGGGGCGGTGCCCCTGCGACCCTGTTCTACTTTCGTTTAGGATTGCTATATTAGAGCACTATTGGAAAATAATTATTAGAAAATCATCTTAATTATCAAATAATTATCAAAGTATTCCCATAGAAATAACGTCCGATAATAAGAGAAACGGCTTAGAGTAATGTTACAGATTATGAATGTATTATGAATGGGGTAAATCCACCAGCACGGAAGCAAGAAGTTGTACATCTTTGGGTTTGATTTTATATCTCTCTAATTCAATATCACGAATCCAGCTTTGACTTTTATGCAACAAGGTAGAAAGCTGCCTTTGACTAATCCCCTGCCGGAGTCTGGCTTGTTTGATCATGGCACCCGTAACCGAATAAGCCGGGGTGGATTTGCGGTTCGTTCTGGGTCTGATTTCTTTTTTAGGGGTTTCTGCCTGCCAATCCTCGGGAAATTCCCTGATCGTAATTGCCGCATTCCACAAGTGTTGAATCCTGCAATAAAACTTTACATATTTAGGCGTGGGACGACCCGATTGAGCCAATGGACAAAATTCCACTCCTGCCGTATTAAGATTTGTATATATCGGAACTTATCTGCCAATTTACTTCCGTACATCCGTGGAACTTTTAACAGTTGCAATATCAAGTAAACTATTAAAATTACATAAATTTGAATGGTAATTCCATTCAAATTTTTACTCATCATTTTATCGAGCTTTAAGTTCATCTTTAGAAATTTCCATAGTACCTCTATCGCCCAGCGTTGTCTATAGGCTTCCCCTATCTCTTCATTACTCATTACATCCTCAGGAATATTGGTAGCTAAATAATAGTCTACTTTCTGTTGAACATTGCCAAAACAAACTACTCTCGCCTTACCTCGTTCTGTGGTGATATGATAGTTTTCATCCCATTTCCAATTCGACTTAATACGGATAATAAAAAGGGCATCATTTTCGATAAATTGTTCAAATACTTTGTGACTGCAAAACCCTCTATCCCCGACTGCGACTCCATTTTCCGGTAGCATTTTCACAATATCTTCACCAAAATTAATCTCATGTGCCTGTCCAGGACTAACAATTAAATGACCAGTAGATTTCGTATCTTGATTCAAAGTGGTTATTAACTTTACTTGGCGATAGCCTTGGAGCCAAAATAACTTACTCATCAGCGGTATTACGGTAGCATCAAAAGGACATAAAACCAACCTCTTTTCAGGATGAGCTTCCTCAATATAATGCAATAATTTATGATAAAGATGCATAAAAATTTGTGGGTCTCTTGTCTTGTTCGCCTTAGAAAACGTGGATAAGTCAACCTTAATGCCCGCATGATTTAATTGGTAAAATAAGTCCCGTAAACTGTTGATTCCTTTGTCTAAAATGCCAGCAAACCAGATTGAACAAAATAAGCGAGAATTTAGAACTGGATAATCATTAGTTGGCAGGTCTTTGAGTAAAAATTTGACAATCCCGGGAAAAGAATTGAATTTCATAGTTGTTTCATGTTTTGGTTTATATGAATTAGAATACCATATTTTGACCCCTCTTTTTCTGCCTTTACCTACCTTTCAACACTTCTGGCCGCATTCAATAACTGAGACCATTTTTGCTTCGAGTTGACCGTTGTTTTTTCTTCCTGAGCTACTTCTGTCCAGTAGTTCAGCGCTTCCTCTGGATCATCCGGTAAATCCTGGGCACGCACCCACCAGGGTTGAATGGACTCAGGATAGGTACTGCTCTCAAATAAGGGTTTGATACCGTAATAAAATAATTGCTCCAGATCGGCTTCAAAGCTGGTAATTAACTTGCGCCGCACGTCCGATTTATACCAGGCGATTTGCAGATATTCTTCCCCATAAATGAGTTTCAGTAAGGTCGCAATTTTGGCACTGCGGTCTTGCCCAACCCGTAACCGAAATAGGAAGTGTAGTAACATTACGACTGCCCCCTCATGCCGTTGCCAGAGATACATGATTTTAGGGGGCAAAGACATGGGCAGACACCCGTATTGGTAATAGGCGGTTTTGCTCCGTGCCTGTTGTTGATTCAAAAAATAGGTTGACCAACGACCTGCTAACATTCGGAAGGATAAACCGCTCAGATAATGGAAACCGTCTTCCGCTTTGGCAATATGGTACGCAGGACGGGCAAACCAGAGGGGTTCCGCCGGCAGATGGATGGCTTTGATCCTGCCTTTTTGTTGCCAATGGATTTCTACTTGTAATTCGCAGGCTTGCCTGACCAAAGATTCGATTAAAAGTAGTTTCTTTACCCGGTTTATATCCTTGCGTTGGTTGAGTCCCAAAAATTCGGCAATAATCCGGTCATTAATCACCATTTCCTCTTCCCAGGGACGGGCTTTTTGAGTGGCACAGGCGGCGAAGAATAAATGGATCAAAACCACCCGAGTATCCATGTTTTTTACCGCATGGCGGGGGAGGCGATAAATCAACCGACCGGCTCGGCTTTCATATTCATAGGTCATGAATTCCCCGGCGGGTTGCCAGTGCTGGTAGGGTCTTTGGGTCATCAAATGACAGGCTTGCCAAATCACCAGACAGGAGGCAAAGGGTTGATTTTTCCCATTTTGATAGAGCGTGATATTGGCTTGGGGATAGTCAATCGTCGCCGGTTTGCCCTGGGGGACGCTGAACCAATTACTTAGACAGGAAGATACTTGTTGGCAGGCTGAATCCACCGGCGAGAGGGCAATTGGCTCGGGTACCGCATCCCCCTGGACTTCCTGGTTCTTGAAGGTTTGGATGGGGCAAATCCCGCAATTTTGCGCCGGGTCAGTCATGGGCAGATACGGTTAAAGTAGTTCAAACTTTAAGGGCGCAGACTGATAATTTTCTGTTATCTGTTAAGCATATTTACTATTTTTTAAGAGTTTTCTGGATTTTGGTAGCGGATTTGACTTTTTTCTCCCACTGGGGATGCTAATTCAGAGGCACGGCACCCCACCACAATCCCCAACTCAATGAAATGCACACTGTAGATGTAGAAGGATTGTAAAAACGTGCCAATTGCCACAACGTAGCCTACATCGCCTTTGCGGGCGAGAATTTCCCGGAGTTCCCGACCAGAAAAGGTGCCGTCATTGCGGATGGTTTTGGTTAGTTGCACTTTCTGACCAATCTCAAAAATTGGGGGTGCGTCGAGTTCCATTTCTGAACGGCTCATTTTAGGATACCTCCAGGGTTTGATTGATTTGTTGACTAATTTGCACTAACTCCGCCAGGGATAACCCCCTTTTGGATTCCGTAGCCCGACGGCGCACGATGGCTAAAATTGCCCGGGCTTGCGGGGGAGTAATTTGGATGCCCTCCTGTTGCAGAAAATGGGTGATGAAATGGGTGCCCGAGTGCTTGCCAATCACAAACCGGCGTTGCCGCCCGACGACTTCCGGGGGGTAGGGTTCATAGGTGTCGGCATTGACCAAAAGACCGTGGACATGGATACCCGATTCGTGGGAAAAGGTATTTTCACCCACCACGGGCTTGCACAACGGGGGAGGAGAATTGGCGGCTTGGGCGACCACTTGGGAGAGTTCCCAAAAACGCTCCGTGCGGATGGGTAATTTGATGCCATAGAGTTCCTTGAGGGCGATCACGACTTCCTCGAGTGCCGCATTCCCCGCCCGTTCTCCTAACCCATTCACCGTGGTATTCACCGAGCGCGCCCCGGCTCTGATGCCTGCCAACGCATTCGCCACCGCCATCCCCAGGTCATTGTGGGTGTGCATTTCCACAGGAATCTCCAGGGCGGCGGTTAATTTTTCAATCTGTGCGTAGGTGGCAAAGGGGTCTAGTTTTCCCACCGTGTCACAAAAACGAAATCGCTCCGCTCCCCAGGCTTGGCTATAGCGGGCAACGTCCAAGAGAAACTCCGGGTCTGCCCGGGAACTATCCTCCCCCCCGACCGCCACAAAGAGACCGTGGGCTTTGGCAAACTCGATGCAGTGTTTCAGTTGGGCAAGCATCGCCCAGCGGTTGCTGTGAAATTTGACGGCAATTTGCACATCGGATACGGGCACGGAAATATGCACCCGTTCCAGCCCACAGGCGAGGGACGCTTCCAGGTCGGAAATTTTACAGCGATTCCAGCCGAGTAAACGGGCGGTTAATCCCGCTTGCACCAGAGCTTTGATCGCTTCTGCTTCCTCGCCCCCCATGATGGGAATGCCTACCTCTAATTCGGGGATGCCAATTTGGTCTAATAGACGGGCAATGGCTAATTTTTCCCGCATATTAAAAGCAACCCCAGCGGTCTGTTCCCCATCTCTTAGGGTGGTATCGTTGATGATAATTGGGTCAATCATGATTGCTCACAAACGAGATGACTAACCAAGGCATGATGCCTAGCAATTGAGGGTCAATCATTTGAGTTGATTCCCAAACATACCTTTGAGAAACAACCAAAAAATCAACAGGTAAATTACCAAAAAAGTGACAGTCGTCATGGCTTTAGCCTCCTGAGTCTGGAGATGAATGCCAACATCGTTCTAACCATGCCAAATGTTGTGAACGGGAAGCCTTGTGCCGCAAAAGAATCATGCGAACTAACAACGCCTCGTTGGAATTCTTGATGTGAATATCCAATGAACCATCTTTCCGGCATTCGCAACTAATCGCTAGTTCTTCCAAACGCAAACGCACATTCCACCGCTCCCCAATGGGTAGGGAATCAATGCGGTCGGTCAAGATAGACTCTGGCATGAATAAAACTCCGTAATGGGATGGCTTGGTTATAGCAAGTGTCTGGCATTAGGCTTAGACACCAAGTCCAAATCGTTTTATTGGATTTATTGCAATCCAGGGGCAGGTACGGGTGTTTTCCGCAGTTTTCTATGGATTTCCGGTTGCCGAAGTAGGAATATGTGTACTCAACGCAACGTTCATCCCCATCCGTATCAACGGGGAAATGTGCCGGTGAATAGGCTGTACTCACCCTAATTTGTATTATTTACTACCAGTTGCCCGATAGAGAAAAAATTTAACGTTATTTTTGGTATCTTATGTGACCATTTGCGGGGATTATGTTACTATTTATACAGAAGTCAGTGGAGGGTTTAACCAGTGGATTAGGTGGGGGTGAGTACACTGATAAGCGGTGGCGATTTATCCCTGAAATCCTTGCCAGCCAAGGGTTTGGCTGAGTGCATTTAATCTCAAAAATCCGCAGATATATCCTGACCCTGCCTGGAAATATACCCGTTCTCGGGGGCAAAAGAAAAATCAATGTCCCAGGGGCATAGGGATTGGGGGGCTGAGTACATTTTTAATAGGTTTAATCAAGTTATTCCCAGGGGGATGTCCGTCGGCAAAAGGGGGCGGTGTTATAACGAGTGCAATCAATTCATACAGGCACTCTTCCATGACTCCCCCCCCTTCTAATCCCGCTAAAAATTGCGGATGTACCCAACAAAATCTCGGCGATACCCTCGCCAGTCGGGATGAACGTATCAAGGAGCGTATTGCCAAGCATCCCTGTTATAGCGAGGAGGCGCACCACCATTACGCCCGGATGCACGTAGCGGTGGCGCCAGCGTGTAACATTCAGTGCAATTATTGCAATCGCAAATATGACTGCGCCAATGAGAGCCGCCCTGGTGTGGTGAGCGAAACCCTGACCCCAGAGGAAGCCGCCCATAAGGTACTGGTGATTGCGGGCAAAATTCCGCAGATGACGGTGGTGGGCATTGCGGGTCCTGGCGATCCCTTGGCAAATCCCAAACAGACCTTTGAAACCTTTGCTCGGATTGCCGAAAAAGCCCCGGATATTAAACTCTGCCTTTCTACGAATGGCTTAAATTTGCCGGACTATGTGGACAAAATCAAGGAACTGAACATTGACCATGTGACGATCACGATTAACACCGTTGACCCGGAAATTGGCGCTCGCATTTATCCTTGGATTCGCTGGCAGAGAAAGCGGATTAAGGGCATCGAAGGGGTGAAAATCCTCCTCGAACGGCAACAGGAAGGTTTGCAGGCACTCCAAGAAGCGGACATTCTCTGCAAGGTGAATTCGGTGATGATTCCCGGCATTAATGACCAGCATTTGGTGGAAGTGAATCGGGTGATTCGGGAGCGGGGCGCATTTTTACATAACATTATGCCCCTGATTTCCGCACCAGAGCATGGCACTTATTTTGGTCTGAATGGACAGCGGGGACCCACGCCCAAAGAACTGAAGGAATTGCAGGATAGGTGCGCGGGCGATATGAAGATGATGCGCCATTGTCGGCAATGTCGGGCGGATGCGGTGGGTTTATTAGGGGAAGACCGCTCCCAAGAGTTCACCAAAGAGAAATTCATGACCATGCAACCCGAATACGATACGGAACAGCGGCGGTTGGCGCATACCCGCATCGAACTCCGAAAAATGGAATTGGCAGAACAAAAAGCCAAACTTCAGGGCAAAAATGTCAAACCCACTCCCAAAATTTTGGTTGCCGTTGCCAGCAAAGGCGGTGGCTTGGTCAATCAACACTTTGGTCATGCGAAGGAATTTCTCATCTATGAAGTGGATGGCAACAGTGTGAATTTTGTGGGACACCGCAAGATTGATCACTATTGCCAAAGTGGTTATGGCGAAGAAGCAACTTTGGAAAATATCATCCAAACCATCAGTGATTGCAGGGGTGTACTTTGTTCCAAAATTGGGAGTTGTCCCCAGGAAAAACTAAGAAAGAGCGGGATTGAACCGTTTGAAGATTATGACGTGATCGAAACCGTCGCGCGCAAGTTTTACACCCAGTTTATGCGTACGCAAATGGAGGTGGATCATGCCCTACACAGCAACTAATCAATACATGAGTTGGGCGGAATGCCGTGCCCGGTGTCCGCGGGGTGCCATTCAGTACCGTAACCACCATTATCAACTCGATGCCAAGTTATGCGACCGCTGTCACAGCCTGAAGGAATATCCCTGCGGCGGCATTTTTGTCAACAATTCTCCCTACCAGTTGGAGGATTTCAATACCTACTGGCGGGAATGGTTCACCCACTACAACCAACTTGTCCATCGCTTGCGCCAAAAAGGAGGACGGGCATGACCATTTACTTAGATAACAACGCCACTACCCAGGTGGATGAGCGGGTTTTAGCCGCCATGTTGCCCTATTTGACCGAGTTTTATGGCAATCCTTCCAGTATGCACCGCTTTGGTGGACAGGTGGCAAAGGCAGTCCAAACTGCCCGGGAACAGTTGGCAGACCTGATTGGGGCACTCCCTTCGGAAATCATTTTCACCAGTTGTGGCACGGAAGGGAATAATGCGGCGATCCGCTCGGCGTTGGCGACCTTCCCCGACCGCAAGCACATTATCACCACCCAAGTGGAACACGCCTGCGTTCTCAATCTCTGCAAGACCTTGGAAAAACAGGGCTATCGGGTGACCTATCTCTCGGTGGATAGCCAAGGAATGTTGGACTTGCTGGAATTGGAGGCGGCTTTGACGGGGGATACGGCGGTGGTTTCCACCATGTATGCCAACAACGAAACGGGGGTGATTTTCCCGGTTGAACAGATTGGTGCTTTGGTCAAGTCCTACGGCGCTTTATTCCATGTGGATGCGGTGCAAGCGGTGGGGAAAATTCCCATCAATTTGCAAAACAGTGCCATTGATTTTCTCACCCTATCGGGGCATAAATTCCATGCGCCCAAGGGGGTGGGTGCCCTATTCGTCCGACGGGGGGTACGCTTTCGTCCCCTGCTCATCGGCGGGCACCAGGAACGCAACCGCAGGGGCGGCACCGAAAACGTGGCGGGGATTGTGGGGCTGGGGCAGGCAGCACTATTGGCACAACAGAATCTGGCACAAATGCAATCTGTCCAAGCTCTGCGGGACTACCTAGAAACGGCGATCCTCCGCACCATCCCCGATACGGTGGTCAACGGTCAGGGCAGTCCCCGGTTGCCGAATACCACCAACATTGGCTTTAAGTACATCGAGGGAGAAGCGATCCTCCTTCTGATGGATCGGGAGGGCATTTGCGCTTCCTCTGGTTCTGCCTGTACTTCCGACTCTTTGGAACCTTCCCATGTCCTGCGGGCGATGGGGCTTCCCTACAGCGTTTTGCATGGTTCCATTCGCTTCAGTCTCTCCCGCTACACGACCGAAGCGGAAGTTGAGCAGTTGCTCGCCGTACTGCCGGGAATTGTGGCGCAACTCCGTGCCCTTTCTCCTTTTAATGCGGCGGATCAGGGCTGGATCGAAGAACGCACTCAAGCTGTTGTCCCCAAATAGGAGGTGAAACAACCATGTGGAACTATAGCGAAAAGGTCTTAGAGCTGTTTTACCATCCCCGCAATCAGGGCGTGATTGAAGACCAGGGTGAACCCGAATATGCGGTATCCCGTGGGGAAGTGGGGAGTATTGCCTGTGGGGATGCGCTGAGATTGCACCTCAAAATTGAGATTGCCTCCGACAAAATCGTGGATGCCAAATTCCAAACCTTTGGCTGTACCAGTGCCATTGCCTCCTCCTCTGCCTTGACGGAAATGGTGAAAGGTTTGACCCTGGATGAAGCCCTCGCCATTACCAACCGGGACATTGCCAATTATTTAGGAGGCTTGCCGGAACAGAAAATGCACTGCTCGGTGATGGGTCAAGAGGCATTGGAAAAAGCCATTTATCACTATCGGGGCATTTCGCTTCCCGAACATGAGGAGGATGAAGGCAGTTTGGTCTGCACCTGTTTTGGGGTGAGCGGGGAACGCCTCCGCAAGGTGATCAAAGAAAATCGCCTGACCACCGCTGAACAGGTGATGAGCTATGTCAAGGCAGGGGGGGGTTGTGGCTCCTGTTTGAGTGTCATTGATGACATTCTGGCGAGTTGCCAGGCGCCCGCCGGGATGACGAATTTGCAAAAGATCAACAAAATTCAAGCCACCCTGGAGAGCCTGCGTCCCTACCTGCAGGCGGATGGGGGCGATGTGGAGTTGTTTGATGTGGACAACGACCGGGTTTTGGTGATTCTCAAGGGTGCCTGTGGGAGTTGCGCCAGTAGTTTAGACACCCTCAAAGGTCTCATTGAAGAGCGTTTACGGCAGGAGGTGTTTGCCTCCCTCACCGTGGAAGCGGTGGAAGCGGTTTAGTCTCTATTCACTTTATTCACTCCGAATGGAGGTCTGTATGTTACCCACTTCATGCTCAAGCCCAGGGGAACGCTCGCCCCCGGCGAATTTATCCCCCGTTTACACCAGCGCCAAGTTCAGCGCAACGTTCATTGTCGGTTTCACGTTTTGTTTGATCACTTTGGATTTTTTAGGAGCAAGACCATGACGGACCAAATCAGACAGATTGCTTTCTACGGCAAGGGCGGGATCGGTAAATCCACCACCTCCCAAAATGCCATCGCCGGTATGGCGGAACTGGGGCAACGGGTGATGATTGTGGGATGCGATCCCAAAGCCGACTCCACCCGCCTGATGCTCCACAGCAAAGCCCAAACCACCATTTTGCACCTGGCTGCCGAGCGGGGGACGGTGGAGGACCTGGAACTCTCCGAGGTGCTTTTGACCGGCTATCGGGGGGTGAAATGCGTGGAATCCGGTGGACCCGAACCGGGGGTGGGCTGCGCAGGGCGGGGGATCATCACCGCCATCAACTTCCTGGAAGAAAACGGTGCCTACGAAGACATTGATTTTGTCTCCTACGACGTGTTGGGGGATGTGGTCTGCGGTGGGTTTGCCATGCCGATTCGGGAAGGGAAAGCCCAGGAAATCTACATCGTGGTTTCTGGGGAAATGATGGCGATGTATGCCGCCAATAATATCGCCCGGGGCAGAAGTGTTGAATCTTAAGATTTTGAGGGTTTGTGCCAAAATGTGCATCTAACCTGATGATACAAAACATTGTCATTTAGGGGCTAGATTCTCATTTATAACAAAAAATTTTCTCATTAAGTGTTTTGCCTGGCTCGAATTTATGAACTTTTGTTGCAGGGTTCAACACTACTGCGCCCGGGGGATTCTCAAATACGCCCATTCCGGCGGGGTGCGCCTTGGTGGTCTGATCTGCAACAGCCGCAAGGTGGACCGGGAATTGGAGTTGATCGAGAGCTTGGCGAAACGGCTGAATACCCAGATGTTGCATTTCGTCCCCCGGGACAACATCGTGCAACACGCCGAACTGCGCCGGATGACGGTGATCGAGTATGCCCCCGACAGCCAACAGGCGGAGGAATACCGCACCCTCGCCCGCAAGATCATTGACAACAAAAACCTCAGCGTGCCCACGCCCATTTCCATGGACGAACTGGAGGAACTGCTGGTGGAATACGGCATCCTCGGCGGCGAAGAGGAATACCAAAAGGCGATTGCCCAAGACCAAGGCAAGCAACTGGTCAATGTCTAACTAACGCAATCTCAGCCCCTTCCCGCTCTGGGGAGGGGTTGAACCACCCACTACCAATGAGGACAATACCATGACGTACACTCAAGACGAAAAGCGACAAATTATCAAGGAGGTGCTCGAGGCATATCCTGAAAAGTCGCGCAAAAAGCGGGAAAAGCACCTGAATGTCACCGAAGAAGGCAAATCCGACTGCGGTGTGAAGTCTAACATTAAGTCCATTCCAGGGGTGATGACCACCCGCGGCTGTGCCTACGCCGGTGCCAAAGGGGTGGTCTGGGGTCCCGTCAAAGACATGATCCACTTGAGCCACGGTCCAGTGGGATGCGGCTACTACTCCTGGTCCGGTCGCCGTAACTACTACATCGGTACGACGGGGGTAGATACCTTCGGCACCATGCAGTTTACCAGCGACTTCCAAGAGCGGGACATTGTCTTCGGCGGCGACAAAAAGCTGGACAAACTCATTGACGAATTGGAAACCCTGTTTCCCCTCAGTCAAGGGGTCACCATCGAATCGGAATGCCCCATCGGTCTGATCGGGGATGACATCGAGGCGGTGTCCAAGAAAAAGAGCAAGCAGATCGGCAAACCGGTTGTGCCTGTACGGTGCGAAGGCTTCCGGGGCGTTTCCCAATCCCTCGGGCACCACATCGCCAACGACACGGTGCGGGACTGGGTGTTTTCCAAATCGGAGAAAATTCCCAACGAAGAACTCGGTTTCACCCCTTCTCCCTATGATGTGAGCGTCATCGGGGATTACAACATCGGGGGGGATGCCTGGTCTTCCCGGATTCTCCTAGAAGAGATCGGTCTGCGGGTGATTTCCCAGTTCTCTGGGGACGGCACGCTCCACGAGGTGATGCTCAGCCATCGGGCAAAAATCAATCTGATCCACTGCTACCGCTCGATGAACTACCTCTGCCGCCACATGGAGGAAAAATACGGTATCCCCTGGCTGGAGTACAACTTCTTTGGTCCTACGGAGATTGCCCGTTCCCTGCGGGAGATCGCCTCTCGCTTTGATGAAACCATTCAAGCCAAGGCAGAAGAGGTGATTGCCAAGTACCAACCCCAGACCGATGCGGTGATCGCCAAATACCGTCCCCGTTTGGAGGGCAAACGGGTGATGTTGATGGTGGGTGGCTTGCGTCCCCGCCACGTGATTCCCGCCTTCCGGGATTTGGGGATGGAAGTGATCGGGACCGGGTACGAGTTTGGGCACAGTGACGATTACCAGCGCACCACCCACTACACCGACCCCGGCACCGTGATCTACGACGATGTTACAGGTTACGAATTTGAGGAATTTGCCCGCAAGCTGAAGCCCGACCTGATCGCCGCTGGCATCAAGGAAAAATATGTTTTCCAAAAGATGGCACTGCCTTTCCGGCAGATGCACTCTTGGGATTATTCCGGTCCGTACCACGGCTACGATGGCTTTGCCATTTTCGCTAGAGACATGGACTTGGCGCTCAATAGTCCCACCTGGGGATTGGTCAGCACCCCTTGGAAGACCGCCTAATCACCCCATTTAGCAGGAGAACTGTCATGTCTCAAAATGTCGAAAAGATTAACGATCACGCCCGACTGTTTCACCAGCCGGAGTATCAGGAGTTATTTGCTCGCAAGCGGGAGTTTGAGAATTGCCACAGCCCGGAAGAAGTCCAGCGGGTGGCGGAATGGACCAAGAGTTGGGACTATCGGGAAAAGAACTTCGCCCGGGAAGCCCTCACTGTCAACCCCGCCAAAGCCTGCCAACCCCTGGGGGCGATTTTTGCTGCCGCAGGGTTTGAGGGGACATTGCCCTTTGTGCATGGTTCCCAGGGCTGTGTGGCTTATTTCCGCACCCACCTCACCCGCCACTTCAAGGAACCCTTCTCGGCAGTTTCCTCCTCCATGACGGAAGATGCGGCTGTGTTCGGGGGCTTGAAGAACATGATTGAGGGTTTGGCGAATTCCTACACCCTCTACAAGCCCACCATGATCGCCCTGTGCACGACCTGCATGGCGGAAGTGATTGGGGATGACTTGGGGGCTTTCATCACCACCGCCAAAAACGAGGGAGCGATTCCCAAAGAGTTCCCGGTGCCCTATGCCCACACCCCCAGCTTTGTCGGCTCCCACATTACGGGCTATGACAACATGCTCAAGGGCATTCTCACCGAGTTGGGGGGCGAGAAAACGACTCCCAATGGGAAATGGAACTTCATCCCCGGTTTTGACACCTATATCACCAACAATCGGGAATTGGATCGCATCCTGAACCTGATGGACATTCCCCATACCATCTTGGCGGACAATTCCGATTCCTTCGATTCGCCCAATGAAGGGGAGTTCGTGATGTACAACGGCAAGACCACCCTGGCGGAAACCCGGGATGCGGTGAATGCCGAAGGGACGATTTCCCTGCAAGCCTATTCCACTGAGAAAACCAGAGCGTTCATTCAAACCGACTGGGGGCAACCGGTTCATGTCCTGCGTCCCTTTGGGATTCGGGGAACGGATGCCTTTTTGATGAAGCTCTCGGAACTCACGGGCAAACCCATTCCCCGCCAGTTGGAAATTGAACGGGGACGGGCGGTGGATGCCATGACCGATTCCCAAGCCTGGTTGCACGGCAAACGCTTTGCCATCTACGGCGACCCTGACCTGGTGCTGAGTGTGCTGTCCTTCACCTTGGAAATGGGGATGGAGCCGGTGCATATCGTGGTCACCAACAGCAATGAGGCGTTTGAAGCCGAAGCCAAAGCCCTGCTTGCCAGCTATCCCAATGGCAGTGAGGGGACGGTTTGGGGCGGCAAAGACCTCTGGCATCTGCGCTCGCTGATGTTTACCGAACCCGTGGACCTGCTCATCGGCAATTCCTACGGTAAATACCTCTGGCGGGACACCCACACCCCCATCGTGCGGATTGGCTATCCCCTGTTTGATCGCCATCACCTGCACCGCTATCCCACCCTGGGCTATCAGGGAGCGATTAACCTGCTCAACTGGATCGTGAATACGGTCTTAGATGAGTTGGATCGGCAGACCATTATCCCCGCCAAGACGGATATTTCCTTTGACTTGATCCGCTAAACACCGACTGGTTATCCCCAAACTCTACCCAGGGAATGGGGATTAACCAGCACATCCCCTGGAGGGAACCCCTATGCACACCCTAGCTTTTGAAACTCCTAAAGATTGGCTCTATCCTCTGCGCCAAGCCCTGAACGGGATAGAGATTAGGAATTCCCGCACCGCTCACCTCATCTGTCGGTTGATTCCCAGCCGTTGCCCCTTTGAGCGCACCTTCTATGTGGCAGGCAAAAAGATTCATATCCCGCCCCTGTGCCATTTCAATCCCGTCTATGAGGAGCTGGTGGCTCTGCGTCTGCGTGCCCTCGATTATCTCACGGTTCTGGAGATAGATATAACCCCCTACTTAGAGCCATAAGGGGAGGATCACCATGTTACAAGCGAAAGTTAATCAATTACTCACAGAACCCGCCTGTAAACACAACCACCATCACGGGGACAAAAAGAACCGCAGTTGTTCCCAACAGGCAAAGCCGGGGTCAGCCCAAGGGGGATGCGCTTTTGATGGCGCTAGCATTACCCTGGTGCCAATTACGGACTGCGCCCATTTGGTGCATGGTCCCATCGCCTGTGCAGGGAATTCCTGGGGGAGTCGGGGCAGTTTGTCCTCTGGTTCTAATCTGTTCCAAACGGGATTTACCACCGATTTGAGTGAGCAGGACATCATCATGGGGGGCGAAAAACGCCTGTATCAATCCATCAAATACATTGCTCAAAACTATCAGCCTGCCGCCATTTTTGTCTATTGCACCTGTGTCCCTGCCCTCACGGGGGAGGATGTGGAGGCAGTTTGTGCATCGGCAAAGCAGAAACTGGGATTGCCGGTGATTCCCGTAATGTCGCCGGGGTTTGTGGGGAGTAAAAATCTGGGCAATCGGTTGGCAGGGGAAGCGCTCCTCGATCATGTCATCGGTACAGGAGAACCGCCTACCTTGGGTAAGTTTGTTATTAATTTAATCGGCGAATACAACATCGCTGGGGAGATGTGGTATGTTTTACCCCAGAAGTGTTGAAAGGTAGGTAAAGGCAGAAAAAGAGGGGTCAAAATATGGTATTCTAATTCATATAAACCAAAACATGAAACAACTATGAAATTCAATTCTTTTCCCGGGATTGTCAAATTTTTACTCAAAGACCTGCCAACTAATGATTATCCAGTTCTAAATTCTCGCTTATTTTGTTCAATCTGGTTTGCTGGCATTTTGGACAAAGGAATCAACAGTTTACGGGACTTATTTTACCAATTAAATCATGCGGGCATTAAGGTTGACTTATCCACGTTTTCTAAGGCGAACAAGACAAGAGACCCACAAATTTTTATGCATCTTTATCATAAATTATTGCATTATATTGAGGAAGCTCATCCTGAAAAGAGGTTGGTTTTATGTCCTTTTGATGCTACCGTAATACCGCTGATGAGTAAGTTATTTTGGCTCCAAGGCTATCGCCAAGTAAAGTTAATAACCACTTTGAATCAAGATACGAAATCTACTGGTCATTTAATTGTTAGTCCTGGACAGGCACATGAGATTAATTTTGGTGAAGATATTGTGAAAATGCTACCGGAAAATGGAGTCGCAGTCGGGGATAGAGGGTTTTGCAGTCACAAAGTATTTGAACAATTTATCGAAAATGATGCCCTTTTTATTATCCGTATTAAGTCGAATTGGAAATGGGATGAAAACTATCATATCACCACAGAACGAGGTAAGGCGAGAGTAGTTTGTTTTGGCAATGTTCAACAGAAAGTAGACTATTATTTAGCTACCAATATTCCTGAGGATGTAATGAGTAATGAAGAGATAGGGGAAGCCTATAGACAACGCTGGGCGATAGAGGTACTATGGAAATTTCTAAAGATGAACTTAAAGCTCGATAAAATGATGAGTAAAAATTTGAATGGAATTACCATTCAAATTTATGTAATTTTAATAGTTTACTTGATATTGCAACTGTTAAAAGTTCCACGGATGTACGGAAGTAAATTGGCAGATAAGTTCCGATATATACAAATCTTAATACGGCAGGAGTGGAATTTTGTCCATTGGCTCAATCGGGTCGTCCCACGCCTAAATATGTAAAGTTTTATTGCAGGATTCAACACTTGTGGTTTTACCCCTATTTGAACGATTAGGAATTCAGGTACTCGCCAAAATGACGGGGGATGCCCGTTACGAGGAAATTACCTACGCCCATCACGCCCACTTGAATTTGGTGATTTGCGCCAAAGCTCTGCTGAATGTCGCCCGCAAGATGGAAGAACGCTATGGCATTCCTTACCTGGAATGTTCCTTCTATGGCATCTCGGATATGAATCAATGTCTGCGGCAAATTGCCCAGCATTTTCAAGACCCCGAACTCACCGCTAAAGTAGAAGCCCTGATTGCCGAGGAAACGCAAAAGTTAGACCAAGCCCTCGCTCCCTACCGTGCCCAATTGGCGGGTAAAAAAGTAGTGCTTTATACCGGTGGGGTTAAAAGTTGGTCGGTGATCTCAGCGGCGCAGGATTTGGGCATTAAAGTCGTCGCTACCAGCACCAAAAAGAGTACGGCGGAGGACAAAGCCCGCATTAAGGAGTTGCTAGGGGCGGATGGGATGACCATCGAGGGAGGTGGTGCGAAGGAGTTATTGGATGTCATTCGGCGCACCAAGGCGGATATGTTAATCGCTGGAGGAAGGAACCAGTACACTGCCCTGAAAGCCCGCATTCCTTTCCTAGACATCAATCAAGAGCGGCACAAGGGCTACGCCGGTTATGCGGGAATGATTACCCTCGCCCAAGAATTGACCCACGCCCTCTACAGCCCCATTTGGGGACAAATCAGCCAGCCAGCCCCTTGGGAGGTGGATGATGAGTAAGGTAATCGCTAATTCCAAACCCGTAGCGGTTAAGCCCCTCAAGCTGAGCCAACCCCTGGGAGCGGCGTTAGCCTTCTTGGGAATTAAAGGAGCCATTCCCCTGTTTCACGGTTCCCAAGGCTGTACTGCTTTTGCCAAAGTGATGTTGGTACGCCACTATCGCGAGGCAATTCCCTTGGCGACCACGGCTCTCTCGGAAGTGTCCACGATTCTCGGCGGTGAGGACAACATCAAACAGAGCCTCAAGGTGCTGATTGAACAGTCTCACCCCACGCTGATCGGGCTATGTTCCACGGCGCTTTCGGAAGCCCGCGGGGAAGATGTGGCGGGGATTTTACGCACCTGTGACCTGCCTGTACCGGTGATTTACGCCAACACGCCGGATTTCTACGGCTCTCTGAGCGATGGTTACAGTCGAGCGGTGGAGGCGATTGTCAAAACCATTCCCCAAGCAGGGGCATTGCACACCAGGCAAGTTACCCTGCTGCTTGGCTCGGACTTGACCCCTGGGGAGGTGGCGGACATCAAACAGTTGGTGCGGGATTTTGATCTGATTCCCATTGCCATTCCCGACCTTTCTACTTCCATGGATGGGCATCTGGCGGATAGCTATCAGGGAGTTTCCACAGGCGGGGTAACGCTGGAGGAATTACAACTGGCGGGGCGATCCGCATTTGTGCTGGCGATTGGGGAATCCATGCGACCGGCTACGAAGATTTGGCAGGAACGCTTCCATGTGCCTTGCAACCTGCTCCCAAGTGTCACGGGTTTGGAGGCGAGTGATCACCTGATCCAGTGCCTGATGGCATGGAGTGGAGGCAAGGTACCTGCCCAGTATCCATGGCAACGGCGGCAATTGTTGGATGCCATGCTGGATACCCATTTCTATCTTGGCGGCAAACGGGTTGCCCTCGCTTTGGAACCAGATTTGCTCTATGGCATCAGTCAGTTTCTAACGAGTATGGGAGCGATGATCCAAGTGGCGGTTTCCCCCACCCGTTCCCCACAGTTAGAAAAACTGCCCTGTGAGCAAGTGATGATCGGTGATCTGCATGACTTGGAAACCCATGCCCAGGGAGCAGATTTGCTGATTACTAATTCTCGGGGGGCTGGCATTGCCAAAACCTTGGGAATTCCCTTACTGCGTTTGGGTTTTCCCATCTTTGACCGCTTAGGAAATGGACTGCGTTCCTATGTGGGCTATCGGGGCACCACGCAGTTGTTGTTTGACATGGGGAATTTGCTCATCGAAGCGGAGACCCATTGAATTTCATCGTTCCATTTTGCTTAGGAGAACCACCATGAAAGTTGCTTTTGCTACGATGGACGGCGAACACATCAATGCCCATTTTGGTTGGGCAGAGACCCTATCCGTTTACGAGGTTTCACCGCAAGGATACGCCTTAGTAGAACACCATTCCTTCCCCCAGAGTGCGGAAGATGGTAATGAGGATAAATTGGTGCCAAAATTGGAATTTTTGCAAAGCTGTCAGGACTGCAAAATTGTTTACGTTTCAGCGATTGGGGGCAGTGCCGCCGCCCGGTTGATTAATCAAGGCATCACGCCCATCAAATCCCAATCGGAGGAGGACAGCATTACTGCCCTGCTGGATCGCCTGGTCAGCACCCTACGCACCAGCCCGCCCCCTTGGTTACGCAAAGCCCTTGGACTCAAACCCCAATTTACGGAGGAAGACCTATGATTACCGATGTTACCAATTCGACTTTTGTACAGGCATTAGTTTCCCAAATTCGTGCCCAAGACCCCTACGGCGTTTATCGCTCGTGGAGTGATGAATTGCTCCTCAAACCCTACATTCTCAGCAAAGAAGAGAAGCGCAAAATTCCCGTAGATACCCCGGTTGATCCGGTTACCAAAGGCAGAATCACCTACTTCTATGGGGCAATTGCCAGGGAAATTGAGCGGCAAACCGGCAAATTGATGCAGGTTGTTATCAATGTGAATGAGGAAGGGTTTGGTTGGGCATTAGTTTTTAGCGGCAAACTCCTCGCGGTTACCCGCACCCTGCGTGATGCCCAACGCTTCGGTTTTACCAGCCTAGAGCAGTTGGCACAGGAGGGAGAAAAAGCCGTACAGGCGGGCATCGCCCTCATTCAAAAGTTTCCCGAAGTTGCTGAAGCCTAAAGGATGGGGGAAAACGCCATGACACAAACCGTAGAAAACCTCAGCGTAGAGGAGTTAAAAAGCCAAATTCGTCGCCTGAATAGCAAAGCAGGACAGATGAAGATGGACTTACATGACCTCGCAGAGGGATTGCCGACCAACTACGAGCAGTTGATGACGGTGGCAAGTCAAACCTACGAGATTTTCCACCAGATTGATTGCCTCAAAAAACAGCTTGCAAAATTGGAGCGCACACCATGACAGGCACCCTAGAGGAATTCAACAAACTCACCAATGCCGAGGATTTCTTTCAATTTCTGGCACTGCCCTACGATCCCAAGGTAGTGAATGTGAATCGTTTGCACATCCTGCAAAAATTCTCCCAACTGAAGGCAGAAATTGACCAAGAAACTCTTGATCCCCAGACAAGACTCGACCGCTATCGTGAGGCATTGCAAGCCGCCTATGAACTGTTTTTGTCCTCTTCCGCTCCAGAGCAAAAACTGTTCAAGGTATTCCAAGACGCCAAGCCCAATGTGGTGCTGGTGTCAGAAATCAAGGAGGAGTGAGGGACGCAGATGGTCGCCCTATCCCCCCAAGAACTGGAACGCTATCGCCGCCAGATGCAACTGCCCAACTTTGGCGAATCAGCCCAGATTGCCCTTAAGAAATCTACGGTGCTGATTACGGGAGTGGGTGGGCTGGGGGGAACCGTCGCCCTCTATTTGGCGGTGGCGGGAATCGGCAAACTAATTCTTGTGCGGGGTGGCAATTTGCGCCTCGATGACATGAATCGCCAAGTGCTGATGACCCACGATTGGGTAGGCAAACCCAGGGTTTGGCAGGCAAAAAATACCCTGCAATCCATCAATCCCGATGTGGTGATTGAGGCAATTCCTGAGTATTTGACCGAAGCAAATCGGGTGTCGCTGATCGAAAGATGCGATCTAGCGGTCAGTTGCACCCACAACTTTGAGGAGCGCTCTTTACTCAATCAAACCTGCGTAGAACAGCGCAAACCTTTCGTGGAATCAGCGATGGATGAAATGTCCGCCTACCTGACCACAATCGTACCTGGAAAAACTCCCTGCTTGAGGTGTCTCTACCCCGAATTTCCCCCTTGGGATCGGCGTGGCTTTGGGGTGCTAGGAGCGGTTTCTGGCACTTTAGCGTGTCTGACTGCCCTGGAGGTGATTAAGTTCATCACCGGCATTGCTCCTACCCTTTTGGGAGAACTATTCGTGATGAATTTGAACGCACTCCATTTTCAGAAACTACGCACCTTTCGGGAGCCAGAATGTCCAGTTTGTAGCCATCTTTTTCAGGAGTAAAAACCATGCAAATCACTGCCAACGCCCAAAACAAATTGCGTTCTCTTTTGCCCCAACCTGGTCGTGCCTTTCGCATCAAAGCCTTACCCGGCGGTTGTAAAGGCTTCACCTATGACCTGAAAATCATTCAACAAGCCAACCCCGATGACGTTTTGCAATCATTCCCGGATTTGCCCATCTACATTGACCGCCACAGTTTGCCCTATTTAGAAGCAGTGGTACTGGACTATGTAGAGGGATTGATTAACAGTGGATTCACCTTCCAGCATCCCGACAGTTGTAGTTGCGGCAAATCCTTTTCCCCAGAAACTTGTCCCAGTTCCTAGAGGTAAAAACCATGACCACCTATCAAGTCCATCTGATTAACAAAAAACGCAACCTGGATGTCACTTTTCCTGTGGATGAAGATACTTACATCCTGGATGCCGCTGAAGACCAGGGAATTGATTTACCCTTTTCCTGTCGTGCCGGTTCCTGCTCGAGTTGCGTTGCCAAAATCGTCGAAGGCGAAGTCGATCAATCCGACCAAAACTTTCTCGATGAGGAGCAAATCGCCAAGGGATTTGTGCTTCTGTGTGTTGCCTATCCCCGCTCCGATTGCACGTTTCGCACCCACCAGGAAGCCTATTTGGTTTAAGAATTATGATGCCCACATTTAACCCACTGATCCCCTTTCATCCCAAGCGAATTGTCAACCGCATTCGTTACCCGCCGCCGTTGGAGAGCAGATTTTAATCGAGTTTTTCAGCATCACAGTTCCATCACCTTAGAGGGGAATCAATCATGGCTTACTTAACTGCATTGACCCAAAGTGGAACCACCTGGGTTCCCAAATTTGTGCAAGCAATTGACATCACCAAATGTTTGGGTTGTGGTCGTTGTTTGAAAGTCTGTGGCAGAAATGTTCTGCATTTACAGGCGGTGAACGATGAATTTGAATTTGTCGATGAAGACGAGGAAGAAAGCGAACGCAAAGTGATGACCATTGCACACCCGGAACTGTGCATTGGCTGTCAGGCTTGCTCCCGCATTTGTCCCAAAAATTGCTACACCCATGCGGCGCAATCGTTGAACTAACCAGCCTCATCTATCCCACTCTATCCAAAAAAGGAGAAAAATCATGTTGCGCGCCATTGACATCATGACCACCGATGTACCTTTGGTCAAAGGTTCTGCCACCGTTGCGGAGGCAATCAAATTGATGCGCCTCAAAGGTTTGGGAGCTTTGATTGTGGATGTCCGTGACCCCGATGATGCCTATGGGATTGTCACCCAAACCGACATCGTTTACAAGGTAGTTGCCTATGGCAAAGACCCCAACAAGATGCGGATTTACGAAATCATGACCAAACCCTGCATCACGGTCAATCCCGATTTAGGAGTTGAATATGTAGCTCGCCTATTTGCCAATACGGGCATCCGGGTTGCGTCGGTGATTCAAGGTACCCTGCTGGGGATGGTGACCTTGACCAATATCCTCAATCGGGGGGATTATCTGGAAAATCCCAAATCCTCGGTCTTAGCTAGAAATCTGACCAATGCGATTGCGAATGCCCGCTCTATTTGTAGTGCTGAAGGGTTTGATAGCGATGCCTGTGTGAAGGCGTGGGCACTCGTCGAAGACCTGCAAGCGGAAGCCGCTTACTTGGAAAATACGCCACCTGTGGAAATGACTGCCTTCCAACAGTACTGTTTGGAGCATCCTGAAATTCTGCGGGTGCGCCACCACGACCTGGCGGTTTCCACCCCCGTAGATTAGCAATGACGTTGAGCAACAAGGGGCTGGTGTCTCTAACAGCAATGTTTTAGCCCCGCCCCGATTTTTCCCCAATATCTCCATAGGAAAACCCCTGATTTGTTAACCTAACATTCACCCAAAATGCTCCGATTTGGGAGGAGTTAAATGGGGATTTTTGATGTAATTTCTACCGGCATCAATCTCCTGGGGAGAACTCTGTGAATTTTGTATATAAATTCTGCTATGTAAGCTACCAAAGGGTTAATTGAATCATGGAACTCTATTCCTAGTATTCCCTATTGATGGCTCCCAGATGACCCTGAAGTTCCGTCCATTACTTTGCTTTTTTTTGGCATTCGCCCTGACCATTGCCCTGAAGTTGGCTCTACCCAGTGGGGCGGTCGCCGAACCTGTCACCCTGTTGGTGGGGTCAGCCAGTAGCTTGCAAGATGCCCTAAAAGAACTCACGCCCCTTTTTCAATCAGCCCATCCCGGGATCACGGTGAAGTACAGTTTTACGGCTCCCGGTTCCCTCCAACAGCAGATCGAGCGGGGTGCACCTATTGATGTGTTTATCTCCGGTGCCAGTAAACAGATGGATGCCCTGCAAGCCAAGGGGCTGATTCTCCCGGAAACCCGCCGCAGTCTGGTGAGCAATCAACTGGCTTTGGTGGTTCCCCGCAATTCTTCCCTGGTGCTGACGGATTTTCGCCAACTGACTAAAAATGAGGTGAAGCGCATTGCTATGGGGGAACCTCGATCTGTTCCTGTAGGACAATATGCTGAGGAAGTATTGCGATCCCTGGGCATTTGGGAACAACTGCGCCCCAAGCTGGTGCTGGGTAATACCGCCCGCAATGTGCTGGCTACGGTGGAGAGCGGCAATGCCGATGCGGGGATTGTGTTTATGACCGATGCCAAAATCAGCCAACGGGTTAGGCAGGTGGCTGTGGCTCCCAAGGATTCCCATGCGCCGGTTGTCTATCCTATTGCGGTGGTGTCTGCCAGTCGCCAACAGAAATCCGCTCAGGCTTATGTGGCGTTTCTCACTAGCTCCCGCGCCCGCCCGGTCTTCAGCAAGTACGGTTTTGGCATGGTGCGTTGATGAACTGGGATAATCTGGACTTTTCACCCTTCTGGATTTCCCTAAAAATTGCTGGGGTCGCAACAGTTGTGGTCTTTTTTTTAGGACTGGGCACGGCTTATGCCATGCTGGGCTATCGGGGGCGCTGGAAATCTTTGCTGGAGGGAATTTTTTTGGCTCCCTTGGTACTGCCGCCGACGGTGGTGGGGTTTATCCTGTTGGTGCTCTTTGGCAAAAATGGCTGGCTGGGGCATTGGCTGGCGCAGTTTAATTTTTCGGTAGTGTTCACTTGGTACGGGGGGGTAATCGCGGCGGCGGTGGTGGCATTTCCCCTGATGTACAAAACGGTGGCGGGGGCGTTTGCCCAGGTGGATCACAGCCTGGTGGCGGTCGCCCAAACCTTGGGAGCTAACCCTTGGCGTACCTTTTGGCAGATTCTTTTGCCCTTGTCCCTGCCGGGGGTGGCGGCGGGCACGGTGCTATCTTTTGCCAGGGCACTGGGGGAATTTGGGGCAACCCTGATGTTGGCGGGCAACATTAAAGGGGAAACCCAGACGATGCCGATGGCAATCTATTTCGCTGTGGAGGCGGGGGATGTGGCGGAGGCGTGGCTCTGGACAGGGGCAATCATGGGGCTTTCTTTCACGGGGATTGCGTTGGTCAATCTGTGGCTAGGGCATCCCCAAAAGTTTCCTAGGGTGCAACTGCGGTATGCAGGGGCAAACCCGACGGTTCCCATTGCCACGGTCAAGGGGACGGGGCTGGCGGTGGATATAGAAAAGCGTCTGGGCAGTTTTTGCCTCCAGTTGGCGTTTCAGGCAGAGTCGGAGAGCTTGGGAATTTTGGGGGGGTCGGGTTCGGGCAAAAGCATGACCCTTAAGTGCATTGCCGGGGTGGAGACTCCGACTTGGGGGCGCATTGTCCTCAACGGTCGTACCCTGTTTGACTCCCAGAAGGGGATCAATGTCCCTAGCCATCGGCGCCAGGTCAGCTTGGTCTTTCAACACTACGCCCTGTTTCCGCACCTGACCGTCAGCCAAAATATCGGTTTTGGACTCCAACACTTAGACCAACAGGAACGCAGGCGGCGCATTCACCACTACCTAGATGCCTTTCATCTATCGGGATTGGGAAACCGCTACCCCCATCAATTGTCGGGCGGACAACAACAGCGAGTGGCTCTGGCACGGGCACTGGCGACGGAACCCGAAGCCCTCTTGCTGGATGAACCTTTTGCGGCGCTGGACACCCACCTGCGCCACCACATGGAACAGCAGTTGATCCAAACCCTGGCGAACTACGGCGGCTGTACCCTCTTTGTCAGCCACAACCTCGAGGAACTCTATCGGGTCTGCGACAGGTTAATGGTTATGTCTGGGGGTAAAGCCATCGCCTGCGCTCACAAGCGCGCCGTATTTGACCATCCCCATACCCTGACCATTGCCCAACTTACGGGTTGTAAGAATTTTTCGACAATTGAGATGATTGATTCTCATACGGTTTACGCCCGTGATTGGCAGTGTACCCTGCATATTGCCGAACCCCTTAGCCCTGCACATACGCACATTGGCATCCGTGCCCATCACCTCACCTTTGCTCCTGACCTTGATCAACCCAATACGTTTCCCGCCTGGGTCGCTTGGACGAGCGAAACGCCCCACCGCCTGACCCTCTATCTCAAACTCCATGCACCGCCCACTGGTAGCCATGATTACCATCTGCAAACGGAATTATTAAAAGACAAATGGCAATTACTGGAGAAGCAACCATTCCCTTGGTTAGTGAGTTTGCCAAGTAACAGGCTATTATTGCTCCAGTCCTAAAGATTGACATCACCTGCTGAAAGAAAACCTAGGGTAATGGCTACTACCCACCGGGAATATTCGGTGTCCAGCCCGTGCGCCTCAATCCTAGAATTAGCTATGGCAGTCTCGCCTGAATGATGAGTAAAAATTTTATACTCAGAGGATCAAAGGTTCGAGAGCATCGCCCCGTTCTGATTCTAAGCAACCTTGTTGTTCACATAAATGGTCTGAAATTGCCATAGCGTGGCCAACCATAACCCTAACCTGATCACTTACTCACCATTTGGTATGGCGTGTTTCATATAGATAGGTTATGATATTAGAGTAGTAATTGAGAAGCGAAATGAGGGCATACTCCATTGACTTACGGCAAAAGATACTGGATGTGTACAATGAATCGAAATTGACATTTAGCGAATTAGCAGAACGGTTTCAGGTAAGTAGTTCTTTTGTACAGAAACTGGTCTATAAGATGAAGCGGGAAGGTTCGATTGCCCCAAAGCCCTATCGAGGCCGTATTTCCCGCTGGCAAGAACGGCACTATGAAGCCTTGAAGATGTTAGTAGAAGAGTACCCAAATGCTACCTTGGTTGAGTATCAAAAACTCTTTTTAGGGAGAACGGGAATGGTTACGAGTACGCCCACCCTATGTCGAAAACTCAAGCAGTTGAGGGATAACCGTCCCAGGAAACTTTAGCTTCCGTCGGTCGTGGGCACCTCTATTGGTTGGCACCACGGGCAGGTTATCTCGCTGGAATACCCATGCTATCCAGAACCAAAGCCGGGGGCTACGCCCTCGAACCTTATTAAGTGGTTACGGGATACAGTTGCCAACCCATTTGTCCTAACCTCATTGAGGTTAGGCTTTGGAAACGCGATGTTTTGTGTTCTTGAATCTGTGAACAGGCTGTACTCTGGTGTTTCTTGGTAATGGTTAGAATGAGCCCCCCATAGCCTGCGTGTTGAAGGCATTCAAGGAATAGAAATTCTACAGAATCAAATCCGGAAGCGAAGCTGATGCCACAGGTGAAGCAACAATAAGAGCGATATAAATACCTATGGTGGCTAAAATCATCACCAACTGTAATTGGTTTTACAAAACTGCTTCGATGGGAGCATAGGATTTTGAGCCATAACCCATGAAAACTCTGGGCTAATCGGTTTTTTTTCAGGCTTCTTGGACGGGCTTTAACCACTCGGAATAATCTTTATTTTTTATTTATTTCTTTATTTTAATTTCATTCTTTTTGCAGGTTAAATGTAGTTTGTAATACCCTTTTTTAATTACATATCCAGCAGGATAGATATGAGCCAAATGGCTACCTTAATGAATAGTTAATCCTCAAGCAGGAGGTGGTATGAACGTGGAACCGCTGAGCTTTATGGAAGCGATTGTGCGACGGGTTCAGTTGAATGAACAGGATAAGGAGTTGCTCAAACAAGAGGCGGACTGGGGCAAAACCATTGCACCCCAAATGGCGGATATTTTTTACGATTATTTGGGGCGAGATGAGGAGATGAATGCCATTCTCAATGCCAAGGAGGGGCGCATCCATCGCCTGCGGGAAACCTTTATTCAATGGTTTTACGAGATGTTCACGGGCATTGATGGCTGGGGCAAGGCCTATGCGGACTGCCGTTGGAAGATTGGTTTGGTGCATGTGCGGACGGGGATTGGTCCCCAACACGTCGTCCCAGCGATGGCGGTGGTCGTAACCGCTGTGGGGCAACAGTTACGCCGTGACCACAAACCAGAAGTTCTCAGTGATGCCCTAAGTAAAATTTGCATGATTGACTTGGCGTTTATTGAGCAGGCCTATTCCGAAGCCTTGCTCCAGGAAACGGGTTGGACACAGGCTTTGTTCCAACGGTTGATTGCCAAGGGCGCAGCGCAGGTATAGGGGCGGGTGTTGATGGGTTGTTTTTGAGGTTGAGGTTTATCCTATGGCGATTAATGTGACCAAGTTGGAAATGACGCTACAACAGTTTGTGGCGAATGCGAGCAATGTGCAGGGGGCGGCGCTGGTCTCCCCGGATGGGTTAACCCTAGCCAGTAGCTTACCGGGGGGCATGGATGAGGAGCGGGTGGCTGCCATGTCTGCCGCCATGTTGTCCTTGGGGGAGCGCATCGGTCGGGAACTGAATCGGGGGGACATTGCCCGGATTCTGGTGGAGGGGGAACAGGGTTACGGCATCCTCACCAGTTGTACCGAAGAGGCGGTGTTTTTGATCCTGGCGGATCACAATGCCAAGTTGGGGGTGATCAATCTGGAAATCAAAAATGTGATTGGGGAACTCCGCAAACAACTACTGGGGTTGGCACAACCCGTTGGTCTTTGACAGGGGGAAAAGGCACGTATGGAAATCATGCGGATCGTGGTTACGGGGCCGGTGGGGGCAGGCAAATCCAGCTTTATTCGTACCATTAGCGAAATTGAAGCGGTGGATACGGACCGCAAAGCGACGGATGAAACGGCGGCATTGAAAACCAAAACGACCGTAGCAATGGATTTTGGCCGGTTGCAATTTGGGCAAAATGTCGCTCTGCATCTATACGGTACGCCGGGGCAGGAACGATTTGATTTTATGTGGGATATTCTCATCCGCAAAGCCCATGCGTTTGTTTTGCTGGTGAGTTCCCACCGTCCCCAGGATTTTCGCTCTGCCCGTCGGATTTTGGCGTTTATGCGTCATCGGGCGAAAATTCCCATGTTGATTGGCCTGAGTCATGCGGATAATCCGGCGGCCTGGCCGATGGAGGAAATCATGTTGGCATTGGGGTATCTCAGTCCCCACAATCGTCCCCCGACGGTGCCGGTCAATGCCCTGGAAACCACCTCAGTGGCGAACGCACTGGCGGCATTGATTGAGGCCTACGCCCGTGACCAAATGGCAGAGTTAAACCGATTGAATAAAGATGCTTTGATTTAGTGGCATGATGTAGGAGCAACCATGAAAATTACGGGTTATCTTTCCGAGTTTTCCCTAGGGGAAATTTTTAGGTTTCTGGCACAGGGTCAAAAAACTGGTTGCTTGACCATTAAGCCAGTGGACACGCGGGATGAAATTGCGTCGGAATACCACACCTTTTTCCACCACGGCAATATTGTGGCTTCGACGATCAGCCTTGACCACCAGGAACTCCAGCGGCTCATTGCCAAGCGGGGGTGGTTGCGGATTCCTACGATTCAAAAAATTGCCCAATTGTGCTCGCCGAGAGCCACCTTGGGATTATGTCTGAAAACCCAGGGTGCTTTGGATGGGGAACAGCTTAAATTACTGTTTAAGCAACAGGTACTTACCCCGATTCCCCAGCTTTTTAGTATTGAGGAGGGTTGGTTTGAATTTGATGCCAACCACCCCTTACCCTATGAGGAAATGACGGGTCTCACGGCATCACCGATGGAAATTGCCCTAGCGGGTTTACGGTTATTGCGGGACTGGACACCTTTGCTGGATAAATTGCCTTTACCTAGCTCGACGGTCATCCGTTTAATTCATGGGGAATTGCCCTATCATCTGAATCAGGGTGAGTATCAGGTATGGGAGCATATTGACGGTACCCTTTCGATTGAACAAATTGCCACTCATTTGGAGCAGTTAGTTTTAGATGTTCAAAAAATTTGTTTCCGCTTTATGGTCATTGGTATGGTTGAGGAGGTGGCAGGAATTACTGCAGTGGAACCATTGATTGCCAACCACGAACCAGAGATGGATACACTACCGGTCAGCGAAATCAGCCATTCGTTTTTACACGGGTTATTGACGTTTCTAAAAGGGAAGAAAAATGCTACTTAAGAGCTAACAGACGATTCATTTTCGTAGCGATTGAATGATTCATTTAGGAGGTTTGATCATGAATAAGTTGCCCCGTTTTGAGTGGAATGAATCCCTAAAAGTGGGCGTTGCCAGCATTGATACCCAACACCGGGAATTGGTGCAGGCGGTGAATGACCTGGCGGATGCGATTGAAATGGGTCAGGGCACCCGGGCAATTAAGCAACTCCTTTCTTTTATGAAATACTACGCCGAGTGGCACTTTGCTCACGAAGAAACGGTGGCGGCAAAACACCAATGTCCTATGGCAGAGGTCAACCAGCGGGCGCATGGGCAATTTGTGCAGATTTTCCAAGGTTTAGAACAGCGTTACCGTGCCAGCCAAGCTGACGAAAAAGTCGCCCTGGAAATTCACCAACGCCTAGCCGATTGGCTTGTGGGTCACATTCTGCGGGTGGATAAACAAATTGGGGATCATGTCTGCCTGCAAAAGTGTCAATCTGCATTATAAATTCAGAGTTTGAAGTACGCCAATCCCTCATTGAATTAATGAATTAATGGTTCCATTAACCCTTAATTTGGCAAACACAGCCCTGGTTAATGTAGCCATTGGTTCACTTTTTGAGACCACCTTGGACTGATGAGGAAATCTAGCAACAATCCTAAATGAGGATGGAACAGGGGTCGCAGGGGCACCGCCCCCGTACTTGCTTCTGGAAAACTTTTGTATGCCTACGGCACGCAAGCTAATGTAAACCAAGTAGGATTGCTATAGAGCCTCAAAGTGGCATTTTCTGTCGCACTAAATGGGCTCCTTATTGACAATGCGTAAGGCAAAGTATTTACGCTAGATATTAAAAAACCCGCTGAGGGTCGGAGTTTGAGATTTACGAGCATGGAGGGATTTGAACCCCCGACACCCAGAACCGGAATCTGGTGCTCTATCCACTGAGCTACATGCCCAAACCAACCGATTTCACCCATTGCACACTTTCTAGTGTAACAATTAGATGCTTTCGGTACAGCCCTGTTATCATACCAAATAAATTCGTTTTTTGGGTTACCGTTCATGCGTGTTCGTCACTCTCTGCAATGGCTCCGCACCCTGCTGGTGGGGTTGGCAATTACCGGGCTGGTGATTTTGGGGGCAACGGGGCTATCCCAGGCGCAAACCTCTGCTCCGGCGAGTCAACCGGCTAATCCCATTGGGGTTGACCCCCTGGATGCGACGGTTTCACCCCCAAGATTGCTGAGTATGCCCGGTGGCCGTAGGCTGATGGATGAGGCGGCGCAGGCGATTGCCCGCCAGGACTACAAGTTGGCGGTGTCCAAGTTGCAGGATGCCCGGCAGGTCTTTAACCAGGTGTCCACCTTTCACTCCCAGTTGGTGACGAGTTTTACGGGGATTGATAATCAGGTGGCGGACAGTCAACGGCGCAAAGCTGGGGAAGCGGCGGAAATGCGGGATCAGGCCACGTACCAACTGGCTTTGGTGCATCGGGCGCAAAAGGAATCGGATTTGGCGGTGCCGCTGTTAGTCCAGATTATTCGCAGTCAACAACCGACCCGGGAGTTGGGGCAAAAAGCGTACCAACAGTTACTGGAAATTGGTTTTGTGGATGTGCCCTTCCCCCGGTTTGGCGATACGGCACCCCGGCCAGGGACTCCGGCGACCCCAGTGCAACCCCAATCCCGGCCAGCGGCTCCTACGCCCCAACCAACCCCCGCCCCCCGGTAAGGCTGGATGGAGACCCGCCCCAGTTGGGATGAATATTTTTTGATGTTGGCGAAGTTAGCCGCCACTCGCTCGACCTGTCTGGCTCTGCCGGTGGGGGCGGTGATTGTCAAACAACGGCAGGTGTTGGCGACGGGCTACAATGGGCCCCCTTCCGGGTCGCCCCATTGCACGGCGCAGGGGTATTGTTATCCGGGTTTGCCCCGGTGTGATGCCAGCCGCACCCTACCCTCCCGGGCGATCCATGCGGAGGCGAATGCAATTGCCCAGGCGGCACGACACGGAATTGCCACCGAGGGAGCTACCCTTTACGTTACCCTGGCTCCCTGTTTGTCCTGCTTGAAGCTGATTATTTCCGCTGGGATACGGGAGGTGGTCTATGAAACCCCGTTCCATGGGGATAATACGGTGCAAGGGGGCTTTATCACCGAGGGGTTGGTACACCTGCGCCAGGTGGAAATTACGCCTGCGGTGATGGCTCGGGCTGTGCAGTTTTTGCAAGCCGCCACCTCCCGGTTACCCCAAAGGCTGTGAGGGGGTTTAGTAACCCGCCCGACCCCGCAGGATCATCGCCATTTCGTTGGGTTTGGGGGAGGCTTCCAGGGCGGTTTCCTCCGTGATCCGTCCCTCCTCGTAGAGCCGTTGCAGGCACTGGTTCATGGTACACATCCCATCAAAGTTGGAACGGGGGATGATCTGCTCGATTTCCTCCACCTCATCCCGGCGGATGTAGTCCTTGATGGCATCCGTATTCACCATGATTTCGTGAATAGCCGCCCGTTTCCCATCCGTCGTCCGCACCAAGGACTGGGCAATCACCGCCACCAAAGTTTCGGCAATCTGCACCCGCATGGGGGGTTGCTCCGAGGGTTCATACAGGTTGAGAATCCGGTCAATGGTTTTCACGGCGCTGTTGGTGTGCAGGGTGCCAAAGACCAGGTGACCGGTTTGGGCGGCTTTCATGGCGATATTCACCGTTTCTCGATCCCGCATTTCCCCAATTAGGATAATGTCCGGGTCTTCCCGCAGGGAGGCTTTCAGGGCGTTTTCAAACTTATGGGTGTGGATGCCCACTTCCCGTTGGCGGATGAAGGATTTTTTGCTGAAATGGACAAATTCCACCGGGTCCTCGATGGAGATGATATGTTTCGGCAGAGTTTGGTTGATGTAGTCCACCATCGCCGCCAAGGTGGTGGATTTCCCAGAACCGGTGGGACCCGTGACCAAAATCAAACCCTTGTGGTAGTGGCACAAGTCCTTAAACACCGAGGGCAAATTCAACTGCTCCAGGGTGAGGATTTTCAAGGGGATCAACCGCAGTACCAGCCCCGGTCCCCGCAGGGAGATGAATAGGTTAATCCGCACCCGGATTTTGTCCTGGAAGGTGCAGGCACCATCAAATTCCATGTTTTTGCGAAACTGTTCGATCTGGTCGGGCTGGAGCATTTCCGCTACCCACCGGTCGTAGGTTTCCAGGTCTGTGACGGGCAAGTCTTCGATGATTTCCATGATCCCCCGTTTGCGGAAGCGGGGACGTTCGTTCACCCCCACATGAATATCGGAAACCCCCTCATCCTGGGCACGAAAAACCAATTCTTCCATGGAGGGAATCCGCACACCACTGCTTTTGGGGGCGGGGGGAGCGGGAGCTTTAGGTGCCGGGGGCGCAACTGGCATGGTGGGCATGGTCGGGCGGGGGGGCACCGGGGGAACGGGGGGGATACCGCCCCGGGGTGGGGGAGGGATGGGGGTGGTACTCACGGGTTTATCCTCCAGGATGGGTAGAGCAGATTAATGTTACTGTACCCAAATTTGTGCCTTGATTTTAGCGTGGTCTGGGTGAAATGGCTATTGCACCTGGGCTAGGAGGCAGGTTAATCAAGTGCACAAGTGCAAGTGGGGGCTGATGTTCACATTACTTTTCAATCAAAAATAAAAATTCACGATTTGGTTGCGCAACATCTCTTAACCATTCATTCGTCCATCTCATGCTAGCCATTACATTACTTTTATAATCAATTTCTAAAACTTGCAGTAGTTTTCCATTTTGATTAATAACGTCATTCAATTCTTCTGCAGTTGCCCGCCCCCCGGAACTATACGATAAAATAACCCATCGAGAATTGACTTCCTTAATCAAACGTTCAATTTCATTGACTGCAATGTATTTACCACAAGCATCTCGCCGAAATTCTTCAAATACCGATGATGACATTCTATCTGAGGTGTCTTGCCTACGGTTAGCTCTTCCAAAAAGTTGAGGTTGGTCAAATAGACACACTGTCGTCCAAAGATGATAATAAGAAGCATAGCGAACTCGGGATGGGGGCATTTTATCATTATTCGAGCCATAAGGTGGGTCGAAGTAGGCTAAATCAACTGATACATTTGGCAAAATATCAAACACATTAGCCTGAAAAACCTGATGATCTCTCCTCGTTCTAAAAAGTAATGGTACTTTTAAGTGTAAATGATGATATGACCGACGCGACCAATCTTTGAGATAAGCCGCAAAATGTCCTAAAGTGTTATCCACTTGATCTAAAGCCAGAATTAGACTTGTAAGAGCTACAGACTTATCAACTTCGTTAAGACAAAGGTCTTCTATTTCTTTGCGGATTGCATCTAATTTTCGGGTATTATGTACTTGCCAAGGCCTTTTAAGACCATCTGCTTGAATGGCACATCCTTCATAATCATATCCTCCATAAAACTCTGTAAACCATCCATCTACAGGAGGTATGGAATTAAGATGATCAATTAACTCCTGATATTCCCATGAATTTTTTCGATTTAATAGGTAACAAGTGCCAAAAACTTTAGACCAAACTGCAATATCATTACAAATCACTTGATAACCACATTTCGCCAGAGCTTGAGAAACTCTAGTTGTTCCTGAAAAACCATCCAGGACAGTTCTAACATCAAGTTTTTTTATCAGACTGAGAATGTAGGGAATTAGTTTTAATTTAGAACCCGCATATTTAATTCCTTCAGTTGGTACATTAATACCAAATACGTTAGTACCAAATTTGTCAAGTAATGAAAGTTGTTGCATAGTATTACTAAGTTAGTGTTCGTTTCAATCGGGCAATATCTTCTTGAACCTTCTCAAATGCTAAGAGGTGACCGACTTCGGAACAAACTAGACCATGGGAAAACAAACGAATCAAAGTAAAATTATGTGAATACTTAATCCAATCATCAGCAATGCTATCAAAATATTTCGTAGCCCATTTTGTGTTAGTCCATAATCCCCTTTGTAGCGCATTAGCTCGTGCATTACCATAACGAACTTCACAGATATAATTATTTTCCTCATCATAAAAACGATACACGGGATGCGTTCTCCCTCTTCTCTTCTTTTGTTCTCCCATCTCTGCACTTGCATTGTCAACAGGCTTTTCTTTCCGGATAGAAGCGGTTTTCTCTAGAGCTTGTTTATATTTGAATATCAGAATGTTACAGTGTTGTTTGGATTCATCATAAATAAGGGATAACACATTTCTACTTTGGAATGCAGAAAAAATCGGATCACTTAAGGGCACCTCTATTTATTCAAAATATGAGAACGAAACACAAAAACAGCAGGTCATTGCTCAGTACTTTTTTGTACTAAGATGACTGGGTTTTATAGATTGGTGTAGATATGATTGAAAAGAGACTTAGTAGGGGGTCAAAACTCACAGATTATCAGCCGCCGCTCCCAAAACGCATAACGGCGGAAATTATAAGCGAGATTTTTCAACCCAATTGCCGCCTGTACTCTGGTTTTACCAATCAGACGCATGAATTTACCCCCAAGACACATCACCCACTGACCAAATACGTGTTCCACCTTGGCTCTCACTTGAGATTTGATGCGATTCCGTTCCTTTTGCTCGGCGGTTAGGGGCTGATTTCGGTAGCCTTTTTCATGGATGTGACTGGTAAACCCAATCCTGGCTAACGTCCATTCTAAATCCGTGCTGTGATAAGCACTATCTCCCCAGATTTCCGACCCATCAATATCCACAAGTTGACTGAATACTTGGGAGTCATGCACGGAGGCATCCGTGACCACATAATGACGCACAAAACCATATTTTACATCCACGCTGATATGATTTTTATAGCCAAAATAGCTGATACCCTTTTTCTTTACCCAACGGGCATCTTTTGCCGTAAAACATGGGGTTTTTCCTCCCATTGTTTAGGAATGTTCCCTTCCTTCACTTCTTGATTTTCTTGCCGAGTATTCCGTTGAACTGGCACGGGAATGAGAGTGGCATCCACAATCTGGCCAACTTCGACAATATATCCTTTTTCTCTCAGGTAATTATCAAAGCGAGCAAATAGTTCTTTGACCAGCTCATGCTTAGCGAGATTATCCCGAAATAACCAGATAGTTTTGGCATCAGGGATAGCGTCTTCGATACCCAATCCTAGGAATTCCATGAACGAGATACGGTCATTCACTTGCAACTCGAGTTCATCATCACTAATGGCATACATTTGTTGGAGAATCAACAATTTAAACATCACAATCACGTCGGTGGGTTTACGACCTGCATTGCTCTTTCTTTCCTTGTCATATATTGTTTCTAATATTGGGCGGAAATCTTCCCAGTTAATATGTTCATTGAGCCACTTCAGCATGGGCTTTTTTTGATTGAGTTTTTCCCGCCGCTCTTGCTCATCCCAAAATCCTTTTTGACCCATTTTCCCTCTCCACGTCGTTAATACTAATTATCTCACAAATCCCTCCCAAAATCAATTAATAGAGGTGCCCTTAAAATAGATTTTAATTCATTATCTTTAATAATGTCTTTCTTTTCCCGCTCAAGCCTGCGAAACATAAGAGAGTCTTTGTCAGTGGATAATTGAAGTGGGCCGTGACCATAGGCTTTAAGACTAACATTAAATTCTAAATTACTGATTTCATTAATTATTTTAATGTCTTCTTCTTGTGACTTGGCTCGATATAAGTCTTTTCCTACATGGACTGAGCGAAAATCATACATATATTGATTGATAAATTCTGCAATCCCTATTTCTGCCAAATCCCCGTGAGTTTTGTTACCAATTAAACGCATAGTGAAAATATTACTTAAAGTTGTCAACATGAGGTCAGGATACTTTCTAACCAACAATTTTAGACGACTGATAAAATCTTGATATGGGTCTTGACTAAACATGATTTTATTCGCTTATATCTTCGCAACTACCTGTGACTATCATATCATCAAATATCATGTTATTAATTTCTGTAATTACTGATTTTGAATCTGAGGGATAAGGGCGACCCGGGTGCAGACAGCGTTGCCGATCCAGGTTTTCCAGGTAGCTTTTTTCCGTGTGAATGGAATCTTGCAGGCGTTGAAGTTCGGCGAGCAGGGCTTGGCGTTGCTCCTGCTCCTGGGTCTGGGCGAGTAAGGTACTGCGTTCTTGCCACAGGGAAAGCAATTGTTTGCAATTTTTTTCACAAATCACCCGCGCCATCGTCGCCACCGCCGATTGGATCACCAAATGGGGTTGGCACAGTTCCAATTCCGTCACCTCGTCCAACTGGAATAACCCTTGCACCTGGCGCATTGGCTCGGGGGCTTCCTGGTACAGCCGTTGCAGACCCACAATCAAATCCAGGGTGTGGGGCACGCCGCCGGTCTGGGCAACCTTCTGCTCCATGTCCCGAATCTGTTGCCAGAGCCACCGATGGCTACGGCTACAAAACGCCAAATCCCACTCCTCGAGGGCATCCACCACCCGTTGGCGCAGGGCGGGCAAATGCAGATAAATGCGTAATAGTTGGGCTTCGGCGGCTTCCAGTAAGTTGGCACTGGTGACGGGGGCGGGGGGCGGACGGCGGGGGTGGTCCTCACGCCAGCGCAGGAGGCGGTTCAGATAGGCTTCCAGTTGCAGAACCAGGCGGGAATTGCCCTTGCTTAAGTCATTTACCGCCAAACTGATGTAGCGCAGGCGCAGGGCGGGGTTGGGAATTTGCCGGAGCAGGGCGGCGAGTTGTTTGAGGATCAACTGAAATTCATCCGGGCGTTGGCTGTCCCGTTGCAATAGAATCTGATTAATTTGCCAGTCCAACCACAGGGGTGCCGCCTGCACCAGGGTTTGATAATCGCTGGCGGAATGCTGTTGCAGATATTCGGCGGCATCTTTCCCCTCGGGCAAGTACAGAATATGTAATGATACTTCCCCTTTGTAAGCCAAGTCTTTCACCTCACCGATCACCCGCTCCACCGCCTTTTGTCCGGCTTTGTCCGCATCAAAATTCAAAATCACCCGCTTGGATTCGGTGTAACGCAACAGTAGGCGCACCTGGTCGGCATTGAGGGCGGTTCCCAGGACGGCGACCGTGTGGGTCAACCCCGCTTGGTGCAGGGCAATCGCATCGAAATACCCTTCCACCACCAACACCTGATCCTGGCGGGCAATGGCATCCTTCGCCTGATCCAGGGCAAAAAGGGTTTGGCTTTTATTAAATAAAGGGGTTTCCGGGGAGTTGAGATACTTGGGTTCTTCCCCATCCAAACTGCGTCCCCCAAAGCCAATGATCCGCCCTTGGCTGTCCCGGATCGGGATCATCAAACGGTTGCGAAAGCGGTCGTAATAACCGCCATTTTCCCGCTGGACAATCAACCCGGCTTCTGCCACTAGGGGCGCGGGAAACCCCTTATGTTCCACCAAATAACTGGTGAGGGTTTGCCAACCATGCGGCGCATAACCGAGTTGAAAAGTTTTAATGGTCTCCGGGGTTAATTGCCGTTTTTGAGTTAAATAATCCCGCACCATTTGATTGTTTTTTTGCCCCAGGGCGTATTCATAAAAATGCCCCGCCACCGCCAAAATTTCGTAGAGTTGTTGCCGTCGGGAACGTTGTTGCTGATACTGTTCCTGTTGGGCGGGTTCCAGGGTTTGAATCGGGACTTGGTAGCGGTGAGCTAAATCCAAAACCACCTCATGAAACGAGGTTTTCCCCAATTCCATGAGAAATTTGATCGCATCGCCGCCCGCCCCGCAACTGAAGCAGTGGTACAACTGTTTTTGGGGACTGACGTGAAAGCTGGGTTTTTTGTCCTCATGGAACGGACACAAGCCCACCAACCCCTTTCCCTGGTGTCGCAAAACCACCCGGGTGGAGACCACATCCACGATGTCCACTTTCTGCCGCACCTGTTCGATGGTGTCGGGGTGCAGACGGGGCGTTTCCATCCGGCGGGGGGATCAGAACTAGTTTTCTTATTTTATCGAGTTGTCCGGGATTTCCCTAGTCCCTGCCCTGGGGAACCATAACGTTATCTTGGGAGCGGCTCAATGATTACGCAGTGGACACTTGCAAAAATCAGCTTCTAGTGGACTCCCTATTCCCTATTTAGGGCACCTCTGTTAATTCATAGTCATTGAAAATGACCCCTGCTTTATTGATAATCGCCGCCTGCTGTGCAAGTACAAAAATCAATAAATAGAGATGCCCTTCATACAGTCTATTTGTCAATTAAAGGATATAGAAAGCCTTGATGATTCTAAAGTCTCAGCATGATTGACCTACGGCAAGCGGGGTTCAACTGTATCCCATAACCACTTAAAAGACTGTATAGCCCACCCAACTGTTCTAAATCAAACGGCTCTCCTGAATTTGTGGTTAGAATTGTATAGAACGATACGCTTTTTCTCGCTAGGGGGGCTGAAACCCTTGTCAGGCTTGAGCATAAGCTCTGCTTATCGCCAAATACTCAGAAGAAGCATCAAACTGGGATTGCCATAGCTGGGTCATGGGCTGTTCCGCTGATGGCTCAGTTTGTAGATCATTACATAAAGCATTGGGCAAACCTTTACAAACGTTGTTTCAGATACGCTAATCAAAACATTTCAACTGGAAACCCGGTGCATATCCCAAGGAAATTTTGCCCCCCAATTGGGTTCTCCCAAATATCAGCTAATTCCTTGGGATTGCCATCAAAATTTGGCAGGATACCAGCCCCAAAAAAAAACAAGTTTCCCGGCGCAATGAGGGGCTTGGTAGTATTAGCCAAAATCAAATCAATAACGGGGTCGGCGCTGTTGGGGAACGCCCTGTTTCATCAGCACTACCACGATGAAATAAATCAAGGCATAGTAGCCGATGAAAATAGCGGCAACAGCGAAAAGGGCTGCCAATGGATTCTCTAAAACATTGAAATTCATGAGAACTCTCTCCTAAGCGATAAGTGAACAAGATTGAAGGGTTTGAGGGTAGCCAGTGTCCAGCCAGCAAAACCCCTACAACCACTTGCCAAAGGTGCGGATATAAAACCCCTTGAGGTATTGGGTCAACAGGCAATAGGAGCCAAGAATGAACCACAGCCACAGGAAATATCGAGCCGGTAGCGGTACCATCCCTAAGCCTGCCCCCAGCGGCGTGAACGGTAGGATCATCCCGGCGATGATGGCAGTACCCGTGGAAAGCAACACCGGCAGAGAGGGCCAGCTTTGCACAAAGGGCACCCGTGCCGTCCGCAACATATGCACCACCAGGGTTTGCGACAACAGCCCTTCCACAAACCAACCGGAATTAAACAGTTTTACTTCTTCTGGGGTATTTGCTCCAAACACAAACCACATAACGATGTAGGTGGCGTAGTCAAAAATGGAACTAATCGGACCAATAAACAGCATGAACCGCCCGATATTGGGCACATTCCACTTCTGGGGTCGGCGGAGAAAATCCTGATCCACATTGTCAAAGGGAATGGTGGTTTGGGATAGGTCGTAGATCAGGTTTTGGGTGAGTAATTGGATGGGTTGCATGGGCAAAAAGGGCAATACCGCACTCGATCCCATGACGCTGAACACGTTGCCGTAGTTGGAACTGGCAGTCATGTTCAGGTATTTGAGAATGTTGGCAAAGGTGCGCCGCCCCTCAATGACACCCCGCTCCAATACCATGAGATTTTTTTCCAACAGGATAATGTCCGCCGATTCTTTGGCAATATCTACGGCGGTATCCACCGAAATACCCACATCCGCATCCCGCAGTGCCGCCGCATCGTTAATGCCATCGCCCATGTAGCCGACCGTATGCCCTTGTTCACGCAACAGCCGGATAATGCGGGCTTTTTGCAGGGGAGAAACTTTGGCAAAGATGGTGGTGGTGTCCAGTTGGGCGGTTAATTCCGCATCGCTCATCCGTTCAATCCGGCTACCTACCAGCACGCCTTCTACCGCCAGTTCCACCTCCTTGCAGACTTTGCGCGTGACAATATCGTTGTCGCCCGTGATCACTTTCACCGTCACACCGTTATCCCGCAGTGCCCTAATCGCCTCAATCGCACTATCTTTGGGCGGGTCGAGAAAGGCTAGATACCCCACTAAAACCAGATCACATTCATCCTGGGTGCCGTAGGTGGGAACCTTGTCCAACGGAATGGGAATCTCCTTGTAGGCGACGGCAATCACCCGAAACCCGTCCTCATTCAGGCTTTGGGTCACTTGCAGTCCTTCCCGCCGCACAGCCTCACTCATGGGGATGATTTCGCCGTGATATTTGGCATGGGAGCAAACGTTGAACAGTTCCTCCACCGCCCCTTTGCAAATCAAGATATGCTTACTTTCTGCGTGTCCCCCCTGCGGTTCCACCACCACCGACATCCGCCGCCGCACAAAATCAAAGGGAATTTCATCCACCTTGGCGTAGTTTTCCGCCGGTTTGAGTTCCGTATTTAATTCCACGTGTTCCAGCACCGCCGCATCCAGCAGGTTTTTTAAGCCCGTCTGGTAGTAGCTATTCAGGTAGGCATATTCCAGGGGTTCCTCATCTTCCTGACCATGAATGTCCACATGGCGTTCGAGAATGATCTTATCCAGGGTCAATGTACCCGTTTTATCCGTACAAAGCACATCCATCGCCCCAAAGTTTTGAATGGCATTGATCCGTTTGACCACCACCTTTTGATTCGCCATGACGACTGCGCCCCGTGCGAGATTGGCGGTCACGATCATAGGGAGCATTTCCGGGGTTAGCCCGACGGCAATGGACAGGGAAAACAGCAGGGCATCGAGAAGATTGCCTTTAGTCACCCATTGAATGAGAAAAACAATCGGCACCATCACCGCCATGAAGGTGATCAGCAGGTAACTAACCCGGTTGACCCCCTGTTCAAAGCTAGTAAGCACCCGCTTGCCCACAATGTTTTTCGCCAGGGAACCGAAGTAGGTGCGATCCCCCGTCGAAACGACCACCGCCGTCCCGGTGCCGCTCACCACATTGGTACCCATGAAGCAAACGGTGGGTGTATCCAAGGCACTCACCTGATCCGAGGGCACCTGCACATTTGCCCGTTTTTCCACCACGCTACCCAGGGTGTCGTACTTTTCCACCGGCAGGGATTCCCCGGTCAGCACCGCCTGACTCACGAACAAATCCTTGGAAGTCAACAGCCGCACATCCGCCGGAATCATATCCCCCGCCGACAACGCCACCACATCCCCCGGAACCAGGTCGCTCAGGGGCACCTCCCGGCGCACTCCCGGAGAACCGCGGTGATCACGGCGAATCACCGTAGCCGTCGTTCTGACCAGAGCTTTCAGCTTTTCTGCCGCCTGGGTGGAACGGTATTCCTGGAAAAACCGCAGGAAACCGCTCACCAGCACCATGACGGACAGAATAATCACCGTTTTCAGGTCGCCATCCCCCGGCTCCGCTAGGGCATAGTCCATCACATAGGAAACCGCCGCCAAGACCACCAAAATCCAGACAAAGGGATTGTTGAACGCCTTGAATAACTGCACATACCAGGTGGGGGGCTTTTCGTGGGTCACTTCGTTTTTACCGTACTGGCGCAGGCGATTAACCACATCCAACTCAGTGAGTCCCTGCCGATGGCTACTCAGAGAGAGCAACACCTGCTCAACGCTACTGCTCGCTTCCTGTAGGGCACGCAAGGACAGTCGGGCATTTTCCAAGGCACGTTCATTGGCATTACCCCGGCGGCGGGTGGGGCTGGGCGCATTCCGCATCATTGACCTCCTTTTAACGCAAAGGGTGGATTTGCAAACATTTCCAAACCAAACAACCAATTCAAACAGTTTCAGGTTTTAGAGAAAAACTGCCGGGAAACATCGCCAATCGAGTGTTCATAGGCAACCAGCAACATATGACCCAGCGTGACAGCCAATAGGTCGGTTAGGGTGATTCCCACGAGTGCTTCGGCAAAAGCGCAGGACAGACAGATTTCAAACATGACCTCACCTCCATTCACCAAAAAATTGGAAATTAGCAAAAATTAATGGGGCTGAGAACTTAAACGTTCAACATTTAGACATGAAAAACTAACCCGTTTTGACAGCCCAAACGGAATCGGAACCAGTCCGCTTCTCTTAATCGCAAAGCAATAAATCATTGATGGTAAATTGATGGCAAATTACAGATTAATTGCCCGAAGTTTTACCACCAACCATCTACCGCTTCAGCCCTAGAGAAACGGCAGTAAACCCACAGCATTATCCCAATCAACGAGAGGACAAAGGTTTACCAATTACCCCTGCACCTCACAAGTTGTCAAAATGCTGTACGGGATTCACTTAAAAACACACCCAAGAAAGCGTTTGTGCCTCATTTAGCACTCGCCATTCTTTCCAATGGGGGTGCAAAAAATGTTACCAGAAGGGGGATTCAAAACTTTTCATGGCTCATCTCCTTATGGGTACAATCGCCGTGCCCAGCGGCGACCAGAGATGAACCTACAGGCTCTAAACCAGAACCAAATCAGGTAAATTCATCTGCTCAATCGTCCACTGACCACAGCAGGAACTCTGGAAGGGGTCTTCATCCGAAGGGACAGATTCTCGCAAAGTAGCTATGCAACTACTACTGCCAGGAACGTCCATACCATTTACCTCCTTACGTGGTCGAGGGTCAGCAACAAAACAACTTGATGCCTTTAATAAAGTAATCTAAAAAATTGTTTCGTGTCAATCACTTCCTAATTTAGAACAGGGGTCGCAGGGGGGCACCCCCGCCCTTGGTTCTGGGGAATACGGGCATTCCCACAATGGGATTGATGGCTACGCCACCCAGGTTACCGGTTGGTTCCAGTAAATAATAAAGGTGCCCTAAAAATGAAATGAAAATGAATAAGCTGGGGGTCAACCCGGAAGAGTTGTCTTTGGATAATTGGGGGATATAAAAAAACGCACTGGGAACTGGGGGAATGGTTTACACTTCTCCAAATTGCGGTAGGCTGAAGTGCGAACCAAACGGGAACCGGGGATGAAACGACGGGAAATGTTAATTGGGGCTGGGGTGTTGGTGGCAACGGGGCGGGTGTTGGCTCAAGGGGCACCCCCAGGCGTAACCATTCAGTTTTTGGGGCATACCTGTTTTCTCTTGACCGGCGGCGGTTTACGGATTTTAGTGAACCCTTTTTTACCAGGGGGCTGTACCCAGGGCTACCGGCAACCGAGAGTGCAGGCGGATTTGGTGCTGGTGAGCAGTTTGTTGTTGGATGAGGGGTATGTGGTGGATTTACCGGGCGACCCCAGAGTGTTGGCGGTTTCCGGGGACTACGAACTGGCGAATGGGTTCAAAATATCGGGGTTTCAGACCAACCATGACCGGTTGGGGGGTCGCCGCTTTGGTGCCAATGTGTGCTGGAGCTGGACGCAGGCGGGCATCCGATTTTTACACCTGGGGGGGACGGCAACCCCGATTACCGTAGAGCAACAAATTCTCTTGGGCAAACCGGATGTCCTATTCATCCCCGTCGGTGGCAGAGATAAGGCGTTTAATCCCCAGGAAGCGGCGCAAGCAGTACAGGTACTCACGCCCAAGGTGATTGTCCCCACCCATTTCCGTACCCAGGCGGCGGATGCGACCTGTGATCTATTCCCGTTGGAGGATTTTTTGGCACTCATGGGCAGTACTCCTGTCCGGCGGGTGGGGGACCAGGTCACGATTCGCCCGGGGGATTTACCCAGCCAGGGGTCGATCATCCAAGTATTTAGCTACAATTTTGCTACCCCTGGAAAACCGGCTCAACCCGCACCGAAACCCAGTCCTACCCCTAAGCCCCAGGCAACCCCGACGGTTCAACCCAGTCCAAGACCAACCATTCCCATTCCCCGTTAATTTCGTTAATTATGGTCACTACCCCCCTGGAATTGCACCCCCCCCTACCCCCGACGGAATACGCCGAACGGCGACGGCAATTTATGGCGGCTTTGGGCAGTGGCACAGCCATTTTAACCAGTGCGCCCCACACCTATCTGCACGCAGATGTGGAAGCGGGGTATCGCCAGGATGGTAATTTGTTCTACCTCACCGGGTTGAATGAACCTTCAGCGGTGGCGGTATTTGCGCCCCATCATGGGGAACATCAATTTGTGTTATTTGTCCTGCCCAAAGACTTAGAAAAAGAGGTCTGGACAGGCTATCGGGTTGGACCAGAATCAGCGAAAGAATTATACGGTTGTGATGCGGCTTTTCCCCTCGAACAATTGGATGAAAAATTACCGGAATACGTGGAAGGGGCAACGCACATTTACTACCATCCGAGTCGGGATGAAGCGATGAATCAAAAAATCTACCGGCTCTGGCAAAAAATGTTAAATCTTCGCCAACGCAAGGGTTATGGACCAACGGTTTTAGCGGATGTGAATCCTCTAATCCATCCCCTGCGAATGGTCAAAAGTCCGGTGGAATTAGAACGCATTCGTCACGCAGTTGCCATTGCCGCCAAAGCCCACATTCACGCTCAAGAAACTACCCACCCAGGGATGTTTGAATATGAGATTCAGGCAGGGATGGAAGCCATTTTTCGCCAACAGGGGGGCGCACCCGCCTATCCTTCGATTGTGGCTTCGGGGGCAAATGCTTGTATTTTGCACTACGGGGATAATATTCGACAAACTCAGGATGGGGATTTAGTGTTAATTGATGCGGGCTGTGGTTGGGGGTGTTACAACTCGGATATTACCCGCACATTTCCGGTCAATGGCAGGATGACGACACCCCAAAAATTGATTTATGACCTGGTATTAAAAGCGCAATTGGCGGCAATTGATGTGGTCAAACCGGGAGTGCCCTACGATCAGATTCACAAAACAGCGGTGCGGGTATTGGTTGAGGGTTTAATTGACCTGGGGTTACTCACTGGGGATGCGGCAGAAATTGCCAACGAAAAGGACGAAAAACAGCAAAAATACCGTCCTTATTATATGCACCGTACTGGGCATTGGTTGGGATTGGACGTGCATGATGCGGGGATTTACTATCAGGACAAAGAATCGGCAACCCTGTTGGCTCCTGGTCAAGTATTTACGATTGAACCGGGTTTATACATCGGTCCCCACACGCAACCAATGGAGGGACAACCGGCGATTCCCGATGAATTTCGGGGGATTGGGGTGCGAATTGAAGATGATATTTTGGTCACAGAAACAGGTAGCGAAGTGTTAAGTGCCGCCGTGCCTAAATAAATAATCACCAAAAAATTACCATTGGGTTAATGAATGATGATTACTTGGCAGGGGCATTAACAGTTGAGCAATTGCCGGATGCGCCCCGCTATTTCCCGATGGAAAGAGGACGGTATGAGGTTAAACCGGGGTTGATCAAATTTGGTACGGATTTGGGTCAAGGGGTTTGGGATCAACGGGTATTTCATATTGACGGGAATTTCAGCCATTACTATCAGATGAAACAATTAGCCCGCTGGGAATGCCTAAAAAAATATTATCAAACCCAGGATTTTACCCCGGAAGTTGAGCAGGTGATTGCTAAATTTATCGTTGAACGTTTGACCCAAGAATATCCCCGGTATTTTCAGATCAATTTACAATTAGATGGCTTTATATTGCACAATCAATTAACGGGTGAGACTTTATATTTTGACACCGATTATGGCTTGAAACACACGACTGGTTTAGACCCGACACTTTCCCCTTATCGCTCTGCTTTGGATGCCCTTGCTCACCAAGTCCAGGAAGATATTACGGTGGTGTGTCGGGTGGGAGAAAAGCATTGGATCAGTGCGATTCACGCCTGTTTTCCTAACCATTGGGCAGTCCAGGCGAAAATTGGTCGGGAATTTGCTCAAATTCATGCCCCCGTTGCCGGAATGACTGCGATGAATCGCCGAGGGGATGCCCTGGTGCAGACGATGATTACCCAGCCGCCGATGGTGCGCTTTGCTTGGGGGTTGAGTACGGATACCCGACTGAATCATCACCCGGAACCCCCGCCCCAGGTTGATCCTACCCAATGGCAGGGGCGTAATTTCAATCCCCATGACCCAAAGTTATACCTACGGGTGGAACGGCAGGTAATTTGGGGGTTTCCGGCAATCAATGCGGCTTTATTTACCATTCGCACCTATTTTCAGGATGTGGCGGTACTGAAGCAAAATGTGACCCAATCCGCCCTGCTCCAATCTGCGATTCAATCCATGTCACTAGCATCTTTGGCATACAAAGGTCTAGCGGATCAAAAAGCGGCAATTCTGGCTTGGTTGGGCAGTCCTGGATAAAAGCAGAAATGATGTCTGCCATAAGCACAATTCATCACAATTTTGCCCCAAATTTTTCCCCAATTCGGCAGTAGATGCCGCACAATAAAAAAAGTTACTCCCGCAGTCAAAAAATGGTTTCCTATCCCCCCCGTGACGTGCAAACCGTACCCATTGCGACGGATACCCTGGTGTTACGTTCCCGGAGTTGGCAACGATTGCGTTTTGAGATGGAATATGCCCTGGAGCGGGGCACAACGGCGAATAGTTACCTCATTCACGGGGAAAAAATTGCCCTGATTGACCCACCGGGGGAGACGTTTGCGGAATTATTTTTAACTGAATTGAGCCGCCATGTGGCTTTTGACCAACTGGACTATGTGATCCTGGGGCATATTAACCCGAATCGGGTGGCGACCCTGGTGCAATTGTGGCAAAAAGCTCCCCAGATTACCTTTATCTGCTCCAATCCGGGGGATCAAACCCTGCGCTCCCTGTTTGCCCAACGTGCCCCGGAATTGACCAGCCAACAACCCCTTCAGACCCAGATCATCCGGGGGGAGGAAACCCTGGATTTGGGCTTGGGGCATCAACTGGAATTCATCCCCATTCCCACGCCCCGCTTTCCCACTGGTCTCGCCACCTTTGACCCCAAAACCGGCATCCTGTTTAGCGGAAAATTTTTCAGTGCCCATTGCTGTAGTGACCAGGTATTTGACGAGGGATGGGCGGCACTCAAAGAGGATTACCAGTATTACTTTGACTGTATCCATGCGCCCCAGGTACGCCAGGTGGAGCAGGTTTTGGAACGGTTGAGCCGTTGGGAAAGTACCTGTTATGCGAATGGGCATGGTTCCCTGGTACGCTATCATCTGCCGGAATTGACCCGCAGTTATTACCGCTGGTGCGAGCGGCAAAGTGGCTATGACCTGACGGTGGCTTTGCTCTATGCTTCCGCCTACGGAAATACGGCGACCCTGGCGCAGGCGATTGGGCGGGGGTTGACCAAGGCGGGGGTGCGGGTGGAATCCCTGAACTGCGAAACCGCCAGCCCGGAGGAAATTCGCCAAGTGATTAGCACTGCCCAGGGGGTGATCCTGGGTTCCCCGACCCTGGGGGGTCATGCGCCTACCCAAATCCAAACCGCCCTGGGGATTGTGGTGGATCATGCGCCCCGGACGGTGGTGATGGGGGTTTTTGGCTCCTACGGCTGGAGTGGGGAAGCGGTGGATTTGCTGGCAAACCGGCTGAGGGATGCGGGTTTTCACCTGGGGTTTGAGCCGATCCGGGTGAAATTCACGCCTACGGATATGGATTTGCAGACCTGTGAACAAACGGGCACGGATTTCGCCCAAGCCCTACGGCAAAAGCAACGCAAGCAGGTGGCTCGTCCGACGGATGCCCAAGCCGCCCGCACGGAACAGGCAATGGGACGGGTGGTGGGACCTCTGTGTATTTTGGCCGCCCGCCGGGGGGAATTGACCAGTGCCATGCTCGCCAGTTGGGTGTCCCAAGCCACCTTTAACCCGCCGGGGATCACCGTTGCTGTCGCTAAGGACCGGGCGGTGGAATCCCTACTCCACGTGGGCGACCGCTTTGTGCTGAATATCCTGCCCGAAGGTAGTCCCCTGCCCCGCCATTTTTTGAAACCCTTCGCCCCTGGGGAAGACCGGTTTGCTGGGGTGGCGACCCGCCTGACCGATGATGGTTGCCCGATTTTGACTGAGGCGTTATCGTACTTACATTGTCAAGTGGCGCAACGGATGGAATGCGGGGATCACTGGCTGATTTACGCCACCGTTGATGAGGGTAAGGTTCTGAATTCCTCCGGGTTGACCGCCGTGCATCACCGCAAATCCGGGAATCATTACTAAAACATCCGTTCAAACCGTTCGTGCTTCTGCCACACCCGCCAGCCCCGCCAGCCCATAAACCCAGCCATCATGCCCGCCAGCAGGGACAGCCAGCCGTAACCGCTCACCAGCAAGATGGTCGCCGAAATCAAAAAACTGCCGGTGAGGACATGATAATTTCCCGACACCTGCTGGGCACTGAGGCGACGCAGTAACCGTTCCGTCTCCAACGAGCGGCTCCGCACCACCAAATCCCCCCGCTCAATCTTGGTCAGGGTTTCCTCCACCCGCCGGGGCAAACTCAGGGCAGAATTGCTCATCTTGGCGGCTTGACGACCCAACTGACCCAATAGGTCTCCGTTACTGCGATTGTCCATCATTTGTAAAGCGTAGGGAGTGGCTATGGTAAAGAACTGAAAGTCCCTATCCAAGCCCCGCCCCAAGCCCTCCAGGGTGGAAAACGCCCGCATCACAAAGGTAAACGTGGCGGGAAAGCGAAAGGGTTGATCGTAGGCGAGGGCGTACAAATCCTCGCTGATCGTGCCAATGGACTGCATTTCAAAGGGCTGATCCAGCAGGTTGTCTAAAACGTACTGCAATGACCGACGCACCGGTCCCATATCCGCCTGGGGCACGAGGGCTTTGAGTTGCACCAAGGATTCAATCACCCCATCCGCATCCCGCTCCACAATGCTCATCAGGGTTTGCACCAATTTTTCCTTGGTTTGGGGGTGAATCCGCCCCATCATGCCAAAGTCATAAAAAATCAAACTCCCATCCGGGTCAACGGCGATATTGCCGGGGTGGGGGTCGGCGTGGAAAAAGCCGTGATTTAGCACCTGTTCTAGGTAGGCTTTGGCGTTTAATTCGGCAATTCGTTTGCGGTCTAATCCAGCCGCATCCAGGGCACTGTAATGACTAATTTTGATCCCTGGCAAATACTCCAGAGTTAACACCCGCAGGGAACAATACCGCCAATAAACTCGCGGGACTTTTAACCAGGGCACATCCCGAAAATTGCGCCGAAATTCATCCGCATTCCGCCCCTCATTCAAATAATCAATTTCTTCAAATAAAATGCGATAACATTCCTCATAAATCCCCAACCAGTCTCGCCCTGGTCCCCAACGGGGATGGTTTTGAAAATAGTAGGCAATATCTTTCACAATCGCCAGGTCAATGTTAAATAACTGGCGTAAACCGGGGCGTTGCACCTTGACCACCACTGTTTCTCCAGTGGGCAATTCCGCCCGATGCACCTGCCCCAAACTCGCCGCCGCCAAGGGGGTAGCTTCAAAATTCAGAAATAATTTTTCCAGGGGTTTGCCCAAATCCGTTTCGATAATTTGCGCCACCTGTTCGAGGCTAAAGGCGGGCACTTGGTCTTGCAATTTGGACAATTCCTCCACGTATTCTGTCGGAAAAATATCCGCCCGGGTGGAAAATAACTGCCCCACTTTGATAAAGGTTGGTCCCAAATCCAGCAAATTTTCCCGCACCCAGACGGCAATGCGGCGGCGACGATTGGCTCGTTTTTCCGGTGTGACCCCGCCCCGGTAACTCCAGCTTTTTTCGTAAAGCCATTGGGCGGCCAAAAATCGCAGGACAAACGCCCAAATGTCGAGAGAGCGTCGCCAACGGGAATAGCGTTCCCGATTCCACCGGTACTGCTTGCTACTGACGAGGACGGCCACCCTAGTTCTGCTGGCGATAACGCTTGAGTTCGGTACGCAAACGAGCCATTTCCGCCCGCAATTCATCAATGGTGGTCTGCAAATCCAGGGGTTTTTGCCCCTTGACCAGGGATTTGGCCTGGGTAACTTGCTGTTCCTCCCGGGCGGCTCGCTCTAAAATTTCCTGAATCTGTTGGCGCAGGACTTCCCGTTGTTGGGCATCCCACCGACCGAGGGTGGCCAGGGTTTCCCCCACCACATTGCCCACCTGTTCGTAAAGGGCTTGGGCTGCCGCCCGTCCGATGAAAAATGCCCGTAGCACCACCTGTCCCCCCCTTCAATTCCGAGCAAATTATAACGTTTTATTGCCAGGGATGGCACCAGAACACGCTACCCTATAAAAAACTGATTCATCCTGAGTTAGCCATGTCTCCCTGGTCTGCCTTGCCCGACCTCTGGCCGGAACTGGCGCAAAAGTTCCCCACCCACATTGCCCTGGAAGAACCCCACCGCCAACCCCCCGTGCGGCTTACCTATGGGGAGTTGGCCCAACAGATTCAGGGGTTTGCCCAAGGGTTACAAGCCCTGGGACTGCAACCGGGGGAACGGGTGGCTTTGTTTGCGGACAACAGCTCCCGCTGGATGATTGCGGATCAGGGGATTATGCGCGCCGGGGGGGTGGATGTGGTGCGGGGGGCGCAGGCACCCCTGGAGGAATTGGATTTTATCTACCGCAACAGTGAAAGCAGTTTTTTGGTGGTGGATACCCCGGATTTGCTCAAACGGCTGGCTGGCTATCTGGGGGCATGGCAACCCCGGGCGGTAATCGTCCTCTGGGGTGAGGGGGCGGACGGCTTGAGTTTTGACCAGGTGATGCAACGGGGGGAACAATGGGAATTTAAGCCCCCCCACCTGGAACCCGAGTCTTTGGCGACCCTGCTGTACACTTCGGGCACGACGGGCAAACCCAAGGGGGTGATGCTCAGCCACGGCAATCTATTACATCAGGTGCAAAATCTCCACGTGGTCTTTACGCCACAACCGGGGAATATTGCCCTGAGTTTGCTTCCCACCTGGCACACCTACGGGCGTTCCGGGGAATATTTTTTGCTCTCCCAGGGGATTCACCAGATTTATAGCACCCTGCGGCATTTCAAGCAGGATTTGACCAAGTATAAACCCCACCACATTGTCGGGGTACCCCGGATGTGGGAGTCCATTTACGAGGGGGTCGAGCGGGAATTTCGGCAACAGCCCCCTGGCAAACAAAAGCTGATTTGGGGTTTGATTGGCATCAGCAAACGCTACATCACCGGCAAACGGCTCTGGCAAGGGTTGACCCTGGAACCGGTGGCACCCAGTCCCCTGCAACGGTTGGGGGGTGGGTTGGTGGCGCTGTGCCTTTGGCCGCTACATCGCCTGGGGGATGCGCTGGTGTATCGGAAGGTCCGGCAGGCGGTGGGGGGACGGCTCAAGGAGGGGGCGAGTGGCGGCGGTGCCCTGGCTCGGTATTTGGATGATTTTTACGAATTGGCGGGGCTGACCATCCTGGTGGGCTATGGTTTGACGGAAACCTCCCCAGTGTTGACCGCCCGCTGGGTGACTCGAAATTTGCGCTATTCCGCCGGACTGCCCCTGCCTGGGACCGAGATCAAAGTCGTTGACCCGGAAACCCGCCAACCGCTTCCCGCTACCCACAAGGGTCTGGTGTTGGCCCGGGGACCGCAGTTGATGAAGGGCTACTACCGCAACCCGGAGGCGACGGCCAAGGTGGTGGATGACCAGGGCTGGTTTGATACGGGGGATTTGGGTTGGGTCACGCCCAAGGGGGACTTGGTGCTGACTGGGCGGGCAAAGGACACCATCGTGCTCAGTAGCGGTGAAAATATTGAACCCCAGCCGATTGAGGATGCTTGTTTACAAAGTCCATACATTAGCCAGATTATTTTGGTGGGGCAAGATGCCCGGCAATTGGGGTGCCTGATTGTTCCCAATGAAACCGCACTCAAGGCTTGGGCGCAGGCGCAGGGACACACGCTCACCATGCCCCAGGAGGAACCGGTACCGGGAGCCTGGACTTTGGATACGCCGGAGGTTTTGGAACTTTACCGGGTGGAATTGAAAACCCATTCCCAGAACCGTCCGAGTGTGCGACCCTTTGAGCAGATTGGGCCCTTTCGGTTGCTTGCAGAACCGTTTACGATAGAAAATGGGCTAATGACGCAGACCTTAAAAATTAAACGCAATCAGGTGATGGAACGGTATCAGGACGTGATTCAAGAAATGTTTAAGTAGATGGCTCTGCTCATATAGCAATCCCAAATGAGTTTAGAACAAGGGTCGCAGGGGCACCGCCCCCGTCCTTGATTCTGGAAAATTCTTGTATGCCTACGGCACGCAAGCTAATGTAAATCAAGTAGGATTGCTATAGGGTGATCCGCAGACAATTCTAGGACTCATCCAATTTCTAAAAGTTCCTCTAATTAATTACAGTCTATTTATCAATTAAAGGATATAAAAAGCCTCGATTATCCTAAAGGCTTACCGTAATTGACCTAGGGCAAGTGGGGTTCAACTGTATCCCATAACCACTCAAAAGACTGTAAGGGAACTTGAATGAATCGCTCCCGTCTAGGCGGGCAGTTGTTGCGTTGTGAATCTCCTATGCAAAGTTCTTTAATAACCCGCCTATGCAGTGCGGGTGGCTTGATTTTGACCTTAGCCGCTCCTGGTTTTGCCTTCAGTGATACCCAAAATTTCTGGGCAAGTCGGTGTATTCAAGAATTAGCTAATCGGGGTATCGTTGGGGGTTATCCCGATGGAAGTTTTCGTCCCAATAATCCCGTGACCCGAGCCGAATTCGCCGCCCTAGTTGACCGGGCTTTTTTAACTGGTTCAGGAACCAGAGGGGGTGCTACCTTTCGGGATGTTTCCCGCAATTTTTGGGCTTATGATGCGATTAATCAAGCGGCTGGGGCGGGCTTTTTGTCCGGTTATCCCGATGGTACCTTCCGACCTGCACAAAATATCCCCCGGGTGCAGGTTTTGGTGGCACTCAGTAGTGGGCTGAATGTTACTCCCACCCAGTCGCCGGAAGTGATTTTGAATCGGCTCTACCAGGATGCGATGAGTATCCCGGCTTATGCCCGCCCTGGGGTGGCCGCCGCCAGTGAGCAACAGTTGGTGGTGAATTATCCCGAGGTGACTATCCTGCGCCCCAACCAGTTGGCTTCCCGGGCGGATGTAGCGGCTAGTTTGTGCCAGGGACTGCGGTTAGCGGCTATTCCCAATCAGTACATTGCCGGTTATGTCCCGGCGACCCCTGCCCAACCCCGAACGGCGACCATCCCCCAGGGTACCCTGATGGTGACCCGCTCCGGCACGCAACGGGTGATCCTCGCCCCCCAGGAGACATTGCCCTTGACCCTGAATGTGGCGCAGGAGGTACGGGATAGCCAGGGACGGGTGGTGATTCCGGCTGGGAGTACGATTCAGGGGCGGTTGCAAGGTTCCCAGTTTGTGGCGCAAACCATCACCATCGGGGGACAAACCCTGCCCTTGAATGCCACTTCTCAGCCAGTGCGGCGGACTCAGGCGGTGACCGAGCGCAGTTTACGACCCATTCTACCAGGGGCTTTGGTCGGGACGGCGGCGGCGGCTTTGATTGCGGGGGTGTCCGGTGACCGGCGCATTGAGGCGGGGGAAGTGCTGGCGGGTACCGTCACTGGGGCGGCGGCGGGCTTAAATTGGGGGCGCAAACCGGAGCAAGCCCTGCGGGATTTTGGGATTGGTGCAGGTTTGGGTGCCGCTGTGGGGGGTCTATCCGGTGACCGGCGGGTGACCCCTACGGAAGTCCTGGGCGGTGCGGTTCTGGGTTCAGTGGTCGGGGGTGCCGCTGACCGTCGCCAAATTCGGGAAGTGATCGTGGTGGAACCAGCCACGGATTTGGTGCTCACGGTGAATCAACCCCTGGCGGTGCCGTTGCCTTAATTTTCAATGACATGGCTGTCATTCCCTGGGGTGTTGCGCTCCGGGGAATGATCTTTGGGGTGGGTCAAAACCAGGGTGCGAGAGGGCATGACCTGCCATAGGTTAATCGGGTCACCCAGATGCTCTGCCCCAACATGGGCAAATTGCTCATTTAAGAGCATTTCCAAATCCACCCACACCTGGGTAAAGGCGGGTTTCTGTTCATCGGGAAGGGTTTTGATAAAGGATTTCAAACATTCCAAATTACTATAAAAAACCCGCTCTACCCGCCATCCTAAATCCTGAATGAGTTGATCAATTTCTGCCTGGATAACTCGCTGTTGAAACGGAGTGATATAACCGCAACGAGCCAGGAGCGGAGCCATCCCATTGTGTAATGCTACTTTCAAAGGGGAAAGCCAAGTTTTAGGTCGGCTTAAATCTAAAAGAGGACGAAAATGACCATCGTCATAATTAAGATAAAAAATACCTCCAGGTGCGAGTTGCTTTTGCGCCATTTCCAGGTATTGACGGCGGTGATAAACGTGTTCTAGTACGCTAAAACTGACGACAAAATCCGCATTCATTTGAGTCGATTGCAATTCTTCCCAATTTACCACTTTGGCATTCAAACCAGCCAGACGTTTTTGTGCCTGTTGCCGCCGCCGTTTTTGCGGTTCAAATCCCCACCATTGAATTTGGGGGTAATCGCGCAAAATATCCGGCCAATACCCCCCATCACCACAGCCGTAGTCGAACACCACCCGGGGCACATCATCCTGAATTTGGGTAAGGATGTGCTTCACCACTTGGGCTTTGGCGGCATTGCCCCACCAGTAATAGGCGGGCGCTGGGGAGGGCATGGGTAAAATGCTGAAGAATCGTAAATTTCGTTCCCCAGGGTATCACACTCCGGCTTGGCTCCAGTAGTATAGGAATAGTCAATTACCCCAGACTGGATGACTCGTTTTGAACAACCCGACCCGACCACCCAACTGGCACTGACGATTGCCCAGGCGGCAGATGAACGGAAGGGACGAGATATTCTGCTTCTACGGGTCACTGAACTTTCCTATCTAGCAGATTATTTTGTGTTGGTCACTGGCTATTCCAGCGCTCAGGTGCGGGCGATTGCCCGGGGCATCCAGGATCAGGTGGCGCAACAGTGGCACACCCAACCCCGCCATCAGGAGGGTTCCGCCGAGGGGGGGTGGGTTTTACAGGATTATGGGGATGTGATTGTCCATATTTTCCTGCCCAAGGAGCGGGAATTTTACGATCTAGAACGATTTTGGGCGCACGCCGAACGGTTGGCTTTTTCCCCGGTTGGTTAGAATAGCCCCATCAGGAGAGGTGGCAGAGTGGTCGAATGCACTCGACTTGAAATCGAGCGAGACGCGAGTCTCCGAGGGTTCGAATCCCTCCCTCTCCGTTACAGGCACTTTTCAAGCTGTACCCAAAAATCCTAAAAAGCTCGATGAATAAAGCGTTTCAAGTATGGTTAAAATTTCACCCTGACATACTCCCCGTCCTCCAGGCGTTAGCGGTGCCGCTAGGCATATGGCCACGCCACGCAAGCTACAGGACAGGGATTCTTGACGTTTCATAGACCAATGCCGCCAAGCCTTGAGGCTCAGTGGTCTTATTCAGTCTCCACGTCCAATTTTTGAGAGTTTCAATTTACTAATGATGGCATGGAACATAATTTTAGCAAACCTCTCCCTGTCACAGGATTTTGAGCTATCGCAGTACAATATCAGGCACTCTCACCGATTGATTTTTGTACTTACATGACAGGCTCGGAAGCCCCATTCTTTCGTCGGCAATTATCAATAATGCAGGGGTCATTCTCAATAGTCATGAATTAATACAGGTGCTCAACTTTCGGGCGAGAACCTTAGCCGCATTCTTTGATTAGAAAAAATTATCACCCTAAATCGAGGAGAGCCAATGACTATAAAAATTCTAATCATGGCAGTCCGACTCGTCAGCCTGCAGACTGGAGGCATTTAATGAACAAAAATTCCCCAGAACCAAAGACGGGGGCGGTGCCCCTGCGACCCCTATTCTATTCTCATTTAGGATTGCTATAGGAGAGCCAATGACTATAAAAATTCTAATCATGGCAGTCCGACTCGTTAGCCTGCAGACTGGAGGCATTTAATGAACAAAAATTCCCCAGAACCAGGGATGGGGGCGGTGTTCCTGCGACCCTTTCATAGCCATACCCAGTTAGGATGGCCACTGTAAACCCATCGGAGATTGAAACAATCATCACATGGGAATCCCGCTAGAAGCTAATTTCCGTAAGTACCTGGTGCGTCATTGTTTAGGGTGGCTATATGAGTCAAACCGAGCAAGTTGCCATTGCCCTGGGCAGTAATTTAGGGGATTCCCTGGCCATTTTGCCCCAAGCCCTCACCCATCTGGTTCAAAGGTACGGGGTGCATTTGATCACCCATTCCCACTGGTATCGCACCCCACCTTTGGAGCCACCCCAACCGGATTTTATCAATGGCTGTGCGTTGTTGGCGATGACCCATTCCCCTACGGATTTGCTCCAGATTTTATTAGCAACGGAAGCTGCTTTTGGCCGCATTCGCAACGGTAAATGGCAACCCCGCACCCTGGATTTGGATATTATTTTTTACGGCCATGAACGGATACACACGCCCCAGTTAACCATTCCCCATCCTGAGTATCATCGGCGGGCATTTGTGTTGCTCCCTTTGGCGGAGATTGCCCCGGATTGGTGCGACCCCCACACGGGTGTGACGGTCAAAGCCCTGGCGCAACAGGTGGATGGCTCAGGAATTATGATGGTGGGAGAAATTTAATCCGGTTTGCCCATGCCCATCCCCACTCGCTTAACCTATGGGCTTTTGCTATTGGGATTGCCCTTGGCCGGGGGGTTGGGCGTACCGCTGGGCTGGAAATTCAGCATTATCATCACCAGCATTTATGATGTATTGATCCTTATCGCCATGTTCTGGGATTATGGCCGCAATCGCCCTCGCCGGGTGGCCTTGACCCCCATTGACCCGGGCAAATTATCCGTCGGGCGGCAGAATACCATCACGATTGTGGCGCAAACGGCGGCTTATCCGGCGCACATTCGTTTGCGGGATGGGTGTCCGGTGGGCTGGGCGGTCGCCCCAGAGCCAATCACGGCGCAGTTACCCCCGGCGACGCTCCAGGATTTGCGCTACACCCTGCGCCCGGAAAAACGGGGAGAATTTCCCTGGCAAAGGCTGACCGCGTGGCAGTTGACCCCCTGGGGACTGGCCTGGGATCATTGGCGGGTGGGCACCCCGCGCCCCGTGTCCGTGTATCCCGACTTGCTTGCCCTGCGGGAATTGTCCATTCGGTTGACCTTGGAGGGGAGTGGCACCCTGCGGCGCAAACGGCAATTGCCGGGGGGAACCGAGTTCACCGAACTGCGGGAATATCGCACCGGGGATGACCCCCGTTTGGTGGATTGGAAGGCAACGGCTCGGCGGGGACGGCCTTTGGTGCGGGTATTGGAACCGGAACAGGAACAAACCGTGCTGATTCTGCTTGACCGGGGGCGGTTGATGACCGGACGGATTCAGGGGCTAACCCGGTTTGATTGGGGGCTGAATGCCGCCCTGGCTCTGGCCTTGGCCGTACTCCACCGGGGCGACCGGGTGGGGTTGGTGGTGTTTGACCGGCAGGTGTCCCTGTGGCTACCGGCACAACGGGGAAACCATTACCTGAACCATTTAACGGAACGGTCGGCACGCCTCCAACCCGTACTGCAAGAACCGGATTATGTGGGCATCATGCAAACGGTGACCCGCCAGCAAACCCGGCGTACTTTGGTGGTCATGTTAACTGAGGTGATTGACACCACCGCTTCCAGTGAATTGATGGGGGCTTTAGGTCGCCTACCCCCCCGGCACTTGCCCCTATGTGTGACCCTGCATGACCCCTTGGTGACCCAACAAGCGCAGAGTTTTAGCACTAATCCGGCGGATGCCTACCGGCGGGCAGTAGCATTGGATTTATTGCATCAGCGTCAGGTTGTCCTTACTCAAATCCAACGGCAAGGGGTCTTGGTGGTGGATGCCCCCGCCCATCAGGTCAGTACACCTTTGGTGGAAGCCTATCTGCGATTGAAAGCCCGAGGGCGTTTGTAGATGTACGGACAATCTCAAATTAAGCCTACTTTATATGGGATACAGTTGAACCCCACTTGCCCTAGGTCAATTACGGTAAGCCTTTAGGATAATCGTAGCTTTTTGTATCCTTTAATTGATAAATAGACTGTAAAATAGCCATATCTCAAGTTTCAGCACAAAAAAAACACCCCCAGGGTTGGGGGCATTCTTAGTTTTTAATCTTGTTAACTTTTGTCTCTACCTCAGATGGCTTGGAAATTAGCCATTGATGGCAGGAGCAACCACCGGCTCACCAGCGGCCAAATCCAAGGGGAAGTTGTGCGCATTGCGTTCGTGCATCACTTCCATACCCAGGTTCGCCCGGTTGATCACATCCGCCCAGGTGTTGATCACACGGCCTTGGCTGTCAACCACAGACTGGTTGAAGTTGAACCCGTTCAGGTTGAAGGCCATCGTGCTCACGCCCAAGGAGGTGAACCAAATCCCCACGACCGGCCAAGCAGCCAGGAAGAAGTGCAGAGACCGGCTGTTGTTGAAGCTGGCATATTGGAAGATCAAGCGGCCAAAGTAGCCGTGGGCAGCCACAATGTTGTAAGTTTCTTCTTCTTGACCGAACTTGTACCCATAGTTTTGGGACTCATTCTCAGAGGTTTCCCGGATCAAGGAAGAAGTCACCAAGGAACCATGCATGGCGGAGAACAAGCTACCACCGAACACACCAGCCACACCCAGCATATGGAAGGGGTGCATCAGGATGTTGTGCTCAGCTTGGAACACCAGCATGAAGTTGAAGGTGCCAGAAATACCCAGGGGCATCCCGTCAGAGAAGGAACCTTGCCCAATGGGATAGATCAGGAACACAGCGGTCGCCGCCGCCACGGGGGCAGAGTAGGCCACGCAAATCCAAGGACGCATCCCCAAACGGTAGGAGAGTTCCCATTCTCGACCCATGTAGCAGAACACACCGATCAAGAAGTGCAGAACCACCAATTGGTAAGGGCCACCGTTGTACAGCCACTCATCCAAGGAAGCGGCTTCCCAAATCGGGTAGAAGTGCATCCCAATCGCATTGGAGGAAGGCACCACCGCCCCGGTGATGATGTTGTTGCCGTACAGCAAAGAACCGGCCACCGGCTCACGAATCCCGTCAATGTCCACCGGGGGAGCCGCAATAAAGGCAATGATGAAGCAGGTGGTGGCAGTCAGCAGGGTGGGGATCATCAACACACCGAACCAGCCAATGTACAGGCGGTTGTCGGTGCTGGTCACCCACTGGCAGAACTGTTCCCACAGGCTGACGCTAGAACGACGTTCCAGAGTTGCAGTCATGGTCGTATAAGTCCAATAAACAACAGTTGGTAGGGATTACTCCCTGAAGGTATATTAGCCGATTGATAGGGTTTTGTGAAGGACTGTTACAAGTTTTTTATATTTATTTTTTTTCTAGCCGGGAGGCCAGCCCATGTCCCGTCCCCCCAGCACGTGCAGGTGCAGGTGATAGACGGTTTGGCCGCCTTGGGGGCCGTCGTTGATCACGAGGCGGTAGCCCTCGCTCAGGTGGTGGGCTTGGGCGACCCGTTGGGCGGTTAACAAGAGGTGCCCCAATAAGGCCTGATGCTCCGGCTGGGCTTGGGAAATGCGGGGGATCGGTGCCTTGGGGATCACCAGCAAATGCACCGGGGCTTGGGGGTGGATGTCCTGGATCACGATACATAGGTCATCCTCATGGACAATGGTGGCGGGGATTTCCCGACGAATGATCCGACCAAAGATGGTATCGCTACTCATAAATGAGAACGGGAGATAAATGAGAAAATAAGTGTTCCGTAACCAGCAACCCATTTTTAGTTTCCCAGAATCCGGTATGCTAAATCCGAAACTTTGTTAAAGATTTTTGCCCACGAACCATGCTGACCAACCAAGACCGGGTGCAGGTACTCAGCGAAGCCCTGCCCTACATCCAAAAATTCGCCGGACGCACCATCGTTATCAAGTACGGCGGGGCGGCCATGAAAGAAGAATCCCTTAAACAACAGGTGATCAGCGATGTGGTGTTCATGTCCTGCGTGGGCTTGCGACCGATTTTGGTGCATGGGGGCGGCCCGGAGATTAATACCTGGTTGGATAAATTAGGCATTGCCCCCCAGTTCAAAAACGGTCTGCGGGTGACCGATGCGGCCACGATGGCGGTGGTGGAAATGGTATTGGTCGGTCGGGTCAATAAGGAAATTGTCCGGTTGATCAACCAAGCCGGGGGCAAGGCGGTGGGCATCGCCGGAACGGATGGCAATTTGATCCAAGCCCGCCCGGAAGGTTCCGATGATATGGGTTTTGTGGGGGAGGTGAAAAGTGTGCAAACCCATTTGCTCGAAACTTTGATTCAGGGGGGCTATATTCCGGTGGTGTCCAGTGTGGCCGCTGATGAGACGGGGCAAGCCTTTAATATCAACGCCGATACGGTAGCGGGGGAACTGGCAGCCGCCTTGGGAGCAGAAAAATTAATCTTACTCACGGATACGGCGGGCATTTTACACAACCCCAAAGACATGAGTACCCTGTATCATTTCTTAAACATTCAACAGGCGCGGCAACTGATCGAGCAGGGCATCATCAGTGGCGGCATGATCCCCAAGGTAAATTGTTGTGTGCGTTCCCTGGCGCAGGGGGTGAAAGCGGCACATATTTTGGATGGTCGTTTGCCCCACTCCCTATTATTGGAAATTTTCACCGATACCGGGATTGGTTCGATGATTGCGGCTTCGGGGGTGGGAAATTAGACAATTTTCAGCCAGGATAACAATTCTCAACAATTTGGGAACAAACATTACGGAAAAACCTGATCCGAGGGGATTATCCCTGGGCAGGATATATTAATTCGGGGGATTATGGTTATCTTAAAATAAAGGAGCATTTCTAAAAATCGGTCGCAGATTAGTATGGGCATTCCAGCGAGATAACCTGCAATGGGTGCAAATGGATAGAAGTGCCCAAAAATGAGATGTTTTCTGTTCCCCTAGTTCACGGATGAGTGGTCTAAATGGTCATTTAACCGTTCAATAGCCAGGACGAGCCGTTCCTCGGTCGTGGGTTCGGGGGGAGCATCTGGCTCTGGGGCTTGGCGGGTGAGGATGAACCGAATCATCAGAAATAACACCAGAGCCACGATCAGGAAATCCACAATTGCTCCCAAAAAGTTGCCGATTTTCACCCCTGGCCCAACGGTTAACAGCCGCCAGTCGCCCCCAGGGATAAGCGGGTTCACCAAGGGCATCACCACATCTTCCACAAAGGAGGTGATGATCTTACCAAAAGCACCGCCAATAATCACGGCCACGGCCAAATCTACCACATTACCTTTGAAGGCAAAATTGCGAAATTCTTGCCAAAATTGCCCCAGTCTCGGGCGAGGCCGTCTTCTTACCATGCCGGTGTCCTGTTGAAGAGCACCAGAGGCTACTCAATCGGTTTGGCCGCATCTCCGACCTTCAACCCTTGCCCACTCAAAATCCGCCCCACCGCTGAAACCCCATCCACTTCCGTCAACTGTACCCGTCCCACCGGCTGGGTATCCTTCCGCAGGACTTTGCCGGTTTGGGGGTCTTTGATTTCTCGGACGACCCGCTCCACCGACATCACCATGCCGGGTTTGAGGCCATCTTTGGCTCCCTTGTTCAAAATGACCCGCCCGGGGGCGACATCCGCCACAATCGCAATCACATCGGGCAGGAGGGGGGGCAAAGCGGCCAAAACGGCAGATTGCTGTACCAGTCCATCGGCGAGTTGGGCAACGGCCTGTTCCGCGGCAGCACTCAATAATTGATCCCGGGCATCCGTTGTACTCCCCCCACCAATGCCGTACACCGTAGCCCCGCCCGTGCCCTTATCCGCCGTACCCGCACCCTCCGCCACCGCCAAAATCTCCCCGGTGCTGGTGTTGACAATCCGGGCGTTGAGTTTCACATCGGCTTTTTGTTTTTGACTGCTGGTGGAAATGCCGAAAAAACCGATGTTGACTCCGGAGCGGGATTCCTCAATATTGAATTGGGTAATGGTGCCAATAATCACCGCATCGGCTCCCAATAGACGACCAATTTGTGCCGCTGTTGCTGGTTCAATCCGTCCACTGGCTCCCAGGTTTTGTTCCGCCAAAATTTGATTGATCCGACTGCGCTCCACCATGATAAATGTGCCGTTTTGCACCAACCGATTGGTTAGTAAGTCGCTGACACCCTTAGCGGGTCCCACAGTACCAGTTAACCCCAAACCCGTCAAACCGGTGCTGGCAAAGTCAAAATCCAATACCGCCAAGCGCTTCTTGGTTTGCACTTGGATTTGCTCTAAACCAACCCCCTGCGCCACCACAACTGATGGTAGAGCCACGGATACGCAACCCGCCACGACCATTCCCACCATCAATCCCCTAATCCTGGTGTTCATCCCCTTCATGCTCCCCATCAACCATTGATTGGTAGTTGTAACGATGATTCCTCCTCAGTACTATACCACGTTGGTTCCTGACCGGGGAATGTTCCTATTCAAAAGTGTTGAACCCTGCAACAAAAGTTCATAACTTTGAGACAGGTGAAATACTTCATGAGAAGTTTTTCATTATGAATAAAAGTCTGGCTCTTAAGGGCATCTCTATTTATTTGAACCGATGAAAAATCTCATCCTTGGAATGCCCATATTACCCAGAACCAAGGGCGGGGGGTGCCCCCCTGCGACCGCCAATTTGCAATTTATAGAGGTGCCCTTAAATAACAATGTTTTGCATCATCAGGATATAGCAATCCCAAATGAGTTTAGAACAAGGGTCGCAGGGGCACCGCCCCCGTCAAAGAAGCACCTGCGGTGTATGGTTCTGGAAAATTTTTTTTCTAAATTAAGTAGGATTGCTATAGATGCACATTTTGGTGCAAAGCCTCAAAATCTTCAAATTCAACCCTTCTGGTTCCCATTACAGCCTATTAAGGCGTTACGGGATACGGTTGTAAAACCGTTTGCTTTAACCTCATTGAGACCAAGCCTTGGAAACATGATTTTTTGTATCCTTTAATTTGTGAATAGGCTGTATCTGCCTTCCAGGGATGCCAATATCAGATTACACAACAAAAAGAACACCAACAACAGAATTTTAGATGCTACTCCCTTTGGTAGTGCTATCACTGTAATGCTTAGAAAAGAGTAACAAGGACTGTTAGGAAGGATAGGTTGTTCCGCATATCTAGGCAAACCACTAGAAGTAACTAGGTGGGAACCATAGGGTTAGACATTGCTCAAGTGTCCATAAGATGAGGATTCCCGGGAATTTAACCCCTCGTTCTAGCAAGGAATTGAGCAAGCCTGCCCTATGTAATGATACCCACTCCATCAACAACGCATAGTTTCTTTGATAGTACAGTAATCCTCACAAGTGTTGAATCCTGCAATAAAACTTTACATATTTAGGCGTGGGACGACCCGATTGAGCCAATGGACAAAATTCCACTCCTGCCGTATTAAGATTTGTATATATCGGAACTTATCTGCCAATTTACTTCCGTACATCCGTGGAACTTTTAACAGTTGCAATATCAAGTAAACTATTAAAATTACATAAATTTGAATGGTAATTCCATTCAAATTTTTACTCATCATTTTATCGAGCTTTAAGTTCATCTTTAGAAATTTCCATAGTACCTCTATCGCCCAGCGTTGTCTATAGGCTTCCCCTATCTCTTCATTACTCATTACATCCTCAGGAATATTGGTAGCTAAATAATAGTCTACTTTCTGTTGAACATTGCCAAAACAAACTACTCTCGCCTTACCTCGTTCTGTGGTGATATGATAGTTTTCATCCCATTTCCAATTCGACTTAATACGGATAATAAAAAGGGCATCATTTTCGATAAATTGTTCAAATACTTTGTGACTGCAAAACCCTCTATCCCCGACTGCGACTCCATTTTCCGGTAGCATTTTCACAATATCTTCACCAAAATTAATCTCATGTGCCTGTCCAGGACTAACAATTAAATGACCAGTAGATTTCGTATCTTGATTCAAAGTGGTTATTAACTTTACTTGGCGATAGCCTTGGAGCCAAAATAACTTACTCATCAGCGGTATTACGGTAGCATCAAAAGGACATAAAACCAACCTCTTTTCAGGATGAGCTTCCTCAATATAATGCAATAATTTATGATAAAGATGCATAAAAATTTGTGGGTCTCTTGTCTTGTTCGCCTTAGAAAACGTGGATAAGTCAACCTTAATGCCCGCATGATTTAATTGGTAAAATAAGTCCCGTAAACTGTTGATTCCTTTGTCTAAAATGCCAGCAAACCAGATTGAACAAAATAAGCGAGAATTTAGAACTGGATAATCATTAGTTGGCAGGTCTTTGAGTAAAAATTTGACAATCCCGGGAAAAGAATTGAATTTCATAGTTGTTTCATGTTTTGGTTTATATGAATTAGAATACCATATTTTGACCCCTCTTTTTCTGCCTTTACCTACCTTTCAACACTTCTGAGTAATCCTATTTGATTAACGAACAACAATTTCCCAAAATCAAGGATGGGGGATGTGCCCCTGCAACCCCTGTTTCAGGTTCATTTAGGATTGCCATAACATTGCAACAAAAACAATTACAGTCTATTTATCAATTAAAGGACACAAAAAGCCTCGATCATCCTAGAGGCTTAGCATGATTGACCTACAGCAATTAGGGTTCAATTGTATCCCATAACCACTCAAAAGACTGTACTTGGATAGCACTACCGGTGGTTAACCCTATCTTAATAGGGCGTCGCTGAATCTGTGTATGATTACTGAAAACAAATATTAGTTTGGAAAAACCCATAGACGGAAGTGGTTCCGGTCATGGCTACGGCGAATTTCATAGCATTAATCAGCAATACCCTTACTTAACAGAATCCTGATGGTGCCGGTAGCATAGGGGTTATTACTGAAAACCGGGGATGGGGGCAAAATCCCGGCCACCGCTTTTTCGAGATGGTTCATAGAGAAAAATAACTATAAGCAAACATAATCAAGCAAACAATAACTATATTAAAATAGCATGAGTGTAGCCTCGCAACCTGAAGGTGCTACAATGCACTTAGTTTTTAAGGCTCTTTATTACTCTGTTTCTGTAAAGTGGGGGGTCATTATGTCCTGTCTTGTACCGCTTTCATTAGTACCACTAATGGAGGAACTGCATTTTTTCGCTCCCATTTTGGTGCAAATCGGAACGATGAATGGTTTGATTGCCTTAGATTGGGAACGTTTGGCACCATTTTTATTGAATTTGATGGCGGCTTTGGGAATCTTTATTATTGCTTGGATTGTGGCAACAATTCTATCTGGTATTGGCCAAAATGTTTTGAAACGAACGGGGATTGACAATCAGCTTTCGGGGTTAATTTCTGGTACGGCGGAAGCGCCGATGCAAGCGGGTAAGTTGGTAGGGCAGATTATTTTCTGGTTGGTGATTGGGCTGGGGTTGGTCGGTGCTTTGGACGTATTGAAATTGACCGGCATTTCCCAACCTTTGACCCAGTTATTGAATGAAGTGTTTGCCTATGCGCCCAAGTTGTTAGGGGGGCTGATTTTGGCGGTTATTGCTTGGGCGTTGGCGACGGTGACGAAGTTGGTGGTGGTGCGGTTGGCGGGTTCTTTGCGGATGAATCAGCCGGTGGCGACGGTGCCTCGGGCGGAGGGGGAGCCGGTGCCGGTGACGATGGGCGAGACCCTGGGGACGGTTTTGTATTGGTTTGTGTTGCTGTTTTTCCTGCCCTTGATTTTGGATACGTTGCAGTTGCAGGGGCCGTTGCAACCGGTGCAAAACCTTTTGAATGAACTGTTGTCGGCGTTGCCCCGGATTTTCAAGGCGGGCTTAATTGGTTTGGTGGGTTGGCTGGTGGCTCGTTTGGTGCGGGGGATTACCACCAATCTGCTGGTCACGGCGGGGGCGGATCGCCTGGGGCAATCCTTGGGCTTACCGGCGGCGGAGGCGGGTCAACCCCGCTTATCGGGTATGGCGGGGGCGGTGGTTTATGCGCTGATTTTGATCCCGACGGTGGTAGCGGCGTTGGAGGCTTTGGAAATTCGGGCTGTTTCTGACCCGGCGGTGGCGATGCTGAATACAATTTTGACGGCACTGCCCCGGGTGTTTACGGCGGCGGTCATCATGCTGGCGGCCTATGTGGCGGGGCGGTTTGTCGGGGAATTGGTGACCAATCTGCTGACCCAGGTGGGCTTTAATCAAGTAGTGCAGGGGTTGGGGGTGCCTGCGCCGACGGAATCCCAGAAAACTCCCTCGCAGGTGATGGGGTTGGTGGTGCTGGGGGGTGTGCTTCAGTTGGGGGCGATTGCGGCGACGGAAGTGCTCGAAATCCCGACGTTAACGGCGGTGGTGACGGGTTTATTGGTGATTTTTGGGCAGGTGTTGGTGGGCTTGTTGGTATTGGCGGTGGGGTTGTATCTGGCGAATCAGGTGTTTCGCTTGATTGCCAATGGGGGTACGCCCCAAGCCCGTTTGTTGGCGCATGGCACCCGGATTGCTCTGTTGGCGTTTGTGGGGGCGATGGCACTGCGGCAGATGGGGATTGCGGCGGATATTGTCAACCTGGCGTTTGGACTGCTGTTTGGGGCGGTGGCGATTGCCCTGGCGATTGCCTTTGGCCTGGGGGGACGGGAGGTGGTGGCGCAACAGCTACAGGAATGGCGTTCTCAGATCAAGGATTCCCGCTGATGGGGGGATGACCGGGGACAGGTGGGCGGATTGGCAATGGTTTCGCACTGAATTATTGGCCTGGTATGCCCAACATGGTCGGGATTTACCCTGGCGGCGCACCCATGACCCCTATGCCATCCTGGTGTCGGAGTTTATGCTCCAACAAACCCAGGTGGTGACGGTCATCGCCCATTACCAAAAATGGTTAAAACAATTGCCCACGATTCAAACCTGTGCCCAAGCCCAACCCCAGGATATATTCAAACTTTGGGAAGGGTTGGGTTATTACCGGCGGGCGACCTATCTGCACCAAACCTGCCAAATTATTGTGCGGGAATACGGGGGTAAAATTCCCCAAGCATTAGACACTTTAATCACTTTGCCGGGGATTGGGCGCACCACCGCCGGGGGAATTTTGAGCCATGCGTTTAACCTGCCAACTCCAATTTTGGATGGCAATGTCCAGCGGGTGTTGAGCCGTTTGTTTGCCCTGACTACGCCCCCCCATCGGAATCAAAAACAACTCTGGCATTATTCGCAAAGGTTGCTTGATCCGGTGGCGCCGGGTCGGTTTAATCAAGCCCTGATGGATGTGGGTGCCGGGGTGTGTTTGCCCAAAGACCCCCAATGTGGGCGGTGTCCCTGGCAGAATGGGTGTATGAGCACCCAAACCCAACAACAGCATGACCTGCCGGTGCGGGAACCGGGTAAGGAGATTCCCCATCGCACGATTGGGGTGGGGGTGATTTGGAATGCCCAGGGGCAGGTGTTGATTGACCAGCGGCCAAGTACGGGTTTATTGGCGAATCTGTGGGAATTTCCGGGGGGTAAGGTGGAAGCGGGAGAGTCGGTGCCGGACTGTATTCGGCGGGAAATTTATGAAGAATTGGGACTTGAAATTCAAGTGGGGGAACATCTGATTACCGTGAACCATCGCTACACCCATCTGCGGGTGACCTTGGTGGTGCATCATTGCTTTTATCGGAGTGGAATACCGGAATTGCGGGGATGTCAAGCCTATGCCTGGGTGGAATTGCCGGATTTGTGCCGCTATCCTTTTCCCCAGGCGAATCAGAAAATTATCCAGGCTTTGCAGGAAAGTCCGATTCCCCCCTATCCTCTCGAAATGGGCGGGGGGCGAGTACAATCAAAGTGAAATATGCCAGCCGCAGGTATGATTTTAACGAGGCAATGTCTGAGGTTACTGTGACCCTAGCCCATGCGACGGCGGTCATTCATCCGGGGGCGCAGATTCACCCGACGGTGCGGATCGGTCCCTATGCGGTGATCGGCGAACGGGTCAAGATCGGGGCGGGGACGGTGATTGATGCCCATGTGGTGATTGATGGGGATACGGAAATTGGCACGGGGAATCACATTTTTCCGGGGGCGGCGATTGGTCTGGAACCCCAGGATTTGAAGTACGATGGTTCCCTGTCCCGGGTGCGGATTGGGGATAATAATTTAATCCGGGAGTACGTCACCATCAACCGGGCAACCCGGGCGGGGGAAGAAACCGTGCTGGGGAATCATAATCTGCTGATGGCTTATGTCCATGTGGCGCACAATTGCGTGTTGGAAAATTCGATTGTGATTGCCAATAATGTGGCTTTGGCGGGTCATGTGCATATCGAGTCGCGGGCGACGATTGGCGGGATGTTGGGGGTGCATCAGTTTGTGCGAATTGGTCGGTTGGCAATGGTGGGGGGCATGAGCCGCATTGACCGGGATGTGCCGCCCTATATGTTGGTGGAGGGGCATCCGGCGCGGGTGCGTCTGCTCAACCGGGTGGGGTTGCAACGGGCGGGGTTGGCGCAAGGGGAGGAAGGTCAGGCGCTCAAACGGGCATTTCGCCTTTTGTATCGTTCTGGCTTAACCCTGTCCCAAGCCCTCGAACAACTCCAGCCCTTGACCGACCAGTACGAAACCCTGCGGCATTTGCATCAGTTTTTGGTGGAGTCCCAGGGTCCGGGGCGGCGGGGACCTATTCCAGGAATCAAACAGCGTGCCGAGGATTCTGATTAGTACGGGGGAAGTATCCGGGGATTTACAGGGAGCGTTGCTCGTCCGGGCTCTGCGTCACCTGCGCCCGGATGTGGAAATTCTCGCCATTGGGGGGGAACGGATGGCTCAGGCGGGAGCGAAATTACTGGCGAATACAACGCGCCTGGGTTCCATCGGTCTGCTGGAGCATCTGCCGTTTGTGTTTCCCACGCTACGGTTACTGCAAAAAATGCGCCGGGTTTTAGCCCCCCACCCCCCGGATGTGGTGGTGTTGATTGACTATGTGGGGTTTAATCTGCCCCTCGCCCGCATCTGCAAACGCTGGGGGTGTCCCCTGATTTATTACATCGCCCCCCAGGAATGGGTTTGGCGGACGGCGAATACCCAGGGCATTGTGGCGCTGATTGACCAGGTGTTGGCAGTCTTTCCCCAGGAGGCGGCATATTACCAAAAGGCGGGGGTGCCCCGGGTGGATTGGGTGGGCCATCCCCTGGTGGACGACCTGGCGACCGCCGAATCCCGGCAGGAGGCGCGCCAAAAATTAGGCATTGCCCCGACGCAAAAAGTCGTTGCCCTATTGCCCGCTTCCCGCCGCCAGGAATTGAAGTATCTTTGGCCGGTACTGGCGCAAACCGCCCACCAACTGCAACAACATCACCCGGAGGTGGAATTTTGGTTGCCCCTCGCCCTGCCCGAATATCAGGCGCAACTGCAAAACGATATTTGTCAATCCCATCTGCGGGTGCGGGTGGTGAACGAACCTGCCCGCCGGGTGATTGCCGCCGCCGACCTCGCCCTCGCCAAATCCGGGACGGTGAACCTGGAAACCGCCCTGTTGGATGTGCCCCAGGTGGTGATCTACCGGGTAAGTCCCGCCACTGCCTGGTTAGCCCGCCATTTCCTGCGCTTCCAGATTCCCTTCATGTCGCCGGTGAATTTGGTGGTGATGCGGGAAATCATCCCAGAGTTATTACAAGAGCAGGCGGAACCCCAACGCTTGACCCAACTCGCCCTCACCTATTTGGAAAACCCCGCCCCCATGCGCCAACGGTATCAGGAATTTCGCCAAGCCCTCGGCGCCCCCGGTGCCACAGCCCGAGCCGCCCAAGCCATCTTAGCCCATTGTGCTGAAATTGGCTGAACAGACCCGCAACGCATCCTGCCCCGCACCGATCACCGAACAGTCTTGCCCCCAGGCATTAAACTAAAATTAATCTTGAATGTTGTGAGGCAATGCGTCCCCCGCTGACCACCCATACGGTTTTACAAAATCGGTACCGGATTGTGCGGGTATTGGGACAGGGCGGGTTTGGTCGCACCTATTTAGCCCAGGATCAAAACCGCTTTAATGAATACTGCGTCCTCAAGGAATTTATGCCCGCCCGGGGGGAACCCCACCAAATCCAAAAAGCTAAGGAATTATTCAAACGGGAAGCTGCGGTTTTATACCAACTGCGCCACCCGCAAATCCCCCGCTTTCATGCCCTATTTGAGCAGGAACAACGGTTATTTTTAGTGCAAGATTATGTGGAGGGCAAAAACTATCGCACCCTCTTAGCCGAACGCCTGCGCCGCCAACAAACCTTCACCGAACCAGAAGCCTATGAACTATTAGTGAAAGTCCTGCCCGTCTTGGAATATATCCACAGTTGCGGGGTGATTCACCGGGACATTTCCCCCGATAATTTGATGTTGCGCCAACAGGATCAAATGCCGGTTTTGATTGATTTTGGCGTGGTGAAAGATATTGCCAGCCGCCTGCAACCCGCCCAGGCATCCGCCGCCACCTCCGTAGGCAAACTCGGCTATGCCCCTTCCGAACAACTGCAAACCGGACGGGTGTACCCCGCCAGCGACCTCTATACCCTAGCGGTGACCGTCTTGGTGCTCCTCACCGGCTGTGAACCCCAAGAACTGTACGATGACCAGACATTGACCTGGCGATGGCAACAGCGCATTACCCTGAGTCCCGCCTTGACCAACGTCCTGAATAAAATGCTCAGCCATCGTCCGGGGGATCGCTACGCCAGTGCCAAGGATGTCTTGAAAGCCTTGGGGGAAATGCCCCCCAGTGGTGCCAGTCCAGAATTGCCCCCAGTGACCAGCACGCCGACGGTTGTGGCTCGTCCCCAATTCACCCCGCCCACCCCCGTCTATGCCGCCAAACCCACCCCCTTAGCGGTGCCCAAGCCTAGCCCCTGGGAAAGTCCCATTGTCCTAGCGTTAGTTAGCGTTTTACTCGTCCTCTTTACGGGCACCCTGTCCTGGCTGGTGGTGAGTTGGTTGATGCGCCGTACCCCAGACACCCCCACCTGGGAAAATCCCGTGGTTCCGACCCCCCAAGCCAGCCCCAGCCCCACCATAACCAAAAATCCCCTACCAGTAGTACCCCTCCCCCTGCAGGTGGGCACAGAAAACACCCTCACCAACCGCCTTGCGCCAGGGCAAACCCAAGTGTACGAATTTACCACCACCGCCCCCCAGCAACTCACCCTCACCTTCACCGGGGACGGACTCACCGCCAGCCTGGTCATGCCGGACAAGAAAACCATTGCGTTGTCCAAACAATGGCAGGACAAAATCCCCGCAGGCAAATATCAAATCCTAGTCACCAATCCCACCGCCGCCCTCCAGGAGTACCGGTTAAGCGTCTTGCTGAGTGAAGCCCCACCCCCCGCCCCTACCCTGGAAGCGGTGCCCATTACCCTAGCGGAGGGAGCCACCCAGACCGAAGTAACCGCTCGCATCAGCCCCAGTCAAGGCAAACGGTTTTTGTTCACCGCCCCCCCGGATCAGGAATTGTTTGTCGAGCTTCGCAGTATTGGTATGGCGACCCTCACCTGTCGCACCCCGGAAGGGCGGGTATTGGCGGCACAGACGTTGTACTGCACAGCCCAACCCACGGTAGCAGGCACCTACGAATTGGACGTGACCAGCACGGATGTGACCAACGTAACGCTAATTTTCGTACTCCGGCCAATACACCCAATAACTGAGGACAAACTCAGGCTTTCCGGTTCATCCGTTGCCACTGTTGCAGGGCGGCACCAGCGATATTAAAAGCAGCCCAACTGGCGGCTACCACCACCGGACCAAGCACCAGCGCAATCCGCCAGTCAATTTGGGGTAAAAAGTCCATGATTCTCCTCCGACAGCGGGAAATTCAGATTTTCTTTACTAATTATAAGCCCAGGACTTGTCCCGGATGAATGGGGCTTATATCTTTTTCGCCACCAAATCCGCCACCGTACTAACAATTTGCTCCGGTTGTACGACGGTCAGACGCTCTAGGGTGCCGTTGTAGGGGGTGGGAATGTCCTGGGAGGAAAGGCGTACCACCGGCGCATCCAACTCATCAAACAGCCGTTCCATAATCCCAGCGGTGACTTCTGCTCCAATCCCCCCGGTTTTCATACATTCTTCCACGATCATCACCCGATGGGTTTTGCGTACCGAGGCGCTGATGGTGTCCCAATCCAAAGGGCGCAGGGAGATCAGGTCAATGATTTCCGGTTGAATCCCCCGCTGGCGCAACTCCGGCAGGGCTTGCAGGACATGGTGGCGCATCCGAGAATAGGTCAAAATTGTTACATCCTTGCCGGTTTGCACCAATTCCGCTTTATCCAGGGGCAAAAGATACTCTTCCTCCGGCAAATCTTCCTTCAGGTTATACAGCAGGACGTGTTCAAAAAATAACACCGGATTATTGTCCCGAATTGCCGATTTGAGCAACCCCTTGGCGTTGTAGGGCGTGGAACAGGCGACAATTTTCAACCCCGGCACCGCCTGGAAATAGGCTTCCAACCGCTGGGAATGTTCCGCCCCCAACTGCCGACCCACCCCACCGGGACCCCGGATCACCAGGGGAATCTGAAAATTACCCCCGGAGGTGTAGCGCAACATCCCGGCATTGTTGGCAATTTGATTAAACGCCAAGAGCAAAAAGCCCATGTTCATCCCTTCAATAATCGGGCGCAGTCCCGTCATCGCTGCCCCAATCGCCATGCCCGTAAAGCTGTTTTCCGCAATGGGGGTATCCAACACCCGCAGTTCCCCGTACTTTTGATAAAGATTTTTCGTCACCTTGTAGGAGCCGCCGTAGTGCCCCACATCCTCCCCTAGGACAAACACGGTGGCATCCCGCGCCATTTCCTCATCAATCGCCGCCCGCAGGGCATTAAAAAATACGGTTTCCGCCATCTGGTTATCCCCTAATCTTCCGCAAAGATATACCGCCGCAATTCCCTGGGGTCTGGCTCCGGGCTTTGTTCCGCAAAGGTGACCGCATCTTCGACCACCTGTTTAATTTTTTGGTCAATGGTTTTCAAGTCCTGATTGGTTGCCAAATCCTGTTCCAAAAGATAACTGCCCAGGCGTTTGATCGGGTCCCGGCTCAGCCAAAATTCCTTTTCCTCCTTGCTCCGCAGTTCATCCGGGTCCGCCAGGGAATGCCCCCGGAACCGATAGGTCAAGGCTTCGATCAAGGTTGGACCTTCCCCCGCTCGTGCCCGTGCCACCGCCGTTTGTGCCACCTCCCGCACCGCCAACACATCCATGCCGTCCACCTCCACCCCGACCATGTTGAACACGCTGGCTTTTTTGTAAATGTGGGGGTCAGAGGTCGCCCGTTCGTGCGCCATGCCAATCGCCCACTTATTATTTTCCACCACAAATAAAATCGGCAATTTCCACAGGGCGGCCATGTTCAAGGTTTCAAAAAATTGCCCATTGTTGCAAGCCCCATCCCCAAAGAAACAGGCGGTCACCTCGTCGGCGGTGGTATCCCCCAGCACCTCCCGGCGGTATTTGGTCTGAAATGCCGCACCAGCCGCCACCGGAATCCCCTCCGCCACAAACGCATAGCCCCCGAGCAGACGATGTTTGGCGGAAAACATATGCATCGAACCGCCCCGTCCTTTGCTACAACCCGTGGCTTTGCCAAACAATTCCGCCATCACCTCCCGGGCGGGCACCCCCGCACTCAGGGCATGGACGTGATCCCGGTAGGTACTGCACACGTAATCCACCCCAGGGCGCAAAGCTCCCCGGATCACCCCGCTGGCGACCGCCTCCTGCCCGTTGTACAGATGCACAAACCCGAACATTTTGCCCCGGTAGTACATCTCCGCACATTTGTCCTCAAAGATGCGCCCCAGCACCATATCCTCGTACAGGGCAAGCCCTTCCTCCCGGCTCAACTGCACGGCGGCGGGGGAGAAGGTGGGCAAAGGACGTTCTTGGAGCATGGGCAAAGCTAAAAAAAATTAAACAGTATCTTGTAGGATACCTGCGAAGGGTCGGTAAGTTCAAGCCCGGGTTAATCTTCCAAAATGATGATCCCTTGATTCACCTGTTCCATCAGTTGGCAGGTCAGGTCAAGTTCCTGGGGGGTGATCCGCCCGTCTTCCCGCACCTTCGCCCGAATCTCTTCCCATTCCTGGCGGGACAAGCGCCCGTCCCGGGTTGCCCGGTCAATCAAAGCGGCAAGTTGGTCTAAGGAGGCTTGCTCTTGCGGGGTCAGGGGCGTGGTATTGCCGGGATTGACTTGCATGGGGAATGTGGAAACACTAGGGCTACGCTGTTACCTTACCACAAGGCTCCTGGTTTGCCAAACCAACCCTAATCCTCGTGCCCAGGGTAGGTTCTATCTGTAGCAATAGATGGAAATTCCGCAGAACCAAAAATGGGGGCAGTGCCCCTGCGACCCCTAATTCTGAATTTTTATAGAGGTGCCCTGTATTCCACACGGCTCATTCCGGCGGCTAACCCGTGACCAAAGGCAGAATCCAAGCCGCCGCCAGGGTGACCAAAATCCCCAGTTCCAGCGTCCGCATCGCCGTGATGGGTTGGCACCAGCCCCGCCACGCCCCCTGTCGCACCTGTGACCACCAGCGGGAACTATGGGTCAGCCAGAGCCTCGGGCTATCGTGCCTGCGAAACCCCCAGGACAGCATCGAGAGCAGGAAGGGCGCACCTCCTACCTTGGCATTCAACAACACATGGCACAGCACCGTGACCCCCATCACCACCCATGACACCAGGTGAGCGTAGTACCAAGCATGATCCAATTCCCCCTGGGGAAGCCAGGTTTCGTCCATCATCTTGCCGCTGAATAGGGCAAACGTTAAGGCAACGAGGGCGAGGGTATTGGTGGCTCGACTCAAGGTGTACCACCAAATCGGTCGCCCCACCTGAGCCAGCTTACGCCACCCCTCCGCTTGGATCAGCCGCCTTTGCCCCCGATGAAAGGCATAGACCACAAACGCCGGAAAGACCAGCAACGTCCACAACCCAAACGTACCGTGGATGCCCTCAATCTCCCGAAAGGCAGGCAGGGGAATCCGCCCCCACCGCCCGTCATAGGTGTCATAGGTCCAATAGGCAGTCAGCATGGCGGCGAGCAAAAACAGCCCCGTCAGTCCATGCAAAACCCGCAGGAGCAACGGTTGATAGGGACGCACGGATGACATTTTCTTGCCCATGATTATGGGTTCACAGTCACCGCCTCTCACGCCGATTATAAATAAAAAAAATAAATGCTCAGGCATGGCTGTCGCTTCTGAATCGGCAACCCCCGTTGGTGCATCCTTCAAGCCCCCTCCCAAGCGGCAAGAACCCCAAACCCCAGAAACAAGACCCCCCCCACAGCGGTCAGCCAGCGTTCGGAAATCCGTCCGGCAATCAGGTTGCCCCCCATCACGGCAAGGGCGGCGCACAGGGCATGACCACCAATCGCCCCCAACAGCACCCCCAAGGCATGATGGGCAGAAGCCAACGTAATGGTAGCAATTTGGGTACGGTCCCCCCATTCGGCGACAAACGTGAGGGTAAAGGCTTCCATCACCACGGCTCCGGCTGACCAAGTGGGAATGCCCCGTTCCTGCCGCTCCACCACCTCCAGCGCCTCCTGCTCTTCGTGCGCCAACGTCCCTTGCCCCGACATCCGGCTGGCATCATAAAGCAGTTTGAACCCAAAGCCCAGAAACAGGGCAACCGCAAGGGCACGCACGTAATGTTGCGGGAACAATGTCGCCACTTGACTCATCCCCACCGAGATCAGGGTCATGGTTGCCAAAGCACCGGTCACCCCCAGAAATACCCACCAGCGGGGGTGGCGCATGGCTAAAATCGCCCCAATAAAAAAAGTCTTGTCCCCCAGTTCCGACAGCGCAATCAGTAACCACCCGGATGTAAATCCTGCCCAGAAGTTCATACCCTACTCCAGATTGGTAATGGAAGGAGCGGGCATGATGGCAAGTGCAAAAGACCCCACCAAGCCCACCCATTCCGTGGACTCAGTGAAGGTCTCGCTGGCAAACTAGAGAACTAATTTGCTACCAGAACCAGGCTCATCGCCAGCATGTTGATTCAGGTAAGGGACTGTGGTAAAAACCCCAGCTACTCCCCTTCATTGGCACTAATCATACCAGAAAGGAAGTAAAAGTTATTTCCCCTCTGCTAAGGGGCACCAGCCCTGCCCCCGCTGACCACCATCCCAGCCCGGATGCAAAATTGCCGCCAAAATTTCCAAAGAGTCCACCAGCCGGGGACCGGGGCGGTTGAAATAGGCGTTGCCATCGGTGGCATACACCTGACCCGCCTGGACTGCCCGCAGTTTGCCCCAGGGGTGGGGGGAATCCTGCCATGCCTGCACCGTGCGGGCTAAATCATAACCACAGGGCATGACCACGATAACATCCGGGTCGGCACGCTCCACCTGCGCCCAAGTCAACCAGGGGGAATGGGCTCCCACCTGGGCTAAAAGGGGCTGTCCCCCCGCCAACTGCACCAACTCCGGCACCCAATTCCCCGCACTCATCAGGGGGTCTAACCATTCGATGCAGAGCACCCTAAGGCTGGGCAAACCCCGAACCGCCTGCTGAACCTGGGCGATGCGCCGGTGCAAATTTTGTAATACCAGAGCGGGATCGACTCCCAATTTTTCCCCGACCAAGGCGATGTCCTGCCATACCTGCCCCAGGGTTTGGGGTTGCAGGGAGATGACTTCGGGGTGGGGAGTTAGCCATGCCGCCACCGCCTGGGTCACATCCGCCAAACTCACGGCGCACACCTCGCATTGGGCTTGGGTGAGGATGTGGGTGGGTTGGAGGGCGTGTAAGGTGGCTAAATTCAATTCATAAACGCTGAGGGCATGGTGCAAAATTGCCATCACCCGTTCATGCACCTGGCGGCTATCCCCCTTGGGGTCAAATTTGGGGGCGGTACACACCGGCAGGGCTTGGATTGCCGGGGGATAATCACACTCATGGGAACGACCCACTAGGGAGGCAGTTAAGCCCAATTCATGCACGATTTCAGTGGCACTAGGGAGGAGGGAAACCAATCGCACGGGGTCACCGGCAAATTACGGCAAAATTACCCAAAGAGTACAGGGTATTGCCATTTTAGCCACTATGCTAAAACTAGGTTAAAACGAGGCAAAAACATCATTACCCCGGAGGTGGGCATGGGCATCAATGTGGTTTCCTTAGTCGGACGGGCGGGGCGGGACCCGGAAATGAAATATTTTGAATCGGGCAGTGTCAAATGTAGCCTCAGTTTGGCGGTTGATCGCCGCTCCAAACGCACGGATGAGCCGGATTGGTTTGAGTTGGAAATTTGGGGCAAAACGGCGGAGGTGGCGGGGAATTACGTCCGCAAGGGGAGTTTGATTGGGGTGAAAGGGGCGGTTAAATTTGACCACTGGAAAGACCGGAATACGGGGGAGGAGCGGCAAAAGTTACTGATCCGGGTGGATCAATTGGAGTTATTAGGCAGTCGCCGGGACGAAAACCCAGACGAGGAGGACGGGGAACTTTGACCCTCCTGCCCCTGCTGGTGGTGCTGGGTGCCTGTATCGGCAGTTTTTTGAATGTGGTGGTGTACCGCCTGCCCCGGGGGTTATCCCTTTGGCATCCCCCTTCCCATTGCCCCCATTGCCAGACCCCTTTGCGCCCCTGGGATAATGTGCCGGTGTTGGGCTGGCTGTGGTTGCGGGGACGGTGTCGTTACTGTGGGGTGGGGATTTCCCCCCGCTATCCCCTGGTGGAGGCGGCGACGGCGGTGTGGTTTGCCCTGGCGGGGTGGCGATTTGCGTCCGGTTTCGCTCTCCTGGGAGCTTTGATTCTGGGGGCATGGCTGTTGGCTTTGGCTTTGATTGATGGGGATACGCTGACACTTCCCGATGGCTTGCTCAAATCCGGTTTGGTACTGGGTTTGTTATGGCAATGTACTGAAGGTTGGTCAGGGGTGGTGGCGGGCATCACCGGCATGGTGGTGGGGATTTGGCTGTTGGATATTGTGGGTTTCCTGGCTTCGGTTCTGTTGGGGCAAACCGCCTTGGGGGGAGGAGACCCGAAATTGGCTGCCCTGTTGGGGGCTTGGTTGCACTGGCGTTTGCTGTTGGTCGCCCTATTTATTGCCGTGCTGACCGGGGCGGGGGCGGGCATTTTGGGGCGCATCACCGGCAGGTTAACCCCTGGGCAACCGATGCCCTTTGGTCCATTTTTGGCTTTGGGGGGTGGGGTCGCCCTGTTGTTTGGTACGGATTTACTGAATTGGTACTTGGCTGGGTTTGCCTAGCCCGCCTGGGGATGGAAGTATTCGTAGATTTGTTGGGCGAGGCGGGGGCCAATCCCCGGCACCTGGGCTAACTGCTCGGCGGTGGCGGCTTGAATCATATCCAACGAATGAAAATAGGCAAATAATTGTTGTTGCCGCTGGTGCCCCAAGCCGGGAATCTGCGCCAGGGTGGAGTAACGCTGACGACGGGAACGCTGTTGCCGATGGAATTTGAGGGCAAATCGGTGCGCCTCATCCCGTAACCGCCGCAGGAGTTGCATCCCCGGTTGCTCCGGCTCGCTGACCACAGGGGTGCGGTTGCCTGGGAGATACACTTCCTCCTGTTTTTTCGCCAGCGCAATTACCGTTAAATGTTCCGCAAAGGGCCAGGGCTTGAGCATCTTCATCGCCGCCGACAATTGACCTTTGCCCCCGTCAATTACCACCAAATCCGGCCAATCCGCATCCCCCAAAGTTGCCCGTTCCGGGTCACGCATCCAAGGAGCAAAACGGCGGGAAATTACCTCCGCCATGCTGGCAAAATCATCACTGTGTCCCGGCTCCACCTGGGGATTTTTAATGTTGTAATGGCGGTAATGTTGTTTGGCGGGTTGACCATCAATAAAAACCACCCGGGAAGCCACCACATTTGTACCCTGGAGATGGGAAATATCGTAGGCTTCCATGCGGTGGGGAATGTCGGGTAAATTTAATAATTCTGCTAAATCATTAAGGGCAAATAAATTGGCTTCTATGGCTCGTTGACGGCGATTGAGTTCCAATTCCGCATTCCGCATCACCATGTTAATGAGTTCCGCTTTTTGCAGACGTTGGGGGGTATGAATTTTTACTTTACCTTGCCGTTTCTCGCTCAAAAAATGACTGAGTAATTCCCCCTCCGGCAAATCATATTGCACCAGAATTAAAGGGGGAATTTCTACCCCTTCCACTTGGGTATAATGTTCTTCTAAAACCCGTTGAATGATTGCCCCCGGTTCATCCCCCTGCCGTTGGGTAAAAAAGCCCAATTGTCCCACCAACCGACCCGCCCGCATTTGAAACAGTTGAATGCACACATATTGGTCATCCATCGCCAGGGCAACCGCATCTAAAATGGCGTGTTCATCAGGCAAATTCACCTTGGGTTGCTCCCCCAATCCTGCCAAACGCCGCATTTGATCCCGCACCTGTGCCGCCGCTTCAAAATTCATTTCCTGGGCAAAGGTGTGCATTTTTTGGGAAAGTTTCGCCAGCAATTCCTCCGTGCGACCCTGAAAAATCATCGCAACTTGTGCCACCGTTTGATGGTACTCTTCCGGGCTGATCAATTTTTGGCAGACCCCCGGACAGCGACCAATTTGATAGTTCAAACAGGGGCGGTCTGGAAATAGGGGTTTCGGGCGTTGCCGCAGGGGAAATAATCGGTACATCAACCCCAAGGTTTGGCGTAATTGAAACGTATCCACATAGGGGCCATAATAGCGGTCTTTGGGATGGGTAAATCGCCGTTTACGGGTGATAAAAATGCGGGGATAATCCTCCGACCAAGTAATACATACATAGGGATAGGTTTTGTCATCCTTGAGCAGGATATTGTAATGGGGCTGATGCTGTTTAATTAAATTGGCTTCTAAAATTAAGGCTTCCGTTTCCGTATCGGTGACAATAAATTCAATTTCGCTGATATGTTGCACCATCAAAGCAATGCGGGGACTGAGCCGCTGATCATTGCGAAAATAGGACTGTAAACGACTGCGTAACCGCTTGGATTTACCAATATACAAAATGTTATCCTGACGGTCTTTGAAAAAATAAACCCCCGGTTCTAAGGGAGCTTCCGCTAGGCGTTGTTGCAGTCGTTCCGGCTGGTGAATGAGGGGGGATTCAGTCATCGGCAATTAGAATGCTTAGAACGCTAAACGCCAATCGGAACAGCAGGGACGGACTGCTCCGGTAAGGATACGGTTCCCAATTTCTCTTCTAAAATACGCATCACTTCCCGCCCAAAATCATCGGGATTACGCCGCCATGCCTGGAGACACACTTCCCCAAAAAACCGCCCCAAAGGTTCTGGGTTCCAAAGTAATTTTTTCGCCGTCCAGGGCATCATACTCATGGGGTTATAACCGGGTTTGAGAATCTGATTTTTTAGCGCATATTCCTCCAAATGGGTGTGGGGTTGTAGCCCAATGAAAAAGATAGCCGGTTCCACCTTGTCTGCGCCAAAAATTCGCTCTAACTCCCGGTGATAGGCAACGGTTTGCCGTATAGTATCGAAGGTTTCATCAATCACATTAAATGAATAATTTACCGAAACCAGGTCATTAAATCCCGCCGCCTTTAAGTCCCGACAATTTTTTAAAACCACCCGCAAATTGTAGCCCATCCGCATCTTACGAATCAGTGCTTGGGCACCGCTGGTAATGCCAATTTCAAAATAATTCATCCCGGTTTTGACCATCAAATCACACAGACGGGGGCTGAGATTGTCCGCCCGAATGTAGGCCGCCCAGTGAATATCCGTCATTCCTGCTGATAAAATCGCTTCCAAAAGGGCTTCCGCATCGGGAATAAATTTGCGAGCCGGGATAAATTGGGCATCCGTAAACCAAAAATTTCGCACCCCCCGTTGGTAAAGTTGGCGCATTTCCTGGATCACTTCGGTGACGGGATTCACCCGCACCTGTTTGCCTTCAATTACGGTGTAAACACAGTAGCAACAGTTGTGGGGACAACCCCGTTTGGTCTGCACCCCAAAATAAAAATCCGGGGCTTGCAAATAGTAGTTAAATTCCGGCCAAATGCGTTCAATATAGTCATAATTACAGGCGGTTTTGATCATCGGCACGGGGGCTTCATGGATCAGATTGGGTCGTGGTTTTCCCTGCCCGACAATATAACAACGATGACGGGAAATATCCTCACCTTTAAGCCAATCTTCCAGCAATAATTCCCCTTCCCCTACAGAAATAATCGTTCCTTTGGGCAACTGCTGTCCCAACTGTTCATAAAAAACGCTGACTGCCCCGCCCCCCACAATCAGCCCCGCCTGGGGATAATATTGCCGGGCTCGCCGTAACCCCTGCCGGATCAGCCCCAGATTGCGCCACAATTCGCCGTAGTAGGCACTCGCCAGCCGCAGACCGCCCCACGCCCCCCGCAGTTTGACCAGGGGATTGCGGGCGTAATAAAACTCAAACGCATGTTGCAAGGGGTTACCCCCCCGTCCCCCCACCGGGGCGTAAATCTGAATGTCCCGCCAGGAATACACCAGCAGGGTGGGCTGAAATTCCCCAATCACCTGCTCCAAGGTGCGCTGCAAATCCAAGGGGGGCACGGCTCCCAAATCCAGGATGCGCTGTTCCACCTGGGGCAAAACCTTGCCAATATGGTCGGCAAGATACACTACCCCAATCGGGAAAATGGGGTTGCAGGGCAAGCGCACGTACAGCACTCGTGCAGAAGTTGTACCCAGCCCAGTGGCGATACAATCAGACATAAATCTTTACAGACATCCTCATTTAGTAGGATAGCACCGGGAGCCGGGGTCTGCCGAAAAAGTGATCCCCAGGGGCGGGGATTAGTAATTAGGATTACAGTGCGTCTTGGAAATTGGTGTTATGGTAGGGCAGATAGCGTAAGGTTTTATTAAGTAGCGAAATGATGAGCCAAATTTTTGATCCCCTGCCGGTAACAGCCACGGATTTGCTGGTTTGTTGCTATGTTAACGCCACCAGTCAAATTCAGGTGGTGCGGATTACGGATGTGCCGAATTGGTATTTTGAGCGGGTGGTGTTTCCGGGGCAACGGTTGATGTTTACCTGCCCGGATGGGGCGCACCTGGAGGTCTATGCGGGGAGCATGGGGGTCTTGGATGACACGATTCCCTGCCGGGAATTACACATCATGGAAGCCTTGGAGGAGCCGGTACTGGTGGCGGCTGGCTCTTAAATTACCAAACCCCAGTGATGGTTCAAATATGGTGGAAATGGCCTGCTAGAGTGTTAGGTAGGAACTGTTGCAGGCAAGGAATACCGTTGGGGCATGATCTCACTGCCGTGGCGTCAGGGCGCACCGTTGATTTTGGTAGTGGATGACGACAACGCCATTCGCAGAATGTTGCAGTACGAGATGGAGCAGGAGGGGTACCGTACCCTGACGGCCACCAATGGGGCGGAGGCGTTGGAACTTTGCCAAAAAAATTTACCGGATATGGTGTTGCTGGATGCGGTCATGCCCACCTTGGATGGGTTCCGGTGTTGTGCGGAAATTCGTCGCTGGCCTGGGTGTGAAGACTTACCGGTGTTGATGATCACCAGTTTGGATGATGAGGAGTCGGTGACGGAAGCCTTTTCCGTGGGGGCAACGGATTACATTATCAAACCCTCGAAGCAGATTCACTGGGGGGTACTGCGACAGCGGGTGCGGCGTTTGCTCCAAGCCTATGCGGCCATGCGGGAGTTGCATCAGCGCAGTGCCCAGGAGCGGAAATTGACCCAGATTACGGCGCAGGTGCGGCGTTCCCTGGACTTGGCGACGATTTTGCAGACGACGGTGAGGGAGGTGCAGGAATTGCTCCAGGTGGAACAGGTGGCGATTTGTGAATTTCCTTCCTTGGGGGAGCCGCAGTTTACGGTGGAGTCGCCCAGCTTGGGTTGGCCGTCCGTTCTGCATACTCCGGTGCGGGTGTGTGTCCCCCAGGGTCACTCACCGGAACAGTACACCCTGGATTGGCTGGTGCAGGTACGGGATGGGGATGAGGTGACCGGGGATTCCTGGTATGGGGAGTTGATCCAAAGGCTGGGGATGCAGGCGTTTTTGGCGGTGCCGGTGGTGTTGGGGGAGCGGCTGTGGGGATTGCTGACAGCGCACCAGTATTCCACGCCCCGGGCTTGGTCGCCCCACGAGGTCAATATGTTGCAACAGTTGACCATGCAGTTGGCCAGTGCCATTCAACAGGCGCAATTGTACCAACAACTGGAGGCGGCCAATGGGGAATTGCAACGGTTGGCGGCCTTTGATGGCTTGACCCAGGTGCCCAATCGTCGTCGCTTTGATGAGTATTTAGCCCAGGAATGGCAGCGGTTGGCGCAGGCGCAGGGTGCCCTGGCGTTGATTTTGGCGGATATTGACTTTTTCAAAAGCTACAATGATACCTACGGTCATGTGGCCGGGGATGAATGTCTGCAACGGGTGGCCCAAACGATTAGTCAAGTGGTCAGTCACACCAAGGGGTTGGTTGCCCGCTATGGGGGGGAGGAATTTGGGGTGATTTTACCCGATACTTCCCTGGCACCTGCGCTGATGGTGGCGGAGCGGATTCGGGCTCGGGTGGCGCAGTTGCGGATTCCCCACCAACATTCCCCGGTGCATGGGTATGTGACCCTGAGTTTGGGGGTGTCCAGTATCCTGCCCAATCCCCAGACGGCTTCGGCGGCATTGGTGGCGGCGGCGGATCAAGCCCTTTATCAGGCCAAGCAACAGGGGCGCAACTGTGTGGTTCCTTACTGAGGCACAAGCGGATGAATTGGCGGTTTTGGGGGCGACCTCGGTGTATTGCCCGGATTGAAATCAATGGGATTATCAATGGGGCAACCCGGAAGCGGGTGTTAAGTGCCCTGAAAATCGTCAAAACCAAGAAATTTCCCGCCCTGCTGTTGCGGATTGATAGCCCTGGCGGTACGGTGGGGGATTCTCAGGAGATTTACAGTGCCCTGTGTGCCCTCCAGTCCCAAACCCAGATTGTGGCGAGTTTTGGCAATATTTCTGCTTCTGGGGGGGTGTATATCGGCATGGGGGCACCCCACATTATGGCCAATCCCGGCACGGTGACGGGCAGTATCGGGGTGATTTTGCGGGGGAATAACCTGGAGGAATTGCTCAAAAAAATTGGGGTTTCCTTTAAGGTGGTCAAGTCGGGGCCCTACAAGGATATTTTGGCGTTTGATCGGGAATTAACCCCGGAAGAGCAGGGAATTTTACAGCAATTGATTGATGTAAGTTATCAGCAATTTGTGAATACGGTTGCCCAGGCTCGCCATTTGCCGGTGGAGCGGGTGCGGGAGTTTGCGGATGGGCGGATTTTCACGGGGGAACAGGCGCAGGCGTTGGGGGTGGTGGATCGCCTGGGCACGGAGGAGGATGCCCGGCGGTGGGCGGCGGAATTGGCGGGACTTGACCCGGAACATACCCCAGTCCGCACCTTGAGTGGCAAACCCCGTTCCCTCCTCGCCCGGGTACAGGGCACCAGCTTACCCTGGGAGTATGCGGGGATTCCCCTCTGGCTGTACAGCCCCTAAATCCGGGTTGTGACGGAAAAAAACCAGCCCATTGGGCTGGCCCTGACTGCTGTGTTGAGAGGAGAAAAGATCAAGAACCCCTGACCTTCGCTCTGTAAACAAATGTAAAGCGATGGGGACACAAATGCAAGTCTTAGGGGTGGAGGCGGTTCATGGCCTGCCAACTCAAGCGGCTCAATTCCGGCAGGAACTGGTCATTGGCACTGTAGGCGGGGTCGTCCCCAAAGACCACCAGGATATAGGCCAAGCGGCTATCCGTGCGGGTGATGATTACCCCATCATGGCGGGTGGTGCTGGTCTGACCTTCCTTGCCCATCACCGTAGCATCGGGGGGGAGGTTTGCCCCCAGAAAACCCGCTAAGTTCTGTGCCCGGAGGTCGGCGGGTCGTTCGATCAGGGTTTGAATTTCTTGACTGGCCCTGGGGGAGACCGCCTGCAAGGTATAAATTTCGTAGAGTAAACGGGCGGTTTGCCAGGTGGTAAGTTGGTTCCGGCTAGGTTGCGCCACCCCCCCCCGCAGTTGCAATTCCCGCCCTTGGGGTTCCTCTTGTCCGAGGCTGTAGATGGGGAAGTTTTTATGTTTGAGATTCACATACCCATACCCGGCGCCCCGGAAAAAGTGGTTGAGCCGCTCCCGGTCTTGCCGCCACTGAGCTAGTAATGCCGGGGATAAATCTGCCCCAGATGTGGTACCGGTAATGGCATCCACCACCGCACTCGCCGCATCGTTGCTGGACTGTTGCATCATGGCGGTAAGGTCAATCTGCTCTTTGGGAGAGACTAAACCTGCCTGTTGATAGGCTAAAAACGTGGTCAACCAAAATAATTTCACCACACTGGCGGGATAGCGAAATTCCTGCTGTTGATAACCGGCAATCTGGGGGCTATCCGGCTGGGTGACATCCATGAGGGTGATGGACAAAGCCGGTAGCGGTAAACCCTGCTGTTGCACCCAAGCCACCATCTGATTCACAGTCGCCTGAAGCTGGGGATTGTAGGTGGTCGGGGGTGCAGTACGGACATTGTAAATCAATTGCCCTGGGGGAATGACAGTGTTAGATTCCAGGGGATTGCCCGTATTAGCCGTCGGGGTGGCATCGGTCGGAATCAGGGTCGGTTGCCCCCAGCGCAGAGCCAGCCAGCCTCCCGCCACGAACCCCCCACTCCCTGCACCCACAAATAGAAGCAAACCCAGCCAAGGCCAACTCCATTTCCAGCCATCATGCTTGCGCCCGATCACACCCACCTCACACCGGGTTCCCTGCACATGAAGAATTCATGAATAATTAGTATATCCATTGGTGAGCGCAAATATGTGCAAATCCTTACCAATGGCAGTTGACATTTAGCCGAAATCAGTAAGTTAAGATGATTGTTCCATAAGTCAAGCGTAGTAATCCCAGAAGGTTCATGCGAATAATCAGGTCACCTAGAACCAAGAGCGGGGCGGCGCCCGGCAACCCTTGATTTTTTAGCTATAAAATTTTACTCACAATTCAAATGTGATTTCTATATCCTAACAGCGCAACCCCGTTTCCAAGGGCAAGGTTACCGCCTGTTGGGGGGGCAATTCCATCGCCTGGGTAGGCAACCCCGCCTGCGCCAACTGCTGTTGAAACGTCGCCATATCCCCCTTCGCCTGCACCAGTTGCAACAGGAACCCACTGGCTTCGTAGTCCCCCATCGCCGTCGAGAGCATCACCTGGGGACGCAATTTCTGCGCCAACTCCAAAGCCACCTGATTCCCCCGGATGATCGACCCCACCAGCGGCAAGGTCAAATCCATCACCGGCGCAATCACCACATCCACCTGGTTCACCAACCGCATAATCCCCTGGTGATAGCCATGCGGTTCGTAGTACAACGTCTGCCCGGTACGGTTTTCCCGCAAAAGATAACCATTTTCCACCTGGGTCGGCCCCACCGGCGCTCCCGGCACGGCTTGTATGGTTAATCTTTCCGCCAACGTCATGGCTTGCCCATGCGCCAACGCCGTCACCTGCTGGTAGCCCAACCCCCGCACCACCTGGGCGGCACTGGGACTGGCAATCACCGGAATCCCCCGGTCTAACCGGCTCAGGGTCAGCGGGTGGCAGTGGTCTTCTAACCCCTGCGTAATGACAATCGCATCTAAATTACTGGGCAATTCTGCAATGGGTTGCCGCCGTTCCGCCTTGAATAACCAATCCAATTTGCCAAACACCAGCGGCCCCACCAACCAAGGGTCAAACAGCAACCGCAACCCCGCCCACTCCACCAACCAGGTGTTCGCCTCAAACCAAGTAACCTGCATGACCCTGACCCCACGATAAGTTCATATAATTTAACATTTTGGCTGGGGATTGACCTGGATGCGGGGCAACCACTGGGGGAGGATTTCCGGCGAGCCATACCACAGACCAGGCGAACGGGGGGAATGCCAGACCGAGGGCAGGGTAATGTTTTCCGCTCCGGCGAGATGGGCGGACATCACTGGCGTAATCCCATCGCCCCACACGTCCCCTTGTCCGCAGGTCAAACGATAGCTTTCGTAGGTCAATGTCCCCCTGCGCCCCTGCACCGCCTGCCCCGCAATGCAAATGTACTCAATTTCTGGGTGGTAGGCACCGGGGTATTCCGTATTGACAAAATCCAGATTGCGGCGCGTCCAGTATTCCTGACTGGTATGGGGCGTGCCCAAGGTAACCAACCGATTCACCCACTGCGCCCCGCCCCAAACCCGCCCGTCGTAAGGCGTTTGCCCCAAATAAATCCGGCTGACCCACCCCCCCGCCGAATGCCCAATCAGGGTAATTTTGGCACCGGGGTACTGCTGTTGTACCTGCTGAATGGTTTGGTCTAATCGCTCTAAAATCGGGGCAACTGACCGACCGCCCAGGGTGGGCAACCAATCCCACCAGCGCAGGGGCACCACCTGAATCCGCACCCCCAACGCCTGCGCCGCCGCTACCAGCCCTTGGTAGGGAGCCGCTCCCGCCAGATAACCGGGTAACAGTACTGCTGGGGGCATTACAACTCCTCCGCCAACGGCGCAAACCCCTGGCGTTGAATGTTTTCCGTCACTACCCGGGGTTCCACAAATTGCAGGAGATAGTCGGGGCCGCCCGCTTTGGAACCCACGCCGCTGAGCTTGAACCCGCCAAAGGGTTGCCGTCCCACCAACGCCCCGGTGATCCCCCGGTTAATGTACACATTACCGCAAGCCAATTCCGCCGCCGCCCGCTGGATGTGGCTAGGGGTGCGGGAATACAGCCCCCCGGTTAGGGCATAGTCCGTACCATTCGCCACCTGCACCGCCTGGTCAAAATCCGCCACCCGCAGTACCGCCAACACCGGCCCAAACCATTCCTCCTGCGCCAGGGGGTCATCGGGGGGCACCTCGGTAAAAATCGTCGGCCCGACGAAATAACCGGTGGTGGGTGCGGGACATTCCCCCACCAGGGTCAGCCGCTGTTTCGCCTGGGCAATCGCCGTCTGCAAACGCTCCTGGGCATTGGCATCAATCACCGGCCCCACCGTCGTTGCCGGATCAGTCGCCGCCCCGATGACCAAAGATGCCGTCGCCGCCCACAGCCGTTCCACAAAGGGCTGATAGACCGACTCCAGCACGATCACCCGGGAACAGGCAGAACATTTTTGCCCCGCATAGCCAAACGCCGACTGCACTACCCCCTGCACCGCCTGGTCCAAATCCGCACTGGCATCCACGATGATCGCATTTTTGCCCCCCAATTCCGCCACCACCCGCTTCAGATGCGTTTGTCCCGGCACCAGTTGCGCCGCTTGGGCATAAATCTGACACCCCACCTGCCGGGAACCCGTAAAGGTGATGAAATGCACCGCCGGATGGGTGACCAACAGGGGGCCAATTTCCTCTCCCCAACCCGGCAAGCCCTGAAACACCCCCACCGGTAGCCCCAAATCGGCGATTAAATCGGCAATTAATTGACTGATTTTGCACCCAATCACCGCCGATTGTTCCGCCGGTTTGTACAGCACACAATTGCCTGTGACCAACGCCGCCGTCACCATCCCCACCGAAATCGCCAGCGGATAATTCCAAGGGGCAATCACCACCCCAATCCCCTTGGGTTGATAGCAATAACGGTTGGTTTCCCCCCACACATCGTAGGTATGCCCCCGCGCCAATTGCTTAGCCATCTGGGCGTAATAGCGACAAAAATCAATCGCTTCCGACACTTCCGCATCCGCTTCCCGAATGGGTTTGCCCACTTCTAATGCCATCCAAGCGACCCATTCCGGGCGTTGCGCCGCCAAGGTATCAGCAATTTTGATCAGTAAATCCTGGCGTTGGTTCATCGGTGTTTGCCGCCACACGGGTTGCGCCTTTTGGGCGAGATCAATGGCTTTTTGCACCGAAGTCGCATCAGCCAAACCCACCCGCCCAATCACTTCCGCCGGGTTACTCGGATTAACGGAATCCAACTGCCGTTCTGCGGAACAATGGGGAAGGATATAATCTTGCCCTAATTCGGATTGCACCCGATGGATAGCTTCCAAAAATTGATCCGGCGTTCCAGGTTCTGCAAAATTGGTATCGGGAGTGCCGACAAAAGACTCAATTGGCGGTAAGGGTGTGGTCGGTTCTGCCCATACCGGGGGTGCAAGTAATGCTGATTCATCCGTTTGTTCCAACCGTTGCCGTAAAAAAGAAGTATTCGCCGTATTTTCCAACAACCGCCGAATCAAATAGCTCATGCCCGGCAGCAATTCTCCATAGGGACAGTACATCCGCACCTGTTGTCCCCGTTCCACCAATGCTTTCGCTAGGGGAGCCGCCATACCGTATAAAACTTGGGATTCCCACGCATGGGGGGGAATCGCTAAAGCTTCCGCAACCGCTAGGGCATGGGCTTGGGAGCGCACATTGTGACTGCCAATCGCCGGGTAAAGATAACCATGATTTTCTAACAGCAACCGGGTGAGTTTTTCGTAATTGGCATCCGTAGAACTTTTGCGCCGATAAACCGGCAAAGTCCAGTGTTTTTGTTGCGCCCAAATCACCTCTTGATCCCAATAGGCTCCTTTGACCAACCGCACCGTCACCGGATAGCCCCGCAATTTCACCCAAGCCAAAAGTTCCCGCACATCCGCTTCACTCTCCTGTAAATACGCCTGCACCGTCAGCCCCACATCCGTCCGCCTGCGAAATTCATCCGCAAGCAAGATTTCTTTGAGAATGGCTAATGTAATGTTTTTGTATTTATATTGCTCCATGTCAAAATGAACCGCCACCCCCAATTCCCCAGCTTTACGCAACAGTTGGGTAATGGCTTGCGTGACCTGAGTACGGCTAGTTTTTTCCGCCAGGGGGTCAAACTGGGAATAAAAGGCAGAGAGTTTCACCGACACCTGGGGCACGCATCCCCAATCCACCCCAGCCAGTTGGGTCATCAGGTTCAGGTACTTCTGCAAATAGCCCTGGGCTTCCGTTTCGCTGAGGACCGCTTCCCCCAAAATATCCAGGGTAAAGGTCATGCCCTGCCGACGAATGCGCTCCAGGGTGTGGCGGACTTGGGCAAAATTTTCACCGACAATATACTTACGGGCTAGGGTACTGACAGCGGTGGCCAAGGTTTGGGCGGCGGTTTTGGCGGCGAGGGATTCCCGCCCGGTGAAGTGGATGAGATTTTTGAGCATCCCTGGCAGTTCCACCTCTGGCTGGTCGAGGTATTCCTGCATATGGCGGCTGATGTCCCCGGCGCTGGTCAAAGCGGGCAAGGTATCAATCAGCCGGAATAACTGGGTGCGTAACCCCGGATGTTCCATTGCCCAGGCCAACAGTTTTTCATCCCACTGCCACTGTTCCCGCATCTGCGCCAACAGGGAACGACCGGGACGGGTGGCGGACAGCAGGGCTTGACCGAGGGTTTGGGTGCGTGCTTCCAGGGACATGGGTGATGAGCAATGCGTATTCCTAGTGTAAAGCGTAAAGTTGGGCCACAATGGACTATGGTCAACCTTTGGATGCCTGCGGATGTCCCAATGTACCCTGGCGGCGGCGGCGAAAATTAATCTCTACCTGCGGATTCTCGGTCTGCGGGGGGATGGCTACCACGAGGTGGCGATGGTGTTACAAAGTGTCAATTTGCGGGATATGATTCACCTGACCACCCAGCCCCGTAAGGATATGAGCATTACTTGCGACCATCCCCAGGTGCCGACGGACGCGACGAATCTTGCCCTCAAAGCCGCCCATCTTTTGGCAGAAGCCTTTCCCAAACAGGCGACAGGCGTACATATCCATATTGAGAAACGGATTCCGGTGGCGGCTGGGTTGGCGGGGGGGTCAAGCAACGGAGCTGCCGTGTTGGTGGGGTTAAATCATCTGTGGGGTTTGGGGTTGACCGTGCCGGAATTGCAGGGGTTGGCCGCCCAGTTGGGGTCGGATATGCCGTTTTGTGTGCAGGGGGGCACGGCCTTGGGCACAGGGCGGGGGGATGTTTTGGAACCCTTACCCCCAGTGACGGGTGGGGCGGTGGTGTTGGCGAAATGTACGCATCTAAGCATTTCTACCCCTTGGGCGTATCGCACCTATAGCGAAACATTCAGCCATACGTTTGCCGAGGCTTCTGCTCAGGAATCGGATCATTTTGTGCAGATATTAGCCAGCCATTCGTTAGCAGAAATCGCCGCCCATTTACACAATGATTTTGAAAAAGTGGTATTGCCAGCGTACCCGGAGATTGCTCAACTGAAACAGGATTTATCAAATAGTGGTGCTTTGGGCAGTTTGCTTTCCGGTTCCGGGCCAACGTTATTTGCGTTGTATCCCGATGTAACCCTCGCCCAGCCAGCGGTTGAGCAATTAAAAATAAATTATCCTGAAGTGGATTTTTGGGTGACGGAGTTTTGTCCTTGGGGAATTGAGATTATTCATTAAACCTCTTGCAAGAGTACCGCCTGTTGAGTGGTTGTAGGGTACAACAGAAACCCAATTCATCACCAACAAATGACAGGTTTAACTTGCAAGTCTCCCTATTTTTGTATCCCGATAATTTGTAGTATATAGCAATCCTAAATGAGAATGGAACAGGGTCGCAGGGGCACCGCCCCCGTCCTTGGTTCTGAGGAATTTATGTTTGTTAATCAAATAGGATTGCTACCTCTATTGATTTTTGTACTTACATGACAGGCTCGGAAGCCCCATTCTCTGGTTGGCAATTATCAATAACGTGGGAGCCATTCTCAATAGCCGTGAATTAATCAAGGTGCCCTTAAGATGGCCATAGCTTTTCAACTTGCATCTTAATCACTTACTCAAACATCACGATTGGTCCGGTAGGATTGCCGCTCATAAATTGGGTGATGTAGGGGTCATCGGTGGTCTCCAATTCCTGGGTGGTTCCCTGCCATTGGATTTTGCCGTTATAGAGCAAAAAAATCCGATCCGTTGTCCGGCGAATTGTACTTTCCTGGTGGGTGACGACCACATAGGTCGCCGAATGTTGCACTTCTTTTTGTAGGCTACGCATCAAGTCCTCAATCACCCGGGAAGCCACCGGATCTAAGCCTGCCGTTGGTTCATCGTACAGCAAAATATCCAGGTCGTCCTGTTCATCTTCCGGGTCCTCAATAATGGCTCGGGCAAGTGCCACCCGCCGCCGCATTCCCCCGGACAATTCCGCCGGATAGCGGTCGCCAATGCCTTTTAAGCCCACCCGTTCCAAACTTAATTCCACCAAATCCCGCACCCGTTCGGGGGGCAAATGGCTGTGTTCGGAGAGCAAAAAACCCACATTTTCCGCCACTGTGAGGGAATCAAACAGCGCCGAACCCTGAAAAACCATGCCAATATGGGCTTTGCTGACTGCCCCTTCCCCGACCAACACCTGGGGTTTGCCCTGCACCCAGACTTCCCCCCGATCGGGAGCCATCAACCCGGCAATTAGGCGCAACGTGGTGGATTTACCAGCACCAGAGGGTCCAATAATGCCCACCGCTTCCCCTGGATAAATGGCAAAATTCACCCCATCCAGGATTGTGCGCCCACCTAATTGCTTATAAACATCCCGAAATTCAATGATCGGTTGTTGCATCGGTGTGTGAATGGGAGGGCATTGCTACACACTATAATCCCTCAGGGTTCATCCCGCCAAAGGGCAATGCCACCGAGTAAACCCGCCACATTTGGCACTGTTTTCACCTGCGGGGGGAGGTCAAAATTGATATGTTTGGCGTTGCCCCCACCTAAATAGAGCCAATCATAGTAAAACAATTTATGCCACTGGGCAAGGGCTTTTTCGAGCCGTTGGTTCCATTTGCGTACCCCATCCCGCTTCAGGGCAACGTGACCAAGGCATGCTTCGTAGGTAGCGTTTTTGCGAAAGGGATGATGCCCCAGTTCCAAATTCGGCACCAAATGCCCCTGGGTAAATAAAGCCGAACCCACCCCCGTCCCCAGGGTAATCACCAATTCCACCCCCCTGCCTTGGATCGCACCATAGCCCTGCATATCCGCATCGTTAATCACCCGCACCGGTACCCCCAAGCGTTCCTGAAGTATTTGTTGCAGATTTACGCCCAGCCAGTCGGGATGCAGATTGGCGGCTGTGATGATGACCCCCTGGCAGACGACCCCCGGAAATCCTACCGATACCCGGTCATAGGTTTTGCCTTGGGCTAACGCATCAATAATCTCCAGGATAGGCGCCGGTTGGGCTGGGTGGGGGGTTGCCTGCCGTTCCCGGGGGGTCACTGCCTCTCCCACTGCATTCAGGACGAGGGCTTTGATGCCGCTACCCCCAATGTCAATGGCGAGGGTATAGGGAGACATAGAAATTTACGGTATTGGGATTAGGTTATTATCCCTTGAATGGGAAACTAATTTTATCTCGATTTTTGAGAGTTTCAAGTAAATAAAGATGGGCACCTCTACATAATTCATGACTATTGAGAGTGCCCCCTGCCTTATTGATAATTACCAAGGAAAGAATGGGGCTTATAGCTACGCCACACTACAGCCTATTAAGGGGTTACGGGATACGGTTGTCAAGCCACTTACCCTAAACCTCGTTAAGGCTCAGCCTTGGAAACACGATTTTTTGTATCCTTTAATCTGTGAACAGGCTGTATCAGGCTTGCTGTGTAAGTACAAAGATTAACAAATATAGAAATCCCATAGCAATCCTACTTGATTTGCATTAGCTTGCGCGCCGTAGGCATACAAAAATTTTTCAGAACCATACAGGTGCTTCTTTTACAGGGGCGGTGCCCCTGCGACCCTGTTCCATTCTCATTTAGGATTGCTATATCGACAGGCGGCATCCTATCACGGTCAACAACTATCCCTAGATTTAGGTGATTTACATTCCTCAATGAACTAAAGGACATCTTGGTAGTGCGATAGCAAACCTAAATCACAAGGGTTGCAGGAGCATCGCCCCTGTAGTTGATGCTGGAGAATTTCGAGTCGTTAGTGGGATGGCTCATAGAGATGTCCCTAGTGTTCAAAAATTCCCTGATAATTTAACAGGTCTAAACTCACCATAGTCGGTACACATTGGAAACACTGTTGCGCCAATTCCCAACGACCTTCCCGTTGCAACATGGCAGTTAACTGCTCAGCAATTTGGGGTAAGTAAATCACGTCATTAGCGGCGTAGGCTAATTGCTCTGGCCGCAAGGCATCCGGTCGCCCCCAATCTGAGGATTGAGCTTGCTTATCTAAGGGCACCTCTATTAATTGATTTTGGGAGGGATTTGTGAGATAATTAGTATTAACGACGTGGAGAGGGAAAATGGGTCAAAAAGGATTTTGGGATGAGCAAGAGCGGCGGGAAAAACTCAATCAAAAAAAGCCCATGCTGAAGTGGCTCAATGAACATATTAACTGGGAAGATTTCCGCCCAATATTAGAAACAATATATGACAAGGAAAGAAAGAGCAATGCAGGTCGTAAACCCACCGACGTGATTGTGATGTTTAAATTGTTGATTCTCCAACAAATGTATGCCATTAGTGATGATGAACTCGAGTTGCAAGTGAATGACCGTATCTCGTTCATGGAATTCCTAGGATTGGGTATCGAAGACGCTATCCCTGATGCCAAAACTATCTGGTTATTTCGGGATAATCTCGCTAAGCATGAGCTGGTCAAAGAACTATTTGCTCGCTTTGATAATTACCTGAGAGAAAAAGGATATATTGTCGAAGTTGGCCAGATTGTGGATGCCACTCTCATTCCCGTGCCAGTTCAACGGAATACTCGGCAAGAAAATCAAGAAGTGAAGGAAGGGAACATTCCTAAACAATGGGAGGAAAAACCCCATGTTTTACGGCAAAAGATGCCCGTTGGGTAAAGAAAAAGGGTATCAGCTATTTTGGCTATAAAAATCATATCAGCGTGGATGTAAAATATGGTTTTGTGCGTCATTATGTGGTCACGGATGCCTCCGTGCATGACTCCCAAGTATTCAGTCAACTTGTGGATATTGATGGGTCGGAAATCTGGGGAGATAGTGCTTATCACAGCACGGATTTAGAATGGACGTTAGCCAGGATTGGGTTTACCAGTCACATCCATGAAAAAGGCTACCGAAATCAGCCCCTAACCGCCGAGCAAAAGGAACGGAATCGCATCAAATCTCAAGTGAGAGCCAAGGTGGAACACGTATTTGGTCAGTGGGTGATGTGTCTTGGGGGTAAATTCATGCGTCTGATTGGTAAAACCAGAGTACAGGCGGCAATTGGGTTGAAAAATCTCGCTTATAATTTCCGCCGTTATGCGTTTTGGGAGCGGCGGCTGATAATCTGTGAGTTTTGACCCCCTACTAAGTCTCTTTTCAATCATATCTACACCAATCTATAAAACCCAGTCATCTTAGTACAAAAAAGTACTGAGCAATGACCTGCTGTTTGGCTCTCCTAGATTTGTGGTGGGAATTGTATAGAACGATACGCTTTTCTGTCGCTAGGGGGGCTGAAACCCTTGTCAGGCTTAAGTATAAACTCTGCTTATCACCAAATACTCAGGAGAACCTGCTGTTTTTGTATTTTGTTCTCATATTTTGAATAAATAGAGGTGCCCATATATTCTGATATAGCAATCCCAGAAGATTCAGGGGAATAACAAGGTCAAATGGCTAGGCCATGCAGGCTATCAGCCCTCTTGTGTAAGTGCCAAAACTAAGCAATAGAGGTGTCCCATAGAAGCCTTTTGATCATCGTTGCCAACAATCAATAATCGCCTGTACCAAACCCATCAATGTATATTCTTTGGCCACCATATCCACCCTCTGAAAATAACGTTCACAAGTGCGGGAAGTTTGCGGGCCAATCGCAACAATCAGACTCGACTTGAGCCAATCTTGCCACTGTCCCGGTGCAGCCTGTTCTAATAGTTGATAACAATGCACCACGGTTTTGGAACTGGTAAAAGTGAGGACATCAATATATCCTTGGCGTAAGTAATCAAGAATAAACCCAGGAATTTCCTTGGGGCAACGGGTTTCATAGGCGGCCACCTCCATGACCTGCGCTCCCCGCTGTTGCAATCCCTGCACCAAAACATCCCGTCCACCACTCGCCACCCGCGGGAATAACACCCGCAAACTCTGACAGTCCTGTGGAAATTCAGCGAGTAATTGATCCGCTACAAATTCCGAAGGAATTAAATCAGCTCTCAGTCCCCATTTTTGTAAATAAAAAGCCGTTTTTTCCCCCACCACAGCAATTTTCAAGTGAGATAAAGCCCGCACATCCTGTTGGTGATACCACAGGCGTTCCAAAAAATAATCCACCGCATTCCCGGAAGTCAAAATCAACCAATCAAATTGCTGAAGATGACGAATCGCCTGATCCAAGGGTGCCCAATCCGGCGGCGGCTGTACCACTAAGGTCGGCATACTCACCACATTCGCTCCCTGATAGCGCAATAATTCTGCCAATTCACTAGCACTCCCCGCCGCCCGTGTAATTAAAATATTTTTACCTTGTAATGGCAAATGGGATTGGGCATGATAGTTCACCCCTGGGCCTACAATTAAAACACTCGGTGCCTGTGCCAGTTGGGTCGTTAATTGCCCGAGGGTTCCCCGCCAGACCCTCTGCCCCACCTGCCCCGCCCGGTGAACTAAGGCGACTGGGGTATCAGGACTCCGGCCATTTTGTAATAATTTCATCTGTATAATAGCCAGATGACCGACCCCCATCAAACCCACAAGCGTATCCATCCGAGCTAGGGCTGACCAGTCTAAATCCTCCGGGGCATGGGCGGTAAACACTCCGATTGTCCGTCCCCAGTCCCGGTCGGTCAGGGGGATTCCCGCCAGAGTGGCCGCCCCGGTGACGGTGCTGATGCCTGGAATGACATGATACATACAATGAGCCACATCTAAGGCCTGCAATTCCTGCGTGGCTTTGCCGAAGATAAAGGGGTCACCACTTTTGAGGCGTACCACCCGCTGATTATTGTTATAATATTGTAATAACAAATGATTGATTTCATCCTGGGACAAACCCTGGACAGATTGGGTTTCTACATGGGGGGATAGCAGTGCCAAAATCCGGGGATCAATCAAACTGTCATAAACCACCACATCCGCTCGCTGTAAGGCTTCCTGGGCGGCGAGGGTTAAATGTTCAAGACCGCCGGGACCGGCTCCCACAAGGAGAATTGGGTTCACTCGGAATGTACCTCAATGCGGGTTTCCCCATTGGGTTGGTCAATTAATCGCAAGCCTTTTTGTGCCAATTCCTGGCGGATGCGGTCGGCTTCCGAATAATTTTTCGACAAACGGGCTTCTTTTCGTCTTCTGATAAGTGCCTGAATTTCATCACTAAAGGACTCTAAAGTTGCCGTATGTTCCTCAGTGGCAATCGCTTCTTGCGCTGAAGTAAATGGGAATTTCAGTCCCAAAACATTCTGGGTCAAATAAACAAATGTCTGCCAAATTTTGCGGGATTGGCACTCAGAAATATTACTTTCTCTTCTATGACGTTTTTCCTGGTCAAAGTGCTTTAGTTTTTTGGCCAAGCCAAACAGAATGGCGAGGGCGGCGGGAGTGTTGAAATCCGCATTCATCGCTTGCTCAAACTGGGCGAGAATCTCCTTGTCACAATCAGTTTTATCTACAACGAAATCTTCCGGCAAATCATAGACCCAGGCACTTTGCTGAAGGGTACGCCAACCGGATTGGGCGGCCTGGAGTGCGGCAGGTGTGCATTCCATCGGCTGCCGGTAGTGGGATTGCAAAATTAGTAGCCGCAAGGCCATTGGCTCATAGTGATTTAAGACATCCCGAATGGTGCGAAAATTGCCCAGGGATTTAGACATTTTTTCCCCGTCAACGGTGACAAAACCATTGTGCAACCAATACCGAGCCAAGGGTTTTTGGGTAATGGGTTCCGACTGGGCAATTTCATTTTCATGATGGGGAAAAATCAAATCACTACCCCCGCAGTGAATATCAATGCTTTCCCCCAAGGTTTTATGAACCATCGCCGAGCATTCAATATGCCAACCCGGCCTGCCGGGTCCCCAGGGAGAGTCCCACGCAGGTTCCCCAGGTTTAGCGGCTTTCCACAGGGCAAAATCTAAAGGATGCCGCTTGCGTTCGGCTTCCTCTTTTTCTACCCGGCCACTGGCTCCCGATTGCATTTGGTCAAGGGTGCGCTGGGAAAGCTTTCCATAGGTGGGAAAACGCTCGACCGCATAGTACACATCCCCGGCGGCGGCATAGGCATAACCCAGGCGTTCCAGGTTTTGGATTAACTGAATCATATCAGGAATTGATTCCGTAGCCCGAGGGTATTGCTGAGGGGGCAGGATGTTTAAGCGACCCATATCTTCATTGTAGGCTTGGATATACCGCTCGGTAATGACCTCCATTGCCACTTGCTCAGCTTGCGCTTTTTTGAGGATTTTGTCGTCTATATCCGTAATATTTTGCACATGGTGAACGTCATAGCCCAAATACTCAAGATAACGGCGCACCACGTCCCAGACAATATAAGTACGGGCATGACCTAGATGACAGTAATCATAAACCGTCACGCCGCATACATACATTGTAATAATTTTTCCCCGTTGGGGTTGCAGGGGTTCCAATTGGCGAGTGCGGCTATTGTAAACGGTCAGGGTCATGGGGAGAAGTCTGGGAATTGCTAGTTATTTCTAGGATACCCGGACATCTTGACTCATGGGGCAATGGTTACCCTCAGGGGCGAGCCATTTTCGCTGGCGTATGGGACTATTTTACATGGCAATCTCAGGTAATTCATGAGAATAACAAAGCTACTTAAAACTAAAATAGACTGACAATCTGCGACTCTTGGTTATCTAAGCATAAAATTTTTACTTACGATTGAGGTGGGATAGCCCTAGGATTGCCACCCGACTGGAATGGGACTCGGGTGCCCTAAGACCCCGACCATGACCGAACCTAACGGATGGTGAATGTCTAACATTTTTGACATTTTTGACATTATGTTCTAAATACAGAACTCATACAGACCTCACAAAAACTGGCAATATGCAGTATAATCGCAGACAAGTTGTCTAGCAGTTGTTAGCATTTGGTTAGGAGACAGGGGTATGAAAAGGGGCGTGTGGGGAACGATCTTAGTTGGCGTGGGGTTGATGGGTGTGCATCCGGCTCTAGCCGCCAACCCAGAACACTTACAACAGTTAACTAGCACCAATCAATGTCCAAGATGTGATTTGTCCGGGGCGGACTTGCGGGGGATGGTACTGCCGGGAGCCAATTTGGGTAATGCCAACCTAAAAGGAGCAAATTTGCAGGGGGTGAATTTGGAGGGAGCGAAGCTGTTTAATGCGGATATTAGCGAAGCAAATTTAGGAAATGCGAATTTGAAGCAGGCGGATTTGGGGAATGCGAACCTGACCAAAAGTATTCTAATTCGTGCCAATTTAGACCGAGCCAATTTGAATGGTGCCCAGTTATCTCACACGGATTTTAGTGAAGCAAGCTTGCGGCAGGCTTCCCTAAGTTTGGTGAATTTAGAAAAAGCGAATTTAGCGGATGTAAACCTGACGGGTGCTGATTTAACCAGTTCAGTCTTGACGGGGGTGAATTTGTCCCAGGTACGGATGCAAAATGCGGTTTTGAATGGTGCCAATTTAGATCAAGCGGATTTGACCGATGCCCGGATGGAAGGGGTGAAATTGCGGGGCGCAAGTTTGGTAGGGGCGATGTTACCCCGGGTGCGGCTGAGTCGGGCGGACTTGGCGGGAGCGAAATTGGGAAATACAAATCTACGGGAAGCGGATTTGAGCCATGCGGATTTGACTGGGGTAGATTTGACGGCATCTCGGCTGGATCGGGTCAATTTGTCCCAGGCTAACTTGGAAGGAGCTAAGTTGAAAAAAGTGAGTTTAGTCACGGCTAATTTACCTTCGGCAAACCTGATTCAAGCGGATTTAAGTAATAGTGATTTACGGGGAGCAAATATTTCCCGTTCTCGGCTGCAAAATGCCAATTTGAGTGGTAGTAATTTGAGTGTGGTCAATCTGACTGATACCAATTTAACGGGGGCGAACTTAGCGGGTGCTGACCTGACCGGAGCACAGGTGCGGCAGGCAATTATGGGGGGCACCAACCTCAACGGCACGGTGGGTTTAGATAAGGTGGTTGGTCGTACTCAAAACCCCTAAAGAGATGTGCAAATTTTTGGCGTTAACGTCTGGGGTCTAAAGCGATTGCCCCAACCTTTTACTTACACGAATCATCTGCGATTGCCCTAGAGGTGTCCCCAGGAGGGCAATGAAAAGTAAATGTTAAATGTTCACTGCGCCCCAACTGATAGGCCAAACGGTGCCTCAATTCACGGGGGAGCGGCCATAGAAGGGTTGGGCGGCTGACCAATGGGGGCGCTCGCCTTCGCTCCAAAGCTGTTCCGCCCAGCGCAGGAGTTGATCCGCCGGGGCTTGGGTGTGAATGTCGCCCACTACCCGCAAGGGTTCCGGCCAATTTTCGACCAGTTCATGCCATGCGGACGGGGTAAATACTTGGTCGGTTTGGCGTGCCCGCCCCTGTTGATAAATGCCCCCGTATATTAAATCCATGCCCGCAGGCCAGGATAGGGCGACCGGTTCCGACCAACCAAAACTAGCGACCCCCAGGGTGGACAGGGCAAATAGGGGAAGATGCAACTCCTGCGCCAAAATCCGTGCCGTTACCAGCCCCAACCGCAGGGTCGTAAACGAACCGGGTCCCCGGGTCACCGCCAGAAAGCCCACCTCTGCCCACCGATAGGGTTGTATGAATTTGGCTAATTGGGCATGAAAGTGACGGTTGGTGTCCCCCCCCCAGGCGTATTGCTCGACCCGATAGGGTTCCCCGACCCGACCCACCGCCAGTCCTACGGTCGCACCCGCCGTATGGAGTGCCAGCCCCAGGGTCATGTGGGCACGGGTTCCCCCGGACGCAGGCGGCTCCAGCGCCCCATTTCCAAGGCAAACGAGTCGCACCCCACCACATCCCATTCCATTTCAATCATGTCTGCCCGAGAACGGATATTCACATTGATGCTCGGGGATACCGGCTCAAAGGTGGGCGCATCGGTCAAATGGGGTTGCTGGTGTTGGTGTTCCACCGCATGGTAGGTGACACACTGATCCACATAGGCACAATTCACACAAATACACATCGTCGCTGGCCCTCGGGGGCGGAATAACCTTACTGATAATCCTACTAATTTAACCCAGGCAGCGGGGATCAAGATTGGATGCCAAAAATTTCTTCAATTAATTCCGGGTTGGTCGGGGTGGGGGGCATGGTCAGCTGTGCCCGACGCAGAGGGGGTTCCGAGGCATCCTGGGGCAAGATCGCATCGGTTAAAATCGTCTCTTGCAGATTGACCCCCGTGAGATTGGCACCAATTAGGTTGGTTTCCGTCAGGTCTGCCCCCGTGAGAATGGCTCCCCGCAGATTCGCCACGATCAAAAATGCCCCCCGCAGGTTGGCACCCGTGAGGTTGGCACCGTAGAGATTGGCCTCAATCAAGTTTGCCCCGCTCAAATCCGCCCCGCTCAAGCCCGCCCGGGTCAAATCCGCCCCCCGCAAATAAGCCTTGCTCAAATTGGCCTGGTCAAGTTTTGCCCCATTCAAATTCGCCATGTACAAATCCGTTGCCCGCAAAATTGCCCCGGTCAGGTTGGCACCGCTGAGATTCACCCGGCAGGCCACCGCATAGCTGAGATTACTTTTTTCTAATTGGGCGAGCAACAGGTCAGTGCGAAACAAATTAGTACGGTTCAAACTGGCCTCGCTAAGGACAATCCGGCTCAAATCCAAACGGCTAAAATCAGAGCCGTCAAAATTGCGCTCCCCGCTCCGATAACGTTCCTGTAACTCTCGGATGCCCATAGCTGGTTCTTGTCATTACAAGCATTTTACCCCAATTGAGGGGGGACAGTTTAACCTACAGTTTCTGCGTTATTACAGGATGAGAACCATAGGAACGGGAGGACAAAAAATGCCTACACATTCTTCAGGGCACCTCTATAGCAATCCTACTTGATTTGCATTAGCTTGCGTGCCGTAGGCATACAAAAATTTTTCAGAACCATACACCGCAGGTGCTTTTTTTACGGGGGCGGTGCCCCTGCGACCCCTGTTCTATTCTCATTTAGGATTGCTATATTAATTCAGGGCTATTGAGAACGACCCCTGGGTTATTGATAATTACCAACGGGAGAATGGGGCTTCCGAGCCCGCCGTCTAGGTACAAAAATCAATAAATATAGCCACCTTATCAGAGACTAAAACAGTAATCCCATGGGAAGCTCAATGAAGGCTGACTTCTGCAAGCAACTGTTGCGTAATCATTCGGGAACCTCTATAAATGAGAAATTAGCGGTCGCAGGGGGGCACCCCCCGCCCTTAGTTCTGGGAAAGATGGGCATTCCGAGGATGAGATTTTTCGTTGGTTCTAATAAATAGAGGTGCCCATTCATGATTGCTATAGATGTGCCCATCATTTACTGTTATTTAGATAGCAATTATTTCGCCCCCCTGAAACCCTAGATTATCCCGCTAATCTGGAAACGGCGTGCCACCCCAAAGACTAGGTTGGGGGTGCAGTTGCCGTAGGTTTTTTGTCTTTATCATCGGCGATATTGAGCAAACGTCGGTAAAAATCCTGGGGAAAATCCACCTTTTGACTGCGCTTGTAATGAATTAGCAAATCCACCAAAAACCCCACAAATTCAAAATTCACCAGCACCATATCATAAGTCAAGTCGGGATTGCCCTCAAACTGCATCTGACAGCGGCTCAAATCCGCCGGTAAATTGGAGACATTCCAGGTCGCCACGAAGGGAATGCCCTCGCCCCCGTCCACATAGCGTTCCCCTTCCAGATTGCCAATGCGGTACAAACTCAGGGCAAAGGGGAGGGTTTCCCGCTTATTTCCCGCCGGTAAAAACGGTTGGTATAGGATGACCTGATCCTTGGGTGCTGCTTGCAATTGACTAAGTACAGATGACATAAACCACCTCAAAAATGCCCCACCATTACTGTTACTGTATCACTGAGTTTGTCGTTCCTGTGTAATCCGGGTCGGGGCGAATATTCAAACAACACCAATCCTGGCTCTGGCGTAGTGCCCCCACCATCCAACCGTGTTCCTCCAAGACCTGGGTAACGGCGGCCAATTGCTCCTGGATAATGCCACTCAAAATGCCCCAGGTTTTGGTGTGGGCGAGCATCCGAAACCGGGGGGTCATATCCACAATCGTTTCCGCCAAAATATTACACACGAAGCCGTCCAGGGGTTGGGTCAACAGTTCCGCCAACCGGGACAAACTCCCCTGCTCCACCACCAACCGTTCGCCTTCAATCTGATTGAGGGATTGGTTTTGGCGGGTTGCCCCAATTGCCAGGGGATCCGTATCCACCGCATACACCCGTTTTGCCCCCAACAATAAGGCTCCAATTGCCAAAATCCCCGACCCACACCCGATGTCAGCAATCACCAAATCCGTGGGTCCCCAACGGGGGTCAAGCCGCATTTCTAAGGATTCCAAACACAACTGGGTCGTGGGATGACTGCCGGTTCCAAAAGCAAATCCGGGGTCAAGCCGCAGCACCAGGCGATGTTCCGGGTTGTGCACCGGCAACCACGCAGGCTGGATCAAAAACCGCTCCCCCACTGGTTGTGCCTGCCAATGGCGTTTCCAATGCTCCGACCAGTCCTGACTGTCCAGCTCCTGCCACCGTACCCGGGGTGGGGGCAGAGCGGCTTCCCGGGCATCCTCCCGCAGTAACCCCTGCAATGCCTCCCAATGCTGAACCCCATATTGCCCTTGGGGGGCGTAGGCGGTAATCCGCACCCAGCCGTCCCCATAGACCGTCGCCGTACTGCGGCAGTCCAATTCCTGCAACCGCCAAAAGGTCATCTCCTCCAGCATGGGCAGACATTCAACTTCCACTTCCCACCAGGAGGTAGCCACCGGCATCGTCATAGGTTAGATGTCTAGGTATGTTTTTTCGTTTTCTATCAGAAATCCTAGCCCATTGGTGAGCAAATGTTTAGAAGAACTAAAGCCGCGGGCAATGCCCCTGCAACTCCATGTTTATAGCGCATTTCATTAAATCATCATATAGCAATCCTACTTGATTAATCAACAGAAATTTCCCAGAACCAAGGGCGGTGGTGCCCCCTGCGACCGCTAACTTTGAATTTAGGGAACTTCTATTGATTTGAACCAATCATCAATCCCATGGTAGGAATGCCCATATTACCCAAAACCGAGGGCGGGGGTGCCCTCTGCGACCGCCAACTTTGAATTTAATAGAGGTGCCCTTTAATTAATTACTACCAAACAAATTAGAAATATAATTCACCACCAAGCCCAGAATGATCAAATTATACATAAACGAAAAGATGCCATGAAAAAGTGCCAATACCCGCATATCTTTCCGGGAAATATTCACATCCGCAGTGGCAAAGGTCATGGCAATCACAAATGCTTGATACATAAAATCCCAGTAATTAGGCAACGTCTCTTCCGAAAAGAGCAACCCCCGATCCACCTCCGTAGATTGCTCCGCCGCTAGATGTTTGCCCTGGGAAAAATAATAGAGCCTGCCATAGTGTAAAGCGAAAAAAACATTGACCAATACCCAGGAAGCAAAGAGGGCTAAAATGGATAAAAAAATATGCGCTCCTGATTCCAACCTTGTCCAATCCTTGGGTGTTTCCGCCAAACTCACCAAAGACATAATACTTGCCCAAGAAAGGGCAATGACTGAAACTAAAATCACCCAATTACTCGGTTCTTGATGGCGAATAAACCGATAAGTATCCTCAACGGAAGCCACATTAATCCGTATAAAAAAAGCCAACAAATAACCCAGCACCGCCAAATTGTAGGTAATCAGATAAATAAAATTCCCATGTAGGTTTGTCAATAGGGATAAAAACCCCCAGGTAACCCCCGCAATGCTCAGGGCGTACCCTATCCGCCATTTGGGATGGGTCAAGGCTAAAATCCTTTGCCGATTCATGGCACAACCCAGGAAAGACCAGGGCATGGAACGTGCCTTTACCCTACCACAAAGTCCCTCATCCCAACGCCGCAATCGCCGTCAGCAAGCCCCTCGCCTTATTCCAAGTTTCCTGATATTCCCGCTGGGGGTGCGAATCCGCCACCACCCCCGCCCCCGCCCGCACCTGCACCCGCCCCTGGTGCACCACCATCGTCCGCAGGGTAATCGCCGTGTTCAACTGTCCCTCAAAATCGTAGTACCCATAACAGCCCGCATAGGGACCCCGATGCCGGTGTTCTAATTCATAAATTAACTGCATCGCCCGAATTTTGGGGGCACCACTGACCGTTCCCGCCGGAAAACAGGCTTGCAGGGTATCCCAGGCGTTACACTCTGGGGCTAACGTGCCAATCACATTACTGACAATGTGCATCACATGGGAGTACTTTTCAATTACCATCATCTGATCCACCCGCACCGTCCCCCGCTCTGCCACCCGCCCCAAATCATTGCGCGCCAAATCCACCAACATCACGTGTTCCGCCACTTCCTTGGGATCACTGAGCAATTCCTGCGCCAACCGTTCATCCTCTGTCGGCGTATGCCCCCGGGGGCGTGTCCCCGCAATCGGTCGCAAAGTCGCCAACCGCCCCTCCGTTTTCACCATCACCTCCGGGCTAGAGCCGATCAACTGCCAATCCCCAAACTGGAAAAACGCCATGTAGGGAGAAGGATTCACCAAGCGCAAGGAACGGTAGAGCAAAAAGGGGTCGCCTGAGTACGATGTACTGAGTTCCTGGGACAATACCACCTGAAAAATGTCCCCCTGGTAAATATACTCTTTCGCCCGTGCCACCGCAGTTTGAAACTCCTCCGCCGTGGTATCACTGGCAATTTCTAAAGACCGTAACCCCGGTTGCCAAACCATGCGGGTGGTTGCCGGTGCCAAGGGTTGCTGTAATTTAGCTAACAACTGCTGTACTTTGTCCTGAGCATATTCATACGCCGAACGCACATCCCCCCCCCGCACATCCCCATAGGCTACTGCCCAAATGTGCCGCCGCACCTGGTCAAACACCAACAGGTGATCCATCTGCAACCAACAGCCATCCGGCAAATCCCCCCCCGCCACCACCGGCACCGTCGGTTCGATCCAGCGGATCAGTTCGTACCCCCAAAACCCAAACAGCCCGCCCAACCCCGGCGGCAACTCCGGCAGGGACACCGGCTGATAGGGCGCTAAACATTTTTGGATCACCGCAAAAGGTTGCCCCGACCACCGTTGCTCACTCCCATCCCGAAACACCTGCCGACAATCCTCCCCCCAAGCCGTCAACACCCACAGGGGGTCACACCCCAGCACACTGTACCGACCAATCCGTTCCCCGCCCTCCACCGATTCCAGCAAAAAACTATAGGGCTGACCCCGACACACCCGATACCAAGCGGACACCGGCGTATCCAAATCCGCAGGACACTGTTGATACACTGGGATAAAATTACCCCGTTCACTCAAGCGTTGAAACTGCTCCCAATCCATGGCAGTGTTCATGGGCGAGTTTTGTTGACCAGGGTGGTGGCGAAATTCTCATGGCGGTTCGGGGAAAGTTGCCGTGCCTTCAAAATTGCCGCCGAGAGCATTACATAGGCTAAAATCCCCACCACCGCCGCCGCCCAAATGCCAATCGTATCCGACGCATTCCACAGGGCATGAACCACCGATGCGCCCAGATAGGCACAGGGAATCACCAGCCACGCATACCGAGGTTTCAACGCCGCCAAGCCAATCCCATAGCCGAAATAACCACTATAAGCCATGTGCCCCGCCACCGAACCCAAAATCCGGGGAATCAGCAACTGCAACCCCACCAGTTCTCCCGCCACCGTGCCCGCCTGCTGTCCCACCTCCTCCACAATCCCCGGCACGTATTCCCCCATCGTCTCCAGCCAGGTAAACCCCAGTGCCGAAGCCGCCCCATAAATAATCCCATCCAAGGGTTCCACCACCCCAATCCGGGAGCGTGCCCGCAGTGGCAGGAGCATCCCCAGTCCCCACAATAGGAAAATCGGCAGAGCTTTCAATAATTCCTCCAACAACCCCGCCCCAAAAAAGTGGGACGTAAATTGCACCGTAAAACTCTGGCTACTGGCATTCAAATTTCCTGGTAAAATTTCTCGAAAAATTAACACAAATAAGCTCCAGACCGGGCTGAGCAAAAGCACAACCGTCATTAACCCCACCAAGACCATCGCCCACCAGGGTTTCGATTTACCACAGAGTTGATAAATAAAATAAAATCCGCCAATCCCCAACAAAAAAGCCAAACAGGCATTAAATAACGTCGGATTCCCAATCGTAGAAAATAAAATAATGACCCCAATCACCGTCACCGCCGCCGGTACCAAATGGGCTTTGTGCGCCAGAGCCTGCCCACTCCCCAACACCGGAATCAACTGGCTCAAACTCAAATCCGTCGAGTCTGCTGGGGTTGCCCCCACACTGATGACTTTGATCTGCGTCCGCCCCAGACGCACCACACTGCCATTTTTCAACGGCACCGGCGTACTGCCCAAGCGTTGCCCATCCACCCAAGGGGGATTGGATTCCCGCAGACAACGTAAGTACACCCCTTGTCCATCGCAAGCGATTTCCGCCTGCAATCCCGAAACCGTCGGATCGGTAAAAACCACATCACATAAATTCGGGTCACGCCCCAAACGGATCACCTGGGACGGATTTCCCATAGCCATTTCGCGACGATGGATGCGGTTATCTGCCTGCCATTCCAGGATAATCATGGGCATGGTTGATACGCTCCTCAATTATGACCCGTTCCACCCCAAAACTTCCAACCTCCACAGTCGCAATTTTTGGTTTATAATCAATAATTGCACAAGGGGCCGTAATGGTTTCGACGTGTCGGCGAACGCGCATCCTGTGATGCAGGCCGAGAGGGAGTCCACTCTCGTAAATCCAGGCTCAAACCAACGTAACTGCGAACAACATTGTTCCTTTTGCTCGTAAAGCGGCCGTTGTGGCTGCCTAAGAGTCCCTAGTTAGAACTAGACCGACTTCGAGGCGTTCTGAGGTGACACCGTTAATCCCAGAACGTATCCCCCCAACGGTTGCGCTAACTGGATTTGTGCGGTTGCTGGTTAGCTAAGCCTTAACCGTAAGCCCCTGGTCAGTTTGGGACAAAACTGGCTCCTGGTGTCTGGGTCAAGGCACCTATGCCTGTGAATGAGTGGGACGTCAATACCCGATACGGACAGCGGTTCGATTCCGCTCGGCTCCATCTTAAACCCATCTCAGACCATCTCATTAAGTCCTGAAAGCCCCGCCCAGAGCCACTTTTAGATTACCCCTTCATCTTGTAAGGTCTCACGGCATCCCAGGTTATCCCCTAAAATTAGGGATAAGGTTAGGGGCAGAAAAAATTTTGTACTGCGTGGTTATCCCCAGATGGGCAAAGGGCTGACGGATACGGCGATACGGGCGATTAGGGCGGTGGAGAAGGTCACCCGGTTTTATGACACTGGGGGGCTGTACTTGGAAGTGACCCCAGAGGGCGGGAAGCGGTGGCGCATCAAGTATTACTGGGAGCGCAAAGAGAAGCGGTTATCGTTGGGGACGTACCCGGAGATCAGCCTAAAGGTGGCACGGGAGCGGCGGGATGAGATTCGCTCTAAAGTGGCGCAGGGGATAGACCCTAGTGCGGAACGGCAAGCCCTCAAGGAAGCGCAAATAGCGCAGGAATCCACACTGGAAGTAGTCGCTCGGGAATGGTTCATCAAGCATTCTCCCAAGTGGGCGGCCAGTCATGGGGAAACGGTTTTACGCAGGCTAGAACGGGACATTTTCCCTTGGCTGGGGGCGCAACCCATTGGGGATATTGATGCCGTGACCCTGTTGCAGACGCTCCGGCGGGTGGAACAGCGGGGCAGTCTGGAGACCGCCCATCGGGAATTAAATATCTGTAGCCAGGTGTGGAGATATGCGGTGGCAACGGGACGGGCGAAACGGGACATTACCTATGACCTGCGGGGGGCATTACCGCCAGTGCAAAAACACCATTTCCCCGCCGTGACCGACCCCCAGCAACTAGGACAGATTCTTAAACTGGTCTGGAGCTACTCGGGGTTCCCAGTGGTGTGTACTGCCCTAAAAATCGCACCGTATGTATTTGTCCGACCGGGGGAATTAAGGACTATGCGATGGGCGGATATTGACTGGTCAGCCCGGGAATGGCGGTTTAATCTCAGCAAAACGGGACAGCCCCACATCGTACCGCTGGCGGAACAGGTGGTGGCATTGTTGCAGGAGCTACAGCCCATCACCGGGCGGGGCGAGTTTGTGTTCCCCAGTGGCCGGGGTGGTGGCCGCCCGATGAGTGATGGCGCAGTTCTGGCGGCACTGCGTACCCTGGGAATCCCCAAAGAAATTATGACCGGGCATAGTTGGAGGGCGACCGCTAGAACATTACTCGATGAACACCTCGGGTTCCGGGTGGAACTCATCGAACATCAACTAGGGCATAACGTCAAAGACCCGTTAGGGAGAGCCTATAACCGCACACAATTTTTACGGGAACGACACAAGATGATGCGGGACTGGGCAGATTATTTAGACCGGCTCAGGTCAGTTAGGGTTGACCTGGTCAACCCTGACTTTTAGTTGCAGGCAGGCTTTGATGAGACTTAATCAACATATTGGGGGCGAAAAAATGCCGGAGAAACTCTTGAAGATTAATGAATTGGTTGAGTACGTTGGGCTGAGCAGAAGTTCAGTCTACCGGTTAGCAAGTTTGAACCGATTTCCCAAACCCGTGCGGATTGGGATTCGTGCGGTGGCCTGGAAGTCGAGCGATATTAACGCCTGGCTGAGCCGATTGGGGACGGATTAACAAAAAAATTGCCCCCCAGGGCGGCGGCTCCGGGGGGCGTTTAGTTCAAAACAAAAACTCTAGGAGTATCCTACCATGCAACACGCACTTAACGGACAAAATGCAGTACAATTTACCGCATCCAGTCCTAAGAATCCATGCCCAGTCTGTGGGCGCACTAAAGACGGCGATTGCCGGGTGACGAGTGATAACCGGGTATTTTGCCACAGTTATCAGCAGTACAAACCCGGTGAGACTCTCAGGGGTGCAGACGGACAAGAATGGGCTTGTGTTGGGCATACCACCGATGGCGCAGGGTGGGGGTTATTCCGAATTCACCAACCACTGGAGCAACGGGAACGGTGGCAGAAACCGCCCCGCCCAAAGTCGGAAAAAATCTACTATTACCCTGACCGCAACGGGAACCCCCTGGTACGGGTTAAGCGTGTTGACCGGGGAGACGGGACTAAAGAGTTTTATCAGCAACGGTGGGACGGGCAACAATGGCAACCGGGGTTAGGTGACTTAGACCGCTCCCTTATCCCCGTTTACCGGCATAAGAATGTTAGGGCGGCGATTGCCCAGGGGGAACCCATCCTGTGGGTCGAAGGGGAAGCTACCGCCGATCTGCTATGGGAAATAGGACTAGCGACTACCACATCCATCGGTGGCAGTGGCGGGTTTACCCGATACGGCAATTACACGCAGGATATAGCCGGTGCCAGCCTGGTTATTTGCCCCGACCGTGACGATAAGGGCTTGCAGTATGCTGACCAGGTGGCAAAAACTTTTGGGGCGACCCGGTGGCTGTATGCCGGGGATGCTGACCAGTGGAATAAGCCTAGCGATGGTTACGACCTAGCCGACTGGATCGCCGATCTACGCAACCAAGGTTTAGATAATGCCGCCATTAAAGCCCGGATTCTAGGGGCGATTAGCGACCGGCGGGAAAGCGTTATGTCTTGTCAGCCGGACGTTTCTGCCGTTTCAAAGCAAGAGGATGATAATTTATCCTTCCTAGAGCAGGCGGTAGATAGCCTGTATTCAGAAGGGCGATATATCACACTAAACCAGCGTGACCTTTATCGCTGGGTGGGAACCCATTACGAGCTAACCCCGGACGATCTGGAGTTAGCCCGGATAACCGCCTATTGCCGGGGGCGCAAATTTAGCCCTAGCGTTATTAAAAACATACTGGAATTGCAGAAACTCGCAACGGGGATTACACAGGAGCAGGTGAACCCGGCGAACCATTACAACTGCAAAAACGGGGTACTGCGCTGGGAGTGGGACGGGAACACGCTACGGACGGAACTGCTACCCCACAACCCTGACCTTATATTTATTGACCCCCCGGCGGCAACCTACAACCCGCAGGCTGATAGCACGGCGTTAAACCGCCTGTTGGAATGCCTAGAGCCGCAACCAAGAGAGATTTTAATTAGGACGTTGGCGTGTTCCCTAGACTTGCCAGCCATTAGGAAACGCAAAGCCAGAACCCCCAGAACGGTACTGCTCTATGGCACCGGCGCAAACGGGAAGGACGCTATTAGGACAGCGGTATTCCGGCTATTTGGGGGACGGGGCTGTACCGCCGTTAGCTTAAGCGACTTCCAAGCCTATGACGCTGGGCGCAAATTCGGGTTAGCCGACCTGGAACACTCACGGGTCAACTGGCCTAGTGAAACCGTACCCGCCGGGAAATTAGACCGCATCGAGTCGCTAAAGTTGGTAACCACCGGCGACCCTATCAGTATTGAACGGAAGGGGATTCAGGAACGGCGCATGACCCCCCAGGCGGTGCTGTTATTCAACTGCAATCAGCCACCCAACATGACGGCGGCAACGGAAGCGATCAAGAGCCGCTACGCCATCATCCCCTTCACCAAGACCTACAAGGCTAACCCCGACCCCGCCAAAGGGGAACTGCTGGCAGACCCCAGGTTTAAGGATGACCCCAACTTCATTGACCGGGAAATACTCCCCGCACTGCTGAATCTGCTACTCGTAAAACTCCAGGCGGTGGCGACCGAGGGAATAGACTACAGTCCGGTGGCGGATCAGATTGATGAACTGCGCCGCCGTAGCAGTCACCTGGTGCAGTTCTGCGAAGATACTGGGCTGGTTGAAGACCCGGACGGCATGGTTTCCGTAACCGAACTCTGGGAGCGACTGGAAGCCTGGTACATACAGGAAAATTACCTGACTATCGAGCAGGGACAGCGGGGCGGCCAAAAGCGGAACTGGGAACACCCAGGCAACGGTGACCGATGCGTGACTGCCAGCCACCAAGTCCTACAGCGGTTTACCGAACTGTTCCCGAAGGTGCGGCGGGTAGCTATCCGTTACACCGACCCGGACGGCAAGGACGTAAAAAGAACCGCACTCGCAGGAATAAATTTTGTGGAGACTTCCAAAATAGCCTTCCAAGGCTTCCAACGTACTGCAAGTGAGGATAAAAACCCTGATTTTATCGAAGTTTCCAGTCTGGAAGCCTTCCCGGACAATAGCCTTCCAGTAGGGTTCCAGGAGCCTTCCATAGGCTTCCAGAACCCCACCGACCGGAAGGCTATGGAACCCTGTTGGAACCCTACTGGAACCCTACCAGGTGGGGAGACTTCCAAGCCGGAAATGCCGATAAATACGGGGCAAAATAACCAAGATGCAGTACAACGGAAGCCTTGGAAGCCTATTTCCCAAATTCCCACACAAAAAATTTTGGAGACTCCACCAAACGGTGACCCCTACCCCGATAGTGGGGACTCCCCACTTAATAGGGTCACCGGGGAGGGTCACCACTCTAAAACTCCTATAAATACGGGCTTAGACGGTCAAGATGCAGTACACGGTGACCCTGGTGACCCTGATCTCCAAATTCCCACCCAACAAAATGACGAGCATTTTATTCCCGATGATGAGGATGGCAGATATGAGTATTTTTAATGTTCCCCGGGTGGGCGCAGGATACGGTGGCGGGGTCGTAACCGCCCGGCGCAAAGATACGGCAACGGGGTTGGTGGAGCTACAGGTTAACGGTCAGTGGCTTGTATTTGCTCCCCAGGTGAAAACGGCAGAAACGTCCGACCAACCTTACAAAGATGAAACCAATTTGAAAACGGCAGAAACGTCCGCTGGGGATGACATAAGCATTAAACCCGGCGACACAATCCGACTGGTTAACCGCCACTGCTGGGAAGCTCAATTATGGCCGGTCGGCACTCAAGCTACGGTGAAACTTGTCTGGGAAAACGGCACCCGCCTAGTCATTGAAACTCCCAAGAGCCGGAAGGATGACTATTGCTACACGGTGGATGCGGCTAACTGGCAAGTCGTAGCACCACCGCCAACAGACTTGAATACACCGTTTTAGGGGGGGAACCATATCTATGCCCAAGAAGCAAAACAACGGCAAGTAGAATCGGGACGGCTTGAAGGAAAGGAAAAAGAAGGTTCTCCTAAACTAAAACTTCAGGCTGGGACGCCAGCGTCCCAACTAGACGAAAAGGTTAAGGATGGGTTAAGGGAGCTACGGGAGCAGGAGCGCAAATCTGCTACTAGGGCGGCGAAGGTGGTCGGTGTGGGGAGTACGGCGGTGAAGCAGGCGAAGGTGAATGAGTTTCAACAGTCCCTGCTGGTGGATCGTTGGCTGGCAACACTCGACCAACAAACCAAAACCCCACGACCCAAAGGCCGTAAATTCAAGGTGAAATTCTAATAAAACCTACCAGTTAAAATCAAAGTGTAATCCGCCCCCAAACCCCCATGAAAAATGAAGCCCCGCCCATTCAACAAATAACCCAATTAATCCCACTCACTCGACTTGAATTTCAGCAAAAAATCTTAAGGCAAATTCGTGATGAGTTAGCCAAACAGGATGCGCTAAGCGCGTTTCAATCTGAGTACCCAGATGATCACTTTTGATGTGCCCTACCCAGCCTGTCCGAAGCCCCGCCCCCGGTTTGTGCGGAACGGATGGGCGCATTTACCACCTAAGTATGTTCACTGGAAGCGAGAATCAGCACCGCTACTGGTGGCACAGGCGAAAGCGCAGAATCTACAAATCCCCATCAGCGATCCTCATTCAGTGGAAATACTGCTAATCTCACCCAGTTGTCGGGGCGACATTGATAACTGGTGTGGCTCAGTTTTTGATGTGTTGGTGCAAGCAGGAATTTTAGTTGACGACAATCTCAAGGTCTTGCCGGAACTGACTGCCCGATGGAAACGGGGAGTCCCATCCTGCACCGTGACCCTGACCCCCATCGGTTAAACTGAAATTAACCAAACGTTAAGAATAGGTTAAGGATGCTAGACCGGGGCTTAGATGATTTGCAACGGCGGGCTGCTGACCTGGTGCTGGACGGCTGGCCGCTCAGTCGGATCAGCAGTTATTTGGAAGTCTCTAAAGTTTCTCTCTGCAAATGGAAAAAGTTACCCGCATGGAAGGAATATCTCGCAGAACAGACGGGGGAGGGACTAGAAGCTAGGAGCCATCGTGTACGTCGAGTGTGTGACCTTGCCTTAGAGACCATTGAAAGCGCATTAGTTGACCCCGAAATTGTGCCACTGAAACGGGCGGAACTCGCTATCAAATGGCTAACTTTAATTCGGGAATCTGTGACCCAGGCGGCTACACCTGCTCCCACCGAAGGGCGAGTACTGAATCAGGATGTAATCCGTCAGATCAGGGAAAAAATCTATGGGATTGCTGATCCAAAATTGCCAAACACCCCTGATATGTAACAGAGCGGTGGGGGATGGTTTACCGTCATGCCAATAGATTGATACAGGCAACAAAAATCTTGGAAAATTTGGGACCAATTGGTCCCAAACCGGAAACCGAATCTCAAGCCCGTCCACTGACCAAGCTAGAGGATGCAGAGGATCAGCGCAGGGCAGGCTATGACTACGCAAAAGTTTGAGTACGCAAAATAACCCCCGCTAAAATGCCCTAGAAGGTGCCTGAATTTTGTTGGCTGTAGGATTCATCCTGACGTGAGATAGGGCGGGATATAGCGTGACTAGATGGGAAACCCCCACCATCAAGGGACGGCGGGGGAATCGTGGTTACTGCTGGTCGGGGTCGGGGCGGTGTTGGGAATCCCACCATTCCTTGACCTGTTCACCCATTGCTACCGCCTGTTCAAACTCCTGCTTCAATTCTTCCAGGCGTTCAGGCGTAACCATATCTGCCAGGGTGCGACATTCGGGGTGAGCGGTCGCACTGGTGGCGGAATGTTCGCGCCGGTGTTGTATCACCTCATGGGCGGCGATCAGCAGATTAGCCATAGCCGCCTGTTGCAGACTATCCCCCCGTTCGCAAACCAGGGGCGCAACCGCTAGGACATTCTCGACAAACCCCAAACGGTCAGCATCACTGCCCAAAAAATGCCAATCAATTGCAGACATAAAGAACCTCCAAAACAACAGTTAACAGGGTAATTGGGGCAGTTTAACGCCATACCCCAGGGCGGCAAATTAACCGAGACTTTCGGACGGCTCCGGCTCCACCAATGAAAGAATCTCCATAACCCGGTGGGCAATCTCCGCCGGGACGGTATTCTGCCCAGGCGGTAGCATATCCAAGTAACTGGCAACCCGCCAAATTGAGTCACTCCCAAGGGTGGGGTGAAGGTATCTTGCCGCATGACGTTTGAGATAGGGATCGGATAAATCAACCGGGCAATTGTCATTATTGAGGGCTACGGCAACCGCTAATAATTCCCGGTGCATTGATTCCAAGGTGGGGATAATCAGGTTTTCCACAGTCTCAGGGGCAACGGTGCCACTGTGGAAAATGCCTAGCAGTGATTGCACCTGGTGGGCGCTTTTTCGAATGCGACTAGCTAAACTCAAATCCATTGGTAATCTCCAAAATTCAAGGTGTATAAGGAATGGGGGCAGTTTAACGTCCAGCCCCCAGGACGGCTATCTAGCGTTGGTACAGGTACAGCCCTAATCCAAACCGGGCGCAACACCGGCGGAAACATTGGGATTCAGCATTAGCCGCCGTTTCCCCGTAGCCGCTGGTATCCACCTTCTCAGAGCCGGTACTCTCACGGGTAATAATCCCGTCAGCAGTGGGAATTGATAACGAGCCGGTCATAATCAATTCCCCGCCAATTTGCGAGACATTGGTAATCCTGAATTGCCAGCCGGGAGCGTATCTATCCAGCACCAAAACCGCCCGGTGCCAGGGGATATAGGTGATAGTCCTACCCCCTAACTTTTTGGTTTCTAAAACACTACTGGGGAGCGGTTTAGATAGGGCTTCAATCACTTGGGATAAACTCCATTCCCCCGGGGCGGTGGGGGCATTTGCAGGCGGTTTAACGGTGGTGTACGTCATGGTTTTAGACTCCATTGTGTAGGGTTTAACGTTGTATGGACAATGCAGACAATCCCCGCCTATCGGGTGACGGGCGGGGCATTGCCGTTACCAATCGTGACCAAGCATTTCCAGTTCCTCTAGGGTTTCAACACCCCAGGCGGCTAACAGTTGCTCACGGTGCATATCCCAGTAATGGCACCACATTTCATACTCCTGATCCGGGGTTAATTCTGTAGTGCCGTCAACAATCAAATCAGATTCAAATTCCATTGCAATCCTCCATTTACCATTCAAATTGTTTGAGAATTTCCCACCAATCAGTAGCGGGTTTTTGTGCAGGTTTGGGCAGTGGCTTGGATTCCTGATTCTGTGCAGGTGTCGGTTTAGTAGTCCGTTTGCGGGTAGCCATTGGTGAATCTCCATTAGGTGAATTGCCCCCGGCGGTAGTGCCAGGGGCGGTGTGCATTAGCGGTTGCGATATGCCAGTTGCGTAAGTTCGTGACCGGCAATATCATCACCGTTATCCCACCGGATTAAGCCCTCAATAAACTCAAGCGGCGGCCGGTGCCACTTGATCTCGTAGGCATATTCGGTTAACCGCTCACTTTTGCGGGGGCGGGTGATGCCTTCCCCGTCAAATTGCCCGTTAACCTGCTCCGGGTAGGACTTCCATTTCCAATCCGGGCGCCGCTTCAAAACGTGGCTGTAGAATTTCTCAGCCTTTTCCTTGCAGTCAAACCCGATATAGGCGATGGACTTCCGCCGCTCAATATCCTCAATGGAACCGATGCGGGGCGACCACCGCACCCAGGACATGGTGGAACTGATAGACCGCACTCTAGCGTGTAGCTTGGTTTTCATGGCAAACTCCTATTAGTGATTGTTGAATTTTGCCCCTGCTCTAACCCGGCGGGGGCGTTTTGTTGGGGAATGGAAGGTCTCATCCTTGGAGTAACACCTATGTCACCTCTGGGACGGTTTCTAGCCTTGCCGCTGGCTTATTTAATTCCCTTCCATATCTTTAATATAAACCATTTCACACGAGTTGACAAGTGTAAATAGGGTATTTTGGTTTAGTATTTCTTATCGGTTGACAAGTGTGGTGATAAGATATACTTAACACGAGTTGACAGGAGTGATGCCCATGAGTGAGCGACCACAGAATAGACACCTAAAGCCATTCAAGCCCAAGGGTGACCAGCCCATGAGTGGCAGGCTATTTGTACGAGTGACCAGCGATATAGAGCAGTTGGTTAAGTCTTTGCCCGATAGTCCCGCATGGCTCCGGCGGGTAATCACTGAAGCGGCTAGGCGGGAACTGCTGGGGGAAAACGCATCTGCGCCCCCCCAGTTAACAGACAATTTGCAGGCGGAACCAGACCGGGCGGAACTGGTGGAGCTACTGGACACTGCGCTGGGGATGACCAAGGCCAAAGACATCAAGCCCCTGCTAGAGAAAATCAAGGGCTTGCTGACCCAAGACCGCTAAAAAAGTCTCACCCCATCCAACAAAAATGGGGAGCATTTTGGGGGCACACAAAAATTAGTACAATCCCAAAAACCCTGCTATTACGGCATTACCCGGAACTGTTGGATGGAGCTTAGCTCCATAGACATTTCAGCCACCAGTAAGGGGATTTCAAGATTTTTAGTGCAGTACAGGTTGGGTATCGTTGGGGTTAATTGAGGCAGTTTAGACCACGAATTGGGCTACAATTGGGCTATAGAACCTGTTTGCAATTATACTAGGAGAAAGAAATTACAGGTAGAGCAATGACATACACAACCGATTTAAGCGCATCACAATTTGAGATTTTAGACCAATATCTACCAAAGAGTAAGACAAAAAAGCATGTAGTTTCAAGGCATGCCATCGTGAATGCCATCATGTATCAGCTCAAAAATGGCCGTCAATGGCGAGACTTGCCTCGAGATTTCCCCAAGTGGCAGACTGTGTACTCTCAGTTTCGGCGATGGCAAAATAATGGCACTTGGGAAAGGGTATTGGTAGCATTGGAGAAAATGGAAAGAGAGAGATTAAAAAAAAGAATATCCTAGCTTGCTCATAGGGGACGTGTGTGAAGAACACAGATACAGCAGGCATTGAAACGAAAGGATTTTGTCACTATAAATGCACTAACGGAATCAAACGGCATTTATTGGTGGATACTTTAGGGAATCCCTACTTTAAGTAAAGCAAGCCTGAGGGACAATCAGGGATCATTAGAAATAATAAGAGAGCATAAACAATTCTTTTGAGAACTGCCTCAAGAGGTAACAATTTTACTATAGCAATCCTACTTGATTTACAAACAAGAATTTCCCAGAACCAAGGACGGGGGCGGTGCCCCTGCGACCCCTATTCCATTTTCATTTAGGATTGCTATATTCATTGAGCCACTTCAGCATGGGCTTTTTTTGATTGAGTTTTTCCCGCCGCTCTTGCTCATCCCAAAATCCTTTTTGACCCATTTTTTCTCTCCACGTCGTTAGTAGTAATCATCTCATAAATCCCTCCCAAAATCAATTAATAGAGGTGCCCTTAAAATGATTGCAAACAGGTTCTATAGCGAAGCCATTGGTAACTAAAAGGACAGTACATCGCCTCGTACAACAGTATAAACAGACTCAAGACTTAACACCTAAGAAAGTAGGGATGTTAGGTTGCGCCGTGCCGGAGGCATAGCGAGTTGGAATTTTAGAACAAAATCAAGTTGAGATTTTAGCCATTGTTGAAGAGTATCCAGATAAGTGTTTGTGGCAATATGTTGAGATAATCGGAGAAAGGCTAGGAAGTGAGTATTAGCACATTGCATTCTTTCTTGAAAAAGCATAAAATCACTCTAAAAAAAAAGACATTCCGCAGTGAAAAAGCCAAGAGTGAAGTTGTGCAGAACGCTTAGGATACTGGCATAAGATTGGAAGCGTTCCAGCCGAAGATATAGTTGCCGTAGATGAAACAGCAACCTGGGAGGGCATGGAGAGGAAAGTTGCATGGAGTTTACAAGGGAAAAAAGTTTATAGTTATCGCCAGAAAAACAAGGGTCAGAAATACACGTTAATCGGTGCTATATCTGTGGAGGGCGTTGTTTGTCATAAAATCATCAAAGGCTCCATGAAGAAACAGGATTTTTTAGAATTTGTGAAAACAGAATTATGCCCAAAATTAAATGAGAAGAAGGTGGTAATTATGGACAACTTGAATAGTCATAAAGCCATAGAAGTACAACAGATGATTAGCCAGACCGGTGCTCGTCTATTGTATCTCCCTGTGTATTCACCAGAATTTAATCCAATGGAAATGATGTGGTCAGTTCTAAAGAATTTTATTCGACAGTTTCATGATTCACCAGTAAAGGATATACAGTCAATTATCCAAGCATCTTTGTTATTAATTAATTCTTCTTCTTTTGCAAATTGGTTTGCCAAATGTTGCTACTGTACCCCATAATAAAAGAAAAGACTGTAATTCAGCCATTTCCTTACTTTTGGAGGCCACCTTGGACTGACGACAAAATCTCGCAAACCAATGACGATGATCTGATAGCCAAGCGTGGCGCAACCATATTGTTGTGCATTCCTTGTCTCTGTCTTTGTCTCTACCTGATGCGCCTCTAGCTCACTGGCGTAGGCTTCCCAATGATCTGTACAGTAAACGGTTACCTGCCACTGTGCTAGTCTATCTAACAACTTCCTCAAAGTTTAACGATCACGACCTCCCAGTTCCCAGTCAATGAGTCTACCTCGATGGCGATCATAAGCTTTCCATATCCATAACTTTTCTTTTTGGACTCAATAAAATGCCAAAACTCGTCAAGTCCTACTACAACAGCACTGCCTGGTTCTGGCTTTTCACAATGAGCCTTAGCGTAGTCCCTAACCCAGTTGAGTACGGCCTGGGCAGAAACATTAAACAACTGGGCGATGGCATTCATGGATAAGCCACTAACGTAGAGTAAAATTGCCATGACCTTCATCCATTTGGGCTTACCACGCTCTCGATTGGTGGTGGTGAACTGATAGTTACAGCTTTTACATTTGTATCTCTGCTTCTGGAGGATAAAGCCATGTTTGATGATGTTCTCATGTCCGCATTTAGGGCAGGCTTCTGGCATTTGACGTAATCAATGTTTACCACCCTGCTAGTATAGCATTATGAAGTTGAAACTCTCTGTCACTGTGGTAGCACAACGACCCTAGTGTGGCGGACGGTATTGCAGATGCTGGTTATGAGGCAAGACCGATCTGCCGCCGCTGACCAGGAACCTGATGCAACTCAACTGGAACGCAAAACCACTTCCCCGTTTTGTACCGCCACCAATTGGATGTCCAACGGGCCAGCGGTATAGATGGGACGGCGAGCCACGGATTGTACCTGCACCACCCCCTTGAGATTTTGCAACTGTTCCACAAATTGCACCAGCGCCACCTGGCTAAAGGAACCCACCTTGTTGGTCAAAGGGTCGGCGAGGATGCCACTCTGGCGGGCACGGAGATTGGAAGCCAGGAACAACCGGTCCAACTGGCTGAGAATCGCTGGTTCATCCATCGTCCCTAAGTCCAGGGGAATCTGCGCCACCACCGCCCCGGCGGGAAAAATCAGCCGATTGGGGGTCAGGTCGGTAAAGACCCCCACTTCCGGTTCCCCACTGGAATAATTGGCGGATGCCAACACCCGCATCACATAGTCCCGACCGTTGCTGAGGGTATTGACCAGATTATTGACTTCGGTGGTACTGATGCGAATCCGGGGGGGATTGGGAATGCTGACGTTGGTTTGACTGAGGCACACCTCCGGCGGACTCTGACTTTGCCCCAGACACCCGGCGACCCGACTGGCTTCCTGGAGGGTTTGTTCCACCGCTTGGCGCGCCAATTCCTTATCATAAATCGCCCGGATGGTGGCTGTGGCTAGAACCTGTTCCCGCCGGATCGCCACATTTCCCTGGCGCAGTTGACCGATTTCCTGCTCCAACCGCCCCCGCACCAGTTCCAATTGGGCGATGCTGGTTTGCAGTTGTTGCCCTTCTCGGCGGAGCCGTTCCGCCTGGGCACGGGCTTGGGCGACCTGGGCTTGGGCCTGTTGCAGTTGGGCTTGCAGTTGCCCCCGGTCCTGTTTTAGTTCTTGAATCTGGGCTTCCAGGGTGCGGGATTCCTGCTCAGCGGTGGCTAACTTGGCTAAGGCGTTTTGGTAGTTGCGGTTGACCTGGGCGAGTTTGGCTTCAATTGCCTTCACATTCCGGTCGGCGGCCTGGAGTTGGGCTTGGGTGCGTTGGAGTTGGGTGAGGGCGGTAGCCAATTCGGTTTGGGCTGTATTTTTTTGCTTTTCCACCCGTTCCAGGTCTTCCTGAATTTGGTGCAGGCGAAACAGCCCATCCCGCAACTGCTGGTCGGCGGCCAAAAGTATCCCCAAGGTGGTGGCGGAAATCACCCCGCCCGTGGCAATGGTGACCAGGACTGCCGTGGTGCGAGGCCGCAATTTGAACAAACTCAAGCGGGCTTTCCCCACCCGGGTACCAATCCGGTCTCCCAGGGTGGCAATCAAGCCCCCCAACACCAGAATCACCAATATTAAGGTGTAACCGGCTACCACGCTTCACCCCTCGCCCACTAGGGCTACCAGTTCCGCTTCACTCAGTAGAGGAATGCCCAAGGCCACCGCTTTCTCTAGCTTAGCACCCGCCTCCTCGCCCACCACCACGTAGTCCGTCCGGGCGGTAACGCTTGACCCCACTTTGCCCCCGGCTCGTTCGATCAGGGCTTTCGCCTGACTGCGGGTCAAATTCGGTAAACTGCCGGTGAGGACTAGGATTTTGCCGCTCAAGGAGCCAGTGGCGTTCCCACCGGGGTCATGGCTGAGGTGTAACCCCGCCTGGGCTAACCGAGCCAGCAGGGCTTGATTTTCCGCATCCGCAAACCAGGTCTGCACCGCCTGGGCAATCTCCGAGCCAATGCCGGGAATGGCGCAGAGTTCTTCTAAATCCGCATCTCGCAGACGGGTGGCACTGGGGAAATGGGTCGCCAAAAGTGCCGCTGTCCCCGTCCCCACATGGCGGATCCCCAACCCATACAACACCCGAGTCCAGGGCTGTTGGCGGGAGCGGTCAATCCCAGCAATCAGATTGGCGGCGGATTTTGCCCCCCAACCTGCCAAAGATTGCAGCTGTGCCTCGGTCAAATCGTACAAATCTGCCACGCTCTTGACCCAGCCCATCCCCACCAATTTTTGCGCCGCCTTCCCCCCCAAGCCCCGAATATCCAGGGCATCCCGACTCGCCCAATGGTTGATCTGCTCCCGCAGTACCCCCGGACAGTGCCGATTGATACACCGGGTCGCCGCCTCCTGTGCCACTTGAACAACCGGTTCCCCGCACTCTGGGCAATGGGTAGGGAACTGGTACGCCACCGCATCGGCTGGACGCAACTCCCGTAGAACCTGCACCACCTCCGGGATAATCTCCCCTGCCTTGCGCACCACCACTCGGTCGCCGATGTGCAAATCCAGTTCCTGAAGCCGTTGGCTGTTGTGCAAAGTCGCCCGACTCACCTGCGTCCCCGCCAACCGCACGGGGGTCAATTCCGCCACCGGGGTCAACGTGCCCGTCCGCCCCACCTGCACCGTTACCCCCAGGAGCGTCGCCACCCCAGTTTCAGCGGGAAATTTCCAGGCAATCGCCCAGCGGGGGGATTTATGGGTAAACCCCAGGGCGGTCTGCATCCCCAGGTCATTGACTTTCACCACCACCCCATCGGTGCCGTAGGGCAATTCCTGCCGTTTTTGTGCCCAGGTTTCGTAATAACGTTGTACCTGTGCTAAATCGGCACAAACTTGGCTATGGGGATTGGTGCGAAACCCCCACTCCGCCAGCAATGCCAGGGTTTCCCGTTGACTGCTCACCGCCACCCCCCTGCCCACCCCGTAGGCAAAAAAGTCCAACCGCCGTTGCGCCACGACCCGGGGGTCAAGCTGGCGGAGGGTACCAGCGGCGGCATTGCGGGGGTTGGCAAAAAGAGGTTCGCCCCGCTCCTGCCGTTCCTGATTCAACTGGCGAAACACCGGCTGGGGTAAAAAGGCTTCCCCCCGAATTTCCACCCGCGCCGGGGGCTGGCGGGTCTGCAACCGCAGGGGAATGCTCCGAATCGTACGGACATTGGCGGTAATCTCCTCCCCGGTGACCCCATCCCCCCGGGTGGCACCCCACACCAACACCCCCTGTTCATAAAATAAATTCAACGCTAAACCATCAATTTTTAGCTCGCAAATATATAAATCCTCGGGCAATTTCTCCCCCCACAATTTCTGCCAGCGCTCTTGCCAAGCCCGCATATCCGCCAGGTCAAACGCATTATCCAAACTATACAAAGGGGTGGGGTGGGCAATACTAGGAAATTCCTGACTGGGGGCACCGCCGACTCGCTGGGTGGGACTGTCCGGCGTGACCCATTGGGGATAGCGCTGTTCTAAATCCAACAGTTCCCGATACAGTTGGTCATAGGTTTCATCCGCCATAATGGGCTGGTCTAAAACATAGTAGGCATGGGCGGCTTTGTGTAATAATTCTCGCAATTCCCACAGGCGTTTTTCATCCCGTTCGGCATGGTTTTCTAACTGCCCTTGGTGTCCGTCCATACCGGAATTTGCCCTATTTCTGAACTTATTGTTTGCACAGTCCTGAACCTATTGTAACCCGTTCATTTTGTGCCAAAAACCGCCGCCACAACTCCTGCCCTAAGGAAATCGCCTGTGGTAAATAGAGAGAACTTTGGGTGTCAATCTCCGGCACCGGCACGGGGTGATCAGCCTGGGCACACCAAGTCTGAATGATTGCCCCATCCACCTCCGGGTGAAATTGCACCCCCCACACCCGCTCCCCGTAGCGAAAGCCCTGTTGTGGGTACAACGTACTGGTGAGTAACCCCACCGCTCCTGTGGGCAATGCAAACGCATCCCCATGCCACTCAAAAAAATAACTTTCCGGGGGCAAATGTCCCACCACCGGGTCATGGCGGGCTGTCCCCAGGCGGTGAATGGGTGTCCAACCAATTTCTTTGCCATACTGCCCAACCGCCACCTTTGCTCCTAGAAAATGCGCCAACATCTGCGCCCCCAAACAAATCCCCAGCACGGGAATTTGATAGTGAAAAATTTGGTCTAAATAATCATATTCCCGGCGCAAAAATTCATAATGTTCCTGCTCATAGGCACCCATTGTCCCGCCCAATAAAACCACATGGGAATAGCAATCTAAAGGTAAACTCGGTGCCGCACCTTGCCACATTTTTAGATATTCATAGGGGATATATTCCTGATGTAAAACCTGGGCAAAGGTTCCCAAAGTTACCTCCGGGGAATGGGCAAATACCAACACCCGTAGATCATTAGGATTATCAATAAGATTATCAATTAATACCATGAGTCACCGGGTCTAAATTCACCGCAAAAAAAGTTCTGAATATGGCATCGTCTAACCGATTGAATTCTACCTGTAAATGATCTAGAAATTCATGCAAACCCCCCTGGATAATTTCATCAATGGTAATATATTCCAATTCCGCACAAAGCCGTCCCAGAATCCGTTCTACCCCGGTATGCCAATTATCTAATTCCGTGCCCGTGATCCGGTACAGGGAAGCCTGCATCTGCCGTGAACAAAACAGCACCGAACGGGGAAACTCCCGATTTAAGAGCAAAAATTCCGCCACCTGCCGGGGGGTAATCAAATGCCGTCCCCGCTTCCGATACATTTCATAGGCACTCGCCGATTTGAGCAAAGCCATCCATTGAATTTCATCCAAAGTTGTCCCCACATCCTGCACCGAAGGCAGTAACACATAATATTTCACATCCACAATTCGGGTCGTTTTATCCGCCCGTTCCAATAGCCGTCCTATCTGCCCAAAATGCCACGCCTCATTATGGGACATGGTGGCATCCATCACCCCCGCAAACCGATGGCTGGCGAGTTTCACATCCTGAAAAAACTGATTCAAATCCACCTCTTGACCACATTCAGCCGCCTGTTGGACGAGGAAATAAAAAGAGTTTACTTCTTGCCACATTTCTGAGGAAATAATTTCCCGTATGGAACGGGCATTTTCCCGGGCGGCATACAGGCAGGAAACGATGGAATTGGGATAATTCATATCAAAGGTCAAAAACTGAATGACCTGCTCTTGAGTGGGCAGTCCATAACGCTCTTGAAAAAGTGCTAAATCCCCCGTCACCACCACCAACGGTTCCCACTGCGCCATGCTTTGGTTGGGCAAATCCAGGATCAAATTTAAGTTCACATCCACAAATCGTGCCACATTTTCCGCCCGTTCAATGTAGCGATTCAGCCAATAGATGGAATTCGCCACCCGGCTTAACATGACCGCTCCCCCGCCAACACCCAAGTATCCTTACTGCCACCCCCTTGGGAAGAATTGACCACCAGGGAACCCTTTTTCAACGCCACCCGCGTCAACCCCCCCGGATGCACATAAATCTCTTGCCCATGCAAAATGTAGGGACGCAAATCCACATGACGACCCTCAAAATGATCCCCGACAATGGTCGGTACCCGGGATAGGGAAAGGGTGGGTTGGGCGATAAAATTGCGGGGGAATTGCTGGATTTTTTCTGAAAATTGTGCCCGTTCTTCAGGGGTCGCCGTTTTGCCCATCAACATCCCATATCCCCCGGATTCATTCGCCGATTTGACGACCAATTCCTCCAGATGATTCAACACATATTCCCGATCCGGTTCCCGCCAACATAAATAGGTGGGCACATTCCCTAAAATTGGTTCCGCATCCAAATAATAGCGAATCATATCCGGCACATAGGCATAAACCACCTTATCATCGGCTACCCCGGTTCCTGGGGCATTGGCAAGTGCCACTTTCCCCTGCCAATAAACCTCCATAATCCCAGGAATTCCCAGCAAAGAATCGGGGTTAAATACCTGGGGATCAAGAAACGTATCATCCACCCGGCGGTAAATCACATCCACCCGTTTTAAGCCCCGGGTTGTCCGCATTTGCACATAGCCATCCACCACCACCAAATCCCTCCCTTCCACCAATTCTACCCCCATTTGTTGGGCGAGAAAAGAATGCTCAAAATAGGCGGAATTATACACACCAGGGGTTAACACTACTACGCAGGGATGATCCAGATAAGCAGGGGCAAGATTTAACAAAGTTTCTAATAGATGTCCTGGGTAATCATCCGTCGGGCAAATATCCAACATCCGAAATAATTTTGGAAAAGTATTTTTCATCACCCGGCGATTTTCTAACACATAGGATACCCCGGACGGTACTCGCAAATTGTCTTCCAAAACAAACCAATTTCCCTGGTGATCCCGCACCAAATCACTACCCGTAATGTGGCACCAAATTCCCCCCGGCGGTGTTAACCCCTGACAGGCGGACAAATACCCTTGGGAAGAAGCAATCACATCCTGGGGAATCACCCCATCTTTAACAATTTTTTGGTCGTGGTAAATATCCTGTAAAAATAAATTCAAGGCTTGAATGCGTTGTTTTAAGCCCCGTTCCAGATATGCCCATTCCTGAGCATTCACCACCCGAGGAATCACATCAAACGGCCAAATCCGTTCCTTTTGACTGGGTTCACTATAGACTTGAAACGTCACCCCCATCTGCATCAAAATCGCTTGGGCAGCCTGCTGTCGCTGTTGCAATTCCCCCGGCGGAAACTGATTAATTCGCTCCACCAACACCCGCACTTCGGGACGGGGTTCCCCCTTTCGGACAAACCATTCATCATAAAACCCGGATGGGTCGTAGTTGCTAAAATTCACAGGGAAAACCACTCCCAGATAACCGATGAGAAATTATTGATGGGCTATTGATAGTTATTTATGCCCATAACTATTTATTATATCTGAGCTATGTCCGCTGGCAAGGGCACTGTTATCGAGCCTAACGAGCATCAGCCGTCCCAGGGGTAAGGGGAAATTCGGAAATTTCAGTGAAGATATGGTTTACCGATGCCAGCCAAGGTTAGATGATATTAAGGTATGCTGAATAAACCTTTAGTAAAAAATACTTAAGCAAATCATGATTGAACAGCTAATATCAACGTGGGATACTTGGTCACGGGACAATTGTATTGCTATTTGCGGTACTTTTGTGCCCCTGATGTTTGGCTTCACCGGTGCCACGGTTCTGGCTTTGTGGTTCCCATCCCAACGCCGCTGGATGCCTTTGACTGCTGGTTTCGCCTGGGGTTGTGGACTGTTGTTGTGCTTACACGTCCTGTCCTGGTTCCACCTGGGGGTGGTGCATCCGGTCACCTTTATCCTGGCGGGGCTGAGCCTGATGTGTGGGATAGTGAATGGTGGGGCAGTTTGGCTGGGGCGCATTCGCTTTGCCCTGAGTCCTCAAAAGGGGTAAACTGCACCTAATTCGTTTGCATCTGCATCGGAAATTCTCGCTACTTGAGGAACCCTAATCATGTCCCTGCGTGCATCTGCCTACCGTTTGGGGGGTTACATTGCCGCCCCGGCACCGGCTCAAGCGAAAAAGCACCCAATTGGCACCTATCAAAACCTGCCCCCCAAAGTGGATTTGCGCCCCTGGATGACGGCGGTGGAATCCCAAGTGGGCAATAGCTGTGTGGCGAATGCGTTTGTGGGGGCTTATGAATATCTCGCCAAACAAGCCCTGGGGGAGGCGGGGGATGTGAGCCGGTTGTTTGTGTATTACAATGCCCGGTGCCAGGATGGGGATGACATCCAAGACCAGGGCACCCGCATGATTTCCGCCATTCAAGCCCTGGTGGACTACGGTGCCTGTACGGAAGCGACCTGGCCGAATGATGAAGCCTTAATCTGCGATGAACCCCACGAGGAAGCCTATGCGGAAGCGGAGCGGTTCAAAATTGTCGAAGCGGAGCAAATCGAAACCCATTTAGACCATTGGCGGCACACCCTGGCGGAGGGCTATCCCATCGCTTTTGCCTTAAACACTTTTCAATCCTTTGATGAAGCGACCCGCAATCGGGGACGGGTTCCCCTGCCCAAAGCCGCTGATCATGTGCGGGAAACCCACGGTTGGCACGCCATGTTGTGCGTCGGTTATTCGGACAAAGACCAGATGTTTATTGTCCGCAATTCCTGGGGTTCCGAGTGGGGGGATCGGGGGTATTGTTATATTCCCTATAAATATGTGATTCATCCTGAATTTAACGGTCATGATTCCTGGATTATCAAATCGGTGACTGACCTGGAATTTAGCCCGGATAATTGGGGGGATGCGGAATCTTTTTTTGCCGGAGAGGATGAACTGCTCCTATTTGATTTTTACATCATTACGGATGAACCGGAAGAATTTATCGAAGATTTAGATGCCCTGTGTGATGAATACGCCGATGAGGATGAGGAAGATTATTACTTTGACTATGAGTACGAAGCAAATGAAGAAGGGGATGGTTATCTATTGACGATTAGTAATTTTTCGTTGACCATTCATGAACCGGATGAGTTTTTAGAAGATTTGGACGAGTTATGCGAAGACTATGCCTTGGATGGGGATTACGATTACACGATTGACGGGGAAGAGGATGAAGAGAGTACATGGGAAGAAGAGGAGGAGTAGTTCCAGAAGTATTGAAACATATATAGCAATCCTAAATAAGAATGGAACAGGGGTCACAGGGGCACCGCCCCCGTATTTAGCTCTGGAAAATTTTTGTTTCTAAATTGAGTAGGATTGCTATAGGTAAAGGCAGAAAAAGAGGGGTCAGAATATGGCATTCTAACCCCTGTAAACCCAAACATAAAACAACTATGAAATTGAATTCTTTTCCAGGGATTGTCACATTTTTACTTAAAGACCTGCCGACTAATGGGAACCTCTATTTATTGATTTTTGTACTTACATGACTGGCTTGGAAGTCCCATTCTTTCGTCGGCAATTATCAATAACGCGGGGGTCATTCTTAATAGCCATGAATTAATAGAGGTGTCCTAATGATTATCCAGTTCTAAATTCTTGCTTATTTTGTTCCATCTGGTTTACTGGTATTTTAGACAAAGAAATCAACAGGGTACCTCTATTTATTGATTTTTAGGTACAGTCTTTTGAGTGGTTATGGGATACAGTTGAACCCCACTTGCCGTAGTTCAATCATGCTAAGCCTTTAGGATAATCGAGGCTTTTTGTATCCTTAATTGCGAGCTAATCGAGGTGCCCATTTGAGATTGCCCAGTTGCGCCCCTATGACCTAATGGCTAGGGGTGCCCGTATGCTATTGTTAGAGATGCTAATTCCCTTGGGAGAACTACAGGCAGGCGATGCGGTGGCGTTGGGGCGTGATGGTTTTGCTGGCGGGGTCAGGAATGCTACCTGGGATAGCTGGGGCGACCCCGAAATTGCCGGTGGTAGAATCGGCGGCCTTGGCCGTGGGAATGCAGGTGCCCTGGTCTCAACCCGTGCGCGTGAATGACCCCTTTGAGGGGGAAAATGTAGGGGTATTTGACCGTCATGAATTTAGTCGGGGGGACATTCCCCGGGTGACGGTTTTGAGTTTGTGGCAACCCCAAAGGGTGCGGTTTTTGGTGGGATTCGGTACCCAATGTACCCGTGCCTATGTGGGTTATATTTTTTACTTTCCGGTGGGGGGCTTTAGTTGTGGACAAGTTGATACCAGTCGCAAAATTACCGAAGCAGTTTTGAAAATTGGCAATACCAATTGGTTCTTGACCCAAGGGCAGAATAATACATTTCCCATCCCTGCCGAGTTGGCAATGGCACTCCAGCAAGCCCCGGAAGCGAAAGTCCCAATGCGGTTGGTCACAGAAGCGGGGGAATTGATTGATAGCGAAATTGGGGTAAATACGGTACGCTCATGGCAACAGGTTTTTGCCCCCCCTCCCCCAAGCTCCCCATGAGTGACCATCCCATTGCCAAATTAACTGCCAATATTTCTTCTGTATTTCTTGGCAAACCCCAGGTGGTGGAGCGGGTGGTAATGGCGGTGGTTGCCGGGGGACATATCCTAATTGAGGACGTGCCGGGGGTGGGCAAAACCACCTTAACCCAAGCGATTGCCCGGAGTATTGGCGGTAAATTTCAGCGGATTCAATTCACCAGTGATCTATTGCCCGCCGATATTTTGGGGGTGACGATTTTTGACCGGAATCAAGCCACTTTTGAATTTCGCCCTGGTCCCATTTTTGCCAATGTGATCCTAGCGGATGAGATCAATCGCACCTCCCCCCGTACCCAGAGTGCTTTGTTGGAAGCGATGGCGGAACAACGGGTCTCTTTGGATGACCAAACCTATGCCCTACCCCAACCCTTTATCGTGTTGGCAACCCAAAATCCCATTGAATACCACGGCACCTACCCCCTGCCCGAAAGCCAATTAGATCGGTTTTTGATGCGTTTGTCCATTGGCTATCCTGACCGGGATATTGAAAAAAAATTGTTGATGAATCGGCAACAAAATGAACCGGTGGAGCAATTGCAAACCGTGCTTTCTTTGCAGGAATTGTTAACCCTGCAAGCCCAGGTGGATCAGATTACTTTGGATGAGTCTTTGGTGGATTATATTTTGCAGGTGGTGACGGCGACTCGGACGGCGAAAATGCTCCGGGCGGGGGTGTCCACCCGGGGGGCGTTGGCGTTGGTGCGGGCGGTCAAAGCACGGGCGTTGGTGCAGGGGCGTGCCTACTGTGTGCCGGATGATGTGGTGGAACTGCTCGTCCCGGTTTTGGCGCACCGGCTTTCTTTAGCCAGTGGGGGGCAGGACATCCAGACCCACCGTCAGGAATCGGAGGCGATTCTCCGGGACTTGGTCGCCGAAATTCCTTTGCCGGTGTAGGAGCTAAAGCCTAGAATCACAATGTAGCAATCCTAAATAATGACGCCACAGGTAATAGCTGTGAATTAATAGAGGTGCCCATACCCATATATTAAGCTGATTAATATGGCAATCCCATCAAAGATTGAAACGGTAATCGCATGGTAAGCCTGCTGGAAGCTACTTTTCCTACGTACCGATGGCTCCTAGATTATTGATACAGTCTTTGGAGTGGTTATGGGATACAGTTGAACCCCACTTGCCCTAGGTCAATCATCGTAAGCCTTTGGAATAATCGAGGCTTTTTGCATCCTTTAATTGATAAATAGACTGTAATTGCTAAGGGAAAAATGGGGCTTATGGATACGGTTGTAAACCCACTGGTTCTAACCCCATTGAGGTCAAGCCTTGAAAACACGATTTTTTATATCCTTTAATTTGCGAACAGGCTGTAGTATAGCAATCTTACTTGATTTACAAACAAAAATTTTCCAGAACCATACACCGCAGGTGCTTCTTTTACGGGGGCAGTGCCCCTGCGACCCCTGTTCCATTCTTATTTAGCTTATTTAGGATTGCTATAGATACCTCTTTATTACTTATCAATTGTCCTGCTTCCAATGTTGGTTTGCGAAGTGGTGCTACTGTACCCCCTTGCTTAATAGACTACTGACTACATTTCGTCGAGACAATTTTGGGATAATTTCCTACTCATGCCAAGGTGTTGCTGATTAGTGCTATAAAATTCATCTGAGCATGGACGTGGCCTGCCGAAATTTTGTGCGCCAAAGTGCCGGGTCACTAAAACCGCTGGGAAAAGCCACCAATTCTTGCACTCCGGTTGCCAACCATTTCACCGGAATTTGCCTGGTGGTGACTTCCGTTTCCCCCACAATCACGCAGGCTTTGCTCCCCAATTTATCCGCCCGTTTGATTTGCTTGCCCAGACTGCTTTGGCTCACGTCCATTTCCACCCGCAGACCATGTGCCCTGAGCATCTGGCTGATTTGCAACGAAAGGGTCGCCGTCCCTGCCCCTTGGGAAACGATGTAAATATCCAGTTCGGGGGCTGGGGGTTCCCCCTGTTTTTGCAACAGCACCACCAACCGTTCTAAGCCCATCGCCCAACCCACCGCCGGGGTTGCCGTGCCCCCCAATTCCTCCACCAGGTGGTCGTAGCGTCCCCCGCCCCCCACCGCCGACTGTGCCCCCAAATCCTGGGTGGTGATTTCAAACGCCGTCCGGGTGTAATAATCTAAACCCCGCACCAATCGGGGATTCAATTCATACGCCAAGCCCAACGCCTGTAACCCCTGTTGCACCTGCTCAAAATGCTGTTGCGCCGCCTTGCCCAGGTATTGGGGCAGTTGGGGAGCCGTGCGGAGAATGGCTTGGGTAGCGGGGTCTTTGCTGTCCAGGATACGCAGGGGATTTTTGGTCAACCGCACCTGGGAATCCGGGTCCAAATCGGCGGCGTAGGGGGTTAAATACTCCACTAGGGCGGCTTTGTAGCGTTGCCGATCCGCCGGGTCGCCCACAGAATTGAGTTCTAAGGTTAAATTGGGTATCTCCAGGGCTTGCAAAAACTCCAAGGCAACCGCCATCACCTCCACATCTATCCGGGGGTCGTCACTACCAAAGACTTCCACGCCCAGTTGGTGAAATTGCCGCTGTCGCCCCGCCTGCGGGCGTTCGTAGCGGAACATGGCTCCCTGGTACCAGCACCGTTGCACCCCCTGGGAGAGCCGCTTGTGTTCGATTAAACTCCGCACCACCCCCGCCGTTCCCTCCGGGCGCAGGGTTAAACTCCGTTCCCCCCGGTCGGTGAAGGTGTACATTTCCTTGCTAACAATGTCGGTACCTTCGCCGATGCCCCGCTGGAACAGTTCCGTGGCTTCAAAAATCGGGGTGCGGATTTCCTGGTAATTGGCTCGCCCCAGGATGTCCCTGGCGTGTTGTTCCAGGTATTGCCACAGGCGGATTTCGGTGCCCCAAATATCCCGGGTACCCCGGATGGCTTGCAGGGGTGCGCTGGTCATGGTGGACGCTGAGGTTAACCCCCTTGTTCTAACACGTTCTGGGGGCAAAATCCCTCCCCGGTTGCCCAGGAAGGGGAGCGAACCTTACAGGTCTTTTTTCACCAGGTAGAAGTCCACTTTTTCGGGATAGTCGGTTTCCCGCCGTTTTTGCAATTCCTCCACGGTCTTCGGGGGCGGTTCGATCACCCGTTCCCCTTTGCGCCAGTTGGCGGGGGTGGCGACTTTGTTGGCACGGCTGGTTTGCAAAGAGTCCAAAAGCCGCAGGATTTCGTCCAAATTTCGCCCGTTGGTCAGGGGGTAATAAATCAAGGCTTGGATGATCCCATCCGGGTCAATCATAAATACCGCCCGCACCGTAGCGGTGGAACTGGCTCCCGGATGCACCATGCCATACAGGCTCGCCACCTGCATATCCAGGTCGGCAATGATGGGAAAGGGCAATTCAATGTTGAACTTCTGGCGGATGTTTTCCACCCAGGCGATGTGGGCGTGAATGCTGTCAATGCTCAAGCCCAGCAGTTTGGCGCCCCGTTTTTCAAATTCGTCATTCATTTGGGCTAAGCCCACCATTTCCGTGGTACACACCGGGGTAAAGTCCGCCGGATGGGAAAACAAAATCACCCAATTCCCCCGGTAGTCCGAGAGTTTTTTCATGCCGTGGGTGGTCATCACCTCAAAATCCGGGGCGGGATCCCCAATGCGGGGAATGGGTTTGAGTGCCACTGCTTCAGTCATTACAACACCTCCAGCTGGTTATACCCCTATTAGGATACTAAAAAAACTCACATTTTCCGATCAAGTTAAGGGATTTTTAAGACAGCCAGTGGTGGAGGGCGACCCCGAGGACGAACCCCAAGCCCCCGAAGCGCACCGCCTGCCAAAAGGGTTGTTTGAAGCTACTCCAGGTGAGCAGTTGGCTTTCCAGGGTCACTTCCAGTTCCGCCAGTTGTCGTTGGAGTTGCTGGAGTTCCGCCTGGGCTTCCCGGTTTTTGTGACGGCGCAGATGTTCCCGGACTTGGGTGTGCCGTGGTTGCAGTTCAGCCCGGGTCTTTTGAGCGGTCTGCACCTGGTGATACCGGGTTTTCAGCGCCATCAGGTCGTTTTCCAGTTGGGCGAGGGCTTGTTCCCAGTCCGCCGCTGACGGTGGTTCGCTCACGTTGATTACAATTTAATAAATTCACATTCATTGTATCCCGATGGCTGGCATGGAACCTGAGACGCAACAACTGGCGCAAGCCCTATGCGACCGCCTGCGGATTACCCCGGAGCAATGGCATCGGTTGAAAAGTAATCGCCATGCCCGTGCCGCTGAGCAGTTAGCCGCCGCCTTGAACTATCTCCTGCATGACCAGCCGGAACAGGCGTTAGCCCATACCCAACAGGCGCAGGGCTGGTTAGACCGTTCCCTCCAAGCCCCCCCCTGCCCGGAGCATGGGTAATCCCTGGGCAACCGCCCGGATTTTTGGTTAAAATCACTATAATTTACCCTTACCGAGGCGGACGATGGCAGTTCCCCAACGGTTAGCCTTGTTTGGCACCAGTGCTGACCCCCCGACGTTAGCACACAGGCAGATTATCGAGTGGTTGGGGCAGGAATTTGACCTCGCCTTGGTCTGGGCGGCGGACAATCCTTTGAAAACGGGGCAGACCCCCTTGGCGCATCGGATGGCGATGTTGGACTGTCTGCTGCGGGAATTGGGGGAACCCCGGGTGCAATTGTGTCCGGAATTGAGCCATCGGTTTACCCAGGTGAGTGTGGCGCGGGCGCAGGCGCATTGGCCCCAGGCGAGTTTGACCCTGGCGTTGGGGGCGGATTTACTGCCCCAATTACCCCGTTGGCATCAGGCGGAAGAATTGTTCCCCCAGGTGAATGTGGTGATTATTCCCCGCACAGGTTACCCCCTGGCTCCGGCGGCGCTGGATTGGTTGCATGAACATAGCCCCCGGGTCAGCATTGCCCCAATTACGGTGCCGGATTGGTCCTCCCGGGCGTTTCGGGAAGGGCAAGGGCAGGCGGAACTAAGTCCCGCAGTGTTGGACTACATCCATCGCCATCAGCTTTATCAGGAGGCGGCACTCCCCTCAACCGTATGACCCCCCTCCAGGTTACCGTTGATGTGGTGACGGTGATTTTTTCTGTGGATACGGAGGCGCATCGCCTGTTGGTGCTGGTGTGTGGGGGGGAACCGGCACGCCTACCGGGGATGGGTTTGGCGGGGGAATTGACCCTGGCGGAACAGGCGTATCAGGTCTTGGCAACCAAGGTGCGGGTGGAGCATCTGTACTTAGAACAGCTATACACCTTTGGGGGACCGGGGCGGGATGAACGGGAAACGTCCAAACACCGGTGTCTGTGTGTCGCCTATTTTGCCTTGGTGCAATACCAGGAAACGGTGTTGTTGCCGGAGCCAGAACCGGTGGAGTGGGTGGCGGTGTCCCAATTGCCGCCCCTGTGGGGGGATCACGCCCAGATTGTCCGCTATGGCTATCAGCGGTTACGCAATAAATTAGAATACAGTCCGATTGCGTTTCAGGTGTTGCCCGAGTTGTTTACCCTGGGGGAATTGTATCAATTATATACGATTATTTTGGGGGAAAATTTTAGCGATTATTCCAATTTTCGTTCCCGGTTATTGAAGCTAGGTTTTTTACAAGATACGGGGCAAAAAGTTTGTCGGGGGGCGGGTCGTCCCGCCAGTTTATATCGGTTTGACCAGCACGCTTTTTTACCCTACAAAGATAAACCAATGGTATTTATATGAGCGAATTGCGTTTGGGTTTAGCCCAGTTGAATCCTACCGTGGGGGATTTGCTCGGCAATAGTCAAAAAATTCTCCAGGCGGCGAAACACTGCGCTTTTCAGGGCATTTCTTTGTTAATCACCCCGGAATTATCCCTGTGTGGGTATCCGCCCCAAGACCTGTTGCTTGACCCTTTGTTTGTGGAAAATTGCCAAACTGCCTTGCATCATCTCGCCCTCCGCATTCCCCCGAAAATTGGGGTGTTGGTGGGTACGATTTTTCCCAATCCCGATTGGTGGCAAAAGGGGGAAAAACCACTCTTTAATGGGGCGGCTTTATTATTAGATGGGCGGATTCGCTACACGTTTTATAAACAATTACTCCCGGACTATGATGTCTTTGATGAACATCGGTATTTCCAACCCGGTACCCAAGTGAATGTGTTGCGTTGGCAGGGGGTACATTTTGGGGTCACCATTTGTGAGGATTTATGGAACGATGAGCAATTTTGGAGCGGCAAACGCTACCCGGAAAATCCCATTCCTACCCTCATGGAACGGGGAATAGATATTTTGATCAATATGTCCGCATCCCCCTATTGGCAAGGGAAAGGTGCCCTGCGGGAAGCCCTTTTAGCCCACTGCGCCCGCAAATACCAAGTGCCGGTGCTGTATGTCAATCAGGTGGGAGCCACGGATCAGTTGATTTTTGATGGGCGCAATCTGATTGTGGATGGCACGGGGCAGGTGGTGCAGCGGGGACGGGCGTTCACCCAAGAGGTGCAGACGGTGGGCTACGTCCAGGGGCAATGGCAGGACACCCGGGTGCATTCCCCCCCGGAACCTTGGGCGGAAGTGTGGCAGGCGTTGGTTTTGGGGATTCGGGATTACGTCCACAAAAGCGGCTTTCAACGGGTGGTGCTGGGGCTGAGCGGCGGCATTGACTCGGCGGTGGTGGCGGCATTGGCGGTGCAAGCACTGGGAGCAGAGCAGGTGTTGGGGGTGCTGATGCCCTCTCCCTACAGTTCCGACCACTCGGTGACCGATGCCCTGGCGTTGGCGGCGAATTTGGGGATCAGAACCGAAAAAATTCCCATCCACCCGCTCATGGATGCCTACGCCCAAAGCCTCAACCCCCTCTTCCAGGGCTACGCCAGCGATGTCACCGAGGAAAATATCCAGTCCCGCATCCGGGGCACCCTGCTGATGGCACTGGCGAATAAATTCCACGCCCTGGTGCTGGCGACGGGCAACAAATCCGAACTCGCCGTCGGTTACTGCACCCTCTACGGGGATATGTGCGGCGCCTTGGCACCCCTGGGGGACCTCTTCAAAACCCAGGTGTACGCCCTCGCCCGCTGGTACAATGACAATACGAAGCAACGGGGGGAAACCGGCACCATTCCCGAATCCATCCTCACCAAAGCCCCCAGTGCCGAATTAAAACCCCACCAAACCGACCAGGAGAGCCTGCCCCCCTACGAGGTGCTGGATGATATTCTCCAGCGGTGGCTAGGGGAACGGCAAACCCCGGAGCAGATCGCCCAGGCGGGGCATGACCTCACCTTGGTGGAACAGGTATTGCAACTGGTGCAACGGGCGGAATTTAAGCGGTTCCAAGCCGCTCCCGTACTGAAAATATCCGAACGGGGATTTGACCGGGGCTGGCGGATACCCAACATTGCCCAACCCCCCCGGCGCAAACTGCCCTTGAACCCCTAGACCCCACTAACGACGGGGCACGGCGGCGAGGAAATCCTCGGGAATGGTGGCGGTAGCGGGCGGCATTTTCACCGAGTAAATGACCAAACGTGCCAAATCCCGGTAGTCCGTCGGGTCTCCCCCCCGGCGTCCCCGGTCGGGAATCCGTTTGGCGGGTAGCCCTGCCCCCAATTGGGGGAAGCCCAGTTTTTTCCGGTAGTACGCCCCATAACGGGGGGTTTTCAGGTTAAAAGGCGTTTCCCCTTGGGCACGCTGGGGCAGAATCCGCCGCCGTTGGTAGGGCACCGTATTGTCCCCAAAATTTTCCATGTATTCGGGGCTGTTGATCAGCGCATCCACAAAGCCTTTCAAGCCTTTGGTGCCCAAGACAATCGACCAGGCGATTTTCTCCCGCTCGCTGTACACATCCCGTCCCAACACCCGTTGCACCACCAATTCCACAAACCGATAATTGTCGTTGAACTCATAGTTGTAACGGCGGAAGGTCTCCGACAGCACCAACCCCCGGATAAAATCCCGCACCGTAATCTGCCCGTAGCGCAACTGCGACTCCAGGATTTTCTGCCGGTTCGCCTTCAGCAGTTGATGCTCGCTGAAAATCTGCCGGTAGGCCGCCCAAATCAGCCCATCCATATCACTGGCGGCCAGCAAATTCTCCGTCGTAAACACCCGGGGCTGTTCGTCCCCCCCGACCTCATAGCCCACCACCCGCTGATTTTGGCTGGTCGGCCCGTAGCTGAGCAAAGGTAACGCCATCGGTATTTCTCCAAAAAAATATCATGCTTGGGGTCGCACGCTCGGTTGCGTTCTGCCTTCTGATGATACTCAAGAATGGCTCCCCCATCCCCAGTTTCTGAAAATGTTAAGCAATTTGATACCATCTATTAAGAAATACGAAAGAAATCGCCCCCCATTCCCCCCAATTCCGCCCTAATCCTCATTTTTGATGAACTATTATTAAGTAATGTTACAAAAAGCCGGGGATTTGGTTCCGAGGAATTTCAGGAAAAACAGGCGTAATACCGTTTGGGTATGGGTTACAGCCGGTTTGTGTCCCGGTTGACCATCTGAGTCAGCCCGCAATCATTCTTAAAAAAGTTGGCTCTAATCTTCAGTTATAAAAGTTTTTGGAGGTGATGTGGTGCAGGCCGGGAATTTGGTTTCCCCATCCCTTTGGGACGATTCTGAGAAGCCCAAGGTTTTTGAGAATGGTTCTGAGGGGAGGTTATGCCCAACCCAACTTCCGTCATGAAAACTGTCTAATGCAGATTCCGTTTTAAGGAGATTCACATCCATGTTGGACGCATTTGCCAAAGTCGTTGCCCAAGCGGACACCCGGGGGGAATTCATCAGTGCTTCCCAAATTGATGCCCTGGCTGCCATGGTGGCAGACAGCAACAAGCGGATGGATTCCGTGAACCGTCTCACCTCAAATGCTGCGGCGATTGTCACCAATGCGGCGCGTAGCCTGTTTGCTGAACAGCCCCAATTGATCCAACCGGGCGGCAATGCTTACACCAGTCGGCGGATGGCGGCCTGTCTGCGGGATATGGAAATCATCCTGCGCTACGTGACCTATGCGGTGTTGGCTGGGGATGCCAGTGTGCTGGATGACCGGTGTTTGAATGGTCTGCGGGAAACCTATCAAGCTCTGGGTACCCCCGGTGCTTCCGTCGCTGTGGGCATTCAAAAGATGAAGGAAGCCGCTGTTTCCATCGTCAATGACCCCAACGGCATTACCAAGGGGGATTGTAGCCAGATCGTCTCTGAGATTGCCAGCTACTTTGACCGGGCGGCGGCAGCGGTGGTGTAGTGGGCTTGCGCTCTGACTTGTTGTGTTGAGTTGTTTTTTTAGGAGTAATACTGATCATGAAGACCCCTTTGACTGAGATTATTGCGGCGGCGGATAGCGAAGGTCGTTTCCTGAGCAACACTGAACTGCAAGCCGCTTTTGGTCGCTTTGGCCGGGCGCAAGCGGGTCTGCAAGCCGCTAAGGAATTGACCGCCAAGGCGGATCAGTTAATCAACCAAGCGGCACAGGCGGTGTACAGCAAGTTTCCTTACACCACCCAAATGCAGGGCAACGAGTATGCTTCCGACGAGCGGGGCAAGGCCAAGTGCGCTCGGGACATTGGCTATTATCTGCGGATGATCACCTACTGCCTGATCGTGGGTGGGACTGGCCCGATGGATGAGTACCTGATCGCCGGTTTGGACGAAATCAACAGTAGCTTCAACCTGTCCCCCAGTTGGTATGTGGAAGCCCTGAAGAGCATCAAGGCCAATCATGGGCTGACCGGTCAACCGGCGACGGAAGCCAACAACTACATTGACTACGCCATCAACGCCCTGAGCTAGTCCATTCCTTTGGTTGCAAACCCGGTGGGAATAGCCTTTGGGGTGATTCTTGCCGGGTTTGTTATTGGTAATTATTTGCATTTTTTTGGGGGAACAGCAGGCCATGACCACATCCACTTCGGCGCAAAATTTAGGTATCAGCGAATTTGAGCGCAATAGCCGGGTTGAACTGCGGAGCCAGCCCACGGAAACCGATTACGACCGGGTGATCCGGGCGGCCTACCGGCAGGTGATTGGGAACGACTACATCATGGGGGCGGAGCGGTTGAAATTCGCCGAGTCTCAACTGCGCAATGGCAATATCACCGTCCGGGAATTTGTGCGGGCGTTGGCGAAATCCGAACTGTACAAAAACAAATTTTTCTATCCCCTGCCCCAGGTGCGGTTTATCGAGTTAAATTACAAGCATCTTTTGGGGCGGGCACCCTACGATGAGATGGAAATCAGCCTGCACAATGACCTGTACGTTAACCAGGGCTACGATGCGGAGATTGATTCCTACATTGACAGCCGGGAGTACCAAGATAATTTTGGTGAGCATATCGTGCCCTACTACCGGGGTTTTTGGTCTCAAACTGGGCAAAAAACCGTGGGCTTTACCCGGATGTTCCGCCTATACCGGGGCTATGCCAACAGTGACCGGGCGCAGGTGGAGCAACGCAACCCCCGCCTCACCTGGGATTTAGCCCGCAATACGGCCAACACGGTGATTGCCCCCTCTGGGGTAAACGATGCCTGGTCGTTCCGTCCGACCCCCAACCAAACTGGGCCTGCCCGTCAAGGGGCGTTGGTGGGGGAAAGCAGTCGGGTGTACCGGGTGGAAGTGACGGGTGTAACGGGCGCTCGGGTGCGTCGCAGTACCCAAACCCTGTTGGTGCCCTACGAGCAACTTTCCATGCGGATGCAACAAATCCAACGCCAGGGGGGGCGGATCGCCAGCATTACCCCGGCCTAATTGGTTCCCAAACCTGAATCATCTATAGCCATCATTTACTCTCAACTCAATGAGGATATACCCCCCGCTGGGGTATTTTTTTGTTTACAATTGGCAGGATAAGGTTGTTTTTATCCCACATTTCCCAGGTTTGTTAGCGGAGTAAATATAGCAACCCTAAATGATTATGCAACAGACGCTCACAAAAATTAGTTTCCAGCTAGCTTTTCATGTGATTACTGTTTCAATCTTTGAGAGGATTACTATAGCAATCCTACTTGATTTACATTAGCTTGCGTGCCGTAGGCATACAAAAATTTTTCAGAACCACGTATGGGGAGGGTGCCCCTGCAACCCTTGATTTTCTAAGTATGAAATTTAAGCATAAATAGGTATAAAATTTTACTCAAAATCCAAGTAATTGCTATAAATTCCCTAGCATTTCCATCAGTTCAATCGGTAAGCCATCGTAGTCTTGAATAAACGCCACTCGATAATTTTTTTGCCCAATGGTTTGGGATGTTGGTGCAAGTAATACTTTTGGTGGCTCGGGTAATTGTTCCCTCAGTTGGCTCAGCAAATTTTCCAAATTTTCTACCTGGAAAGAGAGATGATAATAACCCACATAATGTTCATCCCCAAAGGCATCGGGAGCGGGACGGGGCAGGGGTACTTGCATTAATTCCAAACGGGTGCCCAGCCCTTCCAACCAACAGGCTAGGGTGATCCCCGCCGTAAATCGCTCAATGACTGCAAAGCCCAAAGCTGTATAAAATTCCATCGCCCGATGAATGTTGCCGGTGCGAATCGCAATATGATGATATTGGATTAACTTTGACATTACTAATCCTGCAAAAATAACTAAAATTGTTCCCGCCCACCATTATCCACCAGTTTATGCGCCCATGCGCTAGGGTGGATGGGAGTATCACGACCTGCGACCCATGACCGATGCTTTTGCCCGCCGCCATTTGGGGCTGACTTCTGAGGACCAAGCCATCATCCTGCGCTTTTTGGGCTGTCCTGACCTCGATACCTTGATTGACCAGGTGGTACCGGCACAGCTGCGCACCCAAACACCCCTGCATACCCCGGCAGCACAGACGGAGTATCAAGCCCTGAAAACCCTCAAAGCCCTGGCGCAACAAAACCAAATTTGGCACAGTTATCTGGGAATGGGTTATTACAATTGCATTACTCCGCCCGTCATTCAGCGCAATATTTTAGAGAATCCAGGTTGGTACACGTCCTATACGCCCTATCAGGCGGAAATTGCCCAAGGTCGTTTGGAGGCGTTGTTCAATTTTCAAACCTTGATTACGGAATTGACGGGGTTGGAAATTGCCAATGCGTCCCTGTTGGACGAGGCGACGGCGGCGGCGGAAGCGATGATTTTGAGCTATCAGGTGCATCACCAACAACGGCGGGTCTTTTGGGTGGATCAGCACTGCTGGCCGCAAACTTTGGCGGTTCTGCAAACCCGTGCCACAGCCCTAGGAATTGATTTACGTGTGGCTGAAATTCATAACTTTAATGTGGATGAAAATACCTGTGGTTGTTTGGTGCAATGTCCCAATTCCTATGGGGTTTTGGTTGATCCCCAGCCGGTTTTTGCTCAGGCGCAAGCAGTGGGGGCATTACGGATTATGGCCGCTGATGTGTTGAGTTTGGTGCTGTTGAAACCGCCGGGGGCGTGGGGAGCGGATATTGCGGTTGGCAGTACCCAACGCTTGGGCGTGCCCCTGGGCTATGGGGGACCTCATGCGGCCTATTTTGCGACTCGCTCCATTTATAAACGGCAGGTGCCAGGACGGATGGTGGGTTTATCCAAGGATAGTCAGGGACGACCTGCGCTACGATTGGCTCTGCAAACCCGGGAACAACATATCCGCCGGGAGCGGGCGACCAGTAATATATGTACAGCACAAGTACTGCTGGCGGTGGTGGCGAGTATGTACGGGGTCTATCACGGAGCCGAGGGGTTGCGGCGCATTGCCCGGCAAATTCACCATCAGGCGCAGGTGTTGGCGAAAGGCTGTGCCCAATTGGGTTATGCGGTGCGGTCGCAGGGTTTTTTTGATACGGTTTTTTTAGAATTAAATCCTGCCCAACGTCAGGCACTTCAGGAACGCTTTTACCAGGCTCAAATTAATCTGAATTGGTATTATCCTGAAGGGGTGGGAATCAGTTTGGATGAAACGACCGAGTGGTCGGATGTGGCACGGTTACTGCGTCTATTCAATGGGGATCAGGAATTGCCCTTTGGATTTCAGGAATTGGTGGATCAGACCACATACGATTACCCAGAAATGTGGGCACGAACCGGGGATTTTCTCACCCAGGAGGTGTTTCGGCAATATCATTCGGAAACAGAATTTTTGCGCTACCTTTATCGTTTGCAAAGTCGGGATTTATCCCTCACAACCGCGATGATGCCCTTGGGTTCCTGCACCATGAAATTGAATGCCACGAGTGAAATGGTGCCGATTTCCTGGCCGGAATTTAATCAGATTCATCCTTTTGTGCCGTTGGAACAAACCCAGGGGTATCAACACCTGTTTCGGGATTTGACCACCTGGTTGGCGGATATTACTGGTCTGCCGGGGGTGTCGTTGCAACCGAATGCGGGTTCCCAGGGCGAATTGACAGGATTGTTAGTCATTCGTCAGTACCATCAACAGCGGGGGGAACCCCAACGCCGGGTCTGTCTGATCCCCCAGTCGGCGCATGGTACCAATCCGGCGAGTGCGGTGATGGCGGGGTTCCAGGTGGTGCCGGTCGCCTGCGACAAACAGGGGAATGTGGATATTGACGATTTACGCACAAAAGCCAGCCAATATGCAGACGAATTAGCCGCGCTGATGCTCACCTATCCCTCGACGCACGGGGTGTTTGAAACCGGGGTGCGGGAGTTGTGCCAGGTGGTGCATGAGCATGGGGGGCAGGTCTATTTGGACGGGGCGAACCTGAATGCCCTGGTGGGATTGTGTCGTCCGGGGGAATTGGGGTTTGATGTCTGCCATGTGAATTTGCATAAAACGTTTTGTATTCCGCACGGGGGCGGCGGGCCGGGGATGGGGCCGATTGCGGTGGCGGAGCATTTGCAAGCCTTTCTGCCCACTCATCCGCTGATTCCAACGGGCGGCGATCAGAGTATCGGGACAATTGCGGCGGCTCCCTGGAGTAGTGCCAGTATTTTGCCCATCTCTTGGATGTATATGGTACTGATGGGAGGAGAAGGTTTGACCCAGGCGACCCGTTTGGCGATTTTGAATGCGAATTACATTGCCCAACGGTTAGACCCCTATTTCCCGGTGCTGTATCGGGGCAAGTATGGCTGGGTGGCGCACGAGTGTATCTTGGATTTACGCCCTTTGAAGGCGCAGACGGGGGTGGAGGTGGAGGATGTGGCGAAACGGTTGATGGACTACGGGTTCCATGCGCCGACCGTGTCCTGGCCGGTGGCGGGGACGATGATGGTGGAACCGACGGAAAGCGAATCCCTGCGGGAGTTAGACCGGTTTTGCGAGGCGATGATTGGCATTTACCACGAGGCGATGGCCATTGCCCAGGGGCAGGCGGACCCCCAGGATAATCTGCTCAAAAATGCCCCCCACCCAGCGGAAGTTGTGATTACAGACGCATGGCATCATCCCTACAGTCGGGAGCAGGCCGCCTATCCGGTACCGGGGTTGCGGGCGTATAAGTTTTGGCCGCCGGTGGCGCGGATTGACAATGCCTACGGGGACCGGCACCTGGTCTGTAGTTGTCCACCCCTACTGAGTGACGACCATTAAGGATGTCCGCCCCCTGGGTCGAGGTGCTGGTGGATGTCCCCGGCACAACCGGAGTCCTGACCTATCAAGCGCTGGCGGGGGTCACCCCGGGGGATGTGGTGCAGGTGCCCCTGGCGGGTCGGTCGGTGGCGGGGCTGGTGCTGGGTTGGGCGGCGCAATTGCCTCCTGGGATAACGGCGGCGCAGGTGAAACCCATTACTGCCATTGTCCAGACCCAGTTATTTCCAGCCGATTACTTGCCGTTATTACAAAAGGTGGCGGATTACTACCAAACGTCCCTGGTCAATGTATTGCGTTTAGCATTACCACCGGGGGTCTTTCGCCGCAGTCAAACCCGGATTAAGGTGACGGCTACTACTGCCCCTCCTACCCTGTCAGCTAAGGCGCAAACGCTCTGGGAGGTGCTGAGAACCGGAAGCGGGGACTATAGCCGCCGGTATCTGGAGCAAAAAGTACCGGGTTGTGGGGCGGCACTGCGGGAATTGGCTCGGTATGGTTTAATTACAAGCTACTGCTATTTTCCCGGTTCGCCCCAGGCACAGTACCGGAAGTTGGTGATGTTGGGGACAGCGGACACCTCAGCTTTGACCCCAGCCCAGCAACGGGTGGTGGACGTTTTGCGCCACCGGGGGGGAGAACTCTGGTGGCATGAATTACAAAAGCAGGTCAAAACCAGTGCCAGTACCCTGGAAAAATTAGCCGAATTGGGGGTGGTAAGTTGCGAAAAACGGCAATGGCTCCGGCGGGAGATGGGGGCGGTGACAGCGGATCAACCCCGCAGTTTAACCCCAGCCCAGCAACGGGCGGTGGCGCACATTACCCAGGCGATAGCGTCCCAACAATATACAGAGATATTACTACACGGAATCACGGGTTCGGGCAAGACGGAAGTGTATTTACAGGTGATTGCCGGGGTGTTGGCGCAGGGAAAACAGGCGTTGGTGCTGATCCCGGAAATTGGTCTGACTCCCCAATTGACGGAGCGGTTTCGGGCACGGTTTGGCGAGCGGGTGTGGGTGTATCACAGCGGCTTGTCGGAGGGGGAACGGTACGATACTTGGCGGGCGGTTTGGCAGGGGTCAGCGGGGGTGGTGATTGGCACCCGGTCGGCGGTGTTTGCTCCGTTGCCCCGATTGGGGTTGGTGATCTTGGATGAGGAACACGATGCCAGTTTCAAACAGAGCCAGATGACCCCCTGTTACCACGCCCGGACGGTAGCCCAGTGGCGGGCGCAGGCTTGCCATTGTCCGATGGTGTTGGGTTCGGCGACCCCCAGTGCAGAAACCTGGCAACGGTTGGCGGGGGGCATTCATTACCTATCCCTGCCGGAGCGGGTGCCTGCTCGTCCCTTGCCACCCATGCGGTTGGTGGATATGCGGGTGGAATTGGCGAAAAAAAATTTCTCCCTGTTCAGCCAGCTGGTGCAGGAAAAACTCGGGCAATTGCGGGCGCAGGGGCAACAGGCGATTGTGTTTGTCCCCCGCCGGGGTCACAGTACGTTCGTATCCTGCCGTGCCTGTGGTTATGTCCTGCCCTGTCCCCGATGCGATGTGTCCCTTACCTACCATCAGCCGGAAGCCAACCAGCAACCTTTATTATTTTGTCATTACTGCAATTGGCGGCAACTACAACCGCAACGCTGTCCCGCCTGTGGTTCCGCCTTTCTCAAACATTTTGGCTGTGGCACCCAGCGGGTGGTGCAGGAATTGGGGCGGTTGTGCCCGGAACTGCGGGTGCTGCGCTACGACCGGGACAGCACCACTACCAAGGGGGCGCACCAGGAAATCATGCAGGCGTTTCAGGAGGGGGCGGCGGATGTACTGGTGGGAACCCAAATGCTCACCAAGGGGTTAGATTTGCCGAAGGTGACTCTGGTGGTGGTGTTGGCGGCGGATGGGCTGTTGCACCTGGGGGATTACCGGGCGCAGGAGCGGGCGGCGCAAACCCTTTTGCAGGTGGCGGGTCGGGCAGGTCGGGGCGAGCAACCCGGTGAGGTGATTATCCAAACCTATAGCTGTGAACACCCAGTGCTAGCCCCCGTTTGCCACTATCAATACCCGGAGTTTCTGAAGCAGGAATTGCAGTCCCGCCGGGAGTTGGGGTATCCCCCCTGGGGTAGGTTGATTCTCCTGCGGTTGAGTGGTCTGGACGCTGGCTTGGTTGAGCAAACGGCGCAAAAATTAGCATTACAATTGCAGGATGAAACCTGGGAATGTATCGGTCCAGCCCCCGCCTTTATCCCCCGCATCGCCAACCGTTACCGCTGGCAATTGTTATTAAAAAATACGGACAATTCCCCCCCGCCCAACCTTCAGCCTTTGCATCGCCTCTGTCCGCCGGGGGTGCAGTTATTGATTGATGTGGACCCACTGGAACTGCTGTAACTGCCCTAGCCTTTAACAAAAAAATTGCCAATCCGCAATAAATTTATCCTGATATGAAGCAAGGTATCAAATTGTTGCGGTCACGGGGCAGAGGGCAACGGCGGGGTGGGTTTTCGGTAAGAATACTCATAGATCAATTTGTGTGACAGCGACCTATGTTCACCTACGTCAAGCCTGCTATCCGTCAGTTAGAGCCAGAAAATGTGGAAAACCGTACTGTGATGCGGGTGGTGTATGTGTTGTTGGAACCCCAATATCAAAGTACATTGACGGCGGCGGCACGGGAAATCAACAGTCAGCCGGGGCATTTGGCGGTGCAATTGAGTGGTTATTTAATTGAAGAATTGCGTTCCCCGGAAAACTATCAACAATTTCAGGCGGATATTGCCCAGGCGGATGTGTTCATTGCGTCGTTGATTTTTGTGGAAGATTTGGCGCAAAAAATTGTCCAGGCGGTGACCCCTTACCGGGAAAAATTGCACGCCATTGTGGTGTTTCCTTCCCTACCAGAAGTGATGCGGCTGAACAAAATGGGAACCTTTTCGATGGCGCAGTTGGGGCAGTCCAAAAGTGCCATTGCCCAGTTCATGCGGAAACGCAAAGAAGCCGCCGGGTCATCCTTTCAAGATGGGATGTTAAAACTACTGCAAACCCTGCCCAAGGTGTTGAAATATCTACCCTTGGATAAGGCGCAGGATGCCCGAAATTTCATGCTGAGTTTTCAATATTGGTTAGGAGGTTCCCAGGAGAATATTCGCAATTTTCTGCTGATGTTGGCGGATAAATATCTGCCCCAAGTGGAACAAAAATTAACGTTTCAAGAGCCGGTGACCTATCCCGATATGGGGATTTGGCATCCCTTAGCGGGGCGAATGTTTGAGTCTTTGAACGAGTATTTACAGTGGTATGACCAGCGGTGGGATATTAGGGAAGAATTGCGGGACCCCTTAGCCCCAACGGTGGGTTTGGTATTGCAAAGAACCCATCTTATTACGGGGGATGATGCCCATTATGTGGCGATGGTGCAGGAATTGGAATGTTTGGGAGCTAGGGTGATTCCGGTATTTGCCGGGGGGTTGGATTTTTCTAAACCTGTGGAAGCCTATTTTTATCATCCTAAATCCCCCCAAAAACCGCTGGTGGATGTGGTGGTTTCGTTAACTGGGTTTGCATTAGTGGGGGGACCTGCCCGCCAGGATCATCCCAAGGCGGTGGAAGCGTTACAAAAACTCAATCGTCCTTATATTGTTTCCCTACCCTTGGTGTTTCAAACCACCGAGGAGTGGCAGGCGAGTGATTTGGGATTGCACCCGATTCAAGTAGCACTGCAAATTGCCATTCCTGAGTTGGATGGGGCGATTGAACCGATTATTTTGTCCGGTCGGGATGGGGCAACGGGGAAAGCCATTGCTCTGCAAGACCGGGTGGAATTATTAGCCAAACGGGTGATGCAATGGGCTAATTTGCGCCGAAAACCCAAATGTCAGAAAAAAATTGCCATTACCGTATTTAGTTTTCCACCGGATAAGGGCAATGTGGGAACGGCGGCTTATTTGGATGTGTTTGGTTCGATTTATCGGGTATTAGAAGCTCTGCGTAATAATGGCTATCACGTTGAGGAAATGCCTGCGGATGCGGAAGCCCTGATGGAGGCAGTTTTACATGACCGGCAAGCCTTAATTGGTAGTCCGAATTTGAACATTGCCTACAAGATGTCCGTGCCGGAATATGAGCGGTTTACCCCTTACTATGAACGGATTGTGGAACAGTGGGGACCAGCGCCGGGGCAATTAAATAGTGATGGGCAGCATTTACTCATCTACGGGAAACATTTTGGGAATGTATTTATCGGGGTGCAACCCACATTTGGGTATGAGGGCGACCCGATGCGTTTGCTATTTTCCCGTTCGGCGAGTCCCCATCATGGTTTTGCCGCCTATTACACCTATTTGAATCACATTTGGCAGGCGGATGCGGTTCTGCATTTTGGCACACATGGTTCCTTGGAATTTATGCCGGGGAAACAGATGGGTTTGTCGGGGGATTGTTACCCGGATAATTTGATTGGGGAATTGCCGAATTTCTATTACTATGCGGCGAATAATCCTTCCGAAGCTACGATTGCCAAACGGCGGGGTTATGCGACCACGATTAGCTACCTCACCCCGGCGGCGGATCAGGCGGGGTTGTACAAGGGGTTACGGGAATTAAAAGAATTGATCAGTTCCTATCAAACCCTCAAGGACTCAGGGCGCAGTGAGGCAATTATTAACAGCATCATGGAGCAATGTCGGCTGGTGAATTTAGACCAGGATGTGCCTTTGCCAGATCAGGAGGCGGCAAGTTTAACACCAGAACAACGGGATGAATTGGTGGGGAAAATTTACCGACAATTGATGGATATTGAATCCCGTTTACTGCCCTTTGGACTACACGTGATTGGGCAACCCCCGTCGGCATCGGAGGCGATTGCCACCCTGGTGAGCATTGCTAAAGTAGACCGCCCGGAGGATGGCTTAGAAAGTTTACCCCGAATTTTGGCGCGCAGTTTGGGGCAGGATTTGGATGACATTTATCGCCTCAGTAACCAGGGGAATTTGGGGGCGGTGACGTTGTTAGAACAGTTGCAAAACCACACCCAAAAAGCCATTGAAACCCTGGTGCAAACCGTGACGGATCAAGAAGGGCGAATTGGGCGCACCTCTCGTTTTAATTTCTTTGGTTTGGGGGCGCAGGAACCCTGGTTTCAGGTGTTAAAGACCGACTACCCGCAATTGGAACAAGTGCAGTTGCAACCCTTGATGAATTACCTGGCGCAATGTTTGGAATTGATCGTTGCCGATAACGAATTGGGGGCACTCTTAAAAGCCTTAGAAGGGGAATATATTGTGCCTGGTCCCGGCGGTGACCCGGTGCGTACCCCGGAAGTGCTCCCAACGGGGAAAAATATCCACGCCCTTGATCCCCAATCCATTCCTACGGCGGCGGCGGTGGCACAGGCGCAGGTGATTGTGAATCGGTTGTTGGACCGCTATCGCCAGGAGTCGGGGGGGGCACTGCCGGAGAGCATTGCCTGTACGTTGTGGGGCACGGATAATATCAAAACCTACGGGGAATCCCTGGCGCAAATTTTCTGGTTGGTGGGCGTGAAACCCCTGCCCGATGCCCTGGGGCGGATGAATAAATTGCAATTGATTCCCCTAGAGGAATTGGGGCGACCCCGGATTGATGTGGTGGTCAATTGTTCGGGCGTGTTCCGGGATTTGTTTTTGAATCAGATGTATTTGATTGACCAGGCGGTGAAATTAGCCGCCGAAGCGGAGGAACCCCTGGAATTGAATTTTGTCCGCAAACACGCTTTGGAACAGGCGCAAGAGTTAAATATTCCCCTACGGCAGGCGGCAACCCGGGTGTTTTCCAATGCGTCGGGTTCCTATGCGGCGAACGTGAATTTGGCGGTGGAAAATAGTACCTGGGAGCAAGAAAAAGACTTGCAGGAAATGTATCTAAGTCGCAAATCCTACGCCTTTGATGCGGATGCCCCAGGGACGATGCGCCAAAATGCCGAACTTTTTCAAAGCAGTTTGCAACGGGTGGATGTGACCCTGCAAAATTTGGATTCCTCGGAAATTTCCCTTACGGATGTGTCCCATTACTTTGATTCTGACCCGACCAAAGTTGTCGCTGGGTTACGCAAGGATGGCAAACTTCCCCAAGCCTATATCGCCGATTCCACCACGCCGGATGCCCGGGTGCGGAGTTTGAGCGAGACGGTGCGCCTGGATTCCCGGACTAAGTTGCTCAACCCCAAATGGTACGAGGGGTTATTACAACATGGGTACGAAGGGGTGCGGGAAATTGCCAAGCGGTTGAACAATACCCTGGGCTGGTCGGCGACGGCGGGGGCGGTGGACAACTGGATTTACGAGGATGCCAACAACACCTATATCAATGACCCCCAAATGCGGGAACGGTTGATGAACCTGAATCCCCATTCCTTCCGGCGGATGGTGGGAACCCTGTTGGAAGTGCATGGGCGCGGCTATTGGCAGACCAGCCCGGAAAATATCCAACGCTTACAACAGCTGTACCAGGACATCGAAGACCGGATCGAAGGGGTGTCCTAGTTGCGGTTCCTGGGGATTGACCTGGGCTGGAGTTCCGGCGCATCGGGTCTCTGCTGTCTCGCCTGGGAGGGTCATGCGCTTGTCCTGCGGGATTTAGACCGTAAGCAAGCGACGGCAGAAATTTTAGCTTGGGTGGACACCTGGGCACCGGCAGGGCAACCCGCCGCCGTAGCGGTAGATGCGCCCACGGTGATTACGAATGGGACGGGGATGCGCTTGGCGGATCGGTTGACCCATCGCTATTTCCATCGCTACCATGCGGGGTGCTACCCGGCGAATCTCAGCCGTCCGTTTGCCAGCCGCACGGTGGGGTTTGGGCAGGAATTAGTCAGGCGAAAATTCCGGCATGGCACCCAAATCCTTCCCCAACAGCCCGACCGGTGGCAGATCGAGGTGTTCCCCCATCCAGCCGTTGTCCATTTATTTGATCTCGAAAAAATCCTCAAGTACAAAAAAGGGGCAATCGCTGAACGGCAGAAGGAGTTATGTAAATTACGCAACTTACTATTCACCTTAACTGCCTCGGAACCCCGATTAAATCTATCCACATTACCGGATATTCCCGAAAAAACCGCCCAATTAAAAATTCTGGAAGACCAACTGGATGCCCTGGTGTGCGCCTACGTGTGCGCCTACTGGTGGTACTGGGGGGAGGCGAAAAACCAGGTGTTGGGCAATGAACAGGAGGGGTACATCGTCGTACCCCATCGCCGTTCTGCCCTCAGTGCCTAGCTCGCCAGGTATTCCCGGATGTTGACCCGACGGCGGCGCAGGTGTTCGAGGGCTTGCTGTTCCAACTGGCGCACCCGCTCCCGGGACAGGTTCAACCGTTTGCCCACTTTAGAGAGGGACAGTTCCTTGCCGTCCTGCAAACCGAAGCGCAGGCTGATCACTTCCCGTTGCTGGGGCGTGAGTTCCGCCATCAACCGCTCCAAGTCCCCCCGCAGGGCTTCCCGGGTGGTGAAATCCTCCGGCGAAATCCCCCGGTCCTCCAGCAGTTCCCCCAGTTCCGTGTCCTGGTTGTCGCCGATGCGTAAATCCATCGAGATGGGCTGGCGGGACATGAGCAGGTATTCCCGAATCTGCCCCGGTTCCAACTCCAGGGCTTGGGCAATCTCTGAGGGCGTAGCCGACCGCCCCAACTGCTGGGACAGTTCCCGCTGGGTTTTTTTGATCTTGTTCAGCTTTTCCGTGATGTGAATCGGCAAGCGGATGGTGCGGGCTTGCTGGGCAATCGCCCGGGTGATGGCTTGGCGAATCCACCAATAGGCATAGGTGGAGAATTTGTAGCCCCGGGTTGGGTCAAACTTTTCCACCCCCCGCTCCAAGCCCAGGGTGCCTTCTTGAATCAAATCCAGCAGTTCCAGGTTGCGCTTCTGGTACTTTTTGGCAATGGAGACCACCAGGCGCAAATTGGCTTCGATCATCCGTTGTTTCGCCCGTTGTCCCCGGCGCAGGGTGTCTTGCAGAGCCGTCACCGTCATCCCGGCTTTTTCCGCCCAGAGTTCCATATCCGGGGTCTGCCCAGTTTCGGCGGCGATTTTATCCCGCAGTTCCAGCAACTGCATCATCTGTTGCACCTGCTTGCCAAAGACAATTTCCTGCTCATGGGTCAACAGCGGCACCCGACCGATCTCCTGCAGGTAGGTGCGAACCATATCCGGGGTCACCGCTCCCCGCCGACCGCCCGCAGATTCTAGTTCACCGGGGGCAGTGAGGGAGCTGTCCAAATCAGTGAGGGTTTCGGTGTAGTCAGTCATGGGGTCGATCATGGTTTTAGGGCATTCAGGGGCGAGGTGGATGAAAACTTTTCCCAAGGGTTACGCTCCAAGCGAGCTAATTAACACCAGGTTCCCGGCGCAACCACCAGTCAGCAGGTCAGGAACCAAAAATCTCTACAGGTCTTTAGAAAGTCGCCACACAGGGATAGGGATATTAGCAGTGGATGTCTCTATTAACATGATAAACCAAATGTATCCTTATGTAAATTGATACGTTGGGCAGGGGCAGTTGGATTGAGTCCCAGACGAAGTTTAACCCTTCTCATCCTTCAGTATCTCAGAAATGCATAGTGGTTCGTGGGGTGGGTTCCCACACCTACTTGAGAAACGTTCTCCCAGGGGCAAAAGTTCCGTGACATACTCCGGCACTCAAGCTGAGGCATAGAGTGCGGGCTTCAGGGCTTACGCCAGTGACCCCTGGTATTCCATCGGGCGTTGCCTGAGCTTTAAGAACAGGATGCCCCACCGCTCTGTATTTCACTAGGTTGTGTTGATCTTATGCAAAATAAAGAAGATTATTTATGGAGGGCAAAAGATGAGTGTTGTGGTTTTATAGCAATCCTAAATGAGAATGAAACAAGGGGTCGCAGGGGCACCGCCCCCGTCCTTGGTTCTGGGAAATTTCTGTTGATTAATCAAATAGGATGACTATATTTTCTCGTTTTGATAAATTGGCCAGACACTTCTTGAGCTTTCTCTACTTTGTCGGTGCCCTCTTCTGGCTTAAATAAACGATCAACACGATCTAGGTTACTCCCCCCACCTGTTGTAAAATTTCTGCACATTCACGAAGCATATTTTCTGTATTAAAATCAAGAAGTAATCTCTGGGCATTTTGGGTGTATTGTTGCCCCAGTTCTGGCTGTTGTAAAAGCTCTTGAATGACTGACCGCAGTATATCTGGAGCATGGGGAGGAATTAACCGCCCGGTAATTTTATCCTGGACTAATTCCGGTGTCCCCCCCACCCCGGTGGCAATTACAGGGATACCCATCATCATCGCTTCCAGCACAATGTGGGGCAATCCCTCATAGGTGGAATTGAGGATAAAAATGTTACAACTTCTCATCAAAGCTAGTAATTCAGTTTGACTTTTTTTGCCGGTGAAATAAACTCGGTTTTGTAGCTCTAAATCCCGTACCTGTTGCTCCAGTTTTTGCCGCTCGGAACCATCCCCCACAATCAGCAACCCCACATCCTTTAAAGGGGCAATCGCTGTAATGATTTCATCAATGTGTTTCCAGGGCACCAATCGCCCCGCTGTCATCACTTGATACTTTGTGGTTAGAGGATTCGCTATTTCTGGAATAACAGCAGGTAATTTAATCGCATTATAAATTACCGTAATTTGATCAGGATACACCCCCCATCCCTGCACGATTTTAGCGAGATAATGACTGGGTACAATCACTCGTTTTGCCTGCCGAATGGCTTGATTTCTACACCACCGAAAAAAGTTAATGCGTATATCTGAACTTGGGGATTGGAAGGTATCTAAATTTGCTTGCGTCCACCCCCGCCGCACCGCCCGTTCCCAGGTGCTATCCCCGACAATTTTTGCGACCCAAGGTTTCTGCAATTTTTGGCACACCTGCGCCACTTCCCACAGCAAACCATTCCCATAAACCACATCTGCTACAGCTAGGTAAGGTTCTAGTTTTTGCTGATAATAAAAACTCCGCCATAACCAATTTATGCGCCGGTTCAGCCGCACCACGGGAAAGGGATATTCCGAATCATTACCCCGCAAATGTTCCGGTTCACTGCTGGTGATAACCGTGACCTGATGCCCCAAATCCTGCAATCCCTGTGCCACCACCGGCACATAGGTCGCTGGTCCCCCCACATCCGGCGGAAAAATGCCGGTAACCATCACCATTCGCACCCAATTTGCCCAAATTAACTACATTAACTACGCAAGGTCACGGCATAGGCATCCACCAACGCCTGCCGCACCTGAATCTGTACCGGCTCGACTTCCTGATCCGTCAGCGTCCGGTCGTCTGCCCGGTAAATTAGCCGAAACGCCAAACTACGCTGACCCGCCGGTACCCCCTCGCCCCGGTATTCGTCAAACAAAAACACCTGCCGCAGTAGGGGTGCCCCCGCCCGCCGCATCACTTCCATCAGGTCGGCTACCGGCACCGTCGCCTCGGCAAAGAACGCTAAATCCCGGTCAGAAACGGGATAGGTGCTGTAGGGCTGGAAGCGAGCTAGGGTTCTCTTACTGACCACTGCGGTTATGTAATCCATGTCCAGCAAAAGTACATACACCGGTTCGGGAATATCCTGGGTTTGACACAGGTGCGGATGCAGTTGCCCAAACAGCCCCAAGCTATGGTCATCCAAATATAATCGTGCCGTGCGACCGGGATGAAAGCGTGGGTCTTGGGTATCCCTTGTCCAGGTGGGGCGGAGATGCAACCCCTGCAACAGTCCCTCCACCAAACCCTTGGCTTCGTACCAGGTCACCGGCTCCTTGCGTAACCAATGCTCCGGCGTACCGCCCCAAATCGCTCCCAATTGGGTAAATTCCCGCTCCTGCTGAGCATTTTTCACAAACACCCGCCCTAATTCAAATCCCCACAACGCCCCATTCTTTTGCTGAATGTTATAGGTAAATGCCTGGAGCAAGCCCTCCAATAAATCCGTCCGCAATGCCCCGTATTCCGCCAACAGGGGGTTGTGCAAATGAATATCCCCCGTTTTCACCAGGGAATAGTGCATTAACTCATTCAAGCCATAGCCCCGGCACAATTCCCGCACCCGCCGATACACCTGTTCCGGGGGGGGATAGCCGCCCACCTGCCCCGTACCAGGCAAGGTATTGACAAAGTGATCGTAACCCACCCAGCGGGCGATCTCCTCAATCAGGTCAATTTCCCGCTCAATGTCCCGCAGGCGATAGGGGGGAACCGTCACCCGCCAGCCTTCCCCGGTCGGCTCTAGGGTAAACCCCAGGGCGGTCAACGCCTGAGTGATGCTTGCATCGGTTAAGGCTCCGGTCGTGGTCTGACCCAGCAGGGCTTGCACCCGTGAGCGGCGGAGTGTCAGCACCCGGGGGGTTGTATCCCGCTGTTCCCATTGCCCGACCCCCACCAGCTTGGCTCCCGCCCATTCGGTCAGCAGTTGCACCGCCCGCCCCCAAGCCAACGCCACATCCGCCGGGTTCACCCCCCGTTCATACCGTGCCGAAGCCTCCGTGCGTAACCCCACCGACCGGGCGGAACGACGTACTACTGCCGGGTCAAAAATCGCCGCCTCCAACAAAATTTCCTGGGTTTGTTCCGTCACCTCCGTCTCGGCTCCCCCCATCACCCCCGCCAAAGCAACGGGTTGGTCATTGGCAGTAATCACCAGGGTTTGCGGGGTCACGTCCCGGGTCTGGTCATCCAACGTCCGCAGGGATTCCCCCGGTTTTGCCAACCGTACCCCCAGGGTCAAGGCACCATTTGGGGCGAATTTCCGCAACTGCGCCGCATCAAAGGCATGGAGCGGCTGTCCCCATTCCAGCAGGACGTAGTTGGTAATATCCACCACATTATTCACACAGCGAATGCCTGCCCGCTCCAGGCGTTGTTGCAACCAAACGGGTGCCGGGGCAATCTGAACCCCGGCAAATTCCGTACCCCAATACACCGGACACGCCGTGCCATCAGCAATATCAATGGTGAATGTGGCAGGGGGCATCGGCACCGGGGGCACCTCCGGCAATTGCATCGCCACCCCAAACAAAGCCGCCACTTCCCGCGCCATCCCCACCATACTCAGGGCATCGGCTCGATTGGCGGTCGAAGCTACGTCCAAAATCACATCATCCAGACCCAACAAGGGGCGCACATCCTGCCCTAACGTCAATCCCGGCTCTGTAAAGATGTGAATCCCAGGGGAATTTTTCGCCAGCCCCAACTCGCTCAAGGAACAAATCATGCCGTGGGAATCCACCCCCCGTTTTTGGGCAGGGACAATTTTTAGGTCAATACAAGGTAAATACGTTCCCACCAGCGCCACCGGCACTAGGGCATCGGCACGCACATTTGCCGCCCCGCAGACAATGGTGAGGGGTTCCCCCTGTCCCACGTCCACCCGGCAGACGCTCAACTTATCCGCTTGGGGATGGGCTGACCGGCTCAGCACCCGCCCCACCACCACCCCATCCGCCCAGGTGCGCCGGTCTTCTATCTCTTCAACTTCAAACCCCGCCACCGTCAGCCGTTCCGCCAGTTCCGCCACCGTCAGGTCACTTGGCAGTGCCACCAATTCCCGCAACCAATTTAGGGAAATACGCATGACGGGTTCACCAATCGCCTCTGCTGATTACCTCTGCTTATTATAGGAGCCACCCCGTCATCTCGCACGCATCCATCGGGGTTCGCTGACCTCACTCCCCCAAAGCCCGCTTGATGGGAGCCAACGGCGGATTATCCAACACCTGCAAGGGCAGGGCAGCCCGACTCAACTGGCGGGCATAGGCGGCGGTCAAAAATGGGGCAAAGTCCGCTTGTTTGGCAACATACACCTGACTAAACGCCAACGCCAACACCTTCAGATACATCTGCGCCACCTCCGGAGCCGAACCCACCACCTCCACCGGCAGGGGTATGCCCCCCGTACTTGCCCCCACAATGGAAAAATGGCTGGCTCCTTCCATGATTGCTAAATACCGCTGAGAACTCCCGAGCCAGGTAAACGGCATAATTTGTTCATACAAAGATGGAGCGGCAACATCCTGAGTGGCGGTCACGAAAAACGTCGGGATTTTCACCTGCGCCAAACCGCTCACCCCAAACAGGGCACTGCCCACCGGGTTGACCGCCATCACCGCCACCACCCGTTCATCCCGAAACTGCACCGGGGGATTGGGCAAACGTCTGCCGGGACATTGTAATAACAACGACAGGTTAAGGCTCACCCCTTGCAGGGCATCGGTGCAAACCTGGGTCAAATTCGCCATATTTAACCGAGCACCTGCCACCGCCAACGCCGTGTACCCCCCGTAGGAATGCCCAAGCACGGCAACCTGCTTCAAATTCAACGCCTGGGCAAAGGGGGATTGGGTAGCTAAGGTATTCAACGCAAAGGTCACATCCAGGGGACGGTTCACCAATTCCTCGGGGATGATGTACTCCGGCTCTTGCCCCGCCAACACCCGTTGCAATTTTTGGGCATCACTGCCGGGATGTTCGGGCAAAATCACCCCAAAGCCATAGGAAGCCAAATGCTCTGCCAAGTACGCAAAACTCTGGCGGCTCTCCCCCAACCCGTGGGAAATCAGAACCGTCGGGGCATTCTGGCGGTTGGGTAAATAAACGGTTATAGGTAAAGTCCGTTGGCGGGTTGGGTCATTGAGGGTGAGTTCCTGTACCTGCCATTGGAACGTGCCGGGCTGGGTGAGATTGGGTAAAGTGGCGGGCAATCGCTGGCGTGCCTGTTGTTGAAATTCCTGATTTAATACCGCAAAAACCCCATTCACCTGGGCGATGTAGCGATTCACCTGGTTCATAATGGCTAAACCCCGCACCAGATTCAGGCGCATGGTCGTGCCGGGAAATTCCTGGATCACCCGCAAAAAGGTCACCCCCCCCGGTTGTTTGGCGGCTTGCAAAAGGGCAGTTTTCACAGCGGTTGCCCCGTTTTCCCCCCGCTCGGTTTGTACTACCTGACCCAGTTGAGACAGAAGCACTTGCCCAGTGGACGTGCCAAACACCCGGCTAACCGTATCAACCGTCACGGGAACGGGTTGCTTAAGGGTGGCGGTCAGCCGTTCCAACTCCTGGGGGGGTACCTGGGTGACAAAGGGCTGAAATTTGCTGGGCACCTGCCCGGTTTTGATGTAGGTTTCTAGTTCCGCCACCGCCACCGGAAATTCCAACCCCCCAAAACTGAGGATAATAGTATCTGCCGCCTGAACCTTCACGCCACTCAGGGAAAACAGCACCGCCCCCGCCACCGACCAACCCCACCGTCGCCCAATTCCCATAACCATTGGGGGCAATCCCCTACCAACAACTCACCCTAGCAGGATACCCTTTTTTACCCTAATGGTTCCCCAGTTTCCCCCTTTGATTGCCCAACTGCGCCAGCTTGCCCAGGGCTACCGGGGTTTTCATACGCCGGGACACCAACGGGGGCGGGGGGCACCGGCATCCTTACGGGCATGGTGGGGCGAGGCGGTCTTCACGGCGGATTTGGCAGAAATTCCCGGTTTGGATAATTTGGGACAACCGGAGGGAATTTTGCGGTCTGCTCAGGCACGGGTGGCAGAAATTTTTGGGGCAGAACACACCTGGTTTTTGGTCAATGGCGCAACGGCGGGGGTTTTAGCCAGTTTACTTGCTGTACATCGGGAAAATGGGTGTGTGATTTTGCCCCGACACGTGCATCAATCGGTGATTCATGGGTTAATTTTAACCGGAGCGAAACCCATTTTTATCCTGCCGGAATGGGATGCACAACAGCAGGTATGGGGGGGCATTGATCCAGAAAAATTAACAGCAATTTTAGCGTCAAAAAATCATAGTTCAATCAATGCCTTGGTGTTAAATTCTCCCACCTATAAAGGGGTGTGTGGTGCGGTTGCCGAATGTATTGAAATCGCTCATAAATACAACATTCCCGTGATTGTGGATGAGGCGCACGGTGCCCATTTTCCGTTTCATCCCCAGTTACCGGATTCCGCTTTAACTTTGGGGGCAGATGTAGTGATTCATTCCACCCATAAGGTGTTAACCTCTTTGACCCAATCGGCACTCTTACATCAGCAGGGGAATCGCATTAGCCCCCAACGGATCAGCCAATGTCTGCGCCTGGTGCAATCCAGTAGTCCCAGTTATTTACTGTTGGCTTCTTTAGTGGCAATGGCAGAACAGATGGCAGAACAGGCAGAAACCCTATTTGACCAGCTATTAACGCAATTAACTTGGTTTATTCCAGCAATTAACTATATCCCCGGTTTCAGTACCTTAAAAATTAACGCCGATCAAATTGGTTTTACTGCCCAAGACCCCACCCGTTTAGTAATTCAAACTCAGGAATTAGGCGTGACAGGGTTTATGTTAGATGAACTATTACATGAACAGTATAAAATCACAGCGGAATTTCCCGATTATGGGGATTTAACTTTTATTTTATCGCCCAGTCATACCGAGGCGGATTTACAGATTTTTGTGCAGGCTTTGCAGGAAATTAGCACGAACCGACCAGCACAACCATTAACTGCGCTTCCCCCATTGCCAGCGGTGACCGAAGCAGTTATGTCGCCTAGGGAGGCATTTTTTGCACCCCAAAGGATGCTTCCTTGGCGTGAGGCGGTCGGAAAAACCTGCGCAACAATGGTCAGTCCTTATCCGCCGGGGATTCCTATACTTCTACCGGGGGAATGGATTGCGCCGGAGGTGGTGGATTATCTCCAGGAAATTGACCGGCTAGGGGGGCAGGTTGTGGGGGTTGAGATTGACCAAACAATTGCGGTGGTTAGTAACTGGTAAACAGGCGGATCAAATACCCTATGGCAATGCCAACAATCATGGCAACCAATTGCCCTGAGCTGACAAAATTGCTCCAAGCATTGCTCATATCCGCCAAAATGTCCGGGCTGGCTTGCTGGGCAAAAATTACCCACAAACTGATGCCAAATAGTCCGGGGTAGAGAATATATTTCGCCGATATGCGTTTCATCAAGACACCTCACGGGCACGTTTTCCTACAACTTAATAGAATTAACATAAGATTTCATCGCCGTAAATTGGGGGCACGTTCTACACACATTACCGGAGTTGCATTTGTCCAGATTGGATGGCAGTGAATGGACGCATCACCCCATCATCCCCCAAAAACCAGCCGCTCTCCGGCATATCCAAACGGTTTAACTCCTGGATCAGTTTAATCGTGCGGTTTTGGCGATCCGGGACGGGGATGCCCTCCCCCTGGATGATCACCGGGATCACCCGTGCCCCCAGCAGTTGCCCATCGGCGGCTAACCGGGTTTCCAAAATCAGGGAATAGCCCAACTCCCCCTGGGTACCGAGGGTGCGATAGCCAATAAAATTGCCCAGGGAATAGGCGATCAATTTGCCCCGATAAACCTCAATGGCACGGGGAACATGGGGACCATGCCCCAGCACTAAATCCGCCCCCGCCTCAATCATCCGGCGGTTAAACAAAATCGGATTGCCCCGGGCTTCGCCGAAAAAGACCTCATTTTGGTTGCGGGTACGCAAGGCTCCCGTACCCTCTGCGCCCAAGTGGCTGGAAATGATCACCAAATCCGCCTGGGCACGGGCTTGTTTCACCAAATTTTGGGCGGTTGTAATCTCCAATACAGAATTGTGGTAATCATAGGGGCTAAACCCAATCCAAGCCAAACGTACCCCCCGCACGGTTTGATAAAAAATTTCCCCCCGCTTGCCAAAAGACTGTAACCCAGCGGTTTGCAAATGCTGTACCGTGTCCCGCAGTCCCACATCGCCAAAATCCCCCGTGTGATTATTCGCCAAATTGAAAATCGTAAACCCCGCCTCTTTGAGAAGCTGGGCGTAGCTTGGGGGCATCCGAAAGGCAAACACCGAGTACCCATTCACATTTTTACTGCTGTAGGGATGGCGGGTGATTGCCCCTTCCAAATTGCCAAACACCACGTCCGCCCCGGACAAATCCGCCCGCACCTGCGCCAATAACCGCCGGGGTTCAGGATGCAATCGGTAATCCGGGAAATCCGTCCCCAAAATCACATCCCCCACCGCTTTGATGGTGATCACCGTTGGCGACGGCGTGGGCACAGGCGTTGGCTGGGGTTCCACAACCGCTTGGGCAGTGGTCGCCGGGGACTGCCACTGGTACGCCAACCACCCCCCAAACACCAGGGAACCCGCCCCCACCAGTCCCAATATCATGTGGGGCAACCAGGTCGGGGCTACCGGGGTTGTCCCCCCCAAATTCAGCACCACCTGCCAATTCCCCCCATCCAGCCAGATGGTTTGCCGGGAACGATACCCCAACCGCCCCAAACCCCGTTCAATAAACCGAGTCCATCCCTGCGCCGAAATCCCTGCGTGGGCATCACAGCGGATGATCAACTGCCGCCAGCGTTTCTGCACCCGCACCCGCAAACCCCGGGGACGCAGGGCTTCATTCATCAAAGTTTCCAATGCCTGCGCTTGCCCCCGCTGGGCTTCCTGCCACCGTGAACGTTCCATGAGTTCCCCACCACCACCGTAAGTACAGTAACCGTGAGGAAGTGAACCCTGGGTACGTTGCGCAAAGGCAAAATTATGCCGGAATAAAGCAAATATAATTATATGTTACTTACTTTTGGGACAAATTGTCCAGATAGCGAATAATTCCCTGGGCAATCCCCTGGGCGACCTGCTGGCGATAACTGCTGGAAGCTAACCGGGGGGCATCCTGGGCACCCGTGACGTAACCCACCTCCACCAAACTTGCCCGCATGGAACTCCGGCGCAGGACGTAAAATCGGGCTTGGCGCACCCCCCGGTCGGGAGCATTGGTGGTTTTAAGTACGTTTTTATGAATACTGCGAGCCAGCCATTGCCCATTTTGGTAGTAGTAGGTTTCCAGTCCATTGACTTCCGGGCGGCTCAGGCTGATGGCATTGGCGTGGATGCTCACCAACAGGGTGGCATTGACCCGCTCCGCTAGGGCGACCCGGGGTTCCAGGTCTAAGGTCACATCCTGGGTGCGAGACAGAACTGTGCGTATCCCCTGGGCTTCCAACAAGCGTGCCACCCGCCGGGAAATATCCAGCACAATTTCTTTTTCTTGAATGCCGCCCCTGCCAATCGCACCGGGGTCAGAACCGCCATGCCCTGGGTCAATCAGCACCGTATAGCGGGTTTTGGTTCCTGGGCGAGGTGGAGGGGCTGGAGGTGCGGTTTGATTCGTGCTCGGGGTGGAATTCGGGCGGGTTAACAGCAATCCTTGGGGGATCGGGCGCAGTTGCCAATCCGGGTCGCTGGTTTTGACTTCCAGTGCCAAACGCAGACTGCCCATTGCTCCCGGCTCCACCCGCAGATTGTAGGGACGGGTTTGGTTTTGGAAACTGCTACTGACCGCTGTATTCGGCAGGTCAACGTATAGCCATTGTCTATCTTTGGAACGGCGCACCCGTCCCACCACCTCAGGACCACTCAAGCGCAGGAGTATGCCCGAGCCTTGCCATTGGGCGGATTGGAGAATGGTACTGGCGTTCACCGGTACACCCCACACCACCGTCCATCCCTGGGAGCCTTGGGGTTCCAACCGCACCTGCGCCGGGCTGATCACCTCTGGTACCGCCACCACCAAACGCGCCACATCCGGTTGATACTGGGCAATACGCACCTGGGTCGTGCCAAAGTCCTGTTGGGTCTGGGGTTGCCGCCAACGGGTATCCGGCAGGTCAATCACCACCCGCTGACCCCCCACCACCCGCAGTTGGGGCTGGGTCGGCTGATCCGTGCGAAATTCCAAACGCCGCCTGTGGGGGTCAACCCGCCAGGATTCCAAAGTCGCCTGTGCCCAGCCCGGGGTCGCCACTGTGAGGCAACCGATACAGGTGATGCCCAATAAAAATTGACGGTGAAACAAACCCACTTCCTCACACCCTGAACATGATGGGGTTATTTTTGGTGATAAACCTTGCCGTTGGGAGCGATGGACGGCGGTGCGACTTACAGTAAGATAGGGACTATTGGGGAAATGTTCCAGTCCACTCAGCCACAAGTCCTAAGCGAGGCACACGATGGAAGCCGAAGAACTCCTAGAGCTTTATGCCCAAGGGGAACGCAATTTCAGCCGGGTCAATTTGAGCGGGGTGGACCTATCCGGGGTGGACCTGCGGGGCGTGGACCTGACGGCAGCCAAGCTGAGTGGAGCCTATCTCACCAATGCCAACCTGGATGGGGCAATTTTGAACCAGGCAATTCTCCGGGAAACGGATTTGAGTGGGGCTTCCCTGCGGGGGGCGGGGTTGATGATCGCCAAACTGAGCGGGGCAATTCTCTGGCAAACGGATTTGACCCAGGCGGACTTGGGGGGAGCCAATTTATTCCAAGGGGACCTGAGCCATGCCATCTTGGTGGAGGCGGATTTGAGCCGGGCTTTGCTCGGGGGTGCCAACCTCACCCAGGCGAATCTCAGCCGTGCCAACCTCTGGGATGCGGATTTGAGTCGGGCAAATTTACGCCAGGCGGACTTAACCGAGGCTTCCCTGCGGGGGGCGGACTTATCCCGTGCCGTCTTGCAAGGGGCGGTACTGAGTCGGGCAAAACTCGCCAGCGTCATTTTGAATGGTGCCAATTTGCGCGCAGCCAAACTGGACGGTGCCAATCTCACCCAGTGCGACCTGAGCAGTGCCAACCTGCGGGACGCTAATTTCAGCGGTGCCGACCTGACCGGAGCGATTTTGAACCGGGCGATCCTAACCGGCACGATTCTCCCGGCGACCCATGCCCCCCAAGCCGTCCCCCACGCCTAACACCGGACATCTGGGGGAAGACTGGGTAGCGGAGTGGTTGACCCAGCAGGGGTGGCAAGTGATCGCCCGACGCTGGCGGTGTCCCTGGGGAGAACTGGATTTAGTGATGCAAACCGCCAACACCCTCGTGTTTGTCGAAGTTAAAACCCGTCGGCGGGGAAATTGGGATGGGGACGGGGCGCAAGCCATTACCCCCCAAAAACAGGAACGGTTGCGGCAGGCGGCGGCGCTTTTTCTCAGTCACCACCCCCAATGGCAAACGGCTCCCTGTCGCTTCGATGTGGCACTGGTGCGGTGCGAGTCCACCCACTATCACCTGCAAGCCTACCTGGTGGGGGCATTCCAGTGATCCGTTGCCTTAGTTAAAAATTTAGGTTACGATTAAAAATCGTCATGTTTTGAGTTGCATCCCTCATGGCTAAAAACAAGGGCGTGCGCCTGGTGATCACCCTGGAATGTACCGAGTGTCGCACCAACCTGGACAAACGGTCGGCGGGGGTTTCCCGGTACACCACCATGAAAAATCGCCGCAATACCACCGGGCGTCTGGAACTCAAAAAGTTCTGTCCCCACTGCAACAAACACACCATTCATAAAGAGACGAAGTGATGACTTTTTATCGGCGGCGGGTTTCTCCCCTCAAACCCAGCGAACCCATTGATTACAAGGACATTGACCTCCTACGCAAATTTATTAGCGAACAGGGCAAAATTTTACCTCGCCGGGTAACGGGCTTAACCGCCAAACAACAACGGCGACTGACCCTTGCCATCAAACAAGCCCGGGTGCTGGCGTTGCTTCCCTTTGTCAACCGGGAAAATTAGATGTTAAGATTAACAACCCTATGTCTGCATGGGCAAACCCAAAGGCATCGGTTAAAATCTTAGCTATCGCAACGTGTACCCTTTACCGCTGACTTCGTGACCGCCACCCCCCCACCCCGCCGCCCCACCAATCGCACATTACCCAATATTAATGAGCGGATTCGCTTCCCCAAGGTGCGTCTAATTGATGTGGATGGCACCCAATTGGGCATCATGTCCCCCCGGGAAGCCCTCGTCCTGGCTCAGGAGCGGGAACTAGATTTGGTGGTGATCAGCGAAAAAGCCGACCCGCCCGTGTGTCGGATTATGGACTACGGGAAGTATAAATTTCAGCAGGAAAAAAAGGCGCGGGAAGCCAAGAAAAAACAGCAAACCGTGGAAGTCAAAGAAGTGAAGATGCGTTACAAAATTGACGAACACGACTACCAAGTGCGGGTGAATCAGGCGAAACGGTTTTTGAAAGATGGGGACAAAGTGAAGGCAACCATCACCTTCCGAGGAAGAGAATCCCAACACAGTGAATTAGCAGAAGATTTATTGAAACGGTTGGCGACCGATTTGCAGGACGTGGGGGAAGTGCAACAACTACCTCAAAAAGAAGGACGCAATATGATTATGATTGTGGTGCCCAAAAAATAGACAGGTTTAGACAGATTAGAACTATAGCAATCCTAAATAAGAATGGAACAGGGGGTCGCAGGGCACCGCCCCCATAAAAGAAGCACCTGCGGTGTATAGTTCTAGGAAATTTTTGTATGCCCACGGCACGCAAGCTAATGCAAATCAAGTAGGATTGCTATACCTAAAAATGTCGCATTCTAAAACGGAATGACTATATTTCAGAGCATTTCGATTGGTTCAAAATTGGCGGTTACAACACTCATCTCTGGTACTTCTAAATATCTCTTCACTAATTGGTCAAAATTGCTATATTTCTACATCCGCAACTGCCACCCGTTGATAAATCGGAATAATATACTGATTGCCAAACACAAACCGATGGTACAAGCCCAACTGTTCGTACACCGCCAGGGGAATGCCCACGTCCGCTAGGTAAAGTTGCCCCTCGTAAGGCATTCCCATCACCGGCAAACCCAAAACCAAGGTTGCCACCGCCACCCCGTCCACCGTTGCCCCGATCCGCAATACTTCTGCCCCCGATTGCGCCACCCATGCCCATATTTCCGGGAGGAGGGGGGTATCACTGCCTACCAAAACCACCGCCACTTTTTCGCCTGTTAATTCAGTAAGATCAACGGTTTGGGCACCGGTTTTTTGATATAAATTATATTGATTTTGTGAGTATAAATTGGGGGCAATTTCGGGATTCAACCAGACCCGCACATTCATACAACGGTTCGCCAAATGACGAGCGGCACTCAATGCCACTGCCCCAACTGTCCCACTTCCCACCAGCACCACCACCCGTCCCACCTGCCAGTCCTGTCCTAGCCAGCCCAGGGTGAGCATGGCACTACTGCGCCCAGCGGTTTCCACCCAGACTTCCGGCGGCAAACCGGCTGTAGCCACCCGTTCCCACCAGAGGGTCACTTGCTCCGGGGTCAACGTGGGGATGGGTAGCCCCGTAATGGTACAAAAGGGTTCGTTCATTAAATATTAAAATAATAGATGAATCAGGTCACGGGCAATGTTGTTATCCGCTCGGTAGTCACTGGGGGTTTTAGCAAAAGAAAATGTGTACCGATTATCATCTTGCCAAGTAATTTTATAGTGATTTCCTTCAGTAAGAGAAAAACCGAGTTGCTTAAGTCTTGTTTCCAAGCGTCTCGTCATGCCCTTATAATCAGAGAATAACTCTTTGATTTGGGTGCGGATTTGATGGGAATGCCCCTGGGAAGGGTTACACTCTAAAAGCGATCTTAATAAATCACGGCGGCGTTTGTAACAGTTATTAGGGAGACGATTCAATTCTTTCTCGATGAGACGCAACATTAATTCATAAGTTTCATCCTGGTAAAAGTCAGTTTCATTGCTATAAAACGTGATGGCATGGCGGTTATTGGTTCCGGGTGTAGGTGCTGAAGTGGTGTAATTGTTATATCTACTATGATTCAACTGGGCTTGCAACTGAAGATACGCTTGCTGGAGTGAATCGTATTGTTCTTGAAGTGAGATATGTCTTTCTTCGGTGGAAATAGCGCATTTTTCAAAATAGTCACAAAATGATGTTAGGGTTTGATTCTCTTGTTGTAATTTTGCTATTTGTTGTTGTAATTCTTGTGCTTTTTCCTGATGGGTTTGCGTAGGTTCTGTCTGCTGTTCAAGTAAAGCAGTATTTTCCTGATGTAGGTTAGCTAATTGCTGGTGCAGGTGTTGATTTTCTCGTTCTAATTCCTGTAATTGTTCCTGGATGGATTCAGTCTGTTGTTGGATTAAAACTGCATTCTCCTGATGTAGGTTAGCTAATTGCTGGTGCAGGTGTTGATTTTCTCGTTCTAATTCCTGTAATTGTTCCTGGATGGATTCAGTCTGTTGTTGGATTAAAACTGCATTCTCCTGATGTAGGTTAGCTAATTGCTGGTGCAGGTGTTGATTTTCTCGTTCTAATTCCTGTAATTGTTCCTGAATGGATTCAGTCTGTTGCTGGATTAAAACTGCATTCTCCTGCTGTAGGTTAGCTAATTGCTGGTGCAGGTGTTGATTTTCTCGTTCTAATTCCCGCAATTGTTGCTGTATTTTTTGATACTCTTGGGTAATCTGCTTATGTCGTTGGTCAAGCTCGTCATAATTTTCTTGCGCTTGGGATAGACGTTTTTTCCGATAAGTTAGGGAACGCCGTTGGTAGCGGCGGTACAACCAGAGGGCAACCAGCCCCACCAATAGACCCAAAAGGAAGGGCATCATTTTTGGGGACAATAATTTTCCCATAATATAAATAATCTGCAATTGTTTTGCCAGTTATGTCTTTACCCCAAACCCTGCCGGAAGCGATTGCCCAAGCCCAAAATGCCACCCAAGAGGCAATTGCCCAAGGGGAAACCCGTCTGCTCGTGGAATTGTGGCTCCCGGATGTCAAACCCATGCCCCTGGTACGGGAATTTTTGCAAGCCTTTGTGGGGTGGGGAACGGCGGGACGGGTGGTGTTTAGCGATGCGGGGGGGGCGGCGTTGGCGCGGCGGGACTGGGGGGCGGTGCCTTGGCGGGTGGAAACCCTGCGGGAACCCCACCAACCGGGGGATCAGGGGGTGGTGCTGGTGGCTCCTGACCCGGCGGAGGTGACCCAGGTGCGGGCATTGGTGGAAACGGCGGTTTGTCCGGTGGTTTTGCTCAACCCCCGCTTGGAGGATGCGGGCACGGTGGGGATTGGCTATGCGGGACGGCGACTGCGGCAGGAGTTTTTGCAAACCCTGGTCACAGCGTACCATTTGCGCCCGGTGGAAGGGGGAGCGGTGCTGAGAATTTACCCCCACCCCTGGCAAGTTTGGCGGGAGGAACCGGAGGGGGCTTACGTTTTGGCGGGGGAATTTCCCCAGAATCCCGATGGGGAGACGGTCATGGCTAGGCTGAACCCCCAGCCTACGGGGGAAAACTTTTGGCGGGGCTTGGGGCGGTTACTGCGGGCACTGCGGGCTTAATCGTCGCGAATTTGCTCTGCTTCCGGGCATTCGTCGGATACGAGCGGTTCCAGGTCACCCCGGGGTACGGAGGCTAATTTTTGGGTGATGGCACCGATACTTTCCATGCGAATGAGTTCTTCCCAAGCACAGGTTTCGTCTTCTTCTTCCGTTTCGTAACGTAACGTTACCAAGTCCCCCTCAATGTCCATGATCCGTGCCCGCTCGATTACCCGTTGTTGATCCTTGAGGTAAATCCACACTTCCCGACCGTCGCAACAGATTTGGTAAAGCTTGCGGTGTAGCATCGGCGGTCTCCTTACGCGAAACAGCTACGAACAAAAAACCTGGTTTACTGCCCACAGGTTTTTTCATATTTTCTAACATGGTGATCATTCTAACAATAGTTGTGCGCCAGTGAATGATGAATCAGCGGGCGGTTGTGCTTTTATCTGGGGGGTTGGATTCGGCGACGGTTTTGTATTCCGCTCAGGCGGCGGGGTATGCCTGCTATGCCCTCTCATTTGATTATCAGCAACGTCACCGCCGGGAACTGCAATCGGCGCAGGCGGTTGCCCAGAGTGCGGCGGTTCAGGGGCATGAGATCATTCCCCTGGATTTGGGGCGTTGGGGCGGTTCGGCATTGACCCAACGGGATATGGATGTGCCCGGTCACCGGCTCCCGGCGGAAATGGCGCAGGGGATTCCCGTGACCTATGTTCCGGCTCGGAATACGATTTTCCTGAGTGTGGCGCTGGCGTGGGCGGAGGTGTTGGGGGCAGAGCGGGTGTATCTGGGAGCCAATGCCCTGGATTATTCGGGCTACCCGGACTGTCGGGGGGATTATCTGGCGGCGATGCAGGCGGTCTATACCCTGGGCACCAAACGGGGGCGAGAGGGGCGACCGATTGAATTGACGGCACCATTACTACATCTACATAAGGTGGACATTATCCGGTTGGGTCAGGAATTGGGGGTGCCCTGGGAACTCACCTGGTCCTGTTATCGGGGGGAAGAATTGGCCTGTGGGGTGTGTGATAGCTGTATTTTGCGCCGGGAGGGGTTTCGCCAAGCGGGGATCGTTGACCCCCTGCCCTATGCGGTGCCGTGAATTGTGGTAAGGTTGCTTCAAGTGAAAGGTAGAGCTAAATGTTAGATGAGGTGCTCCGGCGGGAGCGGGAATTTCATGACACCTGGGCAAAAGCGATTGATGCGGATGGGATTCATGTGCCTGATTACTTTGAAGCCTGTACTGCCCCGGAAAATCGCTTTATTCTCCGACATTTAGGCGATCTGCACGGGAAATACATTCTCGATTTGGGTTGTGGAGCCGGGGAAAATAGCGTTTATTTCGCCCTGCGGGGGGCGCAATGTGTGGCCGGAGATTATTCCCCGGAAATGGTACACGTGGCTCAGGAGTTGGCGGCCAAATATGGCGTACCGGTGACGGGTAAAGTGATCAATGCGATGGCGATTGATATACCGGACGATACCTTTGATATGGTTTATGCGGCCAACCTCCTCCATCACATTCCTGACCCGCTGGTGGCAGTGCGGGAAATGCAACGGGTGGTCAAACCGGGGGGGTACGTTTGCTTTTGGGACCCCTTGATCCACAATCCGGTGATCAATATCTACCGCCGCATGGCGACCCAGGTACGCACTACCGATGAAACACCGTTAGATATTAAAATCATTCGGCAAATCCGTCCCCTATTCACTGAAATCAAATGGGATACATTTTGGTTGGCAACGCTCTGGATTTTTCTGCAATTTTACCTAATTGAAAAAGTCCATCCCAATCAGGAACGCTACTGGAAAAAAATTATCATTGAACATCAACGCCTACGGCCAACTTATCTCTTCTTAGAACGATTTGACCGTCTGTTTAAGCGCATTCCCGGCATGAAGCGTTTGGCGTGGAACCTCGCCGTCGTTGCCCGCAAATGAACCAAGATTATCCCCCCTAACTAAGTCGTTGTTCGGTGGGGGAACTGGGGGTAGCGTAGGACTGCACGGGTATCCGCCCCGCTAAATAGGCCAATCGCCCTGCAGTCACCGCTAAGGCCATCGCCTGCGCCATCCGTGCCGGGTCTTGGGCTTGGGCAATCGCCGTATTGATCAGCACCGCCTGGGCTCCCATCTCCATCGCTTGGGCGGCCTCACTGGGGGTGCCAATCCCCGCATCCACCACCACCGGCACCGTGGCCTGGGCAATGATGATCTCGATATTGCTGGCATTGCGTAACCCCTGCCCCGAACCGATGGGGGAACCCAAGGGCATCACCGTCGCACAGCCCACGGCTTCTAAGCGCTGGGCCAAGACCGGGTCCGCATTGATGTAGGGCAAAACCGTAAACCCTTCTTTCACCAACTGCTCGGCGGCCTGGAGCGTGCCAATCGGGTCGGGAAGCAGATATTTGGGATCAGGAATCACCTCCAATTTGACAAAATTATTCTCCTCCTGCCCCAATACTTTGGCCATTTCCCGCCCCAACCGGGCGACCCGGATGGCTTCCTCCGCCGTGCGACACCCCGCCGTGTTGGGCAGTAACCAGAGCTTGGTCCAGTCCAGGGCTTCCACCAACCCCACATGACCCGTTGCCTGGGTTTGCACCCGCCGCACCGCCACCGTCACCATTTCACACCCACTGGCGCTGATGCTGGCCTGCATCTGTTCCAGGGTGCGATAGCGTCCCGTGCCCGTGAACAAGCGTGACTGGAATATTTTACCGCCAATGACCAACGGGTCTGTGAGCGGGGCAACCGCAACAACCATACACCACCGAACCCAGCAATCCCATTTTGACATACTCCCCTGCCTAAAGGCGGGAGGTTCTTATTCTTGGTTCAGCGAGTGCACTTAGCGTTTCAGGTTGCCCCTCAACCGCAGTGATGCATCTCTCCCCAAGCGTTCCCCCTTACGAGGTGGTTCCCTTATGCCCTAAGGTACCGTTGAACCAACCAAAGAAAATCTTAGATTGTTTCTTTAGCCGCTAGGCTACTGGGTTTTTAGAGAGGTTGATTACCCTCACCTTTGTCTTTGAATTTAGCACAAAGCCGCCATCAATGGCGGGGCTTTAGACCTAGGTTCTTTAGTAAAGGGTGCCGTCGGGTTTAACCGAAACGACCGCCCACGTAGGCTTGGGTGGCTTCTTGGGAAGGCTGTTGGAAGATTTTCGCCGTCACATCGTACTCCACCAATTGCCCCGTGCGGCTCCCCTCTTTCATTTCCACGTTGAAAAAGGCGGTCATATCCGATACCCGGGAGGCCTGTTGCATATTGTGGGTGACGATCACAATCGTGTACATATCCCGCAGTTCCTGCATCAGGTCTTCAATCCGCCGGGTGGAAATCGGGTCCAGGGCGGAACAGGGTTCGTCCATTAAAATCACCTCCGGCTGCACCGCCACCGCCCGAGCGATACACAAACGCTGTTGTTGCCCCCCGGATAGGGCTGTCCCCGGTTTTTTAAGTTTGTCCTTCACCTCGTCCCAAAGGGCGGCTTGGCGCAGGGAACGCTCCACCAACTCATCCATATCCCCCTTGTAGCCGTTGATCCGAGGCCCAAAGGCGATATTTTCGTAAATGCTCTTGGCAAAGGGGTTGGGTTTTTGGAACACCATGCCAATCCGCCGCCGCAGGGTCACCGCATCCACCGAAGGGTCGTAGATATTCTTGCCGTTGAATAAAATCTGCCCCTCGACCCGGGTGCCCTTGATAAAGTCATTCAGGCGATTGAAACACCGCAATAGGGTACTTTTGCCACACCCGGATGGACCGATGAAGGCGGTGATGCGCTTGCGTTGAATTTTCAGGTCAATGTTGCGGAGTGCCAAAAAATTACCGTAGTAAAAAGCGTTGACTGAGGCGTGTAAAATGACCTCACTATCTGGAATGGCACTCTGGATTCCCATAACTGGCTCCTTGCAACGGCTTGATACCAAAAAGGTTAACTTAATGTCCTCACAGGGCTGAGACTGATTTTGCCCAAGCCCGGACTTTAGTATAAGAGGTCTGTCGCCCCGCTGATGGTTAACATTAGGTTAAGTTTGGGTTAAAAATCATCTAACAGTAAGGCTCCCAACTCGGCAATCAGGGGGTCGGTGGGGGGCTTGGGGGGAGGCGGTGGGGGTACGGCGGGTACGTTGGGGGTGGGAGGTTGGTGCATGATTTGTTCCAGCATTTGGGCAATCATCTGCTCAAGTTCCAGGCGGGTGGGGGGTTGGGGTTGATGTTGCAGGCGGGCAACCACCTGCTCTAGGTGCTGTACCCGGGATTCTAGGGGGGTGGGGGCGATTAGCCGTTGTTTCACCCAGTCGCTAAAATTCATCCCCTGGGCGGTCAGTTCCGCTTCAATTTGTTGTTGTAGGGCGGTTTCGTGGGGCGCAAAACAAACGGTGTAGGGGCTGGTTGCCCTGGTTGGCGCCGGGACATCCCCCTGGACGAACTGATACAGAGCCATTTTGCACAGTTCACTAAAGGTCATCTGCTGGGCTGCCGCCCGCCGATCCAATTCCTCCAGAAGTTGGCTATCTTCCGGGGTCGGGTAGAAGGTAATCGAGCGGCTCACACGTTTGCCCAGGCGTTCAGTCATGGGGAGTTTAAGCCCCTTTGTCTTTGCTCAACTGTACCTGGCCATAGACGTATTGCCCCAGGGCGTTGGCGGTGCGGCTGGGGTTGGCCAAATGGGGGGTGAGGCCGTATTCCTGCAACAGGGGGGCAAAGTCGTCCCAGAAAAACCCGCCCCCGCCGCCAGTGATGATCACATCCGTGACTTGGCTGGGGAGCCATTGCCGCACCCGTTCCCAGAGTTCCTTGGCAAAAATTTCCCGCAACCGGGGCAGGATCAGGTCTAAATCCATGGGTTTTTCCCCCCGGGGACGGTAAAACCGCTTACCCTCCGGTTGGTGTACCGCTTCGATCAGGGTTAAATCTTCGCTGTTGGCACCTTTAATTTGGGCAGCCACCTGGTCATAAAACTGACTCATGCCAAATTCCTCGCTGCGGGAGGTGCCCCGGGCGAAGTGAAATTTATCCACCTTGAGCATATCGGTGGTTTGGTGACCAATATCAATCACGGCCACGTGGAGGTTGGTGAAATCCACCCGTTTTTCGGCCATTTTGTGACACCAGACCAAACTCCCAAACCCTTCGGGCATCACCCAGACTTTGGTGATATTGATGGTTAAACTGCGGCCTCGGTAGGAGAGGGCGTGGGGGGCTTGCAGTTGGGCGACCAGTTGGCGTTTTTCCGTATCAAATTGCTCCTGAGACAGGTAGGGCAGACCCAGGGAAACCGCTAAATCCCCGCTCAGGTCGAAGTAACCGATACAGGCAAAGATTTTCACGAGGGCATCCTCCACCTTGCGGGAGGTTTTGACCAGGGTATCCCGGGTTTGACCTCTGCCCAAACCGGCTCCAAAGTCGGCGGCGAGATGCCCAATGGCGTAGGCTCGCCCGTGGTATTCCACCCACAAATCCAGCAGGGGTGCCCCCCCTTCAAACCGACCCTGACGTACCTGCTCCACGGTCATGGGAGCCACGTTGGCAGGAATGATAATGACCTCCTCCGGTTCGCTCGACACGCAGGTTTTGGTGGAGGTGCGTCCCAGGTCAACACTCAGTAGAGTGGGGGAACCAGCAAATTTGTTGTAGGTCATGGCGAAAGACACCGCATATAATCAAACATAGCACCGAGCCGCCGGAATGCTAAGCTAAGCATAGCACCGTGTCGTCATTTGACCCAATCCCCGTGCGTAACCGGCAACTGACGCTCAGTTTTCCCTCCACCTTGTATCTCAGTCCGGTTCTGGATTTGTTGGTGGCGGATGTGCCTCCCGCCTTGCTCCCTTTGGTGCGGTTGGGGTTGCAGGAGGCGTTGGTGAATGCGGCCAAACATGGCAACAATCTAGACCCCAGCAAGGCGGTGCGGGTACATTACCAGGGGGGGGCGGACTGGTGGTGCTGGGTAATTGAAGACCAGGGGGCGGGGTGCCCGGAGTGTGCCTGTTTGCACCAGGAGCCGGAGTGGTCTTGGGAGTCGGGGCGGGGTTTGTACATTCTGCATCAGGTGTTTGACCAGGTGGAATGGTGCCACCACAGACAGCGGCTCCATTTGACCAAACGGCTGGCGGAGGCTCACCCGTGATGCCCTTAGAGGGGCTGTTGGGTTCCCTGCCCCAGCAAGCCCTGGATCGGATTTTGGATATGGTTTTGGGATTTGACCCCCAGGGGCAGATTATCTACGCCAATCAAACCGCCTGTAGCTGTTTGGGGCAGGTGCGGGAGGCTCTATTGGGGTGCCATTTGAGTACGATTGATGCCCACATCACCCAGGAGAATTGGCCCCAGGTGTGGCAACAGTTGTGCCAGTGGCACAGTTACACGGCAGAAACCCAGTACATCCGGCGGGATGGGCAAAGGTTTCCGGTGGAGGTGTCGGTGCATTATCTCCACGATCAGGGGCAGGACTACGGGTTGGTGTTTAGCCACAATATCAGCGAACAAAAGCTTCTGCAATCGGCTCTGCTGGAGGGGGAGCGGCAACTGCGGCGGCACAACCAGGCGTTGCTGGAATTGACCAGCAGTGAGCTGTTGGGGGGAGGGGATTTGCAGGCGGGTTTGGCGTTAATTACCGAAACGGCGGCGCACACCCTGGAACTGGATCGGGTGGGGGTGTGGTTGTATCGGGATAGCCAAACCTTGGAATGTCGGGACTTGTACCAGGCCAGGGACGACTGCCATGCAACCGGACTGCTGTTGCACGCCCAGGATTGTCCCCGTTATTTCCAGTGCTTGGGGCAGGTGATCCCGGCGCATGAGGCACAGCGTGACCCCCGTACCCGGGATTTGACGGACATTTACCTGGAACCGGCGGACATTCGCTCCCTACTGGCGGTGCCGGTCTGGGCGGGGGGGCAATTGGTGGGGGTATTGACCCTGGAGCAGGTGGGGGTGGTCCACCATTGGAGTTTGGAGGAGGAACATTTTGCCAGTGCCCTGGGGAATCTGGTCTCGATGGCCTTGGCCTTTTGGGAACGCTGGCAAGCCCAGGTGGAACTGGAGGAGCGGATTTTGGAACGGACGGCGGCTTTGTCGGAGGCGAATCAAATCCTGTTGGAGCAAATTAGCGAGCGGCAGAGGGCGGAAACGTTCTTACGTCTGAGTGAAGCCCGGTTCCGTTCCCTGGTGGAGCAGGCGGCTGATGCGATTTTTCTCTACGACCTGGGGGGCAAGGTCATGGATGCCAACCGGCAAGCCTGTGAGTTGTTGGGCTACACCCACACCCAATTGCGCCAACGCACAGTCAGCGACCTGCATCCCGAATGGTGCCCCCAGGATTGGCAGGGGTTGATCCCTGGGGAACCCCGCACCATCGAAGGTTGCGCCCAACACCAGGACGGCACCTGCTTTCCGGTAGAACTGTCCGTGGGGCGATTGCAGTTGGGGGATGAGTCCTACATCCTCAGCCTGGTGCGGGACATTCGCCAGCGTAAGCGGGTGGAGGCGGATTTACAGCACGCCAAAGAAGCCGCCGAGAAAGCCAGTGCCTACCTGGCGACGGTGATTGACCATCTGGCGGACGGGCTGTTGGTGACGGATAGTCAGGGGCATATTGCCCGCTATAACCCTGCCCTAGCCGGTTTACTCGCCCTCAAAACCAGCGATGAACACCTGCCCCTCAGCCCCGAAATGGCACACCTGCGTACCCTCTGCTCCGGGCGGGGCTTTCCCTACATCCCGGTGGCGCAGTTGCATCCGGCGATCCAAGAACTGATCCAGACCACCCTGCGGGCGACGGGGGGGGTGCATCAGGCGGAAATTCCCCTAGCAAGTCAACGGGTGGGCAAGGCGGTGGCGACGGCAATCCATCCCCAGCCATCCACCTGTATCGGGGCGGTGATTTTGATCCGGGATATTACCGCCGATAAGGAATTGGATCAGATGAAAACCGATTTTATTTCCACCGTTTCCCACGAATTGCGTACCCCTTTAACGTCCGTGTTGGGCTTTGCCAAAATCATTCAAAAAAAGTTAGAAGATACCCTTTTCCCGGAAATTCACACGGACAGCCCCAAGGTGCAACGCACCATGCGCCAAATCCAGGAAAATTTACGGATCATTATCAGCGAAGGCGGACGGCTAACAAGTTTAATTAACGATGTGCTCGATATTGCCAAAATGGAATCCGGCAAAACCGAATGGCATTGGGAATGGCTGAATATTAATGATTTAATCCGCCATGCCGCCGCCGCCACAGATTCCCTGTTCAGTGCCAAACAGTTACCCTTGATCCTGGATTTAGCCCCGGATTTACCCCCAATCCAAGGGGATCGGGATCGGTTGATTCAGGTATTAATTAATCTGATTTCTAATGCGGTGAAATTTACCGATCAGGGCACCATTACCTGCCGCAGTGCCTTGGAACTGGGGCGATTATTAATTCAGGTGCAGGACACGGGCATGGGAATTGCTCCGGCGGATCAGGAAAAAATTTTTGAAAAATTCAAACAGGTGGGGAATACGCTCACGGACAAACCCCAGGGAACGGGGTTGGGGTTGGCGATTTGTCGTCACATCATTGAGCATCACGGGGGGCACATTGGGGTGGTGAGCGAGGTGGGCAAAGGCAGCACGTTTTGGTTTGATTTGCCGGTCGGGGTTCCACCGAAATTGGTGGTTTTGGATGTGGATAGTTTGATCCAGCAACTGCGGGAACAGGTGATACCCTTACCAGCGGCAATGGCGGCGAATAAACATATTCTGATTGTGGATGATGATACCCATATTCGGGAATTATTGAAACAGGAACTCACCCAGGCAGGCTATCAGGTGCAGGAGGCTCGCAATGGGGTTGAAGCAATTAAGCAAGTGGGGATGATGCGCCCGGATTTGATTATTTTGGATGTGATGATGCCGGAGGTGGATGGGTTTGATGTCGCCGCCGCTTTGAAGAAAAACCCGACTACCGCCAACATTCCCATTATCATTTTATCCATCGTAGAAGACCGGCAAAAGGGCTATCGTTTGGGGGTAGAACGGTATATTACTAAGCCTTTTTTGATGGACAATTTACTCCAGGAAGTAAATCATTTACTAGCCCAAGGTTCGGAGCGCAAAAAAGTCCTGGTGGTCAGTCACAATCAAGCCAGTTTGAAATCCCTGACCCAAGCCCTAGAAAAGCAAGGGGATATTTTGATTGAGGTCACCGATCCCGAAACGGTAAACGCACAGGTGCAACAATTTCAACCCGACATGATCATCATGGACACCCTCGATGCCCAGGGGTATCAACTGGCGAGGGATTTGCGCCTCAAACAGGGCTTAGAAAATGTATTTTTTATGTTGGTTACCGACCAAGGGTCATCGGGGCAAGCGGGTTAAGGTGCAAGGGAATCGCTGGTATTGGCTACCCTTAATCGTAGGGACTTTGGGAGCAGTGGCTCTCCTGGTCAATCGGGGGATCAGTGAATATTTAACCCCTGCCCAAACCCGTGCCGATGCCCTAGGAATTATCCTCAGTGCGGTGTTGATTCTCACCGGGTTACTCTGGCAAAATATTCAGCCCAAACCCTCGGAATCTGTGGAACTCATCGGGAGCAATGGTTTAGAAATTCATCCTGAATTGCCGGATTTTTTACAAAAAGAATTAGCCTGGTGTTCCCATACGTTATTAACGACAACACCTACGAAAACCGTAGTGATTTACTATGGAGGAAAAACCTACTTACGGCGGGGGATTTTAGGGGCGAATCCGCAGGTGCAACCGGGAGGAATTGTGCAACGGGTTTTAGCGCAAAAAAAACCAGTTTATTTAGTAAATTTGAATCTATATCCGGGGCGGGTGGAATTTGATTATCTCCCCCCCAATACCCAGGCGGTGATTGTGCAACCGATTGGCAGGCAAGGGGTGCTGGTGGTGGGAGCGGCGGCTCCTCGCATTTATACCCGGCAGGAGGAGGGCTGGATTGCCGCTGTGGCTGATAAACTAGCGGTGATGTTGGCTGAAGGGAGTTAACCATGCGTTGGGGATGGGGATTGGTGGCGGCAGGAATGGCATTGGGTTGGGGGCTGGGGGTGGCATCGCAGGTACCGGCACGACCTACCCCGGCGGTGGTGAGTCAAAATCCCCGGGGTCTGCGGGTGAGCAATCGCACCAAGCAACCGCTTCGGCTGGTGTTGTTGGCACGGAAGGGGACGGGTTACCTGGAGCCAGTGCATTGGGATTTTGCGCCAGGGGAAGGGGAGCGGGAAGGGTTGCTCCTGAGTTTGCCGGAGGGGGCATTGAGCTTAAATCCGGGGGATATTTTGGTGGCGTTTAGTTTGGATGGTTCCCGCCGCTACTGGGGTCCATTTGTGGTGGGCAGTACCAGCAAACCCACCCGCACGGGGGAAGGGGCAGAATGGCAGTTAATTCTTTAACTATAGCAATCCTAAATGAGAATGGAACAGAGGTTGCAGGGGCACCGCCCCCATCTTTGCTTCTGGAAAATTCTTGTATGCCTACGGCACGCAAGCTCATGTGAATCAAGTAGGATTGCTATATTTATTGATTTTTGTACTTACATGGCAGGCTCGGAAGCCCCATTCTCTCGTTGGCGATTATCAATAACCCAGGGGTCATTCTCACAATAGTCATGAATTACAGTCTATTTATCAATTAAAGGATACAAAAAGCCTCAATTATCCTAAAAGCTTAGCATGATTGACCATAATTGACCTACAACAAATGGGGTATATCCCATAACCACTCAAAAGACTGTAAGAGGTACCCATCATCATTTACTTGAAGCTCGCTGATTTTGCCGAATTTGGTTCAACAGGGCGATCACCCGGCTACCCCGTTCTAAGGACGTATCTTCCCGAAACACCACCTCTGGGGTACGGCGCAGGCGTACCCGTTGCCCCAGGACACTCCGCACATAGCCCGTAGCGGATTCCAGCCCCGCCATGGTTTGCGCCCGGACGGCTGGGGAGCCAAAGATGCTGACATAGACCTGGGCGTGTTGCAAATCCCCGGACACCTCCACCGCTGTCACACTCACCAAGCCCTGCCCCACCCGGTCATCTTTAATGCCGCTGAGCAAAAGCTGGCTGATTTCCCGCTTGATCAGTTCTGCAACCCGCTCGACCCGCCGACTGGTAGCCATAATTCGGTTCTCCTCCTAGAAATTGCCAAAGCTAATAATTTTCACCTCACGAGGCAGGGACTTCTGGTAGGGCTGGGCTGGATTTCGCCTTGCCCCCCTTGAGAATGTCCGCTAACACCGCCTGCGCCTGGGTGAGCCGTTCCAGGGTACTGCGGTAGAGGTCTAAATCCCGTTCCACCTTTTCCCCATTCAAATTTAAGGCACGGGCGAGGGTTTGTACGGCGGATGCCCATTGCTCCTCCTGCTGGGGCAGTACAGTTTGTACCAGGGTCAGCAATCCAATCCCCACCAACCGGCTGTATTTGGGCGGGGACGGGGTGAGCCAGCTTTGCAATTCCCTTTGCAGGGGGTCATCGGCAGAAAAGGGTGCCTCTGGTTGCGCCAACCAAGCGCGCAGGGTTGCTCCACCCTCCCCCTGAGCCAGGCCTTTTAACCTCTCGGCATCCGCCCGCAGGGTCGCCGGGTCATGGTTCAACGCCCGACCAAGGGCTTGGAAAATCGAGTCCCGATGCGCCGTCGGGGTGTAGTGCGCCATCAGGGTATCAAAACTGGTCACTACCCCCAGGGCGTACAGGGGATGATAGCGATACCCCACATTCACCTGGAGCAGGTGCATTTCCACCAATAATTCCTCCACCACCCGCTGGTACACCGAGTGGATCGGGCGGGGATGGTATTGATAAAAAGCCCGTTTCGTGTCAGCAACAGTGGGAATAGGGGGCACGGGAGCAGTTCCTTCGGACAGACCGTATCCCATTTTACCGCTTCCCATCCCCCACCGACAGGGGGGCTAAATGAGCCATATACTGTGCCAACCGCGCCATGCCCTTGGCAATCGTGGTCTGGTCGGTGGCATAGGACAACCGCACGTGCTGGTCATCCCCAAACGCTCGCCCCGGCACTAGTGCCACCTGATATTGCTCCAAGACCTGTTGGCAAAATTGGGTGGAATGCAACCCCGTCGCCCGAATGTCCACCCAAACATAAAACGCTCCCGCTGGTGGTGCCAACCCCAAACCGGGCATCTGAGCCAGTGCATCGCACATCAACCTGCGTCGTTCGTCAAACACCTGCCGCATCCGCTCCAATTCCGCCTGGGGACCTTGCAGGGCGGCTAAGGCTCCATACTGGGCAAATGTACAGACATTCGAGGTACTATGCCCCTGGAGATTGGCGGCGGCAGAGATAATTTCAGACGATCCGGCTCCATACCCCACCCGCCACCCGGTCATGGCGTAGGCTTTGGCAAAACCATTGCACACCAGGGTACGGGCATAAATTTCCTCCCCAAGCGCGGCAATGCTCACGTGTTCCGCCCCGTCATAGACCAATTTTTCGTAAATTTCATCGCTGATCACCCACAGGTCATGGCGCAGGATCGCCTCGGCTAGTGCCTGCAATTCCTCCCGCTGGTACACCACCCCGGTGGGATTGTTGGGGGAATTGAGAATCAGTAGGCGACTGCGGGGGGTCACCGCCGCTGCCAATTGCTCAGGGGTCAGTTTGTAGCCCGTCGCCCGCTCCGTGGGAATCACCACCGGTTGCCCGCCAGCTAAGCGCACCATCTCCGGGTAACTCACCCAGTAGGGGGCGGGGATCAACACCTCATCCCCCGGTTGGATCATCACCTGTATCAGGTTGTACAGGGCTTGTTTACAGCCATTGGTGACCAAAATCTGCTCCGGTTCGTAACTCAGACCATTGTCTTGGCGAAATTTCTCGGCAATCGCCTGCCGCAATACCAGTTCCCCCGCCGCCGACCCGTAGCGGGTTTTACCCTGATCCAAAGCGGTTTTGACCGCCTCCCGGATGAATGCGGGGGTATCAAAGTCCGGTTCCCCAGCGGCAAAACTACACACATCCTCACCAGCGGCACGCATGGCTCTCGCCCGGGCGGTAATTTCCAGCGTAGCGGAGGGTTGCACCTGCAAGATACGTTCAGATAACACGGGCTTAGGGATTGCTTTGGGTTAAGAATTTATTATCGCTCAGCCGTGCCCGGTTTAGGGAGCCAAAAACCGTTGAATCGTACTCAAAGAATCGGTTTTGACCCAGTTCAGGCTATCTTTTTGGAATTTTTGCCAGGGTTGGTAGATTTTTTGAAAAGCGGGGGATTGGCGACTCTGGTCGGCGAGAAGGTCCTGGGTCACCTGCCAAGCAGTTTGGAGAATGTCATCGCTATACCGCCGCAGTTGGGTATTCCCGGCGATCAGGGTTTGCAGAGTCGTTTGGTTGCGGGCTTCGTACTGGGAGAGCATGGCGAGATTCATAGACTGAGCCGCCTGTTCCAGGGCTTTTTGATAGCTCATGGGCAGTTGCTCCCACGCCCGCCGGTTGATCAGCAGTTCCACACTTGGTCCCGGCTCCCACCAACCGGGATAGTAATAGTAGCGCGCCGCGCGGGGCAAACCCAACCGCTGGTCATCGTAGGGGCCGACCCATTCCGCCGCATCTAAAGCACCCCGTTCCAACGCCAAAAACAACTCACTCCCCGGCAAAACCTGCACATTCACCCCCATCTGCGCCATCACCTTGCCCCCCAAACCGGGCAAACGCATTTTTAAGCCCTGCAAGTCGCTGAGGCTGGTCACCTCCCGCCGAAACCAGCCCCCCATCTGGGCACCCGTATTCCCCGCCGGGAAATTAATAACGCCAAAATCCTGATACAAAGACTGCATGGCCGCCAACCCCCCCCCGGCGTACCACCAGGCATTTTGCTGTTGGGCGGTGAGACCAAAGGGTAAGCCAGTCCCAAACACCAAAGCCGGATTTTGCCCCAAGTAGTAATAACTCGCCGTGTGCCCTGCCTCCACCGTGCCGGAACGCACCGCATCCAACACCTGCAAACCCGGCACAATCTCCCCAGCGGCAAAGGGGGTCAGGGTAAACCGCCCATCCGTGAGTTGTTTCACCTGCTCCGCCAGGGCACGCACCCCCCCAAACAGGGTATCCAGGGAAGTCGGCCAACTGGTCGCCAAACGCCAACGTACCCGGGGCTGGGTGATGACCGCTGGTGCCTGAGGGCGATTGCAGGCAGTGAGTCCTAGCGCCCCTAATCCTAGGAGGCCAACCCGTCGCCGCATCCGGGCGAGTTAACTAGCGGCTTGGACTTCCTCTTGCAGGCGGGCATGTTTCGCTTCCGCCTTCGCCTCCTCCACCAACTGACTGACGCTGGTGCTGGTCTCCGTCCAGACGCTTTGCACCTTGTCGTAGGCATCCATGCTCAGGACAATGCCGGTTTTAACCATCGAGCGACCGGATTCTTGCAATTCTTTCGCCAACTCCGGCTTACCGAGAACCGTACCGAGGGCAGGGGACAGGGCGAGGGCACCCCCTCCCACCACGACGGCACCGGCACCAACCGTTAGGGCAACCAGGGGTTCTAATCCCAAAAATAAAAATTCCCATTCCATGCTAATCACATCCTCTATAGGTTTTACTAACTTGATTCAGAAACGAAATCAATCATGCCATTCCTGGTCAGAATTTGTCAAGGACACCTCTAAAAATTAATTGCAGAGCACAAGTGTTGAATCCTGCAATAAAACTTTACATATTTAGGCGTGGGACGACCCGATTGAGCCAATGGACAAAATTCCACTCCTGCCGTATTAAGATTTGTATATATCGGAACTTATCTGCCAATTTACTTCCGTACATCCGTGGAACTTTTAACAGTTGCAATATCAAGTAAACTATTAAAATTACATAAATTTGAATGGTAATTCCATTCAAATTTTTACTCATCATTTTATCGAGCTTTAAGTTCATCTTTAGAAATTTCCATAGTACCTCTATCGCCCAGCGTTGTCTATAGGCTTCCCCTATCTCTTCATTACTCATTACATCCTCAGGAATATTGGTAGCTAAATAATAGTCTACTTTCTGTTGAACATTGCCAAAACAAACTACTCTCGCCTTACCTCGTTCTGTGGTGATATGATAGTTTTCATCCCATTTCCAATTCGACTTAATACGGATAATAAAAAGGGCATCATTTTCGATAAATTGTTCAAATACTTTGTGACTGCAAAACCCTCTATCCCCGACTGCGACTCCATTTTCCGGTAGCATTTTCACAATATCTTCACCAAAATTAATCTCATGTGCCTGTCCAGGACTAACAATTAAATGACCAGTAGATTTCGTATCTTGATTCAAAGTGGTTATTAACTTTACTTGGCGATAGCCTTGGAGCCAAAATAACTTACTCATCAGCGGTATTACGGTAGCATCAAAAGGACATAAAACCAACCTCTTTTCAGGATGAGCTTCCTCAATATAATGCAATAATTTATGATAAAGATGCATAAAAATTTGTGGGTCTCTTGTCTTGTTCGCCTTAGAAAACGTGGATAAGTCAACCTTAATGCCCGCATGATTTAATTGGTAAAATAAGTCCCGTAAACTGTTGATTCCTTTGTCTAAAATGCCAGCAAACCAGATTGAACAAAATAAGCGAGAATTTAGAACTGGATAATCATTAGTTGGCAGGTCTTTGAGTAAAAATTTGACAATCCCGGGAAAAGAATTGAATTTCATAGTTGTTTCATGTTTTGGTTTATATGAATTAGAATACCATATTTTGACCCCTCTTTTTCTGCCTTTACCTACCTTTCAACACTTCTGATTGCAGAGATATAGCTTCCGCCTTTCGTTCTCTAGGATATTCGTGTTCTAAGGATAGAATTTTTTACCATAGCAATCCTACTTAATTAACGGACGGAAATTCCCCAGAACGAAAGAGGGGGGTGGTGCCCCTGCGGCCTGTGTTCCATTTTCATTTAAGACTGCTATAGTTCTACCTGACCCTTTAAACATCATCAAAAGCTGGGTGATAAGTGACTATCCCTTGCACATCCTGGAGATAGCCGGGCTGTAATTCTAACATCATGAAAGCTTCAACAGGCACATCGTAAACACAGCGAAGACCAGTTCGAGCCGTCGGGACAAACCCAAAGCGGGGATAGTAACTGGGATGCCCAAGCACCACCACTGCGCCATAGCCCAATGCTTGACAAACCGCCAAACCAGAACGGACTAGAGCCGAACCAATCCCTTGCCGCTGATACGCTGGCAGGACTGCCGTGGGAGCCAAACCCATGACTTTGAGGTCGTCCCGTTTTGAAATATGGACAGGAGAGAAGAAGATGTGCCCCACGATTGTGTCATCTACAACAGCAACTTGGGAAACTGTAGGCTGTGCCCTTTGGCGTAGTCGATCAACCAAATCCGCTTCAAAGGGCGTGGGAAAGACTGCCAAATTCACGGCTCGAATTGTTGGGAAATCCTCTGGCTGCTCCGCTCGAATTACTGGGTCAAGTGTTAACTTACTCACTTTACTTCCTCGTTTGCTTATCTTGCGATGAAGCCACCAACCAATTTTCCTGAAATTTTCCCGATAGCACAAACTTTGGAAACGCATAAAACTGCTCAGTGTACAGTCGAGTCATAAAATTCCAGCCGTTGCGAAAGGGGGCGGGTTTTTGGGACTCTAATGCGTGTCCTTGGCGTTGCATTCCCAGAGATACAACGATTAAACCAACCCACATCAAAGCTGACCAAGGTTTTTGCTGGACGATCCCCAAAATCAGCCCAAAATGTGCGGCAATGAACAGAGGGACGGCAATCAAGTGAATCAGTAAATTAGTCCGGTGCATATGGACTTGAGCATAGGTGTTCATGGTTAATTTCCTTGACAAGAACAATAAATGTGATTGCCACATTAGCACTATACTCTATTTTGTGGGAACCTCTATTTATTTGAACCAATCATCAATCCCATCGTGGGAATGCCCATATTCCCCAGAACCAAGGGCGCTGCGACTGCTAACTTTGAATTGAGGGCACCTCTATTAATTGATTTTGGGAGGGATTTGTGAGATAATTAGTATTAACGACGTGGAGAGGGAAAATGGGTCAAAAAGGATTTTGGGATGAGCAAGAGCGGCGGGAAAAACTCAATCAGAAAAAGCCCATGCTGAAGTGGCTCAATGAAAATATTAACTGGGAAGATTTCCGACCCATATTAGAAACCATATATGACAAGGAAAGAAAGAGTAATGCGGGTCGAAAACCCACCGACGTCATTGTGATGTTTAAATTGTTGATTCTCCAACAAATGTATGCCCTTAGTGACGATGAACTCGAGTTTCAAGTGAATGACCGTATCTCGTTCATGGAATTCCTAGGATTGGGTATCGAAGACGCTATCCCTGATGCCAAAACGGTCTGGCTATTTCGGGATAATCTCGCCAAGCACGATCTAGTCAAAGAAGTATTTGCTCACTTTGATAATTACCTGAGAGAAAAAGGATATATTGTCGAAGTTGGTCAGATTGTGGATGCCACTCTCATTCCCGTGCCAGTCCAACGAAATACTCGGCAAGAAAATCAAGAAGTAAAGGAAGGGAAAATTCCTAAGCAATGGGAGGAAAAACCCCAGGTTTTACGGCAAAAGGATAGAGATGCCCGTTGGGTAAAGAAAAATGGTGTCAGCTATTTTGGCTATAAAAATCATATCAGTGTGGATGTAAAATATGGTTTTGTGCGTCATTATGTGGTCACGGATGCCTCCGTGCATGACTCACAAGTATTCAGTCAACTGGTGGATATTGATGGGTCGGAAATCTGGGGAGATAGTGCCTATCACAGCACGGATTTAGAATGGACGTTAGCCAGGATTGGATTTACCAGTCACATCCATGAAAAAGGCTACCGAAATCAGCCCCTAACCGCAGAGCAAAATGAAAAGAATCGCATCAAATCTAAAGTGAGAGCCAAGGTGGAACACGTATTTGGTCAGTGGGTGATGTGTCTTGGGGGTAAATTCATGCGTCTGATTGGTAAAACCAGAGTAGAAGCGGCAATTGGGTTGAAAAATTTGGCTTATAATTTCCGCCGTTATGCGTTTTGGGAGCGGCAGTCCCTGGCCGATAATCTGTGAGTTTTGACCCCCTACTAAGTCTCTTTTCAATCATATCTACAGCAATCTATAAAACCCAGTCATCTTAGTACAAAAAAGTACTGAGCAATGCTATGCTGTTTTTGTGTTTCGTTCTCATATTTTGAATAAATAGAGGTGCCCTTGATAGAGGTGCCCTTGTTTCATTACTATAGCTAAGCATACAAAGGTTGACATGATATGGGTCGCTGGGCGTAGCCCCACATTGGTTTCCCCATAGCTTGCGTGGCGTAGCCATGAATTTAACCTACCTAGCTATACCCAAATCTTAATAAGGACTGACTTCCAATGCCCCATTTTGCCTAAAGACCACCCGAAATTCCGCTACCACTTGCCCCGGTTGCCGCAATTTTTCTAGGGGTAAAAGTTGTTCCTCCCCGGTGGTGGCTTCCAGGGGGGTGAAATTGACAATTTTACCCTCACGAGTAACCCCCACCCGGAAACTCATATCCTCGGTGATCCGCTCCGTCCAGGCGGCGTTGATTTCTTCGTACACCAAAATCAGTAATCGGCTCGCATCCACGGGTTCTAAGGCGACAGTAGGGCTGGAAGTCGGGGTGATGGTGGGGCTAGGGGTCGGAGTTGCCGTGGTTGGGCTTGGTGTTGGGGTAACAGCCGGGCTAGGGCTGGCGGTGGGGGTTGGTTCCCCACTGGTCTGAGTCGCAGTTTCCCGCAGTTCCCGAGGGGGTTCGATCTTCGGAGTGGGTAACAGTGCCAGGGCAAGGGCGGCAGTGGCTAGGGTGGCTAACCCCACTCCGGCAGGCAGGGTCTGTTGGGAAATTTTGAGGCTCCGGGGGATGCGGGGCACCAGGTTCAACGTCCAGTCCGGCAGGGTTTGGGGGTCGCTCATGCCCTGGTCACAGGCTTCTAAAAGGTCAAACAGTTGAATGGTGGTCAAATCCAGTTGTATGGGTTCCCGGGCGTCCGGCAAGAGTTCCGGGTGTACCCGCAGGCGGTGCTGATGTTGGGACAAGGGTTCCAGGGCGACTGGCCCGGCGGGATGGACGGGGATGGGTTCCCGGTAGCTCAAAAAATTCTGCACATACTCGCTCACCGTCTGGGACAACTGCTCCAGTAATTCACTGCCCCCCCGCATGGGTTGCTCCAGCCCCGGCAGGTAACAATCCATCTGGATCAATATCGCCAGCGACCCCCCGGCTTGGGTGGTAAACCCCTCCAGGATCAGGGTGCAATGGGGTAAACGGTATTCCCGCAGAACCGTACTCACAGCACCTCACCAATGAATAAACTTGCCCACATCCGCTGTGCCCCACAGGTGCCGGTGCAGAACAGCAGTTGGTGCAGGAGGTCAATGGCTAATAGATTCAACCGGGCATCGTCCCGATAGATTTGCAGGCGTTCCCGGCGCAGGTTCATCCGCTTGCGAAAATGGGTGCGAAACCGTTGGCAATAGTCATCCAAACGGGGGTGATGGCGAATGTCCACCCCGTGCTGTTGCAGTTGTTCCCCGGCCAGGAGCAGTTGTCGGATCAAAATGGTGAGCCGTTTGGCGAGATACACCAGCACCAAAATTAACGCCCTGGCTTGATTCAGGGTCAGTAAACGGCGGTTGTAGGCACGGCGCAGGGGATTGGCTCCCCGCAATTGCCAGAGCATCACCCGGTTGGGAATCACACTGTTGAGTTCCAATTCCTTGACCACCATCATCATCAATTCTGCCCCCGTGCGATCCAACGCTTCAATCGCCAGCAACAGCAAATCCAACTTGCCTGCCACCGCCGGAGGACATAGCCCCTGGGCGAGGGGAGGCTCCGGGTCAGGCAGGAGTTGCAGTGCCAGCACCCCAGCAGTATCGAGTTCCGTGGCGGACGATTGGGTCATCATGGGCAAGTCACTTTAGGCACCAATTTACCAGTTTACGAGAACCAGCGGGGATGTGGGGGCACTTCAGGCATCATCGGGTCAATCATAAAATTAAAATTACCATTGCGCCTACGCTACGTCGGGTCACGTTTATGTCTGTAATGTCGGCAATTGTCATGACCAGCCCCGGAGAACCGGAGGTTTTGCGCCATCAATTGGTTCCCCGACCAGAAATTCAATTTCCCCACCAAGTACTCGTCCAGGTGAAAGCCGCCAGTGTCAACCCCATTGATACCAAACTGCGGCGACGGGGGACGCTCCTACATCCGGGGCAACCCGCCATCCTGGGGTGTGACGGCAGCGGGGTGGTGGTAGCCTGTGGTTCGCAGGTGAAACGGTTTCAACCGGGTCAGGCGGTGTACTACTGCATGGGGGGGCTGGGAGGCATGACCGGCAGTTATGCGGAATTTATCGTCCTGCCCGAAACCGCCCTGGCGCCCAAACCGGCACGGCTCAGTTTTGCGGAAGCGGCGGCGCTCCCCCTGGTGGGCATTACCGCCTGGGAAGCCCTGTTTGACCGGGGACAGGTGCAAGCGGGGGAAACCGTATTGGTTCATGCCGGAGCCGGGGGGGTGGGGCACATCGCCCTGCAATTGGCTAAATATCGGGGTGCCAAAGTACTTACTACCGTCAGTTCCCTCGCCAAGGGACAGTTTGCCCAGGATTTGGGAGCCGATGGGGTGGTCTATTACCGGGAAACCGACTTTGGGCAGGCGGTGCAGTACGCCACCCAGGGGCAAGGGGTGGATTGTGCCCTGGATACGGTCGGGGGCGAGACCTTTCACCAAACCCCGGCGGCGGTGCGGTACTACGGACGGGTCGTGACCCTCTTGCAACCCCCACCCACGGGACAGGGATGGGAAATTGCCCGCCAGCGCAATTTAACCATCGGCTATACCCTGATGCTCACCCCCCAAACGGCGAATTTACCCCAGGAACAGGTGCGGCAAACCGGCATTTTAGAACAACTGGCAGATTTGGTGGTAGCGGGACGGGTGCGGGTAAACGTGGCACAAACCTATCCCCTAGCGGAAGCCGCTACGGCTCATCGCCATCTGGAACGGGGGGGATTTTCAGGGAAATTAGTCTTGCTTCCTTCCTAATTCACCAAGAAATATCACTCAAAATTTAAGATGCTCTTGCAACCAACGATCCCTAATGGATAGACGGGTTCATCAGCATTAATTATGATAATCTTGACCACTGCCATAATAGTATTGCTCGAAACGCCTCTTTTGCTCATAATTTAACAGGGATTTGGGTGACTTTCGTGCCAGCAATGAATAAAGCACCAACATCCCATAATGCCCTGTCCAGTTTAATAATGAATTTACGCCCACATGACCCATCACTTGTGTAATTAAACCAGGATTTTGGCGCATCATTCCCACTAAGGTTTGGGTTAAACCAGATAATTGGATCACATCTTGTAAAAAAGGTTTGAGGACTCGGTCGCCCGCCTGTGCCATTACCCCAAATGCTGTTGCTAAAACCTCATTCACAAAATAGGGCGGTACATCCCGATCCAACGGCACCCGCATCACCTGTTGAAATAACCAAGTTAAGGACAAATTGGGTTGATAGGGTTGCAGTAAACTCAAACTGTCTTGGTCGAGGGCATCTACTTTTAAGGCATCATCAATTCCGGTCAAAAACCTTGGTAAATGCCGTAATAACGTCCCAAATCCACCAAAACTCAACGGGGATTGCATGCCACTGCTATCCCCCACCGGTAAAATTCTTGCCCATTGACTGCCCAAGGGACTGTGACGGTAACTGGGGAAAAATCCAAATAAAAATCTTTGCCAGGATAACCCTTCTAAATCTACCCCTTGATAGGCTGGTAAAAGGTCAAAATAAGTTGAAAATAATTCAGTCAAACTGGGACGTTGGGGATGGACATCCACATAGGTAAATAAATAGGTTGTGCGACCATCCTGGGCAGGGAATGCTTCCCAAAAATATTGACAATGATTCATAATTGGCGTAGTTGTTACCAACAAATCCCCATCTTTTCGCTCAGGCAACCCTTGGGCGCATCCACCGACCACCAGACAAATACCATCGGGAACTTGCCCCCGTCGCGCCAATTTAGTCAAGGGGGAAAAGTGCCCCATCATATCCAATAATAAGCGACCTGTGTAAATGCTTTCCCCTGCATGAATTTCGATGACATCCCCCTTGATTTTGATACTCTTTAGCGGTTGATATTCACCCACATACCCACCCTGTTGAATAAACTTATTTTTAAGTAAATCTAATAACAAATCCGGTCGTACTCCCAGGTTTAATACATCCCGAACTTCCCAGGTTTGACTTTGATAAAATTGAATCCGACCAGGGTTATATTCGGTCACAATTACCGTTGCTAATTCGGTGGGGGTGAGTAACTCTAAATCCAGCAAAATATCCAATTCAGCCCGGGAGATGTTCCATTCCTGCCGCCGACCGTACAGACCGCCCCGCTCCAGTACCGCCACCCGATACCCCTTGCGGCACAAACCCCAACCGAGCAAAATCCCCAGTGTGCCCCCAGCGATGATCACATCCCAGTCCGTCTGACCGGCAATATCGGTGGTTTCCAATACAAGAATTTCCCCCGCTTGTCCTTCTGCCCAAGTGCCCCGCCCTGCCCCCCCAACGGCAACAAAAGGCATCGGTTGCTGATGTTTGAGTGCTGACCATGCCTGGTCTGCCCGTTGCAATGCTTGCCAAGGGTTACCCGGTACGGTTTGAAATAAGTCAAAGATGGGGGACATGAGGCTCAAAGACTAACCACATTTATGATAGAAACACCTCGACCGCCCACCAGCAGGTTTTGGGTGATAAATTGTAGCCATCGTTACCCAATTCCGGGGCACCTATAAGAAAACCTGGAGACAAATCCGGTTTTGATTACAAATCCAATTCAGTGCGGACAATCTGCCTTATCCGTTTTATGGTGATGAATGGGACAAATCCGTGTTCCTAATCCATTCTGAGGAGAATCTCCTATGGCTACTTACAAGGTGCGCCTGATCAATGCGGATCAAGGGATTGATACCGTGATTGACTGCCCCGACGATGAGTACATCCTGGATGCCGCCGAAAGTGCGGGGTTAGACTTGCCCTACTCCTGTCGAGCGGGTGCCTGTTCCACCTGTGCCGGTAAGTTGGTGGATGGGGCGGCTCCCGACCAGTCCGACCAGTCCTTCCTGGATGATGACCAGATTAGCCAAGGGTATGTGCTGACCTGCGTGGCTTATCCCACCGGCGACTGCACCATCATGACCCATCAGGAAGAAAATCTGTACTAGATGTTTTGGGGAGGAGTATCCCACTTCTCCCCGATTTCTAAACGCATCCCATTCCACCAATCCCCGCCGGACATGGCTCGTTTGCCCGGAGGCTGAACGGTTTTGAGGATAAGGCTTCCATCCTGAGTCGCCACGACAGGACCGAATTTTTTGATCACAGCGGTAAACGTCCCCGCAGGCATCCCTTGGGGGAGGGCGGGTAAGGTTAATTCGGGAAATTGGCTCTGCACCTGGGGTAAAAGTTCCGGCATTAAGGGAATTGTTTCTAAAATTTTTACCCGTTGTCCCCGTAATAAACTATAACAATTGGGATAAAATCCCCGCACTTGGTTGTGCAATTTTAATGCCGATTTTTGCCAATCTAAACCATAATGTGCCGGTTGAATCAAGGGCGCATAGGTGGCTTGGGTTTCATCTTGAGGAATGGGGGTAAGTTCTGGTAATTTGGGCAAGGTTTCTACTAACAATTTGGCAGTTAATTGGGCTAATTCTTGCCACAATTCTGGCAGGGAAGTGAATAAATCAATAGCTACTGTTTGCTGAGCTAACATTGGTCCCGTATCCATTCCCGCATCCATTAGCATGATAGTAATTCCGGTATGGGTTTCACCGTTGACTAACGCCCATTGAATCGGTGCCGCCCCCCGATATTTTGGCAATAGGGAACCATGCCCATTCACACACCCCCACCGGGGCATCCTTAATACTGCTGGGGGTAAAATTTGCCCGTAGGCGACGACCACAAATACATCGGCGTTTAATTCATTGAATGCCTGCTGGGTTGCTAAATCCCGGCGCAGTCGTGGTGGTTGCCATAGGGGGAGATGATATTGTTGCGCCAAAACTTTCACCGGGGAGGGTTGGATTTTTTGCCCCCTTCCCTGGGGTTGATCCGGTTGGGTAACGACACCTAAAACGTCAAATTCCGGTTGGGCTAACAGGGCGGCTAAGGTAGGTACGGCAAAATCCGGGGTACCAAAGAAAACTACTCGCATATTTATTCACTCCACGAAGGGCAAAAGCAAGGTTCCTAGGCATGTCACAGTTTTTAGGATGTTGTTGAATATGTTAGGGGCACTTTATCAAAATTTATTTCTGGGGAGAGTGTTCAAGGCTTAATAATTGTTGCACATATAAATTTAAGGTAGCAAGGCGTTGTTGGATGTTTTGCCACCGTTGGCTTTTAGTTTCCATCTGGCGGGCGGCGTGCCAAAAAAGTAAATCATTTTTTAACAGATGAAATTGCTTATGAATTTCTACACCTAAAGAGCGAGCAAGGGGTTCCATATCATCAAATGTCCGTGGAATTTCGGTAATAAAGTTTTCGATTTCTGTTACTACGGTTTTATAGTCAGTCATAGTTAATTTTTGCCCAAAGGTCGCTAAAAACTGCTGAACCTGGAGATAAACGGGAGGTAGGGGCATAGGAAATTAACTTCAGGGAATTAAATGGCGGAAACCTCTAGGGTTGTATTAAGCATCCTACCTAATTGCCAAATGAATTTTGAGGGTTCTCCTGAGCATTTGGTGATAAGCGGAGTTTATATGGCAATCCTAAATGAGAATGGCACAGGGGTTGCAGGGGCACCGCCCCCGTCCTTGGTTCTGGCAAATTTGTGTTGGTTAATCAAATAGGATTGCTATATGTTAAGCCCGATAAGGGTTTCGGCTTCCCTGGAAGCAAATATAACGTATTCTGATATGCAATTTTAACCATAAATCCAGGAGAGCCATTTTGAGCATAACCAAGGAAAAGGTGAGTACCCCTGCAACCCAATTTCTAGCCACTTACTTAGTTAACCACTGGTTACCGGATTTGGGCGATTCCCTGGAAATTGCCTTGGTTGCGAGGATGGACGCCCCCTTGCCAGCACAACCTTAAAATTACCTAGAGATTCTCCCAGCCCCAGCCAACTCCCGTGCTACAACCAGTAATGTCCGGGCGTACTCTGGATTTTACCGATGAAACAATTGCCAGCCTCGATTTGGACACTCACCGTGGGGGTGGTGGTCACCCTGATTGCCCTGTGGGCGGGGAACCATAGTGGATTTTTCCCGGAGCAGGCTTCACTGCAAGCCCCCCTGGTGGACAATTTTTTTAACCTGATGTTCATGATTGCGGTTGCCCTGTTTCTATTGGTGGCGGGCACGATCATTTTCTTTACGATCCGCTTCCGGCAACGCCCTGGGGATGAGGAGGACGGGGTGCCCTTGGAGGGAGATTTTGCCCTGGAAGCCTACTGGACGCTGATTCCGGCGGTGATCGTGATTGTCCTGGGGATTTACAGCGTGGAAGTGTTCACGCAAATGGGCGGGTTTGCCCCCGGCGGCGGTGGTGGCAATCATCTATTTATGAGCCATCATCAGCACCATGAAATGAAAACCCAATTGGTCAGTGATGATCCGGCGGAAAATGCTCCCGAATTTAAGGCGGAATATGGATTGGGAGGGGCGGGAAAACCGGATGTGACTGTAACTGTAACGGGGATGCAATACGCCTGGATTTTTAATTATCCTGAGGGGATAACGGCGGGGGAATTGCACATTCCGGTAAATAAAAGCGTGCAATTAAATATCAAAGCCGCTGATGTGATTCATTCCTTTTGGGTGCCCCAATTTCGTCTGAAACAGGATGCCATTCCTGGTCATGATACGGAACTGCGATTCACTGCCACAAAAGTGGGGGATTACCCGGTGGTTTGTGCGGAATTGTGCGGTGGGTATCACGGTGCCATGCGTACTCGGGTGTATGTCCATACCCAGGAGGAATACGACCAGTGGTTGAAGGAAAATCAATTTGCCCAAAACCCAGATTTGTCTGGGGCGGTAGCTGTTAATTCTGAGGATTAGTTAGCCCATTTATTTACTTGAGGAAGACGCTTTATGGCACAGGCACAACTCCCCGTTTCCGGTGAATTACCCCAGGTTTCTGGGCACCATCCCACTGCTTGGAAATGGTATGACTATTTCACGTTCAACGTGGATCACAAGGTAATTGGGATTCAGTATTTGGTATTTTCATTTGTGTTCTATCTGCTGGGTGGATTGATGGCGGTGGTGATGCGTACCGAATTGTACACCCCGGATGCGGATGTGATTGACCCCAATTTATACAATGCCCTCTTGACCAATCACGGTACAATCATGATTTTTGGTTGGATTGTTCCGGCGGCAATTGGGGGTTTTGGGAATTTTTTAGTGCCTTTGATGATCGGGGCACGGGATATGGCATTTCCCCGCCTAAATGCCCTGGCTTTTTGGATGTTGCCCCCGGCGGGTTTGTTGCTATTGGGTAGTTTTATCTTTGGCGGCGCGCAGGCGGGTTGGACATCCTATCCGCCCCTGAGTTTGATCACGGCAAATACGGCTCAATCCATGTGGTGCTTGAGCATCATTTTGGCGGGAACTTCCTCGATTTTGGGTTCGGTGAATTTCGTGGTCACGATGGTGAAAATGCGGGTGCCCAGTATGCCCTGGGATAAAATGCCTCTATTTTGCTGGGCGATGATGGCAACTTCTATTCTGGCGTTGCTTTCGACACCCGTGCTGGCGATTGGTTTAATTTTGTTGTTGTTTGATATTAATTTTGGCACCTCATTTTTCAAACCCGATGCGGGGGGCAATGTAATCATTTACCAGCATTTATTCTGGTTCTATTCCCACCCGGCGGTGTATTTAATGATCTTGCCGATTTTTGGCATCATGTCGGAGGTGATTCCCGTCCACGCCCGTAAACCCATTTTTGGCTATAAGGCGATTGTGGGTTCCAGTATGGTGATTTGTATGGTTGGTTTATTCGTGTGGGTACACCATATGTTCACCAGCGGCACACCCCCCTGGATGCGGATGTTTTTCACGGTTTCGACGTTGATTGTGGCGGTGCCAACGGGGGTGAAAATCTTTAGTTGGACGGCAACATTATGGGGTGGAAAAATCCGCTACACCAGTGCTATGTTGTTTGCCATTGGTTTGCTGATCATGTTTGTAGTAGGGGGCTTGAGTGGGGTCACCCTAGGCACGGCACCGGTGGATATTCACATGCACGATACCTACTATGTGGTGGCGCACTTTCACTACGTTTTATTTGGGGGTTCAGTGTTTGGTTTGTATGCGGGGATTTACCATTGGTTTCCCAAAATGACCGGTAGAATGCTCAATGAACCCCTGGGCAAAGTGCATTTTCTGTTGACTTTAATTGGGGCAAATTTGACCTTTTTACCGATGCACGTTTTGGGAACCCAGGGGATGCCCCGTCGGGTAGCGATGTACGACCCGCAATTTACCCAGATTAACCAAATTTGTACGATTGGGGCATTTGTCCTAGCCTTCTCTGTAATTCCCTTTTTGGTGAATGTGATTTGGAGTTGGGGTTGGGGCGAAAAAGCCAGTGGTAATCCCTGGCGGGCGTTGACCTTGGAATGGACGACGGCTTCCCCACCAATTATTGAAAACTGGCATCGTTTGCCGGTGTTAACCCACGGTCCCTACGACTACGGGATGAACGGTCACGACACGTCCCCAGCCATTGCGACTCATTCTTAATTTTTAACCAGGTAATTGCCATGACGACTGCACCCACGCCGCCGGAACTAGCCATTCAGGAAGAACTCCCTGTTGATGACCATGAACATCATGATTTTCGGATGTTTGGGTTGTTGACGTTCCTCGTTTCCGAATCTCTCATGTTTGGGGCATTATTTGCCGTATTTCTCATTTTTCGCGGGGAGTTTCCCCAGTGGCCGCCGGAAGAAACTGAGGTGGAGTTACTTCTGCCAGCGATTAATACGGTGATTCTAGTTTCCAGTAGCTTTGTCATCCATTACGGGGATGTGGCGATCAAAAAGGGAAATGTGGCTGGTTTGCGCAAGTGGTATTGGGTGACGGCTTTGATGGGAGCAATTTTCCTGGCCGGTCAAGCCTATGAATATGCTACTTTGGGCTATGGGTTAACCACCAATGTTTTTGCCAATTGTTTCTACATTATGACCGGGTTTCATGGCCTCCATGTATTCGTTGGCATTTTGCTGATTTTGGGGGTGTTGTGGCGTTCCCGGGTACCTGGTCATTACACGGCGGAGAAACACGTTGGGGTGGAAATGGCGGAAATTTATTGGCACTTTGTGGATATTATCTGGATTGTGTTATTTGTGTTGATTTATGTCCTGGCTTTGGTGAATTAATGCCCTAGTCAGACTGGCTATGAAAGAGAACTATAACAATCTTACAGGACTTACGCTAAGGACAAACAGGGGATATGGCAGGTCTCAACCAAGCCAGTGAGACATGATTTCCTGTTTTACGGCCAGAAGTTCTACAGGCACTCGCAAATTCCTTTAGCTTGACCCACAACGCCCAACCAATGGGATTGCGCTGATAGCGAAGCGTGGCGTAGCCACATCTGGGCTTGGCGACATCGGCAATTTGCTACCCCAGGTGTTTGTTTTAATTCTCGATAGAAAACCTCCACTTTCCATCGTTGACTATACTCCTCTTTGACTTCCTCTGGACTCAGAGAATCGGGGTCATTGGTTATGGTGACAGCATGAGAATACGCCCATTTTCCCTGATTGCTTGCTATCCACTCCTGCGCCGTCACCTCTAGGGTTTTACCCCGTTGAACTTGCGCCTGCCGTTGCTGTTGCCGATATTCACTGGGGTTTATTCCCGACGCTCCCTCGCCTGCTTCGAGGACACGGCGGGGTAATCCCCTAACCTATTCTCCTTCCCCTGCCACCAATATTTGACTCGCCACCGTTTATTCCTCCAGGTACAACTCATCCCCGGCCTTCGCCTGCTGTAGCTCCGTGTCCGTCAAGGGTTTAGCCCTCCTCGGCATCGTTGTACCTACCCCAAAATTCTCTACCTAAAACCCTGGGTTGGTATAGACTTTTTTGAAATCTAGTGAAATCTTAACTATGCTTGAAACCCGTTATTTATAGGGCTTTTTAGGATTTTTTGGTACAGCTTGAAAAGTGCCCAAAACGGAGAGAGTGGGATTCGAACCCACGGTGAGTTGCCCCACACAGCATTTCCAGTGCTGCGCCTTCGACCACTCGGCCATCTCTCCCAAAGTGGCGGTTCTTTATTATACTGCCTAAAAGCCTTTACTCACTACACGAACGACCAGTCGGTGGGATTGTTTTCACTTGAGCAAGGCTAAAGCAATGGATTTTAGGGCATCTTTATATTCTTTCCTTTTTTATTGATTTTTGTACTTACACAACCGGTCTCAAAGCCCTATGCCTTCCTTAGCAATTATCAGTAATCTGGGGGTTACTGTTGTGACTTAATAGAGGTATCTTCCTGACAAGGTCAGTGGCTCCACTACTTTTGGGCACCTCTATTAATTGATTTTGGGAGGGATTTGTGAGATAATTAGTATTAACGACGTGGAGAGGGAAAATGGGTCAAAAAGGATTTTGGGATGAGCAAGAGCGGCGGGAAAAACTCAATCAGAAAAAGCCCATGCTGAAGTGGCTCAATGAAAATATTAACTGGGAAGATTTCCGACCCATATTAGAAACCATATATGACAAGGAAAGAAAGAGTAATGCGGGTCGAAAACCCACCGACGTCATTGTGATGTTTAAATTGTTGATTCTCCAACAAATGTATGCCCTTAGTGACGATGAACTCGAGTTTCAAGTGAATGACCGTATCTCGTTCATGGAATTCCTAGGATTGGGTATCGAAGACGCTATCCCTGATGCCAAAACGGTCTGGCTATTTCGGGATAATCTCGCCAAGCACGATCTAGTCAAAGAAGTATTTGCTCACTTTGATAATTACCTGAGAGAAAAAGGATATATTGTCGAAGTTGGTCAGATTGTGGATGCCACTCTCATTCCCGTGCCAGTCCAACGAAATACTCGGCAAGAAAATCAAGAAGTAAAGGAAGGGAAAATTCCTAAGCAATGGGAGGAAAAACCCCAGGTTTTACGGCAAAAGGATAGAGATGCCCGTTGGGTAAAGAAAAATGGTGTCAGCTATTTTGGCTATAAAAATCATATCAGTGTGGATGTAAAATATGGTTTTGTGCGTCATTATGTGGTCACGGATGCCTCCGTGCATGACTCACAAGTATTCAGTCAACTGGTGGATATTGATGGGTCGGAAATCTGGGGAGATAGTGCCTATCACAGCACGGATTTAGAATGGACGTTAGCCAGGATTGGATTTACCAGTCACATCCATGAAAAAGGCTACCGAAATCAGCCCCTAACCGCAGAGCAAAATGAAAAGAATCGCATCAAATCTAAAGTGAGAGCCAAGGTGGAACACGTATTTGGTCAGTGGGTGATGTGTCTTGGGGGTAAATTCATGCGTCTGATTGGTAAAACCAGAGTAGAAGCGGCAATTGGTTTGAAAAATCTGGCTTATAATTTCCGCCGTTATGCGTTTTGGGAGCGGCAGTCCCTGGCCGATAATCTGTGAGTTTTGACCCCCTACTAAGTCTCTTTTCAATCATATCTACAGCAATCTATAAAACCCAGTCATCTTAGTACAAAAAAGTACTGAGCAATGCTATGCTGTTTTTGTGTTTCGTTCTCATATTTTGAATAAATAGAGGTGCCCTTTTGAAATTGCCCAAATTGCAATTCATAGACGGTTTCTTCCTGCTCCGTTTCCAAAGTAATGGCTGAGCGGGGATAGGCCACACACAACAGGGCGAACCCCTGGTTGACCAAAGCCGGACTCAACCCCATCGCATCCGGTTGCGCCACCGTACCACTGAGCAAACGGGCGGCACAGGTCGTACAGATACCCGCTGTACAGGAAGAGGGTAAATCCAAACCGGCGGCAACGGCACTGGCAAGGATGGTTTGGTCTGCCGGAGCCAGAATGGTGGTCACTTGCCCCTGATGGCGGATTTCAACGGGAAAAGAAGCGGTCATAGGGTAATGCTGGAGTTCCAACTGTGTATTCTAACCCCTGCGTTCCCCCAGCTCCCACGCTAGGATCGAAACCAACTGCCCCCTGACTGTAGGATGCGTGACATTCGCCAAGAAACCCTAGAACTGCTGGAATGGCTCCGTTTGTGTGAACATTTAGCTACCTTTGCCCAAACCAAACCGGGCAAAAGGTTGGCGCAGGCGTGGCAACCCGCTACCGCCCGCTCCCAGGCGGAATATCTGCTGGCGGAAACCCAGGCGGTGGATACCCTCGCCGAACGGGGGGTCACGTTTGATTTGACCCTCGTTACCGATGTGGAAGCAAGTATTGAACGGGCGGAACGGGGGGGGATTCTGAGTGGGTTGGCGTTGCTGTCCGTAGCGCATTTGTGTCACACGGCTCGGCAGGTGCGGCGGCAAATCGAAGCCCACCGGGAGACTACTGTACTGCATGAACTGGTGCAAAATTGGCGCACCCAACCGGAATTATCGCAACAAATTTACCACTGTATTGATGACGATGGGGAAGTGACCGACCGCGCCAGCCCCGCCCTGGCTCAGGCTCGCCAACAGTGTCGGGACATCGAGCAAACCCTGCGCCAAACCCTCCAGCATCTTTGCCAAAAACATTCCCAAGCCCTGCAAGAGGTGCTGATCACCCAGCGCAATGAGCGTTATGTCCTGCCGGTGAAGGCGACCCATAAGGATGTGATTTCGGGCATAGTTCACGATACCTCCGCTTCTGGTGCTACCTATTACATCGAACCCCAGGGCGTGGTGCCCTTGAATAACCAACGGCGAATTTACCAAAAACAGGCGCAGGAATTGGCGGAAGCGGTGCGGCAGGAGTTGAGCCTCCAGGTGGGGGGGGTGGCGGCGGAGTTGCGCCATCTTGCCGAGGGGTTGACCCGTTTGGATGTGGCTTGTGCCCGGTGTCATTACAGCCGTTGGTTGCACGCCCATCCCCCCAAATTTGTGCCCTCGGTGCAGTTGCGCCAGGTACGGCACCCCCTGCTGGTCTGGCACGCCCAGGTTGAACCGGAGCGGACGGTGGTACCGATTGACCTGGTGATTCCCGCCGATGTGCGGGTGGTGACCCTTACCGGACCCAATACGGGGGGCAAAACCGTGACCCTGAAAACCCTGGGGTTAATGGTGCTGATGTCCCAGGCGGGGTTGTACCTGCCGGCGGCGGCACCGGCGCAGTTGCCCTGGTTTGACCAGGTGTTGGCGGACATTGGGGATGACCAATCCCTGAGTCAGAATTTATCCACGTTTTCCGGGCATATCACCCGCATTCACCGGATACTCCAGGCGGCGACCCCCGAGTCCCTGATTCTGCTCGATGAAGTCGGGGCGGGCACGGACCCCACGGAGGGCACGGCTCTGGCGCGGGCGATTTTGGAAACCTGTGCGAACCAAGCCCAACTCACTTTAGCCACCTCCCACTACGGCGAACTGAAGACCCTCAAGTACCAGGATGCCCGGTTTGAAAATGCCTCGGTCGCCTTTGATGAAACCACCCTTGCCCCCACCTATCGCCTGCTGTGGGGGATTCCTGGGCGTTCCCAAGCCCTGCACATTGCCCAGCGGTTGGGGTTTGACCCGGCTATTATCCAGCGAGCCGCCACCTACCTCCAGGGGCAACACCGGGAACTCAACGACCTGATTCGTCAGATGGAACAGCAACGCCAGGAACAAACCCAGAAAAATCAAGCCGCCACGGAACTTTTAGCGCAGGCGGAACACCTGTACCAACAAATCCAACAGCAAGCCCAGGCATTGCACCGGCAAAAGCAAGCCCTGGCGGAACGGGAAACCCAAGCGGTGGAAACCGCCATTGCTCAGGCGAAACAGGAAATTGCCCGGGTGATCCAAACCCTCAAAGCTCCGCAGGTGAACGCCAAGGATGCTCACGCCGCCAGTGCCACCTTGACCGCCATTCACAAACGACATCAACCCCGTCCTTGTCCCCAACCCCAGGGCTTTACCCCCCAGATTGGGCAGCGGGTGCGGGTGCTGGGGCAGGTGGGGGAGGTGCTGAGCCTGCCGGATGGGGATGGGAAAATGAACGTGCGGTTGGGGCAACTGCGGGTCAGTGCGTCCGTGCGGGACATTACCTCCCTGGATGGGCAACCCGTGGCTGTACCGCCGCCGCCGTTGGTACAAACCCCCGCCAATACCATTGATCTCAGGGGCTTGCGGGTGGATCAGGTTGCAGACCGCTTGGATGCCCATTTACATCCGGGGGAACGGGCGTGGTGGATCGTACATGGGCAGGGGACAGGGCGGCTGAGGCAGGCGGTGCAGGAGTACCTCGACCGGCATCCCCACATTCACCGCTGGGAAAGCCCGAAACCCAGCATCACCATCGCCCATTGGCACGGGGCATGACCCAACCCCTCCAGGTACGGCGGCACGTCCAAGCCTTCCTGCGCCAGTCCAACTACCTACCCCCGGCAACCCGCCTCTTGGTGGCGGTCTCCGGCGGTCAGGATTCTCTGTGTCTGTTGGATGTCCTCCATCACCTCCGCCCCCGCTGGGGTTGGGATTTGGGGATCGCCCACTGTGACCACGGGTGGCGCACCGATAGCCGGGAAAATGCCCGTTACATCCAACAGCTTGCCCAACGGTACGGTTATCCCTACCACCTGGCTCAGGCGGAACATTTGCCCCCCCAGGAGTCTGCCGCCCGCCAATGGCGCTATCAAGCCCTGGCAAAAATTGCTCTACAATATCATTACAAAATTATCACTACCGGGCATACGGCGAGCGACCGGGTGGAAACCTTTTTGTTGAATCTGTGGCGGGGCAGTGGGTTGGCGGGGTTGGTGGCGCTTGCCCCAGACCGGGGGTTAACCGGTGGTCTGCGGCTGGTGCGACCGCTGTGGACGGTGACCCGCTCGGAAACGGCGGCTTATTGCCAGGAGCAAGGGTTGGGGGTTTGGCTCGATGGGACGAATGACAGTCGGGATTACCGCCGCAACCGGGTTCGCCAGGAACTTTTGCCCTACCTGCGCCAGCATTTTAACCCGCAGGTGGAACGGCAATTGTTACAAACCCTGGAGATTTTCACGGCGGAACAGGAGTTTTGGCAGAGATGGCTGGCTCGGGTTTGGTCGCAGGTGTACGACCCCCAGTGCCAGGGCTTAAACCGCCGCCGGTTAGTCCAGTTTCCCCTTGCCCTACAACGCCATGTCCTGCGTTTTTATTTACAACGTCATCTCCGGCGAGCGGTGAGTTTCCAGCACATTGAGCAGGGGCGGCGGTTACTTACCCAGGGGTCTGGAGCCAGTACGGCACCGTTACCAGGGGGTCAGCGGGCGATAGTGCGAGGGGATTGGTTAACCCTTAGCCCTGGATTGCCTGGCTCACCAACCCCAACAGTTCCTCCACCACCGCCGTTTGCCCCTGACTTGCCCCCTGGCTGATCTGGTGGTAGCAGTGCCAGGTTTGGTCGAGCCGGTCTTGCTGGGGTTGCAGGAGTTCCTGGAGGCAGTGGAGCCGCCCCCAGAGTTGGTCGAGCCGTTGTTGGGTTTGCTCCAGTTCCTGTTGCTGTTGCTCCAGGGTGTGGCGTTGTTCGGCGCAGGCTGACCGCTCCTGGCTGAGGGTTTCTTGGCAGTGCCGCAACTGGGTTTGCCGTTCTTGCAGGATTTGCGCCTGGGTTTGCCGTTCCTGCTGGAGCCGTTGGTACTGCTGTTCCGCCAACCGCAAAATGGGTTCCAAATCCGAGCCTTTGGTTTCCGGGACACTGCGACCCTGCCGTTGGTCGAGGATTTCCCGATAGGCACGGGCGATGGCTTCCCGTTCGGCGAGGGTTTGCCGCTGACCCTGGAGGGAGGCTTCTAAAAATTGGTAGTTTTGCTGTTCGCTTTCCAATTCATTTTCCAGGTCAATCCGCTCGTAGTCGTTTGCCTGTTGGATGCGCGCCTGGATTTCATCAATCGCCTCCTGTTGCATCCTGAGTTCTTCTTCCTGCTCGTTCACATATTTTTGAAACTTGTGCAGGGATTCTTCTTTTTCGGCGACTTCCCGCTCCAAATCCTCCAAATTCATCGCCAGGAGGGCGGCTTTGTCCACCAAGGCGGCGGCACCCACCAGGGGTTTGAGTTGGTGGCAGGTCTGTTCCTGAATGTGGAGTGCCTGTTCCAGTTCCCGCAGTCGGTTCTGCAACTGGTCACAGTCCGTTTGGTAATGCGCCGCCAACCGTTCCTGCGCCACCGATTGGGCTTCCCGTTCCCGGAGTTGTTGCCATTGGGCGAGGAGGGACTGCCGGTGCTGCTGGACTTGCTCCGCCAATTGCTGGGCTTCCTGCCGCCCCTGTTCCAACTGGTGCCATTGGCTGGCGAGAAATTCCTGCTCCTGGGTCAAAAGGTACTGCCATTGGCTGAGGCTGTCCCCCGCCGGTTGGGATTGGCGCAACCGTTCCAGGCAATCCATCATCTGCCCCGCCATCGCCTGGGTCAAGACCCCCACCCGGTTGGCTTCCAGTTGGGAACGTTCCTGTTCCAGTTGTGCCCACGCCTGTTGCAGTTCCGTTTCCTTCCGTTGAATTTCCGCTTGCAGGGCTTCGATTTCCGCTTGAAATGCCTGCAGTTGCCGTTGCTGTTCTTCCAGTCCCGCCATCGCTTCTTCCGCCTGCTCCACCTGGGCTAAGCGGTCTTCCAATTCCATCTGACGGCGATGAAATTCCTGCGCCTGCATCATCAGGGACTGTTGCATTTCTGCCGATTCCCGCTCCACTTCTTGCAGTTTTTCCTGCAATTGAGCCAATTGGCGCATGATCCCCATCACATGGGGTTTGGCATCCTGTATCTGCTGGACTTGGTTGTTGGCGTTGGTTTCGATCAGCACCAAAGCCCCATTCCCGTAGGAATCAATCCGTTTGTCATCCACCTGGAGATTGGCGGTGGTAGCGACCCAGAGTTCTCCCCGTTGGACAGCCAGGACATTCACGTCACTGGACATCATCGTACTACCCAAAAAGCCGGTCTTTTGCCGCCGTTGAATCTCTGCTAGATACTTCACGATGTTCGCCCTAAGATGCTGGTTCTGAGGAAAATTACATTAGCTGAGCTTATCCCAAGCCATGACTGTATCCCGGTGTATGATGAACAGGGATGTCATGAGGCAGGATGTGGTGGCATTTGCACTGCCAGTATAACAGGTTTGCTGACTTAATTTGAGATTGCCGGGATTGAGTGTAGAATTAGTTTAACCATTCCAGATTGTAAAGGGAAGGTTCATGGCGACGGTTTTGTTGGTGGAAGACCAGCGGACACAGCGGGAACTGATGGCGGCAACCCTGAGCCAGGATGGGTTAAAGGTGATCACCGCCGCCGATGGGCGGGAAGCCCTCCAAAAACTGCGGGAAACCCGCCCGGATGTGGTTGTCCTGGATGTGGTGATGCCAAATATGAACGGCTATGAATTTCTGCGGGAAATCCGTAAACAGCCCGATTTAGCCAAACTGCCGGTGGTGGTGTGTAGTGTCAAGGGGGAGCAATTTGACAAACACTGGGCGGAGCGGTTGGGTTCCAATGCCTATGTGGTGAAACCTTTTGAACCCCAGGTTTTGGTGGGAACGGTGCGGAGTTTACTGCGGGGGGTCAGCCGTTAATTTTAATCTCGCTTCGCCACGGGGGTTATTATCTAGGGCAATATCGGTGTAATATAATCAGTAATTCATATTGCGGTTCCCCATGAGTACGGTTTTAGTGGTTGAAGATAGCGCCCCCCAGCGGGAAATGATCATCGGTTTACTCCAGGAAAAGGGGCTGACGGTGTTGGCGGCAACCAACGGCAATGAGGCGCTGGAATGTGTGAAGCAGGCGGTGCCCCACTTGGTGATTACGGATGTGGTGATGCCCGTGATGAATGGTTATGAATTGATCCGGGAGTTACGCAAGCCGAATGCCAGTACGGTGAATGTGCCGATTTTGGTCTGCTCTTCCAAGGGGGAACCCTTCGATGAACAATGGGCAAAGCGGCAGGGAGCAACGGATTATATTGTTAAGCCTTTTGAACCTGAACAGTTGATTGAGAAGGTGACGGCACTGTTAAAGAGCTAGATTACGCCAAGCATTTTTAGAATTTAGAGTTAATTTTATGGCTCCTATCAGTTCTGGTTCATAGAGCGATATTATATGATTTTATAGGAATAACCAGATTACCGGGAACCAAATACGGGACGATGCCCTGCGACCCTTGATTTTTAAGCATGAAAACTCATTATTCAGATGTTGTCACAATGTCCTTAAATTTTTGAGCCTCTTATCTGGCATTGTTCTTCCACCCAGACGATTACCTTGTGCCCCAATTGGGTGCCGCTGAGCCGGTCAATTTCCCGAATGCCAGTGGGGCTGGTCACATTCACTTCCGTGAGATACCCGCCGATCACATCAATCCCGACAAAATACAATCCAGCCCTTTGGAGCAGGGGCTTTAACCGGGCGGCAATGTCCCGATCCCGTTCCGTAATATCACAGGGAACCGCCTGCCCCCCCACCGCCATATTGCCCCGAAACTCATGCCCCTTGGGTACCCGGTTCACCGCCCCAATCGGTTCCCCCGCCAGCAAAATCACCCGTTTGTCCCCCTGAACAACCTGCGGTAAATACATCTGCACCATCACCGGCAAATGCCCCTGGGTACTGAGTTCGATCAGGGAATTGAGGTTGCGATCCGCCGGGTCAAGATACAAAATCCCTTCCCCCGCCTTGCCCCCCAAGGGTTTCAGCACCCCTGGTCCGTAGCGGGTGATAAATTCCCGAATCTCCCCGATGTCCCGGCTCACCAGGGTTGGGGGCAACAACTCAGGACATTGCAGAGCGAACATTTTTTCATTGGCGGACCGGAGTGCCGCCGGTTGATTCACCACTAACGTTGGCGGGGGCACATAATCCAGTAAGTACGTTGCCCACAAATAAGCAGTATTTACGGGCGGGTCTTGGCGCATGAATACCGCCTGCATTTCCCCCAACGGTCGCCGGGTGGGTTCCCCCAATTGGTACCAGGGTTGGGGAATGTCGTAACGCCCCTGTTTGAGGCTCACGGGTTGCAGTTGCACCGGCGTTAGATTCGCCCAGGTCTGCCCGGAGCGCACGCTGAGTTGGTCAATGCGGGTGATCCACACCCCATGCCCCCGCTCCTGAGCCGCTTCCATCATCGCCACCGTCGAGTCATGCCCAGGGTCGAGCCGCTCGATGGGGTCAATGATAAAGGCAAAATTCATGCGTGCAAGAGCCGTTCCAATTCGCCGGATCGTTCTAAATTGTATAGCTCATCACAGCCGCCAATATGCTGACCGTTGATGAAAATTTGGGGCACCGACCGCCGACCCCCCGCCCGTTCCGCCATCTTGGTGCGGGCTGTCTCGTCCCCGTCAATGGCGTATTCCGTAAAGGGCACCCCCTTGCGGTTCAGCAGTGCCTTTGCCCGGATGCAAAAGGGGCAGGTGCGCCAGGTGTAAATTTCCACGTTCATCGTTTCACCTGTTCCGGGGCGGGCGGATTGGGGTTGAGAAACAGGGGGATAAACCGCTCGATAAATTTCTGCGGGTCTCTCTGCCACGCCCGTTGCATGATGTCAATCCGGGAGCGTTGCAAATCGGGTGCCAGTAGGGCTGACGGGAGCCGTTCCATCAGATAGCCGGGGCGTTCCCACACGGGCAGGGTACGGGCAATCGCCACCAGCCGTTCCACCCGCCGCAGTTCCGCCCCCAGGGTAATGTCCATGCCCGATTCAAAGGCGGCTTGCTCAATGGCACTGTACCGTTGTTTGGCTTGATTCACCAGTTGTTCATGCCGGGGGCTTTTACGGGCGAGATGCGCCAGCCAGCGGTTGCCCCAGCGCACATGGGCGGCTTCCTCGGGGAAAATCCGTTCAATTGTCTCCCGAATCGCCACATTTTCTTCAGTTTGGGGAGCCTGTTTCAATGCGTAGATATGGGCGGAAAAATACTCGCAACCCCGCTTTTCGGTGACATTAATCGCCGCCAGGGAAGCAATCAAAAACTCGTCACTGCCGGGGCTGTAGGTTTCGCTGTCCAAAAGGGTTTCAAACTGTTCAATGTAGCTGGTGCCCGGCGGTTTGCCCACCGGTGCGCCCAAATCCCAGAGCAAATCCGTCAACCACATGGCATGGCGGGCTTCATCGCTGATGTGGCGGGACAGGTCCCGGATCAGTTCCGGCGGTTGACCGTCGAGTTGTTCCACCAGGTTGGTCAAATCTTTACAACTGCGTTGCTCGCTGAACCGATAGCGGTTGAGGGTGATCAGGTGAATTTCCCGCTGTTGTACCACTTGGTGCAAAATGGCGCGGGCATTCCAGGCTCCAAACTTACGGGGGTAGGCGACGGTCATAGGGTTACGCCTCGTGAATCAAATGGTTGCGTTTTGTAAATCTCCTGTATCCTACCCTTTTTTATTTAGGAGCGACAATGGGTAGGGTTTTCCGCCCCCAACCAGCGGTGCTCAAGGGTTTTATAGTGGGAATAGATGCGTATGATCCCAAAGTTTTCCTAAAGGTATGGCGATAAAAAAATCTCCCCAGCTTCCTGGCCCCCGTGCCATTGGCAACATTCTGTTTCTGGTCGGACTGGGCTTTCTGGTGTTGAATTTGTTTTTACCGGGGTTGTTGGGGCCCCAGATTCCCCAGGTGCCCTACAGCCTATTTATCCATCAGGTGGATGAGGGGGAGGTGGCGCGGGCTTCCGTGGGTCAAAATCAAATTCGTTACCAACTGCGCCCGGAGTTTGGGGGACAGGTGTTGGCGACCACGCCGATTTTTGATTTGGGTTTGCCCCAGCGGTTGGAGGATCACGGGGTGGAGTTTGCCGCCGTGCCGCCCCCCCGCAATGGTTGGTTTGGCAGTTTGTTGAGTTGGGTTTTGCCCCCCTTGATTTTCGTCGCCATTTGGCAATTTTTCATCAGTCGGGGTGCGGGTGGCCCCCAGGGTGCCCTCTCCATCAGCAAGAGCCGTGCCAAGGTCTATGTGGAGGGGGAAACGGGTAAAGTCACCTTTGCGGATGTAGCGGGTTGTGACGAGGCGAAGGCGGAACTGGTGGAAATTGTGGATTTCCTGAAAAGCCCGGAACGCTACATCAAAATCGGTGCCAAAATTCCCAAGGGGGTACTGCTGGTCGGGCCGCCGGGGACGGGGAAAACCCTGCTAGCCAAGGCAGTGGCGGGGGAGGCGAAAGTCCCGTTTTTCAGTATCTCCGGTTCCGAGTTTGTGGAATTGTTTGTGGGGGTGGGTTCGGCTCGGGTGCGGGATTTATTTGAGCAGGCGAAAAAGCAAGCCCCCTGCATTATCTTTATTGACGAATTGGATGCGATTGGCAAATCCCGGAGCAGTAGCGGCTTCTACGGCGGCAATGACGAGCGGGAGCAAACCCTCAACCAGTTGTTGACCGAGATGGATGGGTTTGAGGCTTCCGGGGCGACGGTGATTGTGTTGGCCGCCACCAACCGTCCCGAAACCCTGGACCCGGCCTTGCTGCGGCCCGGGCGGTTTGACCGGCAGGTGTTGGTGGACCGTCCCGATCTGATTGGCCGGGAAGCCATCCTCAAAATCCATGCGGCCAAGGTGAAACTCGCTCCCGAGGTGGATTTGCACAAAATTGCCGCCCGTACCCCAGGGTTTGCCGGTGCGGATTTGGCGAACTTGGTGAATGAAGCGGCTCTCTTGGCGGCCCGCAATCAGCGTACCGAGGTGACCATGGCGGATTTTGCCGAAGCGGTGGAGCGGGTGGTGGCCGGTTTGGAGAAGAAAAGCCGGGTCTTGAATGAGAATGAAAAACGCATCGTTGCCTACCATGAGGTGGGTCATGCCCTGGTGGGTGCCCTGATGCCGGGTTCGGGGAAGGTGGAGAAAATTTCCATCATTCCCCGGGGGATGGCCGCCCTGGGCTACACCCTGCAACTGCCGACGGAGGACCGGTTTTTGCAGAGTGAGGAGGAACTGCGGGGGCAGATTGCTACCCTGTTGGGGGGCCGCTCCGCCGAGGAAATTGTGTTTGGGCGGGTAACGACGGGTGCCAGCAACGACCTGCAACGGGCGACGGATTTGGCGGAACGGATGGTGACCACCTTCGGGATGAGCAAGGTGCTGGGTCCCCTGGCCTACCAACAGGCGCAACCCAATATGTTCCTAGGCAATCCGATGGAGATGCGGCGGGCGGTGAGTGAGGAAACGGCGCAGGCCATTGACCGGGAGGTGAAGGAGATTGTGGAACAGGCGCACCAGCAAGCCCTGGATATTCTGCGCCACAACCGGGAACTGCTGGAAACCATCGCCCAGGAAATTCTGGAAACGGAAGTGATTGAGGGGGAAAAATTGCACCACTGGCTCAGCCAAGTGCAGGCTCCCCCCAGTCTGGCCCATACCCCAACCCCAGTACCGGCCTAGGCGGTGTGATCTCAACCTTGCCCCTGCGACATTTCCTCGTGGGGGTTTTTCAAAATATTAATTTAAGGGAACCTCTATTTATTGATTTTTGTACTTACATGACTGGCTTGGAAGTCCCATTCTTTCGTCGGCAATTATCAATAACGCGGGGGTCATTCTTAATAGCCATGAATTAATAGAGGTGTCCTTAATTTAGAAGGGGGATTTGGTCACGGGTTGAAATTTGGTGGTGATGTTGCCCGATAGTTCCATATCATCTGGATCAAGGGTTAACACCGGTGCGCCAGGGTTCACATTGAGTTGCTCCAGATCAATCCAGACCACATTCGGGCTATTGCTTAACTCAAAAAATTGACATACTCCCCTCGCTCTAGGCGTTAGCCGTGCCGTTAGGCATTAGCGAGGAGATTCTTGTTCTTGGTTTCACGAGCGCACTTACCATTTCAGGTTTCCCATCCAGAGGTGCTTGTCTCCCCCTTCCGTAGGTGGCGCAAGCCATAGCGTTCCCCCTTACGGGGCGGTTCCCTGCGTAGCGTGCCGGAGGGTACCGTTGAACCAACCAAAGAAAACTTAGGTTGTTTTTTTAGCCGCTAGGCTACTGGGTTTTTAGAGAGGTTGACTACCCTTACCTCTATACTTAGTAGAGTACAAAGCCGTCCTCTAGGCGTAGCCGTGCTGTAGGCATGAGGACGGGGCTTTAGACCCAGTTTTTTGGTAATTTTTCAGGATTCCCACCCTTCAAACCACACCCGCACCTGCCCATCGGGAGCCAATTCCAATTGAATCTTGGCGGTTTTGGGGATGGTACCCATAAACGCTTCCCCCACCAACGGCATCGGGGTTTGATCCAAAAATACCCCCGCCTCTGGCGACAGGGGTGTGATCCGGCTCAGGGTGCCCTGGGGCGTGATCACCAACCGATAGGTGAGGGATTGTTGCAAACTCTGGGGGGGTTGCCAGCGTTGGCGGAAATAATTGTGCACCCCTTGGAGTTCCGGGGGAGCCGCCGTTTTCACCAGGGGGGCAGGGGAGGTAATCGCCCCGGGCGACTGGGGTAAAGGAACCGTCTGAATCGCCCCTGGGGTTAATGCGGGGGGAGGTGGTGGTAGAGTCGTCACCGTATTCAGCGTAATCGTCGAGCCAGGCGGTGGGGTCGGTGGCGGACTAGGTAATGGGGTTGTTAACTTTGCCGGGCTATGGGGGATCAGCCGGGTTACCAGCATCATCTCTACTGGGCGGGGCAAACGGGCTAACATCACCGCCAGCGCCAACCCAGCGCCCAAGGCCAGCCACCCCAAACCTTGTTGCCACCAGGGAAAGCGGGGGGTTTTGGCCACCTCCAACACCCAGGCCAGGTCATGCAATTCTTGAAGCGTTAACTTCATAGCCGGTGCCAAGCCCCCAAATTCCAGGGCGTAACGGTGAGGCATGGGCAGAGACTCCCCCAACGGTACCAATTCTCCTGGGGATTCCTTGGGGCTAACCGGGGGCGGTGGCGTGGCCAAGTACGCCAAAACCAACACCGTCAATGCGGTCAACTGCTCCCGTTCTCCCCGGATTTCCAGACCATTGGCCAACTTCAGATAAAAATAACGCCACTGCAGGCGCAACTGGCAACTGGGTCGCCGTATGTTCTGCCATATCAGCACTTGGCTATCCCCCGCAAACCCCCTTCTACTTTACCCTGGTCACAGCCTTTATCGGGTTTTGAAAGCGTCAACTTTATAATGCTACGGTATTAATGTGGTAAACATGGATCGCCTCCAATGCCAAAAGCTTACCCTAAACGTGGACATAAGAACATTATCAAACATGGCTTCATCCTCCAAAAACAGAGATACAGATGCAAAAGCTGTACCTATCAGTTCACTACCACCCATCGAGAGTGCGGTAAGTCCAAAGGGATGAAGCTCATGACAGTGTTACTCTATGTCAGTAGCCTATCGCTGAACGCCATCGCTAAGTTGTTTAATGAGAGATTTGATGCTATAGCAATCCTAAATGAAAATGGAATAGGGGTCGCAGGGGCACCGCCCCCGTCCTTGGTTCTGGGAAATTTTTGTTGGTTAATCAAATAGGATTACTATATCATTACTTACTTGAAGCTCCCTGATAATTTTTACCACTTTACCATTTCCGGCCATCACTACAGGGAATTTCATAGCACCAATTAGCAATGCCATCTTTTCTACCCCTACGAGCATCACACTCCCTAGCCCTGTTTAGATAAACCCTGCGGGCGATCCCAGGGGACGGGGGTGGTGTAGGATGAGAAATCGGACGTGGGAAGGCAGGCATGGCAGACGTTTTAACGGTAGAAGGGATTCAAAAACTATTGCCCCATCGGTATCCGTTTTTGTTGGTGGATCGGATCGTGGAGTATGTGCCGGGGGAACGGGCGGTGGGCATCAAAAATGTCACCGTCAATGAGCCGTTTTTTCAGGGGCATTTCCCTGGGCGACCGCTGATGCCGGGGGTGTTGATCGTGGAAGCGATGGCGCAGGTGGGGGGCGTGGTGGTGATGCAACTGCCGGAAGCGCATGGGCATTTGTCCGTATTTGCGGGTATTGATAAAGTCCGTTTTCGTCGTCAGGTGACCCCAGGGGATCAATTGATTTTAGAAGCCACTTTGGTACGCTTACGCATGGGACGGTTTGGGCAGGTACAGGGCAGGGCAATGGTGAATGGGGAGTTGGTCGCCGAAGGGGATTTACTCTTTTCTTTAGTGGAATAATGCCTGATTTAATCCTATTTTGGCACCGGCGGGATTTGCGAATTGAAGATAGCGTGGGTCTGCATACGGCACGCTTGGCTACCCCCAAAGTCGTCGGTGTTTTTTGTTTTGATCCTCAGATTTTGCGGCGGGATGATATGGCACCAGTGCGGGTCTATTATCTGCGGGAATGTCTAGAGGATTTACAGCGACAGTATGAACAAATCGGGAGTGAGTTACTGATCCTTTGGGCTGACCCCATCCAAGCCATTCCCCGATTGGCACAAGCCTTAAAAGCGGCGGTGTACTGGCATTGGGACGTGGAACCCTACGGTCGGCAACGGGATCAGCAGGTGATTCATACGTTAAATCAACAGGGGATTATTCATCGGCAATTTTGGGATCAATTACTGCATTCACCCGATGAAATTCTCACAAAAATGGGGCAACCCTACACGGTTTTTACGCCCTTTTGGAAAAATTGGTCACAACAGAATAAAATTGCACCCTGTCCAAAGTTAGAAAATTGCACCAAACTTACAGAAACAGAGCGTCAAACTGCCCAAAATGCTGGAGTGATTCCCTTACCTACGATGCAGGAATTGGGGTTTCACTGGTCAGGGCAATGGGACTACGAACCGGGTACTCAAGGGGCAAAAAATTTACTCACAGAATTTGGGCGGTCGGCGATTTATAGCTATCAGGAACAAAGGAATTTTCCGGCGGTTTTAGGAACCTCTCGTCTGAGTGCCGCCCTGAAATTTGGGGTGATTGGCATTCGTACCCTGTGGCAATTTACCCAGGATTGTTTACAAAACTTTCCGGGCAATGAATCGGTGGTAACCTGGCAACAGGAATTAGCGTGGCGGGAATTTTATCAACACGGGATGTATCACTTTCCCCAGTTAGAAACCCATAGTCACAGGGCACAATTTGATACGTTCCCCTGGGAGAATAACGAACATTATTTCCAAGCCTGGTGTGCGGGGGAAACGGGTTATCCCATCGTAGATGCGGCGATGCGGCAGTTGAACCAAACCGGCTGGATGCACAACCGTTGTCGGATGATTGTCGCCAGTTTTTTAACTAAAGATTTACTCATTGATTGGCGGTGGGGGGAACGCTATTTTATGCAACATTTGATTGACGGGGATTTAAGTGCTAATAATGGCGGTTGGCAATGGAGTGCCTCGGTGGGCATGGATCCCCGTCCTTTGCGAATTTTTAACCCCAATACCCAGGCGGCAAAATTTGACCCAGAAGCGGAATATATTTACACTTGGGTGCCGGAGTTGCGCTCTGTGGATGTGCCCCAAATTTTGAGCAATCAAATCACACCTTTAGAGCGACAGGCGTTAGGGTATCCGCAACCCATTGTCAATCATCAAAAACAACAACAATTATTTAAGCAAAAATATCAAATGCTTTCCCGATCCAGTTAAGGGGAACTTAACTGTGACATCTTTGGTCTTGCTTGCATGGGCTGGGAATTTAATTTTTTTGAGGAGCAAATGAACATGACGGGTGTGTGGTCGGCGATTATTAATTCCCAGTTTGTGCGGATTTTTATTATCGTATTTCTGATTATCATTCTGCAAATTCCCAGTTTGATGATTAGGGGTCTGGTGCAGGAACGGCAAGGGGTACGCAATGAAGCAGTTGCCGATATTAGGGGAAAATGGGGGCAAGCCCAGACGATTTTAGGCCCCCGGTTATTGATTCCCTACACCAAGCAAGTCCGGGAAGGCAATCGGGTGAGAGCCGTCACCTACTACGCTACGGTTTTGCCGGAAAATTTACAAATTCAAAGCAATTTAGAGACAGAAGTACGTTATCGGGGCATTTTTGAAGTGCCAGTTTATCGCACCCAAACGACTATTAAAGGGGAATTTATGCGCCCGGATTTGAGCCGCTGGGGGATTGCGCCGGGAGATATTCGTTGGGGACAAAGTGAATTAAGCGTGGCGATTAGTGATGCCCGGGCGATTCAAAATCAAGCGGTTTTGCGATGGCAGGGTAAATCTTTTCCTTTTGCGCCGGGAACGGGACAATTTCAGCCTACTCCTGGGACGGGCATTCATAGCAATGTGGGGTCGGGGATGACGGGAAATCGCTTTAATTTTGCCATTGATTTGCGCTTGCATGGCAGTGAGCGGTTTAGTGTGGCACCCTTTGGTCAGATGACGAAAATTACGATGGCGGGGAATTGGCCGAACCCCAGCTTCCAGGGGCTGTGGTTGCCCACCCAACGGCAGGTGACGGCGGACACATTCCAGGCGACCTGGGAGATTCCCGCCCTGGGGCGCAATTTTCCCCAGCAGTGGACGAGTGAACAGCCGATGGCGGAGGAGGTGGTTGCCCAGTCGGCAGTGGGGGTGGATTTGCTCTCGCCGGTGGATCAATATCGCATGGCGGAACGGAGCTTGAAGTACAATTTCCTGTTTTTGTTATTAACTTTTGCCGCTTTTTGGTTGTTTGAAGTCACCCTCGGTCTGCGGGTGCATCCCCTGCAATACCTGTTGGTTGGGGTGGCGATGTGCTTGTTTTATTTATTGCAGTTGGCGTTTTCCGAACATCTGGGGTTTCCGGTCGCCTACGGGTTGGCGAGTGTGGCGGTGGCGGTTTTGGTGGCGTTTTATGCGGTATCCGTACTGCGGGCGAATCGGCGGGGGCTGGTAATTGGGCTGATGCAGGTGGGTTTATACGGCTATCTTTACGTGGTGTTGGTGAATCAGGATTATGCTCTGCTGATTGGTTCCCTGGGGCTGTTTGTGTTTTTGGCGGTGGTCATGTACTGCACTCGCCGGATTGATTGGTTCAACATGGGGCGCAGTTCCCCATCCTAGCCCGGTTCCCGCAACATGGTAGGATTAACTCTTGACTGCTGGGGTGCTTATGGCGGCAATTTCCAAACTACTTATTGCCAATCGGGGGGAAATTGCGGTTCGCATTTTACGTGCCTGCGGAGAATTGGGGATTAAAACCGTAGCCGTCCATTCCACGGTTGATCGACAATGTTTGCACGTCCAGTTGGCGGACGAGGCGGTGTGTATTGGGGAAGCCCCCAGTGCCAAAAGTTATTTGAATATCCCGAATATCATTGCCGCCGCCCTCACCCGTAATGCTACTGCCATTCACCCCGGCTATGGTTTTTTGGCGGAAAATGCCCGGTTTGCCGAGATTTGTGCGGATCACGATTTGATTTTTATCGGACCGACTCCCCAGGCGATGCGGGCAATGGGGGACAAATCCACTGCCAAACGCACCATGCAACAGGCGGGGGTGCCGGTGATTCCGGGGAGTGAGGGGTTGTTGACTGACGAGGGGACGGCGCTCAAAATCGCCCAGGAGATTGGCTTTCCGGTGATCATCAAGGCGACAGCGGGGGGCGGCGGGCGGGGTATGCGGGTGGTGCGCCAACCGGAGGACTTTGGGCGGGCTTTTTTGGCGGCGCAGGGGGAAGCGGAAGCGGCTTTTGGCAATCCCGGCGTGTACTTGGAAAAATTGATTGAACGACCTCGCCATGTGGAACTGCAAATTTTGGCGGATCAATACGGTCAGGTGGTACATCTAGGGGAACGGGACTGTTCGATTCAACGCCGTCACCAGAAATTATTAGAGGAAGCTCCCAGCCCAATTATTACTCCAGAATTGCGGGAAAAAATGGGAATGCAGGCGGTGCGAGTGGCGCAATCAATTGGTTATGTGGGCGTGGGCACGGTGGAATTTTTGGTGGATGAACAGGGGAATTTTTACTTTATGGAAATGAATACCCGCATCCAGGTGGAACATCCGGTTACCGAAGTGGTCACTGGGTTAGATTTAATCGGTTTGCAAATTCGTATTGCCCAGGGAGAACCCCTGCCCTTTACCCAGGCAGATGTGCAATTGCGGGGTCATGCCATTGAATGTCGGATCAATGCAGAGGATCCGGATCATCAATTTCGTCCCTGTCCCGGTCGCATCTTAGCCTATTTACCCCCAGGCGGGCCGGGGGTGCGGGTGGATTCCCACGTCTATCCCGATTATGAAATTCCGCCCTATTATGATTCACTCATTGGCAAAATTATTGTCTGGGGAGAAAATCGTCATCATGCGATTGCCCGGATGAAACGGGCTCTGCAAGAATGTGCAATTACCGGGGTGAAAACCACGATTGATTTTCACCAAAAGTTACTCAACCATCCTGATTTTATTAACGCCCAACTTGATACCCATTTTGTGGATAAATGGATGCAAAATGGCTATGGAAATCCTAAATGATTACGGAACAGGCACTCGCAGAAATCAGGTTGCAGCGGGTTTCCCCCGGGCTTACTGGCTTTGCTATCTTTTCTCGTTTTGATCAATTGGCAGCGTATAAGGCCCAACCCTCACCTTGGTTCCGAGTAACCTTATTTTCGTATAAATTCGCATAAATCAAATCATCTGTGATTGCCACAGGTATCAACTTCCCTCAAGAGCCAAACGAATATACGCCATTGCTTCCGTAACCGTCTGTGCCACCCGCACCTGGGGCGATAATTGCCGGAAAAAGTCCTCAGCCACCGGGGGCATCTGCATCACAATCACCGGCTTGTGAAATTTCACCGCCAGCGCTAACTCCGCCGTTGTCCCTGCCCCCCAACCACAGCCAACCACCACCTGACTGGCCAGGACATTCACCACATTGCGAGCCTGCCCCAATCCGGTGGGAATCACCACATCTAGTTCCGGCACTGCCCCCACCGCCGCAGCATCGGGTAATATCCCCACCGTTAAACCGCCCGCCTGTTTTGCCCCGAGGGTAGCCGCCCGCATCACCCCCACATTGCGCCCGCCGGTCAAAACCACCCAACCCGCCTGGGCAATCTGTGTGCCCAAATGGCAGGCAACGGCGCAGGTCTCCAGGTCGGCACCTTCCCCCGGCCCCATTACCCCGATGATGACCCTATGGCTCAAGCTCTCGCTTCATCCGCTCCAGGGCTTGCTCCATTTGGTCAAACATCTGATGGGGGGTGAGGCCAAATTGCCCCAAAAATGTCTCCAACTGCTTCACCGTCATCTGGGCGACAAAATCCTCCGACAACTCCACCCGCTTCATAAATATGCGATACCGCTCCAACAGGGTTTCCATTTGTTCAATGTACAGCCGCTTTCCCTCCCGGTCAAACTTGCCATACCGGCTCCCCAGTTGGATCAGGTTTTGATAGTCGCTAAAAATTTGCTTCGCCTCAGACTGGACAATCTCCGATTCAAAAAAACTCATAGCTAATAACCCGTGTTAACCATCCTTATCTTCCACCTTATCCCCCCAAGACCGCCGCTTGGAGTGGGGAAACCCGTCACTGCCCACCCCAATTCGCAATTTATAACAGTTTTTGAAGCAACCTGTGGACAATCTCCCAGAAAATTCTGTATCATTAGATACAGAAAGGTTAGATTGTTTGCCCAGCTTATCTGGGTTGGCGGCTACCACACCAAGTCATAAGGAGGGTTGAGATCATGGACACGCAACAACAAGCTCGGTTGCTGATGATGCAACGGACAGCCCAGATTCGGAATCGGCAACAAACGATGCTGGGTCGGGCGGCGGCGGAAGCGGGCATTACCCAACTGCATGGCTATTTCGGCCATATCCAGGGGAAAGTGCAACCGACGTTTCGGATTGACTACGACCACGGTCCTAGCGCCCTGAGCTAGGATTTTGCCGGGATTTTATCCAGGGGTGGTGGACGCACTGCCCCTATTTACTTTTTTCCCTTCATGATATATAGCAATCCTAAATAAGAATGGAACGGGGGTCGCAGGGGCACCGCCCCCGTCCCTGGTTCTGGGAAATTTGTGTTCGTTAATCAAATAGGATTGCTATAGCAATCCCAAAAAATTCATGGGCACCTCTATTTATTGATTTTTGTGCTTACACGGTAGGCGTGGAAGCCCCATTCTTTGGTTGGCAATGATCAATAACGCGGGAGTCATTCTCAATAGCCACGAATTATATAGAGGTGTCCCAGTGACGGCATGGGATGTAACTTTAACGAACCCCCCTCTGTGAAAGGAAGTAAGTATAAGTTTTTACTCACAATTCAGGTGTGATTACTGTGGGGGGATTAGCAGAATGCTGGATGTGCGCCCCCGCATGGAGGTTGGGGCATTCGGTCAGCCAATGGTAGTGGTCTGTGCCGCCTGGGCCACCACCTCCATCTCATCCTGCGCCAAAGTTGCCAAAAAGGCTTGGGCATCGGCACCATCCAACCGCTGTAACGCCTGTGCCAGCCGCAACCGCACCTGCCAATCGGGATGGTTGACCAATTCCCCCAGATGGGGCACCGCCCGCATATCCCCCAAATCCGCCAAGGCTCCAATGGCAGCCAATTTTAGTAGGTCAATATCCGCATCCAGGGCTTCCAACAACAGGGGATAGGCACGGGCATCCCCCAACACCCCCAACCCGGCAATCACACTGAATTTGACCAACCACTCCGGGCTTTCCCGGTACGCCCGCTCCAAATCCCCGTAAGCCTCCGTTAACCCCAACCCCGCCAGGGCATCCGCCGCCGCCGCCTGTACATCCGCTTCACTATCGCCATACAACCGTTCCCGCAGTAAGGGCAATAATTGCTGCTTTTCCGCCGCTGATAACCCTACCATATTCCCCAATTGACTGACCGCCGCATAGCGCACCCGGGCGTTGCGATCCGTCATCACCTCCCTGAGGAAATTCATCGCCACCGTTGGTGCCAACTGCCGACACTGTTCCACCCCATGCAGACGGCGACCCCAATCCGCATCGTTCAATAGGGCTTGTACTGTTTCAGGAGCGGACATAATTCACACGACTCAACAGGGTGTGCAATTGCTGAATTTCGCTCACAATACTCAGTAAAATTTTGTTTTGCTGATCCAATTGTAACTGTAACCGCTCCGTCCGAGCTTCCAAATGACTCAGGCGATTTTCCTGGGATTCGCCCTGGGCATCCAATTCCATGAGCCGGGAGACAATTTCCCTTTGCACCAGCCCCTCAATCCCCTGGATCAATAGGGTTTCGATATTGACTAATTTGTTGGCTAACGCTTGCATTTCTGTGGCTTCAACTGGTGCAGATCAGAAGTGTTGAAAGGTAGGTAAAGGCAGAAAAAGAGGGGTCAAAATATGGTATTCTAATTCATATAAACCAAAACATGAAACAACTATGAAATTCAATTCTTTTCCCGGGATTGTCAAATTTTTACTCAAAGACCTGCCAACTAATGATTATCCAGTTCTAAATTCTCGCTTATTTTGTTCAATCTGGTTTGCTGGCATTTTAGACAAAGGAATCAACAGTTTACGGGACTTATTTTACCAATTAAATCATGCGGGCATTAAGGTTGACTTATCCACGTTTTCTAAGGCGAACAAGACAAGAGACCCACAAATTTTTATGCATCTTTATCATAAATTATTGCATTATATTGAGGAAGCTCATCCTGAAAAGAGGTTGGTTTTATGTCCTTTTGATGCTACCGTAATACCGCTGATGAGTAAGTTATTTTGGCTCCAAGGCTATCGTCAAGTGAAGTTAATAACTACTTTGAATCAAGATACGAAATCCACGGGTCATTTAATCGTTAGTCCTGGACAGGCACATGAGATTAATTTTGGTGAAGATATTGTGAAAATATTGCCGGAAAATGGAGTCGCAGTCGGGGATAGAGGGTTTTGCAGTCACAAAGTATTTGATGAGTTTATCGAAAATGACGCTCTTTTCATTATCCGTATTAAGTCGAATTGGAAATGGTATGAAAACTATCGTATCAGCACCAAACGGGGTAACGTAAGGGTGGTCTGTTTCGGTAATGTTCAACAGAAAGTAGATTATTATTTAGCTACCAATATTCCTGAGCATGTAATGAGTAATGAAGAGATAGGGGAAGCCTACAGACAACGCTGGGCGATAGAGGTACTATGGACGTTTCTCAAGACGCACTTGAAACTCGATAAAATGATGAGTAAAAATTTGAACGGAATTATGATTCAAATTGACGTAATTCTCATAGTTTATTTGATATTGCAACTATTAAAAGCTCCACGGATGTATGGAAGTAAATTAGTAGATAAGTTGCGATATATACAAATTTTAATACGGCAGGAGTGGAATTTTGTCCATTGGCTCAATCGGGTCATCCCACGCCTCAATATGTAAAGTTTTGTTGCAGGATTCAACACTTGTGGGTGCAGATGAAACCTGAAATTCCCCAGTCAGGGCTTTATTGATATGTTGATATAAATATTGATATGTTGATATAAATCCTCCTGTTGAAAGGGCTTTTCTAAAAAATCAAACCCCACAAAGGGCTGGGGCACCTTATTCACCACCTCATCCGGCAAACCGGACATCATAATTACCGGAATTTTTTGCAAGGTCACATCTTTTTGTAACAGTTGCAGGGTCTCATACCCGTCCAATTCGGGCATGACAAAATCCAGCAAAATCACATCCGGTTTATGCTCTTTTGCCAGTCGCACCCCCTCCCGCCCGTTGCGGGCTTCCACCACCAAGAAGCGGTCTTCGAGTAAATCCACGACCATTTTGCGGATCATGATGCTGTCATCAATGACCAAAATGCGGTGTTTTTTGCCAAGCATGGGGGTCATGGTTTTACTCAGATTTGTTCAACGCAAACTTGTCCGTATTATACCCAGGGGCACAAGCTCAGCGCACCGTTTCCGGCAAATGGGATAATTGCACCCCCACCGCCAGCGCCAGCAACACCAAGAAAATCCAGAGTCCATCGGCAGTAGGACGGGGTAAATCCAAAAACCAGCCCCCCACCGGCGGCCCCAGCAAGTACCCAGCGGACCAACACAGGGAATTGACCGCCAAATAGGTGCCCCGCAGTTCCCAGGGAGCCAGTTGAGCCACCCAGGTGGAAGCGGTGGGCAGGTAAGCCGCCGTCGCCACCGCCAACAGGGACAATCCCAGCCAAGCCGGAAGCTGGAGCAATCCCGTGAGGGCAATCCCCGCAAACCCCGCCCCCCAAAACCAGGCCGACAGTTGCAGGGTACCAATCAACCCCAAAGGCCGGGACAGGCGCACCACTGGGATTTGCAACGCTGCGGTCACCAGCACAAACAGGGTAAAAAAAGCGGTAATTTCCACATGGGATAACCCCTGCGTGCCAACAAAATTTTTCAAATACAGGGGTAAGGCACTGTTGGTTTGTGCCAAAAAAAAAGTGAAGGTGGTATTAATCACCACATAAACTTGCAGGGTTTTATCTTGCCTTAAAATTTGCCCCATTCCCTGCAATTGGCTGGTGGTTTGGCGCACCGGTTCTTTGAGTCCCACCGCCACAATCAGCCCAAAAATGACAAATGTCAGCCCATCAATGATAAACAACCAGCGAAATAATTCCCCTACTAAAATTCCCCCCAAGGCTACCCCTAGCCCCAACCCCACCGCATCGGCACTGCGGGTCAAGGCATAGGCGGTTTGGCGTTGCGATGGTGCCGTCAAATCTGCCACAGCCGCCTCATTAGCGGGCCAGTACAAGCCCACCCCCAGCCCCAACACCAAATTCCCCAGGGTAAAAGTGACAAAATCCCCGGAACCGGCCAAGCCCGCACAGCCCAGGGCAGAAATCAGGGCGGCCAGGATCAACACGGGTTTACGGCCAAAGCGGTCACTGCCCCACCCCCCGGCGATCCGCCCCGCAATGCCACTGAACGCCGTCGCCCCTAGTCCAATGCCCACTTGGGTCGCACTCAACCCCACCTGATTGACAAAGACAATCGGGGCATAAAACAACGTAAAGCCGCTACCCAACTGGGAGAGCAAGCGGCCTACAAATAAAACCCAAATTTGGGGGTGCATTGTTAGGAATGTGCGAGTTTTCTCAAATCAGTTGATCTGAGTTAATTCCAGGCTTTGAAATTCTATAATCCCAGTGGATTTTATACTCATTTGAGGGGTCTGTCCTGTATTGGCGGGAACTTGAAATACCATTAAAATAGGTTCTCCTGCTGGTGTAATGTTTGTTGTTGCTTTACTGGGAGCGAAAATTGTTATTTCTAAATCTTTCGATGATGCTTCCAGAGTAACTAGATATGTTCCACCGGGTTTGAGGCCTGCAAAAGAGACTCCAAATTCCGAACTTGGTTGGACAAGTAGGAATGTAGCTCCTCCTCCTGGATTGCCTGGATTGTATGCTTGGATGCGGGCAATATTGAAGATATTTACGCTAATTGGCCCATTGGAAAGATTAGCTGGGGTGATCCGCCACTTTTGCCCAGACAGCGATGTGACTTGAGGGGCTACTTGACGGACTCGGTTCAATGTCTCGGATTGAGATAAAGCACGGATGGCGCGGGGCTGTATGGTCAAACCACTTGCTTGGGGATTCGGGTTAGCCCGTAACTCACCTAGATTGACAACACCGCTTGGGGTGGATGTCCGATTCTGGGCTAGTGCTGAACCAACCAGACACCCCCCAAATACGGCAACGAGTAACAGAGGCAAGCGCAGATTTTTCATAAGTTACTCCCTTTTAGACAATTTGAGCCAATTATAAGCCAATTGAACCAAATAGCCTTGAAAATAGCTAGAAGAATTAACCATTCCCAAGGCTATCCAGAACTTAGCCGTTTAACGACCTGTTAAAATCCCGCCCCCGGCTTAAAGCTGGGCACCACCAGGGAATCATCCTGCTTGGTCAAGCGGTTGTACAGACGTTCCGTGTTGGGGAAATTGGCCGCTGGCAGGGTGGGATAACGGCGGTAAGGCACCACATCTTCCCCAAACACCTCGGCGTATTCGGGACTCCCCACCATCGCCTCGATAAAGGCTTTGATCCCCTGGGTCGCCAGAATTTGATTGTAGCGGCGAATTTCCGCCTGATCCTTGGGTGCCCGTCCCAGGAAATGCTTGGTGCCCAATTCAATCACCTTGGTATTGGGGTAGGGAGTGTAAAATTCCCGCAGATACAAATCCGACTGCCCCAACCCGATGATAAATTCCCGCACCGTGATTTCCCCATTCCCCAGGCGACTTTCCAAGGCGGTAAATTCATTCCCCACCACGTAGGGTTCAATATCCCGCTCGAAAATTTGCCGGTAGGCCGCCCGGATCACCTGCCCCAAGGCCACCTTATCCGCCGTGTTGGTCAGCTTGAAGACCTTGGTTTGCTCCCGCTCCTTGCTCACCCCCTGGTTCACCCGGAAGGCAATATCGGGAGCCGTCCGCAGGTTGGTCGGGGTCGCCAATTCCACAAACCGGGGCGTTTCCTCCGGCGTGACCGTCACCCCCAAATCCCCAATCGTCCCCGGGCGCAGACCCCGCAAGGCCAACCCCTGGGGCGTGAGATAGCGTTCGTAGGGCACCGTATCTTCGCCAAACACCTCGTTGTATTCCGGGCTTTCGATCAGGGCATCAATCAACCCATAAAAACCCTTTTTGGCGCAAATATCGTAGTAGGCATTCAACTCCTGCCGCCCGTAGGTGGGACGACCAAGTAACCGCCGATGGATGTACTCAACCGCTTTACAAACGTACAGCTTTGTCCAGTACAAATCCCGGAACACATCCGAGCGAGCCAACTGGCGGACAAACTCCCGCACGGAAATTTCCCCATTTTCCAGCTTGATTTCCGCCACGGTTAACCGTTGCCCCTCATAGACCATCCGCCCAAATACCTGCAAATAGGCCGCCCGGATCACCGCCTGCGTGGACACCTCGCTAAACCGCACACTGGACTGGGTGCCTGCGGCTCGATTGCCCGTCCGGGGGGTTTGGGTGAGCTTAAACACCTTGGGTCCGAGGGAACCCGGTGCCTCCGCCCGTGCCTGGGGATTACTCACCTGGTTGGTGATCCCCGCCCCATTCCGGATCAAAATCCGCCGCACATCCTTACCAATCGGTGCCGGTGCCGCCTTGGGACTGACCGTATCTTTCGGGAAAATCGCCCCAAACTGAATCTCCAAGGGGTCATTCCCCACCCCGTAGGCATGGCGGTCGGGCAAAGGCCGGTCATACCCCGCAAATAAGGTCACAAACTGGGGCACCTTGCGAAACGGCGCACTGTAATTAAATAAATCAATCTGCGCCCCCCAGTTGCGGCACTCCTGGGCTTCAATCCCCAACCCCCGCAAATAGGGCACGGTTTCCTCGCCAAAATAGTCCCCATACTCCCGGGAATCCACCAGGGCATCCACCAAACGGTTAATCCCCCCCTCGGAAATAATGCTGAAATAGCGGCTAAATTCCTCCCGGGAACCGATCCCCCGGCCCAGGAAATGGCGGAAGGCTAATTCCACCACCCGACTATTCACAAACCGATCCACAAACTGCTGGCGATACAGGGGGGATTTCCCCAACCGGCGGATAAATTCCTTCATGGAAATTTCCCCGTTTTTGACCTTCGATTCCAGGTCGGAAATGCCCAAACTGTACCCCTTGACAATATCCCGCTCAAACACCTGCCGATAGGCCGCCCGCAATACCTCTTTTTTCTCTAATTCGGACAAACCCGGCTTCATGGCATAACGGGGTCGCCCCACCGTCGCCGCATAGTAAATTTGGGGCAATTCCAGCCCTTGCAAATCCCCGGAAGGACGCTGGCGCAATTTATTAGAAGGTGTGGGGGCAATAAATTCACTCAACACCACATCAAAATAACTTTTCACCATTTCTTGTATCTTGGGATCGGAACGGAAATACCCCACCGCCGTCCGTTGCATTTCTTTAATGGCGACGATGGTTGCCGCCGTCGAACAGGCTCTTTCAATAATTTCCCGCAGACCCCGCACATTCACCGTCAAAATGTTTGGGTCACCCGCCACCATCGCATAGGTAATATAGCGCAAAAACCAACTCAAATCCCGCAAGGATTTCTGCATATTACTGGCACCATAGCGGGAGATATTAATCGGTTGAAACCCCGGGGGAATGTCCCCACCGGCGGTACTAAAAATATTCCGAATCCCCTCAAAAAAGCCCCCTTGACTTTCCACATAAAAGGCCGTTCCCAACTTCATGGCCTCCTTGGTATCCATGCCGTTGGCATCCATCACCTGGGCATCCGCCGGTTTTTCCAGATAGGCCATCGGCGACCCCCCCACAAAAATCCGGTTGGCCGCCCGGGACACGATCAACTCCGAATTGGTGGTCAATACCGCCGCCACCTCTAGCCGTTGTTGCCCCGAAGCCAAATAGGTTTCCAGTTGTTGCAACTCGGTTTGACTGGGGAAACGGTCTTCCTGCTCCGCCTGGGCAATCGTTTCCACCCCAACGGTGCGAAAAAGCTGGGGTTGCACCACCGGACTCCCGCCACTGGCCTTGACTGTCATGACACGGCTCCTCGATAACACATGGACTCTTCCCCAGTGATCATACCGGGCAGCGACCCCCACCTGAGAGGCAAGTAACGGTTTGTTACAATGTGCATTATTGGGTGAAATTTGCCAATGCCTGCTGATAAAGCTGGACGTACCGTTGCGCTTGTAAGGTTAAATCATATTCTTTTACCGCAATTTCCCGACAATTTTGGGACATTTTTTGGCGAGTTTCCCCGTCTATCAGTAATTGCTCAATTTTGTGGGCTAAATCCTGGGGATTTTCCGGTTCAGCTAATAGGCCAGTAATCCCAGGGCGCACCAAATCAGGAACGCCACATACATCAAAAGCAACCGTAGGTGTGCCACAGGCCATCGCTTCTTGGGCAACCAGACCAAATATATCACCACGGGTGGGGAAAATGAATAAATCAGCCGCAGAAAATATCATCACCTTTAACTGGTCTAAATTGATATAACCCAAAGATAGAACATCACAATCTAGTTGGCTTTTTAAAGGTTTATCCCCATCTCCCATCGTCAGCAAAATAATTTCCTTTTGCATAGATTTTGGCAAAGTATTCAGAGCTTTAATTAACAAATCCATACCTTTAATGGGGTCTTTCAAATTGAGTGCTGATGTCATTAATATATATCTGTACTGTTCAATTTGTAAACAGCGGCGACATTCCTGCTTATCTAATGGAATGTATAACTTAATATCAATTCCGTGGGGAATCCAATGAATGACAAACCTATTCAGAATGCTTAATTTTACTTGATTCATCAGCCATTGACTAGGGGTAACAATAATTAATTTCAGTTGCTCATAAATCCACTTTTTTAGTTTCCATTCCAACTCAGTATTATCCCTTTTAATTGCCGGATAACTGTCTGGATAGGGGCATTGACCACAGCCCTTTTGCCAGCGGTTGCAATCAAAACTATTGGCACAATGTCCGGTAAAAGCCCACATATCATGTAATATATAAATCGCCGGTTTATTTTGAGTTAAATAAGGTAAGAATAAATAGTTAAAATAACCTGAATGCAGGTTATGCAAATTCAGAATATCCGCTTCTTGATAGAACTTATGACTAGGGATTTTCCAGGTCGCTAAATGACTCACATAATTTAAGCCCAATTCATCCGTTATATTTTTCAGTAAACCGGTCAAGGGATAATTTCGGCGGGGCACTCTCGCCACTCGTGGGTCATCCGTTTGTGGAATACCGACCAAAAGTTTGGAATCAATTCCCTGGCTTAGAAGTCCCTGGTGTAGGCGGTAGGAAGCAATTCCTGCCCCTCCCCCTAAATCCGATTGGTTAATATGCAGAACTTTCATTAGATTCGAGTCATCACTAGCACAAGCATATCAGGAAGGTTCAACTCTTGATAAAATTTTTACTTTTTAACCAATTTTTTAGTCTTTTTTTTAGCCACGTTACAGACATAAAATTGCGACCTCCCCCTTTTGTGTTTCGGTCAACATGAAAACAAAAATTCAGAGTGTAGGTATCGGCCTGTGTCTGAGCGACACAAAATGGCGGATGCTTCATTTCGGATATATCAAACATAGGGATATAAGCATTACTGCTAGTTTCAATTTTAGTATGGGTAGCATCAGCTCGAAACCCGATATTAGTCACCATATTCACCCTAGGTAAAATTGTTAATCCTCCCTGTGCCCAGCAGGCAAACGTCCAGAGATAATCCCAAGTATCAGGATGGTGCCGATAAAAAATATCATCGAAAATTTTTAACCAGTATTGATATTCATCAGAATTAGGGTGAAGCGATTGCAGTAATTGATGGTGCTTAAACTGTGTCCATCTCTGGGGGTCATCACTCCAATACTGCCACGCCCTGCGCCAGGTTGCCCAGCCCCAGATGTGGGTATATTTTGAGAAATAATAACTGTATGGAGTCCGCTGGATACCCCGTTGAAAATTGTTTCCCGAAATCATGAAAATACGCTCATCCTGTCGGTAGTGTTCGAGCAGAGCTTCACAAAAAGAAAAAAATGTGGGAACAGGTAAACAATCATCTTCTAAAATAATTGCCTCTTCCACTTGAGAAAAGACCCAACTAATGCCTGTGGAAACCCGTTTTTTACATCCCAAATTAGTGTCTGAGTAGTTCGTACAAACTTGACAATCCCAATCTATCTGTTCAATGACGGCTCTCGCTTGGGCACATTTTATGCCTTCTTCCTCGGTGCGCGGGCCATCGGCAATGACAAACAATTGCTTGGGGCGAACAGCACGGATACGCTGAAACACTCTTTCCGTTAAGTCAGGACGACGAAAAATCAAAAAGGCTACGGGCGTTTTCAGTTCCATCAGGCGGCTATTCCCAATAGGAGAAATAGGGCACCAAAAAGTAGTAAAAAACCACTCCAAAACCACCCCCAAAATCTGTGGAAACTGGAAATACGGCGATTACCTAACCGTAGTTGAATCAAGTCCATATAGGACGCTAAACCCCGGCGGAACCAGCCCAGCACTTCCCCCTGTTGACCGATAAAGCCCTTGACTTGTTTGGCACCAAATAAGAAATTTCCTAGAGATCCAAATCGAGAAGCATAATGCAAAAATATCAACCCGGTTTTGTCCTGAAATTGCAGGTCAGAACCCCAGATATAACCACTGTCCCCCCGCCCGATCACTTGCCCTTCTAAACGTGCCGGACGTCCCCGCAATGGACTCGCATAGGGGTCAGACATGAGCGTGAGCACATCCATCGCCGGTGCTTGGCGGAAACTTGGATACATCACCCCCAATTTGAGCAGTTTTCCAAAACCCCAACCCAACAACCATGACCCCACAACCAACAAAATTACTTTGAGATCATTATCGTTACCCAGATCGCGAGCCAGGAATACCGCCGTGATAATGCCAGCCACTAAACCTAAAAATCCCCCCAACCGGGGTGCTGCATAAACCAAAATATCTAAAATAAATCCCCCGTATAACCGCCCTTTGTCCAGGTAACGCCCCTCACTGACAATTGCCGCCATGTTAAACGCCGCCGCCTGCCCCAACGCCTCCGCATAGTTTGCCAATGCCCGAATCCGTTTGCCGGTCAGGGGATGGGTCGAATTTAACTCCATCCAGGTCGCCCAGGGGTTAAATAAATCCCACAAAAATACCCGCCCCACCGCCTCCGTGCCCGCAGAACCATAGACCGTCCCCGTTGCCACCGCCGCTTTTGGGTCAAAAATACCCAATGCCCGGGTGCCCTCCAACATCCGGCTGGGGGTCTCGGATTTTTGGCTCTGATCCACAATCCCGTAGGCAATTTTCACCAACGCCCGGGACAACGCATTGGGATTCCCGGTAGCTTCAGCGGCAAAATGGTCAGCAAAATACTCCCGCACCCGCGATAAATACAACACCAAATAAGTGCCAACAATATAAAAAATATACGCCGCTAGGGCTACTGAACGTGCCACATTTGCCCCCTTGCTATCACTATCTCCCCTGCCCATTTCCCGCAGAAAAACGTACAGTAAAAAGCAAATTTGCACCAAGGTCTGCGCCAGGGTCATGACTGCAAAATCCCAATGCACCACGTGTCCCAATTCATGGGCATAAACCGCCGCCGCTTCCTCATCTGCCAAATAGGTAAATAATCCCTGACTCACCACCACCCGGGCGGTATTGGGCAGGGAACCATAGGTAAAAGCGGTGGGATTTTGGTCATTAATTAACCCCAATTTCGGTGTTTTTAGCCCCTTCTCTGCACAAATTTGCCGAATAATGTTTGCCGAAGCCCGACTCTGGCGTTCAATATCTACCAAAGAAACCCACCGGGTTTGATAAAGCCCCCCTTGGATCATATCCATGATGTAAGGAGCCAGAAAGAAGACGATACTGTTTACGACAATCGTGGTTACAATTGCCTTGAGCAGTCCCATCGCCGGGTCAGCGCTATCAATAATCAGTAGGATCGCTAAACCCAAAACAAAGACCATGCCCAACAGCAAACCTACGGTCACGGTCGAAGCCAAGGTCAAATTCCCGATACCAGCGGCTAACGGAAGTGGGTTACGTCGTGCAGTCATAAGCAACACTCCGAGGGCGACACCTTTATTCTAGGAGCCAAATCTGTCTCGTCAACCCTATGGTGCCCTGCACCGGCTGCCGGAGTGGGTGTGGAGCCAGCATATCTTGTTGGTGCTGGACGAGGCCAACCAGGTTTTGGAACACCTGGTGCGGGGGCAAACTCTGGGTAAGCGTTGGTCGTGGATTAACTGTCTGTTTGTGCAGTTAGCGCAGACTGCCAAAGCTATATTCCAGTTCTATGTGCAATCTTATGCCTCCCACAATGCCATGCGGCGGGCTAGCCTTGACTACCTGGTACAACGCTTGCAGGATGCCGGGCATCAAATTACCTACCAACCCCTAGTGCCATCCGCCCCCATCAGAGAATTGATGCGCAATGTGCGCCGTGCTATGGAGTACCAGGAAGCAGAAAATCTGGCAAACGCCCATCTGGGGTCGAAACATACTTTGGAATGGGCGCAACAAACGCTTCAATCCCAGTGCACTTTGGCAGACCGCTACCGTGCCCGAAAGGTGTTGTTGCAACAGGACTTTCCTGGGGTGGATTTTGACGATGTTGGCATCTGCCTGCAAGCGGTGGTGGAGGACTACAGTGCCCTCATCAAGGGGGTGAAGTTGCAGGTGCACGCCGAAAACCCGGAATTAGTGAAACTCCAGGATGCCTACAAAGTGCGGGACCTGCTCCAGAACCAAACCCTCAAGGGGATACACAAACTGCCCAGGGGTACCATCTGCGCCGTCCTGATCCAAACACTGCGGGTCTTGGAACTGTTGGATAAGACCTACAGCAACCAAACTATCCTGGTGCAGGAGATAAAGGCACTGGCGTTAGAGCACCGGCGCTTGATTGAGCGATACCTGCATCTGCACATCAAACCCGAACAGACCGGGGTGCATGTCGTCAACAAACTATTGCGGCGGCTGGGGTTAGAGCCAAAAGCGATTGCCCGCCCGGGGAGCAAAGAGCGGGAACGGCATTACCAAGTGGTAGGGAGTGACCTGCGGCGTGCTTTGTTAGAAGCCTACCGCAGTCGGCTGTCCAGCCTACGTCCATCGTTTTCATCAAATAATCTGGAGGTAAACCTAAATCGTGGACGGGGTGTCAGTACAGAACTCCCACCTCCGGGTGGGGGAACGGAAAGTGCAGTACAACATCCTAATCCGCCGCCGGTGCAGGATGACATTTCGCCCTGATGAGACGCCAAAAAGGGAATTTGAAGGGATTTCCCCCTGCTGGATAGCTGAGGGGACAAGGGGAATGTGTGGGTTGGGTTCCTGTTCAAGGATGGATGTCGTCACCGGTGCATCGGTTCACCTAGGTTGGGGGAGCAACGGGCAATCCCCATCGGCAAAACATGGGGTTTTCTCTCATGGAAGCCGTCAAAATCGAGGCGTGAGGGTGGAAGTGTGAGATGGCGGCTTAAAGAAGGGCGCAAGGATGTGGAAGTTCGAAAATGTCCACAGAGAATATGCTAATTTATGTCAAAACATACTTGGCTGGGATTAATAAATATCCATGCAGGAAGTACTCACCCAACATCTTTCCACCGCCGAATACTTGGCATGGGAGGAGCAACAAGAAGAGAAACATGAATATGAAGACGGCAGAATTTATGCCATGGCGGGAGCCAGCGAAAATCACATCATTATCACCGATAACTGCACCGCCTTCCTTGTCCCGAAACTGCGAGGTGGTCCGTGTCGCTCCTTTTCCTCAGATATGCGGGTTAACATAACCGAAAACATCTATTACTATCCCGACCTATTAATTACCTGCGACGAGCGGGACCGCCTGCATAGAAATCACAAAAGCTATCCTTGCCTGATTATGGAAGTACTATCGGAATCTACAGAAGCACGGGACCGGGGTGTGAAATTTGCCCACTATCAAACCATTGAATCGTTGCAAGAATATGTTCTCATCAGTCAATCGGCACAACGAATAGAAGTCTTTCGCCGTTACAATAGCAAACTATGGCTCTTGCAGACCTACACCACCGGGGAAACCATTCAACTACAGAGCATCAATCTGGAGATTCCTATTGCTGAAATTTATGCAGGCATTGACTTTGGGGAATAAACCTTACAACTTAAACAAATCCGTTGCGGACCGACACGATTTTCTATCAACTGTTTCAGACCTTTCCTACCCTACTAATGGAACTGTTGGGGGAAGACCCCGCCGCCATCGCCAGTTATCAGTTCACCTCGGTAGAAGTGAAGGAAAAAGCCTTTCGCTTCGATGGGGTATTTCTGCCCCAAAGTGAGGATAAAACTATTTGGTTTGTAGAAGTGCAGTTCCAAAAGGTGCATGAATTTTATAGCCAGTTATTTAGCGAGATATTTCTATTTTTGCAACAGTACCGCCCGGTGCAGGATTGGGGGGTGTTGGTGTTGTTTCCAGACCAGCAGACGGAACCAGACTTAGGTAGGCACTATCGGGAATTGCAGGGGAGAGTGCGAGCCATTTATCTGAATGAATTGGAAGCCGGGACATCGGTGATATTGGGGCTAGTGAAATTGGTCGTTACCCCAGAAACAGAAGTCATTAAAGCGGCACAGGCGTTGGTGGCAATGGGTCAGGGGGTGGATGGTTTGCTAGAATTTGTGGAGACGATACTAATTTACAAGTTAAAGACCTTGAGCCGGGAGGAGATAGAGCGGATGTTTACCTTGGGAGATTTACGGCAGACGAAGGTGTATCAAGAAGCTAAGCAAGAGGGTCGGCAAGAAGGTCGGCAAGAGGGAGAACAGAGGGGGAAACGAGAGGTACTCCAACGATTACTCACCTGCACGTTTGGCCGGGTACCAGATGGCATCCGCACCAAACTGGCACAGCTATCGTTAGAGCAACTGGGGGAAATTGCCGAAGCGATTATTGCCCCGTCTTCCCTGGAGGAGTTGGGGCATCTACTTGGTTGCAACAATCCATCACAATCCAATACATATGCAACTCTGGTTACCAAAACCTTATTGGCAAGTTTTGAAACCAGACTTTCTAACAAATTAGGATGCGGGGAAGTCAAGCTGGCGGATGGCCTGGGTGAGGTGCTGGGGCTGGACTTCCAGGTAGCCTTGCAAGACATCCAGACTGCGGTGCCCACTGATTTCCTGGATGACCCGGAGGGGCACCCCCGCCGCACTCAAAGCCGTCAGGCAGGTGCGCCGGAAACTGTGGGTGCTGGCACCGGCGATGTTGGCCTGCGCCAGGGCATGGCGGAGAATCCGGTCGTAACTGCGGGGGTTGAGGTGCCGCCAGGGATGCCAGCGGGAGGGAAACACATAGAGTGTCCCCGGCTGGTGTTGCGCCAACAGTGCCGCCAGGTGGGGGTGAATGGGGATTTGCCGGGTCGCCACCTGCCCCTTGGTATTCCCCTTGCGTACCGTCAGCACCGGCAGCGGATGCCAGTTCTGCCCGTCATATGTATAGGTATCGGCAGTGAGCAACGAACAGATTTCGCTGATGCGACAGCCCGTGAACAAACCAATGGCCGCCACCGCCCGGTCGCGCACCGTCGGCAGTGCCCCCAGGAGTTGGGTTACCTCCGTAGGGGAGAGAATTTTGGCTTTGCCGTGACCGTGCTGTTTCATAGATGAACAAAGGGGGATTTCTTCTCCTATCAACCCCTATCCCCCATTCTCCCGTCCCCACCACACCCCATCCCCCACCCCATAAGTAATCCTCATCACCAAAATGTATCCCCTGCTACTAAATACCCGCTCTGATTAGAAAATCTCATCGCTACACTCAGCCAAACCTCATGGCACTGGCTTGACAGATATTCTAAGGATTCGCCAAATTTGCTGATATTGGTAATTCATTTAGTTCATTCTGAGCTTCCCGCCAGTTTGGATAGTGTTTGTCGAGAATAGCCACAAAGCGATCGCTATGGTTCGGTTCAATTAGATGAGCCATTTCATGGACAATTACATATTCCAGCAAATCTTTAGGTTTCTTGACTAGTTCAGTATTTAGTCGGATATGTCCCGCCTTGGGATTACAACTACCCCAACGGGTTTTCATGCGTTGCAGAAAGTATCTTTTCACTGTTACATGCAACTTTGGCTCCCACTTTTGGATAAAAACAGGCACCACTTCATGCAATAAAGACTTATGCCATTCATGAAAGATTTCCGCCCGCTTACTTATGGGCACCTCTATTAATTCATGGCTATTGAGAATGACCCCTGCATTATTGATAATTGCCAACGAGAGAATGGGGCTTCCAGACTCTCTGTGTCAGTACAAAAAACAATAAATAGAGGTTCCCTTATATTGCTATTAGGACGTACACTTAGGGTAATGCGTTTGTGATCCAGCTTGACAAAAGGTTTAGCGTCATTGTAAACAATGGTCAGTAAGTACCGCTGTCCCCACAAGTAATGGCTTTCCCGTTCCACAAACTGACGCGGAATTTCACGCTCTTGATTCAGAAATTTATTCTGTTGCGCCCGAATCCAAGCTAGTTTGCTGATAGCATAGGCACGGGCTACATCCACACGAGTTGATAAAGGAGCTACCAAAGTAACCCGCCCATCAGGGGGATGTACAGACAGATGCACATTTTTTACATCCTTAAGAATTAGAGTGATAGAAATTTCACCAATCTGTAAGGGGATAGTTTCAATCATGATAACCAGATTGATTTTTAATAATCGCAAATATAGCGAGAGTGGCTTCTCGATCTCTTTGCATTATGGGGAAAATAGCATTGAGCACTTGTGTCTCTCGCACCTGATCGCCTTGCCATCCACAAGGAGCATTTTCCCGCACAGCCCGATCGATCTGCAAAGCCAGTTCTGCCCTAGCTTGACGATCCTCAGGACACTGGAAAGTAGTATGGGGAATGCTGGCTAAGTTATTGAACAAAACGATCGCTTCATGATTACCTTGTAATGATGCAGGGAAGTCAGCATCATCTTGCTTGCGGTGCATTTTCTGGATTAACTCTTCTGCCTGCTGGAGGAATCTTTCATAGGATTCTGTGTCATCCCGTTTTTGCTGAATTAAGTCGTTGAGCAGTTGGGACATTTCCTCATAGAACTTAGGATCAGTTAGTTGATCACGAATGATAGTTTTACGGACATTGTTAATAATAGTTTCAGCGATCGCTCTTCTGGATAGCTTACCCTTTTGATTCAGTTTCTGGGCGATCGCATCATGGATACCAGTTTCGATAATTGCTTCCGTGAGGGAAAGATTACTAAGATTACCAATTTCCTGAGCTGAATCGGCTTGGATGTAAGTGTTAATTAGATAACGCATATCCCCTTCATAGGGCTTAATATCTAGTTCTTCCCCTGCATATTTCTTGATTGCTTCACGGGTATCACTGTAAAATTGCACCTCCCGCTGTATAGTATCAATCTGCTGATGAGAATAACCAGCTTCTTCTAAATAACCTGCAATGTTAGAGTAAGCACGAATGAAACTGGCGGTGAGTTTGTAGAAAGAAATGCGCAGTGGTTCCGTAGCATTCAAAGCATCGGGATCGCTGATGTCATTGCCACAGAAGTAATGGAGATATTGCTCTAATTCCTGTGGCAAGGGAACGGGTTGACAGAGGTAATGTAAACTCTCCCGTGCCTGATCCAGTCTCTGCCTGCCTTCCTTGAGCCAGTCCTTAACAATGATGTTGCCATCATCCCCAGTGTCATCAGGCTCTAATTCATCGGAACTATAGACAGCAATAGAATTCTGCACCTGCTGAAACAACTCTTTGTAATCCACAATGTAGCCAAAGTCTTTATCATCTCCATCAAGGCGATTAGTACGGCAAATGGCTTGGAATAGGGTATGATCCCGCATTTCATTATCAAGGTAGATGTAGGTGCAAGAGGGAGCATCAAAACCCGTTAATAATTTGCTAACCACAATCAACAGTTTACAATTAGCAGGTTCTTCTTTGAAGCGGCGTTTCATTTCTTCTTCATATTTTTGGGTAGAAATGCCATCTTTCAAAACAAACTGGGTATAGGTATCAAATTTGTAGCGTTCATCACTGTTATTAGGTTCACGAGAAATGGCACTAGGGTTAGGTTCGTAAGAGGTGATGATACCGCAATACTTACCAAAGGGAGTATTTTGAAATAGGCGATAATAATGACAAGCATCATAGATAGATGCCGCTACTAAAATTGCTGTACCCCGATCGCTATTGAGGCGTGGTTTAACACTAAAATCATGGATAATATCAGCAATGATGCGCTGTTTCCGTTCTCCTGAACTCATCAGTTCTTCTAGGTTTGCCCAACGCTTGCGCAAAACAGCCCGTTGATAATTGTTGAGTCCTTTAGTTTTTTGATTAAACCAGTCATCAATTTGTTTGGCAGATGAAAGTTTTTGGGGAACTGTGCGGGCTTCGTATTTGAGATCAAGGACTACTTTATCTGCAACAGCCTCTGGGAATTTGTAAGTGTGAATATAACTGCCAAATACCTCATAGGTGGTTTGTTTATCTTTACGCAGAAGGGGCGTACCCGTAAAACCAATAAAAATACCATTCTCTAACCAGCGTTTCATTTGCTTATGTAGATCGCCCCCTTGAGTACGGTGACATTCATCCACAAATACATAAAACTGTCCATGAACGGCGGGCGGGTTTTGCATATCTAGGTCAAATTTATGAATTAGGGCGCACAATACCCGTGGAGTGGTTGCTGTTAGTTTTTCTCTAAATTCTTGGCGGGAAGTAATGCGGGGGGATGGGGATTCAGTGCTGACGATACCAGCATTTTTGATTACGCTCTCAATCTGTTTGTCCAGTTCATCCCGATCGGTAATGATGAGGATTCTGCCTTGGGGATCATATTCTAATAACCACTTGGCAATCAGCACCATGAGAATACTTTTACCGCTTCCTTGGGTGTGCCAAATTACACCACCTTCTCGATTACGAATCCTTGCTTGAACGGCTTTTAGTCCAGCATACTGGTGGGGACGGGGCACTTTTTTCTGCCCACCATCAAAGATGATGCAGTTCCTAATCAGATCAAGCAGTCGCTCTTGATCGCACATTTCCGCTAGGGAACGATCGAGCAAAAGGTTAGAAGTATTACTATTGGAAGTCTGTAATTTCCAAGGGACAAAGAACTCGGCGGGAGTGCCAACAGTGCCGTAATACAAACCTTGCGTGTCATTTCCTGCAAATAGAAATTGCACTGTACTAAAGAAGTTCTTATTAAAAATCTCTTCTTGATTGGTGATGAGTTGGCGGATGCCATCCCCTACTTCTACAGAGCCTCGTTTTAATTCAATTACAGCGATCGCTATACCATTGAGATAGATTACTAAATCGGGGCGGCGTTCATAGCCACTTTTGAGCGTTACCTCTTCAGCGATCGCAAAATCATTAGCTGTAGGATTTTCCCAGTCGATTAGGTGAACAGTTTCATGGGTTTGTCCTACGGCAGTTTGTACGGGCACGCCATAGCGCAGGAGTTGGTAAGTCTGGAGGTTGGCTTGATAGAGGGTTTTGCCTGTGGTGTCAGCGGTGGCGATGAGTTTTTGCAGAACGGCAGAAATTTGGGCAGGGCTATAGCCACGACTTTGTAAATTTTGTGTCAGTAATTCGGTTTCAATGTTGCGATTACCTTGCCGTTTTTCCCAATTCCCCAAGTAGCGATAGCCCAGAGAAGTTAAGGTTGATGGGTTGTAAGGGGCTGTAGGTTCTTTGAGGGAAAAAGTTCCTTGAGGATGGCGTTGGTCAGGGCAAAAAAGGCGAATGATGCGATTCTGAGTCATGCGTTCGGAGCGGACAGTGGGCGGCATTGATTCCTCCGATGAACTTGGTCATAATCTTATTCGTAATCGATTGTAGCGAACAGGTCAAGAATTTTTAGTCGCTTTTGCTGTTCAAAGTACAATTTTAATGCTCTTTCAAGAGTTAAATCAGGATTGATGTCTTTGGTTTCTTGAAGTAGGTCGTCATTGATGTTTAGGGTGATTTGTATGTTTATTGCCTAATAGAGAATAAGAATACCTAATGTTGACTCTGAGGCGAGGGTTTGTATATCAGAGAGATGTAGCCTTAGTATTCTTTCAATTTCAGAGGTGCTACAATTTCCGCGTCTTATCCAGATGATTTTGGGCGGAAAGCCTCGCAGAATCAGCAAATCATTATAATCGCTATCTCTAGTTACGATCATGTAATTATTTGCTTTGGCATCAGAAGTGTTGAAAGGTAGGTAAAGGCAGAAAAAGAGGGGTCAAAATATGGTATTCTAATTCATATAAACCAAAACATGAAACAACTATGAAATTCAATTCTTTTCCCGGGATTGTCAAATTTTTACTCAAAGACCTGCCAACTAATGATTATCCAGTTCTAAATTCTCGCTTATTTTGTTCAATCTGGTTTGCTGGCATTTTAGACAAAGGAATCAACAGTTTACGGGACTTATTTTACCAATTAAATCATGCGGGCATTAAGGTTGACTTATCCACGTTTTCTAAGGCGAACAAGACAAGAGACCCACAAATTTTTATGCATCTTTATCATAAATTATTGCATTATATTGAGGAAGCTCATCCTGAAAAGAGGTTGGTTTTATGTCCTTTTGATGCTACCGTAATACCGCTGATGAGTAAGTTATTTTGGCTCCAAGGCTATCGCCAAGTAAAGTTAATAACCACTTTGAATCAAGATACGAAATCTACTGGTCATTTAATTGTTAGTCCTGGACAGGCACATGAGATTAATTTTGGTGAAGATATTGTGAAAATGCTACCGGAAAATGGAGTCGCAGTCGGGGATAGAGGGTTTTGCAGTCACAAAGTATTTGAACAATTTATCGAAAATGATGCCCTTTTTATTATCCGTATTAAGTCGAATTGGAAATGGGATGAAAACTATCATATCACCACAGAACGAGGTAAGGCGAGAGTAGTTTGTTTTGGCAATGTTCAACAGAAAGTAGACTATTATTTAGCTACCAATATTCCTGAGGATGTAATGAGTAATGAAGAGATAGGGGAAGCCTATAGACAACGCTGGGCGATAGAGGTACTATGGAAATTTCTAAAGATGAACTTAAAGCTCGATAAAATGATGAGTAAAAATTTGAATGGAATTACCATTCAAATTTATGTAATTTTAATAGTTTACTTGATATTGCAACTGTTAAAAGTTCCACGGATGTACGGAAGTAAATTGGCAGATAAGTTCCGATATATACAAATCTTAATACGGCAGGAGTGGAATTTTGTCCATTGGCTCAATCGGGTCGTCCCACGCCTAAATATGTAAAGTTTTATTGCAGGATTCAACACTTGTGCTTTGGCATAATTCCAAACTTCTGTATCTTCCGCTTCTGCCATACCTAAATCGTAAACATGTGCCGAGTCTTTGGCAATGTCACTAAGTTGTTTTACTAGGCGAGGGGAAAGGTTGTGATCGAATAGAAATTTCATGCTTGGATAACTAAAGTTTGACGCTCGCGATCGCTGGCATATTGCAAACAAGCAAGGATGTCTTCTTGGGTTAGATAGGGAAAATCTTCTAGTATTTCTTGATTGGTCATGCCTGATGCAAGATAGGACAGAACATCATAAACTGTAATCCTCATACCTCGAATGCAGGGCTTGCCGCTACGCTTATTTGGCTCGATAGTGATGCGATTTTGGTAGTTCATGCTTGGCTCTCTATTAGTTATCTAAATTATAGATTTTTCCGCGATGACTTCAGAGAACACCAACTACTCGATAATTTCCTCATATTGATTAGTGTCGGATACCTGCATCTCACGCATTGCAGTCAGGATATTTTCAAGGGGGTACTGGTCTAGCCATTGGTAGCGATCGCTAGTGTAGTCACCTTGCCCAAGGGTGAAATGTTGAATGAACCTAATTGCGTCAATTATACCTAGATGGCTTATCAGAGCTTGATAGCCTTGCTGGATGACTTCTTGTTGTGTCTTAGGCATCGTTAGTATCCTCCTTTGGCAACCTAATCCGCCCCGTAAGAAGCGCTTGCATCATGCCCTGCTTGAGTGCCTTTGTCTTGTCTCGCCGTTGCTCTAAAGCAGTAATTTCCTTATCCATATCAGAAAGAACTTGAGCGATCGATCGTTGTTCTTCTATTGATGGCAAATTGATCTCAATACCAGCAATGTATGATCTATTAGTTGCATATACTTTTGTGCCTGATGCAAGTCGTCTAAGCTGGTTAATAAAAGTAGGATGAAATTGTAAATAGGCTTTGAAGCCATCAGCTAGAACACTATTATCAAATCGAACAGCAATTGTATGTAAGCCAGCAACAAGCTCAATCCCTGATGCTCCAGTTATCTCAACTGATTTTCCTACTCCATCTAAATCTTCAGAGGCATCAGCAAAAACTAAATCTCCATTCTTGAGCCTACTTAAGCTACTGGCTTTACTTGATGGCAAACTTGGTAATTTTAGTGGATTTAAGAAAACACTATTAGAACCATGAATATCACCATAGTGAAGATATTTAACAGGATCATCTATTGTCAGCTCAGAACGAGAATTAACTCCATTCCGTAAAAACTCAAGATGATCCCCCAACCTTTTCACCTCCCACTCACCACTAAACCCTGGCAGGCGGGTCTTACCTGTGAGGAGTTCCTGCATGACTGCCTTTTTTATGTCCCGCTTCTTGGCGATGAGTTTGTCTAGGGCGTTGATTAGCTCATCGGTGTCTGAAAGAACACGAGCGATCGCCTTTTGTTCTGGCATTGGGGGGAATGTAAATTTAATAGATTTAACAATCTCTCCACTTAAATTAGGTTGTCCACCTTGTGTATATGTTTTGATAATCCAATCTTTAGCCAGAATGAACTTCTGATACAGAAACTGAATATCCTCCGTATTTGAGTTTATAGCTAAGACAGCTTGGTTGATTGCTCCATCAATTAGAGATATTCCAACTACTCCTGCCGTAGCTCCATACAAGGCAAGTAATAATGTACCCTTTCTGATTAGTTTTGCTGAAGAGTTGTTTAAGCCTTTTTGTGTAATCCGTCCCTCAACATTCAATATCATTCCTTGATTCAAATCACTTGAGGTTATCCAAGGTATATCACCACCATAGAATTCTGATTTAGAGGTATTTGGTGTTCCACCAGAAAAAAAATATCCTATATCTGCTAATTCCTTTACTTCCCAATCTTCAGGGATCACCCCCACTTCAGTCATCTTATAGCCTTTGGGTACATTCATAGAGCATTCCTCTGAAAAGGATTAACGATTTGGACTTGTTTATCAATAATCTGATTATTTTGCATATCTTCAGAATACAGATACTGACAATTAGACTCGATCGCACTAGCCAAAATCAGACTATCCCAATATGAAAATCTGTTATTCATTCGTAGGCGATGGCAAAGTCTGATAGTGCTGATTTGGATAACTTGAACCTCAGACACACTAATCATTACCTCCAGATTTTCTTGGATTAGCCGATCTGGAATCCCATTCTTAAGCATTGCACTGTAGTATTCACTTAAAACTTGTGTACTGATCACCAATACAGGTAGATTTTCTAACAATGAAGTAGCAATATCAGATTTAGTGTCATCTTTTTGTTTCAGATGGGAATACACCCAGATATTAGTATCAATGAAAGCTCGATCGGTCATGTAAAGATTCTCGACTAGGTATATTGATTCGCTCAACCTCAAAACGATGAGCAAAGACTTTTCTAGGTTTGACTTTTTCTACTCTAATAGAAGCGGATTCATTTTTTAGTTGGTTCTTAATCATGGCAATAATTTGATCAATCTTTTCAGTAGAGATTGAGTCAGGAATATCAATCAAGATTTGCATAGTTTTATCCTAGAATATGTAAGCCTCATTTAATTGTAGCATACTAATCTCCAATCTTTAACGATCACACTCACCTCAGTTAGCCACTCTATCCAGCCACAGGTATCTATCAGACATTCCATCATTCTGAATCTGTGCGATCACAGTAATCATCTGGACTGGCTCCCTTCATCTTATAGCCTTTACCCATAGGAACTACACGGTCTCCAACATGATTTTTCTCAAAGTATCAGGGCTTCGCAGACTCAAAAAAAGTATTTCAATCCCAATAACTGTCCCATCACTGTTAAAGTCTAAGATGATACCTTCACTCACCTCCTCAGAGTCGACAATTTCGCCATCATCAAGGCGAATATAAAGAGCATCATCTTCCTTGTGAACCACGATTTTCATTTAAGCCTCCGATCAAAAAAGACAGTAACCACTCTTTGGGGGTTATGACTAGAATTGACCACAACCCTTAACCAGCGACATTCAAATTCCTCAATTTGCTTGAGATAGTGGGTATTGCCATAGCTGTCAGCTCCTACAATTTGGCGATCGGGCTTGGATAAAGTCTGCTGTAACCATTCAATTTTAATCCGTCGTTGTTCCAATTGAAATTTTGCATGCTCCGAAAGTTTAAACTCCATAAACTATCTGGCATTACGCTCCTCCCGTGAAGGAATGTCATACTCTGCTGAGGTGTAAAGGTGGCGATCGCACCAATCTAATAGCTTCTTTATACCTTGATTATTCTGTGATTCTGACTGATGGTTAGGTCTGCCTGCTATTTCAATAGAGTGAGCCACTGCCTCCAGTTGGTTCTTAATCTTGGCAATGATGCTATCCAACTCTTCAGGGGAGAGGGGATCAGTTATGTCAATCAATATCTGCATATGGCTAACCTCAATTATCAGAGTATTTTAATCCTAACATAGCAAACTGCGACCCTCAAAACTCACCACCTACTTAGCCAACTCAAGTAAATGCTTTCACTAACTTTTACAGATTTTCAGGTCAATCATTAAACTTATTTCAATCTAACCGATTGTAGTTTTAATCCTGATACACGACTTAATTGTTGATCATTAGACAGTAACACTGCATCATAGACTAATGCTGAAGCCGCAACGATCGCATCAGGAAGTCTTAATCTATGACTGCGCCTTAACTCTATAGCTAATTCTTTTACTTCACAAGTGTTGAATCCTGCAATAAAACTTTACATATTTAGGCGTGGGACGACCCGATTGAGCCAATGGACAAAATTCCACTCCTGCCGTATTAAGATTTGTATATATCGGAACTTATCTGCCAATTTACTTCCGTACATCCGTGGAACTTTTAACAGTTGCAATATCAAGTAAACTATTAAAATTACATAAATTTGAATGGTAATTCCATTCAAATTTTTACTCATCATTTTATCGAGCTTTAAGTTCATCTTTAGAAATTTCCATAGTACCTCTATCGCCCAGCGTTGTCTATAGGCTTCCCCTATCTCTTCATTACTCATTACATCCTCAGGAATATTGGTAGCTAAATAATAGTCTACTTTCTGTTGAACATTGCCAAAACAAACTACTCTCGCCTTACCTCGTTCTGTGGTGATATGATAGTTTTCATCCCATTTCCAATTCGACTTAATACGGATAATAAAAAGGGCATCATTTTCGATAAATTGTTCAAATACTTTGTGACTGCAAAACCCTCTATCCCCGACTGCGACTCCATTTTCCGGTAGCATTTTCACAATATCTTCACCAAAATTAATCTCATGTGCCTGTCCAGGACTAACAATTAAATGACCAGTAGATTTCGTATCTTGATTCAAAGTGGTTATTAACTTTACTTGGCGATAGCCTTGGAGCCAAAATAACTTACTCATCAGCGGTATTACGGTAGCATCAAAAGGACATAAAACCAACCTCTTTTCAGGATGAGCTTCCTCAATATAATGCAATAATTTATGATAAAGATGCATAAAAATTTGTGGGTCTCTTGTCTTGTTCGCCTTAGAAAACGTGGATAAGTCAACCTTAATGCCCGCATGATTTAATTGGTAAAATAAGTCCCGTAAACTGTTGATTCCTTTGTCTAAAATGCCAGCAAACCAGATTGAACAAAATAAGCGAGAATTTAGAACTGGATAATCATTAGTTGGCAGGTCTTTGAGTAAAAATTTGACAATCCCGGGAAAAGAATTGAATTTCATAGTTGTTTCATGTTTTGGTTTATATGAATTAGAATACCATATTTTGACCCCTCTTTTTCTGCCTTTACCTACCTTTCAACACTTCTGGTTTGAAATATGAGCAACTTGGGCAGTTACAGTCTTTTATGCTATTATGGGATACAAACCATAGAAATGAGAGGACAAAGAGATGCCTACACATTCCTTAGATTTACGGCAAAGAATTGTAGTTGCATACCAAGCGGGAGAACAATCCGGGAAGTAGCTAAGCGGTTTATAGCGAAGCGTGGCGAAGCCATTGGTAACTAAAAGGACAGTACATCGCCTGGTACAACAGTATAAACAGACTCAAGACTTAACACCTAAAAAAGTAGGGACAAAACGAGTTGGAATTTTAGAACAAAATCAAGTTGAGATTTTAGCCATTGTTGAAGAGTATCCAGATACAGTCTATTTATCAATTAAAGGATACAAAAAGCCTCGATTATCTTAAAAGTTTACCATGATTGACCTACGGCAAGTGGGGTTCAACTGTATCCCATAACCACTCAAAAGACTGTAAGTGTTTGTGGCAATATGTTGAGATAATCGGAGAAAGGCTAGGAAGTGAGTATTAGCACATTGCATTCTTTCTTGAAAAAGCATAAAATCACTCTAAAAAAAAAGACATTCCGCAGTGAAAAAGCCAAGAGTGAAGTTGTGCAGAACGCTTAGGATACTGGCATAAGATTGGAAGCGTTCCAGCCGAAGATATAGTTGCCGTAGATGAAACAGCAACCTGGGAGGGCATGGAGAGGAAAGTTGCATGGAGTTTACAAGGGAAAAAAGTTTATAGTTATCGCCAGAAAAACAAGGGTCAGAAATACACGTTAATCGGTGCTATATCTGTGGAGGGCGTTGTTTGTCATAAAATCATCAAAGGCTCCATGAAGAAACAGGATTTTTTAGAATTTGTGAAAACAGAATTATGCCCAAAATTAAATGAGAAGAAGGTGGTAATTATGGACAACTTGAATAGTCATAAAGCCATAGAAGTACAACAGATGATTAGCCAGACCGGTGCTCGTCTATTGTATCTCCCTGTGTATTCACCAGAATTTAATCCAATGGAAATGATGTGGTCAGTTCTAAAGAATTTTATTCGACAGTTTCATGATTCACCAGTAAAGGATATACAGTCAATTATCCAAGCATCTTTGTTATTGATTAATCCTTCTTCTTTTGCAAATTGGTTTACCAAATGTTGCTACTGTACCCCATAATAAAGGAAAAGACTGTACTTCCCTACAAAAATGTTTACCTTAGCCGCACCCCCACTCCCCCAGCTTTTGTCACAGACAAAAAGGACCCCTAAAACCGGTAGCCCACGGAAAAGTAAAACGCTTGGTCTTGCAGGTCATTCCCCCGGTCTCGCAACACCACCAACGGACCCGCACCATCCACACGGACCACGAAATCCCGCACCGGCTCCCATATGAACCCAGCCCCTACCCCCGCAATCAAGTTCTGGCTCGGCAAGGGATTCGGATTCCCCGGATGGTTCCATATCCCACCTACCTCCACAAATGGCGCTACCTGAAAAATCGGGCGTTGACTCCCTCCCTCCCGCACCACCGTTATCCGGCTCTCCAACGATGCCCGTACCCCATTGTCCCCAGAACGCACGTTCTGACGATAACCCCGCACCGACTGCGCCCCACCGATTACAAATTGCTGGGACGGTAATAACGGGTCGGCGGCAAACTGGAATTCCAACACCCCAACCAAAAAGACATTCGGACTCACCACCTGCACCCGTTGCACCTGCCCCGCCACACTGAAAAAACTGGCATCGGGCTCGGTAATCTGGGTACCCCCTAACCCGATGTTCAATAATCCACTCACCAGCCAGGCTCCTCCCCTGTCCCGGCTCACGTAATCTTGTCCGAACCGCAACACATGGGTTGTGGTTTGTCCGTTGGCATCCGGTCCTATCCCAAACGGGGCACCCAAATCATTGAAAATAAAGGTCTGCCCTTGCTGAAAACTGTAGGTCACGGATAAGGCTAATTCCTCCCGGCTACTGCGCCACAACGGTTGCCGGTAACTGGCTTCCACTAAGTCCGAAACCCCACGAAAGTCAAATACATCAAATGGCTCTTGGATAATCCGGTAGTCGCTGTGGGCATACCGCACACTCACGGTGCCTTGCCGGGCATTCACGGGTAGCCGGTAATTCACTTCATAGGTCTGACTCCCACCCCGAAACGTGCCGGTGACGCTGGCGGCTAAAATATCCCCATTCCCCGTGATACTCCGCCCCAATACGGTGGCACTGTACCGCTCGGAACCTACGGCTGGCGGCGAATTGTTATCAAAACTGACGGCTCCCCCCACCCGCCGGGCTTCTTTGACCACCACCCGCAAAATGCTCTGGTTGGGGGCACTCCCGGGACGCAAATTCCCCCGCACTTCCTCAAAAATCGGGTCGTTCTCCAATAAGCGCAGGGCATCTTCTAGTTTCGCTAAATTCAAGGGCGCACCCACTGGACTGGCGCGTTCTAATCGGGATGTCACATAGGCAACCCTCGTGCCCCGCAAGCCCTCTACTTCTATCTTCTCCAAGATGGGTCTGGGTGACTGGGCAATCTGCTCGCTATCGGTGCGTTGCGTCTCAAAACCCATTCCCGCTGGCACTTCCTGCCCAGAGGCTGTCCCACATACGCAAACCAAACCCAGCACAACTCCCACCCACTTCCACATTGCTTTTCCTCCTCACACTCGTTAACTGTGATTCTAATTCCGCAACAGGTCAAACAGTTCCCCGCCCTGCCGCACATTCACGGACTGCACACACGCTGGTAACTCTGGCGACGGTGCCCCAGCCAATAACACTTCCCCCACACACAAGTACGGCTGGAATAACAATCGCTCCTCCTCTTGCGTTAAAAATCGCCCCAACTCCGCTGTCAAAACCAGCACTTCCCCGGTTACTACTGGTACTCCAAGTACTACTGGGGGCACTGCTGGCGCTACCGAAAAGGGCGACTCAAACGCCCCTATGTCCCGGACACCCACCGCTGCTACCCCCCGCTGGTCACTCGCAGTTGCCCCAGCACCACTGGCATTGACCGCTAAACTCCCTGGCAATAACGCAAAGGTTTCGGTAAAGCCACCATTGTTTGCTAGCGGTGCCACCTGTACCCCAATCACCCCACCAGGCACCACAATATTACTTGGGTCTGCTGGAAAGCCCCCTAAATTCCCGTTCTGCCCCACTAAATTCTTCCCACTAATCGTAAATGTCCCTTGGTTCACAACCTCATTCTTGGTCACTCCATTGGCTGAATCCTCATTCCCGGCCACAATGGAATTGCTTATCGTGACCGTACTGGCAAGATCATTAAATATCCCCCCACCCCCACTGCCGCCAGCAACAGTAACCTTATTCCCCACTATCGTCACATTCTTCAACGTAACATCCCCTCCTAGGTTCCTTATCCCTCCCCCTTCTAAATTGGCTTCATTGTTCCCTATCGTGCTGTTCGTCATCGTTAGCGTGCCTTGATTGTCTATCCCACCCCCATTATTGGCAAGATTCCCACTCAAGGTACTGTTGATTATCACAGCCGTTCCACCACTACCATTCGCTAATCCACCCCCATTATTCACCCCAAATACCTTTCCATTCCCCGCTACCGTCACATCCTTCAGCGTGAGATCCCCATCATTGGCAATCCCCGCACCAGATAACCCCGCTTCATTCTCCGTTATCTTGCTGGTGCTAATCGTTAAATCTGACCCACCCGCATTGAAAATACCCCCACCCGAACCGGCTTGAGCTTCATTCCCCGTTATGTCACTGTTACTTATCTGCCCACCCAGAACCACATATATCCCCCCACCATCAAAACCAGCCGTATTACCCAACACTTTAGAGTTGGTGAGGGTGACAGGTCTAGAAGAATAAATCCCACCGCCATCTAGAGAAGCCTCATTGTTCGACACTATAGAGTTATTGAGAGTAACAGTGGTATTGTTACCGTCAGCATAAATTCCCCCACCGTGCTGGCCATAGACCTTATTTCCCGATACGATGGAGTCAGTAAGAATGAGCTTGCCACTACTAATAACGATCCCCCCACCGTGTAGTTTATTAACCGTATTCTCTAACACTTTAGAGTTGTTGAGGGTAACATTACCATTGAAAACAAGAATTCCACCGCCCCCATTATCACCTATATTGCCTGATACTTCAGAGTTGTTGAGGGTAACATTACCATTGAAAACAAAAATTCCACCACCATTGAAATTAGCCGTATTACCAGACACAGTGGAGTTGCTAAGCGTGACAGTGCCAAAAGCAAATATCCCACCGCCATTGCCAGCAGTATTGCCATTCTGAATGGTGAGGTCATTAAAGGTGATGTCCCCTGCCATGACATTGAACACCCGGTCAACCCCACCACCATCAATAATCGTGTTGCTCGCCCCATTGCCCGTGATGGTCAACCCCGCTGGGTCAGTAACATTAAGTTGCCCAAAGTTCAGGACAATAGGAATCCCGTTAGTCGCAGGCGCAAAAACAATATCATCCGCACCTAGCAACCCGTTTGCCTGATTGATTTCAAACCGGAGTTCCCCAGCTACAGGAACTGCACTGTCCGTAGTAAGTGTCACTGTATAAACCACCAATTTCACATCCGCATTCTGGATAGTTTCCGCAGTAAACACGTTCTGAGTCGATATACTCCCTGTGCTATATTCAAACTGCCAATTCCCCCCATACTTGCCATGCCCCGTAATATCCCTGCTGGCAGACACACTACTGTTGCTTAATTCACTTACAGTCTTTTAAGTATTTATGGGATACAGTTAAAATTCCACTTGCCGGAGGTCAATCATGCTGACAGCTTGCGTGGCAAAGCCATATTTTCAGAAGCAATCAAAGTTTTTTGTACCCTTTAATTTATAAATAGACTGTATCTGATTAACCAGTTCGATTCCCGCCTGACTCGCCGCTAAATTACACGCATACAAAAATATCTCCCGACTCCCCGTCAACCCCTGCCCCCATTGGGCAATTTGCGCTTCGTACTGCGGTAACGTATCCAACGTAATGAAATCTCGACCAAACCAAATTTGCCCCGCATTCCCATCCCCAACTATATCTATTCTCTCTACTGCACCATTACGGGCAACCACCTGGTTGACCTTCTCTACCCCAGCATCCGTCCGGTTGACCAAAAACAAATCATGCCCCGCTGCCAACCCATTCACCAACTGCTCGTAATTCCTCACCCTATCCAAAAACACATACCCCTGCGTCTCGACCCCAGGTGCCACCCGTATCTGAATCAGCCCATCCGTCCCCACATTGCTCAAATTCGCCTTATCCAATATCACCCGCTCCCCGGTGAGGTTAATCATCGAGTGCGGATTCCTCACCTCAGATGCCGTAGATACCGTCCCACCCACATACACCGTCCCCGTCGCTAACCCCACCACATCCTCCCACCGCAACGGACGCAAATTCTGCACCGCTATCGCTGATTCCGTCGCCACCGGCACACTGAAACTCAGCACACTCCCCGCAGGCGTTACCTCCACATACCGACCCCCAGGACTCGCCGTCACGATCACCTGCCCATGCGCCGTCTCGATGACCCCCGTATTCACCACCAATCCACCCGCCAGCACCACCCGTTCCCCCGCTGGCACCGACAACCGCCCCTCGTTCTTGATAACTCCAGCTATCTCCCCATTCAGCACCTCATTCATCCCGCTAAACGCAAAACCCCCAGGTTCCCCAGTCAACCGCATCAACTCCGAGGGCGACGTATTCATCCCAAACCACCCATCCCCCACCTTAATCGCATTCGCCGTCGTCGCATGAAATGACCCCGGAATGTCCAGCCGTGCCCCAGCACCAAACACAATCCCCGCCGGGTTCATCAAATACAAATTGCTGTTGCCCCCTGTTACCTTAATCAACCCGTTAATCACCGACGTTTCCCCACCCGTCACCCGTGTCAAAATATTGCGGATACTCGGCTGGCTCAAAAAATTCGCTATCTGTTGCTCACTCAATCCAAACTTCAATAAACTGTGAAACAAATTGGCACCCGCCCGAGTCCCACCGGTTATGTCAAACTGGTTCCCCACCCGGTTCACTACCGTGCCCACCCCATCACCTGCCGGGACAATGGGATTCGCCTGCGCCTGCGCCCCACACAAAACCGCAACAATCCCCAACCAAAAACTCACCCACCCACGTCCCATCACCCTACCTCTACCAACTTGTCACACCTCTATTCTCAAAAACGCCCCCTGGCTTTGTCAACCAATCGGTGATACCATTCACACTTTTTTCGTAATCCTCATCACTTCCACCCTGACAGCTCATCCCCTATCTTGATACTATAAGTAGAGTTAAGAGTAGGTTAAGACAGTGAACCACCCCTCGCTAATTCCCTTGACCCACGCCGGGGGGCAACCAAACCCCGGCAACCCCCCTTTGGCAACCAGTCCTAAACCCCTCAGTGCCACCAACGACAAAACCCCTGCCTGGCACCAATTCCCCCGCTTGTCCCCAGCACAAGCCCACCTCTTGGCAAAACAACCCTCCCGCTCCCCACTCGAACAACAAGCCCTTGAATACTTCCACCTTGAGCAGTGGTACGGTCAGCCCCTCACCCCGGAACTCTACCAATACGATGACCGGGGTCGCCAACGCAAACGGTTGGAATTCCTCGAAACTATCTTGACACCCATCCTCTCTCCTGACTTCGGTCTCCAACTCACCCCTCAGTTACCAAAAACTGCTACCCCAACCCTCCAACTCCTTTGGGACATCCAGTTCTATCCGTTTCTGGTCTTAGCGCTTTCCGGTGGAGAATGGCATGAGTACACCCCCTTGTTACACGCTTTTACCGACAGTGCCCTGACCCACATCACCCCCATTGCCACCCTACTCGGTATCAAACTGGAAGCCACCATGCCCCCGTGCAGTATCGCCGGACGGTTTCTTGACCGCTGTGGTCTCAAAACCACCAGTACCCAATGCCGCCGCATTATTACCCCAACCGGGGCTCTGCTCCGACATCCTTCCGGTAAAAAGCAACCCCCCGATGCCCCTCACACCCAGCGGATTCGCATTTACCGTCTTGACCCCCACTGGCTCCACCAAACCTGGAGCATTCTCCAGCACCGACACCAACTCCGTCACACCCCTACAACTCCCTAAATCCCTACGCTAAAGGGGTTGCCAAACTGAAACACGTTTTTAGACACTATCCCCCCTAACCAATAAGTTTTGCCTAATCGCTCAAATCGCCTCAAAAAGGTTTTGGCAGGGGTGCCTGTCCTAAAATTGCTTCAACTAGATGCTCTAACTCCTCCAGGGAAGAGATGTCAATAATCGCCTCAGCAATTTCCCCCAGTCGCTCTAACGATAGCTGTGCCAGTTTGGTGTTTAGATCATCGGGTACCCTGCCAAACTTGCGGGTGAGTAACCGTTGGAGTATCTCTCGTTTCCCCCTCTGTTCTCCCTCTTGCCGACCTTCTTGCTTGGCTTCTTGATACACCTTCGTCTGCCGTAAATCTCCCAAGGTAAACATCCGTTCTATTTCCTCCCGGCTCAAGGTCTTTAACTTGTAAATTAAGGGCACCTCTATTAATTCATGACTATTGAGAATGACCCCTGGGTTATTGATAATTGCCAACGAAAGAATGGGGCTTCTGAGCCTGTCATGTAAGTACAAAAATCAATAAATAGAGGTTCCCTTAATATCGTCTCCACAAATTCTAGCAAACCATCCACCCCCTGCCCCATTGCCACCAACGCCTGTGCCGCTTTAATGACTTCTGTTTCTGGGGTAACGACTAATTTCACTAGCCCCAATATCACCGATGTCCCGGCTTCCAATTCATTCAGATAAATAGCCCGCACTCTCCCCTGCAATTCCCGATATTGCTTGCCTAGGGCTGGTTCTGTATGCCGGTCTGGAAACAACACCAACACCCCCCAATCCTGCACCGGGCGGTACTGTTGCAAAAACAAAAATATCTCGCTAAATAACTGGCTATAAAATTCATGCACCTTTTGGAACTGCACTTCCACAAACCAGATAGTTTTATCCTCCCTTTGGGGCAGGAATACCCCATCGAAGCGAAAGGCTTTTTCCTTCACTTCTACCGAGGTGAATTGATAACTGGCGATGCTGGCAGGGTCTTCCCCCAATAGCTCCATCAATAAGGTAGGAAAGGTCTGAAACAGTTGATAGAAAATCGTGTCGGTACGCAACGGATTTGTTTAATTAGGTCAGCAGATTTTCCAACTCCTGAAGGGAAGAGATGTCAATCATCGCCTCAGCAATTTCCCCCAGTTGCTCTAACGATAGCTGTGCCAGTTCGGTGTTTAGATCATCGGGTACACTACCAAACTTGCGGGTGATTTGGCGGTGAAGGGTCTCCCGCAAAGCTATAACCTTACCCCTCTGCTCTCCCTCTTGCTTGGCTTCTTGATACACCTTCGTCTGCCGTAAATCTCCCAAGGTAAACATCCGTTCTATTTCCTCTCGGCTCAAGGTCTTTAACTTGTAAATTAGTATCGTCTCTACAAATTCTAGCAAACCATCCACCCCCTGCCCCATTGCCACCAACGCCTGTGCCGCTTTAATGACTTCTGTTTCTGGGGTAACGACTAATTTCACTAGCCCCAATATCACCGATGTCCCGGCTTCCAATTCATTCAGATAAATAGCCCGCACTCTCCCCCGCAATTCCCGATAGTGCCTACCTAAGTCTGGTTGGTAGTGCTATAGCAATCCTATTTGATTAACGAACACAAATTTCCCAGAACCAGGGACAGGGGCGGTGCCCCTGCGACCTCTGTTCCATTCTTATTTAGGATTGCCATATCTTTGTAATGGCTATAATGGGAATCAAGAGAGATTGGAGGAAGCCATGAACTCAATTACTTGTCGTTACTGCCAGTCGAAAAATGTGATTGGCTATGGGCATATTCACAATGGCAAAAAACGATATATGTGTCATGATTGTCATCGGCAATTTACTCCATCTGCCCAGAAGAAGTATATTTCTAAGGAGCAGAGGGAGATGGTTGACAAAATGTTGTTAGAACGAATTTCAATTGCAGCAATATCTCGGGTCACAGGTATTTCAAAATCCTGGTTGTATAGATATATAAAACATGTGGTGGCGTACACAGCAGAAAGTCTAGATGTTGAACCTCAGAAGTGTTGAAAGGTAGGTAAAGGCAGAAAAAGAGGGGTCAAAATATGGTATTCTAATTCATATAAACCAAAACATGAAACAACTATGAAATTCAATTCTTTTCCCGGGATTGTCAAATTTTTACTCAAAGACCTGCCAACTAATGATTATCCAGTTCTAAATTCTCGCTTATTTTGTTCAATCTGGTTTGCTGGCATTTTAGACAAAGGAATCAACAGTTTACGGGACTTATTTTACCAATTAAATCATGCGGGCATTAAGGTTGACTTATCCACGTTTTCTAAGGCGAACAAGACAAGAGACCCACAAATTTTTATGCATCTTTATCATAAATTATTGCATTATATTGAGGAAGCTCATCCTGAAAAGAGGTTGGTTTTATGTCCTTTTGATGCTACCGTAATACCGCTGATGAGTAAGTTATTTTGGCTCCAAGGCTATCGCCAAGTAAAGTTAATAACCACTTTGAATCAAGATACGAAATCTACTGGTCATTTAATTGTTAGTCCTGGACAGGCACATGAGATTAATTTTGGTGAAGATATTGTGAAAATGCTACCGGAAAATGGAGTCGCAGTCGGGGATAGAGGGTTTTGCAGTCACAAAGTATTTGAACAATTTATCGAAAATGATGCCCTTTTTATTATCCGTATTAAGTCGAATTGGAAATGGGATGAAAACTATCATATCACCACAGAACGAGGTAAGGCGAGAGTAGTTTGTTTTGGCAATGTTCAACAGAAAGTAGACTATTATTTAGCTACCAATATTCCTGAGGATGTAATGAGTAATGAAGAGATAGGGGAAGCCTATAGACAACGCTGGGCGATAGAGGTACTATGGAAATTTCTAAAGATGAACTTAAAGCTCGATAAAATGATGAGTAAAAATTTGAATGGAATTACCATTCAAATTTATGTAATTTTAATAGTTTACTTGATATTGCAACTGTTAAAAGTTCCACGGATGTACGGAAGTAAATTGGCAGATAAGTTCCGATATATACAAATCTTAATACGGCAGGAGTGGAATTTTGTCCATTGGCTCAATCGGGTCGTCCCACGCCTAAATATGTAAAGTTTTATTGCAGGATTCAACACTTGTGGTTGAACCTAATAAAGATGGAGAGCTAGAGCTGGAATGCGATGAGGTGTGGTCGTTTGTGGGTTCCAAGCAGAATCCCCAATGGCTATGGTTGACTCAAGAAGGCAATGACGCTTTTTTAGAGCAAATCGTTAGCCGTCTAGGCTTGGAACCGGGGGTAATTTCTATCCGTTGGCGTATTATTGAGCAGGAGTTTGGTTGAAGTTGAAGTGTTCATAGCTTAGCTTTACCTTTAGGCTTTTCCTGCCGCTCTGCCCGAATCCGCTCTAGCAACACCGATGCAGGTTCATCATTGGGGTCTTGCGGCACCAGTTCGCCCCGAAAGGCTTTGGCTAAGGTCGCCTGCTCCAACCTGTCGCACAACTTCACCGCCTTCTGATATTCCTGCTCCAGCTTGTCAATCTTCGCAAACCTCTCCTCAATCCGCCGTACAATCTCTTTTTGTTCTTCAAGTGGAGGAAGTTCAATTGGTAAGCTTATTAAAGTTGCTTGATTTATCTTTGGCATACTTCCTGCTGTTCCAGTTGCTCTGTTTCTCAAATATTGTCTTGACTTCTCACAAGAAAGCAAAAAATACAGAAATTTAATTATGACAGTTTCTTGTGCTCTTAATCTTATCATCAAATCTGGAAAGATAAACTGATTAGGCAATCCATCATAGATTGCAGCAACTCCTACATATTCAATCGTATTACCTCTCTGAATAAGAATGTCATTAGGTTGCAACCAAAAATCTGAATTTATCTCTATAGGTTCATCAAAATATTTAAAGTGTTCTGGGTTAAATTTTCCTGACGTTGTTGCAGTTAAAGTAAGAACTCGAAAGGGAGTTTCATATTGAACTGGTTTTGCTGAGTAACCATTTTTGGGCTTATCAATAAGCACCTCACCAAGGGTTACTGATTGCCAAGAATCTTGTGAATTTTGCTTTATTCTCCAATCTTCTGTTAGTTTGCCAGAGCAAGCGGACGCTAAGACCGCTTGTTTGTAGCGATCGATTAGTTTTTTAATATGGCTTAGCTCATGACGCGCCCTGCGGAGGCGCTCCATAATCCGATCCAACTTCTCCACAATCCGCCGTTGTTCATTGAGTGGTGCACAAGGAACAATAACTTTATGAACAAATTCTCGACTAATTCCCCCTTGAGCGGCTCCTCTAAAGTCAGATAAAATAGCCTTATTCCCAATTTCAGACCTCAAAAAGTAGAAAAGATATAAGGGATGAATTTCTTTACAAGAGCGGCAGATAAATAAATGTTCGTTTATGTATGCAACTTCCTTTAATTGATTGTCAAAAATAAAAGCTGTTTTCCCTGTGGTTGCACCATCTTTTACAATAAGAATATCATTTACTCTAATAAGTGCATATTTAATGGATTGAGCAAATTCATGTGGTATGTAGCGAGGCTTCTCCAGTTTCAATCTTCCATCAGATGAAATGTGTTCGCCTCCAAGACTTAAAACACCTTCAGTTATATCTTTAACACCACCTTTAGGGCGTTTGCCTGTAATTAAATCAGAAAGTAAATCTATCAGTGGAGCTTGAACCCACCCGATCGGCGTAGCCGTGCCGTAGGCAATCGGCAAATCGTCAGTCATCACACAGCCTCAATTCTATGGAGATCATTAGTTGAGTGATTTGCATAAGTTGATTTACCATAGTGTTTTAACTGCATATTCGCTAAATACTTCATCTTCGGATATCAAGGTTAAAGATTCGGATATGGCTTGAGAAATTAGCATTCGATCAAAGGGATCTCGATGATAAAATGGCAAATCTTTTAACACCGACAAATGTGAAAGGTGTATTGGTAGAATTTTTAGCCCACTGGGGAGAATAAAGTTAGTCATGATTTGTTCGAGTGACATACCGAGTTCAAGTTTACCCAAGCTAATTTTAATGGTTACTTCCCATAAGCTGGCAATACTGAAATACAAACTATTATTTTCATCCTCGATCGCATACCTTGCCGTTTTGTTCAGCTTTTCACTGCCAGCGACTAACCAAATCAGGATGTGGGTGTCTAACAATAATTTCATTCCATGTACTCGGCAAAATCTTTTAAGGGCGCATTAAAATCATCTGCCATCATAACTTTACCGCGCAGGCAACCAAATAAATCCTGACGGCTAAAGCTATTTTTGGGTTGGTTGACGGTGCCTTGCCAGCGCGCGATCAAGTATGAAATTACATCCAACTGTTCCTGAAAATCGAGCTGATCTATTTCTGCTAGGATTTTTTCCAGTAAAGGATTCATGACTAACTTCTCCACAATTCTCCACGATTTTATTTTATAATAATTCACGCTGTCGGTAAATCCTCAGTCATCACACAGCCTCACCACTCAAACCAGATAGCATATCTAAAATTACCATTTTTAACAATGGCAAAGTCTCTTGTACCGTCGCCCACACCAACACTGGGTCAATATTCCAATAGGCATGAACCAAAATATCCTTCATACCCGCCACCGATTTCCAGTGAATCTCTGGATAATTGACACGCTGTTCATCCGGTATTTTCTTAACGGCTTCACCAATGATTTCTAATAACTTGACAACGGCTAATATTTTCTCTCTATTTTTCACAAATGATTGAAATTCTAAACCATTGGTAAACGATTCAATCTCAGTGATTGCATCCAAAATATCCTGTAAAAACTCTAAAAGGCTTCGTTTTGTCATAGGTAAATTACCTCGGCTAAAACCTGATTGCGAATGCGCTCCTTAAGCCCATTAGAGGTCACCACATCTACCTTCATCCCCAAGAGTTGACTCAAATGGTCTCTGAGTTCAATTATTGTAGGTAGCGTTGGTGGGCAACTGTCACTATAATCCACCAAAATATCTATATCGCTGGTTTCCGTTTGTTCCCCCCTAGCATAGGAACCAAAAATACCTAATCTGGTCAGTCGGTAGCTTTCCAATAACGACGCTTTTTGCTGACCCAACACTTGCAACACTTCAGCTTGGGTTTTCATGATCAATCTCCTGGATAAACAGTTCGATTTGTCTGAAGTTAATCTTCTCTTGGAACAGAAGAATAAGCAATTTACTAGACATAACGCACTTCATCTTTAGATGTATTCTCTCTACTCATTGATTAACCTTCAATCATTTGTAAAGATGACTCTGGAAATTCTACCTCTTCATAGACCAACGCCAAAGGACACTGAAAATTCAAGCTCACCAATTCTAAAATATCCCCTCCATCTTCTGGGTAGGTGCTCAATTCCCATTTGCCTCCACTGGTTTTGCGATAACAGTCTATGCCCACTTTCTCAGAATCAATCAACACATATTCTTCTAGGGTAGGGATGCGGCGGTAGAACTTAAACTTATCTCCACGATCGAAGCTAGCGGTACTCGGCGAAAGAACTTCAATAATCAGCTTGGGATATTGGATAGCTTCTGTGGCGCGACGATCCCGCTCATCACAAGTCACCACCACATCAGGATAGAAATAGGGTCCTTGAGCAGAAATTCTTACTTTGGCATCAGCGGCATAAACTCGGCATTGAGTCCCTCTCAGTCTGCCCCGCAGGATACTGATTAGATTTACAGCAATGGCATTGTGGGGCAATGTCCCACCCGTCATCGCATAAACTTCACCATCAATATATTCGTGTCTGATAGGTTGCTCCCTCTCCCATGCCAGATATTCATCTGGGGTAAGACCTCTAGCTTGCTGGTTGGCAATCATGACTGACCTCCATTGGGGGTAAACTCTTTATCAATTTATCATCTCTGCTAAAACCACTGCAAATTTCTAAATAAACACTAATCAATATCCGAAACTGGGGGCAATATAATCTTTACTTGTTCAAGTAAATTAGGTAGAAAAGACTCGATTGCATCCCACAAAATAGCATGATCTATTTGATCGTAGCGATGAGCAATTATGTTTCGTAAACCCACTAACTTACGCCAATCTATTTCAGGATGTACTTGCTTAAACTCATCAGAAAGCCGCCGTACTGCCTCACCAATAATCTCAAACCTACGCTCGACGGCACTTTGCACTAAATCATTTGCAATATAATCATCATAGCTCATACTAGCTGTAAAACTCTGAATACGCTCAATCGCAGTTGCAATTTCCCATAATGATGTAGCATCTTTATTACTTATTGTCATAAATCATCAAACAAGAACTCAAAACCTCAGCACGCAGATAGGGATTTTTAAGTAAACTTTTTTGCACTATATCCACAGGACGACCAAATAAAGTTTCAATCTCTTCCTGCATATCCAGCCTATCTACAAGTTGCTGCCTAACTTCAGGAGCAAAGGTTACTAAAATATCCACATCACTATCATCCCGAAAATCATCCCTTATCACTGATCCAAATACCCCAAACTCAATAATTCTCCACTTCTGACAAAATTTAATTATGTCTTCCTCAACGATGTGCAAGCGCTCCCACAGTTTCTTATACAAATCAACTTTTGTGGCATCTATCGTAATACTCATAGTCTCTCTTTCCTTTTAACCATCGGTACTAAATTCATCCATTAAACTTTCTATTTCTCGAAGGGCGTTGGTTAAATGATTTGCAATCGCTTCAGCGATTTCCTCTGGCTCGGTTAGTTCATCTTCTGGGTCATTACTGGTATCTTTTAGCCAGCTAATATCCAGATTATCATTGCGATCGGCAATCTGCTGACGACTGAAGCACCGCCACCGCCCCTCTTCTCCCTGATCCACCCGATCGGACTTGCCAAAGGGGTCATCCCCAAAAGCCGCTTCAAATTCAGCAAAATCTGCCACTGTGAGGGGTCTAGTTTTGCCAAAGCTGGGCATATTTGCCCGTAGTTCATATACCCAAACTGCTTTGGTATTCTGGCGATCAGTTTTCCCCCTTGTGAAAAAGAGAACATTGGTTTTTACCCCTTGGGCATAGAAAATCCCTGTCGGTAAGCGCAAAATCGTATGGAGATCACACCATTCCATCAATTGCTGTCGCAGTCTGCGTCCCGTATTGTCCTCAAACAGCACATTATCTGGCACTACCACCGCCGCCCTGCCCCCCGGCTTCAGCGCTCGATAGATATGCTCCACAAATGCCAACTGCTTATTAGAAGTTTCAGCAGTAATGGAAAAATCCGATCGAGTTGGTCGCCCGCCCCCTTTTTTCGTGCCAAAGGGTGGATTGGTCAAAATTACATCCGCTTTGCCCAACGCCTCCCCATCGGGTGACAGACTATCGCCACAACCCACCATACTTTCAATGCCATGCAACATCAAATTCATCAAACATAGCCGATGGGTGTCAGGCACTAACTCCAAACCCCGATAAGCTTCATGGCGCTGGAAGTGAGCCTGTTCTGGAGTGAGAGCATAGAGATCATCCGTTAGCTTTTTGATGTATTGATCCGCCGCCACCAAAAAACCGCCCGTACCCGCCGCTGGGTCTTGAATCACCTCCCCTGGTTGGGGTTTCACCAGCCGCACCAGGCAATCAATTAAAGGTCGTGGGGTGAAGTATTGCCCTGCTCCAGATTTTTTCTCAGCCGCATTCTTCTCTAGCAAACCTTCATAGAGATTGCCTAACCCCTCTTCCCTCGCTGAAAACCAATCCAAACGATCGATCGCATCTGTCAACGCCTTCAAATTGGTGGGCTTTCGCAGGCGAGTTTGGGCATCTGTAAAAATTGCCAACACTACTGGATCGCTCACCTGCTTTGGGTTGCCCAAGTCCAACAAAAGCCGACGGTAAAACTCCAACTGATCCAACCCGTCACGGCGATCGAGTTCAGCCCAGCGATACGCAGATGGCAGGCGTGCTTCCTTGCCCGTTTCTGCCAACATCTTGAGAAACAATAGATAGGTTAGCTCCGTAACATACTCGTTATAGGTAATGCCATCATCCCGCAGGATATTGCACAAATTCCACAGCTTGGCAACAATATCGCTGGTTACGCTGTTGTTCGCCATAATTCCTCGTTAATTTCTCCTAAAATTGCTTCCAACTGCCCATCAAAAATGCGGTTGAGGCGGTTAAATCCCCCGTCCTTCTGGAACGGTTCCTGATCTAGGACTGAGCGATCAACCACCAATTCCCGCACCACCTGTTCCCCAATTCTCTGCAACCATTTCCGTTGAGGTTCTGTCCATGCCCGCTTTGCCAGTATGCGCTTCATAGCATTTCTGACCCGTTCCTCATAGGGAACTAGGGGGTCGCCCAACGCCGCCTGACGGATGAAACCCACGATTGAAGCCGCAATATCTTCATTTTGGGTCTCCTGCCATGCCCTACGCAAATTTGTCTCTGAGTAGCCCATCCTATCAAGTTCTAGGCGCAATTCCCGCAATTGGGCACGGGTTAGCTCTCTTGGTCGCTGTACCACTACGGTCAAAGCCACAATTTTATTCAGATTATTCCTGACATAGTTTGCAAAGCTATCCAGAAAATCATTCGGTTTTTGCCCAGTGCCATAGCCACTGTTCACGGCAACCACTTCATCAGGGTGATGGGAAATAGGTATCCATCTTCCCTGTCCATCATCTGAACGCCAATCCAAAATCTGCCCAATTTGTGGATGGTTTCTTATCCAATCTACTAACTCTTCCAGTGGGGCAGTTCTGAACCTCTCCAAAGTCTGTTCAGGGAGTTCACCGCAATGCGCCTCATACTGTTCCCTAATCTGAGCAGACAATTGCTTTAGCTTCCGTCTTAGCTTGACAATAATTTGGTCTCTAATTTCACCCCGCTGTTTATCTTCAGTCACCCCTACTAATTCATCAAACAACTGGGCAAATGAGATAGATGGATTGACAGCAACGGGTTTCATTTCCGTTAGATTTTGGAGTTTGCCATACAAATCAACAGCATCAAAAATCCGAAAGGTCTCTTTCTCAATCTCAGGACAGGGACGAGTAGCCCGCCCCAACATCTGCTCATACAAAATGCGACTATTCACCCGCCGCAAAAACACTAGATTGGTAATGCTTGGCACATCAATCCCTGTGGTCAGCAGATCAACCGTAACTGCAATTTTCGGCAGTGAATCATTACGATAGGAGCGGATCAATTCACTGACTCGATCGACGCTACCCGTAATTTTGCGAACAGCACCATCCTCAATTTCACCGTAGTAGTCTTCCATTGCTTGTTTGATTTGGTCAACTACTATATCTGCATGGGCATCATTCACCGCAAAAATCAGGGTTTTGCCAGGCAAATTTGGATCAATATGTTTTGCTAATTCTTGGGCTACCGCCTGATTAAACGGAACGGTTATCACTCTTTTATTAAAATCATCTACATCAAAATTTAGATTGTCTGGGGCATAGATGCGTTGTAAATGCCCAGTGGGGGAATAAATGACATCCAATGCTTCTCCAACCCGAAAGTTAATACCACTCTGACTGAGGGAAGTAGTAATCTGCACAGGGGGTTCATGGTCAATGAGAAAGCCATCAATCACTGCCTCCCGATAGGAGTAAGTAAACACGGGTTCGCCAAAAATCTCCACCGTATGCAGGGCAGGTGTCGCCGTCAGCCCAATTTTCACAGCATCAAAGTATTCCAAAACCCGGCGATATTTGGAAATGTAGTCATCCTGACTGCGGAAACTGAGTTCACTATCAGACATTTCCCGATCGAGTAGATAGCCCCGATGACATTCATCCACCAACAGCAAATCGTACTGATCGACTGGGGGAATATCACTGGGTTCACTGGCATATAACACTCGCTTCACCAGTCCTTGAATGGTGCAGATATGTACTTTTGTTTCTGACTCTGGTTCAATATCTTTTAAGCTCTGCAATCCAAAAATATCAGCAAAGGTTTTGGTTGACACAATTTTAGTAGTGCGAAATTGATCTGCTGTCTGTGTTCCCAAAGCATTACGATCGACCACAAAGCAAACTCGGCGAAATCGTTTGGCGGTCAAAAGACGGTAGAGCAGAGCGATCGCTAGTTTAGTTTTACCAGTCCCCGTTGCCATTGCTACCAACATTTCTCGCCGATCCTGCTCTAGGGCATTTTCTACAGCGGCGATCGCCCGTTGCTGATAGGGTCGCAGGGGAAATCCAAATTCATAAGGCTGGTTTTTCAGGGCTGTATGGGCAGTCTCCCGATCCATATCTAATTGTGCCTGCAATCCTTCTGGAGTGAGCCATCCAGCCAAGGCACGGCGGCGGTTGGTCGGTTTACGCACATCCCGAAACCAGATGCCGCTCTCTGTTTCAATTTGTTTTAGGTAGGGTCGCCCATTGGTAGCAAATACAAAAGGAACATAAAATTCACCCCACGGACTGCCATCGACTAACCCTACTCCATCTTGAAGCTGAAAGCCTTTGGCATACCTCTCCGCTTGGTCGATCGCTGTAGAAACATTTTTCTGTCTGCGTTTGGCTTCTATTATTCCAATACAGCGCATACCTACAAACAAGGCATAATCAGCGATACCATTTGTGGTTTGCCATTCAGCGATCGCCATGTTCCTTCCTTTTGCAGGTCTAGCCCCTTTGCTGTAGCGTAAGTTTTGGGTGTCAGCCTCCCAACCCGCATCTCGCAACTGCTGATCGATAATTGCTCTGGTTTCATCTTCATCTAGGTCAATACTGAATGCCGCTTGTTCGGACATATTGATAACAAGGGCGGTTTGCTGAGTAGCGGATTGCATACTGGTTAGCTGAGCTTGTAGAGCTGATCTTGCCTGTTCTGCCTCGATCGCCAACTGCTCCCATAAAGCTCGTTCTTCTGCTTCTCGCTGGGCTTTCTCTTCGGCACTTAGTAAGGCTTTTGCTTGGTCTTCGGCGGCTTGTCTAGCTTTTTCTGCCTCACTACGGGTCTTTTCCAATTCGTTCCGTAACCGTTCCAGTTCGGCGGTCAGGTCTGCGTTTGCATCAGCGGGTTTCGGTGGAGGCACAAAAGCCCCTGCCTTGAAATTTCTATCTCCACTGAATGTCTGGTGAAACCAGATGCCTAGATTGCGGGCGATTTTTAATTGAGTTAGGGCTTCCCTATGGCTACCTGTACATTGATGGGTTGCTTTGTTCCCTACAATCCTGATTTGGTGAAATAGATCGGCTACCTGCTCTGTTATCACTCGTTCAAATTTTAATCTTCTCAATAAATCCGCTTGGTTCTCTTCAGTGGAGATAAATAGCCCCGTCTTGGCAGCAGTCAATTGGGCTAAAAGTTCAGCAAACTGTCGTAATTTAATTATGCAAGTGTTGGGGTCTTCTTGGAAATAGCGTTCAGCCAAAGCACCGAGACGAACAAGCTGTTCATCATGGGATGCCAAGAAATGAAAATTTGGTGAGTGCATGACCGAAGGAAATGAGCGAACTACAGATTACCAAAAAACTGGGTCTAAAGTCCCGTCTTTATGCTTACGGCACGGCTACGCCTAGAGGACGGCTTTGTGCTATACTGTTTGTGCTATACTAAATCTACAGGTGAGGGTAGTCAACCTCTTTAAAAACCCAGTAGCCTAGCGGCTAGGGAAGAACCTAAGTTTTCTTTGGTTGGTTCAACGGTACCTTAGGGCAGTGCCTGCGGCACACTACGCTTAGAAGGGAACTGCCCCGTAAGGGGGAATCCTATGGCTTGCGCCACCTACGGAAGGGGGAGAGATGCACCACTGCGGTTGAGGGGCAACCTGAAACGGTTAAGTGCGCTCGCTGTTTGCGTAGCGGAAGGGAGTTCTTACCAAGAAATCTCCTGCCTTATGCCTCCGGCATGGCCAACGCCTAAAGGCAGGGGAGTATGTCAATCTCTCAATATGTATATTTTATTTGTAAATTTGCTACTTTCGCTTGTAGCCAGACCCCGGCACCCCACCCCTGGATTGTTCCGTGCCCTGTGCCAGCGCACCCAAGCGATAAATAGCGATAAATGAATAAATGCAGGACTTACGCAAAATTTTCTGGCTCTCCTGGATTTAGGGTGATAATTTTTTCTAATCAGAGAAGGTGGCTAAAGTTCTCGCCCGGAAGTTGTCAAAACTTAAAAAGCCATGAGCTTGCCTCTTTATGAATTTAATGCGGTTGTTAATTCCTTCCATCACACCGCTCGTCGTTCTACTGATAAAATAATTACAGATTCCGGGGAGATGAGTACGGATTGTTTGCAGAATTTTTCCATTTTAGTTGATTCAAATAAACAGAAGTATCATAAAATTCATGTTTTCAAGGATGCCTTGGGGCGCGCAAAAATCATCCGCCCCGCCGAAGTTTGCAATGCTCCCGTTACCACCACCGGCAATTCATCCCCAATGTATGCCCGCCCTTGCTCCACCACCACCATCGTGCCATCATCCAAATAACCCACCCCCTGACTTGGTTCCTTCCCTTCCTTGAGAATTTTTAGGTCTAAAGTATCCCCCGGCAAGTACAACGCCCGCAGTGCCTGGGCTAATTCATTGATATTGAGAACCGTCACATTTTGCACCGAAGCCACTTGGTTTAACCCATAATCATTGGTGAGTAACATGGCATTCAGTTCCTGCGCCAACCGCACCAATTTGGCATCCACCGTATCCAAATCCGGGTAATCTGCACTGTGAATGACCAATCGCTGGGGATAATTTTGTTGCAAACGCTTTAATAACTCCAACCCCTTGCGTCCCCGACTGCGCCGTTGGTCATTGCTACTATCCGCCAGGGTTTGCAGTTCCGCCAACACGAATCGAGGGATAATTAATTGTCCCTCCAAAAATTGGGTTGCCAAAATCGCCTCGATGCGCCCATCAATAATCACACTACTGTCGAGCAATTTACTCGCCGCCGGGCGCAAGGTTCCCTCCGCCAATAGCATCGGTTGTACCGTATTGGGACTCAACAGCCGCAGTAGGGCAGTCCCGTGAATATCCGCCGCCGTCACCCCCACATAACTGAGGGAAAGGCTGGTCACAACAGCGGCCAAGGGTTTTAGCCATTCCAACCCCACCGGAATGGGCAGGATAAATAGGGGAGCCAGGAGTAAATTCGCCAAAAGTAACCCCACCACCAGACCCACCGCCCGGGTCAAAATCACCTCAATCGGCCACTGGCGCAGGCGTTGTTCCAAACGTCGGTAGGCTCCCTGGAGAATCACCCCCGCCGGTAATCCCAAAATCAACGCCGCAAACCCACTCGTGACCCAGCGTAAACCCGCCAAATTACTCACCGGCATGAGTGTTTCCGGGGGTAAAAGCTCCACACTCCGAAACCCCAAGGCTCCGGCGACCAAAATTAACGAGCCGATAATGATAATATCCAGCATTGCGCCCAAGCCTGTGGCTTGAATTTTATTATAACCCTGCCGCTGTCTGGTTCCGAGTATGCCACACCCGCACAATTTGCTCCACCACCCCCGCCACGTCCAAGCCATCGGAATCAATCACCACCGCATCGGCGGCCTGCCGCAAGGGGGACACCTGCCGCTGGCTGTCCTGGGCATCCCGCTCCTGGATCGCCTGGGCAATGGCCGCCACGTCCACATCCCCGACCCCCTGTTGCTGGAGTTCCCGCCACCGCCGTTGGGCCCGTTCCTGCACCGAAGCGGTTAAAAAAATCTTGAGGTCCGCATCGGGAAACACCGTTGTGCCAATGTCCCGCCCCTCCACCACAATGCCCCCCCGCTGACCGTACCGCCGCTGTATCCCCAACAAAATTTGCCGTACCGCCGGTTGCGCCGCCACCTGGGACACCGCCTGGGTGACGGCTGGAGTGCGAATCATATTCGTACAATCTTCCCCGGATACAAATACCCGCAAATCCGGTTGCCAGCGTAATTCCACCTGCGCCTGCGCCGCCACTTCCGCCACCCCCACCGCATCCGTAAGGGGCACCCCGGAACGCAACACCGCCCAGGTCACTGCCCGGTACAACGCCCCCGTATCCAAATAGGTCAACCCCAACCGTTGCGCCACCAACCGGGACACGGTGGATTTTCCCGCCCCGGCTGGCCCATCAATGGCCACCACCGGCAAGCGGCATTTGAGCAGGACATTATCAATCAACCGCACTTCCCCCACAAACACCGCCACCGCCAATAGACCTACTGTTTCAATTTCATCCAGAGGTTGTAAAGTGTCGGGATGCACCAGTTCAATGTACTGAATTTTCATATCCGCTTCCTGAGCCAATGCCTGCCGTACCGCCGCCATTAGAACCGCCGCCTGCCGTTCCCCCTGCTGAAACAGGCGTTCCGCCCCCTGCAAGCCCCGATAAATTGCCCCTGCCCGGTGCCGCTGGGCGGGGTTGAGGTAACGATTCCGGGAACTGAGGGCCAAACCATCCGCTTCCCGTACGGTGGGGATCACCTGCACCCGCACCCCCAAGTGCAAATCCTGGATCACCCGTCGCAGTACCGCCACCTGTTGGGCATCTTTTTGCCCCAAATACAGGGTATGCGGTCGGATGATTTGTAATAATAATGTCACGATGGTTGCCACCCCGGTAAAATGCCCCGGTCGGTGCACCGCACAGAGGGTTTGGGTCAGGGTCGCCGGGGGTACCACCTGGGTGAGGGGGGCAGACCCCAGCAATTCTTCAGGAGTGGGGGCAAAGAGAATATCCACCCCCAAGGCTTCACACAGCGCCTGATCCGCCGCCAGCGTGCGAGGATACTGGGCAAAATCCTCCTGGGGGGCAAATTGCAACGGGTTGACAAAAATGCTCACCACCACCAGCCGATGGGCCTGGCGAGCCGCCCGGATCAGGGCCTCATGTCCAGCGTGCAATGCCCCCATCGTGGGGACAAATCCCCGATCCTTTTGATCAGCCAGGGCGGTTTGCAACCCCGCCAAGGTTCGGATCAGACGCACCTCAGGGGCCCAGAACCTCCAGCCGCACGGGGGCTGTCCCCATCTGAATCAATCCCAACGCCTGGGCGGCTGCGGCGGAAATGTCAATCTCCCGACCCGGAATGTGGGGCCCCCGGTCGTTGATCCGTACCACCACCGCCTGTCCATTGCGTAAATTGGTGACCCGCACCTGGGTGCCAAAGGGTAAAGTTCGATGGGCCGCTGTCAAGGCTTGGGGGTTAAACGGTTCCCCGCTGGCGGTACGTCGCCCTTGAAACCCCGGTCCATACCAGGAAGCCCACCCCTGCAACACCGAGCGCACCGAACCCACCGCCGCCGTCACCACCCGTTGCGCCAGGGAGGGGGACACCGTCCCAGGCGTGACCGCAGTTAACGGGGGCGCATTCCCCAAACGTAACCGCAGGCGATTGGTCATTTGTAGGGCATTTTGCACCGGGTCTTTCGTGGCTCCGTCAAACGTGACCGTATTGTCAAAACGGAGCAACCGCTCATTTTTGTACTGCAACCATAGCTCTTGGGATGCGGTTTGCACCACCTGTAAATCCTTGGCATCCCACCGTTGTTGGGTGAGGCGATTTAGCCGGGCAGCGAATTGGGTCGCCGGTACCAGGGGGTCGCCTTCCACCTGGACATTGGCCATCTTGCTCCCCGTCGTCACCCCCGAGTTGCGCCCCAGGAACGTCAGCATCGGTAAATCCCGGATGAACAGGGTCGCTACCGGTTGACCTTCCAGGCTATGGGGGCGCACCAACACCAGGGGAGCGGGAGCCTGAGCACGTTCCCCCACTTTCAATACCTCGGCTCTCACCGGGCGGGCGGGAACCAACACAGATGTTCCCACGACTAAAGAAATAAGATTTGCGGCTCCCACACCGATTATTCTCAGGGTGTTTCGCATCACTCAATCCTCACAACATTCAGATATTCCCAACGCAAATGCCCCAAAAATGTGGAACGGGTTGTTCCTGGGGAGAGCACTTGTGTGGCAAAGTGGGAAGCAGGGTTGGCATGACTGCGACCCCCACAGACTGTAACAGATTATCACGAATTTTCACAAGCCTAGGGGATGGACTACCAACAAGCAGGGGTGAATTTGGCGGCGGCACGGGCGTTTGTGACAGCGATTCGCCCGGGGATTGCCCAGACCCGCACGCCAGGGGTGTTGGGGGACATCGGCGGCTTTGGGGGCTATTTCCAACTGCCTGCGGGGTACCAAGAGCCGGTGTTGGTGGCGGGCACCGATGGGGTGGGCACTAAATTAAAACTGGCGCAAATGCTCAACCGGCACGATACCATCGGCATTGATTTGGTGGCGATGTGTGTAAACGATGTATTAACGAGCAACGCCAAGCCCCTGTTTTTTTTGGACTATGTGGCGACCGGGGTACTGGATGGGGAAACCTTAACGACGGTTATCCAGGGCATCGCGGCGGGTTGTGTGCAGAGCGGCTGTGCCCTGTTGGGGGGGGAAACCGCGGAAATGCCGGGGTTTTATGCGGCGGGGGTGTACGATTTGGCGGGGTTTTGTGTGGGGGTGGTGGAGCGGCGGGAATTGCTCGATGGTTCCCAGGTGCGGATTGGGGATGTGGCGGTGGGATTAGCCAGCAGTGGGGTGCATAGCAACGGCTACAGTTTAGTCCGCAAAATTTTAGATACCTTGGCACCCAACCCGACGCAAATGGGGCAACTTTTGGCACAAACCCCTAGAGAATTGGGCGGTAAAACTTTGGGGGAAGTTTTATTAACACCCACAACTATTTATGTTCCGGCGGTGAATGCCCTGCGGGCACAAGGGATAGAAATTCATGGGATGGCGCACATTACGGGGGGGGGATTGCCGGAAAATTTACCCCGCTGTTTAGGGGCGGATCAACAGATTGACATTCAATGGCAAAATTGGCAGTGGCCGGGGATTTTTCAATGGTTAGCTGAACAGGGAAATGTCAGTGAAATGGCGATGCGGGAAACGTTTAATTTAGGAATTGGCTATGGAATGATTGTGCCCCCGGCGCAGGTGGAACGGGCACAGCAGGTGTTGGTTGCGCTGGGGATAAAAAGTTATATCATTGGAGAAGTCACGCCCACCGGTGAATCCCATGAATAATGCCTCTGAACCAACTCTGGCGGATGTTTTACAAGAATTGCGGGGTCTGCGGCAAGATGTGAGCGAATTGAAACAGGATGTGGATGGTCTGAAACAGGATGTGGACGACTTAAAACGGGAAGTGGATGGTCTGAAACAGGAACTCAATGCCGAAGTGAAGCGCTGGGATGAACGCTATTACCAACTTTCTAAAGATACGCTGGGGTTTGCCCGGTATGTGATTGTTTCTGGGGTGATTGTGGCGATTTTGGCTCCCGTATTGCGCTTTGGACTGGAGCAGTTTCTCATCGCCTTTCGGTCGTAATTTTCGTTCCCATTCATCCCTGTTAATTTGATAAGGACACTTCCATAGCAATATTAGCTTGCGTGCCGTAGGCATACAAAAATTTCCTAGAACCAAGGACGGGGGCGGTGCCCCTGCGACCCCCTGTTTCATTCCCATTTAGAATTGCCATATATTATCTGTACGCATTGAAATTTATCTGGCTGGAATGCCCATCGTAATGGTTACGCCACGCAGGCTATCGAGAACCAAAACGGGGGCTGCGACCCATTTTTAGAAGTGCCCATAATAAACTAATGAATACAGTGATGTTCCATCTATGACGTATCTACCGGACTATCGCTCCCTGCTCGCTGACACCCTGGCGCAGTACCAAGGGCAGGTGGATTTTTTGAGTATTCGGTTGGAATCCATTCAAAGTACGGATATGGTTCTGCGGAATCGGCGCATCGAAGCCCTGGGGGAACGGTTGACCATCGGCGGGCAGGTGCGGGCGTGTCACCGGGGCGGCTGGGGGTTTACCAGTTTTGATGCCCTGGACACTTTGGCGGAACAAGTGCAGTACGCCATTGCGGCGGCTAAGGCGGTAGGGACGGAGGTGACCCAGCTGGCTCCGGTTGCTCCTGTGCAGGCGACCTGCCGGAATGAGATCACTGGTATTGACCCGCAACGTGTGCCCCTGGCGGAGAAAAAAGCCCTCTGTGCCCATTACCAGGAGGTACTGCATTCCGTGTCGGACAAAATTACCACCACGACGGTGCGCTATGGGGATGCGGCGCATCGGGTGCTGTTGGCGACTTCGGAGGGGACGTGGATTGACCAGTCCTGGGTGGATATGGAAATGCGGTTTAGTGCGACGGCGACGGGGGAGGGCATGGTGCAAGTAGGGCGGGAGACAACGGGTTCTCGCCGGGATTATGGGGATTTGCTGGGGTTGGATGCCCAGGTGCGGGGGGCGGCGGAACGGGCGGTGCGGGCGTTGTCCTTGCCCAAGGTGGCGGGCGGGGTGTACCGGGTGGTGATTGACCCGATTTTGACCGGGTTGTTTGTGCATGAGGCGTTCGGCCATCTGTCGGAGGCGGATATGCTCTACGAAAATCCCGATATGTTGGAGGTGATGACCCTAGGGCGGCGGTTTGGGCCACCGGCGTTGCAGATTTGGGATGGGGCGGCGGTGCCGGGACATCGGGGGAGTTATGCCTATGATGACGAGGGGGTGCCGGCGGGGATGACCCAATTAATTACGGATGGGGTGTTAACCGGGCGGTTGCATTCCCGGGAGACGGCGGGGAAATTGGGGGAACCACCGACGGGCAATGCTCGCTGTTTGAATTACCATTACTCGCCGTTGGTGCGGATGACCAATACTTGGATTGCCCCGGGGACGGCTTCCCTGGCGGATTTACTGGCGGGATTGGGGGAGGGGATTTACGCCCGCAATTGGTTGGGGGGGATGACCAACGGGGAAATGTTTACGTTTACGGCGGGGGAGGCGTGGCGGGTGCGGCGGGGGGAATTGGCGGAGCCGGTGCGGGATGTCACCCTGACGGGCAATGTGTTCCAAACCCTGGCGCAAATTGAGGGCATTGGCAATGATTTAGCCTGGGATGAATCGGGCGGCTGTGGCAAGGGGGGGCAAAACGGTCTGCCGGTGGGGTGCGGCGGGCCCAGTTTGCTGATTCGGGATGTGGTCATCGGCGGGGATTAGAATTTTCACCCTCGGGTTATGCTTGGGGTTGCTGGGGTGGGTCTGGCAACAACAACCCCGTTCACACCTGGAATTGCCCGTGACCCCGGTGGATGTGCTGGTCTATGGGGATGAACCGGCGGGGGTAGCGGCGGCGATCCAGGCGGGACGGGGGTTACAGGGCAATGGCTCGGTGCTGTTGGTGCGCCCCCAACCGGAGTGGGCATGGGTGGGCGGCGTGTGGACCCGGGGCGGGTTGGCTTACTTAGACCGGAATCAGATGCGGGGCCATCCCCCTGCCTGTGGGTTTTATCAGGAACTGTTAGTAGCTTCCCAGGTGGAACGGATTGCGGCCAACCCAGGGGCGATGGATTGGGCGATGCGCACCTTGCTCCGGGAGGCAGGGGTGGAATTACTGCACCAAACCCAGTTAACGCCCCAGGTACAAGGTCAGCGGGTGGTGCGGTTAACCCATGCCCAGGGGCAGTTCCAGGCGGCGGTGGTCATTGATGCCAGCCCGGAGGCGGAACTGGCGCAAAAGGCGGGGTTGCGTTATGAAAAGGGGTTTGCTGGGGTGGGGTTGCCGGAGGTGACCTTGGCGGTCTCACCGGTGTTTGAACTGGCTCCCCTGACCCTGACACAGTTGGCGGCCCTTGAGGCACGGATTTTGCAGAATCCAGTTTTAATGCAGGAATTACGCAATCAAATCCGGCGGGAGAATACCCCGGCGGATGCGGACTTTTTGTTGCGCAATTTCCACGTGCCGATGCAGGTGCAGGGGGATTATGCGGACATCTACAGCACGGCGCTGGGAGCGGCTTACCATCGGTTTCGGGGGATGCCCTTGCGCCTGGGGTCGCCCGTTTTTTTGGATCGGGGGAATGTGGCGGCGATTGGCTCGGAGCGGCTGTCGTTTAATGGCTTACTGTTCCAACTGCCCACTCGCAAGGTGGAACGCTTAATCCGCAACCATCGCCAGCCCACGCCCGTCATGCTCCAGGAGTTGCGCCATCTGCAAACCTGGTTCCGACGGTTCCCGGAGGCGCAACAGGTGGAAGTGTTCCCGCCTTTGGAAATTTATGTGCGGCATTTGGTCACGATCACCGAAGTCCTGGAACCCCTGGATGTGGGGAAAATCCTAGCCGGGGGGGTGCCGCCGGGGGAGGCGATTGGGGAATTTCGCTATGCGTTTGATGCCCGGGGGGGGATTCCCGGTTGGGCGCATCCTTTGCCCCCCACGGTCACGTTTCGCTATGGGGTGGGCAGTTCGCTCACACGGTTGGAGAATTTTGCGGTCATTGGCGGGGCGGCGGGATTTCCGGGCTTGGCGGCCACCGTCGGGCGCATTGAGGAACGGAAAGTCTGCACGGGTGCCTACCTGGGGAAATTGGCGGCTCAAGCGGTCTATAACCAACAACCGCTCACCGAACGCAGATGATTTTCGTATCTACAGCGATCCCAGGTAATTTATGGGAATAAAAAGTTACTTAGAACTACAACAGGGCGATATAGCTAGGTAGGTTAAGGTTGTCACCTTAAGATTCATGGCTACGCCACGCAAGCTATGGGAAACCAATGTGGGGCTACGCCCAGCGACCCATATCATGTCAACCTTTGTATGCTTAGCTATACAACAGGGCGATAGTATGCGACCTTTGTTTTTTTCAGTACAAAATTTTTACTCATAATTCAGGTGAAATTGCCCTGTGGCGCTCCTATCCCCTAGGGCCGCTGGTGAAACTGTTTGCAAAACCGTTGATGATGGGGATGCCCTAAACACTGGCTTCGGGGGCGGGAAATGCCTGTACCCCTTGGGGCTTGACCCGTAGGCGTACCCGACTGCCCACCGGTAATAAAGGCTCTTGCCGCACCCGGGCGTGCAATTCCCGACCGGAAGGGGTGCTGAGGCAGTAGCGGTATTCTCGCCCCAAAAATTGCCGGTCTTGGATCACCGCTTCCCCTTGGTCGTCCGGCTCAAGGGTGACATTGTCCTGGGGGATCATCAGTTCGCAACCGCTGGCTGGATTGGGGCTGGGGGCGGGGCTGGAAATCAGGCCAATTTCCGTGTGCCAAATGCCGTTGCCTTGGGGGGTCGCCGGGAGCCAATTCGCCTGGGTGACCAGTTGCGCCACGACCCGGGAGGCGGGGGTTTGGTAAAGTTCGGCGGGGGTGCCAATCTGCTCGATTTTGCCCCGGTGGAGGACGGCGACCCGGTCGCAGATGGTAAAGGCTTCCTCCTGGTCATGGGTGACGAAAATGCCGCTGGTGCCGGTGGTTTTGAGGATACGGCGGATTTCTAAACGCAGTTGTTGCCGCACCTGGGTATCCAGGTTGGACAGGGGTTCATCCAAGAGTAACAGCCGGGGTTGGGGTGCCAATGCCCGTGCCAGGGCGACCCGTTGCTGTTGACCGCCGGAGAGTTGGTGGGGATACCGGGCTTCATAACTGGTTAATTGCACCAATGCCAAAACCTGGCGCACCCGCTCGGTGCGTTGGGAAGGGGATAATTTCCTGAGACCAAATTCCAGATTGCAGCGCACGTTCAGATGGGGAAAGAGGGCGTAATCCTGAAAGACCATACCCAAATGTCGGGCTTCCGGGGGCACCCATTGACCCGCACCGGCAACAATACGATCTTCTAAGCGAATCGTACCGCTGGTGGGAGCCATAAAACCAGCAATTAATCGCAATAGGGTGGTCTTGCCACAGCCGGAAACTCCCAATAAGCCGAGAATTTCTCCAGCGGGGAGGGAGAAGTTGATGTCCGTGAGGGTGCAATGGCGCTGGCGAGGAAATCGGTAGGTGACCTGGTCAAGGCGTAGCAAATCTGGGGATGGCATGGAAAAAAGGAGGGACTTTTGTTGCAAAATAAGTTCAATAGATTACACAAATCCTTTCCTAGTGTAGTTCATGATGATCCGTTTGCACACATGGGCTTCTTCCCTCTGGTTGTGGGTGGGTTTGCTGTTGGCGGGGGTGTTCCTGGTGCCCGTGTTGGTGGTGCTCGCCAGTGTGTTCGACCCGCAGCCGGAGGTGTGGCAGCATTTGCTCAGTACGGTTTTGCCAGAATATGCGCTCAATACCCTGATCCTGGCGGTGGGGGTGGGGGTGGGCACAGCGGTGGTGGGGGTGGCGACGGCTTGGTTGGTGGGCGTATGTGACTGGCCGGGGCGGGGGTTTTGGGAGTGGGCGTTGGTACTGCCCTTTGCGGCGCCTGCCTATGTCCTGGCGTTGGCCTATGCGGAATGGCTGGAGGTGTTTGGGCCGGTGCAGGGGTGGTTGCGGCGCATGACCGGTTGGGTGGTGGGGCAGTATTGGTTCCCCAATGTGCGCTCGTTGCCGGGAGCCATCCTGATGTTTATTTGCGTGTTGTATCCCTATGTGTATTTATTGGTGCGGGTGAGTTTTCGCCAGCAGTCCCGTCCTTTGTTGGAGGCCAGTCGGCTGTTGGGGTGGGGGCGGTGGGGCACCTTTTTGCGGGTGGCTCTGCCCTTGGCACGGCCAGCGATGATGGCGGGGTTGGCGTTGGCGTTGATGGAAACCCTAGCGGATTTTGGGGTGGTGGATTATTTTGGGGTACCCGTGTTTACGACAGGCATTTATCGCACCTGGTTCAATCTGGGGTCACGGGTAGCGGCAACCCAGTTGGCGGTGTGTTTGCTGGTGGTGGTTTTGGGATTGGTGGTACTGGAATTGTACTCCCGGCGGGAGGCTCGTTATACCCAAACCCAGGGGGGGCGGGCGGTGCGGGTGCGCCTGCGGGGCTGGGCGGTGCTGGGGGCGTGGCTGGTCTGCGGCTTGCCAGTGCTGTTGGGGTTTGTGATCCCTGGGAGCGTGTTGCTGGAATTAGCCGTGCGTTACCGGACGGAAACGTTTGGGCCGTCTTTTTGGGAGGCGGTGGGGCACACCTGTATTTTGGCGACGGTGAGTGCGGGGTTGGCGTTGCTCCTGGCCTTGTTTTGGGGCTATGGCAATCGGTTGTTCCCCTGGGGGCTACTGCCGGGGCTGACCCGCCTGGTGGCGATGGGTTATGCGGTGCCGGGGGCAGTGATTGCGGTGGGGGTGTTGTGGGCGTTGGGCTGGGTGGATCAAACCCTGGGGCGCATGGTGGTGGGCGGTACGATAGGGGCGGTGATTTTTGCCTATTTGGTGCGCTACTTGGCCTTGGCTCTGGGGGCGGTGGAGGCGGGTTTAACCCGGATTGCGCCGGAGTTGGACGAGGCGGCACGCAGTTTGGGGCATCCCCCCTGGAGTACGGTGGTGCGCGTCCATGCCCCCCTGCTGGCAGAAAGCTTGGTGAGTGCGGGAATCTTGGTGTTTGTGGACGTGGTGAAAGAGTTACCGGCAACCCTGATCATTCGCCCCTTTAACTTTGATACCTTGGCCATTCGAGTGTATCGCTATGCCCAGGACAGTCGGATTATTGAGGCGGCAGGGCCAGCCTTGGCCTTAGTGGTGGTGGGAATGATCCCGGTTTTACTGCTCTGTCGGCAGATTGCCCAGGAAGGGGATTGAAATAATTGGGTCAATTTCTGGATAATCCTGCCATCAATTCCCAGCAATGCTTACCTCCTCCTTCACAACAATTTTACCCCTAAACACAATGTAATTGTAAACGTTATAGCCTAAAACAATTGGGATTAAAAACCCAACAAACGTCAACATAAATACCAAAGAACTGGGAGCCGCCGCCGCTTGATAAATCGTCACACTAGGGGGAATGATATTAGGGAAAATCAAAAATCCTAGCCCAACAAATGACAGGGAAAAGATTAAAAACGTGTAGATAATCGGGGCATTTTCCTGCCGCAGTTTCAGGCTTCGCAACAAGGCCACAATCAGAGCCAGCCCCAGCACCGGAATCGCCGCAAACACATAAACTAAAGGCCTGCTAAACAGTAAATCCCGGGCATGATCCCAGAGAATTGGAGTAGTTACGGTAATAAAAACCGCCCCGGCCAAGGTTGTCCAAGTCGCAATCGTCGCCGTGCGGTAGTGGGTTTTCTGCAATTCCCCAGTTGTTTTCAAAATTAAATAAGTAGAACCGATCAACACATAACCCTGAATCAAGGTTAACGCCACCACCACCGAATGCCAGGTTAACCAATCCCAAATACCCCCAGCAAAGTGACCCAATTCATCCACTTTAATCCCTTCAAAAACCGTTCCCAAAGCAAAACCTTGCCCTAGAGCCGCTAAAAAACTTCCGACACCAAACGTGATATTCCAGATGGTTTTATTCTCCGCATTTTCCCGAAATTCAAACGAAACTGCCCGTAAAATCAACCCCACCACCATCAAAACTAACGGCAAATAAAGGGCATTCAAAATCGTGGCGTAGGCCAAGGGAAACGCCCCAAATAAAGACCCCCCCATCAGCACCAGCCACGTTTCATTGGCATCCCACACATTCCCCAAACTAGTCATCAAAATACTGCGGCGTTCTTCACCCTTAGCAGTTAAAGAAAGAATCCCTACCCCTAAATCAAATCCATCTAACAACACATACAAAAACAAGAAAAGACCAAGGATAAAAAACCAGACTTGAGGCAAGAAATTTTGCAAAGGTTCTAACGGTTGCATACCAACTCCTTCACGCAGGTAATAACAGGCAATAAACGGACAGAAACGTTAGGATTGACTGGCTTCCGCAGGCCGTTGATCCGGGATATGCTGAGCCGGTTCTGTGACCAAAGTAGGTTGCGCCAAAGTGCGGGGTGCAGGCAGGGTTAAATTGGGGCCTTTCTGAAGAATTTTTCTACCGAAATACAGGGTCATGAGAAAGAAAATGGCGTACATTAACATTAACCCCGATAGGGAGAATAAAATTACTCCTGGCGGTAAATCCGATGCGGATTCCACCGTGCGTAATTCCCCATAGACAATCCAGGGCTGGCGACCCACACACCGCACTATCCAACCGCATTCCACAGCAATATAACCCAGGGGCCCCGCAAAGACCCAGGACAGGAGTAACCACTTGTTTTCACTAACTACCTCTGTTGTTAATTTGCCCCGCCACCATTGGAGAACCGTAATACCCATCAGGGCGGCAAAAAACATCCCAATAGCAATCATGATTCGGAAGGAATAATACACCATCCCTACCATTTTAGGACGGTCATTGGGTGCCCATGCTTTTAAGCCTTGAATGGGGGTATCAAGCGTGGGTTTTAGCTCGAGCAAATAGCTCAAAACCCCTGGAACTTTCAACTCCCAAGAATTTTTTTCCAACTTATTATTAGGCAAGGCCAACACACTCCAATCCGCTGGAGTATTCGCCGGAACCGTTTCCCACAGAGCTTCCATCGCCGCCAATTTCGTCGGTTGGTAATGATAAACCTGCTCCGCACTCAAATGCCCCAGGAAAATTTGTAGGGGAGCCACGGCAATTAAAACAACCAAAGCCAACTTAAATGAGCGGCTAAAAAATTCTGTCTCCCGTTTTTTAATCAAATACCAAGCACTGATGCCCCCAATTACAAACAAAGCAGTTTCGAGGGTCGCTAAAAACATATGCAGGAAGCTGTTGAGCATAAAAGGATTGGTAATGGCTTGAAAATAATCTTGCACAATAAATTTTCCATCGGCAAAAATGCCCCCCGCAGGGGTTTGCAACCAAGAATTGGCTGTTAAAATCCAGAAGGTAGATAGATTGGCTCCAATTGCTACCAAAACCGTGGATAAAAAATGAACCAAGGGCGGCACCCGTTCCCAACCGAAAACCATGATTCCCAAGAAACTGGCTTCCAACATAAAGGCCATTGTGCCCTCAAATCCAAGTAGGGTTCCTAAAAAATCCCCCACTGATTCTGAAAAGGGTGCCCAATTCAAGCCAAATTGAAAGGCCATCGGTAAGCCACTCGCTACCCCAATTCCAAAATTCAACACATACAATTTTGTCCAAAAACGAGCGTGGTGATAGTAAGTGACATTCCGGGTTTTTAGCCACAGGGCTTCCACAATTACTAGATAAATCGCCATGCCCGTCGTCAAAACCGGCCAAAGCATATGAAAAATGGCAGTTAGGGCAAACTGTAACCGGGAAAGGGTCACCGTATCGGATAGGACATTAAGCATAGGTACTTAGGCGTTCAAGGAACATCCCAGTTATATCAAGCAGATTGTGGGGGTGTGGGGTAAGTTGCAGATTTTCTTTAGGATGCTTGGGAAATGGTTAAGAATTAGTTGCCTGCACCCTTGTGCAGGAGTAAGGGGTATGGGTGATAGTCATTCAGAACAATAAAACGCCTGAGAATTTTACATGATGTTGCGTAACATTTAGGATTACTATAGTACAGCTCCTTAACAACTCTTTCCTGCAAATCTAACGAATGGGTTGGCATATCCCTCTCTCCTTTTTCTTCAACACTCGTATCCTATAAATTAATAGGTTGTACTCTCAGTTTCTACTAAAATATAGCAATCCTATTTGATTAACGAACACAAATCTCCCAGAACCAGGGACGGGGGCGGTGCCCCTGCGACCCCTGTTCCATTCTTATTTAGGATTGCTATACATTCTATCTATCAATTAAAGGATACAAAAAGCCTCGATTATCCTAAAGGCTTACCGTGATTGACCTACGGCAAGCGGGGTTCAACTGTATCCCATAACCACTCAAAAGACTGTATCATTTTGAGGCTCCTTTTTCCACCCTTTTTTTCAAGATTCAACACTTCTAGAAATGCCTAACTATAACAATCCTATTTGATTAACAAATAGAAATTTCCAAGAAGCGATGACGGGGGCTATGCCCCTGGAATCCCTACTCAATTCACATATCCCTGAATCCATGCTTCAGGTTTGGTCAATCCCTACGCCAAACAATTGGTTACCTGGCTATGAAATAACTGCCGAAAGTGATCCCCCCGGGCTTCAAAATTGGGATACTGGTCAAAACTGGCACAGGCAGGGGAGAGCAAAATAACTTTGGCACCCGTTTGTTGCGCTAGTTTTTGCGCCGCTGGTATGGCTTCAGCTAAATTTTCTACCTTCAAAAAAGGGGTGTAATTGATGCTCATTAATCGTTGGGCAAAACTCTCTGCCGCCGCCCCGAATAATACCACTCCAACCGCTTGCTTTTGAATGGTTTGTAACCAGTGCTGATCATCACCCATTTTCGCTTGACCCCCTGCCAGTAAAATGGTTGGTTCAGTCATACTGGCTAAACCCACCTGCGCAGCATCATAATTGGTCGCTTTACTATCATTAATATAGGTGATTCCCTGATGCACCCCCAGTACTTCTAAACGGTGGGGTACCCCAGGAAATTGACGCATCGCCCGGGTGATGATTTCCGGGGGAATTTTTAATACATTGGCAACGGCAATCGCTAGGAGTAAATTTTGGCGATTATGATTCCCCGGCATCGGGAAATTCTCTAGGTCAAAAATAGCCTTATCTTCAAAAATTACCTGCTCATTTTGAATATAAATACCGGGCTTTTCAGATGGGGGTAAGGAATCACATCCCTGGGTGCTTGTCCAAATCATATCCGCCCAACGCTGAGCAAAATGTGTCCGTAGATAGGGGTCATCCGCATTCAGAATTTTGATCTGGGATTGGGACAATAAATGGGCTTTAATTTGACAATAATTTTCCAGGGTATAATGACGATCCAAATGGTCAGGAGTAAACGTCGTCCATACCCCAATTTGCGGGGCGATTTGCCGGGATGATTCAATCTGAAAACTGCTAATTTCCGCCACGATCCAATCCACCTCTTGCCCCACCAAATCACAGGCGGGTGTGCCGATATTCCCACAAGCGGGTGCCCGATAACCCGCCTCCTGCAAAATGGCGGCAGTCAGGCTGGTCGTCGTGGTTTTCCCATTGGTGCCGGTGATCCCCACCCAGGGATAAGTACAAAGACTGCGCCAGGCTAACCCCATTTCCCCGACCGCATCGATCCCCTGCGCCCGCAGTTGTTGCAAAATTGGCACGTCCCAAGGCACCCCCGGACTGACCACCACCAGTTCCGGCGGGGGTTCCGGCACGGCAAAGGGTTGTCCGAGATGGATGGTCATCCCCAGGGCGGACAAATCGGCTTTTTGCTGGGTTAACGACGGGGAAATAGAACTATCTTGGACTGTGACCTGCCACCCTTGGCGATGAAGCAAACGAGCCGCCGCCAACCCCGATTTCCCTAGCCCCAAAACCAATGCCTGACCCATCAGCTTTTCACGATTTGCGAAAAATCGGCTAGCACCAGGGCACTGTTGCGAATCAAGCCCAGTAAATTTAGGCGATTTTGGCGAATGGCAGGGTTTTCATCCATGACTAAAACACTTTCGGAACCATCAAAAAATCGCTCTAAAATTGGCGCAATTTCCTGGAGTTTTTGAATTAAACCGTCATAGTCCCCCGTGCGTTGAGTGGCTTGAGCTTGGGTGAGTAATTGATGCACCGCTTGATAGAGTTCCCGCTCGATGGGTGCCTGTAACCATTGGGGTTCAATGACCTGTTCTGCACTTAATTCTGAGGTAGATAAAGTTCCTTGATAAGCTAAACGGGTCGCCCGATTTACTGTGGCATAGATGGTTTGCAAAATCCCATTCGCTCGTAAATTCATTAACTTTTCAGCCCGGTCAAACAAATCTTGGATATTGGTCAAAATTCGTTCCGTAACTTCTGGATTTTCGATACCTAAAAGTGCATTAATTAAATCATAGTCTAAGCCTTTCTCCTGCAAAATTGTATGTAACCTTTGGGTGACTAAACTATACCAATGGTGTTGCAGTTCTATATCATTGAATTGGGGAAAATCCTCCCTTAAAATCGCTACCATTTCTTGAAATAGCTTTTGCAAATTCAGGGGATAGGTGGGATAAATCGCCGCCGTGATCATCAGGATATTGCGTACCGCCCGCCGCAGGGCAAAGGGGTCAGAGGAACCCGTAGGAATTAAACCCACTGCTAAAATGCCCACCACCGTATCCAACCGATCCACAAGCGCAACCCATTGTCCGTTCAAGGTCGTTGGTACATCCTGATAATGCTCATGAATCCCTTGAGCCACCACCGCCGATTCCCCAGTTTTTAGGGCATAATCCCCCCCCATGATGCCCTGCAATTCGCTGAATTCCCCCACCATTTGCGTGACCAAATCGGCTTTGCACAAATGAGCCGTGCGGAGAATCTGTTGAATTTCTTCGTTTGGATAATCGGTAACCGCTAAAATTTTGGTTAACAGTTTTTCAATGCGTTGTACTTTTGCCAGCACCGAACCCAATTGTTCCTGAAAGGTCACGTTTGCTAATTGGGGAACATAGGCGGCTAAGGGTTGGCGCAAATCCGTTTCATAGAAAAATTGGGCATCCGCCAAACGCGCTTTCAGTACCCGTTCATTCCCCCGTCGAATCGTCGCTTCATACTGGGCATGACCATTACTAATGGTGACAAAATTGGGTAACAATTTGCCTTGTTCATCTAATACAGGAAAATACCGCTGGTGCTGGGTCATCACGGTGGTAATGACGGGGGCGGGCAGATGCAAATAGGCTGGGTCAAAGGTTCCCAAAATCCCACTCGGCCATTCCACCAATTGGGTGACTTCTGTTAATAAATCGGCGGGAATTGCCGCCTGACTCGGGGAGGGCACGACCCGCTGAAGTTCCTGCTGAATCTTGGCTTGCCGGGTTGCCACATCGGGTTCCACCCCCGCCTGCCGCAGACAATCTAAGTACGCCTCTGCACGGGGAATGCTGACTGGCTCAGGATGCAAGACCCGATGTCCGTAGCTGATCCGGTCGCTATGCAGGCGTTCCGAACCATTTTCCAACGTTACTGACACCACCTCTTCCCCCCAGAGTGCCAGCAACCAACGGATGGGGCGGCTAAATTTCACCGGGCCATCCCCCCAACGCATGAACCGGCGACCCGTCAAGCCCTGCCACCACTGGGGCATCAGTTCCGCCAAAACCTGCGGGGCAGGACGACCGGGCATGGTTTGCACTAGATAGACAAATTCGCCTTTGGGGGTCTCCCGCCGTTCCACCTGGCTAAGTTCCGCCTGACGGGAGCGCAAAAAACCCAACAGTGCCGGGGTTGGCTCCCCGTTCCGATAGGCCGCTTGCACCGCCGGGCCTTTCACTTCCACCCGTTGTTCGGGCTGCTGCGCCGGTACCCCGGTCAACTGCACCGCCAACCGCCGGGGGGTGCCGTAGTAAGCCATCCCCTGGGGCACCAAATCCACCGCCGCCAAGCTGCTGGGGATGGTTTCCTGCCACTGCGCCAATGCGCTGGTAATAAAATCAGCGGGCAGTTCTTCTGTGCCCAATTCCCAAATAAAATCCGTCATGCCGTGCCCTGAACCCGCATCCTAGTGTACCCCAGGATGGGTCCCTAATCCCCCAACAGCCGCTCGAGCCAGGTGACCACCCCGGAGAGTTTCCGCACGGCTTTTTGCTTGATTTGCTGAAAGCGTTGGTGCCGTTGCCACGCCTGCCAATCCCGCTCGTAGGCTTCCCCCCGCCGCTGGAGGGTTTGCCACAGGTGCCACAGAACCAATAACCCGAGGGGGGTTCCCACAAACACCGGCACATAGTAGGGCCAGGCTAACCCCCGGGTCGTCCAAATCACCACCCGCCCATCCCAAACCCAATCCAAAAGCAGAAATGGGAGGGTCACCAACACCGTTATGACGCTGGAACGCACCAAATGCGCCCGCCAGACCTGCCACCGCCACTGGTGAAACGCCTGCCGCTGCTGCTGTAAATCCTGTTCTTGCCGCCATGCCTGTTCCGCCTGAGCTAAATCCGTTGGGGAAATCCCCAACTCCTGGGCAATCTCTTGCAACTGCGCCTGGGTTAAGGTATCCGTTGCTTCCCCCTGTTGCATCTGCCGGACAATCGCCCAGTGTAAAATCCCCTGGACTTCCTCAGGACGATAGGTGGGTTGCATGGGCGCTTAGGGAACGGGTTTGACCTCTACCGTGGTGGCTGGGGTGTTCAGCATCTGCCGCTGCTTCGCCCGAAACGCTTCCGCCGCCCGGGAAATTCCCCCTTGGCTATCTTCCAAAAATTCAGAAGCACTGCGGGTATTGGCCTTGAATGCTGCATTGTTGATAAATTCCAGCATATTAATCGCCGCCGAGCTGGGTTCCGCCGTCGAGCCTTGGTATGCATCCTGCCGCCGGGGGGTGAGTAGATTGCTGGCCTGAGCCATTACCGGAGCGGCCATCGTGAGGATTAAACCCAAGGTCAACGCCATTTTTAGAAACATTCCCCTACCTCCCGCAAAACATCAGCCTCAAAACTGATACGCAGTTCCCATGAGTGCAGTTTAATAATTTTATTTTATAACATCAACCCTCTGAAGAAGCCAAACCCCCAGGCACACACCCAGGGGTTTAGCATCGGTTTAGGAGTCAATCCCTAGTCCAAATTGGGCATGGACAACACCGGCTCGGCCTTGCGGTCAATGCCTTTTTCAAAGCCCGCCACCGCCGCCCGAGCCCGACCTGCGTGCCACAGGTGCCCGATCAACAGGAAGAAGCCCAGGATGAAGTGGGAAGCGGCCAACCACGCCCGGGGAGACACATAGTTCACCGAGTTGATTTCCGTCGCCACCCCGCCCACGGAGTTGATCGAACCCAGGGGGGCATGGGTCATGTATTCCGCCGCCCGCCGTTCTTGCCAGGGTTGGATGTCATTTTTCAGCTTGTTCAAATCCAAGCCATTCGGCCCCCGCAGGGGTTCTAGCCAGGGCCCCCGGAAATCCCAAAAGCGCATGGTTTCCCCACCGAAGATGATTTCCCCGGAAGGCGAACGCATCAGGTATTTCCCCAGACCCGTCGGCCCTTGGGCAGAACCGATGTTGGCCCCCAGCTTTTGGTCCCGGATCAGGAAGGTCAACGCCTGCGCTTGGGAGGCTTCCGGCCCGGTCGGCCCGTAAAACTCACTGGGATACACCGTGTTGTTGTACCACACCGTAAAGGAAGCGATAAAGCCCATCAGGGACAACGCCCCCAAACTGTAGGACAAATAGGCTTCCCCGGACCAAATCAGGGCGCGCCGTGCCCAGCCAAACGGGGTGGTGAGAATGTGCCAAATGCCACCGAAGATGCAGATAAACCCGACCCAGATATGGCCGCCAATCACATCCTCCATGTTGTCCACCCCGGCGATAGAACCGGCACCGCCAAAGGGGGAATTCAGCACATAACCAAAGATCACCCTGGGGTCAATGGTGGGATTGGTAATCACCCGCACATCGCCACCCCCCGGCGCCCAAGTGTCGTACACCCCGCCCAGGAACATGGCCTTCACCACCAACAGGAGCGCGCCCAACCCCAACAGGATCAGGTGAATCCCCAGGATGGTGGTCATCTTGTTCTTATCCCGCCAGTCGTAACCGAAAAACGGGAAGGACTGCTCCAGGGTATCCGGGCCAATCAGGGCATGGTACAACCCGCCAAAGCCCAACACCGCCGAAGAAATCAGGTGCAGTACCCCGGTCACAAAATAGGGGTTAATATCCACCACCTCCCCGCCCGGGCCAACCCCGTACCCCAGGGTCGCCAGGTGGGGCAGGAGAATCAACCCCTGTTCATACATGGGCTGGTTGGGGTTAAAATGCGCCACCTCGAACAGGGTCATCGCCCCCGTCCAAAACACGATCAGCCCCGCATGGGCCACGTGCGCCCCCAACAACTTACCGGACAACTCAATCAGGCGGGCATTGCCAGACCACCAGGCATAACCGGTGGAATCCTGATCCCGACCGCCAACGACTAAACCAGGGTTATAGAGCGTTTCCACGGGGCAAAACCTCCTCGGGGAAGACAAAGTTTTCGTGGGGTTGATCCATCGTCGCCATCCAAGCCCGGATGCCTTCGTTCAGCAGAATGTTCTTGGTATAGAAGGTTTCAAACTCCGGATCCTCCGCCGCCCGCAGTTCCTGGGACACAAAGTCATAGGCCCGCAGGTTCAACGCCAGACCCACCACACCGATGGAGGACATCCACAGCCCCGTCACCGGCACAAACAACATAAAGAAGTGCAACCAGCGCTTGTTACTAAAGGCAATCCCAAAAATTTGGCTCCAGAACCGGTTGGCCGTCACCATCGAATAGGTTTCCTCGGATTGGGTGGGCTGGAACCCCCGGAATGTATTCGGCGTATCTGTATCCTGGTACAGGGTGTTTTCCACCGTCGCCCCGTGAATGGCGCACAGCAATGCCCCACCCAGGATACCCGCCACGCCCATCATGTGGAAGGGGTTCAAGGTCCAGTTGTGGAAGCCTTGGAAAAACAGAATAAAACGGAAAATCCCCGCCACCCCAAAACTTGGCGCAAAAAACCAACTGGATTGCCCCAAGGGGTACAGCAAAAATACGGACACGAACACCGCAATCGGGCCGGTGAACGCAATCGCATTATAGGGGCGCACCCCCACCAACCGGGCAATTTCCAATTGGCGCAGGCAAAAGCCAATCAGGCCAAAGGCACCATGCAACGCCACAAACGTCCACAGACCGCCAATTTGGCACCAGCGCGTGAAATCCCAATTGGCTTCCGGTCCCCACAAAAACAGCAGGGAATGGCCAAAGGCATCCGCCGGGGTCGAAACCGCCACCGTCAGGAAATTACAGCCCTCCAGATACGAAGAAGCCAAACCGTGGGTGTACCAGGAAGTCACAAAGGTCGTGCCCGTCAGCCAGCCCCCCAAGGCCAAATAGGCGCAGGGGAACAGCAACAGCCCCGACCAGCCCACGAACACGAAACGATCCCGTTTCAGCCAGTCATCGAGGACATCAAACCATCCCCGCTCCTGGGTGCGTCCAATTGCAATGGTCATCGTTGTTCTCCAAACAGAGATTAAAAAATGTAGGACAAAACCGTTCCGAAAAGCATCCCACAGCTACCACTGTACCTCTGCACCAGAGTCAGCGCACCTATAAGGAAAATTCACGTTTCTTTACGGTTTGTCTTAATTATAGGGGTAACTACCAGGAATGTGGGGTTTACCGCCCTAAAATCCTTAACATTTCCCCAGCCTGCTACCCTAAAACGGCATAAAAAAGGAGGTATCCCCGCAGGGACACCCCCCATGACCACACATTTAGCTTTTACATTTCCTCTTTCACAAAGCCAGCGTAGGCTTCCATGGCGTGTTCCCCAATATCCAAGCCCTTGAGTTCCTCCTCCGGGGCGACCCGCAGACCAAACACCGCTTTGAGGATCAGCCAGACCACGGTGCTGGCCACCACCACCCAGCCACCAACGATAATCACCCCCAGAAATTGCGCCCAGAGTTGCCCAATCCCCCCACCGAGGAGCAGACCAGCCTCAGGACCAGCCGTGTAGAGACCGCCCTCTTTGGGGCCATCCGCAAACAGCCCCACCGCCAAGGTGCCCCAAATCCCACAAACCAGGTGTACGGAGACCGCCCCCACCGGGTCATCAATTTTGATCTTGTCAAAGAAGGAAACGGAAAACACCACGATCACCCCAGCAATCAGACCGATGATGACGGCAGAAACCTGGTTGACAAAGGCACAGCCCGCCGTGATCCCCACCAGCCCCGCCAGAATCCCATTGATAATCATGGACAAATCCGGCTTACCAAACAAACTCCAAGCGGTCACCGTCGCGGCAATCGCCCCCGCCGAAGCCGCCAGGTTGGTGGTCAAGGCAATATGCCCAATCGCCCCCGGGTCAGCGGCCATCGTCGAACCAGGGTTAAACCCAAACCACCCCAGCCACAGGATCAAACAGCCCAGGGTGGCAAACCCCAGATTGTGCCCTGGAATCGCATTGATGCCACTCTCGGTGTACTTGCCAATCCGGGGTCCCAGGAACGCCGCCCCCATCAGAGCCGCCCAGCCCCCCACGGAATGCACCACCGTTGACCCGGCAAAATCCCAAAATCCCAAACCGGCCAGGAACCCACCGCCCCAGACCCAGTGCCCTCCGATGGAGTACACAAAACCCACCAACAGGAAACTGAAAAACAAAAAGTCAATAAACTTAATCCGTTCCGCCACTGCCCCGGAGACAATCGTCGCCGCCGTCCCCGCAAACGCCACCTGGAACAAAAACTTCACCGACAGGGGCACCCCCGTCCAATTCAGGGAACTAAATACCCCTTTGTAGGCATCCCCGGTCGCCGGACTATTATCCGCCCCCGCCAGGAAGAACCCCTCCATCCCCATGAAGCTATTGCCATTCCCAAACATGAGCGCGAAGCCAAAAATCCAAAAGGAAATGGTACTGATGGCAAACACAATCAGGTTTTTCGACAGGATATTCACCGCATTTTTCTGCCGACAGAACCCCGCCTCCACCATCGCAAACCCGGCATTCATAAAAATCACCAGGAAGGCGGCCACCAGCACCCAGACCGTATCCACCGCCACCTTTACCCCAGCGGCTTGCTCCGTCACCGTGGTAATACTTTCCTTGATGACCGTGACATCAATTTCTGGGCTAGGCATCGGGCTGGGGGTAGGGGTTTGCGCCCCCACCATCGTGCCCCAGGCGACAATTCCCAAAATCATCAACGGCACGTACAAATACCCCAACAGTGCCAGCCAAGCGTGGGGAATCTTAAATTCGGTAAAACGCAACTTCCGTGGGCTGAGACGAAAGCGACGACGGGGTTTCCTAGACACAACAGGCATCGGTGACACTCCTCCAAAAAAATTATTCCGGCTCCTCCAGCGATGTTCATTTCATCAAGTCTTGAGCCAAATATCTCAAGAATTGACCAAACTCCTCACCGGAACACCGGCTTGCGTCATCACGTCATCCTTCTATTAGGGGATAGAACCTTAAGTGCAATTTGTATCGTAAATAACCATTTTCCCGATCTGCCCCAAAAATCCTAGTCCCTCTGCTTCACCGCCCGTTCCATTTCCCGTTTTTCCTGCCGTTCCTTGAGGGTTTGGCGTTTATCGTGGAGCTTTTTCCCCCGTCCTAGCCCCAGCAATACCTTCACCCAGTCCCCCTTGAAGTACATTTTCAGGGGCACCAGGGACAGACCTTTTTGCTCCACTTTCCCGATGAGTTTCCGCAATTCCGCCCGATGCATGAGCAATTTGCGGGTACGCCGGGGGTCGTGATTAAAATAATTGCTGGCGGTTTCGTGGGGGGAGATATGCACATTCAGCAAATACAGTTCCCCGTTTTTGAAGCGGGCAAACCCATCCCGTAAATTGACTTTTCCCGCCCGCACCGATTTTACTTCTGTCCCCTTCAGTTCAATCCCACATTCAAAGGTTTCCAGAATCTCATACAGATGACGGGCTTCCCGATTTTCGCTGACGGATTTCACTGGCTGACTGAAAAAAATACATAGATTCTTAATATAGCACAAGTGGATTGGAGCCTACACCAAGCCCATTTAATTGATTAGGGAACTGAGATTCTAAAAAACCCAGTACGGGGGCGGTGCCCCTGTAGCTTATTTTTAGGGGTGACTATAACTCATTCGACTGTTCTCAACTTGGTTAGGATTACGATAAGGGCATCTCTATTTATTTGAACTGATGAAAAATCTCATCCTTGGAATGCCCATATTACCCAGAACCAAGGGCGGGGGGTGCCCCCCTACGACCGCCAATTTACAATTTATAGAGGTGCCCTTTATATTTACTGCCACCACTGGAAGATTATTTCGCTAGAATGCCCATATCAATGGCTACGCCACGCAGGCTATCGAGAACCTACACCGCAGGTGCTTCTTTGACGGGGGCTACGCCTCTGCGACCTATTTTTAGAAGTGCCCATAACTAAAAAAGCTCTCTCAACCTAATCAAGCCTATCTAGTCAGGAAATTATCAGGGAAACCGGCTGGGGTTTGAAGGGGTTAGTCACCTGGATTTACAATAAATTTTGTCCGCTTTATCCACTACACAATGCGCTCACCCATGCCCTGCCGATGACCGCTCGTTCCCACCTGTGGTTCCAAGCCCTAAATCCACTGATTTACACCGCCGCCGTCATTCCCGTCCTTGTGGGGACAGCCGCTAGTTACGCTGAAGCCCCAGAATTGGTGAGAACAAGCATCTTCTTTTGGGTTCTAGCCGGGGTGGTTCTATTGCAGGCTTGGTTGAATATCACCAATGATGTCTATGATGCGGCCACCGGGGTGGATGTGAACAAACCCTCCTCCCTGGTAAATCTAACTGGGCAACCCATGTTACTACAAATAATTGCTTGGTCTTGCTTGGCCTTGGGGGTCATTTGTATTTATATTGTTAATACAACCTTGGCGGATAACTGGATTTTGGCGATTTCTGGGTTGGGGATAGGGTTGGGATATTGTTACCAGGGGCCGCCCTTTCGCTTGAGTTATCGGGGCTGGGGGGAACCGATGACGTTTGTAGCCTTTGGTCCCCTAGCGACCCTGGCGGCCAGCTATGCCCAATTGGGACGGTTTAGCCCAACGGCATTTTGCGCTTCGTTGGTGGTGGGGTGCTTAGTGACGGGGATTATTTTTGCCCACCATTTTCCCCAGGTGGAGGATGATGCCCGGGCGGGTAAACGCTCCCCTGTGGTGCGATGGGGTGGCCAGCGAGCCAGTCGCGTTTATCCCTGGGTGGTTTTGCCCGCCTATGGGGTCACGCTCATCGGAGTAGGAACGGGCCTATTACCCCTAACGGCTTTGCTATTTTTGGTCAGTTTTCCCCTGGCGTGGCGGTTGGTTCGCTTCCTGTGGCACAACTACGAAGGGTCAGCCAGCGGGGGAGCCATGCCCTTGGCGGTAGGGTTACACGCCTTTGGAGGGGGTCTCCTGGCGGTGGGGCTGTGGAGCAGTCAGGCCAACCTGTTCTAACAATCTCCGTTGCTGGGTCAGCATTTGGTCCAATCGGGGGGCATCGGGGTGATCCCACCCCAGCAGATGTAAGAGTCCATGGGCTACCAGCCAGGCCAATTCCTGGGTCACTTGCCCCATCACCGCTTGCCGTTGAGCCGTCGGGATGGAAATCACAATATCCCCGAGAAATAGTGGCGCATCTGGGACAATGGGCATCCCCGTTTCCAGGGCACTAAAGGCCAACACATCCGTAGGAGTGTTATAACCCCGATAATCCCGGTTAAGGGTCTGAATTTCCTGGTCATCGGTGAGCCGCAAGCCTATTTCGTAGCGGGGTGCCGGGGGCGGATTCAACACCGTCAACCATTCGGTCAACCATACCTGCCAGGGCAAATTCCACTCGGCGGGGTCAACCTGGTGCCAGGTCAGGTCTAATTCCAGTTCAACCACGGGGCGGCAAGGGTTTGTGATCCATGATCCCCGCATCCAGGATTTGCAAGAGCCGCTGGAGGTGTTCAGGCCGCCGTGGGATTGGTTTGCGGGTCAGCACTTGACAGATCAAGGGATGGGTAGGGTCAATCATTGGCTTTACCATTCGTGATACCTCCAGAGCGCATAGGTGAGTGAGATTGATTAATATCACAACCACATTACATGGTTGTACCGGGATGCAAGGTCAAGAGTAAGCAAAAATTTCGTTACTATTCGTAATAATCATAGGGCACTTCTAAAAATAGGTCGCAGGGGCACCGCCCCCGTCAAAGAAGCACCTGCGGTGTATGGTTCTGGAAAATTCTTGTTTGTAAATCAAGTAGGATTGCTATATTACAGCCTATTAAGGGGTTACGGGATACGGTTGTAAACTCGCTTGCTCTAAACCCTACTTAGGTCAAGCCTTGGAAACACAATTTTTTGTATCCTTTAATTTGTGAACAGACTGTAATTCAATGAGGGATTCAATGCTAGCATTACTTACTTGAAACTCTCAAATCTTAATTTAGAAAAGTCCGCCAACACAAGAGATTCTGGCCATCCCTACAGCGAATTTTACAGCACCAACCCGCCATACCCCATTTCTCTTGCAAGAGGTTTCAGAATCTGATGCGGATGGCGAGACTCGAACTCGCAAGGCAAAGCCACACGCCCCTCAAACGTGCGCGTATACCAATTCCGCCACATCCGCATTCAGAGCTTTAGTTTAGCATGGGCAAAAAGCACCTGCCCTGCCTCCGCCGCCGTGCGCCCAAAACTAAAGATACCGTCTTGGTGACCCGCCATGACAAAGCAATTGCGCTCAAAGGGGTCATGGGGATAGAGTTCCCGGATCGCCTGCGCCATCGCCTGCGTGCCGTAGGGAATCTCCGGCGGGGTGCGGGGCATCTCCGGCTGTTGCAGTAATTGCGTCCAGAGGGTAGGGCAGTGAATATGAAACACGACCTGAATCCGGGGGTCCAGTTGGTAAATTGCCCAGTGGGTGGGGGCTTCGCTACTGGCACAGGTAGAACCGATGACAGTGAGGGTATGGGTCGCTGGGTCGTAATCGGTCACGTGTACATAATCAGCACAAGTTAATGCTACCCAATGCGCCACCTGGGTCGCCGTGATGACTAACCCACCTTGGGGATGGCGTTGGCTGACATTCCCATAGCTCACCCCGTCCGGGTACTGCCCCAACCAGCCCTGTTGCTGTAACCGTTGCCGCCAGGATTCCAAAAGCTGGAGGTCTGCCCAGTCCAGAGGCGCACCCGGTTGATGAACCACCCGGTATTTGACGACCCCTTCCCGATCAGCAGTCCTAGCTCCCAATGCCGTGCGCTCCTTGCACCAATTTCCACATCCCAAATCCCATCAGCACCACTGCCGCCGTGACATTTGCCCACGCCTGGGGAAATTTCGCCCGGGTGTTTTGCCCCAGCCATTGTCCCAGGGAGATGGGCAGGATGCTAAAGACAAACATCAGGAGCGTCATCCGCCCCGGGTCAAAGCCCGCCAGCCCCGCCCCCACCCCACCGGCTAAATTGCTAACGGCAGTCCCCAACCCCACCGCCCCCGCTTCCCGGTAAGAGACCCGTACCGGTACCACCGGCGGGAACCCATCCTCCACCTGTGCCTCCACCGATTGTTCTGCTAAATAAACTTCCCAAACGGTCAATATGCCCAAGGTCAAAAAAGCCAAACCCCCTAGCAATTCCCCTACGGATTCCCTCAAAAACTGGCGCAGAAAATCCCCAGCAAGTACCGAAAAAAATGTAGCCGACGCATTACATATCCCAATCATTAAATTGCCCAGAAAATTGATCCGTTTGCCCCGTAACCCATAGGTGGTGCCAATAATCAAATTGTCAATATTCGTCGCTACCCCTAAGAGCAAGTAAGTTAATACTATGGGCATCCCATTCATCCTTAGGTCTCCTGGTTGAACTTAGGTCATCGTCACTGCTAATACTTGTATTTGACTGCCATTTTAGCCAAAGCGGTTAGGAAATCCCCATTCAGGGAAAATTCCCCAGTGAATAACTATTTTGCTTAGGACATCACCCCCCCAATCAATTTCCAAATGCCAAACCCGGTAAGCACTGTGGCGGCTGTGATATTTGCCCACCGCTGGGGAAATTTAGAGGCGGTATGTTGACCAATCCATTGCCCCAGGGAAATGGGTAAAATGCTGAAGGTAAACATTAAAAGGGTCATCCGCACCACCTCAAATCCCGCCAATCCCGCCCCCACGCCCCCGGCGATATTGGTCACACTCAACCCCAACCCCAACCCAAAGGCTTCCTGGCGAGATACTCGGACATAACCAGATTTAATATTGTCCGGTTGTAATTCCCCCTCTGCCTCTAGTTCTTGATCCATCATGTAGGTTTCCGCAATGGTCAAAAAACCCAACGTCAAAAAGACCAATCCCCCTAACAATTCCCCCACCTGTGGGGTCAAAAATCGCCGTAAAAAATCCCCAATTAATACTGAAATAAAGGTAGCCGCCCCATTCAGGCAACCAATCATCACATTGTTGATAAAATCAATCCGGTGCCGCTTGAGACCATAGGCCGTGCCAATGATCATATTGTCAATGTTGGTGGCAACCCCCAAAAGTAGGTAAGCAACAACTTCATTCATGGCACGACTCCTACAGCAAAATTAGTCAATTCCTGGCAAATTATACCCCTTTTTTCATCAAAAGCTAGACCACCTTAACGCATTATGCTTACTTGCAACAATAGATGAAAAAACTATTTCCGAGAATTTGCTAGATTGCTTGTATTGGTACAAAGTAATTACTAAAATTCCTGGATTAAATCCAAGATTATTGGTGTAGTGTTACCACGACAGGTCACTGAAAACGACTCGACACCCAGGATTCATAAATTTTTTTACCGATTGAGAATGGTTCTATGACTGTGTCTTTCCCTAGCGACCCGTCCGATGGGAAGGAATACCTACAGCCCTGACGTTGGAAAGTTGCACCCGCATGGATACGTTAAGATCAAAGAAAAGTAAACTTTTGTAACAAAAATCATGAGAATCGGCGTGATTGGGGCGGGGATCGGGGGTTTGACGGCGGCGGCTTTGTTGGCTCGCCGGGGCTTTGAGGTGGTGGTGTGGGAGCAGGCGGCGCAGGTGGGGGGGTGTGCGTCCACCTTCCGGCGGGGTGGGTTTACCTTTGACGTGGGGGCAACCCAGGTGGCGGGTTTGGAACCGGAGGGGATTCATTACAAAGTCTTTACGGAGTTGGGGGTGCCTGTCCCGCCGGGGGTATGGTGCGACCCGGCTTGTGCGGTGTATTTGCCGGGGGAATCGGAGCCGGTGCGGGTGTGGCGTGACCCGGAACGGTGGCGGGCGGAGCGACAACGGCAATTCCCTGGGAGTGAACGGTTTTGGCAGGGGCTGGATTGGCTGTTTGCGGTGGGCTGGCAATTTCAACAGCGGCAACCGGTGATTCCGCCCCGCTCCTGGGGGGATTGGGGGCAATTGGTGCGGGCGTTGGACGGGGATACCCTGCTCATCAGTCCCCTAGCCCTGCTCACGGTAGGGCAGGCATTACAACTTTTCGGTCTGGGGGGGGATCGCCGCTTGCAAACCTTTTTGGATATGCAGTTAAAATTATATTCACAATGTAATGCTGATGAAACGGCTTTGTTATACGGGGCAACGGCTTTGGGAGTGGCGCATAGCCCCCAGGGTTTACAGCATTTGCACGGCAGTATGCAGGTTTTGAGCCAGGGGTTGCTCCAGGGCTTGCAGAAGTGGGGGGGACGGGTGCGGCGGCGGCATCGGGTGACGGCAATCACCGTAGAGCGGGGGCAGGTGCGGGGGGTGTGGGTAGAAAATCAGCGGGGTAAAGGTTGGTACGAGCCAGTGGATCACCTGGTGGCGAATGTGACGGCGGCGGATTTGGTGCGGTTACTCGGGGATGCGGCGCCTGAGGGGTATCGCCAGCGGATTGCCGGGTTGCCCCCTGCTTCCGGGTGCTTTGTTCTGTATCTGGGGGTGAAACAGTCGGCGATTCCAGCAGGCTGTCCTCTGCATTTACAATTTATGTACGATGCCCAGGGGGAGATTGGGGAAAATAATTCCCTGTTTGTCTCGGTCAGCCAACCGGGGGATGGGCGGGCACCGGCGGGCATGGCGACAATCATTGCTTCATCCTTTACGGCGATTCACCGGTGGCAACAGGGGGATTATGACGCATTAAAACAGCAGTACACGGCGCAAGCCCTGGCACGGCTGGGGGAATTTTTTGATTTATCCCCGGGACAAGTGCTTCACTGGGAAGCGGCGACCCCCCGGACGTTTGCCCGCTATACGGCTCGCACCCAGGGCATGGTGGGGGGCATTGGGCAGCGGGTGCATACTTTTGGTCCGTGGGGCTTGGCAACCCGCACGCCGATCCGGCACCTGTGGTTGGTGGGGGATTCGGTGCATCCGGGGGAAGGCACCGCCGGGGTGAGTTATGCCGCCGTGCAGGCGGTGGGGCAAATTCTTGCCAGTGGGCAACAGTCCAAACGTTATGTGGCAGTTCCAGAGGATTCATGTGAATCGCAGGGTTGTTTAGAACTATAGCAATCCTATTTGATTAACCAACAAAATTTTCCAGAACCAAATGCGGGGGCAGTGCCCCTGCGACCCCTGTTCCATTCTCATTTAGGATTGCTATGGCTTAATTCTTTATCGCCAACCAATTTGCCAGATACTGACGGCATTGTTGCGCCGATAAACGGGGGGACAAACGGGGCAAGGGAATTTCCTGTTCTCCCCGCATCAGGGTCAGCACGGGAATTTCATACTGATATTTCTGCCACCATTGGGCATTGGTGGTAATGTCCCGCTCCGTCAGGGTAAATAATTCCGGCGCAATCTCAACTAATTTTTCCCGTAGTCCCGCACACAGGTGACAACCGGGTTTACCATAAAGCACGAGATGGGGCAGGGTCATGACATTGTGAATAGGTACGTCAATGGGTAACACAACCAAATTAACCGATACGCTGTTGTGGGACATTCTCCAGGAACGGCTCCCGGCGCATGAGGTGAATCAATTGGTCTGGGGGTATCTGGGGTACGAGTATGACTCCAGCCAGCAAACCTGGCGCACGGAGCGGGTGGCTACCCCTTGGCGGGAACGATTTCCCACCCCCCCTGATTTTATCCGGGATCGCTCGGCGATTGTCCAACTCACCCGCAGTATTCCCCCGGCGGCGAAACAATTACTCAAACAAGAATTAGGATTCCCCGGCTATCAGGTGTCGGAACTCACCCCGGAGCGCACCCGCCGTGCCACGATTGTGAATTGGTTGCTGGGGATTCGCCGCACCCACCCATGACCAGCCCCCAATGGCAACGACGGCATTTACTCTCCCTGCAGGATTTGGCACCTTGGGAGTATGAGATTATCCTGCAAACCAGTGCCAGTTTTGCTGAAGTCCTGAGCCGCTCCACGCCGAAGGTTCCCACCTTGCAAGGACGGGTGGTTGCCCTGCTGTTTTTTGAATCGTCCACCCGCACCCGCAACAGCTTTGAACTCGCCGCCAAACGCCTCTCCGCCGATACCCTGAACTTTTCCCCCGGCACCTCCGCCCTGAATAAGGGGGAAACCATCCTGGATACAGCCAAAACCCTGCTGGCGATGAATACCAATCTGATGGTCATCCGCCACCAGTACAGCGGTGTGCCCCACCAAATCGCCCAGGAATGTGACCACCTGGGTACGGGGGTGGGGGTGATCAACGCCGGGGATGGGCAACATGAACATCCGACCCAAGCTCTGCTGGATTTATTTACTTTGTGTAGTCAAAATCATGCAAAACCACCCAGTTTAGCCAGTCTGCGGGGGTGTAAAATTGCCATTGTTGGGGATATTCTCCACTCCCGGGTCGCCCGTTCTAATATCTACAGCTTGCGTGCCGCTGGCGCAGAGGTTCATCTAGCGGGACCACCCACGTTGGTTGCGAAGGAGTGGCAAGCCCTGGGGGTACAGGTGCATTGGGACTTGGCTCCCGCTTTACAATCGGCTCATTTTGTCATGGCGTTGCGCTTACAAACGGAACGAATGGAGCAACATTTTTTGCCCAGTCTGCGGGAGTACCACCGGGAATACGGCTTGACCCGGGAACGGCTCTCTTTGTGCCAACCGGGGGTGAAAATTCTCCATCCTGGTCCGGCGAATCGGGGGGTGGAACTGACTTCCGATGTCATGGATGACCCGGAGTTGAGCCTGGTGTCCCAACAGGTGAGCAATGGGGTGGCGGTACGCATGGCGGTTTTGTATCTTTTGAGTACGGCGAAGATGACCGTTTAGAAGCGGGAGGGGCGGGGCTATCCTTGGTCATACATTTGCGATACAATGCCCCGTAAATGTTGGCGGTGGCGTGATGACAATTTCCCTAGTACCCATCACCACAGACCCATCCCTGAGCGGTCAGAGCCATCCGGTTTTGATTTATCTTGCCCGTCTGAGTCCCGGTTCCCGGCGCACCCTTTCTGAAGCGTTAGAATTGCTTGCCCGGTGGAGTAGCCAGGGTCGGTTGGGGCTTTGGGAATTTCCCTGGTGGGAGTTGCGGTATCCCCACACGGCGGCGTTGCGCTCCCGGTTGGCGACCCAATATGCCCCGGCGACGGTCAACAAACAACTGGCGGCACTGCGGGGGGTTCTGCGGGAATGCTGGCGGTTGGGACTGCTGACGGCGGAGGACTACCACCGCACCATTGATCTGCCCACAGTCAAGGGGCAACGGTTATTGCGGGGTCGGGTGTTGAGTGAGGATGAAATAAATCAATTGTTAGCAGTTTGTCAACGGGAACATAGCCCTGCTGGCTGTCGGGATGCGACCTTGGTGGGACTATTGGCGGGTTCGGGGTTGCGGCGGGCGGAGGTAGTGGCGTTACAAATGCAGGACTATGAACCGACGGAAAACCGCCTGCGGGTGCGGGCTGGCAAAGGGAATAAGGACCGGCTGGTGTATGTGGCACCGGGGGCGGATGTGTGGTTAGAACGGTGGTTACAGTTACGGGGCACCCAAAGCGGGGCACTCCTCTGCCCGGTGAATCGCTGGGGGCAGGTGGTGGTGCGGGCGTTGACCGAACAGGCGGTGTTGCACATTCTCACCAAACGGGGGCGACAGGCGGGGATTGCGGCTTTTAGTCCCCACGATTTGCGCCGCACATTTATTTCCAATTTGTTGGATGCGGGGGTGGATGTGGCGACGGTGCAAAAATTGGCGGGTCATGCCAATGTACAGACTACAGTTCGCTATGACCGGCGGGATGAACGGGCAAAACGGGCGGCGGTGACTCGGTTACAGATTCGTTTTTAATGTGGCGATCATATTTGAATTGTGAGTGAATAAAAGTTTAATACTCAAAAAGTCAAGGGTCGCAGGGCACCGCCCCGCCTTGGTTCCGGCTAACGGTGAAGTTGAGCGGCGTTAGATACAGTCTTTTTGTTGATTACAGGGTACAAATCGAATCCTTCCCATCAGTGTATGGACAACTCCCCCATACCCCAAAATCCCTGAAAAGACTGTAACACGTAAACGGAGCAAGCAATCTTCATACGCCGCTCCAACGACTTGTTAGCTGGCGGTTGTGTTCCGTTGCAACCATGCTACAAGTGCCTCGCGCTTTAGCTCACCTGCTGCAATCGCCAGCACCAAACGCTCTTGTTCATCCACAGAGGAGCTAATTTCCAAGCCATTCAGAACAAGGAAAGTTTCCGTTGCAGCATGACCTGTACGTTTATTTCCATCTACAAATGGATGATTCATGATGATCGAAAACCCTAATGTTGCTGCTTTCTCCAGCAAGCTTGGGTACAGATCTTCTCCACCAAACGTCATGCGAGGTTGGGCGATCGCTGACTCTAACAAACCTATATCTCGGATACCTGACGCTCCACCGGACTGCTCAAGAATTCTGCGATGCAATTCTAATATCTCTATTAACGTCAAATAGCGGATCATGCCAAACGTCGATACAGTTCAGCATTCTTCAGGAGCACATAATCGGCTGTGTTAACAAAATCACCTTTTTGCAGATTTAGCCAATCTTCCAGGCTCGCCTTCAACAGCACTTCAATCGCAATGTCATGCGCTTTTGCTAAATCCTGTAGCTTTTGGAATTGGCTGTCTGAAAGATCAATGGTGATAGAAGCCACAGCAATCGCTCTCCTAGTGTTTCTGCATCAAGTTTAATACACACTCCTAACCGATAACCTCCCTGTACCTCCCAGCCCGAAAACGAAGCCAGCTAACTTGGCAATTCCCATAGACCGCTTGAGATTGCCATATTTATCCTTGCGCCTAGGGCACAAATTGGGTGGATGCCCGTTGTACCCGAATCTGACGGGTGGCGAGATTGCCATCAGCACGGCTACCCGTAACCGTCAGGGGGGGGTCGTTTTGGCGGTAAAACACATTCCCAACCGCCGTGACCTCCTGGGCAGGAATGCGCCATTCTACCTCCTGCGCCCGCAGTTGTCCCCGCTGGTTGACCGCATCTACCCCCTGGGTGAGCCGCAGGACTTGATTTTGCAAATCCATTTGCCCCCGCCCCGCCTTCACCACCAACTGCTGGGGGGGATGGATGATTTGTACCGGTTGCAGTGCCTGGATTTGCCCCTTTTGCCATTCCCAATCTAGGGCTTCCCCGGTGATATTCAAAGCCGGTTTTTGATGAGTAACTTGAACTTTTTTGCGTAGTGCCAGGTGATTGTCCCGCAGGCGAATCGTGGCTTCCTGCGCCTTGCCCTGGATTTTGGGGTGCTGAAATTCCAGATTGCCTTTGAGAATTAATTCCTGTTGCTGGGGTCGCCAGAGCAGGGATTGGGTGGTAATCCGGGTTTTGTCTTGTAGATCGTTAGCAATAATGGTTCCCTGAATATCTAATGTTTCCCCTTGTTCCAAAACCGTCGCCTGCGCCGTTTCCACCCGGTAGCGGGGTTTCCCCTGGTCGTAAATATCCCCCACCAACTTTTGCACCTGCACCCGGCGGGTTCTGGGGTCGGCGACCGCCTGCTGTACCTGCAATTTCCAGAGAACCTGTCCGTTTTTGTCCACCTGTTGCAAATTCAAGGATTGAAAGGTAAGCTGCTGGGTCGTTTCCAAATTCGCCTCCGGCTCCAGGGGACGTTCCGCCACCCGACAACCGCTCACAACCAGTCCCAGGCTCAACCCCAGGGCACACCAGCCCCGCCTACTCCCCAGCACCGGGTAAATCCGACGCCGGGCGATAGGTTTGGGGGCGATGGGATTTGCGGATTTCATCCCGAATGGACTCCAGGTCAATGTACCGATCCGACACATTGATTAAACTATCACTGGTCATGGAACGCAAGCTGACCACCTCCACCCGTACCCCCCGGTAGCTGACCGCATCCACCGCATAGGCTAAATCCCCATCCCCACTCACCAGAATCGCCGTGTCGTAGGAACCCACCAAAGAGAGCATATCCACGGCAATTTCCACATCTAAATTTGCCTTTTTTGACCCATCCGGCAACTGCACCAACTCCTTGTAAACCACCCGGTAGCCATTGCGCCGCATCCAGAGTAAAAAACCCTGTTGCTTTTCATTGGTAGGGTCAACGCCAGTATAGAAAAAGGCACGCAATAAACGGGAACCCGCCGTCAAATAACATAACAGCTTGGTATAATCAATTTCAATATTCAACTGGAGAGCGGCATAAAATAAATTGGAACCGTCAATAAAGATCGCCAGTCGCCCCCGGTTTTCCAACACCTGTTGTGGTGTAAACAAACCCATCGTATCCATGCCAGACATAGGATCATTCCTTGCTAAATGCCAAAATTATGAACTTTTTATTATGGGTTCCTGTGGAGCATTCCACAAGGATTGCTTATCATTCTAACCAGGGAATTTTGCACCCCTTGAAAACCTTAGGATTTTATTACTTTTGGCACGCCAATCCGGGCAAAGACGGGTTCCGGTTCTGCCACTGGTTGCCCCGCTGGTAATGCCCCCCACCGGGTGTGCTGGTCGTAGTCCGAGGGTGGGTTTTGGTCAAAATCAACCCCATAGCCCAACTGCTGGTAAATGCGGGTGCTGGTCTGGGGGATCACCGGGCTGAGCAGATAGGCGGCTAACCGCACCGCCTCCAACAACCGATAGAGAACCGCCTCCAAGTCTGCCTGCGCTCCCGTTTTCGCCAATTGCCAGGGGGCTTGCTCATCGATCCATTTATTTGCCCGTTGAGCCAGAGCCAGGGGCAGACCACAGGCTCGATGGAGGGCAAAGTGCTGATACGCCTCAGCAACCTGCGCCCCCAAATCCTGCCCCAAAAGGCGCAAAGGGTCATCCGGGAGGACGTTCACCGGCGGGACTTTCCCATCACAATACTTATGCACCAATTTCAGGGTGCGGTTCAGCAGATTACCCAGATCGTTGGCTAAATCCGCATTCACCGTTTGGATAAATCGCTCCTCGTTAAAATCCCCATCTTTCCCCAGTTCAATCTCTTTCAAAAAATAATAGCGCAGGGCATCGCTACCATACTCTGCCACCAAATGAAAAGGGTCAATGATATTCCCCAGGGATTTGCTCATTTTCTGCCCATCTTTGGTGAGAAATCCGTGGGCAAAAATGCACTTAGGCAATGGTAATTCTGCCGAGAGCAACATGGCGGGCCAATACACCGCATGGAAGCGCAAAATATCCTTGCCAATTAAATGCACGTCCACCGGCCACCAGGTTTTCACCGCCTGGGTTAAACTCGGTTCCTCCTCAACCTCCAGCAGGGCGGTTACATATCCTAACAGGGCATCAAACCACACATAAATCACCTGGTTGGGGTCAACGGGCACGGGAAATCCCCAGTCTAAATTGAGGCGGGAAATGGAAAAATCCGCCAACCCCTGGCTGACAAATTTTAATACCTCATTGCGGCGGGTTTCCGGTTGGATAAAATCCGGTTGGGACTGATACAAATCTTCCAGTTGGGCTTGATAGCGGGAGAGGCGAAAAAAGTAATTGGGTTCATCCCGCCATTCCACCTGGAGATGGGGGTGCAGGGGGCAAAACTGACCCGGTAATAATTCCCGTTCATCCTTAAATTCCTCACAGGCGACGCAATACCACCCCTGCTGTTGGTGCAGATAAATATCCCCCCGCTCCCACACCTTTTGAAAAAATTCCCGGACAATCACGCCATGCCGGGGGTCGGTGGTGCGACTGAACCGCTGCCAACGGATGTTTAACTTCTCCCAAAGTGCCTGAAATTCCCGCACCATCTCATCGCAATGCACTTGCGGGGCGACTCCCCGTTCCTGGGCGGTACGTTGGATTTTTTGCCCATGCTCATCCGTCCCCGTCACCAAAAGCACCTGATCCCCCCGCAGACGGGCAAACCGAGCCAGGGCATCGGCGGCCATCGTGGTGTAGGCACTGCCGATATGGGGGCGGGCATTCACGTAATACAAGGGGGTGGTCACACTAAACCGAGCCATGCCTACACAACTGGGAAAGAATTAGGAGAGTCGCATTTTTCCATGATAGAAGGATTTGACCTGCCCCCATGCCCCGGTTCATCTCTTATCCTGGTAAATGGGATTGTTATCCTGGATACCCTATGTCCCCCATTCAGGTTTACCTTTTCACCAGCAAGGCCGCCAGCCGGGAACAGATGCGGCAATTGGCTCAGCGGCTTTATACCCTGGGTTGTGCGGAGGAGGCGGTGCAAATGGTGGATGTGAGTGAACAACCCTATTTAGCGGAACGGTTTCGGGTGGTGGTCACCCCGGCGCTGGTCAAGACCAAACCGGAACCCCGGCAGGTGTTGGTGGGGAGCGACCTATTGGATCAACTGGAGTACTGGTGGCCCCGGTGGCAGGCGGAAAAATCCAGTCAACCGGCGAGCGGCAATTCCAGCCCCACCCCTGATGTGGCGACCCTCGAAGAAGAATTAACCCGTGCCAAACTCACCATTCAACAACTGACCGCCCAGGTGCAATTCCGGGATCAGGTTTTGGAACTGCTGGCGCACGACCTACGCAACCCCCTGACAGCGGTGGGCATCGCCCTGGAAACCCTGGAACTCACCCCCGACCGGACGGATTTAGCCCCGCAACTTTTGCATCAAGCCCGCAATCAGGTGAAAACCCTGGATCGGCTGATCAATAACATTCTCCAGGTGAACCGCAACCAACAAAATGCCCTGCAACTCAACCCCCAAGCCGTACATCTGCGGGAAATGATTGAATTGGTGGCGCAGAGTTTTGCCCCCCAGTTCGCCAACCGGAATCACCACCTGGAACTGGATGTCCCCGAACCCTGTCCGCCCGTATTTGCCGACCCGGATGCCCTGCGGCGGGTGTTGACCAACCTGCTGGACAATGCCTGTAAGTACACCCCCCCCGGCGGTCGGATTCAGATCAGTACCCTGCACAGCACCACCCTCAAGGTACAAGTGACGGTGGCGGACAATGGCCCTGGCATCCCCCCACAGGATCAGGAGCGGATTTTTGACCCCAGTACCCGCTTGGAACATCAGCACCATGAGACGGGCTACGGGTTGGGCTTAGCGGTCTGTCGGCAAATTGTCCAGGCGCACTACGGACGGATTTGGGTGGAATCCGCACCCGGTCGGGGCAGTGCCTTTCACTTCACCTTACCCGTGTACCGACCTTAGGGCAGACAGGGCAAATTGACAGATTTCCCCCAAGTTAGCTAAGGTAATTAATGCGATTGCAATCCTGCCCCCATCGTCTAGTGGACTAGGACACCTCCCTTTCACGGAGGCGACAGGGATTCGAATTCCCTTGGGGGTATCTTTGGCGAAAAGTAGGCGGTAGCTCCACTAGCTCCACTGATTGGGGTATAGACCTTTGGTGAACAGGGATTCTGAACAACCAAGCGGTACCCTCATATGATTGCTGTTCTAAAATTAGGATGACTATGTAGAACACCTCTATTGACTATTTATTAATTAATCACATGACCATTGAGAATGACCCCTGCATTATTGATAATTACCAAGGAGAGAATGGGGCTTCCGAGCCTGCCGTGTAAGTACAAAAATCAATTGCAAAAATCAATAAATGGAGGTGCCCAACAGAAATTCCCCAGAACCAAAGACGGGGGCGGTGCCCCAGGGATAGCGTGGCGTAGCCATACTCCGTCAGGGTTGCGATAGACATTTTCCTGGGTGTAGAGTCTTACTTTTGCCATACATTAAACTAAGTCCGGGGGTGATAGACCCACGCAGGTTATTCTTAAAATTCAATGGGAATTGGTATAGTTTGAACAATGATCAATGTTGAATTGGCGCAACTGGTGATCAATGGTTTGGCCTTGGGGGGGATCATCGCCCTGGGGTCAGTGGGGTTAACTTTGGTGTATGGCATTTTACGCCTGTCTAATTTTGCCCACGGGGATTTTCTGACCCTGGGAGCCTATAGCACTCTCCTGGTGAATCGTTGGGGGTTCCCCCTCCCCCTGGCAATGGTGGCAGGATGCGGTTTGACCATTGGAGCATTTGTCCTGACGGAAACCATCCTCTGGGCACCAGTGCGGCGGCGGCAAACGTCCCCCACAACGATGATGATTATGTCCATTGGGTTGGCATTATTCATCCGCAATGGGCTGATCCTCATCTGGGGCGGTCAGAACCAAAACTATAATCTGCCGGTGTTTGGGGCGGTGCGCCTGGGCACGGTGCAGGTGACGACCAATCGGATCGTGGTGCTGGGATTGGCAATTTTGGCGGTTATCATACTGCATTTTTTATTACAAAAAACGGCGGTAGGGCGGCAGATGCGGGCGGTGGCGGACAACCCGGAATTGGCAAAGGTGGCGGGGGTGAATGTCCAGCGGGTGATCCTCTGGACTTGGGTGGTGGCGGGGGGAGTCACGGCTCTGGGCGGGGCGATGTATGGACTGATTACGGCGGTGCGCCCGAATATGGGCTGGTTTTTGCTCCTGCCGATGTTTGCGACGGTGATTTTGGGGGGGATTGGCAATCCCTACGGGGCAATCCTAGGGGCTTTGATCGTGGGGGTGGCGCAGGAGGTGAGTACCTACTGGTTGCCGAGTGAGTACAAATTGGGGGTGGCGTTGGTGGTGATGATGGTGGTGCTGTTGGTGCGACCCCAAGGCTTATTCCGGGGGACAATGTGAGGCTGAGGGGGCTAAAAGATAGATAAGTCTAAAAGATTTTGGGAGATTCCCTGAGAAAAACTCTTAAAGATTTGTAAACTATTAGAGGCAGAGGTAATTTGGTGGCTGGGATGGTGTTATGACCCACGGAATACGGATGGAACGGCTGGCAGTAACGGCGCATATTTTGGCGATGGTGTTTGGCGTGGCGGGTTTGGTGCTGGTGTTACCCCATCCCGCTTGGGTGCTGGCGTTACCGGCGGTGGGTCAACGGCTGTTCGCCTGGAGTATGGCGGGGGGCGGCATTGTCTATATCCTGCTAGGGGCGCTGGCGGTGATTCTCTACGGGGTGCGGGTGTTGGGTGCCCGGTTGTTGTGGGGGTTTTTCCTCCCGGCGGTGGGTTTGTCCCTGACGAGTGAACTGCTCGGTACCAGCACCGGGTTTCCCTTTGGGCATTATGGTTACTTGGACGGCTTGGGGTACAAAATTGCCGGGTTGGTGCCCTTTACCATCCCCCTGTCCTGGTTTTACATGGGTTTGGTGTGTTTCCTGCTGGCTTACGGCGGGTTGGGGCGGTTAAAGCGGGAGGGGTTACGGTTGGCGGGGGCGGTCGGGTTGGGTGCGATTTTGTTGATGGCTTGGGATTTAGCCCTTGATCCAGCGATGAGTCAGACGCCGGTGCCCTTTTGGGAGTTTCAGGAGGTAGGGGCATTTTTTGGGATGCCGTACCGGAATCTGGCGGGTTGGGTCGGCACTGGGGTGGTGTTTATGACCGTGGCGGCACTGGGGTGGGGGGTAATGAAGGTGCAACGCTTAAACCTAGACCGCCAGAATTTGACCGTACCTCTGGTGATCTACCTGGTGAATTTCTTGTTTGGGGCGGTGATTAGCCTGGGCTTGTTGGCTGGTTCCTACTGGATTCCCATCGGTTTGGGGGTGGGGTTAGGGGTGATTCCCGCTGTGGTGTGCTGGTGGGTGGCAGGGTGGCCGGTGCCGACCCAGGTGGTGTTGCCGGAATTGGATTTGGTGGCTCGTTAAGTGGATGGCTTTCATTCCCTGGTTTGGGCATCCCCGGCATGTTTCTAGTCGGGTTTTTACTGAGAAATACTGTTTGCCTAAGCGGGACGGAGTCCTTACTTTAATTAACACAATTTGTTTTTTCTGGGGGTATGTTATGAAGTCACGCCTGTGGAGATTCCGCTACCGGGGTTGGTTCGCCAACATGGCTACGCCACGCAAGCTATCGGTATGAGTCATGGAATCAGGAAGGAAGCAACAACTTGAACAAAAGTTCGCTTTTGTTCAGCATTAGACATCTCCGAGAATAATTGTTTTCGGGGAATAGACCATCCTATCCAATCAGAGCACGAGCAGTCGGAATCGAACAAGACCGCCAATGGTCATAATTATCCGGTCGTACTTGTCTGGACTTAATCTAAATCGTTCCTGAGGGACTCTAAATATCTTTAATAAACGAATTAAATGCTCAACAAAAATCCGCTGGCAACCTAATTCTTTATTCTGCAATTGCGCATCCTTAGTTAATTCTTTATTCCTTGGCTTTTTCTGGGGAGTTCTCATGGATTGCCCACCTTGATACGCCTTATCTCCTTGAAACGTTTGGTTGGGAGCAAATTCTGGTTGCCGTTCATCAAAAATCTTTTTGTCGCTGGTTGGTCCTGGCTTACCTATAGCAATCCTACTTGATTTATAGTAGTTTCAAACAAGTTTGCGACATTCGCCTTTACTTACAACCCCTGTCTTGGAAGGAGATAGAGCGATTACAAATACCTAAAAAGTGTCGCATTCTCAATCGAAATGACTATACAAACAAGAATTTTCCAGAACCAAGGACGGGGGCGGTGCCCCTGCGACCCCTGTTCCATTCTCATTTAGGATCGCTATAGAGCTGGAATGCGATGAGGTGTGGTCGTTTGTGGGTTCCAAGCAGAATCCCCAATGGCTATGGTTGGCTCTGGAAAAAACGACGCGTCTTATCGTTGTGGCTTGTATAGGAGATAGGAGCATTGAGACAGCTAAAAAACTGTGGCGACGGCTACCTAGAGTTTGGCGTAACCAGGCTAAGTTTTACACAGACTTTTGGCAAGCATATCGGGAGGTGATTCCTCTAAAACAACACGAAAGAGTTTTCAAAGGTAGTGGGAAAACTTCTTATATTGAGCGATTTAACAATACCTTGAGGCAACGAATTGGGCGTCTTGCCCGGAAAACTTTATCGTTTTCCAAAAACTTAAAAAATCACATTGGTATCATCTTTAATTTCATCCATCACTATAATGAAGCATTACTTGGATAGCACTACCAATTTTCCTAACTTTTTTTGATTCAGCTATGGCTTGTTTGTGATGATGGAGTTCTATAGCCTTTGTTAATAACTGCCCAAGTTCTCATATTTCAAACCTATTAGACGTTGTGTTTCTTGAGGGTTGTTCTCAATGTACTGCAATATACTGTTCATAACATCTCAGTTAGAATCATCATCTTTACCACTTTACCATAGTTAAACTATTTTCCGGAGATGTCTAAAGTATAGCATTAGGTCGGGTGCAGTGAGTTGTTATGTTGTGTAAATTTTTGTACGGATCGCCTCCACTACCCACCGACTCCAGCACCCCTTCACCAATAACCCTGACTAAGCACAACTCTGGCGCTGGCAACATAACGTCGAAGCTCAGCGGCGGGCTAAGGCCCGTCCGCTGCAGCGCTTTGTTGGGCAGTGTCGTTTCGTGCGACCGTCAGCAACTTCTCCTCGAAAGTCCGCAGAGTGCAAACGGTCATTGAAAACAGTGATGAGAGAGCGTCACAACGAGCATCAGGCACATCTGTTAGCACCATGAATGAATGGTCAAAGTCGAGTCCAAGAAGTCGCGCAAACTTGGAATACTTGGCTACATGCTGCTGGTAGTCACCGGACTTGGCTTCAATCCAGTAGATAGACGATCCTATCGCAGCCAAGATGTCGAGTTCAAAATCGTCGCCGTTGGGTAGAGTGATCTGTGGGTTAATGAGATATTCGAATCCCAATTCTTCAGTGACCTCTGAGCCAACTTGTGCATATACGGCTTTGACTTTCTGTAGAATGAACCGCTCCAGCCATTGACCGCCGAAGAAGCGTTGAGCCTTCGGTAGAGTGGTGGTCTTTGCCCTGATCAAGTAGGTGGGTGACCGCAAGTATTGGTATTGCTCAAGGAATGCTACATCGTGAAGCAGTGTGCAGAACTGGCATGCAGAGCTGACGTCCTGTTGTGGGCGGCCCTTCAGGCTTTCGGTAATCGGCGCTCCATTCTGCATAGCCCGCTTGATCTTGCCAAGAAGGCCAGAGAGAGCATCGTAGCGTTCGCCGAGATACAGCGACAGGCTATCAATAACCTGGTCGGCTGCGTCATCGGCGGGTCGAACCTTGATACGGATTCCCTTGGAGCTGAGGAAAGGTTCTAGGATTGAGGCACTCGGAGGGCTGAGGCTTGGACGCCATCCGTCCAAGACGCCATCTTCAGCATCAGGGCGACCCTCAGAGTCCCGGGCGATGACCCCGCGTTGATGCGCCTGCTCCGCCAGGCGCTCTAGCGCGAGTGCAATCCGCTCAAGCAGAGCCTCGATTCTGTCGTTGCTCATCGTTCAATCTGCCCAACGGCTAAGCTCACCCGCCACCGGGGGCTTGGAGAACTGATCAAAATGTAGCATCAGGTCAGGTGCAGCGACTTGTTATGTTGTGTAAATTTTTGTACGGGTCGCCTCCACTACCCACCGACTCCAGCGCCCCTTCACCAACAACCTTGACTAAGCACGACTTGGGCGCTGGCAACATAACGTTCACGCTCACCGGACGCAGATAACTTTTGCAACTCAACCAAGTATATTGAACGTTCCGGTGCAGCGTGATTGTTATGCAGCGTCTACAACTCTTACTCTAAGGGCATCGCCAAAAACTCTTCTGGTAACAGTGCAGGGATTACAGAAGCCAAAAAATCAGGTGTATTTCGAGTCACAATCACTTCTACACCTGCGGCATTCGCTGCTTCGCTAGTCACAGCATCTTCAAAATCTGCCATAGGACTTTGCAGCGCAGCCCTAATAACCTCATCAGTCACATTGGCGACCTGGAGATGATGTAATAACCTTGATAAAAGCTCGCGTGCTGCTTCACCACCAACCTGGCGGCGCAAAATGTAAAAGATGTTGGTCACAGCATGACCGGACACCACAAGTGTTGAATCCTGCAATAAAACTTTACATATTTAGGCGTGGGACGACCCGATTGAGCCAATGGACAAAATTCCACTCCTGCCGTATTAAGATTTGTATATATCGGAACTTATCTGCCAATTTACTTCCGTACATCCGTGGAACTTTTAACAGTTGCAATATCAAGTAAACTATTAAAATTACATAAATTTGAATGGTAATTCCATTCAAATTTTTACTCATCATTTTATCGAGCTTTAAGTTCATCTTTAGAAATTTCCATAGTACCTCTATCGCCCAGCGTTGTCTATAGGCTTCCCCTATCTCTTCATTACTCATTACATCCTCAGGAATATTGGTAGCTAAATAATAGTCTACTTTCTGTTGAACATTGCCAAAACAAACTACTCTCGCCCAGAAGTGTTGAATCTTAAGATTTTGAGGGTTTGTGCCAAAATGTGCATCTAACCTGATGATACAAAACATTGTCATTTAGGGGCTAGATTCTCATTTATAACAAAAAATTTTCTCATTAAGTGTTTTGCCTGGCTCGAATTTATGAACTTTTGTTGCAGGGTTCAACACTACTGACTCTCGCCTTACCTCGTTCTGTGGTGATATGATAGTTTTCATCCCATTTCCAATTCGACTTAATACGGATAATAAAAAGGGCATCATTTTCGATAAATTGTTCAAATACTTTGTGACTGCAAAACCCTCTATCCCCGACTGCGACTCCATTTTCCGGTAGCATTTTCACAATATCTTCACCAAAATTAATCTCATGTGCCTGTCCAGGACTAACAATTAAATGACCAGTAGATTTCGTATCTTGATTCAAAGTGGTTATTAACTTTACTTGGCGATAGCCTTGGAGCCAAAATAACTTACTCATCAGCGGTATTACGGTAGCATCAAAAGGACATAAAACCAACCTCTTTTCAGGATGAGCTTCCTCAATATAATGCAATAATTTATGATAAAGATGCATAAAAATTTGTGGGTCTCTTGTCTTGTTCGCCTTAGAAAACGTGGATAAGTCAACCTTAATGCCCGCATGATTTAATTGGTAAAATAAGTCCCGTAAACTGTTGATTCCTTTGTCTAAAATGCCAGCAAACCAGATTGAACAAAATAAGCGAGAATTTAGAACTGGATAATCATTAGTTGGCAGGTCTTTGAGTAAAAATTTGACAATCCCGGGAAAAGAATTGAATTTCATAGTTGTTTCATGTTTTGGTTTATATGAATTAGAATACCATATTTTGACCCCTCTTTTTCTGCCTTTACCTACCTTTCAACACTTCTGAGGCAAGACATAAAGTTAGCAAATACTCATTACTCACTTGGCTTCTTGCAGATAGCTCTTTATCGACTAAATTAGTGTATATGTGCTCTGCTTCTAAAAATCTATTTATCGCATTTAGGGCACTAGTGTTTCGGTTTTCACCTTTACTCATTGTGAAAGCATTCATTGCTAAGTCTAAAGCGGCTTTAAAGTTTGCATAAAAACTTAGGTCTATTTTCTGATCTATTTTTTCCAGAATTTCCTGAACTTTTTCTAGTCTCCCTTCTAACTCTTTTACTTTTTTTAAGATCACAGCAAAGCCCATTACTGAGACACCTAGATTGAGCATACTAGATGCCGTTGTTATATTAAGCATACCTTGAATTTGGTCAAGTTGTTGTGTAACAGAAGCAAAACCTCTCAACGAAATCCCCGCATTGACCCCTTGCATAGCAAGATTTAAGATTCCTGTAACTGGGTCAACACCAGATAATAGGTTGGGAGTAGACATAGGGATAGAACTTGCACTGCTCAGTTCCCGAAGCCACATAAAGACACGACCAGTTCGATCTTGAATCACTCCACCATTCCTTACAAGATTGCCATCAGCTAAACCGCTAATAATCCTTGTGGGAATTTCAAAAGTTGTCGTAAGAGGAGGCATTGTTTTTATCCTACTTGCTTTTTCTCTGTCAACATAACAAGTCCCTAAGCTTGTATTTAGGCTGGGGACGACCGTGCTGGCGCTGGTAGGCAATGGCTTGGTTGTAGCAGAATCGGCACGCCGCCTGCCAATGTTTCCAAACCTTAGCCAACGCCGGTTCTGGATAAATCCGTATCTTTCTCGATTGCAGTCCGGTATTTTCTAAGTCCGTAGAGCCGACTACTGAAGCAGTGCAGGATGGTGAGGATGTCCTCAACCAATTCCTGTTGGGGAGAAAGGTGCGGATCATCGAGAACCACGACTTCGCAACCGTATTGATGGCAGTACCACTCAACGAACTCAAATCCGAACCGACAGAGTCTATCCCGATGAGCGACCACAATTGTTCCGACATCTCCCGCACGCACTCACCCCAATAAGGCAAGGAACTTTGGTCTCTTGAAGTGGAGACCGCCGCCAATCTCTCCGACCACCTCAGCTCCCGGATACAGTCCAACCAACCGCGCAATTTGTCGCTCCAAGTCTGGTTTCTGCGCTCGGCTACTGACCCTGGCATACAAGATGACCTTCTTGGTTCTTTTTGGTGCTTTGGTGTAACTGTCAACGTCATAGCGTCTTGCCGCTCCAAAAGACCTATACAAAACTGAACACACCTGAACAAAGTTCAGCGTCTTCAGTTTTGTTGCTTTCTTCCTGCTTCAGCGATTCATACCTAGCGATAGCCGAAGCTATCGCCCCGGCAGAGGAATCTCCGCAGGCGTGACTTTCCCCAGAGCTTGGGGTAGTTTTATTTCCCAAATAGACCTCAAAATACCACTTCACCAAGTTGAGGCTTGAGTTCAAATCCCGGTCTATTTCTAAACCGCAATTTGTACAAGCAAAAGTTCTTTGGCTAAGCGGCATTTTCTGTTGATGATTGCACCGAGAACACAGTTGGCTTGAAGGATAAAATCTATCCGCTACCACCAACTGACAGGCATAGAGTATACATTTGTACTCTAGCTGTCGCTTAAACTCATAAAAACCGCAGTCAGCGATACTACCCGCCAACTTATGGTTTTTGAGCATACCTGAAACGTTCAGGTCTTCCACCACTACCACCCTAAAGTTTTTGGCAAGGTAGGTGGTAATCTTGTGCAGATTATCTTTCCTGATATCTGCAATTCTTTTGTGGAGTTTAGACACCTGTCTAACGGCTTTCTTGCGGTTATTCAAAATCAACTCGGTCTTGAATCCTAGCAACATCAGAGTACAAACTAGCTTTACTTCATTCTAGCGAATGGCGTAAACTTTCAGCGAAAGTTCAGCAAAGTTCAGCAAAACTAGGACTAGAGTTGTCCCCTGCCCGATGGTGTTCTGATTGCCTTGATCCAACCTTTCTGTTCCCATCGCCTCAACGTGTGCAGGCACACGCCGAAATAACCGGCCGCTTCTCTCGGTTTTACATACCTGGTCATGCCAGAAAACAAACACGCTGAATTTACTATAGATTATTTTCAACTCAGCGTATCCCTGGCTAGAACCTGTCTCTCGATTGCCAGCGCAGGAGCCATGCGGTCTATGGCAGTGCCCCTCGATTCGCACAGGCTCATTGAGGGGAATTAAGGACGGGGCAATACCCTGCAACCCTTGATTTACTAAGTGTAAACATTGTACTCACGACTCAAGTGCGATTGCTATAGCTGTATATTTTTACGGCACCTCTATTGACTATCGCCACTGGCAGGTTATCTCGCTGAAACGCCTATATAGCAATCCTAAATGAGAATGGAACAGGGGGTCGCAGGGGCACCGCCCCCGTACTTGGTTCTGAAAAATTTTTGTTTCTAAAGGGAACCTCTATTTATTGTTTTTTGTACTGACACAGAGAGTCTGGAAGCCCCATTCTCTCGTTGGCAATTATCAATAATGCAGGGGTCATTCTCAATAGCCATGAATTAATAGAGGTGCCCTAAATTAAGTAGGATTGCTATGTTAAAGATGGCGGTTATGCCCTTACAAAGAGATGCCCTTTACAGGTATCCTTGGAAGAAACTCCTTCTAATTAGGGCTTATCCTGATCCCATGTCCATTTTTAAGGAGTTATAACTCGATGATTTTCACAGCTACACAACCGGCGGGGTTGTACGCTACCACAGGCACGCCGATTCCTTTGCGGGGGGTGGATTTTCAGGCAGTGATTCGGGATATGGGTGCCCAGGTGACGGTTTCCCAACATTTTCAAAATGAGGAAAATAACCCGATTGAGGCGGTTTATTCCTTTCCCTTGCCAGAATCGGCGGCAATTTGTGGGTTTGAAGTGCGGTTAGGAGAACGGGTGATTACCGGACGGGTGGAGGAAAAAGAAACAGCTTTTGCCCAGTACGATGAGGCGATCCGGGAGGGGCATGGCGCCTATTTAGTGGATCAGGATCGCCCGAATATCTTCACAATTTCGGTGGGGAATTTACTGCCGCAGCAATCGGTGGTGATTCGTATTTCCTATGTGCAGGAATTGGAGATGCAAGCGGACGGGGGACGGTTTGTCATTCCTACCACCATTTCCCCCCGTTATGTGCCTGCCCAGCAGTTGGAAACGGCTCCTGCCGCTGAATTATTGCACATCAATCCGCCCAGGGTATTGGGGACGTTGCCCTATGGTTTGACCATTCGTGTGGATATGGCAACCAGTAGTCCGATTCTGGGGTTAGAGTCGCCTTCTCATCCGATTCGTTTTACCCTCCAAGACGGTCGGGCAAGTGTGGAATTGGTAGGTGAAAACATCCAACTTGACCAGGATTTTGTTTTGAACTACACGCTACAAAAATCCCCTGAACCACGCATTCTTTTGGGGAAAGACATGGGTTCTGATGGATTTGTGGTGATGCTGAATTTTTGGCCGCAGTTGGAAACCCAGCAACGGCAACCCCAGGAATTTATTTTCATTATTGACCGTTCGGGTTCAATGGAAGGCGAGAGTATTCAGCAAGCCAAAACCGCATTATTGTTGTGTTTGAAATCTCTGCAACCGGGGGATCAGTTCAATATCTATGGCTTTGGTTCGACCTATGAAAAACTGTTTGAACGCAGTCAACCCTACACAGCGGAAACTTTAGCAACAGCGACCCAACACGTGCAACGTTTGGATGCCAACCTGGGGGGGACAGAAATTTATGCCGCTTTAGAAGATGCCCTATCTCGTGTGGGCAATTTAGCGGCGAATGTTGTTCTGCTAACGGATGGGCAAGTCGGTAATGAACCAGAGGTGATCCAGTTAGCGCAAAGGTATCGGGGGCGGGTGCGTATTTTTGCGTTTGGCATTGGTCGGGGAGTAAGTGAACATTTGATTCGGGGGGTGGCGCGGGCGACAGATGGTGCGGCGGAATTTATCTTTCCAGGGGAGCGCATTGAACTCAAGGTGATGCAACAGTTTTACCGGATGGGGGTGCCCTACGCCGAACAGGTGCAGGTGGATTGGGGTGGGCTGTCGGTGGAGGTCGTGACCCCCAGGGTTTGGCCACCACTTTTCCATAATCAGCGTTGGACAGCCTACGCCCGGGTCAGTCAGTTATGCACTACAGTGGTTCGCTTGCAGGCAGTGCTGGCGGGGCAAACCTACACTTGGGAACTGCCCCTTGACCCGGAGTGCGTGGATGAGACCCCGGTGGTTCCGTTGCTGTTTGCCCGCAGTGCCATTCGGGATTGGGAAGAACTCCCCAGTCAGGGGACGGGTTCCCGACAGCGGGAGCGCAAGGAAGCCTCGCAACAGCGGCAGGAAGCTCTGGTGCAACTGGGCTGTCGGTATCAGTTGCTGTCTTCGGCGACGAGTTTTGTGGCGATTGAACAGCGACCCGATGGGGATAAAACCGCAGAAATTAAACTCCGTAGGGTGCCCATTGCGCTCACCCGGGGATGGGGCGGGACAGGTGTTGGCTCCCAGATCGCCTCCTCAATGATGCCTTCGGGATCGAGAAGCACAGTTGCAAGACGTGCCTTTATGGCACCAATGCCTCCTCCCCCAACCAGTGAAGAAAACACTATCGAGATTGAACTATGCCAATACAGACTTTTCAATGAAGAAGCCCTTGATGAGGCGCGTCTTACCTGGGAACAAGAAAATTTCCGATTAGTGTATGAACTGGTTATCCGTCAGACCTATGAGGGTTGCTGGGCACTGGAGAGTCAGGTTGTGAATATAGTGCATGGGGATGCCAATCAACTCAAGCAAATAGCTACCCTGTTAAATACGACCCCTGAAGAAGCCGAACGGATTATTGCAACCCTTTTCGTGCTTCGTTTTCTAAAAGACTGCTTTGCTGATTCAGAAGTGCTGTGGCAAGGCGTAGCACAAAAAGCGGAACAATGGCTACGCCATCTCAGCACAACGCCACCCTTAACCGACCCTAAACCTGTAGATGTAGTTGAGCGTTGGCAGACTTGGTTCGCCCAGCAATTGGGGGTGTAACTTGGCTAGGGTTGCGGGGTCATCAACTGCCCTGCAACCCATTCATGGTTTACAAAAGGACTATAGCAATCCTACTTGATTTGCATTAGCTTGCGTGCCGTAGGCATACAAGAATTTTCCAGAACCCAAGACGGGGGCGGTGCCCCTGCGACCCCTATTCCATTTTCACCCAGGATACTTTTGCCGGGCAAGCTGTAGCCAATCGGTCAAAAAGATAACTTATTGCGAAAAGCTCTGGACATACCATAGGTATTAAATCCGATTAGCAAGAGGCTAGGGGCGCAGCTATTGAGAGCCATTATCAATTTGTCCGTTTCTACCAGGAATTTGTTGCCATTTTTTAATAGGAAGCCGATTAAAATTAACCCCGTTTTTCCCCTAAATATACCTGCCAACAAGCGATTTAGTTGCTTTTTATATTCATCTAGCCTGGGTTTAGGCTTCTCTAGGACTTGCTTTCATTTACAGAAATTTGTTGACAATCACCAGAGTCTGCCCTATATTAGGAAATGGGATTGTTGTTTTAGTCATCCATCTGAGCGAGGTATTTCCATGACAGCGACGTTAGTGCGTTCCTTTGGGGAGATGGCACCCAATGCCATCGGTTTGGACTTGCAGGTCACCAGCCCGATTTGCGAGGGGATGAACCGCCTGCTGGCCAGTTTCCAGGGACTCTATTTACAGTACCAAAAGCATCATTTTGTCGTGGAAGGTTCGGAGTTTTATATGCTCCATCAGTATTTCCAGGACAGTTATGAGGCGGTGGCGGGGCACACCCATGATTTGGGGGAACGGTTGAATAATTTGGGGGGGATTCCGGCGGCGAGTTTTACCCAGTTGGCGGCGCTGTGTGCCTTTACCCCGGAACCGGATGGGGTATTCACCTGTCGGCAGATGCTCAAGCATGATTTGCAGGCGGAGCAGGCGATTCTGACGGTGTTGCGGCAACAGGCGGCGCAAGCGGAGAGTTTGGGGGACCGGGCAACCCGCTATTTGTATGAACAAATCCTGCTCAAAACCGAGGAACGGGCGGCGCACCTGGATCATTTCCTCACCCAGGACAGTCTCACGGTGGGCTGGAACTAGGGCTGGGTTGGGTTTCTTCGTCCAAAATGCGTACCACCTGGTCAAACAGATGCTGGGTCTTGTCGGCGGAATCACTGATGCAGGTGAGACCCAGTTTGCCAAATTCGGAGAGACAGCCCATCAGGTGAAACACGGTGCCGGTTTCGGTGGTGGAGTCGAAATGCAGGCTGTTATACACAATAATATCCAGCAGGTCGCTGGGGAGTAATCCCCGGTAGTAGGGGCGTTGCAGGTTGTCGGTGGCGATGTAATACTTGGGATGCTGACGGGGGGTGAGAAACAAGCCACTTTCCGTATCAAAAAAACCGTTGGTGAGAAATTTCAACGTCATGAAGGGGTGGGTGGTGCCGCCTTTACGGAGGTTGATTTCAATCGCCTGGAGATCCCAGGTGCCATCGGGCAGTTCCCGGGCGATAAAGTCCACCCCGTAGCGTTCCAGGGCACCCTTGGCGGCTAAATTGTAGCCGATTTTTAAGCCCCAGGTTTGCAGTTGGGCTTGGTAGGCGGGGTCAGCGGGAAACCGACAGCCCAGGTAAATTTGTTGGTCGGGACCCCCCAAAATCTGGTCATGGGTGGAGAGGATTTCCACCGTACCGGCGGGGGTGATTTGCCCTTGGACGCTGGGGGAGCGTTTGTTTTCTCCTTCAACAAACAGTTCACTGATCGCCCCCAGTTCCCGGATGCGTTGGGCAAAATTCTCCCAGGTTTCCGTCGTACACTGAAAGCGCATCTGGGGAAAGTGAGTTTTGAGTATCTGCACCCGTTCGGCGTGGGTGGTGCCTGGTTCGGGGGGGAGTTCCAGCAGGGCATTGCCTTCCCCGGAAAAACCCTCATTCAATTTGACCACGAACCGCCGGGCTTGGGGTTGCCGTGCCCACAACTCCGCCGTGACTTCCGCCAAATCCTCCGGGTGAAACACCAGGGGGGTGCCGTCCGGGTGGGGAACGCCGCTTTCGGCAAAAATTTGACGGCTCCCGGCTTTGGTGCCCCAATAGAGCAGTTCCGGGTCCAGCCCCCACAGGGGAATGTCCAGGGCGACGGACAAATCCCGTTCCCGGCTGGTGGAGTTGAAGCAAACCATGAAGGACTGGTTGGGGGGGAGGGCTTGGCGCAGGCGTGCCAACAGGCGGGGGCGTTCCAGGATTTTTTCGGTCAGGGGGCGGTTGGAGGCATCGTAGGTGGAAAATAACAGCAGTCGTTCCCGGGCGTGGGAGGCGGGCATCCCCGGTAGCAGTTCCAAGTAGTAATCAATAATGCTGGGGTGGAGGGGTTGGGACGTGACATAGACCACCCGGGCGCGGGGATTGCGGAGGCGAATCAGGGAAAATAATAGCCGTTCTTCGTAGTGATGACTGCCCTGGATTTTCCGCATTTCCTGCTGGTCTAAACTCAACGAAGGCACCACCAGGATGTTGGCAGCCGCATCCAAGGATTGCCAGTGCTGACGCAGATGCTCTTGCAGTTCCTGAAAGCGACTCATAGCCATTGAGTGTGAGGGGCTTTTCCCTGAGAGTAACAGGCGCAGGTGACGGGTTTGGCGGCAGGTTTGTGAATTTTTTTTGTGAAATTTTACTGTTCTGTTTCCCCACCGCCCGCCAGCACTTGGTAATGCAATAAAATTTCTTGCCCCAGGGGTTCCCAACTGAGCAATTTTAGGGGAATGGGGGTGGAAAAACCCGTGCCATCTACGGGCGTGGGGGCGGTTGCGCCTCCCCAAATCAAGGGACAGAGGGTTAACCACAGGTCGTCAATGACTTGAGCACTCAACAATTCCGCCATCAACCCGCCGCCGCCCAACACCCCAATCCGCCGCAACCCCAGGGCATAAAATTCCGCTAATAAATCCGACCAGGGGACATCTGCCCAAATGCGGGTAAATTCCTGCCCCTCCTGCCAACGGGTCGCCCCGGCGTTTGTGGTAACCAGCCAGCGTTCCACCGGTTGCTGAAAAAAGGGGATTTCCCGGTTCATCTCGCCGCTTCGGGTACAGATGATATGTAAGGTTTGGGGGGATTTGCCCTGCTCGGAACGCATTTTCAGTAATTCTGCATCACGCACCAGAGCCGCACTACCGTGAGCCAACAGGGTTCTGGCGCCCAACATCACCCCGTCGCTATGGGCAACCTGGCGTTCCAAATGGGCACGGTCGGCGGGGGAACCAAACCGGGCGGGCTGGCGGTGGACATCGGCAATTTTCCCGTCGGCACTCATGGCGAAAACGGCGGTCAGGTGGGGGCGCATCGGCGTAAGATGAAAGTCATATTGATTGTAAATTGATTGTAAAAGAGATATGCGTTGTGCCCAGATGTTGCTGGTGACCCTGCGGGAGGACCCAGCGGAAGCGGAAATTATCAGTCATAAATTACTCCTGCGGGCGGGCTATATCCGGCGGGTGAGTCCGGGGATTTATGTGTATTTGCCCCTACTGTGGCGGGTACTGCAAAAAATTATGCACATTGTCCGTCAAGAAATGGATGCCGTCGGGGCGCAGGAATGTCTTTTACCCCAATTGCAACCGGCGAGTTTGTGGCAGGAATCCGGGCGGTGGGACACCTACACCCAGGGGGAAGGCATTATGTTTGCGCTTCAGGACCGGCAACAGCGGGAATTGGGACTGGGTCCGACCCATGAGGAAGTGATTACGGATGTGGCGAGAAATTTGATCCGTTCCTATCGCCAATTGCCCCTGAATTTATATCAAATTCAAACCAAATTTCGGGATGAAATTCGCCCTCGGTTTGGGTTGATGCGGGGGCGGGAATTTATCATGAAAGATGCCTATTCCTTTGATGCGGATGAAGCGGGAATGCGGGTTTCCTATGAAAAAATGTACCAAGCCTATTGCCGGATTTTTGAACGGTGTGGGCTGGATTATCGCCCTGTCCAAGCCGATAGCGGTGCCATTGGCGGTTCCGGTTCCCAAGAATTTATGATCCTGGCGCAGGCGGGGGAGGATGAGGTGCTTTATACCCCGGATGGACAATACGCCGCCAATGTGGAAAAAGCGGTTTCTTTAGCCCCGGAAGCGACTGCTTCTCCCTTTAGCAAACCAGAGCGGAAATTCACCCCCAATACCCCTACAATTACCACGCTCTGTGAAGCATTAAATTGTTCCCCCACCCACACGGTCAAAAATCTTTTGTATCAAGCGATTTTAGATACGGGGCTAATGATATTAGTACTGGTGACTATTCGGGGGGATCAAGAGGTTAATGAAGTCAAACTAAGCAATGAAATCACCCGGTTAGCTCCCCAGTTCAAGGCACAACAGGTTTTGAAATTGATGATTGCCAATCAAGAGAATCAAAAACAATGGGCAGAGCAGGATTTACCCTGGGGTTACATTGCGCCAAATCTGCCGGATGATTACTTAAAAACTGACCCGCAGATTCACCCTAAATTTGTGCGTTTATATGACCAAACGGTGGTGGATTTGCGGAATTTTGTCACCGGGGCAAATGCAGTGGATTACCATTGGGTGGGGGCAAATTGGGGGCAGGAATTTCCTGCCGTAACGACTGTGGTTGATGTCCGCAAAGCCCAAGCAGGTGACCGGGCGGTGCATGACCCCCAGCAAATTTTACAGAGTGCCCGGGGCATTGAAGTTGGGCATATTTTTCAATTGGGGACGAAATACTCGGAAAAAATGGGAGCCACCTTTACCAATGAACAGGGGCAGGAATTGCCGTTGGTGATGGGCTGTTATGGGTTGGGGGTGTCCCGGTTGGCGCAAGCCGCTATTGAGCAATCCCACGATGAATATGGCATCATTTGGTCGCCCCCTATTGCTCCTTATTTGGTGATCATTTCTATCCCCAATATGCAGGAATCCCAACAGGTGGAAGTGGCGGAAAAACTCTATCAGGAATTACAAAATGCGGGAATTGAGGTACTTTTGGATGACCGACCGGAGCGGGCGGGGGTCAAATTCAAGGATGCGGATTTGTTGGGGATTCCCTATCGGGTTGTGCCGGGGCGTTCCCTCGCCCAAAATAAGGTGGAAATTATCACCCGCAAAGGGCGAATATCCCAGGAAATTTTAGTATCAGATGTTGTGGATTTTTTTCGGAGCTTAAAACCATGAATCACCCCCATTACACCCTCATCCATCAGATACCGGGGCGGGTGCGTTTACGCATCCATGACTTCAATCGGGGTCTTTTTCATATCGAAACTACATTATTAACTTGGCAAGGAATTACCGCCGTTCGCACCAATGCCGCCGCCCATTCTTTAATCATCCATTACGACCCGACGTGCTGGCAATTAGAGGATTTATTAACAGCAATCAGCCACTTGTTTGATACTTTGGCGGTGGCAAAAGATGAGGAATTTTTAGAGGTAGCCGCCGATTATTTTCCCCTTTCCTTGACCGTGTTGGGATTGAGTGTATTGGCACTGCCGTTAGAAATTCCGGCGGTGTTGGTGGGGGCAGGAATCGCAATTACAGCACTTCCTTTTATTACAGAAGCTCTGCGGGGTTTGGCGTACCGGCAACGGCTTCAGGTGGAATTATTAGATTCCCTGTGGATGGGACTGCACACCCTGCGGGGGGAATGGGTGGCACCAGCCCTGTTGTTGGTGGGGGCGGATGTGCTGGGGCGGTACAAACATCATCTGCAACTGCTGGATGAGCGCAATCTGGACACCCAGGCGCAGGACATGGTAATCACAACTGAAGAATATTTACTCCCCCCCACGTTGCTCGGTACGTCCCTAATTTGGCTGGCAACGGGTTCCTTGGCGGCGGGGTTGCCCCTGTTGCAGTTGGATTTTGCTACGCCCTTGCGGGTGGTACTGCCCCTGGCGGTGCATCGGGGGTTGGTGCAAACCGGCTTACCGGATGGGGCGACCCTGGAAACCCTGGCGCAATTGCGGCATCTGACGCTGGAACCCGCTCTGGCAGGGGATTCCCTGATTCAGGCTTTGAACCAACGGGGCATCAGTGTGACGGTGGCGCAGGCACCCTTGACTCCGGGGGCATGGTTGCGGGCGATGGGTTCCCACTGGCAATTAACGCTCCCTACTGGGCAAACGATTACCGTACAACCACAGCAATTCCTACTGACATTGGACTGCGCTCAAGCGACCCTCGCCCAAATGTACCAGGCGATTGCCATCGTGACCGTTCCCAACCTATTGGTGGTGGCGGCGGGCTTGTTTTGGGGACTCCATCCCATCGGTGCGGTGAGCATTAATACCTGTGCCGCTTTGATTGCTTTGGCGCATTGTGGTTTGTTAATCCCGGAATCTCCAGAGGTTACGTCTCAATCAACGGTGAATCTGCCAGCGTTTGCCATGTCTGCCTAAAACTTTCCGGCTAGGGCGGCAGTACAACGTTCGCAAATATCAGGATGATCGGGATGCTGCCCCACCTGTTCGGAATAATTCCAACACCTTTGGCATTTTTTGCCGGTCGCTAATTGCATCTGAATTTGCCAAGGATGGTTTGCAGTTCCCTGCATCACCTCAACCTGGGAAACTAGGAGTAAATAACGCAGTTCATCCACGCCGTTGGTGGGGGTATTTAGGGCGTTTAATTCTGCAAATAATTGGGGGTCAGAAACGCCAATGCTCACCTGGGCTTCCAGGGAAGAACCGATGGTTTTGGCGGCACGGGCAGATTCTAAAACCTTATTCACATCCGTTCGCAATTCCCGCCATTTCTGCCAGGTTTTCGCCAATTCCGGTTGATGCCAATCCCCAGGCAATTCTGCCCATTTGGTTAAAAATACGGATTTTGCCCCCACCTCATAGGGGATAAATTGCCAAATATCTTCCGCTAAATGGGACAAAACAGGTGCCAATAATTTCGCTAGGGTTTCCACCACTAAAGCTAATACGGTTTGACAACTGCGCCGCCGATAACCCCCCGCCGTGCTGATATACAGCCGGTCTTTGGCAATATCTAAATAAAAATTCGACAAATCCACCGCACAAAAATTCTGAATAATCTGGAAAAAATGGTAGAACTGAAACTCTTGAAACGCTTGGGTAATTTCCTGGGTGACTTCCCACAACCGATGCAAAAGATAGCGGTCTAAAGCGGGCAATTCTGCGTAGGGAATCCCATGCTTTCCCGGGATGAAATCGTATAAATTTCCCAATAAAAAGCGAGCCGTATTGCGAATTTTACGATACACATCCGCCATCTGATTCAGAATGGTATTGCCCAGGGGCACATCATCGGTGTAGTTCACCGAAGCCACCCACAAACGCAAAACATCTGCGCCATAGGCGGGTTCTTTTTGGGGATTTTTGCCCCCATTGATCACCAGCAGGGGGTCAACCACATTGCCCAAGGATTTGCTCATTTTCCGACCCTGTTCGTCCAACACAAACCCATGCGTGATTACTTTTTTGTAAGGGGCAAAACCATGCACTGCCACACAAGTGAGTAAACTGGATTGGAACCAACCCCGATGCTGGTCGGAACCTTCTAAATACACATCCGCCGGATAGTACAATTCGGGACGTTGTTCTAAAACTGCCGCCCAGGAAGAACCGGAATCAAACCACACATCCATCGTGTCCATGCCCTGGCGATACCGGCGGCCATTCTGCCGATATTGAGGGGGTAATAATTCCTCTAAAGGCAATGTCCACCAGGCATCCGCCCCCTGTTCCCGCACAATATTTTGAATGTGTTGGATGGTCTCGGCGTTTAACAAGGGTTCATCGGTTTCCACATCATAAAAAACCGGAATCGGTACCCCCCAGGTGCGCTGGCGGGAAATGCACCAATCCGTGCGTTCTTGTACCATTGCCGTAATCCGATTTTCCCCTTGGGCGGGAATCCACTGCACCTGTTGAATCGCCTGCAATGCCAATTCCCGAAAGCCACTCACCGAAGCAAACCACTGCGCCGTTGCCCGGAAAATGGTGGGTTTTTTGGTGCGCCAATCGTAGGGATATTTATGCTGATAGGGTTCGTGTTTGACTAATAAATTTGCCTGCTGTAATGCCCCAATAATTGCCTCGTTTCCCTCTTTTAAGACCCCTAAACCGGCAAATTGTCCTGCTTCTGAAGTGAAACAACCCCCATCATCCACCGGCGAAAGCAAGGGCAAACCGTACCGTTGTCCCACCGTGTAATCTTCTGTCCCATGCCCCGGTGCCGTATGCACTAAACCCGTGCCGGATTCCACCGTGACGTGTTCGCCCAACGTCACCATCCCCTGGCGGTCAAACAAAGGATGTTGGTATTGGCAAAACTCTAAAATTTTCCCCGGAAAGGTGCGGCGAATTGCCACTTCGGCACCCGTGATTTCTTGCCATTTTTTGACCAATTCGGCGGCAATGATCACCAACCCCTGCCCATCACTTTGCACCAGGGCGTAGGTGATTTCCGGATGCACCGACACCGCCACATTTCCCGGCAAGGTCCAGGGCGTGGTTGTCCAAATCGCCAGATACAGTTCCCCAGCAAATTCCCCCAACACCGCCTGCGCCGAGGGAGTGAGTTCCGTCACGCGCAACCGCACATAAATACTCGGAGAAATATGCCCTTCTGGGTACTCCAATTCCGCTTCCGCCAACGCCGTCCGGGAACTGGGACTCCAATGCACCGGCTTCAATCCCCGGTAAATGTACCCCTTGAGTGCCATCGCCCCAAATACGCCAATCTGGGCGGCTTCGTACTCTGGTTTGAGGGTTAAATAGGGATGCTCCCAATCCCCCCACACCCCGCACCGCTGAAAACTTTTTTTCTGCCGTGCCACCGCCGCCAAAGCATAATCCCGTGCCCGCTGGCGCAGTTCCATCGGCGTGAGGTTTTGGCGCACCGATGCTGGCAGTTCCTGTAAAACCTTGAGTTCAATGGGCAGACCATGACAGTCCCAACCGGGTACATAGGGCGTGCGATACCCCCGCAGGCGGTGAAATTTATTGATAATATCCTTGAGAATTTTATTGAGCGTCGTGCCCATGTGAATGTCCCCGTTGGCGTAGGGGGGACCATCGTGGAGAATGAACGCCGGGGCTTGGGGGTCAAAATGGGTGGGAATGCCCTCACTTTGCCAAAAGGCTTGAATTTCCGGTTCCCGCACGGTGGCATTTGCCCGCATGGCAAAATCCGTTTGCGGTAAATTTAACGTCGTTTTGTACTCGCCCCCCAACTCAGCCATGTTGCCCCGCCGGTTTACCGTTCCCTATTGTAGCCCCTGGGGTTTCCCCCTGGAAATGAACCATTCGTAGCCCATGATACGAAATCCTAGGAAGAGAAAATGTATTGTAAAAACCTAGCGTAAGCTATTCCAACCCTCCGATTGACGATATGCAAGTGGCTCCCTCGGTGGGGGCACTTTTTGTTTATGGGGTTTTGATGAGATATTCCCGCAGTTGGTCCAGGGAGAGGGGCGGCATGATCGCAGTGCCCTGGAGTGCTGTACAGCCCAGCCGTTGCAGGATGGCTTTTTGGGCGGGCGTTTCCACCCCGGCGGCAATGGGGGTGATGCCCAGGTTTTCTGCCAGGACAAGGATCGCCTGGATGAGGGGCTGGGAATGGGGTTGCTGTTCCACTTGGCTGACAAAGGAGGGGGCAATTTTCAGGGCGGTGACCGGCCAGCGATGTAGGCGACCCAGGGAGGCAGGGTTGGCACCAAAATCCGCCACGGTCAGTCCCACCCCCAGGCGGTGCAGTTGCCGGAGCAATTCTGGGCGTTCCTGGTGCGCCAGCATGACCGTCTGTTCCGTGAGTTCCAACCGCAGGCGGTGGGGTGGCAGTCCGGTGGTGGCGCATACCTCCTGCAGTTGGGGCAAAAAATTCCCCTGGTGCAACTGATACCGACACACCTGGACGCTCAAGGACAAGGACTGGCATACCGGCTCTTGCACCATCTGGGTCGCCGCCGTGGTCAAAACCCACCAGCCCAGGGGCACCCGCAAGCCGGTGGCTTCCGCATCAGGCAGGAAGGCTTCGGGTGGCAGTTGTCCCCGTTCGGGATGATGCCAATACACCAGGGCTTCTACTCCCAAGGGCGTTTCCCCGGCGAGAATGGGCTGGTAATAGACCTCCAGTTGCCCTTGATCGAGGGCAGTGCGGAGTTCCCCTTCCCAGCGCCGGTCGTCCACCACCTGGATAAACATCTCCGGGGCAAAGACCACATAGCAGGCTCGCCCCTGGTTTTTCGCCTGGTACATGGCGATGTCCGCATCCCTGAGCATTTCTTCCGGGTTTTGATAATGGGGATGGCTCAGCACCACCCCAATGCTGGCGTGGGACGTGACAGTTTGTCCCCCGATCACCAGTGGTTGGGCGATCACCCGTTGGAGTTCGGGCAGGCGGTTCCCGACCTGTTCCGGGGCAAAGGGGGTGAGTAAAATGGCAAATTCATCCCCCCCCAGCCGCGCTACCGTATCCCCCGCCCGCACGACCGACCGTAGCCGTTGGGCAATGGTCACCAAGAGTTTATCCCCCGCCTGATGCCCCAGGCTGTCATTGACCACCTTAAACCGGTCCAAATCCACAAACAACACCGCAAAACCAAGGTGGTTATCCCGTTGATAGCGCGCCAACACCTGTTGCAGACGGTCTAAAAACAGACTGCGGTTGGGCAGACCCGTCAGGGGGTCGTGGAGGGCTTCGTAGAGGAGTTGCGCCTCCGCCAATTTTTTCTCCGTAATGTCCCGCCCAATCCCCTGCACCTCCCAGAGGCGTTCCTGCGGGTCAAAAAACCCCCGGATCGTCCATTCGTACCACCGTTCCGGCACCTGGGCGGTACGGCATTCCATCGTAAAGGTGGGGGTACCGGGAGTAAGTGCCCCCACCCGCTGGCTAAACTGCTCCTGATCCTGGGGATGGAAGGGATGGCGAAAAGGTTGATGGAGCAATTCCGCCTCCGAGCGACCCGCATAGCGGCAAAAAGCCGGATTCATAAACGTCAATTCCCCGGTAGCCTTCGCCCGGTAGATCAATTCGGTTTGGTCTTCCACCACCGTGCGGAGCCGTTCTTCGCTGGTCTGCACCGCCTGGAGCAAATTCATCTGCTCGGTCACATCCAGGGAGACCCCCACCACCCGCAGGGGTTGCCCCGCTTCGTCCCGGATCAATTGGCTAGTGGTTTGGAGCCAACGGCAGGTGCCATCGGGGAGCAAAATCCGGTGCCGGTGTTCCGCCCGGTCAATCTCCCCCCGTTGGTAGCGTTGGCGCAGGGTGAGGGCGGTGGGCACATCCTCCGGGTGCACACTTTGCAAGGCACTCAGACCGGGTAAACGCAGGGTGAGGGGTTCATCGGGGGGATGGAGACCCGGGTCAGTACTGTAGCGGTTGGTCTCGGTCATGTCTGTCCGAATATCCCATTCCCACACCAACATCCCAGCGGTCTGGGCGGCTAATTTGAGACGGGCTTCACTGCGCCGCAGGGACTGTTGCGCCAGCACCCGTTCCGTCACATTCACCAACTGGGAGAGGAACAGCACGGGTTCTTGATCCCGATTGCGGGCAATCACCACCTTGCTCAACTGCACATACAACGTCCGCTCCGGTTGGGGAAGCAGGCGCAATTCCAGGGTAATTTGGGGCACCTCATCCCGTAGCAATTGGGCACTAATCGTTGCGTATCGCTCCTGGTCATCCGGGTGGATAAAGTTCCCACACCCCTGGGCGAGCAGGGTTTCCGCTTCATACTGCAATAATTCACACATGGCGGGGTTGACCCGCAAAAATCGCCCTTCCACATCGGTGATGGACATCGCGGCTGGGGAACGTTCAAAGGTGAGGCGGAACTGCTCCAAACTTTGGTTCAACGCCTGCGCCATCCGCCGGTTTTCGGTCACATCCTTGATGGTTAAATGCACGGCATTGCCCCCGGCGACTCTCAGGGGTTGCCCGTAGCATTCCAGGTAAACCAAAATGCCATCCCGATGCCAGACCCGCAATTCCTGGGGCACCACCGCCACGCCCTCCCATTGCCAGCGCCGGTAGGCTTGGCGCAATTTCTGCCGGTCGTCCCGATGCACCAAATTCACCAACGCCTGGGGAGACAAACTTTCCAACTCCGTGCGACCGTAGCCCAGCATTTGGCACAGGGCTGGATTCACCAACCCCAACCTACGTTTTTGGAGGATGGCAATCCCCAGGGGCATGGCTTCCAGCAAAACCCGGTGGGTCGCCTCCCACTGCAACCGCTCCCGTACATCCCGCACCGCACTCCGCAGCAGGGAACGTCCCCGCCAAGTCAAGACCCGGGCGGTAATTTCCACCGGAATCGTTTCCCCATCCGCCCGTTGCACCTGCGCCGCCACCTCCTGTTCCCCGGTGCCACCCCGCCGCACCCAGTGGTAAAAATCCTGACGCATGGTCGCCTGTTCCGCCCTGGGGTGCAATTCCCACTGATAACGACCGAGCAACTGCGCCCGGCTGTGCCCCATCAAAACCTCCGCCTGGGGACTCACCTCCACAATTCGCCCGGTTTCCCCATCGCTGACCCAGATGGCATCGCTGGAGGCTTCCAACAACTGGCGGTATTTTTCTTCCGAATCCTGGATTGCCCGCTCCATCTGCCATTGCCGCAGGCTCTGCGCCACCGCCGTCCCCACCGACATCAGTAAATTCACCTCGGTTTCCTGCCACCGCCGCACCTGGTCACAGACATCAAACCCCAGAAACCCGTACCAGGTCTCCCCCGCCTTCAGAGGTACGACCAAAATGCTGAGAATATCCTGCGCCGCCAAAAACTCCTGCTCCTGGGGGGGAAACTCCGCCACCGCCCCGTAAATTGCCTCCCCCCGGCTCAGCACCTCCAACCAACGGACAAACCCCATCCCGACATAATCGAAATTTTGCAGGAGGGGATTGTCTATTTCAGGCGTTACCCCCGGGGCACACCATTCCGCCTTGCAATCCGTCAACACCTGCCCCTGGGAACCGATATGATTTTCAAAAAGATACACCCGGGATACCCCCACGGTTTCCCCGAGACTCTGCAAAATCCGGTCATAGACGGTCTGGGGAGCCGTCGCCGCCAGCAACCAATTTTGCATCTGCACAATCGCCCGCAGTGCCGCCTCCAATTGACTTTGGGCAGTCACCTCCTGAACGACCAAAATCGCCTGATCCTGGGGTAAGGGAACCAAGCGGGCTGTCCAGGTTTGGTGCCCATAGCTGTAGCGAAATTGGGCTAATTCCGCCCCCTGGTGCAGTTGGGTCAGCCCCTCTGTTAGCAAAACCCGTGCGGTTGGCGGTAACACGTCCCCCACCCATCGCCCCACCTGGTCTTCGGTGCAGGTATCCAGGCAGTCCAGGATGTACCCTTGGCTGTCCAAGCGAAAATACAAATCCCGCAAGGCTCGGAACACCCCCCGCAGTTCGGCGTGTTTTTGGGTGAGCAGGTGCAGGGTGTGCTTGCGTTCCCCCACATCCCGCAGGTTTAGCACCATGCCCCGCAGGTTGGGGTCTGAGTATTGGGGATTGCCCAGTGCCTCCAGGTCGCACCAACTGCCATCCCGCCGTTGATAGCGAAATTCCCATTGGATCAAACCGGTTTGGCTGGGGGCTTGGGTCAAATGAGCTTCAATCTCTGCCCGTTCCTCCGGGTGGATGCGGACGCAAAATAATTGCCCCAGCAGGTCATCCAGGGCATAGCCCAGTACCGTTCGCACCGACGGACTACAGTAAGTAATGATTCCCTGGCTATTGACCACCAGGATCACATCCCCGCAATAGCGCAGAAGTGCCGCAAACCGCTCCTGATTTCGGCGCAGGCTCGTGGTCAGTTGTTGAACCTGCTGTGCCTGTTGGTTGACCGTCTGCCGCAAATCCGCCACCGCCTGTTGCAGGGCAAAAGGATGCCCATAACGCTCCCAATCCTGGGGGGTGAGCGAACCCACCACCAACCCCGCCGCATCCGTCACCAACACCCATTCCCGGCGGTAGGGATACGCCTCATACAGGGTCGTGGTTGCGGGTAACAGCCGGGGCGGGGACATCACCTCCTGCACCGTGACTCCCGGTTCCCACAACCTGCTCCAGTCCACCCAACCCAGGGGATAACGGGGGCTTTCGGGGTGCGCCACCATCACCCAGGTATCTGCCTCTTGGGCGAGTAAATCCCGCACCTGCGCCACCGGCAGTTCCGGGGGAACCGTGACCACCCGGGGGTTCATCAATATATCAATGGTTTGGCTTTGCCAGAGCTGATAGCCTTGCTGGAGTTTCTGCCACCGTTGCCGCACCCACACCCCCAGGCATTCCCCCGCCTCCCCCACCACCAATACATAATTCCGGTCTGCGACTTTCGCCTCCAATTGCGCCGGTTGTGCCAAATCTGCCAAAGTTAACGGGGTTCCGGGAGCAACCAATTCCCCCAGCCTTGCCCCAGCGGGTGCGCCCAGCAGTTCCCGGGCGGTAATGATGCCCTGGGGATGCCTTTGTGAACCCACCACCGCCCAAGTAGATTCGGTTGCCAAAAACGCCGTGATTCCCTCGGTCACCGAGAGTTCTGCCGCCAAAATCAAGGGATGCTCGCTGGACGTTGCCCCCATCCCTCCCCTGACCAGTGAACCGCCGTCAACCCCAAACCAGGAAATCACCGTACTGCGGAAAGTTTTTCATAGGATAGCATCAGCCCAAAACCCTAGGGACATTAGGGAGATTCTGACGACCCTTTATATTTTAGGGTGGTCGCTTTATAATTCACTTGCCTCCCCACCAACCCTCACCTGTGCAGGGAGCCTACCTGCGAGTTTACGAAACTAGGTGTATCGCTCCAAATATAGCAATTCCAGCCGATTCATGCCTGGATGTACAGACATTCAGAAAAACCAAGCCCGCTGTGCCTCTGCAACCAAGTATGCTAAACGCCATCCCCTATGAGATTTGTTGAGAATATTCCCCCAAATTATTGACAATTACCAAGGAAGGGTTAGGGCTTACGGCTATGCTATGTCAGAGACATTTGGTTGAAGGTGAACAGAATAGAGTTGTACGGCATCGGAGGTGTTATAATATCAAGACCATCACAAGTGTTGAATCCTGCAATAAAACTTTACATATTTAGGCGTGGGACGACCCGATTGAGCCAATGGACAAAATTCCACTCCTGCCGTATTAAGATTTGTATATATCGGAACTTATCTGCCAATTTACTTCCGTACATCCGTGGAACTTTTAACAGTTGCAATATCAAGTAAACTATTAAAATTACATAAATTTGAATGGTAATTCCATTCAAATTTTTACTCATCATTTTATCGAGCTTTAAGTTCATCTTTAGAAATTTCCATAGTACCTCTATCGCCCAGCGTTGTCTATAGGCTTCCCCAGAAGTGTTGAATCTTAAGATTTTGAGGGTTTGTGCCAAAATGTGCGTCTCGCCTCATGATACAAAGCATTGTCATTTAGGAGCTACATTCTCATTTATAAGCAAAAATTTTCTCATTAAGGATTTTGCCTGACTTGAATTTATGAACTTTTGTTGCAGAGTTCAACACTACTGAGGCTTCCCCTATCTCTTCATTACTCATTACATCCTCAGGAATATTGGTAGCTAAATAATAGTCTACTTTCTGTTGAACATTGCCAAAACAAACTACTCTCGCCTTACCTCGTTCTGTGGTGATATAGTCAAGCAGGGTAAGGTCGTCCTATTATAGGATAGATGTTTAGGAGAAAAGCGATGGCAAGACCATACAGTTACGATTTGCGTCAAAAAGCAGTCGAAGCAGTCTTAAATGGGGCAAAACTAGTTGAGGTTAGTGAGTTATTTGGTATTAGCATCAGAACCGTACAAAGATGGTTAAAAATGTGGTCAGAAACTGGTGATTATCGCCCGAAACAGAACTATCAAAAGGGTCATAGTGCTAAGATCACTGATTTGGAGGGATTTCGCCAATTTGTAGAAGCAAATCAAGGGTTGACGCAAAAAGAAATGGGAGTCATTCTCAGTGTAAGTCATACAACAGTTGGTAAAGCCCTTAAAAAAATCAACTTTACCCGTAAAAAAAAACATACTCTTATGAAGAACAAAACGAAGAAGAGCGACAACAATTTATCAAGATGATAAAAGAGGAAAAGAATGAAGATTTAGTCTATATTGACCAGTCTGGGATGGATAATCGAGCAGAAGTGTTGAAAGGTAGGTAAAGGCAGAAAAAGAGGGGTCAAAATATGGTATTCTAATTCATATAAACCAAAACATGAAACAACTATGAAATTCAATTCTTTTCCCGGGATTGTCAAATTTTTACTCAAAGACCTGCCAACTAATGATTATCCAGTTCTAAATTCTCGCTTATTTTGTTCAATCTGGTTTGCTGGCATTTTAGACAAAGGAATCAACAGTTTACGGGACTTATTTTACCAATTAAATCATGCGGGCATTAAGGTTGACTTATCCACGTTTTCTAAGGCGAACAAGACAAGAGACCCACAAATTTTTATGCATCTTTATCATAAATTATTGCATTATATTGAGGAAGCTCATCCTGAAAAGAGGTTGGTTTTATGTCCTTTTGATGCTACCGTAATACCGCTGATGAGTAAGTTATTTTGGCTCCAAGGCTATCGCCAAGTAAAGTTAATAACCACTTTGAATCAAGATACGAAATCTACTGGTCATTTAATTGTTAGTCCTGGACAGGCACATGAGATTAATTTTGGTGAAGATATTGTGAAAATGCTACCGGAAAATGGAGTCGCAGTCGGGGATAGAGGGTTTTGCAGTCACAAAGTATTTGAACAATTTATCGAAAATGATGCCCTTTTTATTATCCGTATTAAGTCGAATTGGAAATGGGATGAAAACTATCATATCACCACAGAACGAGGTAAGGCGAGAGTAGTTTGTTTTGGCAATGTTCAACAGAAAGTAGACTATTATTTAGCTACCAATATTCCTGAGGATGTAATGAGTAATGAAGAGATAGGGGAAGCCTATAGACAACGCTGGGCGATAGAGGTACTATGGAAATTTCTAAAGATGAACTTAAAGCTCGATAAAATGATGAGTAAAAATTTGAATGGAATTACCATTCAAATTTATGTAATTTTAATAGTTTACTTGATATTGCAACTGTTAAAAGTTCCACGGATGTACGGAAGTAAATTGGCAGATAAGTTCCGATATATACAAATCTTAATACGGCAGGAGTGGAATTTTGTCCATTGGCTCAATCGGGTCGTCCCACGCCTAAATATGTAAAGTTTTATTGCAGGATTCAACACTTGTGATAATCGAGATATTTATGAATATGGTTGGGGGCTAAAAGGACAAAGAATATATGGTCAACGACCTGGCAAAAGGAGAGAGAGAATAAGCATGATGAGTGGTTATCATTTAGGGAAATTGGTTGCACCATTTACTTGGGTTGGTAGTTGTAATTTGCAAGTATTGATTACCTGGTTAACAGAGATGTTGTTGCCAACAATTGGAGCAGGGAAGAAAATCGTTTTAGATAATGCAAGTTTTCATCGTTGCAAACTGGTTAGGAAGGTTGTGGAAGCCGCTGGGTGCGAATTGATATATCTACCGAAATACTCTCCCGATTTAAATCCGATTGAGCATCAATGGCATAGAATCAAGCAAAGAGTTAGAAAAACCATGACATCTACAACCCAAAATCTTCATGATCTTATAGATTCAGTCATCTGCTCTATATGCCAACCTTTGCCTGCTTAGCTATAGTGTCATGATTAAAGTCATGCAGGGGCATAACCTTCGTTACCTTCTAAAAGTTGTCTATGAGTTCCAAGAACACGGCTTATTACTTCTCGTACTTTAACGTATTTTTCCTGTGTCCAATCATCTTGTAATATTTTCTTTACAGCAATTTCTGAACTTCCGGCACTAAAGCGAGAACGAGTTGGCTTAAAAAACTGTGTAACATATTCAGACGCATTCAATTCGGCAATTTGATGTGCAAATCGTTCTGGATCAAGAATTGGTAGCATTGGGCTTATGGAAATTCCAATGGGCACTCCGGCATCAGTAAGATACCTGGCGGCTTTCAACCTAGCCTCGATAGAAGGACAATGAGGCTCATAGTGTTTTCTAACCTCTTCTGAGTCGGTGGTGATAGTGAAATTCACTCTAATCCGTTCAAATTGCTGAAACAAATCTATGTCTCTAGTTACAAGAGGGCTACGGGTTTGAATGGTGAGTCTTGGTTGAACTTGTAATAATTCTTCGAGAATGCGTCGTGTCAGACCGATTCTGTACTCGATTGGTTGGTATGGGTCCGTTACCGTAGACATATACACTGTATCACCTCTCTCCAGTCGCCTATCTGGAGACCTTGCAGTGCGTGCTTTGCGGATCAACGCTATTGCATTTTCTTTGACCTTGACCCACTCACCCCAAGATTGTTGCTCGTCCACAGTTTGAGCAAAGAAACGAGCATAACAGTAGTCACATCCAAAACTACAACCACTATATGGATTTAGTGTAAATTTATAAGCTCCAATAAATCCGCTAGGTACCTGCAAAATGGTTTTCGCTTCAACGTACTCAACGCTTGTTAAACCAATATGGGAAGGTTTCACAAGCTGTTTATGCTCAGAGAACTCGCCGACTATCTCATCAGACTGGTTGAGTGACGTTTTGGGGGTCTGCGATGCTGGTTGAATTGCCATAACTTCCGGAGTTGGCGCTGAAGAGAATATTAGAAGCTGTTCTCCAAAATCGCTGGACTTTTTCTTCATAGGCTAGCTTCTATATCAGCACCACAACAGAGTAGTAGCCGTTCACTAACAACAAGGAGTTACATCTACTCACAGTAAATAAAACTCTGCCTTAGTTAGGTTATATGCTATACCTATGTTATATTCTCGATGAGTACTTAGCAACCCTTTGGATGCCAAGGTTTTGGCTGAAGTGGTCTCATAACAGATTGTAAGCAGTGGTCGCGGGGATGCCACCCCTTGACTGAATTCTCCCAAAATATCCGTTCACCAAGAATGTTAGGGGTCAGGGTTGCTCGGTGAATTGGCTGTCAAGGCTAAAACGGATACCCGCGCCGCCACCCGCCCCGCCAGTTCCCGCAGAGCCACCGCTGAGGCTAATTCCGGTTGGGCAACCACCACTGGCGTGCCCGCATCCCCCCCCGTGCGTACCGGCAGTTCCAGGGGAATTTGTCCCAATAGGGGTACGCCCAAACTTTCTGCCAACCGGGTGCCGCCGCCTTCCCCAAAAATGGCATAGCGTCGCTCCGGGGCATCGGGGGGGATAAAGTAACTCATGTTTTCCACCACCCCCAGGATGGGCACCCCCAACTGGCGGAACATTTCCAACCCCCGCCGGGCATCGGCGACCGATACGGTTTGGGGGGTGGTGACAATAACTGCCCCCGCCATCGGCACCGCCTGCGCCAAGGTCAACTGGGCATCCCCGGTACCGGGGGGTAAATCCACCAGCAAATAGTCCAATTCCCCCCACTGCACCTGGTAGAGGAATTGGCGAATCACCCCATTGAGCATGGGGCCCCGCCAAATGATGGGTTGCGCCGGGGTGACCAAGAAAGCCATAGACACCAGCTTCACCCCATGATTTTCCGCCGGGGTGAGTACCTCCCCCTGGGGACTGTCCGCCACCACCAGCCGTTGTTGACTGACGCCCAACATGAGCGGGTCATTGGGACCATAAATATCCGCATCCAATAACCCCACCCTCGCCCCGGTTTGCGCCAAGGCTACCGCCACATTCACCGCCACGGTGCTTTTGCCGACCCCGCCCTTGCCGCTGGCAATCGCCACGATATTCCGCACCCCTGGTACCCCCTGGCGCTGGGGGAGGGACTTTTGCTGGGGGGTTTCCGCCGTGGTGACAATTTCCACCTGCTCAATTCCCGGCAAGCTCAACACCGCCTGGCGACAGTCATCTTCGATCAATTGGCGCAGGGGACAGGCTGGGGTGGTCAAAACCAGATTAAAGGACACCCGCCCCGCCTGTATCTGTACCTGGCGGATCATATTCAGTTCCACCAAACTCCGGCGCAGTTCCGGGTCTTGCACCGGGCGCAACACATCCAACACCTGCTGGGGGGTGACCGACTGGCTCATAAAGTTCTCTCATTCTCTCTCCATTGGGCATGGTAACTTACTTATCCCGTCGGTGCAGGCTAAATTGGGCACGGGCTTGTACCACCGGGTCGCTATCCTGGGTGAAATGTTGCAGAAGGGCATCCAGGCGAGGGCGTAAAGGTGCAGGTACATTCCCCGCTTGCCACCACAACTCCAGTGCCACAATCACCGCATAGCGAATCCCCCAGTCCCCATCCCGGCTAACTGCCTCTAGGGTCTGCATCACCTGGGTTTGCGCCGCCTCCGGTTGGGGGAGACCGTCCCAAACCATGCTCCCCAATCCCCGCAAAGCCGCCCGCCGTACACTGGGGGCAAAATCCGCACGTGCCGCCTCCTCCAGCACCGCCAACGCCCGGGGGTCGCCAATCTGCGCCAAAACCCGTATGGCATAGGCTCGTGCCCCGTAGTTGTACCCATCCAACCGTTGCAGGAGTTCCGGCACCGCCCGCCGTCCCGCCCGCAGTAACCCCCCCATCGCCACCTGCGCCACCCTGGGGTTGTTGTACCCCAAGACCCCGATCAGCAAAGGAATCACCTCCGGTTGGTCGCCGTATGCGCTCAACTCCTGTACCGCCGCCAACAGTTCCCCCGGTTCAGCCGCCCGGTTCAGCCGTTGTTTTAACTGTTCTAAGGATTCTGGTTCGGGAACATCCATCGCTAATTGTGCGGTGTCATGGGTATTTTTAGGGATAACCAGGGACTAGATTCTCCCCCAGCCAGGGATGGTTTAAGATCAACCGTGGGGGGTTTAGGAAAAGGATGGCTGTGGGTGCAACCAATACCTCTATTTTGATTGTGGATGATGACCCCATCACCCTGAATTTGTTACAAAAATATCTTAGCGGGCAGGGGTATCATGTCCGTACCTGTACCGACCCGGAAACTGCCCTGACCGCCCTAGAGGAGCGGGTTTGGGACATGGTGCTCCTAGACTGGCTGTTGCCCAGCATGACCGGCTTACAACTGTTGCAACGCCTGCGCCAAACCTACCCGCCGGGGATGCTACCAGTGATAATGATTACCGCCCGGGAGGACACGGGGGATATGGTCACGGCACTACGGGCAGGGGCAAACGACCACATCACCAAACCTTTGAATTTGCCGGTAGTAGTGGCACGCATCCAAGCCCAACTCGCCACCGTGCGGAGCCTCGCCCCTCGCACCACCGACCTGTTGGGGGGGCGTTACCAGTTGCAAGAGGTTCTGGGGGAAGGGGGGTTTGGGCGCACCTATCTCGCTCAGGATTGGCACCGTCCGGGCGCACCCTTGTGTGTGGTGAAAAAACTACTCTCCATTCCGGCGAACGAACCGGAAAAACTCCTGCGGGCGAGGCACCTGTTTCAGCGGGAAGCGCAGGCATTGGAAACTCTGGGGCACCACAAACATATCCCCCGGTTATTGGCTTATTTTGAGCAGGACGGGGAATTTTATTTGGTGGAAGAATTTATCCAAGGTTCCTCTCTCAGGGAACAATTTGCCAATGGTCAACCCTGGCGACCGAAAGAGGTATTTAGTTTTCTCAAAGATATGTTGAAAACTCTCAAATTCATCCACCGTCATCTGGTCATTCATCGGGATATTAAACCGGATAATATTATTTATTCCCCAGCCAAAAAAGATTATATTTTGATTGATTTTGGGGCAGTTCGGGAAGTTCTGCCCCAGGCAGACCCCCTGGTCGCCACCCTCTCCATCGGCACCCGCGGCTATGCGCCCCTGGAACAATTGATGGGTTATCCCGAATTTAGTAGCGACCTCTACGCTCTGGGCATGGTAGCTCTACAGGCGTTGACCGGCTTATGCCCGACGGAACTGCCCTGGGATCACAACACGGGGGAATTGGATTGTAGTGCCTGGCAGACCCCCCAAACCACCCATCTCTTGTCCATCCTCACCGGCATGACCCGTTATTACCCCCAAGACCGCTATCCCTCAGCGGCGGCGGTGTTGAAGGATTTACAAAAGCTAGAGCCAATCATCCTCAGTTTAGTGGGGTAGGTAGTGCTGTAGCCATCCTAAATGAGAATGGAATAGGGGTCGCAGGGGTACAGCCCTCTTCCTTGATTCTGGGGAATTTCCGTCCGTTCATCGAGTAGGATTGCCATATCAGAATATATGTGAACTATGTGAAATAGGCTGTAACACATCCTGTTTCCCGGAATGGTGATGGAGGTACGGGACTGGCCGGAATTGAACCGGCGGCCTGTCACTTAGGAGGCGACCGCTCTATCCTGCTGAGCTACAGCCCCAAACGATTCCTGATTTTAACCCCCAGTGCCCACATCCAGCCATGCAATTTCAGATGATCTATGTGAATAATAGAATAATAAAATTCCTGAGAACCAAAACGGGGCGGTGCCCTGCGACCCCTATTCTCATTTAGGATTGCTATGGTTAATCGCTGTTACAATAAAGTCATTCCATTGTACTGGTAATCTATGAAATCCTGGTGGTGGGGGATTGGCGCAGGGCTGGTGGTCAGTGGTTGTCAACTGGGCACTCATTGGCAAACGGTACAAGGGGATGGGTTTCAGGTGGATTTCCCCGGTACACCCCAGCAGGAACAACGCACCCTGGAAACCGGCGTGGGGGAAGTGACCACCCAAGCCTGGGGAGTGAACCGCCCCAAGGGTTCCTATGCGGTGGTGTTTAGCCAATATGACCAGCCGGTGGCTCGGTTAGCCAATTCGCCTCTGGTGTGGGCGCAACTCAAAGCCCAGGCGCAACAACGGGTACAGGGGCAGGTGACCCAAGAACGCCAAGTCACCCTCAATCGCCATCCGGGGCGGGAAATGACCGTGACCATCCCCCCCGAACGCTTGACCGGCGGTGGGGTCGCCAAGGTGCGGTTTTATTTTGTCGGTCAGCGAGTTTATGGACTGTACGCCATCGTGCCCCAGGAGCAAGAGGCAGATTTGGCACAATTTTTCGATTCCTTTCAAGTGATAGAAAATCCCACCCCTCCTCCGGCAAATTGAACTACATTAGGAATCAGGGCAAACCCACTTGAGGAATGGTCAACCCGTGACCCGCCGCACTTGGTTAGAAATAACGGAATATGGACTGGTGCTGGTGTCCTTGGTGGGAACTGTGGTCGCCGCCGTCTCCCAGCAGGTGGTGCTCGCCGCCCTACCCATGTCCTTGGCGCTGTTGGTGAATCTGCTCCACCGCAACCAGTTGGAAACCAGCCAGCAACAATTGCTCCTGACCGCCCTGGAAAGCCTCAACCAACGCTACAGCACCGACATCAAGTTTCTGCGCCGCCGCCTCCAGGATGTGACCCTCCTGCCCGAACCGGTGAACCTCACCCCCCTGGAACAATCATTACAGGAACTGCAACGGGCATTGGGCAACCTCCACCAGGAAATGGATCAACGGCTGGAGAGCGTAGAAGGCTTGAATCTGCAACCCCTGCAAACCCAACTCGCCCAATTACAAGAGCAGTACGTTAGCCTCCGCACCGGGCTGGGGGAATTAAGTCAAAATCTGGGGGAATTTCCCAGGGCAGAGCAGGTCGCTCAGATGGAAAAAGGGCTAGAGCAATTGCAACGCCAAGCCGCCCAACTGCAAACCCAGGTGCAACACCTCCGGCAAACTCCGGTGGTGGATGTGCAACCCCTGGAAGCCCAATTGCAGTACCTCAGCGAACAGATCACCGCCCCCCAAGCCCTCAAAACCCAAATTGCCACCCTTGAAACCGCCACCCAACGCCTCCAGTCCGCCGTCGAACGATTAGGGCAGGATGTCGTTGCCACCCTCCAGGTACGGGAAGCGGTGGGACGGTTGGAGCGGGAACTCCACAGCCAAACCAAACTGGCTCCCCTGATCCAAAAACTGCAACAGGATTTGGCACAGGTGGTCAGCCAACACCAGCAACAGCAACGATTAACCCAAAAGGTCAGGGAAGAACTCCAGCAACTCCACGCCCAGCAAGCCCAGGTTGCCTCCTGGGAACCCCGCTTGCACCAGTTGGAGCAACAAACCCAGGCGATCCAGGCATTGCACGAGCGGGTGAATCAACTCCACCAACAAACCCGCAGTCAGGTCAGCCGTGCCGCCCTTTTGCCCCTGGTAACCGCCGTAGAGCGACTGCACCAGCAACAAATCCAACAACAAAACCAGCTTGCGCCCCTTGCCACCACCCTCGCCACCCTCCAAAGCGACCTCACCGAATTACAAAATGCCCCCGAACCCGCCGCCCTCACCCAAGTCCGCCAGACCCTGACCCAACTCAGCCAGCAGATGGAAGCCCTCAACCAGGGGCACACCCAACAACTCCAACAGGTCAAACAGGAACTCAGCCGCACCCAAGCCCAACTCAGCAGCTTAAACGACCTACCCCAACTGCAACAGCAACTTACGGAGATGGCGCAACTGGTCAGCCAAATTGACCACAGCCACGGCGACCTGCGGGAATCCACCCAGACCCTCGCCAGCCGCCAAAACCAGATGGAACAGCAGTGGCAGACCACCCAAGCCCAACTCCAGCAGGTTCCTCACCAAGTCGCCGCCGCCATTCAGGACTGGGCTAAAACCATTAATCAGCAGTTAGAAAAACTCCCCAACTACCGCTATGAACTGGTGACCGACCGGTTTGGGGGGCGGGAAGTCCTGCAGCAGGCACTGACCCAAACCACCCAGGAACTCATCATCGTTTCCCCCCTGGCTGAGCCAACAAGCCATTGACCGTCCCTTTTTGCAAGCCCTCCGGCAGTTACTCGCCCAAGGGGTGCGGGTCTCCATCGGTTGGGGGGATGCCCAGGACATCAAAGCCCAGGAGCTTTGCCGCAACAAACGCAACCAATGGCGGGAAGGACCGGGGCGATTCTCCTGGAAATACAACGCCCTGGGGGATTTGGAACAACTCGAACAGGAATTTCCCGACCACCTACGCCTTAAAATCATCGGCACCCATGAGCATTACCTGGTCAGTGACGACCAATTCGCCCTGGTGGGCAGTCATGCGCTCCTAGGGGGCAGTGGCACCAGCCGGGAAGTGAGCTTAAAAACCAACGACCCCCACCTGATTCAGGATTTGCGGAAACGGTTTCAACGTGCCGCCGATTTGGATGCAATTAACTGGTCATAAAGTGGCAGAAGGGCACTTCTAAAAATGGGTTGCAGGGGCGTAGCCCCCGTCTTGGTTCTTAGTAGTATGGGCATTCTAGCGACACAGTAGTGTTGAACCCTGCAACAAAAGTTCATAAATTCGAGCCAGGCAAAACACTTAATGAGAAAATTTTTTGTTATAAATGAGAATCTAGCCCCTAAATGACAATGTTTTGTATCATCAGGTTAGATGCACATTTTGGCACAAACCCTCAAAATCTTAAGATTCAACACTTCTGCTAGCGACATAACTTTCAATGGGTACAAATAAATAGAGGTGCCCTTATCTGGATACCCTTGAACAATGCCTAAAATCTCCACTTGATTTTGTTCTAAAATTCCAACTCGCTATGCCTCCGGCACGGCACAGCCTAACGTCCCTACTTTCGTCAAGTCTTGAGTCTGTTTATACTGTTGTACGAGGCGATGTACTGTCCTTTTAGTTACCAATGGCTTCGCTATAGCAATCCTACTTGATTTGCATTAGCTTGCGTGCCGTAGGCATACAAAAATTTTTCAGAACCATACACCGCAGGTGCTTCTTTTACGGGGGCGGTGCCCCTGCGACCCCTGTTCTAAACTCATTTGGGATTGCTACATAAGTACAAAAACATAACTACAGATGTCTTTCTCATATACTTAGAAATAGGACTTTCTACTTATCTGCGATCCAGAAGTGTTGAGTGTTAATATTTATTGCATGGGTTGCCACTGACGGCTTCAAAGCCTTATCAAAGTAAAGTCGTATTGCTAATTAGGTCTAACTGGATTTGGGGAACTTTTTCCCTATAGTGAGTTCATGTACCCGTTCTATACCTGTTCCCATGCCCATCACCAATGTGATTCGATTTGACAATTTGCGAGGGGATATTTTTGGTGGCATTACCACCGCCATTGTTTCCATTCCCCTAGCACTGACGTTTGGGGTGGCCGCTGTGGGCAATCCGGTGGCTGGCTTGTACGGGGCAGTATTTGTCGGGTTCTTTGCCGCCCTGTTCGGGGGGACACCGGCTCTCATTTCCGAACCCACCGGCCCGATGACGGTGGTGATGACCACGATTGTGGCGAGTTTCACGGCGGCTGACCCGGAACATGGGCTGGCGATGGCGTTTACCGTGGTGATGCTGGCGGGCGTGTTCCAGATTCTTTTTGGGATATTTAAGTTAGGAAAATATATTACCCTCATGCCCTACAGCGTGATTTCCGGGTTCATGTCGGGAATTGGGGTAATTTTAATCGTTTTACAAATTGCGCCTTTTTTGGGTCAAAAAGCTCCGAAAGGGGGGGTGTTGGGTACCCTTCAAGCCCTGCCAGAATTATTAACTCAAATCAACCCCAATGAATTATTTTTGGGGGCATTAGCATTAGCCATTATTTTTGTCATGCCTTCCGGGTGGAAGCGATTTTGTCCGCCCCAATTGTTGGCATTAATCGTCGGCACGGTGGTTGCTATCGTATTTTTTGGGGATGATAATATCCGGGTGATTGGGCAAATTCCGGTGGGGTTACCTTCCCTCAATCTACCCACATTTACCCCCCTAAAAGCCACTAGAATTCTCGCCGAAGCGTTTATGTTGGCGATTTTAGGGTGTATTGATACGTTATTAACATCTGTGATTGCTGACAGTTTGACCCGCACGGAACATGATTCTAATAAGGAGTTAATTGGGCAGGGCATTGGCAATTTTATGTCGGGTTTATGTGGGGGTTTGCCAGGAGCCGGGGCGACGATGGGCACGGTGGTCAACATCCAAACGGGGGCGAAAACGGCTCTTTCCGGGATTACCCGGGCGTTGGTGTTACTGGCGATTGTGCTGGGAGCGGCACCCCTGATGCAGAATATTCCGATGGCGGTTTTGGCGGGGATTGCCATTAAGGTGGGGATTGATATTTTGGATTGGAGTTTTCTCAAACGTGCCCATGTGGTTTCTACCAGGGCAACCTTGATCATGTATGGGGTTTTGTTGTTAACCGTATTTGTGGATTTAATTGTGGCGGTGTTTGTGGGGGTATTTATAGCCAATATCCTCACCATTGAACGGTTGTCAGCCTTGCAATCGAAAGAAGTGAAAACGATTACCGATGCGGATGATGCGATTCATTTGAGTGATGAGGAAAAAAAATTACTCAATCAAGCCAATGGGCAAGTGTTGCTGTTTTATCTGAGTGGGCCGATGATTTTTGGGGTGGCGAAAGCGATTGCCCGGGAACACGCCGCTATGGGAAATGTCGGGGCAATTATTTTGGATTTAACCGATGTGCCCATGTTGGGGGTGACGGCTTGTTTGGCGATTGAAAATATGGTTTTAGAAGCCCTGGAACAGGGGCGGGTGGTGTACATTGTGGGGGCGGCAGGGGATACCCACAATCGCCTGCACAAGTTTGGGGTGTTAGACCGTTTGCCCTTGGATCATTTGGTGAGTGAACGCCGTTTGGCGCTGGCGAAGGCTTTGGTAGAGTTGAACATACCGGTTAGCCATTCTCTGGTGGGAGGTGGTCAGGAAGTTCTCCGCTCTTAGAGATATAGTTAGATATAGTTGTTACAACGAGACATTTTTAGGTACCCGTAACTCTTCTTTCTCGCTCTGGGACAGGGTTTAGGGGTAACGGTAAATGTCTCAAATTTGTTTGGAATGACTATATTTTCTGTGCTGTAGGGAATCGTCATGTTTTTAGAAGTCTGTGTGTTTGCTACGATTTTTTTGGGTTTTTTGGGTTTACTATACAAACGGAATCTGATTATGAAAGTAATTGCGATGGATATGATGAGTACGGGGGTGATTGCTTATTATGTGCTATCGGCGGCACGGAGGGGGGTGTTTACGCCGATTTTAATTCCGCAACGGCAGGTGGATTATGCTGATCCCGTGCCCCAAGCGGTGATTTTAACGGCGATTGTGATTGGGTTATCCATTCAGGCGTTGATGTTGGTGGGGGTGATGAAGTTGTCCCGTTCCTATCCCACGTTGGATGTTCGTGATATTGAGTTAAAAAATTCCCGATGAATACCCTCACGGTGGTCTGGGTCGCCAGTGGCTTTTGCCTGGGATTTGTGATCTATTTATTGCCCCAATTGACCCGGTCTTTGGCGTTGGCGCAGGGCTTTTTTTCCTTGGGGTATGGCTTGACTTTGGCGGTGCAACCGGAACCGGTGCGTTTACGTTTGCTGGATAGTTTTGGGGTGGGTTTATTTTTGGATGACCTGACCAGTTTTTTGATCATTACCAATGCCCTGGTGACGATTGCCGTAATTTTTACCCTTTGGGAGAGTGATAAAACCCCGTTTTTTTTCGCCCAGGTTTTGATGCTACATGGCAGTATTAATGTGGCGTTTGCCAGTACGGATTGGATCAGTTTATATGTGGCGTTGGAGGTGTTGGGCATTGCGGCGTTTTTATTGATTACTTACCCAGGGAATGAGCGGGTCATTTGGGTGGGGTTGCGGTATTTGTTGGTGAGTAATGTGGCGATGTTGTTTTATTTGGTGGGGGCGGTGTTGGTGTATGAATCTCACCATTCGTTTGATTTTGTGGGGTTGGGGGAGGCTCCCCCGGAGGCGGCGGCGTTGCTGTTGCTGGGGTTGTTGGTCAAGGGGGGGGTGTTTCCGTTGGGGTTGTGGTTGCCCATGACGCATGGGGAGGCGGCGGCACCGGTGTCGGCTCTGCTGTCGGGGGTGGTGGTGAAGGCGGCGGTGTTGCCTTTGATCCGCTGTGCGTTGCTGGTGCCGGAGGTGGAGCCGGTGGTGCGGTTGCTGGGGGTGGGCACGGCACTGCTGGGGGTGGGGTGTGGAATTTTTGAACGGGATGTGAAGCGGGTGCTGGCGTGGAGTACCACGTCCCAGGTGGGGTTTATTTTGGCGGCTCCTGAAGTGGGGGGGTTTTATGCCCTGGCGCACGGGTTGGTGAAAGGGGCGTTGTTTCTTGTGGCGGGACAGTTACCGAGCCGGAATCTGGGGGTGTTGCAACAGCAGGGGATTCCCCGCACCTTGGGCATCCCTTGGGCGTTGGCGTGTTTTTCTATCTCCGGGTTTCCCCTGTTGGCGGGGTTTGGGGCGAAGGTGTTGACGATGAAAAATCTCCTGCCCTGGCAGGTGTGGGGGATGACGGGGGCGGCGGTGGGGACGGCAACGATTTATGCGGGGGCGTTTTTTCTGCCTTGGAAACCGCTTCCAACCCCATTACCGGCGGGTTTTTGGTGGGCGATGGGGGTGTTGTTGGGGGGCTTGTTGGTGGCGAATGGGGTGTATTACGAGGCGTTTACCTGGGGGAATATCCTCAAACCTTTGGTGATCATCGCCTGCGGGTGGGGGTTATATTGGGGGGTAGTGCGGCGGGTGCAGGTGGCTTTGCCCCGGGGCTGGGAGCAGGTGGAGCAGATATTGGGGTTGATGAGTTTGGGGTTGGTGGTGCTATTTGGGTTGGTGTGGGCATGGTAGGGACGATTCTCCTGCGATTGACCCTGTGGCTCCTGCTGACGGCGAATTTTACGGGGGTGAATCTGCTGGTGGGCTTGCTGGTGGCGGTGCTCCTGCCGGGGGGGATGCGGGTGCGGCGGAATTGGACAGAGTTGGGGCGGGGGTTGGGGCAGATGCTACGGGCGATTCCCCAGGCTTATCGGGAAGCGGTGGAAATGATGGTTAATCCCCATACCCAGGAGAACATTCAGGTGCAAGCGGTGGCTCCCAACCGCACCCCGGGGTTGATTTTTTTGGATACGTTTTTGATTACCTTTACGCCGAAAACGATTGTGTTGAATTATCAGGAACCGGAGGGGTATGTGGTGCATTATTTATACCCGCCAGCGGACAATCATTCAGGGGGGCAAAAATCCTGATGTTAACGGTGGTTTTGTGGGGGATGATCGGGGCATTTTTAATCCCGATTTATCAGATGACCCGGCGGGGGGATATTTGGGAGACCATGTTGGCACTTTCCAGTGTTGCCACGAAGTCGTCGCTGATTATGTTGCTGGTGGCGGTAATGCGGGATGACTGGATGATGGGGTTGGTGGGGGTGATTACCCTGGCGGTGGGGAATGCGGGGTTTATGTTGTTGGCGCATTTACTGCGGCGCATGGCACAGACGGGGAGGTAAAGCGTGGACATTGCCAGCGGGGTGTGTTTTGGGGTCGGGCTGATTCTCTGGTGGTGGGGCACGCCCATCCTGCTGACCCGCCGTTCGATTTTATTTAAGTTGCACTATCTATCGGTGGCGGATACCTTGGGTTCCCTGGCGTTGATGGTGGGTTTGCTGATCCGCCGTCCGCAGGAATGGTCGTTGTGGTTGTTGGCGGTGCTGTCCCTGGTGATGTGGAATACGGTGCTGGGGTATGTGTTGGCTTATTGTGCCCACCCACCGGAGCTAAGGCGTGACGAGTGAGACTCTGGTACTGACGGCGTTATTACCCCTGTCGGCGGGCTTGCTGGTTCTGCAAACCAATCCCTACCGGGCGTTGGTGGTGCGGGGGATTTTGGGGTCGGTGGCGGCGTTGGTCTATGCCCTGTTGGGAGCCGCCGATGTGGCGTTGACGGAAGCCCTGGTGGGAACCCTGTTGGCGGTGATTCTCTATGCGGTGGCGGTGCGGTCGTCCTTGGTGGTGCGCCTGGGGGTCGTGACGGCAGACCTGGAACAGCGGGGTAAGGAGTTGCAAACCCTGATGACCGAACTGCGGCGGGTGTTGGGGCAACAGCACCTGTTGGTGGAATGGGTCACCTATGCGGAACCGGCGGACTTGGCACAGGGGTTGGCACAGCAGGAGGTTCACGTCATCTGTACCTGCTCGGAACCGATGGGGATTCACACGACCACCCCCATCCTGCGTTTATACGAAATACTGCAAAGGGAATGGACAATTCCCATGACGGTTGATTACCAACCGCTGGTTGCGGCAACGGGGGGGCACTGATGGCAAAGTGGGTGTATGTGCTGGCGGTGTTGGCTTTTGGGGTAAAGATGGTGGTGGTGCCCCATCCCATCTCCGAATCTCCCCTGGCGGTGGTAGCGGCGGTGGTGCAGGATAGCGGCATTCCCAATACGGTGTCGGCAATCATTCTTCGCAATCGGCTATACGATACGGTCTGTGAGGTGGTTGTCTTTACGATTGCCATCATGGGGGTACAAAAGTTGATGGCGAATGAACGACCTTTGCGCCGGATTTACCAACTCACGGATGCGCCTTCGGTGGTGTTGGCGCAGTTGGGGGCGACGATTGCCGCGATGGTGGGGGTGGAATTGGCACTGCGGGGGCATCTTTCGCCGGGGGGTGGGTTTGCCGCTGGGGTGGCGGGGGGTACGGCGATTGGGTTGATTGCCATGACCTCTTCGCCGGAGTTATTACAACGCATTTACCAACGCTGGCATATCCCCACCTGGGAAAAGGTGACGGTCTTGATGTTCATTGTCCTGTCCGTATTAACTTTGACGGGGTGGGAGCCGCCCCAGGGGGAGTTGGGGGCTTTGGTGAGTGGGGGGATGATTCCGGTGTTGAATGTGCTGGTGGCGGTGAAGGTGACGTTGGGTTCCTGGGGAATGGTGCTGGTGTTTATTCGCTACCGGGGCTTGTTGTAAGCCAGCTTTGGGGGTTTGCAATTACACTGGGAGAGGGGCTGGAGGTGAACGCATGGATTGGCTATGGCAGGATTTGGGGGAATCGCAGGTGTTGCTCCCGCCGCAACCTCAAGGGATTATTCATTTTTTGGGGGGGGCGTTTGTGGGGGCAGTGCCCCAATGGAGTTATCGTTGGTTGCTGGAGCGGTTGGCGGCGCATGGGTACATTATTATTACAAAATCCGTAATTCCCGATTTGGATCACCGGGGTTTGGCGGCGAAAGCCTATGGGGAATTTAACGATGTGGTGCAAGTGTTAAAACTGCCTGCGGATTTGCCGGTGTATGGGGTGGGGCATAGTTTGGGCTGTAAGTTGCATTTGCTCATCGGCGGGCTGTTCCCGGTGGAGCGGGCGGGGCAGATATTTATCAGTTACAACAATTTTGGGTTGCAGGGGGCATTGCCCTGGTTGGGGAGTTTGCGCCATGTGCCGGTGTTGGATCAACTGCCGCTGGAGTTTAGCCCGTCGCCGAAGGAAACCCTCGATTTTATCCGCAGGCGGTATCGGGTGCCCCGGAATGTGTTGATCCGGTTTGCGGATGATACGTTGGATGAAACGCCGCAATTAACGGAGGTTCTGCGGGAGAAGTTTCCCGATGGCTTGCGGTTGCATTATTTAACCGGGAATCACCTAACGCCCTTGGGGTTGGAGGTGAATTGGGGACCGAAGGGGGCGTTTAGTCCTTTGGATGCGCTGGGGCAGTGGTGCAAGGAGTGGCTATACCAGGATTTGTTGACCCTGGAGCGGGTGCTGGTGGGGAGTTTGCGCCAGTGATCGGTTGGGGAATAGGGTTCATCTTTCTGACGGCGGCGGCGCTGATGGTGGCACGGGTGTTACCGGCTCTGCTGGCTCTGCCGTTGATGGCGACGGGGATGGGGGTACTGCTGGTGGGGGCGGGGCAACTTACTTGGCAGGATGTGTTTTTGGAGATTTGGGCAGATGGGGCGGTGCGGTTGGCGGAACCGATGGTGATTGCCCTGCTGGGGGGGATGTTGAGCAGTTGGTTGCAAAAAACCGGGGTTGCCCAAAATCTGGTGCGGGGGGGGGCGGAACTGGCGGGGGACCGACCTTGGTTGCTGTCGGTGCTGGTGTTGGGGCTGGTAGCACTGCTGTTTTCGGCGGTGGGGGGTTTGGGGGCGGTGATCATGGTGGGGACGGTGGTGCTGCCGATTTTGCATTCCCTGGGCTTGCGGGAGTATATCAGCGCCGGGGTGCTGTTGTTTGGCATTAGCTTGGGGGGACTGCTGAATCCGGGGAATTGGGCGGTGTACAAGACGGTGTTGGGGTTGAGTGATACGGAAGTGAGTCGCTATGCCCTGGGGGTGTTTGGGGTGATGGCGGTGGGGGCGGTGGCGTTTGTGGGGGTGGAATTGGCGCGCACTCGGCTCTTGGTTTGGTCGGGCTGGCGGTGGGAGCCAGTGGGCTGGCTGGGGTTGGCGGGTTTGCCCTGGGTGGTGCGTCCTTGGGTGACGGTGCTGGGCTGGCGGTGGGGACTGGCGTGGGGTTTGGTCTGTATCACTTTGTGGGGGCTGGGGCAGGGGTTGCGTCGTTGGGGACAACCGCCCCGTCTGGCTTGGTATGCCTATCTCACGCCGCTGGTGCCTTTAATCCTGATCCTGGGGTTGGGGGTGCCCTTTATTCCGGCGTTTCTGCTGGGGTTAGCCTATGGGTTTGCCGTGACCCTGCGCCGGGGGGGGGTGAATCTGCTCACGGGAGCCATATTGGAGGGTTCTGCCAGCGTGGTCGCCGCTATTGTCCTGATGATGGGGATTGGCATGACCCTGAGTGCGGTGCTGGGGCCGACCAAAACGGGAGCCGGAGCCGTTTGGTACACGACCCACCCGGATGCGGTCTGGCCGGTGTTGGCCGCCATTCAGCCCCTGCTTGCACCCCTGATTCCCACCTCGCCCTGGGCGTATGTGGTGGGGTTTGCCCTGCTCGCTCCCCTGGCACTGTACCGGGGGCCGTTGAATGTGTGGGGGTTGGGCTACGGTATGGGCGGGGTGATGCTGAGTGCGGGACTGCCGGGGGGGGCGGTGATGGGGGTGCTGATGTCCCTGGGGGTGATTCAGGGGGTGTGTGACCCCACCAATACCCACAATGTTTGGCTGGCTAACGAAGTGAAAACCGATGTGAATGTTTTACTAATCAAAACCCTGCCCTACGCCTGGGGGATCGCAGTCGTGGGGTTAATTATAGCGACTCAACGGTATTTGGGGGGTTAGCTGAATTTCTGGTAAACTCTGGCTAGTAATTGTTAATAATTTGCCAACTCCCATGAGAGTTTTTCAATTAGGAGAAATGTTTTGCGGGCCAGGGGGTATGGGTCTAGGAGCCAAACTCGCCAGTCTGGAATGGGAAGCAAAAGGATGGCAAGTCCAGCACGCATGGGCGATTGATTATGATGCGGATAGTTGTAAAACTTACTTTCACAATATCTGTCCTAAAGAGCCTAGTAAAGTTATTTGTGCAGATGTTCGTAATTTTGATATTTCCGGTTTATCTAAAGTTGATGCCTTTGCTTTTGGATTTCCCTGCAATGACTTTAGTTTAGTGGGAGAGAAACAAGGTATTCATGGGAAATTTGGTCTACTCTATCAGTATGGGATTCATGCTCTTAATCAGTTTGAACCCGATTGGTTTATCGCCGAAAATGTGGGGGGACTTCGGAGTGCAAATCAAGGACAAACATTTTTGAAAATTTTAGCAGAACTTCAGGGTGCCGGTTCAGGTTATGAGTTAACTCCTCACCTGTATAATTTTGCCGATTATGGGGTACCACAAATACGCCAGCGCATTATTATTGTCGGTATCAAAAAATGTCTAAACCTCAAATTTTTAGTCCCTGCACCAACCCATCTCAATCAACATATTACTGCTCGCCAAGCCCTAGAAACTCCCCCTATTTTACCCGGTGTTGCCAATCAAGAAATTACCAAGCAATCTCCATCGGTTGTGGCTCGTCTGAAACACATTCTTCCTGGCGAAAATGCTTGGACGGCTAACATCCCCCCAGAACTACGCTTGAATGTTAAAGGGGCAACGATGAGTCAAATCTACAAACGCTTAGACCCGGATAAACCGGCCTATACGATCACAGGGAGTGGGGGTGGGGGTACTCATGTTTATCATTGGGAAGAACCTCGAGCTTTAACCAATCGGGAACGGGCACGATTACAAACATTTCCTGATGATTTTATTTTCTATGGTTCTAAGGAAAGTGTGCGGCGACAGATCGGCATGGCTGTACCTCCCCTTGCCGCTAAAGTTATTATTGATGCCATACTCAAAACCTTTGCAGGCATAGATTATCCCACAATTACCCCTAAGTGGCAGATGGCGCAATCATCCGTCACAGACTATAAACAGTTGCGTTTATTGGAGCAAACAGGATGTTACTTCAGCTAAAATCTCAGAGTGGATGACCCATCACCTCAGAAAATAAGTACTGAATCAACGCTAAAATTTTAGGAGTAAATTTCTTGTCATGGCGTGATTATTTTAATTCGGCAGGTCTTCCACCTGGGAATTATCGAAGTATTGCTGGTTATGCGGCTGAATCCTTGGCTATTGGTCGAGCGTTACAATGTGGCTATAATCTCTTTTTTAAGGCATGGAGAGATTCCCCCTACGATGGAGTTTTGGATTTTGATGGTGTACTCTTCAGAGTGGAAATCAAGGGTGCCACAACCGATTCATTGAGTGTAACTTCTGGGGGCAGAGCAGGTGCCCAAATTAGCCGTGAAGCGGAAGACCGGAGTCATATTATTAGCCCACAGCAAGTAGATATTCTGATAGGTGTCAATAACTTGAATGGGGATTGTTATATTATTCATACCGAACTTCTATCAATTTTTAATCAGCAGTCTCTTTCGTTAGAGAAAATACAAATTTTCAAAGAAAAATGGCACATATTCAAGGGTTACACTAGAAATGGGCAACAATTATTTACTACCAATGATATAAAGGTTGGTTTTTTGAATAGGTCATTAACGGATTTGCAGAATATCGCAACCACTTTAGGTATTCAATTTTCTTCTACATCAAATACAGTGAATTGGCCAGGATTTAGAGGAAACAGACTAAGTAACTTAACCCTTGCACAGTTCCTCACACTGGAAATATGGAAGAGAATTCTATAGAACACCTATGTAACAATTCTTTTTGATTGATGAGCAAAAATAAGATGGGGGCGGTGCCCCTGCGACCCCTGTTTCCTTCTCGCTTAGGACTACCATATATGATTCACAACTATTGAAAATGCCCCTAACTTCGTGATAATTGCTAATGCAGGAATGGGGCTTATGGCGAGGTTACTCAGACCCACTTTATAAGTGCAAAAATCAATCAATAAAGGTGCCTGGAAGTTATAATAATCCAGTTCTATTACCGTATTTGAGTATGGTATCTTCTGCGAGTGAGCATCTATCCGCAGGGCAGTGGCATCAGATGTCTATTGCCGATGTTGCCGCCTCTTTGGGGACAGATTTAGCAATGGGGCTAGGGAGGGCAGAAGTCGCTCAACGTCGGGAGCGTTATGGCTGGAATGAACTAAAGGGGCAAGCGGGAAAAAGTCCTATCGTGCGCTTTCTAATGGAATTTAACCAACCTTTGATTTATATTTTGCTCGTGGCTGGTACGGTGACCTTACTGTTACGGGATTGGGTGGATGCGGGGGTAATTTTTGGCGTTACGTTGATTAATGCCGTGATTGGCTTTATCCAAGAATCAAAAGCAGAAAATGCCATCGCCGCTCTCGCCAAATCGGTCACCACCGAAGCGACCGTTATACGGAACGGTGAAAAAATACGGCTCAATTCCCGTGAGTTGGTTCCCGGCGATTTGGTATTGCTCGTTTCTGGCGATAAGGTGCCTGCGGATGTGCGGTTGATGGCGGTGCGGGACTTGCAGGTGAGTGAAGCCGCCTTGACTGGGGAATCGGTTCCCGTCGAGAAATCCGGCGAGCCACTCCCCTCGGCAACCAGCCTAGCGGATCGCCGCAATATGGCTTATGCGGGCAGTTTGGTGACCTTTGGACAAGCCCGAGGCATTGTGGTGGCGATTGGCAACCAGACGGAAACGGGGCGCATTTCCCGGCTGATGGCGCAAGGTAGCGGACTGGAAACCCCGCTCACCCGCAAGATGAAACGGTTTAGCCAGACGCTTTTGTACATGATTTTGGGCTTGGCGGCGTTGACCTTTGCGGTGGTGCTGGGCGAGGGAGGTCGGTGGTCGGAAGCGTTTAAGGCGGCTGTTGCCCTGGCGGTGAGTGGGATTCCCGAAGGACTGCCAGCCGTGATGACAGTAACCCTGGCGATTGGGGTCAGTCGGATGGCACAACGACACGCCATTATCCGCAAATTGCCTGCGGTCGAAACCCTGGGGAGTACCACTGTCATTTGTTCTGACAAAACCGGCACCCTGACGGAAAATCAGATGACCGTCCAGGCGGTCTATGCTGGGGGCATGGCGTACAGGGTGAGTGGTGTGGGTTACCATGCCGAAGGTGCTATTTTCTGGAATGAACAGCCTGTGGACATCGGTCACAACCTGGCTTTGCGGGAGTGTTTGCAGTGCGGTTTGTTGTGCAATGATTCCCATCTGCAGATGCAGGGGGGGCAACTGGCCGTCGTCGGCGATCCCACGGAAGCCGCATTAATTGTCTCAGCGCAAAAAGCGGGGCTTAGCCGCCCCGATCTGGAATCAACTTACCCCCGCCTAGATACCCTCCCCTTTGAATCCCAGTTTCAGTACATGGCAACCTTACACCGGCACCGGCAACGCCCTGATTACCAGGTGATTTACGTCAAAGGGGCGATGGAAGCCCTGGTGTCCCGGTGCGATTATCAACTCACGGCGGATGGTCAAATCATCCCTTGCGACCCCAAGCAAATTGAGCAGATCACCCAGGACCTGGCTGCCCAGGGCTTACGGGTGCTGGCGTTTGCCAAAAAAGAGATACCTGGGGCACAGCGGGACATGGATCACATTGATCACGGGGATATTGCCAATCTGACCTGGATCGGATTGCAGGGGATGATCGACCCCCCCAGAGCCGAAGCCATCCTGGCGGTGCGAGCCTGTCAATCGGCGGGCATCCGGGTCAAGATGATTACGGGGGACCATGCCCTGACCGCTGGAGCCATCGCCCGGCAATTGGGACTGATGCAACCGGAAACCCCATCCGTATGCACCGGGCAACAACTGGCAACCATGAATGATCGGGACCTAGCCAATGCCGTGACCGCCAGTGCCGTGTTTGCGCGCGTTGCCCCTGAACAAAAACTGCGTTTGGTGGAAGCCTTGCAAGCCCAGGGGGAAATTGTCGCCATGACAGGGGATGGGGTGAACGATGCCCCAGCCTTAAAGCAGGCAGATATTGGTATTGCGATGGGAATTACGGGCACAGAAGTTGCGAAAGAAGCGGCGGATATGGTCTTGACCGATGATAACTTTGCATCCATTGTTGCCGCCGTCGAAGAAGGACGCACGGTTTATCGCAACCTCCTCAAAACCATTGGCTTTATCTTGCCTGTGAATGGTGGCGAGGCCATGACCATTTTGGTAGGCATCCTTGTTGCTACTACCTTGCCGATTTTGCCTGTCCAAATTCTCTGGGTCAATATGGTGAGTTCTGTGGCGCTCAGTGCGACCCTTGCCTTTGAGCCAAAATCACAGGGCACGATGGCGCGAGAACCTATTCCTCCCAATCAACCCCTCCTCACGGGTAAATTATTGTGGCGTATCCTGATCATTTCCATCTGCAATCTGATCGTTGTTTTTGGTATGTTTGAATGGACTTTACAAACCACAGGCAATATCACCTTGGCTCGCACCATGTCCGTTCACACCCTGGTTACGGCTGAAACTTTTTACTTGTTAAGTATGAGTCAATTGATACCATCCTTATTTGCTTATTTACGAGATTGCACTCACTCAGTTGCTTATATTCCGGCAATTGGGGTAGTTTGCGTTTGTGTTTTTCAAATATTCTTCAGTCAGGTAACCGCCATCAACCCCTTATTTAACACCCAGCCAATGAATGTAACCCAAGCCTTCATGTGCATTGGTGCGGGAATGCCGGTCATGATTCCTGCTTACTTACTCAATCGGTTTGCACCTTGGATATAAGCGATTAAAGCCCTAGTTCTGTAGAGTTTTTATTTGTTCATCGAAATCCTACTTGATTAGTGAACAGAAATTCGCCGGAACCATACACCGCAGGTGCTTCTTTCACGGGGGCGGTGCCCCTGCGACCCCATGTTCTATTCTCATTTAGGATTGCTATAGAGGTGCCCTTGTGTTAGGTTCCAGGCCATCATGGGTCAATTGAAACTCTCAAGTAATTTTTGAGGTTATAGGGGTTAGGACACCATACTCTGATGACAAGAATAGAACTACCCAAATCCATCATATCTGCAGTTCCGTTGGTTCTCTCCCTACCGTATAAACTTGGCCGTTGATCAGCAGATGGGTAATGCCTTTTTCGTACAGATAGCTACTGGTTTTGTAGATTAAATTCGCATCCGGTACTTTGAGAATGCGATGCCCTCGCCCGGAGAAGCGTTTGGCGACCCGATGGTTATCAAACACTGGTAGGGTGCGGGTCGTGCCACTGGTCGTCGGCAGTTCCCCCCAATGGCTAAATTCGGTGAGGGGACGAGCAACCAATTCCGCAAACCGATCCACCACCAGATAACAGGTGTGGGGGAGAGCAGATACGGCCAAGGGCAAAATTTGCTGGCTGATGGGGGCGGGTGCAAAACTACCACCGAGACTATCATCTTCGTCGTTATCATCGTCGTCCCAGTCATCTTGGGTATCCGCATCCCACTCCGTCAGCCCGGCGGGGTCGGGTTCGTCCAGTCCGGCTGGACTCGGCGGTTCCGGTTCGGGGGCGGGGAATGGCTCAGGTGGATGAGTCACCAGCGTTGCTGGTTCCAGGGGGGGCACGGCTCGGGGAGATGGGGGTTCCGGGGTCGCCAAGGCCATTGGTTCCGACGGTGCCGGGGCAAGGGGCATCGGTGCACTCGGGGTCTCCGTGACCGGTTTATAGGAGCGAATTTTGGGAACAGCGGGGGAGGTCGTATGGGTTGTATTTGGCAGCGGAGTGGGTTCTTGCCAACGTCCCGCCCGTTTCTGGGGCACCAGAGACTCGTACACTGGCTCGGTGAGTTCTTCCTTTAAGATACGGATAATGGTGCTGATGCTTACCTCATGCTCTGCCGCCAGACTGGTGGCCGTGGCTGGGGTATCCCGAAAACGCTGGGCAATTTGGGTGCGGTCAGCGGGGGTGAGCTTGGTGCGGGGCATAGGTCAACATTCGGGCACTTTTTTTAGTATAGGTCAAGAAATGGCGAATTCCTACCGATTGCGGATATGCGACCTTCCCACCACCGAGCGACCCCGGGAACGGCTGTTGCAACAGGGGGCAGGCGCCTTGGGGACAGGGGAATTGTTGGCGATTCTCCTGGGCACCGGGTCGGGTCAACTCTCCGCCGTTGGCTTGGGGCAATACCTCTTGCAGACCTTGGGGCAACATCAACAGGATGCCCTAGCGGTATTACGGGACATCAAACCGGCAGAATTAATGGCCATCCCCGGCATCGGCCCTGCCAAAGCCACCACAATTTTAGCCGCCATTGAACTGGGCAAACGGGTCTTTTTGAGCCGTCCCCTGGAGCGCACCCCTATTGACAGCCCGGAATTGGCCGCCATCGCCCTGGCACCGGAACTCATGTGGGCGGAAACCGAACGGTTCGGTCTTTTGCTTCTGGATGTCAAACACCGGCTGCTGGGAACCCGGGTGCTGACCATTGGCACGGCGACAGAAACCCTGGCGCACCCCCGGGAAATTTTCCGGGAAGCCATCCGCTTGGGGGCAACCCGTTTGGTGGTGGGGCACAACCATCCCTCCGGCAATCTCACCCCTAGCCCAGCCGATTTGGAACTGACGCAACAATTATTACAATGTAGTAAAATTTTGGATGTACCGATTTTAGATCATCTCATTTTGGGGCAGGGCAACCACTGTAGCTTACGCAGTACCACCCGGTTGTGGGATGGGTATGACTGTCCGTAAAGTTTAATAATTTAATGACCTTCGTGATAAGGTGAAAACTGTGCAAACGCTTCTTTAATAGCAGGTTGTGATGAGCCTAAAGGCACCGGTCGTTTTTTTAATTTTCAACCGTCCACAACTCACCGCCAAAGTATTTCAGGTAATCCGCCAAGTGGCACCCAAAAAGTTATTAATCGTAGCAGATGGGCCAAGAAATGCTGAGGAAGCCGTGCTGTGTGAACAAACCCGTTCAATTGTGGCGAACATTGATTGGGATTGCGAGGTGGAACGCAACTACGCCGATAATAATTTGGGTTGTCGTCAACGGGTATCCACTGGTTTAGATTGGGTATTTACCTGCACGGATCGAGCAATTATCCTAGAAGATGACTGTTTGCCAAATCATTCATTTTTTCGCTTTTGTGATGAATTATTAGAACGGTATCAAGACCACGAGCGGGTGATGGCAATTAATGGCAACAATCATCAACGGGGACGGGAAATTACCCCCTATAGTTATTATTTCTCCAAGTATTTTCATTGTTGGGGTTGGGCGACTTGGCGGCGGGCATGGCAGTATTACGATGTGACGATGCAACTTTGGCCGGAATTTCGGGACGGCGGTTATGTCGAATGTGTCAGTGATAGTGAATACGAAATGCAGTATTGGTTGCACAAATTTGAACAGATGTATCAGGGTAAAATTGACACCTGGGATTACCCGTTTATGTTTGCCTGTTTTAGCCAGAGCGGTTTAGTCGCCACCCCGCGAGTGAATTTAGTTTCTAATATCGGCTTTGGGGTGCAAGCCACCCATACCCATAACCCCCATAGTCCTTTTGCCAATATGCCCACCGCAGAATTAGGAGAAATCACCCATCCTCCTTTTTTAGCGAGGAATTTGGCCGCCGACCAATTTGTCTTTGACCGGGTTTTTGATGGAGCAAAACTACGGCAACAAGACACCCTTTGGGGACAATTGAGACAACTCAAATATCGCCTAAGTCGTTTCATAAAAAATCTGTGAACTATATATAGCAATCCTACTTAATTTAGAAACAAAAATTTTCCAGAACCAAAGACGGGGGCGGTGCCCCTGCAACGCCTATTCCATTTTCATTTAGGATTGCTATAGGATCGCCATACGCGAAGGTTCACGATGAAAAGCCAGAACTCGGCAGTGCGGTCGCAGTAGAAAGCGATGAGTTTTGACATAATGAAATTGTAGCGGAACCAAGTCCAGAAGTATCCGGTGTCTGCTGATTTTTATCCCTTGCGTGGCTTTGCTGAGGGGGGGTCATTGATCCACTAGCGGTTATGGTTGCGGCAGTGAGCCATCTCACGGTCGCCCTGTGATGGTTTGCCCCTAGCTCTCGGGTATAATCAGATTAAGCTAAAAGTGTCAAGACAGTTTGGGTCAGTTGTTCGTTGGTGACGGTCATGATTTTTTTGATTGCTACGGGTCTGTTCCTCGCCCAGGGAAATCCCTGTATGCCCCTAATTGGCATTCCTGGTTCTTCATCCCTGGGGATTAACAACTCCCAGCGATTTATCAGCATCGGTCAGCAACGGTTGGAGCGGGAAATCTGTGAATTCCAGAATCCTACCCCCCTGCTGGAGATGCATCTTGACCCCGCCCAAAAGACACCCAAACCCGATTAGATTTCAAGGAGGATTCGGATGAAACGGTATGGATGGGTCGCCAGTTTGTTGATCGGTAGCCTTCTCTGTTGGGCACCTACCGGCTGGGCACAGTCCCAATACACGGTACGTTTGGGGGACACCCTGACCGGGATCGCCCGTCGCCACAATCTCACCCTGGAACAGATGTTGCAGGCCAACCCCAGTTTACGCAATGACCCAGACCTGATTTTGGTGGGGCAAAAATTGCTGTTACCGAAGGGCGCCACCCCCAGTGTGGCGGACGTTTTAGCCACCCCCTTGCCCCCACAGGTGCAACCCAGGGTAGCGATTAGTACTACGCGCCGTCGGCCAGCCTTTGCCAGCTTGAATCTACCTACGGTGGGTCGCCCTGGCAATCGGGAAGGGGGTTCTAAGCGGGGTTCGGGCTGTGCCAAGGATAAGGCGCAAAAACTGCGGGTGCTCCTGCCGGAGGGCAATTACGGCCAAACCCTCCAAGACTATGCCACCTTTTTCTGGTACATCCCCGAATTGGAACGTCCTACCCCGGTCGAATTTCAACTCCGGCGGGTGAATAGCCAAGGCCAACTGGGGGAATTGGTGCATAGCGAAACCTTTACCAGTAGCGGCGGGGGGATTGGGAGCCTGACCCTGCCCGCGACGGCGGCACCTTTGGCGGTGGGGCAGGAATACGAATGGTCCATTGCGGTACAGTGTACTCTGGATGGCATGGCTGGGGAGCCGGATGCCTGGATGATTGCCCTGGGGCGGATTGAACGGATTTCCCCAGACAATCCCCGGTTAACAGCGGCGCTTGCCCAGGCCAATTTGGGGGATTACCCGGCCATTTTGGCAGAGGCGGGGGTCTGGTACGATGCCCTGCAAATGCTGGTGGCTCTGCGGCGGCAAAACCCCACCGACCAGGAATTATTGCAGGACTGGAGCAATCTGCTGGGGCGAATCGGTTTTTCCGCCATTGCCAACCAACCCCTGCGCTGTGTCCAACCCAATCCCCGGGGCGGGTTCGCCCGTTGTTCCTAGGGAGCCACGAACTGCACCAACCGCTCCGGTAGGCAATCCTGACGGAGCAGGTCATCCCAGGTTTCCCGCTTGATCAGCAAATTGGCAGACCCATCCCGCACCACCACCGCCGCCGGTCGGGGTATCCGGTTGTAGTTGGAAGCCATGCTGTAGTTGTAGGCACCCGTTGCCAAGACCACCAGAATATCCCCCGGTTGCGTGGCCGGCAGGGCAATATCTTTTAATAAAATATCTCCAGATTCGCAGTGTTTTCCCGCCACGGTCACGGTTTCCGCTAGGGGGTCAGCCACCCGATTCGCCACCACCGCCTGGTAGCGAGCCTGGTAGGTAATGGGTCGGGGATTATCGGACATTCCCCCATCCACACTGATATAGGTACGCCCAGCGGGAATTTCCTTGCGTCCGCCAATCGTGTAAGCCGTCACACAGGCTGGCCCCACCAACGACCGCCCCGGTTCGCAGATCAATTTAGGTAGCGGCAAACCCCTTTGCTGGCAATGGTGGGTCATGCCCTTGCTCACCACCCGTACCCAGTCCCGAATCGCCGGAGGGTGATCCGCCTCCGTGTAACGAATCCCCAAACCGCCCCCCACATTCACCTCCCGCAGGGGCAAACCCGCCTGCAAACCCTGGGCATAGGTCGTCACCAATACCTCCGTCAAGTCCCGGTGGGGTTCCAAAGCGAAAATCTGGGAACCAATGTGGGCGTGCAACCCTATACATTTAAGCTGGGGATGTTCCCGCAACCAGGTAAAGACGGCGGGTAAGTGCTGGGGGTCAAACCCAAACTTGCTGTCCAGGTGCCCGGTGCGAATGTACTCGTGGGTGTGGCATTCGATCCCCGGCGTAAAACGCAACATGATTTCGACCGGACGCTGAACCCCCCGGGCAAGGGAGGCTAAGGTCTGTAATTCGTACCAATTGTCCACCACCACCCGGCACCCATAGTCCAGAGCCAGTTGCAATTCCGCCGGGGATTTGTTGTTCCCGTGGAAATAAACCAACTCCGGGGACACCCCCAGCCGGATCGCCGTGGTCAATTCGCCGCCGGAAACCACATCTAAGCCCAACCCTTCGCTCACCACCACCGCCAACACCCCCAGACAACACCAGGCTTTGGTGGCATAAATCACCAGGGCATCCCCAGGATAATCCTGGCGTAAACCCTCCCGGTAATGGCGGCAGGCGGTGCGGAGGCTGATTTCATCCATGATGTAGAGGGGGGAACCCCATTGGCTCACCAGTTCCACCACATCACAACCGCCAATTTCCAGATGACCTTGCCCGTTGGTCTGGGCGGTCAGGGGCAACATCTGCTGGTTGGGAGCACGTTCAGCGGCCAACATGGGGGTCACATTAACAAGGATGCTTTATTAGTGTAACCCCCCTGAGCCGGTTAGTGGGATTTAGGAGGGGCGTGGCCGTTGCCCCGGGGTTGGATCAAGCCATAGCCCCCGTGGTTGCGTTCATACACCACATTGATTTCCCCGGTCTCCACGTTGCGAAATACATAAAAATCATGATCCACCAGTTCCAACTGCTCCAGCGCCTCATCCACGGTCATGGGCGGCATGGCAAAGTATTTACGGCGCACCAGCTCCTTGGGCAATTCCGGTGAATGCTGGGGTTGGGGCGGCACCAATTCCCCAGGCGTAACTAGGGTAGGGGTACTGTGCAACTTGGCCTGTTTTTTCTCCTTGAATTTCCGCACTTTCCGCGCCAATTTATCGGCGACCAAGTCAATACTGGCATAAAGATTTTCACTCCGTTCCTCCGCCCGCATAACGGTTCCGCCCAAATAGAGGGTCATTTCCGCAATATGGGTATCGTGAATCCGAGGATTACGAGCAACGGATAGGTGGGCATCCACTTCGGTGATCAAACCATTGAAATGCCCCAAGGCTTTGTCTAATTTACTCTCCACATAGGCACGGATGGGGTCGGTAATGGCAATATTTTTGCCATGAATGACGAGTTTCATAGGCATAAACCCCAAATAGGATATTGGTTGTTAACTACTTCTAAACTATCATTAGCCATACCTTCCCTTTCGGAGTCTTTAACTTCTTGTAATCTGTCGTTAACCTCACCTAAGGATTGCAGAAATTTTTAACCCAAATCCTAAAGAAAATCTTACTCCCCGCCCACTCAAAAATTTAGAGGTCTTGAAATGAATGAAAATCTATTCAGACGGTACGCTATGGCAATCCCACTCGAGGAACGTTCGCTTGCGTGCTACAGGCACACAGAAATTTCCCAGAACCAAGGACGGGGGCAGTGCCCCTGCGACCCCTGTTCTGATAGCGATAGTGCGGCATTGCCATACTCAGTTAGGATTGCCACCTCTGTCCATGCTTAACCTATGCAACGAGCCCCACTCTGTTAACCACCGATGGAGACTTTTGTAATAATATTGAACTAACAAAAAATTCCTTAGATGGCACTACTCACATCCCAAACTCTCCCGGGTTGCTACGCCGGTGACTGGATTCACCCCACTCGCTCGTTCACACAACAGCATTTGGGCATCCCGTCGCAGAATGACATTGCTAAAATCTGCCCCCGTGATCTCTGCCCCTTTGAAATTGGTCAAATAGGCGTAGGCTCCGGTCAAAATCGCATTTTGCAAGTTCGTGCGGGTCATTAAAGCCGTATCAAGGGTTGCTCCCGTGAGATTTGCCCCGGCCAAATTGGCGCCATCGAGGTTCGCCCCAAAAAAACTCACCCCCCGCAAGTCCGCCCCCTGGAAATTGGCCTGCCGCAGGACGGCTTTCACAAAACTGGAATCGGTTAAATCCTGTCCCGCAAAATTCATGCCAATCAAGGAACGTTTGTTGTAATCTTCCGCCCCCACCGGACTCAGGAAGAAGAACCACAGTGCCAGCCCTAAAGCCAAGCAACGCCCCCACCAACCCATGATGTTCTCCCACTCAACTGCCCGTATTATACGACTCTGCCCGGCTGGTAAACACCTCAGCGACGGTACAGCGAAACCCCGGCAATATCGGCGAAGTCAACTCATCCGGTGGGAAGAGGGTGGCAAAGCGCACCAACTGCGCCTGTTCCCGTCGGTACAATTCCACCTGTTGGGTCACCGGGTCAACGATCCAGTATTCCTGCACCCCCTGCCGGGAATAAAGCTTCAATTTCGCCAAGCGATCCCGGTCTTCATTGGCTTTGCCGGGGGACAGCACCTCCACCACCAATTCCGGCGCACCCCGAAAATGCCCAACCTCATCCTGGAGATGCCGCAACCGCCCATAGCTCAACCACGCCACATCCGGTGCCACATTATCCGAGTCAGAAAAAATCAACCCCGGCATGATGGAAGGTTCCCCCAATCCGGTTTGGCGAGACCAGGCATCCAGCAGGGCAAAAATCCGCCCAACCGTGTATTGGTGGCGATGGTGGGGGGCACGGGTCACGTACAGTTCGCCATCAATAATTTCGTAGCGAATCCACTCGTTATCGGGCAGAGCTTCCACATCCCGCATTGTCCACCGGAGCCCATGATTGGCTGAAGTCATTGCATTAAGCAAATCAAGTACCTACTTCAATTTTACTGATAAATAAAGCGTTCTACGGATAAAGGCACTTCCAAAAATATAGCCTGTTCACAGATTAAAGGATACAAAAAATCCCGTTTCCAAAGTTGAACCTCAAGGAGGTTAAAGCAAGTGGGTTAACAACTGCATCCCCTAACCCCTTAATAGGCTGTACCTTGAACAATGAGCAAGAATAGTCACGCAGAAGAGCCTAAGATGTTGCCCGGTGTTATGGAGCATTACACGTCAGAGCGAACCAGAATATCATAGCTCTAGATAACACCGGCTATATTAATACTAACCATAAAAATTCGATTTGTAAACCCGGTTAATCTGAGATTAAGACTGTTGAAAAAATCCCCTTCACTAAAAAGTCATTACAAAGTCAGAGGGTGCCCTGCTTCCACTAATCCGAGGTCAATTCAGGGTCAATTCTGCTTTCTTTCCGAGCAAACCTTGGGGTCGCCAGACCAATACTAAAATCAGTAAAAGCCCAATGATCATCACCCGTAGGGCACCCATACGGCCACCATCGAGGGGGATCAAAGCCGGAAGAACAAAGCGGGTGAGGGAATCATACGCCCAAAAAATCAACGCTCCCAAGAGGGTTCCCACATGGTTGCCACCGCCGCCAATAATCACAATCATCCAGGCTTGAAAGGTGATCAAAGGCACGAAAGATTCAGGATTAATAAAAGTTAATTGCCACGCATAAAATGCCCCACTAATTCCCCCAATCATACCCCCTAAAATCAGACTATGTAATTTGTAAATGAATACATTTTTCCCCAAAGCTTGAGCGGCTAATTCATCCTCTCGAATTGCCTTGAGTAATCGCCCCCAAGGGGAATGACTTAACTGTTCTAAAAGTAAAAATGTACCCAACAAAGCACTGGCTAGTAGCACCAATAACCTTACCTTGTAATCCCCCTGGTAAAGGGTTGTTAGTCCGGCAAGATAGATAGTAAGAAATAAAATTGCCACCCCTAAAATCAATAATCTTTTGAACCAAATGGGTATCCGCATGGCATAGCATAATTGCCGCAAACTCACCCCAAATAGCACCGTCCAGAGCAAAATCGCAGGCCAGCGGCTCCATGATCCCTGCCAAGGAAGTGGATAACTAAAGAGTCCTAATGCCCCTCGGGTTAACCACTGTTCATTCAGGGCAATTAAACGTACCAACTCCGACGTACCAATGGTGACAATGGCTAAGTAGTCTTCCCGTAATCGTAGGGTAGTCAATCCTAAAATAATGGCCAATATACCTGCCAGTAGTGTTCCTATGGTCATCGCCCAAAACCAGGGGATTCCCCGGAGGGTTAGCAACACAGTAGTATAAGCCCCCACCGTCATAAATGCCACATGACCAAAATTAATTAATCCCGTCACCCCCCACTGGAGATTTAACCCCAAACTGAACAAGGCAAAAATACCTGTGTTGAGAGCTAAAAAAATCAGATAATTGGTAAACATGTTTGAGGAGAACACAACATCAATAAATATTGTATTGTACTGGAATTGTGAATGCGCCCCATCTCCCCGTCCTAACAGCGCAACCGGCACATCCAATTTGGGGCAGGGGCAATGGATGGATGTTTCGATGGTTGATAGGGGGGGAGTGCTATAGAAATCCTAAATGAGAATAGAACAGGGGTCGCAGGGGCACCGCCCCCGTGATTGGTTTTGGGGAATTTCCGTTCGCTAATCAAGTGAGGATTGCTATATCTTTGCAATTCTCATCCCTCACCGAAATGCCCCCGTTTTTTATCCTGGGGGAAGTGCCATTGGGGAAATAGAATTTTTGACCCCTGGTTGGGCAGGAATTTCGGATTGTAATTGTTGCAAAATTTCCAGAAATTCCCGCTCAAATGTGACCTGGGCTCGATTGGTTTTGCCCCCAAGATATAGCCGTTTATCTGCTTGTAATCCCCACAGTTGACTATGGGAAACATAACTCATCATGACCCCCACCATCAAACCGGCAAAACCGAGATAAACAATGGGTACGCCTGGGTCAGATTTGATTTGCAAACCCGTACTACCAACTAATTCAGTGAGCAGTAAATTCACCCCACCAATTAGTACCGGTGTACCCACCCGACCCGTGGTTAATAATTGACCCTGTTGGTCGTAGAGTAAAAATAATCCCTGTAGGTCGGGAATGACTAATGAAACCCCCTCGCTCAAATCCGGTTTCAGGGGTAACCAGGTTCCCCACAATTTGCGACCATTTCCCGCCGTAAATGGGGCAACCGGCAGTTCTAAAATCGGGCTATTGTTAAACTGCAAACGTACCCCGTGAATCCCCCAACTGGTTTGATAGAAGGTTAACCCCCGCCACCGCAATGGTTCATTCACATGAATAGTCTTGCGGATAACTTCTTCTCCGTCGGCATTGACTAATCCCAAATCCGTGTAGAACTGGTCAATTTCGCCACTGGGGGTATAGTCAATCCAAAACCGATGAACCCGCCCCTGGATCGGGGGTAAACGCCGTACCCATGCTCCCGCTTCAATGACTTTTTTGAGTTGAAAATCCTGACCACTCGGGACTAATTCCTGGGCTAAAAAACCGGTCAATGCCCCAACGAAGCCCCCAATTAAAATCACCACTAAACTGGCATGAACCACAATCGGGCCAATTTTGCCCACCAACCCTTTCCGGGCGTAAAGTTTCTCATTTTCCAGTGCCACCCAATAGCCTTTTTGCCGCAAAATGACTGCTAATTCAGAAATAGGAATTTCCGGGCAGGCTTGACTTAAATTCAATCGTAAAATCTGTTCCGGTCGCTGGTAGTAATACCATTGGCGGGCAACTTTGAGGGCGGGCCACTGGCGCAGGGAAGTACAAGCCAATAAACTGGCTCCAAAGAGGATCAATAAACTCAAATACCACCAGGTTTGATACACATGGTCTAGCCCAGTATTAAGGATAAATTTCCAGGTCAAAAATCCAAATAGAGCCGGGTGTTCTGGGTAGTTTTCTTGGTAAAATTTGACCGTCTCCCCCTGTTCAATTACCGTACCGCTGATACTGGCGACGGCAATTACCAACAGCAGGCTAATTGCTAAGCGCAAATCCGCCAACACCCGCACCAAACTCCGCCACCAAAGTTTAAGGGTGCGCCATTGGTTTTCCCACCAAGTTGACCAGGCATTCATAGGCTTAAAAATAAACTGCTTTTTTCATGCTAGTCTAATTTTCCCATCTGCGACGGTAAGCACTGAAGCCATGATTGCGGTGCTGTCCCCTGTGCCGTTAGGGTCACCTGCCGCCCGGATGCCATACTTTGCCAGGACAAATGCAGGTAACTAGACGGCCAGGTGGGCAGTCGTTCCGGCCACTCAATCGCCACGATCCCCGGTGCCGCTTCCTGCCAGTAATATTCCGGGTATAATTGCTGTACTTCGGAAGTATTAAGGCGGTACAAATCCAAGTGATAGAGGGGGATGCGTCCCTCCGGGTATTCCTGGATCAGGGCAAAGGTGGGGCTGGTGACGGGTGCCGTGATGCCTAACCCCTGGGCGAGTCCCTGAACCAGGGTGGTTTTGCCACTGCCCAAATCCCCTTGTAATAACAGGATAGCCCCGGCGGGTAACATACGACCCAGAGCTTCCCCCAAGCTGATGGTGGCCGCTGGGCTGGGCAATGCTACCACCATGCCTGTACCCGGCTATACCAACGCATGAGGACGTGTGCCAGCCGTTGGGAGTGGTGTTGTACCTGGGCTTTTTCCGGGTCCTCTTGGATCACATCCGCCAGAATTAAGCGATAGCCCATTTTGATCACCGCCTCCCGGTCCAATTCCACAAACCCCGCCCCCACCTGGGCATACCGTTGTAACGCCTGGGCGGAAGGGGCTTTTTTTTGCACCAAGACCACATCAAAAATCCGTTGCCCCGTCACCCGTTCGATGGCGCGTAGGTGGTCGGACACCCGGTAACCCTGGGTTTCCCCCGGTTCAGTCATGGCATTGCAAATGTAAATGCGGGGCACCGTCGCCCGGGCAATCGCCTGGGTGATGGCCGGCACCAGCAGGTTGGGAATCACACTGGTGTAAAGGCTTCCCGGCCCGACCAAAATCAAATCCGCCTCCTCAATGGCTTCAATCGCCCTGGGTAAGGCCGGGGGATGGGCGGGGGTACAGCCAATGCGGACAATTTGCCCTCTGGCTTTGGGGATTTGGGATTCCCCCTCAATGCGCCGCCCGTCCGCCAATTCCGCCCACAGATGCACATCCGCCATCGTCGCTGGCAGGACTTGCCCCCGCACCGCCAATACCCGGGAACTAGCGGCAATGGCCTGTTCCAAATTGCCCGTGATGGTGGTGAGGGCGGTCAGGTACAAATTCCCAAAACTGTGCCCACTCAACCCTTCCCCGGACTCGAACCGATATTGAAATAATTCCGTTAACAGTTGCTCCTCCCGAGCCAACGCCGCCAAACAGTTGCGAATGTCCCCCGGTGGCAGGACCCCCACCTCCCGCCGCAGTCGCCCGGAGGAACCCCCGTCATCGGCAACGGTAACAATGGCGGTGATATTACTGCTGTAGGCTTTCAAGCCCCGTAGAAGCCGGGATAAGCCCGTTCCTCCCCCCAGGGCAACAATTTTGGGCCCCCGGTTGCGCTGGCGTTGGGCAATTAGCACATCCACCAAAGCCTGTTCCCCTTCGGGCCGTAATGCCTCGCTTAGACTCCCCAGGGAGCGGGTCTGGCTCCAAATGATCAACCCAATCCCCGTCAAAATTGCCACCGGCCCGGAAATATAGCTGGGGATCACGGTCGCCAACCCCCGCAGGACACTTTCGATCAATTGCAAAAAACTATTCACCGGGGTGAGGCGCAGGGAAATGGACAGCCCCAGCACGACCAACACCGCCCCGATAAAACTCACCACCAGCCAGCGTTTGACCAATAATCCTGGCTTCAACCACTTCAGCCATTGCCGCAGACGGGATGAGGTAAATTTAGCCATTGACTGCCCTCCCCCTATCGCCGGTCATCCACGCCGCCGGGAACCTCATCCGTTGCCCCTAGTATTCGATCCCGGCCTGCGCCTTGACCCCCTGGGAACGAAATGGGTGCTTCCGCAGGGTCATCTCCGTCACTAGGTCCGCATGGTCAATCAATTCCGGGGGGGCACCCCGTCCGGTCAACACCACATGGGTATGGGGGGGCTTGGCCGCTAAATCCGCCAATACCTGATGAATGTCTAAATAACCCAGCTTGAGTGCCACATTCACCTCATCCAGGACAGTTAAATAATAGTCTGGATTTTTCAGGTAATTCCCGGCGACCTCCCAGGCGTGCTGGGCACACTGCCGATCCCGCTCCCGGTCTTGGGTATCCCAGGTAAAGCCTTCCCCCAGGGCGTGCCAGACGATCTGCTCCGACCAATGCTCCAAAACCCGCCGCTCCGCCGGACACCAGGCTCCCTTGATAAACTGCACCACCGCCACCCGATACCCATGCCCCAGGGAGCGCAGTACCATCCCCAAGGCCGCGGTGGTTTTTCCCTTGCCCTCGCCCGTATGCACAATCACCAGCCCCTTTTCCGTGCATTGGGCTAAACGCTCGGCCTGCACCCGCTGGCGTTGCTGCATTTTCTGGCGGTACTGCTCCGGGGTGAGCACCTTACTTTTTCTTGGAACTGGATTTGGATTTCTTCTGGGGTGCTGGTTCTGCAGGGGTTTCCACCGTCTCAGCCACTGGTGCCGGGGTCGGTTCCGTTTCTACCGCTGGGGGTGCTGGGGTTGCGGCTTCCGAAGGGGTTGGCTCTGCCGCCGGTTGCCCTGGGGTTGCCAATTCCTCTCCTAAGCGATAGCGGGTAAAGCGGCGCACCCGGATATTTTCCCCCACCCGGGCGATGGTCTGTTTGATCAAGTCCCCCACGGTGATATTCGGGTCTTTGATGTAGGGCTGATCCAGCAGGCACCGCTCTTTGAAGAGCTTATCCAACCGACCTTGGACAATTTTTTCCCGCACCGCTTCCGGTTTTTTCGCCAGGTCTTCCCTGCCCATCTCAATCGCTTTTTCCCGCTCGATGGCCGCCGCTGGAATCTCGCTCATGTCCACGTATTCCACATTTTCCGTAGCGGCAATTTGCAGGGCGATATTGTGCGCCAAACTCTGGAAGTCCTCGCCTTTAGCCACAAAGTCCGTTTCGCAATTGATTTCCAACAAAACCCCCAGCTTACTGCCGGTGTGGATGTAGCTGTAAATTAGCCCTTCGGTGGTACTGCGACCGGCTTTTTTTTCCGCCGAAGCTAACCCTTTTTGCCGCAAAAATTCAATGGCCTTATCCAGGTCTCCCTCGCTGTGCTGGAGGGCTTTTTTGCAGTCCATCATCCCTGCACCGGTTTTTTCCCGGAGGGTTTTGACCATTTGGGCGGAAACTTCGGCCATAACTACTCCTGTTGCACTTGGTTTATTTTAACCCGTTCAGGCTTCGGATTCATCCGGGATGTCCCCCTCGTCCTCCTCCAAGGGCAGGTCTTCGTCGCTTCCTTCATCCACCCCATCATCCTCGATTGCCCCGACTTGACCGTGCTTGCCTTCGCAAATGGCATCCGCTAAAGAGCCGAGGATCAATTTAATGGAGCGAATAGCATCGTCGTTGGCGGGAATGGGTACATCCACCACGTCCGGGTCGCAGTTGGTATCCAGGAGCGACACAATTGGGATATTCAGCTTGAGGCACTCTTGAACGGCGTTGTATTCCCGTTTTTGGTCCACGATCACCACCACATCCGGGGGTCGCCGCATCATTTTAATGCCCCCCAAATACTTCCGCAGTCGTTCCAATTCCCGCCGCAGGGTCGCCGCCTCCTTTTTGGGCAGACGGTCGAAGGCTCCGGTTTCCTCCCGCCGTTCCAATTCCTTGAGGCGGTCAACCCGGGATTTGATCGTCGTCCAGTTGGTGAGCATCCCCCCCAACCACCGCTGATTGACGTAGTAGGCATCACACCGGGCGGCTTCCTGGGCGATAATCCCGGCGGCTTGCCGTTTGGTGCCAATAAATAAAAACTTCTTGTTCGCTTCGGCGGCACGGCGCATATATTCATAGGCTTCATTGAGCAAGCTGGCGGTTTGCACCAGGTCAATGATATGCACCCCGTTGCGTTCGGCAAAAATGTAGGGGGACATTTTGGGATTCCAGCGGCGGGCTTGGTGGCCGAAATGGACTCCCGCTTCCAACAGTTGGGCTAGGGAAACAGGCGACATGGGGACTCCTACGGGTTCAAACCACCTGGTTGGGTTCCCAAAGAACACCCGTAGCAACCAGATGGGGCAAGATGAAACGCACAGTTTTTTATCATAACAGAAAATTCATTAATCAGTTACACAAACAATTGCACAATTGCACAAATCACACCGGGTCATTATCGGGCACCGGGTCAGGGTAGTCGTCGGAATCGAGGGGGAGGGGGGGTTGAGTATAGACCACCACAGGCAAACCGGCTCCCTGTAAGCCCTGGCGGATGCGTTGGGGGCTACCCGGCCAGAGGACAAAGAGGGGGTAAATTTTTTCGGCACCTTCGTTGTAGCCCTGGCTGTGGCGGGGGGGCATCACCCAGGCGTAGGGTCGCCCGAGGATGATTTGGGTGTGTCGCCAGCGGTTCATCAGTTGGGAAAAGTCCTCCGCTTCCCGGTGCATAAATACCAGAATTTCCTGGTCGGTTTTCACCTGCCAGGTGGGGTCACAGGGGAGTAGGGCTAATTCGCAGGGCAGTTGTACCAGGTGGCCTTCCTGCCGCACCAAGGGCAAAACGATGGGGATCAGGCTATCTTCCTGGCGGCGCATACTGGGGAGAAATTCCAGGTACGAACGGTAGCATTTCAGCAGTGCCATCGCCCCTTGAACCTGGCTCCCCTGAGCTAACAGTTCTTCATACTCCGGTGTAGTCATGGCATTTCCCGGTACTGTTTCTTTTATATTGACCCACAGCCGCCCTGGGGATGCAATAGATTCTAGAGCTTACACTTGAATTGTGAGTAAACATTTAATGCTTAAAAAAGTCCAGGGTCGCAGGGCAGTACCCCATACTTGGTTCTAGGAAATTTGTGTATGCCTACGGCGTGCAAGCTGAGGTTAGTCAAGTAGGATTGCCATAGCATTACTTACTTGCAACTCTCCTCTGAAAATCACGTTACAGGGGCGCGACCCCCATCCCTGATTCTTGGTACTATGGGCATAGGGGTGACATGACCTGTTGGTGGTGGTAATAATACTAGAGATGCTCATCAACAGATAGAACGCAAAAGCGATGGTTTCAATTATTCAACCCCCCATTGAACCTGCCTTCCCGGTGCCTTTACCCCCGGACAACTTAATTTTTGATGATGGAGAACCATTGGAAAGCAATCGTCATCGCATTGCCATGAATGTGCTGATTCGTTCCGCCCAGCAGGCTCTTTCCCACCGCTCGGATGTGTTTATTGGCGGCAATATGTTTGTGTACTTCAGCCGGGAACAGGCAATGAATCGGGATGTGCGTGGCCCGGATGTCCTGATGGTGCTGGGCGTTCCCCCCCGCGAACGGCAAGGTTGGGTGGTCTGGGAGGAGGGCGGACGGTATCCTGATGTGATTGTTGAATTACTTTCCCCCAGCACGGCGGCCTTTGACCGAGGTGCCAAAAAGGACTTGTACGAACAGGTTTTTCGCACGCCCTACTATTTTGTTTGCGACCCGTTTGCGCCGCTGGAGTCGTTGGCGGGCTGGCGGTTGGACTCTAGCGAGGGGTATCAGCCCTTGGTAGCGAATGAACGGGGATGGCTGTGGTGCGACCTGTTGGGGTTGTGGTTTGGGGTATGGGAGGGGGTGATTGACCGAGAAGGTCCCTGTGGTTGGCTGAGATTGTACACACCTCAGGGGGATTTGGCACTCCTGCCCGAAGAAGCAGCTCAACAGCGGGCTGACCAGGAGAAACAGCGGGCTGACCAGGAGAAACAGCGGGCTGACCAAGAGAAACAACGGGCTGACCAGGAGAAACAACGGGCTGACCGATTGGCGGCCAAAATCCGGGAATTAGGTCTGGAGGTAGAGGATTAAATCAGCAAGTTGCAAGCTCTCCTAGGGGTACCTCTATTAATTCATGGCTATTGAGAATGCCCCTCACATTATCGATAGTTTATTGATAATGTAAGGAAAAAATGGGGCTTCCAAGCCTGCCGTACAAGTGCCAAAATTAATAAATAGAGGTGCCCTTAATAGAGTTGCCCAGATGATTGAATCGCTTGGGTACACTCCCTGTGGCTTGCAACAGCTTTTTAGCAAGATTATCGAGATGTTCACAGTGGACTCAAAATCGCTATACTGAAAATTGAAGTAATAAATTTAAGAATATGGCAATTATTCATCGAATCGCCGCTCGCAAACAACGAGCCAATGAAGTATTAGTCCGTCTCAAACGCCGTTATCCTGAAGCTACTTGTACGTTAAATTATCAAACACCCGTGCAACTTTTAGTGGCAACTATCCTCTCTGCCCAGTGTACCGATGAACGAGTGAATCAGGTTACCCCCGCTTTATTTGCCCGGTTCCCAGATGCGGCGGCACTGGCGGTTGCTGATTTGGGAGAGTTAGAAAATCTGATTAAACCCACAGGTTTCTATCGGAATAAAGCCCGCCATATTCAGGGTGCCTGTCGTAAAATCATGAGTGAATTTGGGGGAAAAGTGCCCAAGGAAATGTCGCAATTGCTCACCTTGCCAGGAGTAGCGCGCAAAACCGCCAATGTAGTGCTTGCCCATGCCTACGGAATCAACGCCGGGGTGACCGTAGATACCCATGTCAAACGGGTTTCCCACCGCTTGGGGCTGACAGAACACACCGATCCAATTCGCATTGAGCGGGATTTGATTGAATTGCTCCCCCAACCCGATTGGGAAAATTGGTCCATTCGTTTGATTTATCATGGGCGAGAAACCTGTACCGCCCGCACTCCCCGCTGTAATGAATGTTTTTTGGGGGACTTGTGCCCTTCCCGAGATAGCGCTGTTGCAGTTAGTAATAAAAATGGTGGCTAAATATCTCAATTTGGGCTGTGGCAACCGCTATGTAGAATCCGAAGCATGGCTGAATGTGGATTTTGCCGTTCGCAACCCCAGGGTATTAGCGATCGATCTCAGGAAAAAACTACCTTTTCATGAGAACTATTTTGACCTTATTTATCACTCCCATGTTTTGGAACATTTTACCTGTGCTGATGCCAAAAACTTGCTGGATGAATGTTACCGAATTTTGAAACCGGGGGGAATTATTCGTATTGTCGTCCCGGATTTGGAAAATATCGTTCGTGAGTACCTACATATCCTGGATGAAATTCGCTCAGGTGTAGATGATGCTCAAAGCAAATATAATTGGATTATGTTGGAACTGTATGACCAGGCGGTACGGCAAACGCCAGGGGGGATGATGCTTGAGTATCTACAACAGCAGGAAATCCCGGCTTATGATTATGTTTTAGAACGAGGGGGTAAAGATGTGCAAGATATGCTAGAACGGGTACAAAGAAGTTATTCCAAATCTAGGAAATTTAATTCCCAATGGCATCGTTTGCGATACTATTTATTTTGGCGACCTAAACAATGGTTACGTCATTTCCCTACCCAATTCAAGCATTTTTGTGCAAAGATACTCCTAGGTAAGGAGTATGATTTATTCAGCATTATTCATCTACGTAACTGTGGTGAAATTCACCAATGGATGTATGATGCCTATTCCTTAGAAAAACTGCTTAAAAATGTAGGTTTTATCGAAACTCAAGTGCAAACCCCTACCAATAGTTACTTAGATGAGTGGCAGAACTTTAATTTGGATACGGAACCGGATGGAAGTATCTATAAACCCAACTCTCTCTATATGGAAGCCAAGAAACCTTAAGGGCATTTCTAAAAATAAATTTTAGGGGTATCACCCCCGCTTTTATTTCTGGGTAATTTTATGGAAATTCATAAATTTTTGGTCGCCCAAGTGGATTCTTTTTTGCCCTGAAATCCCCCTCTTTCGTGAATCATAAAATCACAGAATTTTAAGGCTCTTTTGAGACTGCCAGTACTGGCATAGGTCACAAATAAACAATGTTCTGCACTGTAATGTTGTAAAAATTTAATCAAATAATCTTCCTGCCATAATTCCTGTGAAGTTTTGGAACTGTAAGCATCAAATAAAATTCCGTGGATTTGCCCTTGCCATTGGGGAAGGTAGGTTAATTCATTTTCTAAAATTAAATGATTTTTGAGCCAATCCTGAGCCTGGGTTATTTCCTCGGGATAATCTTGCTTGAATTTATCATCCCGCAGTTGATGGATTTCCCATAATTCCGAGGGTTCATCGAGTAACCAATGTTGGAATTGTTCTTGCCAGTAGGCTTCGGATTCAAAACTAATCACCTGACAATGACCTGATGGTTGGGATTTTAACCATTCACAAGCAATCAGTATTTCAATATAGCCTAACCCTAAACCCACAACTAAAAAATGGGGGTTTGGACAGGTTTTTATCACTGCTCGGATGGCTTCCCCATAGATATATTGCGTTTCTTGGTAGGCTCCACCGCTATGGTGCATACATTCCTGATTGGCTATGCCTAAATCCCGAATGGTGGGACTACCATCGTCAGTGATGACCGTCGCAAACCGTGCTTGATAAATCAAACCCGCCGGTTTCCAGTTCATTGCGTAGGCTAAAATAATTAAATCATTTGGCGTTTAGTAATTTTATCCTATGGCGGAAGCGTACCTCCTGGAAAAGCTGAAGGCGATTGAAAGCACCTACCAAGATTTGAATCGGCAGTTGGCTGACCCGGCGGTGGCGACTGACCCCCAGGAATTGCAACGGATTACCAAAGCCCGGGCGGCGATGGAAGCAATTGTCAATACATTTGATGCGTGGCGAACCGTACAGAGAGAATTGCTTGATGCCCAACAACTTTTGAAAGAAGCCGCCAAAGACCCGGAATTTCAACAAATGGCACAACAGGAAGTGGAAACCCTGACGGAAAAATTAGACCGACTGGAACAGGAGCTAAAAATTCTCATCCTGCCCCAAGACCCCAACGATGACAAAAATATCATGCTAGAAATCCGAGCAGGGACGGGCGGCGATGAGGCAGGCATCTGGGCAGGGGATTTAATGCGAATGTACAGCCGTTATGCTGAACGTCAAAACTGGCGGGTAAGATTGGTCAGCGAGTCCCCGGCGGAGTCCGGTGGGTTCAAGGAAGTGGTGCTGGAAATCGAAGGCGACCGGGTGTACAGCAAACTCAAGTTTGAAGCGGGAACCCATCGGGTGCAACGGGTACCGGTCACAGAGGCCTCCGGGCGGGTGCATACCTCGACGGCAACGGTGGCGGTGATGCCGGAGGTGGATGAGGTGGCGGTGGAAATCAACCCTAATGATATTGAGATCACCACTGCACGTTCGGGGGGAGCCGGGGGGCAAAACGTCAATAAGGTGGAAACGGCAGTACATCTATTTCACAAACCCACTGGTATTCATATCCATTGTCAAGAGGAGCGCACGCAACTTAAAAACAAGGAACGAGCGATGCAATTACTGCGGGCAAAACTCTATGATTTACAACTGCAAGAACAGCAGGAATCCGTGAGTTCTCTGCGTCGTTCGCAAGTGGGGACCGGGGCACGTTCGGAAAAAATTCGTACCTACAATTACAAGGACAATCGGGTAACGGATCACCGTCTCAATCAAAACTTTTCCCTAAGCGAAATTTTGGAAGGGGATATTGATGCCTTAGTGCAAGCTTGTATTATTAAAGACCAGCAAGAGCGGTTGGCAGAATTGGCTCGCCAAAGTTCTCCTAGCTAGGTCTAGTTAGGATTACGTTTTTTGCGCTGAGGAATGACTAATTTTGCCAGTCGGTGATTAATCTCTGATAAATCAAATGCGTTTGGGTCAAAAGGCTTGCCTATCCAGGCCACAGTGTCTTCGTATTCAGGATGATTGGGGTCTCCTATGACCTTTAGAAATTCTTCATAACCACCAATGCCCCCCACATCCTCCGGTGGACAAGCCCTCCTGCCTTTGATACAAACCGGATAGGTCATGAGTGGATCAAACGGCAAGATTTTCTCTACCAAAACCATGTGATCCCAACAATCCCCAAAGTCATATTCATAAATCAATTTCATACCCGCTAGGGGAATAACATTATCCAAATAATAACGGCGTTCATCTTTGACTAAAAAACCATAGTCCTGTTGGGCAATACCGTAATATACCTCCCCTTGAATAAACTGATGCAAATGATAATCTTGCCAACCCATAGCAACTTGAATAACCCGATGCAGCCAAGATAAACTGGTATCTGAAGGTACGAGAAGTCGCCGCCAAATTGGGGGTTTACTGTCTAGCAGGGTAATTTTAAGTTGATGGATTTTTCGGGAAACAGTGCGGCCAGAAGTCATGATTGATACCCTACAACACTTGATCATGATTCTTTAACTATAGCAATCCCAATTGAATTTTGGATAGTTTCATCTTTGTCATCTTTACAATAGGTGTAACAAGAAATCAGAGAAGATTGTGAAGTTACAGACTTTTAAGCATTTATAGGGTACGGTTAAAATTCTACTTGTCGGCGGTTGAGCGTGTTGAACTTTGAGAATAATCAAGGCTTTTGCATCCCTTAATTTATAAATAGACTGTAATCAGTTGTCGTAATGAGAATAGAAGTTGCAGGGGCGCATTTTCCGTTCTTGATTCTGGGAAATTTCTGTATGCCTACGGCACGCAAGCTAACGTTAATCAAATAGAATTTCTATGGTTGAAGGCCGTTATCAGTATTAGGGCACTTCTAAAAATAGGTCGCAGGGGCGTAGCCCCCGTCTCTGGTTTTCGATAGCCTGCGTGGCGTAGCCATTAATATGGGCATTTCAGCAAGATAAACTTCAATGGGTGTAAATAAATAGAAGTGCCCATTAGTTATAAGCATATTCAGAATTAAAAAAACCGACATCTACTCCCTAGCAATAACATTTGAAATGTGAGGGAAAGTTTTCTACTCAGAAAGTCAAGGGTCTCCGGGCACAGCCCCATTTCAATTCCAATAGCTTTGTTATTACCACGGATCGTTTGAGATGGCTACAGGTGCAAAGAGTCGTGGGAAATATTGCTGGATGAGGTTCGCTAGATAAATATGAGCAGTTCTTCCGTCCTCTGTTACGGTCTTGCCCTCTGGGATATGCTGGCGGATCAAACGGGAATTCCCCCCAACCAGGTGCGTTCCTGGACACCCTATGCCGGCGGGGCGGGGTTGAATGTCGCCTGTGGGCTGGGCGCATTGGGTGTGTCTGGAGCATTGATCGCTGGAGTAGGGCAGGATGAACGGGGAAGCCAATTACTCCGAGTTTTGCAATCCCATCAAGTCTGTACAGATTATGTACAAAAACTGCCCTATCCGACCCGGTTGGTGGAGGTCACTCGGAGCGAGGTAGGGGAACGGGAATTTGTTGGATTCTATCCCCCCGATTGCCAGGAATTTGCTGATAATTATGTCACTTTTTTAGAACCTCATTTCACGCCCAAATATGTGTATATCGAAGCCCTGGTGTTAGCATTTCCCCACGCCAGAACAACCTGTTGGCAATTGGTTGATTGGGCTTTAGACAAGGGTTTGATGATTCTAGTAGATGTGAATTGGCGACCTGTATTTTGGCGGGATCATGAATTAGCAAAATCTTTAACTTTGGAATTACTCAGCCAAGTCCAGGCGGTGAAATTGACCAGCGAAGAAGCCCAATGGTTATTTAATAGTAATGACCTTAACAGCATTCACCAAAAATGCCCGAATTTAACCCATATTTTCCTAACCCAGGGTGCCCAGGGCTGTGATTATCAAATCGCCGAATACCGAGGTCATTGTCCAGCGTTTGTCGTAAATACGGTAGATACGACCGGGGCGGGGGATGCGTTTGTGGCAGGATGGTTACATCAATGGGTAACCTATGGAGAGACTTTAAGTAGTGATGCGAATTTACTTAATCAAGCATTACGTTGGGCGAGTGCGGTTGCCGCTTTATCTACTACCGCTAGGGGAGCGATTACCCAAGCCCCGACGGTGAATGCAGTGCAGGCATTCCTGGCCGCCCAGCCCCTAGAGTGAACCACCCCCGCTTTGCCCCCGTCTAAAAAGATGAAACCCTTTGGACTGGAGATGAGATTTTATGGGAGTAATGCGTTGCTTCGTTCCGCCTTTAGCTACTACCCTGGCAATCACTTTTGAGCCTAGCAACATCACCTTTGTTATTATCGGTTCCTACCCCTACCAACACACTTTTTCTTGTTAAGGAGAATCTGGATGAAGCTCATGGTATTACCGGCTTTGTTGGGGTTAATGTTGACCGCCTCTGTGGTCACCGCCACCCCCGCCCAAGCCCAATTTGAATTGGCGCAACAGACTAAACGCAGAGGACCGCTTGCGGATTTGAACCTCACCCCGGAGCAACAACAACGGATACAACAAATTCGCCAAAATGCCCGGAACCAAATGCAACAGGTTTTGACCCCTGAACAGCGGCAACAACTCAGCCAACTGCAAGGGCAAACCCCGGAACAACGGCGAGCCACCATGAAAAATCTTAACCTCACTGATGCCCAAAAACAGCAAATGAGGCAAATTCGCACCAGTACCCGCCAGCAAATTGAAGCCATTCTCACCGCCGAGCAACGGCAACAACTCGAAGCCCGGCGGCAACAATGGCAACAACGGCGGGGTCAGCCCGGCAACCCAAGCAACCTCTAATCCGAAGCAAACTAGGGATTAAAAACCCAATTCCAACAAAACAAAAAGCTCCTAGATTTAGGGGCTTTTTTTCGTAGCACTATTTAACGCCCAATGCCTAAGACCGTTGCTAAGGAGCGAGCCGCATTCCCCGGTTCCATTGCATCAATTGCCGCTGTCGGTTCATAACCACAATGCACCATACAGTCCCGGCATTTGGGATTGCCACTGGCACGTCCGTAATTTTCCCACTCGGTGGTTTCCAATAATTCTTGATAGCTTTGGCAATGTCCTTCATTGAGCAAATAGCAGGGTTTTTGCCACCCCAAAACACTGTAGCTGGGCATTCCCCAGGGCGTACATTCGTAGTCTTTTTCCCCCACTAAAAAGTCAATAAATAGTGGGTTGTGATTGAAATTCCATTTGGTCTTGCCCTGGCGATAGGGAGCGATAATTTCCCGGAATAACGCCCGGGTTTGTTCCCGTTTTAAGAAATGCTCCTGATCCGGCGCCCATTCATAGCTATAACCTGGGGAAACCATCATCCCATCCACCCCTAATTCCGTCAGAAAATCAAACAGTTCTTGTATATCCTCCGGCTTAGTACCATCAAAAACCGTGGTATTGGTGGTGACTCGAAAGCCCGCTTTTTTCGCCGCCTTGATCGCACTAATAGCTATATCAAATACCCCCTTGCGATCCACGCATTTATCATGCAATTCCCGCATTCCATCCAAATGCACGCTGAAGGAAAAGTAGGGAGATGGGGTAAATTTAGACAAACTTTTTTCTAACAAAATGCCGTTGGTGCAAAGGTAAACAAACTTGCGGCGTGCCACCAAACCCGCCACGATTTCATCAATTTGGGGATGGAGTAAGGGTTCACCGCCTGGAATTGCCACCACAGGTGCGCCACATTCCTCTACCGCACGGAAACATTCCTCTGGGGTGAGATGGCGTTTGAGAACATCCACCGGATGCTGAATTTTGCCACAGCCTGAGCAGGCTAAATTGCAACGAAATAGGGGTTCCAACATCAACGTCAGGGCATACTGCTTGCGCCCCAACATCCGTTGCGTTACCAAATATTTGCCCACTTCCAGAGCCTGCAACCAATGAATTGACATCAGAATCACTCCTCAAAAAAACCAGGTTGTGCCATCTTAACGCTTTCTACCCCGATACTGTAAGGGATTTCCCCAAAACTGGCAAGTGAAAAGCTAAAATTCAAACATGGTCAGCCCAGGTGTGTTATGCAAGCGGCGATGTCTATTTTCATTCCACCTACATTACGTTGTACTGAAGAGCAGTTCAGGGAATTGGTGAAATTTAATCCCGATTTACGCTGGGAATTAACTGCTCAAGGGGAAGTAATTGTCATGCCGCCAACAGGGAGTGAAACGGGGAATTATAACTTTGAATTGGGTGGTTATTTTGCCATCTGGAATGCTCAAAATAAACAAGGTAAAGGTTTTGATTCTTCGACGGGTTTTAAGTTACCCAATGGGGCGATTCGTTCTCCTGATATAGCCTGGATTGCCCAGGAACGTTGGGAAAAACTATCTCCCGAACAACGGCGACAATTTGCCCCGATTTGCCCTGATTTTGTCCTTGAATTAGTCTCCCCTTCAGACGATTTAGCTACTGTGCAAGCTAAGATGCGGGAGTATTTGGAAAATAGCTGTCGGTTGGGTTGGTTGGTGAATCCTGAAACCCGGAGTGTCACTATTTATCGCCCCCATGTTCCCCCCGAAACCGTAACCTTTGATGTTGTCCTTTCCGGGGAAGATGTTTTACCAGGGTTTAGTTTGGATTTACGGCACATTTTTGGAAATGGTTAAAATAAAATTACTACTTGGTTATGAAAGCAATGAACGCTGTCATTCCCATCCAGATTCCGCCGACCTTACGTTGCACTGAGGCACAATTCACAGAATTAGCGAAATACAATCCCGATTTACGCTGGGAATTAACCGCTCAAGGGGAAGTGATTGTCATGCCACCAACGGGGAGTGAAACGGGGAATTATAATCTGGGTCTTGGCACGGATATTGAACTATGGAATCGCCAGCAAAAAGCCGGAAAAACCTTTGATTCCTCGACGGGTTTTAAGTTACCCAACGGGGCGATTCGTTCTCCTGATGTCGCCTGGATTGCTCAGGCACGTTGGGAGCAGTTATCCCCGGAACAGCGGCGAACATTTGCCCCGATTTGCCCTGATTTTGTCCTTGAATTAGTCTCCCCTGCGGATGATTTAGCTACGCTGAAAGCCAAGATGCAGGAGTATTTGGAAAATGGCTGTCGGTTGGGGTGGCTGGTGAATCCTGAAACCCGGAGTGTCACCATTTATCGCCCCAATGTTCCCCCCGAAACCGTAACCTTTGATGTCGTTCTTTCCGGTGAGGAGGTTCTACCAGGATTGACCCTAGATTTACGGCACATTTTTGGAAATGGTTAAAATAAAATTACTACTTGGTTATGAAAGCAATGAACGCTGTCATTCCCATCCAGATTCCGCCGACCTTACGTTGCAGTGAGGCGCAATTCACGGAATTGGTGAAATTTAATCCTGATTTACGCTGGGAATTAACCGCTCAAGGGGAAGTCATAGTCATGCCACCAACGGGGAGTGAAACGGGCAGTTTTAATAGTGAATTAACTACGGATTTTGTAATTTGGAATCGTCAACATAAAACTGGAAAAGTCTTTGATTCTTCCGCCGGATTTAAGTTACCCAATGGGGCAATCCGTTCCCCCGATGTAGCCTGGATTGCTCAGGCACGTTGGGCACAGCTATCCCCAGAACAGCAACGAACATTTGCCCCGATTTGTCCTGATTTTGTCCTTGAATTAGTCTCCCTTTCAGACGATTTAGCTACGGTACAAGCCAAGATGCGGGAGTATGTGGAAAATGGTTGTCGCTTAGGGTGGTTAGTGAATCCTGAAACCCGTAGTGTTACCATTTATCGCCCGAATTTTGCCCCTGAAATTGTCACTTTTGATGTCGTTCTTTCCGGGGAGGAGGTTCTACTAGGATTTAGCTTAGATTTACGGCACATTTTTGGGCATGATACCTCACCATAAACCTATGCAATACCGACGTTTTGGTCGCACCGAATTACCGATGCCCGTGTTTTCCTGCGGGGGAATGCGCTACCAATTTCAATGGCAGGATCAAGTTCCAGAGAAGATTCCTCTTGATAATCAAGCGAATTTACAAGCGACCATTCAGCGTGCCTGGGATGTGGGGATTACCCATATTGAAACCGCCCGGGGTTATGGGACTTCCGAGATGCAATTAGGCTGGGTTTTGGGACAATTTCCCCGCAAAGAATTAATTGTGCAAACGAAAATTTCCCCTGACCCTGATCCGCAGGTATTTACGCAAAAATTTACTAAATCTTTGCACTATCTGCAATTGGACTATGTAGATTTATTGGGGATTCATGGCATTAATTTACCGGAGCATTTGGAGTGGAGTCTGCGGGTGTGTTTGCCCCTGGTGCGGCAATGGCAAAAAGAGGGAAGGGTGCGCTATGTGGGGTTTTCCACCCACGGTCATGTGAGTTTAATTACCCAGGCGATTCAAACCGGAGAATTTGATTATGTCAATTTGCATTGGTATTACATTTTTCAAGAAAATTGGACTGCTATTTTAGCGGCAGAAAAGCAGGATATGGGGGTGTTTATTATTAGCCCTAGTGATAAGGGTGGGCATCTATACAATCCGCCCCCAAAATTGGTGCAACTCTGTCATCCTTTGCATCCGATGGTGTTTAATGATCTATTTTGTTTGAGCCATCCCCAGGTGCATACCTTGAGCATTGGAGCCGCCAAACCTACGGATTTTGATGAACACTTAAAAACCCTAGATTTACTAAGCACGTCCCAGGCGATATTAACCCCGATTTTAGAACGCCTTGAACAGGCGGCGATACAGGCTTTGGGGCGGGATTGGTTTGAGCAATGGGCGGTAAATTTGCCCCCCTGGTTTGCCACGCCGGGACAGGTCAATATGCCCTTGATTTTGCGTTTGTTGAATTTGGCGGAAGCCTTTGATTTGTGGGACTACTGCCGCACTCGTTACAGCATGATTGGGAATGCGGGGCATTGGGTGCCGGGGCAAAATGCGGCTCATTTACCCCTGGCGGAACTCAGGGCTTGTCTGGCGCACCATCCCCAGCCGGAGGTTGTGGTGCAACGGTTACGCCGGGCACATCAATTGTGGGGAGCAGGTAGGGGGCAACGGTTGTCGGGGGCTTGAGCCAAGGTTCGGTGGAGCAACTGGGGGGAGCCACCCGCACCAGGGGAGCCAATTCCAGCAATTCGGTTCCCAACTGCCCTTGACAGCAGGCGGCAAAATACCGTTCCTGGATGCGTTCCATCTGGGGTTGCAGGTACAGCCATTCGGCGAGGCGGAATAATTGTTGCCACCGTTGCACCCCGATGCCAAGCAGGTGAGCCGGGAGGCGGGTGAGCAGTTCATCCAACCAGGTGAGCAGGAGGCGTTCGACAATTTGCCGCCCTTCCTGGATGTCCAAACGCACCCCCACCTGTTGCACTTCCTGGGTGAGGCTGTGCAGTTCATGGATGTAAACCGTGCCGTTGGGCGGACCGTCGTGGAGGGGATTGCTGGTTTCCAGTTCCAACCGTCGGAGTAGGGTCATCACCCGTTGGCTGAGGGTAATGGCGGCGGCTACCTGCAATTCCTGGGGCACGGGCAGGTGATCCCGGCGGAAAGCCATAATCACACCGTAATTTTCCCGGTACACCTGGCTGTAGAGTTGGTCGAGTTGGGTGAGGGTATTTTGCGCCAATAAGCCGATAATCCTCTGCCGCTCCTGGCTGAAAATGTCCTGGAGTCCATAGCTGGAACTGGCGGTAAACAGCCGTTCCATCGCCAATACGGTCTGCGCCCCACTGCCCTGGTGGAAGACTTCGAGCAATTGCTCCCGCAACTGTTGATAGGCTTTGCGCTGGGTGAATTCCTGCAAACAACAGTGAAAATCCCAACCCCCCAAATGTAAAACCCCTATGACCAGATGTTTTTGTTCCCAAGTGATTACCGAAGTAATGACCAGTTCCCCCAACGCCAGGGTGAGGGTGCCAAGGCGATGAATTTGGTAGTCCTGTTGTTCGATGTTGTAGCAGTAGATTTGTTGCTGACGGGGGTATTGGGTGTACAGGGAGCTAATGCCGTAGTGGGCGGCTACCTGGGTCATGGTCACCCGTGCCGTTTCCACCCGTTGTTGATAGACCATTTCCCCGTTCACATATTGGGGAATGTTGCTAGGGGCGAGGGCGAGCCGTTTGCGAAATTCCGGTTCGAGGTTTTGACCGGTGACTTCCTGCGCCAATTCCATCGCCCGGGCGGCATAGCGGAGAATTTGGGTTCCTTCAGGACGGGACAGTTCCTCGAAAAACCAGCCGCAACTGGTGAACATGAACAGGCGATAGCGTTGCATTTCCAACAACCGCAGGACATCCACCTGCTCCTCTGGGGTGAGGGGATAGCGTTGCTGGTGCGCCAAAAACCGCTGGCTCCCTTCCCGGGTGCGTTCCCGGATCACCTGGACATAGGCATCCCTCGCCCCCCAGGGGTTCACCAGCCATTCCCCCGCCCACGCCTCGTAGAGGGCATCCAGTTGCTCAGCCAGCCAATCCAAACTCTGGCGCAGGGGTGCCCGCCATTTCTGGTGCCAACTGCCGCCGCCGCCGCAACCACAGTCCGACCGCCACCGCTCAATCCCGTGGGCACAACTCCAGGCTGTCCGGGGTTTGATTACAATTTCCCAGGTGGGGGGATAGAGACTGAGGTAATGGGCAAAATTCGTCACCTGCCAGCCCCGGCGGGGAATCTCCCGGGTCAAGGCGTAGGCAATCGTCTTTTCCGCCCCTTTTTTGTGGTGCCCAAAGGTTTCCCCGTCCGTAGCGACTGAAATCAATTGGGTGCGCCCCGGTTGCACCGCCATCCCCAACCGCCCCACCAGATTATGGCTACTGTGGAGAACCTCCCCAAACCCCATGTCCCCCGAAATCGGTCCATCATAGACAAAAATGGCAATTTCCCGGTTCTTACCCAACTCCGGCAAAATCTCATCGGGAATCCGACAGCGATAGGGACGGGTGGGGTCAATCTGTCCGCCCCCCACTTCGTACCATTCCAGGGCACCCGCCGGACGGCACCGTTGGGCTTGGGACGGGGCAATGATGGTGAACTTAAACCCCTCCGCCACCAACACCGCCAAGGTTTCATAATCAATCGCCGTTTCCGCCAGCCAAATCCCCTCCGGCACCCGCCCAAACCGAGCGATAAAATCCTGTTTCGCCCACCGCACCTGGGTCAATTTATCCCGAGTGGTCGCCAAGGGCATGATGATATGGTTATAAACCTGGGCAATCGCATTCCCGTGCCCGTTCAGCCGCTGACAACTGCGCCGGTCGGCTTCAATAATGCGCTGATAGGTCTCCAGGTCATACCGTTCTAACCAACTAAATAAGGTCGGACCAATATTGAAACTCAGATACTCAAAATTGTTGACAATATCCAAAATTTCCCCAGACTCACTCAACACCCGGGCGAAGGCATTGGGGCGGTAGCATTCGTGGAAAATCCGCTCGTTCCAATCGTGGAAGGGAGCCGCACCCTCCTGCCGCTCAATCGCCTCCAGGTAGGGGTTTTCCCGGGGCGGCTGGTAAAAATGCCCGTGAATGGTTACATAAACTTGGGTTGTTTCCATCGCTGTCCCCCCTAACTCAGATGTAAGGCTTTGCGTCCCGAACGATGCTCCATTTTATGGGAGTTGTAGGTACAGGATGCCCTATTCATTCAAAATAACCCCGCCCCTGTCCAGGGACACCATTTCTCCCCATAATCTTCAGAATTGGTTCCCCCTTGCCCAACCCTGGCGAGTTTATCAAAACGTTACAATGTGCCAAATCCCGCAAGACTGACTGTGACGATATTTGCCGGAATTTTACAGAATTTTTCGTTTTCCTAACTTGTAGTCCCTCCCTTGGGTGGAGTAGGCTAGGAGTACCTGGATTTATTTTGATGCGATATGAGCGAAATCAATCCCTATGCGCAACTTGGGGTCAGCGAGGAAGCCTCCTTCGAGGAAGTGCAAGCGGCGCGCGCCCAACTATTGAGTCAGTGCCAGGGGGATGACCGGCGCACCCAGGCGGTGGAAATGGCTTATGATGCGATTTTGATGGATCGCTTGCGCCAACGACAACAGGGGCGGATCAAGGTGCCGGAGCGGATTCGCTATGCGGAGCGGAATGTGGTCGCCACGGCGGAAAAAAATGACACCCGCACGGTTACCCTACCGGCTTGGGCAGAACATTTACGGTCGTTTGTGGATACCCCCAGTGCCCAGGATGTGGCTTTGCCCGCTCTGGTGTATGGGGGATTGGGGTATTGGGCGTGGGCGGCCAGTGCCAATGCCGCTTTGCCGGTGGCGTTAGGGATTGCGGCCGGTTTGTACTTTATCAACCGCAAGGAAAACCGCTTTGGACGGGCACTCCTGCTGACGGTGCTCGGGTTGCTGGTGGGGGCGGTGGTGGGGAATATACTCCTCAGTCTGAACCTGGGGTTAAATCCCGAAACAGCGATTAGTTGGGGGATTTTTGTGATCCTGTGGTTGGTAACGAGTTTTTTACGCTAGGTTCGCCGGGGATTTGGGGCTGGTTCACCCTAGGTTTTTGGCTGGAGAAGATTCCAAATTATTGAGAATGACCCCTGCGTTATTGATGATTGCCGACGAAAGAATAGGGCTTCCGAGCCTATCATGGGTAGTGCTATCCAAGTAATTGTTTATTATTACAATTTTATTACAATTAGTATCATGTCTTCCCGAAGGAGTGGATGCCATTCCAGACGATGGCTCTCTAAGTTCTCGGTAGTTAATTCCCGCAAACCCCTATCTCATGGGTATTTGAGCAATGTCTCATCCACTATTCACCCATGACGCTTCTGCTTAGAGAGGCAAAGCCACCGACCTAACGGCGAATTCTTGTGACCATTTCTTGAGCATTACAAAGATAGCGCTACCCTATCATGTAAGTACAAAAATTAAGGGCACCTCTATCAATTCAAAGTTAGCGGTCGCAGGGGGGCATCCCCCGCCCTTGGTTCCGGGTAACATGGGTATTCCCACGATGAGATTTTTAGTTGGTTCAAATAAATAGAGGTTCCCTATATTTACGAATCAAGCAGGACGGTTGAAGAGGGCAAAGAAAACTTTGAAAAATGGCTAGGTTGTGTTGATCTTACAGTCTGTTTATCAATTAAAGGATACAAAAAGCCTCAATTATCCTGAAGGCTTACCGCGATTGGCCTACGGCAAGTGGGGTTCAACTGTATCCCATAACCACTCAAAAGACTGTATGTAAAATAGAGAGGACTATTTATGGAGGGCAAAAGATGAGTGTTGTGGTTTTAGATGAAAATATAGCAATCCCAAATGAGTTTAGAACAAGGGTCGCCGGGGCACCGCCCCCGTAAAAGAAGCACCTGCGGTGTATGGTTCTGAAAAATTTTTGTTTGAAAATCAAGTAGGATTGCTATATTTTCTCGTTTTGATAAATTGGCCAGAAACTTCTTGAGCTTTCTCTACTTTGTCGGTGCCCTCTTCTGGCTTAAATCAACGATCAACACGACCTAGGGCAATCCCAAATATTGCAGGGGCATCACCCCCATCCTTGGTTCCAGGAAATTTCTGTTCGTTAGCTAAGTAGGATTTCTATGACTGGGAAGGGTCTGCCAACAGATTCCGGCTATCGTTGCATTTTTGTAGCACCAATTAGCCATGCTAGATCAGGAATGGTTTAATTCCAGTAACCCTGGGGGCAAACGCAATTCCAGCCGCCCCTGTGCCACCTCCACCTGGGGCACCAGTTCCCGCACAAAGGGCACCCAATGCACCCGCCCCGTGGGGGTAGTAATCTCCAGCAAATCATTCCCCGCCGGGATCACGCCGGTAATCTGCCCCAGGGGTTCCCCCCCCTGCCAGGCGGTCAGCCCAATCAAATCCGGCACATAAAATTCATCCGGCGCCAACTGGGGACGGTTTGCCGCTTCCACCCACAGGGTTGCCCCCCGCAATGCCCCTGCTTGGTCGCAGTTTGCCAATTCTTGGAACTGGACAATGTAAAGATTTTTCCCCGGCACCGGACGGGAGCGCACCAGGGTTAAGGGGTGATAATCCGGTTGCTGGGGCAGGGAATACCAGCGGGAACCGGGCTGGGTGAACCGCTCGGGAAAGTCGCTCAAACACAATACTTTCACCTCGCCCCGCAGACCGTGGGGGGCTAAAATGCGCCCAATTTCCCTCATGACTGCCCGACCACCTCCGGCTGGGTGCGTAACCGTTCCTGCCAATGGGTCAGCATCTGGCGCAGGTCTTCCTTGTGGACGGGTTTGCTCAGGTAATCGTCCATCCCGGCGGCAATACAGCGCTCCCGGTCTTCCTTCATGGCGTTGGCGGTGAGGGCAATCACAATCGGTCGCTGGCGCAAACGCCCTTCCTGATAGAGTTCGTGCAGGCGGCGGGTGGCACCAAAGCCGTCCAACACGGGCATTTGGCAGTCCATCAATACCACATCGTAGGCAAAGCGCAGGATCATTTCCAGGGCTTCTTGCCCATTCGCCGCCACATCCGCTGAAAACCCCAGGCTGGCGAGCTGTTTCAACGCCACTTTTTGGTTCACCGGGTTGTCCTCCGCCAGCAGAATCCGCAGGGGGGAAGGGTCAGCCAGCACGGGTGCCGAGGGTACGTCGGTGGCAGTTTCCCCAATCGTGCCCTCCAGGGCATTCATGATCGTATCCAGCAGGCGGGATGCCTTCACCGGTTTGACCAGATGGGCAGAAAATCCAATGTCCAGGGCTTGTTTGGCTTCCTCCCGCAAATGGCTGGACGTGAGCATAATCAGGGGCACCTGCGCCAATTGGGGGTCTTGTTTAATCTGCCGTCCCAGGGTCAGTCCGTCCATTTCCGGCATATTCATATCCACCAACACCACCGCGTAGTCCTGCTGGCGCATTTTCGCCAACGCCTCCGCCGCCGACGCCGCCTCCTCCACCTGCAGCCCCCAGCGGCAGGCTTGATACCGCACCACCTTGCGGTTGATGGGATGGTCGTCCACCACCAACAGGGATTTCCCAGCGATGGGTTGCGCCGGGAGCGCCGGGGTCGCCTCGGGGGGGGTTGGTGCCGGGACGGCGGGCAGAGGCAGGCTAAAGAAAAACCGGGAACCCTGACCCGGCGTACTCTCCAGGTGGATGTCGCCGCCCATCAGATTCACCAGTTGTTTGCAAATCGCCAACCCCAAGCCGGTGCCCCCAAATTTGCGGGTGGTGGAGGCATCCGCCTGGGTAAAGGGGCTGAATAACCGCTTTTGTACTTCCGGGGGAATGCCAATCCCCGTATCGCTCACCGCAAATTCCACCCAGGGTGCCTGCGCCCCCGGCTGTGCCCGGATCACCACCTCTCCCTTGGCGGTAAATTTAATCGCATTGCTGACCAAATTGATCAACACTTGCCGCAGGCGGGTGGCATCCCCCCGCACCCAACTGGGGGTTTGCGGGTTGACCAAAGCGGCGATTTCCAACCCCTTGATGTGCGCCTGGGGAGCCAGCAGTTCCACCACTTCTTCTACGACCGTGAGAATTTCAAAATCCAACTCCTCCAACTGCACCTGCCCCGCTTCCAGTTTGGATAAATCCAAAATTTCATTAATCAAATTCAACAGGGTATCCCCACTGGTGCGAATCGTATTCACAAAATCCCGTTGTTCCGCATTCAAAGGCGTATCCAACAGCAACCCCGTCATCCCCAACACCGCATTCATGGGGGTACGAATTTCGTGGCTCATATTGGCTAAAAACGCACTCTTGATCCGAGAGGACTCCTCCGCCGCCCGCCGTGCCTGTTCCAATTCCTGGATCAAATACACCTGGGTCAACGCTACCCCCACCTGGTCGGCAATCTGGGTGAGTAAATCCTGCTCAAAACTGCTCCAAATCCGTGCCGTATCGCATTGGTGGCAGACCAACATCCCCCACAATTCCGCCTTCCACATCAAGGGCACCAGCAGTTGCGATTGCACCCCCAAATCCTGCAAAAGCGCATCCTGTTCTGGGGTGAGGGTCAGCCCCCCCACATCGTCCACCACCAGCGGTTGCCCCTGCTGGCACCAAGCCAGTTCCGTTTGGATCAACCTCTGCCAAGCCTCCTCCCGACCGACCAGGCTGGGGACATCGGCTAAGCGGGCTTCCGCCACCACCTGTCCAACGCCTCCTGGGGTGAGTTGGTAAATAAACGTCCGGTCGGCGTGAATGATTTTTTGCACCTCCTGCACCGTCGTTTCCAGAATCACCCCCAAATCCAGACTTTGGCGAATTTTCAGGGTGATTTCACTAAAAATCTGCGCCCGCCGGTTTTGCCGTGCCAGTTCCGCCTCCGTGCGTTTGCGCTCGGTTACATCCCGAAAAATGCCCCGGGTCGCCACCGGTCGCCCCTGCTCATCGTAGGAACAACTGGTACTGCCTTCCAACAGCAGGGTATCCCCATCCCGGGTGCGGAACTTCACTTCCACAAAGGGCAGACTGCCGGTGGCGATCAGGGTTTGGAATTTTTGCCGACACTGCTCCAGGGAGTCCGGGTGGATCACATCCCAGAGGGTTAAATTTTTAATCTCCTCCTCCTGATACCCTAAGGCTCGTTGCCAAGCCCGATTGACGTAGAGAAACCGCCCCTGCATATCCACGCTTTGGATCAGGTCGTGGGCATTTTCAAACAAATCCCGATAGCGGGCTTCGCTGGCACTCAAGGCGGCTCGGGCTTCCCGTTCCTCCGTGACATCAATGCCGGTGGCAATCACATATTCCGTCTCCTGCTGATGATCCGTGAGCAGGGTATTCACCCAGCGGATCAGCCGTCGTTCCCCGGTGCGGGTCAGCCAGTGGTGTTCCTGCACCCCGATTGCCGTTCCCTGCAAAATTCTCGCAAAGCCCTCCCGCAGGTGGGCTTGCTCCTCAGCGGGCACCAGAATTTCCCAAAAAGGTTGCGGATTCACCTCCGCTAGGGTGTACCCACTCAAGGTTTCACAAAACCGATTCCAGCGCACGATCCGCCCATCCCCATCCAGTGCCAGGATCAAGGCTTGGGTGGTCTGGAAAATCGCTTCGGTAAAACTGGTTTCCTGACTCGCCGTCTGTTGGGCGAGCTGACGGGCTTGAATTTGCCGCACCACCACCAACGCCGTTGCCAGCAAAATTAAGATATTGTTGCCCAAACCTAAAATAAAAATCCCCTGCGCCTGCCGACTAAAGCGGGTGACGTTATCCAGCCGCTCCCGCAGGAGAAACCGCTCCGTCTGTTTCATCAAGTCCAACTGATTGCGGAGGCTATCCTCCAAACTCCGATTCACCTGGGAACCCAGGGCTTTGACACTAGCCTTTTGCCCCTGTTGTTGATAAATCCGAATATTCTGGTCAAGATACAGCAGTTTATTCGTTATCAAAGTGTCCAAACGCCCCCAGCGGGTCAATTGCTCAGGGTTATCCTGCACCAACCGCCGCAGTTCATCCAGTGCCAACCGCAATTCCGTGCGCGCCAGGTCATAGCGTTGCGAATAGGTCACGTCCCCCAGGAGTAAATAACTCCGGTGTTGGACTCTCAGGGTGGCAAGTTTAGCCTCAATTTGGGTCAACTGGTTCAGCACCTCGCCCGTATGACGCACCCACAGTTCAGAACGCTGTTGTGCCCGTAAACTTTGGTAAAATACCGCACTGCCCACCACCAAAACCGCCGTTGCCGCCGTGAATCCCAGCAACGTGTTCCGCACCAGGGGGGCAAGGGGTTTTTTGACCGGGGACATAAACCAGTAAATGAATCCTCTGTACCAGTCTAGTGCCTCAACCGTTTAATCTGGAAAGTAATGCTCACTTCTGTCAATTCCGTGCCGCTGATCAATCCCCTGCATTACCCTACGGCGATCTTCACTGCCGCCCTGGTGCTGGTGGTGGGGGTACGGGTATTCTGGTTGCCCCGGTGGCTGATGCTCTTGGTGGCGGTGGGGATTGCCCTGGGGGGTAGTTGGATATTGCACCAGCGGGAACGCCAACAGTCACCCCTGGATGATGGAGCTTTGTCCAGGGAAATTCGGGAACTGCGGCAACAGGTGGCATTTTTGGTGCAGGCGGCGCAAAAGGTACGGGCGCAGGCATCCCGGTTGCTGGTGGATGCCCCGGATTTGGATTTGTTGGTGGCGGTGCAGGAAGTCTGCGACCAGGTGCAAAACCTCCCCCAAGCGGTGGATCAGCGGGTGCAACGGTTGTACCAAACCCGCTTCGATGGGGTACTTTCGGTGGAGGATTTAGAAAAACAACTGGCGCAGGTACGCAGGCAAAAACGCCGGGTCGGTCAGTTGGCGGGGGCACAGTTGGATCAATTGGAAGCCACCCTAGTCCGCAACATCCAATATGCCCAGATGGGACAGGATACCTGTATCGCCCAAATCACCGACCTGATGACCCTCGTCCAAAATACCGCAGGCGTACTGCAACAACTGCAAAACCAACTGCGAACCTTTGACATTCACAACCAACAGCAACTCCAGGAATTGGGTCGCCTCAGTGAAACCCTCCAAGGTTTTGAAAAACAGATGACCATTCTCGTCAACCGCCCTTGAGCGAGGGAACCGATGGATTTAATGCGCTCCCTGCCCCTGGGGTTGTATTTAGAGTCCCCCCAAACCTGGGTACACCGCCTGGATGCCCGGGTGAAACTGGGCTGGCTGATGGCGTTACTGTTGACCCCCATCCTGGCGAATAATTTTTGGCGGGGGATGTTGGTGGTTGTTTTGGTGGTTTTGACCCTGATTTCCGGCTTACCCCGGCGGGTCTGGGGAAAACAACTGCTGGGCTTGGGCATTTTTTCCCTGCTCCTGCTGGTGATTATTGCCTTGGCTCCCGATGGACTGTCCGTGACCAGTCAACCCCGCCTGCCCCCCGACGGTGCCACCCCCCCCACCAATTACCATTACATCCTCTGGCAATGGCACTGGTTCACCATCACCCAACGCTCCTGGCAGTTGGCGCTCCGGCTGGGCAGTTTGTTTTTTACCCTGGTCTATGCCACCCATCTGTACCTGCTGACGACCCCCAGTGAAGCCATTGCCGCCGCCATGACCTGGTGTTTACAGCCCCTCAGACGCTGGGGCTTGCCGGTGGGCGAAATCAGTTTATGTTTAACCCTGTCCCTACGATTTATTCCCCTGGTGCTGGAAGAAGTACAAAATCTGGTGCGTTCGGTGCAAATGCGGGGGATTCGCTGGTCAAAGCTCAAACTGCGGCAGGTGGTGCGCCTGTGGTTGCTGGTAGCCGACCGATTGTTACTAAACCTCTTTCTGCGGGCGGAGCAGGTGGCAGTGGCAATGGTCGCCCGGGGGTATGAACCGGCACAACCGCCCCCCCTGAACTGGTATCCCTCCCGGTGGCGGTGGGGGGACAGCCTTGCCGTATTGGGTTTGGCGGGTTTGTGTGGTCTGCGCCTGGTCTATGGCTGGGACTGAATGGGTTTGGGCGCATTTCCCCCTCAGCGGACGCACGGGTAGTGACCTGTTTCGCCACCTCGCCTGGGCAGAACCCCTAGCCGCCCTGCTGGAAAGCCCCCCTGGGAGCGGCGGACGGTATTCCCTCTGTGCCGCTGGAAGCCGTTGGGTGACGCCCTCTTTAGCGGAACTCCTGCCCTGGATGAGCCAAAATCTAGTTCCCCAACCGGGTGCGAACCCCGATCCTCCCCTCCCCTTCACCGGCGGTTGGTGGGGCTGGCTGGCTTACGAAGCCGTCTGGGCATGGGAACGGTTGCCCCCCCTCACCCCTGACCCCCTCCCCTTTCCCGTCGCTTTGTGGTTTCAGCCCGACTGGTGCGCCATTGCCGACCACCAACAGGATCAACTCTCCCTGGGGGCTAGTGCTAATGATATACTGCAAAAATTAATACATCAACTCAATACCCCCTGCCCTGACCCTGTCCCCGACCCAACCCCCCTTGCCCCTGTCCAATGGCAACTTTCTCCCCAGGCGTACCAACAGCGGGTACAGCAGGTGCAAAAACACATCCAAGCGGGGGACATTTTCCAAGCCAATCTCTCCCTGCGTTTTGGCGTGCCCACCCCCATCCACCCCTGGCGGGTGTACCAAAATTTAACCCAGTTGAACCCCTCCCCCTTTGCCTGCTATTGGCAAACCCCTTGGGGTCATGTGGTTAGCTGTTCCCCAGAACGCTTGGTTTTAGTACAAGATAACTACATTGAAACCCGACCGATTGCCGGGACTCGCCCCCGCGGGAGTACCCCCACAGCGGATCAAATGTTTGCCCAGGAATTGCGCCAGCATCCCAAGGAACGGGCGGAACACATTATGTTGGTGGATTTAGAGCGGAATGATCTCGGGCGGGTCTGCCAATGGGGTTCCGTGCAGGTGCCCGAACTCTTGACCCTAGAATTTTACAGCCATGTCATGCACTTGGTCAGCCGCATCACTGGCACATTGCGACCGGAATCTACGATGGCTGATGTACTAAAAGCCGTTTTTCCGGGAGGCACCATCACGGGCTGTCCCAAGGTACGTTGTATGGAAATTTTACACACATTAGAACCCTATCCCCGTAATTTATTTTATGGTTCCTGTGGGTATTGGAGTCAACACGGGCGGATGGATTGGAATATCCTGATTCGCACCTTGCTGTTTCCGGCGGGAACGGGGATCGCCTGGGGGCAAGTGGGAGCCGGGATTGTCAGCGATAGCGACCCGGAGCGGGAGTGGTGGGAAGCCCTGCACAAGGCGCAAGCGCAGTTTCTGGCACTGGGTACGAAATGTTACGAATGACTCTGGTAGTTTCCCCTAAAATAGGTTACGATACGCCATGTTAGTTACTCCCTGTGGAATGTCGGCTCTAGTCGTGAAGGCTGGAGCTTTTTACTGTCAAAGTAAAGACGGGAGGCAAATTTGTTCCGAGAGTTAACAATGATTGCAAACAACTTCAGATATTTTTAGATATACAGCAATCCTACTTGATTTACAAATAAAAAGTTTCCAAAACCGAGGACGGGGGCGGTGCCTCTGCGAACCCTATTCTATTTCCATTTAGGATTGCTATAGAACATCTTTTCTAGGTGTCCAACATCGTTATAATTCAGGAATTCTGGAGAATCATCGCTGTAGGCAATCACCCACCTAAATGGGCTTGATAATCCGCCGCCGTCAGCAATTTTTCCGTTTCTTGCGGGTGGGTCAAGCGAATTTTCAACAGCCAACCGTTGCCATAGGGGTCACTGGCAATCGTTTCCGGCGCATCCACCAATTCCTCATGCACCGCCGTCACCACCCCCGATACCGGCGCATACAAATCCGACACCGCCTTCACCGACTCAATCGTGCCAAAGCGTTCCCCCCGGGTGACCGTCTGCCCCACTGAGGGCAATTCCAAATAGGTAATATCCCCCAATTCCTCGACCGCAAAAGCCGTAATCCCCACTACCGCCACGTCACCAGTTAGGGCAACGTACTCATGCGTCGCAGTATAATGTAATTCAACAGGGTAGGTGAGCGCCATACATTCATCCAGTCCGGGTGTAAAACGTTCTTTTTACTACTGTAACCGGCAATTCCTGCTCCCGTACCTGCACGGTTAAGGGGGTGCCCAATGCCGTCCAAGGGGTATCCACATAGGCCAAACCAATCGGTTGCCCCAAACTCAAGGATAGGGTGCCACTGGTGATGTGTCCCACCGTCTGCCCCTGCGCCCGCACCGGATAGCCAGGCCGAAAAATCCGCCGCCCCGTGCCGACCAGACCTACCAATTTCTGCGCCACCCCTTGATTTTTTTGGGTGATTAACCGTGCCCGCCCCAGAAAATCCCCCTTGTCCCAAGCCACCAGCCACCCTAGTCCAGCTTCCAGAGGCGTACTGCTTTCATTCATATCTTGACCGTATAAATGCAGTCCGGCTTCCAAGCGCAACATATCCCGTGCCACCAACCCGCAGGGTGTGGCTCCCTGGGCAAGCAATTCCCGCCAGAGGGCTTGTCCCACCGCCGGTTCCGCCTGAATTTCCCAGCCATCCTCCCCCGTGTAACCCGTGCGCGCCACCCAGATGTGTCCAAATTTTGTACTTACTATTGTATGTCCAAACCGGGGAATAGTCTGTAGAGCCACAGGGGTTAAGGTTTGTAAAATCCCGGTGGCATCAGGCCCTTGCAAGGCCATTAACGCTTGTGATGTTGGTTGGATCACCGCCCTTGGTAAATGTTGGTGCAACCACTTCCGGTTTTTCTCCGTGCAGGCCGCATTTACAATCAGTTTGATTTGCCCTTCCCCCTGGGTGTAAATGATAATATCGTCAATAATTCCCCCCAAAGAATTTAGCAAAACTGTATATTGCGCCTGACCGGGTTTTAACTGGGTAATGGCGGTGGGAACTAAAGGGTTGAAATCCTCTAAAATATGGGGGCTTTGCAATTCAATTTGACCCATGTGGGAAATGTCGAATAATCCCGCCCTCTGGCGCACCGCCTGATGTTCTGGCGTTAACCCGGCAAATTGGGCAGGGAGCATCCACCCGGCAAATTCTGTCAGTTTCGCCTGATTTTGATAGCACTCCCACAGGGGGGAATAACGCATGAAATCCTCCGGGCGGCTGTCTTTTGATTGTACCCCACCAAACCCTTGGTATAATAGATCAATAGAATCCCATAGATTAGGATACAAGCTATGCTCCCGGAAACCCAAGCCCGCATCGAAGCCCTGGTGAAAGGTAACAAAATTATGGTGTTTATGAAGGGGACGAAACTCATGCCCCAGTGCGGTTTTTCTAATAATGTGGTGCAAATTCTCAACGCAGTCGGGGCGGTTTACGAAACCTTTGACGTACTCAGTGACGAGGAAATCCGGCAAGGGATCAAGGAATACAGCAATTGGCCGACCATTCCCCAGGTCTATATCAACGGAGAATTTATCGGGGGTTCCGATATTATGATCGAAATGTACCAATCCGGGGAATTGCAGGAAAAAGTGGCGGTGGCGATGGCTTCTTAAAAAAAATCCAATTCCTCAAAAATCCTTGGTTCCCCAACCGGGAGCCACCTTCGCCGCCTGCAAAATAAAGGCGGCTAATTGCGCTAATTCCTCATCTGTCGCCGTTTGAGGGGGCAATTCCCGGCAGGTATAGCTGTCCTCCGTCCCATCGTAATTTTTGGGTAGGCGGGTGAACTGCATCAGGGCACGGATATTGTCCCGGGGTGGGGAGGCGCCCCGCAAGTCCGCCAAGGACAGGGACACCCGGGGGTTGGGCAGGGTAGCTCCCCCCACATGGCAGTTAATACAATTGCTTTCAAACAACTGCTTGCCCGCACTCAGGTCAAGGGCGGTAAAGGATTGCATGGTTCCCTGGTCATCCGCCGGGAGTACCACCGGCTCGGTCACCTTGAGATAGCGGCTCACATAGGGGTCAACCCGGGCGGCGAAAGCGGGCGGCACGAACCACGTCCACACCACCCACCCCAACAGGAGCGCACCGATTAATAATGGATTTTGCCGCCGCCCCACTGTACCCCCCGGACTTTTGGTTGGATCAAGATATGCCCCGCAATCGCATACAGGTCATCCTCCGTCAAATCCCGCATTTTTGGGTAAATGTCGGCACTGGACAGGCTGGGATGAATTTCCGCAATCGAGGTTAGCCCGTCGTAACTGGTGGGGTTTTTCATGTAGTCCACCAGGGCTTCAATGTTGTCCCGGGGGGGAGTCGCCAGAGCCAAGGATTCCGGGTCTAGCCCCACCACCGGGTTGGTTTTGGTAATGCCCCCCGCATGGCAGGTACCGCATTTGGCGTTGAATAACCGTTTGCCCCGCTGGGCTTCTTGTAAGGTCAACGTAGCGACATCCCCCTTATCATTCAGGGGAACGGTACGGGTTGCCGCATCCAATTCCACCGCCCAAGCGGGAGTGCTCCAGCCCAGGCACAGACAGACACTCAGGAAAAGCCAAAGGCACGTTCTGACCATAATTCTCCTCAATAAGCCCAACACACAGCAGCATCTTTTAGCTTAACAGGAATCCGGGGGTCACATAGCGATGTCCTACCGGGGGGCTGGTGGGCGTGTGCAGGCGCAGGAGTTGGGCGAGGGTATGTTTGAGCTGGGTGCGGGGGACGATCATATCCACAAACCCATGCTGCAGTAGGTATTCCGCCGTCTGGAAATTGTCGGGTAATTTTTCCCGCAGGGTCTGCTCGATCACCCGCCGTCCGGCAAAACCAATCAACGCCTTGGGTTCGGCGAGAATCAAATCCCCCAGCATGGCAAAACTGGCAGTCACACCCCCGGTAGTGGGATGGGTGAGAATGCTAATGTACAGCAAATTCGCCTGGCGGTGTCGTCCCAAGGCGGCAGCAGTTTTCGCCATCTGCATCAAACTCAGCATCCCCTCCTGCATCCGAGCGCCCCCCGAAGCGCAGATGAGAATCACCGGCAAGCGGGCTTGGGTGGCTTCCTCCACCAGGCGGGTAATTTTTTCCCCCACCACCGAACCCATACTGCCGCCCATGAAATTAAAATCCATCACCCCCAGGGCCACCGGATGGGTGTCAATTTTGCCAAAACCGGTTTGGATCGCATCGTTTAAGCCGGTTTTGTGTTGCATTTCCCGCAGGCGTTCGCTGTAGGGTTTGCGGTCCACGAAGTGCAAGGGGTCGCAGGCGGTGAGATGTTCATTCCGGGGTTGCCAGGTATCCGCATCCAGCAATTGCTTGAGCCGTTCATGGCTTTTGACCGGGTGATGGTAGCCGCATTCCGGGCAGACCTTGTTATTCAAATGTAAATCTTTAGTGTAGGTCAAAGCCCCACAGGCAAGGCACTTAGTCCAGAGACCATCGGCAATTTCCCGTTGTTGTTGCTCCTGGCTCAAGGGGGCAACTTTGGGGCGGTTGGCAAACCAATCAAACAAACTCATGGGGGATGCCCTCTCAGGGTCATTTCGCATCTTAGCAGGGTTACTGGTCTGGTATCATAAACGGCTAAACTATTGCCCAACCATGCCATTGCAATTTTATGACCACAGAAACCCTTGCCACCCCACGCATTACATCTCCAAAAGTAGAGTTTACCCTCGGACGCACCTTGCTTTGGTTGGGGATTGCCGCACTATTTACGACTCTGCAAATTCAGCAATCTTTGAACTCTGGAAAACTTATGTTTGGATTTATGTTAGATGATGATTTGGCGTACTATAGTGATGGCTTGCAACGGCTGTATTTTCTGCAACGGGATGGGATCATCAAGCTATTGAAACGGCTGGTGACAATTCCGCCCCATGCTCTTGGTGGCACCCTATTTGCCTTGTTAGGTTTCGCTGTTTTTGGGATTCACGATTGGGCACCTTCTGCGGCACGAGGATTAGTTATTTTCGGAATGATTTTATTTATTGCAGAATATCTCTGTCGGGGTTTGCCTTTGTTAGGGAAATTATTTATTGTTACCTTGGCATTAACCTGGCGGCTATTGGGAATAACAGTTGTGGAAGGGCGGCCAGATATGATTCTGGGTTTGTTATTAGCTATCGGTATCTTCCTAGTCACAGAATCCGGTTGGCTAACTGCCAGCTGGCAAAAGCACGTTATTGCGGGGGCATTTTTTGGAGCCGCTTTGGTGTGTAAACCGAGTATGTTTCCCATTAGTTTATTTCTGTTATTCAGTGCGCTTTTTGTTGCCAGTTTTATTGATATTTATAGGGACAGACACACCCGCAATAAACTATTTATCACCAACGCTTGCTGTACTGGGGTAACTTTAGCCGTAATGGCTCCCTATTACTTAATACATGGGGCGGCGGCGGTTCGGTATTTCATGGATGTAATTTTTGGGCAAGGGAGTGAGGTATGGCACGTGAATTTACCCTTGCTAGGTCATGCGCTGTATTACCTGACCGGGGCGGGGGGGGAATGGTTGATGCGTCATCATTGGTTAGGGGCTTGGATGTTTCTAGCAGTCATTAATTTATTCATTTACTGGCGAAGGAATCGGCGAGAATTTTGGTCGAGTTTAATACAAAAATTCCCTCTCGCCTTGCCCATGATGATGATTTTGACCTGGCTGGTTTTGAGTATTCCTAAAACTAAGGGGGTTTATTTTGGTGCGGCACTGGCAGGATTGTTTTTTCTAACGGCATTACAAATGCTGGTATTTCTCGTCCGGCAGTATCACGACCACTTAAGGAATGCTGATTTGAATCACCGCCGCTACCTGCTTCTAGGATGGTTAGGGGTTTTGGGAAGTTTGGGGTTCGCTTGGGGGCAGTTCAGATGGCCTGCCGATGGAGCGGAACCGGAGCGTTGGCGTTCTGCATATAAAATTACCGAGACAATTGCGCTTGATCTACGAATGGACATCCCATCCGATGCTAGAATTTTTGTCCTTTCCCGAGGCTACTTAGACATGGCCAAATATCATATCCTCAAGCGACGGGCAGGGAGAAAATATGACCAATTTCCTGCTTATAATTCCTTCATTCTCAATGACTTAAATACGAATCGAAAACTTTTGACTGAGGCAGATTATGTGATTATTGAAACAGACGCAGATCATATTCAACGCTGGCCAGCCTATTCCCAATTACCAATCCTACTGGCCGAAATTCAATCCCCCAAGTTTCGGCTCTGGCGGGAATACCCGGATTACCTCTCGGACAAAGGGGGAAAAATACTCATCTATCAACGGGTCAACAAGTGAGTCCCGGAGGCTGGGGAGGTTGAAGTTACTCGATGTAGCCATGCCAATCCAAGTTTGGGCAGGATAAGACCCAACCCGCTCCGTATTTCTATCTAATCGTAACCATCCGTAACACGTAGGTTATTATGAATAGTAATGCGTGATGCCCATCGCCGATTATTCACACTCGTTACGAGTACGACCGGGGCAGGGATGCGCTACAGTAAAGGCGAACCATTCCATCTGAGGAACCTTGGATTATGTCTTACGAATTGCCCGAATTGCCCTACGCCCCGGATGCCCTAGCCCCGTACCTGACGGCGGACATTTTCACCTACCACTACGGCAAGCACCACGCCGCCTACGTGACCAACTACAACAACCTGGTCAAGGATACGGAGTACGCCGACCTGCCCCTGGAAGAGGTGATCAAAAAAACCTACGGCGACCCCAGCAAAGTGGGGATTTTCAACAATGGTGCCCAGGCGTGGAACCATACCTTTTACTGGAATTGTATGAAACCCGGCGGCGGTGGCACTCCCACGGGAGCCTTGGCGGAGAAAATTAACGCTGATTTTGGTAGTTTTGACCAATTCAAGACCGCCTTCAAACAGGCGGGGGTGACCCAATTTGGCAGTGGTTGGGCGTGGCTGGTGCTGGACAACGGCACCCTCAAGGTGACCAAAACCCTCAACGCCGACAATCCCTTCTGCTTCAACCAAATTCCCCTGCTGACGATGGACGTGTGGGAACACGCCTACTACCTGGTGTACCAAAACCGTCGCCCCGACTACGCCCAGGACTTTATTGACCATTTGATTAACTGGGATTTTGTGAGCGCCCAGTACGCCGCCGCCACCGCCTAAAGGCAGATTTAACCTCTCAACTTCCACCGGCAGGGCCACCCCCTGCTTTTTTTATGCCCAGGGGAGCCTTTGACAACGTTGCTGTTGTTAAAGTAGGCTAAGAAAGAGTTAAGCAACATTACGATTGTTTTAGTCATGGCTCCTATGGCGACTCTTGACCCTTCCCTCGACCCAGTGCGGGTGTATTTGCGTGATATTGGCCGGATTCCGTTGTTGAGCCATGAAGAGGAGGTGGCTCTGGGGCGACAGGTGCAGACCTTGGCGCAGTTGCAGTCCCAGCGTACCCAGCGGGAGCAGGAATTGGGTCGTCCCATTACCCAGGCGGAGTGGGCGCAGGTGGTGGGGTGTTCCCTGGCGGAATTGGAACAGCACTGTAAAGCGGGGGAGCGGGCCAAGCGCAAGATGATTGAGGCCAACCTGCGTTTGGTGGTGTCGGTGGCGAAAAAATATGTGAAGCGCAATGTGGATTTACTCGACCTGATCCAAGAAGGGACGATTGGGATGCAGCGGGGGGTGGAAAAATTTGACCCCAGCAAGGGTTATCGTTTCAGCACCTATGCCTATTGGTGGATTCGCCAGGCCATCACCCGGGCGATTGCCGAAAAAAGTCGCACCATCCGTCTGCCCATTCACATCACCGAAAAAATGAACAAATTTAAGCGCACCCAACGGGAATTGGCGCAAAAACTGGGACGGGCGGCCACTATCCCGGAATTGGCAGTAGCCCTGGACTTGACCCCCAACCAGGTGCGGGAATACCTGGAACGTCTGCGCCAACCCCTGTCCTTGGACGTGAAGGTTGGGGATAACCTGGACACGGAATTGGGGGATTTGCTGGAAGACCAGGGTCCCAGTCCCGAGGATTATGCCGCCCAAAATGCCCTCATGGCGGATATTGACAGTGTACTGAACGACCTCACCCCCCAACAACGGCAGGTGATCCGCCTGCGCTACGGACTGAACGGGGAAGCCCCCCTCACCCTGTCCCGGATTGGGGAAGTGATGAATATCAGCCGGGAACGGGTACGCCAAATCGAGCGGGAAGCCCTCACCCGGTTGAAACGCCGCCGGGCGGATATGCGCCATTACATCAGCGGTTAGGGGTGGGGAGCCGTTAACGCTTCCAGGTCACCTTGGGCAAAATTTGGGTGTAATCCACCCGGTGCTTGTAGCGGATGGCAAAATTCAGCAGGGAATCCAGCAGGGAATCCGACAGGTAATGGGGTTGCAAGCCCAAATCCAACAGCTTGGTATTTTTGGCATTGAAATAGTGCTCTTCTTTTTCAATGCGGGGGTTGTCCAAGTGATTTACCGTCACCTTGAGACCCATCGCCGTCCCCGCCTGTTGCACCTTGTGGGCTAACTCCGCTACGCTAAACTGCTCCGTGAACTGGTTAAACACCCGAAATTCCCCAGGTTGCGCCGGATGGTTCACCGCCAACTCGATACAGCGCACCGTATCCCGGATGTCCAAAAAGCCCCGGGTCTGCCCGCCCTTACCGTACACCGTCAGGGGATGCCCAATCGCCGCCTGAATACAAAAGCGATTCAAGGCCGTGCCAAACACCCCATCGTAATCCAAACGGTTGATCAACGCCTCATCCATGCCGCATTCCTCCGTCAGCACCCCATAGACCACCCCTTGGTTCAAATCCGTCGCCCGCAGACCCCAAATCCGACAGGCAAAGTGGATGTTGTGGGAATCATGCACCTTGCTCAGGTGGTACATGGAACCGGGTTGCTTGGGATAGGGCAGGGTATCCGTGCGCCCATTGTGTTCAATCGTGATATAGCCTTCTTCAATGTCAATATTGGGGGTGCCGTACTCGCCCATCGTCCCCAACTTCACCAGATGACAGTCGGGAAATTCCTCCTTCATGGCGTAGAGGATATTCAGCGTCCCCACCACATTATTCACCTGGGTCAAGACGGCGTGTTCCCGGTCAATCATCGAAAAGGGTGCCGAGCGTTGTTCCCCAAAATGGACAATCGCCTCCGGTTGAAATTGGCGCAGGGCGGTGATCAAAAACTGGTAATCGGTAATATCCCCCAGGAATAAATCAATCGTCTGCCCGGTAAGTTCCTGCCAGCGGCGCAGGCGTTCCTGAATCGGGGTAATCGGGGTGAGGGTATCCACCTGCAATTGCATATCCCAATACCGGCGCACCAGGCTATCCATAATCCCGACCCGGTGCCCACAATTTGCCAGGTGCAGTGCCGTTGCCCAGCCGCAGTAGCCATCCCCACCAATCACCAGAACGTTCATAAATCTCTGCCCATGTTTTGTGATATTCGTTTAATGTACCAGTTTTGGGGGTCGCGCTCACCCAGGTTTGGGTGGGAATTACAATAAAAAACGATGGGTCAATCCATGAGGCGAATGCCTATCCTGCCTTCCCCAGGGAGAAGTGAGATGAGCCGACGCTCTCGGTGGGTTAGTTTTGGGTTCGCCGGACTGGTTAGTGTGGCGTTTTGGTTGATCCCCTGCCCGAATTTTGCTCAATCCCCCAAATTGACCCCCGCCCTACAAACCTATTTCGACTACCTGGAATTGGGGCAAGAATCCCTGACCCTGCGAGACTACCCTGCCGCCATTGCCGCCTTTACCCAGGCGATCAAAGTCCAGCCCCAGCGGTTTGAAGCCTACTACCAGCGCGCCCAGGCCTACAGTTTCCTGCAAAACGACACGGCGGCTCTCAGCGATGTGGCTCAAGCGATCCAACTGAATCCGAACTACGCCCCAGCCTACACCCTGCGGGGGTCCTTGCACTTCCGGCGGCGGCAACTGGAACCAGCGCTGGCGGACTTAAACCAATCCCTCACCCTGGACAGTCAACAACCCGCCGCCTATGGTCTCCGGGGGACGATCAAGCGGGAAATGCGGGACATTCCTGGAGCCATTCAGGATTTCCAACAGGGGATGGCCATCGCCCAAGCTCGCAAACAATTTTCCGTCTATAAAGCCCTGGAGCGGGAACTGGAACGCACCCAGCCAATGCCCCGCTGAAGCAGGTCGGTTATGCCGATTAGGACTCTTCCTGCAAACGCACCTGGAGTTCTGCCAAACGCACCCGACTGTCCACCACCCCATGCGGTAACGGTAAACCCAAATGCGGCCACAGGCTTAAATCACTGCAAGGACAAGGACTGGTCATCATGCCAAGCACTTTAACCGGGATGGGCATGGTACAGCGGCTACAGGCGACAATTTCCCAATCATCCCCACACAATTGTCCCAAACTCACCTCCGTACCGGCCAAATAATAGCGATGCAGTCCCCGCTGTTCCATTTCCCGCCAGCGGGAGAGAAATTCCGGGCTGTAGTCATTCCCTTGACTAATCCGCTCTGGTCGCCAAGTGGTTTGACCATCAACAACCCCCTTGCCCACCTGCAACCAACAGGCGAGATATTGACGGACGGCATCAGGGCTGGCCATAGGTGCGCCTAAATTACGATATAGTCCTAGTCTAACGAACACAGGCAACCAACGCTCTGGATGTAAGCAAAACTTAAGGACACTACATCACGGGCGGTGCTATCTTTGTAATGCTCAAGAAATGGCACAGCCCATTCAGGGGTTACGGGATACAGTTGTAAACCCACTGGCTCAAACTCCAAAAACAGTCAAATGGATTGCATATAACTAACTTATAGGCGGTGATATAACAAATTTTGATAGCCAATGATTGGGGTACATGGTAAATTTTTAGGAAATTGTTAAAAACCTTCTAAAAGGTAGGTCAGTGGTATGACAGAATCCCAACTTCTCTCATCCGTAGAAACACCGAGTTTCGTCAAAACTTTATGGCTTTCTCAGCAAAAACACTATACTGGCACAGTTAGACTGAGTGCCCAGGTGGCTGAGACTGGTCGGAATATTGAATGTTTTATATTCTTTGAAAATGGCTGTCTTACTCTGGTGGAGCGCAGCATTCCCGACCCCATGACCTGGGTGACCAACCTTGCCCGTAGCTTACAAATGAACTGCTTCGATTCGGTCATGGACTATGTTGCCCGTCGGATTGATCAAAACTGCCCCTCCCCGTACCAGATGATGGAGTTGATTGTGGGGACTCGGATTGTGGCTTGGGCGGACATCGAACGGGTGGTCACCCATCAGATGGCGGTCATGTTGGAGCGGTTTTTGCCCCATACCTGCACGGTTACCCCGGAACCGGAACATTTGGATATTGCCTACGGTGCCGACCGTCATGGCATTCCCTGGGATGATGTTTTACAAATCATTGCCCAGAGACAAAAACAATGGAAGCAATACCTCCCCGCCCTGCGCTCCGTGGAGGCGATTCCCTACCTCCGGGATGGAGCTTTGGTGAGTATCACCCATGAACCCACCAAGCAACATCTGCAAAAATGGGTTGACGGGAAACGTTCCTTTGCGGAAATTGCCGAAGGTCTCGGTCAGGACCCCCTGACGTTGGCACCCCTTTACTACCGTTGGACGAATGAAAGGCTGATTGACTTTTATTTCAATCGGGATGAACTCGCAAGCCGCAATTTACCGGTGGTTCTGAGTGTGGATGACAGTCCCATTGTGCAGGCAATGATCCGCCGTAGCCTGTGTGAGTCCTATGAAGTCATTTGTGCGGAGAGTGCGATGGATGCGTTGGGGGTTTTGTCCCGTCGTCCTGTGGATTTGATTTTGCTGGATGTCACCATGCCTGAGATTGATGGCTTGGAATTTTGCCGCACTATTCGCAGGATGAATAAATTTAAGAACACGCCCGTCATTATGCTGACGGCAAAGGATAGTCTGATTGACCGAGCCAAAGGGCACATGGCAGGCACAACCCGCTACTTAACCAAGCCGATTGACCAAGCGGAATTGTTACGCATTGTCAGTGAATATATCTAAATGCAATGACTGCCTATTTGCAGGTCAGAATCGAAGCGCAAACCTTCGCCCTCCCCCTAGAACCAGTGGTGGAAATCATGCTTCTGCCCGAACTCCTCTGCATTCCCGATGCGCCTGGGGATGTTTTGGGAGTCTTTGCCTGGTGGGGGCAGACCCTGCCGGTGATCCATTTGGCAAAGCGTTTAGGTATGGCGCAACCCCGATGTGGGAGCAACGATAATCTGATTGTCCTGCGATGGGCTGGTTGTTTATTGGGCGTGGTTGTCAATCAAGCGGAGACCGTTTTCGATATTCCTGATCACCAAATTGACCCTATTTCCCTCGGTTTTCAGCCACCCGTATCCTTATTTTTGGCAGGGGTTGCCCAGGTAGCAGACCAGCTGATCCCTGTGATTAATCCCGACTCCTTGGTGCGTGCCCCGGAAGCTGTCCGGGAACTGGCGAGTCAAGAAATGGAGATCACAGCAACCCTGGACGGGGGCGATTTTTACCATCGGTTTATGCCCGATGCGGATCAAAAGCAAAGGGACAAATTGAGGCAACGGCGGCTGGCATTGGAGTCGAGTCAGGGGAGGGAGGAACCGCAAGAGGGTGTAGCCTTTACCCTGGTGGCAATAGGTCAAGAAACGGTCGGTATTCCCCTCAACCAAATCAGGGAATTTATCACCATTGATACGCCCGTGCCCATTCCCTTTACCCCCGAATTTGTGGTGGGCAATATCAGTTTGCGGGGCGAAATTTTAACCCTGATTGACATTGCTACCCTGATTGATGCACCGCCCTGTTCCGGCAATAAAAAACAAGCCCTAGTAGTTAGTATAAAAGATTTTTATGTCGGGATTATCATTGCACAAATCCATGATGTCGTTCAGATAGATAGGGGCAATTTCCGGTTACCCCCAGAGCCGAAAGCCGGGATTATTGGTACGACATTGATACGGGATAAACCGACGACATTGCTTGATTTAGAACCCCTACTCAGTTATCATTTAATCACCGAAAAATAACCCCTAGGGAGGACTGGTTCAATGTTCAAATTCAACCGCAACAAGCTCCGCAGTAAAATCATCACCGTTACCGCCATTCCCCTGGGGATTTTTTCCCTGGTGGCGGTCATTATCTTTGTCACCACACTCCTGACCCGGGAACAGGAGAAAAAGTTAGCTCAAGAACAAACTAATTATGTGAATGCTGTGGATTTAGAATTGGAAATTTTCAAAACCCAACTCTGGGTGGCATCCTATGTCTTAGATAAGGCAACGCCGCAAACCGATTCTCAAGGCTATGAAGAACAATATAAGGAAGATAGTCAGGATATACGAACCATCATAGCGGACTATGAAAAGATGGAATCAGAAGCGGTGCAGAAATACATAGGGGATATACGTAAAGCGATTGATGTGAAACTAGAGCTGGAAAGTCAGATGTTTAGTTTGGCAAATGCGGGCAGAGCAAAAGATGCCTATGAAATTTATTTTGGCAGAGAATACAAAGAGAATGAGCGGTTTTTGGATACCTACATGGATGAGTTTCAAGCATTTCAGGAACAGACGGTTGCCGGATTGGTACAGCAGACAGCTAATTTTCGATTGCTGGAGTTATTAATTATCACCATTTCTCCCATAGGGGCGATTCTCCTATCCCTAGGAATTTGTTTGCGGGTGGCGGCGAGCATTAGTAATTCTATTAGTAAATCCGTTACGGAGGTAGCAAATTCTACGGCAGAGATTGCGGCTTCGATTACGGAACAGGAAAAGGTGATTTCTCAGCAGGCGGATTCGGTCAAGCAAACTACGATGACGATGGAGGAATTGGGTACCTCTTCACTCCAGTCTGCGGAACAAGCCTTAGCCACCGCCGCCGGGGCACAGAAAGCCTTAGAGTTATCTATGGCAGGAAATGATACGGTTCAAAGTGCGGTAAAAGGCATTACTATCCTCAAGGAAAATGTGTTGGCTATTGCGGAGAAAATTATGCAGTTGACGGAACAAACGGCGCAGATTTCTACCGTATCTGAATTGGTGGCGGATATTGCCAATCAGACCAACATTCTCGCCCTCAATGCCACCGTAGAAGCGGCGCGCGCGGGGGAACAGGGGAAAGGGTTTTCTGTAGTTGCTCAAGAGGTGCGTAAACTGGCAGACCAAAGTAAAAAGTCAGCGGAGAAAATCAATGCGCTGATTCGGGATATTCAATCTTCGATCAACCATGCGGTGATGGTGACGGATGAAGGTACCAAAACTGGTTCTGAGAGCATTCGTTTGACCCATTCTACCGCTGAAGCATTTCAAGATATTGCCCATGCGATTCAGACGATTTCTGCAAATGCCCAACAGATTGCCCTCAGTTGTAAAAAACAGGCGGTCGGCGTACAACAGGGGGTATCGGCGATGAATGCGATTAATCTAGGGGCGCAGGAAACCACCAGTAGTATCAGTCAGATCAAAGCGGCAATTCAAAGGCTTTCTAATTCGGCGGCATTGTTAAAAGAGCAAATTTAAGATGGATAATTCTATCTATGAAAACCTGTCAGGAACTATTCACCCATAGGCGGAAATAGGGGAGAAGCAATGACCCACATTGTGAGTTCATCGAGGTGTCCTGATGATGATAGAAGATGAAGAACTCCGCTCCCTTTATCAGGTTGCCAGTGCGGAACATCTCGCCAAATTAGAAGCGGGGTTATTATTTTTAGAAAACCATCCCCAAGACAAGGGCAAATTAGAAGCACTCCTACGCACTGCCCATTCTCTGAAGGGGGATTCTCGGATGTTGGGGGTGAAAGAGGCGGAAACGCTGACCCACCATTTAGAGGAAATTTTAAGCGCAGTAAATAAAGGCAGTATCGCTTTTTCTGACCCTATTTTTAAGACGCTTTTTACCGCATTGGATGGGATCAAGCAGATTGCCCAAGAAGCAGTTACCGGGATACCATCGCACGTCAGCGTTTTTCATTTGGTTGCGGAAATGATGGCGGTTTTGCAAGACCAATCCCTGCCACCGTCGCCACTGCCAGCCAGTTTTGATTCCCAAAGTCATGCCCCGTTTGAAGATGATCTGGAAGCCCTTTTCGCCCTAACTGAAAAACCAACGGTTGAGACTTCTGGGGAGCATTTAGACGACCTACTGGCGCTGATTCAAGAAACAACGCCCCCAGCGTCCCCACCGGCACCAAAGGTTTCTACCCTTGAGCCGGAACTCCAGTCAGATAGCATCCGCATTCCTGCCGCCAAGTTAGACGAATTATTACAATATGTTGGGGAATTGACCATGACCCAACAACGATTGAGCAAACAATTAGAATTGGTCAATGAAGTCACGATTCTTTGGGAACAGGTCAATCGCAACCTCAGCCCCCTGAACGATACTTTTCCTGTTCAAGTCGGGGAATTACTTGCCCATCTCCACCGTAATTTAGAAAACGATACTTCCCGTTTGCAAACAATTAGTGAGCAATTGGCAACGGATGTCAGAAACCTACAACTTTTACCCCTTTCCACGGTTTTTAACCTCTTCCCCCGCATTGTTCGAGATATTGCCAAGTCCCAAGGTAAAGAGGTGGATTTTACCATCCTTGGGGGTGATTATTTGGTTGACCGGAGCATCCTAGAAGCGATCAAAACACCCCTTAGTCATCTCCTCCGCAATGCCGTTGATCATGGTTTGGAAACCCCAGGGGAGCGGATAGAAGCCGGGAAAATCCCCCAGGGACAATTACAGCTAAAGGGAATGGTTCAGGGCAATCAAATCACCATTGAAGTGACCGATGATGGGAGGGGTCTCAATTTAGAAAAGATTGGTGCCAGTGCCGTGCAAAAAGGACTGGTTACCCCGGCGGAATTGAGTATGATGAGAGAAGAGGAAATTAAACAACTCATTTTTTATCATGGCTTTTCCACAAAAACGGAAACAGAAATCAGCGAAATTTCCGGTAGGGGTGTAGGCTTAGATGTGGTCAAAGACACTATCGAAAAAATGCAGGGAGAACTGAAAGTTACCTCCCATTTAGGGCTTGGTTGCACCTTCCGTTTTACGCTCCGCACCAATCGAAGCCTTGTCCCGATTTTAGTTGTCAAAAATGGCGATGATACCTATGCCTTACCAAGCGATTATCTGGTTATTTCTTTATTGATCAATCGCTCCGATATATTTTTCTGGCAGGGTCAGCCTACTATCCTTTGGGAAGGTCAGATGGTGCCGGTCAGGTTTTTGGCAGACCTCTTACCACCACCTCACCCTGAGTTGACCGAAAGATGTACCTGTATGGTTTTGCGGATCAATGATCGGTTGCAGGGTTTAATGGTGACCGACATTATTGACTATTTAGAGGTGCCGCTCAAACCCCAGCTTTTGCCTGTGCCCCAGCTTTTGGGAGTCACCATTTTGGGGGATGGGCGCATCTGTCATGTATTAAACCTGCCGAAGTTAATGACGGAACGGGTCAACGTTAATGTAAAGCCGGTATTACCAACCGCAAAGAAGGTTGTCAAAGTTCTGTTAGTGGAAGATTCTCTGCCGATTCGCACCCAGTTAAGACGTATCCTGGAGAAAGCGGGCTATGAGGTCACGACAGCTGTGGATGGTGCCGAAGGTTTGCAAAAGTTGCAACAAGATAGGTTTTCGGCGATTATATCTGATGTGGAAATGCCCAATCTTTCGGGAATTGCAATGACAGAGCAAATTCGAGCCTCTCAACTAGATATTCCTATTGTTTTGGTAACAACTCTAGCTAAGGCAACCGACCGGGAGCGGGGACTAAAAGCGGGAGCTAATGCCTATTTGACAAAGGGAGATTTTGATCAAAACTTGCTATTAGACACTCTAAGGAGGTTGATTTCATGAGCAAGATTCGTGTGGTTTTGATTGAAGATTCAATTGTGGCGTTGGAGATTTTACAAAGGCTGATCAATTCTTCTACGGAAGCGGAAGTTGTCGGTACCGCCACCGATGGAGTGCGTGGCTTGGAAGTGATTGCCAAAACTGACCCGGATGTGATTTGTACCGATTTACAAATGCCCAATATGGATGGTTTAGAGTTTACCAAAGCGGTCATGAAGCAGTTTCCCCGCCCGGTTTTGGTCATTAGTAATGCGGTGCATCCCCATGATATTGACAATATCTTTAATTTGATGCAGGCGGGCGCTTTGGACTTTTTCCCAAAACCCACCTCAGGCACCGCTACGGACTACGCCAGGTTAAGGGACACGCTCATTACTAAGATCAAAGTCCTTGCCAGTAAAAGGGTATGATTTCCTCTGGGCTGGTTGGGCGGGGCGGCGTTGACGGGAGCAAACTAATGCTACACAGAAATATTTCCGCTCCTAAAAATTCACGTATAGCAATCCTAAATGAGAATGGAATAGGGGGTCGCAGGGGCACCGCCCCCGTAAAAGAAGCACCTGCGGTGTATGGTTCTGAAAAATTTTTGTTTGAAAATTAAGTAGGATTGCTATAGTTATTATGGATATTTGAGTAAGTTTGGTATTTACTCCATGAATCGTTGGCCACCCCCGGACACGCCTTTGTACAATCATTCCCTGGCAACTATTGAAGACTGGTTGCGTACTTTGGGTGCCCGACAGGATGCTCAGGAATTGCACCGTTGGTTTTTGCGGCGGGGGGCGTGGCAGGCGGAACTGTCCCTGGAAATTGAGGAATTGCAGGTGCGGTATTTGGGAGCGGCGGCTGGGCGGGACCTGGTGCGAAATTTCAAGTATGCTCTGAGCCGTCAGGAGATGGAGACGGCCATTTTGCGAGGACCTTGACCAATTGGGGATGCCCCAGTTGCCAAATTGGATTAACCTAGTAGAGAAAGAACCCCCGGAGGACTTAGCGATGGATGTGGTGTCGTTAGCGGCTTTGAATACAGGAACAATTGTGCCGGAATTGCTGGTGATCGGGACTTTGTTGCTAGTGCTCCTAGCGGATTTGCTGTCGGGGCGGCAGGCTAGTCGCTGGACCCCTTATCTGGCGGTGGTCGGGTTGATTGGGGCGGTGGTGAGTCTGGGCTTCCAGTGGAATATGCCGGTTGCGGAGGGGTTTTTGGGCAGTTTTCAAGCGGATCATCTGGGGATTTTGTTCCGGGGGTTGGTGGCTCTGGCCGGGGCGCTTAGTATTTTGATGGCGATTCGCTACGTGAATGAGGCGGGCAGTGCCCTGGGGGAATACATGACCATCCTGCTGGTGGCGACGGTGGGGGGGATGTTCCTGGCGGGGTCGGATGAGATGGTGATGGTGTTTGTCGCTTTGGAAACCCTGGGGCTGGCATCCTATCTGTTGGCGGGGTACATGAAGCGGGATGTGCGCTCCAATGAGGCGGCTCTGAAGTATTTGCTGATTGGGGCGACGAGTTCGGCGATTTTCCTGTATGGGCTGTCGTTGCTGTATGGTCTGTCCGGGGGCGAAACCCGCTTGAGTGCGATTGCTCAGCAGTTGGCGCGCCAGGACATCAGCCAGTCTCTAGGGGTATTGATGGCTTTGGTGTTTGTGATTGCGGGGATTGCCTTTAAGTTGTCGGCGGTGCCGTTTCACCAGTGGACGCCGGATGTGTATGAGGGTTCACCGACCCCGGTGGTGGCGTTCTTGTCGGTGGGTTCTAAGGCGGCGGGGTTCGCCTTGGCGATTCGGTTGTTGGTGACGGTGTTTCCTGGGGCAACGGAGCAATGGCAATTTGTCTTTGAATCCTTGGCGATCCTCAGCATGGTTTTGGGAAATGTGGTGGCGTTGACCCAAACGAGTTTGAAACGTCTGTTGGCTTATTCTTCCATTGGGCAGGCGGGTTTTTTGATGATTGGCTTGGCGATTGGTACCCCGGAAGGTTACGCCAGCATTTTGTTTTATGCGTTTATTTATTTGTTCACCAATTTGGGGGCGTTTGCCTGCGTGATTCTGTTCAGCTTGCGGGCAGGGACGGATGAAATTAATGAGTATGCCGGTCTGTATCAAAAAGACCCATTGCTTACCCTCGGTTTGAGCTTGTGTTTGCTCTCGTTGGGGGGAATTCCGCCGCTGTCAGGCTTCTTTGGTAAGTTGTACATTTTCTGGGCAGGTTGGCAAGCGGGAGCCTACACTTTGGTTCTGGTGGGGTTAGTGACCAGCGTAATTTCCATCTACTATTACATTCGGGTGGTGCGGATGATTGTGGTCAAAGAGCCCCAGGAGATGTCTTTGGCGGTGCAAAATTATCCCGCCCTGACCTGGGATATGGCGGGTTTGCCGGAATTACGGGCAACGTTAATCGCCTGTGTGGTCGTGACGGCGGTGGCGGGTTTATTGGCGAATCCCCTGCTCACATTAGCGAATAATGCGGTGACCAGTACCCCATTCTTGCAACCCCAAATCCAGGTGGCGCAAAAATAAGCGCGTAAATCCCTCCTCAGTTCTGGAAGAGGGGTTGGGGATGAAAACCAAATCTCAGTAGGAGAAGCTCTAGCTCAAATAACCTTTTTACTGTGAAGCAATCGCATAAATGCTGAACCGATGACCAAGCAGGCGGGTAGTGTTGGTAATCGTTTGTTATTTCGCTGTTGTAGCAATCCTAAATGAAAATAGAACAGGAGTCACAGGGGCACCGCCCCCGCATTTGGCTCTAGGGAATTATGGATTAATAAGTGATAACGAGGTTTCTACTATCTGCGCCACCCCATACTTACCGGCTCTGGAAAACTGCCGGATCAAATGCTTCAACACCGGCCACCTCATCTCAAAAGGCCTACGGCTCACTAACGTGAACGGATTAAACCCTGGTGAAGACACAGGCAGGTACGGCTAGATAGCAAGTTACAGTCTTTTGAGTGGTTATGGGATACAGTTGAACCCCACTTGCCGTAGGTCAATCGTGGTAAGCCTTTAGGATCATCAAGGCTTTAGACTGTATTGGAGCCAGCTAATCAGAGACTATTGGTAGAGATACGGCGGCTTGACTTACGTTAATTCCCACCAATGCCGATTTTTTCGCCACCAGTAACCATAATTGTCCCGGTTGTTTCATCAGACCCGCCCGCAGTTCCGCCGTTGCCCCCCGTCCCCAAAAAATATCCCCCCGCCCATGCCCGACAATGGCACTGCCCGTGTCCTGCACCAGCATAAACCGGGTCAGGGGTCGCCAGGATTGGGCGGTAACCGGATAAGTCGTGGTTACAAACGCCAGTCCGCCCTTGGGAATTAAATGCTGATCCATCGCCAGGGAGCGTCCCGCCGTCAGGGGTTGACCGAGGGAACCGCCCGGGGCTTGGCTTTTGGGGGCAAAAAACACATAGCGGGGGTTGTGGGCAAATACCCGTGGCATTTCCTGGGGATTTTGGCGCAGATAGGCTTTGATGGCAGGCATAGAAACCGTTTCCGGGGTAAAAACGCCTTCCTGGACGAGCAATTTGCCAATCGAGCGATAGGGCTGGTGATTATGTCCCGCAAAACCCACCCACTGCCTGCGCCCATCGGGAAACACCAACAGCCCCGAACCTTGCACCTGCAAAAAGAAATGCTCAATCGGGTCAAGGTACGCCAAAACGGGAGCCTGCCCTGCCAATGCCCCCTGTTGGATGTCCGTGCGGCTTGCCTGGGTCACGCCGGGATAACCATGCACGGGCGTATTCCACATCCCCTGCGGCTGACGACGGGCAGGAATTTCCGGTTGGTAATAACCCGTGAAAAAAGCCGCCCCCTGCTCATTCTGGCTGGCAAAAACGGTAAATTTCTGAGCCAATGCTCGCCGTCGTTGCGCTAGTGGTAAGCTCATTACCCGCTGGAAGAGCCGCAGAGAAGCCTGCATTTCCTGGGGACTGTACTGCTCCTCGCCGTAGGTAAACCGAGTCCCCGGCTGCACCCGTTGATAATAGTTGAGAGAGCGTTGGATCGCCTGATTTAATGTTGCCAGCGTATCATCATCCTGCCATTGCAATTGTTCTACCTGTGCCGCCGTCAGAGGGACAAGCGTACCTTGCGCTCCCACATTTGTGGCGAACAGGAACCACACCCCCATCCCCAACACCCAGCGTTTCATCAATCGTTGACAACAGCGTTTGCTTAAAATCCCTTGCTCAGGTAACCTACAGTGTACCAATAACCCTTCATACCCTAGGCTCGGTCTATAGCAATCTCAGACGACTTGTGTGAATAACAAGACTACTGAGAACCAGAATCAGGCTATATTGACATGCCTCCCTGCCTTTAGGCAGGGGATTCTTGTTCTTGGTAAGAACTCCGTTTCACTACGCGAACAGCGAGCGCACTTATTGGGTTGCCCCTCAACAGCAACGGTGCATCTCTCACCCTTCCGTAGGTGGCGCAAGTCATAGCGTTCCCCCTTGCGGGGCAGTTCCCTTCTAAGCGTAGCGTGCCGGAGGCACTGCCCTAGGTTACTGTTGAACCAACCAAAGAAAATCTGGTAGTGCTATCTTTGTAATGGCTATAATGGGAATCAAGAGAGATTGGAGGAAGCTATGAACTCAATTACTTGTCGTTACTGACAGTCAAAAAATGTGATTAGCTATGGGCATATTCACAATGGCAAAAAACGATATATATGTCATGATTGTCATCGGCAATTTACTCCATCTGCCCAGAAGAAGTATATTTCTAAGGAGCAGAGGGAGATGGTTGACAAAATGTTGTTAGAACGAATTTCAATTGCGGCAATATCTCGGGTCACAGGTATTTCAAAATCCTGGTTGTATAGATATATAAAACATGTGGTGGCGTACACAGCAGAAAGTCTAGATGTTGAACCTAATAAAGATGGAGAGCTAGAGCTGGAATGCGATGAGGTGTGGTCGTTTGTGGGTTCCAAGCAGAATCCCCAATGGCTATGGTTGGCTCTGGAAAAAACGACGCGTCTTATCGTTGCCGCTTGTATAGGAGATAGGAGCATTGAGACAGCTAAAAAACTGTGGCGACGGCTACCTAGAGTTTGGCGTAACCAGGCTAAGTTTTACACAGACTTTTGGCAAGCCTATCGGGAGGTGATTCCTCTAAAACAACACGAAAGAGTTTCCAAAGGTAGTGGGAAAACTTCTTATATTGAGCGGTTTAACAATACCTTGAGGCAACGAATTGGGCGCCTTGCCCGGAAAACTTTATCGTTTTCCAAAAACTTAGAAAATCACATTGGTATCATCTTTAATTTCATCCATCACTATAATGAAGCATTACTTAGATAGCACTACCGAAAATCTTGGGTTGTTTCTTAGCTACTATAGCAATCCTAAATGAGAATAGAACGAGGTGAGTATTGGTCTATTTTAGGGAAAGCAAATTTCTGATGACTTAAAGCAAAATTAAATAGCCATTTGACAGTGGAAAAAGATTGGAGTCGGTACCAAAAACTTCTCAAAAAATTCTTGCCATGTAACCACACATCTTCAACAGGGTTTTGCTCAGGACAATTTGGTGCAAGTAAAATACAAGTCAACTCCCACTCATTTTCTGTTTTGCCTTGGTTTACTGAGGCAAGAAATTCTTTTATCTCCCGTGATTTGTGATAGGTAGCTCCATCCCAAATTAACACAATCCTTTTCCCACGAAACTTACTTCTCAGGTACTTCATAAAGGCGATAGTACTTGCTCCATTCGCACCATCATATTCCCGGAGAATAAATTCTTTTGTCTGATAGTTTAAAGCTCCAAAATAAGTTTGTCTATTTCGTTCATTTACGATAGGAATTTCTATCCTAATATCTGACCGCCCCCGCACATAACCACAAACATCGCCCCAACACAAATGACACTCATCTGAAAATGGAACTACCAACCGTCCTGACCGGATTTCAGACTGATTGACTCGTATAAATTCTTGAATTTCTTCTTGTTTTTTTTTACGACTTCTAGCTCTGTTTTGGGGTTTACTTTCTGAGACCTCTTCCAGGTAATTCCCGCTTCTGAAGACAAGTCATAATAACTTTGTTTAGACCGATAAATTATATCATAATTCGTGTCAATATGAGTTATTAGTTCATCTAAATTCCAGTAATCCTTTGTTTGTAGCCAGTCAATTATTTCCTGTCGTTCTTCTTCTAATATAGCAATCCTACTTGATTTTCAAACAAAAATTTTTTAGAACCAAATGTGGGGGCGGTGCCCCTGCGACCCCTTGTTTCATTCTCATTTAGGATTGCTATAGGTGGCTTTTTCTACCATGATAACCAAGTTTAAGTCCCTCAATTCCTTTTTCATAAAACTCTTGTTTCCAGCGAGTAATAAACGACTTATAGACTTCTAATAATTCGGCAATTTCACCATAAGGTTTACCTGCTATGGCCATTCTTACTGCCAAGGCGCGTTTCAGTTCCCTTACATCAGAAGTACTGCGGATAAATTCCCCTAAAAGAGCAACCATTTCTGGCTTTGTACAGGTCAGCATGCTTACCTCCTCAGTGGTGCCTCTCACGCTTTAATTAGTTAGTATAGCCCACTTAACCGTTCTAAATCAAACTAGGATTGCTATACATGCTTTTTTGTCTTACTCTTTGGTAGATATTGGTCTAAAATCTCAAATTGTGATGCGCTTAAATCGGTTGTGTATGTCATTGCTGTACCTGTAATTTCTTTCTCCTAGTATAATTGCAAACAGGTTCTATATATGGCAAGGAACGAAAGAGTAATGCAGGTCGTAAACCCACCAACGTGATTGTGATGTTTAAATTGCTGATTCTGCAAAAAATGTATGCCATCAGTGATGATTAACTCGAGTTTCAAGTGAATGACCGTATCTCGTTTATGGAATTCTTAGGATTGGGTATCGAAGACTCTATCCCTGATGCCAAAACGTTCTGCTTATTTCGGGATAATCTCGCCAAGGATGATCTGGCCAAAGAAGTATAGCAATCCGATTTGATTTACGAACAGAAATTTCCTAGAACCCAAGACGGGGGCAGTGCCCCTGCAACCCTTTTCAGTAATACCTACAGAAATCTATAAAACCCGGTAGTCTTAGTACAAAAAATGCTGAGTAATAATCTGCTGTTCCTGGGTTTCGTTCTCATGTTTTGAATAAATAGAGGTGCCCATAATTCAAACTTATGATCCAAATAAAATTGCCCTATCTATGCCCTATCGTGAATGTACGGCGGGGATGGTACAAACCCTTCGCCAAATCATTTGATTTAAATTTATTTAGATTCAGATTTAAATTTTAAATTGCCGGGGAAACGCCCGGTGAATAGGGACGGGGGGAACCACCTCTAACCCCAATCAAGCTCCCCAAGATGGAATTTAACGCAACAATACGAAACATAATTTAATAGAATCGGTGCTATTTATAAATTTATGTAAATTTTTGCAAACATATTTAACTATCTCTGGGGTAAAGCGGTTGGGAACGACAGGGAGTTTAACTATTATTAACGCCCGGAACGAGAGGCTGTAGGAAGCCTATAATGCTGACTAAGTTGACGGTGTTACCGGGTTGGCATGGGGGGGACTCCATGCTGACTGGAGGGTGCAAGATTCCGTGATTTGGTAGCGGGAAGTTGCGCCTGGGGGCACCGGATTTATTCCTTGCCGTATTAGGAGAGGAGCGTTCTAATGACCATCAGTCCACCGGAGCGGGAAGCGAAGGTCAAGGTGACTGTGGATCGCGACCCTGTACCGACTTCATTTGAGCGGTGGGCAAAGCCGGGGCATTTTTCCCGGGCTTTGTCCAAGGGTCCGAAGACCACCACCTGGATCTGGAATCTGCACGCCAACGCTCATGATTTTGACAGTCATACCAGCGACCTAGAGGATATTTCCCGGAAAATTTTCAGCGCCCACTTCGGCCATCTGGCGGTGGTGTTTGTGTGGCTGAGCGGGATGTATTTCCACGGGGCGAAATTTTCTAATTATTCGGCCTGGCTGGCGGATCCTTTGCATGTGAAGCCGAGTGCCCAGGTGGTCTGGCCGATTGTGGGTCAGGAAATTCTCAACGCCGATGTGGGGGGTGGATTCCAGGGGATTCAGATTACCTCTGGGTTTTTCCAACTCTGGCGGGCGAATGGGATTACCAATGAGTTCCAACTGTACTGCACGGCGATTGGGGCGCTGGTGATGGCGGCGCTGATGCTGTTTGCGGGTTGGTTCCATTACCACAAGGCGGCGCCGAAGTTGGAGTGGTTCCAGAATGTGGAATCCATGCTCAATCACCACCTGGCGGGTCTGCTGGGGTTGGGATGTTTGGGCTATGCGGGGCAACAAATTCATGTGTCCCTGCCCATCAATGCCTGTTTGGATGCGATTGATGCGGGGGCACCGTTGACCGTGGGCGGCAAAGTGATTGCGACGGTGGCGGATATTCCCTTGCCCCACGAGTGGATTTTGAACCCCAGTTTGATGGCGGATATTTTCCCCCATGTGCCCTGGGGTGTGCCGTCGGGGGTGATTCCCTTCTTTACGCTGAATTGGGGGGCGTACACGGATTTCCTCACCTTTAAGGGGGGCTTAAATCCGGTGACGGGGGGCTTGTGGCTGACGGATACGGCGCACCACCATTTGGCGTTGGCGGTGTTGTTCATCGTGGCGGGGCATATGTACCGCACCAACTGGGGCATCGGTCACAGCATGAAGGAGATTTTGGAAGCCCACCGGGATCCGCTGCTGATTGGCGGTACGGGGCACAAGGGGTTGTACGAAATCCTGACCACCTCCTGGCACGCCCAGTTGGCGATTAACCTGGCGTTGTTGGGTTCGTTGACGATTATCGTTGCCCAGCATATGTACGCCATGCCGCCTTATCCGTACTTGGCGACGGATTATCCCACCCAGTTGTCCATCTTTACCCATCACATGTGGATTGGGGGCTTTTTGGTGGTGGGCGCTGGGGCGCACGGGGCGATCTTCATGGTGCGGGATTACGACCCGGCGCAGAATGTCAATAACGTGCTGGATCGGGTGATTCGCCACCGGGATGCGATTATTTCCCACCTGAACTGGGTGTGCTTGTTCCTGGGTTTCCATAGCTTCGGGCTGTACATCCACAACGATACGATGCGGGCGTTGGGTCGTCCGCAGGATATGTTCTCGGATTCGGCGATCCAGTTACAGCCGGTGTTTGCCCAGTGGATTCAGGGGATTCATGCGGCGGCGGCGGGGGCGACGGCTCCCTATGCCAGTGCCGGGGTGAGTCCGATTTTTGGTGGGGAACCCCTGATCGTGGGCGGTAAGGTGGCGATGATGCCGATGGTGCTGGGCACGGCGGATTTTATGGTGCACCACATCCATGCCTTTACCATCCATGTGACGGTGTTGATCCTGCTGAAAGGGGTGTTGTTTGCCCGCAATTCCCGGTTGATTCCCGATAAGGCGAATCTGGGGTTTGCGTTCCCCTGCGATGGGCCGGGGCGGGGCGGTACCTGCCAGGTGTCCGGTTGGGATCACGTGTTCCTGGGGCTGTTCTGGATGTACAATTCCCTGTCCATTGCGATTTTCCACTTCTCTTGGAAGATGCAGTCGGACATTTGGGGGACGGTGGATGCGGATGGCACGATCAACCACATTACCAGTGGGAATTTTGCCCAGAGTGCGATCACGATCAATGGCTGGCTGCGGGATTTCCTGTGGGCGCAGGCTTCGCAGGTGATTGGTTCCTATGGCTCGGCGCTGTCTGCCTACGGGATTATGTTCCTGGGGGCGCACTTTATTTGGGCGTTTAGCCTGATGTTTTTGTTCAGTGGCCGGGGCTACTGGCAAGAACTGATCGAGTCCATTGTTTGGGCGCACAATAAGCTCAAGGTGGCGCCGGCGATTCAGCCGCGGGCGTTGAGTATTATCCAAGGACGGGCGGTGGGGGTGGCCCACTACCTCTTAGGGGGGATTGTCACCACCTGGTCGTTCTTCTTGGCACGGATTATCGCCGTTTCCGGCTAAGGAATAGGAGAGAACATGGCAACGAAGTTTCCTAAATTTAGCCAAGCCTTGGCGCAGGACCCGACCACCCGGCGGATCTGGTACGCTTTGGCGACGGCGAATGACTTTGAAAGCCACGATGGCATGACCGAGGAAAATCTGTACCAACGGATTTTTGCCTCCCACTTCGGCCATTTGGCGATTATTTTCCTGTGGACCTCGGGGAATTTGTTCCACGTGGCCTGGCAGGGGAATTTTGAACAGTGGATCAAGGACCCGTTGAATGTGCGGCCCATTGCCCACGCCATCTGGGACCCCCAATTTGGGCAGGCGGCGGTGGATGCCTTTACCCAGGCGCAGGGGGCGGCGGGTCCGGTGAACATCGCCTATTCCGGGGTGTATCAGTGGTGGTACACGATTGGGATGCGGACGAACGATGACCTGTATGCGGGTTCGATTTTCCTGCTGTTGTTAGCGGCGGTGGCTCTGTTTGCGGGCTGGCTGCATTTGCAACCCAAGTTCCGGCCTTCCCTGGCGTGGTTCAAGAATGCGGAATCCCGGTTGAACCACCACCTGGCGGGCTTGTTTGGGGTGTCGTCTTTGGCCTGGACGGGGCACCTGGTGCACGTGGCGATTCCCGAATCCCGGGGGGTGCATGTGGGCTGGGATAATTTCCTGAGTATGCCGCCCCACCCGGCGGGTTTGGCGCCTTTCTTCTCGGGGAACTGGGGGGTGTATGCCCAAAATCCCGATAGCCTGGAGCATACCTTTGGGACGGCGCAGGGGGCAGGGACGGCGATTCTCACCTTTTTGGGTGGGTTCCATCCCCAGACCCAATCCCTGTGGTTGACGGACATGGCGCACCACCACCTGGCGATTGCGGTGATTTTCATCATCGCTGGGCACATGTACCGCACCAACTTTGGCATCGGCCATAGCATCCGGGAAATCCTGAAAGCGCACCGGCCGCCTGAAGGTACGCCGTTTGGGGGTGCCCTGGGGCGGGGTCACGAGGGGTTGTACGACACGATCAACAACTCCCTGCACTTCCAGTTGGGGTTAGCGCTGGCCTGCTTGGGGGTGATTACCTCCCTGGTGGCGCAACACATGTACAGTCTGCCCCCCTATGCCTTTATGGCGCAGGACCAGACGACGATGGCGGCGCTGTACACCCATCACCAGTACATTGCTGGGTTTTTGATGGTGGGGGCGTTTGCCCACGGGGCGATCTTCTTCGTGCGGGACTACGACCCGGAAGCGAATAAGGACAATGTGCTGGCTCGGATGCTGGAGCACAAGGAGGCGATCATCTCCCATCTGAGTTGGGTGTCCCTGTTCCTGGGGTTCCACACCCTGGGCTTGTACGTCCACAACGATGTGGTGGTGGCGTTTGGGCAGCCGGAAAAGCAAATCCTGATCGAGCCGGTCTTTGCCCAGTGGATTCAGGCGGCGCATGGGAAAGCCCTGTACGGGTTTGATGTGCTGTTGTCCAATCCCGACAGCATTGCCGCCACCGCTTGGCCGAACTATGGCAATGTCTGGTTGCCGGGTTGGTTGGAAGCCATCAATTCTGGTACCAATTCCCTATTTTTGACCATTGGACCGGGGGATTTCCTGGTGCACCATGCGATTGCGTTGGGTCTGCACACCACCACCCTGATTTTGGTCAAGGGGGCGTTGGATGCCCGGGGTTCTAAGCTGATGCCGGACAAAAAGGACTTTGGCTACAGCTTCCCCTGCGATGGTCCAGGGCGGGGTGGCACCTGCGATATTTCCGCCTGGGATGCCTTCTACCTGGCCATGTTCTGGATGTTGAACACCATTGGCTGGGTGACCTTCTACTGGCACTGGAAGCACCTGGCGATTTGGCAGGGAAATGTGGCGCAGTTTAACGAGTCTTCGACCTACCTGATGGGTTGGTTGCGGGACTACCTGTGGCTGAACAGTTCCCAGTTGATCAACGGCTACAACCCCTACGGGATGAACAATCTGTCGGTGTGGGCCTGGATGTTCCTGTTCGGGCACCTGGTCTGGGCCACGGGCTTTATGTTCCTGATTTCCTGGCGGGGCTACTGGCAGGAGTTGATCGAAACGCTGGTCTGGGCGCATGAGCGCACGCCCTTGGCGAACCTGGTGCGTTGGAAAGATAAGCCGGTGGCACTGTCCATTGTCCAAGCCCGGTTGGTGGGTCTGGCGCACTTTACGGTGGGGTATATCTTCACCTATGCTGCCTTCTTGATTGCTTCGACGGCGTCCATTTTTGGCTAGGTTAAATCCCTAGTAAAAAACCAATCCCCTGCCTGTGGGTGGGGGATTTTTTTAGGTATCTAAGGGGCTTTTAATGGCTCTCGCCCCTTTTTGGAGAACATGGGTATAGATCATCGTGGTTTTCACATCCTTATGCCCTAATAATTCTTGTACCGTTCGGATGTCATAGCCATCCTCAAGCAGATGGGTGGCGAAGCTGTGACGAAGGGTATGGCAACTCCCATTTTTAGATATTCCTGCCCTTTGTATTGCTCGTTTCATCGCTTTCTGTAGGGAGTCTTCTAAGATGTGGTGACGATGAATCGTACCCGTTTGGGGGTTGATAGAACGCTTCTGGGCTGGGAAAACATATTGCCATGCCAATTCTCGGTCAGCATGGGGATATTTCTGCTTGAGGGCATAGGGTAAATAGCACAAGTGTTGAATCCTGCAATAAAACTTTACATATTTAGGCGTGGGACGACCCGATTGAGCCAATGGACAAAATTCCACTCCTGCCGTATTAAGATTTGTATATATCGGAACTTATCTGCCAATTTACTTCCGTACATCCGTGGAACTTTTAACAGTTGCAATATCAAGTAAACTATTAAAATTACATAAATTTGAATGGTAATTCCATTCAAATTTTTACTCATCATTTTATCGAGCTTTAAGTTCATCTTTAGAAATTTCCATAGTACCTCTATCGCCCAGCGTTGTCTATAGGCTTCCCCTATCTCTTCATTACTCATTACATCCTCAGGAATATTGGTAGCTAAATAATAGTCTACTTTCTGTTGAACATTGCCAAAACAAACTACTCTCGCCTTACCTCGTTCTGTGGTGATATGATAGTTTTCATCCCATTTCCAATTCGACTTAATACGGATAATAAAAAGGGCATCATTTTCGATAAATTGTTCAAATACTTTGTGACTGCAAAACCCTCTATCCCCGACTGCGACTCCATTTTCCGGTAGCATTTTCACAATATCTTCACCAAAATTAATCTCATGTGCCTGTCCAGGACTAACAATTAAATGACCAGTAGATTTCGTATCTTGATTCAAAGTGGTTATTAACTTTACTTGGCGATAGCCTTGGAGCCAAAATAACTTACTCATCAGCGGTATTACGGTAGCATCAAAAGGACATAAAACCAACCTCTTTTCAGGATGAGCTTCCTCAATATAATGCAATAATTTATGATAAAGATGCATAAAAATTTGTGGGTCTCTTGTCTTGTTCGCCTTAGAAAACGTGGATAAGTCAACCTTAATGCCCGCATGATTTAATTGGTAAAATAAGTCCCGTAAACTGTTGATTCCTTTGTCTAAAATGCCAGCAAACCAGATTGAACAAAATAAGCGAGAATTTAGAACTGGATAATCATTAGTTGGCAGGTCTTTGAGTAAAAATTTGACAATCCCGGGAAAAGAATTGAATTTCATAGTTGTTTCATGTTTTGGTTTATATGAATTAGAATACCATATTTTGACCCCTCTTTTTCTGCCTTTACCTACCTTTCAACACTTCTGGGGAAGGACAGATATTGAACGGTTAGAGGCAACTACCAACTTTGCGAAATCAGTCATTCAATCTCAATTACCTCAATCTATTCAAGACAAACTATTTACTGTAGATGCAGCCCGTGTAGTAGAAGTAATCCAGGTTGCTTCACGAAGCTTATCAAGCTGCCTCGAAAAAGAGGCGCAGTATCGACAAGCATTTTTTCAGCAAGGCAAACCTGATGCTCAAGCTATGTTTGGAAGTCAGTATGTGACTAATCTTAGGCTTGAGCAAATTGCGGATCGTCTCGATCAAGCAGTGGCAGCTAGTGATGATTTGCCCGCATGGATTAACTACCATCGAGCATATCAACAAGTTACTGATGACGGTATGCAACCTCTCGTTGAGGCATTTGAGCATGACAAATTAGGACTGGAAAATCTAGAGGATGTATACCAAGTCATCTTTTACCGATCACTTCTAAGATTTGCCTATCAACAGCATCCCGAACTGAATCAGCTTTCTGGTATTAACCAGGCTCAGGCTCGTGAGCAGTTTCAACGAGCGGATAAGCAGTTATTGAGCTTATATCAGAAGCAATTGGTAGCGCAACTCGCACAAGCTTCTATCGAACCAGGAAACAGTCGCGGGCGTAGATCTGAGTGGACGAATCTAGCCTTGATTCAGAATGAAATTAACAAGCAGAAGCGGCATATATCTCAGCGTGATCTATTTCAACGAGCGAGTGTTGCACTTCAGCAGTTAAAACCATGCTGGATGATGTCACCTGCTAGTGTTGCCCAATTTATTCCTCCTGGTGCTGTTACCTTTGATATGGTCATCATCGATGAAGCTTCCCAAATGCGTCCTGAGGAAGCTTTAGGCTCAATTGCAAGGGCAAAGCAGTTGGTAGTCGTGGGTGACCCTAAACAGTTGCCACCTACTGATTTCTTTAAGGCTCGTTTTGACCAGGATGCTGAGGAGGATTCGGGAGAGGAGGCAGATATTCTAGACGACGAGTCAATCCTGGATATGTCGCTCAAAGTATTTTATCCCGCCCGCCGTTTGAAGTGGCATTACCGTTCACGCCACGAAAGCTTGATTGCCTTCTCTAACCGACACTTTTACGACAATAGCCTCACAATTTTCCCCTCACCTAATAATCAATTTGCGGTTGAGTATCAATATATTGAAACAGGAGCCTATCGTTCTGGGGCTAATGTTCCTGAGGCAATGCGTGTTGCAGAAGCAGCAGCAGATTTCATGAGGCAGTATCCTCATCTCTCATTAGGAATTGTTACTCTTAACCAAAAACAACAGGAGTTATTGCTAGATGAAATGGATCGACTTTTTGCCCTGCACCCGGAGCTTGAACAGTACCGTGTGGCACGAGAGAACACATTAGAACCATTCTTCGTCAAAAATCTAGAGAATGTGCAGGGAGATGAACGAGATGTCATTTTCATCTCAACCGTATATGGGCCTGAACGTCCTGGTATGCCTGTTATGCAAAGGTTTGGTCCAATTAACTCCCGTAATGGTCATCGTCGCTTGAATGTTTTATTCACTCGTGCAAAAGAACGGGTAGTTGTTTTTTCTTCGATGAAATCTAGTGATATTCGCCCAAGCCCAACCACTAACCGTGGTGTGCAAATACTTAAAGAGTATTTAGAGTATGCCCAAACTCAACGGTTACAAACAGCAGTCGTTACTGGCAGAGAACCAGATAGTGATTTTGAGATTTTTGTCGCCGAACGGCTGCGCCAACAAGGATATGAAGTTGTGCCCCAAGTGGGCGTTTCTGGATATTTCATTGATTTAGCAGTCGTTGACCCTGAACGACCAGGCACTTACCTACTTGGAATTGAGTGTGACGGAGCTACTTACCACTCTTCAAAAGCAGCGCGCGATCGCCTCCGTCAACAAGTTTTAGAGCGGCTAGGATGGAAACTTTATCGGATTTGGTCTACAGACTGGTTTACTAACTCCACCGCTGAAGCTGAAAAGTTAATTACTTATGTGCAAAGATTATTGATTTAGAAAAGCTATGATTGTTCAAACTGCGTGCATTGAAACCACTGGTAACAGGGAAAAGCATTAGGAAGAGCATAACAAATCGATGGAGCCGACCGGCGAGATGTTATTTGTGGGAATCAAAAGTTATCTGCGGCGGCTCATCTCAATCGTTGGGCTGCTTCATCTCTTGGTGTAGACCATCTTTGAAAGTTACTTGTCAGTATCAAAAGTTTTGGATAAGTCAATCAGATACATGGCAAGACAATGTGTGTTTTTCAGAAAGCCTGTATACTGTGTCTAGGTTTTAGCTGTTGGAGCGATCAACATGGCATTTTAGACGACATCGCAAAGGTTGCAGAGCAAGTCCGAAAAAGGGCTGAGGCAGTCTCAGGCGAAGAAGCGACAAAAATGGGGTTGATTGTGCCATTTTTTGCACCCTTGGCTACGATGTCTTCGATCCAACAGAGGTTATCCCTGAATATATTGCGGATTTTGCAATCAAGAAGTCGGGGCAGATGGAGAAAGTAGACTATGCAATATCAATCAGCAACGCGATCGTCATGCTTGTCGAAGCGAAAGCCCGCGATAAAAAGCCAGAAGCACATGATGGTCAGTTAAAAAGATATTTCAACGGATTACGTTCAGCAAAGGTCGCTATTGTTACAAATGGCATTGAGTATCTATTCTTCACAGATTTACGCCATGAGAACATCATGGACGATGAACCTTTCTTTATTTTTAATGTTCTTAACTACGACCAGAAACAAGTTGAGAATCTAAAGTTTTTCCATAGGGATAATTTCGATGCCCTTGTGATAAAGCGGCATGCTGAAGAGATGGTTTATCTTACTGGAATGACTCAGCTAATGGATAGCCTTCTGCGTTCTCCCTCTGATGAATTTATTCGCTTCTTAATTTCTCAGCTTAGTAATATTGGTTCCAGGTATGCGGTAGAAAGTAAGATTACCAGCAAGATTGTTGAAAAATTTCGCCCAATTGTGAAAAAGTCTATTCAGGGGAGTCCCGTTGACTTGATGACCCAATCTATCAGTAAGGAGATGGGACAATCTAATGAAATTTCTTCTCCTACTCAGCTAATGGAAGAGGTTGAAGAGATTCAAGATGAGCTAGAACAAAGCCCGGAAGATGATAGGGTAGAGACAACCGCTGAAGAACTCGAAGCATTTGAGAAAGTGAAGGCTATTATAGCGCGTTCAACAAACTGTACCTTAGAAGTTAAATATAAAGATGTTGTCTCATATTTTGGTTTAAATGTTGGGAAGGTAACATGGTGGTTTCTAAGGTTATATTTATCTCCCAAGAAGAAAAGCTTTGTAACTCGTTTACCTATTGAGGAAGTGAAAAAACTATCATTGGGTTTTGAAGTTCAAGAGATGTCAGCTTCCTTTGGAGATGCAACAGCAAGGGTGATCATTTCATCAATTAGGGCATCTCTAAAAATAGGTCGCAGGCGCGTAGCCCCCGTCTGTGGTTCTCAATAACATGGGTATCTCAGCGAAATAATCTTCCAGTAGTGACAATAAATAGAGGTGCCCATTAATGACTTGGATATTCTTAGTGATTTAATTCTCAAATGTTATGAATCCGAAGCTTCAAAGCGAATGTCTGGAAAGACAGTACCAAGTTAGAAGTTAACCATGCATAGTATACCGACGCCGCATTGATAAGAATCACCAGACTCAATAACAGAAATGTAAAATAGAAGTATGGTTTCATGAGGGAATATGCTGAAAACGCTTTGGGCTACGATTCGTCAAGGAAAGATTGAACTTTTGGAGTCAACGGAGCTTCCTGAAGGAACAAGGGTGTTAGTGACGCTGCTTCCTGATGATGAAGCTGGGTTTTGGCTAGAAGCGAGTCAAATATCATTAGATGCCGTATGGGATAATACTGAGGATGATGTGTATGCCCAGCTACTCCAAACATGACATTATCCTAGTTCGCTATCCATTCTCGGACTTGTCGAGTTCCAAAGTAAGACCTGCGGTTGTGATAGGCGCACCACATCCTTCTCAAGATATTCTGATCACGCCCTTGACAAGCAAAGTGGGATCGTTGCTTGAAGGAGAATTTGCGCTTTCTGAATGGTCGGCAACAGGACTAAACGTAGCTACAGCAGTTAAGCGAGGTGTGTACACAGTACATGAGAGTTTGGTGATAAAGGTGATTGGCAAGTTAGCTGATGTAGATGCAGAACGGCTAGAGCAGTCTTTGCAAATTTGGCTGGGATTGTGATACGTGCCAGCAGCCCAACACTGCGTTGGTGCGGACGGTACAAAGGTTATCGGCGAGAGTTCGAGGTTATCTGCCGCCGCACAACTTCACCGTTATGTTGCCAGCGCCAGAGTCGTGCTTAGTCAAGGTTGTTGGTGAAGGGGCGCTGGATTCATTGGGTAGTGGAGACGATTCGTCCAAAAATTTACACAACATAACAAGTCGCTGCACCTGACCTGATGCTACACTTTGAGCAGTTTTCCAAGCCCCTGGTGGCGGGTGAGCTTAGCCGTTATGTTGCCAGCGCCAGAGTCATTCCTAGTCAAAGTTGTTGGTAAAGGGGCGCTGGGGTCGGTGGGTAGCAGAAGCGATCAGTACAAAAATTTACATAACATAACAAGTCGCTGCACCTGACCTGATGCTACGCTTTGAGCAGTTCCCTAAGCTACTGGTAGCAGGTGAGCTAAGCCGTTATGCCGCTCAGTTTTTGGTTGAGGCGTAACCGAAAGCTTGTCTGTCAGCGTTCAAAATTAGGTGGCGCAAGATCCTTGACTAGAAGCGTTTTTCAAGTTGATAGAGACAACAGCAATCTAAAATAGATAAAAGAGTTGCTGGGAGAGATATGATGACGTTACAGGAGCTACAAAATCAGGCATTGCAGTTGCCCCTTGGCGATCGCTGGCGTTTGGTTCAGTCGTTGTTGAGTTCAATTCAACAGGAAACGCTGGTACCTAGTCCTCCAACAACAACCGTGAATTCTTTTGCAGAGCTTAATCCTTGGACTCAAAGCCTAATTGGAGTCATTCAGTTAAGTACAGAAGAGCCTATAGAGTCCTACGTGGATTATCTGGAGGAGAAGTACAGTTGAGGCGGGTATTATTTGATAGTGATGTTTTGCTTGATGTTCTAGCTCAACGAAAACTGTTTGTTGTTGCTTCCGCACAGGCTTTAAACACGGTGACACAAGCACAAGTGCAGGGATATGTGTCCGGTCATGCTGTGACCAACATCTTTTACATTTTGCGCCGCCAGGTTGGTGGTGAAGTAGCACGCGAGCTTTTATCAAGGTTATTACATCATCTCCAGGTCGTCAATGTGACTGATGAGGTTATTAGGGCTACGCTGCAAAGTCCTATGGCAGATTTTGAAGATGCTGTGACTAGCGAAGCAGCGAATGCCGCAGGTGTAGAAGTGATTGTGACTCGAAATACACCTGATTTTTTGGCTTCTGTAATCCCTGCACTGTTACCAGAAGAGTTTTTGGCGATGCCCTTAGAGTAAGAGTTGTAGACGCTGCATAACAATCACGCTGCACCGGAACGTTCAATATACTTGGTTGAGTTGCAAAAGTTATCTGCGTCCGGTGAGCGTGAACGTTATGCCGCCTTCAGTTATCGGTAAGGCGGAAGCTTCCAGTCTATCTGTCAGTCTCTAAGGCTCAATGTCCTTAGCATTCCATAAAGCCCAATAACTAGAGCTCGTAAGAAAATATTTTGTATCTAGATGGGCGATCAGACAGGCAAGCAATGACAATTCCAATGACTTATGGATAAACTGGATATTAAGATTGTTGATTACGCAAGAGGTAAGCTCAATGATCATTCTACATGATGGAACTGGTGGGGATCTGTCCCATGTTCAAGCAATGGCAAGCATAGAGGAAGGGTTTGCACTGTTTGATTATGTTCGGATTGATCAGGGCGAAATGGCATGGATTGGTCAAATCCTTGAGCCAAACCGCAACATTTCAATTGTCAATAGTAACAGGCTGGATCCAACGATTTTACACGGACTGAGGCTGATGCAGGAGCATCCAGATGTTCAATCTGTAGAATCTGTTCAAGTTTTTGAAATAGGCATTCTTGGTCAATACAATGGTCGCCAGTTACTGACTCCTCGCCTTCGTCCCTTGCCTGGAGCGGTTGTAAGCAGACTAAATATTGAAGACACCAGCCGAGTTATTGGCATCCCTCAAAGATTGGATCGCCAAGATGGTAGTTCTAATGTTGTGGGTGAACTTCTTAATGCAGCAGGTGTTCCTTTATGCATTGATGCTCTTAAATTCAATTATCACATCATGGTTTCCGGGGGGACAGGATCAGGCAAATCTAATGTCTCGGCAAACCTTGTAGAACAAGCTCTAAAATTTGGAAAATGTGTTCTTCTACATGATGCCAAACCAGATTACGGCTTTGTTGATCGTGCGAATACAGATCCAGGCGTACCACATGAAATTTGGCAGCAATTTGCCCAATATGGATTAAGTCCTCGTGGGGTTACTAATGTAATAAGAGTTGAATTTCACGGATTGTGTGATCCGAGCAATGTAAGGACAGTCGTTGGATTTCATGCCTCAGACTTTTCTCCAGAAATGCTTGCAACTTTATTTTTTACTGCCAATGACCCACCACTCCAGTTTGAAGCGTTTGCAACGGCTACCTATGCTCTTAGACAACGACAGGAGAATGGAAGAACGTACTCATTGAATAACATTATACAAGAAGTTCAACGGCGGATTAGTCGAGACTTACCTCCACTTGAACAGATTCATGAATCAACAGGACAAGCTGTTTTAAGAAAAATAGAATCTCGTCGTCGCGGTATGCCCTGGTTGGATGTAATAGGACAAAATATTAGGCAACAACCAGCTAATCGTTTAAGAGGCTCCAGTCTGGATGGCAATCGTAGGCAAACGGTTACGGCGTTTAGCCTTGAGGAATTTGTTCAATCTGGAAGATTAATTGTAATTGATTATTCACAGATGGATGAACAATCCTATGCTTTGATTCTTTCCTATTTCCTGCGGATCTGTCAGCAATATCGTAAACTTCCCAGAGAAAACTCAGTGGGAATTGTTCAAATGGTAGATGAAGCCCACCGGATTTTTGACAATGACTCTCGACACAGTTCTGCATTAGAACGCGCATTTGAGCGGGTCATGAGAGAGGGAAGATCGGTTGACCACTCAATCATTTTGAGTTTGCAAAATACCTCACAGATTCCTCAGCGTGTTATGAACAACTTGAACACAAAATTTGTCATGCGACAGAACAGTAAGGCTGAGGCAGATGCTGCAACTCAAACGATGGGTAAAGAATTTTCTCCACAGGCAATGAGTTTAGGTACTGGGCAAGCTCTGGTTTCGATATATGAGTCAAAGGCTACAGTTTTAGCGCAGAGGGCTCCATCACCGTTTGAACTGATGAGAACTGACAACACAGGTGCTAGAATTAACCGTCAGCCAGCAGATTTAGTAGCCGTAGGAGATGAAATTGATTTCTAAAACTCAAAACAAAGTAGCGGAATTGTTAACTAATAGTCATACTTCTTCACAGCTCGAGATTTCTGGGAATGGATCTTTGCAGCACCAGAAAAATGGAGCGGAGGATCTTCTAAACCAGTTTCAGAATGTAGTAGATAATAATTCCTTTTATGAGACTGCTGAACTCATTTTTACTGAAATTTTAGATCCAAAACAACTTGCACAATGTGCTGAACTTGCTTGTAAAAGAGAGCCAGGAGGAGCATTTTATCGCGCGAAGTTATGGGCTAGAGTTTCTCAGATAATCGAGGCTCGGAGAGAAGATGATTCAAATCAGTTAAAACTTAGTCAAGTCTGTAATCAAGTTGGTGTTGGTCTAACAAGGGCAAAGGGTTTTGTTGCTCAAGGTCAAGCTATTATCAATGTTGAAGAGGCAGGCGTAGAAACAACTATTTTGCGTAAAGCTTCCCCTCTACTTTTTCAATATGCCCAACGCCAAAGAACTGGAGCTAAGGAGTATTTAATTGAAGCTATCAAATTTCTTGAAACTAATCCTGAGGCAACACATACCCAAGTTCATCGGAACTGGTGCCAAAAGAATGGAAGCATCAAAGCCAACCTTGATATTATTAAACCCTCGGATTGGTGGGCTTTCAGCCATCCAAAATGGAGACAAGAAGAAGATTTTCCAGGATCAATTCCTGGGGAGGTTTATGCAAATGCACTATACTACTTTGCTCCTCAATCAGGCATTGCAGTTGATCCAATGGCTGGTAGTGGAATGCTGAAGCGGGTTTATGAAGACCGAGACCTATGGCAGAAAGATTCTAACTTTCAATTAAAAATTGAGTTATTTGATTTACATCCCCGTCGGCACTTTATTAAAAAACACGATGCAAGAGAGCCTTTACCGATTAAAGCTGATTGGATTTTCATTGATCCGCCATACTATGGACAGTCCAGTCACTTATTTACTGACCAGTTAGCATGTACTGATAGCTACGATAGCTATCTTCGTGTGATGAAAGAAATAATAACTGCATTGGCTGAATCCTTAAACCCTAAGGGAAGGCTATGCATTTTTTTACCTAAATGGAGTGGGTTTAGACTTGAAGATCCCAATCATGATATTCCGTCAGATGTTTATTCAATGGCGATCGCTTGTGGTCTAAATTGGATAGATACCGCTTATGTCTCTCGAGGTCGCCAGCAGGAGCCTGGCAGTGCAACAAAAAACAACATGGCAAAGCGTGATCGTAGAATGCGATCAGATACCTGCGTTCTTAATGTATTTAAAAAAGGGGGAAATGATAATGTCTAGTATGTTCCGTGAGTTAGTTAAACGCTCTAGACGAATTAGTCGCGATGAATTTGCCACAACCTTTGGTGGCATTGCTGATGATGTTGTCGAAATGTTGGATAGTGAGCAGGCTAGGCAAATTACTCGTGAAGCGAGAGAAGCAATGGAATCGTCAAGGTCACTCCCAGGAGGTAAACCAAGGCTACGACAGGTTGAATTTGGTTTATTCAGTAATGCTCCAGAGTTAGAACAGGGACAAGTTGCTTCTGTAGACGGAACCCTTGCGCTTCCCCTACAAATGTATTCATCTGGACAAGCCTTGTGTGTAGGAATTGGCAGCATCTCCCATCGCCGACCTTTGCAGAATTCCCTACACTATTGGTCTGGTAGAGCTTATCTGGATGACTCTCAAGATACTAATGACTTTATCGCTAGGCAGGAACAAGCTCTCTTCGGTATTTCCTCAACAGCTTATCTCAGATACTTTGAAGTTAGGCACGGTTTAGAACTTGAGGAACCTTACATATTTTTTGATGGAACGCTGGTATATGAGTGGCTTGTAGCTACACAGGAAGGTGTAGATCTTTATGAAAGCCTATTTTCTAGTGGTAAGCAATGCATCGGAGTTATGAAAAATATCAAGGCAAATGTGGTATTTTCAACCTTTGCCCGTGCTTTAAGAACAGGAGAACTCTTTATTGTACAAACGCTTTACGATCACTTGTCAAATAGCAATGCTCCTAACAGAAATCAGGGCGAGAGTTCTAGAGGAACATTATCTTCCTTTCTGAACGGCGATGCAACTCGCATTCTAAGAGGTATTTTCAAGCCTAGAAACAAAGTATTTGGTTTTGAAGTACACGAAGACCATCTAGAAAATATGCTTCGCATCATGACCGCTGACTGTCAGATGAATCACGCTGGGCACGAAATACCATTTTTGCTTAATCGTGTGGATGAAGAGGTTCGTAGAAACTTTAATTCAAGAATTTTACAAGACCGCATAGCATTGCGAATGGCAACTCAAAGCGAAGAGTTGTTTTTTGAGGAAATGGATGAACGGACTTTTCGATAGATGCTGATTTTATGGAGGTTTCTTCAAATGTCAAAGCTACTTGAACGAATTACAGTCAATCCCAGACAATGTGGTGGTCGTCCCTGTATTCGTGGGATGAGAATTCGAGTCTCTGATGTTTTAGATTTGTTCGCAGCAGGTTTAAGTGCTGAAGAGATTTTAGAAGACTTGCCAGATTTAGAAATGGACGATATCCGAGCCTCTCTAACATATGCAGCACGTAAATTGAACCATCCTATTTTGGTGGCATGACAACCATCTGGATCGATGCACATCTGTCTCCGGCGATAGCAATCTGGATCACAAATACCTTTGGGATTACAGCGTTGGCGTTACGGGATCTTGGTCTACGAGATGCAGAAGACCCTGAAATCTTTGAGGCTGCAAAGGCTCAAGGAGTAATCTTTATGACGAAAGACAGTGATTTTGTGGATTTGGTAGATCGATTGGGAGCACCTCCACAAATTATTTGGTTGACTTGCGGAAATACATCAAATGCTCGATTGCGTGAGATTTTGAGTTCAGTTTTCCCAGAAGCACTGGAGCTACTACGTTCTGGTGAAAAATTAGTAGAGATCAGAGTGGATTAGCACGGCGGCATAACAAGTCGTTGGAGCCGACCGCCAAGAGGCTATTTGTGGGCATCAAAAGTGACCTGCGGCGGCTCATCTCAACCGTTATGTTGCCAGCGCCAGAGTCATTCCTAGTCAAGGTTGTTGGTGAAGGGGCGCTGGAGTTGGTGGGTAGTGAGGGCGATTAGTGAAAAATTTACACAACATAACAAGTCGCTACACCTGACCCAGTATTCAGAAGTGTTGAAAGGTAGGTAAAGGCAGAAAAAGAGGGGTCAAAATATGGTATTCTAATTCATATAAACCAAAACATGAAACAACTATGAAATTCAATTCTTTTCCCGGGATTGTCAAATTTTTACTCAAAGACCTGCCAACTAATGATTATCCAGTTCTAAATTCTCGCTTATTTTGTTCAATCTGGTTTGCTGGCATTTTAGACAAAGGAATCAACAGTTTACGGGACTTATTTTACCAATTAAATCATGCGGGCATTAAGGTTGACTTATCCACGTTTTCTAAGGCGAACAAGACAAGAGACCCACAAATTTTTATGCATCTTTATCATAAATTATTGCATTATATTGAGGAAGCTCATCCTGAAAAGAGGTTGGTTTTATGTCCTTTTGATGCTACCGTAATACCGCTGATGAGTAAGTTATTTTGGCTCCAAGGCTATCGCCAAGTAAAGTTAATAACCACTTTGAATCAAGATACGAAATCTACTGGTCATTTAATTGTTAGTCCTGGACAGGCACATGAGATTAATTTTGGTGAAGATATTGTGAAAATGCTACCGGAAAATGGAGTCGCAGTCGGGGATAGAGGGTTTTGCAGTCACAAAGTATTTGAACAATTTATCGAAAATGATGCCCTTTTTATTATCCGTATTAAGTCGAATTGGAAATGGGATGAAAACTATCATATCACCACAGAACGAGGTAAGGCGAGAGTAGTTTGTTTTGGCAATGTTCAACAGAAAGTAGACTATTATTTAGCTACCAATATTCCTGAGGATGTAATGAGTAATGAAGAGATAGGGGAAGCCTATAGACAACGCTGGGCGATAGAGGTACTATGGAAATTTCTAAAGATGAACTTAAAGCTCGATAAAATGATGAGTAAAAATTTGAATGGAATTACCATTCAAATTTATGTAATTTTAATAGTTTACTTGATATTGCAACTGTTAAAAGTTCCACGGATGTACGGAAGTAAATTGGCAGATAAGTTCCGATATATACAAATCTTAATACGGCAGGAGTGGAATTTTGTCCATTGGCTCAATCGGGTCGTCCCACGCCTAAATATGTAAAGTTTTATTGCAGGATTCAACACTTGTGGTCTGAAAGATTAAAATGAGAGCCTTTGAAACAGTTCGGAGATGCCCATCTCCTTTTCAAGGGAATGTTTAACAGCTTCGTGAAATTGATCTTTGCGAGACATGGTTCTATAGCTCTGCATTGGCAGTGATCAAGGTATCCCAGAGGTTAGCTCATCCATTGTTGGCGCAAGTTGCGGAGCGCAACGCCTGTGCCTTGCTCAGCGGCGGTAGCGAACACTTGAGCAATGAGTTCAGGCAGATCCACCCCTGGAAAATAGCGACTGCGGGTTTGCAGTTCATAGGTTTCCCCTTGCAGGGCATACATCTTTAAGTCACTTTTTTTGAGCAGCCAGACTTCAGAGACACCGTAGGGAGCATAATCTTCAGCAACCGTATAGGTGGTCACATCAATTTCAATCACCAAATCCGGGGGCGGATCGCTCTGCCAATTGATGCGGTCTTTGCCGACGGCTGCCTGCCAGTTGTCGATGTAGAAGCAGTAGTCGGGTTCAATGCCCCCTACTTCGGGAATATCCATGGTGATGGGGGTAAAGGCTTCGTAATTGCGATTTTCGCTATCGAGGAGGATTTCCACAATTCTGGCCAGGAGATGGGCTTCACGCCCGTGGCGGGGTAGGGGACTCATCAGCAAAATTTCTCCATTGCGATACTTGATGCGGGGGAGGGAGCCATCGCCGCGACTATCGCGTAGGGTGCAGTAGTCTTGCCAGGTTCCGGGCATTCGCATGACGCTACCGGGGGGAAGCTGAATTTTTTCACGGGAGATAACAGCATACATAAGCCAACCTAGAATGAGAGCTTTTGAAACAGTTCGGCGACGGGTAACGTAAATCCGGGAATCACCTCTTCCCCATCCAGAGAATCAGTGGATTTGAGCAGGCGATGGTTCTCCGAACCGTGCAGAGCACGACCGGGTTCTTGGGCAGAGCGATAAACTAAGACATAGTGTTCGCTAGGGTGAATCATCCAGGCCAGCCGGGTGCCATTCTCAAAGTATTCCACCAGCTTGTCGTGAATTTCCTCTACGGTGTTGCCAGGAGACAGCACTTCAGCTGCCAGATCCGGCGCACCATCCAGAAATCCCGTAGGCAGTTCGGTCATGCCTTGCAGGCGTTCTTTGGCAAAGAAGGAAATATCGGGCGATCGCCGATTGCCACTCTTCAGTTTGAAGGCAGTGCTGGAATCAAACATGGCTCCAAGCTTGTGAGTACGGATATAAGTACCAAGCAGAATCATGATTGTGCTACACACATAACCATGCAATGCCCCTGAGCTTCCCATATCAACCAATTCTCCATTCACAATTTCATAGCGATGCCCGTCTGTCGGCAGTGCCATGAATTCTTCATCAGTCCAAACCTTTTTATCTGTTTTTAATTCAGTTGACGTAGCCACGAATGACCCCCTTATTCAAGTGATACTGATCTTCTAAGCCGCACTTCCTTTTCCTGATAACAACTCGGCAATCAATGGTTTTGACTTAGCCAGTTGACTAACCGCCAGAATAGAGAAGCCGAGAAGGTTGCCCTCCAAATCTACCCGTTCCATAACGGTATCATTTTCTGTTTCCCGCATGTAACCGGGAGCATCCGAGAAAATAACCTCTAGAAAGTCAGCTTCCGGATCAAACCAAACGTTTACTCGCTCTGCCATAGGGTTTCTCCTTTTTTAAGTTTATCGGTGAAATAGGCAGTGACAATAAAGGCATCATCGGAGAGATACTTCACCACTATACAAAGCATTTATCCCCAATTGCCGTTTGGGTATAGAACCGATAAAGCAGTATCACGCTCTCATCACTGCGAGATTGACGTACCAATTTTGGCTGTTTCAGGGTTCCAATGATTTGAGCCTCCATGCTGACCATCTCAGGGTGGTCGAGAATATGCGCTAACCGTTCTTCGGTCAAACGCACTTCTCGGTTCTGATAGTCGAGCAGGATAGACATTGGGTTACACCTCTATCTCCAGAGTAATCGAGGTGTCGCAACCGAAGGTAGAAGGTATCTACTACTTTGACGCAGGCGGTGTATTTGCCCGGTTGAAGATAAGTATAACCGGCATCGCTGACTGTTTTAAGGCTACGGTCTTTGCGGGTGCGGTAGTTTTGCCAGTCGTGGTTGAAAGGTTTGCCAGGATGCCAATTAAAATCCACCGCCCCAGAAGTGTTGAAAGGTAGGTAAAGGCAGAAAAAGAGGGGTCAAAATATGGTATTCTAATTCATATAAACCAAAACATGAAACAACTATGAAATTCAATTCTTTTCCCGGGATTGTCAAATTTTTACTCAAAGACCTGCCAACTAATGATTATCCAGTTCTAAATTCTCGCTTATTTTGTTCAATCTGGTTTGCTGGCATTTTAGACAAAGGAATCAACAGTTTACGGGACTTATTTTACCAATTAAATCATGCGGGCATTAAGGTTGACTTATCCACGTTTTCTAAGGCGAACAAGACAAGAGACCCACAAATTTTTATGCATCTTTATCATAAATTATTGCATTATATTGAGGAAGCTCATCCTGAAAAGAGGTTGGTTTTATGTCCTTTTGATGCTACCGTAATACCGCTGATGAGTAAGTTATTTTGGCTCCAAGGCTATCGCCAAGTAAAGTTAATAACCACTTTGAATCAAGATACGAAATCTACTGGTCATTTAATTGTTAGTCCTGGACAGGCACATGAGATTAATTTTGGTGAAGATATTGTGAAAATGCTACCGGAAAATGGAGTCGCAGTCGGGGATAGAGGGTTTTGCAGTCACAAAGTATTTGAACAATTTATCGAAAATGATGCCCTTTTTATTATCCGTATTAAGTCGAATTGGAAATGGGATGAAAACTATCATATCACCACAGAACGAGGTAAGGCGAGAGTAGTTTGTTTTGGCAATGTTCAACAGAAAGTAGACTATTATTTAGCTACCAATATTCCTGAGGATGTAATGAGTAATGAAGAGATAGGGGAAGCCTATAGACAACGCTGGGCGATAGAGGTACTATGGAAATTTCTAAAGATGAACTTAAAGCTCGATAAAATGATGAGTAAAAATTTGAATGGAATTACCATTCAAATTTATGTAATTTTAATAGTTTACTTGATATTGCAACTGTTAAAAGTTCCACGGATGTACGGAAGTAAATTGGCAGATAAGTTCCGATATATACAAATCTTAATACGGCAGGAGTGGAATTTTGTCCATTGGCTCAATCGGGTCGTCCCACGCCTAAATATGTAAAGTTTTATTGCAGGATTCAACACTTGTGCCACCGCCCATAAGTCAATAAAATCAAAGCCCAGTAGTGTTGAATGTCCGCAATAAAACTTAACAGGTCAGGGTTACCCTACCAGGGGCTCTACACCCACAAGTTCCATAAAGGTACAGTGCCTGCCTATTTCTATTTGTAAATATCGCAACTTGTCAATCAATTCATAGGTCTTATTTTGGCCTATCTCCAGCAATCTTAAAATTAGATAACCAATCAATACGGCATAAATCTGTAGCCGCACACCATTCTCATTCTTGGTAATGATTCTATCCAATTTCAAGTGCATCTTTAGTGCCTTCCAAAGCAACTCAATTCGCCAGCGCAAACGATAGGCTGAACAAATCTCTTCATCCGTCATCGAAGTCACGTTAGTCGCCAGCCTATATTCTGTGTTCTCCTCCTCATTAAAAAATTGAATTACCCGAATATCCGGATTGTCAGGTTGCAACTTCATATTATTTTTAATCCGCACAATAAACAATGTATTTCGTTTACACATTTCGTCCATCAATTGCCAAGAGGCAAAACCCCTATCCTTAGCTTGCGTGCCGAAGGCATTGATACCAACGGCATTCTCAGGTATCGTCCCAATCACAAGATGCCCAATTTTATGGTCATTAGTCTTTCCAAATATAATTGATTCGTCACCGATATTGCCCTCATTTATATCCAGGCCAAGCGTCAATTTTACCTGCTTGTAGTGCCAGAATAATTTGCTGGTCAGGGTGATAATGGTAGAATCTAATGGGAATAAGGGCTTATAGCTTGCGTGGCGTGGCCATCTTTCACCTGGATGATGTTTAAGCCGTTTTTGCAGTTCTCTTAGGATCACTTGAAACGGCTCGGTGCTACGATGTTTACACGCCTTAGAAAACGTTGAAATGATTCAAGAGGAAGAATAAGCCCCGCATGGTGGCGACTCTTGCATCTAAAATGAAGGGTATCCAGATGAGGACAAACAGGCGGGTATCTAAGACTGGATAGTCGTTTTTGGGAAGAAGGTTCAGCAAGGGCTTGATAAGTCCCTGAATTTGTCGTCTCATAAAAATACTGTTACTCGTGGTTTCTACCAATCCAAAATACCATTTTTAGTCTCCCTTTTCCACCCTTTCGTTAACATTCAACACTTCTGCGTATCTTCTATACAATTCCAACCGCAAATCTAAGAGAGCCAAAGATGTGAATTTACAGGGTGGGAATCTCACGGCAGTGGGTCGGATGGGAGTGGATTTGACCGATGCTAATCTCATCCAAGTTAAAGGGGATGGGACACTTATGCCCGCCTAGCCTAGAATAGTCATGACTACTGTGGGGGTGTCTATGGTTCCGACTGCTCTAAGACCAGTGTTGGCGATTGCGTTGGGGGCGGTGGCGGGAGCCGTAAGTCGCTACTACTTGGAAATGGGGGTGAGCCATATTGTCGTAACGACCCTCCCCCTGGGAACATTGGTGGTGAATCTAACCGGTTGTGGGGCGATGGGCTTGGCGGCAACCCTATGTCTTGCGCCCCAATTGCAGGTGCATCCAGAGATACGGTTACTCCTGTTAACAGGGTTTATGGGTGCCTACACCACCTTTTCCAGCTATGAACTGGATAGTGAACGTCTGGGGGCAGCACAGCGGTGGGGGTTGTTTTTTTTGTATTGGGCGGGCAGTGGGATTTTGGGGTGGCTGTGCCTAGAATTGGGCAGTAGGTTGGCGGGTCGGTTTATGGGTAGCACGATAGACCATCCCGAACCATAATGCTATGGACAACCCTTGGTTGTTACCCCTGTGGATCGCCCTGGGTGCTATTCCCGGTGCCCTCTGTCGCCACTACCTGATTATTTTTTTTGCGGAAAACATGGGAACGGATTTTCCCTTCGGCACCTTGTTTGTGAATCTATCCGGTTCTATTTTCATGGGATTTTGTAGCACTCTTGATGAAAATATCCCCTGGTTAAATGGATTAGCAACGGTGGGTTTTATTGCTTCCTATACAACGTTTTCGACCTATGCCCTAGATACGTCAAAACTATGGCAACAAAAACGCTATACTTCCGCTCTAAGTTACTTCATTGGCAGTGCTTTGGGAGGTTGCTTGGGGCTGGAATTGGGTATTTTTTTTGCCAATTGGTCGTCAGGGCACCTCTATTAATTCATGGCTATTGAGGATGACCCCTGCGTTATTGATAATTGCCGACGCAAGAATAGAGCTTCCGAGCCTACCGTGTAAGTACAAAAATCAATAAGTAGAGATGCCCTGTAATTCCTGGGCAACCTGAGCCAAGGTGGTGGTGATGGACTGGATCAAGCCCGCTACTTGTTCCGGGTGCTGCTCATGGCTGGCGAGTTCCTCCAACTGCTGGGCAAGGCTTCGCATGCCGTCGGCTCCCACGTTGGCACTAGCACCCTTGAGTTGATGGGCTTCCTGGCGCAGGCGTTCCCACTGCACCGGCTGACTTGCCTGTTGCAACGCCGCCACCCGCGCCTGGGCATCGCTGAGATACAACCCCAGCAATTCCTGGATAAATTCCGGGTCGTCCCCAAAGGTTGCCCGTAAATAATCTTTATTAATCACCCCGTTGACATTTGCCATTTGCTGATCCTCCTGTTTGACTGCCATGACCTGCGCCCCCCATTGCTGGAGGGCTGCCCCCAGATGCTCCCGGGCAATCGGCTTACTTAAATAATCATCCATCCCGGCGGCTAAACATTTGTCCCGGTCATCTTTCATCACATGGGCGGTCAGGGCAATGATCACCGGCTGGGGAATGGCTAACTGCCGTATGCGTCGGGAAGTCTCATACCCGTCCAAATCCGGCATCTGACAGTCCATGAGAATAATATCATAAGTATGATGTTCCAAGAATTTTAGTACTTCAACGCCGTTGTTTGCCACCTCCGCCTGGTAGCCCAACTGGCGCAACTGCCCGAGGGCGACTTTTTGGTTCACCACGTTGTCCTCCGCCAGCAGAATCCGCAGGGGCAGGGCATTGGGGGCACTGGGTGGGGGAGGGGGCGCTGGGGTGGGCGCCTGCCAGAGTTCTTGTAAGAGATTCACCAGGCGTTCCTGGCTGACGGGTTTGGGCAAAAAACCCCCCACCAGGCGGTCTAAGGGGGGAAACAGGGTGGGACTTTGGGTGGAGGTGGTCAACAGCACCAGCGGCAGGGGACGGTCAGCGGTTTTTGCCAGTTCCGCCGCCCAATCCACCTGGGATACCAGCACCCCCTGGTAGGTTTGGGTACGCAAATGTTCAAGGGCATGGGCAACATCCTCACAGAGCGTCACCTGCAACCCCAAACTCGCACCCTGGTAAAACAGACTGCGGCGACTGGGGCTATGCCCATCCACTACCAACAGGTGATTGCCGCGCCAGGGGTATTGCGGGGGCGGTGGGGGCGGGATTTGCCGGGGCAGGGTCAAATCGAACCAAAAACAGGAACCTTCCCCCACAATGCTATCCACCCCAATTCTGCCGCCCATCAACTGCACCAACTGTTTGCAAATGGTCAACCCCAAGCCCGTGCCCCCTTGCCGCCGCGCCGGGGAGGCATCCACCTGCACAAACCGCTCAAAAAGACTGTCCCGTTTATCGTTGGGGATGCCAATGCCCGTATCCGTGACGCTGAAATGCAAGGTCGCCTGGGTTTCCTCCACCTGCACCGGGTCAACTTGAATCGTAATACTCCCCCGTTCGGTGAACTTGATGCCATTCCCCACCAAATTCACCAAAATCTGCCGCAGGCGGGTGCTATCGCCCCGCAGATGCACAGGGATTTCTGGGGGCAAAAGCAGGGTTAAATACAGCCCCTTTTCCAAAGCCAGGGGCGCCTGCAAATCCAGCACCGCTTCCAGGCAATGGCGCAGGTTGAAATCCTCACAGACCAGTTGCATTTTCCCGGCTTCCAATTTCCCCAGGTCGAGCAGTTCATTGATTTGGTGCAGGAGAATTTTGGCACTGCTTTGGATGGTGGTCAGGTAATCCCGTTGCTCCCGAGTCAGCGGCGTATCCAACAGCAGTTCGGTCATCCCCAACACCCCATTCATCGGGGTACGGATTTCGTGGCTGATATTGGCTAAAAATTCCGATTTGGCACGGCTCGCCGCCTCCGCCGCCCGCCGGGTTTCCTCCAAAATGCGGTTTTGCGCTGCCAACTGCGCCCGCTGTTCCCGTTCCTGCTCCAAGAGACGAGCTTGCGCCAGGGCAATTCCCACCTGGTTCGCCACGTCCTCCAACAGGGTAATTTCCGCCGTCGTCCAGTCCCGATACCGGTCGCACTGGTGTAACCCGATCACCCCATTCGCCTCTCCCTTGTAGGAGGTGCGTACCGCCAGCAGGGAGCGAATCTGCAAGGTTTGGCACAGGGACTGCATCGGTGCCAGCAGGGGGTTCTGGGTAACATCCGCCGTAGCCACCGCCGTATCCCTGGCGAGTACCTGTTGGGCATGGGGATTACCCAGCACCGGCACCCTATAGGTCTGACTGGGGGCAACCCCTGGAGCCACATATTCCGCCGCGCATACCAGGTAAGGTTCCGGTTCCGGCTCATAGACCAACAACAGACAGCGACTCGCTTCAAACGCCGGACCGACCTGTTGCACGGTGGTCTGGAAAATCTTTTGGGCATCCAAACTGCGGCGAATTTCCTCGGTGATTTGTTTGAGCAAAAGGGAGCGTTGCAGTTGTTGTTGCAAAGCCATCGCCGCCTGCTTCCGCTCGGTAATATCACTCTGGGAACCCGCCATGCGGTACACCTGCCCATCGCTATCTCGGATCGCCAACCCCCGGCTGAGCATCCACCGGTAGTCCCCGGATTCATGGCGCATACGGTACTCGCTTTCAAAATACTCCTGTTCCCCTTGGAAATGAGCCGCCACATCCTGCCGCACCCGTGCGTAGTCCTCCGGGTGAATGCGCTCAAACCATTGTTCCGGGTCCCAGACAGCGGCTTCCGGGGGCAGTCCCAAAATGGCGTGCCAGCGGGGGGAGACATAAATGGTATTCGACTCCAAATCCCAGTCCCACAGCCCGTCATTGGCTCCATTCATCGCCAGCACATAGCGTTCCTCATTCAAACGGCTGGCTTCTGCCATTTGTTTACTGGCGGTAATATCACTCAAGGTACAGACCAATTCCTCCACCTGCCCCTGGGCATCCAGTTCCACCGCTACGGAGATCATCAACCACACCCGCTCCTGGGTATCCGCCCGGTACAAGCCCATCACCACCTGATGCACCGGTTTGCCCGTGAGCAATGCTTGGGTAATCGGATGGGTATCGAGGGTATAAAACGTACCGTCCTCCTGAATGGCATTCCAATCCAAACTCAAGCGGTCAGAGCTGAGCAATTGCCGTCCCGTCAGCCCCAGCAGTCGCAGTGCCATCGGGTTGATCAACCGCACTTCCAACTGGCGACCCAAAACCAACACCCCCACCTGCAGGTTTTGGATCAACCGGCGGTTGCGGGCTTCACTGGCGGCTAGGGCAATTGCCGTCGTCTTCTGCTGTTGTTCCAAGGATAGTTGGGTCAGCCCCCGTTCCAAAAATTGCGCCAACAACTGCGCCAGGTGTTTCTGCAGGGGGGACAGGGGTGCCGGGGGGGCAAGAGCGGCAAACCGGAGATACCCCACCCCTTTCTGGGGCACCCGCACGGGTAAAGAAATCCCCAAATACAGCCCTTTTTGGCTAAAGGCATTCACCCCCGCCAGGATGCTCCCCGTCCGCACGGAACAGTCCCCGCCCACCAAGCGCACGGTTTCCCCCTCCGTCCAAAGCCCAATGGGCAGACCCAAAATCTGGCAACCGGTATCCAGATAGGCTTGGATCATCCCGTCGGGTTCGGCATAGGCGGTTTGCCCCAGGTGTTGCAATTGGCTGAGCTGTGTCTGGGGGGCATCGGCACAAGGCGGTTCTACCCCTCGGAGTGCCCCTTGCACCCGTTCTAAAGTCATATCCTGGCGGGGCAGATAGGCATAGGCGCCCCTATGGAGGGTGGCAATGGCTAGAGCACTATCCCGGGGACCAAGCACACAGTGGGGCAAGCCCTGCCAAACCTGCGCCACCCGCTGTTGCCGTTGGATTTCTCCCGTTTCCCCCAAATCCACCCAGACCATTAGCGCCAAGGGACAGGTGTGGGGCATCACCTGGTCAGGGGTCAGGCAGTCCCACTCGACACCTAATTGCGTCAAATACTGCCCCAATTCCTCCACCAATTGGGCATCAGCACTGACCAGTAATACCCGTTCCATGCCGCTGGTTTGATAGGATTAACACTAATGCAAATTCTAACCTTCCCGAGCAATCCTAGATGATTACTCAGAACTAGGGCGGGGCGCTGGAACCCTTAACTCTTGAATGGGTACTTCTAAGAAATCGGTCGCAGGGGCGTAGCCCCCGTCTATGGTTCTCGATAGCCTGCGTGGCGTAGCCATTAATATCGGCATTTGAGTGAAATAATCTTCCAGTGGCGGCAATCAATAGAGGTGCCCTTAATACTCACAATGCAAGTAAAGATTGTTCCATTCCGAACCCTTGGGTTTCCTTGGGATTCACCGCCCCCGCACGGAACCATCGGGCATCAACGTCCCCCGCCAAGTGACGCTGGTGAGCAGTGCCCCCTGCATCTGCGCCCCGTACAAATTCGCCCCACTCAGATTTGCCCCGGTGAGATTTGCCCCCCCCAAATTCGCCCGGGTTAAATTCGCCCCAGTCAGATTTGCCCCCCGCAAATTTGCGCCCTGGAGGTTCGCCCCACTCAAATTGGCTTCATTCAAATTGGTCAAAGACATCGCCGTAAACTGCAAATTACTCTCGGATAAATTTGCCTGGTAAAGTTGGGCTTTAATCAAGAGAGCGCCGCTGAGATTTGCCTTGTGGAAATTTACCCCTGTTAAATCCGCATCCCGCAGGTCGGTTTTGATGAGCGTCGCCCCTGGTAATTCGGCTTTAATCAGTCTAGCCGTGACCAAAAAGGATTCATTCAAAATCGCCCCGGTGAGATTCGCCTGGGTGAAATTGCTCAAGATCAAATTGCATTTACTCAAATCCGCCCCCTGGAGATTTGCCCCGGTAAAATTCGCCTGTTGCAGAACGCTACCCGTGGCTTTAATTCCCGGTAAATTCGCCCCCTGCCAGTCGGTTTGGGCAAGATCGCATTTCAAACATTCCCCTTGTTTTAGCTTTTGGATATGTTCTGGGTTGGCTTGCCGAACTTGTGCCTGGGCAATTGCCGCCCCACCCACCGCCAGCAGTGCCATGCCGATGATTAACCGCACCTGAGTCATGGGGAAATTTCCTCTGTTGGGTCTATGGCTAATTTAGATGATCCCCCCTAGAGACGGTGAACCATTGGGGGAAGTTTCCGTTAAAAATTAGGTCACAGGATCGTAATTACTGGCATTCCATAAAGGGCATTTCTATTGATGTGAGGCAACTATAAATCTCATCCTTGGCATACCCATATTACCCAGGATCAAGGGTGCTACGACCGCTAACTTTGAATTGCTATAGCCGTCCCACTTAATTTAGAAACAAAAATTTTCCAGAACCAAGGGCGGGGGGTGCCCCCTGCGACCTATTTTTAGAGGTGTCCTAAATATAGAGGTGTTCTAAAATGATAAAAACGGCTGATGAACCGATAATGGATGGTTTTTTGAACCTGAATAAACCCCTGGGCATGACCTCCCATGACTGTGTGGCACAGGTGCGGCGATGCCTGCGACTCAAACGGGTGGGGCATGGGGGCACTCTTGACCCTTTGGCTACCGGGGTTCTGCCCATTGCCATCGGACGGGCGACCCGTCTGCTGGATTTTTTCCCCAAAACTAAACGCTACCGAGCCACCCTTCGCTTTGGTCTGCAAACCACTACGGATGACCTAGGGGGAGGTATATTAGTCCAAAAAACTGCCGAAGATTTGACGTTAAACCAAGTCCAGAGCGTCCTCCCGGAATTTATCGGCTCGATTCACCAAACCCCGCCCGCCTTTAGTGCCATCCATATCCAAGGACAACGAGCCTACGACCTCGCCCGCCGGGGGGAACCCGTCCACCTGCCAGAACGGTCAATCGAGATTTTTGAGATCACCGTTGAGGACTGGCGACCGGGGGACTTTCCCGAATTAACCTTATTAGTACACTGTGGCGCAGGCACCTATATCCGTTCCCTGGCACGGGATGTGGGACAAAAATTAAGTATCCCTGCTACCCTCAGCGCTTTAACCCGGTTGCAGAGCGGGGGCATGGTTATAGAAAACAGTATTACCTTAGAACAATTACAGGACAAAATCCGGGCAAAAACTTGTCCGATCCAAGCCCCGGATCACCTGCTCGAACATTTACCCAAAGCCACATTACCCCTCCCCCAGGCGCAGGCGTGGTGTCAGGGACAAAAGCAGGCGTGGTCAGCCCCCCCATCGCCCTGGTGGCGGGTGTATGATCAGCAAGGACGTTTTTTGGGAATCGGGCAACAAATCGGGGAAACGGAACTGAAGCCGCATATCGTTTTGGTTGATCCCCGCCGAGAATGCTACCTTTGATCTATGGATTTTTCTGCGGTTAGCACCTGTATTCTGCCTACCACTTCCCTGGAACGGGACCCGCAACAGTTCTGGGGAAACCTGACCTTGGAACAGCGGCAGGAGTGGTTACACCAGTTACGAACCTTGTATTATCAAATCATTTTGCTCTATTTTCGGGATGCCCCGGATGTCCACGAACGGATTGCCCAGTTCACCTACATCGCCTATATGCTCAATTTGCCGATTTCCGAGGTATTGGGGATGCACATGCACTTTATGGATGAAATCGTCAAACAATTGAAACTAGAAGGACGCAGTGAAGAAGTGGTATTAGACTACCGGCTGACGTTAATTGATGTGATTGCCCATTTGTGTGAACGCTATCGCCGTGCTATGGTCGAAGTGACGAGGGAAACACCATGAATCGCACCACCAAAAAAGTCTATATTCTTAAACTGTATGTGGCGGGCAATACCCCCAATTCCGTGCGGGCTTTAGCCACCCTGCGGGACATTTTGGCTACGGAATTTAAGGGGGTCTATACCTTGAAAGTGATTGACATTTTAGCCAACCCCCGGCTGGCGGAGGAGGATAAAATTTTAGCCACCCCCACCCTGTCCCGGATTTTGCCCCCACCGGTGCGGCGGATCATCGGGGATTTATCAGACCGGGAAAAGGTATTGATTGGTCTTGACCTCCTGTATGATGAATTGGTGGAAGATGAATCCTTAGGTTAGTTTAGGTTGATTATGTCCGCCGCAAGCGTCACGGGTGTGCAAAAAATTCGCACGTTAATTGAAGGGTTTGATGAGGTGAGTCACGGGGGCTTGCCAGCGGGGCGTTGCACCATTGTCAGCGGCACCTCCGGGACGGGAAAAACGATTTTTGCCATGCAGTTTTTATACAATGGCATTATCCATTTTGATGAACCGGGGATTTTCGTCACCTTTGAAGAGTCCCCGGAGGATATTATCAAAAATGCCCTCAGTTTTGGTTGGAATTTACAAGCTCTGATTGACCAGGGAAAATTATTTATCCTGGATGCTTCCCCGGAGCCAGAGGGACAGCAAATTATTGGGGAATTTGATTTATCCGCCCTGATTGCCCGGATCGAATATGCGGTGGAAAAATTCAAAGCCAAACGGGTGTCTATTGATTCGGTAACGGCGATTTTTCAGCAGTATAGCGGCAATAATGGGGTGTCCATGATCCGCAATGAATTATTTATCATGGTCGCCCGGTTGAAAAAGTTGCAAGTCACGACGGTGATGACCACGGAACGGATTGATGAATATGGTCCAATTGCCCGGTTTGATGTGGAAGAATTTGTCTCGGATAATGTGGTAATTTTACGCAATGTTTTAGAGATGGAACGCCGCCATCGCACGATTGAAATCCTCAAATTGCGGGGTACGACCCACATGAAGGGGGAATATCCGTTTACGATTAGCCAAGATGGCATCAATATCTTCCCCTTGGGGGCGATGCAGTTGACCCAGCGTTCTTCGAATGTGCGGGTGTCTTCCGGGATTCCCACCCTGGACGAGATGTGTGGCGGGGGCTTTTTCAAGGATTCGATTATTTTGGCGACGGGGGCGACGGGGACGGGCAAAACCCTGTTGGTGAGCCGGTTTTTGGAAAATGCCTGTCAACGGGGGGAACGGGCACTGTTGTTTGCCTATGAGGAATCCCGGGCGCAGTTGTCCCGCAATGCTTCTTCCTGGGGGGTGGATTTTGAGCGGTTTGAACGCCAGGGCTTGTTGAAAATTATCTGCGCCTACCCGGAATCCACCGGCTTAGAAGATCATATGCAGATTGTGCGCTCGGAAATTTCCAGTTTTCGTCCTTCCTGTTTTGCCATTGATTCCCTATCGGCGTTGGCACGGGGGGTGAGCAATAATGCGTTTCGGCAGTTTGTGATTGGGGTGACGGGGTTTGCCAAACAGCAGGAAATTACCGGATTTTTTACGAATACGTTGGATCAGTTTTTGGGTTCCCATTCGATTACGGAGTCCCATATTTCCACGATCACAGATACGATTTTGCTCTTGCAATACGTGGAGATTCGGGGGGAAATTTCCCGGGCGATCAATGTGTTCAAAATGCGGGGTTCTTGGCATGATAAAGGCATCCGGGAATATGTGATTACCAACAAAGGTCCAGATATTCAGGATTCCTTCCGCAATTTGGAACGGATTATCAGTGGTTCGCCCACCCGGGTGATGGTGGATGAAAAAACGGAACTTTCCCGGATCATGCGGGGGGTGCAGAATCCAGAAACGCCCCCCTAGGCACGGGTTGCCCTAATTCGGTGAGGTTGATTGCCCACCCCCCGGTTACTAAGTAAACCTGGTCAGCGATGGCACCAATTGCCTGCACCAATTCCCCCAAACGATCCCGAAACAATCGCCCGGAGGGATAGGCGGGCACCACCCCCCAACCCACTTCTTCAGCGACCAAAATGATCGGGGTAGAAATGGTTTTTAAGGCAGTGAGCAATTGGGTTTGGAGGGTGAGCCATTCGGAGGGGTTCAATGCTAAAAATTCTGCCGTCCAAGTTCCCAGGGAATCTACTAATAAACAGGCATCGGGCGGCGGATTGTGGCAAAGGGCGACCAAATCCAGAGGCGGTTCCAGGGTACGCCAGTGGGCAGGTCTTCGCTGTTGGTGTTGGCGAATCCGGTTTTGCCATTCCGGGTCGTCGGGGGCGGGGTTACTGGTGGCGACGTAAATGACGGGTAATTGGGAGTGATGCGCCAGGTGTTCCGCCCAGCGGCTTTTGCCGGAACGACTAGGACCGGTAACCAGGGTGATCAGGCAGGTAGTGGCATCAATTGTCATCGCCTTGTTAGGGGAGCAAGCCCAGGGTTTACCTGACTGGGGCAATCCGCCACAATAAATCTAAACGTTAGGGGTCGCCCATGTCCTTTTCTTTGGCGGGTTTGTTGGTGATTGGCATTTCTTCGCGCGCCCTGTTTGATTTGAGCCGGGAGGATGAAATTTTCCAGACCGAGGGCTTGGCGGCCTACAGCGCTTATCAGCGGGAGCATGAGGAGGAAATTCTGCCGCCTGGAACGGCGTTTCCCCTGGTGCAGGCACTCCTGCGGTTGAACGAATTGACAGACAAACGGCTGGTGGAAGTAATTATTATGTCCCGCAATAGTCCTGACACGGGACTGCGGATTTTCCATACGATTCAGCACTATGGGCTGGATATTACCCGGGCGGCGTTGACCGGGGGGGAGTCCATCGTGCCCTATTTTCAAGCCTTTCATTTGGATTTACTGCTTTCTCGCGAGGAGTCGGAGGTGCAGGCGGCGATTGATGCGGGGATTGCGGCGGCATTGCTGTACCCGCCCCCACCAGGGTTGGCTTCCCAGACGCAACAGGTGCGGATCGCCTTTGATGGGGATGCGGTTTTGTTTGCCGATGAGGCGGAATGGGTGTATAAACAGCAGGGTTTGGCGGCCTTTTGTAGCCATGAACGGGAACGGGCGAACCAACCCTTACCCGCTGGACCGTTTGCGAAATTGCTACACACCCTCAGTACGATCCAACAGCAGGTACCGCCGGAGCAGTCGCCGATACGAATTGCCCTGGTAACGGCACGGAGCAGTCCTGCCCACGAACGGGTGATCAAAACCCTGCGGGCGTGGGGGGTGCGGGTGGATGCGGCTTTTTTTCTGGGGGGGCTGCCCAAGGATGCGGTGTTGCAGGCGTTTGGGGCGCAAATTTTCTTCGATGACCAGGAGGTGCATCTCCAACCCGCTTCCCAGGTAGTGCCCAGCGGGCGGGTGCCCTACCGGAGTGATTCCCCCCTGCGCCAGGGGTAATTTTCTAGGTTCTGTTGATCCTACAGCTCCTTAAGGAATTAAGGGGTACAGTAGCAACCCTTGGCAAACCAACTTTGGAAGCAGGATGGATTAATAAGTAATAACGAGGTCTCTACTACCGGCTCCATCCCATACTTCCCGGCTCTGGAAGACCGCCGGATCAAATGCTTCAACACCGACCACGTCATCTCAATGGGATTAAATAAAAGATCAATACAACCTAGGAAAATGCTGGGTGACATAGGTCATTGCTTCCGTGCGGTTGGTAATTTCCCGATCTAAAAATGCCGAACGCACCTGGGATAAAATCCGGCGAAATTCGGGTCCCGGTCGGTAGCCCATCTGCTGTAAATCTTCACCGTTCAAAGGGGCGGTTTGCTGGGACCAGTGGTGGAGATAACGCCATAAAATTCTTTGGGGTTTACCCCGTTGTCGCACCATTGCACCATACAAAAATTCTCGCTCGTAGGGGTCTAATTCTTGACAGATTTGACTGACGGATAAATGCAAAAGCAGGGGGAGCTGGGATTCTAAATCCTCTAATTGCCGGAGGCGTTTTTGGGAACCCAAGGGTACATCCAAGGCATGGGCAACCCGTTCCCGAGCCGCTGGTGGCAGATGACTGAGCAATAATTCTGTAAGACAGGTGGGGGGAGCGTTCCCATAGCTGGCATAGCGCAAGGTGCGTTCCAATTCCCTGCTCCAGTGCAGTTCAGGATGGATACACGCCCAAGCTCCCAATTCTTCTAACCAACGTCCCGTCCGTACCCAGCCGGGGGTCTGCCACAGGTAGTGCAATTCCGCCCGTAACCGGGTTTGTAAGGCAGGGGCTTGTCCCGGTTGTTGCCGCCAAAATTCATACACGCCACTGGTCAGGGTTTCCCACCATTGGGCAACGGTTTCCGGGGCAAAGCTCAACCCGTAGCGCACCCCGTAGCGCACACCTCGCCATAAACGGGTGGGGTCATCCCGAAAACTGTGGGGGTGGAGAACCCGCAAGTACTGCTGTTGTAAATCTTTTTGTCCACCCAGGGGGTCGAGTAGTGTGTCTGCTGGGGGTAACGCCAGTGCCATTGCATTGATGGTGAAGTCCCGGCGATATAGGTCCTGGTGAATGGTTGCCGGGGTGACGATGGGGTTGGCGGTGGGGTGGGGGTAGGTTTCCTGGCGGGCGAGGGCAATATCCAGGGCTAAATCCGACCAGCGCAGGTCACAGGTGAGAAATTTGGGGTGGGGTTGCACGATTGCGCCGGGGCGCAGGGTTTGGATAGGGGAAATGAGTTGCGTCAGGGCGTGGGGTGGGGCTTGGTCGAGTACCAAATCTATGTCCGTGAGGGTAATGATTTGGTTTTGGGTGTAAGCGCGGTACAAATCCCGAACGCCGCCGCCGACGAGATACCCCTGCCAGCCAAAGTCAACTAGGATTTGGGCGATATGGAGCAAAAATTCCCGTTGTTGGGGGTATAAATACTGCCAAAGGAAGTGCATACAATCTTGATCTTTTGGGCACCTCTATAAATTGTAAATTGGCGGTCGCAGGGGGGCACCCCCGCCCTTGGTTCTCCAGAATATGTGCCTACTAGCGAGATAACTTGCTACTGGTACCAAAGAAGTGTAGTGATTTTTTATAATCCTCAACTTAGTAAACTTCATCATGGTTACCAATATCCACAAGTACAGCTTTTCCGTCTTCTGTAAAGTATAGCTAAGCAGGCAAAGGTTGGCATATAGAGCAGATGGCTGAATCTATAAGATCATGAAGATTTTGGGTTGTATAGCTAAGCATACAAAGGTTGACATGATATGGGTCGCTGGGCGTAGCCCCACATTGGTTTCCCATAGCTTGCGTGGCGCAGCCATGAATCTTAAGGCGACAACCTTAACCTACCTAGCTATAGAATACAATTCTCACACTGTAATCAACTCTAAAACTCCATAAACCTTCGAGTTTTCCAGACAGTTTATGGGTTTTAAGGCTTGGTTCATACGGGTTTTGTATAAATTGTTCTAACTTCTTCCAAAATTTTGCCTCTAGCTTATGATTTGGTTTTATGCGTTTCTTAAAAGCAATCTTAAATGAAGAACTGAAACTAACTTCCATCCTTATTGTTCAAGCAAATTTTTCAGTTCGGCAATATCGGCGGAAAAAACAAGTTCTCCTCTCTCCTGTTCCACTTTGGCTGACTGGAAGTTTTTCAGTATTTCTTCACGATTATCTTCACGGATATAATCATGCAACAGCAATTGAATTTCTCGCTTTTCTTCAGGAGAAAGCTTTTTGATTGACTCAGCTACAAAATTAAATAATGATTTAGCCCGCATGAACTGCATAAACATCAACTTAGCTCTCGTAAACTGCATAAAAACTAATTTAGCATATGGGACATCTCTAAACATAGGTCGCCGGGGCACTACCCCATCCCTGATGCTCAACCAGACCCACATTACCAAGTAAATGATCCCCAGGAACCCGATTCTTGGTATGATTGATTACCCATAAATACTTTTGCTCCAGAGGTGGCGCATGGCTCGGATGTATTACGACACGGATGCGGATTTAAGCCTTTTGCAGTCCAAGCCCATTGCCATTATTGGCTACGGGTCCCAGGGGCACGCCCATGCGTTGAATCTGCGGGACAGCGGTTTGCAGGTCATGGTGGGACTTTACCCCGGCAGTAAATCGGCGGCGAAGGCACAGGCGGAGGGTCTGCCCGTGTTACCTGTGGCGGAAGCAGCGGCGCAGGCGGAATTGCTCATGATCCTGCTTCCCGATGAGGTACAAAAAACGGTTTATCTCCAGGAAATTCAGCCCCATCTGCGTCCGGGGAAAATTCTCGCCTTTGCCCACGGGTTTAACATTCACTTTGCCCAGATTGTGCCGCCCCCGGAGGTGGATGTGATCATGGTGGCACCCAAGGGACCGGGGCATCTGGTGCGGCGGACGTATGTGCAGGGGCAGGGGGTGCCCTGTCTGTTTGCGGTGTATCAAAATGCGTCGGGGCAGGCGAGGGAACGGGCAATGAGCTATGCCAAGGGCATTGGCGGCACCCGGGCGGGGATTTTGGAAACCACGTTTCGGGAGGAAACCGAGACGGATTTGTTTGGGGAACAGGCGGTGCTGTGCGGCGGGTTGACTGCCCTGATCAAGGCGGGGTTTGAAACCCTGGTGCAGGCGGGTTATCAACCGGAATTGGCTTATTTTGAATGCCTGCATGAGGTGAAATTGATCGTGGATTTGATCGTGGAGGGGGGCTTGGCGCGGATGCGGGATAGCATCTCCAACACGGCGGAATACGGGGACTACACCCGGGGTCCACGGGTGATTGATGAGCGGGTGCGTGCGGAAATGCGGAAAATTCTCACGGAAATCCAAACCGGTCAATTCGCCCGGGAGTTTGTCCTGGAAAACCAAGCCGGAAAACCGGGCTTTACAGCCATGCGACGGCGGGAGGCGGAACACCCAATTGAGGAAGTGGGGCGGGATTTGCGGGCGATGTTCAGTTGGTTGAAAACTGATTAGAAGGGGCATCATTCAATCCCTAAATTTCTCACATATCTCCCCCAAAACCTGTCCCAAGTGCTGGGCGACCGGTTGGGGATGCACGCTCAATTCGCTCTCCCGTTGCGCCAACCACAACCCGGTTTGGGCGTGCCACCACACCCCCGCCTGGGTGAGGGCGACTAAATCCCGCCCTTGCTTCACCCCCTGCGCCAACAACCCACCGAGCAAGCCGGTCAACACATCCCCACTCCCCCCCCGTGCCAGACCAGGTGTGCTATTGGGATTGATCCCCGTACGTCCCTCCGGCGTGGTAATGATGGTACGGGCACCCTTGAGCAGGATCACCGCCTGGGATGCCTGAGCCGCCTGTTGTGCCGCCTCTAAACGGTTGTTGAGATTGAATTGGGGGAACAAACGGTGAAATTCGCCAGCGTGAGGGGTGAGCAGGGTAAAGCCAGGGCGTTTTCCCGACCAGGGGGCAAGGATATTTAGGGCATCCGCATCACAAAGTATGGGCAAACGGGTGGAAAATACAGTTTGAACCACAGGCTGGGCAGAACGGGTTAAGCCTGGTCCGATGGCAATGAAATCGTAGGCGGTTAATTCCCCAGGCAGGTCAGCGATGGCTCCCTCAGCCGTTTCTGGACAGGGGATCAGGATGGCTTCCGGTACTTGTAATGTAATGACATTTTTAATGGATTCTGGCACAGCGATGGTTAGCATTCCCACCCCACTGGCGCGTGCCCCCAAAGCCGCCAGGATCGCCGCCCCCGGATAGGAACGGGAACCACAGACCAACAGCAGATGACCGCATTGGTATTTATGGATCACGGCGGGGCGGGGCATGGGTAGGGCTTGGAGCATCGCCCTGGGGGTCAAGCGGGTGAGAGCGGGCGCAGTGCCGAGAATTTTGCCAATCGCCGGGGCAGGAATGTCAAAATCAATCCGCTCTAAAATCCCCACATATTCTTGGCTAACATCTTGCAGTAATCCCAGTTTCCATAGCCCCAAACACAGGGTGCGCTGGGCACGAATAGCAACGGGTTGGGGTTGCCCCGTATCCGTATGCAGTCCCGAAGGCAGATCAATGCTGATCACCGGTTTTTGCCACCCATTCACCGTATTGATTAAATCCACTAATTCGGGGGTTAATTCCCGTGCCAAACCAAATCCAAATAGCCCATCAATCAACAGATCACAAGTATTTAATTCTTGTACATTTTCCACTTCAGGAATCCCCAGATAATGGGCATAGTTTTTATGGGCGAGGGTCAATTCTTTGGCAGAGCGAAAGGGGTGATAAATTATTAAAAAATAACCCTTTTGCCACAGTTCCCGAGCAACTACCAAGGTATCAGCGCCATTGTGCCCGGGTCCCACCAATAAGCCAATTTTTTGCCCTGGGGGGAGCAATTCCCTCAGCCGTTGGCTAATTTTCCCCGCCACCTTTTCCATCAGCGCGGCAACGGGGAATCCCTGGGCAAACAATTCCTGTTCAATCAAACCCATGTGTGCCGCTGTCACCAGCAGGGCTTCTGGGTCAATTAATGCTTGGCTGTCCCTCATCTGCAACCCCCAACAGGGAATCGGCTACAATAAAACCGTTTGTTTTTAAGGTAACACCCATGCAACGGCGGACTTTATTGGGGGGCTTGGCGGTGTCTTTGGGGGGCTACTTCGCCTGGGGACAACCGGCGTGGGCATTGGGGGGCACCTTACCAGCCCTGGGTCAACCCGCACCGACATTTACCTTGCCCACTCTGGACAATCGGCAAATTTCCCTGACCGACCTGCGGGGGCAATGGGTGGTGCTGTACTTTTATCCCAAGGATTTTACGTCCGGCTGTACCCTGGAAGCCCGCCGGTTTCAGCAGGATTTGCCCCAGTACCAGGCGCGGGGGGTGCAGATTATCGGGGTGAGTGCGGATTCGGTGGATTCCCATGAACAGTTTTGCGACAGCGAGGGCTTGAAATTTCCCCTGCTGGCGGATACGGATGGGGCGGTGAGTCGCGCCTATGGTTCCTGGTTGGGGTTTATTTCCCTGCGGCACACCTTCATCATTGACCCGGAGGGCATCATCCGGGCACGGTTTGTCAAGGTCAATCCCAGCACCCACAGCCAGGAAGTCCTGCGGCAATTGGACGAATTGGGCGTGGTGGGTTAATGGCGGAAGCCGCCTACTGGTTCGCCTGGAGGGAAATTCCGGGGCTTGGGGCGGTACTCCTGCAACGGTTGTGGCAAAAATTTGGCAGTCTGGAGCGAGCTTGGGCGGCTGAGGGGGAGGAATTGCTGGCAGTGCCGGGGCTGGGGTTGCAATTAGTGACCACGATTTTGGCGACCCGTCCCCAGCTTGACCCACAGACTTTGTATGAACAATATATTGCTAAAAATCCCCATTTCTGGACACCGGCGGATGCGGATTATCCCCAATTATTGCGGGAAATTCCCGACCCACCGCCGATTTTGTACTATGCGGGGCATCCCCAACCCGCCGAATGTAGCGGGGCAATGCCGATGATTGGGGTGGTGGGCACCCGGGAGCCTTCAGCCTATGGGCGTAAATGGACGGAAAAACTGGTGCAAGGGTTAGTGAGCCAGGGCTGGGGGGTGGTTTCCGGCTTGGCGGCAGGGATTGACACCACTGCCCATCGCACTTGTTTGCAGGCTGGGGGACGCACCTGGGCGGTGTTGGGTACGGGGGTGGATCAGGTGTACCCGACGGGGAATCGGCAATTGCACCAGGATATTAGCATTCAGGGGGTCTTGCTCAGCGAATATCCGGCTGGAACTGGACCAGACCGCACCCATTTCCCCCGGCGGAATCGGATTATTGCGGGTTTGTGTCGGGCGATTGTGATTACGGAAGCCCCCCTGCACTCCGGGGCGTTGATCACGGCGGAATTAGCTTGTCAGTACGATCGGGATGTGTATGTCCTGCCCGGTTCCCTGGACAATCCCGCCGCCCTGGGATGTTTACATTTGATCAATCAAGGGGCGCAGATGCTCTTGGGGGTGGAACATTTGCTGGAACTCCTGGGAGCGACTCCCCCTTTAGCTACAACGTTACCCGAGGTGCCCCCGGAGTTGGCGGGGATTTTCGCCCTGATTTCCTCGGAACCGATCACTTTTGATGCAATTGTCGCCCAGTCCGGTCAACCGACAGATCAGGTAGCCAACGCCCTCTTGGAATTGGAACTGAGCGGTCACATTACCCAATTACCGGGACTCCGTTATCAGCGTTGATCAGGTGATGACTTCCCCGCAAAATTAGGCTATTGCGAATCAGGCAGTGCCATCCAAGTAATTGTTTGTCATTACAATATTACCACAATCAGCACCATGCCTTCCTAACGGAGTGGATGCCATTGCAGACGGTAAGCTCTCTAACTTCTAGGTGGTAAATTCTCGCAAAGCCCTATCTCATGGATAGCAATGTCTAACCCTACCCCGTGACGCTTCTCCCTGGAGAAGTAAAGCCACCTACCCGCCGTCCTTGTTGCCATTTTTTGATCATTACAAAGATAGCACCACCTTGATCTTCATGTTGGGATGTGGTGCCAGGAATTAACAACTCATTGGTCTAAGTATTTCATAGCATTTGTCCAAGTCAATTCTATTATAGGGCACCTCTATTTATTCAAAAGATGGGAATAAAATTTTGTACTAGGATTACTAGGTTTTATAGATGTTCATAGATATTAGAGTACCTCTATCAAGTCACAGCTATTGAGAATGCCCCCTAGGTTATTGATAATCACTAACGAGAGAATAGGGCTACTAAACCTGCCGTGTAAGTACAAAAATCAATAAATAGAGCTACTTATTGATGCTCGACACCCCAAAAAATAGTGTAAAAATAATAGTAAAGATGAGGGGTATAGTTCTCAATGGCACTACCTGATTACCAAAGTCTGATGTTGCCTTTGCTTCGGTATGCCGGAGTTGCTGATGGTGAAATATCCACAAATAAAGCAGTTGAGGCTTTAGCACAAGAATTAAATCTGACGGAAGAAGACCTCAAAGAAATGCTTCCCAGTGGAACCCAGTTTACCTTTGTGAACCGAGTGGGCTGGGCGGCAACGTATATGAAAAAAGCTGGACTGCTAGAACCTACCCGTAGAGGATACTATCGAATTACCGAGCGGGGACGTGAACTGCTCGCTGAACAACCCCAGTTTATAGATGTTAAAACGCTTGAGAGATACCCTGAATTTCTTGAATTTAAACCTAAACTCTCTAGTCTGGAAATAACAGCCAAATGGCCGGCAGTCAAATTGTACATTTTAAACGACCTCCTTGTGTTTTTGTTCCCCTCGATGGGGATGAGACAAGCATTTGCCAGCGGCTATAACCTGTCGTAAAATGTAGCTATGCTGACAATGAACTACACCTACCGAATCTATCCAGATGCCATGCAGCGAACTGAAATGCTGGAGTGGCTTGAGACGTGCAGAGGCGTGTATAACTACGCTTTGCGCGAACTCAAAGACTGGATTGCTTCGCGTAAGTGTCCGGTAGATAGATGCTCCTTGGAGAAGGAATACATTATCCCTGCCGATGAGCCGTTTCCGTCTTATCACCGTCAGCAAAACAACTTGCCCAAAGCTAAGAAACAATTTCCACATTTGGGCAAGGTGCATTCTCAGGTTTTGCAAACTACGATTCGCAGGCTGCATGATACCTGGGAAGCGTTTCAGAGGCGTGGACACGGATTCCCGCGCTTCAAAAAGGTTGGTCAACTCAAATCCTTTGTGTTTCCCCAGTTCAAGGACAACCCGGTCAACGGCTTTGCTATCAAGCTGCCGAAGATAGGAGAAGTGCCTATCAACCTGCATCGCCCCATCCCTGACGGATTCAAGGTGAAGCAGGTGAGGGTACTGTCCAAGGCAAGAGGGACGCAATGGTACGTTATCGTCACCATCGAATCGGATGTATCGGTTCCCGATGCTCCTGTTTGTGGTCGGGCAATTGGGATTGACCTTGGATTGGAGCGATTCTTGACCGTTTCGGATGGCAGCTTCCAAGAGCGCCCCAAGTTTTTCAAGTCGATGCAACGCAAGCTGAAATTGCTGCAACGCAGGGCGGCACGAAAACATAAAGGGTCTCGAAACTGGGAGAAGGCGCAAACGAAAGTGGCCAGAATGCACCACCGCATTACAAACCGTCGTAAAGATTTTCATCTGAAAACGGCTCATAAACTTTGCGACCAAGCGCAAACTATCTTTGCAGAAGACCTCAACGTCACGGGGCTGACGCGGGGAATGCTGCGAAAAGATTGTGTTGATGCTGCTTTTGGACAATTCCTGTCTCTGACGGAATGGGTGTGTTGGAAACGTGGGGTGTACTTTGAAAAGGTCAACCCTAACGGCACCAGCCAAACCTGCCCATCCTGCCTTGCTACTGTCAGCAAAGGGCTGGAAGCCAGAGAACATCATTGCCCTGAGTGTGGTTATCGGACTCATCGTGACCATGCGGCAGCAGAGATGGTTTTGCATCGTGGACTAGAGAACGTAGTAGCCCAGGGACTCTGGGGAACGGAAACAGCCTGTCAAGTCGGTCTGTCGGGGGTCTATGACCTAGATAAGTGGCGTGGGGCAGGAATACCCAACCGCGAGGGAGGGAAGCCCGCGCCCTATGCGTCAGCATGAGCGTCGGGAGTATGTCACGAAGCCGAAAGGAACAATAACAAAAAATGGCGAAGAAGAAATCAAATTAATATCAGATGTTTCCACTACCACTCCATCTGAGGCTTTAGAATTTGCCTACAAAAATCTGCGTGATGAGTTAGCCGATGAATTACTTGTTAAACTCAAGGCAATCTCACCGGCATTTTTTGAGCGTGTAGTCGTTGAACTCTTGGTCAAAATGGGATACGGCGGTTCTCGTTCTGACGCTGGCAGAGCGATTGGCAAAAGCGGCGATGGCGGAATTGACGGCATTATCAAAGAGGATAAACTTGGTCTTGATGTTATTTACATTCAGGCAAAGCGGTGGGATGACACACCTGTAGGCAGACCTGACATCATGCAATTTGTAGGGGCACTACAAGGGCAAAAAGCTAACAAAGGGATATTTATCACAACTTCCCGATTTACAGATGAGGCGAGAAGTTATGTATCTCAAATTGGTAGCAAGATTGTCCTGATTGATGGTGAGCAATTAACTAATTTAATGATAGAGAATGATGTGGGGGTTTCAACGGTGTCTCTATATCCAGTTAAAAGGATAGATAATGATTACTTTGATGAAAGTATATAACAAGCATAAAGTCCTGGAAATTTGGGATGTTATAGCAAGTCTAAATGAGAATAGAATAGGGGTCGCAGGGGCACCGCCCCCGTGAAAGAAGCACCTGCGGTGTATGGTTCTGGAAAATTTTTGTTTGTAAATTAAGTAGGATTGCTACATGTGTCCTATTGAAAGTTGTCTGGGTTTGGTGATTGTAAACATTCTATGACTGGCATTCCCCCTGGTTCTCGCCGGTACCATGAACTGCAAAAACTCCTGCAACGGTTGGGCATCGAGCCGGTCAACATCAATTGGAACTTGCTGGATCAAGCCCTGACCCACAGCAGTTTTGACCCCCAATCTAATTACGAACCCTTGGAATTTGTCGGGGATGGCGTACTGCGATTGTTAGCGGCGGATTACCTCTGGCGCCACTACCCCCAAACCTCGGTGGGAGACTACACCGCCCTGCGCTCTGTCCTGGTGAGTAACCGGTTGCTACGGCAGATCAGTGAGGACTATGGTTTGGCGGATTTTGTCCTGGCATCTACCCGTCTCAGTCCCCAGGGCATCTGGCTGGCGGATATTTTGGAAGCGGTGGTGGGGGCGATTTACCTAAGTGTGGGCAGTACAAAAGTATTACAACCCTGTTTTTATCCCCACTGGCACAAGTCCGCCCAACGGGTTTTGCAAGACCCCGCCCGGTTGAATTACAAAAATGCCCTGCAAGAATGGACACAAGAGCATTACAAAGTCCTGCCAACCTACCAAACCGAATCCCTCTCGGGCACGCCGGAACGATTTACGGCACGGGTGTATGTGCAAAAACGGTTGCTGGGGGTGGGGCAGGGGGAATCCATCAAGGCGGCACAGCAGGCGGCGGCGCAACAGGCGTGGGGGGTGTTGGTGGGGGATATGGGGTAACGCCCCCATTTACCAGTACACTATAGAGTCAGCCCAAACCTTGGTTGCCCGCTTGCCCCATGAGTATCACCCGCATTGGTTCCCGCCAAAGTCAACTCGCCCTCGTCCAAACCCATTGGGTGCAGGGAGAATTACAAAAGCATTACCCCGACCAGGAATTTCCGGTGGTAACCATGACCACCCAGGGGGACAAAATCCTGGATGTGGCGCTGGCGAAAATCGGCGATAAGGGCTTGTTTACTAAGGAATTGGAACAGGCGTTACTGCGCCAGGAGGTGGATGTGGCGGTGCATTCCCTCAAGGATTTGCCCACCCAAATGCCGGAGGGTTTGACGTTGGGGGCGATTACGGAGCGGGAGGAACCCCGGGATGCCCTGGTACTGCACCCCCGTTGGCAGGGCACGCCTTTGGCTGAATTACCTCCTGGGACGGTGATTGGTACATCTTCATTACGGCGTTTGGCACAATTGCGGCATCATTTTCCCGATTTGGCGTTTAAGGACATCCGGGGGAATCTGAATACCCGGTTACGCAAGTTGGATGCGGGGGAATACGACGGGTTGATCCTGGCGGTGGCGGGTCTGCGGCGGCTGGGCTGGGGCGACCGGGTGAGTGAGGTGCTGGAACCGGAAGTTTCCCTGTATGCGGTGGGGCAGGGGGCGTTGGGGGTACAATGCCGGGCGGGGGATGAGCAGGTATTGGGGTTGTTGCAGGGATTGAACCACCCGGAAACCGCATTACGTTGTCAGGCGGAACGGGCGTTTTTGCGGGAGTTGGAAGGGGGGTGTCAGGTGCCGATTGGGGTGCATTCCCAGTTCCAGGGGCAGGCATTGACCCTGACCGGGGCGGTGTTGAGTGTGGATGGGCAACAGCGGGTGGCGGGGTGCCAAACGGGGGTGGTGACGCAGGCGGCGCAGGCGGTTGATTTGGGAAAAGCCTTGGCGCAGGAGCTACGAGCCAAAGGGGCAGGGGCGATTTTGCAGGCAATTTTTGCCGAAGTGGGGCGGGGTTGACAAACCCCCTTGCCGGGCACCCCAGGAAACCGTTACAGTCATCAGGGGTTGAACAGCAAACATCATGGTTGCGGTAGCGGTTTTGGCGGCGGGTAAGGGCACCCGGATGAAGTCGGATTTGCCGAAGGTACTGCATCCTTTGGCGGGGAAACCAATGGTGGAGCGGGTGATCCGCAGTGTGCAGGGTTTGGCGGTGGAACGCTTGCTGGTGGTGGTGGGGCACGGGGCGGCGCAGGTAAAGCAGGCGTTGGCGCACCTCTCCGGGGTGGAATTTGTGGAGCAATCCCCCCTGTTGGGCACAGGTCATGCGGTACAGCAACTCGTTCCCTATTTGCAGGACTTTACCGGGGATTTGTTGGTGCTGAATGGGGATGTACCGCTGTTGCGCCCCCATACCTTGGCGCAGTTGGTCGCCACCCATGAGCAGGGGCAGTACGGGGTGACCCTGTTGACCGCCGTTTTGCCCGACCCGACGGGCTATGGACGGGTGATCTGTGATGGGCAATTCCAGGTGAGTGCGATTATCGAGGACCGGGACTGCACCCCGGCGCAACGGCAAAACCAACGGGTGAATGCGGGGATTTATTGCTTCCGCTGGCTCCAATTGCGGGAGGTGCTGCCCCGACTCACCACTGCCAATCAACAGCAGGAATATTACCTAACCGATACGGTGCAATGGCTGAAACCGGCACGGGCGGTGGACATTCTGGATGTGGCGGAAATTTTGGGGATCAATGACCGCAAGCAATTAGCCACGGCGACCCAACTGCTGTACCAACGGTGGCGGGATGAATGGATGCGCCGGGGGGTGACGATGATTGACCCGCTCAGCATCACCCTGGACGATGAGGTGGAATTGGCTCCAGATGTGATTTTGGAACCCCAGACGCACCTGCGGGGACGGACGGTGGTAGGAACGGGCAGTCATATTGGTCCTGGCTGTTGGCTGGAAAATAGCCGGATTGGGAATGATGTACGGATTATGTATTCTGTGATTACCAATAGCACAGTGCAATCTAATTGCCAGGTGGGTCCTTTTGCCCATATCCGGGAGCAGACGGAAGTGGAGGCGCACTGCCGGGTGGGGAATTTTGTGGAAATTAAAAAAACCCAGGTGGGGAGTGACTCCCGGGTGGCACATTTGAGTTATTTGGGGGATGCCCAACTGGGGGCACAGGTGAACGTGGGGGCGGGCACGATTACCGCCAATTTTGATGGACGGGACAAACACCCCACCGTGATTGGGGAGGGCAGTAAGTTGGGGGCGAATAGTGTTTTGGTAGCACCGGTGACGTTGGGGACAGGGGTGACGGTAGCCGCTGGTTCCGTCGTTACCGAGGACGTGCCCAATGATGCCCTGGTGATCGCCCGGGCCCGGCAGGTGGTGAAACCCCATTGGCGACCTCCCTATCTGCGCCATCAGGAACATGAACCCAGTCCCTAAGGGGCGGTTGTATCTGGTCGCCACCCCGATTGGCAATTTGGAGGATATGACCTTCCGGGCGGTGCGGGTACTGCGGGAAGTGGATGTGATCGCCGCCGAAGATACCCGGCACACGGGGAAATTGTTGCAATACTTTGGCATTACCACGCCCCAAATCAGCTACCACCAGCACAACCAACGGCAGCGGCAGGGGGAATTGTTGACCCGTTTGCACCGGGGGGAACAGATTGCCCTGGTCTGTGATGCGGGGATGCCGGGGATCAGCGACCCGGGGACGGCCTTGGTGCAGGCTTGTTTGGCGGTGCAGATTCCCGTGACCCCGATTCCGGGGGCGAATGCGGCTTTGACGGCTCTGTGTGCAGGGGGTTTGGCGACGGATCGGTTTTTATTTTTGGGTTTTTTGCCCCCCAAAAGTCCGGCCCGCCAGCAGGTATTACGCAGTGTTGCAACCACCCCGGCTACTTTAATTTTTTATGAGGCTCCCCACCGGTTGGCGGCCAGCTTGGGGGATATGGGGCAGGTCTTGGGGCAGGCACGCCCCTGTGTGGTGGCGCGGGAATTGACCAAACTCCATGAGGAATTTTGGCGGGGTACCCTAGGGCAGGCGCACAGCCATTTTCACGCCCAGCCCCCCAAAGGAGAAATTACCGTCCTGGTCGCAGGAGCCACCCCCCAGCCCGGGTTGGCTGTCGAAGCGGTACTCCCAGAAATCCAACGCCTGTTGGCCAGTGGGCTAGGATGTCGGGAAATTGCCCAAGAATTAGCACGAACCACCGGCTTGCCCCGCCGTACCCTGTACCAACTTGCCCTCGCCGCCCAAGCCCCAGGGAGTTGACGGTTGCGCCCGTTCCTGCTATCTATGGGACACCCCCGCCATCGCTTCCTATGTTAATCATTAAAGCCTGGCACCTGGATCGCCCCCTGCTCCCGGCGGATGTGGAAACCTTGCCGCCCACCTTGCGTTTGAGTAAAAAGAGTTTGCTCAAGGCGGCTTTTCGGGGTTTTTTTGTAGATGATGCACAAATTGTCCAGCAGTCGGCCTGGTTTCGCAGTTTTTTAGCCGGGGAAAAGGTGGAACTTTACCTGGAAGGCAGTGGCACCTATGAGTTGGCGAACATGGATTTGGTCAGCCGGGAAGTCTATCTGGTGCGGGCGGAAGTTCCCCCCGCCTCCCCGCCGGTGATTTTTTTCAGCTACCAAACCGAATACCCCCAAGCCAGTACCCAGATTGACCGGGCGCTTGAGCAGACCGTTGGGCAGATCGCCAGCACCTACCGCCTGGGGCAAAAGCTCCGCATCGCCCGCCCCCACCGCCTCCCGGATGGCACGGTACGCCTGGATACGGATGTGCGCCGGTTGATCCGCCAAGCCCTGATGGTGATTGCCGACACCACCTTGATCACCAGCGTCCAGGGCAAGGGGTTTCCCAGCCCGAATGTGTGTTTGGAAGTAGGCTACGCCCTGGTTTCCAAAAAGCCCTATCAAATTAAATTGGTGGAATTGCCCGCCCCGCAGGCGCAGGAGGCGATTTTTCCCTTTAGCATCAGCGATGAATTGCGGTTGATGCCCCAGGATGAACAGGAGTTAGCCCAACAACTGGATGCGGAACTGACGGATGTGCTGAAACGGTTTCGTCTGATTTGAGTTAGGCTAAAGGCGAATCGGGGGAGCGGGATGGACGCAACATTCATACCGGTAATTTTGGCGGGGGGCAGAGGGGAGCGGTTCTGGCCTTTGAGCCGTTTAGCGAAACCCAAGCAGTTCCTATCCCTGGATGGGAGCGGCAAAAGTTTATTACAAAATACGGTCGCCCGCTTGCCGGATTGGGCGGAGGATGTCTGGGTAGTGACCCGGATGGATTTGGTGCCCTTGGTGCGGGAGCATTGTCCCCATCTGCCCCCGGAGCGCATCTTGGGGGAACCCCAGCCCCGGGATACGGCGGTGGCGGTGGCCTGGGTGACGCAGAAATTACTGCAGCAGTACGGAGATGAGGTAATTGTAGGCATTTTCCCGGCGGATCACTGGATTCCTGATACAGGACAATTTCAGCAAACCTTAGCCCAGGCGGTAGCGGTGGCGGCGCAGATGCAGGGAATTGTCACTTTGGGGATTACCCCCACCCATCCGGCTACGGGTTATGGCTACATCCAGCAGGGGGAGGCGGTCAGCGGCGGGGCATACCGGGTGGTGCGGTTCACGGAAAAACCGGATTTAGCCCAGGCGGTGCAGTTGTTAGCCAGCGGGGGCTATAGCTGGAACAGTGGGATGTTTCTGTTCCCGGCGGGGGTGATGTGGCAAGAACTGAACCAATACGCCCCAGCCATTACCACGAGCCTGGCTCAATCCGGGGTGGCGGCCTATGCCCAACTCCCGAAAATCAGCCTTGACTATGCGGTGATGGAACACACCCAGCGGGCCTTGGTACTGCCCGTGACTTTCGCATGGGATGATTTGGGGGACTGGCGGAGTTTGGAGCGGCTGGCACACAACCCCCTACCTGCCCAGTGGGTGGACTGGGAAAGCGATGGGGTGCATATCTACAGCACCGACCCGGACGAACTGGTGGCGACCTTGGGCTTGAGCCAGGTCATCGTGGTCCGGGATGGCAAAATTACCCTAGTGGCCGCCGCCGACCGCACCCAGGAAATCAAAAAATTATTGGCGCAACTCCAGGAACGGGGCTACGGGGATAAGTTATGACTATTTTCTGTCAATGCGGGGGGGTTCCCGGAAAAAGATGGCGAAAAAAATTACCCCCAACGCTCCGACCAATAAAACCGTATAGGTGAGTGCTTCCATAGAACCCTCGCTCAGTATTTGCTTTCATTCTAAGCCCAGGGGGAGCCAATCTCATCAGAACTGCCCCACAAGGTGCAAAAAGAACGGCGCATTAATTCGGCAGATGCTCTGCAAGTTATGGGAATCGCAGAGCCCAGGGATACAGTCCCCATCCCCAAAGTACCGAAAGTGTATGGTTTTTCTAAAAATATAGCAATCCTAACTGAATTGAGAACACGGGTTGCCCCCCGTCCTTGGTGCTGGGGAATTTCTGTTTGTCAATATGGGATATCCACATTGTTAATATGAGGGGTGCCAACGGACAAGCGAGAGTGCAATGCTGATGATGTCACCGACAGTGAGTAAGGGGCAAGGCAAGCAAGCGACCACCGAAAAGCGGCATTGGTCTGCCCTTGCATACTCGTCCAAGATTATCAAGGCAGGAGCGCTACTTGGAGATACAAAAACGTTTCTGCTCCACTGGGATACCAATGCCTCCGTTGCTGAGAATATTGAACGTATGCGACGGGACAACTTGTTTGGCAAGGCTTCCCGTTCCCGAGTTGAGGACATCTTAGCCATCTTCCGCCAGCGGTATCTCGCCGAGGAGTGTGTCACGAAGGCTTTGGTGTCACTCGTGCAGAGAAAGTTTCCTGCCGTCGCCTTGGAACGCATCCTTTACTTCCACGCAACCTGTGCGGATGCCTTGCTCCATGATGCTGTGACTGAGATTGTGGTACCCATGCAGGAACGGGGGCTGGTGGACATTGACGTGCAGAAGTTTCAGAGTTCTCTCGAAAAACTTGTGCATGGCAAGCTTACAAAAAACTGGTCGGAAACGACGCTTTTGCGAGTTGCCCGCAGCATTCTGGCAACGCTACGGGATTTCGGCATCCTGCAGGGGACGGTGCATAAAAAGATTGCCCCGCCATTTCTGCCCACAGAAGCCTTTGCCTACATCGTTTTCTACCTCAAGCAGCACCAACCATCGGGAGCCAAACTGTTAGAATTGCCAGACTGGAAGTTATTTTTTCTTGCGAGGGAAGGGGTTGAGCGATTCCTGTTTGAAGCCCACCAGCACGGACTGCTTGAATATCATGCCGCCGGAAGTGTTACCCGGTTGACCTTTCCTGCCAACACCCTTGAGGAGTACGCCAATGTCCTCGCTCAAAGATAGTATCGCTCTCCTGGAAAGCGATCTGAAGACAGACCCCCCACGCATCAGCGTGTATCACGATTTGCCCTTCGCCATCCTGCGCTACAACCCTACTGATGAGTGGGAACTTCGCCAGGAGACCAAATTGCTCGCTACTCGCTTGGAAGCGGTCGGTAAGATGGTTCATATGCTCCCGATGTCAGAGTTGCTCTGGGGGGCATTGGCAAAGGTTAGCCAACAGGATGAGGATGAGGGCTTTGAGGCTGTGGTCGCCCTAGAAAAAGAGCGAGGATACCTGGAAGCTCAGCAACAGGTGACGACCTATCTGTCCAACAGGGTCTGGGTACCGCTCTGGGACTTTCTGGCTGACCGGCTCGCAGGGATCAACCCGGAAAACTCGGTGGTCTTTTTAACTCGGGTGGCAGCGATGTCACCGGGCATTTTTCAGGTGTCCATGTTGCTCGACAAATTGCACGGCAAGACAAAGGTACCCACCATCCTGTGCTATCCCGGCTCCATCGAAGGCACGACAGGGCTACGCTTCATGGATCTGAAAGACCGGGACGCTCTAGGCAATTACCGGGTCAAAATCTACGGCTGAAATGACTCCAATAATCAAATGAGTTTAATATTTATTAAACAAGGACATCCCCATGAATACCATTCGTGACCTGCTGACCCGTGACCTGAGCCGCAAGATCGAGGAGGTCATCCAAGTCGATCAAGCGGATGAGCATTCTGTTTATGCCGAAATCTCGGAATACGTCGCTACAGACAGGATTCGTGAGCAGTACCACGATTTACTCAAAGCCATCGCCGAGGCACCCGCCGATCCCCACGAAAGTATTGGCGTTTGGGTGTCCGGCTTCTTTGGTTCTGGCAAAAGCTCATTCGCCAAAAACCTCGGTTACGCCTTGGAGAACCGCACCATCCTTGGCAAGAAATTTACTGATTTGTTTGTGGCTCAAGTCGCTGACCCTCGTCTTGAACCGCTTTTGAAAAACTACATCCAACGAGTGCCTACGGGAGTGATACTGTTTGAGATCGCCAAGGAGACCGATACCCGAAAAGTAACGCAAAGAACTGCCGAATTAATCTATACAGCCCTTTTGCGTGAACTGGATTATGCCGAAGACTTTGACATCGCTGAACTGGAAATCACATTAGAGGGAGAGGGCAAGCTAGAAGAATTTGAGCGTATTTGCCGTGAGTATCTCGGGAAAGATTGGAAAATTAGCCGCTCTGGTTCCCACAAAATTTCCTATGCCAGTACCATTTTGCATCGGATGGAACCGAATGCCTACCCGACCCCGGAATTCTGGCGTCATAATTTACGCCATCAAGATACGACATTGAGTGTTCGGAAGATAGTCGAGCGTTGCTTTGAGCTTTGGGGACGCAGGCGCCAGGGCAAGGCACTGGTGTTCATCATTGACGAAGTGGGTCAGCACGTGGCTCGGAGTGGTGACAAAATTGAGGACCTGCGGGCGACCATTGAGGAATTTGGCAAGGTTGGCAAAAACTTGCTCAAAGCGAGAAAGATTACTGCCCCATGCTGGATTGTGGTCACATCCCAGGAAAAGCTGGATGAAGTAGTCGCCGCCATTGACTCCAAAAGGGTAGAGTTAGCCAAACTCCAAGACCGGTTCCGTTACCGGGTTGATCTGGCTCCGTCTGACATTCGGGAAGTCGCCACCAAGCGTGTCCTGGCGAAGCAGCCCGAAGCTGAAGCACGCTTGCGGGATTTGTTCAAGAAAAACGAAGGACAACTAAACGCCGCTCTGCGTTTGGAACGCACCACCCGCCGCACGGAGATTACCGAGGCGGATTTCGTGCAGTTCTATCCCTATCCTCCCCACTACATTGACCTGTGCATCGGCATCATGTCGGGTATCCGGCTGCAACCCGGCGCCCCCCGGCATTACGGCGGTAGCAATCGCACGATCATCAAACAGGCTTACGAGATGCTGGTGTCGGAGCGCACCGCTTTTGCCAACAAGCCGATTGGAGCACTGGTGACCCTCGACAAGGTGTTCGAGTTGGTGGAGGGCAATCTTTCCAACGAGAAACGCACGGACATTTACCAAATCTCGGAGCGATTCAAGACCGATCCCGACGATCAGGGCTGGGCGTTGAAGGTCGCTAAGGTGATTTGCCTCCTGGAATTCATTCGTGACCTGCCTCGCACCGAGGCGAATATCGCTGCCATGCTAGTGGATGAAGTCGGTAAGGCTACCCCCCTCAAGGAAGTGCAAGCCGCCGTGAAGCGACTGGAGAGCGCCAAGTTCATTCGCAACACGGAAGAAGGTTGGAAACTGCAAACCGCTCAAGAAAAGAACTGGACCAACGAGCGCAGTGGGTATCTTGATCCCAAGCCGCGGGAAGAAAAGGAACTTATCCGTACTGCGCTTCAGCAAGTCTTTAATGAACCGGAGTTCAAGACCTTTCGCTATCAAAATCGCTCGTTTCGTGTTGGCATCCATGTTGACGGCACCAGCATTGGAGATGAAGGGGAATTACCTCTGACTTTATGTGTTTCGGACGATGCCGATGAACTCACCCAACGCATTGAGGAAATCCGCACCGAAAGCCAGCAAAAATCCCACGAAAATGATTTATATTGGCTCTTCTGCCTGACCCCGGAGATTGATGAACTTGTCCATCAACTTTATGCTTCCCGCAAAATGGTGGACAAATACAACCAGTTGAGCGCCCAACAGAAAATCAGCCCCGACGAAGCCACCTGCCTGCAAGACGAGAGAAACGCCAAAAACAGCTATGAAACGCGCCTACGGGACAAGCTCACTGAAGCATTAGAGGCTGGCACTGGAATGTTCCGGGGGGTGCAGAAGGATGCCTCTGCCTTGGGAAAAAGTTTGGGCGAAATCCTCAAAAAGCTCTTCGGGCAAGTGGTGCCTGACCTCTACCCCAAGTTGCCAATGGGTTCTCGTCCGCTCAAGGGGGACGAAGCCGAGCAGATTCTCAAAGCCGCCGATCTGAAAGTCTTACCTAACGTCTTCTACGCCGGAGAGCAAGGCTTAGGGCTGGTCGTCAAGGACGGTGCGAAAAATATCATCTGCACCACCGCCCCCGTTGCCAAGGAAGTGTTGGACTACCTCAAGAGCGAATTCAGTTATGGCAACAGAGACACCCGCATGGGCAAGGCACTGGAAAAACGCTTCAGCGGCACCCCCTACGGCTGGGAACGGGATATGTTGCGGCTGATCCTTGCCACCCTATTCCGGGCAGGCGAGATTGAAGTTACTTATCAAGGCAACCGTTTTCACAACTACCAAGACCCTGCTTCCCGCACCCCGTTTACCAACATTCCAGCGTTTCGGTCGTCGCTGTTCTCGCCCCGCCAATCGGTTGGTCTCAAAACCCTTACCCAAGCCGTTCAGCAACTGGAGAACCTGACCGGGGAAGAGGTGGATGTGGAGGAAGGAGCCATTGCCACCGCCTTTCAGAAGGTCGCCGCCGAGGAACTGGAAAAGCTCTATCCCCTCAAAGCCCTTGCCGAAGCCCATCGCCTCCCGGTGCTGCCCATGCTTTCGGAGTATCAGCAAACCTTGATGGGAATTCAATCATCCGCTTCTGATGATTGCGTCCGCATCCTCACCGAGAACGGACAGGAATTCGGGGCAACACGGGACAAGGTGCGTAAACTGCGGGAATTCCTCAACAATGAGACCATCGGTATTCTCCGGCAAGCCCGGCAAGCAACCGAGCAAGTGTGGCAACGGCTGTCGGCTCATGCCCCATCCCCCGAACTACACACTACCGTTGAGCTATTAAAAACCCTGCTCGCTTCGGAGCAGTTTCTCGATGCGTGGGATCAGATTGTGGCTCACACCAGGAAAATTCTGGAGGCGTACCAAACCGCCTATTGCGAACTTTTCGACCGCCGCAAACAGGCTTACGAGTCTGCTATTGACGAAATTCATAACCGCCCCGAATGGACACCCCTAGAAGCCTCGAACCCCAGCTTGGCTTTGTCGCTTCTGTCCCCCTTGCAGAGTCGGGTGGGCACGGAAGAGGACAAACAGGCTGTGGCAACAGGGCAATCCCTGGGCACATCTAGTCTTACGGAAATGGAATCCGACCTTGCCGCCGTGGAGGGGTTGAAATCGTCGGTGCTGGTCAAGTTGCAAGAACTCTCCATCGGTAGGGAGAAGAAAGCCCCGATGCGAAAGATAAAAGTATCGGAATTTTTCCATCGTCCCATTCAGACGCAGGCGGAACTTGACCAGGCGCTCAACCTCATGCGGGATACACTACAAAAATACATTGACGAAGGAGCGATTGTTATTTTGGAGTAAATTTTGAAGATTGGAGAAAGAAGATGGCAAAAACTGTTTCACTCAACGAAGCTCAGAACACCCTCGCTGAATTGATCCACTGTCTTGCGCCGGATGAAGTGGTGACCATCACCGAAAATGAGCGTCCGGTTGCCCAGATCATTCCTTGGTCGCTTGTGCAAGCCAGTCCACCACGACCACGCCCCCCGGTCACGGGCATTCCCAAAGCAGGTCGTTATGAAGGGCAGTTCACCGTACCCGACGACTTCAAGGAACCTCTTGAAGATATGCGGGATTATTTAGAATGAGGCTACTTCTCGATACTTGCACCTTGCTTTGGTTTTTGACTAACGATCCCAAATTAAGCCAAAACGCAAAGAACGCCATCGAAGACCCACTTTCGGAAAGGTGGCTCTCGCCGATCAGCCTGTTGGAGATTGCCGTAAAGTACAAACTTGGGAAATTGCCTCTGCCGAAACCCTATGCGTTGATGTTTCCAGCCGCCCTCACGGCGGAAGACATCCATTTATTACCGCTAGAATCGGCTCATATCGAACCCCTCTCGACAATGCCGCTATACCACCGTGATCCGTTCGACCGTCTCATTGCCGCAACCGCCCTGGTCGAGGGACTGTGCCTTGTATCCGCTGATGGGACGTTCGATTGTTACGGATTGATCAGACTTTGGTAGCCTAATGAACCCAGAAATTCGCAACAAGCTCCGCAACGTTGTCACCCAATCCCGCCGGGAGTTGGAAAAGGCAGTGGCACAACGGCTGGAGGGGCGGTTCACGATTTTTCTCAAAGGCGATTCATTGACAGCGGAGCGGAAGGCTTCGGTGGGGCACTTGAGTGATGAGGAACGAGCTGTACGGTTGCAGGTGCTGGAACATTTTGACCTGCTGGAATCCCAGGGAATCAACAAAGTGGATGCTTACCGGCAATTGGTGCGGGAAGTTGCCTTTACCTGGTTGAACCGCTTTGTCGCTTTTAAGATGCTGGAATCCCGCAAGCTGATCCGGGAAACCATCGGGCGTTGGGAAGACTCCAATGGCTTCAAGCACTGGGTCACGCAGACTGGACGGGAGGCTGACTTGACGGATTACGAACGGGGTGGGGAGTATCGCAGTGCCGCCTATCATCGCTTCCTATTGGCTCGTTGTGGGGAATTAGCAACAGAAATCCGGGTGTTGTTTGACCCCGATAATCTGGCTACCCGACTCGCTCCCCCTGCCACTGCTCTCAAGCAACTTGCCGAAACGCTCAACACTCCCGACCTCGCCGAGGCATGGCAACCGGGTCATGAGGAAACATTGGGTTGGGTGTATCAAGATTTCAATGAAGCGGACTTGGAACCACTCCGTGGGTTGTCATCGTTCAAAGTCCCAGCCGAGTTGATACCCGCAAAAACTCAGAAATTCACATTAAGGTGGGTTATCGAGTATCTGGTTCACAACACCCTGGGGACGCTTTGGCTGGAGATGCACCCTGATTCCCGCCTTGCCGAGCAGTTGCACTACCACATCCCACGCCAGGTGGCACCCGATAGCACGCCAGTCCGCACTATCCGTTTCATTCGCTTGCTCGATCCAGCCTGCGGAACCATGCACTTTGGCTTGGTCGCCTTTGATCTGTTTGTGGAAATGTATCGGGAGGAATGCGAGCGAGCCGGTCAACCCGGTTGGCCTGAAATGCCCCCCGTCGCTTCGCCGGAGGAAATCCCCGCCGCAATTCTCGCCCACAATCTACATGGCATTGACATTGACCCCCGTGCTGTCCAGATCAGTGCCTTGGCGTTGTACCTGAAGGCGAAGGTGCTGGCACCCCGGCGGTCGCTCAGCCAATCACGCTTAGCCTGTGCCAATGTGCATATGCTCAATGGGGAACGGTTGGGGGCTTTTCTCCAGTCGGCTGGCATGACCCAACGCCCCATCTACGGTCGGATTCTCCAAGCATTGCAAGAGGAACTCCAACTTTCCGAACAGCTTGGATCCCTATTGCCCCTGGAAAAGCGCATTCGCCAGTTGATTGAAAAAGAACGTCAGCGTTACGAGAAAGAAGGGCGACAACCGGACATCTTTGGCTGGAGCCAGGCACAATTTGAGAGCGAAGCAAGCCAGGGGAAATTTTGGGAAACCCTGGAAGAGCAGGTCAGCCAAGCCCTCGATGCCTTTGCTAAAGCGGAAGCGGAGCGGGGACACAACCAGACCTATTTTGCTCAGGAAACCGTGCAGGGGTTGAGACTGCTGGAATTGTTGGGTCAAACCTACGATGTGGTCGTGACGAATCCGCCCTTTTTGGATACACGGGACATGAACGACGAGTTAAAAAAACTTGTTGACGCACAGTACCCGGAAAGCAAACGCAATTTGTACGCACCGTTTGTACTTCGTTGCCTTGAACTTGCAATCGAAGGTGGTCGTATTGGTGTCATCACAGGTCAAACCTTCATGTTTATCAAGACCTTTGAAAAATTCAGAGCCTTGCTTGCCGAAACTTGTATCATCGAATCTTTACATCAGTATGACTACGGGTTATTCGATGGTGTGCGGGTTGATACCGCCGCGTATGTCCTCCGCAAGGAACCCAACGCCCAGCGGCGACAGGAGAGTATTGGCACCTATTTCCGGTTGGTGAAGGAACCCGATGCCGAGAGCAAACGCCGCCGGTTTGAGCAAGCACTGCGCCACCTCGACACCGACCCGATCATCTTCCGCTACGCCCAAAAAGACTTTGCCGCCATCCCCGGTAGCCCCTGGGTGTATTGGATCCCGCCCGGACTGCGCCGCCTCTTCCAGACCCTGCCCAAACTGGGGGACAGCACCGCAATTTGCATTGGCATGAGAACAGGAGACAATTTTCGTTATCTGCGTTTCTGGTGGGAAGTTGGGCAGAACCAAATCGCGCAAAACTGTAAAAATGCCGAAGAAGGAATAAGTTCAAGAAAAACTTGGTTTCCCTACATGAAAGGTGGAAGTTTCCGACGGTGGTATGGAAACCAAGACTATGTAGTTAAGTGGGACAACGACGGCGAAGACATTAAGAATAATACCCGAAAGATGTACCCAGAACTTGGTGATAATCTGGGATGGAAAATAAGCAACGAGTCATACTACTTCCGCCGCGGTGTGACGTGGACTGATCTCACCAGCGGTCGCTTTAGTGCCCGCCTCTCTCCTGGCGGTTTTATCTTCGATGTCTCAGGTTCATCAGCTTTTCCCCCCAACGTAGAACTTGTACTTGGTCTTATGAATTCGACTTTAGCCCAGTACGTTTTCAAACTAATCAATCCCACTGTTCACGTTCAAGTCGGCGACCTGGCACGATTACCCATTCCCGATCAATCCAGTCCCAGGCTAGAAGCCCTGGTCGAGCAAGCCATTACCCTTGCCAAACAGGACAGTGCCGAAGACGAAACCACCTGGGATTTTGTCGCCCCGCCCCCCTGGCCGGATGGACTGGAAAAGGTTGCCCAACGCCACGCCCAACTCGCCGCCATCGAACAGCAGATTGACGAAGAAGTCTATCGGCTCTACGGCATTAGCGACCAAGACCGTGCCGCCATTGAAACCGAATTAGCCGAAAGCGCACCGGTGACCGAAGACGACGACTCCCCTGCCGTTCGCGTTAGCGGGACGGAGTCCTTAGAAAACGAGGAAGCACCCACCAGCACTCCCACAGACCGCACGGGGTTGGCGCACGCCTGGATCAGCTTTGCCGTGATGAAAGTCTTTGAACAGGGAACCTTCTGGGCACGGCACAAACTGGCTGAGCAGGTACTCAATCAGTTGGAAACCCTGTTGGGAGAAACTGCCGCCGCCGAGGTAGTGACCACCGCCTGTGGTACGGGGAGCCTAAGCGACCAACTCACCGACGACCTGGGAGAACGGTTTTTCAAGCGGCACCTGCAACAATACCGCAAGCGACCCATCTACTGGCTGTTGCAATCCCCCAAGAAAAACTTTGCCCTCTGGCTACACGCCCGGCAATACGACCGGGACACCCTGTTCAAAGTATTGCTCAACGCAGTCGAACCAGAAATTCGCCTACAAACCAGCCGGCTCGATTCCCTCCGCACCCAGAAAAACACAGCGGGCACCAGCGGCAAAGAAGCCAAACGCCTCGCCAAAGCAATCGAAAAACAGGAAGAATTGTTGTCCGATCTGCGGGACTTGGAAGAACGGTTACGGCGAGCAGCCAATCTGCACCTCGACCCGGACATCAACGACGGCGTAGCCTTGAACATTGCCCCCCTCTGGGAACTCGTCCCCTGGAAAGAAGCCAAAAAATACTGGGATGAACTGCTAAGTGGCAAATACGAGTGGTCATCCATCAGCAAACAGTTACGGGAAAAGGGGTTGGTAAAATAATTGCCATAGGAGCGCACCCAGTCATGACAACCGTCACCATCCAAGAAGCCCAAGCCCAACTGCCCGATCTTATTCATCAGCTAAATCCCGGTGAAGAGTTGGTGATTACTGAAAACAACCAGCCGGTGGCTCGATTGGTGCCTACCGCCTCGACCGCCGAGGATCGAAAAGTCCCAAAATTCGGCACCTTGAAAGGAACCGTCCTTTCGATGGAACATTTCGACGACCCCCTTGAGGAGTTCGAGGAGTATGCATAATGCGGTTGCTCCTTGACACCCATACCTTGATCTAGGCGGCGGAGGATCCCTCACAGATTCCGCCAGGAGCGATGGCAATCATGGCGAACCCTGATATGGAACGCCTCCTCAGTGCGGCGACCATCTGGGAAATTGCCATTAAGTTCGGCAAAGGCACCCTCCCGTTATCCATGCCCTACCGCCCGTGGATGGACAAGGCAATCGCCGACCTTGTCTTGACAGTGCTACCAATCACCCTCGACCACGCCGAGCGGCAGACCAGGTTGCTGTTCCATCATCGGGATCCGTTCGACCGCCTGCTGGCGGCTCAGGCATTGGTAGAGAGCATTCCGCTGGTCAGTGCCGATCACATCTTCGATCCCTATGGCGTTAACCGAATCTGGAGCTGAGTGTTTACCAATGGCTGTGGTCACCGAATATCCGACACAGAAAAACTAAGATTCTGTTGTCTTGAATATCGCCCCCCTCTGGGAACTCGTCCCCTGGAAGGATGCCAAAAAATACTGGGAAGAACTCCTGGCGGGCAAATACGAGTGGTCATCCATCAGCAAACAATTACGGGAAAAGGGGTTGGTAAAATAATTGCCATAGGAGCGCACCCAGTCATGACAACCGTCACCATTCAAGAAGCTCAAGCCCAACTGCCCGATCTTATTCATCGGCTAAATCCCGGTGAAGAGTTGGTGATCACAGAGAATGATCGACCCGTGGCGAAGCTAGTGAGCGAAAAGCCCCCCCTACGGCAACGTCCAGAACCTGGGCTGTGCAAGGGCATGATCACCATCGTGACCGACGATGAAGAGCATCTCAAGGACTTCGCGGAGTATATGCCGTGAGGCACCTTCTCGATTCCCACACGCTCCTTTGGTACACGCTGGGCGACCCGCAACTCAGCGAGACGGCTAGGGCGTTGATTTTGGATCCAGCCAACGAGATTTTCATCAGCCCAGCGACGTATTGGGAGATTGCCATTAAGGTCAGTATTGGCAAGCTAAATCTACATCAGCCCTATGAAGACTTCATCGAAGCGTGTATGAACAAATACGGGTTTATCATCCTTCCGATCGATCCGATGCACACGGCGAGGGTGATCGGGTTGCCCTTTCACCACAGAGACCCCTTCGACCGTTTGCTGGTTGCCCAGGCACTTGCCGAGGGGATGTCGATCATCAGCAACGACCCAGCACTCGATGCTTACGAAATCACAAGGCATTGGTAGGAATGAGTATGGCTGTGGTCACCGAATATCTGACCCAACTGATTGCCAAGCAGGTCGAGGACAAAGGGCTGGTGGTCTGGTACGACCCGGAGCAAGCCTACACTTCCGTCGCAGAAACACTCACCCTCCCCAACACCACCGTGGCTCGTTATGAGGGGAGTTTCTTCCAATTGCGCAAAGACATTGACCACCTCATGAACGACCGGCAACCGCCTCGCTTGGTCGTTTACGTCCCCCTCCCACGGGAAAAGACCCACGCCGCCCTGATCGAACTGGATGCCGCCGGAGTGGTGATGCAACCCCGGCAACAACCCCCCGCCTGCAATACCCGCCTGTCCGTTGTGGCTCGCAACGCCCTCAAACCGATTTTGAGCGAGGAGCAATTGGGCGAGATCGAGCGGCAAGTGGAAGCAGGTAAATTATCCCTGGCAGACCTCAACGCCCTCGCCGACAAAGGCAAAGACCTTGCCACCGGCGTACTCACCCTGATCTTCGGCACCGCCAACCCCCAGGAAGTAGCCCTAGCCTTTCTCCACAATGACCGGCACGACCAGGAGATTGCCAAAAAAGCCGCCAAGACCGAACTCCAACACCTGCTCGCAATGGGCTTTGACATTCAACTGCCTGCCGCTGAAACCTTGTCACATTGGCGGGAAAAGCTGGGGCGACACATTCTCTTCACCGACCTATGCGCCGCTCTCAAAGAACAAGTGCCCTCCCCACTTGCATCAGTTGCCGTTGCCCACAGCCCTGGTGGTGTGGATGCCTGCGTCCGGCTTGCCCGTTCATGGCGCAATAGTCGGGAGCATCGGCAGAGTTACATTGCCACTGCCAATAGAATCGAGCAGGAGCTTGGTCTCCGTCAGCTTGACCTGCCTGTGGATGCCCTCCAGGAGAATGAAACTTTCCTCTGCGTCGAAAAAACCTTGTTGCTGCACATCGAAGGGGAGCTTCTCAAGCAAGCCACCCCGGAATTGCTCCACTGCGTCGAGCAACGACGTTCCCGCTTCTGGGCGGATGTTGAACCCAAGATACAAGCCCGCTGGGCACTGGTGGCAGCCGCCGCCGAGGTCTTGCTCTCAGCCGACCGGGTCGCAAAAGCCATCAAGACAGCACCAACTACCGTTCCCGAACTCGTCAAAGCCTACGCCCAAGGGGATCAACCTTGGTGCCTCCTCGACACCCATCACCGCCACCTAGAAAGCCGCAAGTACAACTTCGAGTTCACCACTGACGACGACCATCAGACCTTAGAAAAGCTGATCACCAAGGCTGAGCAACGCTACACCGAAGTCGGCAGTGCTCTAGCCAAACATTTCATTACCCAATTTGCCAAAGCCAAGCACCCCATCGAAGGTTTATTGCGGCAACGAGACATCTTTGAGAAACAGGTCAAACCCCATTTGAGCGAAGGTAAAGTTGCCTATGTTTGGGTGGATGCCCTGCGGTTTGAAATGGCGCGTGAGTTGTCCCGCCTCTTGGAAAACGATTTCCAGATTGAGTGCCAACCCGCCCTCGCCATGATCCCCACAATCACCGAAATTGGCATGGCGGCTCTGCTCCCCAAAGCCCACGAGTCAGCCAAGGTGGTCGGGGTCGGCGGTGGCAAGCTGGGCGTGGAGATCGCCGGTCAGGTCATGAGAAATCGCAACGACCGGGTAGCATTCCTGAAGCAATACGCAGGGGTTGCGGTCTTTGATGCCAAACTCGAAGACCTCCTCCCCAAACCCAGCAAAAAAATCAAAGACGGGATCCAGAACCACCGGTTGATCCTGATCACCTCCCAGGAAATTGACGAACTGGGCGAGGGCGATAACCTTGCTCAAGCCCGGCTGCAAATCGAGGGTGTGCTGGGGTATCTGCGCCGGGGCGTGCGCATCTTGGCGGATCACGGCATTAAAACCATCGTGCTGGTTGCGGATCACGGGCACTTGTTTGCCGATGAAGTTGGGGAGGATATGAAAATTGAAGCCCCCGGTGGACAAGTCGCAGACCTGCATCGCCGGGTGTGGGTGGGCATCGGCGGCAGTTCGGAGTCCACCTACCTGCGAACCTCCCTGACCTCCCTAGGCGTAGAGAGTGAATATGACATTGCTACCCCCTGGACATTCGCCGTTTTCAAATCGAAAGGGGGTGGTCGCGCTTATTTTCACGGCGGCTTGTCTCCCCAAGAGCTGATCGTGCCTGTACTGGTCATGCACTCAAGGGCACAACCAAAAGCAACAACGACCAGCATTCGGTGGACACTAACGCCAGGAACCCCTAAACTGACCACCCGGTTTTTTTCCATACAGATTAGCGGCAACCAGGAGCAGATTGACCTATTTGGATTAAAGCCACCGACAGTACGGATCGAAGTGCGAGCCAATAAAAAGTGTGTCTCCCAGCCAGTGAGTGCCTCTTACGGATTTGAGGATGCCACCGGCGAAGTGAGGCTGAAACTTGCTGAACATGATCCCAGACGCATCGAACCCAATACGGTTACCGTAATGCTGTTGGAGGAAATTTCCCAGCCGACGGTGAGGGTTTATCTGCTGGATGCCATCACCGGCGCAGAATTAGCTCCGCCTCTGACTCTCCCCGTTGCCATTTCGCTCTGAGGAACCTACCATGTCTGAACTGGATCGAAAAGCGGCAACCATATTTGCGGGCAAAGTCGTCCGCAAAGATTTGGTTCGCAAAGTGAAAGTGGGAGCGAACGTCCCGGTCTTTGTTCTTGAATACCTGCTGGGTAAGTATTGTGCTACTGATGACCCTGTGGCGATTGATGCCGGATTGAAGGTAGTCAACAATACTCTTTCCTCGAATTTTGTCACCCCTGGGGAAGCCAACAAAGCCCAGTCGCTGGTGAAAGACAAAGGAAAGCACACCCTCATTGATAAGGTGCAGGTGCGCTACGTTTCCGACGATGACAAATACTGGGCAGAATTAAAGAACTTCGGGCATCGGTACGTTCACATTCCCGAACACTTCCTGCGGGACTACGACCGTTTGTTAATGGGCGGCATTTGGGCACAAATTGAGTTGCGACACCAGTACGATGAAGAGCAAAAAGGGAAACGTAGTCCGTTCTGGATCGACAGCATCAAGCCCATTCAGTTAGCAACCTTTGATCTTGAAGAATACCAGGATTGCCGTAGCCAGTTCACCACTGAGGAATGGATCGACCTGCTGTTGCGCACCATTGGCATAGAGCCATCCCATTTTGAGCGACGGGTTAAATTGCTACTCCTGGCACGGCTGTTGCCCCTTTGTGAACCAAATTATAATCTCGTGGAGCTTGGACCCCGTGGCACAGGCAAGAGTTATGGCTATCAGGAGCTTTCACCCTACACCATCTTGCTCACCGGCCCGACAACCGTAGCCAATCTTTTTTACAACATGGCTACCAACAAAATAGGGCTAGTTGGGATTTGGGATGCAGTGGCGTTTGATGAGGTGGCTGACCTGCAAAAGATGCCGAAAGAGGTGGTAACGACCCTGAAAACCTACTGTGAGTCTGGCACCTTTGCGCGGGGGAAGGATTCCCTGTCCGGTATGGCATCCATTGCCATGTTCGGCAATACCAACCAGCCGGTGGAGGTCATGGTGCGATCCTCCCATTTATTCATGCCACTGCCTGACGTGATCCGTGAGGACATGGCATTCCTGGATCGCATTCACTTTTACATTCCCGGCTGGGAAATCCCAAAGATGCGGGTTGAGTTTTTCACCGACCACTACGGCTTCGTCGTGGATTATTTGGCTGAGGCACTGCGGGTACTGCGCAAGCACAACTTCACCGAGATGCTCGACCGGCATTTCTCCCTTGGCTCCCATCTCAATGCCCGTGATGTGAAGGCTGTCCGCAAATCAGTGTCTGGGCTGGTGAAGTTGGTCTATCCCCACGGCGAGGTGACAAAAGAGGAATTGGCCGAGCTTGTCGAACTGGCCTTGGAAGGCCGTCGCCGGGTCAAGGAACAGCTTAAAAAGATGGGTTCCTTCGAGTACCACCAAACCTCCTTCTCATTCATTGACAACACCACCAGGGAAGAACGGTTTGTCGGCGTGCCGGAACAAGGGGGTCGGGATATGATTGCCGCCGACCCGCTCGCCCCCGGTTCGGTTTATACCGCTTCGGTGGATGACCAGGGTAAGGTGGGTCTTTATCGTCTGGAAGTGGGCTGTTCACCCGGCACTGGCAAGCTCAAGATCGCCGGTGGCGTGGAAGGGGCGATGAAGGAATCCCTACAACGAGCTTTTGCCTATCTCCAAGGTCAGAAGGTGAAGATGGGGATTGGTCAGCAGTTCGACACGACGGATTTTCACGTTGAGGCCATTGACTTACTCAACAACCACGTTCCTTGTGAATCTGGGATTGCCTTGGTGGTCGCCATCTATTCGGCGATGAAGCGGCAGTCGGTATTGCCTGGTTTGGTGATCCTCGGCGACCTGAGCATTCAAGGAAATATCAAAGCTGTTCGCTCATTAGCCGAGCCGTTGCAGGTCAGCATGGATAACGGGGCACGGCGAGCACTTATTCCCCTCGAAAACAAGCGAAACTTTCTGGAAGTATCGGGCGACATCATCGAGCGGGTTGACCCTATATTCTTCTCCGACCCAATGACAGCGGCGATGAAGGCACTGGGGATAAATTGATGGATGTCGTTGTGGTCATTTCAGATGGATGATGGTGATCCTAACCGAATTGAGAACATAGGTCGCAGCGGCACCCCCCGTCCTTAGTTTTAGCAAATTTCTGTTCGTTAATTGCATGGAATTGCGATAGGATTAACCATAGAAAATACTTGAAATATCCATAAATCTCCATTAAAAATAGTTGATGTTTGGTGCAATTGGCGTTGTGAGTGCAGGAGGAGCATTTGTATCCCATTGATGAGATTCCCGAAGCCCGGCGGCAATCTCCCCCCCGTCCGCACTTGGCTCCTTCTCCCCGGCGGTGGGCATGGTTGGGGATTCCGGTGGTGGCTGTGGCTGGAGCAGCTTGGTGGTGGCTTACTCCCGCTTCAACGCCTGTAGCTTCTGAACCCAAGCCTGCCCCGACCATGACATCTGTAGATTTGTTGGGACATTTACCGTATCCTGAAGCCCCAGCCCAGGATTTGCAGGCGGTCACAGCGGATGGGCGGGTCAAATTGCACCGGGATGCGGCCCAAGCCTTTCTCGCCATGCAGTCTGCCGCCCGGGCGGAGGGGGTGATTTTGGTGCCCCTGTCCGGGTTTCGCTCCCGGCAACAGCAGGAGGAATTGTTTTACGGGGTGAAGGCAGAGCGGGGGCAACAGGTGGCGGAACGCGCCAAGGTCAGTGCCCCGCCGGGTTACAGCGAACACCATACGGGTTATGCCCTGGATGTGGGGGATGGGCAACAACCGGGCACCCATCTGCACGAAAGCTTTGAGCAAACGGCGGCTTTTGCTTGGTTGCAGAAACGGGCGGCGCAATTTCACTTTGAGTTGTCCTTCCCCCGTCACAACCCCCAGGGAATTAGCTATGAACCCTGGCATTGGCGGTTTGTGGGCACGCCCGCCAGTTTGGAGTTGTTTTATCGAGCTAGGGCAAGGTCTTAACTTTTCTTAACTTCACTGCACTTGGACTTGCCCGTTTACCTTGGTGGCATCCAGGCGGTTGCCAATGCTGGTGAGGGTGATGCTTTTGGTGGCGTTGTGCAGGTCGTGATTGCCGTTGCTTTGAAAGGTATTGTTGCCGGGGCTGGCAGGGGTACCCAAATCCGGCTGGGCGCTGGAAATCACGATAATCCCCGTGCGCTGGTTGAAGGCGATCCGGTTCCCCCGCAGGATGGGTCTGGCCACATCGCTGATCACCATGCCATCCACGTTATTTTCGATGCGATTGTCCGCCACGATGGGGGAAGAAACGCCGCCGATGGCTAACCCAAAGCCAGTTTGGATAAATACATTCCGCCGCACCTCCCCTTTGGAAGCCTTGGTAAGGGAAACCCCATTGCCGCCGTTGCGGATAAACAGGTTATCTTCGATGCGGGGTGCCCCTTCCCCGGTGACAAACACCCCTTCCCGGTGGTTGTTGGTAAAGGTGCAGTTGCGGATGTAGGGGTTAGTGGATTCGACCCAGATGGCCGTGCCCCGGGTATTGCGGTTGGTGACGGTGACCCCCAGGATGTGGCTGGTTTCCCCGGCCAGGATAGTGGCATTTTGGCGGGCAAAAATCCGGCTGACAAACCGTCCGCCCCCTTCAATCAAAATTCCTTCCCCCCGGGTGGCCTCATTCCCCCGCAGGATCACGCCGGGTTTGAGGGCAAGGGGAAATTGCTCCCCCGATTCGGCACTGTATTTGCCCGGAGCCAGTTGGATCAAGGTGCCCCCTTCGGCGAATTTCAGGGCGTGGGTGATGGTGCGGAAGGCAGTTTGGGGGGTTTGCCCGTTGTGGGTGTCCTGGCCGCTGGTGGGGTTGACATACAGCACCCTCTGCACGTTGACCGCTGTGGGGGTGGGGGCGGGCATTTCTACCTTCGGGATGGCCGCCGCCGGGGAGGGACTAGCGGGTTTGGCGGTGGGTTGTACCGTCGTTTGGGCGGGCTTAGCCGTTGCGGGCGCAGGGTTACTAATTGCTTGAACCGGTTTCGCTGTGGTCGGGGGTGGCGATGGCACAGTTAGTTTATTCCCGGCAGGATTCGCGGTTACGGTACCAGCCCCTAGTAGGGGCACAGCCAGGGCAAGCGGGGCAATGACGAGATGAATGGAACGCATGGGTTTACTCCTCACGGGCTAAGGAATGGCGACCACCCCAGGCAGGGCTGTCATCGCTATTGTAAGGGAGATGTAATTTTAGTGATGGCAGACCAGGAACAAATGTTCCAGCAATCCCTAGATTGTATCAACATTGCCCCCATTTTCCTATTGAACAATGGCACTACATGACTTGGCGCTTGTACCAATAACCCAGCACTTTTGTAGGAATCTTGACCAATTTGGATAGCGTATTTCACTGAACCATGATAGAGTACAGCCTATTGAGGAGTTACGGAATACAGTTATAAACCCGCTTGCTCCAACCTAATTTAAGTCAACCTTAGGAACAGCATCTTTGTATCCTTTAATTCGTGAACAAGCTGTATCTCAACAGCTTAATTATATAGCAATTTTAAATGAGTTTAAAACAGGGGTCGCAGGACAGCACCCCGTTCTGGTTCTGCATCGGAGTCACAAAAAAATGCCGGTTAATTCCTTGACCCTATTGGAAAGAAATCGGGCTTCATGGATAAATCGTTTGCGATATTCAGGATGTAGTTGGAACCACTGCGCCGGAGGCATATTCACTTTTTCAGCATTACATTTGTGGCAAGCGATCACCCGATTGGATGGATTGTCGAGGACGCGGCGACGCAACTTAAACTCCCGCCACCGAGATAGGGGGACAACGTGTTCAATAGTCAAGTCTTCCGTACTGCCACAGTACACACAGGCTTGCACCTTTGTCCTGCTCATACATCAATACCTCCCATCGCTGAAATCTTAACAACCTAGCGGTTAAAGAATTTTCAACCCCACTGGACGTTTTGAGTATTCCTAATTCTTATTTTAACTGACTTTTAAGCGACCTCAAAATTGCCCGATGGCGATACCAACCCCATCAATGCTGTAGGACGGTGGATTCCACCAACCACCACAGGTCGCCCCCCTGGGGTCGAATCAAAGCCGCCGGGTATTGTTCCCGTTCGGGTTGGGCAGCGGTCACCTGGCGATAGGCGTGGGCTTTATTGGCACCGGCCACCATAAAAATCACACACCGCCCAAAATTCAGGGTGGGAATGGTCAGGGTCAGGCGGGGTTCCTCCCCTTTGTGCCCCACCGTCACCGCCCGGTCACAGACCTGCAAAGCCGCCGTATGGGGAAACAGGGAAGCGGTGTGGCCGTCCTCCCCCATGCCCAGCAAAATCACATCAAAAACGGGAAATTCCCCCGGTTTGAGGGCAAAAAACGCCTGCAATTCCTCTTCATAGGCCGCCGCCGCCGCTTCCGGGGTCAGGGGCACCGTGGGCATGGGATGGATGTTACCAGCGGGGAACGCCACCCGATCTAACCAAGTTTCCCGTGCCATCCGGTAATTGCTATCCGGGTGATCCGGGGGTACAAACCGCTCATCCCCCCAAAACAGATGGATTTGGTGCCACGGCCAGGATTGGGCGGCAATGTGTTCATACAATCGCCTGGGGGTACTCCCCCCCGCCAAGACTACGGTTGCCCGCCCCTGTTGGTCAATGGCGGCAAAAACCCGCTTTTGGATCAGCATCAATGCCTGGGCAGTCAGCGTATCGAGGTCGGGACAGATGACTTGGTTCATGGCAGTTTTGGGAAGAATGATACAATACAGACCGACATTTGGCATCCCCTGTGAGAATCATACTTGAGAACATCCACAAATCCTACGGGCGGCGGCCGGTGGTGCGGGATGTGAGTTTGAGCATCGCCCGAGGGGAAGTCGTGGGACTCCTGGGACCCAATGGGGCGGGGAAAACCACCACCTTCTATATCATTGTCGGCATTGAACGCCCGGATTTGGGAGTGGTGCGTTTGGAAAACCAGGACATTACCCCCTGGCCCATGCACCGCCGGGCTCGCCTGGGAATCAGCTACCTGGCGCAGGAAGCCAGCATTTTCCGCCATTTAACCATCTATGAAAATATCCTGTTGGTTTTGCAGGAAACCGGGGTGCCAGAAATCGAGCGGCGACCCTATGTGCGTAAACTACTGCGGGAGTTCCGCCTAGAATCGGTGGCAAAGACCCTAGGGGGACGGGTTTCCGGGGGAGAACGGCGGCGGGCGGAAATTGCTAGGGCGTTGGCGGCTCGACCCCAATTCCTCCTGTTGGATGAACCCTTTGCCGGGGTTGACCCGATTGCGGTGCAGGAGTTGCAGGAGGTGATTCGCCAGCTACGGCGGCACCAGTTGGGGATTTTGATCACGGATCACAATGTTCGGGACACCCTCGCCATCACCGACCGAGCCTATATTCTCCACAATGGCTGTACTTTGGCATCGGGAACCGCCGCAGAACTCTACCGTGACCCCCAGGTGCAAGAGTATTTTCTGGGCACCAGCTATCGGGCATGAACGGGTATGGGGTGGTCAGCCGAGCAGTTCCCTGGATTGGGGAAAATTGATCATTTTTTCCCTAGAGGTGTTGCAATGGCGGCTTCAGCCCGTAAAATGGGAACACTAGATAGGGCATTTACTGGAATGTAACTGTGATTACCCTGAGTTTGATGAACCCCGCCCAAGGCACCTCCATCCGGGACTGGAGCTTTAAGGATGAAACGGTGATCCGTATTGGTCGTGCCCCGGACAACGAAGTGGTGTTGCTGAGTTCTGTAGTCTCTCGGCATCACGTGGAACTGCGGCGGGAAAACAACCACTGGGAACTCTTTAGTCTGGGAGCCAATGGCACCTTTATTGATGGGGAACAGGTCACGGATCAGGTCAAACTCATGGACGGAGCCACCATTCGCCTCGCCGCTTCCGGGCCAATCATTCAGGTCAAAATTGATTGACCATTCATAGGGAAAAGGGCTTATCATAGAAAATTAAAACGATTTTCAGGAGTGGGACGATTTCTGAACATTTGCCATTGACTGTAAGTTTGCGGGGCACCAAGGAGGTGACACCTACCTATCAGGTATTTCGCCTGACGGGGATGTTGGATGCCTTTTCGGAACAAAACATTCGCAAGGTATTGCAACAGGCGGTGGAAACCGGCCCGAACCAAGTGATTCTTGACCTGAGCAAGATTGAATTTATTGACAGTTCCGGCTTGGGCATCCTGGTGCAAACCGCCAAACAACTCCAAGCCAACCAAGGGCACCTACAGGTGGTCACCAATCCCCGGGTCACCCAGGCGGTGAAGTTGGTGCGGTTGGAACAATTTTTATCCCTCCAGCCCTCCTTGGAGGCGGCTTTGGCGGCACTCCCCAGCACCAGTTAAGAATAATTAATAACTAACCCTGCGGGGGAGACACCAAACGTTCCCAGCCCAACTGCCCAAGCGCCTGGTTACGGCGCAGGGGACGGGTCACCAAATCGAGAATATCCCGGGCACCCCCAAAGCCATGAATTTGGGCGAAGGTAAATTCCACCGACCATTTGGTGGTAATGCCCCGGGCTTCGAGGGGGTTGGCGTGCGCCATGCCGGTAATCACTAAATCCGGTTGCAGTTCATAAATACGCTGAATTTGGTGGTAATTATCCGGTTTTTCCACAATCCGAGGTAAGGGGGCATTCATCTCCTGACAGGTGCGTTCCAGCAGAGCCAGTTCCGCCGCCTGATAGCGTTTGTCCATGTAGGGAATCCCAATTTCCAACACGGTCATGCCACAGCGCACTAGGAACCGGGCGAGGGAAATTTCTAATAAATTATCCCCCATGAAAAACACGGATTTGCCACGAATTAGCTCTAAATAGGGGGCTAAATTGAGCCAGATTTGGGCTTCCCGTTCGGCTAACCCTTCGGCGGGTTTACCAAGTACCTGACAAATTTTTTCCACCCACGCCCGGGTTCCATCGGGACCAATCGGAAAAGGTGCCCCAATTAATTTACATTGCCGCCGCCGCATCAAGGTACTGGCTGTCCGGGACAAAAAGGGATTCACCCCACACACGTACGCCCCAGCGGGTAATACCGGTAATTCCGTGTAACGCTTGGCGGGCAACCATCCGGAGACTTCAATGCCCTGTTTTTGTAGCTCTAGGGTTAATTGCGTCACCACCGGGTCAGGCAGGGAACCAAATAATACTAAAGGTGGGTGATCACTGGTGGGTAAATGCGCTTTTTTCTTGTTAAAATTCAGCAATCTTTGCAGGGTGGGTTCCGCCTTTTCCGTGGTGGGCAACTGTTCCGGACAGCGTTGCGCCATCGCCGCCAAAACCGTATCTTCCCCCTGGGTAAAAGCGTAATCTAAACCATTCGCCCGTGCCACCACAATGGGAATGCCAATTTCTGATTCTAATTTCGGTGCTAAACCCTCCAAATCCATCTTGATAATTTCCGTGGTGCAGGTACCAATCCAGACAATCACGCTGGGATTGCGATCCCGTTTGATCTGTAAACAGAGGCGTTTTAATTCCTCGTAATCGTTCAACTGGGCGGAAATATCCCCTTCTTCTAGTTCCGCCATCGCATAACGGGGTTCCGCAAAAATCATCACCCCCATCGCATTTTGGAGGAAATAGCCACAGGTTTTTGTCCCAATCACCAGGAAAAAGCTATCCTCGATTTTTTGGTACAACCAAGCCACACAACTGATGGGGCAAAAGGTGTGATAATTGCCGGTTTCACAATCAAAAGTGAGTTGACTGGGTTGGGTCGTGGTGGTCATGTTCTCCTCCTAAAAAATTAAAATGGCGTGAAATCTGCTGTCGGTTGATCCCCAGGGGTTTCTCGCATTGGTTCTGTTGATTCCGGCAGTTGCGCCACCGGTTTTGCCAACTCTTTGAAGGGGTCAAAATTCAAATCCAGGGCATCAATAATGGCATCGGGATTGCCCTGGCTGAGTTTGAAAAAAGTGGGCAACATATCTAACAGTTGGGGAGCCGCCATCGTGACCACCCCGAGGATCAATCCTGCATCAGGGCGACGACCATTATCAGGGGTTTTGAACCCCCGTTGTTTGAGATAAACCTCCAACCAAGGGCGATGATTTCGCACGTATTCCAACCAGGTATTTCTTAATGTCCCCTTAAACTCTTCAAACGCTGCCATAACCGTTCCCCCTATGACTACAGCCCTAGCTTAAACCATGAGCAGTTCTCCCTGGGACTGGGTAGGGGGATGGAGGTAGAAATCCGACAGCAAATTGAACAATTCCCGATCCGGGGCATCCTGGGGAACCACCCCTTCAGGACGGGCTAAAATTTGGTCGGCAATGTTGAGATAATAATCACAAACCGGTTGCAAATGGGGGGCTTTTTCCGCCATTTCAAAAATGGTTTTGCCCTTCACCCGGGAGATGCGAATATCATCAATCAACGGCAATACTTCTAACACCGGCATGGGCACAACGGACGTATATTTATCAATCAAATCCCGTTTGTTGGTGCGATTGCCAATCAAACCGGCGAGGCGCAGGGGATGGGTACGGGCTTTTTCCCGCACGGAAGCGGCAATCCGATTGGCGGCAAACAGGGCATCAAAGCCATTATCCGTGACAATCAGACAGTAATCCGCATAGTTTAAGGGAGCGGCAAAACCACCGCAGACCACATCCCCCAACACATCAAATAAAATCACATCGTAGGCATCAAACGCATCTAATTCCTTGAGCAATTTGACGGTTTCACCCACCACGTAACCCCCACATCCGGCACCGGCGGGCGGCCCCCCTGCTTCTACACAATGCACACCGCCATAGCCCTGGTAAATAACATCCTCCGGCCAGACATTTTCGTAGTGGTAATCCCTGTCCTTGAGGGTGTCAATAATGGTGGGAATTAAAAAACCCGTCAAGGTGAAGGTGCTGTCATGTTTGGGGTCGCACCCAATTTGTAGTACCTTTTTACCCCGTTTGGCGAGGGCGGCGGAGATATTGCAACTGGTGGTGGACTTGCCGATGCCACCTTTGCCGTAAACTGCGATTTTCATGCCAAGCTCCTGGCGTTGGGTCTAGGTCACATTATCCCTAGTTTTTCACACCTCCTCGCCAATGCTTGTACAGTTCTCCAGGGAAGATTACTTATCTTTGGGTTTCTTTAGATATTGAAACACTTTCGCAGGTTGACCCGATGGGTAAACGAAATTTTAGAAGCACATCACAATCCCATGAAGATTGCTAGGGTAACCACCCGGCAAATCAAATGGCACGATTACTTTCACCAAGTCGCACCCAGCCATAGCAGGCATGGACGAACATCACTCCCGGTGGGCAAAGCGTTCGTAGAGGAAACTCAGGGCTTGGTTCCGCAGGTCGTAGTAACGGGGGTCTTCCAGAATCCGCTCCCGGTTGCGGGGTCGGTCAAAGGGAATGGTTAAAATCTCCCCAATCGTCGCCGCCGGACCATTGGTCATCATCACCAGGCGGTCCGCCAAAAACAGCGCCTCATCAATATCGTGGGTGATCATCAGCACCGTCGCCTTAGAACGGTTCCAAATGGTGAGCAATTCCTCCTGGAGTTCCTCTTTGGTAATGGCATCCAACGCCCCAAAGGGTTCATCCAAAAGCAGCACCTGGGGCTGGATCGCCAACGCCCGAGCAATCGCCACCCGTTGTTTCATCCCCCCGGAGATTTGCGGTGGTTTTTTCTCCATCGCTTCCCCCAAACCCACCAGGTTCAGGTATTCCCGCACCATCGCTCGCTTTTCCGGGAGCCGTTTTCGGGGATAGACCGCATCCACCGCCAAAAAGACATTTTCAAACACGGTCAGCCAGGGCAGGAGAGAATAGTTTTGAAACACCACCATCCGATCCGGTCCCGGTTTGGTAATGATTTTGTCCCGCAAACGCACTTCACCGCTACTGGGTTGGATAAAGCCCCCCGCCAGGTTGAGTAGGGTGGATTTGCCACAGCCCGAATGCCCGATGATGCAGATAAATTCCCCGGATTTGATGCGTAAATTCACCCCATCCAGCACCACCAGGGAGCCAAACCGCTTGGTGACATCGGTAAAGGTAAGGGCATCCGTCGGGGCAACGGTCGTTTCAGGGGTCACAGGAGTCAAGGTTTGCATGGGATTCACCTTCCTAAAATATCATTCATCCCGCCGCCTGCGGGCGATCCAGCACAATTTCCGCCACACTAAAATCCCGTTTGATCGCCAGGTGATTGAGGTAATCAATGGGGTCTTGATTGCTGGTAAATTCACTGCCATCAAATAGGCGAATTGGACTACGGCTGGTTTGGGTCGTGCCCAGCAAACCCAATTCCCGGGCGGCAATGGTAAAGACATTTACCTTACAAACCCGCTCCAAAATTTCCAACCAATTGCGGGGAAAGGGTACGTGCCCCCAGCGCGCCAACTGGGTCATGATCCAAAGGTGTTCCGTGCGGCTGGGGCGGTTCAACCCCTCCCCATAGAACCGGTGGTGGGCGTATTCCGGTTGGTTGAGTTCGCAGGTGAGTTTGCCCGGTTCCCCCAGGTAAATGTAGCGCACATCCATGCCCAGGTATTCCGGGCGAGCCAGCAGGTGACGAATTTCCTCCCGGTGCTGGGGTTGGTCGCAGTAGTGGCAGGCTTCCAGCAGGGCTTTCACCAGGGCAATGTGGGTGTTGGGATAACGCATCCCCCAATCCTCCCGCACCCCCAACACCTTGGCGGGGTGGTCCAGCCAAAGTTCCTGGTCGGTCGCCACCGTGAAGCCCAAGCCCTCCAAAGCCGCCCGCACATTCCAGGGTTCCCCCACACAGTAGCCATCAATCGTCCCCGCCTTCAAATCCGCCACCATCTGCGCCGGGGGAATGGTTTTCAAACGCACATCCCGGTCCGGGTCAATGCCCGCCGCCGCCAACCAGTACCGCAGGAGGAGATTGTGCATGGAAGCCGGATGAACCATGCCCAGGATGTGGGGTTCCGTCTGCTCCTGGAGATAATTCCGCAGTTGGCTGGCGGTGTGAATCCCCTGCTGGTAGAACTTTTTGGCGAGGGTGATGCCGTTACCATTACGGGTCATGGTCAGGCTGGAAACGATGGGAAGCGGTTTGTCCTGATGACCGCCCAAAGTTAACCACACGGGCAGACCCGCCGGAGTTTGCGCCGCATCCAGGTAGCCCCCCACCAGCCCATCCACGATGCCCCGCCAACTGCTTTCCCGCACCAGATGCACCTCGTCCAGTCCGTGTTTGGCAAACAACCCCTTTTCCTGAGCAACGGCAAGCGGGGCACAGGCAGTCAAAGGCACAAAACCCAGTTCCAAATTCACCTTTTCCAGTCCATGCCGAGCCACCGCCGTCACCGACCGGGCACGCATTTTTTTGATCCGTTTTTGTTGGTTCAAAAAGTAAATGATCTCGCTCCGCAGGCTGTAATAACTGGGGTGTTTCACCACCTCCATCCGCCGCCGGGGACGGGGAATATCCACCGTGAGAATATTGCCAATTTGAGAACCAGGACCATTGGTGAGCATCACAATCCGGTCGGACAAGAACACCGCCTCGTCCACGTCGTGGGTGACCATCACCGTCGTCACCTGATGTTCTTCACAAATCCGCATCAACTGTTCCTGCAAATTGCCCCGGGTCAGGGCATCCAACGCCCCAAAGGGTTCATCCAACAACAGCACCTCCGGTCGAATTGCCAACGCCCGGGCAATCGCCACCCGTTGCCGCATCCCCCCGGACAAATGCGCCGGTAACTTATCCTTCGCCGCCGTCAACCCCACCAGGTTGATATGGTGCTGAATGATCTGGCGTTGTTCCACCGGGGGTAAATGCCCCAGCACCTCCTCCACCGCCAGGGCGATATTCTCCCAGACCGTCAGCCAGGGCAGAAGGGAATAATTTTGGAACACCACCATCCGGTCGGGTCCCGGTTGCTTGACCAGCCGTCCTCCCACCCACACCTGCCCCTGGGTCGGCTGATCCAACCCAGCAATCATATTCAACAAGGTGGATTTACCACAGCCAGAATGCCCGATGAACGAGATAAATTCCCCCCGTTGGACTTCCAGGTTGATCCCCTGAAGCGCCAGGTAGGAATTGCCCCCCGCCAAGGGAAACTGTTTTGCCACCTGATCCACCGTCACCAAAGCGGTCATAACGCCTCCTCCTGTTACTGTTCGGGAACGATGAGCCGTTGCACCCAAGCCACCAAGCGGTCCAGGATCAACCCCACCGCCCCGATGTAAATCACGGCGAGAATCACCTCACTCACATAATTTTGCTGGTAGGCATCCCAGATAAAAAACCCGATCCCCACCACCCCCGACATGACAATTTCAGCGGCAATAATCGCCAACCACGCCAGCCCAATCGCAATCCGCAGTCCGGTGAAAATATAAGGCAGTGCCGCCGGAAGCAAAATCTTGAAAAAGTATTTCCGGGGGGAAATTTGCAACACCAACGCCACATTCTTGTAATCCTGGGGAATCTGTTGCACCCCCACCGTGGTATTGATCAAAATCGGCCACACCGAGGTAATAAAAATCACAAACGTGGCGGCCATTTGCACATTCGGCAAAGCGATCAAGGTAATGGGCACCCAAGCCAACGGCGCAATCATCCGTAGGAATTGAAAGATGGGGTCGAGGGCACGATTGATGATGCGATTTACCCCCACCAAAATACCCAAACTGATGCCCACCACCGCCGCCGCCAGATACCCCTTAGCTACCCGGGTCAGACTGGCTAAGGTTTGCCAAAACAACCCCTTATCCAACCCACCCTTATCAAAAAAGGGATTCAGCAACAATGTGCGGGTATCCTCATCGGTGAACAGCGTACTGGGCGCCGGTAAACGGGTTAGCCCTGAACTGGAAACCCCCTGCCACAGGGCGAGGAACGCCGCAATGCCAATCAGCGGGGGCAACACCTGCGGCCCGTAGGTTTGCCACCATCGTTGGAACGGCGGGGGGGATAAACGTTGGCTTTGGGCAACCATGACTCTGAGACTCCTCTAAACGCGCTTGATCTTAAGTTGTTGGAGATAGGCTTGGGGATTGGCCGGGTCAAATTTCACCCCATCAAACATGGTTTCCACGCCCCGGGAGGTACTGGTGGGGGGTTTGATCCCCGATGCTTGCGCCGCCCGCTTCCAGATGTCCTCCCGATTCACCCGGTTGACCAACGCCCGGGCTTGATCCACGCTCTTGATAAAGCCCCGGTGCAGACCCCAGCGCATGGTTTCCACCAAAAACCACAGGTCATGGCTCTTGTAGGGATAGGACACATTGCCCCGGCTGGTTTGCCAGTACATCGGCCCCATCGTGAAGTCACTGATGTTGCGCTGACCATCCCCCATGGTGTACTGCCCCCGGAAGGGATCAATTAGAATGTCTTCCTTTACATTGAAGAAATTCCGTCCCGCCAGGAGTTTGGTCATCTCCTGCCGATTGCCCTGTTGGTCGCACCATTGTTGGGCATCAAACAAACCCCGCAGGAGCGCAATGGTGGCATTGGGGTTTTTGTCCACCCAGTCTGCCCGAATAGCGAGATACTCTTCCGGGTGAAACCGCCACATCTGCGCCGTCAACGCCCCCAGGAAACCGGCATCATCCTCCACGATGCGATAGGGCCAGGGGTCGCCCGTGCTAAAGGCATCCACCGTACCGGTTTTCATCCCCTGCACCGTTTCCGCCGGGGGAATGGTGAGCAGTTCCACCTCCTTATCCGGGTCAATGCCATTGGCCGCCAGCCAGTAGCGAATCCAGAGTTCCTGATTACCGCCGGGGAAGGTGTAGGCTACTTTGAATTTCCGGCCATTGGTCCGGCTGAAATTTTTGATCACATTCGGGTCTTTCATCCGCAGATGCAGTCCCTGTCCCCGCAGTACCTTGGAAACCGCAATGCCATTCCCCTGGGTATTGAGCATCGCCAGCACATACATGGGCACCTTGCGCCCGTTGGTGATCACCCCTTCGGTAATCAGGTGGGGCATGGGCATCTGCCACTGACCGCCATCAATCCCGCCTCCGGCACTGCCGATCACCACATTGTCCCGGGCGGAAGCCCAGTTGGCCTGTTTGATCACCTCCACCCCGGTCATGCCGTATTTGGCGAAAAAGCCCTTTTCCTGGGCGATGATCAAGGGTGCCGATTCCACAATGGGAAGGTAGCCCAAGCGGACTTTGGTAACCTCCGGCTTGCCGGGTTGTTGGGCATAGCCAACCGCCTGATCCAACAGCACCGCCCCGGCGGCAGTACCAGCGGCCATCAAAAATTGGCGACGTTTGAAAGAACCGTGAGACACAAAGACCTCCTACACAATCTCAGACGAAATTGCAAAAAAAGTGGGCGTAGATTTAGGAAAATGAACTAAAAAACGCAGAGTGCGTTTACCACCTTTCATCCTAAAAGGTGACCGAGGATTTGGGAAGGGGGATTTGTTCGTAATTTCTGAGCTTAGAAATAAGCGCAATTTATGATTCAAGTCAAAGGAGTATCCCCCTCAGTTTGTACGAGTAGAACGTTATCTCGCTCGAATAGTAGAAATCTCAGACGATGGATGCGAATAACAGGGTTATATGGCTACACCACGCAAGCTAGAAGAACCAGAACGGGGCTACGCCCTGCGACCTTTAATTCCCTGAGCCTAGGATTTTGCTCACAATTGCGATTGTTATACCCATGGAATCCAGAGCTAGAGACAGGATTGCGCCCCAAGAGCCAATTTTTAGGGGTGTGTTCTTGAGTGCTTAAATCAGAATATCAATTGTGGCACGCCCGGTGGTTTTCAGCCAGTTCTGGGCTTCAATGTAGTTGTTGGGGGCGAGGCGAATCGCCTGTTGCCAATACTGGGCGGCTTGGTCGAACAATTGCTCCGCCCGTTCCAAATCATTGGCGGCCTTGGCCTGCTCCGCCTGGTAATGGTAAATCACCGCCACATTATTCAGCGCCTGGGGCATCCGGGGGTTCAAGTCCAGGGCTTGGTGATAGTAATCCAGGGCTTTCTCATGCTCCCCGTTGCTGGTATGAATCAGGGCAATGTTGTACAAAATAAAGCTCCGGTCGTAGGTGTCATCCTCTAGGGCCAGGGCTTCTTCGTAGTTTTGCAGAGCCTCGGCGTATTCCCCTTCCGCCTGGGCGTTCATGCCATCCCGGTAGTAAACGAAGGCCGCTTTTTGTTTGGGGGTGGCGGGCAGTACCTTCAGCAAAATATCCGCCAGAACCGTAAAGGTTTTGTCAATGAAATTGTCGTTGCGCTGGGAGCGGGGCATGGCTATTCCCCTGAAGTGACGTGAACCGTTTTTACCCATTTTAACCGTTTTGGCCGCACAGCCACCCGCACCATCATGGCCGCCATCACGGGCAACCAATGGGTCATGTAGAGCATGGCACGCAGGGAAGCCCCCAGGAGTTGCCAAGGGGAGCGGGATTCCAGCCGGGACAGCCCCCGCCAGGTGGAACCGCAGAACAAGAGCAACATCACGCTGGTCAAGGGCCAGAGCAAGGGCGGGTGTTTGCCCCAGAGAGCCCACAGACTATCGGGAATGCTGGCCGCCGGGAGCAGGTATTGGCTGACGCAGGTGACGCCCGTATCAAAGCGTTTCCAAGCCCCCCAGGGCCAGAACAGCCAGGGTCGCCAATAGTCCAAATACCGTTGATAGCCCCCTTCTGCCCAACGGTTGCGCTGGTGCCACAGAGCCCGGAAATTGGTCACCCCCTCTTCCATGACGCTGGGGGTAAAGAGAAATTCAATATCCCAGGCATCCAAGTGCAGGCGAAAGGTTAAATCCAGGTCGTCGGTGAGGGTGGCCTCATTCCAGCCCCCCACCCGGTTCAGGGCGGTGCGGCGGACAAATTGCCCATTTCCCCGCAGTTCGGCGATCCCCCCCAGACGGCGGCGTTGCTGTTGCAAAAAGGCATCCAGGATCATTTCCACCCGTTGCCCGGCTAACCACCAGTTACGAGAGCCGGGGGCAATGGCCTTGCGTACCTGGACGGCTCCCACCTGGGGTTGGTCAAACAGGGGGACAATCCAGTGCAATAGGTCCGGGGACACCTGGGCATCCGCATCAAAAACCCCCACAATCTCCCCTTGGCTGAGGCGCAGTCCCTCATTCAGGGCACCGGATTTGCCCCCCCCTGCCCCGGCGGGCCGGTGGAGCACCCGCAGTTGGGGATAATGGGGGCGGAGTTGATCCAAAATTTGCCCGGTGGCATCCGTACTGGCATCGTCAATCACCCACAGGTCATAGCAGGGGTAATCCAGTTGACACAGGGAGCGTACCAGCCGTTCAATCACCGCTTCTTCGTTTTTGGCCGCCACCAGCAGGGTCACGGAGGGAAGCGGGGTTTCTCCCGTCAGGGCGGGGGGCGTTTCCGGGATGGCTTTCCCCCAGAGTAAACGCAGTACCTGCCAGCCCACCACGGTGGTCAACGCCCACACCACCCACGTCCCCCAGGAAACCCAATGCAGTGCCAGGGTGCCCCCCCAGAGCAGGGACAGTACCACTGCGGCTTTGCGGCGCCGTCCTTGCCCGTAGGCGTTAAAATCCTGGGGGGAGGGGTCGTAAAATTCGGGTTGCTCCCAAACCTGTTCGGCGGCCATAGGCATTCCTACACGTTTGCCCCCACTATACTATGGGAACACGGCACTCCGCACGGCAACTATGCTGGGTCAAATTTTGGATAACCGTTATCAAATCCATCAACAGTTAGGGTCGGGGGGCTTCAGCCGCACCTACCTCGCCCGGGATACCCGCCGGCCGGGGCAACCCCCCTGTGTGGCGAAACACCTGGTGCATCGAGCCGACGACCCGGAACATTTCGCCCTGGTGCGCCAACTCTTTCGCCAGGAAGGGGAGATTTTAGAACGCCTGGGGGAACACGACCAAATTCCCCGGCTGTTGGCTTATTTTGAGGAGGGGGAAGAATTTTTCCTGGTGCAGGAATATATTGAGGGAACTCCCCTGGAGCAGGAACTGGCGGAACCGCCGGTGTGGAATGAAACCCAGGTGGTGAATTTCCTCAAGGATGTCCTGACCATTCTCACCTTCGTTCACAGCCAAAAGGTGATCCACCGGGACATTAAACCCAGCAATCTGATCCGCCGTTACAGTGACCAAAAAATCGTTCTGCTGGATTTTGGGGCGGTCAAACGCATTGCCACCGGGGATACTCCCAGCGGGCAACCCACCTTGGGGTTGGGCACCACCGGCTATGCCCCCCTGGAGCAGGTGGAAGGTCGTCCCCGCCCCGGCAGTGACCTGTACGCCCTGGGGGTGGTGGCAATTCAAGCGGCAACTGGGCTGAGTCCTTTGCAGATTCCTGAGGATGACCAGGGGGAATTGCTCTGGCAGGTGCCGGACTTTGACCCGGCTTTGACCGCCGTGCTGTGCCGCATGACCCGCCGCTATTACTGGGATCGCTACGACCGTGCCGCCGCCGTTTTAGCCGATTTAGCCACGGTGGAAAAACACCTCTATGAACCCCCAGAAACCCTGCTTTTGCCCCAGTCCTCCAGGAATTCCCGCCAGGGCGATATTTTACTCGTGGATGACCAACCGGAACGCCTGCGGTGGCTGAGTTTAACCTTGACGGAGCAGGGGTTTACCGTGCGCTCAGCGGTGCATGGCTTACTGGCTCTGGAGTCCGCCCAAGCCCAGCCCCCGGATTTGTTCCTGGTGTCAGCCGCCCTGCCGGGGATGGATGGGTATGAATTTTGCCAACGATGCCAGGGACACCCCGCCCTCCAGGGGATGCCGGTGGTACTGCTCGGTGACGAGGCGGCACCCTGGGCGGTCGTGAAAGCCTTGAGTGTAGGGGCGGTGGACTATCTGCCCCGTCCCTTCAAGGTGCTGGAACTGGTCGCCCGCTTGGAAACCCGCCTCCACCAAGGGCGCATCTGCCGGGAGGTGCTATCCCTGCGCCAGCAGTTGCAGGAAACCCAGGCACGGTTACAAATGGAAATCCAATGCCGTCAGGATTTGGAACAAAAATTAGCCCCAAAACCAGACCCGTAACCCCAAAAAATTAAAGTGCCCCGGCTACGGTTTGATCCCACAACCCATCCGTGCGGGTCAAATTCAACGTTTGTAAAACCGGTGCCCCCCCGGCTCCTTCAGGGTAGTCAATTACACTAATCGCACCATTGCCCTGTTTGAACAACCAAAAATGCGCCGGTTCCAAATGAAATAGCTGGCACAAAATCGCTTTATTGATCGCATCATGGGCGACCACAATTCCCTGCTGACCCTCGTATTGAGTAATAATTTTTTGCCAGACCTGTCCCGCCCGTTCCCACACTTGGTTGAGGTTTTCTCCCCCTGGCATTTGCACCTGTTCGGGATGCTGATTCCAAGTATCCAACATCCCCGGAAATTCGGCTTCAACTTTCCGATGAAATTTCCCTTCCCAGTCCCCGTGGCTAATTTCTTGCAGGTCGGGAATGAGGTTAAGGTTCACTTCTAGATGGGAGGCTAATATGATTTCTGCGGTTTCTCGGGAGCGGCTCAAAGGGCTACTGATGGCAAAATCCAGGTTGACTTGAGATAGTAATTTTTGGGTTTGTTGGGCTTGCCATTTCCCCTGTGCATTCAAAGGAATATCCCTCTGCCCTTGAAATTGCCCCTGGCGATTCCAATCCGTTTCCCCATGCCGGACAAGATAAATTCGGGTATTCCCTTTGGTTTTGGGGAATAGGTTGCCGGTGTGAAAAACCAGATTCAGGGCTTCTAATTGCACCCGTTCCGGTTCCCAATTCAGCACCGTCAAGCCACAATTGCTCTGTTGCAGACGGAAATAATGGGCTAGTTTCAAGCCCAATAACCGCACCAGTAACATCCGGTTGATCGTGGCGTGCCCTACGACTAGGATGGTTTCGCCGGGATGCCTAGGGAGAACCTCCTGCCAAAACTGCTCCGCCTGCGCCGATAACTCCAGCACCGGATACCGCCCCGCCATCACAAACTGTTCCGGCACCTGTCGCCAGCACTGGTAATCCTGGGGAAACTGGGTGCGTACCTGCTCATGGGTCAACCCCTCCCACTCCGGCAAGTCTATTTCCAGTAGATGGGGGGAGGGGGTGATGGGCACCCCGGTTAAATGCAACAACTGGGCGGTTTCCAGGGCACGGCGCAGGGGGCTGACATAGATGTGATCCACGCCCACCCCCTGAAGAAGTTGTCCGGTCGCCACCGCCATCTGCCGCCCCCGCTCGGTTAAGGATGCCCCATCCGAACGACCCTGCACCCGGGATTGGACATTGAAGGTGCTTTCGCCGTGACGGGTGAGCAAAATGCGAGTACGGGGGGACATGGGCGCAGGGGGTTACTTCACCGCCACTGTAGCACCCGCTTCGACCAATTTGGCCTTGACTTTTTCCGCCTCGTCCTTGGGAATCCCCTCTTTGACCGCCTTGGGTGCCGCTTCCACCAATTCCTTGGCTTCCTTCAGCCCCAGCCCGGTCAGTTCCCGCACCACCTTCAGGATGGCAATTTTCTTATCAGCAGGTACCGCTTCCAAAACCACGCTGAACTCGGTCTGTTCCTCCACGGGTTCCGCCGCCGCCGCCGGAGCCGCCCCAGCCCCCGCCACCGCCACGGGAGCCGCCATCATCATCCCCCCAGCGGGGGCCGCCGCACTCACCCCAAAGGCCTCCTCGATCTGTTTGACCAACTCGGCCGCCTCCAAGAGGGTAAGGCTTTTCAATTCCTCCAAAATCGCATCGGTTTTTGCAGACATGGTTGATTCTCCTGATTAAGTAACGTGATTCAACAACTGACCAAACAACACCCCCTAGGAAGCGGCGGCATCCTCCCGTTGGGCTACCGCCTGAATCGCCCGCCCCAGGGAAGCAGGCACCTCGTTGATCCCCGTCGCCAGTTGGGTGGGCACCGCATGGAGCGCCGTTGCCAACTGGGTGGGCAGGGTTTTCAACATCCCCGCCACCTTGGCCATCAACACCTCTTTGGGGGGTAGCTCCAGGACAGCCTTGATACCCTTTTCATCCAGGGCTTGCCCCTCCATCACCCCGCCCCGCAATTCGGTTTTTTTGGTGGCTTTTTGGAACTCCTGGTAGGCTTTCACCGCCCCGGGCAGGTCATCCTGTACCAACAAAAACGCCGTCGTCCCCCGGAGAAAACTCTCCATCGGTTGCCAGGTGGGATTATCCCGAATCGCTATCCCCATCAGGGTATTTTTGGTGACTTTGCAGACCGTCCCCGTGGGGCGCAACCGCCGCCGTAGATCGGTCATTTCCGCCACCGTCAACCCCTGGTAATCAATCACCAAAGTCATCTGGGTTTGCCCCAGGGTTTGCTTCAGTTCGGCGACAATCGCCTCTTTATTCGCTAAACTGCGTCCCATAGATAACTCCCAACAAAAAACCCGGTCATGCGCCGAGCCACAGCCTTCCATCCCCCAACGGGCGGAACCACTGTTGACCTCGGCAGGAAATTTTACGCATTGACGCATCATGCCCCTGCGGTCTGCGGTCAAAGATTCACTTGGGGGATTGGTCAATAGGCAAACTCCTAACTCACGATAGTAATGCTGAAATCCTTACGCTTCCGCCACCTTCATCTCCCGCAGGATGTTGAAATCCACCTGGATACTCGGCCCCATGGTAGCAGCGACAAACAAACTGCGCCAGTAGCGACCCTTAGCTCCCGAGGGACGGTTGCGGTCAATGGACTCCTGCACCGCCTTCAGATTCACCAACAGGTCATGGGCGGGAAACGTCGCCTTGCCAAACAAAAGATGGACAATGCCGGAACGGTCAGCCCGGTACTCCAGCTTCCCACCCTTAAATTCGGCGATGGCGGAGCCTAAATCAAAGGTCACCGTTCCCCCCTTGGGAGAAGGCATCAACCCCTTCGGCCCCAACAGCTTCCCCAGTTTCGCCACCTTGGGCATGATGTCCGGCGTGGCAATCAGCTTATCAAAATCCAACCGCCCCCCGGCAATCTCCTCGATCAGTTCCTCGGAACCATACACATCCGCCCCCGCCGCCTGGGCTTCCGCCACCTTCTCCCCCCGGGCGATCACCGCCACCCGCACCGTCTGCCCCGTCCCCTTGGGCAAGCTCACCGTTGCCCGCAGTTGTTGGTCGTTGAATTTGGGGTCAATCCCCAACCGCACATGGGCTTCCACACTCTCAGGAAATTTAGCCGTGGCCGTTTCCTTGAGTAGGGCAATCGCCTCCTCGGGTTCGTAGGCCCGGGGCTCCACCTTGGCCAGCAAAGCCCGCAACCGCTTCGACTGTTTTTTCATCAACCTAACCTCCGGGGTGCAAACGAAGGGAATCCTTCTCCCCCAAAATAAATGCAGTCTTTCATCTTACAACGGCATAAGAATCCTGTCAATCCACAATCGTGATCCCCATCTGCCGAGCGGTGCCAGCGATGGTCTTCATGGCCGCTTCCACGTTCTCCGTATTCAGGTCGGGGAGTTTGGTCTGGGCGATTTCCCGCAACTGGGCCCGGGTGACCTGACCCACTTTTTTGCCCTTCGGATCACCGGAACCCTTGGCCACCCCTGCCGCCTTCGCCAACAGCACCGAAGCTGGGGGGGTTTTCAGGACAAACGTAAAACTGCGGTCCTCAAAAATGGTGATTTCCGCCGGAATGATCATGCCTGCCTTATCGGCGGTTTTGGCATTGTACTCCTTGCAGAACATCATGATATTCACCCCATGTTGCCCTAGGGCAGGGCCGACCGGGGGCGCAGGGTTGGCTTTTCCCGCCGGTAGAGCCAGCTTGACAATCGCCGTGACTTTTTTGGCCATGGTAGTTAGCTTCCTTGTTGAAAAAAATTAACTCTCTTTTTGAATCTGGGTAAATTCCAGTTCCACCGGGGTTTCCCGCCCAAAGATAGAAAGGAGAGCCTTGAGTTTGCTCCGCTCCGGGCTGACCTCGATCACTTCCCCCCGGAAATCCTTGAATGGGCCGGCGATGACCAGGATCAAATCCCCGGGTGCCATGTCCACCTTCACCTTGGGTTCCTCCACCGCCACAGACTGGAAGACCCGCTCCACCTCCGCTTCCGACAGGGGCATGGGTTTCACATGGCTCCGACCCCCGGCTCGCAACTGTTGGGAGCCGACAAAATTGATCACATGGGGGGTATTCCGCACCAACTGCCACGCCTCGTCGTCAATTTCCCATTGCCCTTGCTTGTTCGCCACCGCCAGCATTTGCACATAGACATAGCCGGGGTAGATTTTTTCCTCCGCATTTTGGCGGCTGCCATCCTTGCGAATCCGCACCACCGGAGCCTGGGGAATCGCCACCTGCAAAATCCGATCCGTCATGTCCAGGGTGCGACTGCGTTGCTCCAGGGTGCTTTTCACCTTCTGTTCACAACCAGAAGCCACCTGCACCACATACCAACAGGGGCGACCAACCAGTTCTTCCCCTTCCACCGGGTCTGCCGAATAGGTCATGCAAATACCTGCCGGGACAACCATGCAAATAGGGAATCCACCAGGTAAATCAATAGGGTGGACGCCACCACCATTAAAATCACCGCAAAGGACTCGCTGATGAGTTGCTGCCGGGTCGGCCAGATGACCTTTTTCAACTCAGTCCGCACATCATTGATAAATGCCAATGGCCTACTCCCCGGGGGAGCCACCATCGTTTCTTTTTTTTCCATGCAGGCGCAACGGGTGAGCAGAACCCGCTCATTTTTGGGCATTGACCATATTAGCATACGTTTCCCAAATTCGTACCTCTTGCAGGAACGAAAAGCCCATGCTACTATTAGAGACTGTTGCAAAATTCTAACCCTATGTCTCGTTATCGTGGCCCCCGGGTGCGGGTGATCCGCCGGTTGGGGGAACTGCCTGGTTTGACCCGCAAAGCTGCCCGCAAGCGACCCAACCCCCCTGGTCAGCATGGGCAAGCGCCCCGCAAGCCCTCGGAGTACGCCAAACGGCTGGAGGAAAAGCAAAAACTGCGGTTCAACTATGGCCTTTCGGAGCGGCAACTCCTGCGTTATGTCCGCAAAGCCCGGCGGGTGAAGGGTTCCACGGGGCAGGCATTGTTGCAGTTATTGGAAATGCGCCTGGACAATACGGTATTTCGGCTCGGCATGGCTCCCACGATTCCAGCGGCTCGGCAGTTGGTCGGACACGGGCATATTCAGGTGAATGGCCGCACGGTCTATTCCCCCAGTTATGAATGCCGTCCGGGCGACCAGATCACCGTCAAACCCCAGGCATCCTCCCGTAAGTTGGTGGAAGCCTACGCCGAATACCCCGGTTTGGCGACCCTGCCCACCCACCTGGAATTTGACAAAAACAAACTGGAAGGCAAGGTCACGGGGGTGATCGAGCGGCAATGCGTGGCGCTCCAGGTGAATGAACTGATGATCGTGGAATTTTACTCCCGCAAGGGTTAAGCCAGTTGCTCCCACGCACGGGCAACACATGGATTCAGCCCCAAGGGGATGAAACTAAGTGACTTTTTGATTCCTGGGAACCTGATGCTGACGACATACAGCCTATTTATAGGGTACCTCTATTTATTGATTTTTGTACTTAGATGACAGGCTCGGAAGTCCCATTCTCTCCTTGGCAATTATCAATAATACAGGGGTCATTCTCAATAGCCATGAATTAATAGAGGCGCCCTATATTCATTTTTAGGCATTTGCAATCACCCCATCCTCTTGTAGGGCAGAAGTTGCAGGTAACGGCAAATGTCGCAAACTTGTTTGAAATTACTATAGCAATCCTAAATGAAAATGGAATAGGGGTTGCAGGGGCACCGCCCCCGTCCTTGGTTCTGGGAAATTTTTGTTGGTATATATCAATTAAAGGATACAAAAAACCTCGATCATCCTAAAGGCTTACCAAGATTGACCTACGGTAAGTGGGGTTCAACTGTATCCCATAATCCCTCAAAAGACTGTACAGTCTAATGATCAATTGGCAGTGATAAAAAAATACTTACGGCAATCGAACCCATTGGCACTGCCAGCATCAACAGTAGTAGCCCACACCTTCTGGGTGCGGCCGCCCGCAGGACAGTTTTGCCCTGTTGTAAAAGGAATCTTAACGATTGTCCATTGAAATACGGACGAGGCACCCCGGTTCCCCGTCCCATCGGTGTTAGGGCTTGATTACTTGATCAGGTCGAAGATCCGGAACATGGGCAGGTACATGGCCACCAGGATCGACCCCACCATCCCCCCCAACACCGCAATCATCATCGGTTCCATCACACTGGTGAGGGCTTTCACGGCTGCTTCCACCTCGGATTCGTAGAAATCCGCCACCTTGGTGATCATGGCATCCAATTCCCCGGTTTCCTCCCCGATGCTGATCATCTGAATCGCCATGTTGGGAAACACATTGGCTTTTTGGAGCGCCAGGGAAATCAACCCCCCCGACTGAATGTCCTCCCGTGCCCCATCAATGGCGTTGGCGATGATCTGATTCCCCGCCGTATCCCGCACGATTTCCAGGGAGGTCAATACTGGCACCCCGGAACGGGACAGGGAACCAAAGGTACGGCTAAAGCGCGCCACCGCATTCTTGCGGATCAAATCCCCAAAAATCGGCACATTCAAAGCGATCCGGTCAATGACTTCCCGCCCCGCCCGGGTGCTGTAGGCCGTTGTGTAGCCAAAAGCCGCCCCCGCCACCACCGCAGCAATCAACCCCAGGTTGACTGGGTTCCGCATCCATTTACTCAAATCCACCATGAACTGGGTAAAGGCAGGCAGTTTCCCCCCTAAACTCTCAAAAATCCCCCCGAAGATGGGAATCAAAAACAGCACCATCCCCAAGAACACCCCCACCGCCAGCAGGGTCACCGCAATCGGGTAGGCCATCGCCGATTTAATCTGCTGTTCCAATTTGGCCGCATCCTCCAGCAGTTTCGCCAACCGGTTCAGCACCTCGTCGAGTACCCCCCCCACTTCCCCCGCCTGGATCATCGCCACATAGAGATTGTCAAACACCTCCGGGTGTTGGCGCATGGCATCCGACAGGTTACTCCCCTGTTGCACATCCGCACTCACGGCGGCCAGAGCCTTTTTCATCTTCAGGTTGGTCTGCTGATCCACCAAAATCCCCAGCCCCCGCACCAAGGGCACCCCCGCATTCACCAGCGAGGCAAATTGGCGGGAAAAAACCGCCTTGTCCTTGACCGTCACACTGCTCAAAAAGGAAATATCTAGCTCCGTCTCCATCGGATTAAAGGGTTTAGCCTCCTTAATCTCCAGGACGAACATCCCCTCCTCCCGAAGCTGATTCCGGGCATCTTTGATTGTCTCCGCTTTGATCCGGCGTTCCTTAGAACGGCCTTGGGCATCACGGGCACGGGCTACGTAGGTCGGCATGGGCGTTTACCTCCAAATGAAAGTCACAGGTCAAACCTGGAGGGGCGAACCTAGTGGGCGGGCTTGGCACCCGTAGGCGCAGTCCCTCCCCCAATCAAACGTTGCAATTCCTCCGGCTTGGAGGTCTTGGAAATGGCATCCTCGTAGGTGCATTCCCCTTTCTTGTATAAATCGGCCAACACCTTCTCCAAAGTCTGCATCCCGTACTTACCGCCGGTCTGAATCGCCGAATAAATCTGGGGCGTCTTCCCCTCCCGGATCAGGTTGGCAATCGCCGGGGTGACCACCATGATTTCCTGCGCCATCACCCGGCCAAACTGCCCCGGTTTGGGGTTTTTCCGCTTCACCAGGGTCTGGCTAAACACCGCCACCAGGGAACTGGACAACTGCACCCGAATCTGTTGCTGTTGCTCCGGCGGGAACACATCCACCATCCGGTCCACCGTCTGGGAAGCGGAACTGGTGTGCAGGGTGCCAAAGACCAGGTGCCCCGTTTCCGCCGCCGTCACCGCCAACTGAATGGTTTCCAAATCCCGCATCTCCCCCACCAGGATCACGTCCGGGTCTTCCCGTAGCGCCGCCCGCAACGCATTGGCAAAACTGCGGGTATCCTCGTTCAACTGCCGCTGGTGAATAATGCTCTTTTGTGGTTCATAGACAAACTCAATCGGGTCCTCCACCGTGAGAATGTGCTCCGCCCGGGTGCGGTTGATATTGTCAATCATGGCCGCCAGGGTGGTGGATTTCCCCGACCCCGTAGGCCCGGTCACCAACACCAAGCCCCGGGGTTTTTCCGACATTTCCCGTACCACCGGCGGTAAATTCAAAGATTCAAAACTGGGAATTTTCGAGGGCAACGCCCGCAAACAGGCCGCCACCGTCCCCCGATCCTTATACACATTCACCCGGAACCGCGCCAGCCCCTTGATCCCATAGGAACAGTCCAATTCCCAATTTTGCTCAAAAATTTTCCGCTGGTTGTTATTCAAAATGCTAAAGATCAACCGTTGGCATTGCTCCGGGGTCATCGGTTCATGATCCGTGGGCGTGAGCTTGCCACTGATGCGGATGTAGGGGGGCAACCCCGCCGACAGATGCAAGTCCGACCCGCCCCGCTGGATCACCTCCTCCATCAAATCTTCCATCATCAGTTCCATCGGCATCCTCCTTTAGGGCAATCTAAAATTAATGTACTTGTTCTACTCGCTAAACCGGGGGGTGAGGCAGTAGGGGCATTCCATCCATTCCGGTTTGAGGCTGGCATGGCAGTTGCGGCAGACCAACCCCTGCTTGCGCTTGGCCTTCAGTTCCGCCTCCAACCCTGTGTCCGTAAAGGTCACCCGCTCCACCTCCTCCAGGGTGGTCAACCCCTGGCGCACCAGTTCCAAACTGTAGGCCAGTAGGGTCTTCATCCCCTCCTCCACCGCCACTTCCTTGATCACCTCCGTGGGGGCATTTTGGGTGATCAGGGATTGCAGACGCTCCGTCACCCGCATCACCTCATACACCCCGCACCGTCCCTTGTAGCCTGCCCCGTTGCACTTACTACAAATCGGTTGTCCCTGGGCTTTGGCCTGACGAATTTGCTCCGGGGAGAGGGTATTCGCCCGGTAGAAGGTCAACCCCTGCCCGGAACCGCTCAGCCCAAACCGTGTCAGTTCCTCCTCTGTCGGTGTATAGGGAATGCGACACTCACTGCACACCCGCCGCATCAACCGTTGAGCCAGCACCCCAATCAGAGAGGCAGAGACCATGTGGGATTCCACCTCCATCTCCGAGAGGCGAGCCACCGCACTGGGGGCATCGTTGGTGTGCAGGGTGGTCAACACCAGGTGCCCCGTCAAGGCCGCCTCAATCGCCGTTTTGGCGGTTTCCTTATCCCGGGTTTCCCCCACCAGAATCACATCCGGGTCCTGGCGCAAAAAAGCCCGCAAAATAGCCGCAAAATTCATCCCCTTCTCCCGAATCACCTGCACCTGGGTCAAACCGGGCAGGGTGTATTCAATCGGGTCTTCGGCGGTGCTGATATTCACCCCTGGGTCGTTGCGCTCCGCCAGACAGGAATACAACGTGGTGGTTTTCCCGGAACCCGTTGGCCCCGTCACCAGGATCAGTCCAAAGGGACGCTTCACCATCTCCCGGACGATATTCAAGGTCTCCGGGTCAGTGATCAATTTATCCAAGCCCAACTGGGTCGAGGAGTTGTCCAAAATCCGCATACAGATTTTTTCCCCGTACCGCATGGGCAGGGTATTCACCCGGAAGTCAATCTTGCGCCCCTGGAAGATTTTGCGAATCCGTCCGTCCTGGGGCATCCGCCGCTCCGCAATATCCAAATTGGCCAAAATCTTAAACCGGGAGGTCACCGCCGGGATCACCTGTTTGGGTAAATTTTCCCAGCCCTGGCGCAGAACCCCATCCTTGCGGAACCGAATCCGTAAAAACTCCTCCTGGGGTTCAATGTGAATATCCGACACCCCCTCGGTCAGGGCTTTTGCCAGGATATTGTTGGCTAGGGCGACAATCGGCGCTTCCTCCGAACCCGCTAGGGCGGTGGCCAAATCCACCTCCGCCTCATCCTGGGCTTCCTCCAATTGCTCGTATTGGGACAGGTCAATGTCCTCAGAAATTCTTACCTCCTGCTGGGCACCAGCGAGCTTGGAGGCTTGCAACTCGTTGGCGTATTGATTAATCAGCCGTAAAAAGTCCTCCTGGGCGATCACCCGCCGCCGCAACCGCAACCCCTTCGCCCGGGTAATGCGATTCAGTTCATCCAACGCCTGCAAATTGTCCGGGTTGACCATGGCCACGGTCAGGCTAGGATTGTCCCCCTCCTGGCGTGCTACGGGTAAAAAACTATGGCGACGACAGGTATCCAGGGGGATGATCACATCCACCAATTCTTTAACTTGGGAAAAGGAAATCGGGTTTAATTCCGGGTCGAGGGATTCCACCCCGTACAACACCTTAAGTTCAAAAAGTTGTTGCCGCTTGTATTGACGCACCAACTCAGCGGGCAGGGCTTTGCCCGTGACCTCCTGTAATACGTCCGGCAGGGGACGACCCTCTTTCCGACTTGTCTCTAAGGCTTTGGCGATCTGCTCCCGGTCGGCGACACCGGCTTTGATGATGTCTTTTACAATGGGACTGGCTCCGGCTTGCCGAGTGACCAACGCCCGTCGGGCATTAATGGGCTGATTAACCATAGGGATAGATGTTGACCAATGGGGTGGAATTTAACTTGGTGATGATCCTAGCTTACACGCTCTGCCCCAATTCCCCAAGGCTGTCACCAATTTTCTTGCCCCTGTGGGGTATGGAAGGCAATTTGGGTATATTTTTAATTATTGGTTCCCCTAGCCCGGATTGATACTCTAATTAACTTCAGCAATGAGCCAGTCTCCCCTGGGTTCCCAGAAAAGGCGAAGGGAATGGTAACTTAGAAACAAATGATTCCCATATTTTTGGCGTTGGTCTATGGTGAATGCTGGTTCTCCCCCTGAGGATTTGATTCCTGACCCGTTTGCGGACACCGCCGACCCCCCTGAGTTGGTTGCGCCGCCGGGAGACGGTTCCCCAACAGCGATGGGAGGTGTGGTTAGCCCCGAGGTTGCTCCCACCCCTGGGGAGGATGGAGAGATGGCACTCCCCGCCACCTTTGGGGAATTGGCGATTGAGGAAGAACCCACCCCGGAGGCAATGGCGGCTTTGCGAGAAGAATTATTCCAGGAGCGGGAACGCAACGCTACCCTGCGGGCGGAGAACGAACTGCTGGCGCAAAAACTCGCCCAAGCGGAACAGCAATGCGAGGAGCAACGGGGGCAATTGGTGCGGTTGGCCGCCGATTTTGACAACTACCGCCGCCGGGTACAGCGGGATCAGGAGGAGGCCAGCCTCAAGGCCAAGGCCAAGGTACTGGAGGAACTGCTAGGGGTGGTGGACAATTTTGAGCGCGCCCGTACCCACATCCGCCCGGAAACGGAAGAGGGCATGGCTATCCACAAAAATTACCAGGGGGTCTATAAGCAGATGGTGGAGGAACTCAAGAAGCTGGGGGTGGCACCCATCCCCGGCAAAGGCCAACCCTTTGACCCCAACCGGCATGAGGCGGTGATGCAGGAGACCAGCCATGAGTACGAAGAAGGCATTGTGATCGAAGAACTGCGGCGGGGTTATTTCCTGAGGGTGGGGGAGGAAGACCGGGTACTGCGCCATGCCCTGGTCAAGGTGTCCACCGGCAAGGTTGATGCCTCCTCAACCGGGGGAACGGACTAGGCGGGAGGCTCTGCTTCAGGGTATGATGAAACGAAATGTAAATTTCTTTGCCCTGACCCAAAAAATTTTTCTCAGTATGGTGATCATTATCACTGACGTTTTGGGAATACTGTACCAAGCGTTACTCGTCTCATTCCTTCTCTAACTGGCTGGGTAGATGTTATGGCGAAGATTGTCGGTATTGACCTAGGAACCACCAACAGTTGCGTGGCGGTGTTAGAGGGAGGTCAGGCTACGGTCATTACCAATTCGGAGGGGGGGCGCACGACCCCGAGTGTGGTGGGGTTTGGCAAGACGGGGGAACGCCTGGTGGGGCAACCGGCGAAGCGGCGGGCGGTGACGGATGCGGAAAATACGGTTTTTAGTATCAAGCGGTTCATTGGCCGTCGCTGGTCGGAAACGGAGGACGAGCGCAAGCGGGTGCCCTACAAATGTGTGCCGGGCAAGGACAGCACGGTGAATGTGGAAATCCGCAATCAGACCTACACGCCCCAGGAGATTTCCGCCATTATTCTGCAGAAACTCAAGCAGGATGCGGAGAATTTTTTGGGGGAGCCGGTGACCCAGGCGGTGATCACGGTGCCTGCTTACTTCAGCGATGCCCAGCGGCAGGCCACCAAGGATGCGGGGACGATTGCCGGGTTGGAGGTACTGCGGATTGTGAATGAACCCACGGCGGCGGCCTTGGCCTTTGGCTTGGACAAGCAGGACCAGGAGCAAACGGTATTGGTGTTTGACCTGGGCGGGGGCACCTTTGATGTGTCCATTTTGCGGATGGGGGATGGGATTTTTGAGGTGGTTTCCACCGCCGGGAACAATCATTTGGGTGGGGATGATTTTGATGCGTGTTTGGTGGATTGGTTGCTGAAGGACTTTCAAGAACGGGAAGGGTTGGATTTGCGCCAAGATAAAATGGCCTTGCAACGGGTGCGGGAGGCGGCCGAAAAGGCCAAAATCGAATTATCCAGTGCCAAAACCACCACGATTAACCTGCCTTTTATTGCGTCGGATGCCACGGGTGCCAAGCATATTGATGTGGAATTGACCCGAGCGAAGTTTGAGGATTTGACCCGTTCTTTGGTGCAGGGAACCCTGGAGCCGGTGGCCCAAGCCCTGCGGGATGCGGGGATGAAGCCCCGGGATATTGACCGGATTTTATTGGTGGGGGGTTCGACCCGGATTCCGGCGGTACAAAAGGCGATCCAGGATTATTTTGACGGTAAGGTGCCGGAGAAATCGGTGAATCCCGATGAGGCGGTGGCGATTGGGGCGGCGGTGCAAGCGGGGATTGTGGGCAAAAACGAGGTGGTCAAGGATCTGTTGCTGTTGGATGTCACCCCCTTGTCCTTGGGGATTGAAACCTTGGGGGGAATTTTCAGCCGGATTATCGAACGCAATACCACCATTCCCACCAGCCAGTCCCAGACCTTTTCTACCGCCACGGACAATCAAACTGTGGTGGAGGTGCATATCCTGCAAGGGGAACGACCCATGGCCGCCGACAACAAGAGTTTGGGGCGGTTGGAACTGACTGGAATTCCCCCAGCCCCCCGGGGGGTGCCCCAGATTGAGGTCACGTTTGAGATTGATGCCAATGGCATTTTGCAGGTGACGGCGATGGATAAGGGGACGGGGCGGAGTCAGTCGGTGCGGTTGACCAATACCGGGGGCTTGAGTGCCGAGGAGATTAAACGGCTGACCCTGGAGGCGACGTTTAACGCAGAGGTAGATCAGCAACGGCGGGAGTTTGTGGAACTCAAAAATCAAGCGGATGCCCTGCTGTCCCTGTATGAATCCACCTTGCGGGAGCATGGAAGCTACGTGAACGAAGCGGTCAAGTCCGAGGCGGCAGCGCGGGTGGGGCGGATTCGCCGTTTGATGGGGGATTCCATGACTCCCTTGGACAATTTCCGTCAGGAATTGAACCAACTGAATAAAAACCTGAGCCAAATGGGGGCGGACATGTACCAGCGCAGTGGCAACCCTGGGGCGGTGACGGCGGGCAGTCCGGGTGGGGATTTTGAACAGTTGGACTAGCTCCAGTCCCTGGTAGTGCTATCTTTGTAATGCTCAAGAAATGGTAGAGCCTGTTCACAGCTCAAGGGATACAAAACATATAAAACATCATGGTTCCAAGGCTGAGTCTTAACGAGGTTAGCGCAAGCGGGTTGCCAACCGTGAAATTTTAGTTTGTTAATAGAGGGTATCTCTCATTAATTCTCAGCGATTGAGAATGACCCCTGCGTTATTGATAATTGTCAAGGAGAGAATCGGGCTTCTAAGCCTGCCGTGTAAGCACAAAAATCCAAAAAATCAATAAAATCAATAAATAGAGGTGCCCTGGAATGATTCATCCAACCCTTGAATTTTAATCTCATACTCCAGATGGCTGTTCACCCCCGGCGTGAGGATATAGCCCGCAACAGGTAGGGTGTCCTGGGGCTGGGGTCGGGCTGTCAACGCCACATACCGGTCATTCACCGCCAAGCCGTGCGTCGGGTCATAGCCCCGCCAACCTCCCCCCGGCAAATACACCTCCGCCCAAGCGTGCAAATGCCGGTGCTGCCAATCCGGGTCGCCCTCGTGGTAGCCACTCACAAACCGAGCCGCCAACCCCACCGCTCGACAAACCGCCATAAATAAAACCGTCAAATCCCGACAGGCTCCCCGCCGCTGTTGCCAGGTGATCCCCGCAGGCAGAGGGGCACCAGCTGGACGGATAAAGTGTGTACATTCACGGTACAGGGTTTGATTCAATTCACTCAAAAAAGCTAGAACCTGCCCGTCGGTCGCCATGATCAATTCCTGGGCTAGGGTCGTTGCCACCGGGTCAGGGGGAACTTCCCAGTAGGGACGCAACTCCTGCGCCAAACGCTGGGGATAATCAATCGGTAAATGCACCGCCCAGGGGTCTAGTAAAAAATCAAACGGGTTCTGCCGGTGCGTCACCACCGCCGTTGCCATCTGAATCCGCCAGTGGGAAATGGCTTGGTTGTAAATCACCTGCACCTCCGTACTGCCATCGAGGGCGATATTGTGATAACGACGTAGGGGCGGCGGGTCAAGGGTCAACTGCCACGTCTGTACGGTTTGAGTACAGTCACACCGGGGATGCAGGCGCAGAATTTGGGGCGACAACTGCACCGGTTCTGGGTAGGTGTAAACCAGCTGGTGGTGAATCCGATAACGCATGATATACAGTATGCAGGGGAGCGTCTGCATCGGGGGAACGGGTCATGAAACATCGCTGGTGGGGTTGGAGTTTGGGGCTGGCACTGCTGGCAGGTGGGTGTGGTTTTGCGAACAATTCGACAACCCAAGCTCCAGGATTAGAAATCAAACTGCTATTTGGCAGTGCCCTAAAGGAATTTTGTAGCCAGATGGTGCCCCAATTCAACCAGCAAAACCCTAAGCTGGCTGATGGCACCCGTTTTCAAATTCGTTGCACCACCTTGGGGACGGGGGATGTGGTCACGCAAGTCGTTAATCTCGCCCAGCAGTGGCAACAGGGACAAATTAAGGAAGATAACCCGGAATTTCCCACGTTGATTTCTTTAGACGGGGATATTTATCATAGCCAGTTGATCGCCCGTATCGAACAGCTATTTCCCGGTAAAAATTATATCCCTCCCATCACCGAAACACCCCTGATCGCCTTCAGCCCGATGGTGTTTATGGTGCCCAGCGAAGTGGCGGATAGCTTGAAAAATGTGGATTCCGTTTATCAAAAAATTCTATCTGCTACCACCTTTCAAGACATTGACCCCAAAGCCCCCCCATTAAAAATCTTTTTCGTCCAAACCGCCCCCACCCGTTCTAATTCTGGCTTGCAAACTCTGGTGACCCAATTTGCGGAAGTCTCCGGCAAACCCCCAGAGCAACTCACGGTGCCGGATGTACAGCGGTATCTGCCCCAGGTGAAAACCATCCAGGCGAAAGTGACCCGCTACGGGATTTCCACCGGCAGTTTGGCACGGGATATGGTCAAATATGGTCCCTTTTGGGCATCCATCGGTTCGGTCTATGAATCGGCAGTGATTGAAGCGAACCAAAAGGCTACCCCTGGGCAGACCCGTTACGTTGCCATTTACCCCAAAGCCACGTTCACCTCCAATATGCGGGCGATCCTACCCAATGCCCCCTGGGTCAGCCCCCAGGAACGGGAAGCCGCCCAGCAGGTAATCAACTTTTTGCGCTCCCAACCCACCCAGGAACTGGCGGCTCGTTTAGGACTGCGCCCGGGGGTTCCCGGTGTCCCCTTGGGTGCCCAATTTACCCCTGCCAATGGGGTAACCGCCCAACCCACCTACAACTCGCTACGCCCGCCCAGCCCCGAGGTGGTGACCGCCATGTTGCGCGGCTGGGAACAGGTGGCGAAAAAGCCCTCCCGGGTGGTGGTGGTAGTGGATGATTCCGGCTCCATGCGGGGGCAAAGGCTGGCCGCCGTACAACAATCCCTTTACACGTACATCAATAACATAGGCCCGCAGGACGAACTGGCTTTGATTCGCTTTAGTACCCAGGTGGATGCGCCCATCTTCATCCGAGGAGATGCCGCCGGGAAACAACAGGGCTTGGCGTTTGTCAACAATTTGCGGGCACAGGGAAGCACCGCCCTTTACGACGCTGTCTTGGCGGCACAGACCTGGTTACGCCAAAATCTCCGCCCTAGTGCCATCAATGCGGTGGTGGTTTTGACCGATGGGGAAGACACCAGTTCCCGGATTAAATTACCGCAACTGGAACAACAACTGCGGCAAAGCGGCCTAAATACGGATGAACGGATCAGCTTTTTCACCATTGGCTACGGGGAGGAAGGGGAATTTAATCCCGAAGCTTTGCAACGCATTGCCACCATCAACGGCGGGTATTACAAGCTAGGGAAACCGGAGACCATTGCCAATGTGATGGCGGACTTACAGTTAGAGTTTTAGAATTTGTTTGGTAATCCTAATAGCAATCCTATAATGAAATGATAAGAAATGATAATGAGATATAAAATCGGGGTCGCAGGGGCACCGCCCCCAGACTTGGTTCTGGAAAATCTTTGTTTGTGAATCAAATAGGACGGCTACAGAATCGGGGTCGCAGGGGCACTGCCCCCATACTTGGTTCTGGGAAATTTGTGTTCGTTCACAAGTGTTGAATCCTGCAATAAAACTTTACATATTTAGGCGTGGGACGACCCGATTGAGCCAATGGACAAAATTCCACTCCTGCCGTATTAAGATTTGTATATATCGGAACTTATCTGCCAATTTACTTCCGTACATCCGTGGAACTTTTAACAGTTGCAATATCAAGTAAACTATTAAAATTACATAAATTTGAATGGTAATTCCATTCAAATTTTTACTCATCATTTTATCGAGCTTTAAGTTCATCTTTAGAAATTTCCATAGTACCTCTATCGCCCAGCGTTGTCTATAGGCTTCCCCTATCTCTTCATTACTCATTACATCCTCAGGAATATTGGTAGCTAAATAATAGTCTACTTTCTGTTGAACATTGCCAAAACAAACTACTCTCGCCTTACCTCGTTCTGTGGTGATATGATAGTTTTCATCCCATTTCCAATTCGACTTAATACGGATAATAAAAAGGGCATCATTTTCGATAAATTGTTCAAATACTTTGTGACTGCAAAACCCTCTATCCCCGACTGCGACTCCATTTTCCGGTAGCATTTTCACAATATCTTCACCAAAATTAATCTCATGTGCCTGTCCAGGACTAACAATTAAATGACCAGTAGATTTCGTATCTTGATTCAAAGTGGTTATTAACTTTACTTGGCGATAGCCTTGGAGCCAAAATAACTTACTCATCAGCGGTATTACGGTAGCATCAAAAGGACATAAAACCAACCTCTTTTCAGGATGAGCTTCCTCAATATAATGCAATAATTTATGATAAAGATGCATAAAAATTTGTGGGTCTCTTGTCTTGTTCGCCTTAGAAAACGTGGATAAGTCAACCTTAATGCCCGCATGATTTAATTGGTAAAATAAGTCCCGTAAACTGTTGATTCCTTTGTCTAAAATGCCAGCAAACCAGATTGAACAAAATAAGCGAGAATTTAGAACTGGATAATCATTAGTTGGCAGGTCTTTGAGTAAAAATTTGACAATCCCGGGAAAAGAATTGAATTTCATAGTTGTTTCATGTTTTGGTTTATATGAATTAGAATACCATATTTTGACCCCTCTTTTTCTGCCTTTACCTACCTTTCAACACTTCTGGTGTTCGTTAATCAAATAGGATTGCTATATATCTGAATGGTGAGCAAAAATTTTATATCTATGAGACCAAAGGGTCGCAGAGCATCGCCCCGTTCTGGTTTTAAGTAATCTTGTTACAGTCTTTTATGCTATTATGGGATACAAACCATAGAAATGAGAGGACAAAGAGATGCCTACACATTCCTTAGATTTACGGCAAAGAATTGTAGCTGCATACCAAGCGGGAGAACAATCCGGGAAGTAGCTAAGCGGTTTATAGCGAAGCGTGGCGAAGCCATTGGTAACTAAAAGGACAGTACATCGCCTGGTACAACAGTATAAACAGACTCAAGACTTAACACCTAAAAAAGTAGGGACAAAACGAGTTGGAATTTTAGAACAAAATAAAGTTGCGATTTTAGCCATTGTTGAAGAGTATCCAGATAAGTGTTTGTGGCAATATGTTGAGATAATCGGAGAAAGGCTAGGAAGTGAGTATTAGCACATTGTATTCTTTCTTGAAAAAGCATAAAATCACTCTAAAAAAAAAGACATTCCGCAGTGAAAAAGCCAAGAGTGAAGTTGTGCAGAACGCTTAGGATACTGGCATAAGATTGGAAGCGTTCCAGCCGAAGATATAGTTGCCGTAGATGAAACAGCAACCTGGGAGGGCATGGAGAGGAAAGTTGCATGGAGTTTACAAGGGAAAAAAGTTTATAGTTATCGCCAGAAAAACAAGGGTCAGAAATACACGTTAATCGGTGCTATATCTGTGGAGGGCGTTGTTTGTCATAAAATCATCAAAGGCTCCATGAAGAAACAGGATTTTTTAGAATTTGTGAAAACAGAATTATGCCCAAAATTAAATGAGAAGAAGGTGGTAATTATGGACAACTTGAATAGTCATAAAGCCATAGAAGTACAACAGATGATTAGCCAGACTGGTGCTCGTTTATTATATCTCCCTGTGTATTCACCAGAATTTAATCCAATGGAAATGATGTGGTCAGTTCTAAAGAATTTTATTCGACAGTTTCATGATTCACCAGTAAAGGATATACAGTCAATTATCCAAGCATCTTTGTTATTGATTAATCCTTCTTCTTTTGCAAATTGGTTTACCAAATGTTGCTACTGTACCCCATAATAAAGGAAAAGACTGTAACAATCCTAAATAATGGCGCAACAGGTACTCACGGAAATTAGTTTCCAGTGAACTTTTCATGTGATTACTGTTTCATTCTTCGATAGGTTTGCTATGTGCCATTGCCAATGAAGAAATAGGGCTTATGGCGATGCCACGCTAGCCTATCAGACCGCTTGTGTAAGTACAAAAAATCGAGGTGCCCTACATCTGTCCCCCCATCCAGTGGGATTTTAGCTACCAAGAACAACGGTCGGCGTAGCCTGGGCACTTAGTTCTTGGTTTGTTCACCGATAAGATGGCCATAGCATGGAAAGCTGGGGAGACTAGGCCGTAAGCCGGGTTCTGTTCGAGGGCGATTATCTATCTGGGATGACGGTTGCCCGCCACCTCTAGCGGTTCCTAAGCACGGGACGGGGAAAAGACCAACCCTTGTCCCTCCACCTTGCTCTCAACCGGGGTTTACCGAGCCAGTACCTCTCGATACTGCTGGTGCGCTCTTACCGCACCTTTGCACCCTTACCTGTACTGGCAAAAGCCAGCCATCGGCGGTATGTTTCTGTGGCACTTTCCGCACAGTCGCCTGTCCTGGGCGTTACCCAGCAGGTTTGGTCTTTCGAGAGCCCGGACTTTCCTCAGATGCCATGCACCCGCAATCGCCACACCTACTCTCCCATTTCCCAGTGTAACGTGAGATTTGGCAGGGTCAGGCAGAATGGGATATAATCATTGTCTGTCCCTAATTGGGTTTGCTTCAACGAGTCTATTGTTTTTTAGGAGGTTCATTCCCCTTGGGTAATCAGCAGAAGGCGGGTGTGGGCTTTACCCACGAAGAGTTTGCGGCTTTGTTAGACCGTTATGACTATCGGTTTAATCCAGGGGATGTGGTGCCAGGGACGGTGTTTGCCCTGGAACCGAAAGGGGCGCTGATTGATATTGGAGCGAAAACGGCGGCCTTTATCCCCTTACAGGAAATGTCAATTAATCGGGTGGACAGCCCGGAGGAAATTCTGCAACCGGATGAAATGCGGGAATTTTTTATCCTGTCGGAGGAGAATGAGGAAGGGCAGTTGACCCTCTCGATCCGGCGGATTGAGTATATGCGTTCCTGGGAGCGGGTGCGCCAGTTGCAAAAGGAAGATGCGACGGTGCGGGCGGTGGTGTTTGCCATCAACCGGGGCGGGGCGTTGGTGCGGATTGAGGGTCTGCGGGGGTTTATTCCGGGTTCCCATATCAGTACCCGCCATGCCAAGGAAGACCTGATGGGGCAGGAGTTGCCGCTGAAATTTTTAGAGGTGGATGAGGAGCGCAACCGGCTGGTGTTGAGCCATCGGCGGGCGTTGGTGGAACGGCAGATGAATAAATTGGAAACGGGCGAGGTGGTCACAGGGACGGTGCGGGGGATCAAGCCCTACGGTGCCTTTATTGATATTGGCGGGGTGAGTGGGCTGTTGCATATTTCGGAGATTTCCCACGACCACATCGAAACGCCCCACAATGTGTTCTCCGTCGGGGATGAACTGAAGGTGATGATCATTGACCTGGACGCGGATCGGGGGCGGATTTCCCTTTCTACCAAGCAGTTGGAGCCGGAGCCGGGGGATATGGTGCGGAATCGGGCGTTGGTCTTTGAAAAAGCGGAGGAGATGGCACAACGGTGGCGGGAAAAACAAGCCGCTAAGTTGGCGGGTTCGCCAGAGGGTGCGCAAGAGTCGGACGTGGTGACGGCGACGGAGGAGGAGGATTTGGCACCGGCGGCGGTCTAACGATGAACCTGGTGCAGATTTGGGGGGATGGGCTGACGGTCTTCTGGAGGGAATGGCTGGATTTGCGGGTGCGTTTGCCCCAGGTGTTTGCCTCCGGTCTGGTTTCACCGCTAATTTACATCCTGGCGTTTGGGTTTGGCTTGGGGAGTTCCCTGAGCAAGCCGCCCTTGGGAAACTCCTATTTAGAATTTATCCTGCCGGGGATGGTGGCGCTGTCTTCGATGATTATTAGTTTTGCGGGTACGACGTTTTCCATCTGTGGGGATCGGTTGTTTAATAAAACGTTTGAGGAGTTGCTGTTGGCACCAGTGCATCCTTTGGGGGTGTATTTCGGGAAGGTGTTGGCGGGAGTGGTGCGCGGCTTGTTGACGGCGCTGGCAATTATCCTGATCAGTGTGATATTTACGGGGAAGGTCGGGGGGTTTTTGCACCCGTTATTTTTGTTAGTGGTGTGCCTAAATTGCCTGGTGTTCGCGGGTTTGGGGGTAATTGTGGGTTTGAGTGTGGCTTCTTTGGAAACGGTGGGTTTGTACAATAATTTTCTGATTGTGCCGATGTCGTTTTTGGGGGGTACGTTTTTTGACCCCAGTACGGTGCCGGGATTACTGAAAGTGGTGGTGTATGCCATTCCTTTGACCTATGCCAGTGTGGGGTTACGGGCGGTGGCGTTGGGGGGGGAGTTTCCCTGGTATGCGCCGGTGGCTTTGTTGGTGATAGCTGTAGGGTTGGCGGCGATTGGTGCCTATCAGTTTTCCCATCAGCAGGATTAATTAAACAATCACAATCTCTGTAAATAATAAAGCTACTGAGAACCAAAGGCGGGGCGGTGCCCTGCGACCCCTATTCTATTCTCATTTAGGATCGCTATAGCAGTCCTATTTGATTAACGAAGAGAAATTCCCCAGAACTAAATACGGAGGCAGTGCCCCTGCGACCCCTATTCTATTCTCATTTAGGACTGCTATATCCATGACCTATTTTGGTTGCCAAGGGAACCAGTCTTCATCGAGGGCTTGCTCCAAGGAAAATTCTGGCTCTTCAGGAATAAGGTTTCCATTGAAGTCGCTGGCATCTAAAAATAGATTTCTACCATTTCTGTATTGCTTGACAAAAACATCTTCTAAAAAGGATTTAAGGCTTGGGCTTGCTTCCAACTCTGCTTGAATTTGCAGGCGAAAATTTCGCACTTCTAATTTCCAACCTCGGAAGCACCTCTCTCGCTCAACTTGCCAATATTTGATCTTCAGCAAATGCTCACACAGCCGCATAAGATAGCTGGAAACCGCTTGTTTTTGACTTCTCCCCAAACTTTCTATCTCCTCAACGAGATTCTCCAGGTCAAGATTACTAAAATTATGTGATTTCAACTGATCAACCGTTTGCGCTAACCACAGTTGATAGTCGGTATCGTAAAGCGATGTGGATTTCGCTTTGACTTGAGGTTGCATCCCTAATTTCTTCTAAGCTACGGTTTTTCTTCCCCTAGCCTAACATGGTGGAGCTAGTGCTGGGAGCAAAGTGATGTTAGGAGTGTAACTAACACCATCACATAGATATGAAACACGCTGTAATCTGGTTACTCCGAAATAATTTATACCGCACCCGAGGGAGCAGGGTTATTTTGGCACAACTGCTGGAGGGTTTCCCAGAATTGGGGGTAGGAAATCTGGACACAACCCGCAGGGGCAAGGCGGGAGGTGCCCTGGGCACGGAGTGCGGCAATTGCCAACGCCATCGTAATCCGATGGTCATCGTAGGTCTGCAACTCTGTACCCGTGAGGGGCTGGGAACCGCCATGAATCGTGAGACCATCCGGGTATTCCTCCACCGTGACCCCCAGCCGGGTGAGTTGGGTTGCCATCGCCGTTAGCCGGTCGCTCTCTTTCACCCGCAGTTCAGCCGCATCCCGGATTACGGTTTTCCCCTGGGCAAAAGCCGCCGCCACTGTCAGGATGGGAATTTCGTCAATTAAACGGGGGATCAACGCTCCACCCACCGCCACCCCCTCCAGGGCACTGTGCTGTACCTGAATATCCGCCAGGGGTTCCCCCGCCACCATCCGCTGATTGTGGCAGGTGATCCGGGCACCCATCGCCTCGAGGACTTCTAAAATGCCGGTGCGACTGGGATTGACCCCCACATTGGTGAGGACAATATCCGCCCCCGGTGTAATGGCTCCCGCCACCAGCCAAAACGCCGCCGAACTCATATCCCCCGGTACAATGACCGACTGCCCCCGCAGGACGGCTCCCCCTTGTAAGGTCACGGTGCCATGTTCCCAGGTGATGTCCGCCCCGAAGGCACGCAACATCCGCTCCGTGTGATCCCGCGAGGGTGCCGGTTCCCGCACCTGGGTCACGCCATCACACCCCAACCCCGCCAGCAGAATCGCCGATTTCACCTGCGCCGAAGCGATGGGACTGTCGTAGGCAATGGGTTTTAGCACCTGACCCTGTACGGCTAACGGTGCCCGGGTGCCCCCTTGACGTCCCCAAATCTGTGCCCCCATCTGGCGCAAGGGCGTGACCACCCGTTGCATGGGGCGACCCCGCAGGGAATCATCCCCAGTCAGACAAAAAAATTGCCCCGCCCGCCCCGCCAGGAGTCCCAACAGCAGGCGCATGGTGGTGCCCGAATTGCCGCAATCCAATACCTGCGCCGGTTCCCGCCACTCCCCCGGTTGTACCTGCACCGGGTCAGCCGTCAGGGGGGAAATCTGATGCCCCAAATCCCGCAAACACTGGGCCGTACTCTGGGGGTCCGCACTGGGTAGGATGCCCGTAATCGTGGTCATTCCCTGCGCCAAACAGCCTAGCATCAGCGCCCGGTGGGAAATGGATTTATCCCCCGGCACCGCCACGGTTCCCCGCAAGGTCAGGTCAGAGGAGGGGTTAATCTGTACCCACTGCGGGGTGAGTTGGAGCGGGGCAGGCATGGGCGGGTTCCCCTCAGGAGGGTTCGGCAACCGATGCCGGGGCGGGTTCGGGTTCGCTCGCCTGTGCCAGTTGATCCCGCACTTGCTCAATGGTTTCGTTGAGTTGGCTGATTTTTTCCTCCAGGTTTTGCCGCAGGTTCGCCGTGCCCACCCCGGACTTGACCGCCTTGGGACGGGATTCGCCGGTCATGCGATTGGCAATGATCACCCCCAATACGCCGCCAATCACCCCGCCCAGGAGGGTGCCCACCACCAAGCCTTTGCTAAATCCATCGCCCCGGGGTTCCATGCCATCGCCTCCCATCACTAATATTCAGTTTACATGGCTTGCATGGCTTTATCCGCCCTCGGTGCCAAAACTCCGGTCCCCCGCATCCCCTAGCCCTGGCACAATAAACCCCATTTCATTTAAGGTTTCGTCAATCCCGGCGGTGTAAATCTGCACCTGGGGGTACTGGCTGGTGATTTTTTGCAGGGCAGGCGGTGCCGCAATCACCGCTACTACCCGAATATGCGCCGGTTGTGCCCCCCGTGCCACCAGCGCTTCTAGGGCAGCCATCACCGTGCCCCCCGTCGCCAACATGGGGTCAAGCACCAGCACCCGGGTTTGCGGGTCGAGTTGGGCGGGCAATTTATTCAGGTAAACGGTCGGTTCTAGGGTCGTTTCGTCCCGCACCACCCCAAAGTGATACACCCGTGCCAGGGGCAGGAGATTTTGGCTTCCTTCCAACAGGGTCAGCCCCGCCCGCAAAATCGGCACCAACACCACCGGCACCGTTGGGTCAATAAATGTAGCCGCCGCCGTTGCCAAAGGGGTTTCCACCGTGGTCGCCGTCAGGGGCAACCAATCCCGCCGCACCGCCTCGTAGGTCAGCCAACGCCCCAACTCACTCAGGGCTGGGCGGAACAACGCCCCCGGGGTTTGGCGGTCGCGCACTACTCCCAACCAGTGCTGAATCAGGGGATGGGGGGGCACATAAACCGTAGCTCGCAGGGTCACAGGGGTAGGAAATACAGGGCTAAAAACATTATCCCCCAGGCGGTACAATCAATTCGCAAGCCATTCACAGACCCCAGGAGCACAGACCGGGTGAATCGCCAGCGACGCTTACCGGCGGAATGGGAACCCCATCAGGCCACCTGGTTCTCCTGGCCGCACAACCGGGACACCTGGCCGCAACGGTTAGCCTCAGCCACTGCGGCACTGGCGGAAGCCGTAAAGTATCTGAGTTGTGATGAAACCGTACATATCAACGTCCTGGATGCCCACCACGCCGAACAGGTGCGGGCGCAGGTGGGAGAAAGTCATAACATTATACTGCATATTGTACCGACTAACGATGCCTGGTGTCGGGATCACGGGGCAATTTTCATCCAGGAACGAACGGCGCAGGGCTGGGCATTGGTGGCGACCCATTGGCAGTACAACGCCTGGGGGGAAAAATACCCGCCTTGGGAGCGGGATCAACGGGTGGGACGGGCGATGGCGGAGATTCTACAGGTTCCCTGCATTTCCCTAACCCCGGTGCTGGAGGGGGGGGCGATTGAATCCAATGGGGCGGGGATGTTATTAGCTTCCCAAGATTGTCTGCTCCATCCCCGGCGCAATCCGGGTTTGACGACCGATGATTGGGAAAAGTATTTCCGGGATTATTTCGGGGCAGAGCGGGTGATTTGGTTAAATGCCGAAATCCAAGGGGATGATACGGACGGCCATGTGGATGTGACCACTCGGTTTGTCGCTCCCGATACCCTGGTGGTGGCCCTGGAAACGAACCCGGATGACCCGAATTACCCCTCCCTGCGGGCGAATTGGGAACGGTTGCAATCCCTAGCACCGGTATGGCACTTCACCCTGATTCCCCTGCCCATGCCCCAGCCGGTCATCCACCAGGGGCAACGGCTCCCGGCTAGTTATGCCAATTTTTACATCGGCAATCGGGTGGTGTTATTACCGATGTTTCATGACCCCCAGGATGAGGTGGCTCGGGAAATTCTGCAAAAATTATTTCCCCAACGGCGGGTGGTGGGGATTGACAGCCGGGGCATTATCGAGGGGCTAGGGGGCTTGCATTGCCTCACCCAACCGGTACCGGCGGTTTAGTTCACAACTCGGCCGTCGGGCATGGTGGCACCCCTGAGGTTGGCACCCGTGAGATTGGCACCGCCGATGTCGGCCTTGAGCAGATTGGCTTGGCTTAAATCCGCATCCCGCAGGTCGGCTTTAGTGAGGTAGGCTTCGTGGAGGACCGCCTGTAGCAATTGCGCCTGCCGCAGGACTGCCAAGCTCAAGTCCGCCCGGGTGAGTTTCGCCTCGTGCATCTGGCACCGCAGGAAAACAGCTTTACTGGCTTTCGCTTCGGTGAGATTGGCTTGCATGAGCCGGGCATCGGTCAAATCCGTTTCCATCAGCACCGCCCGCACCATTTGCGCCTGGTGGAGTTGGGCACGGTTCAAAATGGCTTCGCTCAAGTCCGCATCGTTGAGGTTGGCCTCATGCAAAATGGCGTTGCTCAGGTTGGCATTGGCCAGGTTGCTGTGCAGTAATTTCGCCCCCTTGAGGTTGGCCCGGCGCAGGTCCGCCCAGGCTAGGTCGGCTCCTTGCAAATCCGCCCCCTGCAAATCCGCCCCCTGTAAATCCGCCCGCCGCAGGTTCACCCGGTCGCCCCCCTTGCGCGGGGAACTTAAATTGGCCTGCCGTAAACAGGCTCCCCGCAGGTTGGCACTGGAGAGATTGGCACCCCGCAAGTCGGCTTCCACCAGACTGGCATCCAGGAAATTGGCAAAAATGGCGTTGACCCGGGACAGGTTCGCCCGGTATAAAACACTGCCGTGCAGTTGCGCCGTATTCAGGTCAGTACCCGCTAGGTTGGCTTGGGCAAGATAGGCACCGCTGAGGTTAGCATTATTCAGTTTGGCTCCCTGCAAATTCACCCGGCTCAGGTAGGCAAACACCAATTCCGCCCCGTGCAGGTCACACCGGGACAAGTTGATATTGATCAAATCCGCTTGGTTCAGGCGAATCCCCCGCAGGTCCTCCCCGGAAAAATCATTTTTCCCCTCGCTGTAACTTTGCAGGAGTTCCGCCGCATCCATCCCTACTGCCCTCGCTCTTCCAAACGCTGGAGAATTTGGGCAAACCGGTCGGCCATGTCCTGCACCTGGGTGACAAATTGCTTCAGGTAACGGTAGCGGGTGGTGGGGGGCAAATCGCGGGTGGCGGCTTCCAAATCCGCTTCTAAATTCCGAAACACCTGTTCCATATCCCCAATCACCTGATGCACCGCCGTGGACACCAACCGCCGCAGTTCCGCCTCAATCGAAAGTTCCTGCAATTCCCGCTGCAATAGGTCGCTCACCCGTGCCACCTCTGGTTCCGGGGTGGCTACAACCATAGGCTCTATCGGGGGGGGTTCCGGCTCGGGTTCAGGGTCAGTTCCCATCGGTTCCGAAGCTACCATTTCCGGTTCGGGTCCGACGACGACCGCCTCTGCTGGCATGACTTCCGCCGCTGGGGGCGACCAGTTGGGCACCTCTGCATCCGAGATGGTCTGAAGTTTGTGTAGCCGTTGGTACACCGGTTCTAGCACTTCCAACAATGTGCCCACCACCTGTTGGTACTCCTCCGGTTCCTCCAACTGCGGGGCGATAGTTTGCAGGCGTTGACACAGTTCCTGATAGTCGGGGCAGGACAGCAGTAAATCCGGGAGCAGGCGTTCCAGTTCTAGCCCCTTGACCGTCAACCAAGGTGCAGTAGGGGTCACGTCCCCTTGGCGCAGGGTGCGGGCGATGAGAATTTTGATCCGCAGGGGGTTGGTGCGATTCACCAATTCCAGCCGCAAATCAAACCACTCCTGGGGCGGCAAAACCGAGGTCTGGGGGCGGGGGGCTTGGGTGCGAAACCACTCGGTCGGGTCCTCATCCGGGTACAAAACCGCCAGCGAACGCAAAATCGTTTCCGCCACCGGCAGGTATTCCACGGGTTTATTCAAACTGCGTACCAAATTTTCCAGGGTGGGGCGCAATTCCCGCATGGTGGGACGCACCTCCAAGGTCTGGGCGACCAAATCCCGCAGGTCAATCGCCGCCAAACGGTCAGGATTGGTTTCCCAAGTGCCGGTGCAGGTAAAAATCAACAGTTTTTTAATCCGCAGGTAGTGCGGACTCTGTTCCAGTTGGGCACTGACACTGGCAATGGTTGGCGCCTCGGCAAGGGTCATGGGTGAAGTTCCTAACCATCCCTAATCTACACCGGGGTTGGAGCCAATGACCGCTTTTATTGGGAATGGCGTTGTGGTAATTTTTGCCGTCCCTGCTGTACCCGTTGCAGGTTTTCCCCCAACACCTGCTCCAACAGGGTGAGCACCTGGTTGGCATAGGTTTCGGCTCCCTGGATCAACCGTTGCCGCTCCGCCTCCGTTTGTTGGCGCATTTGGGCGAGTTCCGCCTCGGTCTGCTGGCGTAAATGGTGCAGTTCCGCCACCGTATTTTGCCGGAGGGCGGCGCATTCCTGCTGAACCTGTCCCCGCAACCGCTGGGCTTCCTGTTGCGCCTGTTGGGTCAAAAGATGCTGGTCAAGGATGCGGGCGGCCTGCTGTTCCGCACTCAAGACAATCTGCTGGGCTTGGGTCTGGGCGTGGCGCAAAATCTCCTCCCGCCGTTGCAGTACCTGTTCCGCCTCCAACACCATCGCCGGTAACTGGTGCCGCAGGTGGTCCAATTGGGCGAAAATCATTTGCTCATTCACCAACACCCGACCACTCAGGGGCACCCGGGGGCTATCCGCCACCAGGATTTCCTCCAGGCGGTCCAATTCCTGACGCAGGTGCAAAATCGCCAGTTGGGTCACATCATTCACGGGGGATGGGGAAAGCATCGTGTATCTCCGCAACGAGGGATGGGGGAACCAAATGGTCAACATGACCGCCAAAGCGGGCAATTTCCTTGACCAAGCTACTACTTAAGAAACTGTACTCGGTGGTGGTGGTGAGGAACACGGTTTCAATCTCCGGTGCCAGACTGCGGTTGGTGTGGGCCATTTGTAGTTCATACTCAAAATCCGACAACACCCGCAGACCCCGGAGGATCACCTGCGCCTGACAGCGTTGGGCATAGGCCACGGTCAACCCGTCGAAACTATCCACCTTCACATTCGCCAGATGCGCCGTCGCCTGCCGAATCTGGTGCACCCGCTGTGCCACGGAAAACAGGGGCACCTTGCTGGGATTGGCCAAGACCGCCACGATCACCTGGGCAAATAGGCGACTCCCCCGCTCAATGATGTCGAGATGACCAAGGGTAATCGGGTCAAAACTGCCCGGATAAACCGCAACGACCACAAATCCCACAAAAATACTGCGCTTAGCATAACATTTTACCCCTGGCACTACCAGTACAACTTTCTAAAAATATCCTGCGTTAACCTGGGGAGCAATGGGGATGCGGTGGGCAATGGCAGGGAACCCCATGCGCCTACAAATTACCCGGCAGTCTGCCCCATAACCCCGCCATGAAATGCAAGGAGAGACGGCGCAGACCCCCCATTCTCTGCATCAGCCGCAACCCCACCGCCCGGATGGACACCAACGGCCCCCACCCCTGGGAAAACACCCGGTTCAAACTATCGATAAATAACAGGGAAAGAAGCACCTGCGGCCATCGCCAGCGTTCATACTGACGCAGGACTTTTAACTGCCCTATATCTTCGCCCCGTTGGTGTGCCAAAACCAAGACCTCCCCCAGGGTTGCCGCATCCCGCAGACCCAAATTCAACCCCTGCCCCCCCACCGGATGACACCCATGCGCCGCATCCCCCACCAGAGCCAACCGGGGTTGGACATAACGACTCGCCTGCCGCCAACCCACCGGGAAGCACCGCCGTTCCCCCGCCAAGACCATCTGCTCAAACGGCCCATAGGGAGCCAACTGCGCCAAAAATTCCGCCGCCGGAACCTGCACCAAACCCGCCGCCTGGGCATGGGGCAACGTCCAGACCACCCCCCACCGCCCCTGGGGCAAAGGCAAAAATGCCAAGGGTCCAGCCGGCCAAAACCGCTCGTAGGCCACCGGCTCAGCATTCGCCTGGATCACCGTGGTCAGACAGGACTGTCCATACCGCCAGCCCCACGTGCCGATCCCCGCCTGTTGCCGCACCTGCGAAGCCGCCCCATCCGCCCCCACGATTAAACCCACGGTCACGGACAGGGACTGATCCGCCCGTTGCATACGGACTGTAACCTCTGTCGGCGCCGGATGAAAATCAACCAACTGGGTGGCATCCCAATAGGTAACGGTGGGAATTTGGGTCATGAACTCCCGCACCACCGGCCAAATGGTGCCATGTTCCGCCACATACCCCAGAGCCTGCTTCCTGCCCAAATCCGCTGGCGTAAAGACAACCGCATGACGACCCTGATCCGATAAATCAATCCGGCTGTAGGACTGCACCCAGGGAACCAGCCGTGACCACAGCCCCACACTTTCCCAGATCATCTGCGTCAGGGGCATCAGGGCATAAACACGAGCGGGGGCCCCCGCCATCCCCCCCTGTGCCTCAATGACCAAAACCCGCAGGCCACTTTGCCCCAACCAAGCCGCCAGGGTCAACCCGACCAGGGAACCGCCTACAATCAGTACATCGTAATCCCAATTTCTATAAGGGTGATCTGACCCCGCCATAGTGCTGACCGGATATTAACGAAGTTTCTTAATATAAACAATTATGACAGAATCAGCGGCGAATGCGGAGAATGATCGCCCTAGCGACTGCTGTGGATGCGGCAGGCCACCAGTTGTTCCTCCAGGGTAGCGATCCGGCTGTAGGCCGCCGTCAACTGCGCCATCAACCGCTGAATCTGCATTTCCGGGGGCAAATCCTGACCGTCTTGGGCGTAGTTTTGCTGAGGGGGGGACTCGACCAAAATATCCCGATGCTCAGCCATACCCCCCAAATAATTGGTCTGTGGAGCAGGCTGGGCTGGATGGTGTGCCAAGTCCAGGGAATTTAACAGTTCTAAGCGGAACCGTTCGATGAGTCCCTCCAGGGCTTCCACTTTTTTGCTGAGTTGTTCCAGTTGCGTTTCCAATTGCCCTTGCATGGCAAACCCTCATATTTAGGCTTAAATTTATCCTAGGCACCTATTCTCAAGAGTCCCTCAGAATCACGGAATCATTTAACTTTTATATGCCTACATTCGGGACACCTTATGGAGTACCCACCCAATTGGGGCATCCATCGCTGGCGGTGTAGCGGGTGTAAGGCTTCAATCTATCCAAGTGGTGAACCAATGTCTTCCCAAACGTCAGTCCAGCAGGGGGGCGCTGTTTCTGAGCATGGCGGTACCGATGCCCATGCGGCCCAACATTCGGCGCCGGGGGTGGGTATGCTAAAATCTGACCACACCGGGAACCCGATTGCCCATGAGCTTGAACTGGTTTGAACGGGGTATTGCTACCACACCGACTGCCGATACCCCACCGGATTATGTGGCCTGGGCCAAACAAGCCTATGAGCATATCCGGCAACAACAGCAGAGCGAACCCACCCCCACACCCCCAGCCGAAGCCCCGCCGGAGGAGGCTGAACCCCCGGCACCCACTTCGTTTTTAGCCCGTGCCGCCGCCTTGCGTCAGAGTCGGTTGGCGGCCTTGAAAGAATCCCTGGCACCCCCAGCCCCCGCCCCGACGGAGGCGACCCCCCCGCCCACCCCAGTCCCCCCCGCTCCCGAATTAGATGAGGGGTTTTTGTGGTCGGCGGAAATTTTAGCCGCCCAAGGCCGGAAACCGGAGGAAGTCACCCTCGAGGAAATCAACTGGCTCCAAAAACTGCGCCAGGGCTTAGCCAAAACCCGCCGCAATCTGCTCAACCAACTCAAAGCCATTGTCGGGCAAGGGCCCCTAGACGAACGGGCGGTGACGGAACTGGAAACCCTGCTGTTGCAAGCGGATGTAGGGGTGACGGTCACGGACTGGGTGATTCAGCAAATCCAAGCCCAAATTCGCCGAGAAGCATTGCCCCCCGAGGTCGCCCTGAAACTGATGGGGGGGCTACTGCGGCAGGTGTTGGAACGTCCCTACCAGCAAGGACATCCCCGCAATTTAACGCCACTGCCGGGGCAGTTGAACCTCTGGCTGATCACCGGGGTGAACGGGGTAGGCAAAACCACTACCATTGGCAAGTTGGCGCACCTGGCGACCAAATCCGGGTACAAGTGCCTGATTGCCGCCGCCGATACCTTCCGAGCCGCCGCCGTGGAGCAGGTGAAAATTTGGGGGGAACGGGCGGGTGTGGAGGTCATCAGCAATCCCAGCCCCAATGCCGACCCCGCCGCTGTGGTCTTTGATGCCATCAGTGCGGCGCAAGCCCGGGGGGTAGAATTACTTTTGGTGGATACGGCAGGGCGGTTACAAAACAAGCAGAATTTGATGGCGGAATTGCAAAAAGTCCGCCGCATTATTGATAAAAAAGCGACCAACGCCAAAGTAGAATCTCTCTTGGTTCTGGATGCCACCCTGGGACAAAATGGTCTGCGCCAAGCCCAAGTGTTTACCGAGGCGGCGCAATTAACCGGGGTAATTTTAACCAAACTCGATGGTACCGCCCGGGGGGGGATTGCCCTCGCCATTACTCAGGAATTGGGCTTACCCATTCGCTTCATTGGTGCTGGGGAAGGGATGATGGATTTACGCCCCTTTTCAAGCTATGAATTTGTGGAAGCGTTGATGGGAATTTAGGGGTGGGTTTGGTCTAAATTTACCTTACAGGGGGCAATTAAACCACCATTACCTATGGGCATTCGAACGTAAATGGGACGATTCCTGTGAGTCATAAGGTTGCACGGCTAAGCCCTGCGATCCTTAAATGTCTGAGTATATTTCTACTCATAATTCGGGCGCATCTATAGCAATCCTACTTGATTTGCATTAGCTTGCGTGCCGTAGGCATACAAAAATTTTTCAGAACCATACACCGCAGGTGCTTCTTTTACGGGGGCGGTGCCCCTGCGACCCTCTGTTCCATTCTCATTTAGGATTGCTATATTTAGGGAACCTCTATTTATGGATTTTTGTACTTACACGGCAGGCTTGGAAACCCCATTCTCTCGTTGGCAATTATCAATAATGCAGGGGTCATTCTCAATAGCCATGAATTAATAGAAGTGTCCAATTCAGGTGATATTTCTATTAAGAACACTGAACTCTACAGGTGTAAAATTTTTACTCACAATTCAAGTGAAATTGCTATAGCAATCCTACTTGATTTACAAACGAGAATTTTCCAGAACCATACACCGCAGGTGCTTCTTTGACGGGGGCGGTGCCCCTGCGACCCCTGTTCCGTCCTCATTTAGGATTGCTATATGTTTATTTGAATTAGCCAAACAATCTATTGCCGGAATACAGAGATTCTAGAGAGCCAAGTCCGGGGGGTGCGCTCCTGGAGCTTACATTTAGAAGTGCCCTTGATAGGTAATGTCCTGGTGCCATCCGCATTCATCATTCACATAGGCATGGTCAGAGTGTTGGCAAATCAGCTATGATACAGGGCGATATGGCGAAAGGGAGAAATATGATGGGTTTGACCGAACGGCGGGCAATCAAGGCATTTCAGGAAAACAAATACCCCAAACTCAAAACGGAAATGGATGCGGCGGCGGGTTTTGATGTGCCGGTGGTTGTGGATTGGGATACCATCATGGCTGTATCAGAAGGCTACTCAGAACAGTACGAAGAAAATTTACCCAAGGTATTTTTCCGCCCCCTGATTGAAGCATTTAAGGGGATTTGTATTGACGATTTGGGCAAAGAAGCCCTCAAGGAAGGCTTAAAAAAAGTCCTGATCCGGGGCGAAAGCACCTACACCAACCCCAGTTTTGAATACGGCATCCTCACCTTAGCCTATCCGGTTACCAGTTGGGCGGACAGTTGGACAACCAAACGGGATGAAATCCAAACCGTTTTAGAAAAAGGGCTTTAATCCTCCGGCCACAACCGACTCAAGGGCACATATACCAAAGGTGCCCACAGACTGCTCAAAATCGCCGACGCCAGGGTTAACCGCTGGTGATCCAACCAAATTTGCCCCAGGGGACGGTGCCCCAGCACACTCCATTGCAGAGCCATCAAGGTCTCACTAATCGCCGCCATCGCAAAGACAATGAGAGCCACTGAGATAAAATCCTCCTGAATCAGACGGTCTTTTTGCAACAGCGCCGTCAACGCCCCCGCCACCCCCAACCCCAAGGCATGGGACGGCCACCAACCCCCCCCCGGATTCACCAGCGCATCCTGCAAAATCCCCAGGGTCACCCCGGCGATTAAGCCCTGCCAGGCCGTACGTTTCACACTCCAGGCCACCACCCAGATGAGCGGCCAGTCCGGGGCAATCCCCGCCAATTCCATCCCCGGTAACCGCAGGGGCAGGAGCGCCAGGGAAGCCCATGCCGACAGGACGGTGGCCAGTACCCCGCCAAAACTAGGGAGCGAGGAGAGCCGGTTTCGCACCATAGTTATGCAATAAAACCCATTCCAACCGCTCTATCGGGGCATAGAGTTGCACCGTCGCTTGGGGCGCAGGCATGGCGCGCCAATCAATACTCTCAATCTTGCCCACCGCAATCCCCGCCGGGAAAATCGTGCTAAAAGGAGATGTGACAATCGTATCCCCCGGTTTCACATCGGGATTTTTATCAAAAAACTCCAACACCGTCTGCCCCGTCCCTTGCCCCACTAAAATCCCCATCGCCCGGGAACGGTTGACCATCACCCCCACCTTGCTACTGGGGTCCGTGACCAACAACACTCGACTGGTATGGGGCGTGACATCCAACACCCGTCCCACCAAGCCCCCCGGTGCCAGCACCACCGACCCTGGCGTAATCCCTTTGCCACTCCCTTCCCCCACCCAAATCTGATGCCACCAATGCCCGGCACTGCGCCCCACCACCGTCGTCGCCACCGTTGCCAAGGGCATTTTTTGCTGATAGTTGAGTAACTGCTGAAGCTGGCGGTTTTGGATTTGCAATTCCTGCACCTGGGTTTCCAACTCCTGCAAACGGCTGTCCGTCAAACGGGTATCCGGCACCCGCCCCCCCTGTAACCCCCGATACAGTTCCCGCAGTACCCAGGCTTGGGTCGTTTGTAAATACACTGCCAATGCCACGACCCCCACCCCACCGAGAATTTGCGAGGTATAACGTTGCCACCACCGCCGGAGGAGTTCAAACCGGGTCATTGCACCGCACGCCAACTACCCTCATCCTACACCGATTGTTCCCTAACCGGAACGACTGCTGAACACCCGGTCTAACCCGCGGGCACTTTCCAACACCTTGCCCGTCCCCAGCACCACACAATTCAGGGGTTCTGGGGCAATATGCACCACAATCCCGGTTTCATGGCTGATCAGGGTGTCCAGCCCCCGCAGTAGGGCACCTCCCCCCGCCAGCATAATCCCCCGGTCCACAATATCGGCGGCCAATTCCGGGGGCGTGCGCTCCAACGTCCGTTTCACCGCATCCACAATCACCGCCAGGGGTTCCGCCATACTTTCCCGCACCTCCGGAGCCTTGATCGTCACCGTGCGGGGCAACCCGGAGAGCAAATGTAACCCCCGCACCTCCACAATCTGGTCATCGTTCCCCACCGGGTAGGCCGAACCGGCATCAATTTTAATATCCTCCGCCGTCCGTTCCCCGATTACCAGGTTATGCACCTTTTTCATATAGCTCATAATCGCTTCGCTGAGTTCATCCCCCGCCACCCGCACGGATTCGCTCAGCACTACCCCCTGCAAACTCAACACCGCCACTTCCGTGGTTCCCCCGCCAATGTCCACGATCATGTTGCCGATCGGTTGATCCACCGGCAGACCCGCCCCAATTGCCGCCGCCACCGGTTCATCGATCAAATCTACCTTCCGGGCACCGGCACGCATGGCCGCATCGATCACCGCCCGCCGTTCTACCCCCGTCACGCCGCTGGGAATGCCGATCACAATCCGGGGTTGCGCCAAAGACCGTCCCCCATGCACCTGCCGGATAAAATGCTTCAACATCAATTCCGCCGTATCAAAATCCGCAATCACCCCATCCCGCAAAGGCCGCACCGCCACCACATTCCCCGGGGTTCGCCCCAACATCCGTTTGGCATCCTCCCCCACCGCCAGGGGAATTTTCAAATCCTGGTCAATGGCCACCACCGAGGGTTCCTGGAGAACCACCCCCCGCCCGGACACATAGACCAGCGTATTGGCCGTGCCCAGGTCAATCCCCATATCCCGTGAAAAGCGACTGAATAAACCCACGATCCGCCCCCTTGTGACAGTGATGGCCAGGTTACGGTGCATTTTAACAGATTTATTAACTCAACCCCTGGGCAGGGAGCCAGATTTCTCCGACAATAAAGTAAATCCAGCTAAACCCTAGAAGCCTCATCCCCGGAGCCGATGCCCCCGCCGCCCCTGACGGAATTTCTCAACTCCACCCTCCTGTTTCATGGGCTACCGACCCCGATCCAAAACCGGGCGAGCCAACGGTTGGTACTGCGGCAACATCCGGCGGGAGCCACCCTGCTTCTGGAACAGGACTGGGGGGATTGTGTGTATTTACTCATGCAGGGCTGGGTGAAAATCGTCACCCACAATCGGGAAGGCCGGGACATCACGTTAAATATCCTGGGGCCGGGGAATCTGTTTGGGGAAATGGCCAGCCTGGAATCGTCCCCCCGTTCCAGTGATGTGGTGACCCTCACCCCCGTAACCGTGGGAAGCATACCAGCGCAGGATTTTCGGGAATTGATCACCACCGAACCCCAGGTCGGGTTTCGCTTGGCTCAATTATTGGTGAAACGGATTCAACAACTCAACCGCCGCCTCCAGGTGCGGGAATCCGAGAGCAGTGCCCGGTTAGCCGATGTGTTGCTGTTTTTAGCCGAGGGGCAGGGGCAGGTGCAAAAAGGCGGGGTACTGATCCCCAATTTGCCCCACCGGGAACTGGGGAATCTCTGTGGCCTCACCCGGGAAACCGTCACCCGGGTACTGAAAAAGCTAGAACAAGAGGGACTGCTCACCCGCCCGGATGCGGAGCATTTTTACCTGCCGGATCGCCGGAAACTGGAAGCATTGGTGGACAGTTAGGGCTACAATCAAACAGGTTTGCCTATTGGTTTGCGGTCATCCCATGCGGAAGCGGTACTCTTTTGGCTGGTTATTGTGCCTCACTTGGCTGTTCCTGGTGGCTCCCGCCAGTCTGGCTCACGTGCAGGCCGGGGTCACCCACGGCTTTTGGCATGGCTTGGAACACCCCCTCGGTGGCTTAGACCATCTGCTGGCGATGCTGGCGGTGGGGCTGTGGGCTACGGAACTGGGGGGCATGGCACTGTGGGTGGTGCCCCTGGCGTTTGTGGGCGTGATGACCCTGGGGGCGGTTGGGGGGATGGTTGGGGTACCCTTACCCGGCGTGGAACCGGCAATTATCGCTTCGGATGTGATTTTTGGGGTGTTGGTTCTGCTAGGCACCCGTTTGCCCCTAGCCGCCAGTGCCCCCTTGGTGGGCTTTTTGGCACTTTTTCATGGTTATGCCCACGGAACTGAGATGCCTGGGGATGTCTCGGGGTGGAGTTATGGGTTGGGGTTTGCCCTGGCGACCTTGGGGTTGAATGGCTTGGGTTTATTGGCGGGGCAACTGATCCGGCGGTACTGTCCACCAGCCACCATGCGTTGGGCGGGCGGAGCAATTTTAGTGGGAGCCTTGTACGTCCTTACGCAAGCCTTGGGGGGAGGGTAAGGGCAATGGATGAAACGGGAAACCTTATTCGGGTATACTTAATTTAATGTCAATGCGTAATTACTTTGAGGGTAACCCCTGTGTTTAGGGCGATCATCATATCTTTTATGGAGCCTTATCGTGATCAATGGATACTCAATGATCTTTACCCCAAAATGAATTTAGATTACTGCCTCTGCGTTGGTGATCAACAGATTCCTAATGATAAGATCAATTATTTAGATGGCAACAAAGTTATTGCTGGTGAGTATGAATCTTATGTTGACTGGCATGAGATTCCTCCTCTTGATGAAGATGTTATTGAATCTGTTTCCTTTGAAGACGTTTTATCTTTCGGAATGATTATTTTTAGATGGAACGATCGCTCGGCCAATCAATCTTTTGTTGAAGAAAGCAATTTTTTTGATTATTTCTACAACTTATATTTTAAACACTTGAGATACTGGAATTGGTTTTTAGATACCCATAAAATTAACTTGGTAGTGGAATTTTCTGTCCCTCATATTGCATTTGATAATTTTGTCTATAGTCTATGCAAGCTAAAAAATATAAAGTTTTTATCTCTATCTTGGACTCCTCTTACTGATAGATTTATATGGATTGAGGATTGGGAGAAATCTGCGGTCAATACCTACATGAGGTATCAAGAGTTACTTCAAAACAAGAATGGGAGTACGATCCAGTTATCCGAAGTGATGCAAGCACACTACGACCGTCAAACCCATGATCCAAATCCTATACCCATGTATACGCAAACTAAAGAGTGGCAGGAGTACATCGAACCTCGAAGAAAAGTCTTTTCACACCTGGATGATGCCAAGTTTATAAAAAATCTCAAATTGCAATTAAAATTGCTCAATATTAGGTTATTTCTGAAACGTATGATAATTAGGTTGCTGTTACCTTTGAAGCCGCACGGAAGCAGGATTAAATATGGCTTTTGGGAAACGCTACAAGTTAAATTGAAAGATATGGACCTTTGGCTAAGATTGATCACCTTAGATGTCTGGTTGATTCGGCGATTTAAAAATTATTTAATTCTCCAATTACGCAGAAGCCAAGAAAAATTAGAGAGTCAACGAGAGGAAATCCTACTTAATCTAAAACGACTTGAACTATTTGGCTTCTATGAAAACCATGCCATAGAACCTGATTTGAGTCAGAAGTATATCTATGTGGCATTGCACTATCAACCCGAAGCGACAACAATGCCAGTAGCAGGTATTTTCGCCAATCAACTGCTGATTGTCCAAATGCTGGCATACTGTGTTCCTGATGATGTACTCATTTATGTGAAGGAACATCCCAATCAAGATGCCTTCTATCGCTCCATTAAGTTTTACCAAGAAATGCTTGCGATACCAAATGTACGCTTGATTACGAGGAAGTATAATACCTTTGAGCTAACAAAGAATGCCCTAGCCGTGGCTACTGCTACAGGTACTGTTGGCTGGGAAGCTCTTTTCAAGGGAAAACCCGTGCTCATGTTTGGTCACTATGTGTACCAATATGCTCCCGGCGTACTACAAATTTCTACCATTGAAGATTGCCAAAGCGCTATTCGTAAAATCATTGATGAAAACTTCAAACCTGATCCAGATAAGTTGAAACTGTTTCTACAAGCTTTAGAAGAGACTTCCTTTTACCTGCCCCCAAAAGATATTGAGCAACAAATGGAAAATTTGACCAATTCTCTCGTGTCATATTTGGCTCAATCTAGCTTAGGAAATATTTATGTAAACAACCATGATTTATAGGATTCATAACTATGGAAAGATATAAAAAAACCTGTTGGGCTTTCGGATTGACTTCTAATTTTACTTTTGCCGCCGCATCGGTAATGATGGACATCAAAAAGTACTGCCTAAATTTCATTGATGAAGTTGTCATTTTCCATGATGGTATCAGCAACCGAGACAAGAAACTTCTCAGTCGAATTTTGCCCACTAGATTCTATGAGTATAGTTTCCCATTTGAAGTTTCAAAACTTAACGATTCTGCACGAAATTATTTTACCCCAATGGTGTTTTCTAAGTTTGAATCATTAAGACTACTCCAAGAATATGAACGGGTTATCTTTTCGGATTATGACATCCTTATTCAAGGGGATTTATCAGAAATATTCAAAGCTTGTCCATCGGGGTGGCGAGTGGTTTCAGCCACAAATCCAATTCGAGATATGTTCTACCAAGAAATTGATGGCTATGATATGAATAAAGAAAGTTTTCATGGCTCTTTTCATGTTGTTTGGGATCATCTACCTAACCATCAAAAAATGTGGGAGTGGTGCTATTTCGCCTTAGAAAAATACGCCGATGCTTTGTGGTTACCGGAAACGGCTGTATTTACTTTGCTTTGGCAAGAATTTAATATTGATGTGGAAAAATCTCTAAACCCATTAATTTACGACTGTCACCCTAGCCAAAAAGATTATATCCACAATGCCAAAATTATTCACGCTTATAGTCAACCCAAATTCTGGAATGGATGGCATTTCCCCCAATGGGAAAAGAATTACAAAAGATGGATTTGGTGGGGGGGGCAACCCTACTATGAGCGCACAATTACATACAAATTGCAACGGAAATTCTTTGATGTCCGCAATAAAATACAAAGGAGTATTAGCCCGACAAAACGATTGCTCAAGAACTTGATACTTGGCTTATTGGGTAAAGGACTGGGTACTTGGTTGGTGAGATTATTTAAACCTAAAAACTCTGATTGACCTGGAACTTCTATGATGCTCCGATTCCTCACCCAAACCTGGAGTTGGTGACGCTTAAACTTACAAAAAACTTTCCAAGTTATGGTACTTCCATCAATAGGCATTTCCCTCCTGTTCTTTCAAATATTCAGATGAGTGCGCTATGATTCAAGTGCATCCCATTTTTCTAATGAGTATAAATGCTTGGGGTTGTTTTTGTGAATTAGGCGACACTGTGACCAACTCTCTTAGTCGCAAATCTCCTATGGACACAGACCAAAAAGCGCAGATGCAAGCCCATGTCCGAGCGATCATTATCCAAACTATAGCAATCCTAAATGAAAATGGAATAGGGGTCGCAGGGGCACCGCCCCCGTCCTTGGTTCTGGGAAATTTTTGTTGGTTAATCAAATAGGATTGCTATAGGTCGTGTTGATCTTATGTAAAACAGAGGGGATTGTTTATGGAAGGAAGGAGATGAGTCTTGTTGTTTTAGATGAAAATAAATGGCAGAAGATACTTGCTTTTTTGCAGACAGAAGACAGAGTCAATATATGGCTACGCCACACTTCGCTATGGGAAAGAAGTGGGATGCAGGCAGTTTATTGAAGCAGTTCTCTGGATGGCTTTGGTGCGCCTTGGCGTTATCTCCCGGAAGCATATGGCAAATGGTACACAATTTATCAAAGATTTCATCGGTGGAGTCGTTTTGGAGTGTGGAAATGTTCAAGTATTTCATTGAAGACCCTGATTTAGAGCATCTAATTATTGATTCAACTACGGTTCGAGCGCACCCTTCGTCGGAAAAAAGGGAAGCCGGGGGGGATACAGCACTAAGATTCATGCGAGTGTAGATGGATTGGGGAATCCGCTAGAATTGAGAGTCACAGTAGGGGAAAGAAATGATATTACTCAAGGCGAAGAATTGATAGAGAACTGGCAAGAAGAAGATACAAAAGCAGAAGTGTTGAAAGGTAGGTAAAGGCAGAAAAAGAGGGGTCAAAATATGGTATTCTAATTCATATAAACCAAAACATGAAACAACTATGAAATTCAATTCTTTTCCCGGGATTGTCAAATTTTTACTCAAAGACCTGCCAACTAATGATTATCCAGTTCTAAATTCTCGCTTATTTTGTTCAATCTGGTTTGCTGGCATTTTAGACAAAGGAATCAACAGTTTACGGGACTTATTTTACCAATTAAATCATGCGGGCATTAAGGTTGACTTATCCACGTTTTCTAAGGCGAACAAGACAAGAGACCCACAAATTTTTATGCATCTTTATCATAAATTATTGCATTATATTGAGGAAGCTCATCCTGAAAAGAGGTTGGTTTTATGTCCTTTTGATGCTACCGTAATACCGCTGATGAGTAAGTTATTTTGGCTCCAAGGCTATCGCCAAGTAAAGTTAATAACCACTTTGAATCAAGATACGAAATCTACTGGTCATTTAATTGTTAGTCCTGGACAGGCACATGAGATTAATTTTGGTGAAGATATTGTGAAAATGCTACCGGAAAATGGAGTCGCAGTCGGGGATAGAGGGTTTTGCAGTCACAAAGTATTTGAACAATTTATCGAAAATGATGCCCTTTTTATTATCCGTATTAAGTCGAATTGGAAATGGGATGAAAACTATCATATCACCACAGAACGAGGTAAGGCGAGAGTAGTTTGTTTTGGCAATGTTCAACAGAAAGTAGACTATTATTTAGCTACCAATATTCCTGAGGATGTAATGAGTAATGAAGAGATAGGGGAAGCCTATAGACAACGCTGGGCGATAGAGGTACTATGGAAATTTCTAAAGATGAACTTAAAGCTCGATAAAATGATGAGTAAAAATTTGAATGGAATTACCATTCAAATTTATGTAATTTTAATAGTTTACTTGATATTGCAACTGTTAAAAGTTCCACGGATGTACGGAAGTAAATTGGCAGATAAGTTCCGATATATACAAATCTTAATACGGCAGGAGTGGAATTTTGTCCATTGGCTCAATCGGGTCGTCCCACGCCTAAATATGTAAAGTTTTATTGCAGGATTCAACACTTGTGATACAAAAGTCATCGGCGATAAAGGATATAATACCAATAAGTTGATTGAGAAAATAGGGGAAGACAAAGCAGTTATTCCATCTAAAAAGAATAGAAAAATACAGCGGCATTATGATAAACATTTGTTTAAAGAAAGGCATTTAATCGAATACTTTTTTTCACAAGTTAAAGCAGTACCGACATTTACTTTCTCGTTTTGATAAATTGGCCAGAAACTTCTTGAGCTTTCTCTACTTTGTCTGTACCCTCTTCTGGCTTAAATAAAAGATCAACACGACCTAGTTATCCGCACAAGTGTTGAATCCTGCAATAAAACTTTACATATTTAGGCGTGGGACGACCCGATTGAGCCAATGGACAAAATTCCACTCCTGCCGTATTAAGATTTGTATATATCGGAACTTATCTGCCAATTTACTTCCGTACATCCGTGGAACTTTTAACAGTTGCAATATCAAGTAAACTATTAAAATTACATAAATTTGAATGGTAATTCCATTCAAATTTTTACTCATCATTTTATCGAGCTTTAAGTTCATCTTTAGAAATTTCCATAGTACCTCTATCGCCCAGCGTTGTCTATAGGCTTCCCCTATCTCTTCATTACTCATTACATCCTCAGGAATATTGGTAGCTAAATAATAGTCTACTTTCTGTTGAACATTGCCAAAACAAACTACTCTCGCCTTACCTCGTTCTGTGGTGATATGATAGTTTTCATCCCATTTCCAATTCGACTTAATACGGATAATAAAAAGGGCATCATTTTCGATAAATTGTTCAAATACTTTGTGACTGCAAAACCCTCTATCCCCGACTGCGACTCCATTTTCCGGTAGCATTTTCACAATATCTTCACCAAAATTAATCTCATGTGCCTGTCCAGGACTAACAATTAAATGACCAGTAGATTTCGTATCTTGATTCAAAGTGGTTATTAACTTTACTTGGCGATAGCCTTGGAGCCAAAATAACTTACTCATCAGCGGTATTACGGTAGCATCAAAAGGACATAAAACCAACCTCTTTTCAGGATGAGCTTCCTCAATATAATGCAATAATTTATGATAAAGATGCATAAAAATTTGTGGGTCTCTTGTCTTGTTCGCCTTAGAAAACGTGGATAAGTCAACCTTAATGCCCGCATGATTTAATTGGTAAAATAAGTCCCGTAAACTGTTGATTCCTTTGTCTAAAATGCCAGCAAACCAGATTGAACAAAATAAGCGAGAATTTAGAACTGGATAATCATTAGTTGGCAGGTCTTTGAGTAAAAATTTGACAATCCCGGGAAAAGAATTGAATTTCATAGTTGTTTCATGTTTTGGTTTATATGAATTAGAATACCATATTTTGACCCCTCTTTTTCTGCCTTTACCTACCTTTCAACACTTCTGAGTTATCCGTAACCTTTTTGTTCGCATAAATAAATTACTTGATTGTTATAGAAATGTCCTGGATGTGCCCTGGAATCAATAAAAATGTTCCTCATATTTGCACTGGTCTAAAATCGCCCGCAAACGGTCATAATCATCTTTCAAAATCAAACTCAATTTCCGTCCCGCTTGGATCAACCATTGGGAGTCGGCGTTGCGAATTTCATACAAGTGACGTAATACCGCTCCTACTAATCCATCCACCGGTGCCGAAGTGAGTTGGGTCAAGGTGCGCAAAAATTCCAACTGCTCCGTAAAGGCAATAATTTCCTTTGGCTCGCATTGATACACCGCCTGGTGAATTTGGGGGGGGCGGGGGGGCAAATATTGATAATAGGTGCGGGTTTTGGGGGGTTGGAAGCCAACAATCACTGCCCGAAATTCGGTTTTCAGCATGGCAAAAATCTGGGGTTGCTGTTCCCGCAATTCCGTTAAGGATAAGCCCAGGGCACGGGTGCGATGGACGCTATCAATGGGGCTGGAACTGACGTGATAAACGATGCCAAAAATTTGATTTTTGGTTTCGCTGTCTTCCGAACGCACCCAACACCCAAAGGGGGGCATGACGGGAAAATCCAACACCGGTGGCTCTAAACACTGGGCACAAAATTCGCTGGTGCTGGTTTCCACCACTTCGGCTAAATGCTGGGGATGGCGCGCCTGACTGGGGGGTTTCGGTGATGATAAACGCATGGATTCATACTGCAATTTTTCTGCTATTGTCCATCACTTGCCCCGGTTTGTCCAGTTAGGAGAGTTTGCGCCGTTGGGTGACCCGCAGAAAGGCTTCGATCTGGTCGTTTTCCTGCCAGGTTTGGAAATCGCTACAGGCGACCCCACATTCATAACCGGCGGCCACTTCCCGCACATCGTCCTTGAGCCGACGCAGGGAATCCAGGGTGCCCTGCCAGACCACTTGGTTGCCCCGGTGTACCCGCAGATGGCAGTTGCGTTGCAGCTTGCCGGATTGCACATAACACCCGGCCACCACTCCCTTGGAGAGGGGAAACACCGCCCGGACTTCCGCCTGCCCCAGGGGTTCTTCCACCAATTCCGGCTCCAGTAAGCCCTCCATTGCCCCCTGGATGTCCTCCAGGAGTTTGTAGATGATGTTGTACTCCCGAATATCTACCCCGGCGATGTCCGCGGCCTTGCGGGCACCGGGGGCGAGGGTGGTATTGAACCCAATGATCACCGCACCACTGGCGGCGGCTAAATCCACATCGGTTTCCGTGACCTCCCCAGGGGCGGCCAGGAGAATCCCCAGTTGCACCTCCTGCTGGGGCAGTTGTTTGAGGGAATTGACAATCGCCTCCACCGAACCCTGCACGTCCGCTTTCAGGATCAGGTTTAATTCTTTTAATTGCCCGGCCTGCGCCTGTTGGGAGAAGGTTCCTAAACTGATTTGCCGGTGGGTGAGTTGGCGGTTCCGTTCCTGCTGCGCCCGTTCCTGGGCAATCGCCCGGGCTTGCTTTTCCTCTGGGTAAACCTCAAATTCATCCCCGGCGATGGGCACTTCGGTCAACCCCCACACTTCCACCGCAGAGGAGGGCGGGGCGGCTTCCAACCGTTGTCCCTGGTCGTCAATCATCGCCCGTACCTTGCCAAAGACGGCGCCGGCCACTAAGGGGTCACCCACCCGCAGGGTACCATTTTGCACCAGGAGGGTCGCCACAGGCCCCCGGGAGCGGTCGAGGTGGGCTTCGATCACCGTGCCTTTGGCGGGGCGGTCTGGGTTGGCATACAGGTCGGTGACCTCCGCCACCAACAGGATCATTTCCAGCAAGGTGTCCAGATTTTGCCCCTTGAGGGCACTCACCGGCACCATGATCGTGTCGCCGCCGTATTCCTCCGCCACCAGGGAATAGTTCATGAGTTCGGTTTTCACCCGCTCCGGTTGCGCCCCCTCCTTGTCAATTTTGTTGATGGCGACAATGATCGGCACCTGGGCGGCCTGGGCGTGGCGAATGGCCTCAATGGTTTGGGGACGCACCCCATCGTCGGCGGCGACCACCAGAATGGCCACATCCGTGACCTTGGCACCCCGAGCCCGCATGGCGGTAAAGGCTTCGTGGCCGGGGGTATCCAAAAAGACGATGCGTTTGGTCGTCCCCTCGTGGGGCACATCCACGTGGTACGCCCCGATGTGCTGGGTAATTCCCCCCGCTTCCCCTTGGGCGACCCGGGTTTTGCGGATGGCATCCAAGAGGGTGGTTTTGCCGTGATCCACGTGCCCCATGACCGTCACCACGGGGGGACGACGGTGCAGGTTATCCAAGTCGGCGGCTTCGAGCATCTCGCTCTCTTTCCGTGCCGCCGTGCTGTTGTCGGTGGTGGTGGTGACCACTTCCACCCCCAATTCCTGGCAGACCAGTTCAATGGTGGGGAGGTCGAGGGCTTGGGTGACGGTGACCATTTTGCCCTTGAGAAAGAGGGTTTTGATGATCTCGGTTTCGGGGACGGCCAACTGTTCCGCCAACTGTTGCACGGTCAAGTTCCCGGTGACTTCCAAGAGTTCCGGTTTGCTGGGGGGGTGGGTCGTGTCCTCTGGGGTACGGCTCACAGGTTCGCCCCGGCGGGGACGGCTGGTTTGGGGGCGGTTGGGTTTGACGGTGGTGGGGGTGGTGGCACTTTTGGGCTTGGGCGGGCGCACCAGGTACATACTGGCGGTGCTGTTCCCCCCGTTGGTGGTCTCCCGGGTGTCCATTTCTGGCTCTAAATCTACCAAGTCGAGGTCTTCATCCTCGTCCAGTTCCCGTCCCCGGTGGCGCCGTTTCCCCTTGAGGCTGGCGTTGAGTTTGTTCAGCTTTTCTTCGTCGGCCAGTTCCTGTTCCCGGGTCTTGCGCTTGGGGGAGGTTTTACTGTCCGGTTTGGGCTTGGGCGGAAACAGTACCACTTCCACGGTGCTGGGTTCGGGGGTAGGGTCGGGACGCATCCGCGGGGCTTTGAGGGCAGGGACGACCACTGGCTCCGGGGGGGGGGCGGGGGCAGGGCGGCGGGGGGGAGTGGCAGGTTTTGGTACCGGTGCCTCCGGGCTAGGGCTACGCAGAGCCGGGCGTTGGGGACGCAGTTCCGGGCGGGGGGGGCGGGCGGCGGGTTGGCTGGGGCGAGGGGGTTCCCGGCGGACGGGAGCCTCGGGTTTGTGGCTGGGTTGCCCTTCCTCGCTCTGGCGATAGGTGTAGCTCCGAATTTGTAATTCTTTGTTCCGGGGGGTGGGGGGTTCCTTGGGTTGGCTGGGGCGGGTTTCGCCTCTGGGGATGGGACGGGGCGGGGTAGGGCGATTTTGCACCGCCTGCCGGATACGCTCAGCCTCTTCTTCGGTGATGGTGCTACTACAGGTTTTGTAACTGACATTCAAACGGTCGCACAACTCCAGCACGGATTTGTTGTCCAAGTTCAGGTCACGGGAGAGGTCGTAGATGCGGATACGGTCGTTGCTCATGCGGGGCAGGATACTCAGGAGATGAATTGGGGATAATGGTGGAGGGATTCGGACTTATTTGGGCTTATTAGACCTAGTTGTATTGTCTATTGTAAGCCTTTGTCGCCTGATGCAGTCACCTCCTTTGCAATGGTACCCGGGTCACATGGCTCGGGCGGTCAAAACCCTGGCGGCGCATCTCCAACGGGTGGATGTGGTGATCGAGGTGCGGGATGCCCGGATTCCCCGCAGTAGTACCCATCCGTTGCTGGCGACCCTGGCGCCCACCGGGGTGATTGTCCTGAACCGCCGGGATCAGATTCCCATCCCTTTGGCTCAGGCGTGGATGGCGTATTTAACCCGCCCTGACCGTCCCGTAATTTTGACCGAAGCCCGCCAGGGACAGGGGTTAGGCCAACTACGCCAGGCCTTGACCCGGGTGGGGCAGGGGGTAAATCAACGGCGGCAGAGGCGAGGGATGTTGCCCCGGGCGGTGCGGGTGGCGGTGGTGGGCTGTCCCAACGTGGGGAAATCGGCGTTGATCAACCGGTTGTTAGGACGTAGGGTTGCCGCTAGTGCGCCTAAAGCGGGGGTGACCCGGCAATGTCAATGGGTACGCCTGGGAGGTGATCTAGAACTGCTGGATACACCCGGCATTCTGCCCCCTCGTTTGGAAGACCAGCAAGCCGCAATTCACCTGGCAATCTGTGACGATATTAGCGAGGCGGTGTATGACCACTATTTGATTGGTCTGGCACTTTTGGAACGGTTGTGGCACTTGCCCGCCCATGCCAGTCACCCCCAAAATGGACTGGAAAAACGTTATCAACTCTGTCCCCAAGACCACACACCGGCGGGGTATTTGGCGGCATTGGCAGAAAAGAAATGCGGGGGCGACCTCAACCGCAGTGCCCAAATGGTACTCAACGATTTTCGCAAGGGAGCCTTGGGGCAAATTGGTTTGGAATTACCAGAGGATGAAATGGAGATTTAGCCCAGTACAGCCTGTTCACAGATTAAAGGATACAAAAAATGTGTTTCCAAGGCTGAGCCTTGACGAGGTTTAGAGCGAGTGGGTTGACAACCGTATCCCGTAACCCCTTAATAGGCTGTAACTAGAGTCTTGGGTTTATTGATATGGTGGGGATGCCCCGGCGGGCTTGGGTTGTCAACCGCCTTGTTTTGCCAGCCACCCAAGGGTTCCTAACCCAATTCCCGGTCGCCCGTTGATATAGCAATTCTACTTAATTTACAAACAAAAATTACCCAGAACCAAATACCGAGGCTATGCCCCTACGACTTCTGTTCGATTCTTATTTAGGATTGCTATAGCTATTTTGCCCCTAGCGTACATTCAAAATCAAGAAAAGCCGCCCTTCAGGGCGGGGTTTTAGACCCAGCTTTCGTGATAATTCCCGCAAAGTCTGATCTTGTGGACATTTAAGCAATCTCTAACCCTACATTCCCTAAAGGACACCTCTATTAATTCGCAACCATTGCGAATGACCCCTGCGTTATTGATAATTGCCCACAAGAGAATCGGGCTTCTAAGCCTGCCGTGTAAGTACAAAAATCAATAAATAGAGGTGCCCTAAAGATGGTTTCCAGGTGATTCCCTAGAGTTGTGGTTAACCCTTGCTTGCGTATGACAAAGATACAGTCTATTTATCAATTAATCAATTAAAGAATACAAAAAGCCTCGATTATTCCAAAGGCTTACCATGATTGACCTACGGCAAGTGGGGTTCAACTGTATCCCATAACCGCTCAAAAGACTGTAGCACTACCAATTCTTGGGCTTTGACCGCTTTGGGAACCCGAATGCCAATGGAGATTTCGTTTTTGGAATTACCGCTCGATGGGACGCAGGCTACTCCTGGGCAAATTTTCAGAAGGTTCATAAAATGAGAGTGTCGGGTTGGTGAATATCATGACCCGTAGGGGAAATAATATTATTATTTTGGGATTGTCCGTACTGCGGTCATAAGCATATTCCGGGGCCTACCCGTCGCTGTCCTGGGTGTTTCTGGTGGCGGGATCGCACAGTTAACTTTTACGAGGTTCCCGATTCGGTGGTGCTGTCGCCCGCAGAGGTGGCTCGCTATGCTGGCCCCGACTGGATTTGCAGGACGTGTGGGGCGGCCAATCCCGAAACTGGCGAACCCCGAGAAAAATTGGTATGTGGTATATGCCATGCGCAGCAAATTGATTTCGGTGGGGGCACGGCACCGCTGGAGACCCTCCCGACCGGCGTAGAGGTGGAACGCCGCCAGCCACAAAGTTCGTCACACGGTAATGTACGGCAACGAAGCACAGGCTCGCCCACCAGCCCAATGACTAGGGGGGTTGTGGCATATTCCCAAACCAGCAATTCATCAAGGTCATGGGGCACTCCTATCCAATTGCTCTTAGTGGGTCTGTGCGGCTTTTGCAGTTTTGGTGTGGTTACAGGGTTCAACTGGCTCATTACTCGTCCTACCGTTGTGACCGCCGAGGTACTGCGTCGCCATTGGCGGGTAGAGGTACCCATTGAGGAACAACGCCCCGGTTCCGAAGGGGGTTGGACATTGCCAGCAGGCGCTTACAATGTGCGTACCCAACAACGGCAGAAATCCACCCGCCGAGTCCAGGTAGGCACTAGGACGGAGAAGGTCAGAGTTGCTTATGAAAAACGAGTCGGCACCCGTGAACAATGCACCACCGTATCTCGGGGTGACGGCACCGGGGAACGGGTCTGCTCGGATGAACCTATCTACGAAACCCGTTATCGCACGGAGACCCAGGAGGTTCCCGTCTATAGGGATGAGCCGGTCTATGCCACGTGGTACACCTACACCATCGTGCGCTGGCGACCCCTACGCACCGCTGTCGCTGAGGGCACCGAAGACACACCCCGCCTCCCCCCCGCTGTTGAACTGGCGACTCACCCTTACCCCCAGCGGAAGTTATCCCCCAAACAAACCTGTTTTGTAGATGCAAAAGTCCAAGAAGTCCGCTATACTTGGAAGATTTCCTGTGCGGAATACGATTCGGTGGTGACTGAGCAAACCCAAACCTTTTGGAAAAAGCCCAATTCGGATGAAGTGACGTTGCAACGACCCCAATGAGCATTTTGGGTAGCTTGTTTGACTCTGGCTTTATTCTGTCATGGGTAATGGCAGGGGTGTTATTTTTGAATGCTTTTGCACCCAACCTAATAGGTTCAGAAACAGTCAAGGTCGCCAAAAAACAAATTTTCTACAAATTTTGATTCGGGCATTGGGGGCATCTATGAGTCAACCTCTGACCTGAATGGGCAATCCCAAAACGTTACTTGGCTAGGCCGTGTTCCAGGGCAAAGCGCACCAATTCGGTACGGCTGTTAGTGCCAGTTTTGCTGAATAAACGGCTCACATACTTTTCCACATTCCGCACGCTTGTTTCCAACTGATGGGCAATCTCCTTGTTCATCAACCCCTGCGCCAGCAATTCCAACACACTCCGTTCCCTGGGGGTCAAATCCAAATCCAGTGGTTCTTTGGCAATCATTCCCCCCTGTCGAGCCAAAAGCGCCTTAATTTCTGCCAATTCCTGTGCCATATCCGTAGGCTGTGGTTCGGCTTTTCGCAGAAGATTCTCAATCACCGCCACCAACTCATCCGGGTCAAAGGGTTTGGCGATATAGCCGTCCACCCCAGCACGAAACCCAGCAATCCGGTCTTTGGTCATCCCCCGGGCGGTGAGAAAAACCACTGGCAAATGCTGAAACCGAGGGTCATCCCGCAGTTGTTTCAGAAACTGATAGCCACTCACCTGGGGCATCATTACATCAGAGACCACCAGGTCAGGTTTCTGCTGTTGCAACAGTTCCCAAGCTACCTGAGCATTCGCCGCCGTAGTCACTGTGAAGCCGCTATCTTCCAAATAGGCCTGTACCGCTTGCCGTAACCCTGGTTCGTCATCCACCAAGAGAATGTGATGCGCCATACTCGTTTCACTTAATCAATGCTAATGATTTAATTAATCATCATGAATAGATTACCATTAATTCAGAAATATGGCCGCAGAAGCTCAAACCCGGTCGCTGGTACAAAGGGAAAATAAACTTGGATATTCAAAACGACTGAAATGCTGGTATGGCCTATTAATTAAGGGGTACAGTGGCAACCCTTGGCAAACCAACTTTGGAAGCAGGACGGATGCATCTCCACGATCTGTTCCATTCTAGTAGTGCTATAGCAATCCCAAATGAGTTTAGAACAGGGGTCGCAGGGGCACCGCCCCCGTCTTTGGTTCTGGAAAATTCTTGTTTGTAAATCAAGTAGGATTGCTATAGCATAGCGTGGGGCGGGTAGATGGCCTTACTTCGCTAGGGCGAAGCGTCACGGGCGGCTCAAATACCCATCAGATAGGGCTTTGCGGGAATTTACCACCGAGAAGTTAGAGAGCCTACCGCCTGCAGTGGCATCCACTCTGGTGGGAGGGCATGGTGCTGATTATAGTGACATTATAGTGACATTGTAATGATGGCGCTACCGGGACACTTTACCCCTATAAATGCTGTTGATAATTCCATGGGGATTGCCATGTTGTGATTACAGGGGCAAGCGGTTAAATTTCTTCAAAACGGGCATTGATATTGATCCTATTGGGAGCCAGCATCGTGCCTTGATACACCAGCACCACCGTTTTGCCAGGGATTGTGGGTTTCATGACCAGGGTAGGGGGGAGGTCAAACACCACGCTAAAGCCCCACTGCCCACTGGTGGTATTAACCTTGCGCTCCATATAACCCTTGCTGGCTAAAGAACTTTGAAAAAATTTTAGGGCTGGTTCGGGACCCATTTGAGCCTGATAGTTGATGGATTTTTGCTGATAGGCATTCGCTGCAAACGGCAAGCTGACAGCGGTACTGGTTTCCTTGGGGCGGGGCATTGCTTTGAGTAAAGCCTCGGCATTGACCTGTGCGACCAGCAGCGGGCTGGCCACAACCAAAGCGGCGGGTGCTAAGCCGAGTAGGGCGGTCGTCAAAATCACACTGCGGGCAAAGGGCATGGTACGCTCTCTTAGGAATGAACCCAATTACTATGCCAAACAGACATCAGTTCTGCCCCGATTTGTTCCTGAGCAGACATTTCCAAATTTTTTAAGCATCACCTTGGCGCAGGGGAACAGCGGTGGTATGGTTAAAGGGGAATCAAGGTGTTTTGGCCGGGTTATTGAGAGGTAATCGGTGAAGCGAATTACGATTTTGGGGGCGACGGGTTCCATTGGGACGCAGACCTTAGAGATTGTGACCCAATACCCCGATAAATTTCAGGTGGTAGGATTAACCGCCGGACGCAACATCAATCTATTTGCCCAACAAATTCGCCGGTTTCAACCGGAAATTGTCGCGATACAGGATGAGGATTTAATCCCCGAATTACGGGTGGCTATTCGTGAATTGCAACCCCAACCACAGATTCTCGCCGGAGCATCGGGAATGGCAACTGTGGCAAGTTATGGGAATGCGGAAATTGTCGTCACCGGAATTGTTGGCTGTGCCGGGTTATTGCCCACGATTGCCGCTATTCAAGCGGGGAAAAATATTGCCTTAGCGAATAAGGAAACCTTGATTGCGGGTGGACCAGTGATCCTACCTTTGATCGCCAAATATGGGGTGAAATTATTACCCGCTGATTCGGAACATTCGGCCATTTTTCAATGCCTACAAGGGGTGCCGGAGGGTGGCTTAAAAAGGATTATTCTCACTGCGTCCGGGGGTGCTTTTCGGGATTGGCCGGTGGAACAAATGGCTAAGGTTACCGTTGCGGATGCCCTCAAACATCCCAATTGGAGCATGGGGCAAAAAATTACCATTGATTCTGCGACCTTAATGAATAAAGGTTTAGAGGTGATTGAGGCCCACTATTTATTTGGTTTGGATTATGAGCATATTCATATCGTCATTCACCCCCAAAGTATTATTCATTCTTTGATCGAATTGCAGGATACTTCCGTGTTGGCGCAATTGGGTTGGCCGGATATGCGTTTGCCCCTGTTGTATAGTTTGTCCTGGCCGGAGCGGTGGCCGACGCCTTGGAAAGCTTTAGATTTAGTCAGCATTGGCAGTTTAACGTTTCGGGAACCGGATCATCACAAATATCCCTGTATGAATTTGGCCTATGCGGCGGGACGGGCAGGTGGTGCCATGCCAGCGGTTTTGAATGCGGCCAACGAGCAGGCGGTGAGCTTATTTTTAGCGGAAAAAATTACCTTTGCCGATATTCCCCGTTTGATCGAATTCACCTGCACCCGTTATGAATCCATGAATTGTGCGAACCCTGATCTGGATCAGATTTTGGCCGCAGACCGCTGGGCAAGGGAAACGGTACGCACCTCCTATGCCCCGCCCCCTGTATTGTTTATTTAATTTATTTAAGGACATCTCTTAAAATAGGTTCCACGTATTTGGTTGTGGGGAATTGCTGTTGGTTAATTGAGGAGGACTGCTATACAGCCTGTTCACACATTAAACTTCGGCAAAACCTGCTGTGATACGGATGCTACCGTTGGGGTTCCTGACGCAAATAACTTTGGATAAATAAATCTAAATCTCCCCCCAAAACTGCATCAATGGCGGGGGTTTCCGCTTTGGTACGCACATCTTTGACCAATTGGTAAGGGTCGAACACATAGTTGCGAATTTGGTTACCCCAGGTGGCGGCCACCGCATCCCCCCGAATTTGGGCGATTTCTTGCAAACGTTGTTCCTGTAAAATAACCAATAATTTAGCCTTTAATAAGGCCAATGCCTTCTGTTTGTTTTGCAACTGGGAGCGTTCCTGGGTACACCGCACCGCCAACCCGGTGGGCAGATGCACAATCCGCACCGCTGTTTCCACTTTATTGACGTTTTGACCGCCTTTGCCGCCCGCCCGGGAAGTGGTAATTTCCAAGTCGGTTTCGGGAATTTCTACATCCTGTACCATTTGCTCCGCCAGCATGGGCATCACCTCCACGCCTGCAAAACTGGTCTGCCGTTTACCGTTGGCATTGAAAGGCGAAATGCGTACCAGCCGGTGGGTGCCCTTTTCCCCCCGCAGATAGCCGTAGGCGTAGCGTCCCTCGATTTCCAAAGTAGCGGACTTGATCCCCGCCTCTTCCCCTTCGGAGAGGTCGCTCAGACGCACCTTGTAGCCCTGGCGTTCGCCCCAGCGGGTGTACATCCGTAATAACATTTCCGCCCAATCCTGAGCGTCGGTGCCCCCTGCCCCGGCGTTAATGGTTAGTACGGCACCCTGGGCATCGTAGGGCTGAGATAGTAACCGCTCCAATTCCCAACGATTCAATTCCCGGTCTAGTTCTGCTAAGGTCTGCACTGCTTCCTCTTCCAGGGCGGCATCTGGTTCGGTCGTCAATAATTCCACAATGACCCGACAGTCGTCAATTTGCCTGCGCCAGCGGTTTAATTGCTCTAGATTCGCTTTAGTGTCATTAAGGGTTTGCAGGGTGGTCTGCGCTCGCTGGGGGTCGTCCCAAAAATCCGGTTGCCCCGCCACCTGTTGCAAATCCCGGAGTTGGGCGGTCAAGGCTTCCGGGTCAAAGATAGTCCTGGGCATGACCCAGGCGTACATTGAGGTGATCCAATTGATGTTTTAACTCACTCAGTTCCATAGGGAATGTTACAACCTCGTAAGTATTCAATATATCATTAGTCGCCCTGCCCTATTTATTTCCGCTTAGGAGGTAGTCCTAAATAATAATGTAGTATAGTAGTACTCTGGCATATTTTGGGTCGGTGCCCGAGTGGTTAATGGGGGCGGACTGTAAATCCGCTGGCTCTGCCTACGCTGGTTCAAATCCAGCCCGGCCCACCACCATTTGCCCGTGTAGCTCAGTGGTAGAGCACACCCTTGGTAAGGGTGAGGCCACGAGTTCAATCCTCGTCACGGGCTTGCCCATTTTAAGCCCCTTTCCCCCGCTACAACGCGCATCCCACCGTTTCCCCGTTAGTACACATAGTCTTAGTTGGTAGCAGTTTAGGTGCGGTTAGGGTATCTTGGAAGCGTGAAAACTGGCTAAAAATTGGCTAAACGAAATGGCTAAAGTTGAGTGGGTGAAGGTAGAGGATGGGCGCAAGAGTAAGCCTGGATGCCCTGTTGGAACCGACCAAGGAACAAGTCCTCAGCATCAAGAAGCAACTCGATGAGGCGGAAATTGCCAACCAACATATGGCTTTATGTCATGCGTCTGGAGAAGCATTTCACAATATCTCACCGTTCACACTCCGTGACCTCAGGAGATATGATGCCAATAAGTTGATTGAAAAAATAGGGGAAAGTAAAACAGTCATTCCATCTAAAAAGAATAGAAAAAAACAGCAACATTATGATAAACATTTATACAAAGAAAGGCATTTAATCGAATGTTTTTTTTCACAAGTTAAAGCAGTACCGACATCTATAGCAATCCTACTTGATTTGCATTAGCTTGCGTGCCGTAGGCATACAAAAATTTTTCAGAACCATACACCGCAGGTGCTTCTTTTACGGGGGCGGTGCTCCTGCGACCCTCTGTTCCATTCTCATTTAGGATTGCTATAGGACTTCCCGCAGGGTCGCCAAACATTCTGGCACCAGCCGATAGTAAATTGCCGTTCCCCGCCGTTGTTTGGTCAATAACCCCGCCTCGTACATCACCTTGAGGTGGTGGCTGATGGTGGGTTGGGACAAACCCAGGGTTTCCACCAGGGCACAGGCGGGCACTTCCTGTTGGGGCTGGGCGGCAATCAAACTCAGCAAATGCAAGCGGGTCGGGTCCCCCAATACCCGAAAGATTCCCGCCAGGGCAGTCGCTTCGGTTGGGGTCAATTTCCCCGCCAACAAAGGGGGACAGCATTGCCATAAGGGGGGGGCACTCACCCCAGCGGACATCCTGGTTACTTCTACCATCCTGATTGCTTCGATAAGGTCATTAAGTCCATCAAGTCCATCAAGTCCATTTCATCGTACTGATTTTTCCCCGGTTCTGACCTGGGTTCGCAATATCTTGTCAATATAGATGGGATTCGATATGATACGAGGGGTTTGGGTGTCGTTGTAGGTTTGCTATGAAATCCGCTTCGCCGTTGGGGGTATTTGAGCGGTATTTATCCCTGTGGGTGGCTTTGGGAATCCTGATCGGGGTGAAATTGGGGCTGGCATTGCCGGGTTTATTTCAATTGATTGCCCGGTTGGAGTATGCCAATGTGAATTTTGTGGTGGCGGTGCTGATTTGGGTGATGATTTACCCGATGATGGTGAGTGTGGATTTTGCTTCCATTCGGGAGGTGGGGCGCAAACCCAAGGGTTTATGTATTACTTTGGTGGTAAATTGGCTGGTCAAGCCGTTTACAATGGCATTACTGGGTGTTTTATTTTTTAATTACATTTTTGCCGGTTTGGTCACGCCAGCGGTGGCAAAAGAGTATATTGCGGGGATGATTTTGCTGGGGGCGGCTCCCTGTACGGCGATGGTGTTTGTGTGGAGTCAGTTGGTGCGGGGGGATGCCAATTATACGCTGGTGCAGGTGTCGATCAATGACCTGATTATGGTGGTGGCGTTTGCGCCGATTGTGTCCTGGTTGCTGGGGGTGACGCAGGTGCAGGTGCCTTGGGAAACGCTTTTGCTGTCGGTAATTCTCTATGTGGTGATTCCCTTGGCGGCGGGGTATGGAACCCGGAAACGGTTGGATGCCCGGGGGCATGAGGTGGCGATTGCGGAATTTTGCGCCCAGATCAAGCCCTATTCCATCCTGGGGCTATTGGCGACGGTGGTGTTGTTGTTTGGGTTTCAGGCGCAGACGATTGTGGCGCAACCCTTGGTGATTGTTTTAATTGCGATTCCTTTGCTGATCCAAAGCTACGGGATTTTTATCATTGCCTACGCCTGGGGGTATTTCTGGCGGGTGCCTTTTGCGGTGGCGGCTCCGGCGGCTTTAATTGGTACGTCCAACTTTTTTGAACTGGCGGTGGCGGTGGCAATCAGTTTATTTGGTCTGAATTCGGGGGCGGCGTTGGCGACGGTGGTGGGGGTGTTGGTGGAGGTGCCGGTGATGTTGTCCCTGGTGGCGTTTGCCAATCGCACCCGCAAGTTTTTTCCTGGTACATTGTCAGGTTAACCAACACAACGGAGGGTAATCATGAAGCGGGTCATGTTTGTGTGTAAGAAAAATTCCCGGCGTTCCCAGATGGCGGAGGGGTTTGCCCGCAGTTTGGGGGCGGATCGGGTGCAGGTGGCGAGTGCGGGCTTAGAATCCAGTTTTGTGGATCCCTTGACGGTGCAGGTGATGCAGGAAGTTGGGATTGACATTAGCCAGCAGCAGTCCAAGCCCCTGAGTGATTTTCAGCCGGAAGATTTTGATGCGGTGATTTCCCTGTGCGGGTGTGGGGTGAGTTTGCCGCCGGAGTGGCTGACCCGGGATTATTTCGCCGATTGGCAGTTGGAGGACCCGGAGGGGGGGGAATTGGATACGTTTCGGCGGGTGCGGGAGCAGGTGAAAGAACGGGTGGTGCAGTTGCTCGCTACGTTGGCGGCTTGATTTTGCCCTAATTGCGCCCTAACACCGTGGGTTGCAGGAGCCATTCCGTTTCCACCCTGCCGGTGGCGGGATGCACCCACACCTGGGCAACGCTCTGCACCCCCTGGGTTCCCAATTCCACCAAGCCAAAATGGTGCCAGGATTCCCCCGCCACGGTACGGATGCGGGGCACCACGGCGGCGTTGAAATAGACCGTCCCCGTCTCATCCCTCTGCCACATCTGCCGCTGACCCAAATTGCCCCGCAGTTGGTGGTGCATATGCCCAAATACCACCAGGGGAATGGGGATGCCTTCCTGTTGGGCGTGCTGGATCGCCCCCCGCAAGTCCGGGTCGCCGTAGTCCCCCCCCACGGGTGTCCAGTCCCGACCACAGGGGGCCTGGGGTGCTTCCCCCAAACCCGTCGGACCATTGTGATTGAGCAGAATTACCCGCCGGGAGGGAGCCTGCCGAATGGCTTGGGTAATCCGGGCTTGGGACTCCGCCCAGTCCTTCACCCCAAAGTACTGCTGGTAAAATTCCCCCAATTTCCACTCACCACCGCCCCAGCTACAGGGTCGCCCCCCCACCACGGTCACATCCCAATCGGAAAATTCCCGCCCCCCATAGCCCACGTGCAAATCCGCCAAAACCGCCAACTGGGCTTGAAATCGGTCTTCTTTTTGCCGGTCGTAGGGACATTTGCGGCGGCCCCAATCCGTAGCCGTGTACCAGGCATCGTGGTTACCCAGCACCACCGCCTTCGGCAGAGGCAATGCGGCAACCTGTTGCACCACCCCCAGGGACTCGTTGCCAAAATCCCCCACAAACAAAACCAAATCCACGCGCAAATGCTCCAGGGCGAGGGCATCCCCGGCTTGCCACTGGTCGTGGACATCCCCCACCACAGCGATCCGGATCACGACCCATCAAGGGAACCGCTGGGGAAGGTAAAGGTGCCGCTCCGGGTGCCCCCTTCCGGGTTATGGAGTTGCAAAAACAGGCGCAGATGGTTAAACGAAGTGCCCCACAGGGGTACGGGTTCCTCGTAGCCCTTAAGGGTGGCGGTGTGGGGGGTAAAAAAGTCCTTCACCTGATCCATCCCCTCGATGTAACGAAATGTACTTTGTCCTAACGCCACATCCAAACCCAAGGTACGGGTGGCGGATTCCAGGCGAAAGGCGGTATTGACCGTATCCCCCAAAGCCGTATATTCCGGGCGTTCCCCGCTCCCACTGTTGCCCACCATCGCATAGCCCGTATTCAGCCCCACCCCAATCCGTAGGGGGCCTGGCAGGGGATGTTGGTAATGTAAATTCGCCGTGGTTTTATCAATCGCCCAAATGGTGCGGAGCAGGCGCAACATATCATTTTGGGAGGGGCCTTGGGTGTTGTGAATCCAGACCGCCATCACCGCATCCCCAATGTACTTGTCCACCCGGGAGCCAAACCGTTGGATAATTTCCCCCACCTGGCGAAACCAGGAACCAATCGCCTGGGACAACAGGGCTTCGTCCACCTGCCGCGCCAACACACTAAATTCCCGAATATCCACCACCAACACCGAAATCAGACAGCGGACGTGCAACACCTCCGTGGCACTTTCGTTCCCCTCCGGGGACTGGGGGGGCACCGTCGTGGGTTGGATCGAGTTGCGGACATGGAAGACCATTTTGGTTTCCCCAATCACCAGTTGATCCCCGTCCCGTAAGGGCATGGGAATGCTCACCCGTCGCCCCCGCAGAAAAGAGCCATTGCGGCTCCCAAAATCAATAAAATAGTATTCTCCTGTATCCAACCGCTGGATCATGGCGTGGTTGCGGGACACCCAGCGATCCGCCAGTACAATGCCATTGCGGTCTGCCCGACCAATGTTCCAGGTAGTTCCACCCACCAGGGGAATATATTGCTCGCCCGTGGGGGTCGTTACCAATAGATAGGCGGCGGAAGTCGTCACATCATCTGGGGAATGATTGGATCATTGATGCCGCTCTAAAGGCGGGTCTTTTTAAGTGTATCTTACTGAATTGTGGTCAAAAAGGGAAATTGGTGCGTTTACCTACCCAACGGAACCGATGCGATCACCCATGTTACGGATGGGATAACCGATGCAACCAGAATTAGTTTTGCCCCTATTTTTGGCGAGTCCCCCAGCCATTCCCTCCTGGTGGCAGGCGGTCATCCTGGGTTTTATCCAGGGGGCGACGGAGTTTTTGCCCATCAGTAGCATCGCTCACCTGCGGATTATTCCCGCTTTTTTGGGGTGGCCGGACTTTGGGGTGTCCTTTAGTGCGGTGATTCAGTTGGGCAGTTTGGTGGCACTGTTGTGGTACTTCCGCCGGGATTTACAGCAGGTGGGGTTGGGGTTTGTCCAGGCGGTACGCAAACGGCAATGGCAGTCGCTCCCAGCCCGGGTGTTGCTTGGGATTGGGGTGGGTACCCTGCCGCTTCTCCTGGCGGGGGGGGTGATTAAATACACAGTGGGTTCGCCGCCCCGGAGTCTGCTGGTGATTGCGGCGGCGTTGATTGGTCTGGGGATTTTGCTGGGCTGGGCGGAACGGGTGGGCAGTCGCACGCGGGGAATGGCGGACATTCGGGTCAAGGATGGGTTTTGGGTGGGGTGTGCCCAGGCGGTGGCGTTGATTCCGGGGGTGTCCCGTTCGGGGGCAACCTTGACCGGGGGGTTGCTGTTGGGGTTTGACCGACCGGCGGCGGCTCGGTTTTCCTTTTTATTGGGCATCCCCGCCCTATTTTTAGCAGGAATTGTGGAATTTGCGACGGAAATTCAATTCACCACCGAGAGCTTAGTGAGTGTAATTTTGGGCACCCTATCGGCGTTTGTTTTCTCCTACCTCGCCATTGATTTTTTGCTGAAATTTCTGCAACACCACAGTACCCGGATTTTTATTATTTACCGCATCGTTTTGGGGGTCATCATTATCATCGGTTGGGCGTGGGGCTATTGGCGTTAGGCATGGCGCAAAATCCAGGCTACCGCCGCCGCCAAATCCGGTTGGATAACGTCCGGCTGGTAAGCCCGCAACCGCTCCTCATCCCGAATCCCACTCAACACCGCCACCACCGGGATACCGTGGGTCTGAGCGGCGATAATATCCGCCTCCGTATCCCCCACCATCCACACGGGGTCAGCCGGGGCGATCTGCGCCAGGGCTTGCGCCATCAACACCGGTTTATCCAGATGGTCTTGGGTTTTGACAAAATCATCCCCAATGCAGTGGCGGTGGTCCGGGGCAAACAGGTCGCTCAACTGGAATTGTGCCAGGGCAAAGGTGAGTTCCCGCTGGCGGCGCATGGTGATGATATGGGGTGCTATCCCCTGGGAGCGCAGGTTCATCAGGGTTTCCCGTACCCCGGGCAGGATTTGGTCAAACTCAAAATAGGGAAAAGTATGCACCGTTGCCCGACGGCATTGGCTAAACTCCTGGGCTTGGGCGGGGTTCAACCTAGACTGCCTGCCAATTTCCAACTCCGATACCTTGGCTCGTTTCATCGCCCAAAATTCCGCCTTGCTCAACACCTTCAGGGGAATGTCAGGGTCATTTTGCTGGACTTTGTGTAGGCAAAAACGGTACACCTGGTAATAACGTTCGGATACATCCACCACGGGGCCATCAAAATCGGTGCATAGCGTGATCCTTCCCATGGCTTGCCCTCCCCCACTTTCATTTTTAGGGTAAAGCATCAGGGTTGACCTCAGAAGAATGTAACAAAGGCGTTACAATAGGCGCAGGTGAGGTAAGGGCATGGATTGGCGATGGGATCAGGCGATTCGGGATTTGCTACTGCGGTGCGGCACCCAGGCACGGCGGATGACCGCAAGTGGCTTTACGGTGATGGAAAAAGGCCCGGCGGACTATGTAACCACGGTGGATCAGGCGTTGGATCGGGAATTTACCCAGCATTTTCGCCAGTGGTTTCCCCAGGACGGGCTGATCACAGAGGAGAACCCGGATTCCCGCCACGCCTACGCCCAAGGTTCCCAACGGTTGTGGTGCATTGACCCGATTGATGGGACGGATGATTTTGTCCACCACCGCCCCTATTATGCGCTGATGATCGGCCTGTTGGAACGCTACCAACCCACGGCGGGCTGGGTGTATGCCCCGGTTCTGGAACGGATGTATTGGGGGGGGGTCGGGCAGGGTTTGTATCAACAATTGCCTGATCATTCGATTACAGAACTGCCAAGTAAAGTCCCGGAACCCCCCTCCAAGTGGTACTGCCCGTTAGTGATTGGGGACAAGGACCGCCAGCGCTATGGAGCCGCATTGACCCGGTTGATCCCCGGGGTGGATTTCCAAAGTATGGGCAGTTTTGGCCTCAAGGTGGTGGAGGTGATTCGGGGGCGGGCGTTGGTGTATCTGTACCTCAATCAACGGGTAAAAATCTGGGACACGGTAGGACCTCTGGCTCTTGCCCAAGCTGCTGGTTTGACCTGCTGTGATTTGGTGGGCAACCCCCTGCGGTTTGACTCAGGAGCGGTGGATGTGGCGACCCTCTGTCACCGGCAACGGATTTTGGTGGGCTGGCCCGATGCCCTGGCGAAATTACTGCCTTTGATCCAGGAGGCGGTGCAAATAACAGAAGCGGTCTAAGCCAAATCCGCAGGCGGCCCGGATAGTTGCAACAGGTGATTTTGTACCCACAGTTGCAGGTCACTGCGCTTCAGTTCCGCCCCCAATTTCGGCCCCGCTTCTTCCCAAAAAATCACACTCTCCACCGGCTCCATCCCCAACAACTGAAAAATAATCTGCACCACCGGCACCGGTAAGGCCATCAACCAGGGGTCTTTGGGCATGGGAATACTGTCGGTAGCGTCTTGTAATGTGCAGTACGCATAGAGTATGGTACGCTCAGCCCCATCCTGATTGGCCCAAATGCTGGTCTGCCAACGTTTATCCAATGTTTGTACAATATAATACTGTTTATGGCGAAAATTTTGGGCGATATTCAACAGTAAAGGCCCAATCACCCGCACCAGTTGCGCTGTGTTGTCCCCCTGGGGAGCTTCGTCAATTAGTTTTTGCAGTTGTTGCTCTAGTTCCATCGGGATACCTGGATGCGGGGACTGATTGATTGCTGATAGTTTCTACTGTAGAACACCTGGGGGCAGGTTTGCCTAATCCGCCAATTCCAATTCTGGCAAATTCCAAAACGGCCCACTCAAGGCGGAAAATGCAATGCCCTTGACCCGATTTCGCACTGCTTCCAAAGCTAAATTGTTCACCAAATAAATAAACGGTAATTCCTCTTGGGTTAAGGCTTGAAATTCCCGATAAATTTCCTTGCGTTTGGACTCATCTATGGTTTGCGAACCCCGGATCAACAGGTCATCAATTTGCAATTCCCAGGGATGCACCGACCAATTTTTGAGTGGGGGTTGTCCGGGGAGAGAGCCTTGATTAAACGTATGTAAACTGCCCCGACTGTACCAGATATTAAAACCACTGTGGGGGTCAATGCCACCGCCCCCAAATCCCCCGAGATAACAATCCCAATCCCGGGTTTTGCCCAACCGTTCAATGTAGGGATTAAAACTCATGGTTTGCACATCCACCTGCATCCCCAATCCTGCTAAATCCTGCTTAATTTGCGCCGCCATTGCCGGACGAATCCGCCGTTCGATATTGGTCAATAAAGTAAATTTTACCGGGTTGCCCTGGTCATCTACCAATTGTCCCTGGGGATTGAATTGAAACCCGGCTTCGGCAAGTAATTGCTTTGCGCGATTGGGGTTATAGTTATAAACTTTCACCTGGGGATCGTAGTAGGGACTATCCGGGTGCAGGGGAGAATTTTGCAACACCCCCAAACCACGAAAAATTGTATCCCGCATCCGCTCCCGGTTGATCCCATAAGCCACCGCTTGCCGAAACTTGCGATTATTAAACCAGCGGGATTTGACCGGGTCAACCAAAGGCACCCCCTGATTATTTTGGGCACGGTTGAGATTAAAGGCAATAAAGGTACTCAAGGTTTCTGACCCGGCATTAAAAATGGTAAAATTCCGTTTTTTTGACTCTTTTTTCAAAAGTTGAAATGCCTCCGGCGTGACCGAGATGGCATCTAATTCTTGAGACATAAACCGCAGGAGTTGGGTATCGGTAGATTCAATAATTTGCCAGATAATCCGTTCAATATGGGGTAAATTTTTGCCCTGTTCATCCTTTTTCCAATAGTAGGGATTGCGGCGAAAAACCACCCGTTGGCTGGGGGTATAACGCTCCATCACATAAGCTCCATTCCCAACAATTTCCTGCACCGGGGTATCAATCCCCCACATGGAAAGAAAACGGGGATTGCCTTGGGCATCGAGGGTTTGAATGCCAGGACGTAAAATGTGAGCCGGTAAAATCGGAATGCCCCCCACAAATCGCAAAAAAGGGGCAAAGGGTTCGGGGATGCGAAATTCCACCCGCCGGGAATCCAGGGCTTTAACGGTTGGGAATGCACGGCTTTGTCCTACCCGCAAAATATCTTGAATGCCGGAAGGAATTTTGGGATTAAGATAAACTTCTTGATAGGAAAAAACCACATCGTCACTGGTTAGGGGTTTCCCGTCCGACCAGCGTAAATTGTCCCGTAATGTAAAAATAATTTGCTTTTGATCGGGGCTGATTTGCCAGGATTCGGCTAAGGCAGGTTCCAATTCTAAGGTGAGTCCGTTGGTTTCCAGTAGCCCTTCGTAAATAAAGCCAAAAACGCTATAAAATGAAGTATTGAGGGGATAATTAAAGGTTGCTGGGCCAGAGGGGGTGGCTAATACCAGTTGGGGCACTTGGGCGGTGGCATTTCGCAGGCTACAGGCGGTGAGATTTCCACTTAGTAATCCCAGGCACAAACACAAGGCGAACCATTTTAACCATTGCCGTTTCCAGGTTTGCCCCCGAACCATGAACTTCTGCCTCCCCAGTGCGTCTGAGTTTAGGATACCTGTGTGGAGTCGCAACGGCTATGATTGACCTGGTTTTGGTCAGCCTATTGGGGGTACAACCGGCGGTTTTTTTCCTCAGTCAAAGTTTTTTTTCAGGACAAACCAACACGTACAGCGACCCATCCCAGGGCTATCGCCTGCGGGTGCCGGTGGAATTTCAGCCTGCAGGTGCGGGTTCCTGGTCAGGGCCCCGTTTTCCCACGCCCACCACGATTTATGTCCACACGGAACCGATGGCGGGGGCGGCGGCGGCGTTTAACGTCCATTTCAGGAAATATAAGGATGACCCGCTGTACACCAACGTTGTGCCGCTAACGATCCGGGGGGGTCAAGGGTTTCGGGCGGAGGAAGTGGTGCGTCCCGGCAAAGCTCCTGATGACCTGCACCGGTGGTTTTTGTTTGTTTATGCCAATGAGCGGGTTTATACCCTGGGGATGACTGGGCCATTGCGGGCATTTCAGCAGGGAATTTTGCCGCCAGTGTATGGGGCAGTGATTGATTCTTTTGAGGTTTTGCCCCGTTAAAGTTAGCAAAAAACCGGGTCTAAAACCCCGCAGAATTAATTGAGTAAGACTGGCTTGCCAGCATCGGTCTGTGATAACCTGTGTGGCGTAGCCATAGCATCAAGAATCCCTGCCCTTTAGGGCGGGGAATATGTCAAAGCCGTCATTTCACAAAAAAATGTAACCTCTTTGAGGCACCTTCAATCGCTCTATCTCCCTCTAGGACAGGGGTTGTAGGTAAAGGTCAATGTCGCAAACTGGTTTGAAATAGCCATACGGCAATCTCATTTGGGCACCTCTATTAATTGATTTTGGGAGGGATTTGTGAGATAATTAGTATTAACGACGTGGAGAGAAAAAATGGGTCAAAAAGGATTTTGGGATGAGCAAGAGCGGCGGGAAAAACTCAATCAGAAAAAGCCCATGCTGAAGTGGCTCAATGAAAATATTAACTGGGAAGATTTCCGACCCATATTAGAAACCATATATGACAAGGAAAGAAAGAGTAATGCGGGTCGAAAACCCACCGACGTCATTGTGATGTTTAAATTGTTGATTCTCCAACAAATGTATGCCCTTAGTGACGATGAACTCGAGTTTCAAGTGAATGACCGTATCTCGTTCATGGAATTCCTAGGATTGGGTATCGAAGACGCTATCCCTGATGCCAAAACGGTCTGGCTATTTCGGGATAATCTCGCCAAGCACGATCTAGTCAAAGAAGTATTTGCTCACTTTGATAATTACCTGAGAGAAAAAGGATATATTGTCGAAGTTGGTCAGATTGTGGATGCCACTCTCATTCCCGTGCCAGTCCAACGAAATACTCGGCAAGAAAATCAAGAAGTAAAGGAAGGGAAAATTCCTAAGCAATGGGAGGAAAAACCCCAGGTTTTACGGCAAAAGGATAGAGATGCCCGTTGGGTAAAGAAAAATGGTGTCAGCTATTTTGGCTATAAAAATCATATCAGTGTGGATGTAAAATATGGTTTTGTGCGTCATTATGTGGTCACGGATGCCTCCGTGCATGACTCACAAGTATTCAGTCAACTGGTGGATATTGATGGGTCGGAAATCTGGGGAGATAGTGCCTATCACAGCACGGATTTAGAATGGACGTTAGCCAGGATTGGATTTACCAGTCACATCCATGAAAAAGGCTACCGAAATCAGCCCCTAACCGCAGAGCAAAATGAAAAGAATCGCATCAAATCTAAAGTGAGAGCCAAGGTGGAACACGTATTTGGTCAGTGGGTGATGTGTCTTGGGGGTAAATTCATGCGTCTGATTGGTAAAACCAGAGTAGAAGCGGCAATTGGTTTGAAAAATTTGGCTTATAATTTCCGCCGTTATGCGTTTTGGGAGCGGCAGTCCCTGGCCGATAATCTGTGAGTTTTGACCCCCTACTAAGTCTCTTTTCAATCATATCTACAGCAATCTATAAAACCCAGTCATCTTAGTACAAAAAAGTACTGAGCAATGCTATGCTGTTTTTGTGTTTCGTTCTCATATTTTGAATAAATAGAGGTGCCCATTTGATTAATGAACAGTAATTCCCCAGAGCCAAGGGCGACCGCCGCTCTCATTTAGGATTGCCATAGTTGTTTCCCTAATATAGCAATCCGATTTGATTAACGTTAGCCTGCGTGCCGTAGGCATACAGAAATTTCCTAGAACCCTACACCGCAGGTGCTTCTTTGACGGGGGCGGTGCCCCTGCAACCCTGTTCCATTTTTATTTAGGATTGCTATATTTGAACTGCAAAAAAATTTTTACACCAGGGTTGAGCGTCGTCAATTTTTCGCCAGGGGATTGACCTGCCCTAACCGCCGCAGAGCCAACTGGGCGACCGCTTGGTAGTGGGTTTTACCCGTGAATAATTCGGCAAATTTACGGGTCGCCGCCGGACGTTTCACCCCCACCCGGTACGCCAACCCCGGCAGACGATAAAATACCTGCGCCAACCGTTTTGCCCACACCATGTCTTTGCCCCAGGTCTCTTGTACTGTTTTTGTATAGTTAGCCAGGGCATCCAGTTCCCCCGCCAAAGCCCGGTCTAAGGCTAAGGCCGCCTGCCAGCCCGTCCACAGGGAAGGCCGAATCCCCTCAGCGGTAAATGGGTCCACCACACAGGCCGCTTCCCCCACCAACAGGGCGTTTTGGGTGTGCAGGGCTTGGGGCGCATCCCAAAGGCACAGGGGGTGACCGTACTGCTTGGTGCTGGCTAAATCCACGCCAAAATGCCCCGCATAGTTTGTGAGAATTTGGCGAAAATCCTGGGTCTCGCCGCCGCCGCAAAACGTCCCCACCCCCAAGGAAAACCCGTCTCGCTTGGGAAAATTCCAGAGGTAGCCATTTTTCACCAAACCAAATTCAAAATAAATATGGGCTGGGGGAATATCCCGCAAGGGAGCCTCCGCTTCCAATGCCCCCGCCAACCGGCGTTTGCGCTCCCGAAACCCCAACCAACCGGGCAGTTTCCCCTTCGCCCCATCGGCAGCCACCAAATACCGCCCCTGGTAAACGTCCCCCGCCGTGTGGACCTGCCACGCCTCCCCCTGCCAGGCGATCCCCGTGACCGCCGTGCCATCCCGCACAAGTGCCCCTTGTTTCTGCGCCTGTTGCACTAGGAAATGGTCAAACACATCCCGGCGCACCAGCCAAATGGGTTCCAAACCCGTCAACGCCACCGCCACCGGCTCCCCCAGCTTCCAGGTGTAATGAATCTCTTGACTCACACAGGAAATCGCCGGAGCAAAGTCAAAATCAAACCACTCTTGCACCTGGGGCGACACCCCACCCCCACAGGGCTTGTAACGGGGTAAGGTAGCCTGTTCTAGCAACAGCACCGACCGCCCCCGCTTTGCCAGATGGTAGGCGGCACTGCCCCCCCCTGGACCCGCCCCTACGATAATCACATCGTACTTCACTGCCAAATCCGCTGGTGGTATTGGCTCAAGTCCCGGTAGGGGTCATTGTAGCCGTGACTGTGATCATGGTGGGAATGGTCGTGGTGGTGATGGGAATGGTCGTGTGAATGCCCGTGGGAATTCCCATGTAAAACCTGCTGGCGGAATTTACACATATCGCAATTCATGGGCATCGTCGCACCGAAGGTTTCCCATTCCCGCTGGCGCACCAGGGAAAACAACTCCGGGGTAATCCCCAACTCACCCAGGCAGGTCACTTCTACCTCCGGGTGGGCAGTCTGCATCGCCTGCGCCATTGCCTGAATTTTTTGCACCAACACCCCCGTAAACAGGAAATGGGGCAGGACAATCACCCGTTTCGGTTGATAGAGCCACACCCGCCGCCACCCCTCCTCCAGCCGGGGATGGGTAATGCCCACAAAACAGGTTTCCACCGTCAGATAGCCACTGCCCTCCCACAACAAACGGGACAATTTCAGCGTGTCGCTATTGGCATCCGGGTCACTTGCCCCCCGCCCCACCAGCAGTACAACAGTTTCACTGCGGGGAATGGTGGGATGATCCACCTGGGCTAACCGTTCCTGCCACAGTTTCAGAATTTCCGGTGCCAGCCCCAAATGCCGCCCGTAGTGAATGGTCAACCCCGGATAGTGACTCCGTGCCCGGTCCAACTCCCGGGTAATGTCCAGCTTCAGATGCCGTGCCGCCAGGAGCAATAGGGGCACCGCCGACAGTTCCCACCAACCCGCCGCCACACAGCGAGCAATCCCCGCCTCAATCAGGGGTTCGGTCAACTCCAAAAAACAGGGGATCACCGGGCGACTGGGATCGAGGGCACCGTACTGCTGGGCAAAATTCAGAAAATCCGCCCGCCCTTGGGCATCCCGGGTACCGTGACCAATCAACAGCAGGGGACGGGGTTGGGGCAAGGGCACCAGCCGAGGCTCCCGATGCGAAACAAATGCAACCATGTTCAACTCCTTAGACCCGTGCAACGCAGGTCAATGTAGGGACAAACCGACCAACGGCATTCAGGCTGAGGGAACTCCCATCACTGCTGCGGCACAGCACCGGATTCGCACCGGATTTTCCCGAAAGGTCGGCTTTAATATCATAGGGGCAGATGTACTCCCCCGGCTAAAAACCTTACTTTTCCTGCCGATTTGGTGGAGCAGTGTTCACCAGGTAAACTTATTAGGATTAGGAATAAGTTTTAAGAGGGCACTTCTATTTATTGCCACCACTGGAAGATTATTTCGCTTATTTCGCTAGAATGCCCATATCAATGGCTACGCCACGCAGGCTATCGAGAACTAAAATGGGGGCTGCGACTTGTTTTTAGAAGTGCCCATATAACAATCCTACGTGATTAACGTTAGTTTGCGTGCGGTAGGCATACAAAAATTCTGGAGAACCCAGGACGGGGTGGTGCCCTGCGAACGCTATTCTATACTCAGTTAAAATTGTTATATTCTCTAGGTATTCTGAAAAGCAATCCAAGCAACCGGAGTTACCGATGGCACGTTATTGGATCAAGCGCATTCTGCAAGCAGTTTTAACCTTATTTTTAGCCTCAGCTTTGTCCTTTGCCATCATTCAATTGGCACCCGGCGACTATTTGAATAGCCTGCAACAAAACCCCACCATTTCCGCCGAAACGATAGAAGCCCTACGGCAACAATTTGGTTTGGATAAATCTCCCGTTGAGCAGTATTTTCTGTGGCTATCCCAAGCCATCCGGGGCAATTTTGGGGAAAGTTTTGTCTATCGTCGTCCCGTCGCCCTATTGCTTTGGGAACGGGTGCCAGCAACGTTATTATTAGCTGTGGCTTCGTTGATCCTCACCTGGGGTTTGGCGATTCCCTTGGGCATTGTCGCCGCTGTTTATCAAAACCGCCGCCCGGATTACCTTTTGCAAGGAATTAGCTATTTAGCCCAGGGGTTTCCCAGTTTTATTGCCGGGTTAATTTTATTATTTATTGCCCAACGTACCGGTTGGTTTCCGGTGGGGGATATGACCCGCATTGATTTTGTGGATTTAACACCCCTAGGTAAGGTTTTGGACATCCTTTGGCATCTGATGTTACCGGCTTTGACGTTAACCATTATTAGCTTTGCGGGTCTGCAACGGTTGATGCGGGGCAATTTACTGGATGTGCTGGGGCAAGATTATATCCGTACCGCCCGTGCCAAGGGCTTACCGGAATCCCGGGTGATTTATGTCCACGCCCTCCGCAATGCCATTAACCCCTTAATTACCCTGCTGGGATTTGAATTTGCCACCCTCTTGAGCGGTGCTTTTATTTCCGAATATTTTTTCAATTGGCCGGGTCTTGGTCGCTTAATTTTACAGGCGGTGACGGCGCAGGATTTGTATCTGGTGATGGCGAGTTTGATGCTCGGTTCGGTGATGTTAATTCTGGGCAATTTGTTGGCGGATATTTTATTGCAGTGGGCGGATCCCCGCATTCGCTTGCACTCGGAACCCTGACGGCAGGACTGATTGCACCCAGCAATTGACGGGGCAACCGCACCTGGGTTACATTAGGGCTGGGCGGAAAAACGCCTCTACCTGGAACCAGAGTTAACCCCGATAGGGTTGATTCTGCTGTTCAAAAAGTGGAGGTTAAAATGTCTGCACACGTGTTATGGTTCCGTCGGACTGCCCGCCAACTACAGGTTTTAGGGACAAAATTTGAACTGGATCGCTTACCCCAGGTGCAAGACTTGGTGAAGACCAGGATGGGGGATGCCTACCGCCGGATGAGCCACCGGGGTTTGGATATGAATGACCCGCTGGTGTGGTGGGAGCAGTTGCGGGTGCATGGGGTTTTGGAATTGGAAACCAGTGGGGGTACCCCGGAACGGGTGGCGGTCTGGCTGGAAACCGTAGAGTCAAAAGCCTACGGGACTTTGGAGCAAGTGAAACGGGAACCTTTTGCCACAGTGCGCTCGGCTCTGGACATCCAACGGCATTGGGTATTTTGGGTGCCCCGGGAACCCGTAGCGGCGGCGGTGTGGTGCGACCTTTTCTACAGCTACATTGACCAAAAGGGGGATTACCAGATGATTGCCGTGCCTGCCGCCCCGGCGATCAATTAGGGGATTGTGGGATAATGCCCCTATGTATGTACTGATTGCCGCCGCCGGTCAGGGCAAACGGATGGGGCATGACCGGAATAAACTCCTGTTGACCCTCCAGGGGCGACCGATTTTGGCGTGGACGTTGCTCCGGGTGTTCCAGGCTCAGCCTACCTGGGTGGGGGTGATGGCGCAACCGGCGGACTGGCCGGCGATCGAAGCCATAGTCACGGAATTGGCTCCCCCGGTGCCAGTGCAGATCATTCCGGGGGGGGACACCCGGCAAGCCTCGGTCTGGCAAGGTCTCTGCGCCCTCCCCCCTGGGGCAGACACGGTGTTGATCCACGATGGTGCCCGTTGTCTGGCTAGTCCCGCCCTGTTTCATCGGTGTCAAGCCGCCCTCAGCACTGCCAGTGGGGTGATTACCGCCATTCCCGTGCGGGATACGATTAAGGTCGTGCGGGAACCGCCCCTGATTGCCGAAACCCCGGAGCGGGCGCATCTATGGGCGGCCCAAACCCCCCAGGGCTTCCAGGTGTCCATTCTCAAAACCTGCCACACCCACGCCCTCACCCACCAATGGCAGGTTACCGATGATGCGGCTTTGTTAGAACGGTGTCAGTACCCGGTGCAGGTCGTCCCTGGGGAGGACACCAACCTGAAAATCACCACCCCCCCCGACCTACTCATCGCCCAAGCCCTGTTGACCCAGGGATTCTAGGGGCAAGGTCAAGTCCAACCCCTGCGCCTGCCAGTGGAGTTCCCCCCCCAGAGCCGCCAACCGTTCCTGCCACTGGGTCAAACTGGGGTAGAGCCGCCCGGTGGCGGGACTCCATTCCCAACCTGCCCCCAGGGTGCGCCGTTCCCCCAAATCCGTAAAACGTAGGTATAAAACAATGACTTTCCGTTCCTGCTGTTGGGTTTGTTTCACCGCCCCATAAATCTGGGCACCCGCAGGCAGTTCTCCCAGTAGCAGGGGCATCACCTGGGCGAGCAGGTGGCGCAAAATTCCCGGCAAAGGGGTTCCCAGGTCAAAATCCATCTGGATGCCCCGGGCCTGCGCCTGTGCCCGCCAATCCCCCAACCCGGACTGACATTGCTGGGGTTCAAACCAGGACTGCCAGCGTTCCCGGCGCACCCGCACCTCCTGGGCAATGGCCTGCAACCCCTCTTTGACCCGTTGGGGGAGTTGCTGTTGATATTTCAGCAATATATCCGTCCAAATGCCGATGGTACTGAGGGGAGTATAGATTTCATGCAGTACGGAACGGGCCCACTCCTCCGGGGGTTGAACCGTTTGGTAGAGCCACCCTTGATAAAATTGCTCCACCATCTCCACCGGTGCCACCGGCCAGTGATCCGGCAGGGCTTTAAGGCGGTCGAGCCACGCCCGCTCCGGAACCTGCGCCAAAAGTTCCTGCCACAGCCGCCGCACCACTTGGGGATGAAAGCTATGGGCAACCTGACCCGTCGGAGTAGCCAGCAGGGCAAAGACCCACTGGGCGCTACGGATGCAGAGCAAATGGTCACCCGGAGCCAATTCCCGGCTATCCAACCACAGCGCCGTTGCCCCAGCCATCTCCGGCGGGGAGACCAACACCCAAGCAGGCATATCCGCCGCCAGCAGTCCCACGGCCAGTTTTGCCCCCACTTCCCAGTGGCACAAACCCATTCCCGGCGGTAACTGCCCCACCCTGGGAAACACGTTGATTAAGGACATGGTTGAACCATCTCGACCCTAGGATCGAGCTTATCAACGATTTCTAGGGGTGACTAGGGCAAAAAACCGTCCGTAACCTATTTGGCCGCCCCAACTTGCTCTGCTAATTCTTGCGTTCGCAGACTGGGGAAGAGGAAGTGATTTTCTTCGACGTACTGTGCCCCAAACAAGCCCTTTTCCGCCCAGAAATATCGGTCAACCGTATGCTCATTCCGCCGCACCAAAAGTAATGCCGGTGGAGCAATCCCGTTGGCATGGATAAAACGCCGAGCCGCTGTCACCGGCTTGTCCTCACCGGTTTCCAGGGTGAATTGGGGAACACATTCTAAGATTTTTCGACCTTCCAGGCGACGACGACTTCTGCGCTTACGTCTTCTAGCCAAAGCGCTCTCCTCCTAAAACGTGTGAGAGTTGGGTTTTTTGTAGTTAGGGTTACATAACCCTAGTGCAGTATAGGGGTTTGACGCTAAGTTTTCAAGGGTTCGTTAACCAGTTGCAACAATTAGTTGGGTGGGGCTTGCCTATAATAAAGGGATTGATTTAGTCCCACTTCACCTGCGGCTATGGTCTATCGCAGCTGGCTCATGACTTGGTTGTTGCAGATGCCTCAGCGGCTGAGACAGGGGTGGGTGCAATTGTGGCAGTGGTTCCGGTGGATGCGGTTGCGTCCGGTGCCACCACCGACTTTAACGCCTGCCACCCCGCCTGCAGTCCCTTGGTGGCAATGTTGGTTAAAAAAATTGTGGGAACAACTCAGCCGGTTTCCCCTTTTGCGAGGTGCGCCGCCGGTGGAACAATTGCCGGGTACACCAGAAGCACCCGCCTTACCGATTGTGCCGGTAGCCCCGGTTTTGCCGGAACCGACCTTAGAGGTGGCATCGGTCGCCGAAGGTTATGAACCCCATTGGCTAGAACGGTTCCTCCAGTGGTTGGATCAGGTGTTTTACTTCTGGGAGCAAAAAATCCGGGACTTTTGGCATTGGTTGCGGGGGTTTTGGTGCGGTTGAATAGGCTATTTTTAGGAGTAATTTATACCTAGAAATTTGCTGGCTTTTTTCTGAAGTGGTTATAGAGATCGAGATCACTTCTAGGCAGTATTTTTGATCCTATACAGCCTCATTTGCATCAGTTAATTTGAAAAGTATAGAGGTTACATTCTGTAGCTTCTTAAACCACCTCATTACCCTTCAGGAGTTTTCTATGAATTTGCGTTTCTTACCTTTGGTGTTAGCTTTGACGACCGTTGCCCCGCTGGCAGTCCACGCCCAACGGATGCCGAACCCTCAGGAAATGCCTGCACCTGACTTCCAAAAGATTCCCCCAATCAAAATGGGAACGACCATCAGCGGGACGATCACGGCGAAAGACCTGGCGTATGTGACTAAGAAATTTGGTCAGGTGAAGTGCAGTCAGTTCCAGGTGACGTTACAGGAAAGTAATCCCAGTAATGTGATTGTGCAAGTTCCCGGTGAACCCCAAAAGTCTAAATTCCCAGACAGTTATGCCCCGGTGACAGTTCAGGCGACCGGCAACCACTTGGGTCTGGGCTGTAACTATTCCCTGACGGTTCCCGATAAAGCCAAGGGTAAACAGGGTTATCTGGTGGTGCTCAAAGGGGTTGAAAACAAGCAAGGAGACCTCTTAGTAACATCTCCCCAGGGTTGGCAAAATCCCATGCCGGTTCCGACTTCTGGCAGTGTAGGACGTAACTTTGTCGTGGGCGTGAGTGAATTTGACATCAAGTAACCGCCAAACCCTCTGCACTTTACTTATCCTTCAGGAGTTTTCTATGAATCTGCGTTTCTTACCTTTGGTGTTGGCTTTGACGACCGTTGCCCCGCTGGCAGTCCAAGCTCAACAGATGCCGAAACCCAATGAAATGCCCGCACCTGACCTGAGAGTTACTCCCAAAGACCTCGAAGTGGGAAAGGTTCTCAAAGGTACGATCACAGCCAACGACTTGGCAAAAGTAACTAAGGAATTTGGTCTCCTAAAGTGCCGTGACTTCAAGGTCACGCTACAGCAAAGTAATCCCAGTAATGTGATTGTGCAAGTTCCCGGTGAACCCCAAAAGTCTAAATTCCCAGACAGTTATGCCCCGGTGACAGTTCAGGCGACCGGCAACCACTTGGGTCTAGGCTGTAGTTTTGCTCTGACAATTCCTGACACTGCCAAGGGTCAACAGGGTTATTTGTGGGTTGCCAGTCCACACCAGTCTTTGGTTGTCTCTCCCAAAGGTTGGCAAAACCCCATGCCCGTGCCATATATGATAGGCACATGGCGTAACTTTGTGGTGAATGTAATTGACATTAAGTAACCCCAAACCTGCTTCACGTTACTTACCCTTCAGGAGTTTTCTATGAATCTGCGTTTCTTGCCTTTAGTTTTAGCCTTGACGACCGTTGCCCCGCTGGCAGTCCAAGCCCAACAGGTGCCGAAACCCAAAGAGATGCCCTCCATGCCTCCACCCGACGTGAGAGGCATTCCCAAGGACCTCAAATTCGGAACCACCATCAGCGGGACAATCACGGTGAAAGACCCACAGCAACTGAAAAACCTAAGTCAATTGGGTGCACCGAAGTGCAGTTTGATGCAGGTTATGCTATCAGACAGTGATCCCAACCAACCCAAAAAGTCCAAATTCCCAGGCGAGGGCTTTGACCCAGTGAAGGTGAACATGACCGGCAACCACCTGGGTCTGGGCTGTAACTATTCCTTGACGGTTCCCGATAACGCCAAGGGCAAAAAGGGCTACCTATCCGTACTGTATTTCGGTGGAGGTCCGATGATAGATGAGGTTCCCGATGGTTGGCAAAACCCCCTATCGGTGCCCAGTACGGGTAATGTGGAGCGTAACTTTTTAGTAATGCAGGTGTACAAACTGCACTAACATTCACTCAACCCGCCTTTTGCACTACACCGCCTTGGTTCTTGACTGGGGCGGTTCGCCTTACACCAGTGCAGGAAAGAAAGTAGGATTCCTCTATAGCAATTCTATTTGGTTAATGAACAAAAATTTCCTGGAACCAAGAATGGGGGTGGTGTCCCTGTGACTTGTGTTCTATTCTCATTTAGGATTACCAAGATGCCTCACTGCACATCCAAGCGTGGGGTAATTTGCTCCCGTTCCAAGAGCGGTTCGGGATTCCCCGTCCAGTTAAATTCATTCAAACGGAACACTATACCGCCCTGTGCCCGCTCCGGATTAAAAAATACGGACACCCCATAGGTGCGACGGCTGTATTCCAAACCATAAGTGGCATCCACAATTTGCGCTCCCCCATTATCCAAACTCAGGACGATATTGGCTGTTGCCCGCAGGGGACCAAAGATTTGTTGCCCTAACGAGATGTTAATAACCTGTTGATCTACTTGACGGTCAAAGAAAAAAGGGGATGGATCAGTCAGACGAAAACGAGGTGTATAGAATATGCTAAAAGCTGTGTAATCAAAAAAGTTCTTCGCAAAATTGCCAAATTGGGCACTCAATCCAATATTCCCCCCTAAGACAATCTGAGTCGTACCATTGCTATAAAAATTGTTAATACTGGTCATCCCCACACCAAAACTTAGGTAGGGAGTCAAAGGCTGGGGGCTAAACCGTAACCCCTGAGTAGCTGTGGGTGGTAATGCCTTCCCCTGCCACAGGGTAATCCCCCGACTTAGGGTAATCACCCCTTGATAACGTCCCAGGGTACGCAGTTCTTGCCCATCTGGGTCATTGGTATCGTCGCTGTTCGCTTGGATAATGCGGGCACTCAGCAAATACTGCAACTGGGTAGTTCTCGCCTTGTCCAAAATAATCGGTTCGTTTGAAGCTAAGGCTACCCCCCCCCCAAACCGCACATCTTCAAAGCCCAAAGAACCATTAAAGACTCTCTGCCGGTAGGCTGCATCCACAATCACACTATGCACTCGCAACCAGCGGTGTTCTAAACGGAAGCGTGCCCGCAATCGCTCATCCGTATCCCGAAAATCCAACCGGCTCAGCAGACCATCTAATTTCACAGTGGTATCACGCGCCACATCCGCCACCAACCGGGAACTAAGGGCGAAATTCGTCCCCACAGGGCTAAACCCCCGTTCAATCGTGCGTTGTAATAGCAAAATCGGGGTGATTTGAAACGTAATATTTCGCTCATCCACCACATCAAACGTCCGGCTGAGAAACACCCCCCCCAAATCCCGCTGGTCATAGCCCAATTCAAAGGGCAAGGGGTCTCGCCGTCGCCGAGAAATCACCACCCGATCCCGCAGGAGCGGCACGGCAATCCGGCGGTCAAAGGCTAACTGCCCCCCCTGGGCACGAATCTCGCTATCCCCATTGGGTAAGCGGGTGAGAATCGCCTTGCGGGACTGTAGCTCCAACTCCGGCGGGTCAAAGGGGTCGTTGGTGATGCGGAGATTGGTGGCGGTTCCCCCCCCTTTGGCGTCAAACGTGAGTTCATCCGCCGTAAACCGTTGCAACCCCCGCCCCGGACTTTCTACCGCTGTTTGGGGCAAGACCACCCGTGGGGGTGCCCCTGGGTCAACGAGAATGGGGGCATCTATCAAATTGGTATCCCGATCCGCCTCCTGGAGCCGCACCCCCCCCCGCACCTGGTAAAAAACCCCGCTTTCCGCATCCAGGTCGTAATCCAGGCGTTTTCCCCGCAGTACCTGCTCGCCCCGAGTTAAGACCACCTCTTCCCCAATAGCGGTCGCCTTGCGGGTAATTAGGTTAACTTCAATTTCATCCGCCTCCAGCACCGCCCCCCGGTAGCGCATGACCACATTCCCCGTGGCGGTAAACACCTGGGTCTGCTCATTGAAGGTCTGGCGGTCCGCCTCCACCTCCACCCGCCCTTTTGGGTCAATCGCCTGCACGAGCCGCTCCCAAGCGGGCAAAGACGTATAGTCAATGTCCTGACTTGAAGCGGGACGGACATCCTGTAGGGCGACCGCCTGGGACGGGGTTCCCGGGGGAATGGGGGCAAAATATGGCATTGGGAGCGAACCTCACACCACCCGAATTGGGGTTAGATCACCAACAGCCGGACGTTACTCCAAATCACGACGCTTGGGGTTGCGGGACGGGTCAGAAGAGAGTAACCCAAACACAAACAACAGCCCAAAAAAGGCGACGGTCGCATAAACGGTGTATTTCAGAGCCAACATAGAATTAAAACCGGGTGTGAACGAGTGTATCTTAACATTCTCAACGCTCCGATTTTGGCAAAATTAGCGTGACCCGTCTATTGCGCCAGCGGTGACCCATGCCAGCAATTGTGTTACTCACGGATTTTGGGGAACAAGACCATTATGTGGGCGTGGTCAAGGGGGTGATTTTGGGCATTGCTCCCCAGGCGCAGATGATTGACCTCAGCCATGACCTCCCGCCCTACGAACCAACGGCGGCGCAGTTCTTGTTGACGCAGGCGATACCGTACTTTCCCCCAGGCACGATCTACCTTGTCATTGTTGACCCTGGGGTGGGAGGAACCCGACGACCCATTGCCCTAAAAACCCCGACGGGCACCTATGTTGCGCCGGATAATGGGGTGTTACAGCCCCTATTCCCACAGGTGCAGGAGGTGGTTGAGTTGAATAACCCGACCTACTGGAGGACTCCCCAGCCGAGCCAGACGTTTCATGGGCGGGATATTTTTGCGCCGGTGGCGGCACATTTGAGTCGGGGCGTACCCCTGGGGCAAGTAGGGGAACCCCTCGACCCGACGACGCTGGTCACCCACCCGTTGCTTACACCGCTGGCAACACCCACCGGTTGGCGGGGGCACATTCAATACATTGACCGCTTTGGGAATTTGATCAGCACCATTCCGGCGAGCCAAGTGCCGCTTAATGTACTGCCGCAAGTCCAATGGCGAGACATCACCATCCCTTGGGGAACCCATTACGGCGCAGTGCCGGTGGGGGAATTGGTGGCGTTAGTGGGCAGTCATGGCTATGTGGAAATCGCCTGTCATCAGGGTCATGCGGCGAGACTTTTAGGTGCTAAAATTGGGGATGAAGTTGGTATAGTCTTTGCAGAAATAGGCATACATCAATAATGTCACCATCTTCACCGGGTTTAAGTCTATATGAGTTGGATCAATTTTTTATGGAACAAGGTAAAATTTTTCAAACCTTGCAAAGACTGTCCAAGTGCTTGCAAGAAAACGGTATAGATTACGCTATTGTTGGTGGTATTTCTTTATTTTATCATGGTTATAAAAGAAGCACTCAAGATATTAATATTTTATTAACCAAGCGTGGTTTATCTGATTTTCAAAAAAAAATGATTGGTCGTGGATTTTTGCCCATGTTTCCAGGGGCACAAAAAACCTTTAGGGATACGCAAACCAACATTAGGATTGAGTTCCTGATTGCTGGTGAATTTCCAGGAGATGGTCGTCCTAAACCCATTTGTTTCCCCGAACCCAATTCAGCATCAATTGAGGTGGATAAACTGCGTATTATTGACTTAAAAAACCTCATTGAATTGAAACTCGCTTCGGGTCTATCTGCGCCGGATCGCCTCAAGGACTTGGCGGATGTACAGGAATTAATCCGAGTCCTTAACTTACCAGAAAGTTATGGGGAACAATTGGATAATTCTGTATGTTCTGAGTTTCATAGACTTTGGCAAGGAGTTAACCAATCAAAAAATTCCCCGATTATAGAATCCCCTATTCAATATGAATGATCTAACCATTACCCAGCGCATTTTAGATGCCAATCTTGACCGAGCCAGGGAAGGGTTGCGGGTGATTGAGGAATGGTGTCGCTTCGGTTTGAACCAGTCCCACACGGCGGAATTATGCAAAAATTATCGGCAGGAACTAGCTCGTTGGCACCGTCCCGAATTTCGGACAGCTCGTGATACCGATGGGGATGTAGGAACCAGCTTAACCCATCCCCAAGAGACTCGGCGAGATAATATCCAATCCGTATTACAGGCGAATTTTTGTCGAATACAAGAAGCCCTGCGGGTATTAGAAGAATATGGGAAATTACTAGATGAAAATTTATCCCAAGCGATGAAACGATTGCGCTACCAAATTTATCAATTAGAAAGTAGTTTACTTGCCAACCAACGCCAGCAAAAACTAGCCCAAGCCCATTTATATTTAATTACCATGCCCTGTGCTAATCTATTTGCCATTGTTGAATCCGCTTTGAAATCAGGTCTAACTTTAGTGCAATATCGAGATAAGGAACAAACGGACAATTATCGTTATGAAATAGCTGAGAAACTCTGTGCTTTATGCCATGAATATAATGCCCTATTTATTGTCAATGACCGGGTGGATATTGCCCTGGCGGTGAATGCGGATGGGGTGCATCTAGGTCAACAGGATATGCCCTTACCCATTGCTCGTAAATTACTCGGACATCAACGGATTATCGGCTGTTCCACCACCAATCCCGATGAATTAGCACGAGCTATTAACGGCGGTGCGGACTATGTGGGGGTTGGACCGGTCTATGCGACTCCGACCAAGGCGGGAAAACCTCCGGCGGGCTGGGATTATGTGGCGCACGTTGCTCGCACGTGGCAGAAGCCCTGGTTTGCCATCGGGGGCATTGATTTGGAGAATTGTGAAGTGGTTTTGCAAGCGGGAGTTAAACGGATTGCGGTCGTCCGAGCGATTATGTCCGCCGAAGACCCAGGTCTCACTACCCAAAAATTTTTAGCGCAATTGCAAGCAAAATCATGAATTTTTGGCAGGAAATTAACCAACGGATTTCGCACATTACTGGTCAACCTTTTGCGGGTACACCCCAGGGCAGTCGGGGGGGAGGTTGTATCCACGAAAATCAAGTGATTAGCGATGGAGAACGGCAATTTTTTATCAAAATCAATCGGGAATCTCAACTGGATTTATTCATCACGGAAGCCCTCGGTTTGCAGGCACTAGCGGCAGTGAATTGCCTGAAAATTCCCCAGGTGATTGGGTGGGGAACTGCTGATGGGCAAGCCTATCTGATTTTAGAGTTTTTAACCTTAACCCAACGGGGAAATTGGTTTCTCATGGGGCAACAATTAGCGCAAATGCACCGTCAAAGTGTGGGGCAAAGGTTCGGCTGGGAACGGAATAATTATATCGGTGCTACACCACAAAAAAATGATTGGCATTCTAATTGGGCGGATTTTTTTTGTGATTGTCGTTTGGGGTATCAATTACAATTAGCCCGACGGCGGGGGGCATCGTTCCCACACACTGAAAAGCTATTGAATCGGGTGCGGCATATTTTGCATTTAACTAACGTAGAACCGGTGTTAGTGCATGGGGATTTGTGGGGTGGAAATGTGGCTTTTACGTCTGCGGGTGAGCCGGTGATCTTTGACCCGGCAGTTTACTATGGGCATCGGGAAGTGGATGTGGCGATGAGTGAATTATTCGGTGGATTTTCCCTGGAATTCTATCGAGGCTATCAATCCGTATGGGCACTCGCCGATGGGTATGCTGAACGTAAAATGATCTATAACCTTTACCATATTTTGAATCATTTCAATTTATTCGGCGGGTCTTATTGGCAACAGGCAGAACGGATGATGGCTGAGATTATGCACTGAAATTAACCCAGATTAACCTAAGGGCATCTCTACTTATTCGCATTATCAGAAGGTTATCTCGCTGGAATGCCAGTATTATTGAGAACCAAATACGGGGGCGGTGCCCCTGCGACCGCTAACTTTGAATTTACAGATGAATTTACAGAGGTGCCCCTAAGACGAACTAAGCTCAGCCTGAGCCTGCTGGAGCACCTGCGCCGCCGCCTGTAACCCTTGATATTCCTGCTCATTCAAAGGAAGATTTACCACCCGACTGACCCCTTGCCGGTTCACCACGGTTAACAAACTTAAATAAACTTCCCCCAAACCGTAATAGCCCTGCGCCAGACAACTGACCGGCAAAACCCGCTCTTGATGCCCCAAAATTGCCCCCACCAGATGATCCACCGCCAGGGCAATGCCAGAAGAGGTATTCCCTTTGCGCCGAATCACTTCCTGCCCCGCCCGCAGGACTTGGTTCCACAAAGCCTCCCGTTCCGAGGTGGGAATCTCCCAGGGGGCACCCCCCACCGTCACCCGACTCCACAGGGGCACCGCCTTGTCCCCATGCTCTCCCAGCACCGGTGCCTGGACACTGCTCGCCGCCACCCCCAAGTTTTGCGCCAAAATCCCTTGCCAGCGCGCCATATCCAACAACGTGCCGGAACCCACCACCCGCTCCTTGGGCAGTCCCGACCATTTCCAGGCGTAGTAGCTCATCACGTCCACCGGGTTGCTCACCACCACCCAGACCGCCTCGCTACAGACAGACTTTAATTCCCCAACAATCTCCCGCAGGATGTCCGCATTTTTTTTTAACAAAACCAAACGGCTTTCATCCGCTCCCCGCCGTGCCCCCGCCGTAATCACCACCACCTGAGCACCGACCGCATCCCCATAGCCCCCAGCGCGCACCCGCAGGGGTTCCCCAAAGGACAGACCATGTTGTAAATCCAGGGCTTCCCCTTCCGCCCGCAGACCATCCGCATCAATCAACAGCAATTCATCCGCCCGCTGCCGCACCGCCATCGTCAAGGCACAGGCTACCCCCACCTGACCCGTGCCCACAATCACCACTTTGCGCCAACCCTGGGTTACCGACCCTCGCCCGTGGGGAATCAGTAAACCCCCCGCCATGCCTAAGCTGTCACCTTGGTGGGAGCCGCCGGAGCTTCCTTGGTCGTCCGTCCCCGCTGGGTTTGCAGGGCAGATTCGACGGCGTACATCTCCACATGGCTAAACAAAGTCGTGACAAAGGCAAACAACAAAAAGGGCAGAGATAGCACCAAAATTAACCCCACAGCGGCGAGGGCAAAAACAGGACTGGTTGACAAAAACGACAGGGATACCGCCAGACTCAGAAAAATTACCACCAACCAGGCAATCACCTGACCGTAGATGTCCCCAAAGGTCAAGGTACACACGAACCGATAGCGATTAAATTTATCCACAGCAGTCGCCTCAAAAACTCGTATCTAAAAACTTAACAGAACGAAGCAGTCACCCCCCCCATTTCTACCAAAAATTGTTATATCCTGCCAAAAAGCGCAATCAATCGCAATCATAAGCCCCCCCTTGTCCGCAGGGTGACCCGCAGTTGGTTAAAGTACTGCAACCCCACTACCGAGGGCTGAGGTTGCGTTGCCTGGGCGGTTTCCACCACAATGGTTTCCTCGGTTGGTTGGGGGGGGGGTGCCGGTGGTTCGGGAACCGCTTCCGCCGGGGTTGCCCGCCCGGTTTCCCCCAGCAGGGAGCCAGGGGCAATCACCTGACCAGGGGCAATGGTGGCGTTATAGACCGTACTGGCGGAACCAATACAGCTTTGTGCCCCCACCCGCACCGTGCCGATCAGCAACACCCCCGCCCCGACAATCACGCCCGTTTCCAGCACAATCCCTTCCCCATCAGCGTGGAGAATCGTGCCCATCCCCAAACACACCCCTGCCCCGATCTGAATGCGACTGCCCGGATTGGCAATCAGGCAGACCCCTGGAGCCACCACCGCCTGGGGGTCAAGGTGTACCTCCCCGTGGAGATGGGGACTGGGATGAACCGGGGCGGGAATGGTCAACACGTCAGGGCTTCTGGATAATGTGTTCGAGGACCCGCCGTTTCGCCTTGGGGTCAATGCCCAGCAGGCGCACGTATTCCCCCTGGTAATCCCGGAGGACGCTGGCGAGGGCGGATAAAACCTCCCCCTCCCGTTGGCTGGCGGGCAGGGCACACCCCAACCAGGAACCGGTCTTGAACCGGCGCGTATCAGCGTGTTCCGCCCCCACCCGATAGCCCTGGGCGAGCAACTGCCGCACCTTGGCGACCACCGCCCCATCTAACCCACTGGCGGGAGCCGTTGCCGTCGGGTTAACCGTGGGACTGCTGGCTGGTGCCGGAGTGGGTGGGGTCGCCCCCTGGGGACGCTGGATAATCTGCTCACTCACCCGCCGTTTGGATTTCGGGTCAATGGCAATCAAACGCACATAATCCCCTGGGGATTCCCGCAGGAGGTTCTCAATCGCCGCCGTGATTTCTCCCTCATGGCTACTGCTGGGCAAACTCACACTCAGCCAGGAACTGGTCTTAAACCGGCGGGGGTCCGCCACCTCCGCCCCGATGCGATACCCCTGTATGAGCCATTGGCGCACCTGTTGCCCCATCGTCCCAACCGCAGGGTTCGCCCCAGAACCAGTGGCACTGGCGGCAAAGGTCGTCGTCCGGGTCGTTGTGGGGGTGGGACTCCCCTGGGGACGCTGGATAATCTGTTCACTCACCCGTTTTTTTGCCGTCGGGTCAATGGCAATCAACCGCACATAATCCCCCTTTGATTCACTCAAAAGGGCTTCAATCGCCGCCACCACCTCGTATTCATTCCTAGAGGCAGGCAAACTCGCACTCACCCAAGAACTGGTCTTGAACCGCCGGGGGTCCGCCACCTCTGCCCCAATGCGATAGCCCTGCCCCAACCACTGCCGCACCTGCTGGGTGAGGTCGGGTGCTAGGGAACTGTTGGTCACCTGGGTTTTAGGGCTTCCGGGAGTCGCCGAGGCAGGTGATGCGGATGAAGCCGATGCCGTAAAGGCATGGGAGGGGGCGGCGGTGAGCCTATCCCCCGGGCGTTGAATCACCTGCTCTCCCACCCGTCTTTTCGCCTTGGGGTCAATCCCCAACAACCGCACGTATTCCCCCTCGTGTTCCTGCAAACAGGCTTCCAACGCCTGGATCACCTCCGGCAGGTGGGTCGCCGCAATCGGACTGCAACTGCGCCAGGAACTGGTCTTGAACCGCCGTTCGTCCGCGTGTTCCGTGCCAATCCGATACCCCTGGCTCAACCACTGTTGCACCTGCGCCACCACCTGGGGAGCCAACCGGGTGCGTCCCCCATAGCCATTACTGCCATTACCCATAGACATTCCTTGTTTGAGGGGAGCAATACATTCAATATTGGCGGCACAGCGATACCCCGCCCGCAGGGCATCGTTGATCCCCACCACGTGCTGGGCAAACGCCACATCCTCCGTACTCACCGGTGGGAGCCGGTCCGCCTGCTGTTGGGTCGTGATCACGCTCCCGGAAGCCACATACCGCCCCGCCGGGATTTCCACATCCTGGATCAGACAGTGCATCATCACGATACAGCCATCATTCACCCGGGCGTTGAAGATGGTGGAACGAAAACCGATGAAGCAATTTTTGCCCACATAAGCCGGTCCATGCACCAACACCCCGTGGGTAATCGAACTGTCCTCGCCAATCCACACGGAATAGGCTTGCCCATCATCCCCCGTCACCCGTCCCTGCTCCAGACCGTGGATGATCACCCCATCCTGCACATTGCTTCCCGCCCCGATATAAAACGGACTCCCCTCATCGGCACGAATCGAAGTCCCCGGTGCCACCAACACCTCCGCCCCAATCCGCACATCCCCAATGATGTTGGAGAACGAATGGACAAAAGCCGTCGGGTCAATCTGCGGTTCCGCCAAGGTCTTTGACCAAGGGGTGGGGGGAGCCGCCGCACTACGCACTGCCATAACCATGCCTCAACGCAACATCAGTAAACTCAACGCTGGTTTTAACTGCGAGCCTGCGCCCGCTTGCTATACAGCAATTGTCCTGCAACTGTCACCGTATCAATGATGCCAATCACGGCGGCATCCACCGGCAGAGCCTCGCCCCGATCAATTTTCCGAGCCGAACTCCCTTCGGTCACCAGCACCCACTCGTCCACCCCGGCACCCACCCGGTCGGCGGCGACCTGATACCCGGAAGTGAGTTGCCCCTGGAGGTCCACCAACTGCACCAGGAGGAATTTCACCCCCTGGAGCGTGGGTTCTTTTTGGGTGCTGACCACCGTGCCCGCCACCCGCCCAATCCGCATTAGGGACGCAGGTAAGGACGGATATTGGTCGCATCTTCCCGGAACTGTTGCACCTGCTCCGTATAACGGATCGGCAGAACGTATTCCAGGTTTTCGTGGGGACGGGCAATAATGTGGTGGGACAACATCTGCCCCCCCGCCACCCGCTTGACGGACTCAATCCCGGCGGCGACCGACGCTTGCACCTCGGACACATCCCCCCGCACCGTCACCGTCACCCGACCACTACCAATCTTCTCGTAGCCCACCAAGGTGACCCTGGCTGCTTTGACCATCGCATCGGCGGCTTCCACCACCGCTGGAAATCCCAGGGTTTCAATCATTCCTACTGCAATTGCCATTACTTCCTACTCCTAATGTACCGTGACCAACTAAACCCGAAACTGTTCCACTTCCGGGGTGTAGCGGATGGGCAGAACGTACTCCAAATTTTCGTGGGGACGGGCAATGATGTGGTGGGACAGGACTTCCCCCCCCGCCACCCGCTTGGCAGACTCAATCCCCGCTGACACCGATGCTTGCACCTCGGACACATCCCCCCGGACGATCACCGTCACCCGCCCGCTCCCAATCTTCTCGTAACCCACCAAGGTAACCCGAGCGGCTTTCACCATCGCATCGGCAGCTTCCACCACCGCCGGAAACCCCTTGGTTTCAATCATTCCCACTGCAATCGGCATGAACGTGACTCCTTTGTTGCATAACGTAAAAATCGAGTTACAATTGACAAAAAATGTTTGTCAATCATAAGAATGGCTACTCGCTCAAACCCTGATAGGGACGGGGATAGCGAACTTAGCTTACTTCAGTTTTCAGCATAAATCTTCGGTGTCCCCCTTGGCAATCATCCACCCATGAATGTTTAGCATAGGTGGGATTAGTTTGGCTAATGATTCCCAATTGTCTCGGCACAAATACTTACTTAACTGACTGAGTTGGAGGAAGTGGGGCGGGGATAACGGCGCATCAAATTTTTGACCTCAGCGGCATGGTAGGAACTGCGGGTCAAGGGGGAAGCCACCACCTGCAAAAAGCCCATCCCTTCCCCCACAGTGCGCCACTGGTCAAATTCCGGCGGGGGGACATAGCGGACAACGGGCAAATGCTTGGGGCTGGGTTGCAAATACTGCCCCAGGGTGAGAATGTCGCAGTCCACCTGCCGTAAATCCTGCATCACCTGCACCACCTCTTCCCAGGTTTCCCCCAAGCCCACCATCAAGCCAGATTTGGTGTAAATTTGGGGGCGCAATTCCCGAGTCTTGCGTAATAACAATAAACTGCGGTTGTATTCTCCCTGGGGACGCACCCGGCGGTACAAACGGGGCACGGTTTCCGTGTTGTGGTTGAGGACATCGGGCTGGGCACTGACAATCCTCCGCAGGGCTTCCCAATTGCCACACAGGTCAGGGATCAGAACCTCAATGGTGGTTTCTGGGCATAAGGTTCTCACACTGTGAATACATTGCACAAATTGTTCAGCACCCCCATCGGGCAGGTCATCCCGGTTAACGGAAGTGATGACAACGTGTTGCAGATTTAGTCGTTTGACAGCTTCGGCTAGTCGCCGGGGTTCTTCCGGGTCGAGTGCCGGGGGTTTTTTCACAAAATCAATATCGCAGTAGGGGCACGCCCGGGTGCAGGCAGGTCCCATGATCAAAAAAGTGGCGGTACCCTGGCTGAAACATTCCCCAATGTTGGGACAGGAGGCTTCTTCGCAAACCGTATTTAACTGTAAGTCCCGTAATAAATGTTTGACCTGACCGAATACGGATCCTTGACCTAATTTTACCCGGAGCCAATCGGGTTTGCGGGGAGAAGGGGGGGATTGGGTCATGGGTTTGATTGTAACAAATTTGGGGAAGCGGGAACCCTATGGCACACTGGAGGTAATTTTACGGGAGGGCACCTCTATCAATGCAAAGTTAGCGGTCGCAGGGGCACCCCGCGCCCTTGGTTCTGGGATGAGATTTATATAGCAATCCTAAACGAGAATAGAATAGGGGTCGCAGGGGCACCGCCCCCGCATTTGGTTCTGGAGCATTTCTGTTTGTTAATCAAGTAGGATTGCTATAGTTGGCTCAAATAAATAGAGATGCCCTGGAGCGGCGATGGCTTATTGGTTAATGAAATCCGAACCCAATGTGTACAGTATTGACGACCTCAAACGGGATGGGCGCACGATTTGGGACGGGGTACGCAATTATCAAGCCCGCAATTTTTTGCAGCAGATGCGTTTGGGAGAACGGGCATTTTTCTACCATTCCAATGCAGACCCACCAGGTATTTTTGGTTTGATGGAAATTACGCAAATTAACTTAGTTGACCCCACCCAATTTGACCCCAATAGCTCCTATTATGACCCCAAATCTTCCCGGGATCAACCGCGCTGGTGGACGGTGGAAGTGGGTTATCTGCAAACCTGTGTTGCCCCTTTGACTCTGGCGGATTTGCGCCAACATTACAAACCCGATGAATTCCTGGTGATTCGACCAGGAAATCGTTTATCGGTTCTCCCTGTATCCCCCAGCATTGCCCTGGATATAGCGGGTAAAACTGGTTTGAATTTGTAGAAATTGTTCATTAAATTCCGGGTGTTCCTGAATCCAGATATGGTAATTTCACTAAAATTGTAAAAAGAAATTTGGAAATTTTATGTTTATAAAATCAATGGTTATAGAGTATAGCAATCCTAAATGAGAATGAAACAAGCGGTCGCAGGGGCACCGCCCCCGTCCTTGGTTCTGGGAAATTTTTGTTGGTTAATCAAATAGGATTGCTATAGCAATCCTCACAAGTGTTGAATCCTGCAATAAAACTTTACATATTTAGGCGTGGGACGACCCGATTGAGCCAATGGACAAAATTCCACTCCTGCCGTATTAAGATTTGTATATATCGGAACTTATCTGCCAATTTACTTCCGTACATCCGTGGAACTTTTAACAGTTGCAATATCAAGTAAACTATTAAAATTACATAAATTTGAATGGTAATTCCATTCAAATTTTTACTCATCATTTTATCGAGCTTTAAGTTCATCTTTAGAAATTTCCATAGTACCTCTATCGCCCAGCGTTGTCTATAGGCTTCCCCTATCTCTTCATTACTCATTACATCCTCAGGAATATTGGTAGCTAAATAATAGTCTACTTTCTGTTGAACATTGCCAAAACAAACTACTCTCGCCTTACCTCGTTCTGTGGTGATATGATAGTTTTCATCCCATTTCCAATTCGACTTAATACGGATAATAAAAAGGGCATCATTTTCGATAAATTGTTCAAATACTTTGTGACTGCAAAACCCTCTATCCCCGACTGCGACTCCATTTTCCGGTAGCATTTTCACAATATCTTCACCAAAATTAATCTCATGTGCCTGTCCAGGACTAACAATTAAATGACCAGTAGATTTCGTATCTTGATTCAAAGTGGTTATTAACTTTACTTGGCGATAGCCTTGGAGCCAAAATAACTTACTCATCAGCGGTATTACGGTAGCATCAAAAGGACATAAAACCAACCTCTTTTCAGGATGAGCTTCCTCAATATAATGCAATAATTTATGATAAAGATGCATAAAAATTTGTGGGTCTCTTGTCTTGTTCGCCTTAGAAAACGTGGATAAGTCAACCTTAATGCCCGCATGATTTAATTGGTAAAATAAGTCCCGTAAACTGTTGATTCCTTTGTCTAAAATGCCAGCAAACCAGATTGAACAAAATAAGCGAGAATTTAGAACTGGATAATCATTAGTTGGCAGGTCTTTGAGTAAAAATTTGACAATCCCGGGAAAAGAATTGAATTTCATAGTTGTTTCATGTTTTGGTTTATATGAATTAGAATACCATATTTTGACCCCTCTTTTTCTGCCTTTACCTACCTTTCAACACTTCTGAGCAATCCTAAATGAAAGAAAATAGGGCGTTGCTGAATCTAGGTATGATTTTCAAAAATCACACGGGGAAAACTCCACCTACAGCGACGGTTGAATTAACAACGTGCGTAGTTTTATACTTTCAATCAGCAACGCCGAAAATAGAATAGGGGTCGCAGGGGCACCCTCCCGTTCTTGGTTCTGGGAAATTTTTGTTGGTTAATCAAATATAGCAATCCTAAATGAGGATGAAATAGGGGTCGCAGGGGCACCGCCCCCGTCCTTGGTTCTGGAGAATTTTTGTTGGTTAATCAAATAGGATTGCTATAGTAATTTCACTGCAATTATGCACAAAAATTTTATGTTTAGAGAATCAATGGTTTCAGGGTATCGCCTTGGGTCTCATAACCTTGTTATTTCCATAAATTATCTGAGGTTGCCATATTTTTACTCATGCACACAGGGGTTATCAAACGTCTGATTTTGCCCAAAGGTGATGCAACAATTCCCGGTGCAACAACGCCCGATCTACCCAGGATTGCACCTGCTCCGGGGATAATCCCTCCCCGTTGGCGTACACATCTAGCCACTGGCGGCTCAACACATGGGCGGGTGGGGGTGCTTGCGCTAAATCCAGCCCCGGCATACCCAATTCCTGCTGTAATTGGCGCACCTTCGGGTCATAACTCAAGCTAAAACACCGACACCCCGCCGCCGCCCCCATGACCAAACCGTGATAGCGCATGGTCACCACCAATTCAATCCCCCGCATCACCCCTTTTAGCTGGGCAGGGTGTTCCGGTTGTAGGATAGTGGTTTGCGCCCCCAACGCCTGTTGTAATTCGGTCGCCAAAGCCATATCCGTAGCCGGTTGAAAGGGCAGTAGCACCACCCAGACCCCCGTCGCCTGTTGAAATTGTTGCAGTGCCTTGGTCATGGTCTCCCGCCAGACCGGGGTGAGCCAACGATGGGGGCGCACAATCACCGCCATACGGGGGGCAGGCAGGTCGCTCAAAGGCGGATAGGGCTGGTCCGGCAATGCCCACACCGGGTCAGGTGCCAACAACCCCGACCGTCCCCAACGCTGTAACTGCTCTGCCGCCGGGGCATCCCGCACGCTCACCTGGGTACAGCGGCGAAACACATACCCCGCCAACCCCCGCACCCACCGCCGCCGCAAGGGACCAATCCCCTGCGCCCAAGCCACGGTTTGCCGCCCCAACCCCTGCGCCAGGAGCATTAACCCCAAATAGTACAAAGGACTAGCCCAACTGGTACTGTCCTGAATCAAACTCCCCCCACCCCAGAGGAACCCCTGACTGCGCCGCAATTCCCGCCCGATGTCCCCCCAGCGCCAGCGGTCACAGGTGCGTACCCCGTACAGCCGTTCGGTCACCGCCGGTTGCGCTGACAAGACGACCGGTTCCACCCCCGGCGGCAACATCTGCAAGAGGGTCACCAGCAGGGCTTCGTCCCCCCCGTTCCCATAACCGTAATAGCCGCTGATCAGTACCCGCATCAACGACCATTATCGGCGATGGGCGCTAATTTTGGCTGGGTTTCGGGGTTTAGACCGGGGCAGTCACCTGGGGCAAAGGCGTATATTCCGCCACAATTTGCCGAAACTCGTCCCCATCAATGGTTTCTTTTTCGATCAGCAAATCCACCAAACGGTCAATCACCACCCGGTTGGCTTGGATAAGGTCGCACGCCAGTTGATAACACCGGCTGACAATCTCCCGCACCTGGGCATCCACCAGGGAAGCCACCTCGTTGGAATAGTCCGACCGGGCGACCAAATCCCGCCCCAGGAACACTTCCCCCATCTGCCCATCCAGGGACAACAGCCCAAAATCCGACATCCCAAACCGGGTCACCATCTGCCGTGCCAGCGCCGCCACCTGTTGCAGGTCATTCCCCGCCCCCGTGGTCACCTCCGATTCCCCAAACACCACCGCTTCCGCCGCCCGTCCCCCCAACGTGCCCGTAATCCGTGCCAACAACTGCGCCCGGGACACCAGCATCGCATCTTCCCCCGGCATAAACCAGGTCAACCCCCGTGCCTGCCCCCGGGGAATCAGGGTGACTTTTTGCACCGGGTCGTGGTGAGGCAACAATGTACCCACAATCGCATGACCAATCTCATGGTAGGCAATCAGCCGCTTGCTCTTGCTGTCCACCAGGGGCGTGCCCTCCATCCCCGCCACCACCCGGTCAATCGCCGCATCAATTTCGCTCAGACCGATGGCATCCTTGCGCCGCCGTGCCGTGAGAATCGCCGCCTCGTTGAGCAAGTTCGCCAAATCTGCCCCGGAAAACCCCGGAGTGCGCCGGGCAATCATCTCCAGGGAAATACTCCCATCCAGCTTTTTGTTGCGGGCGTGTACCCGCAAAATCGCCAACCGCCCATTAATATCGGGAATGTCCACCGTCACCTGCCGGTCAAACCGCCCCGGACGCAGGAGCGCCGCATCCAGTACATCCGCCCGGTTGGTCGCCGCAATCACGATCACCCCCGTATTCCCCTCAAACCCGTCCATTTCCGTCAACAACTGGTTCAGGGTCTGCTCCCGTTCATCATTGCCGCCGCCGATGCCCGCCCCCCGCTGGCGACCCACCGCATCAATTTCGTCAATGAAAATAATACACGGGGCATTTTCCTTGGCTTTTTTGAACAAATCCCGCACCCGGGACGCGCCCACCCCCACAAACATCTCCACAAATTCGGAACCGGAAATGCTAAAAAACGGCACCCCCGCTTCCCCGGCAATCGCCTTGGCTAACAGGGTTTTCCCCGTCCCCGGCGGCCCGACCAGCAACACCCCCCGGGGAATTTTGGCGCCCACCGCCGTAAACCGCTCCGGCTGTTTCAGAAACGTCACCACCTCTTGCAATTCTTCCTTCGCCTCATCCACCCCCGCCACATCGGCAAACTTCACCCCGGTTTTGGCTTCCATCTGAAATCTCGCCCGGGAACGACCAAAGCTCATCGCCTGCCCCGGCCCCCCCGGCATATTCCCAGAGCGGCGGAACAGGAAAATCAACCCCCCAATCAGCACCAAAGGAAACACCAAATTCCCCAACAGCCCCCACAAAGCCGCATTATTCCGACTGCTGTGAATGTCAAAATCCACATGAGCCGCCCGCAACCGGCTGATCAGGTCGGGCCCCGCCGTCGGCAAATCCACCCGAATCCGCTGGAACCGATTGCTCAACTCCGGGTCGGTAATTTCCACCACCGCCGTGCGTCCCCCCTCATAAAGGTCCAGCCGTTGCACTTGCCCCCCGTCCAAATACTCCAGAAAACGCCCGTAGGTCATGCGCGCCGTGGCCGCATTCAAGCCGCTTTCCCGCCAGACCGGCCCCATCATTCCCTGCCAAAAGAAAAACCCGATGATGGCTACCGGTAATAACCACAGCAGTACGACTCTCCAAGACAATTTCATCACACAACTCCTGCCTAGGGCGTAGAGAACCTTAAAAAGGTGTTCATTATTCTTAATAATAACCCAACGGGGATGGACTGGGGAGGGGTGGGGAGCGGTCGGACTGGTCGGAGCTGGGGCGAGTAGCCTAGGATCAAAATAGGTATGGTTTATTTTTGTGAGGAATTCTGTAACTTAGGGATTATGACGGGTACCAACTACAAAGACTATTACGGGGTACTGGGGGTGAGTCGGGATGTCAGCCCGGAGGAACTCAAGCGGGTGTATCGGCGGTTGGCGCGGCAGTACCACCCGGATGTGAATCCTGGGAATCCCACGGCGGAAGCCCGGTTCAAGGAAATCAACGAAGCCTACGAGGTGCTTTCTGACCCGGACAAACGGCGCAAGTATGACCAATATGGGCGTTATTGGCAACAGGTGGGGGAACGTCCCCCGAGCGCCGAACCCCAGGTGGATTTTGACTTCGACTTTGGGCGCTACACCAGTTTTGAAGAATTTATCAACGAATTACTAGGGCGCATGGGGGAAGGTTCTGGGCGCACGGGTCGTTACGCCACCAATATCCCGAAGGAAGCCCCCATTACCCTCACCTGGAGCGAGGCGTTTCGGGGCACGCAAAAGCGGGTACAGATCGGCAGTGAGTCCTTTGAGGTGCGGATTCCGGCGGGGGTACGCCCAGGGACAAAAATTCGGGTGCGGGGGCAAGGTCCCTTTCAGCCCTACACCGGCCAGCGGGAAGATTTATTCCTGATCGCCGAACTGCCACCCCATCGGTTTTTCCAGTTGGATGGGGCAAATTTAACCGCCGAAGTGCCGATTACCCCGGATGAAGCGGTGTTGGGCGCGCCGATCGAAGTGCCCACCCCGGATGGCTCGGTCACCGTTACCGTTCCGGCGGGGATGCGTTCCGGGCAGGTGTTGCGCCTGCGGGGGAAAGGGTGGCCCCAAGCCACGGGGGGACGGGGTGATCTCTTGCTGAAAATTCAGATTGTGGCTCCGAAAGACCTGAGTGCCAGCGAACGGGAACTCTACACCAAACTCGCCAACCTCCGCACCTTCAACCCCCGCACCCACCTCAAGGGGATCACCCTTTAGGCGGTACACAAGGCGGCACCGATCTGTTCCTCGCAGGTCTGTTGCTCGCTGGCGGTGAGTTGATCCACATCCCGGCGGAGCACCATGCCATTGTGTCCGGCAAGGAATCGAGGTAATACCTTTTGGTCAATCACCTGCATCGTCCGCATATCGTAGGTGGTGTAGGTGGTCAATTCCGGGCTGTTGAAACGAATATCCAGAATCGTCAGGGTTTTCCAGGGGGGGGTGTTGCCCGCAATCAAAGGTCGGGGTCCCGCCCCCAAAATCCCCATGTGCAACAGTTGCAATTTCCCCTTGTGCGCCGGGTAGTAGGCATGGTGGTGCCCGCTGATGTAGGTATGTACCTTGTATTTCTCCAGCATCAGGCGCAATTTATCCGCATTTTCCATCACTTCGCCGGGGTCATTGCGCCCAATCGCCACCGCATACAAGGGCAAATGTCCCAGTAAAATGCGCATCTTTGCCTGTTGCGCCCGGGGACTCGCTAAAGCCTTTTCCACCCAGGCTAATTTCTCCGCCGGAATGTGATGGGAAGAACCGTCCCAAACCAAAAAGAAAATATCCTTAAATTCAAAGGTGAAATAGAAGGGAAATTCAAATTTATCCACAAACTTCACCCCCGGATCGTGGCGGGGGTCACGCCAATATGCCGCCGCCATATCCCGCTCTTTTTGAAATAAAAATTTCTTGGTCACACTCAAGGCACTGGAAGCGTCGTGGTTCCCCAGGGTAAACCCATAGGGCATTTTGGCTTGGCGCAGGGGAGCCGCCACGTTTTTATCAAAGGCTTCCCACATCGCCCGCATTTGCGCCTCGGTCAACGCCGGATATTGCCCCGCCACCATGTCCCCACTACAGACCACCATATCCGGTCGCCAAAAGGGCATGAGTTTGATCGCCTTGGTCACCTCCGGGGCGTAGGTGGTGGCACCGTAGGCATCATTCAAGTCACTGATCACCATCAACCGCACATCCCCCCGGGGTGGGTTGACGATATTCCCCGCCTGGGCAATTAATTCTTTAGTTTCTGGGGGTAATTCCGGGGGGCGGGTTTCCACAGCGGCGGGGCTGAGATTTGGGGATACGACCGGCATGGGGGGCTGAAATACGGCGGCATACAACCAATTGGCTCCCAAGGCGAGGAGAACCCCTACCCCCATACCCAGGAGCGTCTGCACCCAAAAACGAGGTAACCGCATGGTCAAGACACGCTCACGTTGCTATGACTATAGCATTACGGGAAAAGGGTGCCAAGAGATAGGGCAATCTCACCTGAATCGTGAGTGCAAATTTTATACTTAGAGATTCAAGGCTTTTCGCTTATTGCTCCGCCCTGATTCTAAGTGCCTTTGTCATTCACATAAATCATCTGAAATTGCCATGCCAGGTGGGCTGAATGTCCCCTGGGCTATTCCTTCACTTCCTTGAGAAATTCGGGATTCACCTTATCCGGTTCCGGCACAATCCACAGATACACCGACCGCCCATCCACCTGCCGCACCTCATTGGGTTTCCAGTCCCCCATATCAAAGGCATGGGAGACGATGCGGGTACCCGGTTTCAGGCGCAACAGTTTATGGCGCAGGCGCAGGTTCACACTGGGCAGAAGATACATAGTGATGACGGTGTATTTACTCAAATCCGTGTTAAAGAGATTTTGTTGGATAATTTCCGCCCGGTCTGCCACCCCAGCGTTTTCAATATTACGGCGGCTTTCGGCGACTAAGGCGGGGTCAATTTCAACCCCCACGGCTTTTTGGACTTTGTAATCCTTGGCGGCGGTGATCACAATCCGCCCATCCCCACTGCCCAAATCCAGCAGGACATCCTGGCTATTGACATTGGCGATTTTCAGCATCGCCTCCACCACTTCCTGGGGGGTGGGCACATAGGGCACATCCTTGGCGACGGTTTCCCCAAACGTGGGCAGGACGGGCAGGGCATTTGCGCTTGGGGGCGAGACCCAGGGGCTGAGGACGGCGAGACCCAGGCTTACACCTGTCAACAACGTCAAAGGCTTCCGTAGCTTCATGACACAATCTCCCATAAGCAACATATCACCACCAATCACAACCAGTGTAGGAATTTAAGCGGATTTTGGCAGGAAACTCAGGGGCAAACCCACCGCCAACACCCCCACCCCCACCAAAGCCCCCACCCCCGTGTAGGCTAAACTGGCGTAGAGCAAATACCCACAGGTGGCGCAAAACACCAGGGGCGTGAGGGGGTACAGGGGCACCCGAAACGGGCGTAGCCGCTCCGGTTCCCGCCAGCGTAAGACCATCAAAGCCACCCCCGCCAAGAGCATAAAGAACCAAAACACGGGTGCTGTGTAGTCCACCATCGTGGCAAACCCCTTACGGGTGAGGGTTGCCAGTCCCACCAGGGCGAAGCAAATCACCCCCTGACCGACCAACGCGCCGACGGGAGAACCGTAACGTTGGTTCCAGCCCCCCAACCCCCGCAGAAAGCTAAAATCCTGTCCCAGGGCGTAGTTACTGCGGGCACCCGTGATCACCGTTCCCTGGATCGCCCCCAGGGCAGAGATGGCAATGATCCCACTGGTGACCGCCGCCCCCCCATCTCCCAAAGTCTGCCGCAACAGGTCCGCCGCCACCGCCTTGGAGCTTGCCACCCCCGCCAACCCCAACCCCCGCAAATACGCCCAGTTCACCAGCAGGTACAAGCCGGTAATCAACCCAATGCCCCACAACAAAGTGCGGGGTAGGGTGCGTTGGACTTGGCGCAATTCCGCCGAAATATAAGCCGCCTCATTCCAGCCACCGTAGGTAAATAAAACAAACACCATTGCCAAGCCGAGGTTGATCGAGTTGGTTGATTCGGGAACGGTCAGCCCCCCCGGACCTGCCCCCCGCCACCCCGCCAACACCACCAACAGCAGTCCCAAAACCTTGGCACTGCTCAGCCCCGCCTGTACCCAAGTGCTAGGGGTCAAACCGAGGATATTACAGCCAGTCAAAAGCAGTACCGCCGCCGCCGCATACCAAGACGGGCTAAATTCCCCCAAGGGCAACAACTGAGTGCAATAATCCCCAAACACAAACGCCAGCAGGACAATTGATCCCGATTGAATAATCGTCATGCGCGCCCAACCAAACAAAAATGCCAGCCGGGAACCAAAGGTGCGATCCAGGTAATGGTACACCCCGCCCGCATGGGGATAAGCCGCCCCCAACTCGGCAAAACACAGCCCCCCGACCAAGGACAGTAGCCCCCCCAACAACCACGCCAGCACCACCTGGGGCACCGTCTGGAGATTCATCGCCACCAACACCGGCGTTTCAAAAATCCCCACCCCCACCACAATCCCCACGATCAGGGCAATCCCATCCCGCACGGTCAAACGGGGCGGAAGGGGAGTTCCTGACGCCGCCACCGGGGCTGGCTTGGTCGGACTATCGGGTCGTGACATGGGAATTTTGTAACAAAAACGACACAAAATCTATCCGTAAGATAGGCGACCCCTACCGCTTTTGACAAGTTTTAACCAGGTTGACGCGAGGGGGGTAGCAGGGTGCCGTCTTGAATTTCACAAAACCGGGCTAAAGACAGGACACCGTTAAGGTCAAAATTCCGCACTAACTAGACTATCGCAATCGTAAGCAATCTTAAGGGCACCTCTATTAATTCATGACTATTGAGAATGACCCCTGGGTTATTGATAATTGCCAACGAAAGAATGGGGCTTCTGAGCCTGTCATGTAAGTACAAAAATCAATAAATAGAGGTTCCCTTAATTCAACTGAATTTAGAATACGAGTTGCCGGGGGCACCCCCGTACTTAATTCTCAGCAATTTAGTTACAGTCTTTTAAGGGTACCTCTATCAATTCAAAGTTAGTGGTCAATACTGGGTTTTCAGCAATTTTTTTATCTTACAATCCAGAAGTGTTGAAAGGTAGGTAAAGGCAGAAAAAGAGGGGTCAAAATATGGTATTCTAATTCATATAAACCAAAACATGAAACAACTATGAAATTCAATTCTTTTCCCGGGATTGTCAAATTTTTACTCAAAGACCTGCCAACTAATGATTATCCAGTTCTAAATTCTCGCTTATTTTGTTCAATCTGGTTTGCTGGCATTTTAGACAAAGGAATCAACAGTTTACGGGACTTATTTTACCAATTAAATCATGCGGGCATTAAGGTTGACTTATCCACGTTTTCTAAGGCGAACAAGACAAGAGACCCACAAATTTTTATGCATCTTTATCATAAATTATTGCATTATATTGAGGAAGCTCATCCTGAAAAGAGGTTGGTTTTATGTCCTTTTGATGCTACCGTAATACCGCTGATGAGTAAGTTATTTTGGCTCCAAGGCTATCGCCAAGTAAAGTTAATAACCACTTTGAATCAAGATACGAAATCTACTGGTCATTTAATTGTTAGTCCTGGACAGGCACATGAGATTAATTTTGGTGAAGATATTGTGAAAATGCTACCGGAAAATGGAGTCGCAGTCGGGGATAGAGGGTTTTGCAGTCACAAAGTATTTGAACAATTTATCGAAAATGATGCCCTTTTTATTATCCGTATTAAGTCGAATTGGAAATGGGATGAAAACTATCATATCACCACAGAACGAGGTAAGGCGAGAGTAGTTTGTTTTGGCAATGTTCAACAGAAAGTAGACTATTATTTAGCTACCAATATTCCTGAGGATGTAATGAGTAATGAAGAGATAGGGGAAGCCTATAGACAACGCTGGGCGATAGAGGTACTATGGAAATTTCTAAAGATGAACTTAAAGCTCGATAAAATGATGAGTAAAAATTTGAATGGAATTACCATTCAAATTTATGTAATTTTAATAGTTTACTTGATATTGCAACTGTTAAAAGTTCCACGGATGTACGGAAGTAAATTGGCAGATAAGTTCCGATATATACAAATCTTAATACGGCAGGAGTGGAATTTTGTCCATTGGCTCAATCGGGTCGTCCCACGCCTAAATATGTAAAGTTTTATTGCAGGATTCAACACTTGTGCTTACAATCATGTAAAATCGCTGTAAATTATAGTCAAGCAGGGTAAGGTCATCCTATTATAGAATAGATGTTTAGGAGAAAAGCGATGGCAAGACCATACAGTTACGATTTGCGTCAAAAAGCAGTCGAAGCAGTCTTAAATGGGGCAAAACTAGTTGAGGTTAGTGAGTGATTTGGTATTAGCATCAGAACCGTACAAAGATGGTTAAAAATGTGGTCACAAACTGGTGATTATCGCCCGAAACAGAACTATCAAAAGGGTCATAGTGCTAAGATCACTGATTGGGAGGGATTTCGCCAATTTGTAGAAGCAAATCCAGGGTTGACGCAAAAAGAAATGGGAGTCATCCTCGGTGTAAGTCATACAACCGTTGGTCAAGCCCTTAAAAAAATCAACTTTACCCGTAAAAAAAAAGACATACTCTTATGAAGAACAAAACGAAGAAGAGCGACAGCAATTTATCAAGATGCTGCAAGAGGAAAAGAATGAAGATTTAGTCTATATTGACCAGTCTGGGATGGATAATCGAGATATTTATGAATATGGTTGGGGGCTAAAAGGACAAAGAATATATGGTCAATGACCTGGCAAAAAGAGAGAGAGAATAAGCATGATGAGTGGTTATCATTTAGGGAAAATGGTTGCACCATTTACTGGGATTGGTAGTTGTAATTTGCAAGTATTGATTACCTGGTTAACAGAGATGTTGTTGCCAACAATTGGAGCAGGGAAGAAAATCGTTTTAGATAATGCAAGTTTTCATCGTTGCCAACTGGTTAGGAAGGTTGTGGAAGCCGCTGGGTGCGAATTGATATATCTACCGAAATACTCTCCCGAGCATCAATGGCATCAAGCAAAGAGTTAGAAAAACCATGACATCTACAACCCAAAATCTTCATGACCTTATAGATTCAGTCATCTGCTCTATATGCCAACCTTTGCCTGCTTAGCTATACAGTCTTTTATGCTATTATGGGATACAAACCATAGAAATGAGAGGACAAAGAGATGCCTACACATTCCTTAGATTTACGGCAAAGAATTGTAGTTGCATACCAAGCGGGAGAACAATCCGGGAAGTAGCTAAGCGGTTTATAGCGAAGCGTGGCGAAGCCATTGGTAACTAAAAGGACAGTACATCGCCTGGTACAACAGTATAAACAGACTCAAGACTTAACACCTAAAAAAGTAGGGACAAAACGAGTTGGAATTTTAGAACAAAATCAAGTTGAGATTTTAGCCATTGTTGAAGAGTATCCAGATAAGTGTTTGTGGCAATATGTTGAGATAATCGGAGAAAGGCTAGGAAGTGAGTATTAGCACATTGTATTCTTTCTTGAAAAAGCATAAAATCACTCTAAAAAAAAAGACATTCCGCAGTGAAAAAGCCAAGAGTGAAGTTGTGCAGAACGCTTAGGATACTGGCATAAGATTGGAAGCGTTCCAGCCGAAGATATAGTTGCCGTAGATGAAACAGCAACCTGGGAGGGCATGGAGAGGAAAGTTGCATGGAGTTTACAAGGGAAAAAAGTTTATAGTTATCGCCAGAAAAACAAGGGTCAGAAATACACGTTAATCGGTGCTATATCTGTGGAGGGCGTTGTTTGTCATAAAATCATCAAAGGCTCCATGAAGAAACAGGATTTTTTAGAATTTGTGAAAACAGAATTATGCCCAAAATTAAATGAGAAGAAGGTGGTAATTATGGACAACTTGAATAGTCATAAAGCCATAGAAGTACAACAGATGATTAGCCAGACCGGTGCTCGTCTATTGTATCTCCCTGTGTATTCACCAGAATTTAATCCAATGGAAATGATGTGGTCAGTTCTAAAGAATTTTATTCGACAGTTTCATGATTCACCAGTAAAGGATATACAGTCAATTATCCAAGCATCTTTGTTATTGATTAATCCTTCTTCTTTTGCAAATTGGTTTACCAAATGTTGCTACTGTACCCCATAATAAAGGAAAAGACTGTAACTAACTGAACTAATTAAAGGACACCTCTATTTATTGCCGCCACTGGAAGATTATTTCACTCAAATGCCGATATTACGGAGAACCATAGACGGGGGCGGTGCCCCTGCGAACTATTTTTAGAGATGCCCTAAAACGCATCCGGCTCCAAACCCTGCTCAAAATGCTCCCGCTTAGTGTAGATGGGAATAAAACGGTGGATTGCCACAGTTTCCAGAAGTACCAAAATCTGCGGTTGGGGAGCCACCAAAAAGGTTTTACCGCCCAGGGCTTGAATCTGTTTACTGCAACTCACCAGTGCCCCCAAGCCCTTGCTGTCCATGAAATCCACCGTACTCAGGTTGATCCCCACCATCTGCGCTTGACCCGCCACCAAGTCCAAGCACTGCTGCTTAAAGGTTTCCGCCGTCGCCGTATCCAACCGGGTCAGGGGAATTTCCAGGGTTTGGGGGGGGGAACCAAATCGTTCCTTGGTAACCGGTGTGAATAAAATACGTTCCATGATCTGAGGATACTCCAAAAGTGGCTTCAATTTTTCTAACGGGCATCTCTATTTATCTGAGCCAACCCATATTATCCAGAACCAAGGGCGGGGGCGGTGCCCCTGCAACCCCTATTCCATTTTTATTTAGGATTGCTATAGCTACTTAGATTAAAGTCTTTTTGGGGCTTAGCGTGTAGTGAAATTAACACCTCGGCCATTCGTTGGGCACTGTCCGGTACGGCCAAGGCCGCCATTGCTTTGCCTATCTCAGTTAGCCGTTGTGTGTCGCTAGCCAGTTCCGTGACCAAGGTATCTAATTCAGTGGGAGTTAACGCTGATTGGCGTTTAACCACTGCGGCTCCTTGTTTGGCAAATATATCGGCATTGTACTGTTGATGATTGTCCGCCGCCCAGGGGTAGGGGATCAAAATCGCCGGTTTCCCCAACAGGGCTAATTCGCTTAAGGTGCCTGCGCCCGCCCGTGCCACCACCACCTGCGCCCGGGCCATCCAGGCGGCCATATCTGGGAAAAACGCCCGTTCGATGTATTGCGGATGTTGGTACCTGCTGTAGTCCGGGTCCTGGTCGCCGGTTTGATGCACCACCCACCAGCCCCGTGCCACCCAGTCCGGGACACAGGGACGCACCAGTTGGTTCAAACTGACTGCCCCCTGGCTCCCCCCGGTAATGAGTATGACAAACGCATCACGGGGGATGACTGCTACATTTTCTTTAAGAGCAGTAATTTCCAGGAAATCGGGACGGACTGGGGTGCCGACGACAAGGGTTTTGGGCTTGGGCAGATGGGTCTGCGCTTCTGAAAATCCCAGGGCTACCACTGTACACCGCCGCCCCAGCCAGCGGGTGACTTTGCCGGGGAGGGCATTCGATTCATGCAAAACCACGGGTCTGCCCAGGGAACGGGCGGCCAAAATCGCCGGAGCGGCAATGTACCCCCCGGTGGTAAACACCAGGTCAAAACCCCCGGATTGCAATAACCGCCGTACCTGCCAGGTGGCTGTCCACAATTCCGCCAAGACCTTGAGGGTGCGCCGATTCAGCCCCCCCGGCAACCCGGACAACTGCACCCGATGCAGAGGATAGACAGACGGCACCAGTTGCTGTTCCAACCGCTCCGGCACCCCCAACCATTCGATCTGCCAGGTAGGTAACGCCTGGGCGACGGCTAAAGCGGGAAAGAGATGCCCACCGGTGCCACTGGCGGCGATCAACAATTTGGGCATCAGACCATCCCCTCCTGGCGAAACCAAGCGACGGCTTCCCGGATCGCCTGGTCTAAATCTGTCTGCGGCAACCCCAATTCCCGTACCGCCCGCTGGGCATTGTAATACATGGTTTGTTGCGCCATGCGTACCCCGTCTAAAGCGAGGCTGGGTTTTTTCCCCAAGGTACCCAACAGAATTTCATCTACCCAGGCCACCGCCAGGGGAATTGGCACCGGAATCTGCCAGCGGGGAGCGGGTAACCCCGTCATGTGCGCCAGTTTTTGCAAAAATGCCTGCAAGGATAAATTGGTGTGCCCCAGAATATAACGTTGCCCGGATTGACCCTTTTGCCACGCCAAAAGATGCCCCCAAGCCACATCCTGCACCGGGATAAAGTTCAAACCCGTATTCACATAAGCTGGCATTTGTCCCCGCAAAAACCGCAGGATAATTGCCCCGGTGGGGGTCGGTTTCCCATCCCAAGCCCCAATCGGGGTGGTGGGGTTGACAATCACCACCTCTTGACCGGATTGCGCCGCCCGCCGCGCCTCCTGTTCCCCCCAGTATTTGGACTTTTTGTAATGGCCGATGAGCGTCTCCACCGGGCTTTGGTGGGTTTCGTCCACCGCCTGTCCGGGTGCCCCTACCCCAATGGCCGCCACCGAACTGGTGTAAACGGTGCGGGGTACGCCTGCCAATTGGGCGGCTTGCAGTGCCTGCCGGGTGCCCAGGACATTGACCTGATAAAGGTGATCTTTATCTTTTTGCCAGAGGGAATAGTGGGCGGCCACGTGAAACAGCACGTCACACCCCTGGAGGTACTGGGGCAATTCCGGGCTGAACAGGTCGCCGGTTACGCACTCCACGGCTAACCCCGCCAGATTGCGCTGGGAACTCTGGGGCCGCACCAGCACCCGCACCCGATGCCCCTGTTGGAGCAGGAGCCGCACCAGATTCGCCCCCACAAACCCGGTTGCCCCGGTCACCAACGCCTGTGCCATCCGGGGGGTTATTCGTCTTCAGCTTCCAACAGGACTTGGCGGGGGTCGGTGGAGTCGTCCACCATGTCCTCGTCCAATACCAGGACTTCCTCTTGGCTCTCCGGCACGTCCACCACCGTGCGATGACGATAGCCGCTGGAGCTTTCGGCAAAAAAGCCCGTCCCCGCTGGAATCAAGCGCCCGATGATCACGTTTTCTTTCAACCCCCGCAGGTAGTCCACCCGCCCTTCGATGGCCGCTTCGGTGAGAACCTTGGTGGTTTCCTGGAAGCTGGCCGCCGAAATGAAACTATCCGTGTTCAGCGCCGCCTTGGTGATCCCCATCAACTTGGGGCTGTACTGCGCTGGGGCACCCGGCACCGTGTTGTTCAGGCTTTCGATTTCCCGCAGGGTCATCATTTCCCCAGGGAGCCGCATGGTGTCGCCCCCGTCTTCGATCAGCACCTTGGCGGTCATTTGCCGCACCACCACCTCGATGTGCTTGTCGGAAATTTCGATCCCCTGGTTGCGGTACACCCCCTGCACCTCGTTGACCAGGTGGGTTTGCACCTTTTCCAAACTGCGGCGGCAGGCTTCGTAGGGGGACTCGGTTTCCTTGTACAGTTCAAAGAATAATTCCAGCAGTTCGTGGGGGTTGACCGGGCCATCCGTGAGAGGGTCGCCCGCCTGCACCATTTCCCCGTCCGTGACCACCAGGTTTTGCCCCGGGTCGGTCGTGATGTCATTCACCACCGTGCCATCGCTGGCGATGATCTTGATCTGATAGGTGTCATCCGGGCGGCGGGTCACCTGTACCTGACCGGGACGGCGAGCCAGATGGCAGGAATCCTTGGGCTTGCGGGCTTCTAAGAGTTCCTCAATCCGGGGCAGACCCTGGATAATGTCGCTGTTTTTCACCCGCTCAAACACTAGGGTCACGAGCCGCTCGTTCCGTTGCACCAAATCCCCGTGGGCGACGTGCAGGGTCGAACCGGCTGAGGCCAGGTAGGGGCGGGCCAGCCGCAGGGTAACGTGGTCTTGGCTCACCTGCACCACCTGCCCGGATTCGGGGGTCGTCACCCCAGGAGCCAATTCATCCCCCGCCCGCAACATTTGCCCAGGCCGTGCCTGCGCTTTTGCCCCGTCCAAGGGTACCTGGAACTGGTCCTCCGAGGTGACCACCACCAATTTGCGGGTCGTGCCCCCCTCCTGGACGATCCGCCCGACAAACCCGCCGGTGCGGCTGAGCATCACCGTGCGTGCCACGGGGGAACCGGGCAGAATGGTCTGGCCGTCCTGCACCAAAATTTGGGTATGGGTACGGCCTTGGATTTGGTCGGCTTCCTCGTCCGCCCGCACCACCAAAGATTCCAGGATCACCAACTGTAGGCGGCTGATGGCAGGGTCCTGAGCGTCCGGGATAAATTCAATATCGGCGGCCAATTGGGGGGCATCCTCGCCGATTTCCAGCACCAGTTGGGTACGGAGCAATTCCACCCCGTCTTTGGATTTCACCCGCTCCCCATCCTTGTAGCTCAACCGTTGTACCGCCCGCAGGCGAATCCCCGCCCCGGATTCGTGCATGGCTTCCTGGCTGGGTACCGCCGGTTCCGTGGCAATGGTATATTCCACCACCGGGCGCAACAAGAGGGCCGCCCCCGCAGGGGTTTCCACGTATTCCACCAAGCTCAGGTCGGTTGCCGTCACCCCGGGCAGGACGGTTTCCCCCGGCTGCGCCAGGGTTTCATGCCGCTCCATCGCCAGGTTCGGGTCGTCCACCAAAAACACCTGCCCCGGCTTGATCACCACCTCCCGCAGGATGTCATTTTTCTCCACCACCTCCACCACCCCGCTGGTTTGACAGAAAATGTCCTTGACAATCTCCGTCCCGGCTTCCACCGATTCCCCGGCGGTCACCTGCAGGAGGGAAATATCCTTGTTCACCTCGTGGGTTTCCTCGGGAATCCACAGCAGGATACCCCCGTGGGTCACCTCGTAGCCCTGTTTGCTCCCCCGCCCCTTGCGGATGGTTTCCAGCCCGGCGCCGTAGCGGACAATCCCCCCGGTTTGGGTGCGGTATTGGCTATCTTGCAATTCCGCCACCACCGTCCCGTGGGTGACTTTACTGCCGGGGCTGACCTTGAGGGCAAACCGCTGACCGGTGCGGGTTTCCAAGACATAATGTTCGCTCCCGTGTAGGGTTTCCTTGATCACCCTGGCCTGATCCAAAAGTACTGAGGAAGTGATGATTTTAATCTCCCGACTGCCCCGGTGGTTTTCCCCGTGGCTGAGGCGCACCAAGCCCCCATGTTCACTGACCAAATCCGTCTGGGACAGGATGGTTTCCGGCTGGATTTCCTGGCCGGTCTGCACCACCGGCTCCGCCCCCGGGGGCAAATTGTACACTTCCCCCGCCAGCACCCAGATCAGCCCCGCCCGTTGGGTACTGCGAATTGTCGCCGCCTGCCCGTCACTGCCTGCACTGCGGTCGAGCTTTTCCTCCACCTGCAAATCCGCACAGTACACCTCGCCGGGAATATCCGTGGACACGTCCCGGGTGGCTTTTTCCGTGGTGCGGCGGGTATGACCCGTGGTGGGTTTTTCCGCCAAGACCTGCCCCGGGCGTACCTGGGTTCCCGGTTGGACTAACACAATACTCCCCTTGGCCAGGGTAAATTCCCGGGTTTCCGTCTCCCCCACCAGCCGCAACACCATGTCCCCTTCCGCCACCAGCGCATCCTCCCCGTGCCGGGTGCGGTGGGCTCGGGTGGGAGCCTCATGCCCCAGTTCTACCACGCCCGCAAAGGGAGCCCGGGTCAGTTCCGCCACATCCCCGGTAAACACCCCGCCGGTGTGAAAGGTGCGCATGGTCAACTGGGTGCCAGGTTCGCCAATGGACTGGGCGGCGATGATCCCCACCGCTTCCCCCAAATCCACCAACTGGCCGTGGGCCAAACTCCAGCCGTAGCAGTTTTGGCAAATGGAATGGCTGGCTTCGCAGGTTAAGGGGGAACGCACCATCACCTCCGTCACCCCGGCCTTCACTATCGCTTTCGCCAACTCGTGGTCAATGCACTGGTTGCGGGTCACCAGCACTGCCTGGGTGTCGGGATGCAGGACATCCCGGGCGGCCACCCGCCCCACCAACCGTTCCCGCAGGGGAATTTGCCGTTCCCCTACCTGGAGGGTACGCAGCATCACCCCTCTTTGGGTGCCGCAATCCGTCTCCCGGATGATCATATCCTGGGCCACATCCACCAACCGGCGGGTCAGATAGCCCGAGTCCGCCGTCCGCAACGCCGTGTCCACCAACCCTTTGCGGGCCCCGTAGGAAGAAATAATGTAATCCGTAACGGTCAACCCCTCCCGGAAATTGGCCTTGATCGGTTGCTCGATGATTTCCCCGTTTGGGTCAGCCATCAACCCCCGCATCCCCACCAGTTGGCGCACCTGGGAAACATTCCCCCGGGCCCCGGACGTGGCCATCATATACACGGGATTGAGGGGGTCGGTCTCCTCAAAATTCCGCATCATGTCATCCTTGAGGGTTTCGCTGGTGGCATTCCAGGTGTCAATCACCTTTTGGAACTGTTCCACCTTGGTAATTTCCCCCCGGTCGTACCGCTCCTTGGTGGCTTGGATGGCCTCCTCCGCCTGTTGGAGCAACTCCGGCTTGCTGGGGGGCACCCGCAGGTCGTCAATGCTGATGGACACCCCGGCTTGGGTGGCGTACCGGAACCCCATGCTCTTGATAAAGTCGGCCATCTGAGCCGTCCGGGCGGTGCCATAGCGGCTAAATGCCCAGCCGATTAACTCCTTCAATTGGCCTTTGCCGATCACCTTGTTGCGAAACAGGGGGCGGGGGGCGGGTTGGTTCATGGTCAGACCTCCGACGGTAAAGGGATAGGGAATTTACAGATTCAGTTAACCAGTAACAAGGGCATCCTGAATGGTTTTGTTGAAAATCACCCGGCCAGGGGTCGTGCAAATGTACTGCACTCGATAGCCCTGACTGGTACTGCGAATTTTCCGGGTTTCCTGGATGCGGTCGCCCCGGCGTTTTTGCCCGTACACCTCTAGGGTCTCGGTCAGGCCATCACTGCGGGTCTGGGTTTCGGTCCGCAGGAGGGTTTCTTCCCCAATGCCTTTTTTGCGGTCAGCGGGTTCCACTTCCACCTCCCCGTCGTAGCGCAACCAAATCCAGGCGTGCAAATCCACCTGTTTTTGCTCATAGGCCAAAATCACATCGTTCATGTTGGCAAAGTGCCGGCCTTGCCCCTTTTGGGGGGCGGGATTTTCGGCGGTGAGATAGTAGGCCCCCAGCACCATGTCCTGACTCGGGGCAATGATCGGCTGACCGGTGGCCGGGGAGAGCAAATTCCCGGCAGCCAGCATGAGAATCCGGGCTTCCGCCTGGGCTTCCAAGGACAGGGGCACGTGTACCGCCATCTGGTCCCCGTCAAAGTCAGCGTTAAAGGCGGGGCACACCAGGGGATGGAGTTGGATCGCCCGCCCCTCCACCAAAATTGGCTCAAAGGCTTGAATCCCTAAGCGGTGCAGGGTGGGGGCGCGGTTGAGCAGAATCGGATGCCCTTGGATCACCTCCTGGAGGATGTCCCACACGTCCGGGTCCTCCCGTTGGATTTTTTTCTTGGCGGCCTTGATATTATTGACAATTCCCAAGTGGATCAGCCGGTGGATCACAAAGGGCTGGAACAGTTCAATCGCCATCTCCCGGGGCAAACCGCACTGGTAGAGTTTCAGCTTCGGCCCCACCACGATCACGGAACGCCCGGAGTAGTCCACCCGTTTCCCAAGCAAGTTCTGCCGGAACCGACCCTGTTTGCCCTCGATGATGTCCGAGAGGGATTTCAAAGGGCGGTTGTTGGGTCCGGCGACGGTGCGCCCCCGGCGGCCATTGTCAATCAGGGCATCCACCGCCTCCTGGAGCATCCGTTTTTCGTTGCGGACGATAATTTCCGGGGCCAGGATTTCCTGCAAACGGGCCAGGCGATTGTTGCGGTTGATCACCCGCCGGTACAGGTCATTCAAATCCGAGGTGGCAAACCGCCCCCCGTCCAACTGCACCATCGGGCGCAATTCCGGCGGAATCACCGGGATCACGTCCAAGACCATCCACTCCGGTTTCGCCCCCGTAGCGATGAAACTGTCAATCACCCGCAGGCGTTTGATCAGCTTGGGTTTCCGTTGCCCCTTGGCGGTGGCAATCTCCTGGCGCAGGTTTTCCGCTTCGATTTCCAAACCCCGGCGACCGTCCTGTTCCCGATCCAAATCCTGCAACAGCCGTTTAATCGCCTCAGCCCCAAAGCCAATTTCCACCCCGCTCAGGTGGGTATCCTCCCGGTACAGTTCGTCCTCGATTTCCATGCGCTGGTCTTCGGTGAGGAGTTGCTTGTAGCTGAGGTTTTCGGCGTTGCCGGGGTTTAAGACCACGTAGGCGTTGAAATACACCACCTGTTCCACATCCCGCAGGGGCATATCCAACAAAATGGCAATGTAACTGGGAATCCCCTTCAGATACCAGACGTGGGTGACGGGGGCGGCTAATTTGATATAGCCCATGCGGTGGCGACGCACCCGGGATTCGGTCACCTCCACCCCACACCGTTCGCAGACAATCCCCCGATAGCGCACCCGTTTGTACTTGCCGCAGTGGCATTCCCAATCCTTGACCGGCCCGAAAATCCGCTCGCAAAATAGCCCGTCCATCTCCGGCTTGAGGGTGCGGTAGTTGATGGTTTCCGGCTTGGTGACTTCCCCCACCACCTGCCCGTTGGGAAGGGTGCGTTCCCCCCACTGACGGATGCGCTCCGGGGAGGCAATACGGATTTTGACAAAATCAAAACTACCTGAATCAGTCCGGGTCATGGTCTCCCTCCATGCAGTACATTGGCATTAAATCGTGTCACTCCTCACCTACGCCTAGTCCTCATCGTCATCCCGCCCTAGGGATTCGTAGGCGGTGGGTCGGGGGGGCACGCGCCGGGCCCCGGCGGGGTCGGTCATCAAGTCCACTTCCACCACGGTGGTTTCTCCCGTGACCTCGTCTTCCTTATTTTTGTAGGCAGCGATGTCAATACACAAAGATTGCAATTCCCGCATCAACACCTTGAAGGACTCTGGGGTGCCGGGTTCGGGGATGGGCCGCCCTTTGACGATGGCATTCAGGGCTTCGTTGCGCCCCCGGGTGTCGTCGGATTTGACCGTGAGCAGTTCCTGCAAAATGTGCGCCACCCCAAAGGCTTCCAGAGCCCACACCTCCATTTCCCCAAACCGTTGCCCCCCCTGCTGGGCTTTCCCCCCCAGGGGTTGCTGGGTGACCAGGGAGTAGGGGCCGGTGGAGCGGGCGTGGATTTTGTCATCCACCAAATGCACCAGTTTCAACATATAGGCACAGCCCACGGTCACAGGGTGGTCAAAGGGTTCACCGGTGCGCCCATCGGTCAAAATCACCTTGCCGGGATGCTCCGGGTTGAATAACCAGGATTTGCCGGTTTTGCGAGCCGCCTCCTGCAACTTGCCATGTACCAGTTTTTTCGAGGCTTCCGGGCCGTACATCTCATCAAAGGGAATCAGCTTAAACCGTTTGCCCAGGTGCAACCCGGCCAGCCCCAACAGGCATTCAAACACCTGCCCCACGTTCATCCGAGACGGCACCCCCAGGGGGTTCAAAACAATATCAATGGGCGTGCCATCGGGTAAATAGGGCATATCCTGGCGGGCTAAAATCCGGGAAATGATTCCCTTGTTGCCGTGGCGACCGGCCATTTTGTCCCCCACCTGAATCTTGCGTTTCTGGGCCACATAGACCCGCACCACCATGTTCACCCCGGGGGGCAGTTCGTCCTTGTAGTCCTTGTTGAAGACCCGCACGTCCACCACCCGCCCCTTTTCCCCGTTGGGCACCCGCAGGGAATTGTCCCGCACGTCCCGGGCTTTTTCCCCAAAAATCGCCCGCAGGAGCTTTTCCTCCGGGGGCTGGTCCGATTCCCCCTTGGGGGTGACTTTGCCCACCAGAATATCCCCGGCTTCCACCCAGGCGCCCACCCGGATGATGCCGTTTTCGTCTAACTGGGACAGGGCATCCTCCCCCACGTTGGGAATTTCCCGGGTGATTTCCTCCGGACCGAGTTTGGTCTGCCGGGCTTCAATCTCGTACTTCTCCACGTGGATGGTGGTGTAAATATCCTCGGACACCAACCGCTCGGAGATGAGGATCGCATCCTCGTAGTTGTACCCCTCCCAGGGCATATAGGCGACGAGTACGTTGCGTCCTAGGGCTAATTCCCCCCCCTCGGTGGCAGAACCATCCGCCAAAACCTGCCCCCGCTTCACCTCATCCCCCACATGCACCAGGGGGCGTTGGTTGATACAGGTGTCCTGGTTGGAACGCTGGTACTTCTGGAGTGGGTAGGTGATTTCCATCCCCTGGGTACTGCGGACCACAATCCGGCTGGCATCCACATAGGTCACTTCCCCATCCGTGCGGCTCACCGCCACCATCCCCGAATCCCGCGCCGCCTGGGCTTCCAACCCCGTCCCCACCAACGGACGCTCGGGGCGCAACAATGGCACTGCCTGCCGCTGCATATTGGAACCCATCAACGCCCGGTTGGCATCGTCATGCTCCAAAAAGGGAATCATGGAGGTCGCCACCGACACCACCTGCACCGGGGACACCGCCACAAATTCCACCTCGTGCCGCTCGCACTGGGTCACCGCCCGGTTGTACCGCACCGTCACCAGTGGTTCCAGGATATTCCCCTGCTCATCCGCCCGAATGTCCCCCGGTGCCACCCGCCGTTCGTCCTCCTGGTCTGCCGTCATGTACACCGGCGGCAAATCCCGGCGAATCCGCCCATGCTCCACCCGGTAAAAGGGGGTTTCAATAAAGCCGTACTGGTTCACCCGGGCGTAGGTCGCCAGGGAGCCAATCAACCCCGCATTCGGCCCTTCCGGGGTCTCAATCGGACAGATGCGCCCGTAGTGGGACGGGTGAATGTCCCGCACCGCAAACCCCGCCCGCTCCCGGCTCAACCCCCCCGGACCCAGGGCACTGATCCGGCGCTTGTGGGTCAACTCCGCCAGGGGATTGGTCTGGTCCATGAACTGGGACAACTGGCTGGAGCCAAAAAACTCCTTGATCGCCGCCACCAACGGCTTGGGATTCACCAGATTCACCGGGGTCAGCCGCTCCGCCTCCGCACTGGTCATCCGGTCTTTGATAATCCGTTCCAGGCGGTTCAACCCTACCCGCACCTGATTCTGCAACAATTCCCCCACCGAGCGCACCCTGCGGTTGCCCAGGTGGTCAATGTCGTCCACCTCCCCGGTGCCATGCTCCAAATTAATCAAATAATTCACCGCCTTGAGGATGTCATCCCGGGTCAACACCCGAATTTCCTCCGGCACCGCCAGTTCCAATTTTTTATTCAGCTTGTGCCGCCCTACCTTGCCCAGGTCGTAACGCTTCGGGTCAAAAAACCGGGAATACAGGAGTTGTTCCCCCCCGGTCACCGTCGGTGGCTCCCCTGGGCGCAATTTCCGGTACAGTTCCAACAGGGCTTCCTCTTCGGTGGGATTCCCCTCTTTTTCCGCCGTTTTGTGCAGGTAATCCGGGTGGCGCAAACTGTCAAAAATTTCGTTATCCGATAACCCCATCGCCTTCAACAGTACCAACAGGGAGAGCTTACGGGTTTTGTCAATCCGCACCCAAATTAAATCATTTTTGTCCGTCTCAAATTTCAGCCACGCCCCCCGGCTGGGAATCAAACTGGCACTGTAGGTACGGCGGTTGTTTTTGTCCTTATCTTCCTTGTAGTAAATCCCCGGACTGCGGACAATTTGGTTCACAATCACCCGCTCCGCCCCGTTGATAATAAAGGTGCCCCGGTCGGTCATCAAAGGCAGGTCGCCGATAAACACCTCCTGGGTAATAATCTCCCCGGTTTCTTTGTTCATCAATTGCGCCGGGACATACACCTGCACCGCATAGGACGCATCCCGCCGCTTCGCTTCTTCCACATCATATTTGGGGCGCTTGAGTTTATATTGTTCCCCCAAAAAATGCAGTTCAATTTTGCCCGTGTAGTCCGTAATCGGGGAGAAATTTTTCAACTCTTCAATCAATCCCTCTTCCAAAAACCAACGGAAGCTGGAGCGTTGAATTTCAATCAAATCCGGCAACAAAAACGAGGTATCGTACTGACTCATGGCACCATCCCCTGAACAACATTAAGCAACCACAACCGGCAACTGAAACAAACTCCGGGCATTTTCGGTGGTCTGATGCGCCACCTTCGCTAAAGATTCCCCCCGCAGGGTCGCTACCTTTTCTGCCACTTCTAAAACATAGGCAGGTTCATTCCGTTCACCCCGATGGGGGACGGGGGCTAAAAAGGGGCAATCCGTTTCCACCAACAACCGCTCCGCTGGCACTAAGGGGGCACAGGCGTGGAGTTGCCGGGCATTTTTGAACGTGATAATGCCGCTGAAACTGATGTAAAACCCCAAGTCCAAAAACCATTGCATTTCCTCCGGTGTACCGCCCCAACAATGCATCACCCCCCGTACCACGCCCCGTTGCGCCCGGAATTTTTCTAATAACTCCCGCATGGGCAGAGCCGCCTCCCGACAGTGAATGATCACCGCCAGATCGTGCGCCTGCGCCAGCAGTAATTGCTCCCAAAACGCCCGTTCCTGCTCGGTGCGATTGGTGGCTTTGTAATAATCCAACCCGGTTTCCCCGACCGCCACCACCCGCTCTCCTCGGGCGATCCCCGCCTCGATGGCTTGCCATGCCTCCCGCCCCCATTGATGCGCCTCCAAAGGATGCAACCCCACCGCACAACTCAATTCCGGCATTGCCCGCACCAAAGCTTGAATCTCCGGAAATTCCACCGGGGTCACGCAGGAATGCACCAGCCCCACCACCCCTGCCTTTTGCCAACGCCGCCGTAGCTCCCCCTCCTCACCAGCGAAGTCCCGAAAGTTGATATGCACATGGGTATCCACCAAGGGGGGCATGGCAACTAAGCCGAAGGGGCAACGGTCTGGGCTGGGGCTTCCAACTGCTTCAATTTGCGGGCGAGGCGGGATTTTTTGCGGGCACCATTGTTGGGATGCAGGACTCCCCGCTTCACCGCCTTGTCAATTTTGCTGTAGGCGAGCCGCAGGGCGGCTTCCCCCTGGGCGGCTTCCCCAGCCTGGACAGCCAACAAACATTTCTTGATTAAGGTTTTAACCGTGGACTTATAAGCTTTGTTGCGTAACCGATTACGCTCGGCAATTTTGACCCGTTTAATGGCAGATTTGATGTTAGCCACACAAGTTACCCCAGCAACAACCCGGACAGCGGTAAAGTTATAGCACTTGTCCGAACAGCGCAAGTGCTTTATAACTATAGAGCATCCAAAATCAGTTCGTCAACACTCCCGGCGGGAGCGGGGGAAATTCTTAACAGGACTTAACCAAGTGCCCTGAATGGCGGTCAGATTAAGCTACAACAGGGAAGAGACTCAACAGCGGGGGTCAACCCGATGATGCTACGTGTTGTCACCCAAGGGACAGAGGCCAAAGCCGAGTTGGGGCGAATTAGCCAGCGGTTGACGGATACCCAGGCGCAGGCTGAACAGGTGCGGGAGATTCTCGCCCAGGTACAGCAACGGGGGGATCAGGCTTTGGTGGACTATACCCGCCAGTTTGACCAGCAGGAGTTCACCCCGGCGGATTTTTTGGTCTCCGGTTCCCAGTTGGATGCGGCCTACCAGCAGGTGTCCCCGGAATTGCTGGCGGCGATTCGCTTGGCGCACAAACGCATTACGGAATTTCACCAGCAACGGGTACCCCAGACCTGGGTGCAGTTTGCCCCGGATGGGATGGTCTTGGGCAAGCGTTATACGGCGGTGGAGCGGGCGGGGGTGTATGTGCCGGGGGGGCGGGCGGCCTATCCCAGCACGGTGTTGATGAACTGCATTCCGGCGAAGGTGGCGGGGGTGGAACGGGTGGTGATGGTCACGCCGCCGGGGATGGACGGGGCGGTGCATCCAGCGGTATTGGTAGCGGCCCAGGAATGTGGGGTGCAGGAAATTTACCGCATCGGCGGGGCGCAGGCGATTGGGGCGTTGGCCTTTGGGACGCAGACGATCCCCCGGGTGGATGTGATCACCGGGCCGGGAAATGTGTATGTAACTTTGGCGAAAAAACAGGTCTATGGGCGGGTGGGAATTGATGCTTTGGCAGGTCCCTCGGAGGTGTTGATCATTGCGGATGAAACGGCGCAGGCGCCCCAGGTGGCGGCGGATTTGCTAGCCCAGGCGGAGCATGACCCTTTGGCGGCGGCCATTTTGCTCACCACCGATAGCACCCTGGCCCAGGCGGTTGTCCAGCAGGTGGCGGTACAATTGGAAGACCATCCCCGCAAGCTGTTGACGGAAAAATCCATTGCCCATTACGGACTGGTGGTGGTGGTGGAATCCCTGGCGCAGGCGGCGGAACTGGCGAATGACTTTGCCCCGGAGCATCTGGAGTTGGCGGTGGCGGAACCCTGGGAACTGCTCCCCCAGATTCGCCATGCGGGGGCGATTTTCCTGGGACATCACACCCCGGAAGCCCTGGGGGATTACCTGGCAGGGCCCAACCACACCCTCCCGACCGGCGGGGCGGCTCGCTACAGTTCTGCCCTGGGGGTAGAAACCTTTCTGAAATCCACCAGCATTGTCTCCGCTTCCTTGGCCGCCTTGCACCAATTGGGGGAAGCTGTGGTAGTCTTAGCGGAAACCGAAGGCTTACATTCCCATGCGGCATCGGTGCGCCTACGCTTAAAACCCTGATGTTGAAAACGATTTTAGTAGCTGTGGATGGTACGGGTACCGCCCAAGGGGTACTGCAAGCTTTGCGGTGGCTACGGGTGAGCCATGACACCCAGGTACAGTTGGTGTATGTACGTCCACCCATTCCCGCCGATAGCCCGGCAGATGTGCCCCACCCGGAACCAGATTTGACCCCCTGTTTGGCGGTTTGTCAGCAAATCGTACCCTGCGACTGTAGTATCAAAATACTCACGGGTGACCCGGCGGCGGAGATTGTGGCTTGGGCGGCGGCGACGGGGGCAGAATTAATCCTGATTGGCAGTCGGGGGTTGACGGGGGTGGAGCGGATTTTGCGGCAGTCGGTGAGTGCCCAGGTGGTGGCGGATGCGCCCTGTGCGGTGTTGGTGGTGCATGGCTGAGACGCTTCCCCCTTTGATCCAGCAGATGCTGGAGGCGGCATTTTATCCCCATCCGGTGCGGGCAATCAGCCTCAAGCAAACCCATATTTCCTGGGTGATTTTGACCGGGGATTATGCCTACAAGGTGAAAAAACCGGCGAATTTTGGGTTTTTAGATTTTTCTACCCTGGAAAAACGCCGCACCTTTTGTTTTGAGGAATTGCGGCTGAATCAACGGTTAGCCCCGGAATTATATTTAGAAGTCGTGCCCATTGCTGTTAATAACCAGGGGGAATACGGGTTGGGCAATGATGGGGAAATCGTGGAATATGCGGTTAAGATGCGGCAATTCAACGAACAGGATTTGTGGTTGACCTGTTTTGAGCAAGGGAAATTGACGGTGCAGGATTTAGAAAATTTAGGCACCCAAATCGCCCAATTTCACCAACAATCTCCTACCAACGAATATATTACCAGTTTTGGTTCTTTAGAGATGATCAAGCGGGTGGTGGATAGCAATTATGAGGCGACGGAATCCTATACGAAAGACTGGGGATTAACCAGAGAATTTCAAGAAATTCGGGAATTTACGGATAATTATTTAACCCAACATCGGGATTGGTTTATCGAGCGGCAAAATTTGGGAAAAATCCGGGAATGTCACGGGGATTTACATCTGGGGAATATCTGTTTTTTTGAGGGACGAGCCTGTGTGTTTGATTGTATTGAATTTAATGAGGAATTTCGCCTGACCGATACGGCGTATGATGTCGCCTTTTTGGTCATGGATTTGGAGTTTCGGGGGCGTAAGGATTTAGCCTATGCTTTTTTGAATCGCTATTTAGAATTAACCGGGGACTATTTAGCGGCGAGATTACTCCCGTTTTATTGCAGTATCCGGGCGTATATCCGGGCAAAGGTGAATTCCTTTTTAGCAAGTGATGCGGGGGCACCGGCGTCCTTACGGGAATCCGCAAAAATCACAGGGATTCGCTATTACCAATTCGCCTGGCATTATAGTCAGTGGTTAACGCCCCGGTTGTGGGTGATGGCGGGTTTGTCGGGGGCGGGAAAATCTACGGTTGCCCGGTATCTCAGCCAAACCTATGGGGCAATTCATATCCGTTCGGATGCGGTGCGGAAGCATTTAGCAGGGGTTCCTCTATACGAAAAAGGCGGTGCAGAAGTTTATACCCCCGCCATGACCGAGCGTACCTACAGTGAATTATTGCGCTTGGCTTTGGCGCTCTTATCTGAGGGGCAATCGGTGGTTTTGGATGGCAAATATGACCGGGTACATTTGCGGCAAGCGGTATTACAAAACGTGAAAAATTTAACTGTCTTTGTGCGAATCATTCATGTGCAAGCTCCCATCGAAGTATTGCGAGAACGATTGCATTTGCGTACCGGGGATATTGCCGATGCGACGGCAGATTTATTAGCACAACAATTGCAACAATGGGAGCCTTTTACCCCAGCCGAATTACCTTTGGTAACAACGGTAGATACGACCCTGGATGCGGTGGCATGGCAAGCCGAGTTATCTAGCATTCTCACCTGAATTGTTAAGTGAAAATTTTAGGCTCTCCTAGATTTGTGGTTGGAATTGTATAGAACAATACGCTTTTTTCTCGTTAGGGGGGCTGAAACCCTTGTCAGGCTTAAGCATAGACCCTGCTTATCACCAAATACTCAGGAGAACCGCATTACTTATTTGAAACTCTCCGTCAGAGATACCCGCCGCCCAGAAGTGTTGAAAGGTAGGTAAAGGCAGAAAAAGAGGGGTCAAAATATGGTATTCTAATTCATATAAACCAAAACATGAAACAACTATGAAATTCAATTCTTTTCCCGGGATTGTCAAATTTTTACTCAAAGACCTGCCAACTAATGATTATCCAGTTCTAAATTCTCGCTTATTTTGTTCAATCTGGTTTGCTGGCATTTTAGACAAAGGAATCAACAGTTTACGGGACTTATTTTACCAATTAAATCATGCGGGCATTAAGGTTGACTTATCCACGTTTTCTAAGGCGAACAAGACAAGAGACCCACAAATTTTTATGCATCTTTATCATAAATTATTGCATTATATTGAGGAAGCTCATCCTGAAAAGAGGTTGGTTTTATGTCCTTTTGATGCTACCGTAATACCGCTGATGAGTAAGTTATTTTGGCTCCAAGGCTATCGCCAAGTAAAGTTAATAACCACTTTGAATCAAGATACGAAATCTACTGGTCATTTAATTGTTAGTCCTGGACAGGCACATGAGATTAATTTTGGTGAAGATATTGTGAAAATGCTACCGGAAAATGGAGTCGCAGTCGGGGATAGAGGGTTTTGCAGTCACAAAGTATTTGAACAATTTATCGAAAATGATGCCCTTTTTATTATCCGTATTAAGTCGAATTGGAAATGGGATGAAAACTATCATATCACCACAGAACGAGGTAAGGCGAGAGTAGTTTGTTTTGGCAATGTTCAACAGAAAGTAGACTATTATTTAGCTACCAATATTCCTGAGGATGTAATGAGTAATGAAGAGATAGGGGAAGCCTATAGACAACGCTGGGCGATAGAGGTACTATGGAAATTTCTAAAGATGAACTTAAAGCTCGATAAAATGATGAGTAAAAATTTGAATGGAATTACCATTCAAATTTATGTAATTTTAATAGTTTACTTGATATTGCAACTGTTAAAAGTTCCACGGATGTACGGAAGTAAATTGGCAGATAAGTTCCGATATATACAAATCTTAATACGGCAGGAGTGGAATTTTGTCCATTGGCTCAATCGGGTCGTCCCACGCCTAAATATGTAAAGTTTTATTGCAGGATTCAACACTTGTGCCCGCCGCCATGTCCGTTCCAATGTTGGCCGCCACCGCCCTGGTGGGTTTTATCTGCGGAATGCCCCACTGCTAGGCTGTACCGCTTGCCCTGGTAGCTCCACCGCAACCAGTACAAATCGCCACCTTGCCCTTGCCACCCGCCTGCACCAGCTCCATTTCCCTGATCCAGTTTTTAGCCAGTTTTGCCACTCACAATATACCCTAACACCACCTAAACTGCTATCAACTAAGACTATGTGTACTAATGGGGAAACGGTGGGATGCGGGTTGTAGCGGGGGAAAGGGGCTAAAAATGGCGACGGGCTTGGAGGGATTCGAACCCCCGACACCTTGATCCGTAGTCAAGTGCTCTGATCCACTGAGCTACAAGCCCTTACTTTACGGATTCATATCATAGCAGATTGACTCTGGATCAAACACCTCTATTGAATGATAAACAGTGGTCACTGGGGTACAGGTTGGTTTTTAGTTCTAAGTTAAACTAAGAAATGCGATTTAATGCGATTTACAACGAAGTGGGTAATTGAGTTTTGATTTCTCCACAGCTTCAGATTCCATTACCGATCACCTAAATTACTTTGCCGAACGGGGCGAAGACTACGAAAAATATCGCCCGATTTATCCCTCTTGCAATCAATACAATTTTGTCGGGTGTGGAATCTCTAAGTCAAATTAAGGGCACCTCTATAGCAATCCTATTTGATTAACAAACATAAATTCCTCAGAACCAAGGACGGGGGCGGTGCCCCTGCGACCCCCTGTTCCATTCTCATTTAGGATTGCTATATTTATTCAAAACATGAGAACGAAACACAAGAACAGCAGATTATTGCTCAGTATTTTTTGTACTAAGATTACTAGGTTTTATAGATATTTGACTAAGGACTCATCCCCCGCCAATCCCCGGCGGGAATTATCCCTGACCAGTATTTGGGATGGGCATAATTCTGGCTTCTCAGCATCGCTAACTGGGCTTGCCGCAGGGCTTCCCCTCGTCCTTCCCCCTTAGCAAGCCGTTGGTAGTAATTCACCATCAAATCTTTGGTGGCATTGTCATCCACCCGCCACAGGCTCATCACCTGGGACTGCGCTCCTGCTAATGTAAACGCCCGCCGCAATCCGTACACCCCTTCCCCGCTCTGCACATCTCCTAACCCCGTCTCACAGGCGGAGAGTACCGCTAACTGGGTGCCCCGTAAGTCCATACCGGTGATTTCCAAGGCGGTCAATACCCCATCATCCCCGCCCCCCTGCCGCATATTGAACCCGGAAAAGGCTAACCCGGAGCGCAGTAAGGGATTTTCACTTGGCAGATTCCGACTGCCATCTTGGGCTTGACTGTTAGGGGCAGGTTTGAGGAAAAAGCCGTGGGTCGCCAGGTGCAATATCCGGGGGTTGCTACTGCTTTTTACCACCGTTTCCGTCGCCTGGGCTTGGGTGAATAACCGGCTATTAGGAAGTAACTTGGCAATGGTTTCACCTTCAATAGCTGTGGCGGGTAAGGGCGTAAATTTTAAGGTAGCTAAATCTATCGAACGTAGATTGCCCCGGTCAGCACTGGCGATTTGCACCGGATTACTGCCAGGTTTGTCAAAGGTGGGGTTAGCAACAATCAAGGGGGGATTGGCTTTGGAAGGTGTATTCTGCAAACGCAGTAAATCTCGCCCGGAGGTGAGGTAGGTAATCTGATAGTTTTCGATGAGGTATTGGTTTTTTTCATCCACTAAAGCGGCGAAGGAAACTAGATTAAGTTGACCGTCGGGGGCGATGAGCAGATGGTTAACATTGTTACCCACCAATTGCCGCACGGGAGCCATGATTTTGGCATCCAAGGTACGGGCGGCGGCTTGAGCTTCGCTGATGGGTCGCCTGGGGTCGAGGGTGGCACTGCGGTACTGGGCTACCAGGGCATCTATCTCACTGGCACTGCCCAAATCCGCAAACCGGGGTTCACCCGTAGAGGTGAGGACATAAACCGCATAGCGGGGGGAACCCCAACGTTGACTTAGCGGTGCTTTGGGATTGAAGGGTTGGTACTGGATAAACTCGACCAAAGCGGCGTTGGCGGGGATGGCTTTCTGGACAGCTTCTAGGGTGACGGGCTGGGTGGTTTGGGCAAAGGCGGCACTGCTGCGGTTGAGTTCGGTTTCAATTTGTTCTGCTTGGGTGTTTAAGAGTTGCAATTGCTGGCGTTGTTGGTCGGTGGGGTTGGGGTTGAAGGCGATTTGAGCAACTTGAGTACGGAGCGCAGACAGGCGGGTAAGCCGTTCTTGATCGGCGGGGCTGAGTTGTTGGCGCAAGCGATTCAGGTTTTGGCTGAGGGTGTCGAGTATCCGTCCCTTGCGGCGCAAGATGGTGGTCAGTGCCAGACGAGCCGCTTGGGGATTGGTGGGTGCATATTGTAAATGAAAGGAGATAGTTGCATTCGTAGTGCCAGAAAAGGTCTTAAGGTAGGCACGTTTATCCTCTTCCGAGCCGATGACCAGGTTTTGTGCTAGGTTGGTTTCTTCCATGTCCAAAGCCCGGATGAAACGGGTCAAGGCGGGTTCAGTTTGGTTTTGCTTCCAATACAACACCGCCAAGTTGTTGAGGGAGGTGGCGACATCCGGGTGGTTGTTGCCCAGGGCTTGTTCCCTGATCGCCAAACTGCGCTGGACCAACGGCTCCGCTTTCTGGTATTGCCCTTGGTCTTTATACAACACCGCCAAGTTGTGGAGGGAGCATGCCACATCCGGGTGGTTTTTGCCCAGGGCTTGTTCTTTGATCGCCAAACTGCGCTGGTACAACGGCTCCGCTTTCTGGTATTGTCCTTGGACTCGATACAAATTCGCCAAGTTGTTGAGGGACGCGGCGACATTGGGGTGGTTGTTGCCCAGGGCTTGTTCCCAAATCGCCAAACTGCGCTGGTACAACGGCTCTGCTTTCTGGTATTGCCCTTGGGCTTGATACAACAACGCCAAGTTGTTGAGGGATTGAGCCACATCCGGGTGGTTTTTGCCCAGGGCTTGTTCGCTTATTGCCAAACTGCGCTGGACCAACGGCTCCGCTTTCTGGTATTGCCCTTGGACTTGATACAACACCGCCAAGTTGTTGAGGGAGGATGCCACATCCGGGTGGTTTTTGCCCAGGGCTTGTTCCCTTATCGCCAAACTGCGCTGGTACAACGGCTCTGCTTTCTGGTATTGCCCTTGGGCTTGATACAACCCCGCCAAGTTGTTGAGGGATTGAGCCACATCCGGGTGGTTTTTGCCCAGGGCTTGTTCTTTGATCGCCAAACTGCGCTGGTACAACGGCTCCGCTTTCTGGTATTGTCCTTGGACTTGATACAACCACGCCAAGTTGTGGAGGGATTGAGCCACATCCGGGTGGTTTTTGCCCAGGGCTTGTTCCCTTATCGCCAAACTGCGCTCAAATGACTGTTGTGCTTGCGCATATTGCCCTTTTTGAGATTGCTCAATTCCTAACTCGTTCAACCGCTCTGCCTCTTGCAATGCAGATGACGGTACGGTGGTGCGCTGGCTGGAAACTGGCGGGCTGTTTGAAGGCGTTTGTTTTTGTTGTTGGGCGTAGGTGGCAATTGCCTGCCGTATTTTCAGAACATCGGGATGGTTTCGCCCCAAAGCCTGTTCTAACAGTCCAGTACTCTCTGCCAAAATTTGTCTAGCTTCCGCATCTCGCCCTTGTGAGGTATAGAGTAGTCCCCTATTTATACCTGCTAAGGCAACAAGGGTTTGTACTTGACTGCGAATTGCCTGTTGTTGCTGTGGACTTAATTTGGGCAGTTCTTGATTCAGGATTGTTAACACCCGTTCATACAGCGGCTCCGCTTCGGCATATCTCCCCTGCTGAGTGAGTTCCACTGCTCGCTTAAGCAACGCCTCAAAATTAGCCCCCTGATTGCGCTGAGCTAGCACAGGCAGGGACGGATACATAACACCCTCCACCGGCACCCCAACCAGGACACTCGCCGCCAACGCCCACCCGACAATCTGCCTGCCCTTCATCGTTCGCTGTTCCTTGGTGACTTGCCCTTATTCTATACCTAGGTTCCCAGACAAAAAGTGAGCGGCATTACCGCAGTTTGCCCACCTAACGCACATAGCGCAACCCCTCGGTTTGGCGGGTAAATAAATCGGTGAAAATGCTCAACACCGTGCGGTTCCGGGTGCGGATATTGGCTGTGATGCTCATCCCAGATTGCAAAGGCACTACCCGCTGGTTCACCCGCATGGTTTGGGAGGCGAGTTCAATCCGTGCCGGAAACCGGAAAAAATTGTAGGTGTTATCCGGCGGTAAAGCATCTGCCCCAATCTGCACCAATTTCCCCTTCACATCCCCAAATTCACTAAAGGGAAAGGAATCAATCCGCACATCCACTTCCATCCCCGGTGCCACAAAACCAATATCTTTATTTGTGATGTACACTTCTCCTATCAAGTTATTTGTCGGCACTATTTTCAACAAGGGACGCACATCATTTACATTCGCCACAAATCCCGGTGTATGCGGTTGCAACTCAAACACAACTCCGCTGGCGGGGGATCGTACTTCCTGATATTGTTGAGCGACCTGTGCCTGCTCTAATTGTCGGGTTAATTCCGCAATCCGCCGCTCATTGTCACTGATTTTCAATAACAAATCCCGCCGGGTGACTGCTAGGGTATTGTTCATCTCCGCTTGTGCCTGCTGGATACTGCTGGCAATCCGGGGTTGTTCGCTCCGCAACCGCTGGACTTCCCCCTCCTGTTCCAGTACGGTTTGCTGTAACTGGATGTACTGGATGCGTGCTAATCCCCCTTCTTCCACTAAGGTTTTCAAATCTTCCAGCAACACCTTATTGCTTGCCAACACTGCTTGTTTGCTCGCCAGCAGAATGTTATTTTGTCGTAACTGCTCCTGTAATTGCCGGATGCGTGCTTGCGCCGCCTGCAACCGGCTTAACAATTCCCGCTGACTCTCTTGCAACGTTGCTTGTTGCTCCGGCGTTAAGGCCGTCAACTGCCCTACCCCTGTCAGCAACGCCCGGTATATCCGATTTTCCGCAGTCAGATTGTCCCGCACTCGCCGACTGGCCGCCAATTCCGCCTCGTTCGCCCGTGGGTCTAAAGTAAACAGCAGTTGCCCCTGCGTCACGGGTTGCCCTTCCCGCACATACACCGCCCGCACCACCCCGCTCAAGGGTGCCCGCACCTCCTTGACCTCCCCCGCAGGTTCCAACACTCCCTGCGCCTGCACCGCCTGTTCCAAGGGGGCAAACGCCGCCCACAGCACCACCCCCGTCGCACTGCCCACCAGCGACCACACAATCACATGCGACCAGATGCCCGGTTGGCGCAACACCACCGGCTGGTCAAACGCCGTACCCCCTGGCATTGATTTCTTCATTTCTGCTTCTGATAAAGGGTATAGTAACGACCTTTCAATTCGCACAACTCCTCGTGGGTGCCATCCTCCACGATTTTACCCTGCTCCATCACCAGTATCCGGTCGGCATGGCGAATGGTGGCCAAGCGGTGGGTAACAAACAACACGGTGCGTCCCTGCAAGGCCTTGGCTAAATTTTGACACACCTGATATTCCGTGTCGTAATCCAAGGCACTCGTCGCCTCATCCAAAATCAACAACCGGGGCTGTTGCACCAACACCCGCGCCAGTGCCACCCGTTGCCGTTGCCCCCCCGATAGGGCACTACCTCGCTCCCCCACCCGGGTATTGTACCCCTGGGGCAAACCCATGATAAAGTCGTGGGCACAGGCAATCTTGGCCGCCTCAATAATCGCTTCCACCGGCATATCCGGGTTGGCTTGGGCAATATTGTCCTGCACCGTTCCATCAAACAACAGCGGCTCTTGCAACACCATGCCAATCTGTTGCCGCAGGGAATATAAATCTACTTTGGCAATGTCGTAGTTATCAATAAAAATGCGCCCCGATTCCGGCGCATACAACCGGGCAATCAGTTTAGTTAAGGTGCTTTTACCTGCCCCACTTTGCCCCACAATGCCCACAAACGTCCCCGGCGCAATCTCCACCGACACATTCACCAATTGCAGGGGACTGTTGGGGTTAAACCGGAAATTCACTTCCTCAAATCGAATTGCCCCCACAATCGGCGGCATAGGAATATTCTGGCGGTCTGTTTCATCCACCTCCTGCGGCGTATCCACAATGTCGGCTAACCGTTCCAACGAGAGTGCCGTTTCCTGAAAGTTTTGCCACAACTGCACCAACCGCAACAGGGGGCTGGTGGTGTAACTGGCAATAATCCGAAAGGCAATTAATTGCCCCAGGGTCAATTCCCCTTTGAGTACCAAAAATGCCCCCACCCACAGCAATAATAACCCCGATAATTGGTTCAAAAATTGACTCATAGCACCAGCGGTCGTCGAGGTCACGACTGTTTGAAAACCCGCACTCACATAGCGGGCATAGCGGCTCTGCCATTGCCAGCGGGAATTTAATTCTAAATTCTGGGCTTTGACGGTTTGAATCCCCGATAATACTTCTACAATATGGGCTTGGGTTTCCGCATTGCGTTCCGCCTTTGTCCGTAATTGTCGCCGGATAATCGGTGCCGCCAAAACCGTCAACAGGGCAAACAAAGGTACGGTCGCCAGGGCAATTAAAGTCAGCAACCAACTGTAAATCACCATGACCACGATATACACAACGGAAAACACCGCATCCAGCACCACCGTTAACGCTGTACCCGTTAAAAATTGCCGAATCTGCTCCAATTCATTAATGCGAGTGGCCAGTTCCCCCACCGGGCGGCGTTCGTAATAGCGCAAAGGCAACCGCAACAAATGGTCAATCACCTCCGTGCCCAAAGCCATATCCATTCGATTCGTAGTATCTACAAATAAATAGGTACGGAGGGCACTTAAAACTGCTTCTGCGACCGCCACACCAATCAGCAAAATTCCCAAAACATTCAAGGTACTGATGCTATTTTGTACCAGCACTTTGTCAATAATGATTTGAATCATCAACGGGTTGGCTAGGCTAAACAACTGCACAAAAAACGAAGCCACCAACACTTCCAGTAACACCCGCCGGTACCGCCAAATGGACGGCCAAAACCAACTGAGGCCAAATCGGGCTTGGGGCGTGTGCGCCGTCTTTTTTAGGGTCAACAGGGTCACTTCATCCCCCACCGTAGTCACCCACTCGGACGGTCGCCGCCGCAGAATCCCCTGTTCTGGCACTCCTAGCACCAATTCCTGGGGTGAAATGGCAAACAGCACCACCCATTGCCCCTGCCATTGCATCAAAGCCGGTGCTTCCACCCGAGTTACCAGGGCGCTCGGCACCTGCAAAAGCTGGGTATCCATGCCCATCAACTGCACCACCGCCCCCATTAACTGCTGCGTGATACCGCCCATTGGCTGTTGGCGACTCTCCAACACCCGCCGCAACAGTTCCCGCCGAAACGGCATTTGGAACCACTTGGCGACCATCTGCAAGCAGGCCAAAGCCCCGCCCATTTCCCCTTCCCCCCGCACATAGGGGTAATCAGCACGGGTGGAACTGACCCCCGCTTGACCCGCCAACCCCGGCGCATAGGGCAACTCCGGCAAGGAACCTGATGTTGGGGGAACCACAATGTTCTCGGTTGGCAACGCCGGTATGATTTCTCCCACCACCCCCAACAACCGACTGGGGCATTCCACCCGCAACGGTGCTGTTGGTTCATCCACCCACGATTGCGAGCCATACTCCCCCACCTGCCCCAAACTCACCCACCACCGGCATTCAGGAATCTCTGGCAACACCAGCGGCCCCGGCGGCAAGGTAATGAGTTTCACGTCCAACTGGCGCACCCACTCCCGTAACGGTATTTTCACCGTCTGCTCTGCCCGTTCTGCCAACGCCCCACGAATTAATTCTGCCCGTTCCACCGTCGTCGGCGCTTGGCTGAAGTAATCTCGAAAAGCCGGTTGGGTCTGCCACAGTTCCCGAAACACACCCGCAGGGATGGTTAACCCAATCGTTTCCTCAGCGGCCATCACCGTCTCACAGGCCTGTTGGCGCAGTACCCCCAACCACCCCACCACCGCCCCGGGTGCCAACCGCTCCAAGGTTACTAACTTCTGACTGCGGGGGTCTAAAAATAAAGAACGCACTACCCCTTGGTACAAAATAATCACATGGTCTGGTATTTGGTTCGCCACCGTCAGGGGTTGCCCCATGCGGTACTTCCAGCCCTGCACCTGCCCGATTACCTGTTCCTGCACGGAAGCTGGCAAGGTTTGGAGCAGGGGGTGGCTGTGCAAAAAATCTGGGAATGATGTCATAGCACTTGTCCTGAACAAACCTGACTAACTTGGGTATCCAACCAATTTTGGAAGAGTTCATCCAATAGGTGTTGCCGGGTAGCGTCATCCAATTGCGCTGGCAAAAGTTGTTCCAACCGCACCACCACCCACCAGTTCCCCAACTGCACTGGTGGCCAAACCTGCCCCGGTTGGCTGACCGAGAGCAGACGGCTCAGGCTCGGATGCAACTTGCCTAGGGGCACCGGTCCAATCAGCCCGCCCGTATTGGCTTCTGTTCCTTGGGAAAATTGCTTGGCTACTTCCGCAAAAGGCTGTTCCCCTTCGCTGATGCGAAAGTAGAGTTCTTGAGCCATGCCAAATTCCCGGGTACGCAGGAGGGAATATACAATTCGGTCGAGATGGCTTTTACGCTTCAGAAAATAACTTTCTACCTCATCTCCCCAAGTGGCCTGCTTGAACCGCTCTAACCGATGAGGACGGCTCGCCACCCGTACCACCTGTTCCGGGGTCAGGCCATGACGGGTCAACCACGCCTGTTGCTGTTGGGGGGTGAGTGCCTGCTGTTGTTGCCAAAATTCCTGTAGCCATTGCGCCTCTTCCTCCGGTGTGCAGGGTATTTCTCGCAAGGCTTGCTCCGTCACAATTCCCTGAATGAGGGGGATGAACAATTGATGTTCTGCCAGCGTCTGAATCAACTCTGCCGCTGTAAAAACCCGTTCCCCGACCTGCAAAACCGCCGTTTCTGTGACCACATCCATCCTTGATGACTAATTCTCCTATTTTATTGCGCTTCTAGAGGTCAGGCAAGAGCAATAGCAATCCCACTAATTCAACCCTAAAACTTATCCTTGGTGATCCTCATCACCTGTTATCGCTCGGGTGGATCACTTATCCCCCAAATAGATGGCTTTAGATTAGGTTTAGTAGGGTTTTACCTGCGAAAAAACACAGTCCACGAAAGGAGTAAATCGGTTATGCTGTCCACCTCTCAAAATACAGTTTTGCCCTTAGAGCCGAACACAAATACTATTACTAACAATAGCTTCAATGCGGCTCCTGGGGCACTGAATGGTGATTTGTTGAGTCCTGTGCAAACCCGCTTGCAAGCCATTGCCAGCAGTGATGATTTGTTTACTCGGGTATTCGGGGAAAAAGCCAATACCGCGGAAATCCAGGCGATTCGTTCCCAGTGGGCAGTTGGTGATTTTTCTATCTTTCCCAAGCTCCAAATTTTAGATGCGGCGGTGCTGGGAGGGGCTTTTGGTGCCTACAGTCAAACTAACCAAACGATTTATTTGTCTGATGCGCTCCTGGCGAATGGGGCAGATGATTGTATGTTTGGGGCGACCGGGGTTTTGATTGAGGAGACCTTCCACTGGTTGGATAGTTTAGTGGGGGACGATACCCCTGGGGATGAGGGCGAACTGGCTCGTCATTTAGCCTTTGGGGTAAATCCCAACGAAGCAGATTTATCTCGGATTAGTCAAGAGCAAGACCAAGGGCTTCTTTGGCTGAACGGGCAAGCTAAGTCTGTGGAACTTTCGAGTGATTTTGCTGGAAACACCTTTGCGACAGCCCGGAATATCACTTTAGGTTCGACCCCCACGACTTTCACGGACTGGGTGGGTAGCACGGATACCCTAGATTACTATCGGTTCACCTTGACTCAGACCAGCACTGTCAATTTGTCCCTGACGGGCTTGAGTGCGGATGCCCAGTTGGGTTTACTCGATGCTAACGGGCGTTGGCTGGCTTGGGATTGGAGAACCGGAACTGCCTCGGAAAGCATTACTCAGGAGTTGAATGCGGGTACTTACTTTATCGAGGTGCGGCAAGGGAGTGGGTCTACCCATTACAACCTCACCGCCTCGGCTACCGCACTGCCAACGGATTTGGCTGGGAATACCTTCGGGACAGCTCGGAATATCACGCTTGGTACTACCCCCACCACTTTCACGGACTGGGTGGGGAGCAGAGATACCCTCGACTACTATCGGTTCACCCTCAATCAGGCGAGTGTGGTCAATTTGTCCCTGACGGGCTTGAGTGCGGATGCCCAGTTGGGTTTACTCGATGCTAATGGGCGTTGGCTGGCTTGGGATTGGAGAACCGGAACTGCCTCGGAAAGCATTACTCAGGAGTTGAATGCGGGTACTTACTTTATCGAGGTGCGGCAAGGGAGTGGGTCTACCCATTACAACCTCACCGCCTCGGCTACCGCACTGCCAACGGATTTGGCTGGGAATACCTTCGGGACAGCTCGGAATATCACGCTTGGTACTACCCCCACCACTTTCACGGACTGGGTGGGGAGCAGAGATACCCTCGACTACTATCGGTTCACCCTCAATCAGGCGAGTGTGGTCAATTTGTCCCTGACGGGCTTGAGTGCGGATGCCCAGTTGGGTTTACTCGATGCTAATGGGCGTTGGCTGGCTTGGGATTGGAGAACCGGAACTGCCTCGGAAAGCATTACTCAGGAGTTGAATGCGGGTACTTACTTTATCGAGGTGCGGCAAGGGAGTGGGTCTACCCATTACAACCTCACCGCCTCGGCTACCGCACTGCCAACGGATTTGGCTGGGAATACCTTCGGGACAGCTCGGAATATCACGCTTGGTACTACCCCCACCACTTTCACGGACTGGGTGGGGAGCAGAGATACCCTCGACTACTATCGGTTCACCCTCAATCAGGCGAGTGTGGTCAATTTGTCCCTGACGGGCTTGAGTGCGGATGCCCAGTTGGGTTTACTCGATGCTAACGGGCGTTGGCTGGCTTGGGATTGGAGAACCGGAACTGCTTCAGAAAGTATTACCCGTGAGTTGAATGCGGGTACCTACTTTATCGAGGTGCGCCAAGGGAGTGGGTCTACCCACTACAACCTGAATGCTTCGGCCACGCCAATTCTTCCGGTTGTAACCATCCAGGCGACGGATGCTGAAGCGGCTGAGACCAACCTTGGGCAGACCCCCAACCCTGGTCGCTTTACCTTGACCCGCACGGGGAGTACCACCCATGCCCTGACGGTGAATTACTCCATCGGGGGGACGGCTATTGGGGGTACAGGTAGCAACGCAGACTACACCATCGGGGGTACGTCCACCAGCGTAAACTTCACCAACCGAATGGGAACAGTCACCTTTGCCGCAGGTGCTAGCACAGCGTTCATTGACATTAATCCCATCAATGACAGCGAGTTTGAAGACCCGGAAACCGTCATCCTCACCCTTGTCAATAACTCGAATTACCTGGTTGGGACGAGCAACAGGGCGACGGTGACCATCTTGGATAATGACCTGCCGACGGTAACCATCCAGGCTACGGATGCTGAAGCGGCTGAGACCAACCTTGGGCAGACCCCCAACCCTGGTCGCTTTACCTTGACCCGCACGGGGAGTACCACCAATGCGCTGACGGTGAACTACTCCATCGGTGGGACGGCAACCAATGGCAGTGACTTTAACAACTTGACGGGAACGGTCACCTTTGCCGCAGGCGCAAGTACGGTTGACATTCTTGTTAATCCCATTGATGACACCCTGGTTGAACCCTCTGAGACAGTTATTCTCACCCTTCTGGGCAGTTCTACCTACCAAATTGGCACCAGTAACACTGCCACAGTGACCATCCTGGATAATGATGTATTTCCGGGGGACTGGTTCAGCCAAAACTTGCGAGATGAGAGACTAATCACAACCACCCGTGAGCTTGCCCTGGATGGAATTCTCTGTCGTAATGACATGATCTCCATCTTCCGCGATGTTCAAGATGGGGGTGTCATTGATGCTACCGAATTCAACGATTTACGTACCATCGTTGAAAATGCCACTCATTTCAATATGCCGGACTACGTGCGGGTATTGTCGAGAAAGGTGGTTATCGGTGACCAAGCCAATAAAAGATTCAATATTTGGCAACCGAGCGCAACAGACCCCAACACCTTAAACTTTGTTGAAGACGTACCATTGGGCGACCTAGCTGAAGGTGCTAGTGACACCCACATGGAACGCTTGATTGGCAAGTGGTTCTTGGGGCAAGACCGACCCACTGCCCACGCCGGTGCAACCATGCAACTCCGATTGGCTCAAGGTAGTTTGTTCGGCACGGACAATCAGATTAGCTATGCTGACATTGATCAAGGCACTCTCGGTGACTGCTACTTCCTGGCAGCATTAGGGTCAGTTGCCCATCAACAACCCAATACCATTCGCAATATGTTCATAGACAATGGTGACTGGACATTCACTGTGCGGCTATATGCTCAAAGGAATGGCCAAGTCGGTGATGTTGACTATGTGACCGTTGACCGCTTCTTGCCATTTAATGTCAGTTTTTGGAAAAACGGTCGATATCACACTAACCAACGCTATGCGGCACATGATAATGGTACTCTTGGCATATGGGTTGCTCTGGCTGAAAAAGCCTATGCCCAAATTGCACAGTCGGGACGGATTCAACAACCTGAAATAGGTGGAGCTTCAACGAACACCTATGAGAATATTGTTGGTGGGTGGGGGTATAGAGCATTACCTTCCATTACTGGCACAAATGGTCAGTATTTCTCTGACATATATGCAGAATACGACAATACTGATGATCCCAGGAGCGGTATCTTCCCCTCTATAAGCCAGATCAGCACATGGCTGGCAAGTGGAAAGGCGGTTACCGCTGGGACGATACCTGACCCTAACCCTAACGATAACTGGGTGCCCACTACACAAGGAATTGTCCCATCACATGAATACGTGATCTTGGGAGTCAATGCTGTAACCAACACCTTGACCCTATACAACCCGTGGGGATCAACTCCTCTGCCGGGGGAACTGGGACATGGAGATATTAATGGGATGAGAAACATCAGTTATGCAGATTTCAAGTTCAACTTCAACATGGTTAGTGTAGCCTAAACTACATTGGTAGGGGGGGTATGTTGAGGCATCGCTGGATGTTGACTTGCTGGATGATTCCTTGTGTAGTCATCGCCAGTTATCTGATCCATCAACAACCCCCCTCTCTTACCTCTGAACCTTCCTCTCTTCACCTCCAAGGAGTTGCCATGCCCACTGTTGTTATCCGTGAACCACTGACTCTTTACGCTTGGGAAGAAGACCCCAATCTTCCACCTGTAGGTGTACCTCCTGATCCCAATCGTCCTATTAGTTATGCTTGGCTCAATGTTACTTTTGAAAATACTACCCTTGACCGAATTGAATTGAAAATCAAATCTGTAACTGTCCACTCTAGCCAAAATGGAAAAGTATTTCACTCATTGCCCGAAAGTATCTTAACGCTAAAGCCTTTAGAAATTTCCCCTCAACAGTATCGTATGTTTTCTCACCAAAGCTATGGACAACATCGTACAGTCGTTGGTTCTTTAACGTATGAATTAAATGGTCAAACCTACACACTAACGACTGAGGCAGTGCCAGTACGATAACATTACCCAATTAACAAGAAGAAATCCTGCAGAACTAAAGCGTAGGGATGACTTCCAACCCGTAATTTTCTGGCTCTCCTGGTTCTATGGCGTAAACTGTATAAAATATAGTAATCAAACAAGTTTGCGACATTCGCCGTTACCTGCAACCCCTGTCCTAGAAGGGAATAGAGCGATTACAAATACCTAAAAAGTGTTGTATTCTAAAACGGAATGACTATATATCTATGAACATCTATAAAACCTAGTAATCTTATAGCTAAGTACGGTTGGGTTGTCGCCTCAAAAATTCTGGAGAACCAGTGCGTGGCTACGCCCTGCGACCCGTATCTATGTCAACCTTTGCGTGTTTAGCTATAGTACAAAAAATACTGAGCAATAATCTGCTGTTCTTGTGTTTCGTTCTCATGTTTTGAATAAATATAGCAATCCTAAATGAGAATGGAACAGGGGTCGCAGGGGGGCACCCCTCGCCCTTGGTTCTGGGTAATATGGGTACTCCCACGATGAGATTTTTAGTTGGTTCAAATAAATAGAGGTTCCCCTTTTGTCAGTGCTCTCTTTTGGCTTTAGGCATTGGAACTATTAAAACATGGCTAATCCATTACCGAGAATAGGCTAGCTCAGTAATTGTCGAGGTACAAAAAATTCTCGGGGTAAAAGGACGGGCTTTGCGGAAAAAATCAACGTCGTATGATAGGTGTCCGAGTTGACCGCCACTCCCAACAACGGTTTGCCCAAGCGTTTCCCCCCCTGGTGATAATCTCGGTAAACATTGCGAGCCGCTCGTAATGCTTCCGGTTCCAATAAAACGGGCGGGGCAGTATGTTCCGGCATAGGGGGCATGGGACAACTTGGGGCAGGGAATAGTTCCAGTTTAGCCTGCGGGACAAATTCCGGGCTAAGAATCCGTTAAATTTCCGTAAACGTTAAGGTAATGATGCTAAAGCCGCCGCTACCTGTGCCCCCATCCCCCGACAGCCCACCCGTTGCGTCCCCTCCGTGTAAATATCCCCGGTGCGGTAGCCCTGGCGTAATACCTGAGCGACCGCCATTTCCAGGGCTGAGGCCGCCTGGGCTTCCCCCAAACCGTAGCGCAGTAACAGGGCGGCACTGAGAATTTGCGCCAAGGGGTTTGCCACGTCCTGCCCGGCAATATCCGGCGCGGAGCCATGCACGGGTTCAAACACCCCCGGCCCCCCCGCCCCCAAACTCGCCGAGGGCAACATCCCGATACTGCCGGTCAACATGGCCGCCTCATCGGAGAGAATATCGCCGAACAGATTGCCCGTCACGATCACGTCAAATTGTTGCGGCCAGCGAATCAACTGCATGGCGGCATTATCCACATACAAATGGGTTAAAGTCACGTCCGGGTACTCCGGGGCTAGGGCATTCAACCGTTGCCGCCAGAGTTGGGACACCTCCAGCACATTCGCCTTGTCCACAGAACATAACTTTTTCCGGCGTTTTTGGGCCGCCTCGAACGCCACCCGGGCAATCCGGTCAATTTCACTCGCCCGATAGGCCATCGTATTCACCCCCCGCAGTTCCCCAGTTTCGGTGGTAAAAATGCCCTTGGGTTGCCCAAAATAAATGCCTCCGGTCAACTCCCGCACGACGAGTAAATCCACACCATGAATCACTTCGGGTTTTAGCGAAGAAGCCTGGATCAATTCGGGAAACACCTTGGCGGGGCGTAAATTGGCAAATAACGCTAACCCGGAACGCAGTCCTAATAATGCCTGCTCAGGGCGCAGATGACTGGGTAAATCATCCCATTTAGGACCACCCACAGCACCTAATAAAACCCCATCACTTTGGCGACACAATTCTAAAGTTTCCGGGGGCAACGGTTGACCGGTTTGGTCAATGGCAATTCCCCCAATTAAAGCCTCGGAAAAACGAAAATCAATCCCATATTTTTGCCCTAACTTTTCTAAAACATCCAGGGTCACAGCCATAATTTCTGACCCAATCCCATCCCCCGGCAAAACGGCAATTTTGTAACTCCGATTGGTCATCGTGGTATCATCAACACAGCACAGGTATCTTAACAGGAAATGGGCACTTTAACGGTAATTCCGCACCGAAGGTTGCACGGTTTGGTAATTTAGGGGTTCCTCGCTCCGTACTGGTGCCTCTCCCGCTCGCCATTGCCACAGCGCCACATGGGCAAACTGCTCATCATCCCGCAGTGGCTCCCCCTCGGGGGTTTGGTACTCCTCCCGGAAATGGGCACCGCAGGACTCCCGCCGTGCTAGGGCATCCAACGTCAACACCGAGGCTAATTCCAGGTAATCCGCCACCCGTCCCGCATACTCGAGGGCTTGATTCAACCCCTGAGCCGAACCCGTCACCCGCACATCCCGCCAAAACGCTTGCTGTAAATTGTTAATCTTTTGTAATGCGTCTTTTAACCCGGGTTCCGAGCGGCTCATGCCCACCTGATCCCACAGAATGGCACCTAACTGGCGATGAAACTCCCTGGGGGTGCGGGAACCACCAACGCTCAAGAGGGCGTTAATCCGGTCATGGGCTTGTTGGTTTGCCTGCTGAAATTCCTCCCGGAAAATATCAATTTCCTGGGGTTTGATCCCCGCCAAATAATTACCCAAGGTATAGGGAATAATAAAGTACCCATCTGCCAAACCCTGCATCAATGCACTCGCACCCAAACGATTGGCACCGTGGTCAGAAAAATTGGCTTCTCCGAGGACAAATAAACCGGGGATCGTACTCATCAAACCATAATCCACCCACAGCCCCCCCATCACATAATGCACGGCTGGATAAATTCGCATGGGCGTTTCGTAGGGATTTTCCCCGGTAATCCGCTGGTACATGGTGAATAAATTGCCATATTTGCGCTCGATTTCGGGGCGATTATGCGCCAAACGTTCCTGGAAATCTAAATATACCGACCGCCCTACTCCATAGCCTTCGTCGCAGACCTTTTTCACTGCCCGGGACGCAATATCTCTAGGTACTAAATTGCCAAAGCTGGGATAGAGACGTTCTAAAAAATAATCCCGATCTTCAGGGGGAATGTCTTTAGGGGCACGGGTATCACCAGGGATTTTTGAGACCCAAATGCGACCATCATTGCGTAAACTTTCACTCATCAAGGTTAATTTGGACTGCCCGGTTCCCGACACCGGAATACAGGTGGGATGAATCTGCACAAAACTAGGATTAGCGAGCAGTGCCCCCCGTTTGTGACAACGCCAGACCGCTGAAGCATTGGCACTTTTAGCGTTCGTAGATAAATAGTAAATGTTCCCATAACCACCGCTGGCTAAAATAACCGCCTGACCCCCATAGCGTTCTAATTCCCCGGTAATTAAATGGCGAACAATGATGCCCTGCGCCCGCCCATCTACAATTACTAAATCGTAAAACTCCCGTTGGGGAAATAATTGCACCGTCCCCCGTTGCACCTGGCGCATCAATGCCCCATAAGCTCCTAATAATAATTGCTGTCCCGTCTGCCCCCGGGCGTAAAACGTGCGGGACACCTGTGCCCCCCCAAACGAACGATTCGCCAGCAAACCCCCGTACTCCCGGGCAAAGGGCACCCCCTGCGCCACGCAATGGTCAATAATCTGGGTGCTGACCTGCGCCAAACGATAGACATTCGCCTCCCGCGCCCGAAAATCCCCCCCCTTGATCGTGTCGTAAAACAACCGCCAGACACTATCCCCGTCATTCTGGTAATTTTTAGCCGCATTGATCCCCCCTTGAGCCGCAATGCTATGGGCACGCCGGGGTGTATCTTGTAAGCAAAACACCAGTACTTTATACCCCAGTTCCCCCAGGGTCGCCGCCGCCGATGCCCCAGCCAAACCCGTGCCAATCACCAGTACGGTGTATTTACCCCGATTGGCGGGACTGACCAAACGGCAATGGTTTTTGAATTCATCCCATTTGTGTTCTAGGGAACTGTTGGGGATCGGAGTCGGGTTCATCGGATTTGCCAGTAAATTGCCAGGGGAATGAGGGCGTAACCAAGTATCAAAATGACGCTCAAAATCTGACTCAAACGGGGCAACCAGGGGGTGATTTGCTCATGCCCAAATCCTAAGGATTGCAGACTACTGCCAAAGCCATGTGCCACGTGTAAACCTATGGGCAACAACGCCAATTCATACACTGCCACCCAAGCAGGGTTGTGAAATAATTGGGCAACTAGAGCTTCTAAATTGCGTTCCCCTGGATGGAACCGGAACTGTTGCAAATGAATGATTAAAAACCCAAGAATCAAGGAACCACTGATAGTCATCAATCGGGATGTGACGTTCACTGCCCAATTACCTGCCCAAGCGTTTTTGTGTCGTACATGGGTGTGTTTAGGAAGGAATTTTTTTTGCTGTCTGCGGATGGCAATGGTTAACCAAACATGAGTAATAAACGCCACGAGTAAGGTTAATTCTAAACCATGAAATAACCAACCCCACGCTTCCAATTCCTGAGCAAGTTGATTGTAACGACCTGGGGTATCAAAAAGTAATAAATTACCTGCTAGATGAAACAACAGAAAAGCAAATAAAAATAAACCCGACAGGGCAATCAGTGCTTTTTGCACAACGCTACTGCTCAGAATAGCTATATTCATCGTCCTAAGCTACTGGTGGAAATGGCACGCCAACTGGCAACCCCCGCCAACACCCACGCCAAGGTTAATATCCCCCACCAAAGGGAACGGCGGAAACGAGGAGGCAGGGAGCGGTTTTTCGTCATCGTTTCAGCCCTCGGATGGGAACGCCCGGCTTGGGGTTGGATGCACTTCTTTTACCCTAGCTCAAGGGCTTGGGGTTGCGGGACGGGTTTTAGCAAAATTTTGGCTGGGGCAGGTATGCTCATGTCTTAAAATAACGTTCGTTGGCTAAACTAAAACAATCCCCAACGTTGAGGACGGAGATTTGTTTGACTACGATTTGCTGATTATCGGCGCAGGTGTGGGCGGTCATGGGGCGGCACTCCATGCGGTCGCCTTGGGGATGAAAACGGCGATTGTGGAAGTGGCGGAGATGGGGGGCACCTGTGTCAATCGGGGTTGTATTCCCTCCAAGGCGTTGTTGGCGGCGGCGGGGCGTTTGCGCCAATTGCAGGACAAGGAAACCCTAAAAGCCCTGGGGATCAACGTGGCAGAGATTCAGGTGGATCGGGCGGGGGTGGCGGCTCATGCGGAAGGGATTGTGACCAAAATTCGGGGGGATTTGACCCGCTCGCTGGAACGGCTAGGCGTGACGATCATTCCCGGCTGGGGTAAATTGGTCGATCCGCAAAAGGTGAGTGTGACGCAGGGCGGAAAAGAAACCCTGGTGACGGCGCGCCATGTCCTGATTGCCACCGGTTCCTATCCTTGGGTGCCGCCGGGGATTGAAATTGACGGGCAAACGGTGTTTACCAGCGATGATGCCCTGAAATTGTCCTGGTTGCCCCCTTGGATTGCCATTGTGGGCAGCGGTTACATTGGCTTGGAATTTGCCGACATTTATACGGCGCTGGGGTGCGAGGTGACGATGATTGAAGCCCTGGATCGCCTGATGCCCACCTTTGACCCGGATATTGCCCGGTTGGCGCAACGGGTGTTGTTGGCGGAGCGGGATGTGGAAACCTATGTGGGAATGTTGGCGCAGAAAATCACGCCGGGGAAGCCAGTGGTGGTGGAATTGGCGGACACTCAAACCAAGGAATTAAAAGAAGTTTTAGAAGTGGATGCGGTGTTGGTGGCGACGGGGCGGCTTCCGGCTACGGAGAATTTGGGGTTGGAATCCCTGGGCATTCAGCGGGATCGGCGGGGGTTTATCCCGGTCACGCCTCAGTTTAATGTACTTAAGGATGGGGAACCTGTGCCGACGGTGTGGGCGATTGGGGATGCGATTGGCACAATGATGCTGGCTCATGCGGCGGCGGCTCAGGGGCGGGTGGCGGTGGAAAATATGCTGGGGCAGAGCAAAACCGTGAATTACCGGGCGATCCCAGCGGCGGCTTTTACCCACCCGGAAATTAGTTTTGTGGGCTTGACGGAACCCCAGGCGCAGGAGTTGGGGCAAACGGAGCAGTTTCCCGTCGCCGCAGTCCGCAGTTATTTCAAGGGCAATTCCAAGGCGATTGCGGAGGGGGAAGCGGAGGGTCTGGCGAAGGTGATTTACCGCCCGGATACGGGGGAATTGTTGGGGGTACATATTATTGGCACCCATGCGGCGGATTTGATCCAGGAGGCGGCGGCAGCAATGGCGACCCAGACCCCGGTGCAGACCCTGGCGGAAATTGTCCACACCCATCCCACCCTAACTGAGGTGTTGGATGAGGCATTCAAGCGGGCGAGTTTAACCCTGACCCGTTCGTAAGTGTGTTATGGTTTCGATTCGGCGTACCCGTCCCCATTTGGCTCAATCCCTCAGCCGCCTGGGCTACCAAATGGAATTGCCCGAAGCCCAAGCCCGGCACATTTTAGAGGAAATTGTTTGGGTAAAAGAGGCAGAAGTAGAGCGGTTACGGCAAACATTACCTTTGTCGGAATTGCAAAAAAAGGTACTGAATGCGCCCCCGCCCAGGAATTTTTTGGCGGCTTTGCAATCCCCACCCCATCCGGGTCTCATTGCAGAAGTGAAAAAGGCATCCCCCAGCAAAGGGGTAATTCGGGCAGATTTTGACCCGGTGGCAATTGCCCAGAGCTACGAACGGGCGGGGGCACGCTGTATTTCTGTACTTACGGATGAGCAATTTTTTCAGGGGAGTTGGGATTATTTAAGCCAGATTCGCCAAGCGGTTGACCTGCCCCTTTTGTGTAAAGAATTTATCATTTATCCCTACCAAATTTATCTCGCCCGTTGCCAGGGAGCCGATGCCATTTTGCTGATTGCCGCCATTCTCACCGACCAAGATTTAAGCTATTTTATTCGCATCATTCACGCCTTGGGGATGGTGGCTTTGGTGGAAGTGCATACGTTAACAGAATTGGATCGGGTACTAAGCGTGCCGGGCGTGAATCTGATCGGAATTAATAACCGCAATTTGGAGAATTTCATAACAGACTTAAGCACCACAGAAAATCTATTGGCGCAAAAATTACCTGAGATACAACAACGGGGCATTACCTTAGTCAGTGAATCGGGGATTCATACACCAGCGGATGTATTACGGATGAAACAAGCGGGGGTGCAGGGAATTTTGGTGGGAGAATCGTTGATGAAACAACCGGATATTGAACAGGCGGTGCGGGCGTTGCGCAATTATGTTTATTGATTTTTTTATTGAGGAGAGCTGTAACCATGAATAGTCAGCGTCAGTCCTTGTTTGAGTCTATTGTAACAATAATTGCAGATTACAGACAAGGTGAAATTGAGGCAATTGATGTAAACCATGTCGATAGATGGATAAAGCAATTCAGTAACTTTGGCTTTGATGATAAAGCGCAAGAAGAAATTCTTAGGGAAATGAAGCATATCTTAAGTTCTTACTACATCTCCCTTAACCTTGCCCGAGAAATTCTTACAAGGGGTTTAACTTCTTCCGAATTATTTGGGGATAATCCCATTCCAAAGATAAAAAATACTCAGTTTTTGCGCATTCAAAGGAAGGGAAATAGTCAGAATGACTTGTTAAATCTTTGTGAGCTAATTCTGCAATCTAACTATGGATTAAGGCTGGCGGATTGTGGCAAATCCCCTACTGCCTACATTTACCTTGACGACTGTCTTTATTCTGGTAATACGGTATGGCGTGATATTAATGATTGGATGCCTCATGCCGTGAGAGGTACAACCTTGTACTTAGTATTTTTTGCCATTCATAGTGAAGGATGGAGACACGCATATAGACAAATTCAACGAGAAGCCGAAAAATATAAATATGACATTGCAATTGAACCCTGGTATCTTTACAAGTTTCATAACTCCTGCTGGGAAGCATCACAATTTGATTGCTTCTGGGCATTACCCACCTCTGGAGATGAATTGATTGATCAATATGTTCAAGAAATAACCAGACGTCGTCAAGAGTCTCATCGGGTCTTGCCAGATTTATTTCGCCCTACTGATAGACCCATACAAGAGAAAATTTTTCCTCACCCACTAACCGTAATTTGCTTGAATATGCTTTCCTAAAAGTTGGCGCATATATTGTTTCATTGCCGAGAAATCCTCATCCAAGTATGAAACCTTTGGGTTATGATTATTTTGACTCGCTAGGTTTTGGTGCATTTTTGGTAACTTATCGTAATATAGCCAATAACTGTCCCTTAGCGCTGTGGTGGGGTGATCCCAGAAAAGGTTATCCCCTGAATGCTTGGTATCCTCTTTTCCCTCGGTTAGTTAATACTTCGACATGGGAGCACTTCTAGAAATGACAACAGTGATGGAAAGGTATCAGATCGGAGTCTATAAGAGGCAAGAAGTTATTACCTTTCGCAAGACCAAAGAACAATTTGGGGGCTTGTCTAATATGGCTAGCGGCACAAGTGTTGAATCCTGCAATAAAACTTTACATATTTAGGCGTGGGACGACCCGATTGAGCCAATGGACAAAATTCCACTCCTGCCGTATTAAGATTTGTATATATCGGAACTTATCTGCCAATTTACTTCCGTACATCCGTGGAACTTTTAACAGTTGCAATATCAAGTAAACTATTAAAATTACATAAATTTGAATGGTAATTCCATTCAAATTTTTACTCATCATTTTATCGAGCTTTAAGTTCATCTTTAGAAATTTCCATAGTACCTCTATCGCCCAGCGTTGTCTATAGGCTTCCCCTATCTCTTCATTACTCATTACATCCTCAGGAATATTGGTAGCTAAATAATAGTCTACTTTCTGTTGAACATTGCCAAAACAAACTACTCTCGCCTTACCTCGTTCTGTGGTGATATGATAGTTTTCATCCCATTTCCAATTCGACTTAATACGGATAATAAAAAGGGCATCATTTTCGATAAATTGTTCAAATACTTTGTGACTGCAAAACCCTCTATCCCCGACTGCGACTCCATTTTCCGGTAGCATTTTCACAATATCTTCACCAAAATTAATCTCATGTGCCTGTCCAGGACTAACAATTAAATGACCAGTAGATTTCGTATCTTGATTCAAAGTGGTTATTAACTTTACTTGGCGATAGCCTTGGAGCCAAAATAACTTACTCATCAGCGGTATTACGGTAGCATCAAAAGGACATAAAACCAACCTCTTTTCAGGATGAGCTTCCTCAATATAATGCAATAATTTATGATAAAGATGCATAAAAATTTGTGGGTCTCTTGTCTTGTTCGCCTTAGAAAACGTGGATAAGTCAACCTTAATGCCCGCATGATTTAATTGGTAAAATAAGTCCCGTAAACTGTTGATTCCTTTGTCTAAAATGCCAGCAAACCAGATTGAACAAAATAAGCGAGAATTTAGAACTGGATAATCATTAGTTGGCAGGTCTTTGAGTAAAAATTTGACAATCCCGGGAAAAGAATTGAATTTCATAGTTGTTTCATGTTTTGGTTTATATGAATTAGAATACCATATTTTGACCCCTCTTTTTCTGCCTTTACCTACCTTTCAACACTTCTGGGCTAGCGGCTATCCCCTCAATGTCAATGGTGGAGAAATTCTCACTTCTGAAGCTCTATACCAAGCCTGTCGTTTTCCCCATTTACCTAACATTCAACAGCAGATTATTGCTGAACGCAGCCCGATGACAGCAAAGATGAAAACCAAGCCCTACCGTGATCAGTCTCGCCCCGATTGGGATAAAGTCCGAATAGAAGTTATGCGTTGGTGTTTGCAAGTAAAGCTCATTCAAAATTGGGATAAGTTTAGTGCTCTGTTATTAGCAACGGACGAACGACCAATTGTTGAGGACTCCCATAAAGATGATTTCTGGGGCGCTAAACCCCGAGATGATGATACTTTGATTGGTATCAATGCTTTGGGGCATTTATTGATGGAACTGCGAGAACAGATAAAAAAAGAGGAAATCACTTCGCAAACTATTGTATATCCACCTGATATTGGAGATTTTTTATTATATGGGCAACCAATCAATCCAGTTTCCAAGCATGGTGAATACTGTTCGGTTGACGGGCACAAACTAGCACAGCAAGAAGTGACACTTCTCCATTTGCAAGTGAATTCGGCTAATTCAGCTTTAACCACAGTTAATGCACCCACATCCACTACTCATCCTGATAATCATAATCAGAAAAATTTAATTGTTAAATCTCACGAATTCGATAAGTATGACAGTTTACAGTTTATTCTGCCACACTTAGTCGAAAGCTTACAGGAAGTACCACGCAATGAAAAAGAACTAGCCCAGCTATTCAAAACTAACTTATCCCAGATGCGGGACTGGCTGAAGAGAGCAGTGCAACTAGGTAAGATTAAGAAACTTTCCAGGCCTGTTAGGTATGTTGCGGAATCCCAACTGTTTCTAATCAATTAGTCCTTGATAATTCTATAGCAATCCTAAATGAGAATGGAACAGGGGTCGCAGGGGCACCGTCCCCGCCCCTGGTTCTGGGAAATTTGTGTTCGTTAATCAAATAGGATTGCTATAGTCAGGAAACTTGATGAAACGAGGCAAAATATCGCCGCAGAAAGACAATCCTTGGCAAATCGTGAAAGAGAAGCCTGGGAAGCATTCTACAGAGGCATGTTAAAATGATGCGCCTAACAAGCGCTTCCAGCCGAACCGCTTCGCTCCGCGGTGCAGGTGAAGCGCGGGTCGTTATGTTGCCAGCGCCCAAGTCGTGCCCAGTCAAGGTTGTTTGTGAAGGGGCGCTGGAGTCGGTGGATAGGGGAGGCGATCACCAAGGAATTTACACAACATAACAAATCACTGCACCCGACCTGATGCTATATTTTAAGCCAGAAGTGTTGAAAGGTAGGTAAAGGCAGAAAAAGAGGGGTCAAAATATGGTATTCTAATTCATATAAACCAAAACATGAAACAACTATGAAATTCAATTCTTTTCCCGGGATTGTCAAATTTTTACTCAAAGACCTGCCAACTAATGATTATCCAGTTCTAAATTCTCGCTTATTTTGTTCAATCTGGTTTGCTGGCATTTTAGACAAAGGAATCAACAGTTTACGGGACTTATTTTACCAATTAAATCATGCGGGCATTAAGGTTGACTTATCCACGTTTTCTAAGGCGAACAAGACAAGAGACCCACAAATTTTTATGCATCTTTATCATAAATTATTGCATTATATTGAGGAAGCTCATCCTGAAAAGAGGTTGGTTTTATGTCCTTTTGATGCTACCGTAATACCGCTGATGAGTAAGTTATTTTGGCTCCAAGGCTATCGCCAAGTAAAGTTAATAACCACTTTGAATCAAGATACGAAATCTACTGGTCATTTAATTGTTAGTCCTGGACAGGCACATGAGATTAATTTTGGTGAAGATATTGTGAAAATGCTACCGGAAAATGGAGTCGCAGTCGGGGATAGAGGGTTTTGCAGTCACAAAGTATTTGAACAATTTATCGAAAATGATGCCCTTTTTATTATCCGTATTAAGTCGAATTGGAAATGGGATGAAAACTATCATATCACCACAGAACGAGGTAAGGCGAGAGTAGTTTGTTTTGGCAATGTTCAACAGAAAGTAGACTATTATTTAGCTACCAATATTCCTGAGGATGTAATGAGTAATGAAGAGATAGGGGAAGCCTATAGACAACGCTGGGCGATAGAGGTACTATGGAAATTTCTAAAGATGAACTTAAAGCTCGATAAAATGATGAGTAAAAATTTGAATGGAATTACCATTCAAATTTATGTAATTTTAATAGTTTACTTGATATTGCAACTGTTAAAAGTTCCACGGATGTACGGAAGTAAATTGGCAGATAAGTTCCGATATATACAAATCTTAATACGGCAGGAGTGGAATTTTGTCCATTGGCTCAATCGGGTCGTCCCACGCCTAAATATGTAAAGTTTTATTGCAGGATTCAACACTTGTGATTTTAAGCATTACCCAAAGCTACTGGTAGCAGATGAGTTTAGCTGTTATATCATGGTTAGGGTACTCCTGGTAATTACAATCAATACTGATTTAAGTAGCCACACTTGAGAGTGGCCAGATATGATTGTTAGTATATTTTCAATAATTAGATCAAGAGGTGTATGAAAATTAAAGCAATCATTCATCCAGCAGAGGAAGGTGGCTATTGGGCAGAGGTTCCTGCGCTTCCCGGTTGTATCACCGAAGGAGACACAATGGAGGAGGTGATGGCTAACCTAAAAGATGCGATTGAAGGTTGGCTCGATGTTGCCAACAGTCGTAATGCAATTGAGTCGGCAGATCAAGTTGTCGAAATTGCTGTATGAAATCTATATGAAATCTATTTCTGGCAAGCGCTTGTGCAAGATTGTGGAGCAAAAAGGTTGGGTTTTGCAAAGAATTACTGGTAGCCATCACATATACGAACACCCTGAAACAGGAAAAATTCTGTCAATTCCTGTTCACCGCAATCAAGATCTGAAAGTTGGAACACTGAAAGCTTTGATGAAAATAGCCCAGCTATCTGAAAAGGATTTACTCTAATTTTGAATTTTGAGGCATTAAGGGCGATCTCGGAGGGCTAACAAATCACTGCACCCGCTCGTATGCTAGACTTTTCACATTATCCAAAGTTACTGACAGCGGGTGAGTTCAACCGTTATGTTGCAAGAAATGTGCATGAGACGATTATTGTGGCTATCAGTGCTATTTATTGCAGGTATAGCTAAGTACGGTTAGGTTGTCGCCTCAAAAATTCATGGCTGCGCCACGCAAGCTATGGAGAACCAGTGCATGGCTACGCCCTGCGACCTATATCTATGTCAACCTTTGCGTGTTTAGCTATATCTATTCTAAAATAGGACGACCTTACCCTGCTTGACTATATCTCTTATAAATAGACTGTAAGGGCACCTCTATAAATTCAAAGTTAGGGGTCCCTTGATTCTCGGTAATATGGGCATTCCAAGGATGAGATTTTTCACTGGTTCAAATAAACAGTATGCCCTGTAGTACCTGACAATGCACAAGTGTTGAATCTGGAAACAAGCCACTGCGTATTTTAGTGCATTTCATTGAATTGTAATAGAGTAACCCCAGTGACGAAATCAGCTGTAAAGATCAGACCTAGGAGCATTTACAGTCTATTTATCAATTAAAGGATACAAAAAGCCTCGATTATCCTAAAGGCTTAGCATGATTGACCTACAGCAAGTGGGGTTCAATTGTATCCCATAACCACTCAAAAGACTGTATTTAGAAGGGTGCTTTATCCACGGGTTGAAATTTGGTGGTGACGTTGCCCGATAGTTCTATATCATCTGGATCAAGGGTTAACACTGGTGCGCCAGGGTTCACATTGAGTTGCTCCAGATCAATCCAGACCACATTCGGGCTATTGCTTAACTCAAAAAAGTAACGCCGATGGGTGAGGTTCATAGCGGTGCGGTATTCCGTATTGTACAGTGAGCCAGGGATATGATTCGGCGCTCCAAACGGAACTGAAACATTGCGGGCAATCGCCAGGATACCGGCAATCGCTTCCCGTTCGGTTTTGGGTTCTGGCAACATCATTTGGTAATAGGTGGCTCGGACAAAACGATCTTTTGGATCGACATTGCCAGGGAGAGGGGTTTGGCGGGTGGCATTGGTAAAATCCCAATTTTTGAGAAAGGCTAACTGTTCCTCATAGGGGGGGTCGTTGGTCATTATCCGATATTCAGCACTGTGATGGATGGTTAACTCGCCATTCACATATTCCAAAATCGCTGAATCCCCCTGAGCATCCTCAATGGCTAAATGAACGGTTGCTTTCATGCCAGCAAATTCGACCATGACCGGCTGAATTTCATCCATCAAAGCAATCGCTTCCGCAACTGTGGCGGCATGATCCAGTAAATACTGTCCCCACAGCCCCGCTTGGACTCCTGGTTTACTGACATCCCGTGCCCCAAAATCCGTAGCGTGCAGATAGAGCATATGCATTCCCAAGCCCTGCTCATTCAAGCCATCCGCCGTGCCTACACCATAGACTGTTGTCACCAAACTGCCATATTTGGATGTCCATTGCGCCGGGTTTTCAGATACAACGAGCGTGTCCCCCAAAAGCCCACCGTTGCGTTTCATGCCCCGGGGAAAGACCGTCAAAATCGGTTCTGTGGATTCCGGCCAGTCCATAGTTCGCCCCACCACGACAGCAAATTGGTTGTTGTTCCATAAAATGCGGGTACAGGCTTGGGCTACTGGTGGCCAAAATCCTACCCAGATGACCCCTATCCAAAGTCCAACCCAAAGGGTATTTTCCAGAAATTCAGGCTTGATGTTCATAGGGAAAAATCCTAACAATGTGGGCAATAGGAATGCCGGGATACTCAAAATATCATAACCTGGTCTTGCTATATCGCTAGATCGCCCGCATTGTGAGGAAAAATTTTGGGCACCTCTATCAATTCAAAGTTAGCGGTCGCAGGGGCACCGCCCCCGTCTTTGGTTCTTATGACCTTGCGACCCGGATTTTAATTTTATTTTGATAATTTAATTATTACGGATGGGACGGCTTACAACTGGGAGGATTCCTGGGAGCGATTGTTTTGTAATGTACTGCCAATCCCCTGCAAAATCCCCCGCCCAATCAAGCCCAAGCCCCGCCCAATGATCCGGGTGAGGAGGTAGGCGCTGGTACGACCAATGTAGTTTGCCACCGCCCGCAGTACGGGTGCCACCGCGTCTTGAAACTCCAACCAGAGGGTGACCAACCAGGGAATGCCCCGGAGTTGCGCCAATTCCGCCGTGCGCCCCGCATACACCGGGTACTGGACAATCGTCTGGTCTTGAATCCGTAGCAGTTGATAACGGCTCTCAAAAATCGCCCGGGGTTCGTCCCAGTAGCGTTGCCAGCGATAGCGTTGGGAAAGTTGGTTGCGGAGCCGTTCGGTTTCCCGGGTGGAGAGCAGGTTGCGCCGATAAAACCGTTGCTTCACCGATTCATGGTGGGGAAAACAGTTGAGCAGGGGTTGTACCACCCCGTTGGCGACCTGCAGCACCAAATTTTCCAGGAGGGTGGCGGCGTGGTCCCTGGCGATTTGACTGTTCGCCGCATACAAGACCCCATCAATGCCCAGGGGCGTTTGAAATACATAAAAGCTAAACAGGTCGTTGACCAGGGGAATTTTAGCCAAAATGACCGCTCGCACCGTGTCCCGTTGTGCTAAGAGGATGTCAAGCACATCCTGGCCGTCAATGGTGTAATAACGTCCGACAAAATCCGTCAGGGCTTCCTGCCACAGCCGTTCCACCAACTCCGGGCAACGGGGGGTCAGTTCTTCGGGGGTAAGGCGGGCTTCCAGCAATTCCGCCAGCAGGGCTTCCCAGCGGTTGAGAATGGTATTCCACAGTTCCCGTTGTTTCTCAAACCGGAGCAGGTCGGTTTCCAACAATAGATTGCTGCTGTTGGTCAGGGGTTGGTTGAATTTTTGCCGCACCCGGCTCAATCGTTCCCCACTGGGGAGGGCGGGGGGGGGGGTCACCACGGCGGGGGGAGGTGCCAACACAGCTCCCGGTCGCCACAGCCAGGTGATCAAACGGCGAGCGGCGTGCAATTCCCGGATGCGCCCCCGGGTGATCTGGGTTTCCAACCAGGGACGGGGACGTTGCGCCCATTGTTGGCATTGCGCCAGCGCCGCTTCAATCTGTGCCAAACCCTGGGTATAGAACTCGGAACGCCAGCGGGGGGTGAGGGTTTCCGGTTGCAACCAGGGGGAATAGCCCCCCAAAATGGCCTGCATCCATTGCCAGAGGGTGCGCGCCGGGGTGGTGCGTTCCACGTAGGCCGCCAGCCCCAGTTGTTGAAATTGCAACAGTTGATCCCGGCTCACCGGGGGGCCGAGGGCGAGGATGGGCAGGTGGGGGTAACGGCGGCGCAGGGATTGGCACAGGGGGATGTCCACCGGTTCCAAATCCACCACCAGCAAATTCACCAGGGGTTGGGTCTGTTGCAACCGTTCGCTCAACAGATTTTGCAAATCCCCCGGTTGGTCGCTGGTCACCACCTGCGCCAGGTTTTGTTGCTCCAGCCAACGGGATAGCCCCAGGCGCAGGATCGGTTCCCGACTGCTGAGTAAAATCACCGGTTGCGGGTGCGGCTCCCTGGTTTCCGTCATCGGCGACCCTGCTTGCGCTTTTGGGCAAAATAGGCTTCCAGCACCTGCAGGGTCATGGGTCCAGCCAAACTCCCCCCGCCGCCCCCGGAGTTTTCCCCGAAGGCCACCACCACCAATTCCGGGTTATCCGCCGGGGCATAGGCGCCAAACCAGGTATGGCTCTGCCGGGGGGGGTCCTCCGCCGTCCCGCTTTTGCCCGCAATCGGGGGGAGATGGCTAACATTTAACTTACTGCCCGTGCCCCCGGTGACCACCTGCCGCAGTCCCCGCTGGAGAATATCAAGGGTGGTGGGTTTGAGGCCGATGGGCGTGCGCCACTGGCTGGGGCTATCCCCTGGGGCTTGGTACAGATGGGGACGCACCCGATACCCCCCGTTGGCCACCACCGCAAACATCACCGCCACCTGCAACGGCGAGGTCTGCATAAACCCCTGCCCGATAGACATATTCACCGTATCCCCGGCGTACCAGGGTTCCTTGAGGGTTTTCAGCTTCCAGTCCTCATCCGGCACCAGCCCCTTGGCCTCTTCTGCCGCCAATTCAATCCCGGTTTTTTCCCCAAACCCATAGCGCCGAGACCACTCCGCAATCGGTTGCTCTTTGACCCCCAGGGCAATCTGATAAAAAAAGGTATCGCTACTCCAGGCCATCGCCCCGACAAAATCCAAAGGCCCAAACCCCGCCCGGTTCCAGTCCCAAAACTGAATCCCCCCCACGGTCAAAAAGGGAAAGGTGGCCAACACCGTATTGGGGCGAAAGCGACCGGATTCCAAAGCCGCCGTGGTGGTCACAATCTTAAAGGTACTGGCCGGGGGATAGGCCTGCAATGCCCGATTCACGAAGGGAAAATTGCGCCGTTGCAACTCCTGCCACTGTTGGGGGGTCACCCGCCCGGAAAAGATATTCGGGTCAAACCCCGGATAGCTGACCATCGCCCGCACCGCCCCATCTCTGGGATCAAGGGCCACCACCGCCCCCCGCCGGTTGCCCAGGGCTTTGGCCGCCGCCTTTTGCAAATCCAAATCCAAGGTCAGGGTGACATCCTGCCCCGCCACCGAAGGCTTTTTGCCCAAGATGCGTAAAACCTGCCCCCGGGCATCTACTTCCACCTGTTGCCCCCCCCATTCCCCCCGCAGGCGGGATTCCAGAGCCGCTTCCACCCCCATTTGGCCGATCACATCCCCCAGCCGATAATTTTCCCCTTGCCGGGCTTGCAGTTCCTGCTCGCTGATTTCCCCCGTATAGCCCAGGACATGGGCAAACAACTCCCCGTGGGCGTAGTAGCGGATGGGTTCTGCATTGATAATCACTCCCGGCAAGTGGTCACTATGCTCCATCAGGGCGGTGATGTGCGCCGGACCGATCCCCCGTGCCAACCGCAACAGGTAGGGGGAATAGTACCCCGCCTTTTCCAAGCGGTTTTTCATTTCTTTTTCCGGGATGTCCAGCAGTTGCGCCAGGGTAGTGAGGGTTTTTTGCCACTCCTGGGGGCGTTGGGCAATCGGCCAGAGAAATACGGAATAGGACAGGCGACTCCCGGCCAACAACCGTCCCTGCCGGTCAAAAATCCGCCCCCGATCCGGTGGTTTGGGAATCAAACGAATGCGGTTGTTATCCGCCATCTGCTGGTGTTCTTGCCCTTTCACCAGTTGCAAATAGGCCAAGCGGCTCCCAATCCCCCCAAACAACACCAGGCTGATGCCGACCATCAGCACCACCGCCTGCCGTCCCCGGCCAATGCCCGGTTCTGCCCAGGGGGACTCCCGCAAACGCGCCGTTTGTTGCCAAAGTACCATCGTTGTTCAGGAAGGCATCTACATGATGATTGCAATAATCCCATTAATATAGCAATCCTACCCGATAGTGCCGGTGGCGAAGCCATTTGACGCACAGATACGCAGGAAAACCAAGCCCGAGGACTGCGGCGGTCTATTTTTAGGGGTGCCCATCGGGACATGGTTTTTTTGTACTTACACAGGGGGTTAGGAAGCCCCATTTCCTCATTAGACAATTATCAATAATCTGGGGAGCCATCCTCAGTAGCGGCGAATTATAGCGCATTTCATTGAATCATCATAGTTTTGATCAAGTCAAAGGGTTTACCCGTAAATCTTGCACGGATGATTGGCTCGTTAGCGTAGCGTGGCATAGCCATTAGTGCTGGGAGCGAAACCATATAGAATGAAAAACGTACTTAACCCTGTTATCTATGAATCGTCTGCGCTATCTGATGTGCCCGCCGGATCATTACCAGGTGAACTATGTGATCAACCCCTGGATGGAAGGGAATGTCCAGCGTTCTTCCCAACAACGGGCGCAGGATCAGTGGCAAAAATTATACGAAATTCTTAGCCAATATGTCCAAATCGAGTGTGTCACCCCCGCTCCCGGTTGGCCGGATATGGTGTTTACTGCCAATGCGGGTTTGATTGTGAATCAGACAGTGGTGTTGAGTCAATTCTATCACCCGCAGCGGCAGGGGGAACAGCCCTATTTCCGGGATTGGTTCACCGCCCAGGGGTATCAGGTGTGGGAATTGCCCAAGGGGATTGCGTTTGAAGGGGCAGGGGATGCCCTCTTGGACCGGGGACAAGGGTGGCTGTGGGCTGGCTATGGGTTTCGTTCCATGTTGGAAGCCCATCCCTATTTGGCTAAGTGGTTATCCCTAGAGGTATTATCGTTACATTTAATTGATAAGCGTTTTTATCATCTGGATACTTGTTTTTGCCCCTTGAGTGATGGCTATTTGCTTTATTATCCCCCGGCGTTTGATACCTATTCTAATCATTTAATTGAATTAAGAATTCCGCCGGAGAAACGGATTCCGGTGGGGGAAGCGGATGCCATTCAATTCGCCTGTAATGCGGTGGAAATCAACCGGGTGATTATCACCAATTATATGAGTGCGGAACTGCAACAGCGTTTGCAAACCTTGGATTTTGCGGTGATTACCACCGATTTGAGTGAGTTCCTCAAGGCGGGGGGGGCGGCGAAATGTTTGACCCTGCGCCTGGATGAGCCGGTGTCGGGAACGCCCTCGGTGGCCGGGGTTGCCAAGCGGCTGGTGTCCCTGCAAGGGCATTTGGTGGACAGCAATTTGCTCACGGAAGCCTTAGATCGGATTGCGGATGGGGGGGGCAGTTTTCAGATTGAGCAGTTTAATTTGGGTGCCCATCGCCCTGACCCTTCTGTAATTCACCTGTGGGTATCGGCGCCGACGGAAGCCCTGCTGGACAGCATTTTGAATAATTTGATTGACCTGGGTGCCCGGTTGTCCGATGCGCCGGAAACCCCGGTACGTTTGGAAGCGGTGACCCAAGCGGGGGTGGCGCCGGAGGATTTTTATGTGACGACCATTTATCCGACGGAAATTTACCACCAAAACCAATGGCTGAGGGTGCAAAACCAACGCATGGACGGGGTGATCGTGGTGACGGAGGACAGTGCCACGTGCCGGTTGATTCGGGATTTACAGGTGGGCGACCAAGTGGTGTGCGGCGTGGATGGGATTCATACGTTGCATAAACAAAGTCAGGAACGGGGTCAGGAATTTGGCTTCATGGAATCCGGGGTATCGAGCGAGCGGCGGGTGGAATTGGTGGTGGAAGAAATCGCCTGGGAACTGCGCCGTATCCGGGAGCGGGGCGGGAAAACCGTGGTGGTGGCGGGGCCGGTGACGATTCATACGGGGGGTGGACCCCATTTGGCGACCCTGATCCGGGAAGGTTATGTGCAGGCGTTGTTGGGGGGGAATGCGATTGCCGTGCATGACCTGGAGCAAAGTCTCTATGGCACTTCCCTGGGGGTGGATTTGTCCAGGGGACGGGCGGTGAAGGGCGGTCATCGGCACCATTTGAAAACGATTAATTTGATTCGCCGTTACGGGAGCATTGAGGCGGCGGTGAAAGCGGGGGTAATTACGTCAGGGATTTTTTATGAATGTATTCGCCAGGGGGTGCCGTTTTCCTTGGCGGGTTCGATCCGGGATGATGGTCCTTTGCCGGAAACTCGCATGGATTTGATCCAAGCCCAAGCTGAATATAGCCAATTAATCAAAGGGGCGGAAATGATTTTGATGCTTTCTACCATGTTGCATTCGATTGGGGTGGGGAATATGACGCCAGCGGGGGTGAAATTGATCTGCGTAGATATTAACCCGGCGGTAGTGACCAAATTGGCAGACCGGGGTTCCCTGGAGTCCGTTGGTGTTGTGACGGATGTGGGATTATTTTTGAGTTTGTTGGTGCGGCAATTGCATCAGTTGGGGCAACCCTACAGTCTAACTACGGCATAAGGGTAGGTTAAAATGGGGGTCACGTCTTCACATCTCTAGCAATGAAAGTGATTTACCATGACAACGAGCGATTGGTTTTGGAAACTAAATCGGGTAATTTTTATACTGCTTTAGTAACACGTTTGTTCCAATCATCCCTTATAGTGATATGGTTGGTATTCTGGTTTGGTACATCTACGGCTCATCAAAAAATTGTTCAATGTACTAAAACTGCTGAAAAACTTGCTAACTGTCAAGTTACGAATACTTATTTTTGGGGTTTATTGCGTTATGTGGAAACTGTGGATAACGTTAGTCAAGTCGTGTTTGAAACATCTACTCAGTCTAGACGCGTTTCCCGTGATGATGACCTATGGATACAGTACTCAGTTTATGCGGCGGTGATGGTTAGCCCTGACAAAAAAGTAACGATTATCCAGAAAAATTCCCGTGGATATGTCCAGCAGGTCAAAAATGAATTTGAAACCTTTTTGAATTCAGCGCAAACCAAATATCATTTTAACGACGGTTTATGGGATACTATCGCAAGTGGACTATTACTATCCCTGGCAATACCTGGTTTTCTGGTATGGATGGTGCGGCAACCCTATCGAGGTCGTTTGATTTTTAACAAGAAAAAGCGGGAACTCATTTCTAGTGGCGAGACATTATTGGGGAACGCCCGGCTACAGACCCACCCCTGGAATGGCATTTCTCTCGTGTTTGCGGACTATTCAGGCAGTGATGATTATGGGGGTTTTACTTACGAAATTTACCTACTTAGCCAAATTTCTCGAAATGATATTAACTTAAAAAGGATGTTATATCCTCTTAAATACACCGGTAACTCAGAGGAAGCGCAGAGGTTTTGGGAATCTGATCCCTATGTCCAGATACTCAAGCAATTTGTGCATTCGGAAGTGAAGTAGCTGACGGGTAGCTTTATTGATTTGCATCAACCGACCAACTTATCGCTATAAGGTAGAGATGCCGAGGATTTGCGCTACCCATCACGGGATGGTCAAGGAGTACTTTTCTTATCTAATCTTTTATTGAGGCGAGAGCGATGCCATTCAGAAATAAATTGCTCTGGGTCAATGCCATCAAACGTTGGGGGTATCCACACTCGAATGACCAGTAACACTCCTAAAACAAGCAAAAATACACAAGTTACTAGCCCTTGAACCCAAGGAATTTCTAAAACCCCCCGCACGATAATTTCCCTTAAAATTGAAACAATGGATACTTCTACCGCTACCCCAATGGAAACTCGATGCTCTTGCAGGTAGATAATAAGTAGGCGAAATAACTCAACCAAAATTAACAGGAATAAAATATCAGAGGTTACCAATTGAAACTGCAGGGGGGGGAGTAAGGATAGAACCATTTCCCAGAGTTTGAGAAGCATGAAACTAAACAGCCCAACACACAGGCAAATCACAATAAAATCTTGGATGGTTTCCAATAACCGAATCATGTGGCTGCTGTTGAGCCAGCTATACCAAGCCAGTTGGGAAGAAGCTGGGTCGTTCAGGCGATTTGGGAGTGATTTCGTTGGGTTCATAGGATTCAAAAAGTTGGCAATAGCAATCGTAGATGTAAACATTAGCAAGCAACCAATTCCCGGTGCGGAACTACTGCCAGAGCAGGTTAAGCACCTTTGCAGGAATGAGCGAACAGCCCTTGACCAAAAGCAGCATCAGGAAGCTAAATCGCACTGGTTTAGAACAAGCCATGTCTCATAGGTTAAACACAATTGGCATGGATCACAACGAAGTTTTTATACAAATTCTGACGCTACAATATAATGTTTACTTATAGAACCTGTTTGCTACGAGGAGAAAGAAGTTACAGGCAGAGTAATGACATACACAACCAATTTGAGTGCATCACAATTTGCTATTTTAGAGCAATATCTACCAAAGAGTTAAGACCAGAACGCATGTGGCTTCGAGAGTTGCCATCGTGAATGCGATTATGTATCAGCTCAAAAATCGCTGTCAATGGCGAGACCTACCTGGAGATTTCCCCATCGAGGCTTTTTGTATCCTTGAATTGATAATAATTGATAAATATAGCAATCCTAGTTAATTTACATTAACTTGCGTGCCGTAGGCATACAAAAATTTTCCAGAACCAAGGACGGGGGCGGTGCCCCTGCGACCCCCGTTCTATTCTCATTTAGGATTGCTATAGTCCAGCACAGAAGTGTTGAAAGGTAGGTAAAGGCAGAAAAAGAGGGGTCAAAATATGGTATTCTAATTCATATAAACCAAAACATGAAACAACTATGAAATTCAATTCTTTTCCCGGGATTGTCAAATTTTTACTCAAAGACCTGCCAACTAATGATTATCCAGTTCTAAATTCTCGCTTATTTTGTTCAATCTGGTTTGCTGGCATTTTAGACAAAGGAATCAACAGTTTACGGGACTTATTTTACCAATTAAATCATGCGGGCATTAAGGTTGACTTATCCACGTTTTCTAAGGCGAACAAGACAAGAGACCCACAAATTTTTATGCATCTTTATCATAAATTATTGCATTATATTGAGGAAGCTCATCCTGAAAAGAGGTTGGTTTTATGTCCTTTTGATGCTACCGTAATACCGCTGATGAGTAAGTTATTTTGGCTCCAAGGCTATCGCCAAGTAAAGTTAATAACCACTTTGAATCAAGATACGAAATCTACTGGTCATTTAATTGTTAGTCCTGGACAGGCACATGAGATTAATTTTGGTGAAGATATTGTGAAAATGCTACCGGAAAATGGAGTCGCAGTCGGGGATAGAGGGTTTTGCAGTCACAAAGTATTTGAACAATTTATCGAAAATGATGCCCTTTTTATTATCCGTATTAAGTCGAATTGGAAATGGGATGAAAACTATCATATCACCACAGAACGAGGTAAGGCGAGAGTAGTTTGTTTTGGCAATGTTCAACAGAAAGTAGACTATTATTTAGCTACCAATATTCCTGAGGATGTAATGAGTAATGAAGAGATAGGGGAAGCCTATAGACAACGCTGGGCGATAGAGGTACTATGGAAATTTCTAAAGATGAACTTAAAGCTCGATAAAATGATGAGTAAAAATTTGAATGGAATTACCATTCAAATTTATGTAATTTTAATAGTTTACTTGATATTGCAACTGTTAAAAGTTCCACGGATGTACGGAAGTAAATTGGCAGATAAGTTCCGATATATACAAATCTTAATACGGCAGGAGTGGAATTTTGTCCATTGGCTCAATCGGGTCGTCCCACGCCTAAATATGTAAAGTTTTATTGCAGGATTCAACACTTGTGAGTCCAGCAAATCCATGTCCTGCAAGCCGGGGGAGACAGCCGATGAGGCTTAATGTTGGTTTGGGATTGCAAAATATCGTATCGTGGTACTCTCAGGACAGCTTTTGGGGTAGCAGATGGGACGGGCAGAAAAGGTGGTGTTGGCCTATTCGGGTGGGGTGGATACGACTGTATGTATCCCGTACTTACGCCAGGAATGGGGGGTGCAGGAGGTGATTACCCTGGCGGTGGATGTGGGGCAGGGGGTGAGCCTGGCGACGGCAGAACTCCCGGAAACCGAAACCCGTCGGCAACAGGAATTGGAAGCCATTCGTGCCAAAGCCTTGGCCGCCGGTGCCAGTGTTTCCATCGTCAAAGATGCCCGGGCGGAATTTGTGCGGGATTATGCCCTGCCTGCGTTGCAAGCCAATGCCTTGTATGAGGGGCGTTATCCCCTGTCCACCGCCTTAGCCCGGCCTTTGATTGCCAAACTGCTGGTGGAGGTGGCCGCCGAGTACGGAGCGGATGGGGTGGCGCACGGCTGTACCGGCAAGGGAAATGACCAGGTGCGCTTTGATGTGTCCATTGCCGCCCTGAACCCTAAGTTAAAAGTGCTGGCACCCGCCCGGGAGTGGGGGATGAGCCGGGAGCAGACGATGGCCTACGGGGAACGGTTTGGCCTCACCTTTCCGGTGAAAAAATCGTCCCCCTATAGTATTGACAGTAATTTGTTGGGGCAAAGTATTGAAGCGGGACCGTTGGAAGACCCCTGGTTTGAACCACCGGAGGAGATTTACACCCTCACCCATTCGGTGGAACAGGCTCCGGAGCGGCCAGAGTACGTCACGGTGGAATTTCACCAGGGCGAACCCGTGGCGGTGAATGGGGAACATTTGGCTCCCGTATCCCTCATTGAGCAACTGAACCTGCTGGCGGGGCGGCATGGGGTGGGGCGGCTGGACATGATCGAGAACCGGCTGGTGGGGATCAAGTCCCGCGAGATTTACGAAGTACCAGGTTTGTCGGTACTAATTACAGCGCACCAAGCCCTGGAAAGTTTGACCTTGCCCAAGGATGTGACCCAGTACAAGCGGGGGATTGAGGACACCTACGCCCAGTTGGTCTATAACGGGTTGTGGTTTAGTCCCCTCAAGGCGGCGTTGGATGCCTTTATCCAGCACACCCAACAGCGGGTGACCGGGTTGGTGCGGGTGAAACTGTTTAAGGGCGCGGCGACGGTGGTGGGGCGGCAATCCCCCTATTCCCTCTACGACGCTAACCTAGCCACCTACACGGCAGAGGACGCATTTGACCACCGGGCGGCGCAGGGGTTTATCTACGTTTGGGGGTTGCCGGTGCGGGTCTGGTCCCAGGTGGGGCGGGGTTAACGGGAGCTTGCTGGAGCAGTGGACGGCACCCGATTCAAATACTGATAACTTTTCCGGGAAAGTTCCTGGAGCAATTCCACCGCTTGGGGGTCGTTGTAAGCACTTTGGACAAAAATGCTGATCAAATAACGCTGACCCGTCGCCGTATCCACCAGCCCCGCATCGCCGATGATAAAGCCAATATCCCCGGTTTTATGCCCAATTACCGCCCCAGGTCCCAACCCAGCGGGCAGTAAACTCCGGTTTTCCGTACTGCGAAGGATATGTAATACCCAATCCCGACTACGGCGGGACAGGGTTTCCCCCCGTTCGAGCAACGCCAGGGTATGCACCAAATCGGCGGCACTGGTGGTATTAGTGCCCTTGAGGTCGGGCAGGAGATTCCGCACCACCGTCGCCTGCAGCCCCCACTCCTGAAACCGTTGGTTGACCGCATCCTTGCCCCCCAACCGCTCCAAAATCATATTGGTAGCCGTGTTATCGCTGATCACAATCATGCGGGTCGCCGTGTCCAGCAGGGTAAAGGTCGTACCCACCGGCTGGAACTGCATATTTCCAGAGCCGCTCGCCACCAGGGGTTTGGTCATGGTCAACCGTTCCTCTAACCGCACCTTCCCCTGATCCAAATCTTGAAACAGGGCTAACAAAATCGGCAATTTGATCGTACTCGCCGCCGGTACTGCTTTTGTACCCCCCATATCCAGGTATTCGCCGCTGTCCAAATCCGCTACATAGAGGGTGGCAGTAACCTTGGGATTCCGCTGGGTCAGGGGCAATAATTGGGCTTGCAATGCCTGCATCGGTGCCCGTCGGGGGAGCAGTTCTTCTAAACTCATGGAGCGCACCGGCTGGGGAATCAAAGCGGTTTGTTCCGGGGTTTGCGGCCAGAAAAAACTTTGCCAGGTAGGCGGACGATCCTGGGTTAGGACAGGCAACTGCCCCAGGTGGTCATGCCCTTGACTGAGCCAGATATTTAACCCCGTACCCGCCAACACCCCCAGCCCTACTCCCAAAACCCCCAGGCGCACACCCCCCAACAGCAGAGAACGCCACCAGGGCGTGGGACGGATGCGCCCATGTACATTCAATTGGGTAACATTGCGACGAGAGGCGGAGTCTGGTTTGGGTTCAGATTTGGGCATTGCACCAACATTGTGATTATGATTTGCGCCTAATGATAACTTAATGGTAATCGCAAATGATAACATTACGGGAATTTTAGCCCTGCCAACCGCCGGTGAACCGTTAGAAAATTTACTAGGTTGTGTTGATCTTTTATTGAGGGTCTCAAGTAAATAATGATGGGCACCCCTATTCAGAGCTATTGAGAATAGCACCCGCACTATTGATAATCGCCAGGAGAGAATGGGGCTTCCAAGCCTGCCGTGTAAGTACAAAAATTAACAGGTGGGAGTGCCTGATGTTGTACTGCGATAAACGCTCAAAACCCTTTCACAGAGGGGGGTTTGTTAAAATCATGTCCCATGCCATCATGAGTAAATTGAAACTCTCGTTTTATTTACAGTCTTTTGAGTGGTTATAGGATACAGTTGAACCCCACTTGCCGTAGGTCAATCACGGTAAGCCTTTAGGATAGTCGAGGCTTCTTGTATCCTTTAATTGATAAATAAACTGTCAGCCCCAAAAGGGCACCGACCAGGTAGAGAAAACTCAAGAAGTTGCTGGGCAATTTAGTTTTTGCGTGGCAAGCCACGGGGAATTAGACCCATAAGCGATGGCTCTCCTAGATTTGCGGTTGTAATTGTATAGAACGATACGCTTTTTCTGGGTGGGGGGCTGAAACCCTTGTCAGGCTTAAGTATAAACTCTGCTTATCACCAAATACTTAAGAGAGCCATAATTTTTCAGCCAAATTCCTGTTCGATAATGCGCCAGTGGGTGGCAATCACGCCCGGTTCCAAACTCAGGCGTCTGATAATTTGTTCCACCAGGGCATCATCCCGTTCCTGGGTGATTAAATCCGCTTCGATACTGACCCGGTCGGGATGGTTTTCCACATCTTCACTGTAAAGGGAGCGCAACCATAGCTTGCCACCAGCCGCTGTTTGCAGGAGCAATACCCGCACATGGGCTTCGGCTTCGGCACGGCACATCACCTCAAAGCGGTAACAAAGTTCTAATTCCGTGCCTTTGAGGGGTTGCTGGTTAATGCGATAGCCCAAGGGACGCAGTAGCAAGTTGGCTACCAGCACGGCTACGGCTCCCATGCTGGCGTGAAACAAAAGTCCTGCACCCGCTAAGGCTCCGATGGCGGCGGCACACCACAACGTTGCGGCTGTGTTCAACCCCCGTACCGTCAGCCCTTCCCGCAAAATCACACCGCCCCCCAAAAAGCCAATGCCAGATACCACCTGGGCGGCAACCCGAGTTGGGCTGGAATCTCCCGGAGTTAGAGCCGAGAGCATGACAAACAGAGCCGCCCCCGTTGCCACCAAAGTATTGGTTCGCAAACCAGCCATGCGCTGTCGCCACTGGCGTTCTAACCCCAGGGCTGAACCGAGGAAAAACGCCACCCCTAGCCGAATGACAAACTCTAGCTGGGTCATGGGCTATTCCGCTGATGGCGCAATTCCTCTGATCATTGCATAGGTCATTGGGCAAACCCTCACAAACGTTGTTTCATATATGCCAACTAATCAAAGTATTTTAACCTGAAGTCTAGTACAGTCATTCCCAGGAAATTTTGGGGAATTTTGAACAGCAGTCCCAAGGGCAACGCTCCCTTATTGGATGCCCCCAAATATCGGTAGGGTCAGAAGTGTTGAAAGGTAGGTAAAGGCAGAAAAAGAGGGGTCAAAATATGGTATTCTAATTCATATAAACCAAAACATGAAACAACTATGAAATTCAATTCTTTTCCCGGGATTGTCAAATTTTTACTCAAAGACCTGCCAACTAATGATTATCCAGTTCTAAATTCTCGCTTATTTTGTTCAATCTGGTTTGCTGGCATTTTAGACAAAGGAATCAACAGTTTACGGGACTTATTTTACCAATTAAATCATGCGGGCATTAAGGTTGACTTATCCACGTTTTCTAAGGCGAACAAGACAAGAGACCCACAAATTTTTATGCATCTTTATCATAAATTATTGCATTATATTGAGGAAGCTCATCCTGAAAAGAGGTTGGTTTTATGTCCTTTTGATGCTACCGTAATACCGCTGATGAGTAAGTTATTTTGGCTCCAAGGCTATCGCCAAGTAAAGTTAATAACCACTTTGAATCAAGATACGAAATCTACTGGTCATTTAATTGTTAGTCCTGGACAGGCACATGAGATTAATTTTGGTGAAGATATTGTGAAAATGCTACCGGAAAATGGAGTCGCAGTCGGGGATAGAGGGTTTTGCAGTCACAAAGTATTTGAACAATTTATCGAAAATGATGCCCTTTTTATTATCCGTATTAAGTCGAATTGGAAATGGGATGAAAACTATCATATCACCACAGAACGAGGTAAGGCGAGAGTAGTTTGTTTTGGCAATGTTCAACAGAAAGTAGACTATTATTTAGCTACCAATATTCCTGAGGATGTAATGAGTAATGAAGAGATAGGGGAAGCCTATAGACAACGCTGGGCGATAGAGGTACTATGGAAATTTCTAAAGATGAACTTAAAGCTCGATAAAATGATGAGTAAAAATTTGAATGGAATTACCATTCAAATTTATGTAATTTTAATAGTTTACTTGATATTGCAACTGTTAAAAGTTCCACGGATGTACGGAAGTAAATTGGCAGATAAGTTCCGATATATACAAATCTTAATACGGCAGGAGTGGAATTTTGTCCATTGGCTCAATCGGGTCGTCCCACGCCTAAATATGTAAAGTTTTATTGCAGGATTCAACACTTGTGCGGTAGGGTCATCCAGTAATTGTTTGCTATTTCGATGTTATTACAAAAGAAACTATAACAATCCTAAATGAAAATAGGGGTCGCAGGGGCGCTACTCCGTCCTGGTTCTACAGAATTTTTGTATGCCTACGGCACGCCAGCTAAGGTTAATCAAGTAATGACAGGATAAACTTAGGACATTTGCACCTGTTGGGACAGGCGGGCAATGATCTGGGGTTTGAGCCGTTCGTATTCCCGGCGGAGCAGGTCTTTACTCAAGTCTGGGGCGGCGGCGAGGCGGGAAATTTGCCCTTGGTCAGCCCACTCCTGGAGCAGGGGGCGTTGGCCGGTGGCGATGGACACTTCCAGGCGATGGCGAAATTTCCCCGGTTCCTCCAGGCTAAACAGCAGGAGATAGTAATGACCGATTTCCCCCAGATAGCGGCAGAGTTCCTGACCCTCTGGGCGTTTTAAATCCAGGTAGCAGGGGAGCCAGCGGGGGTCTTGTTTCACCTGGTACAGGGCGGTGATCCACAGTACCATTGGGTGGGGCGAGGAGATGAAGAGAAATTGGTTGTAGCAGCGATTCAGTACCCTTTCGTTAATCTCGTCCTGGGGTAACATCGCCCATAGGCTGGGGATTTGGGCGGTACCCACGGGAATCAGCTTGGGAAAGACAATTTTTTGAACCGGCTTATCCTTCGGCCAGCTCAGCAAATCCCAGGAATCCACACTGCGCTCTAAACTTGGGCCGGTGGACACCTGGGGATGGTAGGTCTGGTCGGATGGGGGGGTGGGGCTGGCTTTGGCGCGGAGGCTTTGTTCGACCCGGTCTAAGCCCTGGATGACTTCCCCCATGTTGGCGGGGCGGTCCTGGGGGTCTTTGGCCAAGCAATGCTGGATCAGGCGTTCCAGTTCCGGGTTGGGGGGCAGTTTGGGGTTGATGGCCTGGAGGGAGGGGGGAGCCTGCATGTGGTGCGCCCGGTACCAGGCACCAATGGACTCGATGGGGGCTTGGATGGGCACCTGCCCCGTGAGCATCTCAAACATCATCACCCCCAGGCTGTAGATGTCCGAGCGTTGATCCAGGCTCCGGCCTTCCAGTTGCTCCGGGGAACAGTAGGCTAAGGTGCCGGTGAAATGGGACGTTTGGTTGCTCTCCGGGTTTTCGTTGACAAACTTGGCAATCCCAAAATCCAGGATTTTCGCCAGCATCCCCAGCCCCGGGTCCCTGACCACAAAAATATTGCTGGGTTTAATATCCCGATGCACCACGCTCCAAATCCGCCCGTCCACTTCAATCCCCTGGTGGGCGGCCTGCAAACCCCGGGCAATCTGTTGCGCCAAAGGCAAAAACTGCTCTATGGTCAAGGGCTGGACATCAATCATTTCCCGCAGGCTTTCCCCCTGCAAATACTCCATCACGTAAAAGGGCAGTTCCGTCTCGTCCACCCCGTAGTCCATCACCCGGACGATGTGAATGCTTTTATTCCCCAAAAGCGCACAGGCGCGGGCTTCACTGGCGAACCGCTCCTTGCCCTTCTCATCCATCAGGGCTTGGGAGAGGAATTTCACTGCCACCGCCACCCCGCCCAAGACCGTATCGGCGGCCTGATAGACCTTACCCATACTGCCCCGACCGACAATGGCCTGTAACTTATACCGTTTGGCCAATAACCGACCAATCCAGGGGTCTTGCACCTTTGTCACGCCTGTCCCCCCATCTGCCCCATGACTCAGTCCCACTCCCTTTATCCTACACAAAGCGACGGCCATCAGAGAGGGGATTTTGCGTCGGGGGTTCGGCAAAGCCGTAGGTGTGCAAAAATTCCTGCAAATCCCCATAGGTACTGCCCCAAATGGGTAATGGCTCCGGTTGATACTTCAGGGTGATCTGCCCAGGGGTGAGCCAAGCCGTCAAACCGCCCGCCTCCAGATGGCTATGGGTGGTACCCCCCACCAACAGGTCAAAGCCCAGGGTGCGGGTAGCCGCCTCCAACTGAAACGCCAAATTCACCGTATCCCCAATCGCCGTGTATTCGGGACGGTGACCACTGCCCGTATTGCCCACCATCGCAAACCCCGTATTGATCCCGCTACCCATCCGTAAAGGAAAGGGTAAAGGGTACTGCAAATGTAAATTAGCGGTGGTTTTTTGGATCGCCAGCACTGCCTTGAGAATCCGCAGGAGGTCGTAGGGATGGGGGGTGTTTTGGGGGTGGAGCCAGACCGCCATCACCGCATCGCCAATGTACTTATCCACCCGGGAGCCGTAGCGTTGCAAAATATCCCCCGCTTGGCGAAACCAAGTGCCCACCACCTGCGCCAAAAGTTCCTCCGGCACCTGCCGCACCAGGGGGGTAAAGTCCCGCAAATCCATCACCACCGCCGTAATCAAACAGCGCACCTTCATCTGGGAAGTGACCCGATCCCACTCGGCGGCTAATTCTGGTTTCAGGGGCACCGCCACCCGCGACCCGTCATAGGTAAATTGCAGACGGGTTTCCCCAAACATCAGGTCATCCCGATGGTGCAGACGGACTGGCACCGTCACCCGCCGTCCATTCACAAAAGTGCCATTGCGACTGCCCAAATCAATCACATAAAATTCATCCACTTCTAAGCGTTGGATCAGGGCGTGCATCCGGGAAATCCAGGGATTATTCAGGACAATCGCCGCCCGGTCACTCCGTCCCACCGTCCAGGTTCCCCCCCCGACCAAGCTGAAGGTCTCCACCGGTTTGCCCGCCGGGGAGAGTCGCACCAACTGGGCTGAGGGAGCCGTAGAAATCACCGTATGCACCGCCAAGACGGTTCATTGAGCTATTCATCCTTCTTAATTAAAATATACGCCTGGGTATATTCGGGTAAACGGCGGTTGTAGGCAAAAAATTCCTGACGGCTGGGGAAAATCCCTGCCAGGTAATCCAACTGCGCCAGGTTGGGCAAAAAAGCACCCCCCGTATCGGCAATCGCCCCCAGCATCCACTGCCCCGGTGCCCGCTCCAGCAGGACGATCCGCCCCAGCCCCACATTCCACACATCCCCGGCGAAGGTCACCCCCGGACGGATGGCGATTTTGTTGCCAATCTCACTGCCATAGCCCCGGATGGCATTCACCTCCCGGAAATACCAGTAGCGTTTTTGCGCCCAGGGGTCAACCCCCCGCACAAAGGCAATGCCATTGTTCCGGTCCACGTTGAAATAACTGGTACTGCGGTCGGGAAATTGGACTAAAATTGTACCTTGTAATAATGCCTCTTCCAACCCCGTCCGAGTTAGGTAAGCCAGGGGTGTAACTTTCCCCGCATCGGGACGACCGGGCGCATAGGCACCCGCCAACACCTCCTGTTTGGTGTATTTTTTGTAAAATTCTGACCCCGTCTCTGCGTCATTAATGCTGTACAACGCATAGACATAATCCCCCTGGGGTTGCCGGGTACCCGCATGGCGAAACACGGCATATTTAGTGAGCCGCAATTGGGAAGCACTGCCGCCCTCAGGACGATACGCCCGCCAGCCCCACCCCCGGAAGTGCGTGCGGATAAAGTCGGGATTGTGCAATCGGATCGGCTGGGCTTGGGTGAGGTCGTGCAGGAGCACCTCGATCATAAAATCCAAGGTACGGGTCACATCCGCCACCTCTACCCCCAGTGCCCCCATCAGTCCTGGGCGTTGGATCACCGCATCCCGCTGTTCCTGTTCCCGAAAATAGCGGCGGGTGTTGATCAAGACAATCAACAATTCCTGGGGGTCAAAGGTAACCTTCCCCGCTGGCAGGGGTTGCTCCTGAAAAATTTGCTGGGGATTCACCCGGTACTGGCTTTTGCCAAATTCATCCACCACCAGGTAATCGCCGCTGGCTTGGGCGGGATACCCACCGAGCCACAACGTCCCCGCCAGGAGAAACGCCCCAATGGCTGGGCGAAAAAGGCATGAACTTCGGGGTGGTATCATAAAATTTGCCTGTACAGTGTCCTAAACGGGGCGAATTTATTTTACCCCAATTTGATAACAGTGGACATTTCCGGTTTCTCTTGGTATAGTGCCGTCACTGGGCTATGTGGTATTTATGCTCTCCCCCGTGTCTCCCATTTCCCGTGTGGTGGCGGAGGTGGTGCCCTTGCTGGTGCGCTACCGTTATGAACCCGATGAGACACAGGCGACGTTGATTGCCCAGGCTTGGGCGGAGCAATATCCAGCGGAATGGGTGCGCCCGGCGGTGGTGGAAACCCTTTATCAAGCCCGCTATAAAACCATTTCCGTAGAACAGGTCTTGAATCTTTGGCAACGGCAAGGTCGTCCCCATCCCCACTATTCCGGGGATTTTGAACGGTTGGTGAGCCGCTCCCCCGCCCCACGCTTGAGCAGTCCTTTGCCCCGGGTACTGCCCCGTTCCCCCTTGCCCCTCCTCCCGGCGGCGGTGACGGAACCCCAGTACCAGCGATTGCGTACCCTGGCGCAGGTGCAGACGGTGCGGGAATCCTGATGGGACGACCGGGAGCCATCTTCCTGGATGCGGTGGGAACCCTGTTTGACGTGCGGGGTTCAGTGGGGGACATCTACAGCGCATGTGCCCGCCGGGTGGGGGTCATTGTGCCGCCAGCGGACTTGCAACGGGCATTCCAGCAGTGCTTTGCCAGTGCCCCGCCCCCAGCGTTTCCCGGAGTTGCCCCCCAGGACATCCCCCAGGTGGAGTATGACTATTGGTATCGGATTACCCATCAGACCTTTGCCCAGGCGGGGGGATTGGCGGAAATTGGGGATTTTGCCGCTTTTTTCCCCCAGGTGTATGCCACCTTTGCCACCGCCGACCCCTGGGAATTGTACCCGGATGTCCTGCCGGTTTTACAGCACTGGCACGGGCTGGGGATTCCCCTGGGGGTGATTTCCAATTTTGATGGTCGTTTGTATGATGTACTGGATGCGTTGGGGTTAAGCCCCTGGTTCCGCACCGTGACCATTTCCAGCCGGGTGGGAGCCGCCAAACCCCAGGGGGAGATTTTTCAGTCCGCCTGGCACGCCCAAGGGGAACCCGAACCCCCCATCTGGCACATCGGGGACAGTTGGACGGCGGATGTGTTGGGAGCCAGGGGAATGGGTTGGCGGGGGATTCACCTGTGCCGGACGGGGGGAACCCCCATGCCTGACCGGGTGACGACCTTGACTGACCTGATCTTGACCTGATCTATAGCAATCCTAAATGAGAATGGAACAGGGGGTCGCAGGGGCACCGCCCCCGTCCTTGGTTCTGAGGAATTTATGTTTGTTAATCAAATAGGATTGCTATAGGTTGTGTTGATCTTTTATTTAAGCCAGAAGAGGGCACCGACAAAGTAGAGAAAGCTCAAGAAGTTTCTGGCCAATTTATCACAACGAGAAAATAGATGTCGGTACTGCTTTAACCTGTGAAAAAAGCATTCGATTAAATGCCTTTCTTTGTATAAATGTTTATCATAATGTCGCTGTGTTTTTCTATTCTTTTCAGACGGAATATAGTCATTCCGTTTTAGAATGCGACACTTTTGCGACACTTTTTAGGTATTTGCAACCGCTCTATTCCTTTCCAGGAGAGGGTTTAGGTGAAGGCGAATGTTGCAAACTTGTTTGAAATGACTATAACTACCGAGAACTTAGAGAGCCTATCGTCTGGAATGGCATCCACTCCTTTGGGAAGACATGATACTAATTGTAATAAAATTGTAATAATAAACAATTACTTGGATAGCACTACCAAATTTTCTCCTAAATTGTTTTGACATTACAAGAACCATCGGCTAACATGAACTTCTCTCTGCCATCTAAGGCGGTGTCAACGCCCTCAATAAACAGATTTTTGGTATTCTCTTCATCGATACCCTCACCCAATGCAGGTACAAGGGTTCCCTGACTGGGGGACAACGCCAATCCCACCTGCCCCCGCCTAACTCAATTTCCGGTGCAATGATTTGCGAACGCTCAGGATAATCAACCCGTCAAACAGGGTCAAAATCAGCAAACAGCCGCCCAGGGACAAATTCCCCCAGGGGGTCGCCATCACCGTCCCCGACCACTGCCAATCCGGGTGCAAATAGAGGTAACGAATCGGCTCGATGGCGTAGCTGAGGGGATTGATACTGGCAATCGCCTGCAACCACTTCGGCATAAACGCCAGGGGAGCCAACGCCGTACTGGCAAACAAAAGGGGCAGATTCACCACAAAAATCACCGCCAGCAATTCCACGTGCCCCGGCAGGGTAAAGGTCAGCCCCAAACTCAAAGCGGTCATGCCCAAGACCAACAGCATCACAATCCCCACCACCAGGAAAAAGCCGCCGACCCCCGGCAGACCACCCCCTAGCAGATAGCTAGTCAACATCACCGCCACCGTCTGCACCAAACTCAGGAGGGTAATAAAAATCGTGGAGGCTAAAACGATGGAAAAACGGGACACCAAAGGCGCCACCAAAAAGCGATTCAAAAAGCCAAATTCCCGGTCAAACATCACCGGCAAGCCCGCATTCAATGCTCCCGAAAATGCGGTGAATACAATAATTCCCGCACTCAAAAATTGGGCATAATTCACCCCGTCACTAAAAAAACCACTGGGGGCATTTTGAAATAAAGCTCCGAATAAAATCAACCACATCAAGGGCTGAATAATTCCCGCCACCAAAGTTGACGGACGGCGTTGTAGTTGAATCAGTAACCGCCGGGTCAAAGCCCAGGTTTCCTGGATGAGTTCCGCAGTGGGATGAGCGGTCGTCTCGAGTTGCCAAGGAGGGGAAGTGACAGTAGAACTCATAGGAATATCGGTTGGATAAGCATTGCTAAAATTAGGCTAACGCATCCCCCCGGCATTCTTCCACCCATGACCCTGGCTTTGATCACCACCACCCTCGACTGGGACGGGCATTTGCCCACATTAATTTCCCAAATTCAGGGGCATTTACAAACCTACGGCACCCCCCTGCGCTGGGCGATTACAGCGGTGCACGGGCGGCAGTTGAGCCTTGAAGCCGTCGTGATCCGGGATGATACAGCACTTGGTGGCTAATTTTGGAGACGTTCCGCCATGATTACGCAACAGGCATTTACAGAAATCAGTTTCCAGCAAACTTCCCATGCGATTACAGTCTTTTGAGGGGTTATGGGATACAGTTGAACCCCACTTACCGTAGGTCAATGTTGGTAAGCCTTTAGGATGATCGAGGCTTTTTGTACCCTTTAATTGATAAATAGACTGTATATAGCAATCCTACTTGATTTACAAACAAAAATTTTCCAGAACCAAGGACAGGGGCAGTGTCCCTGCGACCGATATTCTAAATTCATAAATTGAGAGTTTCAATTTACTAATGATGGCATGGGACATAATTTTAGCAAACCTCTCGCTGTCGCAGGATTTTGAGCGTTTATCGCAGTACAATATCAGGCACTCCCACCGATTGATTTTTGTACTTACACGGCAGGCTTGGAAGCCCTATTCTCTCGTTGGTAATTATCAATAATGGGGGTGTTATAGCTAAGTACGGTTAGGTTGTCGCCTTAAGATTCTGGGAAACCAATGCGGGGCTACGCCCAGCGACCCATATCATGTCAACCTTTGTATGCTTAGCTATATTCTCAATAGTCATGAACTAATGGAGGTGCCCATCATTATTTACTTGAGGGAACCTCTATTTATTGTTTTTTGTACTGACACAGAGAGTCTGGAAGCCCCATTCTCTCGTTGGCAATTATCAATAATGCAGGGGTCATTCTCAATAGCCATGAATTAATAGAGGTGCCCTTGAGACTCTCCATAAATTCATTTAGAACTGCTATGGTAGCAAACGGAGTGATGTTACCCTTACCTTAACAATTACTCTTTACACCCATCAGAATTAGTGTCTACAATTGCAGGCAGTCGGACTTGATACTCACACGCATTGAATGACTACCCTAACTGTCCCCGGGAACCGTTCCCTTTCCCCCCTACAAAACGCTGCTCTAAACTGGATTGCACGTTGGGGTGGACGAGACGTAGTTTTAGCTATTGACTTAACGGAAAGTGTTGGACTGAGCGATCCAGGACGCTTACACCTGAGACAGATTGTTGAGAAAAGTCTTGTTAAGGGCGACACATTACATATTATCTCTTTTGCGACTACAACACAAAAGCCAGTTTCTTTCGATTACAAAGGGGTAAATGACATCCCTCAAATCCTGCAAGCCATTCCCCAAAACCCTGGGTCAGAACAGGGAACCGATCAGTAGTGTTGAACCCTGCAACAAAAGTTCATAAATTCGAGCCAGGCAAAACACTTAATGAGAAAATTTTTTGTTATAAATGAGAATCTAGCCCCTAAATGACAATGTTTTGTATCATCAGGTTAGATGCACATTTTGGCACAAACCCTCAAAATCTTAAGATTCAACACTTCTGGGAACCGATATTCAATGTGCTGAACTCTACGTCTATCGGTATCTTGCGCAACAGAATCAAAACCGATTACAAGCCCAATCCCCCATTAAAGCCCAGTCAGTAATCTGGTTGACAGACGCTCCTCTTAACCTTCCTCAGGGTGAAGCTCATCAGTGGATTGAGGTTCCCGCTAGCCCCTGTGGTCTCAAGGACAGCCCTATCGCTACGGAGCGGACTCAGTGGATGAAAGCCTTACCTATGACCCAAAAAAGCATTCAGCCCGGCAACTTTCAGCTTACAGTCGTAGACATTCCACCTACTGTACAAGAATTTTGTACCCCGAAGCCAGGTGGTGGTGAAGTTTGCTTGGTCAATGGTTATTTGTGGGGACAACTTTGGTGGCAAATTCTATTAGGGCACCTCTATTTATTCAAAATATGAGAACGAAACACAAAAACAGCATAGCATTGCTCAGTACTTTTTTGTACTAAGATGACTGGGTTTTATAGATTGCTGTAGATATGATTGAAAAGAGACTTAGTAGGGGGTCAAAACTCACAGATTATCGGCCAGGGACTGCCGCTCCCAAAACGCATAACGGCGGAAATTATAAGCCAAATTTTTCAACCCAATTGCCGCTTCTACTCTGGTTTTACCAATCAGACGCATGAATTTACCCCCAAGACACATCACCCACTGACCAAATACGTGTTCCACCTTGGCTCTCACTTTAGATTTGATGCGATTCTTTTCATTTTGCTCTGCGGTTAGGGGCTGATTTCGGTAGCCTTTTTCATGGATGTGACTGGTAAATCCAATCCTGGCTAACGTCCATTCTAAATCCGTGCTGTGATAGGCACTATCTCCCCAGATTTCCGACCCATCAATATCCACCAGTTGACTGAATACTTGTGAGTCATGCACGGAGGCATCCGTGACCACATAATGACGCACAAAACCATATTTTACATCCACACTGATATGATTTTTATAGCCAAAATAGCTGACACCATTTTTCTTTACCCAACGGGCATCTCTATCCTTTTGCCGTAAAACCTGGGGTTTTTCCTCCCATTGCTTAGGAATTTTCCCTTCCTTTACTTCTTGATTTTCTTGCCGAGTATTTCGTTGGACTGGCACGGGAATGAGAGTGGCATCCACAATCTGACCAACTTCGACAATATATCCTTTTTCTCTCAGGTAATTATCAAAGTGAGCAAATACTTCTTTGACTAGATCGTGCTTGGCGAGATTATCCCGAAATAGCCAGACCGTTTTGGCATCAGGGATAGCGTCTTCGATACCCAATCCTAGGAATTCCATGAACGAGATACGGTCATTCACTTGAAACTCGAGTTCATCGTCACTAAGGGCATACATTTGTTGGAGAATCAACAATTTAAACATCACAATGACGTCGGTGGGTTTTCGACCCGCATTACTCTTTCTTTCCTTGTCATATATGGTTTCTAATATGGGTCGGAACACAAGTGTTGAATCCTGCAATAAAACTTTACATATTTAGGCGTGGGACGACCCGATTGAGCCAATGGACAAAATTCCACTCCTGCCGTATTAAGATTTGTATATATCGGAACTTATCTGCCAATTTACTTCCGTACATCCGTGGAACTTTTAACAGTTGCAATATCAAGTAAACTATTAAAATTACATAAATTTGAATGGTAATTCCATTCAAATTTTTACTCATCATTTTATCGAGCTTTAAGTTCATCTTTAGAAATTTCCATAGTACCTCTATCGCCCAGCGTTGTCTATAGGCTTCCCCTATCTCTTCATTACTCATTACATCCTCAGGAATATTGGTAGCTAAATAATAGTCTACTTTCTGTTGAACATTGCCAAAACAAACTACTCTCGCCTTACCTCGTTCTGTGGTGATATGATAGTTTTCATCCCATTTCCAATTCGACTTAATACGGATAATAAAAAGGGCATCATTTTCGATAAATTGTTCAAATACTTTGTGACTGCAAAACCCTCTATCCCCGACTGCGACTCCATTTTCCGGTAGCATTTTCACAATATCTTCACCAAAATTAATCTCATGTGCCTGTCCAGGACTAACAATTAAATGACCAGTAGATTTCGTATCTTGATTCAAAGTGGTTATTAACTTTACTTGGCGATAGCCTTGGAGCCAAAATAACTTACTCATCAGCGGTATTACGGTAGCATCAAAAGGACATAAAACCAACCTCTTTTCAGGATGAGCTTCCTCAATATAATGCAATAATTTATGATAAAGATGCATAAAAATTTGTGGGTCTCTTGTCTTGTTCGCCTTAGAAAACGTGGATAAGTCAACCTTAATGCCCGCATGATTTAATTGGTAAAATAAGTCCCGTAAACTGTTGATTCCTTTGTCTAAAATGCCAGCAAACCAGATTGAACAAAATAAGCGAGAATTTAGAACTGGATAATCATTAGTTGGCAGGTCTTTGAGTAAAAATTTGACAATCCCGGGAAAAGAATTGAATTTCATAGTTGTTTCATGTTTTGGTTTATATGAATTAGAATACCATATTTTGACCCCTCTTTTTCTGCCTTTACCTACCTTTCAACACTTCTGCTTAGAACCAAATATGGGGGCGGTGCCCCTGCAACCCCTGTTCTAAACTCATTTTGGATTGCTATAGAACTGTTTCTAATTTGCCGGTTTTATCTCATCAATAAGTCTCAGTTGGGTACGTCTTCTCCCTGCTCTGCCAAATAGGAAAGGGCACGAAATCGCAAACCGACCAATTGTTCATAAAGGGGATTGAGTTTGCACATGGGGGGAATGTGAACAATTTTACGACCAAATAAAACCACATCCCGCTCAAAAGGACATTGCGCTGGAATCATCCGACAGAGAAAACGGGCAATTTTGGGGTCATGAATTTGCATTTGATCGAGCCATGTTCGCACGGGATCAAGGAGGTCATGGTGTGCTTCTGCACTAGGAACACATTGTTCCCCTTCCCGTTTAACTAATGTTGCCTTCAAGCCGGATAAAATCCCACTAGAACGCCCCAGTGCTTGGCAAAATTCCTGTAGCAACTGATCTTCAGATTCCGAGTAAGTGCCATCGGCAATAGCCACCATCACAGCAGTTCTTAAAAAATCATCAGCCTTGGGATCATTTGGGCTAAAAATATCTGCCAATTGCTGAGGTTTTAGAGGTTCAAAATCATCTATCTCACTGTTCCCCAGTAAATCCTTAACCAGGGCTTTTTCCTCAGCCGTATAGGCTCCATCCGCCCAGGCCACGGTTAATAAGCCTCGGAGCCAGAGTTCACTATGTCCAAAATCAACAACGGCATTATCACTCATGGTGGCTACGGGAAAATGAGTTGATGTTGTGACGGATATTAGAGAATATATTTGTAAATTTACGATACCATATCTTCTCCAATCCAGGCTACCCACTAGGACACTTCTATCTCCGGACACTTGCAAAAAGTCATTTTGCTAAAATGCCCCTATTATCAAAAACTAGAGACGGGGGCTGTGACCGTATATTTTTGAATTATGTGAATTTATAAAAATAAATCACTAGAGATGCCTATGAGCAGGTGCAAAAATAAATTGGTCATGGGATGTGGTAATGTCGATCTGCCCCTGGGAACTGTAGGGGTCGAACAAACTGGGTAAATCGTATGCTTTGAGTTGCGCTAAATGCTCGCCCAGCATGAATCGCAGGAGTTTCCAGCGGTTATCAAAAGTGTCGGGAAACCGCAGGGTATAGGTCACGGTTCGGCGCTGGTAAGTGGGGTATAAGTGATGAATAATCGGGATCAAATCTTCCGCTAAGTGGTAGGGAATTGCTTGCCCTAAAAAATCAAAACAGGTACGCCAAAACTGACTAATGATATTATCTTTACCTGCCATTGTCACTAACATCATGCCCTGGGGATGCCGTCGTTGGAGTAGCCAGGTGATTGTGGCTCGTAAATCGGGCACATAGTATAAAACATGATTGCTGAGGATGAGGTGAAATTGATCGCTAATATCGGGGTTAAGATATGGAAAACTTTGGATGGGTGAACGGGTATGTTGGCTGAGCAGATGAACCGCATTGTGGCGATAGGATTCATCGGGTTCAATCAGGGTAATTTCTAATTCTTCAACCGGGGGATGAAACAAATAAAATAGTTTGATAAATCGGGAGGTAAATACACCGGTGCCACAGCCAAAATCTAAAAATTTGAGGGGTTTCTCAGGGGGAGTAAATTTGGCAAGGGTTTGCTTATAGTGGTATAAATCCTGGTCAAATTCTGTGGTATGGTTTTCAAAAAAAGCGTAATCATCTCGAATTTCGCTAAAGGATTTTTTAGTTGTTTCTGTCATCGTTTTGCCCCAGAAAAATCAACGGTTTCCAGATGTTTTACTTGGGTAAAATCCGTATTTTTGAGGACAGTACCGCTCATATTTACTTGCGCCAAATCCGCACCTTGAAAAGTAGTTTGTGTCAAATCAGTGCCGGTTAAATCACTCCCTTGCAAACGGGTGGCTTTCAGGTCGGCGGCGGTTAAATTGGCGGCTCGGATTTCCGTCCCATTGGCAAGTGCGCCTTGTAGATTGGCGGCAATTAAATTGGCTCGATTGATTTTTGCCCCACTTAAATTTGCCCCGCTTAAATTGGCGTTTGCTAAATTGGTATCCTCCAGGATTGCCCCGCTCAAATCGGCTCCTTGGAGATTAGCATTGCTGAGATTAACACCCGTTAAATTAGCTCCCCGCAAATTCGCCCCTTCTAAATTAACATGGCTTAAATTTTTGCCCCGTAAATCAACGCCATTTAAGGTGCATTGATTGCAGTTTTTTTGGCGCAGGAGGGTTTCCAAATCTGGTTGGGAGGGAGGTAAGACGGGCGGGCGGGAAAGGTAATGCCAGGTGCCGAAACCCAAGGTTATGGTGATCAGGGCAAACGCCAGGGGTCGCCAGCGGTTGGGTTGGGGGTGATGGAGTTCGTGCAGGGCTTGGTGGATAAATTCCGGGGGGATATTCGCCGCCTGACCGGCTTCGAGCAATTCCGTGAGGGAGTAGCTGTCCAACCGTCCCTGGGATTGCAGGTGGAGGCGTGCCGCCCGGGTGAAGACGGCGGTGGCTAAATGTTCAGGAATGCGATGGGAACTGGGTTCCATAGGGGGCGGGGTTCACTGGTTTCTAGTTTAGACCTTGGGGTGGAGTTAAAAATTGATAAGGAAAATTAACAGGATTGATTACATATCTTAAGCGGTCATTCCCTTCCGTTTTGGAGCGGGGGTCGTTATGGTAGGTTTTAGGGTGAGTAACACATGGTGTTGCTTCCGTGTCCGTCTAGGTTTTTGTGTGATCCCTGTTGTGTTCATCTGAGGTCGTCATGTTGTCCTGGTTTTTGGAGTCGGTCTGGCTAATTCCCCTTTATCCGTTGGTGGGGACGGTGGTAGCGGCACTTTGGTTTCCGGGGATCATTCGGCGTACGGGGCCACGTCCGGCGGGGTATATCAATGCGCTGATGACCTTGGTGGCTTTAGGGCATACGCTGTTGGCATTCGTTGCCCTGGGGGGACGGGAGCCTTTAGGTTATTCCCTGCCCTGGTTGCAGGTGGCGGGGTTGGATTTGTCCCTGCCGTTGCTGGTGTCGCCGGTGTCCTTGGCGGCGATGGCGGTCATTTTTGGGGTGAATTTTTTGGCGCAGGTGTATGCGTTTGGCTATTTGGAAATGGATTGGGGGTGGGCGAGGTTTTTCTCCCTGCTGGCGTTTTTTGAGGTGGGGATGTCTGCCCTGGTGCTGTGTGATTCCCTGTTTTTCAGCTACATGATTTTGGAGGTGCTGACCCTGGGTACCTATCTGCTGGTGGGGTTCTGGCTCAACCAACCGCTGGTGGTGACGGGGGCACGGGATGCGTTTTTGACCAAGCGGGTGGGGGATTTGTTGCTGTTGATGGGGGTGTTGTCCCTGTGGCCCCTATCCCATACGTGGAATTTTACGGAATTGGCGCAATGGGCGACGCAACGGGACACGTTGGCTTATGCCGAGGCGCATCCGCAGGTGTTCTTTTTGCTTGGGCTGGCACTGCTGGCGGGGCCGTTGGGGAAATGTGCCCAGTTTCCCTTCCATCTGTGGTTGGATGAGGCGATGGAGGGTCCCCTACCGGCAACGATTTTGCGGAATGCGGTGGTGGTGTTGACGGGGAGTTGGGTGCTGGTGAAATTGACCCCGATTTTAGCTCTTTCACCCGGAGTGATGGGGGTGACGGTGGGGGTGGGGGTGGCGACGGCGTTGGGGGCGGCGTTGATTGCCATTGCTCAGATTTGTGTGAAGCGCACGTTGTCCTATCCGGTGAGTGCCTACTTGGGGCTGGTGTTTGTGGCGGTGGGGACGGGACACCCGCAAACGGCGTTGCTGATGATGTTGACCTACGCGGTGGCGATGGGGTTGCCGGTGATGGCGGCGGGGAATGTGCTGTGGAACAGTATTACCCAGGATGTGCGGTTGTTGGGGGGGCTGGCGGCACGGCGACCTGTGACTTTGTTGTGTTGGTCGGTGGGGATCGCTGGGGTGGTGGCAGTCCCGCCGTTGGGAGGGTTTTGGAGTTGGTTGCAGTTGGTGACGGATTTGGCGGAGCAATCGCCGGGGTTGGTGGCGGTGGTGTTGCTGGTGAATGGGTTGTTGACCTTTGGGTTGGTGCGGGTGGTGTGTTTGATTTTTGGCAACCGTCCCCAGCCGATGAGTGAGCGGTCGCCGGAACTGCATTGGCCGTTTATCCTGCCGATGACGGTGTTGGCGGGGATGGTTTTACACGTGCCCCATCTGCTGGCGGTGACGGGGTTGTTGCCCGCTTGGCAACGGGATTGGGGGCTGTTGTTGACCCTGAGTACCCTATCGGGGGCGAGTTTGGCGGCGCTGGTGTATCTGAGTCCGGGGATTCCCAAGCCGGTGCGGTTGCCGGTGGCGAGTCTCCAGGATTTGCTGGCTTACGACCTCTACACGCCAAAAATTTACCGGCTGACGGTGGTGGGATTGGTGGACTTGGTGTCCCGGATTTCGGATGTGTTGGACCGGTATCTGGTGGATGGGTTGGTGAATTTGGTGGGGGTGGTGACGGTGTTTGGGGGCGAGACGCTTAAGTACAGTACGTCCGGGAAGTTTCAGTGGTATTTGTTCACCATTTTGGTGGGCATGGCACTGGTGGTGGGATTGGCGGTGATGACGTTTTTGAATTAATCAAACGAGGCGTAACCATGCTCAGTGTTTTGATTTTCGGTCCCCTGGTAGCGGGTTTGGTGGTCTTTCTCCTGAGGGATGGACGGCAGGCGAAGACCCTGGCGCTGGTGTTGGCGGGGTTGATGGTGGTTTGGATGGGGGTGGTGTTGGCTCGGTTTGATGTGGCGGTGCCGGGGATACAGTTGACGGAATTTATGCCCTGGTTGCCGAATTTGGGGCTGAATTATCACCTGGGCTGTGATGGTTTGAGTGTGTCCCTGTTGGCGTTGAACGCCATCATTACCTGGATTGTGGTCTATAGTACGCCGGTGGGGGTGGTGCGTCCCCAGTTGTACTACGGTTTGGTGTTGTGGGTCAGCGGCGGGTTGGCGGGGGCGTTTGCGGCGCAGAATGCCCTGTTGTTTGCCCTGTTTTATGATTTGGAGTTGATTCCCATTTATTTTTTGATTGGCATTTGGGGGGGGGCACGCAAGGAATATGCGGCGTTGAAGTTTCTCCTCTATACGGCGGTGTCCGGGATTTTGTTGTTGGGGGGAATCCTGGCGCTGGGTTGGCTGAGTGGGCAAGCGGATTTTGACTACGGGCATATCCGGGGGACGGTGGCGGGATTGCCGCTGGCGGTGCAGTGGACGCTGTTGTTGACCCTACTGCTGGGGTTTGGGATCAAAACCCCGTTGGTGCCCTTGCACACCTGGTTGCCGGATGCTTATGTGGAGGCGTCCCCGCCGATTGCGATTCTGTTGGGGGGGATTTTGGCGAAGTTGGGCACCTACGGGCTGGTGCGGTTTGGGGTGCAGTTGTTCCCGGATTTGTGGTTGCAGTTATCGCCGGGTCTGGCGGTTTGGGGAACGGCGGGGGTGTTGTTTGGGGCGTTGACGGCGATTGCCCAAAAGGATATTAAGCGTATGGTGGCGTACAGTTCGATTGGGCACATGGGCTATGTGATGCTGGGATGTGCGACGGCGACACCTTTATCCTTGGTGGGGGCGATTAGCCAGATGGTGAGTCACGGGTTGATTTTGGCGATTTTGTTCCATCTGGTGGGGGTGGTCGAAGCCAAGGTGGGTACCCGGGAGTTGGATGTGTTGAATGGGCTGATGAATCCGTTGCGGGGGTTGCCGACGGTGAGTTCCCTGCTGGTGTTGGGGGGGATGGCGAGTGCGGGGATTCCGGGGATGGTGGGCTTTGTGGCGGAATTTCTGGTCTTTCAGGGCAGTTACCAGGTGTTTCCCCTGCTGACGTTGCTGTGTGTGTTGGGCACCGGGTTAACGGCGGTGTATTTTGTGATTTTGCTCAACCGCACCTGTTTTGGCAAGCTGGACAACCGCACGGCGTATTATCCCCCGGTGTGGGCGGCGGAGAAAATTCCGGCGTTGGTGCTGGCGGGTTTGATTTTATTCTTGGGGATTCAACCCCATTGGTTGGTGCAGTGGAGTGAGCAAACGGCACAGAGTTTGTCGCTGACGACGGTGGCGGTGGCACCGCAAGTCTCCCGTTTATTACCCGAATAGTTACCAGGAGGATACCTATGACGACGGCAACTTTAGAACCTCGGACGAAATTACCCCCTTCCCAGCATGAATTTGCGGAGGTGGTGCATCGGTTGGAGGCGGGGGGGGCGATGGTGCCGGATACCCCGGAAAATCTGATGCAAATTGTGGGAATTTGGTATGCCTATGCGGTGCCGATGGATTTTTATTGGCGGGATTTGTTGTACATTGGCGAGCAGGTGTTTTTGAACCCGTTGGCGTTCCGCAAGTTTTTTATTTCTGAGGAATATCTGAACCGGCACAATCACTATGCGGGGGATGATGCGGATTTGCGGATTTGGCGGGGGGAAGCGACGGCGCATCCTGAGTTATTGAAATTCATCCGGCAAGGAGAAACCCGTCCCCTGCCCCGTTGGTTGCATCACCTGTGGCATGACCGGATCAATATGGAATTTGCGGAAGAATGTATGCGGGCGATGCTCTGGCACCGGGGGATGGGCGGTCAGTTTGACCCCTATTTAGACAGTGAGGAATATAAACAGAATGCAGACCGAGCGATTCGGGCGTATTTCCAAGGCAACCCGCTGATGTTGGGGCTGTATCGCCTATTCCCGGAGATGTTTTTGGAGCAGTGTCGGCAGGCTTCCTACTATGCCAATTTGGGGCTGTTTTGGGAGATCATGGCTCCGGTATTTTTTGAAATCCATGACCAATATCTGGAAGGGAAGATCGCCACGGTCAAGGATGCCATGAATTTTATCGTGAATGGGATTTTTGCGATTGCCGGTCGCCCGATTTACCATCACGTTTACATTCGGGGGGAATGCTACGAAGTTATTCCCAAATCCAAAGGTTTCATGTGGTTGTACGAGGCGGCGTTGCCCTATGTGGAGGCGGTGTTTTATCGCACGTCACCGTTCCGGGGTACGAAGTCCTACAATGCCCAGGCGGGGATGGTGCCGGATAAGCAGGAGGATTTCCACTACGGGGTGCTCTATGCGGACAAGTTTCCGGTGGGGACGGCGGGGATTCCCCCTACGTTGCTGGCGCAGGATATGTTTCACTTTTTGCCGGATTATTTGCTGGATTATTACCGGAAACATTGTCGGAAGGAGGGGGATATGTTGATACAGTTGGCAATTAGTTTTCAACGTTCCATGTATTGCGTGACCTCGGCGGTGTTTCAGGCGTTGCGGGCGGCTTTGTTGTATCCTTTGGATGACCCGAATCCCCGGCATTTATTAGCCAATCGCCGCTTTTTTGAAGCCCAACTGGATCGCTTCTGTCGCCCGGAATATGGCATACGGGATGCGGCACGGCTGAGCTATATCCAGACCCCTGATTATCGCTAGGCTCGCTCCCCCGGGGCAGACGGTTAGCTTGCCATCGGAATGGATGTTCATCCATTTCAAAATTTCTAATTTTTGAGTGGGAAAGGAGTCAATAAAAGATCAACACCTCTCAAAAGAGGTCACTGGTCAGAATATCACAAAGATAGGCCATGTCAGCCCTATCACCTCAAGCGGCATAGACCGCAGGGTGGGGATACGCCAATGGCTAAAAGTATCCTTTCGCTATAGTGTAGTTGGAACAATAAATGAGGTGTGGGTCAATGGCTTTCGATTATGTATCTACGGATTTAGTCCAACAGCAGTTGAATTGGCGTTATGCCACCAAAAAATTTGACCCGACTCGGAAAATATCTCCAGAAGTTTGGGCAGTGTTAGAAGAAAGTTTACGCCTAGCCCCTTCTTCTTTTGGTCTGCAACCTTGGCGATTTATCGTGGTGAATAATCCGGCCATCCGTGCCCAATTGGTAGAACATTCCTGGGGGCAAAAACAAGTGGTTGATGCGTCGCATCTAGTGGTTTTGGCATTGCAAAAAAATATCAGCACCCAAGATGTGGATCGTTACCTCGCCCGTACTGCCCAAGTGCAGGGTACTCCGATAGAAAACCTCCAGGGTTTTGGAAATTTGATTAAGAGTTTTTTGACCCAACCGCCCTACCCGTTGAATTTAGAAGAATGGGCGGCTCGGCAGGTGTATCTTGCCTTGGGACAATTCATGACGGTGGCCGCTTTTATGGGCATTGACACCTGTCCGATGGAGGGATTTATTCCTGCTAAATATGATGAAATTTTGGGATTAGAAACGACTCCCTATCGCTCGGTGGTGGTGTGTCCGGTGGGCTATCGGGCGGCAGATGATAAAAATGCCCAACGCCCGAAAGTTCGCTACGAGAAAAGTGATGTATTTATGTATGTGGATTAGGCTCCAATTGGTTCCAATTCGGGTAACAGTTGCTCTAACGCCCACAGCCAATGGAGCCAGGTAGTTCCCCCCTGACAGAAAACAATGTAGGGTGGACGCAAAGGACCATCGGCGGAAAATTCGCTGGTACTGCCGTCAATAAATGTGCCGCCTGCCATAATTAACTGGCTTTCATAACCGGGCGTGGAAGCGGGAACCGGGTCGAGGTAACTTCCCACCGGACTCAAGCGTTGCAAGAGACGACAAAAACGGGTTAAACGGTCGGGATTGCCCAACTGAATGGCCTGAATCGTATCCGTGCGAGGGGCATCTAAGCGAGGTTGTACCGGGTAGCCTAATTGAGTAAAGGTTGCCGCCAACAAGAGTCCTGATTTGAGGGCTTCCCCCACCATTTGCGGTGCTAAAAATAAGCCCTGAAAAAATAACCGATTGAACCCCAAGGATGCGCCCGCTTCCACCCCAATACCAGGGGCACTTAAACGGTTAGCGGCGAGTTCAACATATGTTTTTTTCCCTGCCACATAACCCCCACAGGGAGCAATGGTACCCCCAGGATTTTTAATCAAAGAACCGGCGATTAAATCGGCTCCAACCATAGTCGGTTCCTGGATTTCGGCAAATTCACCATAGCAATTATCCACAACGCAAATCACCTCAGGATTAACGTTTTTTATCTCATAAATAACCTTCTCCAGTTGGGCAATCGTTAAACTTGGTCGCCAGGAATAACCACAGGAACGCTGAATAAAAGCCACCCGGGTTTTACTATGAACCATTTGGGGTAATTTTACCCAGTCAATCTCCCCCGTTGGGGTTAAATCTAATTGCCGGTAGGTAATGCCAAAATCCTGCAACGAACCGCTACCCGATTCGCGTATCCCCAACACCGGCTCTAGGGTATCGTAGGGGGCGCCGACTACGGACAACAGTTCATCGCCCGGTCGGAGGACACCGTACAAGGCGCAGGCAATGGCATGGGTACCGGAGAAAAATTGGGGACGCACAAGTGCCATTTCCGCACCCATGAGGTGAGCGAATACCTGTTCTAAAACCTCTCGCCCCTGATCCCCATGACCATAGCCAGTGGTGGACTGAAAATGATGCACTCCTACCCGATAGGCATTCATGGCTGAAACAACTCGACTGAAATTGTATTTAACCAGTCGATCAATGCGCCGAAAATCATTGGTTAATTCATCAATAATTTGGCTTAGCAGGGGATGATTGGTGAGGGATTCATTCATAATCATTCATGAAGTTATAGCAATCCTAAATGAGAATGAAACAAGGGGTCGCAGGGGCACCGCCCCCGCATTTGGTTCTAAAAAATTTTTGTATGCCTACGGCACGCAAGCTAATGCAAATCAAGTAGGATCGCTATAGTACCAGATTTACTGTGCAAATTGCGATTATACAGTCTATTTATCAATTAAGGGAACCTCTATAAATGAGAAATTAGCGGTCGCAGGGGGGCACCCCCCGCCCTTGGTTCTGGGAAAGATGGGCATTCTGAGGATGAGATTTTTCGTTGGTTCTAATAAATAGAGGTGCCCTGAAAGAATACAAAAAGCCTCGATGATTCTAAAGGCTTAGCATGATTGACCTACAGCGAGTGGGGTTCAATCGTATCCCATAACCACTCAAAAGACTGTATGACTATAGCAATCCTAAATAATCTTAGAACAGGGGTCACAGGGGCACCGCCCCCGTCAAAGAAGCACCTGCGGTGTAGGGTTCTAGGAAATTTCTGTATGCCTACGGCACACAAGCTAACGTTAATTAAATATAGCAATCCTAAATAAGAATGGAATAGGGGTCGCAGGGGCACCGCCCCCGTCCCTGGTTCTGGGAAATTTGTGTTCGTTAATCAAATAGGATTGCTATAGGATGGGCAGATGTTTAGAAGTGCCCTTAAATTTATCTCAGACCGAAAAGTAATCCCAAACGGTAGCCCCCAGATGCGCCACCACTGCCCCCAACGAAGGGATCAGTACGGGTGGGGGAGCCACACTGCCAAAAACCTGTACCCACAAATCCGGGTCAGGATGGAGTTGCATCGAACCCTGGTAGAGAATGCTACGCCCCCGCCGTAGTTGGGCACTGCCAATGAATTTATGCCCCGTCTCAGTCACCAAATCCGCTGGGGTGGCTGTGGCAAAACAACTGACCTGCCCTCGGGATGGGGGTTGTTGCCCCCGGTGCAGATTGACCCCCAGGGTGCGCCACCCGTGAATTAACCAGTCCTGCAACCGCTGGTACTGTTGGCGACAGCCCCCAGGCACCATCCCCGTCACCAAAGCGTAACACAAGTCCCCTTGATGCAAAACAGCGGCTCCCCCGGACGGACGGCGCACCACCTCTAGCGGCTGACCTTGGTAATAACACTGTTGCCAATGTTCCGGCCAATGATGCTGGTGATACCCCAGGGAGACCGCCGCCGGTTGCCAAAGATAGAAACGCAGGGCTCCCCGAAATTCCCCCCGTTGGTGAGCCGTCAGGAGGTCAAGGTCCGTTTGCATCTGCTGTTGCCCCGACCCTACGGTTAGGGGTAACGAAATCCAGGGCACGGATGATGTTAAAGTAAAATAAGTCATAAAATTTACGACAGCGGGATGTAGCGCAGCTTGGTAGCGCACTTCGTTCGGGACGAAGGGGCCGTGGGTTCGAATCCCGCCATCCCGATTTAATTTGGTTTCCATCCTTTAATTTAGGGCATCTCTATTGATTTACACCGCTGGAAGGTAGCGTTGCTGAATCTGTGTATGGTTACCGAAAATTTTAGTTTGGAAAAGCCCGCAGGCATAAGGGGTTTCAGTCGCCTTTGAGGTGAATTTTATAGCACTAGTCAACAATGCCTTTGCGAGTTGCCGTTCAATAACACAAATTCCGGGTAGCGGCCAAAAAAATCTCAATACTTTTTAGGTCATCGTAGGTTTGCTGAATCTGCTGTACCAGGGCTTGAATCGTGTCCCTGTCATTGGCTAACATCGCCTGGCTGAGGGTATCAATTTCCGACTCGATGCTGGGGTTGGCGGGTTCGGCGGGGGCAACTTCGCTGAAGGCGGGGGTTTGAAATAGATGTCCAATTTCTGCCCACAGGGGAGGAGGCAGGGTCAATTCTCTAGCGGGAGATACCGCCGCGCCAGGCGGGGCAACTTCCGGTTCCCCAAACAGAGATTCCACACTCGGTAGCGGCAATTCCGACTCCCCCATGTCTGCATCTAAATCTGCATCCCCAGGCTCAGTCAGTAAATTCTCCAGTTCCCCCCACATATCCTCGGTAGGAGACTCCACCGCCGGAGTCGATTCACTTGCCCAGTTCATGAAGTCCAAATCGTCTGAAAATAGGGATGCCGCCATAATCGGGTGAGGAGAACGTCAAAGGGTATTTCTAGGATAGCGAATCGGACGCAACGCTAGAAAGCATCTGTATCTCATCTTTAGATTTGCCGGATGCAGTACGCTTCACCCCTAAAATTGAGGGTAGTTCCCATCCAGAGGTAACTCAATCATGTTGAGCAAAACGGCTTTACCTGAACTACAACGGGATTGTTTGACCCCATCTCGGCATGTCCTGGAGCAATGCGAAAGTTTTGGTGCCCAAGCCCAGGATTTAAGCGCTTTGATGAGTCGGATTGGTCTGGCGGGAAAACTGATTGCCCGCCGCCTGAGTCGAGCCGGTTTAATGGAAAACGTGCTTGGTTTTGCGGGGAACACAAACGTTCAAGGGGAAGCGGTCAAAAAAATGGACGTATTTGCTAATCAGGTATTTATCTCCGTTTTTGAAAAAAGTGGGTTGGTCTGTCGTTTGGCTTCCGAGGAGATGGAAAAGCCCTACTATATCCCCGAAAATTGTCCCATTGGTCGTTATACCCTGCTTTATGACCCGATTGATGGCTCCAGCAATATTGATGTGAATTTGAATGTGGGTTCGATTTTTTCAGTACGGGTGCAACAGGGGGATGACCGGGAGCAAACCGGGGCGGATTTACTCCAAAATGGTCGGCAACAAATTCTGGCGGGTTATATCCTATATGGTCCGGCGACGGTACTGGTTTATTCCCTCGGTAAAGGGGTACATATTTTCACGTTAGACCCCAGTTTGGGCGAGTTTATTCTTGCTCAAGAAAATGTCCGCATTCCTGAACACGGGCCGGTTTACAGCACTAACGAGGGAAATTTTTGGCAGTGGGAAGACCCGATTCGGGACTATGTGCGTTATGTGCATCGGCACGAAGGTTATACGGCGCGCTACAGTGGCGCATTGGTGGGAGATTTTCACCGGATTTTGTTAGAAGGCGGGGTTTTTCTCTACCCTGGTACCCGCAAAAAACCGGAGGGGAAATTGCGTTTGTTATACGAAACCGCACCCCTAAGCTTCATCGCTGAACAAGCGGGGGGACGGGCTTCCACCGGCACCCAACCTATACTAGACTTGGTACCAACCTCGCTCCATCAACGCAGTCCCATCATTGTGGGGAGTCCAGAGGATGTGGCGTTAGTGGAATCATTTATCCAAAACCCCAGGGAATCATGACCCCAGCAGTGACCTCCGTGCCAGCGGAAGTTTGTAGTACATCCGATCACCCAGAACCCCCAAGTGTTGCCATTTTAGACCCTGCCACGGCGCAACGGATGGCGCATTGGTTGGGTTTTTTGGCGGACCCGAACCGCCTGCGAATTTTATCCATCCTAGCGGTAAAACCCCATTGTGTCGGGGATTTGGTGAATTTACTCCAAATGAGTCAATCAGCGGTTTCCCATCAACTGCGGGCATTGCGGGTTATGGGATTGGTGCAGGGGCATCGGCAGGGCAGACACGTGATTTATCAACTCCACGATGACCATGTATTGACCATTTATGAAACGGTTCTCACCCACTTGCGGGAGTTGGAGCAACTGTGATACGGCAATCCCAACTGAGTATGGCTACATCACGCAGGCGATGAGAACTAAAATGGGGCTGTGCCCTGTAACCCCAGGCTCTGTAGATATAGCAATCCTAAATGAGAATGGAACAGGGGTCGCAGGGGCACCGCCCCCGTCCCTGGTTCTGGGAGATTTGTGTTCGTTAATCAAATAGGATTGCTATAGGAAAACTTTTCACAATTCAAGTGAGATTACCATATAGCTAAGTACGGTTAGGTTGTCGCCTCAAAAATTCTGGAGAACTAGTGCGCGGCTACGCCCTGCGACCCATATCTATGTCAACCTTTGCGTGTTTAGCTATAGAACCAAAACGGGGCTACACCCTGCCAACCTAGACTTTCTAAATATAAATTTTTTTCACTTGCAATTTAGGTGAGATTGCTACATTACAAGCCAAAATTACGCCCCACTGCCCCATTGGTTCAGCCATTCATCCAGCAATTGATTCACCTGCACCGGTTCCTCATCCTGGGGACAATGCCCAGCAGGTACCACCGCCCAACGGATATGGGGAAATTGTTGCACCCATTTACGCCCCTGGCGCACCGGGATCAACCGGTCATGTTCCCCCCAAATCAGCAGGACGGGGACACTCAAAGCCGCCAAGAGGGGAGCCACCCGTGGGGCATAACCGGGACGACTACTGGACTGTGCCATGCGACAGAGGGTCAACCCAGCCCCCGGTTCCTGGGCAGGGCGGGCAAACATCTGCACTAATTCTGTATTGACTGCACTGGGGTCGTGATACACCTGGGAACGGCACACCCAGCGAATCACCCCCGGTTGACGCAGGATCGAGAAAAGGGGTAACGTCACCACCGGGATCAACAGCCGCTCCAGCCCCCCCACCCAGGCATTCACCCAAGCCGGTTGCAGGGTCGGTCGTCCCTCCGGCAAACTCACCAGCACCAGCCCCCGCACCATATCCGGGTGGGCAACGGCGGCGGTCAAACTCACCAAAGCCCCCAGGGAATGCCCGACCAAACAGACCGGTTCACCGATAAATCTACGCCAAAATTCGTACACCTGCGCCACCCACAGCCGCACCCCGTACTGCGCCGCCGCTTTCTGGGAATCCCCAAACCCCAACAAATCCAGGGCATACACGGGATGATGTTCCCCCAACACCGGGGCATTGTACCGCCAATGTTCTAACGCCGCCCCAAACCCATGCAACAGCAGAAGCGGCACCCCCTGGTGGTGACTGCCCTGGTAGCCATACCGCACCCGATAGCCCCGCCAAAACCAGTATCGCTGTTGGTTCACGACAGGCACAGGTGGGGGTTGACCCGTTCGCACACCTCGGGATTGTACAAACGCAAATAATTCCAGTAGTTGCCAAAGACCTGCCGGACATAATCCTGGGTTTCCGGGAAGGGAATCCGCTCCACAAACCGATCCCAATCCCCTTCTCCCTCCCGTTTAAGCCATTCATCCACATTCCCCGGCCCGGCATTGTAACTGGCGACCGCCAACAGAGTATTTTGGTTGTATAAGCCATCCGTGTACTGCAAAAACCAAGTGCCTGCCCGCAAATTATCCTCCGGTTGACGGAGTTGGAAGGGGGGGCGTTGCAATTTTTGGGCAATCCAATCCCCGGTTTCCGGGAGTACCTGCATCAGCCCCACCGCCCCGGCACTGGAGACAATCTCCGGTTGAAAACGGGATTCCTGCCGGATCAGCGCCGTCACCAGCAGGGGGTTTAACCCATACTGCGCCGCCGCCGTGGGCACCTCCGGCCAATAGGCTAAGGGGTAGAGGGCTTGCCAATAGGCCGGTTCCCGCTGGACTTGAATGTACTGCTTTCGTTCGGTTTCTGTTTGTACCCGCCGTTCCAGGGTCGCCAGCATAAATAACCCGTCCAACCGTTCCCCCACCCCCACCCGCAGGAGTCCGTCCGTGAGTTGTTCCGCCAGGGTAGGCTGTTGCCGCTCGGAAAATTCCAACTGCCACTGCTCCCAGGCATCCTGGTATTCCCCCAGGTGGTAGAGTTCCTGCAAGGTGGGCGAGCCAGCCAACAAATTCAACGTCGCCCGTTGAGTTCGCACCGCCGGTTGCGCCTGGAGGATGCCCGTAAAATCCCCCACCGGCCAGCCCAACCGCACCGCTGAACGCCACGCATAGTAGGAATGGGGATACCGGCGCACCACCTGGGCATAAGTATCCTGCGCCCGCTCCTTTTGCCCCAACTGCCCTGCCCATTCCCCCAACCAAAACCCGGCTTTCGGGGCGACTTGGCTGGTGGGATTGTGCTGAAAAATCCCCTCGGCATAGTGCATGGCTTGGCGGAGATTGCCCCGTTGCTGTTCGCCCTGCGCCAATTCCCAACGCAGATTCGCCGCCGCCTCGGTCTGGGCATAACGGGAAAGCAGTTCCGTCCGGGTTTGGCTCACCCGCTGGGTCTGCCCCGCCTGTTCCCACAGGGGTAACCGCTCCCACAGCACCCGTGCCGCCCGCTCCCCGTCCCGTTGGCGCAACTGCTGAAAATACTGCTCCCGTTGGGGGGCAGGTGCCAGGATGGAAAGATAGTACAAAGCCAGTACACCCTGCGGGGTTTCGCTGTACTGCTGCAGTAAGTCTTGGTAATAGCCAACCGCCTCGGTGGTTTTCCCCCCCAACTGATGCCCCCGTGCCACCCGGTAGAGGTTTTCCGCCGTCAAGGGAGCCAGCAGATAGGCGCGCCCCGCCTTCAGGTAGCTCTGTTTTTCCCAGTAGGCAAAGGCAATCGCCTGCCATTCCTCTGGAGTGAGTTGCGGGCGGTGCAAGTTGACGAGACGGTCGAGATATACCGTCAAATTGGGCAAATGCAGACCGTAGCGAGCCAAATGCACCAGCAAATCCCGATTATTCGGCTGACGTTCCAGGAGGTTTTGCACCCAGGCGACGGTTTGGGGATGGGCGGGATAGCGTTTTTGGGCTTCCTCGGGGCGCCCCAGGGCGATCAGGGCTTCAGCCGCCAATTCCTGATCCGGGTACTGGTCAACAATTTTTTGCCACCGGCTCTGAGCCGCCGCCAGATTCCCTTTTTTCTGATACGCCCGTGCCTCTTGCCAAAGAATTTGCGCCGACAGGACGGGATAATCCCGCTCCAAATCCGCCAATAACGCCAAAGCCTGTTTGGGGTTCCCCTGCGCCAGGGAATCCACCGCCAGCAGATATTTGGCTCGATACCGCTCTGCCCCGTTCCCCTGCTTCGTTAGATGGGTCAATGCCCGTTGCCGAGCAGGGGGGGACTGCTGTACCAGGGGGGTCAACGCTCCCAAATCCGGGGCAGGACGAGTCTGGGATACCGATTCAGAGTGCCGTCCATTCCGCCAGAGCCAACCCCCCATGACCAGGAGGGCAACCACGCCTGCTACGATACCTAACCGTTTCATGGACACATTACTCACCAATCATCACTGTCAGGGTTGGGGCGCATCAGCATTGATGGTTAAAAGTCAGCCTTCGGTGCGGGGAGGCCGTTAAGTTTGTGAGGAACACAAACGCTAGGATGATACTTTATTGTACTGGTAATAATTTTAACATGATGGTTAGCAAGCTCTATTTGCACCCCTAAAAATTATCTCGCTGGAACGCCCATATTATCCAGAAACGGGAGCAATGACCCTAGACATTATCTGTACTGAAGAGATGGAGACCCGCAATGCCACTTGACTCTAATACACCTGCAATTGCGGAAATTTTTGCGCCACTTGTGCCCGTTCGCCACAGGTGCGGGGGGTAGGAAATATTTTACTGGGATTGGCTAAATGGTCAGGGTCAAATGCCCGCCGGAGTAACTGCATGGTTTCCAAATCCGTAGGGGAAAATAAATCACTCATGTAACAACGTTTTTCCGCCCCCACCCCATGTTCCCCCGAAATGCTACCCCCCGCCTGAATACACAGTTTGAGAATTTCCCCCCCCAAATGCTCCACTTCTTCCAAGGCTCCCGGCACCGATTCATCAAACAAAATCAAAGGATGTAAATTTCCATCCCCCGCATGAAAGACATTGGCAATCCGATAGCCCGAGGCTTGGCTCAACCGTTCAATTTCCTGCAAAATCCAGGGCAGTTGACTGCGGGGCACCACCCCATCCTGCACATAATAATCCCGGCTGATCTTGCCCATCGCCGCAAAAGCCGCCTTGCGCCCCTGCCAGAGTTTGTACCGCTCCTGGGGGTCGGTCGCCACCTGAATCCCCCGTGCCCCCTGGGTTTTACATATCGCCTGCACCTGCCCCATCGCCTCCGCCACCTCGGCGGGTAAGCCATCGATTTCTACTAACAAAATTGCCCCCGCATCCCGGGGATAACAGCCGGTCGCCACCACGTTTTCCACCGCATTGATGCTCAAATTGTCCATGATTTCCATACCGCCGGGAATGATGCCCGCCGCAATAATCGCTGACACCGCCGCCCCCGCCTGCGCCACCGTAGCAAAATCCGCACACAATACCTGCACCACTTCTGGGGTTTTGAGGATATTCAGGGTGACTTCGGTGACAATCCCCAGGGTGCCTTCCGAACCCACCACCACGCCGGTCAGGTCATAACCGGGCAGTTCCGGCACCATGCCCCCCAGTTCCACCACCTCCCCCAGGGCAGTCACCATTTTCAAGCCCAGCACATGGTTCGTGGTCACGCCGTACTTCAGGCAATGCACCCCGCCGGAATTTTCCGCCACATTCCCCCCGACGGAACACACGGTCTGGCTCGACGGGTCCGGGGCATAGTAAAACCCCTTGCCGCTCACCGCCTGCGTCACCCAGGTGTTAATCACCCCCGGTTGCACCACCACCCGGCGATTGGGTACATCCACCGCCAAAATTTGCCGCATCATCGCCGTAACAATCAGCACCGCCTCCTCCTCCGGCAGTGCCCCCCCGGACAAGCCCGTTCCCGCCCCCCGGGGCACAAAGGGGATATGGTACTTACGGCAAATATGGATGGCACGTTGCACTTCCTGGGTTGTTTTCGGCAAAACCACCAATGCCGGTCGCTGGCGATAGCTGGTCAGCCCGTCGCATTCATACACCAACAATTCCTCGCGCCGCCGCACCACCCGCCGGGGTTCCAGACAACGGGCAAATTCCTCCGCCACCTGCCCCCAGTCCACCATTAGGAGACCCCCGTTAAATTGGACGGGTCGTACATGAACCGCACCACATCCTCTTCCAAACGGTGTACCAAATAGGGTTCCAATTCACTGCCATGACGGAGGGCGGCTAGATAACCATCTAAGTACAAACGCAGTTCATCCAGGGAATAGCCACGCTGGCGCAACTCCACCAACGCATCCGTTAAGCGCTGATAAAAACGAATCGCCCGTGTGTCCTGCAACATTGCCACCCTCCTTGCAACGGCATCATTTCCCCGCAATTCTTATTGTACTGAATTTGAACTTTACGTTTGGGGACAAAACGCTAAATTTCCTAACCAACCGGTGCCCAGGGCTTGCTGGGTTGGGCTGGGTTGGGTCATCGGTTCCAGCTGATACCCCTCCGGTTGGGGTGCCCCCAAGGTCACCGGGTAAGACCGTAGCTGATCCTGCCGAAATATGGCTAATTCCACCGTTTCGCCCACCGCAAATTCCTGCAATTGCTCCGACCATTGTTCCCGTTTCACCCGCCGTCCCCCCAGGGCGACCATTTCATCCCCTGGGTCAATCCCCACCCACCAAGCGGGAGAATGGCGCAAAACCTGTTTCACCACATTACGATTAGCTTCTAAAATGATGCCTAGAAAGGGGATTTTCCCGGGAATGGGGCGCAATTCTAAACCAAAATCCAGCAAGGTTTCCGCCAGGGGTAAAGGGGTTAAACCCGTGATGTAGTTGTGCCAAAATAGGGTTAAATCCTCATCCAAGACAGTCTCAATGGTTTCATAAAGTTGGGCAGGGGTAAATCCGATTTCTTCTTGCCCAAAATTTTGCCACATTTTCTGTAGTACGTCATCAAACGAGCGTTGATTTTGATATTTTTTGCGAATCCGTAAATCTAATAATAAGGTTACTAACGCCCCTTTCAGATAGTAGGAAATTTGGCTATTGGGGCTATTGCCATCCCGCCGGTAGTATTTAATCCACGCATCGAAACTGGCTTCGGTTAAAGTCTGCACCTCCCGCCCTGGGGTTTGATAATAACGGGTGATCTCTTCTGCCAATAATTTAAGAAACTGTTTCGCATCATAAATGCCCGCCCGCCAAGGGATGACTAAATCATAGTAACTGGTTGTCCCTTCACAGAACCAAAGGGATGAAGTATAATTTTCCTGGTCATAATCAAAGGGGATAAATTCCGCCGGTTTCAAACGTTTCACATTCCAAAGATGGAAAAATTCATGGGCAACCAAATTCAAAAACCGTTGATATTTAGGGAGTAATCCCATCCCCGATTTGCTATAGATGAGAGAGCAACAGTTTTTATGTTCCAAGCCCCCGTAACCCTGGGTGGTCAAATGAAGCAGAAATAGATAATTATCATAGGGCAAACCACCGAATAATTGGGCTTCGGTTTCAATGATTTTAATTATATCGTTTTGTAATTGTTCCACATCGCAATTTAACTTGCCCCACACTGCTAACCGATGGGGAATATCTTGCACGGTAAATTCATAAACTTGGTGGCAACCCACTTCGATGGGACTATCTACCAAGGTGTCGTAATCCAGGGCGAGAAAACGGTTATTTTCACAAGGTTTTAATGCCGTTGTGACCTGCCAATGGGGATGGGGGGGAATGATTACTACTTCACTCGGTAAATGTCGCCACCGGGGAATATAGAGAAATGTTGCCGCCCCATTGATGTAAATATGTTCTGCATCCACATGATTGGTACGCACGGATAATTCATTCGCATAAAGTTGGTATTGAACTGTAATTTTATCTACGCCTGGGGTTTGAATTTGCCAATGATTTTTACTGAGTTTTTGCCAGGTTAATCCTCCGCTGACTTGGAATTGTTCTAGGTGACGGGCATATTCTCTCACCAGATAGGAACCGGGAGTCCACACGGGCAATTTCAAATTTAAGACATCCTGATCCCAGGAATTAATCCGCATGGTAATTTGCAGATAGTGGGTCGCTGGATGGGGCGCAGAAATTTGATAATAAATGTGCTGGGACATGGGTTAGCAATTAGTGGGAGTATCCTAATTATTGTACAGTACCTTTTCCAAATTGGTGCGGGGTAAACCGTATGAAGGAGTGGAAGAGAACTAAAAGGTAATGCAAAATAATTTGGGCAAGGACACCACTATAGCAATCCTGTTTGATTAACGTTAGCTTGCGTGCTGTAGGCATACAAAAGTTTTCCAGAACCATACACCGCAGGTGCTTCCTTGACGGGGGCGGTGCCCCTGCCGTTCCATTCTCATTTAGGATTGCTATATCATAGCCTGTTTCGTAGGTATATACTAAAATTAGGGAACCTCTATTTATTGATTTTTGTACGTACACGGCAGGCTTAGAAGCCCCATTCTCTTGTTGGCAATTATCAATAATGGGGGCATCATTCTCAATAGTCATGAAGTAATGGAGGTGCCTATCATTATTTACTTGAGACTCTCATTTTTTAATATTCTTCCTATCTCCACCGTTGTTGGACAATGGCGCAAAAATTATCAAACAACTGCTCGGCAATTGGGGTCATGACAGGCAATGCGGCGGCTACTGCCTCTGCCAAGGTTTCACATCCCGTTTCTCCCAAGGCCTGATCCAACGCCAATTGATACTCCGGTAATTGGCTCCAGTCTGTCACCGTTTGGGTCTCCACCTCAGAATGAAACTGAATCCCAAAAGCGTAAGCTCCCACCGCATAGGCTTGTACCCGGCAGTGATCCGAAGAAGCCAACAACAAACCCTGTGCCGGTAATGTTTTCACCTCCTGCCCATGCCAATGCAACGCTAGGAACCGCTCCGGTAATCCCCGTAACAATGGATGTTCCGCCGCCAATTTGGTCAAATACACTGACCCCAAACCCACCTCTGGTGCCGACATCGCTCCCACCTGCCCCCCGCAAGCATCCGCTAGGAGTTGCGCCCCCAAACACACGCCCATGTAAGGAATCTGCAAATCCTGCACCACCTGACGAATCCATTGCTTTTCTGTTCGCAACCAAGGGTACTCCACTTCATCTGCTACATTCATTGGCCCACCCATGACCCAAATCGCTTGGTAATTTAGGGTATTAGGTAGGGTTTCCCCCCGTTCCAATTCCACAAAATCTACTGCGATCCCCGCCCGCTCACACCAAGGGGCAAAAGCACCCAATCCCTCCACCAATACGTGTTTAATAACTAAAAACTTCATCACCCATTTTGGTTAAACGTTTGTCGTATAATTATATCGCAATCTCTGATGATTTATGTGAATAACAAGGCTATATGGCTAGGCCACGCAGGCGATGAGAACTAAAATAGGGCACCTCTATGTATTCAAAGCATGAGAACGAAACACAAGAACGGCAGAGCATTGCTCAGTACTTTTTTGTACTAAGATGACTGGGTTTTATAGATTGCTTTAGATCAGAAGTGTTGAAAGGTAGGTAAAGGCAGAAAAAGAGGGGTCAAAATATGGTATTCTAATTCATATAAACCAAAACATGAAACAACTATGAAATTCAATTCTTTTCCCGGGATTGTCAAATTTTTACTCAAAGACCTGCCAACTAATGATTATCCAGTTCTAAATTCTCGCTTATTTTGTTCAATCTGGTTTGCTGGCATTTTAGACAAAGGAATCAACAGTTTACGGGACTTATTTTACCAATTAAATCATGCGGGCATTAAGGTTGACTTATCCACGTTTTCTAAGGCGAACAAGACAAGAGACCCACAAATTTTTATGCATCTTTATCATAAATTATTGCATTATATTGAGGAAGCTCATCCTGAAAAGAGGTTGGTTTTATGTCCTTTTGATGCTACCGTAATACCGCTGATGAGTAAGTTATTTTGGCTCCAAGGCTATCGCCAAGTAAAGTTAATAACCACTTTGAATCAAGATACGAAATCTACTGGTCATTTAATTGTTAGTCCTGGACAGGCACATGAGATTAATTTTGGTGAAGATATTGTGAAAATGCTACCGGAAAATGGAGTCGCAGTCGGGGATAGAGGGTTTTGCAGTCACAAAGTATTTGAACAATTTATCGAAAATGATGCCCTTTTTATTATCCGTATTAAGTCGAATTGGAAATGGGATGAAAACTATCATATCACCACAGAACGAGGTAAGGCGAGAGTAGTTTGTTTTGGCAATGTTCAACAGAAAGTAGACTATTATTTAGCTACCAATATTCCTGAGGATGTAATGAGTAATGAAGAGATAGGGGAAGCCTATAGACAACGCTGGGCGATAGAGGTACTATGGAAATTTCTAAAGATGAACTTAAAGCTCGATAAAATGATGAGTAAAAATTTGAATGGAATTACCATTCAAATTTATGTAATTTTAATAGTTTACTTGATATTGCAACTGTTAAAAGTTCCACGGATGTACGGAAGTAAATTGGCAGATAAGTTCCGATATATACAAATCTTAATACGGCAGGAGTGGAATTTTGTCCATTGGCTCAATCGGGTCGTCCCACGCCTAAATATGTAAAGTTTTATTGCAGGATTCAACACTTGTGGGTTCTAAGTAATTCCCATTCGTTAATTAAGTAGGATTGCTATAGTAGGGATTGGAGCGGGTGATCACCACTGGGAAAGTCTGTGATTTGCATGAGAAAATAAATATCTCGTTTGAAAACCTATAGAATGTGATTGGGATTATCTCGAAAAATCTTTATGTTTAGTCATCAACCGCCAACAGGTTTGAGCAATCGCCCAGTCTTCTTCAGCGGCAATGACTAAAATTCGGATTAGGGAATTAGGTGTGCTAATATCCCGATCTTCACCCCGCATTTGATTCTTTTCCGGGTCATAATCCACGCCCAAAAACCGTAATTTTTTACACAATTCAGCTCGCACGGGTGTCGCATTTTCCCCCACCCCACCGGTGAAAATTAGGGCATCACAACCGCCCAAACTCGCCACCATTGCTCCCACGCATTGGGTTAACCGATGAATGTACACATCAAAGGCTAAGGTTGCCCCCGGGTGTCCCTGGGATCTCGCTTCTAAAATCTGCCGCATATCCCCCGTAAGTTCTGATACTCCTTTTAACCCGGATTCCTGATTGAGGAGATGATTGATTTGCTCCCCATTCAGGGATTCACGGCGCAACCAATGCAGGATAATGCCGGGGTCAATCGAACCCGAACGACTGCCCATCATCAACCCTTCCAAGGGGGTAAATCCCATCGTGGTATCCACACTTTTTCCTTCGGCAATGGCACATAGGGAAGCCCCATTTCCTAAGTGACAACACACTAATTTTAATTCCTGCAATGGTCGCCCTAAAAGTTGGGCTGATCGTTGGGCGCAGTATTCATGGTTAATTCCGTGAAATCCATAACGGCGAATTCCTTTTTCATACCATTGATAGGGAATGGGATACACTTGGGCGTACAGGGGCAAATCGTGGTGAAAAGCCGTATCGAAAACCGCAATTTGTTGACAATTGGGGAGCAATTCTTCTAGCACGGTAATTCCCTCTAAATGGGCAGGATGATGGGCAGGGGCAAGAGAAATCAAATCCGTAATATCCTGTTTAACTTCAGGGGTAATCAGGGTGGGTAAATGATATTTGGTTCCCCCATGCACAATCCGATGTCCAGCGATGCTAATTTGTGAGAAATGTTCGATCACCGCTAATTCCCCGGAGATGAGGGTATGAAGCACTGAACGCATCACCTCCGGGCGGGAGGTAAGTGGTAGTTCCTGGGTGTGAATGTGCTGGTTCGCTTTAATTTTAATAGCCGCCTGCCCCGGAATTTTTCCCCAGTCAATATGGGCTTGCCATAGGGGGGTTGGGGGATGCTCCGGTAAGCGGTCAAAAGGTAGTTGGTAAAGACAGCTTTTTTGACTACTGGAACCGGCATTTAAGACCAAAATGTAAAGACTTTCCATAGATTTTTACCTGCCAGAAATGGGATGGGATTATTTTTGCTAATTAGTCATTATGTAAGCAAAAAGTTTCCGTTTTCAGTGTACCAAAGCTGTCAATATGCCACAGGGGATTTGCCTTGCCCCCAATGTACACCGTACAATCACAAAGGGTTTGCATATTATGGAGTGATTTCCCGTGCGACGGCTCCTCAGTTTGATCATCGCTGGTACCACGTTGACCTGGCCGCCTTTGGCATTTGCTCAGGATGGGGGTCTCCCGTTGGAATCCCAAGACCCTACCAATTTTGTCCTGCCCGCCCGTCCGATTCCCCGGTCTGTCAATACGTTTCAATTACGTCGTATGAAGCAACAGTTGGGGGAACTGGTGGAACGGGTGCAGGCGATTGTCATCCTGGCGCAGATGCAAAAACAGGAGCAACAGGTGGCGGGAGCGGTGCAGGCGATTGTGTTTGCGGAGTCGGTGCTAGGACAACTGGACGGCTGGATCGCCCAGGGGCAGGGAGAATGGGCACGGAGTCAGTGGTTACAGGCGCAGGCTCTGCTCTGGCAAAATTATCCGGCACTGGCGGCGCAGACCAAACCGGAGGTACGGGCGATCTGGCTCGACCGGGAAACGATTGTGAAAGCGGGTTCGGAGGCGGGGCTACTGCCGATTTTTGACCGTCTGCGGGCGGCGGGGGTGAATCTGGTGTTTTTTGAGACAGTGAATGCGGGTTATCCCATCTACCCCAGTCGGGTGGCACCGGCACAAAACCCCTTGACCCGGGGCTGGGACCCTTTGGCGGCGGCGGTGAAATTGGCAAAGGAACGGCAAATGGAACTGCACCCCTGGGTGTGGGTGTTTGCGGTGGGCAATCAACGGCACAATGCGATTTTGGGACAGCCTGCCAACTACCTGGGGCCGGTGCTGACGGCGTACCCGGAGTGGGCGAACCGGGACAACCGGGGTAATGTGATTCCCCCCCGCCAGGACAAGCCGTTTTTGGATCATGCCCACCCCCAGGCACGGGCGTACCTCCTGCGGTTGTTTGAGGAAATTGTCACCCGCTACGAGGTGGATGGACTGCACCTGGATTACATCCGTTATCCTTTCCAAAGCGGCGGGGTGCATTACGGCTACGGGGCGGCTTCCCGGCAAATCTATCAACAACTGACCGGCATAGACCCCCTGACCCTGACCCCCAACCAACCGGCATGGCAGGACTGGACGGCGTGGCGCACTCAGCAGGTGACGGATTTTGTTACCACAGTGAACCAACGTCTGAAACAACACCGCCCGGAATTGGTTTTATCAACCGCCGTGTTTGCCTATTCCCGCCCCTCCCGCCTCTACCGCCTGCAACAGGATTGGGAAACCTGGGCGGTGACCGGGGCGGTGGATATGGTGGTGCTGATGTCCTACGCTGAGGATACCCAGGGGTTGCAGGATTTGCTGAAACCGGCTCTGCCCGTATCGGCTCCCGTGCTGTTTTTACCGGGGATTTCCCTGGTGCGGACGACCCCCACCGCCGTTTTAGACCAGGTGCAAGCCACCCGCAACAGCGGCCTGGGTTCCGGTTACGTCTTGTTCGCCATGTCCCATCTCAACGGGGACTTGGAACCCCGATTGCAACAACCGGCGGTGCCCCTCCCCCACCGGCAACCCTTTCTCAACGCCCTACACCGCTACCAAGCCCAGGAACGGGAATGGCAGTTTTTAAGCCAACAGGGGCGGTTGACCATCCCCAACCCCGAAACCCTACCCCAGGTGATGGCGGCTCTGACCCAACTGGCGCACACCCCCAGCGAAGACCACTGGCACACCGCCCGCAGTGCCCTGAAAAAGTTGGAGGGGGATTTGGACAACTGGCAACACCCCCAACCCTGGCAGACCCTCACCCGCACTGCCACCTGGCGCGCCCGCCTGCAAACCCTGGAGGAATTACTTTTGTACGGCGCGCGGGTACACCTCCGCATTCCCGCCACCGCCCTCAGTCAACCCCTGCCCAGCCTGCCCCGTCCCCGCCCAGTGGTTACCCCCAATCCCATCTCCGAACGACCATGAACGACCTCTCGGCAGTAGCAATCGGCCAACCGGCACCCCCATTCACCCTCCCCAGTGGCGACGGGCAGTCTATTAGCTTAGCGCAATTCCAGGGGCAATGGGTAGTGCTGTACTTCTATCCCCGGGACAACACCCCCGGCTGTACCAAGGAAGCCTGCGGGTTTCGGGATGCCTACGTCCAATTCCAACAGGCGCAGGCGGTCATCCTGGGCATCAGTACCGATTCCGTCGCCAGTCATGGGAAATTTATTCGTAAGTACAATTTACCTTTTTTACTTCTAGCGGACACGGAGGGACAGGTCGCCCGTGCCTATGGCAGTTATGGCTCCAAAAAATTCATGGGCAAAACCTACGAGGGCGTATTTCGCCATACCTTTATCCTTGATCCCCAGGGTAAAATCGCCCAAATCTACCGCCAAGTGAAACCGGAAACCCACGCCCAGCAGGTTTTAACCGACCTTGCCCAATGGCAACATCCGACCCCCTGAAAAAAGGAAATGTCCCCAGTGGGGGCAGAAGATGTTAAAAATAATGTAAAGACCATCGGTATGCACCAAACATCAGGAGGACATTATGGCACTGGTTCCCATGCGGCTATTGCTGGATCACGCCGCTGAGCATGACTACGGCATTCCCGCCTTTAACGTGAACAACATGGAGCAAATCCAGGCGATCATGCAGGCCGCCCATGAAACCGACAGCCCGGTGATTTTACAAGCCTCCCGGGGTGCCCGCAAATATGCCGGGGAGAATTTCCTGCGCCATCTGATTTTAGCCGCTGTGGAAACCTACCCCCACATTCCCGTCGCCATGCACCAGGATCACGGCAACAGCCCCGCCACCTGCTATTCCGCTATTCGCAACGGGTTTACCAGCGTGATGATGGACGGTTCCCTGCTGGAGGATGCCAAAACCCCCGCCAGCTATGAGTACAACGTTGCCGTTACCGCCGAGGTGGTGAAAGTCGCCCACGGGTTGGGGGTGAGCGTGGAAGGGGAACTGGGCTGTTTGGGTTCCCTGGAAACCGGCATGGGGGAAGCGGAAGACGGTCATGGTGCCGAAGGGGTGCTGTCCCACGACCAGCTCTTGACCGACCCGGATCAGGCGGTGGATTTTGTGGAAAAAACCGACCTGGATGCCCTGGCGGTGGCGATTGGTACCAGTCACGGGGCGTACAAATTCAGCCGCAAACCGGAAGGGGAAGTCCTGCGGATGGACCGGATTGAGGAATTGCACCGCCGTCTGCCCAACACCCACCTGGTGATGCACGGTTCCTCCTCGGTGCCCAAGGAATTGCTCGATCTGATTAATGCCTACGGTGGCACCATCCCGGAAACCTACGGGGTGCCGGTGGAAGAAATCCAACGGGGGATCAAAAACGGGGTTCGCAAAGTAAACATTGATACAGACAACCGGTTGGCGATTACCGCCGCCGTACGGGAAGCCCTGGCGAAGGATGCCAAGGAATTTGACCCCCGCCATTTCCTGAAGCCCTCGATCAAATATATGCAAAAGGTGTGTGCCGACCGTTACCAACAGTTTTGGACGGCGGGCAATGCCAGCAAAATCAAGCAAATGACCTGCGACGAATACGCTGTGAAATACGCCAAAGGGGAACTGAAAGCGGTCACCCGCAGTTTGGTGTCTGCGTAAATTTTCCTAACTTGCATCCATCGCCCCTTTCCCCCGGAGAGGGGTTTTTTGTGCCCAGCCGCCCATTCAGCAACAAAACATGACCCAAAACCCGATCACAATTCTGGGCAGACCCGCCCAACAGGGCAGATGGTTTTTAATTCCCTTGGGGATGCTCATTCTCCTCTGTTTGGGGAGTGTTTATTCCTGGAGTATTTTTAGAACCCCCTTAGAGCGGGAACTAGGAATTAATGCCACCGAGAGCCTCCTGCCTTACACTCTTGTCTTGGTCTTTTACGCCGCTTTGATGCCGGTTGCCGGTTTTTACATTCCCCGTTTAGGTCCCCGGGTCGTCACCATGATTGGTGGCGTGATTATCGGTATGGGCTACCTCCTATCCAGTTTCGCAACCCACATTGGCACCCTGGTGCTGACCTATGGGGTGATGGGGGGGATGGGCATTGGCATTGCCTATGGGGTGCCGATGGCGGTGGTCTCCCGTTGGTTCCCGGAGCAGAAGGGCTTGGCGGTGGGGTTAACTGTAGTCGGATTTGGGCTTTCCCCCCTGGTGACGGCTCCCTTAGCCAACCAACTGATCAATCTCTACACGGTGCGACCGACGTTGCGGCTATTTGGGATTGTCCTCATGGTTGTAATTATCACGGCGGCACTGATGATGAAATTTCCCCCCCAGGGTTGGCATCCGCAGACCGCCCCTGCCCTGGTCAGTTTGGCTAATTCCTACCCCAAAAACCTGTGGCAAAGTCGCTCCTTTTATGGGTTGTGGATATGCTATGCCATCGGCACCATGTTGGGCTTGAGTGCGATTGGTATTTCCAGCCCGGTGGGTCAAGAAATCATTGAAATTAATGCCACATTGGCGGCAAATAGTGTTTCCCTATTTGCACTCTTTAATGGCATCAGCCGCCCCTTATTTGGCTATTTAGCGGATCGATTTAAACCCCACCATATTGCGATGTTATCCTACGTTTTGACCTTGATCGCCTGTATTTTAATGATGAAGGCAACCGCCGGTCACATCACCACCTATCTGATTGCCTTCTGCCTGTTTTGGTTTTGTCTTGGGGGTTGGCTGGCAATGGCTCCGACCATAACCCTGCGTTTTTTTAACCCCGATCAATACGCCCAAAACTATGGCATTATTTTTACCGCTTATGGGGTTGGGGCGTTAGTCGGAACCCTAGTAGTTGGTCGGGTGCGTGATTTTTTTGGGACATACGTTTATGTGTTTTACCCGATGGCCTTTTTAGCCATAGTTGGCATTATAGTTGCCCATTTTTTACTCAAACGGGATGCAGTTAATCCCCCAGTTAATGATTGATCTGAGGGACACCTATAAAAATAGGGGCACCTCTATTAATTCACGGCTGTTGCGAATGACCCCTGAGTTATTGATAATTGCTAACGAGAGAATGGGGCTTCCATCTCTGCTGTGTAAGTACAAAAATTAATAAATAGAGGTACCCATTCTTGGTTCTCAATAAGAGAGTTTCACTTTACTAATGCTGGCACGGGACGTAATTCTAGCGAACCTCTCTCCCTGAAAGGATTTTGGGTGTTTATCATCATACAACATCATTATTTACTTGAAACTCTCGCACTGAGTTGGTTAGAAATCCTCGCCTTCCTCCGCAACAGGCACAATCACCTCCCCCTGGAAAAAGTCGGCCAACCGGCGGGCGGCAACCATCACCCCGTCCTCGCTGGGCATGGCAGGTAAAGACGGGCGTTCTGGGGGCGTGGCTGGAACCGGTGCCTGAACTGAGACATGATGGGCATTGTTATTACTATTATTATTACTGCTATGACTAACCGTATTGCTAACCGGCGGATCGCTTATGGGAGGAGCGTTTCCCTTGGGTACCGTCAGCGTAATGGTGATGGGTTGGGCAAGCACCTTCTGGAAAGCCGCCTGCACCTCCTTGATTTTTCCCTCGGCATTTCGCAGTAAGGCTGGGGTTTTGAGGGCAATTTCAGCGTGTTGGTTTGCTAATTTCACCAGGCTCGCTTCTTGAAATAGGGAACGGGCGGGCGGTTTTTTGATATGTGCTACCACCTGTGCCCAAAGGGTGGCTAAATCCTGGGTTTCTAAAGTAGTCCCTGTTGCCGTTGGGGATGAATTTACTGCTGGTTTAACTGAAGGGTTTGCCTGAGATGGTGATCTCACCTCAGAACTAGGCGAAGTTGTTGCCGCTGGAGATGAATCAATTGTTGAACTGGAGGAAGTTATTGCGGGTTGCGATGATTTAACGACCGGAGTAGGCGGCGGCGTTGGCAAGGGTGATGAAGGGATTGCCGGAGCAGGTGAAGTCTTAGCGATTAGAGATGAATTATTTGCCGAAGTAGGCGAAGGTATTGCCGGTTCAGATGAATTAATCGCCGGAGTAGATGAAGTGATTGCCGGGGTAGATGAATGACTTGCCGGAGCAGGTGATGCCTTAGCTATTGAAGATGAATTTATTGCTGAAGCAGGCGCAGGTGTTGCCGAGGCGGTTTTCTCCTGCCACAGATGCCACCATCCCAACAACGTCACCTCCAACCACAGGTGGGGCTGGGTCGTATGGCGAAGCTGGGGTTCGCTTTGGCGCAAATACTCCTGGGCGTGGAGCAAATCCGTCGCCGTCACCCGTTCCCCCAAGGTCTGCCAAGCCTGCCAGGTATCGGGCATGAGGGTCGTTAAATGCCGTTCCGTCGGGGCAGTGAGGGCGATCAACCCATCCCGGACAAACCCCACTAATTGTTGGTACAGTGGCAGGGGTTCCCAGCCCCGTTCCAGCAGTGCCCGCCCCCGTTGCAACACCGCCATCAAAGGTTCGGTATAAATTCCCTGCACCAGTTCCCACAAATCCCGTTCCGGCACCCGTCCCGCCAACTGCCATACCTGTTCCGGCTGAATCGGCGGGGGCAGTAAACTCAGTTGATCCAGCAGGCTTTCCGCATCCCGCATCCCCCCCTGTGCCAACTGCGCCACCAAGGTCAACGCCGCCGGGGTAATCGCAATCCCCTCCTGCTCGGCAATCTGCCGCAAATGAGCTTCCATGTCCGCCTGGGCAATGCGGCGAAAATCAAACCGCTGACACCGGGAAATAATCGTAGCGGGCACCCGTTGGGGGTCGGTCGTCGCCAGGACAAACACCACCCGCTCCGGCGGTTCTTCCAGGGTTTTCAACAGGGCATTAAACGCCGCCCCGGAGAGCATATGGCATTCGTCAATGATAAAGACTTTGTACCGGGCTTGGACGGGGGCAAACTGGGCTTTTTCAATCATCTCCCGCACATTGTCCACCCCCGTATGGCTGGCGGCATCAATCTCGATGATGTCCAGGGCATTCCCTTGGGTAATGGCTTGGCAGAGAGCGCAGACCCCGCAAGGCTCCGGGGTGGGTTTGTCCGTACTTTGGCAGTTCAATGCCTTGGCGAGAATCCGGGCGGAGGAGGTTTTCCCCGTCCCCCTGGGACCCGTGAACATATAGGCTGGGGCAATCCGTCCCGTGCGTACCCCGTTACTCAGGGTGGTGGCGATGACCGCCTGACCCACCAATTGCTGAAAGGTCTGGGGGCGATATTTGTGATGTAAGGGAATGTACACAGCCAGTGCCCGGAAGTAATCCCATTATCTCAAGGGCTGGGTTTTACGGATACGGGGATAGGGACGGGTTGCGCCACTGGGGATTGCAAGCGATGCCGTTGGTTGATCAACGTAATGCTGATCAGGGTCAAAATCACGCCGCTCAACTGCCACAGGGTCAGGGTTTCGCCCAAAAATAACGCCCCAAAGGTGAGGGCAAACACCGGCGTTAAAAAGGTTAATGCACTCAAACTGGTAAGATTCCCCTGGGCGGCGAGGTAGAAAAACAACCCGTAGGAAGCGGCACTGCCCAACACCGCACTGTACGCCATGCCCAGCCAGCCCCAGCCATTCACCTGGCTCCACGCCGCCCCTTCCCACAGCCCGGACAGCGCCAGCAGGGGAATGCCCCCCAACACCAGATGCCAGCCCGTCGCCACCAGGGGGTCAACCCAACGGCTCAACCAGCGCATCATCACCGTCCCCAACGCCATCGCCACCGCCGCCAACAACATCCACCATTCCCCATGCCCAGCCACCTGCGCCCAATAGTCCCCCAGATGCGCCCACTCCTGGGGGGGCAGGGCAATCATGGCAATCCCCGTCAAACCCAGAGCCAATCCCAGCCAGCCCCACAGACCAATCACTTCCCCGTACAGCCACCAGGCTAACAGCGCCACCACCAACGGTTGGGAATCGATCATCACCGAACCCAACCCCGCCTGAGTCCGTGCCAACCCAGTGACCAAAAACCCCTGGAATAGGGTGCCATCCACCAGGGCAAACAGGAGAATTGCGCCCCACGCCCGCCAGGAACGGGGTTGGGAACGCCCCAGCACCACCGCCGCCGCCAACACCAACAGCCCCGCCGGGATCAAACGAAACGCCCCCAAAAACAGGGGAGCCGTCTGGGGTAGGATCGCCTTCATGACGATCATGGCTGTACCCCAAAAGAAAAATGGACTGACCAACCACAGGGGATGCATAGGCAAAGGTTTACGAACGTTGAGCCAATGAAATAATTATTCCTATCGTAACCTAGTGTAAACTTTTGCAAACAGATTTCTCCCCTATGGTCAAAATTTTGCACATCCAACGGGCGGGTGACATTGCCGGGGCGGAAAACCACCTCCTGCACTTACTGCCGGGGTTGCGCCAGCGGGGTTATGACGTAACTTTTTTAGCCCTCACCAAACCCCAGGAAGCCCCCAGCCCCTTTGCCCAAGCCCTGCACAGCCGGGGCATCCCCGTGATTGACCAGCGGGTAGCGTCGGAATGGCAACCGGAAATGGTTCCCAAACTCATCCACATCCTGCGCCAGGGTAATTATGACATTGTGCATACCCATTTACTCTATGCCGACCTGTATGGGGGGTTAGCCGCCCGGTGTCTCCCCGGCGTGAAAGTCCTGTGTACCCGGCACAACGATAACCGGTATCGCCAGCGGTGGCCCATGCGTCCCCTGATCACCTGGAATACCCGTTGCTTTCACCATGTGATTGCCATTTCGGAACATATCAAGCGGTTTAACCAGCACTACCAGCGGGTGCCGGAGGATAAAATCACCGTGATTCCCTACGGCTATGACCCGCCTGCTCAGGAATCCAGCGTTGCCCCCAAATCCTCTGACTCTTTTACTTTGGGGATGGTCGGGCGGTTGGTGCCCCAAAAGTCCCACGCCACCGCCATACAGGCATTACCGCTCATCTTAAAACGGGTTCCGCAGGTGCGACTGGTGATTTTGGGGGATGGGCCCTTGCGGGAACCATTGATGGCTCTTACCAAGGAATTACATCTCACCTCCCATGTGGAATTTGTGGGCTATCAACCCCAGGCTGGGGAATGGATGCGCCAGTTTGACCTACTGGTTCACCCCTCCCAGCATGAGGGTTTTGGTCTGGTTTTGTTGGAAGCGATGGCTGCCCGCTTACCGATTGTCGCCACCCGAGTCAGTGCCATTCCCGAAATTGTTTTAGATGGACAAACTGGATTATTGATACCGCCAGAACAACCAGAATTACTGGCACAAGCGGTAATTCAATTATTAACCAACCCGGAACAACGTGCCCGCATGGGAGCCGCTGGTTACGCCCGCCTGGTGCAGGAATTTACCGTCGCCAAAATGGTGGAGCGCACAGCCAACCTATATCAATCTTTACTATCTAAGGCTTGACGCAACTGTTGGCAAAAGGTTTGCACTGCCGGGATACCTTGTTTAGACAACCGCTGTACAAAAGCACTGCCAACGATCACCCCATCCGCACCCCAATCCCGAATTTGTTGCGCCTGTTCCGGCTGGGACACCCCAAACCCCACCCCAATCGGTTTATCCGTGACTTGATGCAGTTGGGTCAACAAGCGGGGAATTTTCTCCGACACCGCCTGCCGTGCCCCCGTCACCCCCGTCACACTCACCAGATAGACAAACCCCTGGGATGCTTGGGCAATTGCCGCCAACCGCTCCGGGGGACTGGTGGGAGCCGCCAGCAGGGTAAGTTCGACCCCGTAATCCTGGGCAGGCTGGGCGAGAACGTGGGCTTCCTCCAGGGGCAAATCCGGCACCACCAACCCCCGCACCCCCGCCTGGGCAATGTCTTTTAGGAAGGGTTCTACACCCCGGTTGAGAATCGGATTGTAATAACTAAATAAAACAATAGGTGCAGTAATTTGCTTTGATATTGTTTGTACTAATTCTAAAACCTGCGGTAGGTTAGTTCCCCGTTGCAAGGCTCGGGTCGCCGCCGCTTGAATCACCGGTCCATCCGCCAAGGGGTCAGAGTAGGGCACCCCCAGTTCAATGATGTCGGCTCCGGCGTGCGCCAGGGTTTCCAGGGCTTGGGCGGTGGTTGGTAAATCCGGGTCACCGGCGGTAATAAAGGGAATCAGGGCACAGCGGGACTGGGCTTGCAGACGGCGAAATTGCTCAGAAACGGCAATCGGCATGGGACAATGACCACAAAGGGGCTGAGCCACTATTAAATCATGGCTGGTTATGAAAAAATCATCACCCTAATCTACCCCCGGCGATTCTTCAAAAATGATTTCCTCGTAAATTTGTTCAATCGGCACTTTTAAGTTAATACTCTTAAATTCCACCGTATCTCCCGCCCGATAGCTCAAAATCAACCAATCCCCCGCCTCATTTTTGTGATAAATATCAATTGCCATCTCTTCAGAACTGACTAAAACATAATCAATTAAGTTAGGATTGCGGCGGTATCTCGCAAACTTTTTACCCCGGTCGTAGGCTTCGGTGGTTGGGGATAAGACCTCCACAATCAAACAGGGATAGGTGATATACAAAGAATGCTCCCTATCTCGGGGGTCGCAGGTCACGCTCAAATCAGGATAGGTATAGTTAGACGTGTAAAGAATGTTAACCTTCAAATCAGAGTTAAAAACACGACAAGTTTTTCCTCGCAAGTATCCTCTGATTAAACTGGCAAGATTTAATTTAATCGCACTATGATTTTGAGTGCCACCAGTCATGGCATACACTCGACCATTGATTAGCTCATATTTTTCTAATTGCTGTGCTTCCCAAGCAAAATACTCCTCTGGCGAAAAATAACTATCGTTATTGGGTACGGCGATCATAGCTAGGGCACTTCTAATGAGTGGTACTTTTAGTGGTAATTATAGGACACTTCTATTTATTCGCAACGATACAAAATTATTTCACTGGAACCCTTATATTCAGGAGAACCAGAAGGGCGGTGCCCCTGCGACCTATTTTTAGAGGTGCCCTATAGAGAATTATGAGGCAGAGAATTTATCACCCTAAATCTCCCCCGGCGATTCTTCAAAACCTACCGCTTCCGTAAAGTCACTCCGGTACATCTGGGCGCGGTAAAAATTACCATTCCGTAAACAAGCCCCCTGGAAACAGGAACCAGCGAGATTCCCCATATAAAAAATAGCTCCGGTCAAATCCGCATTGGTTAAATTTAACCCCGGCACGTGCGCTTGGACAAGCATGAGTTTGGTTAAATTGCTACCACTAAAATCCCGTTCCCCCTCCGCATAACGAGCCAAAAATTCATCCGATTCCAGAGGGGGAGTCACGGTGGCAACTGGCTGGACATGCAAAGACTATTTTTACTATATCAATCCCCCGATCAACGCCCTTTCTGCCGGGGGTCCAGACTATCCCGCAGACCATCCCCCAGGAGATTAAAGCCCAATACCGCCAGGACAATCATCAGCGCCGGGGGCCACACCAACCAGGGGTGTAATAACATGATCGATACGTTCGTCGCCAGAGAGAGCATATTCCCCCAAGACGCATCCGGCTGTTCAATCCCTAATCCAATCAAACTCAACACCGATTCCGCCACAATAAATCCCGGCACCGTCAGGGTAGCAGAAATGATCACATAGGTCGTGGTCTGGGGCAAAATGTGCCGCCACAAAATCCCCAAGGGTCTCGCCCCCAACACCCGCGCCGCCTGGACAAAACCCTGCTCTTTGATACTCAACACCTGCCCCCGAATCACCCGTGCCAACCCCGCCCAATTGATAAACGAGGTAATGAATACAATTAACAAAAACCGTTGACTGCTGGTCAAACCGGGGGGCAAAACCGCCGCCAACGCCACCAAAAGATAAATGCTGGGAATGGTCATCAACACCTCCACCAGGCGCATCAGCAGGGCATCCACCCACCCCCCCGCATAACCCGCCACCCCCCCTAGGAGAATGCCGATGGGAAACGTGATGAGAATTCCCACTAAACCCACCGACAAACTAATCCGGCTCCCCAGCAGTAACCGGCTGAACTGGTCCCGTCCCTGGTCATCGGTGCCCAAGAGATTGAGATGCGCCGGTGCCGCCACCCCAAACAGATGCCAATCGCTGGGGATACCGGGAAACACCCGCCAATCCGTCACCTGCCAACCCCGTTGCGTCCGGCGGGGCACAGGCACGGTCAATTCCAACCAACGGTAGGCATAACCCCGCACGAAAAACCGCACTGGCGTAGGTTGGGTGCGATCCACCCGCAATTCCCGCTCCCCGGTTTCTAAATCCAAAGGACCTTGAGTGGTGGGATAAACGTGCGGCCACGGTTGCCAGTATATCTGGGTGGGGGGGAGTAGTGCCCCGTTTTCCTGGCTGGCGTAGGGGTCGTAGGGAGCCAAAAAATCCGCCCCCAACATCCCTAGATACAGTACCAAGAGAATCATTGCCCCCCAACGAGCCAGGGGATGGTGCCACCAATTCATAAAAAAATCCTATCCGAATCCCTACCAAACAGGGTAAATTAAAGGGCAATTGTTTAATGTGAACTGCTATGCCCCGTGTATTGGTGACGGAGCCCATTGACCCGGCAGGGGTCGCCATCCTCTCCCAGGTCGCCCAGGTGGATCAACGCCACAACCTCACCCCCGAGGAACTTAAAGCCTGTATCGGCGCGTACGATGGTCTGCTGGTGCGTTCCGCTACCAAAGTTACCCAGGAGGTGATCACGGCGGGGCAGAACCTGAAAATCATTGGTCGAGCCGGGGTGGGGGTGGACAACATTGATGTCCCAGCGGCTACCCGCCAAGGGATTGTGGTGGTCAATTCCCCGGAGGGCAACACCATCGCCGCCGCCGAGCACACCATTGCCCTGATGCTGGCGCTTTCCCGCTACATTCCTCAAGCGAACCAGCTGGTTAAAGCGGGGGAGTGGAACCGCAAGGAATTTTTGGGGGTAGAGGTTTACAAAAAAACCCTGGGGATCGTGGGTTTGGGCAAAATCGGCTCCCATGTGGCGACCATTGCCCGGGCGATGGGAATGCGCCTATTAGCCTATGACCCGTTTATCTCCCAGGAACGGGCGGAACAGTTGGGCTGTACGCTCGTGGAGTTGGAGGTTCTCTTGCGGGAGGCGGACTACATCACCCTGCACATTCCCAAAACCCCGGACACCACCCATCTGATCAACCGGGAAAGTTTCAAAAAAATGAAACCCACCACCCGGATCATCAACTGCGCCCGGGGGGGACTGATTGACGAAGTGGCTCTCGTGGATGCCATCAAAGCGGGGCGGATTGCCGGAGCCGCCTTGGATGTGTTTGAGCAGGAACCGCCTACCAACAGCCCCCTGTTATTACTGGGTAAAGAAGTTGTCCTCACACCCCATTTGGGAGCTTCGACCATTGAAGCCCAGAGCAACGTGGCAACGGACGTGGCGGAGCAAATCCGGGACGTTCTACTCGGTTTACCAGCACGCTCGGCGGTGAATATCCCCGGTTTGAGTGCAGAGGTGCTCACCCGCCTAAAACCCTACTTAGAACTGGCGGAACTTCTAGGCAATTTGGCGGGGCAGTTGGCGGGGGGACGGGTGGAAACCCTGGGCGTACGGTTGCAGGGGGAATTGGCGAACAATGCCAGCCAGCCGGTGGTGATTGCCGCCATCAAGGGTTTGTTGGGTCCTGCACTACAGGAGCGGGTGAATTACGTCAATGCCGCCCTAGAAGCCAAGGAACGGGGGATTCGGGTGGTGGAAACCCGGGATGAATCGGTGCGGGACTACAGCGGTTCTTTGGTGGTCACCGCCCAGGGCACCCAGGGGGAACACAGCGTCGCCGGTGCCTTGTTAGGAACGGGGGAACTGCGGATCACCAGCATTGACGGTTTTCCCATCAGCGTCGCCCCCACCCGCTATATGCTGATTACCTTGCACCAGGATATGCCGGGGATTATCGGCAAAATTGGCTCTCTACTCGGCAGTTTTAATGTGAACATTGCCAGTATGCAGGTGGGGCGGAAACTGGTGCGGGGGGATGCGGTGATGGTGCTGAGCATTGATGACCCCCTGCCGGACGGGGTGGTGAGCGAGGTGGTGCAGATTCAGGGGATTCAGGATGCCTATGTGGTCAATCTCTGAAATCCCCACCGTCATGGCTGGTTGCTTAACCATTGGCGCTAAAGGGTGGCATAAATGCCATTTTTCCGAATTTTTCACGAAGCCGCATGGAGCGGCACCCGGTAAAGGCTACCATTGGGCAGAGCAATTCCATCGCTGGCGTTGCTGAACCTGTGGATGATTGCTGAACATCTTAATTTGAAAAAGCTCGCCAATACAGCAGACCTCAGCCATCATTACCGTGGATTTCACATAGCAATCCTATAGCAATCCTAAATGAGAATGGCACAGGGGTCCCAGGGCACCGCCCCTGTAAAAGAAGCACCTGCGGTGTATGGTTCTGGAAAATTTTTGTATGCCTACGGCACGCAAGCTAATGTATAGTCGTTTCACAAGAAAATCCAACACTTTGAGGCACTGGTAATCACTGTGTCCCCTGCTAGGACAGGGTTTGCAGGTAAAGGCAAATGTCGCAAACTTGTTTGAAATGACTATAAATCAAGTAGGATTGCTATATACCTACGATTTAAGATTTGTTAAGATTTTGAAAACAGTGTTTTTGCCCCCGTTCAGGAGTGGATGGCTATGACGTGGTTTACCCGTTTGATTTTGCCATTTTTGCTGGTACTCACCTTTGGGGTGGCTTTGGTCGCCGTCACCGCCCGTTCCTTTTTGCCGGGAGATATGGCTGAGCCTGCGCCCCCTGGGGTGGTCATCCCGACCGCCATTGCACCATCGCCTGGAACCAGTGATGCAATTGGGCTAACTGCTGACCCGGTGGAATGGTTGCCAATCCCCGCACGGTGATTTTGCCTGGGGTGTGGACAAACCGGGAATGGAGTTTTGGGGATAATCCTGCCAGCAATTGTTGCCAAGCGGGTGCCGCCATCGCCGTTTCTAAAATGACATTGGGTTTACTGGGGCGAATGCGGCTGATGCCTAATTTTTTGGCAAGTAATTTCACCCGCATGACTGAAATCAACTGCACTACTGGCACTGGCAACTCACCGTAAGAATTCACCCATTCCTGGGCAATTTTGGTTAATTCCTGGGGGGTTTCTGCGGTAGCTAGGGTACGATAGGCACTTAATTTTTGTTCTAAATTGGGCATATAATTGGCGGGAATAAAGGCGGTTAAATTCAGGTCAATTTGGGTGTCATCCACGCTAGGAATTTCCTGCCCCCGTACCTCTTGAATCGCCTCTTGTAACATTTCCAAATACAGGTCTAATCCAACGGCGGCGACCTGCCCCGACTGCTCGGCTCCCAAAATATCCCCCGCCCCCCGGATGTCCAAATCCCGCAGTGCCAATTGGTAGCCGGAACCCAGGTGCGTAAACTCCTGAATGGCACGCAGACGGGCTTTCGCTTCCTCCGTGAGCAATTCCTCGCTCGGGTAGGTCAACCAAGCGTACGCCTGTATCCCCGCTCGCCCCACCCGTCCCCGCAGTTGATAGAGTTGCGCCAGACCAAACCGATGGGCATCTTCGATAATAATCGTATTCACCCGGGGAATATCTAACCCGGATTCCACAATGGTTGTGCAAACTAAAATATCCGCTTCCCCGTTACTAAATGCCAGCATGGCAACTTCTAATTCTTCGGGGGCTAATTGTCCGTGCGCCAACATAATTTTAGCAGTGGGGATCATCTGTTGAATTTGGGCAATGGCGGCTTCCATCCCCGCAATTTTGGGTAAAACATAAAACACCTGTCCCCCCCGATCCAATTCCTGGGCAATGGCGGCACGAATCGTCTCCGGGTGGTACGGAATTAAATGGGTTTTAATGGGACGGCGGGAGGGGGGCGGGGTGGTAATCAGACTCATTTCCCGCAATCCCGATAGAGCCATAGACAAGGTGCGGGGAATAGGGGTAGCAGTTAAGGTTAATACATCTACGGTGGTTTTTAAGGCTTTGATTTTTTCCTTATGATTGACCCCAAACCGCTGTTCCTCATCCACGACTAATAATCCTAAATCCCGGAATGTCACCTTATTACTTAATAATTGATGGGTGCCCACCACACAGTCCAATTCCCCGGTTTTGAGTTTGGCAAGAATCTGTTTGCGCTCCTGGGGACTGCGAAACCGATTGAGCAAAGCAATCTGAATGGGATAGGGGGCAAATCGCTCTTTGAGGGTGTGATAATGCTGTTGCGCCAAGACCGTTGTGGGGGCAAGGAACGCCACCTGTCTGCCCGCAAGTAACACTTTGAAAATGGCTCGAATTGCCACTTCGGTTTTGCCAAAACCCACATCCCCGCACACCAAACGATCCATAGGACGGGGGGCTTCTAAATCCGCTTTCACCGCTTGAATGGCTTTGGCTTGATCCGGGGTGAGGGCATAGGGAAAAGAATCCTCTAATTCCTTCTGCCAGGGACTATCTGGGGGATAGGGAGGTCGGGTTTGTTCCGCCCGTTTGGCGTATAATTCTAATAAATTAACGGCTAATTTTTTCAGATTTTTGCGGACTTTTTCCCGGTTTTTTTCCCAGGTTTTATTTGCCAACCGATGGAGTTCGGGTTTCTGGGTTCCGCCCCCCCGATACCGGGACAGGCTACCCACCTGATCCACCGCCACTTGCAGTAAACCATCAGCATATTGTAAAACCAGATATTCCCGAATTTGCCCGTCAATTTCCAATTTATCCAATCGTAAAAACTGCCCACACCCGTGATGCCGATGGATCACATAATCCCCCGGTTGCAGGCGGTTGGGGTCAACTTGAAGCGATTGGGCTAGGCGGCGACGGCGGTTCGTTGTAGGGGTGCCGAGATGGTGTTGACCGAATAATTCCCGATCCGTGAGTACCAGCAGGCTCAAGGGGGGCAACCACAGACCCTGCAATTCCCCCAAGCCCGTGTATTTGAGGGCGATGGGGGTGTGTTCCTGCCCCAGCCGTTGGAGGGCATTCAGGTCTTGGGGGTTGGGGACAAATTGGGCGGGACAGTCATGCTCTTGGAGTACGGCGACACAGCGGGAGGGTTGCGCCGAGAAAATCCAGGTGCGGCACTGGGAGCGATGCTGGCGGATCAGTTCGGCGAGGGGGGCAAACTGGTGCGGGGTGCTGGGAATCGGACGGGGATTGAGGTTGATGCCCTCCCCGGTACTCCACTCGTGGCAGTGAATTTGCGGCTGGTTCACCAACTGATTTTGTATCGTTTCCCAGGTGTCATGCACGGGGGAAATCCCCTCGGATTGCGCCAAACGTTCCCATTGTTCCTGGGCGTGTTCCCACCAGCGTTGATGGTGCAGGCGACATTGCTGGGGTTCATCAATGACGAGTAATGGGTTGCTGGGGAGATAGTTCAACAGGGAAGCCACCTGGGGAAAGGCTTGGGGGAGAAACCGCCGGTAGCCGGTCAAATGGGGTTCTAAGTGAGGCAGACGGGGCAGTACCAAGGCTCGGTAATCCACCGGCGTGAGGCGCACTTCGGTCAGGGGTTCCAACGCCCGTTGGGTGAGGGGGTCGAGTTCCCGCAGGGATTCCAGGGTATCCCCAAACCATTCCAGGCGCACCGGCAATTCATTCGCAACCGGGTACACGTCCAGAATGTCCCCCCGCTGGCTGAATTCGGCTTCGGCGTTCACCTGTTCCACCCGTTCGTAGCCCAGGGCGGTTAAGGTTTGCACCAGCGTCGCCAGGGTCGGATAATCTTGGAGATTAATTTTGATACATAGTTCCGCAAAGGATTCTGGCGGGGGGAGGTGGGGTTGCAATGCCCGGTCGGTGGTAATGATCACCTGGGGCGGGTTAGGACTTTGTAAATCATTAAGTACCTGCCACTGCGCCCAGAGGGTTTCTGGTTCCGGGTCAAAGGGTTCGTAGGGGGAGGCTTCGGCGGTGGGATAACAAGCTACCTGCGACCAGCCCGTTTGTTCCGTCAAAGCTGTCCATTGCGCCGCTTCTTCTAAATTGGGGGTGATCACCAGGAGGGGTTGCGCCCGGATGTGCGCCAGGGCATTCACCAGCAGTACCTTGCCAAACCGGGGCAGACCGGAGAGTACCAGGGGGTGACTGGGGTGAATTTTTTGTGCCCACTGTTGGACAAGGGGCAATTGCGCCAGGTATTGGCAGAGGGAAGCGCAGACCATAACTCGCAAAGGGCAGGGATTTTTATTTTAGGGCGGTCATCCCTTAAACTTCCCGCACGATTAGTAAAATCATCCCCACAATCAACGCTACTGTTCCGCCAGTGATGATCGAAAGGGCTAAATTCACCAAACGGTCATTCGCCCGTTGATAGGTTTCCATGCGGTCGTTAAATTTGGTGACTTCAATCCGCAACTGGGATAAATCATGACCAATCGCCTCCACCCGCTGGTTGGTCTGGGTAAGGCTGTGGGCAATGTCCTCGACCCGTTGGTTGGTCTGGGCAAGGCTCTGGGTATTTTGGGCAACATTTTCTGCGAGTTGTTCAATGCGCCGGGTGTTTTGGGCAACGTTTTCCGCCACCTGCTCAATGCGCCGGGTATTTTGGGCGACGTTTTCCGCCACCTGCTCAATGCGCCGGGTGTTTTGGGCAACGTTTTCCGCTACCTGCTCAATCCGCTGGGCGTTTTGGGCAACACTCTCAGCGATGCTTTCTAACGTAACCGGTGTACTCATGGGTTCAGCCTGGTATGATGCCCATCTTAACGCAACCCTAGATGCCATCCCCTCAGAATTACGCACCGATTACATCAAACCCACCAAATGTAGAGGTCCCCAGCCCGTAATCATTTCGACTAACAAAAACATAAAACCTACCATTGCCAACCGACCATTCCACACTTCGGCGGTAGGCGTTAAACCCCATTGCCAACGCTCTTGGGGATAAATTTTCACTGGTTTTTGAATGTTAATCACCTGATTGAGGGGCACGGGTGGTGCCATACTCGCCTGGATCACCGCCTCGGCTAAATCCTGGATAAACCGGGGGTGGGTGTTCAAAGCCGGTACCCGATGGAAATTGATAATCCCGCTCTGATGGGCAAGTTCCCGATATTCCATGTCAATTTCTTGCAGGGTTTCGATGTGTTCCGAAACGAAACTGATGGGAATTACCAGCAAATCCCGCACTCCCCGCGCCCCTAACTCGGGGATCACATCCTCCGTGTAAGGTTGCAACCATTCCACCGGACCCACCCGGCTTTGGTAGGCGAGGGTATGGGCGTTGGGACGATTGAGGGCTTTGATAATCAGTGCCACCCCGGTTTCAATCTGTTCCTGGTAGGGGTCGCCGTCCTTTTCCACATAACTGCGGGGCACCCCGTGGGCACTAAACAGTAAATGCACATGGTCGGGGGCGGGCAGATGGTCCAGGGTTTGGCGGATCAAATCCACCATCGCCTCAATGTACCCAGGTCGCTGATACCAGTAGGGAATCACCGTATGCTCAATCTGCGCCAGATAAGTCCCCGCCTGCCGCAACCGTTCCAACAGGCGCAAACTGGAACCACTCGTACTAATGGAGTACTGGGGATAAAGCGGTAAAATCACCAGTTTTTCCACCCCATCCCGTTCAATTTGGGCAATGGCTTCCTCGGTAAAGGGATGCCAATAGCGCATACCCACATAAATCCGCACCGACTGCCCCATCTGCTGCAATTGTTGCGCCAGCGCCTGTGCCTGCTGTTCGGTAATCTGCCGGATGGGAGAGCCGCCCCCAATTTGCCGATAATTTTCCCGGGAACGCCGGTGACGCATGGTGGCAATCAACCAAGCCAAGGGTTTTTGCAACCAGGGCAGGGGCAAGCGGATAATCTCCGGGTCGGCAAACAAATTGTAAAGGAACGGTCGCACATCCTCCAACCGCTCGGGTCCCCCCAAATTCAGTAACAGCACCCCTAGGCGTTGGCTCACGACCCCTTCCCCTGTCCTGACAATTTTTACATTTATTTAAGTTTAGCTTAATTTTCCTGCCCTGCCACCAACCGTTGATAGGCGGGGCTTTGGCTCCAACGGTCAATCTCCTGCGCCCGCAATACCGGCAGGGGATGGGTCAGGGGCAAGGTGCGGGGGGTTTTCAGCCAACCCCAACCCCGCTGGTCGTAGGCACGGGCTTGAGCGAGAAATGCCTGCCCATCTAATTGTCGCGCCAATGAGGGAGAACCCCCAGCCAGTTTCATCAATACCTGCACCACCACCTGGGGTTCCTGGGCGACCAATAAGGCGGCTCGGTCACAACTCAATTCGGCACAGCGTAACCATTGTAATAACGATGTCTGTAAACCTTGCGCCAACCACAGCCCCCAGGTGGGAATCTGGGCGACCCCTAAAACCAACAGGTTAGCGAGGGTCAAATACACCCCGTGTTCGCACTTCAAATGCCCTAATTCATGGGCAATCACCGCTTGGATTTCGGCAGGCGTGAGCAATTCCATCAGGCTGGTATGCAAGACGATAAAGGGTTTATCCCCCCGAATGGCGAGGGTGTAGGCGTTGGGCTGGGGATTTTGCCGTAAGTACAAATAGGGCACATCCATATCTAAAATTTGGCAGGCTTCCTGTAATAATTCGTACAGCCAGGGCAGTTGATTCCACCCCACCTGCACCCCAGTCGCCATATTTTCCAGGTAAAACCATTCCTGTGCCGCTGTCCCCAGGGTCAACCGTATTAACCCATCTAGACCGGGAACTTGTTGTAACGCCTGCGTCGCATCCCGATCCCAAGGGTGGCGGAATTGCTCTGCCCGTAAACCTAGTAATCGCCGTTTTTCACCCACAGTCTGAACGTTTCCAGGGTTTGACTTGGTTTTAGGTACGCAAAACCTATTGACAATATAGCAATCTCACCGAGTTGGCGGGCAAAGGTTCAGAAAAATCCAGCCCGGGGGTTGCACCCGGAGACCGGGCACTTCTAAAAATTCTAAAAATAGGTCGCAAGGGCATCGCCCCCGGCTTTAGTTCTCGATAGCCTGCGTGGCGTAGCCATGAGTACAGGTATGTCAGCGGGATAACCTTCAATGGGTGCAAATCAATAGAGGTGCCCTCAAATGGGGGGAAATTGATAATAATCATGCCCCTGGGGATCGCTCTCAATCACTGCGCCAAACAGTTGGGCTTTTTCCCTGAGAAATGACCGGGCAACTTCCGGATCAATCCGACTTTTGGCGACCAATTGGATCAGGGTAATTTTTCCCTTTTGGTGTTCCAGGAGGTCATAAAAAGTGGTTTCTAATTGCTCCTGTTGTCGTTGCCAGAGGTAGCGTTGCCAGAGCCAGAAGATCAACAAGCCGCCCACCCCCAAAAACAGTAATCGTTCTGCCAAAATAGCCATGATCAAACCACTAGGCAATCCGCATACTTAAATCCAACCAACGGGACTGGGTAATCGGGGCACTGGTGGCAATGTAATCCACCCCGGTGGCGGCTACAGTTAACAAATTCTCTAAGGTGATATTCCCCGAGGCTTCAATTTTGATATGGGGATGGGTGGCGCGAATGAGTTGCACCGCCTGGGTCAACAATTCCGGGGACATATTATCCAGCAAAATCCGTTGGGGTTCGCAGGCGAGGGCTTCGGGAATTTGGGACAGGGTTTCCACCTCAATTTCCAACCCCAAAGGATGGGGAACCCGTTGGCGAATGGCTTGCACCGCTTGGGTAATGCCCCCGGCGGCGGCAATGTGATTTTCCTTGACCAGCACCGCATCGTCCAAACCCAACCGATGGTTGATGCCCCCCCCCACCCGCATGGCGTATTTTTCCAAAAGCCGGAGTCCTGGCGTGGTCTTGCGGGTATCCACCACCTGCACGCCCGTGCCCTTGAGCCGGTCCACGTACTGCCGGGTCAGACTGGCAATGCCGCTCAACCGCATGACAATGTTCAACGCCACCCGTTCTCCCATCAACAGGGAAGCCGTTTCCCCCTGCAATTCGGCAACCATTTGACCGGGCTGAACCAGACTCCCTTCCGCCACTTGGGGGGCAAAATTGACCCCGCCATCCACCCAGTGAAACAACCGGGTGGCAATGGGCAAACCGGCAATCACTCCCGCCGCTTTCGCCTGCCATGTCCCCCGCCCCCACCGCTGACCCCCCAACCCCAGGGTGGTTTGATCGCCCCGCCCCCAATCCTCCAACAGCCAGGACTTGAGGGTATCATCCAGCAACAACCAGGGCAGACCGGCCAGGGAGTCCGCAGGAGATGCAACCATAGTCCACCACGACTTTGACCGTTTTCATATAAAATTTTAACCTAGTAGCCATCATGGGAATTAAAAAAAACTATGGATGTGACACGGGGTCGGACACCGACGGCACAGGAAACCTTTGCCCAAATGGCACAGGCCGCCGGGTTACGGGGACGGGTTCTGGTGACGTTGGGGATTCTCGCCCTAGCTCGCTTGGGGATTTTTATCCCGGTGCCGGGGATTGACCGCGCTGCCTTTGCCGAAAGTATCGCCCGCAATCCGGTGATTGGTTTTTTGGACATTTTCGCCGGGGGGGGGTTGTCCACCTTGGGGATTTTTGCCCTGGGGATTTTACCCTTTATTAATGCGTCCATTATTCTGCAAATTTTAGCCGCCGCCGTCCCCGCTTTAGAACGTTTACAAAAAGAAGAAGGGGAAGCCGGTCGCCGGAAAATTTCCCAAATTACCCGCTATGTGGCGTTGGGTTGGGCAATTCTCCAAAGCACCCTTTTAGCTAGTACTTGGGTGCGCCCCTATGCCTACAATTTTGGACCTTTCTTTGTGATCAAAACCGCTTTGGTATTGACCGCCGGTTCCATGTTTGTCCTATGGTTGTCCGAATTAATTACCGAGCGGGGGATTGGCAATGGAGCTTCTCTGTTGATTTTTGTGGGGATTGTATCGGGTCTGCCCGTGTCGGTCAACCGCACGGTGGAGTGGGTCAAAAGTGGCGGCAATGTGGGCAGTGTGGTGATTTTACTGCTGTCCTTTTTGGCGATGATTGTGGGGATTGTGTTTGTGCAAGAGGGCATCCGCCGCATTCCGATTGTGTCCGCCCGTCGCCAGGTGGGGCGCAAATTTTACCGGGAGCAACAGAGCTATTTGCCCCTGCGGTTGAATCAGGGGAATGTGATGCCGATTATTTTTGCTTCGGCGATGTTGGTGGTGCCCGCTTCTTTGGCACAATTTACTGCCAATCCGGTGTTGATTCAGGTGGCAACTTATTTATCCCCGACCGGACCCACGCCGGTGCTGTATGTGCTGTTTTATTTGAGTTTAATTTTGATGTTTAGCTACTTCTACACCAGTCTGGTGATGAACCCGGTGGATGTGGCGCAAAACCTGAAAAAAATGGGTTCGAGTATTCCCGGCATTCGCCCTGGTAAAGCCACCAGTGAGTATCTGGAAAAGGTGTTAAATCGGTTGACCTTTTTGGGGGCAATTTTCCTGGGCTTGGTAGCCATTTTACCCACTGCCGTGGAGAGTGCCACCCGGGTGACGACGTTTCAGGGGTTTGGGGCGACGTCCCTGCTGATTATCGTGGGGGTGGCGATTGATACCGCCAAGCAGGTGCAAACCTTTGTGATTTCCCAACGCTACGAGGGCATGGTGAAACAGTAGTTATGTGTAAAAATAAATCTAAGTAGCTCAACACAAGTACATATCTAAAATGGTGCAGAAAGTTTATTTAGACCTCTGTAGCCTTCAAAGACCACTTGATACTAAAACCCAGATCAGGATAGCTATGGAAGCAGAAGCAGTTTTGGGTATAATAAAGTTATGGGAACTAGGGCAACTAGAGCTCATTGCCTCTCAGTCTCTGTTATTTGAAGCAAACCAGAATACAAATCCCGTGAGAAGGTCTTACATTCTAGAAATACTGCAAAAGGTGGATCAATTTATTGACTTGAGTGATCAAGTAGAAAATCGCTCAAGGAAATTTGTTGATATGGGAGTCAAGCCGATGGATTCGCTACATTTAGCATCTGCAATAGAAGCGAAAGCAGACTATTTTTGCACGTGTGATGATAGGTTTCTAAAAAAGGCAAAACTTCTTGATACAGAACCAACAAAAGTATTGAGTCCCTTAGAGCTTGCTTTGGAGTTAAATCTATGACAATTCAGACAACTTCCTTGTATCAATTAACCCAACAAGCAATCCATATTCTTGTCAAAGAAGTTGGAGTTGCTGATACCTTAAGGTTTATTAGTCAGTTTTCTACAGGTTACGGCAACTATACGGAAGAAAGAGAAGAGTTATTTAGAGATATTTCATTAGATGAGATAATTTCCCAAATAAGGAACACATAACAAATCACTGCACCCGACCTGATGCTAAACTGCTCACATCATCCAAAGTCACTGAAGGCGGGTGAGTTCAACCGTTGGGCGGCGATTGGTTCAGAGTCTTGTTCAGAAAGCAGAGGTAAATTATGCAAGCTATAGAGTTCCCAACCATAATCAAGAACGGTGGCATCGAGATTCCTCGCCAATATCTCAGGAATCTCCCTAACCGTGTACGTGTCATCTTGCTGGGCGAACAGATGCCCAAAACCACTGGGCATTTCATTGACCAGCTCCTCGCTCATCCCCTGCGTGTTCAAGGTTTCCGCCCCTTGGCTCGCGAAGAAATCTATAGCAATCCGATTTGATTAACGAACAGAAATTTCCTAGAACCCAAGACGGGGGCGGTGTCCCTGTGACCCCTGTTTCATTCTCATTGATAGGATTGCTATAGACGTTAATTTTATGGAGGTTGCCTCCTATGTCAAAGCTGATTGAACGAATCACAATAAACCCCAAACAGTGTGCTGGTCGCCCGTATATTCGTGGGATGAGAATTAGTGAGACTTAGAGTATCTGATGTTTTAGATTTGTTGGTAGCAGGTCTTAGCTCCGAACAGATTTTAGAGGAACTGCCTGATCTAGAAATGGATGATTTGAAAGCAACGCTTGCCCATGCGTCACGTAAACTCAATTAACCGTTGGGCAGGAGTGACGCAACCATAACCACTCAATAGTACAGTGGAACTTTAGCTCACATTTGAGGATTTTGTTCATGCCACGGGTGATTTTGATGGGTGCCCCCGGTTCCGGTAAAGGTACCCAGGGGGAAGTGCTGGCGCAAACCTGGTCGGTGCCCCGCTTGGCACCGGGGGATATATTTCGGGATCACATCCGCCGGGGGACACCCCTGGGGTTGGAGGTGAAAAGCTACAGCGATGCGGGCAAATTGGTTCCCGATGCGGTGGTGATCCGGGTGATGGAAGAACGGTTGACGGCACCGGATGCCCAGGCGGGCTGGATATTGGATGGGTTTCCCCGCACCGTGCCCCAGGCGACTGCTCTGGATGAATTGCTGGCGAATTTGCACCAACCCTGCGATGCCATTCTCAATCTGGATGTGCCGGAGGAAATGCTGGTGGCACGCCTGTTACAACGGGCGCAGGAGCAAAACCGTGCCGATGATACCCCGGAGGTGATCCAAAACCGGCTCCAGGAATACTACAGCAAAACCCAACCCCTGCTGGATTTTTACGGCGAGCGGGTGATTCGCATTGATGGCACCCAACCCATTCCCCAGGTGACCCAGCAAATTCAAGCCCATTTGGCGGCGACCTGATAAGCTAGGAGTAGGTACGATTACTACAATTGGCATTCTAGGAGGCACCGCTTGTCTAAGCAAGACCTGATTGAGATGGAAGGCACCGTCACCGATTCCCTGCCCAACGCCATGTTCCGGGTGGATTTGGACAACGGCTTCAACGTCTTAGCGCACATTTCCGGCAAGATTCGCCGCAATTACATCAAAATTTTGCCGGGCGACCGGGTCAAGGTGGAACTCACCCCCTACGACCTGACCAAAGGGCGGATCACCTTCCGGTTGAAGAAAAAATAGCCCTTGACACGCACCCGGGTTGCCGGTAGTATTATATTTTTGCTGTGACTTTTAGGTAAGGGGTCATGAAGGTACGGGCTTCGGTTCGCCGGATGTGCGAGAAATGCCGCATTATTCGCCGCAAGGGGCGGGTGATGGTGATCTGCATGAACCCGAAACATAAGCAACGGCAGGGTTAACCGGTTTATCTATTGCGAGGTGTGCCTTGGCACGGATTTCAGGGGTGGATTTGCCCCGTGAGAAACGGGTGGAAGTTTCGCTGACCTACATTTATGGGATTGGGTTGACCCGTTCCCAGGAAATTTTGGCGGCTACGGGGATTGACCCGGACACCCGGGTGCGGGATTTGAATGACCAGCAGATCGCCGCCCTACGGGAGTACATCGAACAGAATTACCAGGTGGAGGGGGACCTACGCCGGGTGGAGGGGATGAATATCAAACGGCTGATGGACATCGGCTGTTATCGGGGTCGTCGCCATCGGGTGGGTTTGCCGGTGCGGGGGCAAAGGACACGCACCAACGCCCGTACCCGCAAGGGTGCCCGCAAGACGGTGGCGGGGAAGAAAAAGGCACCTGGGAAATAGGTTTCATTTGGGGGTCAGCATCCATGTTTGTACTGTTTTTGGGAGTGTAGGCTATGGCACCGCAGAAGAAGGGAGGTCCCCGCAAGCAGAAGAAAAACATTCCCAACGGGGTGGCGCACATCCAGTCCACGTTTAATAACACCATCGTCACCATTAGCGACCCCAAGGGGGAGGTGATTTCCTGGTCCTCAGCGGGGGCGAGTGGGTTTAAGGGAGCCAAGAAGGGCACGCCCTTTGCCGCCCAGATGGCGAGTGAGAATGCGGCGAGGCAGGCGATGGAGCAGGGGATGCGCCAGGTAGAGGTGTTGGTCTCTGGACCAGGTTCCGGGCGGGAAACGGCGATTCGGGCATTGCAGGCGGCGGGGTTGGAGATCACCCTGATCCGGGATGTGACCCCGATTCCCCACAATGGCTGTCGTCCTCCGAAGCGGCGGCGGGTGTAGGTTTGGTGAGCCAATGGGAGGTACTATGGCGCAGTTTAAGGTAGAGGTCGTGGAAACCTCGGGGCAACAACAGTACGGGCGATTTGTCCTGGAGCCGTTGCACCAAGGTCAGGGGATCACGGTGGGGAATGCCCTGCGGCGGGTTTTGCTGGGGGACTTGGAAGGGGCGGCGATCACGGCGGTGCACATCGAGGGGGTCAACCATGAGTTTGCCACCGTGCCGGGGGTGCGGGAGGATGTGCTGGAATTGTTACTAAATCTTAAGGAAATTGTCCTGCGTAGCCATACGGCGGAACGGCAATTGGGACGGTTGGAGCGGGTGCAAGGTCCGATGATTATCACGGCGGGGCATTTGAAATTACCAGCGGATGTGGAGGTGGTGCATCCGACCCAGTACATCGCCACCCTCAGCGAGGGGCATACCCTGGAGTTTGAGTTTTATGTGGAGCGGGGGCGGGGCTATCGGTTGCTGGATCGGAGTCAGGAGGATGGCACCGCAATTGATTTTCTCCAGATTGATGCGGTGTTTATGCCGGTGCGCCAGGTGAGTTGGCAGGTGGAGGAGGTGCGGAGCGAAGAGGGGATGCTTCAGGATCGGTTGATTTTGGAGGTGACGACGGATGGGAGTCTCAGTCCCAAGGAGGCGGTGAGTCAGGCGGCGCACACCCTGGTGGAGTTGTTTTCTCCCCTGCGGAGCATTGTCGGCTTGGAACCGGCGGACAATGGTATGGCTTCCGAGGATGATAAGGTGAGCCAGGTGCCGATTGAGGAATTGCAGTTGTCGGTGCGGGCATACAACTGTCTCAAACGGGCGCAGATTCACAGTGTGGCGGATTTGCTCAACTACAGCCAGGAAGAACTGCTGGAGATCAAAAACTTCGGTCAGAAGTCGGCGGAGGAGGTGATCGAGGCGCTCCAGGTGCGGTTGGGGATTGTTTTGCCCAAGGAAAAAGCGTAGGGAAGTAAATAATAGGGAACAGGCGAAAGGAGGACTAACCATGCGGCACGGGCGACGGATTCCCCGGTTGAGCAAACCGGCTGACCAACGGAAAGCATTACTGCGAACCTTGACCACGGCGTTACTGCGGTATGGGCGGATTACCACCACCAGGGCACGGGCGAAGGCGATTCGGGCGGAGGTGGATCACATGATTACCCTGGCGAAGGAGGGTTCCTTGGCGGCACGGCGGCAAGCCCTGGGGTATATTTACGATAAAAAGCTGGTACACGCCCTGTTTGCGGAAGCCCCGGAACGGTATGGGTCTCGACCGGGGGGCTATACACGGATTATCCGCACGGTGCCCCGCCGGGGGGATGCGGCGGAGATGGCGATTATTGAGTTGGTTTAGGGTTTGCCCCGGATCGCCCTGCTGGTGCAGTATGTAGGGACGGGGTTTCATGGCTGGCAGTCCCAACCGGGTCAGCGCACGGTGCAGGGGGTGCTGGAGGAGGCGATTGGGACGGTGGTGGGACAGCCGGTGTCGGTGACGGGGGCGGGGCGGACGGATACGGGGGTACACGCCGCTGGTCAGGTTGCCCATTTTGATGCGCCTGCGTTCATACCCCCAGACCGCTGGGCGGTGATTTTGAATGGACGATTGCCCCCGGATGTGTTGGTACGGCAAAGTGTTTCGGTACCGGAAAATTGGCACGCTCGCTTTTCTGCCCGCTGGCGTAGGTATCGCTATTGTCTGTACACTGACCGGATCAATAACCTATTTACGGCTCCCTTTTGCTGGCATTATTACTACGCTCCCCTGGATGTGCAGGTGATGCAGGCGGCTCTGGAACCCCTGTTGGGGCGGCACCATTTGGGGGCATTTCACCGCAGTAATTCCGGGCGGGATCACTCCTGGGTGGAGGTGCAGGCGGTGCGCTGTTGGCGACAGGAGGCTTGGGTGTATATCGAGGTGCAGGCGAATGCGTTTTTGTATGGCATGATGCGTCTGCTGGTGGGTCTGCTGGTGGAGGTGGGGCGGGGCAATTGGTCGGTGGCGGAATTTACCACCCTTTGGCGGGAGGAACGCAGGCAGGAGGTGACCTATGCGGCTCCGGCACGGGGCTTGACCCTGTTGGGGGTGGGGTATGGGGCGGATGTGTTTGCGCCGGGGTTGGCAACCATGCCCCTGTGGACGGAAAAGATTTAGTAATTATTTAGTAATTTTCCGGTTGGGGAAACCCCAGGATTTACACTGAAGCCATGATTTTCCCCAAGGGATTTATGATTCAACGCTTATTTACCTTCAGTCGCCGCCTGGTGATTATTGCCGTGGTTTGCTCCCTGATTGCGTCTATGCTGGTGTTGTTAACGGGTACGGTGGAAACCCTGGAGGTGCTTTATACCCTGTCGAGTGATTGGGGCAAATTGAGCGGCAAAAAAGTGATGGTGCCCCTGGTGGAGGTGACGGATTTGTTTTTGGTCGGCACGGTTTTTTATATGGTGGCGTTGGGCTTGTATGAATTATTTGTGGATAGTCGCCTGCGGATTCCCCCCTGGTTAGAAATTCGCAGTGTGGATGAACTCAAAAGTCGCTTGGCGGGGGTGGTGGTGGTGGTTTTGGGGGTGTCGTTTTTGGGGGAAACCGTGAAGGGAATTAAAAGCCTGGATTTACTCCTTTCCGGGGGTGCCAGTGCGCTAGTAATTGTGGCTTTAACCTATTTTTTGGGCAACCATACCCACAACGACCGCACCACCCATGACGGGGAAATTACCGGGGCGCATAGCCCGGAAGCGACGGATAAAAGTTATGATATATAGACCTGGCTTATGACCCATCCCGTTATCCCACAGGTGCTGGAGTTAGCCCGACCCATTGGGGCATCCCTGGGGTTAGAGGTGGTGAACGCCGCCTTTCTCACGGATCAGGCACCCCCCGTCCTGCGGATTGATATTCGTCACCCCGAACAGGATACGGGTTTAGTGGACTGTGAACGCATGACCCAAGCCCTTGCTCCGGCTCTGGATGCGGTGGATTGGATTCCCGGTGCCTACATTTTGGAAATTTCCAGCCCCGGTCTGGGGGAGGAATTGGTCACCGAGCGGGACTTTACCACCTTTCAGGGTTTTCCCGTGCGGGTGGAATTGCACCAGCCCTATCGGGGGCGGCGGGAATGGCAAGGGCGGTTGTTGCGCCGGGACGGGGAGGCGGTGGTGCTGAACCGGCGGGGGCGCACGGTGCGGCTCCTACGAGCCTGGGTGATGCGGGTGGTGTTGACCACCGATGACCAGGATGATTAACCCAATCAACCCAACCAACTGAATACCTACGGAATTCCTATGTCCATCATCAATTTGCCTAATCTCAAAGAATTGATTGACGAGATCAGCCGTACCCACAATTTACCAAAGGCAGACCTGCACGAAGCCCTCCGGGAAGCCCTGCTCAAAGGGTACGAAAAACACCGGCGGGCACGGGATTTTAATAACCCCAACCTGACGGAGGAGTACTTCCAAAATTTTGATGTGGAACTCGACCTGGAGGAGGGGGGGTTCCGGGTGCTGGCGGAAAAAACCATTGTCAATGAGGTCAAAGACCCGGATCACGAGGTGGCACTCCAGGCGGTGCAACCCTTTATCCCGGAAGCCCAGTTGGGGGGGACGGTAGTGCTGGATGTGTCCCCGGAAGACCGGAAGGAATTGGGGCGGATGGCGGCGATGCAGACTAAACAGGTGTTTAATCAACTCCTGCGGGAACTGAAACGACGGCTGATCCAGGAGGAATTTCAAGACCTGGAGGGCACGGTTTTGCAGGGGCGGATACTGCGCTTTGAACGGGGCTCCTGGATCGTGGGGGTGACCAGCGGCTATAACCAAACTGAGGTGGAAGCGGAATTGCCCAAAAAAGAACAACTGCCCAACGACAATTACCGCCCCAACAGTACTTATAAAGTCTTTCTCAAACAGGTGCATGACGGTCCCCACAAAGGTCCCCAGCTGGTGGTGTCCCGGGCGGATGCGGGGCTGGTGGTGTACCTATTTGCCAACGAAGTGCCAGAAATGGAGGATGAAATTGTGCGGATCGTGGCGGTGGCAAGGGAAGCGAATCCCCCCACCCCTAAGGTCGGTCCCCGCACCAAAATTGCCGTAGATACCCTGGATCGGGATGTGGACCCGGTGGGCGCCTGTATTGGGGCAAGGGGTTCCCGGATTCAAGCGGTGGTCAACGAATTGCGGGGGGAAAAAATTGATGTGATCCGTTGGTCCCCCGACCCCGCCACCTACATTGCCAACGCCCTCAGCCCCGCCCAGATTGAAGCGGTACGCCTGATGGACCCGGATGGTCGCCAAGCCCATGTGCTGGTCAATGAGAACCAGTTGAGCCTCGCCATCGGCAAGGAGGGGCAGAATGTGCGTCTCGCCGCCCGGCTCACCGGCTGGAAAATTGACATCAAGGACATCAATAAATACGATGCCGCCGCCGAAGATGCCCGGATACAGGCATTGATTGCTGAGCGGGAACAGCAACAGCGGGACAATCCCCCCGCCCCCGGGGACAACTAGGAGCGGTCAATGCCCCCCGGCACCCGCCGTTGTCTGAGTTGCCGCACCCTTGCCCCCCGGGAACGCTTCTGGCGAGTCGTGCGGCTGTTCCCCACCCATCAGGTGGTTTTGGATGAGGGCATGGGTCGTTCTGCGTACCTGTGTCCTCAACAGTCCTGTCTGCAACAGGCGCAACACAAAAACCGCCTGGGCAAAGTCCTCAAAGCCCCGATTCCCCCGGAAATTTACGCCACCCTCTGGGCACGGCTCACAACACCTGATCCTGTACCAGATGCCCATCCTCCAGGTGCACCACCCGGTCGGCAATATCCAGAATCCGGTGATCATGAGTGACTAGGAGAATGGCACAGCCCTGCTCCTTGGCGAGTCTTTGCATCAAATCCACCACTTCCCGTCCGGTTTTGCTATCCAAAGCTGCCGTCGGTTCATCCGCCAAAATGAGGCGGGGATGGCTTGCTAGGGCACGGGCAATCGCCACCCGTTGTTTCTGTCCCCCGGAGAGGTCGTGGGGGTAGCTGTTGAATTTTTCCCCCAACCCCACCGCACTTAACATGGACTCTGCCATAAGTTTCGCTTGTTTGGGCGGAATGTGGGGATGGAGTTCCAGAGCCATTTGCACATTTTGGCGGGCGGTGAGAAATTCCAATAAATTATGCGCCTGAAAAATATAACCAATGTGACGGCGCAGTTGAATTTGGGTGGCTTTGGTGGCACCATTTAATTCCTGTCCCAACACCCGTAAACTGCCTTTTTGCACCGACCGCAAACAGCCAATCAGGGTTAACAAAGTGGTTTTGCCTGACCCAGAGGGACCGGTTAAAATTACAATTTCCCCCGCCCGAATGGTGAGATTGATGTCGAATAGAATTTGTTTACAGAGGTTGCCGTCCCCAAAGGAATGTTCTAAATGCTGGATAGTTACCACCGGTTCTGAAGGAGCAACCAGCGGGGGGGATGGGGCAACAATCGGAGCCGTAGGCATGGGAATTTCTGAAATTTTTAACACTTTAATAAATATCTTAATATTTTAACCCGAGGGCACGGGTCTTGGATTGGTTGGAATTGATGAGTTGCTGAGAACCAACCCCTTCATTCCTGGCATAGGGATTCCCAGCCGGGCGGTAGAATAGTCAAGAGGGTTTGGTTGTCATAACTAAACATATATGCAGTATTTGGTTGCCCTACTCCCCGACCGTTTGCAAGCTGAGGCGGTTTATTCCGCCCTGGAGGCGGCGGGTTTGCCTTTGGAGGCGGTGGCGTTGGTGGGGCGGGGTTATCGGGATGTGGGGGATTATCCCTTGCCCCAAGGGGGTTGGCGACCCAATTTTTTTACCTATTGGCTGGTGCCCTTTGGGTTTGTGAGTGGGGTGGGGTTTAGCATCTTGACTGGGTTAGAAACGTTTACCGCTTGGGCGGGGGTGTGGGGCAATCACCTGTTGGGTGGGCTGTTGGGGGCAGTGGCGGGGGGCATGGGCAGTCTGTTGGTGGGGGGCGGATTGGGGCAGTTGGCGCAGTGGGGGTTGCCCAATTATGTCCAGGCGGTGAAGCAAGGAAAATATGTGTTGGTGGTGCAGGGGACGGGCTTGGTGAACCGGGCGAAGGGAATTGTTTTGCGCTTTCAACCCCAATCCCTGAATGTGCTGGAAACCCGATGATCTGGGTACGGGAAGGGTTGTGGGCGATGAGTGGCTTGGTGCTGTTGGTGCTGGGGACGTTTGTGGGGGTGTATGTGGTGAGTCCCCCTTGGCAATGGCCGTCCTTGGGGGTGTGGCTGTGGCCGGTGGTGAGCAGTTGGCAGGTGGGGGCGATGCTGTTGACCGCCTGTTTGGGGGGGCGGGGGGCGGCGACGGTGGCGGTGATTGCCTACCTCACCCTGGGGTTGATGGGTTGGCCGGTGTTTACCTGGGCGGGGGGCTGGCAGTATCTGCGGGAGCCGGGGCTGGGCTATCTGCTGGGGTTGGGGTTGGGGGCTTGGGTGTGCGGGGAGTTGGCGTTTCGTCTGCCCTTGACCCTAGAACATTTGACCCTGGCGGCGGGGCTGGGACTGCTGGGGGTGCATCTGGTGGGCTTGCTGGGGTTGGCGGTCCATTATCCCCGGTGGCCGGAATGGCTGAGTTGGGCGGCGCATTACACCCTCACGCCCTTGGTGGGACAACTGCTGGCGCTGTGCGGGGTGGTGGTGCTGGCCTACGTTGCCCGGCGGCTGGGGGTGGCGGCGCGGTGGTGAGACAGGGGTGGTTTTGGGTTGCCAGTGGAGCGGGATTACTGTTGGATCAACTTAGTAAGTCTTTGGTGGTGCATCACTTCGGTCTGGGGGAATCCTGGCCGCTGTGGGCGGGGGTGTTTCACCTGACCTATGTGTTGAACACGGGGGCGGCGTTCAGTCTCTTTGCCCAGGGAACGGCCTGGTTGCGCTGGCTATCGGTGGCGGTGAGTGCGGGGTTGTTGGCCTTGGCGGTGCTGGGGCCACGGTTGGCAATAGCGGAACAGTGGGGCTATGGGCTGATTCTGGCGGGGGCAATGGGGAATGGCATTGACCGCTTCCGGTTGGGGGCAGTGATTGATTTTTTGGATGTGCGTTGGATCAACTTTCCCATTTTTAATCTGGCCGATGTCTGGATTAATTTGGGGTTGGTCTGCTTGTTTGGGCATTACCTGCGTTCCCAATTCAGTAAAAATTCTTGATTTTTTATGGATATTTCTATTGATTCAAAAGATGCTGTCGCCTGCCCCTAGACAAGTCACTTTTTTGTTCCACTTTCTGGTGAGGTTCTGGGTTTAATTCTGCGCCCGCCGTTGGCTGTACATCGCTCGGAGAATGTTGGCCGGGTCAATCCATCCCCCGTCGTATTTCAAGCCCCAGTGCAGATGGGGTCCTGTGGTACGCCCAGTCATTCCCACCCGTCCCACTCGCGCGCCCGTAGCCACCCATTGCCCCTCCCGGATTAACAGGCCACTACCCGGGTCATCCAAATAATTCACCCCTTTGATCGCCACCGCCCGTCCCCGCAAATGGCAGTAAATGTGCCGCCATCGCCCTGAAGCAATAATCAATGTCGTGCCACACAGCCCATCCTGGCTTACTTCCACCACCTGCCCCGCCCACCAGTTGCGGATGTAGCTCCCCTCGGGTGCGGCAATATCCAGTCCGTAGTGAAATTCCTCCCCCCGGGGGCCAAAGGGTGATGTGTAACTGACAAACTGCTCCACCGGAAAGGAAGCCTGATGCCAACCCCCCGTCGCCACACTCTGCGGCTGGCTCGACCCAGGCCAGCCGGACGCTCCTGCTATGACCAGCAGGCTCATCACTCCACGCCACCACCGCATGAAAAGATTAACCTGGATGTACCAGGACACCCCTAAATCGTGTTAATGAATGCCAGTCAGGAGCGAAACCACAGCCCAGCGGCTGATTAACGGGCATTAACCCTCAGGTTGACCACTTGTTGATCACCGGGCGGGAACCTCGCCTCCAACTATACCCCAGGATCAGCCCCCAATTCAATGGGGTAACTTAGGCGGGTACCAACTCCGGGCGACGGGAATGACGAATCCCCTCAATCGCCGTGCGGTAATCCGGGGCTTTGAACACCGCCGAACCCGCCACAATCGCATTGGCACCCGCTTCCAGGACTTGCCAGGTATTGTTGGCTTTGAGACCCCCATCCACCTCGATCCAGGGGTCCAGCCCCCGTTCATTGCACATCTGCCGCAGTCGCCGGATTTTGGGCACCACCTGGGGAATAAACCCCTGACCCCCAAACCCCGGATTCACGCTCATAATCAGCACCAAATCCACCACATCCAAGACATATTCAATCAAATCCAGGGGACTGGCCGGGTTCAGCACCACCCCCGCCTGCTTGCCCAATTCTTTAATCTGACTCAGGGTGCGATGCAGGTGAATCGTGGCACTACTTTCGGCGTGAACGGAAATAATATCGGCACCGGCTTTGGCAAAATCCGCCACATACCGCTCCGGCTCCACAATCATCAAATGCACATCCAGGGGTTTGGCCGTCACCGGGCGCAGGGCTTCCACAATCAAGGGTCCGATGGTGATATTGGGGACAAACCGGCCATCCATCACATCCACATGAATCCAGTCCGCCCCTGCCGCATCCACCGCCTGCACCTCCGCCCCCAGACGGCTAAAATCCGCCGATAGGATCGACGGCGCAATGACCACGGATTTTCCTGCCATAATCCTCTGCCCCAATGGTTACCCCTCCAGTGTAATGAAAGCTAGAGCAAATCTAAAGTTTTTTTTGCCCAATGCCCCCAGGGATCAGGGGATTCCCCCTCCATTTGGGCGACCGCTGGGGGAGGGGCGAAACCAGGATCAAAAAATTTCCCCCCGGCTCTGGCAAAACTTCCTGCAACAATGCTAAATATGATAAGTGATACTGAACGGCTCACCCGTGGGTGCGAAGGCATGGTTCATTCCCCCGCCCATCCCGAACATCTCACCGTTACCGACGACCTGGATCAGCTACTGGCCATTATTCCGCCCCCGATTCGCCAACCCCTGGAAGTTCACCCCCAGCGTCAAGAAATTATTGAAATTGTCCTGGATTTGGGGCGACCGCCGGAGGCCCGGTTTCCCAACGGCACGGAATACCTGCGGCCTGAACCCGTGACCCACCAGGATTTGGAATACGCCATCGCCCAGGTGGGGGAATTTAGCGGCGACAATCGGGCGGGGATCGAGCGCACCCTGCACCGGATCAGCGGCATCCGCAACCGGCAAGGGAAAATCATCGGCCTCACCTGTCGGGTCGGGCGGGCGGTATTTGGCACGGTGAGCATGATCCGGGATTTGGTGGAAACGGGCCAGTCCATTCTCCTGTTGGGACGACCGGGGGTGGGGAAAACCACGGCTCTGCGGGAAATCGCCCGGGTGTTGGCGGATGACCTGGGCAAACGGGTGGTGATCATTGACACCTCGAATGAAATCGCTGGGGATGGCGACATTCCCCATCCGGCCATTGGCCGGGCCCGGCGGATGCAGGTGGCGCGCCCGGAACTGCAACATCAGGTGATGATCGAGGCGGTGGAAAACCACATGCCCGAGGCGATCATCATTGACGAGATTGGCACGGAATTGGAAGCCCTGGCGGCCCGAACGATTGCCGAACGGGGGGTGCAGTTGATCGGCACGGCGCATGGCAATCAAATTGAAAACCTGATGAAAAACCCCACCCTGGCGGATTTGATCGGCGGCATTCAGGCGGTCACCTTGGGAGATGACGAAGCCCGCCGCCGGGGCACCCAAAAAACCGTTTTGGAGCGCAAAGCCCCCCCCACCTTTACCATCGCCGTGGAAATGCAGGAGCGGTACCGCTGGGTAATCCACGAACAGGTGGCGGACACGGTGGACAACCTCTTGCGGGGGCGCAAAGGGGCGACCCAACTGCGTACCCTGGGGGAAAACGGCCAGGTAATCACCACCCACGAACTGCCCACCCCGGAACCCCAACCCCCCACCCAACTGCGGCGGTGGCGACGGGCGGGACGGATGGTGGCTCTCCCGGAAACCTCGGAAGCGGGGGAGGAATTTGCCCAACTGCTCGACCATGCCATGAACGAAGACCCCCTGCCCTTTGAGGCGTACTTACAGCGGGAGGGGGACGACCCGGTGCATCTGTATCCCTACGGGGTGAGTTTAGAATTGCTCAACCAAGTGATCATGGCCTTGGATTTGCCGGTGATTTTGGTGCGGGATATTCACCAGGCGGATGTGATGCTCACCCCCCGGGTGCAGGCACGGCAAAACCCCAAGGTGCGCCAAATGGCCAAATCCCGGCAAATTCCGGTTTACACGGTCAAAGGCAATACCCTGCCCCACATCACCCGCGCCCTGCGGCGGCTCCTACGTCTGGATGAGGGGGAACCGGGGGACGATTGGCCGCTCCTCACCCAGGGGCGGGAGGAGGACGAGGTGGAAGCCCTGGAGGAAGCCCGTTTGGCCGTAGAGCAGATCGTCATTCCTACGGGTCAGCCGGTGGAGCTGTTGCCCCGCCCCCCCGCCATCCGCAAAATGCAACACGAATTGGTGGAGCATTACCGTCTGCGTTCCGATAGTTTTGGGGAAGAACCCAACCGTCGCCTCCGTATTTTCCCGGCCTAAATTCGGCTATGATAGGGGCTGGAGACCAGAGGGGAATTTCATGGCCGACTCAGAATCCCGGCAGAGGCAAATTCAGGAACACCTGCGCCGCACCACGGACATCAATTTTCAGCGCACCGCCAGCGACCGAGATGCCCGGAAGCAAAAAGTGTTTGAGCATATCCGGCGGAGCCTAGGTTGACCCAATGGCGGAAGCACTGATTGTCCTGGTCACCGTGGGGGAGCGGAGCGAAGCGGACAACATCGCCCAAACCCTGGTGGGAGAAAAGCTGGCCGCCTGCGTGGGGATTGTGCCGATTGAATCCATGTATCTGTGGGAAGGGGAATGGGAAAACCAGGTGGAATTTCAACTGCTGATTAAAACTGTAAAAAGCCGTTATCCCCAGGTGGAAGCCAAAATTTTAGAACTCCATAGCTACGAAGTCCCGGAAATCCTTGCCCTGCCGGTGGTGGCCGCCTCGGAACGCTACTTGAATTGGGTCGTCCAACAAACCAGTTCGTAACTCTAGCAATCCTAAATGAGAATGGAACAGGGGTCGCTGGGGCACCGCCCCCGTCAAAGAAGTACCTGCGGTGTATAGTTCTGGAAAATTTTTGTATGCCCCCGGCACACAAGCTAATGTAAATCAAGCAGGATTACCATAGAGACAAAGTGATTATTGTTCTAATCTATAATAGGGTTTCTATAGTGCTACCCTAATGCCGTTAAGGTGGAAATCTCCTGGAATTTTTATTCTGAATTAGCGGTTTTATCTACTGTCCTATGGACACCTTGAAATCGCTGTAACCGCCGTTTTAACCATAGTGCCACGCTAAGCACCTGCCGGACTTTGCTGAGATATTGGGCTAAACCGGGGATTTGTTGCCGTAATGCCCTGGTGCCGGTTTGACCGAGCAGAATCGCAGCCGGTGCCCCCGCCAACAGGTTATGGGTGGCTCGATCCGCCCCCTCAATGGCACGGGTAACCCCCACCATCGTCTTTCGCAAACTGATGAGAATGCCGACCAACTGCCAACACCCCCAACTGATGCCTAAATTTATCCCAATGACTAGCCAAATCATGCCCTTTATCATGCAACCCTCTCTCACCCATGCTACAATCACCCCTATTCCTATCGGATTTTGAGGTTTAACAATGGGTGCGCAACAATGGGGTTACGGATTCGTGGCAATGGTTGCGGGGGCGGCAATGGCGGTTTTGCCGGGTTGGTTGGCGCAGGCGCAACGGGCGACGGAATTGACGTTGGTGGGTTATGCGGTGGCGAAGCCGGTGTTTGCGAAGTTGATCCCGGAATTTCAGAAGCAGTGGCAAGCCCGTACGGGGCAACGGGTGACGTTTAAGGAGTCCTATGGGGCATCGGGGGCGCAAACCCGGGCGATTTTGGGGGGGTTGGAGGCGGACATTTTGGCGCAGAATATCCAGAGCAATATTGACCCGCTGGTGGAAAAGGGCTTTGTGCGGGCGGACTGGAATAAACGGTTACCCAACCAGGGGATTCCGGCGACCAGTGTGATGGTGTTGGTGACTCGCCCTGGCAATCCCAAAAATATCCGCACCTGGAGCGATTTGACCCGTCCCGATGTGGAGGTGTTGTTGATTAACCCGAAAACGGCAGGGAATGCCCGCTGGGGAATTATGGCGGGGTTTGGCGCCATGCAAAGGGGGTTTGGGGAGGCGAAGGCGCAGGACTATCTGCAACGGTTGGTGGCGAATACGAAGGTGTTGGCAAACTCCGGGCGGGATGCGACGGATAAGTTTGTGAAAAATCGGATTGGGGATGTGATGATCAATTTTGAAAATGAGGTACTGTTTTTGAATGAATCGATCCCCAGGGATTTTCCCTACGTGGCTCCTTCTCCCAATGTGCAGGTGGATTTTCCGGTGACGGTGATTGACCGGACGGTGGACAAACGGGGTACCCGTCAGGTGGCGGAGGCATTTACCCAGTTTTTGTTTAGTCCCAGGGGGCAGGAGCTTTACGCCGAGGCGGGGTATCGCCCCTTTGACCCGCAGGTGCGCCAGCGGTTTGCCAAAAACTTTCAAAAGGTGAATCGCATCTATAAAATTGGCGATTTTGGGGGCTGGGGTAAGGTAAATGCCCTGTTGTTTGCGGATGGGGCGTTGTTTGACCAGGCACAGCGGTTGGCGGCGCAGGGGCGGTGATGCGGCGTTCTCCCTGGTTGGTTGCTGTGATGTTCAGCTACCTGGGGTTTTTGCTTCTCCTGCCCTTGGGGGCGTTGGTGGGCACCGGACTGCAATATCCCTGGTCGGAGGTCTGGTCGTTGATTACGGCTCCGATGGCTCTGGCGGCGTACCAGTTGACCTTTGGGACGGCGTTGACGGCGGCGGTCTTGAATACGATATTCGGGTTTATCCTGGCGTGGGTGCTGGTGCGCTATCGGTTTCCGGGGCGGCGGCTGTTGGACAGTCTGGTGGATTTGCCCTTTGCCATGCCCTCGGTGGTGGCGGCGATTACCCTGGCGACTTTGTACGGCTCCGGGGGGGTGTTGGGGCAATTTTGGGATGAGGGCACTGCTTTGGGGAACCTCCTGCCCCTGAATTTCACGGCTTCGGTGGGGGCGGTGGTGTTGGCGCAGTTGTTTGTCACCCTGCCGTTTGTAGTGCGGACGGTACAGCCGGTGCTATGGGAGTTGGAACCGGAGGTGGAGGAGGCGGCTCATACCCTGGGGGCGGGGGATTGGCTGTGTTTTTGGCGGGTGATTCTGCCGCCGGTGGTGCCCGCTTTAGTGACCGGGTTTACCCTGGCTTTGGCACGGGGGATTGGGGAATTTGGGGTGATTGTGATCATTTCCGGCAATATCCCCTACAAAACTTTGGCGGCGACGGTTTATGTGTATCAACAGTTGGAGGAGTTTAATTATCCGGCGGCGACGGTCATTTCCCTGGTACTGCTGGCGGCTTCTTTAGCCCTATTTGCCCTGACCTATGGCATCCAACGGTGGGTGATGCCCCCGGCGTAACTTTTGGGACGAATTTTCTGATTTACTAGAGGGGAACACCTACCCCATCAAGGCTGTGACGGGAAAACCCCTATTTGACCCCACCACTCCCTCCTCAGCGACCCTGAACCTGTGGGAAGGGATTGCCGCCGTGGGTGTGCTGATGATGACGGCGGATGAGGATGTTGCCCCGGAAGAGGAAGACCAACTGGTGGAATTTCTTGTCCAGCAGGGGGTGCCGGTGGCGACGGCGCAAGCGGCTATCCAGAAGGCGTTGCAGGTTTTGGCGCAAGAGGGAATGGCACCTTTGGGGGGAGCCGCCTGTCGGGCATTAGCGGATACCAAACAGGCGGAAGTAGCCATGCGGTTGGCGGTACGGATTGCCCTGGCGGATGGGTTTGTGCTAATCGAAGAAAATACCCTGTTGATTGACCTCATCCATGTCCTGGGGGTGAGCGAGTCCCGCCTGGAGCAGATTATCCAAGAGGAACTACAGCAGGATGAGCGATTCCGTCCTTTGGGGGAGCTTGATCCGCCCCATTGAGTCCCAAATCACCCAGGGTGTGATAGACCTGCTGTTGGACTGCCCGGCTCTGGAGTTGATGCCGCAGGGTTTGCCAGGTCTGCCAATGTTCCTCCTGCTGTTGGGTTAAACGTTCGCCCAGGGTGGGACAGGCATTGCCCATCTGGGAAGCCAGTACAAACCCATCTTGCAGATGCCCCAGCACCTCCTGCGCCTCCCGCAATAAATCTAAGGGTTCCTTCAACCCAATATCCAGGGAGTTGTCGGCAAATTCCCACAGGTAACGGGTGCGTTTGATGGTTTTCCGTAGGTCGTGAAGCAATTCTGGATCATCTGCCGGGGTGGTCACCCGCCAGCCCGGATGCAGTGCCAGTTCCCCCCAGGCAATTGCCAAAAGGTGCGGTACGGTTCCCGCCACCGACGCATCCCCCAAGGACTGCCAGCGGGGGCGATCCAGCCATTTCCCCCAGGCTTCCTTGACCCGCTGATAAGTAGCAGAATTGAGTAAAGCCACCACCTCCCGTTGCACATCCTGCCGTTGCCGCCGCAAACCCCGGATAAAATCCCGGAGCGGTGCCTGTTCTGCCGGGGGCAATCCGGGCAGATAATCCTGCTCCAAACGGGCTAACATCACATCCCCATCCCGTGCCTGCCCCAATACCCGGCTGATCATCCCCACCTTGCGGGTCACCCGGGGCAGGTCTAAAACGGACTCAAACCCGCTCATCGCCGCCCGTAGCCGCCGTAGCGCCACCCGCATCTGGTGAATTGCCTCCGGGTCATCCCCCCGACGCACCCCCGCCTCCTGCTTGCCCCACCGCTGGTACGCCCGGCGGAGATGGGGATGCAACCACTCTCCCAGGGTCGTTGGTGTCATCGCTCCCCCCAAGGTTAAGAACTGGTTAATCTTATTATAAGGGAGCCGCCAATGGGTTCCTTAAATGTGGATGCCGCACTCGGTTTTGCCGGTGCCCCGCCAGCGCCCTGCCCGTTCATCCTCCCCTTCGGCGACCGGGGTGGTGAGGGGTTCATCGCCGATGCTGGCGTAGCCCTGGTCGTGCAGGGGGTTGTAGGGCACCTGATGCTCCATCACATACTGCCAGCTTTGGGCACGGGTCCAGTTAGCCAGGGGATTGATTTTCAAGCGTTGGTGTTTATCCCACTCCAAAATGGGCATATCCGAGCGGGTGTGCGCCTGATCCCGCCTGCGCCCGGTGATCCACGCCACCGTCCCCAACTCCGCCAGCCCCCGTTGCAGGGGTTCAATTTTAGTCAGGTAATGGAACTGCTCAATATCCGTTTCCCAGAGTTTGTCCCCGTAGCGTTGGGCAAAGGCGCTCCGGGAATCCACCGTCATGATCCGGTAAATTTTTAGGTTCAAATCGTAGTGCTGGGTACTGCGGGCGACCAACTCCAGCGTTTCCGGGAAATGGTGCAGGGTGTCGAGGAATAAAACGGGTACCGGATGCCGGGGGCGGAATTCTCGGTAAAGCAGGTCGGTAATCACCATGTCATCCACATTAAAGGCACTGGCTTGCACCAAGCCCTCCGGTATGGTCTCGGTCGCCCAGGCTAAAATTTCCCGGGGTTGCGCCGCCTCTAATTCCTGGTTGAGCACCGCCAAATCTAAAGCCTGTACTTTTTGCATCACTTCAGCGAACATCGTCTGCTCCGTAGGGGCAATTGCTTTACCACCATACGGGTTCTGGATTTCCTGAGCCGGATTCATTTAGCTTCCCTTAAGAGTGTGACCACAGGAAAAATGATACATTAGAAAAACCAACAAAACCCGACCGGAATTAGCGACATAATGACTTCCATTCCCCCCACCGAAGCGCAGGTGCGTTTGCCCCGGAGTGAGGCGGTCAAGGTTGCCAGCGATTATCTCCGGGAACCCCTCGCTACGGAAGCCCGCCAACCCACCAGCCATTTCAGCGAAGCGGCGGTGCAGATTTTGAAATTTCACGGCTCCTACCAGCAGGATGACCGGGATAAGCGTCAGGAATTGCGCCAACAGGGGTTAGAACGGGATTTCTCCTTGATGCTCCGCACCCGTCAACCGGGGGGCTACGTCCCGGCACCCCTCTACCGCACCCTAGATGCCCTGGCGGATCAGTATGGGAATGGTACCCTGCGGGTGACGACCCGGCAAACCTTTCAAATGCACGGGGTGCTCAAGGCGAATGTGCAAACGGTAATTGAAGCGATTGTGCGGAACATGGGCACGACCCTTGCCACCTGTGGGGATATTAACCGGAATGTGATGGCACCCCCGGCTCCCTTTTTGAACCGCCCCAGCTATCGCCACGCCCAGGACTACGCCCGGCGGTTATCGGATTTGCTGTTGCCCCGCACTCGCAGTTATTACGAGTTGTGGATTGACGACCAGGAGCTAGAACTGCCGATTTTGCCAGAGCTTTCCCCCTTGCCCAAAATCCATTTGGACGACCCGGTGGAACCCCTCTATGGCAATCAATACCTACCCCGCAAATTCAAATGCGCCATTACCGTCCCGGATGACAATTCGGTGGATATTTATTCCCAGGACATTGGCTTGATCGTGATCACCGATGCCAAGGGGGAATTGCGGGGCTTTAATATCCTGGTCGGGGGGGGCATGGGGCGCACCCACAACAAAGAAGAAACGTTCCCCTTGTTGGGGCAACCCTTGGGATTTGTCCCGGCGGCGCAGATTGAAACGGTGATCCAGGCAATCCTGGCTGTCCAGCGGGATCACGGCAACCGACAGGACCGCAAGCAAGCCCGCATGAAGTATCTTGTCCACAATTGGGGCATCCGCAAATTCCGCCAGGTGGTGCAGGCATACGCTGGGCAAAAACTCAAACCCTGGCACAAAATTCCCCCGTTTCCCGCAGGCTTGAATTACCTCGGCTGGCAACCCCAGGGGGACGGCAAGTTATTTTTGGGTTTATCCATTCCCAACGGGCGGATTCGGGACACCGAGGACAGCCAACTCAAAACCGCCCTGCGTTTGATCAATGAGCAATTTGCCCTGCCCCTGCAACTCAGCCCCACCCAGGACGTGATCCTCCGGGACATTGACCCCCAATGGCGGGAAAAAATCACCACCATACTCCGTCAGCATTGCGTGCCCTTGCCGGATGACCTATCCCCCTTCACCCGTCTGGCGATGGCGTGCCCCGCCCTGCCCACCTGTGGTTTGGCAATCACCGAATCCGAGCGGGTACTCCCGGATTTGGTACGGCAGGTGGAAACCCTCTGGGGCGAGGTAGGTTTGGCAGATACGCCCTTGATCATCCGTATGACCGGCTGTCCCAACGGTTGCGCCCGTCCCTACTTGGCGGAATTAGGTTTGGTGGGCACCTTACCCGGTTATTACCAGGTGTGGGTGGGAGCCAGTGCCAATGGGAGCCGCCTCGCCCAGGTGCTATGGGAAAAAATGCCCTTGGCAGGTTTAGCCGAAGCCCTAAAACCAGTCTTTACATTTTACAAACAAGAGCGGTACATGGGTGAGCGGTTTGGGGACTTTTGTCACCGGGTGGGATTGAGCCAATTGCCACAGGAGTCTGCTCCCAGCGTCAGCGATTAGAGAAACAGCAATCCCAGACACTGGGTGATTTGTGGGTACCGCCACAGCAATCGCACTTAAATTGTACATAAAATTGTAACTAAAATGTTTATACTCAAAAAATTGAGGGTCGCAGGGCACCGCCCCGGTCTGGTTCTATGGAATTTCTGTTTGCGAATCGCCCGGGCTTGCCATAGAGATATGCCCTTTCATTTGACATACAGTCTTTTAAGTAGTTATGGGATACAGTTGAACCCCGTTTGCCGTAGGTCAATCATGCTGAGGTTTTAGAATAATCAAGGTTAGAATAATCAAGGCTTTTTGTATCCTTTAATTGACAAATAGACTGTACTCTCCTGCCTAAAGGCAGAAGATTCTTGTTACTGGTTCCGCAACCGCACTTATGGTATCAGGTTGCCCCTCAACCGCAGAGGCGCTTGTCTCCCCAGTCGTTCCCTCCCCCTCAGTCGAAGGGGGGCAAGCGGTTCCCTTATGCCCTAAGGTACCTTTGAACTAACCATAAGGAAATCTTAGGTTGTTGCTTAGCCGTTAGGCTACTGGGTTTTTAAAGAGGTTGACTACCCTTACCTCTACGCTAAGTATAGCACAAAGCCGCCCTCTAGGCGTAGCCGTGCCGTAGGCACTAAGGGCGGGGCTTTAGACCCAAGTTTTCTGGTAATTTTACATTGTATAAACAAATCCAGCCAAGCCCTGAGACTAAAAATCCCTTAAGAATGGGGCGAGCGACTTGTCAGCGACCCAAAAACCCCATTACACTAGGGGGGCACGTAACGCAGGGATTTGCCATGACCGAAGCACCCACGATTTCCCGTCGTACGCCCTACCAGCCCCAAAACCGGCGGCGCATCCTGTGCGTGTTTCCCCGCTACAGCCCTTCCTTTGGTACGTTTCACCATGCCTACGAGTTAATGCCGGGGGTGAAGGGGTTTATGCCGCCCCAGGGCTTGCTGGTGGTGTCCGCCTATATGCCGGAATCCTGGGAGGTGCGCCTGATTGATGAGAATCTCCGACCGGCTCGGTGGTGGGATTATCGTTGGGCGGATGCGGTGATCATCAGTGGCATGCACATTCAAAAGCCACAGATTTTAGAAATCAATCGCAAAGCCCATCGGCATGGGAAAATTACCGCCCTGGGGGGACCCTCGGTGTCGGGATGCCCGGAATATTACCCAGAGGTGGATTTACTGCATTTGGGGGAATTGGGGGATGCCACCGATGCCATGATTGCCTATCTGGATACCCACACGGAGCGACCGCCACAGCAAATTATTTTTCAAACCAAAGAACGGGTGCCCTTGAGTGAATTTCCCATTCCTGCCTACGAAAAACTCCCCTTGAACCAGTATTTTATCGGCAGTGTGCAATTTTCGAGTGGGTGTCCCTATCACTGTGAATTTTGCGATATTCCCGCCCTATATGGCAATAATCCCCGGTTGAAAACCCCTCAACAAATTCTCAAGGAACTGGATACAATTTTGGCGGCGGGTAATCCCGGAGCCATCTATTTTGTGGATGATAATTTTGTCGGCAATCGCAAGGCGGTGATGGAACTTTTACCCCATTTGATCAACTGGCAAAAAGAGCGGGGCTATCCGGTGCAATTTGCCTGTGAAGCCACCTTAAATTTGGCACAAAGCCCAAAAATTTTAGCCATGATGCGGGAGGCTTATTTCTGCACGGTATTTTGTGGGATTGAAACCCCAGAACCGGAAGCATTGCACTCGATTTCTAAAGATCACAATCTCAGTTTACCCATTCTTCAAAGTATCAAAATTCTCAACAGTTATGGCTTGGAAGTGGTCTCAGGAATCATTTTAGGCTTAGATACGGATACGCCGATGACAGGGGATCGGATTTTGGAATTTATCCGTTTATCCCAGATTCCCATGCTGACGATTAACCTGCTTTATGCCCTACCTAAAACGCCTTTGTGGGAGCGGTTAGAAAAGGAGGGACGATTGGTTTTTGATGAGAACCGGGAATCGAATGTGAATTTCCTATTGCCCCATGAACAGGTGGTTGCCATGTGGCGTAAATGTATTACCCAAGCCTACACACCGGAATTTATTTATGAGCGGTTTGCCTACAATCTGGAGCATACCTATCCCAATCGGATTCAGGTGCCCAACAGTCCCGCCCGCACCTCCTGGGCAAATATTATGAAAGGGCTGGGGTTAATGTTTAATATCCTGCTCAAAGTGGGGTTATTAAGTGACTATCGGGAGACATTTTGGCGGTTTGCTAAACCCGCTTTTCAAAAAGGTCAGATTGAATATATTATCAGCACGGCTTTGGTCAGCCATCATTTGATTAAATTTGCTCGGGAGTGTGGTCAAGGTCAAGAATCAGCCTCCTTCTACTCACAAAAAGTGCGACAACCCGTAGCTGTGACTACGAGTTATTAAAAACACTTCTATTAAGGGCATCTCTATTTATTTGAACCGATGAAAAATCTCATCCTTGGAATGCCCACATTACCTAGAACCAAGGGCGGGGGGCGCCCCCCTGCGACCGCCAATTCACAATTTGTAGAGGTGCCCTTGATTGACACCCCTGGCAGGTTACTTTACTGAAATGCCCATACTAATAGCTACGCCACGCAGGCTATCGAGAATCAAAGACGGGAGCTACCCCCCTGCAACCTATTTTTAGAGGGTGCCCTTGATAAATAAAAAGGCTATGGCAACCCTAAATAATGATATAATAAACCAGAAGTGTTGAAAGGTAGGTAAAGGCAGAAAAAGAGGGGTCAAAATATGGTATTCTAATTCATATAAACCAAAACATGAAACAACTATGAAATTCAATTCTTTTCCCGGGATTGTCAAATTTTTACTCAAAGACCTGCCAACTAATGATTATCCAGTTCTAAATTCTCGCTTATTTTGTTCAATCTGGTTTGCTGGCATTTTAGACAAAGGAATCAACAGTTTACGGGACTTATTTTACCAATTAAATCATGCGGGCATTAAGGTTGACTTATCCACGTTTTCTAAGGCGAACAAGACAAGAGACCCACAAATTTTTATGCATCTTTATCATAAATTATTGCATTATATTGAGGAAGCTCATCCTGAAAAGAGGTTGGTTTTATGTCCTTTTGATGCTACCGTAATACCGCTGATGAGTAAGTTATTTTGGCTCCAAGGCTATCGCCAAGTAAAGTTAATAACCACTTTGAATCAAGATACGAAATCTACTGGTCATTTAATTGTTAGTCCTGGACAGGCACATGAGATTAATTTTGGTGAAGATATTGTGAAAATGCTACCGGAAAATGGAGTCGCAGTCGGGGATAGAGGGTTTTGCAGTCACAAAGTATTTGAACAATTTATCGAAAATGATGCCCTTTTTATTATCCGTATTAAGTCGAATTGGAAATGGGATGAAAACTATCATATCACCACAGAACGAGGTAAGGCGAGAGTCAGTAGTGTTGAACCCTGCAACAAAAGTTCATAAATTCGAGCCAGGCAAAACACTTAATGAGAAAATTTTTTGTTATAAATGAGAATCTAGCCCCTAAATGACAATGTTTTGTATCATCAGGTTAGATGCACATTTTGGCACAAACCCTCAAAATCTTAAGATTCAACACTTCTGGGCGAGAGTAGTTTGTTTTGGCAATGTTCAACAGAAAGTAGACTATTATTTAGCTACCAATATTCCTGAGGATGTAATGAGTAATGAAGAGATAGGGGAAGCCTATAGACAACGCTGGGCGATAGAGGTACTATGGAAATTTCTAAAGATGAACTTAAAGCTCGATAAAATGATGAGTAAAAATTTGAATGGAATTACCATTCAAATTTATGTAATTTTAATAGTTTACTTGATATTGCAACTGTTAAAAGTTCCACGGATGTACGGAAGTAAATTGGCAGATAAGTTCCGATATATACAAATCTTAATACGGCAGGAGTGGAATTTTGTCCATTGGCTCAATCGGGTCGTCCCACGCCTAAATATGTAAAGTTTTATTGCAGGATTCAACACTTGTGATAATAAACATAGTCATTCCGTTTTAGAATGCGATACTTTTTAGGTATTTGCAATCGCTCTATTCCCAGTAGTGTTGAACCCTGCAACAAAAGTTCATAAATTCGAGTCAGGCAAAACACTTAATCAGAAGATTTTTTGTTATAAATGAGAATTTAACTCCTAAATGACAATGTTTTGTATCATCAGGTTAGATGCACATTTTGGCACAAACCCTCAAAATCTTAAGATTCAACACTTCTGCTCCTTTCCAGGAGAGGGTTTATAGGTGAAGGCGAATGTTGCAAACTTGTTTGAAATGACTATACTCACAAAAATCAATTTCCAGCGGGCTTCCCATGTGATTATTGTTTCAATTTTCGATAGGATTGTTAGCGTGTCCCCGAAATGTGGCTGGATTGACTTAAATGGCTACCAGAATGGCCTTTTCAAGGTCATGCGGGACATACATGGGGCTTGATCCGTTAGCTTTTTTTGCGGCGGCTGGTGGTCTTTTTGCGGGGGTTTTGGCTCCGGGTGGCTAATAGTTCTACCGCCTGTTCCAAAGTCACCGTTTCCGGGGTGGTGCCTTCCGGTAAACCCGCATTCACCTTGCCGTGTTTGACGTAATACCCATAGGGGCCTTGGTAAACGCTGACTGGCTGTTGATCCTGGGGATGGGCACCCAGTTCCCGTAAGGGGGTGCTACTGTTCCGACCCCGGCCAGCCTTGGGTTGCGCCAGGAGTTCTAAGGCTCGCTCCAGGGTAATGGTGAGGACATCATCTTCCGCTTTGAGGGAACGAAAGTCCTGGCCTTCCTTGCCCTGGTCGTGTACCACATAGGGGCCAAACCGCCCCAGCCCGGCTTTGACTTTGCCGCCGTTGGGATGCTCCCCCAGGGTACGGGGCAAGGACAACAACCCCACCGCCATCTCTAAGGTCACCTGCTCCGGGGTCACCCCCTTGGGGAGGGATGCCCGTTTGGGTTTTGGGTTGGTTTCCGTCGCTTCCCCCAACTGCACGTAGGGCCCGTAGGTGCCGGTGAGGAGGTAAATCGGTTCGCCGGTCTCCGGGTGCATCCCCAGTTTGGTGGGCCCTTCGGTTTTTTGCCGGAGCAACTCCTCGATCACCTGGGGGGTCAACTGCGCCGGGGTGAGGTTCTTGGGGAGGGAAACCGTGACCACTTCGCCATTTTGGGGAATTTCCACGTAGGGGCCGTAGCGGGTGCTGATGTGGACTTTGGCATCCCCCAACCCTTCGAGTTCCAGGGTACGGGCGGTGGCGGGGTTAATCGCCTGGGCTTGGGTTTTCACCTGGTTGGCTAACCCCTGTTCCCCTAGATAAAATTCCCGCAGATAGGGCAACCAGGCGGTTTCCCCTTCAGCGATATGATCCAGGGTTTGTTCCATTTTGGCGGTGAACCCGGTGTCCACCAAATGGGGGAAATTTTGCTCCAGCAGGGCGGTGACGGCAAAGGCGGTAAAGGTAGGAACCAGGGCGTTTCCCTCTACCTGGGCATACCCCCGGTCCTGGATGGTGCCAATGATGCTGGCGTAGGTGCTGGGACGGCCTACCCCCTCGCTTTCCAGGGTTTTCACCAGGGACGCTTCCGTGTAGCGGTCGGGGGGCTGGGTTTCGTGGCGCAGGGCTTCCAGGTGGGTACATTGGGGCGTGTCCCCCACGGCTAGGGGCGGCAGGCTAATTTCCTGGTCCTCCAGGGCGGCCTGGGGGTCGTCGGAGCCTTCCACATAGGCTCGGAAAAAGCCGGGAAAATCAATGCGTTTGCCGGTGGTGCGAAATTCCGCCTCCCCCGCCTGAATGGTCACGGTCAGATGGGTCAACCGGGCTTCCGCCATCTGGGTGGCCACCGTGCGCTTCCAAATTAAATCGTAAAGAGCCAATTCCCGTCCAGTTAAGCCCGTCTCCTGGGGGGTGCGAAAATGACTCCCGGCGGGGCGGATGGCTTCGTGGGCTTCCTGGGCACCCTTGCTCTGGGTGGCGTATTGCCGGGGCTTGGGGCTGAGGTAATTTTGCCCGTACATTTGCTGGACACATTCCCGAGCGGCGGTGATCGCCTGTTGGGACAAATGCACCGAATCCGTCCGCATATAGGTAATGTAGCCCTGTTCGTAAAGGTTTTGGGCAATCCGCATGGTCTCCCGAGTGGAGAGCCGCAGTTTCCGGTTGGCTTCCTGTTGCAGGGTGGAGGTGGTAAAGGGGGGGGCGGGTTTGCGCTGAACCTGCCGGGATTCCACGTCCTCTACCCGCCAGGTTTCCCCCTGGAGTTGTTGGCAGAGGGTTTCCGCCTGGGCTTGATCCAGCAAACGCACCCGGCGGCGGGGGAGCAATGCCCCGGTTTGGGGGTCAAAGTCTTGCCCAGTGGCGAGTTTCACCCCCCCTAAGGCCACCAGGCGGGACTCAAAGGGGGTCTGGTGGGCGGTCAGTTGCGCTTTTAAGCCCCAATAGGTGGCACTGCGAAAGGCGCGCCGCTGCCGTTCCCGTTGTACCAGTAACCGCACCGCCACGGACTGCACCCGCCCAGCGGATAACCCCGGCCCGACCTTTTGCCAGAGCAGGGGGGACAGGGTGTACCCCACCAACCGATCCAGAATCCGGCGGGTTTCCTGCGCCCGCACCAGCCCCTCGTCCACCTGGCGGCACTGTTGGAGGGCGGCTTGGATCGCCTCCCGGGTAATTTCGTGGAAGACCATCCGTTTCACCGGCACCCGGGGTTGCAACACCTGGGTCAAATGCCAGCTAATGCTTTCCCCCTCCCGGTCCTCGTCGGTCGCCAGGATCAGTTCTTTGGCTTCCTTGAGGGCGGCCTTGAGGGTGCTGACCACTTTCTTTTTGTCCCCCGGCACGATGTACAGAGGTTCAAAATCCTGATGCACATTCACTCCGAGGGTTGCCCAGTCCTGGTTTTTCAGTTCGGGCGGAATGTCGCTGGCGGACTGGGGCAAATCCCGCACATGACCCATGGAGGCTTCCACCCGATAGTTTTCCGGTAGGTATTGGCGGATGGTGCGGGCCTTGGTGGGGGATTCCACAATCACCAGGGTCGGTTGGCCGTTGGGGGATGGGTCAGCGGTGGTACGGGAACGGGGCATAGGTTAGCGGATGGGCGTGAATCGCAGGTGAATTTCCTACCTATTATGAGTTAGTTTTGGGAGTCTCCTTTCTTGGGATAGCAAAGTTCAGGGTCGGGCGGCAAGTCAGGCTGGGGGGTATCCGGGACGGCGACGGCCTGGTGCCAGGGGATTTTGCGCCCGAAATAGTTTCCCAAACGGGCACCGTACATTTGCCCCTGCGCCCCCCCCACCAACCTTCCTAAGGTAGCCCCGAGCAATTCGCTGGTGGTTTCGCCGGAGTGGTCAATCACCCAAAGTTGATCCTCCTGGGCTTGCCCCTGTTTGATCTGTTGGTAAACATTCATCCCCAACTGTCCCCCCACCGCATCCCCCACAAAATTTCCCACGAAGGCCCCCACCGGCCCCAAAGTGACCTGTCCGACCACGGTTCCCACTACCGCCCCCACACTGCTCCCCAGGTAATCCGAGGCCAACCGCTGCAGACGTTCATCTATCGTTTCCAGGGGTTGCCCTCCCGCCAGGGTTTCGCCCAAATGCGCCCCCACCACCCGCCCGGTAAAGCCGCCCATCTGGGTGCCAATCACCGCCCCCACAGGGCCAAAGGTCACTGCCCCCGCCACACCCCCCAGGGCAGAGCCGACCACATGACCGCCCATCAGCCCCACCATGCCCCCCCCAATGCTCTGGAGTCTCTGGGGTTCGGGGATCACCGCTTGCAGGTGTACTGTGACCTTTTGGCTGACCTCTACCCGGTTCTGCTCTAAGCGGTTGAGGAACTGTTGCAGGGGTTCCATTTGCCCTTCAACCGTCGCCTGAGTCTGTTGCACCCATTGATTCGCCAGGGCGTGATGGGTGGCAACGGCGGCTTGCACCTCGGGGGGGACGACCTGCTCCAGGGTCTGGTGTACCTGTTGTTCTAGGTTGTGTTGCGCCTGGGTCGCCCGCTCCTGTACGGCATTAATGGTTGCCGCAATCTGCGTTTGGGTCTGCTCAGCCAGCTTTTGTAAATCCTCTAAGGTCTGGTTGAGCCAGGGAAATTCGGGTTTGGGGAACATCATGGCACATCTGGGGAGTATCGTCTGAATAATTTATTAAGGACATCTTTAACGAGACCGCTTGAACAATTTACTCAAACTATAGCAGTCTATAGCCATCCGACTCGCTTGGCGAACGGGTATTTAGAAAAACTAGGGACGGGGGCGGTACGGCTACAACCCATTTTTATTGTAGAGATAGAGATTGCAGTCTATTTATCAATTAAAGGATACCAAAGGCCTCGATTATCCTCAAGGCTTAATCATGATTGACCTACGGCGAGTGGGGTTCAACTGTATCCCGCAACCACTCAAAAGACTGTATAGCAATCCTATTTAATTAACGAATGGGAATTACTGAGAACCAAATACGGGGGCGGTGCCCCTGCGACCCCTATTCTATTTTCATTTAGGATTGCTATATATTTAGAAATAACCTTGAGCACATTCCCTGGACTGCGGCTCTGAATGGTGCATTCTTGAACAAGTTTTGCTCTTTAATTGGGTTTAATTTAAGGGCACCGCTATTTATTTGAACCAATTGAAGGTTAGCTCGTTGGCATGCCTATATTAATGGCTACGCCCCTGCGACCTATTTTTAGAAGTGCCCACAATGATAAAAACATCTTTCACTATTTACCTATAACCATTCTACTCGCTCAACGAACATAAATTCTCCAGAATCAAGAACTGGGGTGGTGTGCCCACAACCGCCGTTCTCATACTGATAGCGTGGCGTAGCCATACTCAGTTGAAAAAGTGCTATGTGTAGCTGTCATAATAGAAGATGTTGCTAAACCTATGTTGATGCCCCCATGAATTTGTTGATTTTAGAAAATTGCTTGGATAATACCGCCTTTGCCCTACTGTTGGTGACCACCTTGGTGTACTGGGTAAACTTGGCGTTTGCCGGTCGGTTTGCCGCCTGGGGCACGCTGGGGATGGGATTGACCAATGGCACCATTGCCGCCCTGTTGATTGCCCGCTGGGCGGAAGGGGGGTATTTCCCGTTGAGTAATTTGTATGAATCTTTGTTCTTTTTGGCTTGGGGCTTGACCGCCGTGCATTTGGTGGCGGAACGACTGAGTGGGAGTGCCTGGGTGGGGGGGGTGACGGCACCCGTTGCCCTCGGGGTGACGGCGTTTGCCGCCCTTTCTTTGCCCCCGGAAATGCAACAGTCGGCTCCCCTGGTTCCGGCGCTTAAGTCCAATTGGTTGATGATGCACGTTTCGGTGATGATGCTCAGCTATGCCGCCCTGTTGGTGGGTTCCCTGCTGGCGATGGCTTTTTTGGTGGTGACCCGGGGGCAGGCGGTGCATCTGCGGGGCAGTTCGGTGGGCACGGGCGCCTATCGGGTGCAACGGGTCGAACCCCGAGAACCGCTTGCGGTGGGGGACGGTAACACGGCGGTGCTGACTCGGAATGAGGTTGCCCTAACCCCGGAGCGGTTGACCCTGGCGGAGACCTTGGACAATCTCAGTTACCGGATGATTGGCTTGGGATTCCCCCTGTTGACGGTGGGGATCATTTCCGGGGGGGTGTGGGCGAACGAAGCCTGGGGTTCCTACTGGAGTTGGGACCCAAAGGAAACCTGGGCGTTGATCACCTGGCTGGTGTTTGCCGCCTATCTGCACGCCCGCATTACCCGGGATTGGCAGGGGCGGCGACCGGCAATCCTCGCCACTGTCGGGTTTGGGGTGGTTTGGGTGTGTTATTTAGGCGTAAATTTCTTGGGGAAAGGGTTACACAGCTACGGTTGGTTTCTCTGATAGCGAAGCGTGGCGTAGCCATAGTTTTCCCTCACCCCACCCAGGGACGGCGCAATTCCGTCACCTGATCCGCCAGGGCTAAAATTTCCGGCGGGAGGGTGGTGCCGGTGATGATCAGATCAATCATGGGCGGGCGTTGGTGCAAAAAACTCACCACCTCAATCAACCCCAACAACCCCAAATGCACCGCCAGGATCAGTTCATCCAAAACCACCAACTGGTACTGCCCGCTCAACACCAGGTTTTGGGTCGCCTGCCAAAGCTGATGGATGGCTTGGGCTTCCTCCTCCTGCACATCGGGCGTATCCACACAGCGGGGAATGGGACAGCGAATCCAGTCCAGGTGTTGCACCAACTTCATAGGGTGTTGCAGACCTTGCCCAATGCCTCCCTTGAGAAATTGCACGATCAGCACCCTTTGGCCATTGCCAGCACTGCGGATCGCCAAAGCCATCACCTCCGCAAAAAAGGTGCGCTGGGGGGCGGTGTACACCTGCAAGCGACCGAGCCGGGGCAGACCCTCCGGTGGGGTCAGGGGCGCCAAAGCGAGGGTAGAATTGGAGTTCATGCCGACAGATTCCAGGCGGAGCATACTTTAATTATGCGTTAATTGAGGCGTTAACCCCCACCCCTTCGTTGCACCCCATGCCGCCCCTGCTCATCGTGGAAGATTTGGCAGTCCATTTCCCCGGGCATACGCCGGTACGGGGCGTGTCCTTTACCCTGGCGCCGGGGCAGGTGTTGGGCATTGTGGGGGAGTCCGGGTCGGGCAAATCCCTGACGGCCTTGGCCTTGATCGGGTTGGTGCCAGCCCCCGGCACCGTCCAGGCGGAACGCTTAGAGTGGTCCCCCCCCGAACACCCGCCGGTGGATTTACGCACCCTCACCCCCCGAGCCTGGCCGCAGTATCGGGGGCGGGCGATGGGGATGGTCTTTCAGGAACCCGCCAGTTCCCTGAATCCCGTGTATTCCTGTGGCTGGCAATTAGCTGAAGCCTGTCGGGCGCACCGCTCCCTAACCCCTGCCCAACTGCGGCAACGGCAGGTACAACTGCTCCAGGAAGTGCAACTCCTGCCCCCGGATGCGCCGCCAGTAATGGTGTCCAGCCTCCTCCACCGGTACCCCCATCAATTTTCCGGGGGGCAATTGCAACGCTGGATGTTGGCAATGGCTTTGGCCAGTGACCCCTGGCTGCTGTTGGCGGACGAACCCACCACCGCCCTAGACGTGACGATTCAGGCAGAAATTCTCAGTTTAATGAAACGCCTGTGCCAGCAACGGCAGATGGCCACCCTTTTGATCAGCCATGACCTGGCCGTGGTGGCGGATTTGGCGGATCAGGTGTTGGTCATGTACCAGGGCACCGTGGTGGAATCCGGCTCCAAGGCGGACATTTTTCAGCACCCCCAACATCCCTACACCCGGGGACTCCTGGCTTGCCGCCCCTCTGCCCGTCACCGCCTCGCCCTGCTCCCCACCCTGACGGATTTTTTGGAAAACCGCCCTGCGCCTGCTGTCATCTCCCCCGCCGCCCACGCCCAACGTCTCAGCCAACTTCAGCAACAGCCAGTTCTGTTCCAGGTGGAGAACCTCCAGGTGGGCTATCCCCGCCAACCCCCAGAGCAATGGGCGGTCAAAGGGGTTTCCTTCACCATCCACCGGGGCGAAACCCTAGGGCTAGTGGGAGAATCCGGGTGCGGTAAAAGCACCTTGGCACGGGCAGTTCTAGGTTTACTGCGACCCCAAACCGGCAGAATTATCTTTGACGGTCAGGAGATCACCCGATACTCACAGGCGCAACTGCGTCCCCTCCGGCGGCGGATGCAACTCATCTTCCAAGACCCCCTTGGTTCCCTCAGCCCCCGTATGACCGTGCGGGAAGCCCTCCTGGAACCCCTCCGCATTCACTTCCCCCGCCAGTCCCCTCGCTTAGCGCTGGCACAAGTCGTTACATTGTTAGAACGAGTGGGATTGGATGCCGATGCCCTGCCCCGTTATCCCCATCAATTTTCTGGGGGGCAAAGACAGCGGCTTGCCATTGCCCGTGCCCTGGTCACCAGCCCCGATTTTCTTATCTGTGATGAATCCGTCTCTGCCCTAGATATTTCCATTCAAGCCCAGGTGCTGAACCTACTCAAACAACTACAAACTGAATTCCATCTGACCTACTTGTTTATTTCCCACGACCTGAGTGTGGTTCACTTTATGAGTGACCGGATCATGGTGATGAACCAGGGTCAAATCGTCGAAATCGGGTCAGCCGACCAAATTTACCACCATCCCCAGCACCCCTACACTCAGAATTTAATCCAAGCCATTCCCTGCCTGGATGTTCCTCAGGTTTCCTAACCAGCAACCCCTCATCCCCTGTCTCCTCCCATGAGGGATAAAATTTATCATTTTTGGGAAATTTAGCCTCTAGGTAGTAGTCAAGAACCCATCCCCAGGATAAGCTGAAATAAGGGATTCACAATAGAGGTACTATGTCAGTTCAACAGGAGCACACATTTACCCCAATACCTGGATTTAGTCTCACCGAACCCACCCTGCAACCTGCCCCCCCCCCAGAGGGTGATCTGCACCAGGAATTGGCGACCCTGCGGGCTCAGGCGGAGTGCCTCCTCCAGGAACTCCAACTCTGTCAACAAACGGCTAACGAACAGCAACGGTTAATCGAAACCCTGGCAAACCAGTTACAGCAATCCCAACAACAGGTGCAACACTGGGAGCAAACCCAGTCCTTTCAGCAAAAACGGCTCCAGGAGCAAGAAGCGGCACTGCTCCTCGAACAACAACAACGGCAGGAATTGGAAGCCCGGTGCTACCGGCAACAACAGGAAAATCTCCAGCTACGGCAATTACTCTATACCTATGCCCCCGGCATTGCTTGGGAAGAACAAGCACGTCTCTATCAACAACCCATTCCCCCCTGGCACGTCAGCCCCGCCCCCGCCGCCGAACCGGCACCAACCCCGACCGACCCGGAACCCACAACCCTGATGGCTGAACGCACGCCCCCGAGCCAGCGGAAAAAATCCCCCATTCTGCCCAAAATCTAACCCCGCATCCCCTGCGGTTGTTCCAAACCCGTCTGCCAATGGGGTCTAGCGGCGACCGTCCCCAGGGCACCCGCCGGCGCCAAAGCCACTCCCAATCCCTCCATCCGTTCCCAGGAAGGCGCAAAGGGTGGCACCGCAAACTGGCAGACCGACCAATCCGCTTGCACCTCCACCCCCAGGAGACCACATTGTCCCCCCCGCCGCCCCTCAGGACGGTAATGACGACAACACCGACAGGCAGAACCGAAGTAATCCGTGCTGGGCAAAGGCATGACCGTACAACCCTTTGTAAGCGAATTTCTGACCTGTTTTAGATGGTATTGCCTTGATCCCCATATTTTTAATCTCTTAATGATTTTTTCGAGATTCTATGAAAAATCTAAAGAATCCTGGCGACCTGAAGGAGTAAAACCAATGGGGATCAAGCGAAAAGAGTAAATTTTATAGATATTCTGTAATGTCGCCCCAGGATAGGACATCTTTAATTGATGTATGGCAATCTTACGGTCTATTTATCAATTAAAGGATACAAAAAGCCGCAATTATCCTAGAGGCTTAGTATAATTGACCTACGGCAGGTGGGGTTCAACTGTATCCCATAACTACTCAAAAGACTGTAATTGAACTTAGAATAACAGGCCTAGCCCTCTCCATACTGCTGATTAGTGGTGTGAAATTGATTAGACCTCTGACAAGAGTAATAAATATAGCAATCCTATTTGATTAATCAACAGAAATTTCCCAGAACTAAGGATGTGGGCGGTGTTCCTGCGACCCCTACTGTATTCTTATTTAGGATTACTATGCTTAGGGAGGAGGGAAACCCGGCGTATTTCATTTCTTATGGGTCTGATTCCCCGTAGCTTGTTACACAAAAATAAGTTACTTTAACCCTTGAGATACCCCGATGAGTTTCATTGTCCTTCCAAGGCAACGTAGAGTTTTTTGGGGGCTTCCTCGAAGTAGTCAAACAGGTGGGGGCAGAGACTAAATTGATGGTCTTCGTATTCAGGGCAGACGTATGTTGACCAGCCGCCATTGGACACGATTAAATTCGCCGTAACAGTCACTTCCCCCGGCGGGTAGTCTTCGGTATCAATGAGGATGCGCTTCAAGGTATGCCAGCCCTGATCGGCCATAATGGCGTCAATCAATTCACTCGTTCCCATCACAAAAGGTTCATCCAAAACACCTAATTCATAATCGCTGTACACCCAAGCACTGGGAGTGCGCCGCAGGTTGGTGATGACAAGATAGGACATGACTTGATGCAGAATTTAGAAGGGTTGATAATAGGGCTGTCCTTCAGCAGGTTTCCTCCGTCGGAGCAACCACCGCCTCTTGCCAGGGGCATTGATACCGCTGGGCGTAGTAGTCCAGCAATTTTTGAAGCCGCTCCGCTTGGGCGGGGGTGTTCCAGCTACAGGTAATGCCCCCAATTTGGCTGTGCTGATAGGCAAAGGGGGTCGGGGGAGGCAAAAAGGTGGTGGTAATCCCGAACAGGGCGCAGTGGGCACTTAATTCCCGATATACCCCCAGGGGCAATTTCGGCTGGTAAAGGGTGCGCTGGGTCATTCCGGGATGATACAGCAGTTGACCCCATCCACGCAGACCTTACCGGATTGTAATGCCCAACGTACCAGGGCGACCCGGTTTTCGGTGGCGGTTTTGGTGAGAATGTTACTGATGTGGTTGTCCACGGTACGTTTGCTGATTTCCAGGCGTTGGGCAATGTCCTGGTTTTTCAAACCAGCGGCCACCAATTCCACAATTTCGATCTCCCGTTCGGAGAGGACGGAACGGGGGGGCGGTTGACGTTTTAATGTGTCTTGATCTGCCATAAGCCAGCGGGGGTAGAGAATTAATACCCATCATAGGGCAAGGGTTCCGCGGATTCTGGTCTTTTGCTTGGTTTGATTTTCGATTTGGGCGGGGGCTTGACCTGGTTGAGCAGTTGTTCCACCTGTTGGAACCCGGTGGCGTTGTCCTGCCGTTGGTAGAGACTCCGGGCGGTGAGCAGGACGCTTTCGGCCTCCAGATTTTTTTTCTGTCGGTATAAGGCCAGCCCCAGTTGGTGGTGGGCAATGGCCAATTCCGGCTCCAGTTCGATCACTCGGCGGTAGGCGAGAACGGCCTGTTCCCAGTTTTGTTGCTGCATATAAAGTTGCCCCAGGGTGGTGTAGGCGCGGGCGGGTTGGAGTTGGGCGGCCAGTTCATAGGTGCGGATGGCTCCGGGCAGGTCACCAGTGGTTTCCAGGAGTTTCGCCAGTTGGAAGTAAATTTCTGCGTCCTGGGGGTTGAGGGCGAGGGCGTTGAGCAGGAGTTGTTTGGCACGGGGGGTGTCGCCTTTTAGGGCCCAACTGAGGGCGATCAACCGCTGAATCGTCGTGTTGCGGGGGGCGAGTTGGGCGGCACGGGTGAGGGTGTCTAATGCCCGTTCCGGTTGGTTGGTTTTCAGCCAGACCCGTCCCAGGGCTTCGTGCAGGGCGACGGATTTGGGGTTCAGTACCAGCCCCCGCCCTAGGGTCGCCAGACTGGCCTGGGGATTGCCCATGCGCTCCTGGGTGGCGGCCAGCCCCAGATAGGCGGTCACCTGGCGGGCATTTAACCGCAGGCTCCGGTTGTAACTGCCGCTGGCTTCCAGATAGTCCCCCAATTCCGCCTGCACTAGAGCGAGGGCGTTGAGAAAGTCGGCATTTTTCGGACTGAGGGTGACGGCTCGTTGGTAGGCAATCAGGGCGGCGGGCCAGTTGCGTTGCTGGGTGTGGATGTAGCCAATGGCCGCAAAAACGGCTCCATTGTCCGGGGACAATTCGGCCACCTGTTGGTACAATTCCAGAGCGGCTGTTAGGTTCCCCCGGCGTACCAGTTCCCGCCCTTGGCGTAGGAGTTGGTTGAGGTTTTGCTGAACAGCGGGCACCCGCATCGGAGGGGTTTGCGCCAACACTGGGGTACCTACCAGCCCGGCACTAAGGATGAGTAATACTGGCCAGATCATCCGTGCATATTACTGAGTGTGTGAAGATAGTGGGTAAAAACCCGTTTTCCAGAATAGCGGCTTTCGGAACCAAGGGTACAATGGCGGCAATTCCTGAACTCAGTTCATTCCTCAGTTAATTCAATGAGTGATGCCAGCTTTTGGCAATCCATGGAAACCCGCCGCCAAGCCCACGCCCAACGCTACCAATCCTGGCTCGGTAAGGGAAACGACGGCACATCGCCCTTTACGGTCGCCATCGTCGGGGCACCGGGGGTAGGGAAATCCACCCTTCTGCGCCAGTTAATCCACCCTTTGCCCCTGGCAGTGGGAGCAACCCCCTGGCCGGTGAGTATTTTTACCCCGGAACCGCCGGTGCTGTGGACCGATACCCCCGGTTGGATCAGTGACCAAGCCCCCGCCATTCAGTCCGCCTTGGGGCAAGCGGATATATGTTTGTGGGTCGTGAACCAACCCGATACCGCCCCACCGGAGTTAGCGGTCATGCTGAAAGACTGGGGTCGGCCTGTGGTGAAGGTTATTAATCTACAAGGGGGTGCGCCTCTAGCCCTCGATCCTCCTCATGGGAATAGGATTGCCACGGTCGCAGTCCGTCTATTTCCCCACCGTCAACCCCTCCGCCGGGAATGGCCGGATGGACGGGTGGAGTGGGACACGGTGACTTTAGCCGCTGATCTGACCCCCCTCAAAACCCTAGTCGCCGACCTCTTGACCCACCAACGGGCGATTCGCACGGTGAATCAGTTGTTGGCTATGGCGGTTCAGGAGCGGCAATGGGCACATAAACAGGGACAAATGCCAGTGGCTTGGGCGCCTGTGCTGGTTAAATCCCTGCTTTTAACCCTCAGTCCGGGGGGATGGTTCAGCCTGGGGCTTTCCGTGAGCACGGATTTGGTAACGCTGATCCTCCTCAGCCGCCGCCTGCATCTGCCCTTCACCCGTCACGGCATCAACCGACTCCTGGCCGCCCTACTACTCAGTAGTGCCACCGCTGGTTGGCTGGGGGATGTGGGCGAATTTGGGGGAATAATGGCGTTGGGACATGGATTGTGGGGCGGTCTCACCAGCTACGGCCTGCAACGGGTCGCCCGTACCTACCTGCAACAGGGGTTGACCTGGCAAGCGGATGGACCGGATCAACTACTGCGGCAGATTTACCAGCAACTTGCTCCCGGCACTTGGTTCCACACCTGGGTCGCCAGTTTGCTCCCACCCCCAAACGCTGCCCCCACGCCCTAATCTTCTTCCAAAGGCAACCCCACCCGCACCCGCCCTTTGCCAAAATACTGCCCAAACTGCAATTCGTACAATTCATCCTCGTCCTGGGTCACCAACTCCAAATCCGACCGGGCATAGCCCACACAGGTCAGGGCATACCCCTGCGCCCGCAGTGCCGCCGAAATCCCCAGCGCCTCCGGTTGGTACACCTCCCCCCGCCGTACCCGCACCCCACAGGTGGTACAACAGCCATTGCGACAGGCAAAGGGCAGGGCAATCCCCTGGGCTTCTAAACTCGTCAACAAATACTGATCCCCAGGCACCTGCGCCCGATAGACTGCATTCTTTTGCCGGTCGTGAATCACTACCTGGTAATAACGTGGCATTTACAAACACGCTCCTTGGGAAATTAATTTCTGCCGCAACTGCACCCCATCCACCTGCCGGGGCGGAATTTGAGCGTCCAAAGACATTCCCATCGCCACCGCCGCCGCTTCCCCCATTGCCCGACAGTTGGACTGCACCCGCACCGACCCCTGTGCCGCAAACGTCGCCGACAGACACCGCCCCGCCACCAACAACTGCTCCACCCCCAAGGGCACCAGACAGCGGTAGGGAATTTCGTGGTACTCCCCCGGCGGCAAACGGGTCAACCCCGGACGCTGATCCTTAGTCGGACGGTGAATATCAATTGGGTAATTATTCCGGGCAATCCCATCGGGAAATTTCCGCCCCTCTAATACATCCGCCTCCGTCAACACGTATTCCCCCACCATCCGCCGGGACTCCCGCACCCCCACCAACGGCGCACTCAGCACCAGATAGGCATGTTCACACCCCGGCAAATACCGCCGACAAAACGCCAAATACCGCCGCATCGCCCGCCGCCCCAAAATTTGCGCCTGGGTCAAATGCCAAGGATTCGTCCCATCCACCTGCCCACTGATGCGAGGGCAATTAAACGCCAACTCCCCCGGTCGCCCCGCCATCGTAAACACCTGGAAATACTCCCCATCCTCCGGCAGGAGCACCCCTTCTGCCACCGCCTGCTGAAACAACGGCTCCAAAGTCCAACCCCGCCCCCACACCATCGCCGTATGGAGCAAAGGCACCTGGGAACCCTCCGCCTCCAGGAGAATCTCCGACCGCCCCAGGGAACGCAAAAACGCCGCCAACCGCTGTAAATCCACATTCCCCAGGTGAAACCGCACCGAAAACGGTTGATTCACCCCCGTCTCCGGGTCACCGCTGGCAAACGGCACCCCCGCCCGAACCGCCACATCCCCATCCCCGGTGGCATCAATGGTACGCCGTGCGAAAATTGCCGACCGCCCCGCCTTATTGGTAACCACAATCCCCACCACCTGCCCCTCGGCGAGAATCACATCCTCAAAAAAACTGTAATACAAAAGCTGTGCCCCGCTCGCCAACAGCATTTCCTCCAACACCCACTTGAGGGACTCCGGGTTAAACCAGCCCCGGTTGCCATCCTGCCAGACCCCTGATTCGTACAAATCATTCATCCGCCGGTTAATTTCCGCATCAATCCCCCCGTTGAGCGGCACCCCTTCAATTTGATTGGGCATCATCGGTGTCACCAACGCCCCGGTTTGGGTTCCCCCCACATACCCCAACTGTTCCACCACCAGCGTCCTATACCCCGTGCGCCCCGCCGCAATCCCCGCCACTGCCCCCGCCGTCCCGCCCCCGACCACCAAAATATCCACCTCGGCTAAGGTTGGTAGAGCGGCAATATCCGTGAATGTCAGTGCCATGATTTAACGACGCATGGGCGGCGGTGGGGGGGCATCCTGTTCCCCATTACACCCCTTCCAAGCCTCCCGCATCGCCAGTAAAGCCACTTCTAGGGGCATCTCGGTTAAACTTTTGCGGAAATGGAATTTCAAACTGGCAATTAATTCCCGCACTTCCGGCGGAAAAGGCACTTTCGGTTGCATAGGTTGGGGAGAAGTGTTCACCGCCCCGGAGGGCAACACATGGGTCTGATCATATTCTGTCATGAACATCACCAAAAACAGGAGCAAAATAAGGACATCAGGGACATGGCAATTCGATAATCATACCTAGTAGAACTATGCTACAACTTTGATCCTGGGAATAGCCCTAGAGAAATCACAAAATATTTACAATCCGTCAGGCTAAGTCAATCTGCAATACTCCCATGCAGTTAGTGGAAATAAATCTATATCTATAGCAATCCTCCTGAATTGGCAAACAGAAATTCCCCAGAACCAAGGGCGGGGGGTGCCCCCCTGCGACCGCTATAGCTAAGCATACAAAGGTTGACATGATATGGGTCGCTGGGCGTAGCCCCACATTGGTTTCCCATAGCGAAGCGTGGCGTAGCCATGAATCTTAAGGCGACAACCTTAACCTACCTAGCTATAACTTTGAATTTATAGGGATGCTCATTATACAAAAAATATTTTTGGAAAAGTAAATCCCTAGGGAATCACCCCGGTTGCCATCGCCTGTCCTCAGGAATCAATAATTAATGGCAATAACAACTCACATCCTCCCCGCACTGATCCGCCAAAAAACACAACGCCCGCCAGCGTAATTGCATCAATTCTTCATACACCGGATTCAAATGACACAGTGCCGGAATCCGCAATATCCGCCGTCCCCGGAACCAGATTTCCCGCTCGAAGGGACATTGAGCCGGAATCCAACGGCAGAGACGGTGCGCCAGTTGGGGGTCATGAATTTCCAACCCATTCAGCCAACGTTTCACAGGCATCCACAGCTTCAACCAATAATGCACAGGCATGGACAACCTCACACTAAAAGAACATGGGGTGAGAAGCAAGCCATGATTACTTCCGAAACCACCCATGCGGGTAAAAAATGCGGATTATACTGGGGCATTCGAGTAGATAAACCCACCGTTTAACCCATAACCCATACTAAAAAATTCCCCACACGGTTGCAGGTGACTTAGATTACATTCTTCACCCAAAATCCCCACTTCATCGGGCTTGTGGGCAACTGCTTTATTTAATTTTTTACAGAATTAATAAAACGTAATACGAGTTTTCAATTGGTTATATTGACAAGACTAGGCGGGTTTAATTTGCCACTGCGAAAGCCCTCCAAATCCAGGGTTACCCAGCGAAATCCCAATTCCTGGAAATAGCTGACCAGGGCGGGCAGATCCATCGTCTGCACAAAGGGGGCAATCTGCTCAGCGGGAATTTCAATCCGGGCGGTTTCCCCAATCGAGCGCACCCGCACCACCCGCCAGCCCAACTGCCGCAGGTATTGTTCCGCCCGTCCCACCCGGTAGAGTTTCGCCGCATCAATCGCCTCCCCCGCCGGAAATCGGGAACTCAGGCAGGGCTGCGCCGGTTTGTCCCACCAGGGTAGCCCCAGATAACGGGACAGTTCCCGTACTGCCAATTTACTGATATTTAACTCACTCAAGGGTGAGCGCACCCCCCGTTCCCTCGCCGCCTGAATCCCCGGGCGATAATCCCGTTCATCATCCGCATTCACCCCATCCACAATCTGCGCTGAAGCGTAATTTTGTATTAAAACTTTTAGCCGATCATGCAGTTCACTTTTGCAAAAATAACAGCGGTTGACCGGGTTGGCGGCATAGTTGGGATTCGCTAATTCATTGGTGAAAATCAATTCGTGGGTAATGCCAATATACTGGGCTTGTTCCTGTGCCGCCGCCAAATCTTCCGGCAGAAGGGAAGGGGATACCGCAGTCACGGCGAGGGCGTTTTCCCCTAGGACATCGTAGGCAATTTTGGCAACCAAACTGCTGTCCACCCCACCGGAGTAGGCGACCACCACCCGCTCCCAAGGTTGGAACCAGTCCCGCAATACTTCGAGTTGCTTTTGTATTGTTATTTGCATCACATTGACTGGATTAGCAAAACTAACTTTTAACCTGCTGGCAGGGGTTCCGGGGCAACCACCCGTTCTGTCCACACGCGGGGGGGATGGGTACGGCGGATCAGTCGCCAGATTTTGGTCGCCGCCAAACAGCCATCCGCTACCGCCACCGCCACCTGATTCAGCCCTTTTTTCAAATCCCCAATCGCAAAAATGCGGGGGTGCGTGGTCTGGCAAAACTCATCCGTGACCAGATTTTCCCCATCCCAGGTGAGTTCGGGAATGGATTTTAGGTAATGGTTGTGATAAATCGCACCCATATTAATCAAGCCGGTGGTCACTTCAATCCGGCTCCCATCGGTAAATTCTACCCCTTGGAGTTGGTGATTTTCCCCCAAAAAGCGGGCAATCGGAGTTTCAATCAGGGGATAACCATGTTCCCGCAAACGGGTTTTCATCGCTTCACTAACCGGGAATTTACCATTGGTTAATACGGTGATGTATGGGGTAAACCAATTCAGAACAAAAGCGGCTTCGATTTGGGATTCTTTACCGGCAATTAAAATCGCTTTTTGATCCCACATATCAAACCCATCACAAATCATGCAAACGTGCAAGGTGTAGCCCGCATAATCATAGACATTTTGCATATCTTCAAGTTGGGGCAGAATGTCAATAATTCCGGTAGCGGCGACGAGGTATTTAGCCTTGAAGGTCACATACATGGGATTGGTTTTCCCCACTTTCACCTGGATTTCCAAATAGTCTCCCTGGTCGTTCACCCCATCCACAAATGCCCGCAGGTAGTCCGCTCCCCAATTCAAAGCCGTATCCGTCCCATGTTTGAGCAAATCCCGTCCCGGCGTGTGGGGGTCAAGTCCCACATAATTCCGCAATTCCTGCATCCACAGCGAGCGACCTTTACCCTTTTCAATCACCAGACATTTCAAACCGTAACGTGCTAGATAAATTGCCGCCGACAGTCCCCCGGCTCCCCCCCCGGCAATCACGGCATCGTAGAGGGTATCCAAACGCTGGTCGAGGTTTTTGCTGGTAAGTTTCATGGGGAATCAACATTATTGTTAGATATAAGTATAGGATTTTAGGGGCAGGTTGGGTGGGAATGGTTTCTGGCCAATAAATTAGGATAGTTCAGGGGTGTTTCTAAAATCACCGGTTCTAAACCCACTGACCCCAAATTCATGCCGTCGCCACAGAATCAACGCATCATCTTCGGGGTTTTGATAATAGCGGGGACGACGACCAAGAATGACAAACCCCAGGGATTGATATAAATGGAGGGCAATGCTATTTTGCGACCGCACTTCCAAAGTGATGTGGGAAATCGTAGGGGGGAATTGTTGGATTAAATAATTGAGGGTTAACCGCCCTAATCCTTTGCCTCGGTGGGCGGGATGCACGGCCAAAAGAACAATATGGGCTTCATCCAAAATGAGCCAAGCGGCGGCCATACTGAGCAATGCGGACTCCTGTGGGAAACCCACAAATAAGGTGTGGGATTTTTGTAATTCTTCTTGATATTGTGCCGGAGACCACCACTTCCCCAAAGCCAAGTGAGCCAATCTAATTACAGCTTCCAAATCAAGACTGGTTAAACGACGCAACATGGGGAGCCAACATCCAGGGAATGTTCTTCAGGGTACCTCTAAAAATGGGTCGCAGGGACACCAAACCCCTAGTTGGTTTTTGGTAATTTTTGTATTCTAACAAGATAATTTTCTGCCACAGCAACCCTAACACTATTGCTATTAGAACTATAGGGTCGCCGGGGCACTGCCCCCGTAGTTGGTTCTGGGAAATTTCTGTTGGCTCATCCAATGGGATTGCTAAACGCCCAATCCAACCCCCCAGGGGTTGCGTAATTGTTTTAGTAATTGAGTTCTCACCCCATCGGAGGTACCCCATGCGACGGCGGCACGCCCTGACTTTATTTGGACTGGGACTGACGGGCACCCTCGCCCTGCCCCACCGGACATCTGCCCAAGCGGTGATTGACCTGGACCCCCGCACCCTGGGGTTTGACCCGGTGGACAAGATGGAAAACCTTTGGAAAAACCAGTACGCCCCCCAACTCCAGATGGAATTCACCGCCCCAATGCTCAACCAAAAACAGGTGGGGGAGGATTTGCAGGCGGTGGTGAACCTGAAAAACCAACGGACGGGACTCATTTATCTGGTGCCCCGCCCGACGGATTTGGAACTTTTGCTGGTACTGCCGGGGGGTGGCTCGGTGGTGAAATTGGTGACCGAAGCCGTGCCTGGAGTGTTGGAACCCACGGTGGAAACCTTTTTGCGCGAAATCCGTGACCCCCGCAAAATCCGCACCCAGAGCTATTTGCCCTCGGCGCAAAAACTTTACCAATGGATGATCGCCCCCCTGGAACCCACCCTCAAGGCGGAGCGGATCGATGCGGTCATTTTCTGCGCTGGACCGGGACTCCGCACCCTGCCCTTTGCCGCTTTGCACAGTGGCGAGCAGTTTTTGATTGAACAATACGCCGTCGGTCGGATGCCCGCCTACAGCCTCACCAACCAGGATCACACCCGTTTCGCCAAGTTACGCATCCTGGCGATGGGCGCCTCTGAATTTCGCAACCAAGCCCCCCTCCCCGCCGTGCCCGTGGAACTAAACACCATCACCACCCAACTCTGGCAAGGGAATCAATTTTTGAACGAAGCCTTTACCATCGAGCAACTGTACGATCAAAAACTGCGGGATCAATACAATGTGGTGCATCTGGCGACCCATGCGGATTTTCAGCCGGGAGCAATTAATAATTCCTACATTCAATTTTGGGACCGTCCCCTGCGCCTGAACCAACTGGGGCAAATCCCCTGGAACAATTTAGACCTGCTGGTGCTGAGTGCCTGCCGTACCGCCGTTGGGGACAAGGGCGCAGAAATGGGGTTTGCGGGGGTGGCGGCGAAAGCGGGGGTGAAATCCGTCCTCGCCAGCCTCTGGTACGTGAGCGACGAAGGCACGTTAGCCCTGATGACCGAGTTTTACCGGCAGTTGCGCTCTGCCCCCATGAAAATCACTGCCCTCCAACAAGCCCAGGTGGCACTTCTGCGCAATCAGGTGAGCTTCCGGGATGGGGAACTGGTGCGGGCGGGACAACGGGGGGGCATCAGCTTACCGCCAGTGCTGAGTTTTGCCGGGGAACGCACCCTCAGCCATCCCTACTACTGGGCGGCGTTTACCTTGGTGGGAAATCCCTGGTAAAACCCTGCTAAGATGGATCAAACCTAATTTTTTACCCCAGATATGACTTATCGCCATGTGTGTCTTTCCATCTTTGTAGATGGGAATAATATGTTTTATGCCCAGCAGAAGAATGGTTGGTTTTTTGACCCCAAACGGGTATTGGATTACTTTACCCGCGAGCCAGAGGTGCAGTTGATCAATGCCTTTTGGTACACGGGCATCAAAGACTACAGCGACCAGCGGGGGTTCCGGGATGCCCTGATCAACTTGGGCTATACGGTGCGGGTGAAACTGCTCAAGGAGTTTTACGACGAACATTCCAACCGCTATTTTCAAAAAGCCAACTTGGATATTGAAATCGTGGTGGATATGTTCAACACCGTCGAGCAGTACAACCGGGTGGTGCTCTTCAGCGGCGATGGGGATTTTGACCGGGCGGTGGAATTGCTCCGCTCCAAAAATACCCACATTATTGTGGTGTCCACGGAGGGGATGATCGCCCGGGAGTTACGCAATGCCGCCGACCGGTACATTGACCTGAACGAATTGCGCCCCTACATCGAGAAGGTGGATGCCCACCCCCTGCGCCCGGAATTTCCCCTCACCCGTAGCTCGGTACTGACGGAATGATCCGGGTAGGGTTGCTCTTCGGCGGTCAGTCGGCGGAGCATGAAATTTCGGTACAGTCGGCACGCAATATCCTGGCGGCTTTAGCACCGGAACAGTACGATGTAGTACCGATTGGGATCAACCGGCAGGGGCAATGGTGGTTGGCGGAGCCGCAGTGGTTAGCCCAAGCCAGTCCCGAAAAATTGCCACCCTTTGAGCGGGGGATCACGCCGGTGGGGGTTTTGCCCGGTCAGGGGTTGATCCAATTCCAAAAGCACCAGTGGGAACCCCTCCCCTTGGCGGTGGTGTTTCCCGTCCTGCACGGTCCCCGGGGGGAAGATGGCACGGTTCAGGGACTGCTCACCCTGGCGGGGTTGCCCTTTGTGGGGGCGGGGGTGCTGGGTTCGGCGGTGGGGATGGACAAGGAGGTGATGAAACGCCTGCTGGCTCAAGCGGGTTTGGCGGTGGGGGCGTACCACTGTTACCGGCGGGGGCAAGCGGTGGACGCCGCAAGGGTGGTGGCGGAATTGGGCTTACCGTTGTTTGTGAAACCCGCCAACATGGGGTCTTCCGTGGGGGTGACCCAGGTGCGTACCGCCGAGGAGTTGCTCCCTGCCCTCGCCAAAGCCTGGCAATACGACCCCAAAGCCCTGGTGGAACAGGCGATTCCTGGGCGAGAGATTGAATGTGCGATTTTGGACGGCGACCCCCCCCAGGCGTCCGTGCCGGGCGAGATTATTCCCCAGCATGATTTTTATTCCTACGAGGCGAAATATCTGGATGCCCAGGGGGCGCTCTTAAAAATGCCTGCGGATTTGACCCCGGCGGAGGTGGCGCAGGTGCAAGCCCTTTCGATTCAGGTATTTCAGGTGTTGGAATGCGCGGGGTTGGGGCGGGTGGACTGGTTTTTCACCCCGGATGGTCAGTGGATTGTGAATGAAATGAACACGATCCCCGGTTTCACCCAGATCAGTATGTACCCCAAGCTGTGGGAATTGAGTGGCATCAGCTACGGGGATTTGGTGAATCGGCTGTTATCTTTAGCCTTGGGAACTTAAATTCGCCGCTTCAAGGAAATCGCCCCTGCAACCAGGGCAGTGGGTCAATGGATTGCCCGTGGACATACACCCCTGTGACTCTTATTCTCATGGCGATAACCTGGTGTCGCCATACTCGGTTAGGAAAGCCACTCAAAACTAGGGCAGAGCTTTGGGATATAGCAATCCTACTTGATTTTCAAACAAAAATTTTTCAGAACCATACACCGCAGGTGCTTCTTTTACGGGGGCGGTGCCGCTGCGACCCTCTGTTCCATTTTCATTTAGGATTGCTATACTTCTGCGGAGTTTGGTTTCATCTCGAAGTAATATCCGAGACGTTAATAGGCAGTAGGGTTGAACCCTGCAACAAAAGTTCATAAATTCGAGTCAGGCAAAACACTTAATGAGAAAATTTTTCGTTATAAATGAGAATTTAACTCCTAAATGACAATGTTTTGTATCATCAGGTTTAGATGCACATTTTGGCACAAACCCTCAAAATCTTAAGATTCAACACTTCTGGTTAATAGGCACACGATGAATAATACGAATCGAGTAGCAGTAATTTTAGGAAAAGTCCCTAATGATGAAGGCTGTGTCATAGAGCTTCTTGAAATAATTTTGGTAGGCTTACACATATACCACATACCATAGGCAATGTCCACTCCCCCTTGTGCAGTACGCTCAGCTTAAGACACTCTTAAAAAAAATACAAGGGAAAATTCCCGTGTCCTGATCCTAGACAAGGCCAGCGGGGGTGATTAAACTAGGTGATTACAAGCGTTTTGCAACCTTCGTTACCGTTACTCCCTTGCTGACTTCGACCCTGCCCACCACCGACACCCCAAGTTCCCTCCCCGAGGCGAGTCCCCTGCGCTGTACGGGAGCCTATGCCCTGATTGATAGCTTGTACCGGCATGGGGTGAAACATATTTTTGGCTATCCTGGTGGGGCGATTTTGCCCATCTACGACGAGCTATACCGCTGGGAAGCCCAGGGTAAAATCCAGCATATCCTGGTACGCCACGAACAGGCGGCTGGTCATGCCGCCGATGGGTACGCCCGGGCGACGGGGCGGGTGGGGGTGTGTTTTGGGACCTCCGGGCCGGGGGCAACCAACCTGGTGACGGCGATTGCTACCGCCCACATGGATTCGATCCCGATGGTGATCATTACGGGGCAGGTGCGCCGGTCGGCCATTGGCAGTGATGCGTTTCAGGAAACGGATATTTTTGGCATTACCCTGCCGATTGTAAAACACTCCTACGTGGTGCGTGACCCCAAGGATATGGCTCGGATTGTGGCGGAGGCGTTTTACATTGCCAGTACGGGGCGACCGGGGCCGGTGCTGATTGATATTCCCAAGGATGTGGGGGAGGAAAGTTTTGATTATGTGCCGGTGGCACCGGGGGATGTGAAACTGGCCGGGTATCGCCCGACGGTGAAGGGAAATCCCCGCCAAATTGCCCAGGCGACCCGGTTGTTGTTGTCTGCCCAACGGCCTTTGTTGTATGTGGGGGGTGGGGCGATTGCCGCCGGGGCACACCGGGAAATTCGCCAGTTGGCGGAGTTGTTGCAGATTCCGGTGACCACGACCCTGATGGGCAAGGGGGCGTTTGATGAGCGGCATCCGCTGTCCGTGGGGATGTTGGGGATGCACGGGACGGCCTATGCGAATTTTGCCATCAGTCGGTGTGATGTGTTGGTGGCGTTGGGGGCGCGGTTTGATGACCGGGTGACGGGGAAATTGGCGGAGTTTGCGCCCCACGCCCGGGTGATCCATGTGGATGTGGACCCGGCGGAAGTGGGCAAGAATCGCCCGCCGGAGGTGCCGATTGTGGGGGATGTGCGGCAGGTGTTGGTGGATTGGTTGGAGCATCTGCAAACCGTTTCCCTACCGGCGCCGGGACAGACCCAGGCGTGGCTGGCGCAAATCCAGGCGTGGCGGCGGGATTATCCCCTGGTGGTTCCTCGGGAGGGGGAATTGCTCTCGCCCCAGGAGGTGATTTATCTGTTGGGGGAATTGGCACCCGATGCCTACACCACCACGGATGTGGGGCAACACCAGATGTGGGCGGCGCAGTTTTTGCCCAATGGCCCGCGCCAGTGGATTTCCAGTGCGGGTTTGGGGACGATGGGCTTTGGGTTACCGGCGGCGATGGGGGTGCAGGTGGCTCTGCCCGACGCTCAGGTGATTTGCATTGCCGGGGATGCCAGCATACAAATGAATATCCAGGAGTTGGGGACGTTGGCTCAGTACGACCTGCCGGTGAAAACGGTGATTATCAATAATTTCTGGCAGGGGATGGTGCGCCAGTGGCAGGAAGCCTTTTACCAGGAACGGTATTCCCATTCGGCGATGCGGGCGGGGATGCCGGATTTTGTGCAATTGGCGGCGGCCTACGGGGTGAAGGGAATGTTGGTGCAACGCCGGGAGGAATTGCGCCCCGCCCTAGAGGAATTGTTGGCCTATCGGGGGCCGGTGCTGATGGATGTCCACGTCAACCCGGCGGAAAATTGCTACCCGATGATCAAACCCGGTCGCAGTAATGACCAGATGTTGGGTTTACCGGAAGTTGCCCCGCTCCCTGCCACCTGTCCCGCCTGTCACGCGCCAGTGGAACCCCACTACCGGTTTTGTCCCGCCTGTGGGCATGGGTTGGCGAAGTAACTGTTGTCCATACTCATTTCGGACAGTTTATGTAAATGATAATCATATTGTAATAATAAGATTATTAAGAATTAAGGTGAGGCCTCAAGCATCCTGGTTACCAAGGACTGCCAATCATCGTGAACGCCGCCCAATAGTAGGGATGACTCAGATTTTGGTCGCCTCGTTGGGCAATGGCTGGCGGTACCGGAATGCCACCCCGCACCCCCCGTAGTTCGCCTCCTTTGATGGTGACTTTGCCTTGTAACATGGCGATTTGTGCCTGCCGCAATGCCTCAGCTTTAATCGGAGCTTGGCGTAAATTGCGGTAAAATTCACCCATCAACGCCAAGGTGCCCTCATCCGACACATACCATAAGGAAGCCAAGGCACTTTTCACCCCGGACTGCACCGCCAAACCAGCAAAGCCCAATTCCGCACTGGTATCCCCCACCGAAGTCCGACAGGCGCTCAGGGTAAACAATTCCACCACATTCGGTTTCCGCAGGGGTAAATCCCGCAATTGGGGCAAAAGTAACCGTTGATTGTTCCCAAATTCAATATAGGAATTACTCAGACGACCGGGCTGAAAATCCGCATGGGTTGCTAGGTGAATAATGGGAAAGCCATCCTCTAATCGCTCCTGAATCAGACGTTGCACCGTAAATTCCTGATTCAAAAATGATTGCCCCGGCCATTCCTCGGTAATCAATTTTAACTCCACAGGCACCGCAGGTAAGGGAGATTGATTGGCAAATGTATCCGCTCCCATCGCTAATACTTGATCCTTACGGATATTGCGATAGCGGGTATCTACCAGATTCACACTGGGAATCAGTGCCGTGCTGTATTTTTCCACCAAAAACTGCTTCCCATCATGTAAAGCGGTAATGGGCAACAACCGCAGGCCGCTATCCATTGAAAGCATCAATGTATCAATCCTTTGCGCCTGTAACTCTTGTTCAATTGGTGCCACCAACCATTGGTACAACTGCTGAGCATCTTTTAGGTAAGCATCGCTAGTGCGTTGACGGGGGTCTTTGAGCGCATTGGTGAATCGTTCCACCACTGGCATAATTTGCGAACGACGCGCCTCCGGCAAACTGCGGACAATGGGTTGGGGTTGCTGAGGTACTTGTGCGCGATAGGGAGCAGGCTGGGTTGAAGAAACGACCGCTGGATCAACCTGCAAAATCCCTGGTTGCGCCACCTTGGTACCACTTCCTGGGGTAATGCCTGCAATTGTCAACTGCCGTTCATCCACCATGATGTAAACAATGGCTGTCCGTTTCCCCGTTTCTTTGGCGAGAGCCGCAAGCATCGCACTGATTTCACCCACCGACTTGAAGTTGTTAACGGACTCCACCCCTAAAAAATCCGCAAATTTATTCCCAAATAAACCATCCAAACTGACAATTGCATTGAAATCCCCCGCCCCTAAAGCCTCAGCAATTTCTAAGCGAGCAAAATCCGATGTATCTAATAATTTTTCATCCTCTCCTGCTGTCCCTAAATCGTCTGGTAAATTGCCAAATTCAACACCAAATAATTGCGTACTAAAATTATCAAAAAATGAAAATAGAGGGAATATAACAATACTACCTGCAACCAAGTCATCCAAATTATTAGAAGAGAAGTATGCCGGATTAATCAGTTGGAGGGAAGAAAATTGTCGTCCGGGGGAGAGAGTAAATAACCCTGTTGTGATCGCTCCTGCTGTTCCATTCACACTAGCATTCCCAATACTAAAGGCATTTTGTCCACTATGAACAATACCAATTCCTCCATTGCGACTCCCACCCCTTGTGCTAATGCTAAAACCAGAGCTACCAACTCCAGTGACACGCACATTTTCTAAGCTACCCAAGACAACGCTACCCGCCTGACCAAAACTGGATTCTGCCCGGGCGGAACGAACGGTTACATCTTTAGAACCAGCAACACCGATGTTACCTGCATCACCAGAACTACTGGAATCTAAATTGCCTGTACTAACGCGTCCCCTAACAGTGGCGATGCCAATATCTCCCCCTTGGGAAATTACATTACCAACCTGAATATCTCCTCCTCCCGATACTTGCACACCTGATTGGGAAAGATTTATACCTACATTATTTAAACTAATTGTAGAAGTATTAGGGGGATTACCACTAACCGTCCGCAACCCACTTCCGACTCCCACATCTCCCCCCGTAGTAACAAGATTACCCGTTCGGATGCTTCCATTGGCATCAAGTGTAATCCCATCGGAGGCGAAAATATTACCTGTACTAATACCCCCATCCGCAGTAAATTTTAACTTAATCCCACCTAGAAATAAAGTACCATTAACATTGATATTGTTACCGGCTTGAGCTGATAGCATGGTGCCGGAACTGCTGGCAAAAAAGTTGGTCGTAAAGGTGATATTATTAGATGCTTCTAAAATCACATCGTTCAAGAGGAGTTGTGAGGCTAATATACCTGTCCCAATGATGAAAGTTGCCCCAGGTGAATCCCCAAACAAAATCTGAGAATCCGTCAACTGAGCATCATCTGCTCCAATTCCTGCCACAATAAAAATATCTCTGGGGTCAAGTAATAATGTCCCTGGTTTGCCTTGGGGTGCAGAAGTATCCACCCGCCCATCAAAAGCGAGATTTTCTTTCCCCGATACTTCTACAAATCCGCCATTTCCCCCTTCCACGCCACCTTTAGCACTGACAGTTCCATAAAAGCGAGTGGTTTTATCCGACCAAACAATCACCTCTCCCCCATTACCCACCCGTAGGGCATCGGCTTTGATCACACTATCTCTATCTACAAAAACATATTCAGCATTGGGTAATGGCCCCTTACCTTGCAAATTGCCGCCGATGAATACCTTACCACCTCCCATTTCCCCAGAAGCATCAATCTCACTATTTAATAACGCAACTTGTCGTCCTAAAATATTCACTTGCCCACCGGTTGTGTTCGTGGCAGACACATCAATTCTTCCGGAAACAATCGCAGTGCCTGACTGATCCGGAATAGTCGTATTGCCTAGTTTAACCGTGTTATTTTGTACTGTTAATGCACTATTCGCCTGCGCTCCTCTCGCCCCCACCAACTCCGGCAAACGCACGATGGGAATGCTATTATCCACCACCATATTTGCCGCTTCTAAACGGTCAAATTCAAAACTCAGCAAGTGCCCCGGTTGTGATAGACGTACCCACCGTTCTCCAGGTACCGCCGTGACCGATACCGAACCCCCTGGTGCTGTCAACGTACCCGTATTAATGACCTGCCCAGCCAGTAGATTCAAACTCTGCCCTGGATGCACCCGCAAATCCCCTTCATTGATAATAATTCCAGGTTTACTGCTACTAAAAACAAACCCAATCGGTTCCCCAACCAATTGATTATATTGATTATCCCCATAGGCATTAAACATACCCCCAGCGAACATGATTTTATCCGCAGTGGTTGCTGTGAACGAAGCAGGTACATTCAAGGAAGCATTTGGCCCAAATACAATGCCTGCCGGGTTCATCAAAAATAAATTGCTATTACCACCCAATACCTGAATTAACCCGTTGATATAAGACACTGAACCGCCATTCACCCGGGCGAGGATATTCGCAATCGCCGGATTACTAAAAAAATTAGCAACTTGCCCCTGATTCAGTCCAAACTGATGAAATGAATGAAATAGATTGCGCCCCGCTTGCGTACCGCCAGTGATATTAAACTGTTGACCCGCCTGATTCACCACCGTACCACTGCCACCGGGGGTAATTTGCGCCTGAACTGGTAAATCAAACCATAAAAAACCTCCCACCACTAATCCAAGCCACCAAGATTTCATGCTAAATCGCCCCACTACACTCGAGAACATTATTATCCATACAGCTTATGTGAGGTGACTCCGATAGTCAAGGGAGTAATTCTGCGTCTATAATCTTTTAGGCGTATGGAAAGGGTAGTAATAACAATAATTTATGAAAAACTTCAGCAAATAAGTTGGTCTATAAAAAAAACTTATAATCTTTTAGGCGTATGGAAAGGGTAGTAATAACAATAATTTATGAAAAACTTCAGCAAATAAGTTGGTCTATAAAAAAACTTATATCCATGTCTTGTTCCCCAAGTTTTTGTATCAAAATTAGCACTTGACAGGGGGGAATGTATGGTTTTTAATGATAAGTGTTCTCACTCTAAACAAAAGTCTATGCGTCCGCAAGGTGTGTGGAGTAAATTTTGCATTTCTTTTGTTGTAACCCTGATTACTTTACTGCCCGATATTGCCAATGCTTTTCCCAAGGATTCTCAACGTTCTAAGGGTGGGGTCATACCAGAACGATTTTTCCCTCCTCAAATTGAGAATGGGGAAACAGAAAAGCGACCCGTTTTCCCAAGCAAGAACACCTCCGCTGAAACCCGAAGCCCTTACGATTCCAGACCATCTCCCCCAGTATTACCCCGTGACGTAATAACGCCTGCCCCCTTTGCCCAGATTGACCCTGACCCAAATCGCCAGCGTTTGATCCAACCCCAGCAGGTGCAACCTATGCCTGAATCCCAGCCAACGGCTCCTCGGCAGGTACCTGTTACCCCTTTAGCCAATCCCGACCAAGTTTTGACCGTAGAGAAACTGGATGTCGTTGGTAGCACAATCATTCCACCAAAGAAAATCCAAAAACTGATTGAGCCGGTTTTATATCGCCAAATTACTCGCCGTCAATTACAGGATATTGCTGATGAAATTACCCGCATTTATGTACAACAGGGGTATGTGAGTTCTCGGGCAGTTGTGGCTGAAGAAACAATTCCTTCGGGAAACATCCGTATTGATGTGAATGAGGGTCGGTTAGTTGATATTCAAATTACCGGTAATCGGCGTTTATTCACCAGCTATATCCGTGACCGCTTAAAGCTAGGTGCAAAGGTTCCCTTAAATGCGAATGAATTAGAAGACCAACTGCGGTTATTGAAAGCAACACCTTATTTGGAGAATATCGAGGCAAGTTTGCGCCCTAGTGAAGACCCTAATGCCAAGCCTGGAGATAGTATTTTAGTTGTGAAAGTTACCGAAGATAAACAACCCTTTGTCATGGGTTTTGGAGCAGATAATTATGTGCCGCCCAGCATTTCACAACAACGGGGAAATATCTACCTTGGTTATCAAAATTTGAGCGGAATTGGGGATGAAATTTTTGGGTCTTATACCTTTGGATTTACTCCTAGCAGGTATGGGGTTCCGGCTCTGAATGAATTAGACTTTCGCTATCGAGCACCCATTAATCCAATGGATGGTACGGTGCAAATTCGTCTCACGGCAACGGCGAATCAAATTACCGACAAGAATTTTGAAATTCTCAATATCAATGGTATTTCGGGTTTGGCAGAATTCAGTTTTCGTCAACCGATTATCCGCAGTGTTCGCCAAGAATTAGCCCTATCCGTAGGATTTACCCATCAAATTTCCCAAACCTTCACATTCGCTGGGCCAACCCCTTTCGGTTTTGGGCCCGATGCCAATGGCTTTAGCATTACGAGTGTCTTAAAGTTCGGCACTGATTATGCTTATCGGGATAATTCGGGGGTGTGGTTAGCTCTTTCGCAATTTAACATTGGACTCCCTATTTTTAATGCGACCCAAAATACGGACGGCCCTTTCCCCGGCAAAATCTTCCCCGATGGGCGATTTTTTAGCTGGCAAGGTCAGGGACAACGGGTGCAAAATTTAGGTAATGACTTTTTATTGATTCTGCGGGGGGATGTTCAACTCTCTGCAAACCCATTGTTGGCGCAACAGCAGTTTGTGATTGGGGGGGCGCAATCGGTGCGGGGCTACCGGCAAAATTCCCGATCTGGGGACAATGGTATGCGTATCTCTACTGAATTTCGGATTCCGGCGATTCGGGATGCGAAGGGGCAACCGTTTTTCTATCTCATTCCTTTTATTGAATTTGGCCGGGTGTGGAATAACAAAGCCAATCCCAATACGGTGGTTGCTCCCAATACTTTAGCTGGTGCTGGTATGGGATTTATTTGGACACCTGTGCGGGGGCTAGACCTACGATTTGATGCTGGTGTACCCATTGTTTTAATGCTGACCGAGGAACGGATATGCAGGATTATGGCTTTTATTTCAGTGCAACGTACCGGGCATTTTAGTCAATTTGGCATTGCTGATTGGTGCTATGAAATTTACTCTGATGGCGGCCAGAATTTCCTGTGTTGGCAAACTTTAGCGAGGGCACTTCTAAAAATCGGTTGCAGGGGCACTACCCCCGCGGTTAGTTCTGGGGAATTTCTGTTTGTTAATTAAGTAGAATTGCCACACATCTTGATCCGGTTTTGCAACATTTATTATTTCCATCATCGTGACATCCCAGGCGGGGAACTTTTTAGTGCTACAAGGAAACAGAAATATCCATCGGTCAAACTCGCTACAATAGGCTCTAATCATGGGTTAATTTCCTATGGCACATCCTTCACGGTTGGGGCTGAGTCAACTGATCCAAACCTTCTATGCGGGTAAAGCCGCCCTGAAACCCCAGGCACGGGTGCCCCAACTGCATATCTACTACCCCGGTAGTAAAACCCCGGAAGTGGTGCCTTTGGTGGGGGAGCGGTATTTTATTGGGCGCAGTACCCGCAACTGCGATATTCCCGTGTGTTCCGATTTGGTCAGCCAGGTGCATGGCCTCTTGCAACGACGGGGACGTGGGTATGTACTGCTGGATCAAAAATCTACCAATGGGATTTACCGGGGTCGCCGCCCGATTCAACAACGCACCCTGCGGCATGGGGATCGGTTCACGCTGGGACCACCGGAATTGGCGGAGGTGGTACGGTTGGTCTATGTGCATCCCCCCCGTTGGTATGTGCGGGCGATGGGCTATGGACTGTGGGGGGCGGGGATGGGGCTGGCGCTGGCGGTGGGTTGGGTGGCGGTGGAATGGCAAAAATTCGATGTCACTCCCCTTCCGGTGGGTACTCAGGCACCCTTGGTAATTTTATCCGGCGATGGGCAAACCCCCCTGCGCTCCCCCTGGAATCATGACCACCAGGAATTAGCCCGCTTGGAGGACTTTTCCCCCTACCTGCCCAAGGCGGTGATCGCTTCGGAAGATAGCCGCTTTTATTGGCATCCGGGGGTGGACCCGGTGGGGGTGGTGCGGGCATTGGGCATCAACCTGCTCAGCGGCGGGGTGCGGGAAGGGGCGAGTACCATTACCCAGCAGGTGGCACGCAGTCTGTTCCGGGAATACGTGGGAACAGAAGATTCCGCCGGTCGGAAACTGCGGGAAATGGTGGTGGCGTTGAAACTCGAAGCCCATTACGATAAAAAAACCATTCTGACCGTGTACTTAAATAAGGTGTACTTGGGGGTGGCGGGCTATGGGTTTGAGGATGCGGCGCAATTTTATTTTGGGAAATCGGCTCGGGATGTAACCTTGGCGGAGGCGGCGACCTTGGTGGGGATGCTCCCGGCACCCAATCGGTTCAACCCGGTCAAGGACTACGACACGGCTTTGGGGTTACGCAACCGGGTGATTGACCGGATGGAAGCCCAGGGGATGATTACGGCGATGGAGGCGAAACGGGCACGGCGTTCCCGGATTGAGATTAGCCCCCAGGCGACCCGGAATTTACAAAGCACCATTGCCCCTTACTTCTACGACACGGTGCTGGCGGAACTGGAGTCCCTCCTGGGCAAACGCTTGGCGGCGGAAGGTAACTTTATTATTGACACCGCCTTGGATGTCCGTATGCAAAAATGGGCGGAAGACCACCTGGCGCGCTTTGTCACCACCTACGGGGCAACCTACGGCTTTGACCAGGGCGCATTAGTCACCCTGGATGCCCGCACCGGCGCAGTGAAAGCATTAGTTGGCGGTAAAAATTACCAACAAAGCCAATTCAATCGCATTACCCAAGCCCGCCGGCAACCGGGTTCCGTGTTCAAGGTCTTTGTCTATGGGGCGGCGATGGAGCAGGGGATTTCCCCAAACACCACCTATGAATGTACGCCGTTGGTGTGGCAGGGGGTGTCCTTTGCGGGGTGTCGTTCCGGCAGTGCCCCCTTGGATTTGACCCAGGGGTTAGCCCTTTCGGAAAATGTGGTGGCGTTGCGGCTGGCGCAGCAGGTGGGGTTGGCGGCGGTGGTGCAGTGGGCAAGACGGCTGGGGATTGAGTCGCCTTTACAACCTGTCCCCGGTTTGGTGTTAGGACAAAGTGAAGTCACCCCTTGGGAATTGACCGGAGCCTTTACCGCCTTGGCGAATCAGGGGGTGAAACACCGACCCCATGCGATTACCCGTATCCGGGATAGCAGTGATTGTACCGACATGAACCGCCCGGAAACCTGCCGAGAACTTTATCGCCTTCCTGCCGGGGAAGCCGTCATCGCACCGGAAGTAGCGGCTACGCTAACCAGTATGTTGCAAACGGCAGTGGCAAGTGGGACGGGGCGGGCGGCGTTTTTGGGGCGGGGGGAAGCGGGCAAAACTGGCACCACCAACGAGGCACGGGATATGTGGTTGGTGGGGTATCTGCCGGGGGAATGGGTCACGGGCGTATGGCTGGGAAATGATAATAATCAACCCACCCGGGGGAGCAGTGGTCTAGCCGCCCAATTGTGGGGTCAATACATGGGTGGAATGTAATGATACAATCTGTTCACAAATTAAAGGATACAAAAAAATTGTGCGAGAGTCTCAAGTAAATAATGATGGGCACCTCCATTAGTTCATGACTATTGAGAATGACACCCGCATTATTGATAGTCGCTGACCCAGGAATGGGGCTTCCAAGCCTGCCGTGTAAGTACAAAAAATCGGTGGGAGTGCCTGACACTATACTGCAATAAACGCTCAAAATCCTGTTACAGCCATGGGTTTGCTAAAGTTATGTCCCATGCCATCATTAGTAAATTGAAACTCTCAATTGTGTTGCTAAGGCTTGACCTCAATGAGATTTAAGCAAGGGGGTTCACAACCGTATCCCGTAACCCCTGAATAGGCTGTACTCATAACTATAGCAATCCTAAATGAGAATGGAACAGGGGTCGCAGGGGCACCGCCCCCGTCAAAGAAGCACCTGCGGTGTATGGTTCTGGAAAATTCTTGTTTGTAAATCAAGTAGGATTGCTATATAACCTGCAATGTTGATTTTTATTACGACCATTCAACACCACTGACCCTACCCATTACACCTGTAAATGTTTCATCACTGTTTGCACGTCTTTGTCCCCCCGCCCGGAACAATTAATGACGATGCGAGTGCCGGGACTGCACTGGGGCGCAAGGGTTTCCAAATAGGCAAACGCATGGGCGGTTTCCAAAGCGGGAATGATGCCTTCCATCTGGCTCACCCGTTGCAAAGCCGCCAAAGCTTCCTGATCCGTAACACTGACGTAGGTCGCCCGCCCGGTTTCCATGAGATAACTGTGTTCGGGTCCCACCCCCGGATAGTCCAACCCGGCACTGATGGAATGGGGTTCCACCACCTGCCCCTGGTCGTCCTGCAACAGATAACTCATTGCCCCGTGTAGTACTCCCACCCGCCCTTGGGTCAAGGTAGCGGCGTGTTTGCCCGTGTGAATGCCCTCGCCAGCGGCCTCTACCCCAATTAGGCGCACCGTCGGCTCCGGGACAAATTCATAAAATAAACCCATCGCATTCGACCCACCCCCCACACACGCCAGGAGCACATCCGGCAGACCTTGCCACAATTCCGCACACTGCATCCGGGTTTCCCTGCCAATCACACTCTGAAAATCCCGCACCAGCATCGGGTAGGGATGGGGTCCCGCCACCGAACCCAGGATGTAATGGGTGGTTTCCACATTGGTCACCCAATCCCGAATCGCCTCAGAAGTTGCATCCTTGAGCGTGCCCGTCCCCGCACTCACGGGTTGCACCTTCGCCCCCAGTAACCGCATCCGAAACACGTTCAGCGCTTGGCGCTCCATGTCCTGCACGCCCATATAAATCACACATTCCAGCCCAAACCGGGCACACACCGTCGCCGTCGCCACCCCATGCTGTCCCGCCCCCGTTTCCGCAATGATCCGCCGTTTGCCCATCCGTTGCGCTAAGAGCACCTGCCCCAAGGCATTGTTAATCTTGTGCGCCCCCGTGTGGTTCAAATCCTCCCGCTTCAAGTAGATCAAAACATGACCGTAATAGGCACTCAAACGTTCGGCAAAATACAGGGGAGTAGGTCGCCCCACGTAGGTTTTGTATAGAAATTGTAGTTCGGATTGAAACGAGGGGTCATCTTTACATTGGTAATACATTTGTTCCAGTTCCGCCAGGGCAGGCATCAGGGTTTCCGGGACGTACTTCCCCCCGAACTGCCCAAACCGCCCCAACGCATCCGGTACCGTTGCCACTGTCACCGCCGTTTCCTCGTTCAGATAATTGGTAATTATACCCGGTTTTGGCGAGGTGATCTCTATTCTACAAGTATTACAAAGTAGTAAACAAACCTTGAAAACTTGTCGCCGTCAGAATTATGCAAAGAAATTTTTAGGAATGTTAAACAAAAACCCCATTCAATAGAAATGGCTGATTTTTACTGATAAATAATTAAGAATCTTACTCAAAAGAACAGTATTTAAGTTAATAAAGAAAGTCTTATAAATATCTCGCCGTAACAATTTCGCAACTTACCTATATGATTTTATAAGTCCGTATATTGAGGTAGAAAACCAAGGGAGTGTTTCGGGCATTAACTGCACTTAAGCCATCCCAAAAGTCCGAGAATGAACCCTGTAGAATCACCTCAATAAGTCTAAAATCCCGTCGCCGTAAGGATTTCAGTGAATTTTGGTGTTACTCGCCCTGACGTGACCATTGGGATATAAAAATAATAAAAAAACCAGAAAACTCAGTCTCAACAACCATTTTGCTTATAGTAAATTATAATTTTGCTAATGAATAAGCTGTAAAATTATTGTCAAAAAACCTGAAAACCCCGTCGCCGTAACAATTTTTAGGGAGTTCAGCCTCTATTTTGATAATCCTAATCTCGACCACTCGTCCTAGAGGCTTATAGAAGCAAATGAGCTAAGATTTATCATCTCCTTGCAATCGTAAAGACAATTCATAAAACAAGCCTTCCTGGGCATTTTAGAGGCAGGTTCTCTGGGCTGTGTCAGGGTTTAGCTTTTTGAGAAGTGCCATTCTCATAATTTGATTTAAGAACCCATGCCTTGCTCATCCCCGAACCAGTACTGCGGATAAGTACGGCGAAGGCTTCTCAACATGGTCAGTTAGGCTAGTTGCAACACTCCCCTAGGTTTTCCGTTCCGCCTTCATCACACTGCGCCCTGACGAACCTAAACGCCCGCCGTAAGCCCTTCCCCGCTCTGCACTTTAGGGTGTATTTCGTGAAATTATCATATAGCAATCCTAAATAAGAATGGAACAGGGGTCGCAGGGGCACCGCCCCCGTCCCTGGTTCTGGGAGATTTGTGTTCGTTAATCAAATAGGATTGCTATAGTTTAACTGAAGTTAAAAAAGTTACCCGCAAATGTCAACCAGATGATTACAGCCTATTAAGTACTCATGGGATACATCTGTACAATTTCTTGAGCATTACCAAGATAGCACTACTCCTTTTTGAGAGTTCCAAAGTTGCTACAGTGGTATTAAATTAAAGCAATTAATTACTCTAAAAGCTACTGCGGAAATGCCCCCGATGCCCGCCGCTATGAACCAAGAACTGCTCTGTTTGAGTTTTTCCCTGTCTCCTACTAACCAAGCCCTACTCCCCGCCCACGAATGCTTGGAAGTTTTACCGTTACCGGTGAACCAAGTGGTGGGGATTCCCGATATGCCCCCAGCAGTGATGGGAGTCGCCAACTGGCGGGGAGAAGTCCTGTGGTTGCTGGATTTAGCCTACTGGTTGGGTTTTGGTTCCCTCCCGGAATTGTACCCCCAACAGATGAATTACAATGTGATGATTATTACTCAGGATAAACAACGCTTGGGGCTGGTAGTCGCCCAAGTGGGGCAGATGTTTTGGTGTCCCCTAGCGCAACTACAATCGCCTCCTGGGACGGAAATGACCCCGGTTTTAGCCCAGTGTTTGCGGGGATATTGGGTGCAGGAGCAGATTTTTTTGGTGCTGGACGGGCAGGGTATTGTCCAGTCATTGTGTGCGGATCAGTAAATCCCTGGGAATAGCTTTTTCACCCCTTGTTGATAGGTTTCATATTCCGGGAATTTGGCTGTTAACCATACTTCCTCTTGGGTAGCTTTGCGGTCAAAAAATAAACCGAAAACTAAAGCACAAATACCATGCCATAAACTCATCCGCCACAGGGCGTAGGCCAATGCTAGAAAAATCACACCAGCGTAAATTGGATGGCGCACCCAACGATAAACTCCCCTAGTCACCAAGTGGCTGTCATCGGTCGGGTGGGGCAGAGGCGTGAGCTGATTGCCCAAGTGCCAAATGCCACCAATACCAAAGAACAACCCCACCGCCCCCAGGACAATCACAAGTGGCAGTTTGATGCTCATTGGTAACGTACCTATGGGGACAACGGGTAGCAAGATAAAAACAACACCTAAAATGGCTTGACCCAACACCCAATATTCTCCCCGTTGATTGCGCCACCAGTCAGCACGAAAACCCCATTTTTCCAACATCCCCAGTTTCCCCCGTTTAGGCCAAACCTGCTACGAAATCAGCCATAACACCTGCCATTGTCCCGATCCCCAGACCAAGCACCGGCTACCATTTTAGCTTGCCAATTACAAACTAAGCCAACTGACTGCCCTTACGGATCAATTACCACTAGACCAAGCCTTAACGTTGACAATACTCTTTACTTTTTGATCAGAAGTGTTGAAAGGTAGGTAAAGGCAGAAAAAGAGGGGTCAAAATATGGTATTCTAATTCATATAAACCAAAACATGAAACAACTATGAAATTCAATTCTTTTCCCGGGATTGTCAAATTTTTACTCAAAGACCTGCCAACTAATGATTATCCAGTTCTAAATTCTCGCTTATTTTGTTCAATCTGGTTTGCTGGCATTTTAGACAAAGGAATCAACAGTTTACGGGACTTATTTTACCAATTAAATCATGCGGGCATTAAGGTTGACTTATCCACGTTTTCTAAGGCGAACAAGACAAGAGACCCACAAATTTTTATGCATCTTTATCATAAATTATTGCATTATATTGAGGAAGCTCATCCTGAAAAGAGGTTGGTTTTATGTCCTTTTGATGCTACCGTAATACCGCTGATGAGTAAGTTATTTTGGCTCCAAGGCTATCGCCAAGTAAAGTTAATAACCACTTTGAATCAAGATACGAAATCTACTGGTCATTTAATTGTTAGTCCTGGACAGGCACATGAGATTAATTTTGGTGAAGATATTGTGAAAATGCTACCGGAAAATGGAGTCGCAGTCGGGGATAGAGGGTTTTGCAGTCACAAAGTATTTGAACAATTTATCGAAAATGATGCCCTTTTTATTATCCGTATTAAGTCGAATTGGAAATGGGATGAAAACTATCATATCACCACAGAACGAGGTAAGGCGAGAGTAGTTTGTTTTGGCAATGTTCAACAGAAAGTAGACTATTATTTAGCTACCAATATTCCTGAGGATGTAATGAGTAATGAAGAGATAGGGGAAGCCTATAGACAACGCTGGGCGATAGAGGTACTATGGAAATTTCTAAAGATGAACTTAAAGCTCGATAAAATGATGAGTAAAAATTTGAATGGAATTACCATTCAAATTTATGTAATTTTAATAGTTTACTTGATATTGCAACTGTTAAAAGTTCCACGGATGTACGGAAGTAAATTGGCAGATAAGTTCCGATATATACAAATCTTAATACGGCAGGAGTGGAATTTTGTCCATTGGCTCAATCGGGTCGTCCCACGCCTAAATATGTAAAGTTTTATTGCAGGATTCAACACTTGTGCTTTTTGATATATAGCAATCCTACTTGATTGACAAACAAGAATTTTCCAGAACCCAGGACGGGGGCGGTGCCCCTGCGACCCCTATTCTATTTTCACTTAGGATTGCTATATGTGGCAATCCTAATTTGATTAACGTTAGCCTGCGTGCCTTAGGCATACCGCAATTCCCTAGAACCCTTGACTGTCCAGGTATCAAATTTTTGCTCCCAATTCAAGTGGGATGGCTACAGGTCGCTTGAGTGGATGCTGATCCAGTAGAATAATTTTTATGCCAATAAGTGAGGGACACCTCTGTTTAGTGGCAATAACAGAAAACGCTCTTGATGGACTACTGATGCTACAGAGAACTGGGGACGGGGGTTCTGCCCTTGCGTATTCTGTACTCATAGAGGTATCTGTAAATCAATTAGAACTCGGGTTTTACTGGCCACATTTTGGGAGTCAGGGTTCGTGAAACAGAATGTCCTACTGGCTACCTTGGGGGTGGTGGCGGCGGTTGGTTTGGGGTTGGGGTTGACTAATCCCTCGGAGCAGGAATTTATCGGCTTTGCCTTTGTCACCCTGCGTCAGGAACTTTGCCCCCGTCTGCCGGATATTCTCAAACAAGCTAACGACGGCCAAGCCATTCCCGAATTTTTAACCACCTATTTGCATCAATCCTGTACTGATATTTTAACCGCCATACGGGGTACCACTGAGGACTTTTTGCGCCGAAATACCCGGGTGCAAAACTATTTTTTCTTTAGCCTATATACCACCGAATTATTTGGGAGTAAATATCGCACCATTGGTATTGCTCGACAATTTATCACCATCCCGGATAAATAGACCGTTACAATGGCATTAGGTTGTTGGGAGTTATGCCCTTGATTTCACCGAGTTGGCAATACCCGATTTTTGGGCCAGAGATCGCCTGCCCCCACTGTCGGCAAATGATTCCCGCCCTCACCCTGACGGACACCTATCTGTGTCCCCGGCATGGGGCGTTTGAAGCCAACCCGGAAACCGGGGAATTGGTGCATCTGCAATCGGGGCGACGGTGGCGGCAATGGCAACAGCATTGGTACCGGCAACATACCCACCCGGACGGTATCCGCTTTGAAATCCATGAGGCGTTGGATCAACTCTACAGCCAGGGCTACCGGGCGACGAAGGTGACGATTGCCCAGCGGTATCAGGAATTGATGACTGGATACTTGGAAAAAGCCAATCGCCCTGGCGAGGAGGGATGCCGTTACCGGCTGTACGGTCTGCCGGTGGTCTTCAGCCCCGACCCGGAGACGGAACCCCGCTGGGAAGTGATTAATTTTTGTTTGGATAAGGAGCCAGGAACTCCCGTGCGTTATCCCTACCTGCGGTTGTTTGATTGATGACAACCTGAGACGGGGATCGCATTGCTGGGTAGTGCTATAGCAATCCTAAATAAGAATGGAACAGGGGTCGCAGGGGCACCGCCCCCGTCCCTGGTTCTGGGAAATTTGTGTTCGTTAATCAAATAGGATTGCTATATCTTTATAATGCTCAAGAAACGGTAACAAGGACTAGGTGGCTTTACTTCTCCAGGGAGAAGTGTCACGGGGTAGGGTTAGACATTGCTCAAATATCCATGAGATAAGGCTTTGTGGGAATTCACTACCTAGTTGATCAGTAGTGTTGAACCCTGCAACAAAAGTTCATAAATTCGAGCCAGGCAAAACACTTAATGAGAAAATTTTTTGTTATAAATGAGAATCTAGCCCCTAAATGACAATGTTTTGTATCATCAGGTTAGATGCACATTTTGGCACAAACCCTCAAAATCTTAAGATTCAACACTTCTGCTAGTTGATCTTTTATTTGAGCCAAAAGAGGGCACAGACAAAGTAGAGAAAGCTCAAGAAGTTTCTTGCTGATTTATCAAAACGAGAAAATATAGCAATCCTAGTTTGATTTAGAACAGTTAAGTAGGCTATACTATAGTAATCCTAAATGAAAATGGAATAGGGGTCGCAGGGGCACCGCCCCCGTCCTTGGTTCTGGGAAATTTTTGTTGGTTAATCAAATAGGATTGCTATATATAAACTGTTACAATTTCCGAAAGGATGCCAGCAACGAGTGGCCTTGAATGAATTTTCTTAAGCCCGAATTAAGGATGAATTGTAGTAATTTTGTATAAATGGGTTTAGTGATTTTGTAGATGATTTTATGCCCAAAAGATTGACGGGGATTGGGTAATTGCCATAGACGATCCATCTGTAAATTCACATACCAATCTACATGGTAAGTGGCTAAAGGTTCATAGAAAATCCCTTCCAACGTCATGGGAAAATAATTTTCTAAAGATTGAAATGCTTTGGCGTGCCAGCGGGTCATGTGGTGGGGAGGCATATCGAGTAAATTATACTCTAAGTAACGGGTAAAACTTTTACCATTGGGAACTCCTAAAATTAACTGACCATTCGGAGCTAAACTATTTAAGCATTGTTGAATGAACTCCTTCGGTTGGGCAATGTGTTCTAAGACTTGAAAACTGCATATCACGGTATATTGTTGCGGGTATTTTTGCGTCCAGTTTTCTAAGGATTCCCTGTGGACAGGGAGATGGTGAGCTTGGGCATAGTTAACCGCCGATTGATTAAGTTCTAAACCCACAACTTCCACGCCTATTTGTTTTAATTTATTCACAAAATAACCCCGGCCACAGCCTACTTCTAAAACTTTTAGTTCTGGGCATGAAAGCGGTAGTAATTGGACGGCTTGATCATATTCCCACTTGTCTTCTATATAGTAATAATCTAGTTTTTGTAACTCTTGATAAAGGGTTTCAGAACCCGCCGTATCCAAAGGCACAAAGAAATACAATCCGGTATCTAAACATTCATATAGTTCAACGGCAGAATGACCGTGCAATTCTGAAGTGATGTCCATATTGAGATTCTGTTGCCAACGTTGAATCAGTTCTGTAGTAGGATAACGCTGAATGAACCGCACATTTGATGAATGGGAGATTGGCGAAGTGATAACCATAACATTAACCTAAAATTCAGAATTGTTGCTGTTTTGGCTATACCTTAAACCGAGGTGTCGTTCTAATGCGTGAATGGCTTGTTCGAGGTCATCATTGACCACTTGCACATCAAATTCCGGGGCGGCTTGCAACTCTTCCTTGGCTCTCGCTAACCGTTTTTGCATGGCAGTTTCCGAGTCCTGTCCCCGTTGCCGCAATCGCTGTTCCAAGGTTTCCCAAGTTGGCGGAGCAATGAATATTAAATGGGCTTGGGGAAAATTTTGGCGAATTTGACGGGCACCTACCACTTCAATTTCTAAAATTACCAACTTGCCTGCTTGTAATGCCTGCTCCACCGGTCGCCGGGGTGTGCCGTAGTAATTCCCTGCGTATTCCGCCCATTCTAAAAGTTCATTGGCTTGGATGGCGGCTTGAAATTCCTCCCGGTTGACAAAGATGTAGGACTGCCCAGGAATTTCCCCAGGGCGGGGGGCACGGGTGGTCAGAGAAACCGAAACCTGTAGGTCGGGATGGCGTTGGCACAAGTGTTTGAGTAAGGTGCCTTTGCCCACACCACTTGGCCCGGTGAGTACAATCAGTCGCCCTTCATTCATGGTTTTTTCTCAAACGTTTTTGCACAGGGAATAGGCAGGGTTGCTGAATCATGTTGGCTCAAATTGGGTGCCACGACCATCACAAACTGCCCCACATTATTTTTGCCCAGACCCCAGGTAAATGATTCCCGACATCCAACTGATAACCACTGCTCCCCCGAAAAAAACTTGCATTTGCCAACCCGGCCAGAGGATTAAACCGATAACGGCACCCACCTGAGTCACGGTTTTGAGTTTACCCCAAATATTTGCCCCTGCCATCTGGGGTAACTGCGCCCGCCACGCTGTGATCCCCAATTCCCGTGCCAACAGTAAAAAGACCAACCAGCCCGGCACCTCCCCCACCTCCACCAGAGCCAGCAGGGGAGCCAAAACCAGCAATTTATCCACCAGGGGGTCAAGCCATTTGCCCAGGTCAGTTACTTGGTTGAACCGACGGGCAATGTAGCCATCCAGCCAATCGGTCAAGGCACCCAGCAAAAACCATCCCGCCGCCCAGTAGCGTTCGGACTGTGCAATAGCCACAAAAATGCCGGGAATGACCAGCAGACGGCTCAGGGTCAGCCAGGAAGCCAGGGTCATCGGGGGGAATGCAACTTTTGCAGATAACTGCGTAATTGCCACAACTGCACCATTTGCGCCACCCCCAAGGGTAAAACGGAAACTGCCTCCATCTGCACCTGTACCCAACCCTCGCCCCAGTACCAGGTTTGTAGCCCATCTACGCCCCGGCTGAACTGCCAGCGCAGATAATCCAAACCCAATTCCCGCACTTGGGCATGAATGGGCAGTACTCCTAACCAGAGTTCCACCGTCTTACCGGGGACTAAAACCCCCTGCTCCTCAGTTGACCAACCCGGAAACCACCATTGCCGGAGCGCAGCCGGTTCTACCAATGCCTGACGAATTTGGTTCCTGGTGGCTCGCAGTTCAATCCGAAGCGCACTTTGTTGGAACTGCCCGAACATGATGGGGGGTGGCAATGAATGTTACTCCTTCATGCTACGTCATGGGGATTCCGGTCGGGGACGAAATACAGTAATGCTTGGTTATTCTAAAGGCATGGCTTTACACGGAAGTTATCAGTATGATTGACCTGCGGTACGTGGGGTTTAGCTGTGTCCAATAACTACTTAAAAGACTATATGCAGATAATTATCTTTAGGGCACCTCTATTTATTTGCATGACCAGAAGGTTATCTCGCTGGAATGCCAATATTATTGAGAACCAAAGGACGGGGGCGGTGCCCCTGCGACCCCTGTTCTATTCTCATTTAGGATTGCTATAGGTTTGCAGGGGTGCAATTTCCAGACTTAATTCTAGGCAATACCTACGTTCCAGCGAGATGATGTTCTGCTGGTACAAGTAAACAGAAATGCCCTTCAGTCAACTCACTTAATTGTGGTGAGATTCTCAAGTCCTTTTGTTACGGTAGCACTGGTAATGCGATCCCCCTGTTTAATTTTATCCACCGCCTCCATACCCTTAGTCACATAGCCAAACACCGCATAATTCCCATCCAAAAAACTGGTTTCCGCCAGGGTAATGTAAAACTGGGACGAAGCGGAATTGGGATTTTGCGACCGTGCCATTGCCAGTGCCCCCCGATTGTGCCTGAGTTTAGGAGCTTGCCGGATGTTTTGCTCCGGGAACGTGCGCCCATAGACCGCTTGCTGACCATCCACCGGCTTGATTTCCAAAGGAATCACCCGTTCCCGTTTGGTCTGTGGGTCAACAAAACCCCCCGTCCCATTGCCCTTGGGGTCGCCCCCCTGCACCACAAACGGCTGGGGTTCCCGCACCACCCGATGGAAGGTCAAATTGTTGTAAAAGCCCCGCTGTACCAAATCCACGAAATTCCCCGCTGTCACCGGCGCATCCTCCCCATTTACCTCCAGGGTAATGGTTTGCCCGTTGACCACCATGTCCACCGTCGCCTTCCCATTCAAACAGGGATAGCCCTGCAAGGGTTGCACCAATTCCGGTGGGATATTGCAATTGGTACTGCTCATGGCGATGGTTCCCTCCTTAGTTGGTGCGCTGGTCAGGCTGTCCGCATTGGCTTGACAACCCATTAAGCACAATAGCATTAAACCCGCAAACAACCAACGCCCCATCACAACCCCTCCACCGGTACCCCTAAAAATCGTGCTAGCCGAGCCGCCTGATCCTCCAACTCGGACAGAGCCAAAGGTCGCCCCACCTGGGTCAGGGGGATGTCCCGCTTCCCCCGCAGGCGTAGGTACAATGCCCGCTTCGGGTTAAACCCATCCTTCACATCCACCCGAATCCCCTGCACCTCGTCAAGGGGGTAAATCAATTCCACCCGCCGGTCTTTCCCCGGCCAACCCCAGCGGAAAATTTTCACCTGATTGGTCTGCTTATTGTACTCATTGTAGCCACCCCCCACATCCCACCAGATCAGCAACCAGAGAAATAGACTTAACCCAATTCCCGCCACCCCGTAGGCACCCATGACAATCCCCTGGGGAATGAAAATCAACTGGGTCGGGTCGGCAAAAGGAAGTAAATTCACATGGGTATAGCTGGAAATGCCCGCCAGCAAAAACCCCACGCCGCCCAAGCCCACCACCACTGCCCACCAGTAGTTACTCAAACGCCGGGTACCCTGCACCCGGTCAATATAGCATTCTGCCGTTGTGGTTTCCGTGGTCATAGACCTGCCAACATTTATCCCGAGTATTTATCCAGCTTGTTCTATGGTACCAGCCCCGGTCTAGGAAGCCGCCATTTCATTCCGATTGGCGAGGGCAACGTTGTCCAGGGCGGGCAATTCTAAACAATAACCTGCCCCATAAACCGTCTTGATGTACTGGGGATGACGGGGGTCGGGTTCCAACTTCGTGCGTAAATGCCGCACGTGAACCCGGATGGTCTCAATATCATCGTTGGGGTCATAGCCCCAGACTTCCCGCAAAATGTCGCTGGGAGAAACGGTCTGACCATGCCGTTGGAGCAGACAATGCAGGAGGTCAAATTCCAGGTGGGTCAGTTTTACCGTCTGATTGAACCACACCGCCTCAAACCGCTCCGGGATCAGGGTCAAGGGTCCATAGCTGAGAATTTCCCCGTGGTTTGCCTGGGGTACCCGGTCAGAGCGACGTAGTAACGCCCGCACCCGCGCCAACATCTCCTGCACCTCAAAGGGTTTGGTGAGATAATCGTCCGCCCCGGCATTAAAACCCTCTACCTTGTCCTGGGTCTGGCTCAAGGCGGTGAGCATCAAAATGGGAATATCCCCCGTCCGTTCATCCCGCCGCAGGCGTTGGCAGAGGGTCAACCCATCCACCCGGGGCAACATCAAATCCAACATGATCAAATCCGGCATGAGTTGCACCGCCAAAGCTTGCCCCTTCACCCCATCACTGGCTTCGCTCACGTCGTAACCGGCTAGTTCCAGATTCACCCTGACCAATTCGGTGATGGCGGCATCATCATCAATAACGAGAATCCGGGGCATATAACATCAGTTAAAAAAACGGCATTTTATAACACAATACGCAACAAAGCGTAATGCTCACTTCCATTATAAACGTTTGTCAAGCCAGTTTTTGGTAGAAGTACCTAGGATTCAGTTTGGGAGCGGCTACGGCTTGCCTGTTTCGCCCGTTGGGCACTGCGTTTGAGGGCATCCAGGCGAGCTTCATAACGGCGGCGACGGGCTTTATCGGGGGTTTGTTCCGCCAACAGTTTCAGGGCACTGCCCAAGCTCTTGTAGGCATTCGGCAGGGTGTAGCCATATTGGGTCGCCAGTTGAATCGCCCGTTCATCGGCTTTGATGGCAAGTTTCAGGGCGTTTTGTTTTTGGTTGCGCCGCCACAACCGATACCCCGCAAACCCGGTCAAGCCCAGGGACAGCAACAGCAGGAGCGTATCTTGCACCCACAGTTCCCCGACCGTACCTCCCAAACCAATCGCCAAGGCAGCCATTTCCCACCCCTCCTTGGGCAGGGTATCGCTCTGGATGCGGGCGACCTCATGCCAAAACAGCAAATTTCTTTGATCCAAAGCCAACTGTTCCCAGCGCACCGGGTCAATTTGCACCTCCACCTGATCCTTATCCACCTCTTCGGTGGTGATCACGGGGGGATTCATGGCGGTGGAAGCCACAATCGTCACCCAACCCCGCATTTCCCCAGGTAATAGTCCTTGCAGGCGGCGAAATTCCCCTTGGTAGGCATCCGCAGTGGCAGTGTAGGCAGGCATGAACCGTACGTTCCTAATGGTTAACTCATGACTATTTACAACTATAGGCAAATTCAGGCATTAGCGGAGTGCCACTACCCGAAATCCCATCGCACATTCAAAGGCAAGGGGTTCCTGGGCTTCACCCCGCTGGGCGGGATGACCACACCCCAACCGACCACTCAACCAACGGGGACTACCCGTGTGATCGGCGAGGGGGCAATTTTGGCAGACCGATGTAGGTTCCAGTACCTGGTCACTGAGTACAATCCTCAAGGTAGCCATAGGCTCTGGCAGTAACCTTTATTTCCATCATAGCGTAGCTACAAAACTCAACCTGCGGGTATATCATGGCTAACAACCATTGTCTGAACGCCCCCCATGACTCAAGCCCCTGAACGTCCGCCCCAGACCGCCGACCCCGCCATCGAAGCGGAACTCGACCACCGCATGAGCCGCTATGGATTGAATCCCTGTGTTACGGCAGACACCTGGGTACATACGGAGTGGGGGGCACGGCAGGTAGGGGAGTTGATCGGGCGGCAACACGGTACCTACGTGAATGGGGAACTTTTCAGCAGTACGGCGGCGGGTTTTTTCTGCACTGGGAGACAACCCGTATTTGCCCTGCATACCCAAGCAGGTTATACCCTACGGCTGACCGGCAATCACCCACTCTTGAAAGTCACGGCGCAAACCCAAAAAGCGCAGTACACTGAATGGACACCAGCGGCACAACTACAACCGGGGGATAGGATTCTTCTGCACAACCACCGCTCTATTCAACCCTGGGCAGGGACAGGCACCTGGGCGGAAGGCTGGTTGTTGGGTAATTTTATCGGTGACGGGTGTTTTTTCGTACATTCACCCAGTTATGCCCGGCAAGGTATTTTGCGTTACTGGGGAGAAAGCCAGAGCGAGATGGCTGAATTTGCCCTTGCCACCTGTCACCAGGTTTTTCCGAGTTTTGCCAGTCGCAGGTTTCTTCATCAAAAAAATCAATATATCGAAATCAAGAGTGCCCATTTATTTAAGCTAGCCGCACACTACGGTTTATCCGCCAATGATAAAGCCATTACTCCGCAAATTGAACGAGCAAGTTATGAATTTTATTGCGGTTTTTTGCGGGGTTTATTCGACGCGGATGGCAGTGTTCAGGGCAATCACCACCAAGGGGTCAGCATTCGTTTAGCACAAAGTCATTTACTGCGGTTACAGGCTGTCCAAAGGATGTTGTTGCGCTTGGGAATTGTCGCCAGCATCTACAAGCGACGGCAGGCGGAAATGCATTTATTACCCAATGCTCAAAGGCAACTGGTTCCCTATGCCTGTCAAACGCAATATGAGTTGGTGATTAGTAATGATAATTTGTGGGAATTTCAACGAATTATTGGGTTTCAAGAACCGCAAAAATCTGAACGCTTGCAAAGCCTATTAAATAATTATCAACGCAACTTAAACCGAGAACGATTTACAGCAGTGGTAACGGCGCTCATTCCCCAGGGAGAAGAGTTGGTTTATGACTGCACCGTACCAGGGGTTGCCCGGTTTGATGCCAATGGTTTTGTTGCCCATAATTGTGGTGAAATTATCGGGGCAGATTTCCATTGTGTGGCGGGAAATACGCTGTTAATTACTCGTAAGGGTTTGGGTTCGATTCAGTCTTTAGTGGGGCAAGTTGTTGAAGTTTGGAATGGGCGGCGATGGAGTGCAGTTGTACCCCTATTAACTGGGCGAGAACGGCAATTGTATCGGGTGCATTTTGGAGATGGTACTTGGTTGGATGTGACGGATTACCATCGCTTTTTTGTGCGCCATCGTTTTGGCAAAGATTACTTGGAAATGACGACCCAAGAGATTCAAAACTATCTGGAATCGGGCGGCTACCGACTACATACGGAACCTTTTTGTATTGATTACAGGGATGGGGAATGTGTTGACCCCATTTGGGCATACACGTTGGGGCAATTGGTAGGCGATGGTTCCCTATGCCAATCCCACGGTCAACCTCAATTACAATTGCGTTTATACGGTGCGAAAAGTTATCGCTCTTTGACCATTGCTGGTCGTTCATCGGGGCAGGTTACTTACTATACTGAAAATCAGACCACTCCATGTTTGCTTTACACCGGATTTGCGGAAGCATTTAACCCAGAATGGGTGCGACAATTGAAATATTCTCCCACAGCTTTAGAGTCTTTAGCCCAGTGGAATCGTGAGGCGATTTTACATTTTGTCGCCGGATTAATTGATGCGGATGGGACAGCAACTGCCAGTGGTGGGGTATGGCTTTATATATCGAATTACGACCGAGCCTATCGGATTTATTTACTCCTGCTAAAATGTGGGATTCATTCATCCATCAATCTCTGTGCTAAGGCGGGAACAACCACCAATTTGGGTCAGCGGCATCAGGATTTATGGTATTTACAAATCACGGATTGCCAAGGGATTCCCTGCCAGCGAGTGGACACGACCCGGGGGCATCAACCACCCACGAAAGGGAAATGGCAAACGATTTGCAAGGTGGAATTATTACCTGGTTTTCATGACACCTATTGTTTCCATGAATTGGAAGTTCATAAGGGGGTTTTTGGCGGGACATTGACGGGGCAATGCAATTTAGCAGAGATTCACCTGAATCAAATTGATCCCCATAACTTTGAGGAGCAGGAAAGGGCATTTACCGCCGGAGCTTTATCGGTAGCGGCACTGCTCAATCACCGATTTGTTGAACCGAGATTCCAGTATTCCCGTGAACTTGACCCGATTGTGGGGGTGTCTTTTACCGGGTTGTTTGACTTTTTTGTACACGCTTTTGGTAAGGAATGGTTGCAGTGGTGGGCGGCGGATCGACCTAAGAGTGAATTGGGTTTAATTCTGCGTCAAAAAGAAACGGATTATCTGCAATTTTGGCGGGATGTGGTGCATCGGGTGGTGTGGGATTATTGTGACCGGCATGGACTGCGGCGACCCAATCGTTGTACTACGGTGCAACCCGCAGGCACGAAAAGTTTACTCACCAATGCGTCTCCCGGTTGGCATCCTCCCAAAGCGCAACGGTACATTCGCCGCATTACCTTTGCTAAAAATGACCCGGTCGCCCTAGCCTGCATGGATTATGGGTACTCGGTGGTGCCGGGACAATCGGATAAGGATGAACAGGGCAATTTACTCAATGATCCCTTTGATCCCCGCTGTAATGAATGGTTGGTGGAAATTCCAGTGGCGGTTTCCTGGGCAGATATTGCCGATGAAGCGGGCATAGATATTAGTCGGTTCAATGCCCTAGCGCAATTTGATTTTTATATGAATGTCCAGCGGAATTACACCACCCACAATACCTCGGCGACGATTGAATTTCGGGAGTACGAAATCGAGGCATTAGCTGACCGCATTTACCAAGCGATTCAACGGGATGAGGGGTATATTAGTGCAGCATTACTATCCCGGTTTGATGCCCTGCAAACCTTTCCCCGTCTGCCTTTTGAACCCATTAGTAAAGAACAGTACGAACAGTTAGTTCAGGAAGTTTTACAACGGCGGAAATTGGCTGATTTTGGGGCATTACTGCGCCGCTATGACCAGCCGGATTTGGAGTTAGTTCCCCAAGTTGCCGCCTGCGAAGGAGTAACCTGCGAATTACCTGCACAACCCCAGGGTTAGACTATTATTTCATGTTTATTTCATGTCCCCTTTTCAGTTAATCGTCGGTCTGGGCAATCCGGGGAGCAAATATGCGTTTACCCGTCATAATGTGGGTTTTGTGGCTGTAGATAGACTCGCCGAAAAATGGGGTATTGCTTGGCAGGAAAAAAGTAAATTGCACGGGTGGATTGCCCAAGGTAACGAAGTGATTTTACTGAAACCCAATACCTATATGAATCATTCGGGACAGGCGGTGCAGTCGGTGTGCCATTGGTTCAAAATTATGCCCCGTTATGTGTTGGTGATTTATGATGATTTAGATTTACCCTTTGGCAAATTGCGCTTACGAAAACAGGGTTCCGCCGGGGGTCACAACGGTATGAAATCCATTATTCAACATTTAGGCACCCAGGAATTTCCCCGGTTACGTATCGGCATTGGTCGCCCAGTGCTAGGAGAGAGTGCCCACTACGTTTTAGAAGCGTTTAGTAGTGAACAAAAAGAAAAATTACCTAGCATTTTAGACCAGGCAGTGCGGGTGATTGAACTAGGGATAAAACAGGGTTTAGACTACGCTATGAATGGGTGTAATGCTTGGAGTATCGGATGAAGAATTATGCTAAAGGGCACCTCTATTAATTGGCTTATGGCTGACACCAGGCTACGCTATCGGATGGATTTGTGAGATATGGCAATCCTAAATGAGAATGGAACAGGGGTCGCAGGGGCACCGCCCCCGTCGTTGGTTCTGGAAAATTCTTGTTTGTAAATCAAGTAGGATTGCTCTATTAATTCACGGCTATTGCGGATGACCCCTGGGTTATTGATAATTCCTAACGAAAGAATGGGGCTTCCAGCCCTGCTGTGTAAGTACAAAAATCAATAAATAGAGGTGCCCTTAATTTAGACAATCCCGCCAACCGATTCTGGCTATCGCTACAGGGAATTTCATAGCACCGATCAGCAATGCCCATTACCTAAAGGTATCCTCTTGAAAGATACAGAAAATTTGGTTGTATTTACCGTATCATAACCGTATATTCCTAGGAATATGGGTTTGGTAACCCCTTTTTTTCAGTGTTTATACTGATATCATTGGATACTAAAAGATTAGAAGTTTTTATGATGAATAGGGCTTGACCTTGTACCTTAGTAGAACGTTTAGAGTATTAGTAACTTAGCCAATCAGACGCGGGGATTACCTCGATTCGGGATCTGGGGAGCGCAGTTCGATAGGTTGGCGTATCAAACGTATTGAGTTTTCCTGAAGGATGAGAAATGCGGGGTGTCCATGCCATTAGGCGCGACACTCTTTTTTTTGGGCTGGGAGGGTGGCTCCGTGCTAGGGTAAGTCCAATCCCTCTTGATGCCGATGATAGCGACCTCCCTGCGACCCATTCTGCCGTACCTGTATCCCTATCGCTGGCGCATTTCCCAGGCGTTGGTGTGTACCCTGGGGTTTGTGTTGTCCATGCCAGCATTGGCGCATTTGGCTGGGGTGTTGGCACCGATGGTGGGGAGCGGGGATGTGCAGGCGATTACCCGTACCAGTGGACTGGTGATGCTGTTTTTTGTGGTGCGGGGGCTATTCCAATACGGCCAGGATACCCTGATGGCGGATGTGGCACTGCGGTTAACTTTGGATTTACGTTGTCAGGTGTATCAGCATTTACAAAAGCTGGACATTGGTTTTTTTGAGCAGTCCCGCACGGGGGATTTGAGTTACCGGCTGACGGAGGATGTGGACCGGGTCGGGGAAATGGTGCATAAACTCTTTCACCAGTTTTTGCCCTGTGTGCTCCAGTTGATTGCGGTGTTGAGTTACATGGTGTTTTTGAATTGGACGCTGACCGTGGCGACGATTGTGGTGGCACCGTTGATGACCCTGTTGATTGGCTGGTTTGGGCAGAGGTTATTGCTGTTGTCGAAACGGAGTCAGGCGAAGGTGGCGGATATTTCGGCTTTGTTGACGGAGGTGCTGGCGGGGATGCGGTTGGTGCGGGCGTTTGCCGCTGAGGATTATGAATTGCAACGGTTTACCCAGGTGGCGGAACAAAATCGGCGGGCGCGGTTGGGGGCAGAACGGTTAAAGGCGGTGCAATTTCCGGTGGTGGGGTTTTTGGAAGCTATGAGTGTGTTGTTTTTATTTTGGCTGGGCAGTGTACAGATCAGTCGGGGCTGGCTGACGGCGGGGGAATTTGTGGCGTTTGCGGCGGCGGTGGCGTTGCTGTTCGACCCGATTACGATTACCACGAGCAATTACAACGAGTACAAGCAGGGGCAGGCTTCGGTGGAGCGGATTTTGGAGCTTTTGGCGCTGGTGCCCCAGGTGCAGGAATCCCCGACGGCGCAACCATTGCCAGCCATCACGGGCAAGGTGGAATACCAGCAGGTGGCGTTTCATTATCAGGCGGGCCAGCCGGTACTGCGGGGGATTGATTTGCTGATTCTGCCGGGGGAAACGGTGGCGTTGGTGGGGCCTTCGGGGTCGGGGAAAAGTACGCTGGCGCAGTTGTTGCCGCGGTTTTATGACCCGCAGGGGGGAGTCATACGGATTGATGGGGTGGACATTCGCACGGTGAGCCTCAAGAGTTTGCGCCGTCAGATTGGTATGGTGCCTCAGGAAACCCTGCTCTTTTCCGGCACGATTGCCCAGAATATCGCCTTTGGTCAAACGGATTGGGATTTGGAGAGGGTGGAGCAAGCGGCACGGGTAGCCAATGCCCACGGGTTTATTGCCGATCTGCCCCAGGGGTATCACACCTTGGTGGGGGAGCGGGGGGTGAATTTGTCTGGGGGTCAGCGGCAGCGGATTGCGATTGCCCGGGCGGTTTTGTTGAACCCTAAAATTCTCATTTTGGATGAGGCGACATCGGCACTGGATTCGGAATCGGAGGTGTTGGTGCAGGAAGCCCTAGAACGCCTGATGCAAGACCGGACGGTGTTGATTATTGCCCACCGGCTGTCCACGGTGCGGCGGGCGGATCGGATTGTGGTGCTGGAGCAGGGGCAAATTACGGAAATGGGCACCCATGAGGCTTTGCTTAGCCAGGGGGGCAGGTATGCCCAATTTTATAGCCAGCAATTTCCCGATAGTCGGGGGGACGTTGGCTAATTGTACTGTACAATCGCAAATTACAGTCTTTTATGCTATTATAGGATACGTTGGAAATTCCACTTGCCGTAGGTCAATCACGTTGAGCATTTAGAATAATCAAGGTTGTTTGTATTCCTTAATTTATAAATAGACTGTAGTGTCATCGTCTCAAATTAGTGTCGTCATACACCCCCTTTGTCCTCATCCATCAAGAAACATTCCTGACTTAGTTGTGGGAAAGTAGACATACCGGAATTGGTCATAGCATTTGTGCCGCCATTTGTTTAGTCAAATCCCATGCAAATCAGCGTGTCTGGATCCACATCTGCTAAAGGGTGCCAGTAGTCTTCTAATTTGTCCTTATCGAAGTAGGGAAGCACACCATTTTCCACGGAGTGGTACACCGCTTTGAGACGCTTTCGGAATTTCTCGCTCTTCCAACCATCTATAGCAATCCTATTTGATTAACCAACAAAAATTTCCCAGAACCATACACCGCAGGTGCTTCTTTTACGGGGCGGTGCCCTGCGACCCCTATTTCTAAACTGAATTGAGATGACTATGTGTGTGAATACCAAGGTTACTATAGCTAGGTAGGTTAAGGTTGTCGCCTTAAGATTCATGGCTACGCCACGCAAGCTATGGGAAACCAATGTGGGGCTACGCCCAGCGACCCATATCATGTCAACCTTTGTATGCTTAGCTATAGAAACCAATATGGAGCGATACCCCTGCGACCCCTATTTCTAACTAAACTGAATTGAGATGACTATGTGTGTGAATACCAAGGTTACTAAAAACCAATATAGAGCGATACCCCTGCAACCCTTATTTCTAAACTGAATTGAGATAACTATGTGTGTGAATACCAAGGTTACTAAAAACCAGCACGGGGCGGTGCCCTGCGACCCTTGATTTTGTCAGGATATTTGCAAGTATAAAACTTTTGCTCATAATTCATAATTTGAATGATATTGCTATAGCATTGACGATGGATTCAGCCCTACCCATTTCCACCGCCAGCCAGCCCCACGTATGCGATACATTTGTGATACATTCATGAGATCAATCCGTCACCCACACCACCTTTTACCATGAACGTCAAACCAGGGTATGTCCTGAAATTTTCGCCCCCAACCGCACTGGCACTGGTCGCTGGCATCCAGGATTGGCAGGAGCGAGGGTTACTCCAGGGGGCAACGGTGGCACTCCAAATCCAACAACGCCAGGGGGAAACGGATTTAACTTTGAACGCTACGACTTCGACGCAAATTGCCCAATTGGCGCAGGGGTTAGCGGCTTGGGCGGAACTGAATCTTATTACTTCGCCCATCCAATGTAAAGTTATTTTACCGCAGTTGTCCGAATCTTTGCTCGCTGGTTTAGACCATTGGTTAAGCAGTGGATTGGTTGCCGATCAAGTCGTGCGACAGTTTTGTCAAACCTATTGGTGGCAACCGTTGACGGGCGTAGCGACTCCGGTGGCTGGGGGGGGAACACCCCTTTCAATGGTCAGAGCCTATGCCTTGTGGGCGTTGGGATTTTTGGGGTTATGCGGTTTACATCGTCTGTACTTGGGACAGGTAGTGCCGGGGTTGTTGTGGCTGTTTACCCTGGGGTTGTGCGCTTTCGGGCAGTTGATTGATGTGTTTTTGATCCCCAATTTGACCCAATCGGCTAACCGGCGGCGGGGTTTGGTTCCGGCTACGGTTACCCCTACTTCTGAGCAAATATCCCAACCCCAATTGTTGCGGTCATTTCGGGCGGAATTAAGCGTCCTCTGGCTGGCGCTGGTGGGGGTATTTTTGGTACTGCTTTCTTCGGTGGTATTGGCGGCGAGTGTGTGGGATAGCTTGGGAACCCTGGGGCAATATGGGCTTTTGTGGTTCTATACTCTGGGATTTGGCGGTATGGCATTGTGGTTACGTTCTAAGGACAATGTACCATTAACCGCCCTCATGCTCCAGGTGGCAACCGTACTGCTAATTCCCGTTAATTTTTGGACGATGGATCAGTTGGGGTTATGGTCGCAGGGCTTGCCGATTGTGCCGTTGGGGGCGGGTTTGGTGTTAACCGGGCTGGGATTTTGGTTGCAGGGACGGACGGCGATGCCCTGGGGGTTGGGACTGGTGTTACTTCTGCCTTGGTTGCAATCTGGCTGGCAAAGTCCTGGCATCATTTACAGTACAGTGTATGGAGGAAGTTTACTGACAACTGCTGTACTTTGGCGGGGACGCAACGCCCCTTGGTCGAGTCTGACTTGGGTGGGCATCTTTGGCGGGCTGGGTCTGCTGATTGTCCGAGCCATTTTTACGCTTCAGCCGCCCTATTATAACCTGGCATTAGCGATTGGTCTCAACGGTTGGTTAATTGTTTGGTTAACCCGTTCGCAAGCCTTACACACTTGGGGGTTGGTGGGCTGGTTTTTAACGTTTTTGGGCTGGTTTTTGGCGATTCCCACTGGTTTTTTGCCCGATGGTCGTTGGTCATGGCAGGCTTTGGTGATGGTCATTTTGCTGGGGGAATTGCTCTACCATCGCCTGCGTTCTCGGCAAGAATTTTTTGCATTACTGGGATTATTTGGTCTGCAACTGCAAGCCTTCTGGTTACTCTGGGGGGCGATTCCCAACCCGGGGCGGGTGCAAATTTTGACCTGGGCGGAACAGGTGGGGGGAACTTTGGGAATGCCTACGGTACTGCTCAGTATTTTGTGGTTACCGGCGGTGGGGTTAACCATGCTGGCAAGGCAGGTATTTCAGGGTTGGTCAGCCCCGAAATTAACTAAATTAACTGGCATGTTTGCCCTGGCTTTGGGCAGTAGTTTGTCCATACTTAGTCTGAGTAATCCCACCTGGCGGATTTTGGTTTGGGGGGGATGTGGGTGTTATTTAGTGTCCTGGTTACGCCGCCAAGCTCAGGTGCAACTGGGCTGGATTTATCTTTTGCAAACCCTGTCTTTGAGTACCCTATTATTCGCAGTGGATCGCGTGGCACCGAATTTACCAACGGCAATTTGGGCACTGCTTTTGTTTGTACTGGCGGCGGGGCAATGGTGCTGGAGTTGTACTGATCACCCCTGGGGGCGCACGGGTTGGCTGGTGGGGCTGGTGCTGATGGGGTTGGGGTATGGGGAATGGTTGCCCTGGGTGGGGGGGGGGGATGCCGTCAATGGCTGGGTGTTGAGTGCCTTTATCCCTGGGATTTTCCTCAGTATTTTGTCCTGGCAACCGCAGTGCGTAGCCCCCCGGTGGTGGGTGGGAATTTCCCTGGTGAGCGTGGTGGGGAGTGCCATGTTCCTACCGCCTGGGTGGGAAATGCCGGGACTTTGGCTGGCGACGGGGGTGGCGGCGTTGGGGGCTTGGCGGTGGCGGCATGGATTTCCCGGCGTGGTGGCACTGAGTCTGGGGTTCGCCCTATGGGCTAAACTGGTTGCCCAATTTTTGCCCCAGGGCAGTTGGTCGGCGGGGGTCGTCTGGGCTTATGTGCTGTGGGTCTGGGCGGGGCGGCATTACCTCACCCAGCGGTTGCGGTCTGTCAATTCTATCAATAACGTTTATGCCCAAATTTGTGACGCTTGGGCAGGGGTCGTCACGGGAATAATGTTAGTATTTTTTACATACGAAATTTATACAGATTACCGGTATTATTTGGCGGATATGTCCCCGCCATCAGTGTGGTCGCTGTGGGTGGTGGGGGTGCTGACCCTGGGCTTGGGGTATCGCCTTTATCAGCAGGTGCATCCTTGGGTGGGGTATGGGTTGGTGTGGAGTTTGGAAGTGGGGCTGGCTTTGAGTGCATTATTCACCCCCAATCCTTGGCTGATTCTGGGCTTGGGTAATGCAGTTTTAGGTACACTTGCACTACTTCTATTGGTATGGCGGCAGGCTTGGGGTACGGCGTTGGTTGGCGTTCCCCTCTTTTATGGGGTCATCGGCGTGTTGGTGGGGTTGGGGACGAGTTTGACGGCGTTTACCGGTTGGATGTCGGTGGCGTTGGGGGGGATGAGTCTGGGGGTGGGGTGCAGGCGGGAGCGGTGGCAACCGTTGACCTATGTGGGTATGGGCATCATTACCCTGGGCTTGTACCAATTTTTGGTGTACCAATTACTGCAATTACCGGCGGGGAAACCGGGGGATGGGTGGATGATTTTGGCTGGCTTGGGGGTGGTTTTGAGCTATGCCTATATGGGCTTGAGGGTGGGGTTAAGCCATTGGTTGGTGCGGTGGAATGTGCCGGTTTTAGCGGTGACACGCATGGGACATGGGCATTGGGGGCTGGCGGTTGGTTTGGCGGCGATCCGTTTTGGCTTTCCCACTAGTACCAATGGGGTAATTGGTAATGCAATTGTATTAATTTTATGTGGCGTTTATGCGCTGGGATATGGTCGGCAGTCAGGGCGATGGGTGTGGGGCGGGTTGGCGACCCTTTTGGCGGCGTGGGGGGATATTTTGGTGTTGGTGGTGCCGGAACATACCTTGGTAAATTGGGCGGGGACGGGGGCGAGTTTGTTGGGCGTACTGCTGATGTCTGCGCCCTGGGTACGTTGGGGTTGGTCGGATGTCCGCCCTTGGCAACAGGTGGGTCTGCTGATTCCGGGGGTGAATGTGCTATTGCTGGCTGGGATTGCTGGTGGGGAGATGGTCACTTGGCCCAACCTTTGGGTAACGGCGGCGTTTTATGCCTGGTCTGCCAAGCGGGATGTGCGCCGGAGTTATGTGAGTTTGCTACTGCTGGATTGGGGGTTGCTGAAATTTTTGCGGGAGCAGGGTTGGCGGACTTTTTTGATTTATGGGCTGATCGTGGGGGTGTCTTTACTTTATATTGCCCAGATTGATCCCTATTGGCAGGCAGGGAATACCCGGCAACGGCGGCATTTTCTCCGTTGTATGGCAACCGGTTTGCTTGGGGTGACGGCGATTTGGGAGTCCCAGGGGGCTTGGGTGCCGGGGTTGTTAACGATGGGTTTGGGGTTGGGCTTGGCGGGGTTGGGCTTGGGACTGCGGGTGCGGGCTTATTTGTTTAGCGGTACGTTGATTTTTGCCCTACAAGCCCTAATTCAAGTGTGGATTTTTATCACAACGTACAGTATTTTACTCTGGGCGTTGGGACTAGGTTTGGGTATGGCAATGCTTTGGGTGGCGGCTACCTTTGAAACCCGACGTACCCAGGTCATGGCACTGATGCAGACCTTTTTTCAGAGGGAATTAGCGAGTTGGGAGTAACGACAATGGCAATACTATTAGTATTCGTAGTGACCTTGGGGCTGGGATTGGCCTGGTTGGCCGGGCGGGGGTTGGGGGTGCCGGTGACGACTGTGATTGCTTGGGCAACCGGAGCGGTGATGTTGAGTTGGTTGGTGTTGATTACCACGGTGCCCTGGAATGTGTATTTTCGGGCACGGGAGGTGTTAGGGGAATTGGCTCTGTCCCAGGAACAGGGCTTGGCGGTGCCGTTAGAGCGGGAGCAGTATGCCCGCACGGTCGCCCGTCGCAGTTTGGCCTTGGCATTGGGGTTAGATCTGGGTTCCGGTGTGATTTTCCTGGGGTGGGCGCAGATTGCCGTGGTTGGCTATTGGGGGGCGGGGGCGGCTTTGTTACTGACGGGGTTTCGCCCTACCCTACGGACGTATCAATTCCTGATCCGCCGGTTGGGGCAAATTGAGCAGGAGGTGCGTTATCCCCGGGAAGATGTGGTGGCTCTGCGGGGGCAGGTGGGGGATTTGGCTCACCAAATGGAGAATTTAAGGCATAGATTAGATGAAAACGACCCGACTTCCTGGATCACTACCCAACAACGTCAGTGGGAAGCCCTCCGTCAAGATGTCCAGCGTTTGGCGAGTCAACAGGCGGTGGTTGCGGCAGAGAATCAGGCTGATCATCAACGTATCGCCCGGGAAGCCCAACAAGCGATAGCCCAATTGAGTGAAGATGGTCGGGTCTTGGGGCAAGTGCGGGATTTAATCCGTTTTTTTAAGGAGGTTTAGGGAGTTACAGTCTTTTAAGTATTTATGGGATACAGTTAAAATTCCACTTGCCGGAGGTCAATCATGCTGACAGCTTGCGTGGCAAAGCCATATTTTCAGAAGCAATCAAAGTTTTTTGTACCCTTTAATTTATAAATAGACTGTATAAATTTATTTTTTGACGCATTACCAGGGCAAAAAATAGAATTTTTAATTTCTTGACAAGTTTATTCTTTATGAAGTATAATGAAATGCAATTATGACTTAATACCGATCAATTATGAAAGCAGTGATTTTAGCAGGTGGTTTGGGAACACGACTAGCGGAAGAAACCCATCTTAAGCCCAAGCCTATGATAGAAATTGGCGGCAAACCAATTCTCTGGCATATAATGAAGATATTTTCCGCTCATGGGATTAATGATTTTATCATTTGTTGCGGTTATAAGGGTTATGTCATTAAAGAATATTTTGCAAATTATTTTCTTCATATGTCAGATGTAACTTTTGATATATCGAATAATCAAATGTATGTTCATCAAAAATACGCAGAGGATTGGAAAGTTACCCTGGTTGATACGGGGGAAAACACCCTCACTGGCGGCAGACTGAAGCGGGTGAAAAAGCATATTGAAACAGAAGAAGCATTTTGTTTTACTTATGGGGATGGGGTCTCTGACATTAACATTTCTGATTTAGTAAAGTTCCATCAAGAGCACGGCAAATGGGCAACGATGACGGCAGTACAGCCAACTGGACGGTATGGAGCAATTGACTTGGACGGAATTTTTATCAAGGATTTTGTGGAAAAACCACCAGGGGATGGCGGCTGGGTCAATGGTGGCTTTTTTGTGTTGTCGCCTTCTTGTTTAGAGCTAATTGAAGGGGATATGACCTCTTGGGAGCATTCTTCTCTGAAAAAATTGGTTGAAAAACGAGAATTAACCGCTTATATCCATCGGGGTTTTTGGCAGGCAATGGATACCCTAAGAGATAAAAATCATTTGGAAGAACTATGGCAGGGTGGGCATGCTCCTTGGAAAGTATGGTGACTCTTCTATGACATCTTCCTTTTGGCAAGGCAAATCAGTATTAGTTACGGGGCATACGGGATTTAAAGGCTCTTGGCTTTGCCTGTGGCTGAGTTTATTGGGTGCTGACATATATGGTTTTTCACTTGATCCACCTACCACTCCTAATTTATTTGAAATTGCTCACATATCAGAACTTTTACTTGCAGATAAGCGGGGTGATGTTCGTGATTTGGAAACTCTCAGTAGTTACATAATCGAAATTCAGCCAGAGATCATTTTCCATCTTGCGGCACAACCATTAGTTCGATATGCTTATCATCACCCTTTAGATACATTTGCTGTTAATGTTATGGGAACAGCGAACTTGCTAGAAGTCATACGTCAATGTTCATTTGTGAAGACTGTTATTATTGTGACAACAGACAAAGTCTATGCGAATCGCAACTGGGTATATCCTTACCGAGAAATAGATCCTTTGGGTGGACAAGACCCTTATAGTGCGAGTAAGGCAATGGTTGAAATGCTTGTTGATAGTTACCGATCCAGCTTTTTTTATAACGAAAACTCTCCTAAACTGTTCACAGTACGAGCAGGAAATGTTATTGGGGGGGGAGATTGGTCTATGGATAGGTTAATTCCTGATTGCGTGCGAGCATTAATTGGGAATATACCAATAGAGTTGCGATACCCTCAAGCGATCCGTCCGTGGCAACATATCTTAGAACCATTGTATGGGTATTTATTGCTTGCAGAAAAATCATCAATCTGGCATGATATCTCGTATTTAACTGCTTGGAATTTTGGATCATCATCCACTCAAGAAAAGACCGTTCAAGAAGTAGTAGAAAGTTTATTTAGACTTTGGTCAAAACCAATAATGATTAATCTCGTTCAGAGCATAAATTTTCACGAATCTGAGACTTTAAGATTAGATAGTTCCCAAGCAATTGATAAACTCGGTTGGCATCCTCATTGGTCTGTGGATCAAGGGTTAGAAGTGACGGTATCATGGTATAAAACTTGGCTAGACGGCGAAGATATGCAAAAGTTCACCTTCAAGCAAATCTCTGATTATCAGGCAATGCTCCCATGACTAGGCGGAAACTAGAGATACATACAACACCTATTTCTGGAGTGCTACTAGTTGAGACTCATCTTTATCAAGATGAACGAGGCATTTTTTATCGGGGGTTTTGCGATCGAGAGTTAGATGATATTTTATCTGGTAAAAAGATTAGACAAGTTAATCTTTCTATAACTCACCGAGCAGGTGCTATTCGCGGTCTTCATTTTCAATATCCGCCTCACGCCGAAATGAAGATGATCCGTTGTCTCCAGGGCAGGGTATGGGATGTAGTTGTTGATTTACGAAAAGGCTCTCCTACATTTCTTCGATGGTACGGTGTGGAACTTTCTGCGGAAAATAAGCTAATGATTGTTGTACCAGAGGGCTTTGCTCACGGATTTCAAGTGTTGGAAGCGGGAAGTGAGTTACTTTATTTAACTACCGCACATTATGAGCCAAAATCTGAAGGTGGAATTCGCTATAGCGATCCTAAACTGAATATTCCCTGGCTCTTGAAAGTAACGGATGTTTCTGATCGGGATTCTTCTCATCCATTCCTTTCTAAAGATTTCCGGGGTTTTGTCTTATGAGATGTCGTCATTGTGGTTCAGAACTAAAATTACTTACCAAAGAAAAACTTTATGCTCCAGAACGCTGGTTTCCATTGCGGATGTTAGTCTGTGAATCTTGCTGGCTGGTGCAGACTGAAGATTTTACTGAAGCTGATAAACTATTTGATGCAGACTATGCGTACTTCAGCGGCTTTTCCAAAAGTTGGTTGTCCCATTGCGAGCGTTATGTGTTAGAAATGATTGATCGCTTTGATCTGAATCAAGACAGCTATGTGGTCGAGGTGGGAGCGAATGATGGCTGTCTATTGCAGTACTTTCGAAATCATAGTATTCCTTGTCTAGGCATTGAGCCAACAGCTAGTACAGCAGTAACGGCTCGTCTCAAGGCAATCCCGATAGTAGAAGAGTTTTTTGGGAGTGTTTTGGCAAAAAAATTGCTTGACCAAGGAAAGTGTGCTGATCTGATTGTTGCCAATAATGTTTTAGCTCATGTACCCAATATCAACGATTTTGTTACAGGTTTTGCTATATTACTTAAGCCTCAAGGAGTGGCAACCTTTGAGTTTCCCCATCTGGTAAAATTGATTGCAGGAAGTCAGTTTGACACTATTTACCATGAGCATTTCTCTTATCTTTCTTTAACAGCCGCCAACCAGATTTTTAATGCAAACGGGTTGAGTATATTTGATGTGGAAGAACAACCAACCCATGGCGGTAGCTTGCGGGTTTTTACTCAACGACAGGATTCTGGAAAATATTCTATAAATACTAATGTTACTAAGTTACTTGCCCAAGAGTTGCAGATTGGAATTTGTGAAACTAACTACTACACTAATTTTCAGAGAAAGGTTAACCAAATTAAAAATAATTTTTTAACTTTTTTACTGGAAGCTCAACGCCAACAGAAAATTGTAGTAGGTTATGGAGCGGCGGCAAAAGCAAATACACTAATGAATTATGCGGGAGTTCGTCCTGATTTAATTCCTTTTGTGGTACATTGTAGCCTGGTGAAGCAGGGCAAGTTTATGTCAGGGAGTCAGACTCCGATTGTAGATGAAAGCTACATCGAGAATACCAAATCGAGTTACAGTCTTTTTGTTGATTACAGGGTACAACTCGAATCCCTCCCATCGGTGTATGGACAACTCTCCTATACCCCAAAATCCCTGAAAAGACTGTATGTGGTTGTTTTCCCTTGGAATCTAAAAAAAGAAATTCTGGCTCAGCCTGAGTACGTTAGAGATTGGGGAGGAAGTTTTGTCGTTGCTATTTTTCAACTGGAGGTGCTATGAATTCTCGTATTTATTATACAAAACCTTCTATTACCGAATTAGAAGTTGAGTATGCTATGGATGCCGCTCGCAATGGTTGGGGCGATCGCTGTTATGAGTACATCAATCTGTTTGAAGAGGCTTTCAGAAAGCATCTCGCTGTAGAGTATGCAATTGCTACTTCAAGCTGTACAGGCGCTTTGCATATGGGAATGTTAGCATTGGGGATTGGCGTAGGTGATGAAGTGATTTTGGCTGATACTAATTGGATTGCTACCGTTGCACCGATCGTGCATTTGGGAGCAAAACCAGTATTTGTGGATATTCTGCCCGATAGTTGGTGTATTGATCCCGATTTGGCAGAGGAGGCAATCACTCCACGCACTAAGGCGATCGTGGCAGTACACTTGTATGGTAATCTGTGCGATATGGATCGGTTGCTGGAGATTGGAGAAAAGTACAATGTTCCAATTATTGAGGATGCGGCTGAGGCGATTGGCTCTGTCTATCATGGCAAAAGAGCGGGTAGCATGGGTAAGTTTGGTGTATTCTCCTTTCATGGGACAAAAACTCTTACCACTGGCGAAGGCGGAATGTTTGTTACCAATGACGCAGATTTGTATGAGACTGTACTTACGCTCTCTAATCACGGAAGGGCTAGAGGGCAAACTAAGCAATTTTGGGCAGATATGGTCGGCTTTAAGTATAAAATGTCTAATATTCAAGCGGCGATCGGTTATGCTCAAATGCAACGAATTGATGAACTAATTGACCGTAAACGTGAAATTCTAGGGTACTATAAAAATAATCTGGAGTGTCTTGGTGGAGTATCCATGAATCTAGAACCAGAAGGCACTATCAATGGTGGATGGATGCCGACAGTTGTTTTTGATGCTGGACTTGGTATCACGCGGGACATCCTTTTGAAAAAGTTTCGAGAATTTAATATAGATGCTCGGGTTTTTTTCTGGCCTCTTTCCAGTATGCCCATGTTTCAAAAATCGAATTTCTTTAATGAAAGATCTTCTGATATTGCTAGTAGATCTATTAATTTACCCAGCTACCACGACATGACTGAAATAGATATGCAACGAGTTACTGCTATAATACATTCATTGTTCAGTAGAAACTCAAGAGTTTAAATGGAGGTCTTGTTAACCATGTCTCACCCAATTAGTCAAGCGGTTCAAAAGCACTGTGAAGAAACCCTTAAAAAGTTTGGCTGTAATTGGAGAGGTGTTGACTGGGGCGGAGATGAAGCCGATCATTATCTGCGTAACGACCGGATGTTAGAACTTCTTCGTATGCCAGTTCCTGCACAAGTTCCATTTACTTTGTTAGATGTTGGATGTGGATATGGTAGTCTTCTAGAACTGATTCAAGAACGAAATATCCCTGTTAGTTATACAGGCATTGATATATCGCCTGATATGATCGAAGCAGCTCGACAAAACAATCCAAATGCTGACTGGTTAGTCGGTGATATTCTGGAGGTTGAATTGCCTCCTTACGACTTTATCGTTTGTAGTGGAGTCCTTACACTTAAACTGGATTACTCAATTCCTGAAATGGCTGATTTTGTTAAAAAGATGATCAAACGGATGTATGATCTTAGTAGAATTGGGATTGCATTTAATATCATGACGACATATGTAAATTTTACTAGCCCAAATCTCTATTATTCTAACCCCAATGAACTTCTGTCTTGGTGCATGTTTGAGTTAACTCCTAAAGTGCGTTTAGATCACAGCTACCCATTGTTTGATTATACAATTTACTTGTATAAACCAGACATACCTCAAATGCATTATGGTGGGCATCGGCCATTTTTTGAGCGGAGAAAAATTATTGAATAGGTCTTCCAATGAGTAGTACCGTGTCCCCCCCAATCTGCAAAGTTGTTATCTCTCAACCAATGTATTTTCCGTGGATAGGAATGCTTGAGCAGATTCAACTGTCAGATGTTTTTATTTTTTACGACGATGTGCAATTTCCGAATTCAGGACGAACCTTTATTAAAAGAGTACAAGTTAAACTCAAAAACGGAACTGTCTGGATGACCATACCTGTCAAATCTTTCAAATCTGGTGCAAAAATTAATGAAATAGAAATTGATAGTTATCAAAACTGGCAGAAACAACATTTAGACCTTTTAACACAAAGTTTTATTCACGCACCTTTCAAACAAGAAGCGTTGCATATTGCCATGTCATTCTTTGATGTGACAATTGGCGTGAAAAAACTTTCTGATTTATCTATTCTGTCTATGCGGTTCCTGATTGATTACTTTAAACTTGATCATGGAAAAAGGTTCTTTCTTTCTTCTAGATTAGATATTCCTGGGCGAGGTTCTGAGCGTATCTTGAAAATAGTCAAGCATTTTGGAGCTAATTTCTATATCACGGGACATGGTGCTAGAAACTATTTAGATCATGAGTCTTTTGACTCTGAAGGTATAGTTGTAGAATATATGCAGTATTGCTGTGCTCCATACCCTCAACTCCATGGTGACTTTACCCCTTTTGTTAGTAGTTTAGACTTGGTGGCAAATTGTGGTCAAGCTGGAAGTAAGTATATTTGTTCTAAAACCATTCACTGGAAGGAGTTTCTTTATGGACAAACATGAGCAGTTTAACTTAGAAGTTCAAAACAGTATTAAGCAAATTGCTTTAGATACTGATCTGCAAGCACTTTCTCGTATTTGGATTAGAGAAGCAGCACATTATAAGTGGGAATATAATTTCACTTGGCTAGGTCGACCAATCATTCAATTTCCCGGCGATGTATTTGCCATGCAGGAACTAATTTGGAAAGTAAAACCTGACTTAATTATTGAAACAGGTATTGCCCATGGAGGTTCATTGATTTTCAGCGCATCTATGCTAGCGTTATTAGACTACTGCGATACTAATAGACAAAATATCGAGCGTAAAGTTTTGGGAATTGATATTGAAATCCGTTCGCATAATCGAGTCGCTATCCAATCCCATCCTCTAGCAAATCGTATTGAAATTCTTGAAGGTTCTTCTGTAAATCCAGATATTATTAAACAAGTTTCAGAACGAGCTAGTTTCGCAAAGCGAGTAATGGTTTTTTTGGACTCAAATCATTCTCATAACCATGTATTACTAGAATTAGAGGCATATGGGAAAATAGTAACACCTAGTAGTTATTGTATTGTACTCGACACAGGTATTGAAGATATGCCACCAGGGTCTTTTCCTGATCGTCCTTGGGGTAAAGGCGATAATCCTAAAACTGCCGTTTGGGAGTTTTTAAAGAATCATCCAGAATTTGAGATTGACAAAAGTATTCAGCACAAGTTACTAATTACAGCAGCACCTGATGGATATTTGCGAAAAAAATATTAGTCTAAAAATACCATGAAGCTTGTTACTGTTGGCATTCCTTGCTTTAATGAAGAAAAATATGTGGCTCGGGCAATTGAGTCGGTAATTAATCAAACGTTTCAAGATATTGAGGTTATAGTTTCAGACAATTTTTCTACTGATGCTACTGATGAAATCATCAAACTTTACAGTAAGAGTGACTCGAGAATCAAACATTACAGACAACCTAGACGAGTCACTGCTGACGAGAATTTTTGGATTTTATTACAGAACTGCGAATCTAAATATTTTAGTTGGTTAGCGGCTGATGATTTTTTTCACCCAGAATGGCTGGAAGTAGCAGTCAATTTTTTGGAAGCAAATCCAGAAGTTGTTATGGCTTATTCAAGAGTAGATTTTGTGGACAGTAATATGAAAATTAAAGATTATCCTTTAACAGGTTTTTTAGATACAACCCAACTAGAATTGAAGACTGCTCTCCGAGAAGCAATGATTAAACGGGGTTGTCTTTCTGACGGGGTTTATGGCCTTTACAGAACTAATATCCTGCGTTCAATTATCTGCCCAAATATATGGTGTGGAGATCAAATTATGATGTCTCATGTTTTTAGTAAAGGAGCTGTTAAATTATTCGACCAGGTTTACCTCACACGGACTTTTCGGGATGGTTCTCATGAGCAGGCAACTCAAAAGGAAAAACGATTAGGAATTATTGCATTTAAAGTCATGGATTCTTTATTGTTTGATATATTAAAAAAAATATATGAAATTAGATTTGTTAGTTTTCATCCTAAATTAAGCGTAAGTGATAAGTTGGGATTAGCGGGTGAACTTATCGCAAATTTGTACGAAATTCGTAAGAATAAAACAATGTCTTATTTATATCAGAAATATCCATTTATTTACAGAGTAGCACGTTACTTAGAAGGTATGCCGACCCGTTTACAAAGACAATGGCAAAAAATTGGGTAGTACTATCCAAGTAATTGTTTGTTATTATAAAATAATTATAAATGACACGATAGGTTGCCAACGAAGGCCCTGCCGTTGCCGAGGGTGGTCGGTCTAACTCCCTAGGCAAATTAGGGGAGCAATTCCCAAAAAACTTTATCTCATGGGCATGGGAGCAATCCATCATCCCCCATTGCCCTCCCGTTGGCTCCTCGTTGGTTGCCTTAAATGCCACACGACTTATCCCCCTAAAAATCCTTGTGACTCTTTTTTGAGCATTACAAAGATAGCACTACCAAAAATTGCCAATGCTAAATAAGGGACACCTGTAGGGTACCTCTATCACCTCTATCAAGGGTATGAACCCACGGGGTAAACCCCGGGAGTTAGTCCGCCCTAGAAGGGCAGGGTATTCGACCCAACGAGATAAAATGAAGTTGAATAAAGTTCGGTTTCTCCCACTGTAGTTGGCGCAGGGGTTTGTTAAGGTGATCTTAGGTTGTTATTAACTGTTTTGCCTATGCTTGGAGCTAGTGAATTAGAGACCAACCATCTTTGGGAATATGTCCAATCCCTGTCCCCGGAGGTCGTGGAACAATTGTCCCTGCCCACCAGCCCGGAAGCCCGTCAGGTGATGGAACGCAACATTTTAGGGCTATTGGGGCATCTACCATCGGAACATTTCCGGGTGCAAATTACGGTGGATCGGGAGCATTTGGGGCGGTTGCTGGCTTCAGCGATGGTGAGTGGTTATTTCCTGCGGAACGTGGAACAACGCTATGCCCTCGACAATTATTATCGTTCCCTTCAGGATTCCAACCCCTCCTGACCAAATTCCTGCAATGCCCGCACCAATTCCCCGTAGGCATCCGGTGACATCCGTTCCGCCAGGAGGGTGAGCAGAGGTCGAAAAGCGGGTTGGGGTGGAACCAGAGCCTTGCGCCCCAACTCACTGATCAGTTGCACAAGCTGGGTGACATCCCCCAGACTCCAATTCATCGGTTCAATAATGACGGTCTTGCCATCCCTAACCGTGCGTTGGCGGGTGACAGGCAGGCTCAAAATGGTATCCACTTTCCGTTGTAATGCCCGCACGTAGTCCCACTCGGTTTCCCGCCATTGCTCCTGCCGTTGCCGCCAAACATCCTGTTGGTGTTGTTGCTGGTCATTGTAATGCTGTTGCCATAACATCGCTAGGTACTGATCCCAGGCGGCGGCTCGTTCAACCCACTGCCAGCGGTTGAGCCATTTAGACAACTGTGCGAGGGGGTAATCTTGGCACAGGGGTTCCAAGCGGCGCTGGGCACCCATTTCCCGATAGCGGCAAAACATTTGGTATGCCCGTTGGGGTTCTCGGGGTTGCCGCTCCCAAGCCGGTTCGTGCAGGAGTAACACCATAGCTCTAGTGTAAACCAGAACTTTTCTTCCTCCAATGGTACTTTTACTCAGCGGTGGGAAGGGTTTGTAAAAATTGCACAACGGCTTGGGCTTCGGAGTCTGTCAGTTGGTAACGGGATTCTTTAGAAAATTGGGTTTGTAAATAACTCCGTCCTTCGGTAATAGTCCATCCTACCCGTTGCATTTCCTGTCCAATCATTTCAATTTCAGGGAGTAGTTCAATGACTCCAGCAACCAAGCGATAACACATCGGTTCTGGGTCATTTGATCCTTGAAACGGTTGACTAAAACTCATACAGAGTAAACAATGAGAACTCACTGGTTGCCCCTGGCGTAATTTACTAAGGGTTATTGGGTCAGTGATACTAAAACCAATTTCTGTACAATCATATATTTCATCTAACAAAAATGCCTTAAATTTACTAGATTCGGCATACTCATATTTCTCCCATAGAATTTGTTTAACTTCAATGAGTTGCAACGTCTGAGCGGGTTTAATTTTGCTTAAATAAGCAGAAGGAACCTTGCGACCAAATTCTGGATAAAGTAATTGCTGTTCACGGTAACGCAGAATCTGAATAACCTCTGCTTTTCCTAGAATGTTCCAGTTCTGATTTGTATAAAGGCGATTTTCCCTTTCGTACCCGGAACCCCGTTCCTTGGTAAGTGTTATATCTACGATGTCTAATAGGTTAATTTGCTCCGATGGTATCCGGCTGTCATTGGTGGGAATCCGCCCATCGTCTAGCTCAGATATAGGGCGTATCCATTCACCAGAATCAACAGCAATTCCGGCAATACATCGCCCTTGATGTTTATAGGAATTAGCCAGACAAATGACCCGCCGCATAACCCCTCCTAAAGATGAATGATTTCCAGATTATTTAACCGAGATTGCAGGTACTCTGCCGCTAAACGACGATGGCAGTAATGGGGTTTATCTTCGCTACACAAAAAGCAAGCGTTATCTAACTCTTCTGGTTTTAATAAGGATTCTATCTGCCGTTTTTGAATCAGTTCTAAATAGGCTTTTTCGTACTCATTCCAAGAAATTTTTTTCTTTTTATATCCATCTAAAATATCTTGGGTTGGAGCCAATGGTAAACAATGTTCATATCTAATTTGCCCAATTTTATCTAGGAAATACTCTAGGTCAGATTGTTTGGCAAACCCCGATAATTGAGAGGTATTATTTAACCGAGTGTCAATTAGTTTTTTCACGCCTGCTTTTTTTAATCCCTCAAAAAATTGGGCGGCAGATTTACGGGTGAATCCAATGGTAAATAATTTAATCATCGTGGTTCTCATTTTGTTCTTTTTCTACATAAGCAATCTTTAACCCTTGGCGATGATAGGCGGTTTTCAATCGTTCTTCCCGAGTTAATTTGGGCGTGGGATCATCTGCAAATAAAGAAAGTTGGTTTCCCAATTTTTCCTCCTGTAGGTGATGCAGTTTTAACATTCGTTCCTCTAAATCCTCGTGATACTCCAAGGAACCATCATGGAGAATATGACCTATCTCTAAGTTAAAGGGTACTAAATGTTGACAAACTAAAATCGCCCGATGGCAGGTAATCGGGTCTTTTTCGGCACACATCAGCGCAATCCGATGGCTTTGCACCCCTTTGAGAATCCGCTTGATTCCCTGGGAAAATTCTGGGGTAGCGGCGATATGTTCATATAGGGCTTTCCCATCCACATAGCAACTGGGATTTTCAGGACGGGCACCCAATTCTTTCCCCAAAAACACATAACGAATTTCCGCTTGGGGTAACTGTTTTTCTAAAACTTGGCGGTTAAATTGGGGCAACCGTCGGCTGTAGGGCATGGAACGCACATCCGCCAAAGCCGTTACATTGTGTTGCTGAAGTAGGGCAATAAAATGCTCCAAAGAATGCTGGGAATGCCCAATGGTAAATAACGGTTGCATGATCCACTAAGAATTAATTAAATTCATACCAACTAATACAGTCTGTGGTTATGGGATACAGTTAAACCCCACTTGCCATAGGTCAATCATGGTAAGCCTTTAAGATAATCGAGGCTTTTTGTATCCTTTAATTGATAAATGGACTGTATGAACTTCACTTGACGATAGCCTTGGAGCCAGAATAATCTACTCATCAGCGGTATTACGGTAGCGTCAAAAGGACATAAAACCAACCTCCTTTCAGGATGAGCTTCCTCAATATAATGCAATAATTTATGATAAAGATGCATAAAAATTTGTGGATCTCTTGTCTTGTTCGCCTTGGAAAACGTGGATAAGTCAACCTTAATGCCCGCATGATTTAATTGGTAAAATAAGTCCCGTAAACTGTTGATTCCTTTGTCTAAAATACCAGTAAACCAGATGGAACAAAATAAGCGAGAATACTGGATAATCATTAGTCGGCAGGTCTTTGAGTAAAAATTTGACAATCCCTGGAAAAGAATTGAATTTCATGGTTGTTTCTCATTTTGGTTTATATAGCAATCCTATTTGATTAACGAACACAAATTTTCCAGAACCAAGGACGGGGGCGGTGCCCCTGCGACCCCTGTTCCATTCTTATTTAGGATTGCTATAGAGATTAGAATACCATATTTTGGCTCCTCTTTTTCTGCCTTTACCTATCTTTCAACGCTTCTGGGGGGTGCCCTATGGGTTGTGGGCATAGCCCTTAAGGGGATAATTTTCCAGGGATGCCCATGAATAGGATTGTCCTAAAAGGCGTGGGATTATTTCGTGGTTGCATCCGCTAAGGCTAAATCCTGCAACCGAAAGGTTACTAATTTATCCCAATTGCCCCCCTCAAACAACACGGCGGCACAGCCATCGCTGATCCGTTGCACTTGCCCTTGAAATCCGTAATACATATCGCCGGGGTTTACGACCCGCACGGGGGAACCGGGCAAAATAGACTGGGTATTTTGACTCATGGGGCAACCTTTTGAATATTTCTACCCATGACTGTAGCCAAAACTGTACCGGGTCACAAGGGGGAGGAGACAGAAATTGTTTATGATCTTATGATGGATAAAAGTGATGGGGATAATCTGGGATGCGGGTATTGGAAACCTTGGTTGCCGACTTTCGGATTATTTTTGAACGGGACCCGGCGGCTCGCAACCCCCTGGAGGTGATGCTGTGTTACCCCGGCTGGCACGCGGTTGTCCTGTACCGTTTGGCGCACGCCCTCTACCAATGGCGGTTGCCCCTGATTCCCCGGTTGATTTCCCACATCGCCCGCTTCCTGACCGGGATTGAGATTCATCCGGGGGCGCAAATTGGGCGGGGCTTTTTCATTGACCATGGGATGGGGGTGGTGATTGGGGAAACCACGGTGATTGGGGATTATTGCCTGCTCTACCAGGGGGTGACCCTGGGGGGTACGGGTAAGGAAAAGGGCAAACGTCACCCCACCCTGGGGGATCACGTGATTGTGGGGGCGGGAGCCAAGGTGTTGGGGAATATCACCCTGGGGAACCATGTGCGGGTGGGGGCGGGTTCGGTCGTCCTGCGCCCGGTGCCCTCCCACTGTACGGTGGTGGGGATTCCCGGTCGTCTGATTTGCAAAGATGCCACGGTTGAGCCCCTAGAACATGGGCGTCTGCCGGATTCGGAAGCCCAGGCGATTCGGGTGCTGGTGGACCGGATTGACGAATTGGAACGACAAGTCCTCGCCCTGCGCCAGGGTCAAGCGGCCCCGGAACCGGCGGCTGTCACGGTGGCGGAACAACAACGGGTGATTGGGGAATTTCTGGATGGGGCAGGGATTTAGCCACCAGCGCCGTAGCGACCATCCCCCCATGCACGGTCACCAACGCCCGGAAGGGATTCACCAGCGGGTCAACGGCAATCAGCAAGGCCAGCACCCCATCCAGGGGTAAACCCAGGGGTTGTAAAACAATGCCCACGGAAGCCAGGGTCGCCACCCCCACCGCCCCCGCCGTCGCCACCCCCCCCAGTACCGCCCCCAACAGCAGAACCAACCAGGCTGGCCACGCCAAATTCTGTTGGTACAACTGCGCCGTGAACACACTCACCAGGGCAAAATAGGCCACCACCCCGAACCGGCACACCGTAATCCCTAGAGGCGCAATCAGATTCACCTGTTGACGGTCAAACCCCAAATTGCCCAACCCCTGAATCGCCGCCGGGAGGGAAGCCAAACTATTGCTGGTCGTCCAGGCCAACACCGCCGCTGAACCCTGTTCCTGCCACACTTGCCGGAGTGGACAACCGGAACGCCCCAGGATCACCCCCGTCCCAGCCATGAACAAACCCACCAGCAACAGCACCGCCGTCAGGACAAACCGCAAAATTGCCAACACCGGTTCCACCCCTGTCCCAGCCACCTGGGGGGCAATCAGACAAAAAATCCCCAGGGGCAAAATCAGGGTAATCCCCCGGATCAGGGCGTTAAAGGTTTCGTAAACCCCCTCCAACCCCCTCAGAACCCGGGCGGTGGCCCCATTGTTCAGCACCCCCAGGCTGATCCCCAACAGCACCGCAAAGGTGACCACCTGCAAGGCGTTGGCCTGGCTGAGGGCGGCAAAGATATTATCGGGAAACAACGCCCGCACAAATTGCACCAGGATCGAGGGGGGCGGCGGGGTCGCCGGTGCCTGCAAGGTTAACTCCACATCCACCCCGGTATTTTGGATGTAACGCCCCAGGGTCGCCAACACCTCGGGATTGCGAATCACCCCCGGCTGAACCAGGGCCCCGGTCACCACACTCACGCCACTTACCCCCACCAGCCCCAGCCCAAACACCAGCAGTAACCGCCGCAAAAATTGCCCCATCCCCTGATTGCTGGCCAGACGGCTGACACTCATGGTCACGGCGGCCAAGAGGATGGGTAACACGCATAATTTCAACAAGGCCAGGTACACCTCCCCCAACACCTGTACCCTCATCGCCAGGGCGGGCACCCAGACCCCCACCCCAATCCCCAACCCCACCCCCACCACTACTGGCAGGGGGGAATGCCACCAGCGCCCCCACCGTTCCCAAGGATTTTTAGCCGCCATACCCACCCCCATCACTCCTCCAGCGTACCGCCCGCCGGTTACAGAAAATCCGTACGCCGGGGGGGCGGGCCAAACAGGGTATCCAGGCGTTTTAAGGCCAAACGAGCCGACTGAAACCGCTGGCGCCAATCCACATCCAGCAGGTGGCTCAAAACCTCAGTCAGTTCCGGGCTACAGGAAACCTGCCCCTGCCAGTCCAATTGATTGGTATTGGGAATTTTGGGCAAAACTTGCGGGGATTGGCCGGTCAGGGCTTCGACGGCGATCACGCCAATCGAGTACAGGTCACTGGTCAGGTTGGGCTGTCCCCAGCGCTGTTCCGGCGCCATATACCCAGGGGTACCGACGGCCACGGTGGCACTGGCGGGTTTCTGGTGGAGTTGCCCCGACAAGGATGAGGGTAAAACCTTCACCGCCCCAAAATCAATCAACACCAACTTGCGGTCCGTTGCCCGCCGAATCACATTATCCGGCTTAATATCCCGGTGAATCACCTTGTGGCTTTGGACAAAATCCAGAATTGTTAATAATTCCCACAATAACCACACCACATCCATTTCCGCCCAAGGCCGGTCCAACCCCAATTCCTGGCTCAGGGCTTGCCCCTCAATAAAATCCTGAATGATATAGACTTCCTCCTCCCCCTCCAGATAGGCCAACAGCAGGGGAATCTGGTCATGGCGACCCAACCGTTCCAAAGTGGCTGCCTCCGTGGCAAACAACCGGCGGGCAGTGGTCAATACCTTGGGGTCATGGCTATCCAGGCGGAGCCGCTTGATCACACACTTGGGTTCCCCCGGTCGTTGGGTATCCCGCCCCAGATAGGTTTCGCAAAAGCCGCCGGTGGCTAAACTCCGTTCCCGCAGATACCGATTCCCGAGCAATTCCTGACGTTTGGGGGAGGGGAGGGGCTGGCTTGCCGATTCCCCCACCAGCAGTAACCCCGGTACCCCCGCCGTGGGAGGCAGACAGCGGACGCTAAAGCGACAGGGATGCCATTGGGAATTTTTCCCCTGCACACGCCCGGACAGGGTGGGGGCTGGCGTGGGATTTTGTAATAACACTTGCGTGGACACATCCAAAAATGTCTGCCGGTCTTCGGGATGGAGTAAACTCAAAAAATCTTGCCCCAGCACCTCGGAGAGACTTTTTTCCAACAGACGGGTGAGCGGCGGATTTTGGTAATAAACCACCCCTTCGGGACTGAGAACCACCACCAATTCCGCCACCAGCGACTCCAACACCTGGGTCAGGTGCAATTCGGGGGGGATTTGCGCCATCGCCTGGGGGGGCATGGGCAGCACCGCCACGGTTTCCTCTTCAGGGGTGGTGACCAGGTTGACCTGCGCCATGAGTTCGGGGGGCAAATTGGGAGTGCGCCGAAACTGAATCACCCCCCGGGGTTCCAGGTCAAACTGACAGCCCAGACTAATTTCTCCCGATTCTCCCAGGGGCATCTCCTCCCCCCGTAGATGGATCACCTGCTGGGTATCCCCCAGGCGCACAAACGTCCCATTCCGACTGTCATCCCGCAGATAAAAATGCTGATGCCGGTACTCGATGCGGGCATGGGTGCGGGAGGCATAGCCATTATCCACCACCAGGTCGCTGGCGGGGTTGCGTCCCAAAAAGGCTACCGGTCGCATGGTACCCAGCCATAGTTCCTGGCTATTGACGTGTAAATGTAAATACATGGGTTCCGGATCAGCCGCCGTTGGGGGAAGAGGGGACATGGAGGGCATTGTACCCAAGGGATTGCTCCCAATTTAACTGAAAATTGCCCCGATGATGCCGATGCCAATGCCAGCCGAGCAGGTTCTGAGCGCCTAGAAATAAAAATCCCAATTAAAAAATTAAAAATATGGAACCACCCACAGCCAATGATTCCCCCCCATCTCTGCTTGCCTGTAACCGACTTGGAAAGCGATATTTGTTAATTTTCCGGGGTAATTGTAATTGGGTCGGGCGATGTCCTGGATAATCTAGGGTGGCAACTGGGGCGAACCAACCATGCTGAGTACGCAACGGGGACGCAGTTTTCCCTTGGGAGCGACCGTTACCGCCGGGGGGGTGAATTTTTGCCTATTTTCCAAACACGCCGAGCGGGTGGAGCTATTGCTCTTTGACCAGGCGAATGACCCCAAACCCACCCATGTGCTCTCCCTCACCGCCCCCCTCCATCGCACGGCCAACTATTGGCATATTTTTGTCGCCGGGATTGGGCATGGACAGGTGTACGCCTACCGGGTGTATGGCTCCTTTGCCCCGGAGTTAGGCCACCGGTTTGACGGCAGTAAGGTCTTGCTTGACCCCTACGCCCGGGCCGTGGTGGGTTGGGAACGCTATGACCGGGGGGCGGCCACCCGTGTGGGGGATAACTGCGCGACCGCCCTGCGGGGGGTGGTGGTTGACCCCTGTTGCTACGACTGGGAAGGGGATGTGCCCCTGGAAATTCCCTACGCCCGCACCATTATTTATGAAATGCACGTCAAAGGCTTTACGGCGCATCCCAATTCCGGGGTGAGCGAGGGCAAACGGGGCACCTATGCGGGGCTGATCGAGAAAATCCCCTACCTGCAATCCCTGGGAATTACGGCGGTGGAATTACTGCCCGTCCATCAGTTTGACCCCCAGGATGCCCCCCCCGGTTTGGTCAACTATTGGGGCTACAGTACCCTAGGCTTTTTCGCCCCCCACCGGGCCTATAGTTCTGACCAATCCTTACTGGGTCCCCTAGACGAGTTTCGGGATATGGTCAAAGCCCTACACAAGGCGGGGATCGAAGTCATTCTGGATGTGGTTTTTAATCACACCGCCGAGGGCAACCACCAGGGGCCGACCCTCTGCTTTCGGGGGATCGAAAACCAAGCCTATTACATTTTGGAGTCCCATAACCCGGCTTTTTATGCCAACTACAGCGGTTGCGGCAATACGGTCAAGGCCAACCACGAAATTGTCGGGCGCTTGATCCTGGATTCCCTACGCTACTGGGTGGATGTGATGCACGTGGATGGGTTTCGGTTTGATTTGGCTTCAATTTTATCCCGCAGTAAAACCGGCTTTCCCCTGGCGGACCCGCCCCTGCCCTGGCTGATCGAATCCGACCCGGTGTTGGCGGGCACCAAAATCATTGCCGAAGCCTGGGATGCCGCCGGATTGTACCAGGTGGGTTCCTTTATTGGGGAACGGTTTGCCGAGTGGAATGGCCCCTTTCGGGATAATGTGCGCTGTTTTGTCAAGGGCGACCGGGGGATGCTGGGCTGGTTGGCCGCCCGCCTGTTGGGTAGCCCCGACCTGTACCGGGAGCCCCACCAAATCCCCAACCGCACTATCAATTTCATGACCTGCCACGACGGTTTTACGTTGAATGACCTGGTTTCCTATAACCAAAAACACAACGAGGCCAACGGGGAGGACAACCGGGACGGAGCCAACGACAACTACAGTTGGAACTGTGGGCAGGAAGGGCCCAGCGACGACCCCCAGATCGAAGCCCTCCGCATCAAACAAATCAAAAACTTGCTGGTCATTCTCACCCTCGCCCAGGGCACACCCATGATCCTGATGGGGGACGAAGTGCGCCGCACCCAACGGGGAAACAACAACGCCTACGGGCAGGACAACGAAATCAGTTGGTTTGACTGGGATTTGGTACATCGGCATCGGGAAATGCTCCACTTCTGGCAAAAACTCCTGCACTGGATGCAATCCCTGCGCCTGTTTGAAGAGGAAAACCGCCTGCGGGTGGAAACCTATCCAGTGGTATAGCTAAACACGCAAAGGTTGACATAGATATGGGTCGCAGGGCGTAGCCACGCACTGGTTCTCCAGAATTTTTGAGGCGACAACCTAACCGTACTTAGCTATAGAACCTGTCCCCTATCCCTACGTGGTCTGGCACGGCACCGAATTGGGACAACAAGGCTGGCACCCGGACAGCCACGCCCTCGCCCTGGAAATGGTCATGCCCAAGGCCGGGGAACATCTGTATGTGATTCTCAATAGCTACTGGGAAGGCTTGCCCTTCACCCTGCCGCCCCACCCCTGGCAACGGCTGTTGGACACTCATCTCCCCGGTGCCATTGACCCCGCCGGCTCCCCCGTCACCACGCCCCAATACCTGGCCAATCCCCGTTCGAGCGTGATTCTACGACGGTTTGCACCCAGCGACGCAACAGCGGATTGACCAAATCCGGGCGTTCATCGTGGGGACAATGCCCCGCATCCAACCATGCCACCTGGGCTGCCGGCACCAAGGCATTACACTTTTCCGCCCGCGCTACGGTCATCCACGGGTCTGCCGTCCCCCACATCAGCAACAGCGGCGACGTTAACGCCTGCATCAACTGATCCAACCGGCGACCGGGAGGCGACTTAAACACCGCTCGAAACACCCCCAAAGCCCCCGCATCCCAGGCCGGTTCGTAAATACTTTGGATCAGTTCGTCGTCAATGTGCGTATGGTCTTTGTACACCTGTTGTAAAATCCGCCGAATCACCCAGGGATTCCGCATATAAAAAAATAGACCAGCACTCGCCAGTTCCACCACCCCCGGAATTTGGAACAACAACCGCTGGACTGGGTTAGGACGGATGCTATCTTCCCCCACCGGCCCGGCGCAATTTAACAACGCCACCCCATGCGTCCATTGGGGACAATCCACCCCAAAACACAAGGCCGCATAGCCCCCCAGAGAATTTCCCACCAGCACCACCGGCTCCCCAATCACCTGGGTCACAAAATCCCGCAGTTGTTCCCGCCACAACTCCCCCGTGTACAGCACCGGCGGTTTCTCCGAGCGCCCAAACCCCAACAAATCCACCGCCCACACCCGATGGTCCTGCGCCAAATCCGGGAGATTGTACCGCCAATGGGCCGTCGAAGCCCCAAACCCATGAATCAGCAGAATCGCCGGTCCTTGATTCCCCGCCTGCACCCAATGGGTACGCCACCCCTGCCAGGTACGGTGTTGGCTGTCCACCCGAGTTGCCGTCATGGGGTCATACCTTTACGTTTCGTTACATCCCCCATTGTAAAGGTCGAGAAGCAGCGGTGCCAGTCATAAAGGTCTTGGTGATTCCAGCCCCAACCCTCGACCCGTAACCCAGATCGCCAACCCCTTGTGATCTGACTTACACAGAAAAAAACATTTATCTCATCTAATAGGAACTAGGGGAAAGGTGCATCCAATCGAGGATTCGCATTCTCCGTAATTCTACCGAAATGTACAAACAATGTCGTACAAACTGTCCGTATTATTACTGATAACCCTGGTTGGGTTCCTTGCCCAGGAGGTGGGGTAATGGCCGCTGTAGATATGCTGAGCAATCCCGAGGAAGAGGTGATTTACACCTGCATTTACCAGTGGGTACAGCGGGAAGCGCCCACGTCGGTACTGGAGCGGTTTCGGGCATTATTCACCGAGTTAAAATGCGGCAATCCGTCGGTGGTGGCGGCTCTGGAGCGGCTGATTTTGCGCCCGGAAGCCAGCCAGCGGTTCCGGTTTATCCTCAACCGGAGTTGTTATATTCTCATCAACCATTGGCAAAACCAGTCCCAACATCGCTGGGCGATCCGCCAGTTGGTGGATATTTTGGCGACCCCTACCCCGTTGCGAGGCGGCGACCGGGGAAAAACGGTGGGTACCCTGCGCCGGTTATTCCAGGCGTTTCAGGGGACGGATTTATACCTGCGGTTGTGCCAAACCGTTGCCCTGCTCGAAGCCACTGATGAACCCGCCGAGGATCAGCCCCTGGCCTGTTTGTTGCGCCGGTATCCCTATCTCTACGAAGCCCAGTTGGCGGGGGCGGAAGACCGGCAGCAGTTCCAGGAGCAGTTGGACATTGTGCATAAGCTCCAGACCCAAGTGCAACAGCAATTTGAACATGAATTGGGTCGTTATGTGACCTACGAGTACCGGCGTTCTTTAGGTTCCGCCAAAAATTTGGAGCCGGTGAAAAATCCCACCATGCTCACCAATCAGGAGCTATTTGTGGCGTTCAAATTGTTTGGGACAAAGGTGGACAATGGGCTGACCTATCAGGAGCGGGCGGAGCAATTTTTGCGGGAAAATCCCGAAGGGCAAAATTATCGCCTGTATAAATACAACTTAGCCGCCTATCTGATTGCCGCCATTCCTCCTAGCAAAGACCGGGATATATTTGAGCGGAAATTGTATCAATTCATGGATGAACTTTTCCCCCAATTTGATACCCAAGGGGTGAATGATTTTCTGATCACCCGTACCTGTAGCCGCTTGCTGAATTTTTTGGTAATTGAAAATAATAAAGATGCCAATCACAAAACCTTTATTGACCTGATTTGCCAACTGGGGCCGACCAAAATGGTGGGGCTTTTATTAAAAATTATTTTAATCTGCAAAAAAGTCAAGGGCTATTTGGAGCGATTGATCTGTTTGTTATTTAACCACTACGCCGAACAAGCCCAGGGGCAGGTGCGTTGGCTGATTAAAGTTTTAGAAAATGTTAAACTCGCCTTCAGTTTGCATTTCGGGATTGTCGATCTACGGTTTATCCGACAGTTATTCGCCTAGAGCATAATCGCTTAAATAATTACATAAACGTACCCAATCCGGGGCGGTAATCGCTTCAGCACGAACAGTTTCGGGATAGCCTAACTGGGTCAGCAGGGGGGTTAAAATCTCTGGCGCCACCGGTAACGTATTCCGCAACATCTTGCGCCGCTGACTAAACCCCTGTTGCACCCATTGCTCAAATCGCTGGGGTTCCCGTGCTATCGGGTCAGGTAGGCGAGGCGTGAGGCAGATCACGGCTGAATCCACTTGCGGGCGGGGATAAAACGCACTAGCAGGCACATCACACACCCAAGCGCAGTGGGCAATATACTGTATTCGTACTGACAATGCCCCAAAAATTTTACTTCCGGGCTGGGCAATCAACCGTTGGGCGACTTCTTTTTGCACCAGCAATACCACCCGCTGAAACGGCCAAAGCCAGGGACGGCTTGGGGAACCCAGCAAATAATGCAACAGGGGGCCAGTGATGTGATAGGGAATGTTGGCAACGGCTTTATTGGGCGGTGGAAACGTAGGATTTTGGCGTAATTCTGCCGGTAAATCTAGGGTTAAAATATCCTTTTGAATTAACCAAAAATGGGGATGATGACCATACTTTTTGTGCAAAAATGGGATCAATTGCTGGTCTAATTCTACCGCCAATAATCCCTGTACTTGGGGCAGTAAATAGCGGGTTAAATTTCCCGTACCCGGCCCAATTTCTAAAACACTGTCGGTTGCTTTTAATTCAGCCGCCTCTACAATTTTTTGCAGAATATCTTCCCGTTTAAGCCAGTATTGCGCCAGGGATTTGCGGGGGCGGGGGGTCATGGTTGCCACAAAGACAGCAATTCTTGGTATAAAGTCTGCCATTGTTGTTGCAATTCTGGGGACGTTACTGCCCCTTTTTTGAGTAACACCACCTCATCCCGCAGACCCATGATCCCATATTCTCCCTGGGTGATCCGTTGGTGCAATTCCCGAATATCCCAGGCGTTTTTCCAAGGCAGACTAAATCGCCGCCAGTACCACAAATCCGTAATGATATAGTCCACTGATTGTACTTGGTTATTGTCCAGACGTAGTTGGTACTGAGGGAACCGCAGAATGCCCCGCCGACTAGAGAGGGGAGGAACCAGTTGGTTCGTAGCGGCTACGGTTGCATTAGTAGGAATTTGCGCCAGTAGTTGCTGAATTTCTCCCCGATGGTGCCAGCGTTGATGCAGGGGAACCCAAACCCAAGGCTGTACAGAATCCGGCAGTACCCAGGAAAAGCTATTGTTGGGATTAGCAAGAATGATCAGCACCACCGACACCGCCATACACCAGCCCCAAAATGTTTGCCATCGCCGCTGAAACCACTCCCGATGCTGTGCCCACCACAGAATTGCGCCATAAAAAAGTGCAGGTACTAAGTTAATTGCATAACGTACATTCAACAGCAGGGCAATGTGGGAATTTTGTAAGATTCTCTGCCCCAGGGGAAAGACCACCATCAGCCAGGCGGGCCAAGCAACGGCAGGAACCAACGCTAAGGGCAACCATTGTCCTAATAAATACAGTACAATGCGTAGGGGACGGCGACCCAAAATGAGTAGGACTTGTAGGGGGTTAGTCAGGATGCCTTTGAGGATTTCTAGGGTATTGGTGGCTTCGGTTTCATCGCCCGTTACCTGACCAAAATATCCCGGCAAAAAGCGGCGGCTTAAATCTTCTGAAAAGGCTGGCATCCAAACATTTGTTACCAACACCACATACAAAAAACTGATAGCACAAACGGTTAAACCCACCCAAGGAAACCGGCGGCTAAGTAACCAATAAACCCCCAAACCAAACACCACAATTCCCGTATCTTCTCGAATCATTAATGTGAGTAAAATCAGTAGCCAAAACAGCCACCAACACCGGCGTTCTAAACTTAAGATACCCGCAAATAAAAATAGGGGTAATTGCACCGCATCGTGGAAATTGCCCAAGGCTGGTCCAATCACCGCCCCCGCTGTGTAATAACTGGTGCTGATCCACCATGCCAAGGGAGGTTCCAGCCAGTGACGGGCTAAAAAGTAGAGGACAATGCCCCCAGCGGTAAGTAATAACGATTGCAGTAAAATTAATGTAACCGGTGAGGGAGCCAGGGCATAAACGGGGAGCCAAAGCATCAGGGCGGGGGTGAAATGCTGACCGAGGCGGTGATAAAACACACTGGCAACATCCCCATCCAAACGCACGGCAACCGATAACCCGGAAGAGAGGGAACTTTCAAAAAAACGCCCGTGCAGACTATTCCAGTACAGTTGGTTAAAAATCCCCTGGTCGTAGGTGGCAAAGAACGTGCCATAACGCAGAAGTAACAGGCTGAAAATTACCACGAAAAAAACAGTGGCTACCAGGTAGGGCTGGTCAGGAGAGCGTAGATGATGAACCCATTTCCTAAGCATGGGGGCGGGGAATGAACTCGTCTAATTATTGTGTCATTTTCTGGTGCGATTCTTGCAAGGCGGTTTATTCCCGTTCTAGCCATTACTCCAGGGTGAACCCTATGACAGGATTGATACAGTCTTTTTCGTTATCCTTATGCCCTTTACGCTGACTAATCTCATCAATACTCAAGCGCCTAACCCCTCCCCAATCCTCTGTTTTTTTTTTGAGCATTTTGATGGTTAAATATTCCCTGAACTTGATCAAAACTTAACGCTTCCTCCCGAGCAATTTGTTCCAGGCTAGAACTCTGAACTTTCTGATAAATATAGGCTTCATAGCGGTGGGGGTATCGGCGTTCCCAACCCGCAAAATCAAGCCTCTCCGTGAAATAACGCTGGCAGTCAGCACAATAAAATTGACGACGGGAAGGAGATAAACTCGTTTCCCAAAAACGGGTCAATCTCGTATCAAAATGGGACGATTTTGATGAATTTGTTGGGTATGGTTTTGGCAGTGAGGATAGACGCAACTATCCGTCAATAATCCCAAGGTCAGATAGACTTCCTGGTCTTGATAAGAACACACTTCCACTGTAACCCCAGGGATATTCAGCAAAGCATCTAGTTCAAAACTCATGGTCAGCACCCCTATCAAAGTAATCCCTTATACACTTCACACCATAAAGCCAGGAGAGCCCCTTTTCTTAACATTCAACACTTCTGGTTCTGCTCCCTCTTCTTCGGCAAACTCCCCTAAAGCCTCTTTTAGCACTTCCCATTCGATCTTACCGTCCGATACCGTTTCGGGGATGAGTTGCTTGAGGGCTTCGATCCTTTCTTGTTCTAGGTTGAAGGTGGGGGTGAACTTGGTTATGGGCATAGCTAAATCTCTACATTCTCATATAATAAAGACAAAGGACATTGAAAATCAATACTGATTAAATGTACTGTATCCCCACTTTCAGGATAGCTGGTTAATTGCCATTGATGATCGTTCCTCCGATAACAATCTACACTGATATTCTCAGAATCAATTAAAACATATTCTTGCAAGTTAGGAATGCGTCGATAATAGCGAAACTTTTGCCCATAATCAAAGCCTGCTGTAGTGGGTGACAGCACCTCCACAATTAATTTAGGCGATCTAATTCCATCCCTAGCTTGACGGTCTATTGCATCACAACTCACTACTACATCAGGATAAAAGTAAGGTCCTTGCTCTGACATAATCACCTTTACATCAGACATCTGCACTTTACAGTCTGTACCTCTGAGAAAAGTTTTGAGCGCAGTAGCTAGGTTGAGGGCAATATCATTGTGGGGAACTGTTCCGCCTGTCATGGCATAAACCTGCCCGTTTAGGTATTCATGACGGATTTGTTGCTTGGCTTCCCACTCTAGGTATTGGGTTACTGACATCCATTGGGGCTGGGGGTTGGCGATCATCTTAAATACCAGACTCTATATCTAGTCTACATAATAAATTGGGACAATCCTGCTCGATCTGGGCAATGTAGCCTCTTAGAGCAAGCAAGGAATTAGACTTTGTAGTATATCAAAATGATTATTTAGATATAGCAATCCTGAATGAGAATGGAACAGAGGGTCGCAGGGGCACCGCCCCCGTCCTTGGTTCTGGAAAATTCTTGTTTGTAAATCAAGTAGGATTGCTATAGTTGAATCCCACTTGCTGTAGGTCAATCATGGTAAGCCTTTAGGATAATCGAGGCTTTTTGTATCCTTTAATTGATAGATAAACTTTAAGTGATGAAGAGATTAGTTCAGCCTATCGTTTGCGCTGGCGAATTGAACTGCTTTGGAAGGCACTGAAGATGCACTTAAAATTGGATAAAATTCTTACTAAGAATGAGAACGGCGTGCGGCTACAGATTTATGCTGTATCGATTGGTTATCTGATTTTGAAATTACTAGAGGTAAGTCAGAATAAGACTTATGAACTTATGGATAAGTTGCGATATTTACAGATAGAAATAGGCAGACACTGTACCTTTATGGAACTTGTGGGTGTAGAGCCCCTGGTAGGGTAACTCTGACCTGTTAAGTTTCGTTACAGACATTCAACGCTACTGATCTTTGGTAAATTGTAGACCATTTGCCATAGGTTTCCCGGAGATAACGCTAAGGCGCACCAGAGCGAGCTATCCAGAGAACCGCTTCAATAAACCGTTTACATCCTGCTTCTTTCCCATAGCGAAGCGTGGCGTAGCCATATATTGACTCTGTCTTCTGTCTGTAAAATGCCATCTATTTTCATCTAAAACCACAACACTCATCTTTTGCCCTCCATCAATAATCCCCTCTATTTGACATAAGATCAACACAACCTAGAGATGCCCTTTTGTAACACTTTTTGACCATTGTCAGTAGCCCCGATCTGCCAATCTTTGCTCAAACTCCGTCCAGCTTAGGTTTTGCTCCAAAAACCGAATATTCTGCGGTTGATAGGGGGCTTGGATGCGATCCACCCAAAGAATTTCCGCATCCGGTTCTAAAACCGGCACATCCGGTTCAAAAGCGGTGGCACGGGTCAGGGAACTGGTAAAGCCTTTGTAGATTAAAACTTCCCCTTCCCCCATCGCATCCCGCACGGTTAACCGCAATACCTCCCTGGGGTGGGAACGGCTGTAATTTTCTAAACGTTCTTGGGGGGTCGGCATTGGTTAAAAAAATCTAAAAAAATTGCTCAAGAAAGGGCAGTGCGACCTTGTTTGGCTAACCGTACCAGCAGGAAATAAGCCAGACAAAAACCATACACCACCAAGCCTACAATCCCCCAAAAACCTAAATCCGCTGGGGATGTCCCCCGATGAAATAGCTCCCGATAGCCCCAGGGCGCCGCCAGCCACACCCGGCATTGGCTATCCGCCAACAGGGCAGACATAGGCTTCAGCCCACAGCCCCAAAAAGGCACCATCGCCAGTGCCCCCAACCCCGCTGACCAGGTGACAATCCACCGCCAGATGTTCGTCACCCGTGCCAACAGCCCCGGACGTTCCACAATCTCCTCGTTCAAGTCCAGCCAAAACCACAGGGAAACCGGGATCAATACCTGCGCCAAAAACGAAGTGAAAAAACTCACTGGCAGAGCCGCAATCATCAAATACACATTGATCATCAATAAACTCGCCACCTGCCAATAAATCCGCAATAGGGTGACTATCGCCCGTGCCCGCTGACTCCACGCCCATACCAGCAACCCTAGCGGCACAAACACATAAAACACCACCGCCAGCCGATAATACGTCCAGACCAAAGTGGTTAACCAGGCTTCCGACATAGCGCTTTTGATACAGGTTGGGTGAAATCACAGGCAAATCTAGTCTAAACCAATTCCAGCCGCCCCCGCTTACCTCCAATCACGGTATTATTAAGGAGTGTAAACATTAAAAAAATATAAAGACTTGTTTCAGAAGACTGGTTACACCCTGCGGTGGCTCAAGGGAGTAGGGGAGGTGTCCGCCCCCCAATGGAATGCGCTGGCGTTGCCCCTGGAAACGCCTTTTTTGGAGTGGGAGTGGTTGAACCACTTGGAGACTTCCGGCAGTGCTATCGCCCGCACGGGCTGGTTGCCCCGGCATTTGACCCTCTGGCGGGGGAATACCCTGGTGGCGGCGGCTCCCCTGTACCTCAAGGGGCACAGCTACGGGGAGTTTGTCTTTGACCACCAGTGGGCGGAATTGGCCTATCGGCTGGGGGAACCCTACTACCCGAAGCTGGTGGGGATGACCCCTTTTACCCCGGCGGTGGGCTACCGGTTTTTGGTGGCAGAGGGGGAAACTGGGGTGAATGAGCTGTTTTTGGAAGCCATTGACCAGTTTTGCCAAGAGGAGGGCATTTCCAGTTGCCATTTTTTGTTTGCTGACCCCCAATGGAGTGAGGCAATTGTGCCCCTCGGATGGCATCGCTGGCTGCATCATCATTACCTTTGGCAGAACCACCATTACCAGTCCTTTGAGGATTATTTAGCGCATTTCAATGCCAATCAGCGGCGCAATATCAAACGGGAGCGGCAGGCGGTACAAAAAGCGGGGCTACAGATGCACACCGTTCACGGGGCGGAGATTCCCGAGCATTTTTTGAATGTGATGTATGACCTGTACAGCCACACCTGCGACCGATTTCTTTGGGGAAGTAAATATTTAACTCGGCAATTTTTTCAAGGTTTACACCGGGACTATCGCCATCGGTTGTTGTTCAGCGTTGCGACGACGGCGCAGGGGGCAAATGAGCCAGTAGGGATGGCTTTTTGTATCACTAAGAACCAGCAATTGTATGGTCGGTATTGGGGTGCATGGCAAGAGGTGGATTCTCTGCATTTTGAAACCTGTTATTACACCCCGCTTGCCTGGGCAATTGAGCGGGGAATCCAAACCTTTGACCCCGGCGCTGGGGGACGGCACAAGAAACGGCGGGGTTTTTGGGCAACTCCTAATTTCAGCCTACACCGATTTTATACCCAGCGGTTGGGAGTGATTTTACCGGAATATATTCACCAAACCAACGAATATACGATGCAGGAAATTCAGGCGATTAACGAAAACATTCCCCTTAAGGCTACGCCCCCCCAAACCAACGTGGCGGGGATGACGCTATCGCCCGAGGAGAACCGGGAATCCCAAGTTTAGGGCTGGATTGCCAGCAGTTCCACGTCGAAATACAAGGTGGCATTGGGGGGAATCACCCCGCCCGCCCCCCGGGCTCCGTAGCCCAACTCCGGGGGAATTTCCAACCGGCGTTTGCCCCCGACCTTCATGGAGGCGACCCCCTCATCCCAGCCTTTGATCACCTGCCCCACGCCGACCCGGAAGCGGAAGGGTTGGTTGCGGTCATAGGAACTGTCGAATTTTTTGCCGTTGGCGAGGGTTCCCATGTAATGCACCACAGCGGTTTGCCCCCGTTGCGGACTGGCTCCTTTCCCCGGTTGGAGTTCCTGGTAGCGCAGTCCCGAAGGGGTGATGATCCAATCGTCCAGGGTGGTGCTGGGTTTTTGACTCACCTCCACCGGGGCAGAGGGGATGGCGGGCTGTTCTTCCGGCAGGGCTTCCGTCATCGCCAGGGCTGGGGGCGGATTGCCATTGCCCATTACCTGGGCACCCAAGAGCACCAACGCACTCAGGATAAACACCACCAAACTCACCACAATCGCTGGCATATGCTCCATAGCCCCTCCTCTAGGTTCCCGCCGTCCAACTGTTCATGTATTCCACCTGGGTGGGGGTGAGGGTGTCAATCTCAATCCCCATCGCCTTGAGTTTCAACCGGGCGATTTCCCGATCCAGTTTCGCCGGGACAGGGTAAATGCCGGGAGCCAATTGGCCTTGGTGCTTCACTAGGTATTCACAAGCCAGGGCTTGGTTGGCAAAACTCATGTCCATCACACTGGCGGGATGCCCTTCGGCGGCGGCCAAGTTCACCAACCGTCCCTCCCCCAACACGATAATCGCTTTGCCAGATTTGAGGCGATATTCCTGCACAAAAGGCCGCAGATGGGTCACTTCACTGCTCAATTCCTCCAAGGTTTTCAGGTCAATTTCAATATCAAAATGCCCCGAATTCGCCACCATTGCCCCGGATTTCATCAATTCAAAATGCTCCCGCCGGATCACGTGCTTGTTCCCGGTCACGGTGATGAATAAATCCCCCACCTGGGCGGCCTCGTGCATGGGAGCCACCTGAAAGCCATCCATCGCCGCCTCCAACGCCCGCACCGGATCAACCTCGGTGACCATCACCCGTGCCCCCAGACCCCGCGCCCGCAGTGCCGTCCCCTTGCCACACCAGCCGTAACCTGCCACCACCACCGTTTTCCCGGCGATCAGGGTATTGGTTGCCCGGATAATCCCATCCAGGGTAGATTGCCCCGTGCCATAGCGGTTGTCAAAAAAATGTTTGGTATCGGCATCGTTGACATTCACCGCTGGGAAGGCCAACACCCCGGCGGCCAACATCGCCCGCAGGCGCACTACCCCTGTCGTCGTCTCCTCCGTCGTGCCAATGATTTCCCGTACCTGTTCCTGGCGTTCCTGGATCAGGGTCGCTACCACATCACTGCCATCGTCAATAATCACCTGGGGATGATGATCCAACGCCCGATGCACATGGCGCATATAGGTAGCCGTATCTTCCCCTTTGATGGCAAATACGGGAATCCCGTGATCCACCACCAAACAGGCCGCCACATCATCCTGGGTGGAGAGGGGATTGCTGGCGATCAACAGGGCATCCGCGCCCCCCGCCTGTAAGGTCAAAGCCAAATTCGCCGTCTCCGTGGTCACATGGCAACAGGCCACCAACCGAATCCCCTGTAGGGGTTTTTCCGCTGTAAACCGCTGGCGAATCTGCGCCAAAACCGGCATCTCCCGGCTAGCCCACTCGATCCGCTGGCGACCCAAGGGAGCCAAACCCAAATCCTTCACATCACAATCCACCCGGGCAGTCGTCGCCGTCATAAAAACCTCAAATTGCAATCAATACAAATGACACCGTTAGCCACGTGCTTTTCTAAGGTACACCAAAGCCGTCCCCGGTTGGGTTAGGATCACAGCAAACAGGTCACAAATTACCCATGATGCAACGGCACAGCCGTATTTATGTCGCAGGTCACCGGGGGTTGGTCGGCTCCGCTATTCATCGCCAATTGCAACAACAGGGTTTTGAAAATACTTTAACTATTTCCCGTTCGGAATTGGATTTGCGGGATAGCCAAAGGGTGGGGCAATGGTTTGAACGCCATCAACCAGAATACGTCTTTCTCGCCGCCGCCAAAGTGGGGGGAATTTTTGCCAATGCCACCTATCCAGTGGATTTTCTTCAGGATAATTTGCAGATACAAATTAACCTCATTCACCACAGCCACCGTACTGGTGTCAAAAAATTATTATTTCTGGGTTCCTCCTGTATTTATCCCAAATTTGCTCCCCAGCCAATTAAAGAAGAATATCTGTTAACTGGTGACTTAGAACCCACCAACCAATGGTATGCCATTGCCAAAATTGCCGGGATCAAACTCTGTCAAGCCTACCGACAACAATACGGCTGGTCTGCTATTTGTGCCATGCCCACCAATCTGTACGGTCCCGGAGATAATTTTGACCTGCACAATGCCCATGTCTTACCCGCTTTGATCCGCAAATTTCACGAAGCCAAAATCCAAAACAAACCCCAGGTCACCATCTGGGGCACTGGTACTCCCCGACGGGAATTTTTGTATGTCGAAGACCTAGCGACTGCCTGTATTTTTCTCATGCAAAATTATGATGAACCGGAAATCATTAATGTGGGTACGGGTGAGGATTTAAGTATTAGCGAACTGGCAAATCTCATCAAAAAAATCGTGGGCTACACCAGCGAACTGTGCTACGACCCCAGCAAACCCGATGGCACCCCCCGCAAACTCCTGGACGTTTCCCGCATTCATCGCCTGGGATGGCGGGCGCAGACCCCTTTGCCCCTGGGGATTGAAAAAACCTACGCCTGGTACGTGACCCATGCCCAAGGGAATCCGTAAATCCGACCTGCCCGAAAAAATCTGCCCCGTCTGTGGTCGTCCCTTCACCTGGCGCAAAAAATGGGCTGACTGCTGGGCTGACATAAAATACTGTTCTGAACGGTGTCGCCGCCGCCGTCAATCCGCCAATTCCTGACCCGTCAAGCGCAAAAACACATCCTCCAAATTTGCCTGCCTGCGACTCAAGCGGGTGCTTGGGATTGCCTGCAATGCCTGCCACAACGCTGTATCATGGGCGGGTAAACTGACCACAAACCCCTGCCCCAAGGGTCGCCACCACACCCCCGCCGCTTCTGCCAACCGTTGCACCGCCTCCCGCTCCACCCCCTCAATTTCCGCCACCTCCGCCCCAATAATTCGCTGGATCAAATCTGCTGGTGCCCCCTGATCCACGATCACCCCTTTTTGCAACAGCAGTAACCGATCCGATAGCCGTTGCGCCTCATCCATGTAATGGGTGGTTAATAAAACACTGCACCCCGCCTGTTTGAGGAGCGAAACACTCCGCCAAAATTCCTGACGGGCATCCGGGTCAAGCCCCGTCGTTGGCTCATCCAGAAAGACAATTTTCGGATAATGCACTAACGCCCGTGCCAAGACCAAACGCCGCTTTAAGCCACCTGACAGTACATCCACCCGTTGGTGGGCATAGGCGGTTAATCCCGCCTGTTCTAAAAGTTCCCACGCCCGCCGCTGGGCTGGTCGCCCGGTAATCTTGTAATGGTGAGCAAAAAACACCAAATTTTCCAGCACGGTAAAATCCGGGTCAAGATTATTTTCCTGAGTAACTACACCGAGAATTTGACGCACCTGCCGTCCGTGCCGATGGACATGGTAAGAACCCACTTGGACAAACCCCCGGCTCGGAATTACTGCCCCGTAGAGCATCCCAACCGTGGTAGTTTTCCCGGCACCGTTGGGTCCGAGTAGTCCCAAAATTTCCCCCGGCTGGAGATTCAGGCTCACCCCCTGCACCACCGCTCGTTCCTTATAGTATTTCCACAAATCCTGGGCAACCAATTCCATTTTTGATACCATAATTTGCCGCTATCTGCTATTAGGTTACCATGGGCGAAGGTCGTATGCCTACTGATGATAATCATGACAAGAGGATACTAGGCAATTACCTGATTAACGAGCCAATGTTGATTAAGAATTAAATCCCGGTATTACACCCATACAACTTATTTTTAAGAGTGTTTTGATACCTTTTTCTTTTTGGTAACTTTCGGAGTGGCAAGATGGGGCTGAATTTTCAGATTAAAGAGGGACTCAAACCAGGATTTTTTATAACTTAAATTCCACAATTCTAAGGCACAGTCATCCTCCGGCTTCTGGGGATATAAATATAGGTGTAAATTCGGAGACTCGACCCGACATTCCAGATGCTCAATTGCCCCAATTTGGCGACGGTCAAGGGCAACGGCAATGCGTAAAAAAGCACTCAATCGCTCCACAGTAATGCGGCCTGATTTATCCAGACGGGCATAACCTTCATGTTTGCGTTTGGGGGGACTTTTGCGATGGTAACGGGCGATGTTGGCAATCATTTCAATCTCATTTTCCGTGTAGCCGAGCAATTCCCCGTAACGGATGAGATAATAGGAATGTTTGTGATGGGCATCGTGGCTGATAAAATGCCCGCAATTGTGCAAAATCGCCGCCGCCCACAAGTAAGCCCGCTCCAAGCTATCGCCCGGATGAATAATCCCTTTCGTTTGGTCAAAAAATTCAAGGGCTAAGTTTGCCACCTGTTTGCTATGATCCAAGCGCACTCGATATTTGTCCGCTAGTTTATAAACACTCCGCTGGCGCACGGAACTTTGATAGCGCAAATGGTCAGCAATCAACCCGTGATTGAGCATCCAATTGACAATAATTCCCTCCCGCAATGCCCGTTCACAATAAATAATTTGGTCGCAATCCAACAGGTTCATCGTTTCTTGTAAAATCATCGCCCCAGCCAGGATAATTTCTGAGCGTTTGGGGGGTATATGTAACTGCTCCCGGCGTTGTTGATCATTCAGATAACGTAATTTTTGTACCAGGTTCTGCACTTGCGTACGGGTGAGTTTTTGCCCTTGTAATGGTTGCGGCGGTGGGGAACCCGTCATCTGGGCGTGCAGGAGAAATAGAGCCTCAATGGTGCCCGAGGTGCCGATCATCCGTACCGTTTGACGGCGCAATCGCTGGCGCAGGTCGTGGGTCGGCCATTCCAACATCCCCTGCAAATAGGCGCGCAACCGTTCATACTCTGTATTGCTGATTGGGTCGGTGGTAATCATCTCTTGGGTAAGTCGCACTGCCCCGACCTTTGTACTGCTAAGGTACTGAGGTTCACCCCCATCCCCCAGGATTAATTCCGTGGAACCGCCGCCAATATCAATCACAATATGGTTTTTCCGGTCTAGCTCCATCCCGGACAGAACGCCGAGGTAGATGCAACGGGCTTCCTCCACCCCAGAAATCAAATCCACCACCAAACCGGTTTCAGCGGCGACCCGTTGGAGAAACTCCACACCGTTGGGGGCTTCCCGCACGGCACTGGTGGCAACAGCAATCGTGACTTCTGCCTGATGAATTTGGGAAAGGGTCAAACAGCGTTTTAGAGCATCCAACGCCCGTGCCATCGCCTCTGGGGTGAGATTCCCAGTCTGGGGACAGCGTTCCCCCAATCGCACGGTTTCTTTTTCCCGGGCAATGACGGTAAAGGCAGGAATCTGGGGTTGAATTTGCACCACCACCATGTGAATTGAATTGGTACCAACGTCTATGGCTGTTAGGACAAGGGATTCTGTCACGTAGCACCTATTTGTAAATGCCTACCAAACTTTATTTTAAGGGATGATGTCTCACCATTTTCAGAACATTTCCATCGCCATCCCACCCAATCGTGCCGATGGTGAAACGTTGGGCTGAGGCAATTTTTCCGCATAGGTACCGATAAAGTTGCAAGGATGTCACGGAGCCAACCTAAGGTGGTGGGTAAATTATGGTAGTATGCTCGCAATGCAGAAGTGTTGAAAGATAGGTAAAGGCAGAAAAAATGGGGTCAGAATATGGTATTCTAACCCATGTAAACTAAAGCACAGAACAACTATGAAATTGAATTCTTTTCCAGGGATTGTCAAATTTTTACTCAAAGACCTGCCGACTAATGATTACCCAGTTCTAAATTCTCGCTTATTTTGTTCCATCTGGTTTACTGGTATTTTAGACAAAGGAATCAACAGTTTACGGGACTTATTTTACCAATTAAATCATGGGGGCACTAAGGTTGACTTATCGACGTTTTCTAAGGCGAACAAGACAAGAGACCCGCAAATTTTTATGCGTCTTTATCATAAATTATTGCGTTATATTGAGGAAACTCATCCTGGAAAGAAGTTAGTTTTATGTCCTTTTGATGCTACCGTAATACCGCTAATGAGTAAATTATTTTGGCTCCAAGGCTATCGTCAAGTGAAGTTAATAACTAATTTAAATCAAGATACGAAATCCACGGGTTATTTAATCATTAATCCTGGACAGGAACATGAGATTAACTTTGGTGAGGATATTGTGAAAATGCTACCGGAAAACGGAGTTGCCATCGGGGATAGAGGGTTTTGTAGTCACAAAGTATTTGACCAATTTATCGAAAACGATGCCCTTTTTATTATCCGTATTAAGTCGAATTGGAAATGGGATGAAAACTATCATATCACCACAAAACGAGGTAAAGTGAGAGTAATTTGTTTTGGTGATATTCAACAGAAAGTAGACTATTATTTAGCCACCAATATTCCTGAGGAGGTAATGAGTAATGAAGAGATAGGAGAAGCCTACCGGCAACGCTGGGCGATAGAAGTCCTATGGAAGTTTCTAAAGATGCACTTAAAGCTGGACAAAATGATGAGTAAAAATTTGAATGGGATTACTATTCAAATTTATGTGATTTTAATAGTTTATTTGATATTGCAACTGTTAAAAGTTCCACGGATGTATGGAAGTAAATTAGTAGATAAGTTCCGATATATACAAATTTTAATACGGCAGGAGTGGAATTTTGTCCATTGGCTCAATCGGGTCGTCCCACGCCTGAATATGTAAAGTTTTGTTGCAGGATTCAACACTTGTGCTCGCAATGTTAAGGTGCAATATTATGCTTGAGGAAGTGCTTCGGCGTGAGCGAGACTTTCATGATGCCTGGGCAAAAGCCATTGATAGGGATGGGATTCATGTGCCCGATTACTTCGAAGCCTGTACTGCGCCAGAAAATCGTTTTATCCTTAGACATTTAGGCGACATTCGTGGGAAATACATTTTGGATTTGGGCTGTGGTGCCGGTGAAAATAGCGTTTATTTCGCTCTGCGGGGTGCCCAATGTGTAGCGGGGGATTACTCACCGGAAATGGTGCATCTAGCACAGACATTGGCCGCCAAATACGGGGTATCTGTGACCGGCAAAGTGGTTAATGCCAGAAGTGTTGAAAGGTAGGTAAAGGCAGAAAAAGAGGGGTCAAAATATGGTATTCTAATTCATATAAACCAAAACATGAAACAACTATGAAATTCAATTCTTTTCCCGGGATTGTCAAATTTTTACTCAAAGACCTGCCAACTAATGATTATCCAGTTCTAAATTCTCGCTTATTTTGTTCAATCTGGTTTGCTGGCATTTTAGACAAAGGAATCAACAGTTTACGGGACTTATTTTACCAATTAAATCATGCGGGCATTAAGGTTGACTTATCCACGTTTTCTAAGGCGAACAAGACAAGAGACCCACAAATTTTTATGCATCTTTATCATAAATTATTGCATTATATTGAGGAAGCTCATCCTGAAAAGAGGTTGGTTTTATGTCCTTTTGATGCTACCGTAATACCGCTGATGAGTAAGTTATTTTGGCTCCAAGGCTATCGCCAAGTAAAGTTAATAACCACTTTGAATCAAGATACGAAATCTACTGGTCATTTAATTGTTAGTCCTGGACAGGCACATGAGATTAATTTTGGTGAAGATATTGTGAAAATGCTACCGGAAAATGGAGTCGCAGTCGGGGATAGAGGGTTTTGCAGTCACAAAGTATTTGAACAATTTATCGAAAATGATGCCCTTTTTATTATCCGTATTAAGTCGAATTGGAAATGGGATGAAAACTATCATATCACCACAGAACGAGGTAAGGCGAGAGTAGTTTGTTTTGGCAATGTTCAACAGAAAGTAGACTATTATTTAGCTACCAATATTCCTGAGGATGTAATGAGTAATGAAGAGATAGGGGAAGCCTATAGACAACGCTGGGCGATAGAGGTACTATGGAAATTTCTAAAGATGAACTTAAAGCTCGATAAAATGATGAGTAAAAATTTGAATGGAATTACCATTCAAATTTATGTAATTTTAATAGTTTACTTGATATTGCAACTGTTAAAAGTTCCACGGATGTACGGAAGTAAATTGGCAGATAAGTTCCGATATATACAAATCTTAATACGGCAGGAGTGGAATTTTGTCCATTGGCTCAATCGGGTCGTCCCACGCCTAAATATGTAAAGTTTTATTGCAGGATTCAACACTTGTGGGTTAATGCAATGGCAATTGATTTTCCCGACCAAACCTTTGATATGGTTTATGCGGCGAATTTACTCCATCACATCCCTGACCCCTTGGTCGCCCTGCGGGAAATGCAACGGGTGGTCAAACCAGGGGGATATGTATGTTTTTGGGACCCGCTAATTCATAATCCAATTATCAATATCTACCGCCGCATGGCAACCCAAGTCCGCACGCCGGATGAAACCCCCCTAAATATAAAAATCATTCACCAAATTCGCCCCCTATTTAACTCCATCACATGGGATACCTTTTGGTTGGCGAGTCTGTGGATTTTTTTACAATTTTATCTGATTGAAAAAGTGCATCCCAACCAAGAGCGTTACTGGAAAAAAATTATTATGGAGCATCAGCGTCTTCGACCAACATACCTGTTTTTGGAACGGATTGATCGGTTGTTGAAATATCTGCCGGGAATGAAACGTTTGGCCTGGAATCTGGCAGTTGTGGCTCAGAAATGAATCCACCTGCTGACCCTTCTAAAAAGCCCGGTAATTGACATTGAAATAAATGCCATAATCCTGGGCATCTGTGCCCCGGTCTTGGTTGTAAATTAAAGGTGCGCCCAAATCTAACCGCACATCCATCCCCTGAATTGGGTTCCAAAGCAAGCCCATGCCCATCCCCGCTAGGGTGTTGGGGGTCGCTAACGTGTTCGGATTGGCACGATTATTCCACACCCGACCAAATTCGATAAAGGGTGCCAATTGGAAAAAAACCTGCCCATTTCTGTCCCGCACCATCGGTACCCGGGATTCCAGGGAAATGCGAAAACCGTTGTCCCCCGCCCGGGCGTTTTGACGATAGCCCCGCACCGACTGGGCGCCCCCAATCACAAATTGCTGTTGCGCCAATAGGGGTGTAGCCGCCAGTTGCACATCTCCCCGCACAATCAGGAGAAAATCATTGCCCAAGTTCTGCACCCGTTGCCCCTGCCCTTGGAAGCTGAAAAACCGCCCATCTGGGATAATTTTGCCGGGAATAGGACCATCCGTATTTTGGGTGGCATTAAAAATCGGCAACCCCAAATTAAATTGCCCTAAAGCTAACCAGGCACCGGTCGCATCCCGATAAATGTAATCTGTGCCAAATTTCAAAACACTGGTGGTGCTAAATCCTTTTTCATCTGGCCCCAAACCAAAAGGCGTTGGTCCGGCAAAGGTAAATGTTTGTGACTGTTGCCAGGTAAATCCTGTAGATAAAGCCAATTCCTGCCGCACACTGCGAATAATGGGTTGCCGGAAACTGAACTCATACAATTGGGATTCCCCACTGATATTCAGCACCTCAAAAGTCTCATCGGTAATGCGATTATTGGTCACCAACGCCCGTACCTGTACCGTCCCATCCATCGGGTTAATCGGTGCCCGGTAGGTGAAATTGTATTCATTCAAAGCCGCCCGTTCCCAATCGGTGAAATTTAACCCCACCGTATAGGAACCGAAAATTTCATCCCCAATCCCACTCAGATTTTGATACCCCAGGGACACATAGCCCCGCTGGGTGGCAATGCTCGGCGGCACATAGTTATCCACCCCAAAGGACATGACAAAGGGTTGTTTATCCTCCTGCACCCGCACCACCAGGATACTTTCCCCCGGTTTTTCCCCTGGGCGCAAACTGGCCTCCACATTCTCCAGGTAGGGCACCGCTTTCAGTAACCGTAACTGGTCTTCCAGGGCATTGCTATTCAAGGGGGTTTTGGCACCCAGTTTCAGCCGATCCCGGATGTAGCTGGTAAACAGGCGTTGATTGCCCGTAATTTGAATGTCTGCCAACCGTCCCTCGGTCACATCAATCCGCAGTTTGCCCGTCGGAATGGTCTCAGCGGCAATCGTCGCCCGGGACGTGATATACCCCCCGTCCACATAGATTTTGGTAATCGCATCCGCCACCTCCTGCACCTGCCGCAGGGTTACTTGGCGATACAACACTGGCTCAATTAATTTGGCAATTTCCTTGGGGGTGAGAATCGTACTACCCACCACCTCCAGGGAGTCCACCACCACTAGCTGGTTGGGGTCACCGGGTATGGTTCCCGGCACAAAAGGGGTCTCCTGCCGGGGGGGGGCGGGGGGAACCGGTTGCACCTGTTGGGGCTGGATCAACCGCTGTTGGTTCGGGTCAGGGTCAATTTGAGCAAAAGGGGTATTGGTGGGATTGCCGCCGCTAAAGGGTTCCCGGGGTGGGGTGGCAACGGTGTCCGGCTGGGGTGCCTTGGGTGGCTTTACCCGCCGGGAAGTTCCTCCTCCCTTACGAATCTGCGGGGTATCTTCGTTTTCTGAAGTAACCTCGGACACCGGGGTCTTGAATTCCGGTACTTGCCCTCCCTTCCCCTGCTTGGGCATCGCCTGCGCCGCACTGAGTAATCCTGCGACCGACAAGCCCTGAATGCAAAGCCCACACCACAACCTTTGCCAGGACATATTAAAAATTTTATAAGTTTAATACCATTAAATCTGAGTTGAGTTTTACTTGTCAATATCGAAGATTAAACCCGTAACCACCCAGGAGATCGTATTACACCGCAATCCCACCTGATTGATGAATAAACAAATGTTTAGAAGAACCAAGTCCGGGGACTACGCCACTGCAACCCATAGCAATCCTAAATGAGAATAAAACGAGGTGAGTATTGGCCTATTTTAGTAGGTAGTGCTATCCAAGTAATTCTTGGCGGCTCTCCCAAGTATTTGGTGATAAACTATAGCAATCCTAAATGAGAATGGAATGTGGGTCGCAGGGGCACCGCCCCCGTCTTTGGTTCTAGGAAATTTCTGTTCTTTAATTAAATAGGATTGCTATAGAGTCTATGCTTAAGCCTGACGAGGGTTTCAGCCCCCCTAGCGAAAAAAGCGCATCATTTCATAACAATTCCAACCACAAATCTAGGAGAGCCATTAATTTTCGAGTTTACAAGGGTTAAAGTACCATATTCTGACCCCCTTTTTTCTGCGTTTACCTAATCTTTCAACACTTCTGGTGCCCCTCAATTACACATTAAACCGAAACACCATCACATCCCCTTCCTGCACCAGATATTCCTTGCCCTCACTGCGAATCAGTCCCTTTTCCCGAGCCGCCGCCAGCGAACCGGAGCGCACCAAGTCCTCGTAACTGATGGTTTCCGCACGGATAAACCCCCGCTCAAAATCCGAGTGAATTACCCCGGCGGCCTGGGGAGCCAAGGTGCCCGCTTTAATCGTCCAGGCACGGGTTTCGGTTTCGCCCGTGGTGAGAAAGGTGCGTAAACCCAGTAATTCATAGGTAGCCCGGATCAAGGACTGCAACCCCCCACTGCTCACCCCCAAGCTGGCTAGGTAATCCGCCCGTTCCTGGGGGGGGAGTTCCGTGAGTTCCGCCTCCACCTGCGCCGATACCCGCACCACCTGGGTCTGTTCTTGGTGCGCCAAGGCTTCTACCTGTTGTGTCCAGACATTGCCGCTGGCTAAATCCGTTTCGCTGACGTTGGTGGCGTAGATCATGGGTTTCGCAGTCAGCAAATCCAAGGGGCGCAGGATGGCCTGTTGTTCTGCCGTTAAGCCCAATCGCCGCACCAAACGCCCCTCATTCAACTCAGCGGCCACCTGGTCGAGGAGTTCTAATTCCGCCTGCGCCTCTTTTTGGGTACGGGCGAGTTTTTTTTGTTTTTCCCGCCGCCGTTCCACCTGCTCTAAATCCGCCAAGGCCAGTTCCAGGTTGATCACCCCAATATCCCGCACCGGGTCAACGGAACCGCTCACATGGATAATGTCCGGGTCATCAAAACAGCGCACCACCTGGACGATGGCATCCACCTGGCGGATGTGGGAGAGAAACTGATTGCCCCGCCCTTCCCCCCGGCTCGCCCCCTCGACCAACCCGGCAATATCCACAAATTCAATCTGCGCCGGGACAATCTGCCGGGAACGGGAGAGTTTGGCTAAAACCGCCAAGCGTTCATCCGGGACATTCACCACCCCCCGGTTGGGTTCAATCGTACAAAAAGGATAATTCTGGGCATCCGCCTTGGCATTCTCCACCAGGGCATTGAAGAGGGTGGATTTTCCCACGTTGGGCAGACCGACAATTCCCGCTTTCAGCATTCCCTATGACCAGGCATGGCTTCCTCAGGCATCGTAACAAACATTGTTAAATATCTTCTAAGCTTTGTGTGACTTGGGTAAAAAGATTCTGTAGGATACATGGGGGGGATCACCCCGTTCGTTCAATTTTCATGCGAGGGGAACCATGCGTGTTGTTTTGACCGTACTATTCGCCGTAGGGATGATGCTGGGAAGCTGGGTGATGCCTGCTCAGGCCGCTGATATTGCCCACGGTGGTAAGGTGTTCGGTGCCAACTGTGCCGCCTGCCATGCGGGGGGTCGGAATGTGGTCGTCGCCAGTAAATCCCTGAAGAAGGAAGACTTGGCGAAATATGGCATGGATTTGGAGGCCATCGTGTACCAAGTCACCAATGGGAAAAATGCCATGCCCGCCTTCAAGGGTCGCCTGAGTGCCACCGATATTGAGGATGTGGCCAACTACGTGGTGGCGCAAGCGGAAAAAGGCTGGTAGTCGTTGTTGCGGGGGACTGCATCCGATGGGAAAACCTTGGGGTTGGTGGCTCCTATTTCTCCTAGGATGGATTCCCCCGGTGTGGGCACAAAAAACCCCCGACCAACTGAAGTTATGGCACCAACCCACCCTGGTCTATCTGATCAGCGGCTATCAGGGGCAATGGCGCTGGCAACAACGCACCTGGGACACCATAGCACAGACCCAGGGCACGGGGGTGCTTGTCCATCCCAACGGCCAAGTTTTAACCCTGGCAACGGTGGTGCAAGTGACCGCTCGAGGAGAAGATTACGGTAAACGGCTACTTTTAGAGGATTTGGCACGGCAACGGTTGGAGTTGCACAACCAAACCTTTCCCCAGCGAAAAATCCCCATCACGCCCCAAAATATTCAGGAAGCGGTCGCCCGGATCGAACCGGAAGCTCAACTGGAGCAGTTCAAACCCTTTAGTGAGGCATTTCTATCCGGGGGCAAGGCAGACCAATCCTATGGATTTCAGGTGGTCAAATACGACCCCCAGCGCAATCTCGCCCTGGTCACGGTGCAGTTGACCCAGACCCCCACCCTAGTGTTTAGGGAAACCCAGCCCCCGCCAGCGGGCAGTACGCTCTACGCCTTGGTGCAAACCCACACCCAGGACAAGGTTACCGCTACCTTTTACACAGGTACTTGGAATGGGCAGGGCATGACCTTTCCCGCAATGCAGGAGTTGACTGGAGCCGTTGTCTGTTTGGCAAACGGTGAGGTGTTGGGGTTGGCCGCTGTCCAGGGTAAACAAGTAAACTTGATTTCTTCAACCACCATCCGCCAATTTCTCCCGGTCGCAGGGGTAGAAAACCCGGACAGCCCAGTCAATGCCCTGTGGCAAGAGGGATTAGCCCATTTTTGGGAAGCCCATTACCGCCGTGCCCAGCCGGTTTTCCAAGCCATTCTCAACCGTTATCCCCAGCACCATAGCGCCCAAACCCTCCTCACCCAGGCGCAAGAACGGATTGAGCAAGGGCAGGATCGTTCCCCGGTGGCTTGGTGGCAGATGGGGTCGGTGGCGGTGGGAGCCGGGATTGTGGTACTGGGAGCCGGGGCGGTGGGATTGGCGATTTGGTTGAGTCGTCGTCCCCGTCCGGTACCCCCCGTGCAGGGCATTCCCACCCTACCAACGGAACCGATGACCGTGGCGACAGGAGGGGTAGAGATGACCGCCCCTGTTATCCCCCCTACGGAAGCCCAACCCACCCAGATGCTCACACCGCCGCCCACAACCGCCGAGTCAGAACCCCCCACCCAAGTTCTGGTGCCCCCCCCCGAGCCGGAAACCCAGGTTATTACCCCGCCCCCCCCCTCCGCTCTGCCCGACCGCCCTCCGCCGACCGAGGAATACCGCCCCAGCCGTCTGGTCTGCATCGCTGGTCCTGCCCAGGGGGAGGAATTTACCCTGGTGGGCACCCATTACCTCGGACGGGATCACCAACGCTGTCATATCGTCATCCCTGATCCCCAGGTTTCCGGGCAACACGCCTGTATCGAGGTGAGCGAAACCCACGTCACCCTGCGGGATTGTGGCTCCACCAACGGCACTTTTATTAATAGTGTCCAGCACCCCCGGATTACCCAAGTGCGCCTGGAGGATCAGGATGTGATCATCCTGGGGCAAAAAGGCACGGTGAAATTCCGCTTCTACGCCTGACCGCCTTGACCTATACTAAGATTAAGTAATAATTCTTAATACCATCATGGCTAAAGTCACCGTTGGTCAGCCTGCACCGGATTGGCAACTGCCGGATACGAGTGGGCAATTGGTTTCACTCCAGCAATTTCGGGGGCAGTGGGTGGTTTTGTATTTTTACCCCAAGGACGACACCCCTGGTTGCACCGCCGAAGCCTGCGCCTTTCGGGACAGCTATGCGGAATTCCAAAATGCCGGAGCGGTGGTGATCGGGGTCAGCGGCGATGACACCCCCAGCCATGAACGGTTCAAAAGTAAGTACAATTTACCGTTTATCCTGGTCAGCGATGCCAACAACCAACTGCGGCGCACCTACGGCGTACCGGCTACCTTTGGCTTAATTCCGGGGCGGGTGACCTATGTGATTGACCCGGAGGGAATCGTGCGGTTGGTGTTTGATTCCCAGTTTGACTTCCGTGCCCACGTGGACAAAGCCCTTGCCACGATCAAAGCCAAGCGATGAACGAGCAATTTCTCACCCTGGAAGAATCCGCCCAGGTGGATGCCGCCCTGCTCTCCTCCCACGAAAAATTCCTCACCCGGTTGACCATTTCCTCCCTGCGCCTGCTGATCCACATCGCCGCAAGTTACCAGGTGCCGGTGGAGCACCTCACCCCCAGCCAGATTATCGCCTGGTTTGAAGAAGACAGCAAAATACGGCGAGAGCAGGGAGCCGCCGCCGCCTTCTTAAAATGGTGAAATTAGTGAAATTAAGGGCACCTCTCTTTATTTGCATTACCAGAAGGTTATCTCCCTGGAATGCCAATACTATTGAGAACCACAGACGGGGGCTACGCCCCTGCGACCTATTTTTATCAAGTGCCCTTAACAGACTACGTGAGGAGTGAATCGGCGCTGAAGGGATAAAACTAACCCCGACCCCGAATCGGCGCAGGGGGTGGGACAAATTCTTGGGGCACTTCCACCGCCGGGCTAGGGGGATAAAACACCCCCTCCCGAACGCACCCGGTTTCAATCGGACGGCAATTCAGGTTGAACAACGTGGTGGCGTAGGGGTTGGGGAAATCCTGCACCCGGTAGGTCGGGCCGGGAATTTGCCCCTGGATGTCCATGATATTCACCGTCAACTCGGACAGATTGCGGCTATCCGTCTGCACCGCAATTTCCGGGCCACCGGGGGCGGTCTTCAGGCGACCAATGTGCAGATTGAGCAGGGTTTGGGTCTGCCCCGCCAACCAGGACTGGTAATAGTAGCCGCCCGTATTGCCGAAGTACACTTGGTTGTACATCCGTTGCAGGGGCAGGGTATTGGGTCCAGTGGTAAAGTGGGTGAACCCGTTGGGATAACTTTCAAAAAATTGCGCTTGAGCGGGCGTCGCTACCCCCACAACCAACCCACCCAAGGCTAAAACTAGGAATTGCTTCATGGGAATCTTCACTCCTCGGAGAATAAGTGAAACGTACTGCTGGAGCGTATGTGATGAGCATATTGATCCTATGTTCTACTATACGGGACTTTCCCGGTCTTGCCTAGACCGACAACGGCAAACCGATGGGGAAAGATATATTTTCTGATCCAGGCGATTTTACCGAAGGTGGCGGTCAATGCCCAAAAAAATTGGAGAGCTAGCAGGTTTTGCATGTCGGCGTATTCGAGGCAGTCATGAGCGCTGGATACACGAGGCACTACCAGAACTTCCTGTTACAATTGCTGGGAAGGATAGCCAAGATGCTAAGCCCTACTTAGAGAAGTTGGTTAGAGCGGCACTGCAAGCACTTAGAGACAAGGAGGAAGAGCAATGATTCCAGCTAAATATCGTATCAATATCATCTGGTCGGAAGAAGATAATTGTTATCTAGTAGAATTGCCAGAGTTTGCTACATCCATACAAAGCTACTTTACCCATGGTGACACCTACGAAGAAGCATTGACGAACGCGCAGGAAGTCTTGGAGTTGTTAATTGAAAGTCATAGGGAGGAGGGGAGAAAACTACCAGAACCGCAAGTGTTACAAGCTCTCGGAAGAAGTAGCGATCAATGAAAAGCACTAAGCAAAACTTGCCTAGACCGACAACGGCAAACCGATGGGCAAGGAATGCTTAAGATTATGCCTAAAATTGAACAGCAATCCCTTAACCCATGAGCAGTATGGCGGTGCAGGTGCGTTTTTTGCCGGAGGATATTACGGTGACGGCGACGGAGGGGGAACCCCTTTTGCAGGTGGCGGCTCGGGCGGGGGTGGTGATTCCCACGGGCTGTTTGATGGGTTCCTGCCATGCCTGTGTGGTGGACTGGGAAACTCAGCCGGGGGCGGAACCGGAGGTGGTGCGCGCCTGTTTATCTGCGATTCCGGCGGGGGAGGCTACGTTGACCATTCACCTCTATCACGACCCCACCTGGTAATAATTCTTAGCACCCCATCCCTACCATTGGGGCGAAGCTGGCTTTAAGCTAAAAAACAGCCTGTGTATGGGAGGAAAGTATGGTGCAACGGGGTTCAAAAGTACGGATTCTCCGCAAAGAGTCCTACTGGTATCAGGATGTGGGCACGGTGGCGTCGGTGGATCAAAGCGGGATCAAATACCCGGTGATTGTGCGCTTTGACCGGGTGAATTACACCGGCTACAGCGGCGAACAGGGCGGGGTGGCGACCAATAATTTTGCCCTGGATGAACTGGTGGAAGTGGAACCGCCCCCGAAAAAAGGTAAATAACGGGTCGCTAACTTGCCGGAACTGCCGGAAGTCGAAATCATCCGCCGGGGGTTGGTCAACCTGACCTCCGGTTTCCCCATTGACCGGGTGGAACTCCTGCGCCCGGACTGTGTGGCGGGTTCTCCCCAGAAATTCCGAGCCGGTTTACGCCACCAAGTCCTCCAGGATTGGCAGAGACGGGGCAAGTATTTATTGGGCAAATTAACTAACGGCGGTCAGTGGGTGGTGCACCTCCGCATGACGGGGCAATTGCTCTGGCTGACGACCCCCCAACCCGTGACCAAACACACCCGGGCACGGATTTTTTTCCGGGACGGATCGGAACTGCGGTTTGTGGACCAGCGCACCTTTGGGCGGTTGTGGTGGGTGGCGCCAGGGGAAGCCTTAACCCAGGTGGTGACGGGATTGCAGAACTTGGGACCGGAACCCTGGGATTGTGCGGTGGAACATCTCTACCCAAAATGCCAGAGAACCCAGCGTCCGATTAAAACCGCCCTTTTAGATCAAACCTGGATCGCCGGGTTGGGGAATATCTACGCTGATGAATGTTTGTTCCTGAGCGGTCTTGACCCCCAAACCCCCAGTGCGCTGTTATCCCCTGCCCAGGTTGCCCAACTCCACCGGGCGATCCTGCAAGTCCTAGAAACCAGTATCCAGGCGGGGGGCACGACCTTTGCCCACTTTCGCCATGTGCAAGGCATGAACGGTCATTATCTGAACCAAGCCTGGGTGTACGGGCGGGCGGGGCAACCCTGTCGGGTCTGTGGCACGGTGATCCAACGGCAAAAAATCGCCGGTCGTTCTAGCCATTTCTGCCCCCGTTGTCAACCCAAACGGCTGACCAGGCATTGATAGCGAATCGGCTCCGTATCGGGAGCACCGGGGTGGATCGTGCCCTCTTTTTGGAGGATAAATTCATCCCGGCGGATATGCACCGGGGGTTCCCCCTGGGGATGGATGTGGGTGCCATTGGAACTTTGATCCACCAGGATAAATTTGCCCCGGCGAAATTCAATCCGACCGTGCTGGCGGGAAACCTGATCCGAGCGAATCACCACATCATTATCCGGTGCCCGCCCCAAACTCACAGAGTGGTGTTGTTCATCCAAATAATGCACCTGATCCCGAAATTGGAGCCGTAACCGGAGGGCTTGCAGAGGCATGACCGGCGGGGTGATGTCGGCACCCACTATAGTGGCATCGGAGGCGTGTACCAGGATTTCATAGACTTCCACCGGTTCCTGTCTGCCCCGCACCAGGGTACGTTCCACCAGCCGTTTTTGCAGGGGTAACCCTGGATCGATGAGGCGCACCGTCTCCACCGGGGTGAGGATTTGGTTGCGTTTGGCAAGTTGCACCATGCGCGCCGCCACATTCACCGCATCCCCAAACACATCCCCGTTCTCCTGCTCGATCACCGTGCCGTGGTTAAATCCGACCTTCAATCCAGAAACTACCTTGCGGTTGAGGAAAAATTGGGCGGACTGATCCTGCATCTCAAAAGCCGCCTGCGCCGCCAGGGAAGGATTCGGGAAGCGGATCATGATTTCATCCCCGATGGTTTTCACCACCTGCCCCTGATACTTTTGTCCCAGTTGATGCAGAAGTTGTAAGCAATCGCTCACCAGCACCAAAGCCGCTTCGTCCCCTAGGGTTTCGTAGAGTTTGGTACTGCCGCTAATGTCGGCGAACAGAATGGTGGATTCGCTACCCATTACCCCATCGGCTACGGCTGGTCATAAGTATCCCAAAATATCATAGCCCCAAGGGGTAGGGATTGGGATGCCCCTGACGGTTGCGTAGTTGTTGATTATAATAAAAAATACCGGTGTTTCGGGCTGTCGCTTTGGGAATTACAGTTATGGATAGCATCCTCGCCAAATTAAGAGACTGGTTGAGACGTTTGATTGATATATTGCTTGGTCCCCAGCCCGAAGCGGAGCCGATTCCCGTGCCGGTGGACGACCGCCGTTAGTGCAGATTCTCGTCCTCCATGGTCCCAATTTGAACCTGCTGGGACAGCGGGAACCCACCATTTATGGCAACCTATCCCTGGCGGAAATTAACCAGCAGTTAGAGCTTCAGGCTAAGGATTTAGGGGTTAACATTACCTGCCGCCAGTCCAACCATGAGGGGGTATTGGTGGATTGGATTCACCAGGCGGTGGGAACATTTCAGGGTTTGCTGATCAATCCGGGAGCCTACACCCACACCAGTTTGGCGATTGCCGATGCGATCCGGGGTACGGGCATTCCCACGGTGGAAGTCCATTTGAGCAATATCTACGCCCGGGAGTCCTACCGGCATCATTCCTGGATTGCGCCAGTGGCGGTGGGGCAAATCAGTGGGTTTGGAGTAGCGAGCTATCGCTGGGGGTTGGCGGCGCTGGTGGCTTATTGTCAAGGGCATTGACCCCGGCAATGGTATTCACATTCTCCGCCAAAGTAGTACAAATCGCTTCCAGGGGCAAATCGTTGGGGTCAAAACCAAAGGGGTCCTCGATTTCCCGCCCCAGTTCGTCAATCCCAAACAGGATAAACCCGACAACGCCCACCACCAAGACCGTCCACCAGCCCCATTGGGTCACCAACGCCAGGGGCAGACAGAGACAATAGACCAAAATCAACCGGCGCAGGTAAATCAAATAGGCAGGGGGAATGGGGGTCTGGCGAATCCGTTCGCAGGCGGTCAACCCCTGGATAATGGCGTTGAGAAATTGGTTCAGTTCCAGCAATCGCACCGTATCAATCCGTTCCTGTTGAAATTCCTGCTGGAGATAATCCTGAATCCACAGGGTAATTTGCAGGGGACGGTTGCGACTCTGTTGCAATTGGGTTAATTCATCAGCATTAAAATAGGGCACTAATTCTTGATTGTCCGTCACCTCCCGCAAATGCAGTTTGGTCGCCACCGCAAACCCGGTCAACATCTGTAAAATCCGTTGCCGCCGCTGGGATTCCGCCTCCGTTTGCACGGGAATACACAGTTGAATGGTACGAGCCAAATTCCGCACATTCACCACAATATCCCCCCAGGCTTTGCGCCCTTCCCAAAACCGGTCGTAGGAACTATTGGTGCGAAAGACGAGCAGTAACCCCAGCACCAGGTTGTACACCACGTTGTTGGTCAATTCCCCAAAGACACGGATGGGTAAAGGGAAATGCATCTGCCACGCCGCCACAATCCCTGCGCTGTATAATGTAAATACACTTATTAATGGTAAAACGTTGGGGAGTACCGACCCCCGCAGGGTCAACACGGTACGCAACCAGAGCCAGATGTGCGCCGGGGGCGGGGATTTAGGTGTCATCGGCAACAGGGAATACGGGGGGCTGAAACTGGCTGATCATGGTAACACTCCGGCGAATCATGATGCAGAGGTCGTCCAAAGGCAAGTCATTCACATCCAAACCAAAGGGGTTTTCAATCTCCCGTGCCAATTCCTCCACCCCCATTAAAATAAATGCCACCACGCCCACAATCAACACCATTGCCCAGCCCAACTCCGGTTTCAATCCCCAAGGTAACGCTAAGCAATAGACCAAAATTAACTGCTTCAAATAAATCACATAAGCCATCGGCAGGGGGGTATGCACAATCCGTTCACAGGTAGCTAAACCCTGAATCAATTGATTAACCGAATCATCCAATTCCCAGGCACGGTTGGAATCCACACGCTGGCAGTCCATCTGTTTTTGCAAATAATCCTGCAACCAAAGCGTGATATAAATTGGGCGATTGGGTACCTGGTCAAGGGTCGCACATTCAGAGGGGGTGAGGAAATCCGTTAATTCTTGATTGTCTGGGTTTTCCCGCAGGTGCAGTTTCACCGCAATGGGAAACGCAATGAGTAATTGGAATGCCCGTTTTTTGGCTTGCCATTCCTGTTCATTTTGCACCGGGATACTCACCTGCATCGTGCGTGCCAAATTCCGCAGGGAAATCACAATTTGTCCCCAGGCTTTGCGCCCTTCCCAGTAGCGGTCGTAGGAATTATTCGTGCGAAAAACCAGTAAAAGACCGAGTACCAAATTATAAGCCACATTTGAGGTCAATTCCCCCAAAATACTGATCGGCAATTTCCAGCCCATCTGCCGGGAAAAAACAATCAGGGCACTATAGCCCATGAATAAAACAATCCGGGGGGTAATTCGTGGCAACACCGACCCCCGCAGTTGCACCGCCAAGCGAAACCAATGTTGCGTGCGATTTCCCACCCCGACCCACTCGCTGACCTCTTCCCTCCCTTTTTAGCACGAATCCCGCCGGGCATCCCCCCGCCCCTTACAATGGGTTTCAGCCTTCATTTTCTGAGAACGTCATGCAACGGCGACGGGTGCTTTCGGGGGTACAGCCCACCGGCAATCTCCATCTCGGCAATTACCTGGGTGCTATCCGCAACTGGGTGATGGGGCAAAAGGAGCGGGAAAACTATTTCTGTGTGGTGGATTTACACGCCATGACCGTGCCCTACCAGCCCGCAGAATTGGCACAAAATTCCTACACTGTGGCGGCTTTGTACTTGGCTTGCGGACTTGACCCGCAGTACAGTGTAATCTTTATCCAATCCCATGTACCTGCCCATAGCCAACTGGCTTGGTTGTTGAATTGCATTACGCCCTTGAACTGGTTGGAGCGGATGATTCAATTCAAGGAAAAAGCCCTGAAGCAGGGAGAGGATGTGGGGGTGGGGTTATTGGATTATCCGGTGTTGATGGCTGCGGATATTTTGCTGTATCAGGCGGATTTGGTTCCTGTTGGCGAAGATCAAAAACAGCATTTGGAACTCACCCGGGACATTGCCCAAAGGTTTAATTATCTATTTGCCACGCCGGAAACACCGATTTTGAAAGTGCCGGAACCCCTGATTGGCACGGCGGGGGCACGGGTGATGAGTTTGACCGACGGCACCAGCAAAATGTCCAAATCCGACCCCTCCGATATGAGCCGGATTAACTTACTTGACCCGCCGGATGTGATTCAGAAAAAGATTAAACGTTGCAAAACCGACCCAATTAAGGGCTTAGAATTTGACCATCCCGAGCGTCCAGAATGCCATAATTTGCTGACCCTTTATCAAATTTTTACAGAACGGGAAAAAACCGCTGTGGCTAATGAAGTGAAAGACATGGGTTGGGGAGAATTTAAGCCCAAACTAACGGAAGCGATTATTGAGCATCTGCGTCCTTTGCAAACCCGTTATCAGGAATTGATGGGGGCAAAAGATTACCTTTATCAGGTGTTGCGGCAGGGGCGGGAACGGGCACATCAGGTGGCACAAACCACCCTCGAACAGGTGCAAAAAGCGATGGGGATGGCGGCACTTTTATGAATTTACCTATAAATTTGCTGATGAATTTCATTACCTATGGATGGGGAATTGCATGACCCATCTCAGCCGTTTGCAACAGGGGATTCAACGGGGGGAATTTCTCATCACCGCCGAAGTCATGCCCCCTAAGGGAGCGAACCCCACCCATATGCTCCAAATGGCTCGGCTTTTAGACCCCTGGGTACATGGCATCAATGTCACCGATGGCAGTCGGGCTGTCCTCCGCATGAGTTCCCTGGCGGCGGCGAGTTTATTACAAAAGCATCACCTGGAGCCGATTTATCAATTAGCCTGCCGGGATCGCAATCGCATTGCCCTGCAAGCGGATTTGATGGGTGCCAACGCCCTGGGCATTCGCAATGTCCTGGCGTTGACCGGCGACCCGGTGCGGGCGGGAGATCAGCCCCAAGCCAAGGCAGTTTATGACTACGAATCGGTGCGCCTCTTGCAGGTGATCCAAAAACTCAACCAGGGTATGGACAGCGAAAATCAACCCTTGCCGGACGGGGCGTTAAATCTGTTTCCCGGTGCTGCCGTTGACCCCCAATCCGGGAGTTGGTCGGGATTACAAAGGCGGTTTGAACGGAAACTGCAAGCGGGGGCGCAATTTTTCCAAAGTCAAATGATCGTGGATTTTGAGCGTTTAGAAAAGTTCATGACCCAGATTGCTCAGGGGTGTGGTCGCCCCATTTTAGCAGGTATTTTTCTGCTCAAATCCGCCAAAAACGCCCATTATATTAATAAAAATGTGCCGGGGGTGAAGATTCCCGATGCCCTGATCCAACGCTTGGAACGGGCAGCCCATCCCCTAGAAGAAGGGATACGCATCGCCAGCGAGCAGGTGCAATGGGCGCGCCAACTTTGCCAAGGGGTGCATCTGATGGCGGTCAAACGGGAAGACCTGATCCCGGACATTCTCACCCAGGCGGGCTTATCTCCCACCAACCCTGCTCGGTACACACCGCCTGCACCCGCTGATCCCAGGGGTCATGGGGCAATCCACCCAGCAGAAATGCCTGAAAAATAATCCCCACCCGGTACACCCCCTGCCACTCCGGTTGCGCCAACAGCCGGTCAAAATAACCGCCCCCATACCCTAAACGATAGCCCTGCCGGTCATAGGCAAGTGCCGGGATGAGCAATAAATCCCCCGGTTGGGGCATGAGTACCGGGGTTTCAGGGTCGGGTTCCGGGATCGTGCCTGCGATTAAAGGGGTACCGGTCTGCCAGCAATGCCAGCGCAAGGTCTGCCCGTGACGACGGGGTAAGCCCCAGATTTTGCCCCCCTCGTCCCACAAACTCCCCAAATCCGGTTCCCCCTGGATGCTCACATAGCCAAACACCTGTGGGGCTGTCCGCCAGCGGGGATGGCGGGTTAAATGGTGGATGACCTGCTGGCTGAATTGCCGATGTTGGGCTGGTGAAATGCTCTGCCGTTGCCCCCGTAAGTACGCCCGGAGTTGGGGTTTAGGAGGTTCCAGCACTGGGGGGTGCGGGTTTGGGACGGGGCACAGGGCGACCACCCCCTGCGGTCGTTGGCGGTCGGGAAGGGCGGGCACCAGGGTCAGGACGGCGAGCCGCTGGTTTGTTGGGCAAAATCGCCGCCACCTGATGGGCTTGCCGGATCAGCAAATCCGTGCCCCGGCGTTGTACCTGCAAATCCCAAAACATCCCCTTGCCCGGTTGGGGAAGCGTGCCCTTCAACTCCAGCTTGAAGGTTTCCGCCGCTCCCGTTAAATTCATGGGCGCCCGCCGAATCCGTACCGTGACCACTTCCGCCCGATGATTTTGGCGCACCACCTCCCCCCGCACGGAGAAATAATCCTCCTCGACTCGGATGTCCCCGGTAGCCAAGTCCTCCTCCTCCGGGTGCAGTTCCCCCGGTTCCCACACCCCCATCATCTGCACGTGCAAGGGCAAAAAGGGCGTGTCCGGCACCGGTTCTCCGGGCTTAGTGCGGGGTTTGTTGCGGGTGCGGGGATAAACCACCCAGAGGTGTTCCTGGGACAGGTCGAGCTTTTTTTTCACCAAGGTCATCAACCGCCCCAGGAGTACCGCATCCACCTGCACCCCGTCGTGGGTGGTCAAAATGCCCTTTGTAAATTGCTCCTGGGAAGGTTCATAACGACCCCGCAATACCCCAATCGCCCGGTACTGCAAGGGTTCCGTCGGCGGGGGAATCGGGTGGGTGTAACTGGCAACCGCAATCATCGTTCCGGCGATACCATCCGCACCGCTTGTAACCGTGCCCTGGCGTGTTTCACCTGCTGGGTGGCATCCAGTTTTTCCTTGCGGGTGACTGCCTTTTCCAAAGCCGCCTCCGCCTGGGTCAACTCCGCCTGTACCTTGGTTCCATCCAGGCTCGTGCCGGGTTCCGCCCCGTTCACCAGCACCGTCACCTCGTTGTTTTCCACCTCGGCAAAGCCCCCCAAGACCACCAAGGGGAACCAATCCCCGCCGCTTTTGATCTGCATGACCCCAATATCCAGAGCCGTCAACAGGGGGATGTGATCCGTCAATACCCCCAACTGCCCCGACGTACTGGGCAAAATCACCTCCTGCGCCGCCCCGTCCCAAACGGTTTGCCCCGGCGTAATTACCCGTACGGTTAAGGTCATGCTTTCCCCTCAGCCTTCAGTTTTTCCGCCTTCGCCTTGGCTTCGTTGATGTCCCCGACCATGTAAAAGGCTTGCTCCGGCAGATCGTCCAACTCCCCATCCAGGATCATCTTGAATCCTTTGATGGTGTCTTCCAACTTAACATATTTGCCAGGGGCGCCGGTGAACACCTCCGCCACGAAAAAGGGCTGGGACAAAAACCGCTCCACCTTGCGGGCGCGCGCCACGGTCAACCGGTCCTCCTCCGAAAGTTCGTCCAGCCCCAGGATGGCAATAATGTCCTGCAATTCCTTGTACCGTTGCAAGGTCGCCTGCACCCGCCGCGCCACCGTGTAATGCTCCTGTCCCACAATACTCGGTTGCAACATGGTGGAGGTGGAATCCAGGGGGTCCACCGCCGGGTAAATGCCCTTGGAAGCCAAGCCCCGGGAGAGCACCGTCGTGCCATCCAGGTGGGCAAAGGTCGTTGCTGGTGCCGGGTCGGTCAGGTCATCCGCCGGGACATACACCGCCTGAATCGAGGTAATCGAACCTTCCCGGGTGGAGGTGATCCGCTCCTGCAATTCCCCCATGTCCGTCCCCAGGGTCGGCTGGTACCCCACCGCCGAGGGCATCCGCCCCAACAGCGCCGACACCTCCGAACCCGCCTGCACAAACCGGAAGATATTGTCAATAAACAGCAGGACATCCTGCTTATTCACATCCCGGAAATACTCCGCCATCGTCAACGCCGACAGCCCCACCCGCATCCGTGCCCCCGGCGGCTCATTCATCTGACCGTACACCAGGGCAATTTTAGACTTGCTGGGGTCTTCCTCGTTGATCACCCCCGATTCAATCATTTCATTGTAGAGGTCATTCCCTTCCCGGGTGCGTTCCCCCACGCCGCCAAACACCGATACCCCCCCGTGGTTGATGGCAATGTTATTAATCAACTCCATCATGATCACGGTTTTCCCCACGCCAGCGCCGCCAAAGAGTCCAATTTTGCCGCCTCGCCGATAGGGGGTGAGCAAATCCACCACCTTGATCCCGGTTTCCAAAATCGAAGGCTTAATTTCCAGGTCGGTAAACTTGGGTGCCGAGCGGTGAATGGGCAGGGTGACCGTCCTAGGCACCTCGCTTTTTTCATCCACCGGTTCGCCCAACACATTAAAAATCCGTCCCAGGGTCACTTCCCCCACCGGTACGCTAATGGGTGCCCCCGTATTGATCACCGGCATTCCCCGCACCAGGCCGTCCGTGGAACTCATCGCCACCGCCCGCACCGTATTGTCCCCTAGCAATTGCTGGACTTCGCAGGTCACCGCGACTTCCTGACCCGCCTCATTTTTACCCTGAATCCGCAGGGCATCATAAACCTTGGGCAACTTCCCGGGCGGAAACGCCACATCCAGCACCGGCCCAATCACCTGGACAATCCGACCCACATTTGTCTGTTCAGCAGTGGCAACCATGAGTATCCATCCCCATTTGTGTTACGAAGAGCGCAAGCCTCGCCCCCTACTAGGGTATCACCCCTGGGGGCATTTGCATCCCAGCGCAGGGGTTGATAAATCCGCTAATAATAGAGAATGCCCCTGGAGAGGTGGCAGAGTGGTTGAATGCGCTTGACTCGAAATCAAGTTTGGGGTCACACCCAACGGGGGTTCAAATCCCCCCCTCTCCGTACTGACGTTCCCGTATTCGTGGCCATGTTCTAAGGGTTTGGGTAGCGGGTGATGTTTAAGAATGAAGGAAAAACTAAATTTCCGCAACGACTATTCCAAATTTCAATAATTTGAGTGGGATTACTATATGATCATGGGGTAGCTGGGCAATCCAAACGGGAATATGCGAGACTATAACCTTGGATTTATAAGTAACCAAGATGTTTTTAATCATGTCAAGCAAACCGTCGAAAAATATAGATTCACGATTGATTTGAAAGAATTTATGAAGAATTTACCTGACCCTATTAAGCTGACCTTTGATGTCGGAGTTTACAGAAAAGATATTGAGTTTGTGATCGAGAGTGAAGTTTTAAGACAAATTGACAAATCCAATACCAATCATATTGGTTATTTTCACCAGAATATATTTCGCTACATAGGAAACGGATGGCAAGTACCGGCACAGGGCTACCATCTCATCAATCCACAGCTCATGTATTTTGTTGAAATCAAAAACAAGCATAACACCATGAATTCTTCCTCTGCCCAAAAAACTTACATGAGAATGCAAAATACCCTATTATCTCATCCAAATGCCACCTGTATGCTTGTGGAAGTGATTGCCAAAAAAAGTCAAAACATCATCTGGAAAATGACAGTAGATGATTCATCGGTATTTAATGAGAAAATTAGGCGAGTCTCCATAGATAAATTCTATGAGTTGGTCACAGGTGATAAAATCGCTTTCAAACAATTGTGTGAAAAATTACCTACTATCATCAGTGATGTGATAGACGATTACATTATTGAAACGGCATCCAACTCAGTTATCCAAGAATCAGAAGAGATAGATTCTAATCTTTTGAAGAGCATTTATCTACATTCTTTCAGTAGCTACGAAGGATTTAATGAATTCCATGTTTGACCAAGGGTTTATATCGGCAGAATTACTCGCTGATATTGTCTCCGTATCCAAGTCCACCTTGAACAAGTGGGAGAAAAAAGGTATATTGCAAGCGATGATCGATCCCATTACCAAAAGAAAGCTATACCCGGTTTCACAATTGGGTCAGTTTCCAGAAATTCAAAGAATGAGAGAAACAAAATGGGATGAAGAAATCAAAATTAAACCAATCAGAAATTTTTTAGCAGTAGAGCTATTTGCAGGAGCGGGTGGGCTGGCTCTTGGCCTAGAAAAAGCTGGGTTTATCACAGTGGCTTTGAATGAATTAGATAAGGATTGTTGCCATACCTTAAAACTTAATCGCCCCGCATGGTCTGTTATTCAAGCAGATGCTAGAGCTACAAATTTTACCCAATTCACTGATATAGATTTGGTATCAGGGGGATTTCCCTGTCAAGCCTTCTCCTATGCGGGGGAAAAGTTGGGATTTGAAGATGCCCGGGGCACCTTATTCTTTGAATTTGCAAGAGCGATTAAAGAAATACAACCCAAGATATTTTTAGCAGAAAATGTCCGCGGTTTATTAACCCATGATAGGGGTAAAACCCTGGCAACAATTAAGGCAATTATTCTTGAACTAGGGTACACGTTGGTGGAGCCACAAGTATTAAAGGCAATATTCTACCGGGTGCCCCAGAAGCGAGAGCGTCTATTTTTGGTAGGAATTAGGAATGATTTAGTCAAATTTGCCCGATTTCGTTGGCCGTCTCCCTATCACCGCATCCTCACCCTCAAAGATGCCTTAAAAGCCGGAGAACTCTACGATACGGATGTACCGGATTCCCCGGGAGCTACCTACCCCAAGCGTAAGGGATATATCCTATCCCAAGTGCCCCCAGGGGGTTACTGGCGGGATTTGCCAGAGCCTCTCCAAAGGGAATATATGCAAGGCAGTTATTTCTTAGGGGGAGGCAAAACCGGGATGGCACGGCGTTTATCTTGGGATGAACCGAGTTTGACCTTGACCTGTGCCCCGGCGCAAAAACAAACCGAACGCTGTCATCCCACCGAAACCCGCCCCCTCACGGTTCGGGAATATGCCCGCATCCAAACTTTTCCCGATGATTGGGAGTTTTGCGGTTCTCTAGCGAGTCAATACAAACAAATTGGCAATGCGGTACCCGTCAATTTAGCCCATGCCGTAGGTTGCAGTCTCGTGGCTTTGTTGAATCAGATTGATGCACAAATTGACCTGGGTCAAGAGGCCTTAGCGGGTAGTCCTTTTCTCACTACCCAACAATTAACCCTGTTTGATCTGCCCACCCAAAAGCCGCAACCTATATGGTTAAGCAGAGTTCATACTTAATTTCAGCCCGCCGGTTCTATACCATTTAACCGCAAATCTAAATCTAAGAGAGCCACCAATCACTGCATCCAACTGTATGTTAACTTCCTGTGATAATGCTAATAAAAACGGGCTGGCTCAGGGGAACCAACCCGCAACACCATTGGGAACGCAAAAGGTGTTTACTTTTGCACCACCAGTTTCACATTGGCGTTTTGCAGACCAGGCCGCTTCACTTCCGCCAGGGTTTTGTTGATGGCGTACTTCTGGTTGATGGAATTGATCAACTCAGTTTGGTTGTACTTTTTGGCCACCCCCCACAGGTCAGCGATCAGGTCGAAGCTCCCGTCGGCGTTGCGAGACCAGCCCAGGTCGTATTCACCTTCCAGAACGGCCACGATGTCAGCCCGCACGCGTTGCCCGTTGTAGCCACGCACATCGGCGTTGGTCTTGACTTGCAAGCCCAGGTCGCGCAGGGAGTTTTTCAGAACTTCGGCTTCGGTAACCTTGGTCCGCAGGGTGCTGAAGTGAGACATGAGATTATCCTCCTGAGAGTGTCTTGGTTTGAGATGAACTGCTCGTTAGAAACGAGCCTTCTGACCCGGTGGGGTCAAAAGCCTGTTAAAACTCCAGCCGCTGATATTCAGCCACTGAAGCCGCCGCCGGCCGCGCCCGCTGTTTCGCCCAATCCCGTAGAGCCGTCACCTGCTCCGTCATCGTCCGGGACAAGGGGAGGGTCGCCTTCACCGCCGCAATAATGTCCAACTGGGTAAATTCCCGGTCTTGGGCAAAGGCATCGTACATCGCCGCAATCACCGCCTGCTCAATCTCCGCCCCGGAAAACCCATCGGAAACCTTCGCTAATTGATCCAAATCAAACCGGTCAATGTCAGGACGACGGCGGGTCAAATGAATGCGGAAAATTTCCCGCCGTTCCTCCAAGTTGGGCAAATCCACAAAGAAAATTTCATCAAACCGACCTTTCCGCAAAAATTCCCCCGGCAATTTGTCCACCCGGTTCGCCGTCGCCATCACGAATACGGGTGAGGTTTTGTCCTGCATCCAGGTCAGGAAACTGCCAAAAATCCGGGAAGACGTACCCCCATCACTGTCCGCCGACCCCGCCGACCCGGCAAACGCCTTGTCCAATTCATCAATAAATAAAATCACCGGGGCAATGGACTCCGCCGTCTTCAGGGCACTGCGTAAATTCGCCTCCGACCGCCCCACCGTCGAACCGTCGTAAATCCGCCCCATGTCCAACCGCAACAGGGGCAACTCCCACAACCGGGAGGTGGTTTTGGCAATCAGAGACTTCCCGCATCCCGGCACCCCCAGGATCAACATCCCCTTCGGTTGGGGCAGACCGTACTGCCGTGCCCGCTCCGTAAACGCCTGGGAACGTTGCCGCAACCAGCGTTTCAATTCCTCCAACCCCCCCACCTGCTCTAGGGTGGCTTCCTCCTCGATGTACTCCAAAATCCCATTGCGCCGGATCAACTGCTTTTTCTCCGCAGTCACCACCGCCACTTCCGCCTCCGTCAACCGCCCGGAGAGCACCTGCGCCTTGCGAAAGACCTTTTCCGCCTCATCCTGAGTTAACCCTTGGGCAGCGGCAATCAATTTTTCCCGCACACTGCGCTCCAACCGGGTTTGCTTCACCTGCGCCAACTGCTGATTCAAAACTTCCCCCAACTGCGCCGCCGAAGGTAGGGGAAAATCCAACACCACCACTTCCTTTTCCAACTCCACCGGCACCTGCAACACCGGCGAGAGCAAAATAATCGTCTTGCGGGTGCCCCGGAAACTCGCCACCGCATCCCGTAACCAGCGATTCACCGCCGGGGAGTCCGTAAACGGGTGCAAATCCTTGAAAATAAAAACCCCTGGCTCCTTGTGGCGAATCACCCAATCCAACGCCGTCTCCGGGGAAACCGTATTGTGGTGCTGGCTGTGGTTGCGGGGATGCCCGTACTCCAACAGTCCGTGGGTCACCGTCCAGGTAAAGACCCGGGGCGCCACCCGGGATTCCTGAGCGGATTGCACAATCCATTGCTCCGCCCGCTCCTCCTCCGGGGTGACCACGTAGATCAACGGGTACTGCGCCTTAATTAATGTGACCAACTCATCGGACATGACACCAGCCTCGCACGAGCGAATTTAACAGGGAATCAACACCTCACGGGGGGCAAAATTCGGCACCGGGTCGGGTAAAACCGCCTCCGTAGCCTCCCGCAAAGAGACCAACTGCCCTTCGCGCAATACCACCGCCGTTTCACACTCAGGGCAGTGATGCACCACATGGGTGTGCCCACATTGCCCCGCCACCACCTGGGGATGGGAGAGATAAAACGCCACCGCCTGCTCCACCATCGCCGACATGGGTTCCGACTCCACCGCCGACCGAATCTTTAATTGGCGGTGCAACTCGGGGGATAGATAAATCGTAACCTTGTGTTTGTCTGACATAGGGAACTCATACCCGGGTGACCCTACTGTAATCAACCGTTCCCCCCACCGTCAAGCTGGTATGCTGGTTTGACGCTATTTTTGTTACAAAACTTTATTTTCTGGCGGGGTGGGGAAGAGGGGGAGAGGGCGTTGGGAGGCGAGTTTATGCGCCCAGCGGGTGGTTTCGGGCAGGCGGTAACGGCGGGTGCAATTCAAAACATAGGCGATGCTCGTTTCTAAGCTGACCCGGTGACCGGGGGAGATGTAGAGGGGTTGGGTGCCGGGACGGGTACGCAGGGCGGCGCCGATGGTTTCATTTTGATCCCGCAAGGGTTGCCAGTCCCCCCGGGTTTCCCCCACCGGGGTATGGTGTCCCACTAAGCGGGATTTGGCGACCCCAATGGTGGGAATGCCGGTTAATAATCCCAAATGGCAGGCAATGCCACAGCGGCGGGGATGGGCCAACCCTTGCCCATCGCACAGGAGCACCTCCGGCAGGTGGTGTAGTTGGTTGAGGGCGTGCAGGATCACGGGGATTTCCCGAAAGGAGAGCAAACCGGGGACATAGGGAAAGGTGACGGGCAGGCAGGCGACGCTTTGGTCGTGCAGGCGCAACTCCGGGTAACTCAGGACCGCAATCGCCGCCCGAGCCACCCGATTGCCCTCCACAAAGCCCACATCCACCCCGGCGACATAGTGAATGGGGGGCAGGTCGTCAACGGTTTGCACCTGGGTTGCCAACTGGGTTTGCAGGGCTTGGGCGGCGGGGATGGTGGTCGGCCAGTCCGCTGGTAGGGAAAACGAGGGCATGGTTTCTCTACAATCAAATCCAACGGCAACAGAGTGACACAATTATTTTTATTTTCAAGATGAAATGGTCGGGAATGTAACCGAGCATCTAACCCAGTGGGTTGAGCAAACGGGAACCTGGGGGGCGGGGCTGTATATCCTGGTGTACATGGTCACGACCCTAGCCCTGTTGCCGACCACACCCTTGAATCTGACCGCTGGGTTGCTGTTTGGGCCGGGCTGGGGACTGCTCTGGACGGTGGTGGGGGCTTGGTTAGCGGCGGTGGTGGGGTTCGCCCTGGCACGGGGGGTGGGGCAGGGTTGGGTAAAACGGCGGTTGGGACGGCACTGGGGTCGTTTACAAAAGCATTTGCACCGGCGGGGGGGGTGGGTGTTGTTTTGGGTGCGCCTCCTGCCGATCTTCCCCTACGGCTTGGTGAACTACGGGGCGGGGTTAGTGGGTATCTCCTGGCGGGACTATCTTTTAACTTTGGTGCCGGGCACGGTGGTAGGGGTGGCACCGGTGGTGTGGCTGGGCAGTGGTCTGCACACCGGGGGCGGTGGGTGGTTGGGGCTGGGTTTGGCTCTGGCCGCACTGCTCTGGTGGGCGGGACGGGCATGGTCACGCCGTTAAATCTCTGGCGGGGGGCTTTACAGCATCCGCACATTTGGTGTAATAATAAAACTAAATTTGATTCGTTCCTAAATTTAGACCATTACCTATTGCCTGTACGCTATCCGGTGGGCAGTGCAAATCTGGGCGGTAGCACAATGCCCTGGGTTCCTAACCTCACACGGCGTGGATGTTAAATTATTAACGATACCTAAGGCTGAGGCTTATGACAGGGTTTTTTCAAGGGGGTGCCCAGGGGGTGGGGATAGAGTTGACCCCCATGCGGCTACAGGTTGCCCAGATTCAAAAAAAGAAGCAGAATCTTAAATTGGTCGCCCTGGCCTCGGCGGAGATGCCAGAGGGTTTTTTGGAGGATGGTCAAATCGTTGACCCGGATGGGGTAGCAGAACTGATCAAAAATTTAATGCAGGAGAATAAAATCAAGGCTAAGCGGGCGGCGTTGGCAATTCCCTCCCATCGGGCGGTGACCCGGTTGGTGAAGCTCCCGGCGGAGTTGGATGATGCGGAGTTGCGGGAGAATGTGGAAAATGAACAGGCGGCGCTGTTTTTGCCCTACCCCCGGGAGGAGGCAGATTTAGATTTTCAAAAATTGGGGTTGTCCCGGGGTGATGATGACCAGGAGCAGATTGATGTGCTGTTGGCCGCCACCCGCAAGGAAACCACGGATAGTTATGTGGAAATGGCACAGAAGGCGGGTTTAACCCCTCGCAGTGTGGAAATTAGCAGTTTTGCCCTCCTGCGTACCCTGCGGGACCAGATGCGCCAGACGTTTACGGACAGGGAAGCGGCGGCGGTGGTGGATATTGGCTATGACAACACAGAGATCAGTATTGTGGTGGATGGGATTCCCCACTTTGCCCGGGATGTGCCCATCGGGGTGATGGAGATGCAAAATGCGGTGAGTCGGGCGGCGAGTATGCCCGTGAGTCGCAATCCCAACTGGGCGCAAACCATGACGGTGCCGGAGGAGGGGGATGCCACTGCGCCCACCAACCGTCCGGGTATGGCTCTGATCCGGGTGTTGCAGGAATTGGGGGATGAACTGCGCCGCTCGATTGATTTTTATCGGGATCAGCCGGATTCGGTGGAGGTGGTGCAGATTTTGTTGGCCGGGCCGGGGGCAGGCATGGGCAGGCTGGATGAATACATGAGCAATCGGCTGGGGATTGCCGCCAGTTGTGTTGACCCGGTGCGGAGCCTCAACCTGGAACTCTCCCAGGATATTCCCCAGGAACAGCGCTCCGGTTTGGGGGTGGTACTTGGACTGGCATTACGGGAGGCCTAACGGTTATGTATGCGGTAGAGATTAACTTTTTACGGGATCGGGTGCCCCAGGGGCAAACCTATACGGCAGAGGAGGACAGCCCCCTTCCCTTGGTGTTGGGGATTGCGGTGGGGGTGATTGCCCTGGTCGGCGCCGGGGGATTGTGGGGTTTTACGGCAATGCGGGAACGAGCCTTAGACCAGGAGAAGGTGCAGGGGCAAGCCCGGTTGAATCCCCTGCGGCAACAGTTGGCGGAACTGGACAAGCTCAAGGAGCGGGTGGCGCAAATCCGCAAGGAAACTGAGGAACTTGCCAATGTGGTGGAAAAAGTGACCCCTTGGTCGGCGGTGGTACAGGATTTGGGCAACCGTACCCTGCCAGGGATTCAGTTGGGCACAGTTGACCAGTCCGGGAATAATTTGAGAATCACCGGGCAGGCCAATGAATTCAGCACGGTGAATGATTTTCTGCTGGTGTTGGCGCGGTCGCCGTTTCTCAAGGGCACACCCCCCAGTGACCCCCGGTTGATCAACTCCCAACGGGCGGCAATTCGCGGGGATGAGGATACCCAGCCCCTGGTGCAGTACGAGGTGCAGGTGACCCTGGCTACGGATAAAAAACTGTCGGAAAATTTAGCCAACCTGAAGCGTACCGGGGCGGTGGGCTTGGAGACCCGGATTGAGATTTTGCGGGAATTGGGGATATTGAAAGAGCGACCCACGCCCCCCCCGGCGACCAAGGATGAACCCCAGGAGAAGGAGGCAGGACAATGACCCTCAGCGGTGCGTTTGACCAACCCAGGGTGGCCGGTTCCCAAAAAATTCTCGGCATGAGTCCGTTTCTCCTCTACGGTCTCTTGGCCGGGGTGGTAGGAATCGGCGGGGCGGCGGCCATCTATTTCACCCAGGTACAGCCTGCCTTCTTGCGGGTGGCGCAACTCCAGAGCGAAGTGGAGGCGATTAACAACGAAATCCGCCAGAAAGAGGCCGCCCTGCGGGACCGGGACAAGGTGGAAGCAGAACTGAAGCAGGCGGAAGAGCAACGAGCCAAGTTGGAAACCATTTTTGGGAACCAGCAGGACTTGCAAGTTGCCCTGTTGATGATTGACCAGCAGATCAGAGACAGTGGTGCCAACCTGCGCTCCTTCAAACCCGGTGCGGTGGCGACCGTGGGGCAGGTGGACGAGCAGACCCCCGGCACGGAGCAGAAAAAACCCACCCAGGCGAAGGCTCCGGCGGAGCAGACCATGGGGTTGCTGAAAAAAGTCACCTACGATGTGGAATTTCAAGGTACCTATCCCCAGACTGTAGCCGTCCTGCGGAATATCGAACGCCTGCGGTTACTGCTGAATATCACCAAGTTTTCCATGTCTGCTCCCACATCTACCAGTGAGGATGGGGAAACCCCCCGTCTGACCACTAAATTCACGCTGGAAGCCTTTGTGCCCCTCACGCCGGAGGAACTGGCCGCCCGCAAGCAAGCCAGCCAACCTAAGGATGCCAAGGGCAAAACCCCGGCCACCCAGCAAAAATCGCAGTAATGTTCCGGTGAAACCACCGGCAACAGCATCAACCCCAACATCAAGCGAACTGGAGGAGTGAAACAATATGCGTCAATGGTTACCAGGTACATCTTTAGGGCTGGGTGCCGCCCTGGTGGTGCTTGCCCAACCGGCTCTGGCGGGTACGGCGAAAATTACGGATGTGGAACTCAAGCCGGTGGGGAACAATCTCGCCATCGTCTTGAAAACCCAAGGGGGCAAGCAAATGCAGGTTTTGGGGAGTCGCCAGGGCAATACCTGGGTGGCGGAAATTCCCAACGCCCAACTCCAACTGCCCCAGGGGAATTTTCAACAGGAGCGTCCCATCCCTGGGATTGACTCGGTGCGGGTGGCACCCCTGAGTGATGGGGGCGTGCGGGTGACGGTGGCCGGGAGTGGTAAAAATCTGGCCGGTCGCATCGGGCAGCGTACGGATGACCAGGTGAGTTTTTTGATTGAACCCCAGCGGGTGGCTCAAGCCCAGCCCAAAGCCCAAGCCGATCCCACCCTAACCCAGGCGGAAGCCACCGACCCCACCCCCCGGCTCGGGACGGGTTCCCCCCGGACGATTCCCCCGAATTTACCCCAGGGGCCGAACCCCCTGCCGCCTTTACTACCCCGGGCGGTTGCCCCGCCAGTGGGGGATATTGCCGTTGGGCAGGTGAATGTCGGTGCCGAAATCATTGACCTGGGGCCAAAGGGTGCGACCCGGATTCCCCGGTTGGTACTGCGGGATGCGCCGGTGCGGGAAGTCCTGACCCTGTTGGCGCGGGCGGCGGGGATGAACCTGGTCTATGTGCCGGATACGGAAAAAACGACGGTGCGGGAAACCGAGTTGCAGGAAATCACGGGCGGGTTCCGGTTGCAAACCAAGGGCGAGGCCACGGTGGAGCGAGAAATTGGGCAAACCACCGTTTCTCTGGATATTGAAAACGAAGCTGCCCAAAATGTGTTGAACTACGTTCTGCGGGTGGCACGGTTGCGGGCGAATCGGGTGGGCAATACCCTGTTTGTGGGGCGGAATTTACCTGCCGAAGCGGACAATGTGATCAGCCGTACCCTGCGGATCAACCAAGCCCAAGCGGCGGGGGTAGCGGCTCATTTGGCCTCCCAGGGTGCCGAGGTCTATCGGACGATTGTGGAAACTGTGTTGGTGACCAACCAAGTGGTGGCTTCCCCCGGTTCGCCCCCGGTGGTGCAGAGCTTTCCCCAGGAGCAGGTGCGGGTGGAGCGGATTGCGGCTCCGGCGGGGATTTCCAATGCGGTTTTGACGGGTCTGCGGGCGGTGGTGGATGCCCGTACCAATGCCGTTACCCTGACCGGGCCAGCCCGCTTGGTGGAAATCGCCAGTGCCACGGCGGCGCAGTTGGATGTGCGGAAACGGCAGGCAATGGTAAACGTGAAGGTGATTGATGTGTCACTGAACAATACCCAAGCGCAGGGGTTCAGCTTCTCCTTTGGTGCCAACCAAACCTTCTTCCGGTTTGACAATGGGGCGGCGGTGATCAATTTTGGTGCCAGTCCCCTAACCGGCATTGGTACTATCATTCCAGGGGGATTTCCGCCTGGCATTGGCACACCTTCTCAACCCCAGCCGTTTAGCCAGACCTTCTTTGCCGCATTGCAAGCCCAGATCGCCCAAAACAACGCCAAAGTCCTCACCGACCCCACCCTGTTGATTCAGGAGGGGGAAGTGGCGACGGTGCAATTAACAGCGGAGGTGGTGACGAATGTGCGGGTGACCCCCTCTGCCACTGAGGGACAGCCTCCTACCATCACGGTGGATCGTGATCCGGCGGGCTTACTCCTGTCGATCAATGTGGAGCGGATTGATGACAACGGGTTTATTACCCTATCGGCAAGCCCCGATTTGAGTGCCCCCTCTGGAACCTTTACGCTGACCACCCCGGGGCCAGTGGGTCAAGGGAATGCGGTTAACACCATTACCCTGTTGTCCCGGCGGCGGGTGACTACGGGGCGGGTGCGTCTGCGGGATGGGCAACCCCTGGTCTTGAGCGGGGTGATCCAGGACAGCGACCGGGTACAGGCATCCAAAGTGCCGATTTTGGGCGATATTCCTATCCTGGGTACCCTATTCCGCTCCACCAGTAAAATTAATCAGCGCAACGAGGTGATCGTGGTACTCACCCCGCAGATTGTCAATGAAAACGATGCCGCTACCTTCAACTACACCCCGGTGCCGACTAACCCTGGCCCCCGCAGTGCAGTTCCGGGGCAACCGGTGAGCCAAAATGCTCCCCTGTTGGATGCCACCGGCGGTCAGCGTTAAAATTCCCGTTTTTAACCTCCAGTACGTTGCCCTCTACCAGGGATGGTGGGGGGCTTTTTGCGCTTGAGTCCCTAATTCCCCAGAACCAAATACGGGGGCGGTGCCCCTGCGACCCCCTATTCCATTCTCATTTAGGATTGTCATAAGATCAACACGACCTGGCGTGAGCCATCGGTACTGCCGACCGCTATGCCGTCAAAAAAGATACAATTTTTAATAAAGTGTTTTTTTGAATAATCTATCTGGCTTAGAGGTCAGCGGGGGACGACTTGAAAGGATGTATGGGGCGGTTGTTCGGGTCGGCTTTGTTGTTTTGGTTGGGGTTGACCTTGCTTTTGCCGACGTTGCCGCTTTATTTGGATGAGGTGGTGGGGGCGAGTGATGCCCAGATTGGCTGGGTGATCGGGGCGTTTGCCTTGGGAATGTTGCTGTTCCGGGAGCCGGTGGGGCGGTTGACGGATGTGAGAGGGCGCAAGCTGGGGATTCAAATCGGTTTGCTGGTGTTGGCGACGGCTCCCCTGGGGTATCTCTGGTTGCAGGGGATTCCGGCTCTGTTGGTGCTCCGGGCGTACCACGGGTTGAGTGTGGCGGCTTTTGCGACGGGCTATTTGGCACTGGTGACGGATTTGGCTCCGGCGGCGCAGCGGGGTCAGGTGTTGGGGTACATGACCTTGGCGCAGCCGGTGGGGGTGGCTTTGGGACCAGCAGTTGGGGGGTTTCTAGCGGCTCAGGGACAATACACGGCCATTTTTGCCCTGTCGGCGGTGCTGGGGGGATTGAGTTGGGGCTTGTGTACCTGGGGGGTGCAGGAGCCGCAACGGGTACAGGTGACGACTCGGCTGGGGATGTCTTGGGGGTTATTGCTGACGCCCCGGTTACGCACCCCGGCCTTGGTATTTTTGCTGGTGGGGTTGTTGTTTGGCAGTTTACAGATTTTCATTCCCCTGTTTATCAAACGCCAGGGTATTCCGATGAATCCGGGGTTATTCTATACGGCGGTGGCAGTGGCCAGCTTCTCGGTGCGGCTGGCGTTGGGACGGGTGGCGGATCGGTGGGGGCGGGGGCGGTTGATTACGGTCAGCTTGGGGTGCTATTGGCTGGCGATGGTCACCCTGTGGTGGGCGCAGGGGGTGCCCTGGTTGTTGCTGGCCGGGGGCTTGGAGGGGATGGGGGCGGGGCTGTTGATTCCCGGCATGGCGGCTTTGATTGCAGATCGTTCCTACGCCCAGGAGCGGGGGCGCAGTTTTGGGCTATGTCTGGGGGGGTTTGACCTGGGGATTGCCCTGGCTGGTCCGGTGTTGGGCAATTTGGCGGCGGAACTGGGGTTACGGGAGGTCTTTGGCTGGCTGGCCGGGGTGGCCTTGCTCGCCTTGGGGGTGTACCTGCTGTGGATTGGCAAAAATCCCCGGGATTCCCTCGCCTTCGCCCTGCGCAATGGCCCGGATGCCTACCGCATCTCTTAAACACGGCTTCGTTTAATTATGTTAATATCTTGACAAATCTTGCCCTGGGGAAGTGATGGCAAAGGTGTTGGTGCTGAATGCTTCCTATGAGCCATTGAATATCACCACCTGGAAGCGGGCGGCGGTGTTGGTACTCAAGGGCAAAGCGGAGCAATTGGAACACAACGGCAAGGTGATTTACCCCAATTTTTCCTTACCCACGGTCATCCGCCTGCGGCATTATGTAAACATTCCCCATAAGGAAATTCCCCTGACTCGTCGCAATGTCCTCCATCGGGATGGGCATAGTTGTCAGTACTGTGGCTATACGGGGGAGGATTTGACCCTGGATCATGTCATCCCTAAGTCCCGGGGTGGATCAGACTCCTGGGAAAATATCGTCACCGCCTGTGTGCGATGTAATATCAAAAAAGGCAACCGTACCCCGGAGGAAGCCCGCCTACCCCTACGCCAACGTCCCCGCCGTCCCCACAGCAGTTTACATTTTGAGGTGAGTAAGCATCTGCGGGGTGGTTCCAACCAGGAATGGCGAAAATATGTCATTGGTTTGTAATTTATTTGTACTATTCCCATGACCCCAGCGGAATGACCATGGTGCAGCTCACGGCGGAACAACTACGGCAACGCTACCAAGAGGGGGAGCGTCATTTTCAGCGGGTGGATTTGAACCGGGTAGATTTACACGGCATGAAACTCCCCGGCATTGTGCTGGAGCGGGCAAACCTATATCGGGCTGACCTCTTTGAGGCGGATTTGACGGGTGCCAACCTGGGGGGTGCGATTCTCTGCCGGTGTAACCTGACCCGTACCCGGCTCAACCAGGCGAGTCTGCGGGAGGCGGATTTGATTTTTGCCAATTTTGGGGAGGCGCAGTTGCAGGAAGCGGATTTGCGGGGTGCTTATTTGCGGGGGGTGGATGGGTTGAAGGCTCAGATGCAGGGGTGTACCCTGGCGCATGGCAATCTCACGGAAGCGAATCTCTATCATGCCAACCTCGCCGGGGCGGATTTGACCGGGGCATTTTTGGTGGTGGCAATTCTGCGGGGTGCGAATCTGGCCGGAGCGAATCTGGCTGGGGCGAATCTGGCCGGAGCGAGTATGCGGGGTGCCAATCTAGCGGGAGCCAATCTCACCGGGGCGGTAATGCCGGATGGCACAATTCATCCGTGATTGGCGAAGATTAGGAGGCTTCAAATTTAGAGAGTCTTAAGGGCACCTCTATTAATTCACAGCTATTGTAAATGCCCCCTGCGTTATTGATAATTGCCAACGAGAGAATGGGGCTTCCAAGCCTGCCGTGTAAGTACAAAAATCAGTAGATAGAAGTGCCTTTAAGTAAATAATGATGGGCACCTCTATCAATTCATGGCTATTGAGAATGACACCCGCATTATTGATAGTTGCCAACCCAAGAATGGGGTCTCTAAACTTGTTGTGTAAATACAAAAATCAACAAGTAGAGGTTCCCTTTAATGACTCTAGGGTAGTGTTAAAAAGTAGTGCTATCTGAATATATAGCAATCCTATTTGATTAACAAACATAAATTCCTCAGAACCATACACCGCAGGTGCTTCTTTTACGGGGGCGGTGCCCCTGCGACCCCCCGTTTCATTCTCATTTAGGACTGCTATGTGTAATCTCCATCACATTGACGCTGACTTATAAAGTTTTTATAGTATAGCTAGGTAGGTTAAGGTTGTCACCTTAAGATTCTGGGAAACCAATGTGGGGCTACGCCCAGCGACCCATATCATGTCAACCTTTGTATGCTCAGCTATAAAAGCAACCAAAATTAAATGGGTTCTGGTGATGGGCAGTACTCAGGTCAAAATCACTGGCTCAGAGTCCGGGAAAAAGTTGACCTTGGTGGGGCTTGAACGGATGGATGGTATCGGACGAATATTCGCTACCTTTTGGTTCTTTATCATTGGCTTTATTTTGGCGTATGTGATATTTTTTACTGATTTGGAATATTATTTGAAATATCAGTATTCTGTTTTCATCGGTCAGAGTGATTTGGCGGAACAACTGGTTACCCCAATCATGGTTATTTTGATCAGTTTGGCTTTCGCGCTGATGTTAATCAGTTATCTTATCTGGCAATGGTTGGGAAATTATATTAGCGAACAATTAGGAATCACAGGTTTTGCTAGATTCGTACTTGAAGTATGGCTGTTGGATAGGATTCCAACATTCGGTGGTTTCTTACTCTTACTCCTTTCCTGGCCGTTAAGTAAGTTTATTCTTGCCCCTGTGGGAGCTAGTTTTTTGAAATCACCAACGGGCTTTCCTTTATATGTAATAGGGTGTTTTTTGATGTTTTTCCTCCCCGCCGGTCTTTTATTTTTTATCTGCTTTAGCTTGATTGTTTGTGCCTACACGGAGACCTATACCTATGAGTTTGTCAAAGGGGCAGGGGAATTAACCTTTCATTTTCAAGCCTGGTTTCCCGGTCTGGTCAAAATCGAGAAAGACCCCCACCGGGATTACTTCAATTTCGTACCGATTTGGAACTACCACTCGGAGGTTTACGAATGGTCACTGAGTGCGATTCGTTCGGTGCATGCCTATGGGAATCAACTCACATTGGCATTAGCAATAGGTGGTGAGACGGTGTATCTGCCGCTGGTCAAACATCCCCATCGCCGGGCCTGTGCGGAAACCTTGGCGCAACTGGGGGAATGGCTGGGGGTACCCCAAGGGCAGGATATAGATGGACGCACGGCTAAGGAAAGGGTGCAGGTGCCTGGGGATGCGGTGCAGGGGATTCGCCGCCGGATGCTACCCCGACAGGGTGAAGGAAAGGAGGACAATGTTCTGGCACTGCTGGTGGCTTCCGCCCTGACCATGGGTAATCGCTACTACGAGAAACGGCTCATCAATCAGACGGATGATCCCGCATTGCTCTTCAAAGCCGGGATTGCCAATCTCGCCGCAGAGAAACGGGACAAAGCCATCCGGCAGTTTGAACAAGCCAAAACCTTGAATGAAAAGAAATTTAATTTGACCCTAGAGAATCTGACGCAACGCTGTCTCAAATCCGCCAAACAGCGGCGTTAAGCATAAGAAGAATTATTTTTTACGACTGGGGGGTAGCCCATCCAGGGTGATCAACCGTTCAATCACCGCCTTGACCACCGGGGCGGTCACCGTCGAACCAAAGGCATTCCCCGCCTGGGGCTCATCCGCCACCGCTAAAACCACATACTCCGGGCGCGGCACAGGGAACAGAGCCACAAAGCTGGTAATTTTGCCACTCCGGTAGCCCCCCACCCCCGCTTTCTGCGCCGTGCCGGTTTTGCCCCCCAACCGATAACCGGGAATCCGTGCCGGTTTGCCTGTACCCCGCTCCACCACCCGCTCCAACATGGGGATCACCGCATCGCAGGTCGCCTGGGAAAACACCCGCACCCGGGGGGGCTGGTGCAAAGGGGTCAATTCCTTGGTCTGGGGGTGCCACAAGCCCGCCACCGCATGGGGACTGACCAACCAACCGCCATTGCCAATCGCCGCATACAGTTGCGCCAGTTTCAACGGGGTGAGTGCCAAACCCTGACCAAACGCCGCCGTCGCCGCCTCCACCGGGTAATTGACAAATTCCATCTCCGATTTCAGGCTGGTGGGGCTGGTAAAAGGTAAATCGGTGGTGAGTTCGTCCCCCAAACCCAACCGGCGCAGGGCTTGGTAATAATCCCGCCGGGGCAGTTGCGCCATCATGTGTACCATGCCTACGTTGCTGGATTGCTCCAAAATTTCGCTGACACTCAAACTGCCCCCCGCCCCGGCCTGGTCAAAATTAAAGTTCTGAATCGGCCAGCCGCCCACAAAAATCCGCCCTTCATCGTAAAAAACCTGGTTGGGGCGCACCCGCTGGCTTTCCAGGGCAATCGCCACATTCACCGGCTTAAAGGTAGAACCGGGTTCGTATAAATCCGTGACCGCCCAGTTTTTGAACCGCTCCAGGGGAAAACGATAAAATTCATTGGGGTCATAGCCCGGTTCCAGCACCAACGCCCGGATCGCCCCATCCTTGACCCGCAGGACGATCACCGCCCCCCGCTGGGCTTGAAATTTCTGCAAACTCTGGCGCAGGGCTTCCTGGGCACCCCGCTGGAGGCGCACATCCAGGGTCAAACGCAACTGCCGGGGGTCATCCAACAGCCAACTGGTGGGCACGGTGGTACTTTGGTAATGCCCCCGCCCGTCCCGTTGCAACAACGCCGGAATCTGGGGTTGCCGGAGCAAAGCTTCCTGGCTCAATTCCACCCCCGCCTGCCCCCGATGCTCCCGGTTCACATAGCCCACCAATTCCGCCCCCACCCACTGCTGGGGATAGACCCGCGCAAACCCCCCCACCAATTCCAGCCCATCCAGGTGCAACTGTTTGACTTGATGCGCCACCCCCGGCAGGAGTCCCCGTGCCAAAATAATGCCGCTCGGTGCCCGTTGCAATTCCTGGGTGAGCGCCGCCACCGGTTGCTCCAAAATCGGTGCCAACGCCCGGGCAATCTGCGGTATGGGTTGCTTGAACAAGCGGGGATGGGCATACAGTTCATACACCGGCTGATCCAACGCCAACACCGTTCCCTGACTGTCCACCACCGTCCGCCGGGGACTGGGCTGGCGAATGAGAGCCTTTTGTTGCGCCGCCGCCCTTTCTCGGAACCACTCCGCCTGCACCCCCTGTAAATACACCAAACGCACTGCCAAGCCTAATGCACTCACGCTCAACCCCGCCCACACCAAGCGCAACCGCCACCGCTGGCGTGCCAAATGCACCCGCACTTGACTGGGACGCAGGGTTGTCGCCACCTTTAATACCCTCCCAACGGCCAGGAACGCACCTGGGGCGATGGCACCGGCCGGGATGCCCGTGGGGGAGCCGGGGCAATAAACAACGTCTGCGCTGGGGTTTGTACCACCCCCCGTCCCCCGGATTCCACCAGATGGTGTTCCAAGGTGGCGGTCATGGTCGTCAGTTCCAGGCGTTGTTGTTGCAATTGCAGGTAATAACTGTATTGCTTTTGCCAGTGCATTTCCCCCCACACGGTTCCCGCATACAACAGCAGGGTGGTACCGCTGAGTAGGAGGGTCAATCCCTGGGTAACCCGATAGACGCGCCGCAGGGCTAGGGGCGGCTGGGTACGCTGGGGAAAGGTGACAATGGTATCGGAGTGAGGGCGAAGGTGGGGCTGGTCTAAAACCTCAGGCGGCAAAGGACGCACAGGTAAGGCCATGATTCACTCCCGAAATCACCTGTTTATCTGTCAAAAGGATGGGACTGATTCAAGATAGCTTTCAGTTCCCGACCCTAATCACGGTTCCAGTGTAAGGGATTTAATCAGAAAATGGGAATGTTTTGGATAATTATTTCGTATTTGTTTCGTACTATCCCAATCCCACCGGATTAGCCAGGAGATATGGGGAAGAACCAACTACGGGGGTTGCACCCCTGCGACCGCTCAGAATCAGTAATCGTCCCACCGGATTAGCCAGGAGATATGGGGAAGAACCAACTACGGGGGTTGCACCCCTGCGACCGCTCAGAATCAGTAATCGTCCCACCGGATTAGCCAGGAGATATGGGGAAGAACCAACTACGGGGGTTGCACCCCTGCGACCGCTCAGAATCAGTAATCATCCCACCGGATTAGCCAACAGAGATTAGGGGAAGAACCAACTACGGGGGTTGCACCCCTGTGACCGCTCAGAATCAGTAATCATCCCACCGGATTAGCCAACAGAGATTAGGGGAAGAACCAAGTCTAAGGATTACATCATCCCTGGGACTGTTGCTCCTACTCTAAATTCCAATCGCAGAAGTGTTGAAAGGTAGGTAAAGGCAGAAAAAGAGGGGTCAAAATATGGTATTCTAATTCATATAAACCAAAACATGAAACAACTATGAAATTCAATTCTTTTCCCGGGATTGTCAAATTTTTACTCAAAGACCTGCCAACTAATGATTATCCAGTTCTAAATTCTCGCTTATTTTGTTCAATCTGGTTTGCTGGCATTTTAGACAAAGGAATCAACAGTTTACGGGACTTATTTTACCAATTAAATCATGCGGGCATTAAGGTTGACTTATCCACGTTTTCTAAGGCGAACAAGACAAGAGACCCACAAATTTTTATGCATCTTTATCATAAATTATTGCATTATATTGAGGAAGCTCATCCTGAAAAGAGGTTGGTTTTATGTCCTTTTGATGCTACCGTAATACCGCTGATGAGTAAGTTATTTTGGCTCCAAGGCTATCGCCAAGTAAAGTTAATAACCACTTTGAATCAAGATACGAAATCTACTGGTCATTTAATTGTTAGTCCTGGACAGGCACATGAGATTAATTTTGGTGAAGATATTGTGAAAATGCTACCGGAAAATGGAGTCGCAGTCGGGGATAGAGGGTTTTGCAGTCACAAAGTATTTGAACAATTTATCGAAAATGATGCCCTTTTTATTATCCGTATTAAGTCGAATTGGAAATGGGATGAAAACTATCATATCACCACAGAACGAGGTAAGGCGAGAGTAGTTTGTTTTGGCAATGTTCAACAGAAAGTAGACTATTATTTAGCTACCAATATTCCTGAGGATGTAATGAGTAATGAAGAGATAGGGGAAGCCTATAGACAACGCTGGGCGATAGAGGTACTATGGAAATTTCTAAAGATGAACTTAAAGCTCGATAAAATGATGAGTAAAAATTTGAATGGAATTACCATTCAAATTTATGTAATTTTAATAGTTTACTTGATATTGCAACTGTTAAAAGTTCCACGGATGTACGGAAGTAAATTGGCAGATAAGTTCCGATATATACAAATCTTAATACGGCAGGAGTGGAATTTTGTCCATTGGCTCAATCGGGTCGTCCCACGCCTAAATATGTAAAGTTTTATTGCAGGATTCAACACTTGTGTTCCAATCGCCATGTTAATTAGACATCTCCGGAAAATAGTTTAACTATAGCAATCCTGAATAAGAATGGAATAGGGGTTGCAGGGGCACCGCCCCCGTCCTTGGTTCTGGGGAATCTCTGTTCACTAATCAAGTAGGATTGCTATACGTTGTTGGCGGAGTGGGTATCATTACATAACATAAGGTAGGCTTTCTGAATCTCTCAGTAGAACGAGGGGTTTAATTCCTGGGAATCCTTATCTTATAGACATTTGAGTAATGTCTAACCCTATGGTTCACACCTGGTTACTTCTAGGGGTTTGCCTGGAGATGTGGAACAACCTACCTCCCTGACAGCCCTCATTGCTCTTTTTTGAACATTACAAAGATATAGCAATCCTGAATAAGAATGGAATAGGGGTTGCAGGGGCACCGCCCCCGTCCTTGGTTCTGAGTAATTTCGTTATTCACATGAGTCTTTTGGGATAGCTATGGAGTTTCCCAACGAGGATAATTGGGTTTATCTAGTTCCCAAGGGACACAGGATGCCTAGGAGCGGGGGTTTTGGAGAGCAGTTCGGCTACGACGCTGAGCAATTCCCCCGGTACGATGGGTTTGACCAGGTAATGGCTGGCTCCTAAACTCAGGGCTTTTTGCCGGTGGCGGTCACCCGTGCGGGAGGTGAGCATGATCACGGGAACGGCGTAATGGTGGTCGTGGGTGCGGATGCGTTGCAACAGCCCAAACCCATTCAACCGAGGCATTTCAATATCGGAGATGACCAGTTTCACGTGACGGGATTCCTGGCTAAGCCATTCCCAGGCCTCTTGCCCGTCCCGACTGCTATGCACCTGGTAGCCGCTACGCTGGAGCAACCGTTCCAATAACTGCCGGGTGGCCACGGAATCTTCCGCCACCAGAATCCAGGGGGTGTCATCGGTAGGGGTTGCCGGGACTGGCGGGGATGGTGCGGCGGTCTGGGATACTAACGGCGCCAGTTCCCCTGGAATCAGAACAGGTACGACTTCCCCGGTTCCCAAAATTGTACAACCGGCTAGGTAAGGGGGCAGAGGCACAGTTTCATCCAAAGCTTTGAGGATCAGCTGCCGCTCCCCGACCAACTGACTCACGGTGTAAACGGCGGGTTGGGTTTGCCCCAGCACTAACCCCACTGGCTCCGGTTCGGGGGAGGTGGGACGACGGTAGGGCAAGCATTCCACCAGGGACACCACCGGCAATTCCTGCCCTCGCCAGGTCAGGGTTTTGGTGCCGGGGGGAACCGACAGAATGTCCAGCACGCCCGTAGCCGGAATCCCCAGGGTGCGTTGGCGACTGCGGCACAACAGCAAAGGCAACAGGGTCAACCCCCGGGGCAGACGCAGGGTAAAGGTCGTGCCCTGACCGGGTTGGGTGTCCACCTGGATCACGCCCCGCAATTGCTGAATTTGGGTACGCACAATGTCCAAACCCACGCCCCGCCCGGACAGGTCGCTCACACTAGCTGCTGTGGAAAAACCGGGGCGAAAAATAAAATTCAGGATTTCCTCTCGCCGCATTTGCCCCCAAGGACGGGTACACCAGCCCAATTGCACCGCCCGCTGATAAACCCGTTGCAGGTCAATCCCCCGCCCGTCATCCTGGAGGGTGACGACCACCTGGTTTTCCTGGGTTTCTGCTCGCAGATGAATGGTAGCAGTGGTGGGTTTCCCCAAGGTGGTACGCTCCGCTGGCGATTCGATGCCGTGGTCAAAGGCGTTGTTGATCAGGTGGGTCAGGGGGGTACGCAGCCGTTCTAGCAACACCTGATCCACTAGCACGTCCTCACCAGTTAGTTTTAATTCCACCTGCTTGTGGTACTGCTGATTCAGACGGCGCAATTGGGGTAAAAATCCCTGTGCCAAGTTGCGAAAGGGCACCAACCGGGACTGGGTGATTTGTTGATATAGGCGGTCTAATTCCTGCCGCACCTGGGTCAGTTCTTCCCCCAATTCCCGCAGGGTCAGTTCCAGGTCAGAACGGATTTCCTGGGTGCGCAGGAGGGTTTCTTCCAGGGTTTGCAACTGGGAGTGCCCTTGGCTGTACTGATCCAATTCCAAACTGTCAAATTCACTGGCGGGGGGGGGCTGGGTGAGGTTTACCGCCAATTGGTCGTAGAGGGTTTGCAGGGCTTCCCGCAGGGGTTGGGACTGACTGACCAGACTGTTGAGGGTGCGGCTGGTCTGAACCAGGGTGTCGTGGTGTAAGGTCAGGCGTTCGTGGCGGATGAGCAGTTCCCCTACCGTATTGGCCATCGTTTCCAACCGCTCCAGGGGTAAGCGGACGTTGGTCAGGGGTTGGTCGGGCACCGGGGGTTCGAGGGGGGCAGGGGTCACATAGGCCGACCGTTGTTCCCGAATCTGCGCCAGGGTGGCTTCAATCTGAGGAATTAACGCTGGCGTAGGGGGTTGGGTGGTCAACGGTTGCACCGCCGCCACCAGCCAGGGTACATCCAGAGTTTCCCCCAATAGGATGCAGGCATCCACTAATTGTTGCACGATAGCGGCTACATCTGGATGGGGTTGCGCCAGAGCCTGGGCGGTTTCCACCAAACAGGCTTCCAAATCCTCATTTAAGGCGGTGGCGACCACGTTGGCCGGTGGGGAGGATGCGGCAGGAGCCGATGCTTGCGCTTCGGGAAGGGTAACATTGGCGAGGGCGGCTAGTACCTCCGGGTTGGCGGTGACCTGGTCGTGATGTTCCGCCTGGGCAAGTAAGGAGGCCAATTCGTCAATCCCCCGAGCCAACACCGGCCAAACCGGGTCGTGGGCAGGGGGGGTATGCTGACTCAAGGCTTCCAGGAGGTCTTCCAATCGGTGTGCCAGTCGGCTGACATCCATCAGTTGGGACAGACCCGCTCCCCCTTTGATCGAGTGCGCCGCCCGCATCATCGCCGTTACATCTACTGCCTGCCCCTGGTGCTGGTGCTGGATGCCTTCAACCAGGGTGCGGATGTATTCCGGGGCATCCTCGCTTAGGAAGCATTGACGCACCTCCCGGAGAATGTTTTGGTACTGATCGGTTTGGGGGTCGAAATTCATGGGTTAAGCCGGAAACGCGCCACAGAGGTTTGCAAATCTGCTACGACTGCCAGCAAATCCTCAAGCGAATGGGCAACTATCTGGGATTCAGAAGCCGTCTGGGTGGCAATGGCATTCACCTCGCCCATGCGTTGGTTCACCTCCTGGGATGCCTCCCGCTGGGCATGGGTTTGCCGGGCAATTTCCTGCAAAAGCTGGTCAATGTCCTGGCTCAACTGGGCAAGTCCTTGGAGCGTCTCGCGCGTAGATTGCACCAACTGGGTACTGGCCACCACCTCGCTGGTGCCGGTTTCCATCGCCTGGAGTACATCCCCCGTCCCCTCTTGGATATTGGTCACCCGCTGTTCAATTTCCCGGGTCGCCTCCGTCACCTGTTGGGCAAGGCGGCGCACCTCATCGGCCACCACCCGGAACCCCTGCCCATGTTCCCCGGCGCGGGTGGCTTCAATCGAGGCGTTAAACGCAAGTAAATTGGTTTTTTCCGAAATCCCCGAAATAATCCCCACGATCTGGGAAATTTCCTGGGAGGCTTCCGCCAACCGTTTCACCTTTTTAGCCGTAGCCGCCACCGTTGCCCGTAACCCTTCAATACTGGCCACCGTTTGATTGATTTTCCCATCCCCCGCCTCAGCTTCTATCCGGGCTGAGTGAGCTACTTCAGCGGCCTGTTGCGCCAACTCCGTCACCTGGGCAATGGACTGGTTCATCGCCGCCACCGTCTCCAGAGAAGCCTGCACCTGCTCGGTTTGGGTTTGGGCGGCGGTGGTCAGATGGGTGATGGATTCAGCCCCCGCCTGCGCCACCTGTTGCACCTGATCGGCGACCCCCTGCACCTGCAAAACCAACTGCCGCAGACTGGCAATCGTGGCATTAAACGCATCCGCAATCGAACCCACCTCCCCCGGCGTGATCGGTGCCTGGACGGTCAAATCCCCCCGTTGCGCCCCCTCAATCTCCAGCAGGAGATTAATCACTTCCTGTTGCAATTGCTCCTTATCCTGCCGCTGCCGTGCCAGTTCCGCCGCCTGGGCTTGACTCCGTTCCGCCAGGGTTTGCTCTGCCCGCTCGGCTTGCTGTTGCCATTGCGCCACCGCCTGGGTCAACCGCTCCACCTCGTTGGCCACATCATCAGCGGGTTCATCCCCGGTTAATCGTTTCAGCGGCACCACCACATCCCGCCAAAACCACCACAGGAGCAACAGATTCAGCAACAGTAAAAGACTGGCAAAGGTTACTTGGCTGGTGCGGGTCTGGGTGACCGTTGGGGTTGCGGGCACAGGCGGGGTAAACGCCGGGGGGAGCCACGCCGCAATTGCCAATACCTGCACCACCACCAACAGGCCAAACTTCCAGCCCACTGAACGCTGGTGCAACCACCGCCAGGGGGACTCCTGGGGAACCGCCATTTCCGCATCGATAACCGCCGTATCACCAGCGGGTGGGGCATCCGCAACCACCAACGCCAATGCCCCTGTAGTTTGCAGAGCCGCCAACGCTTTTTCCGCAATCGCCGCATAGGTGCCATCCCTATCCATCTGGATGACCTCCTGATACAACTGCGCCGCTTGGGTTACCTCCCCTGTCTGCTCCAGGGTATTGGCCTGGAGAATCTTGGACATCAGGTCAACCTCCCGCACCCCATCACTATCAGGAGGTGCCAACACCGGACGACCCCGGTACATCATCACAGGTTGATTTGCGGCAGGGTTAGAGTCATGGATGGGAACGGCCATTGCAGAAACCTATCGGCAGGGGGTGCTCAGGGCAAAGCTCAGTATTTTTTCTACCTATATATCATCCTGTATAGGCAGAGGGCAAAATGTCCACAGTGATCATTTATTTAGGGTATTTACGGAAAAGCATGACCCATTTGAAATCAGGTTCCAGGCATGGCAACATCAGCATCCGTAGTGGTATCCGCAAAAGTGTCCCAAGGGGAACCCCCACTCCTACCGCAACATCACCTGAATGGGGCGTAAGAATCTTATGTGAATTTTATACAGGACTTACGCTCGTAGGGATAGAATAAACAAAGAGTTAAAGGTACAGTCTATTTGTCAATTAAAGGATACAAAAAGTGTTCATTATTCCGAAGGCATAGCTCCGCTACACAGGCTATCAGGATGATTTTCTTACGGCAAGTGGGGTTCAATTGTATCCCATAACCACTGAAAAGACCGTACCTATATTTATTAATTTTTGTACTTACACGGCAGGCTTGGAAGCTCCATTCTCTCGTTGGCAATTATCAATAAGGCAGGGGTCATTCTCAATAGCCATGAATTAATAGGGGTGCCCTTATCTATCTGATTAACGAACAGAAATTTCCTAGAACTAAGGATGGGGGTGGTGCCCCTACGACCCATATTCGATATTTAGGATTGATTTTTAGTGTACGGGTCTGACGGGGCTCGAACCCGCAACTTCCGCCGTGACAGGGCGGTGCTCTAACCAATTGAACTACAGACCCTAATTTGTAGCTTTTCTATTATGCCAGAAGCGCGGAGACTTTGCGCCAGGTTTTATGATGGATCACTATGGAATTTAACCACCTCGACCAACTGCTCGCCCACCACTGGGGCACTTGGGTCTGCCAGCGCACCCGATTCTATTTGGATGGCCGAATCGCCGACCACGGCAAAGCCTACCTGCACATTACGGATTTACCCCCAGATACTGCGTCTCCCCTTAGGATGGGCATGGTTCTGGCTTGGAGCGAGAACAACCAGCCTGTTGGCCGCGCCACCTTGGCCTTTGACCCCAATTCGCAACAATTTTGGCATGATTCTGGGGACAGACCATCCCAGAGGGGTTCCTATACCTGGTCATCGGCGGGGGTTTTGGAGCTAACCCTGTCCCTGCCCACAGGTCAGCAGGTGCAGGAACGGCTGTGGTTCGCTAGCACTAATTTACGCCTACGGACGGTGCTGGTGCGCGCAACCGGGGGGCTGGAGTCGGTGGCCTTTTACTCCGATATTCGCCGAGTGACAACTTAAGTGGGTCAAAAAAAACTAGCTACGGGGGCGGTGCCCCTGCAACCCCTGTTCTATTTTCATTTGGGATTGTCATAAATTGCATAAAAACTTATTTGATTATGATTGATTCTCAGACGACAATTCTATAGCGATCTTACTTGATTCACAAACAAAAATTTTGCCAACCCAAGTACAGGGACAGTACCCCTGCGATCTATATTCCATTCTCGTTTAAGATTGCTATCTATGTAGTGGTTCAGGAGCCGGGTGAATCTGTTTCGTTGGCATCAGGTTTTGGGGAAAAGGAATTGAGTTGTTTTTTCGCCTGATCGACCAAGTCAGCGGTGGTGGTTTTGATGGTTTCCGTCACCTGTCCCAAAACCGTGCTGGTCTGTTGGGAAACTTTTTGGGCGGTTTGGGTGGCATTCTGGCGCAGATGCTTGACCCGTTCGCTCTGGAGCAAGTCTTCCGTCTGGTGTTGGAGTTCCTGGGCAGTTTCACCGATTTGTTGAACCACATTTTGTGTTAGTTTTTGCACCTGTTGCGCCGGGGGGCTGGTGGTGATGTCCTGCAGTTTCGCCTTGGCTTTTTGCCAGAGGTTTGGGGATGAATCGCTCATAGGGATAATGATTGGATTGTTATTATATTAAATTAGCTCAGGTCGGATAGGAGTAGGGGAATCCGGCCTGCTGTTAGGTTCACAGTAAGATAGGATACAGGGAACTTGTTAGGTGGATAGGGTAGCCCATGACCAGCGTGGTGGGAATTGACCTGGGAACAACGAATTCGGTAGTAGCGGTGATGGAAGGGGGAAAACCCGTGGTACTCCCCAACAGTGAAGGGAGTCGCACCACGCCGAGTGTGGTGGGATTTTCCCGGGAGGGGGAACGGCTGGTGGGGCAGTTGGCACGCAGGCAGGCGGTACTGGACCCCAAAAACACGTTTTATGGGGTGAAACGGTTGATGGGGATGACCTACGATGAATTGCCAGCGGTGGCGCGGCGGGTGCCCTACACGATTCGGCGGGGGGAGCGCAACCGGGTAGAGGTGGTTTGTCCCCGCCTAGAGCAGGTATATGCCCCGGAGGAATTGTCGGCGATGATTTTGCGGAAGTTGGCGGATGATGCGGAGCAGGTGTTGGGGCGACCGGTGACGGATGTGGTGATCACGGTACCCGCCTATTTTAATGATGCCCAACGGCAGGCCACCCGGGATGCGGGGCGGTTGGCGGGGTTGGAGGTGAAACGGATTTTGAATGAACCCACGGCTGCGGCTTTGGCCTATGGGTTGGATCAAAAAGGGGAACAAACCATCCTGGTCTTTGATTTGGGGGGCGGCACGTTTGATGTGTCCATCCTGGAAATTAGCCAGGGGGTCTTTGAGGTGCGGGCAACCAGCGGGGATACCCAGTTGGGGGGGGTGGATTTTGACCAGCGGCTGGTGAATTGGCTGGCGGAGAAATTTCAAAAGGAGACGGGCGTTGACCTGCGCCGGGAACGGCAGGCGTTTCAACGGTTATTGGAAGCCGCCGAAAAGGCCAAAATTGAACTTTCCAGCGTGAAAAGCACCCTCATCAATTTGCCGTTTATTACCGCCACCGAGGAGGGCCCCCAGCATTTGGAAACGGAATTGAGCCGCAGTACGTTTGAATCCCTCTGTGGGGATTTGCTGGACCGCTTGCGCCTGCCGGTGGATCAAGCCCTCAGCGACAGCGGTTTGGCCCCCCGGGACATTGATGCGGTGCTGTTGGTGGGGGGGGCGACCCGGATGCCGATGGTGCGCCAGTTGGTGCGGGAACTCCTGCATCAGGAACCCTGCCAGGGGGTGAACCCGGAGGAGGTGGTGGCGGTGGGGGCGGCCATTCAAGGGGCGGTGCTGGCGGGGGAACTGCGGGATGTCCTGCTGTTGGATGTCACCCCCCTCTCCCTGGGTTTGGAAACCGCCGGGGGGATGATGAAAACCCTGATTCCCCGGAATACGCCGGTGCCGGTGCGCCGCTCCGATACCTTTTCTACCGCTGAGGACAACCAAAGTGCGGTGGAAATTCACATCCTCCAGGGGGAACGTCCCCTCGCCAGCGGCAATAAATCCCTGGGGCGGTTCCGGTTGACCGGCATTCCCCCGGCACCCAAGGGGCTACCCCAGGTGCAAGTGGCGTTTGACATTGATGCCAACGGTATTTTGCAGGTCACGGCGCAGGATCGGCAGACCGGACGGCAACATACGGTGACGGTGCAGGATGCCGCCAGTTTGACCCCGGCGGAGGTACAAAAAATGCTGGCGGAAGCCGAACGTGCCGCCCCAATGGACCAAGCCCAAAAACAGCGGGTGGAGCAATACCACAAGGCGGAAGCCCTGATTCAACGGGCGGAACGGCAACTGCGGCAGGTGACTTTGGACTACGGTTTTCTGTTTGTGCGGGAACGCCGCCAGAAAATCGAACAACTGATCCAAGCCCTGCGCCGGAGTTTAGCCGCCAACGATTTTGTCAAAGTGGACCGCCTCAGCAGTCGCCTGCAAGAACAACTGACGGAACTGCTCGCCCTCGTCCGGCAACAACAGCAGGAAGACGAAGTGCCCTGGTTCTCCCCCCCCTGGAGCCGCCTGGATGACAACCCGCCCCGCCGCCGGGAATGGGACAATGAAAACTGGTAATGCCATGCGTAATTTCCGCAACTATTACCAAATCCTGGGGGTGGATCGCAACGCCAGCCTCGCTGAGATCAAACGCGCCTACCGCCAACTCGCCCGCCGCTACCACCCGGACCTCAACCCCGGGGACAAAACCGCTGAAGAACAATTCAAAATCATCGGCGAAGCCTACCAAGTCCTCTCCGACAGCCAAAAACGGGCGGAATACAACCGGTTTGGGCAATACTGGCAACAAAAAGGCTTCCAGGGCGAAGCCCCCCCCCGCCCCAGCCCGGACTTTGACTACAGCCGCTTCCCGGACTTCCAAGACTTTTTAGACCAACTCCTGACCCGCTTCACCCGCCGCAGTGAACCCCGCCCCGAACCCTGGGAATCCCCCGGCGACATCGAAGCCCGCCTGAATTTATCCCTCCAGCAAGCCTATAAAGGGGGTCGGCACCGGCTCAGCCTGGGGGAACGCACCCTGGAAATCAATCTTCCCCCCGGCATGGTCACGGGTCAACGCATCCGCCTGAAAAAACAAGGGGACAACGGCGGCGACCTCTACCTAAATATCCAAGTGACCCCCGACGAACACCTGCGTCTGCAAGGGGATGACATCTACTGCACCCTGCCCATCACCCCCAGCGAAGCCATCCTGGGTGCCCACGTCCAAGTCCCCACCCTGGACGGTCCGGTGAAAATGGTCATCCCCCCCCGGGTACAAAACCACCAACGCCTGCGCCTGCCCGGTCGGGGTTACCTGCGGGAAGACCAAACCCGAGGCGACCAAATCGTAGAACTCCTGATCCAAGTCCCCACCGAACTCAGCCCCCAAGAACTGCACCTGTATGAACAAATTCGCCAAATCGAACGCTTCAACCCCCGCCAACCACCCACCCCGGCTTCGTTATAAAACGTAACAGCGGTTAACATCTCGCCATCAGACGGCAATATAAAGAAATAATTAAGGAATCCCTGCTCAGCTTTGGGGAGATGCGATATTAGAAATGTAATTTATTTAGGAACCAGCTAATTAGGTTCTTAGGTTCAATTGCAATTTATAACGGAACCAGCTTATAAAGGTTCTGAACATAACCAATCTTCTCTAGGGGAGCGGGTTTGCCTGCTTCCCTAACATTTTTTCCATAGGACATCTTGAGCCACAGGAATCCTGAAGGATGACGCAACAGATACTCGCAGAAATCAGGTTCTGCCATCAGAGAATCTCCGTTATTCCCTTCCCACCCAAAAATAAGTAGGTTGTCATAGAAACCTATATAGGGGCGCTTCTAAAAATAGGTCGCAGGGGCGTAGCCCCCGTCTCTGATTTTCGATAGCCTGCGTGGCGTAGCCATTGATATGGGCATTTCAGCGAAATAAACTTCAATGGGTGTAAATAAATAGAGGTGCCCATATAGCAATCCTAAATAAGAATGGAACAGGGGTCGCAGGGGCACCGCCCCCGTCCCTGGTTCTGGGAAATTTGTGTTCGTTAATCAAATAGGATTGCTATAGATGTATAGTCATTTCAAACAAGTTTGCGACATTTGCCTTTACCTACAAACCCTGTCCTAGAAGGAGATACAGTGATTACTAGTGCCTCAAAGTGTTGCATTTTCTTGCGAAACGACTACAGTCTATTTGTCAATTAAAGGATACAAAAAGACTCGATTATCCTAAAGGCTTACCACAATTGACCTACAGCAAGTGGGGTTCAACTGTATCCCATAACCACTCAAAAGACTGTATGTTTGATCTGAGACATTCAATTACAGCCTATTTCATAGAAATACGGTATCTTTAAATCTTACTTGGCCACATAGGGCTGAACCATTTTCCCTGGGTTCACCACCCGGTCAAAGACTTCCTCGGTGACAAAGCCAAGCTGTAAGGCGGCTTCCTTCAAGGTCAGGTCATGCTCCATAGCATAGTGAGCAATTTGGGAGGCTTTGTCATAGCCAATCACCGGCACCAACGCTGTTACCAGCATGAGGGAACGTTGCACATATTCCGCAATTTTCTGGCAATTGGGCTGGGTGCCTTCCATGAGAAACCTACGGAAGTTGGTGCAACCATCCGACAAGATTGTAATCGAATGCATGATATTGAAAATCATCAACGGTTTGTAAACATTCATCTCCAGATGCCCACCCGCACCCCCAAAGCTCACCGCCACATCGTTAGCCATTACCTGTACGGCGATCATGGTCAGAGCTTCCGCCTGGGTCGGATTGACCTTGCCCGGCATGATGGAAGAACCAGGCTCGTTGGCAGGAATGATCAGCTCGGCGAACCCCGCCCGGGGACCACAGGACAACAAACGTATGTCGTTGGCAATTTTGTACAAGGACACCGCCAGGGTGCGTAACGTCCCCGAAAGCTGCACCAGGGCATCGTGGGAACCCTGAACCGTAAACTTATTGGGGGCACTGACAAAGGGCAACCCGGTGAGCTTGGCAATCTCAGCGGCGGCGCACTCAGCAAAACCCGGTGCCGCATTGATCCCCGTCCCCACCGCCGTCCCCCCCAGGGCGAGGCGATACACCCCGCTCAAGGCTGACTCAATGCGTTCCAGGTCATCCGCCAACAGCCCCGCATACCCGGACCATTCCTGCCCCAGGGTCAGCGGCGTGGCATCCTGCAGATGGGTACGCCCGATTTTAATAATATCCTGCCACGCTTCGGCTTGAGCGGTGATGGCATCGTGCAGAGCTTGTACCGCCGGAATCAGCCGTTGCTTGACCCCGACCGCCGCCGCAATGTACATCGCCGTGGGAAATGAATCATTGGTGGACTGCCCCATATTCACATGGTCGTTGGGGTGAACCGGCGTTTTGCTCCCCAGGGGCGTACCGGCGAGCTGGCAACAACGGTTGGCGATCACCTCATTCACATTCATATTGAACTGCGTGCCACTGCCCGACATCCACACATGGAGCGGAAACATATCCTGGTGCTGACCAGCGAGGATTTCATCACAGGCTTGGACAATCAGATGAAAAGGTTGATCCGCAAGGCGACCACTCTTATGGTTTGCGATTGCCGCCGCTTTTTTAACCATAGCGTAGGCACTGATCATCTCTTGAGGCATCAAATCCCTGCCGATACTGAAATATTCAAGGGAACGCTGGGTCTGAGCGCCCCACAGTTTATCGGCTGGAACCTCAATTTCACCAAGACTATCCGTTTCTTTGCGAACAGCTTTTGTCATTCCTTATGCTCCAAAACCAGCAACTATACGATAGCCCAGAACAACAGCCTGGAAAATTTTCCATTCCAGTCATGGGCACTTCTAAAAATAGGCCGCAGTAGCCCCCATCTTTGGCTCTTGGGCACCTCTATGAATTCACGGTTATTGCGAATGACCCCTAGTTTATTGATAATTCCTGACGAAACAATGGGGCTTTCAGCCCTGCTGTGTAAGTACAAAAATCAATAAATATAGCAATCCTATTTGATTAACGAACACAAATTTCCCAGAACCAGGGACGGGGGCGGTGCCCCTGCGACCCCTGTTCCATTCTTATTTAGGATTGCTATAGAGTTAGACCTGTTTGCAGATTTCAATGGTTTACCCAAGGATGCCAGGGCGACGGAGTTTTACCAGCACGATGCTAACTGGACAAACCGGATGATCCTGGGGGACCCGCTTCAGGTGATGGCGAGTTTGGCAGAACGGGCAGGACTGCGGGGGAAGGTGCAGATGATCTACATCGATCCGCCCTATGGGATTAAGTTCAATTCCAATTTTCAATGGTCAACCACCAGCCGGGATATCAAAGATGGCAAGGTAGAACACATCACCCGTGAACTGGAGCAGGTGAAGGCTTTTCGGGATACTTGGCAGGATGGGATTCATTCTTACCGTTTGTTAGTTGCAGAATTTGACATGGATTGATCTGAACCTAGTTGCGCTGGTGCCAGCCCCCTGGGGAGTTCGCTCCAAACCGCTCGAAACCACCTGGAATCCCTATTCTGCAGACCGAAAGAGAAAATCTGACCATTCCACGCAGGCGGGGGTGATGCAACTGAACATCGTTGAATGGTTGACCTATTCCGGTTGCCAAGGAAGCCAATCTTCCTCCAGGGCTTGCTCTAGGGTAAACTCAGGTTCTTCGGGAATTACTTTGGCATCTAATCCACTCGCATCAAGAAACAGTTTTCTAGCATTCTTATAGGCAAATTCAAAGTTCTTACAAAGATGGTTTTTTAAGCTAGGACTATCTTTGAGAATTAAGGAAATTTGTAGGCGGAAGTTGGCAATCTCAAGTTTCCAGCCTCGAAAACAATTTTGGCGTTCAGCTTCCCAATACTGTAACTTCAGAAAATGCTCACATAATCGTATCAAAGAGCTCAAAATAGCCCGCTTGTCACTCCTGCCCAAGCTTTCAACCTCCTCGATTAAATTCTCCACATCAAGGTTGCTGAAGTCCCCTGATTTTAACTGAGCAACGGTGCCATCAATCCACAGTTGATAGTCCGTATCGTATAGGGATTTGGATTTCACGTTAACTTGAAGTTCCATTGCTCATTACCTCCAGATTTCCATCGTTCTTCCCCTAGCGTAGCGCGGCGTTCTCCATGAGGACTGGTACTTGACATACTTCCCTAGGGCTACGGTCACCTGCCACCGGCGCATTTGTAATATATGGCAATCCCAGAAGATTCATGGGAATAACAAGGTTCCTTAGAACCAAGAACGGGGTGATGATGCCCTGCGACATTCAAGTGGGATTGTTATAGCGGTGACGTTTTTGGGATATTATCAAACGGGGTTGCGACATTATCGGTTTTCCCGTTCTGAATAATGCCACAGCCGGAACCCGTTCCCTGACGGGTTTGTCGCATTTGTGACATTTGTGACGTTATTTGAGAGCTTCACTTTACTATAGCAATCCTAAATGAGAATGGAACAGAGGGTCGCAGGGCACCGCCCCGTACTTGGTTCTGGGTCATAGGGGTATTTCCACGATGGGATTTTTAGTTGGTTCAAACAAATAAAGGTTCTCAGAATATAAAGGGTCGCAGGGCACCGCCCCGTACTTGGTTCTACAGATATCTAAGATGGCTATGGCAATCACGTTAACCCGAAACTAAGCAATCAAGGGTTCTATCAGGGCAATGAGTGGCTCAATTTGCACCTGTTTGACCATGCGTTGTAGGGTGGTAGCTAATTCCCGATGGTTTTCACTAATTTGGCTGATCAGTTGATTCATTTTGCGGTTATTGAGACTGATGGCGGCACGATGAAATTCCCATAACCAATCCCTGGGTAACACCTGCAAATCTGCCTGGGTTAAGGCTGGGGAAGTTGGCGATGCGGTTGCCATTTGAGAACTGTCGGTTTCGTAGATAAATTTTAATCCCAGAAATTGCTCTAGTTTGGCAAAAATAGTAGCTTCTCGGTAGGGTTTCATCACAAAATCATCAAATCCCGACGCTAAAGCATGGCGTTTTTCTTCCTCAAATACACTGGCAGAAAGGGCAATAATAATAGGTTTAGGAATTTCGGAAGCGTGGGATCGAATATACTTGGTGGCTTCCATACCGTTCATCACCGGCATCTGTAAATCCATCCAGATCAGATGGGGTTGCCAGGTTTGCCAGATTTCAATCGCTTCTTGACCGTTGGTGGCTTCCCGGGAACTTAACCCCACCGACTCTAATAAGGCTTTTAAGACTTGCCGATTTTCTAACTTATCATCCACGATGAGTAGGCGATATTCGGGTTGCCCTGGTGCGACAGATTTAACCATTTTTGGGGTTGATTCTGCGACCGATTCCACAGTGCTTAATTCGGCTTGAATGGTGAAACTAAAAGTAGTACCTACGCCCTTTTCACTGGTGACGGTAATATCCCCACCCATCAGCTGGACAAACTGACGGGAAATGGCTAATCCTAAACCCGTGCCTTCGCTGACTTTTTTGCTGGTATCGGTTTGCACAAAGGCTTGAAATAATTGCCCCAATTCCTCAGGGGTCATGCCCACGCCGGTATCGGTTACGGCAAATTGGAGGGTACAGTTTTTCTCCGTGCGTCCTAAAGTTTTCACCACCACAGAAACCCCACCTTCCTTGGTGAATTTGATGGCATTACCAATCAGATTGATTAACACTTGCCGCAGTTTGTTTTCATCGGTTTGGATGGCTTGGGGCAGGTCGGGACTGAGTTCAAAAACCAAGCGCAAATTTTTCGCCTGCGCCCGCACATTCAACATATCCTGAATGGTTTTGAGCATCTGATGCAAATCGAAACTGGAGGGTTGGAGGACGAGTTTACCCGCCTCGATTTTCGCCATATCTAAAACGTCATTGATGAGATTTAATAAATGCTCCCCACTGCGGTTGATGGTGCCGACGGTTTCCCGTTGTTTTTCTGTGAGTTGGGGGTCACGGTTGAGGATTTGGCTAAACCCAATGATGGCATTTAAGGGGGTGCGTAATTCATGGCTCATATTGGCGAGAAAAGTACTTTTGGCACGGTTGGCACTTTCTGCTTTTTGGCGGGCTTCTTCGAGTTGTTGTTCAAAGTCTTTGCGTTGGGTAATGTCAAAAATGACCCCATCCCGATAACGGATTTCGCCGGTGTCATCCTGCGCCCCCTGTCCCCGTTCTTTTACCCAACTGATTTGCCCATCGGCTCGCTGAATCCGATATTCAATTTCGTAGGTGTGATTTTTCACCCGACTGTTCAAAATGGCAGTTAACACCATGTCTCGATCTTCGGGCAAAATTAAATCCCAATACTGCCGCTCTCCCTGGAGAAATTCCTGGGCGGGATAACCGGTGATCTTTTCAATCGGGTTTGAAAGATAGATGAAATCATAGCCATCCATGCGTTGGGAACGAAACACCATCCCCGGAATGTTGCTGGTGAGGGTGCGAAACTGCCGTTCACTCGCCTGCACCTGTTGGGTGCGCTGTTCCACCCGGTCTTCCAGTTCCCGGTTCAGGGTTTCCAATTGGGTGAAGGAATCCGCCAGTTGTTGCGACATTTGGTTAAAACTCTGGGCGAGTTGCGCCAACTCCCAAATCCCCCCCACCGCTACCTGCCGTCCCCGTTCCCCGCTGGCAATGGCTTGGGTAGCCTGCACCAATGCCTGCACCGGTTGGCTAAATTGACGGCTAAGGATGAACCCCACGCCCAGGGCAATCACCAGCGTTACCCCGCACCAAAAGGCAGTCAGGGTGTTACCTGCGTAAATTTGCTCCAGGAAATCCCGCTCTGGCACCACCAGCACCAGCAACCAATCCAATCCCTTGGGGTCACGGTAGGGCACCGCATGGAGAAAATGGGCTTGCCCCTCCCACACCACCCGCACCGGCTCCGGCGTGGGTTGTTTGCCCTGGGGTTGCCCGGCTAACCAACGGGCGGCTTGCCGAATCAGGGGATGGGGACTTTCACTCGCTTTCAGTCGCTCCCGATTCTGTAGTAAGCTCACCTCATCGCCGGTGGAATCCGCCACCACCAAGCCCGCCGGATCGATAATAAATGCCTCCCCGCTCCGACCGATACGCAGACTGCTGAGAAATTCACTCAAACGGGTGAGTTCCACATCGGCACCAGTTGCCCCCAATACCTTCCCTTGGGGCGTTTTCACCACCTGCGCCGCCGTGATCGCCAAGCGCCCCGTGCTAAAGGAGACGTACACATCCGACCAAACCGGACTGTCCTGGGTCAGAGCTTTGCGATACCAGGGACGGGTGCGGCTATCAAAACGTTGGGCAGGAGGAGGAACATTCTGTTGCACCCCCCGTTGCCCTTGGTTATTGAGGGTAAACTCCAGCCCGGTATTGAAGTACAACCGCAGGCTATTGTCCTCTAAACGCCGACGCACGCCGATAAACCGACCATCGGTGGCAGAGCCAAAATAAATAACCCGCAGTTGGGGTTGCAGGGTCATCTGTCGCCACAGATAGAGTTCCCCCTTGGGGGGTTGGGTTTGGATGAGATTTTGTCGTACTAAATCCGCATTGAACGCCACCAGCTTGGGGGCAAAGTCCAAAAAATCATCCAGTTCCCTGCGTACCCGCTCGGCAATCTCGGTTTGCAAACCCTGCGCCACCACCTGCACCGACTGCTGACCATTGCGAAAGGATAGGTAACCAACCAGCCCCGTCGCCAGGGTGGTCACCACCACAAACGGCACCGTCACCACCCATCGCAGTCGCCAAGCCATAACTTAAACCGAAGTGGGATCGACCCCGTAGTAACCCAGCACTTCTTCCAGGCGTTTGACCCGCTGGCGCAACTGCCGCACCTCCCGTTCCCGCTCTTCCAACGCCCGCCCCCGGTCTTCGAGGATTCGTTGCAGGAGGGCATTTTGCAAATGGGCTTCCACCCGTGCCACCACTTCCGCCGCCTGAAACGGCTTGGGAATATAATCCACCCCGCCGGTTTCAAAAGCCCGTACCTTGTCCTGGGCATCATCCAAGGCACTGATAAATAACACCGGAATCCCCCAGGTGCTGGAATCAGATTTCAATTTGGCGCACACCTCATAGCCATCCATCCCCGGCATCATAATATCCAGGAGGATCAAATCCGGGGGTTCCGCCGCCACCGCCCGCAGAGCCATTGCCCCATCAATTGCCCGCCGCACTTCGTAACCATGCCCCGTGAGCAGGTCGTCCAGGACATCCAGATTCTCCAGGGTGTCATCCACCACCAATATCGTCCCCCGGGAGAGTGATTCTTCTAATTCCATCTCTCCCTCCCTAGGTACGTTTGAACCTAAAATCCACCCCGGCGGTTGTCATCCCGAGGGCGAGCCTTGTTCACCCGCAACTGCCGCCCCATCCATTCCGCCCCATCCAGAGCGGTAATCGCCTTGTCCTCCGCCTCATCCTCCGCCATTTCCACAAAGGCAAAGCCCCGCATTCGTCCCGTTTCCCGATCCATCGGCAGGGTGATCCGTTTCACCGACCCGTATTCCGAAAAAACTTCCTTCAAGTCCTGCTCGGTCGCTTTGAAGGACAAATTGCCCACATAGATGGTCATAACCTGAACCTGATAAAAATGCCCACTGCCATGAGGGAATCGGCTAAGACCAAATCCCAGTCACACCTAGGGCGGAACCATGTTTATCATAACCGTTGCTGTCAATTCTGTCAGGCGGTAATCAAGAAACATTTATTTATATTTATTTACATTTGTTCATGCTTATTCATATTTTGTCCGCCATCCTCCCCCTGATAGGATAGGGACAGTGATTTTGGACGGTATTTATGGCTGAGGCATCGCCGATCCCCCTGTATCCGGGGAGTGCGCTGATGGGGGAATATCCCAGTGGTGACGGGATTGACCAGGTTTATGGTACCCCTGACCTCCTGCCCAAGGTTGTGGATTTTTACACCAAACATCTGGGGCAACCCCAGGAACTCGATGCCCGGGGGCTGAATTTAACCGAAAATACCATCATGCCCCAACTGACGCAAATCTCCTGGGTACGAACCCGCCCGCACCACCAAGCGGTGATCTACCATCGGGTGGGGCTAACGCCGGTGATCCCTTTGCAACAAAAATCGTGGGTGATGGGAGCCAATCAGGACAAAATCCCGGTGGAAGTGGGGGAAACTGGCTATAAAACCCTAATTTGTATTGGATGCAAACAAATGCCCCAAACCAGCCCCACCAAACCCTAGTATTTTTTCCATAGCCATCTTAAATGAAAATGGCATAGGGGTTCCGTCCTGGGTTTCATAGCATTTTTGGTGCGTTAATCAGGCAAGTAGGATGGCTGGATTACTAGGGGGTACCCAAGGTTAGGTAACGTGTTCTAACATCAACTTCGACCGTTTCAGCGTATCCGGCGGGGAAATGGGATAATCCCCGGTAAAGCAAGCGGAACAGAACTTTTGGGGGACTTCCCCGGTGGCGGCTAACATCCCCGCCCAACTCAGATAGGCGAGGGAATCCACCTCCAGGTGCTGGCTAATTTCGCTCACCGACAAGCGGGCGGCGATCAATTGATCCTGATTGTCCGTGTCAATCCCATAAAAGCAGGGATGGGTCACCGGCGGGGAGGAAATCCGCATATGTACCTCCCGCACCCCCGCCTCCCGCAACGCCCGCACCAACTTGCGACTCGTAGTGCCCCGCACAATCGAATCATCCACCACCACCACCCGTTGGGATTGGAGCACATCCCGCAGGGGGTTGAGCTTCATGCGAATGCCCGTTTCCCGCATGGTCTGGGTGGGTTGGATAAAGGTGCGCCCCACATAGCGGTTTTTGATCAACCCCTCGGCGTAGGGAATGCCACTGGCTTGGGCAAACCCAATAGCGGCGGGCACCCCCGAATCCGGCACCGCAATCACCAAATCCGCCGACACCGGGGCTTCCTGCGCCAAAATTTCCCCCAACCGGCGGCGGTAAGCGTACAAACTGCCCCCCTCCATCACACTATCCGGGCGGGCAAAATAAATCATTTCAAATACGCACAATTTCCGTTGTGCCCGCTGCCACTGCCCGCAGGTGAACCCCTCCGGCGTAATCCACACCCATTCCCCCGGCTCCACCTCCCGCAAATAATCCGCCCCAATAATATCCAACGCACAGGTTTCCGAAGCCAACACCAAACCCCGTTCCCCCAAAGTCCCCAGCACCAAAGGACGCACCCCGTAGCTATCCCGCAGTCCCAAAATCCCCGCCGGTGTGCCGATCACCAGGCTAAAGGCTCCCTGGCATTGGTGCGCCATCTGCACCGCCCCGGTCACCCAGTCCGCCCCCCCGTCCACCGCCTGGGCTAGTAACTGCGCCATGATCTCCGAATCCGTCGTGGAATAGAGGGGATACCGTTCCGGCGATAACTGCTGACGTAATTCTAATGTATTAACAAGATTGCCATTGTGCGCCAGCGCCAATTCCCCCAAACGGCTGGACACCACCACCGGCTGGGCATTTACCACCCGACTGCTCCCAGTCGTGGAATAGCGGTTGTGCCCCACCGCCCACTGCCCCGGCAATTCCTGTAAAATCTCTTCCCGAAACACCTGGGACACCAGCCCCATCTGCTTGTAACAATGCACCCGCCCCTGGTCAAAAGTGGCAATCCCCGCCGATTCCTGACCCCGGTGTTGCAGAGCGTACAGACCAAAATAGGCTAATTTCGCCACCTCCTGCCCTGGGGCATAGACCCCGAACACACCACAGGCTTCTTCCGGCTTGTCAGGACGCATATTCATGGGGTGACCCGTGTTGGTTTAACCTGATCTTAACTTAACAGTGCACCGTACCCACCCCTAGGGTATCGTCAGAAATTTTGGTTGGCGACAATATTTATTTCCAAAATTCCCCAAAAATCCCAAAAGCATACCCCCCGATGGGCACCGAGGGGCATGGGTTTTTACGGTTTGCTCAGGGATAAACTTAACCGAACAACCATTCTTCCACCGCTTCTTCCCGGGTGTTGGTGCGCCGTGCCAGGGTGCGCCGGTCAAAGGTCATGTGGATTTCCCGGTTTTGCTCCCCATCGGCGGCGACCGCAAAAATGGGGAAGTCCAGGTTCCCATCCGGGAAGCTCATCTGGAAGCGGAACGTACCATCGGGATTCAGTTTGATCCGCCGTCCCCCCACGGTCACGGTGGCATCCGGTTCCGTTGCCCCGTAAACGATCAATTCCGCATCCGCCACCAACCAGAACTTCCGGGGACGGATCGGCGGTATGGAAGCGGCAAACCCAATCCCCGACATCCCCACGGCGGACATGGTGGGAATCGCCCAGCGCCCAATCCCGGACGGGAACACATAGGAACTGATGGCAAACTCCGCACTGCTGACGATGGAACCGGGAACGTGTTGCATGGAGCCATAGAGGGAACCCGCCACCCGCATGGACTCTGCCCCCGCCGCCAATTGCATGATTTCATCGTAAATGGGAGCAGACGCTACCGGAGCCTGGCGCTCACTGGGGGGCACCAACTGGAAGAAGGTGCGACCCCGCAGGTCTTCGTTAAAGTCCACCGTAATGAAGTGGTCTTCGACCCAATCCGAGGGATACACCGGGGGAATCCGCACGGGCGCCGAACGTGCCAAGCTCAACCACCGCCCATCCGCACACCGATAGCCAATTTCCACCACGTAGTCCCGGTCACTCACCGGAATGGGCAAGTACCACTCCCGTGCCAATTCATCACAGGCGTACTCCTGCACACTGTGGGGGGCTTGCACCGCCAAATTGATCCCCGTGGCATCGTACAACCGCAGGGCTAACTGCTGACCCCCCTGTCTGCGCCGCTCCTCCCGCACCTCGTTGGGAATATCCCAATAGGCGTAAGCCCACTGGGGGTCACGGGGCATCAAAACGATCCGGGTTTCCCCATATCCACCCGGTAAATCCGGCAATCCTTGGTCCACATCCTTCAAAGCGGTCGCTACACTGGTCTGCGCCGGTTCAGTCAATGCTTCTTTCACAGTGTCCACGGTGGTTTGCGCCTCCTGCATCATGGGGGAATAGTGGGAATAGGTGGTCTGGAGTTCAGCCGCCCGAATGGCAGTCACCAAATAGGACTTACGCATCCGGCTGTAACGGGAAATGCCTAGCTCGCTGGCTCGACGGCGCAGGTCACGCAGGGTCATCTCCTCAAGCGGCGTAGGTTCTTGGGTCATAGGTTTAGAACCCGATACCGGGATCGCAACGTTATCTACAAATTTAGGCACAAATCCCCAGGGGATCAAGGCACTCCAGCCATCATTTTCCCATTTTATCCCCAAACATTGCCTAAATCTCAAGATTTCTTGACATTTTCCATCTGGCGGACAATGGCTTGGGCGAAGCCGGAGCAGGAGAGGGGGGGTTCCACCGGGGGTTCCATCAGGCGGGCGAGGTCGTAGGTGACTTGGCGTTGGGCAATGGCGTTACCCAGGGCGGTTTGCACCAGGTCAGCCGCCTCCTGCCAGCCCAAAAATTCCAACAGCATCACCCCCGAAAGAATTAACGACCCTGGATTCACTCGGTCTTTGCCAGCGTGTTTGGGAGCCGTGCCGTGGGTCGCCTCAAAAATGGCGCAGGTATCGCCGATATTGGCTCCGGGTCCCATCCCCAACCCGCCCACAATGGCGGCGGCGGCATCGGAAAGGTAATCCCCATTCAGGTTCATGGTGGCGAGAATCGAATACTCCTGGGGACGGGTTTGGATTTGCTGAAAAATACTATCGGCAATCCGGTCATTGACCATCACTTTGGTGTGCCATTGCCCCTGACCGTGGGTGTCCCCAATCTGGGCGACAACCTGTTGGACTTCGGCAACAATCACCGCCTGTTTGGCGGGGGGCAAACTGTCGTAACCCGGTTCAATCAAGCGGGCATTTTCCTCTGGGGTAAGGTCGGGATTTTTTTCTAAGTTTTCTAAAATCCAAGATTCCCGCTCCGTGACGCATTCCTGGCGAAATTCATTTTGCACCAATTCATAACCCCAGTCCCGAAAGGCTCCTTCCGTGTATTTCATAATATTGCCCTTGTGCACCAAGGTCACCAATTGTTTGGCAGGGGGCAGGCGCAAAGCGTGTTGAATCGCCCGCCGAATTAATCGTTGGGAACCAGTTTTACTAATCGGTTTAATGCCGATGCCGCTATCCAGAGGAATTTTTTTACCCTGATGTTCTGGAGTATTAGGAATAAATTGTTCATTTAATAATTGAATCAGCTTTTGTGCCGGTTCCGTTTCCGCCCGCCATTCAATGCCCAGGTAAATATCCTCCGTATTTTCCCGATAGATAATTACATCCAATTGTTCCGGGTGGCGGTGGGGCGAAGGGGTGCCGGGGTAATAGCGGCAGGGACGGATACAGGCGTACAGGTCAAAAATCTGGCGCAGAGCCACATTCAAGGAACGAATGCCCCCCCCGACCGGCGTGGTCAAAGGACCTTTGATGGCGACCCCATACTCCCGAATCGCCGTCAGGGTATCCTGGGGCAGGTACTGATATTCGCCATACAATTCACAGGCTTCATCCCCGGCATAGACCTTGAACCAATGGATTTTGCGGGCAGAACCGTAGCACAATTGCACGGCGGCATCGAGTACCAACTGGGTGGCAGGCCAAATATCCACCCCTGTACCATCCCCCCGCAGGTAGGGAATGATTGGGTCATTGGGGACTTGGGGCATTCCCCCGGCGGTGAAGGTGATCCGGGTGCCCTGGGTTGGGGGGCTAATTTTGGCGTACATGGATGCTGGGGAAATGGGTCGGCTGTTAATGTACCATGATTGCGGTTTTTAGGGGTGTTATCCTGGTCATGGTCAAGTGAGGGTAAAAAAGAATCTAAGAAGCGTAAGTCTGCCCTGCTTAGAAACTAATTTGGAAGCTACTGGAAAGTGGAGCGTGGTGCCAACCATTTTTAAATGGCTCGAATGTGTATGATACAAGGCTTTTGAGAATTGAAGCCCCCCAACTTACCCAGAGAGTTAGGGAGCCTGCACTTACTATAGCAATCCTAAATGAGAATGGAACAGAGGGTCGCAGGGGCACCGCCCCCGTAAAAGAAGCACCTGCGGTGTATGGTTCTGAAAAATTTTTGTATGCCTACGGCACGCAAGCTAATGTAAATCAAGTAGGATTGCTATAGGTTAGCGGCGCATGGTGCTGATTGCAGAAGTGTTGAATCTTAAGATTTTGAGGGTTTGTGCCAAAATGTGCATCTAACCTGATGATACAAAACATTGTCATTTAGGGGCTAGATTCTCATTTATAACAAAAAATTTTCTCATTAAGTGTTTTGCCTGGCTCGAATTTATGAACTTTTGTTGCAGGGTTCAACACTACTGTGCTGATTGTAATGATATTACCATAACAAAAACTACCTTAAATATAGATAGCAATCCTAAATGAAAATGGAATAGGGGTCGCAGGGGCACCGCCCCGCCCTGGTTCTGGAAAACTTTTGTTCGTAAATCAAACAGGATTGCTATAGAGGTATCTCAAGAATAACTACCGGTTAATTCTTTAAGCTAAATCGAAGAAAGAGAATCCACAGAAGCAGGGATTTGTGGTGATTGCAAAGCGATGGGTAGTAGAAAGAACCAATGCGTGGATAAATCAATGTGGGGCACCTCTATTAATTTACGGCTATTGAGAACGACCCCTGGGTTATTGATAATTGCTAACGAAAGAATGGGGCTTCCGAGTCTGTCATGTAAGTACAAAAATCAATAAATAAAGGTTCCCCTCATTGAGTTACTGAGGTCAGGCGTTAGAAACACAATGTTTTGTATCCTTTAATTTGTGAACAGGCTGTATCGAGGTATTTGAATATCTAATGAACGGAAATTCTGTTATTACAAACGCATTCAGGTTAAAATTAGTACAGAACAGTCAACACCGTCAATTCAAATACTAGGCAAACCCCCATGAGTACCCTACAAGAGCGGATTATTCCTACGGATTTGGGCAATGAAATGTCCCGTTCCTATTTGGAATACGCCATGAGTGTGATAGTGGGGCGGGCGTTGCCGGATGCTCGGGATGGGCTGAAACCAGTGCACCGGCGGATTCTCTACGCCATGCACGACCTGGGGTTACAGCCCACCGCCCCCTACAAAAAATGCGCCCGGGTGGTGGGGGAAGTCCTGGGGAAATACCACCCTCACGGGGATCAGTCCGTGTACGATGCCCTGGTGCGCATGGCGCAGGATTTTTCCATGCGGGAAACCCTGATTGACGGGCATGGCAATTTTGGTTCGGTGGACGATGACCCCCCGGCGGCGATGCGTTATACGGAATGCCGTCTGCGGGCGTTGAGCCGGGAAGCCCTGCTGATGGACATTGATGCGGAAACGGTAGATTTTACCCCCAACTTCGATGGCTCTGAGCAGGAACCGACCGTACTGCCTGCCCGCTTGCCCCAGTTATTGCTGAATGGTTCGGCGGGGATTGCGGTGGGCATGGCGACCAACATTCCCCCTCATAACCTAGGGGAGTTGGTGGATGGTCTGATTGCCCTGATCCAAAACCCGCAGATCAGTAATGCGGAATTACAACGCCATATTCCCGGTCCCGATTTTCCCACCGGCGGGCAGATTTTGGGCAATGATGGGATTCGGGAAATGTATGAAACCGGGCGGGGTTCGATGACCCTGCGGGGGATTGCCCAGATTGAAACCGTGAGTGCGCCGGGGCGGGCGGAAAAAGAAGCGATTATCGTTACCCAATTGCCTTTTCAGGTGAATAAAGCGGCTCTGATTGAACGGATCGCCGAATTGGTCAATGACAAGATCATTGAGGGGATCAGTGATGTCCGGGATGAAAGTGACCGGGACGGGATGCGGGTGGTGATTGAATTGAAGCGGGATGCCCTGCCCCAAGTGGTGTTGAATAACCTCTACAAACAAACCCCTTTACAAGTGAATTTTGGGGCGAATATGTTGGCTCTGGTCAATCGGGAACCGGAGTTATTGACCCTGCGGCGCTGTTTAGAAGTGTTTTTAGAATTTCGTGAAGAAACCATCCAAAGACGCACCCAGTATTACCTCCGCAAGGCACGGGAGCGGGATGAAATTGTCCAGGGGTTGTTGGTGGCTTTGGGAAATATTGACAGTATCATTGCCCTGATTCGCCAAGCGGAAAATACGGACGTGGCACGGCAAAACCTGATCACGGTTTATGAATTGACGGTGAACCAAGCCAATGCCATTTTGGATATGCAGATTCGCCGTTTGACCGCTTTAGAAAGTGAAAAAGTCCACCAAGAACACGCCGAATTGACCGCCAAAATTGCTGACCTGTCGGATATTTTGGCACGGCGGGAACGGCGGTTAGAACTGATTGTGCAGGAATTACAAGAACTCAAAGCTACTTTTGCGACCCCTCGCCGCACGGCAATTATTGCCAGTTCCTCCGGCAATTTACATGATATTGATTTGATTGCCAATGAACCCTGCATTATTTTGGTCACGGCACAGGGGTATATCAAACGGATGGCAGTAGATACCTTTAGCCGTCAAAGTCGGGCGACTCGGGGTAAGGCGGGAACCACGATGAAACCGGATGATGCGGTGGCTTTATTTTGTTCCGCCCAGACCCATGACCATATTTTATTTTTCAGCGACCGGGGGGTGGTTTATGCCCTGCGTGCCTATCAAATTCCGGTAGCATCTCGCACCGCTCGGGGCATTCCTTTGGTGCAATTATTACCCATTACCCTAGAGGAAAAAATCACTTCGATTTTGCCCGTCAGTGCTTTTCGTGAGGATGAATTTATTGTGATGTTGACCCGGGGGGGATTTATCAAAAAAACGGCTCTTTCTGCTTTTAGTAATATTCGCGCCAATGGCTTAATTGCGATTAGTTTGGAGGAGGGGGACCACCTGGGTTGGGTGCGGTTGGCGAAAGCGACGGATAGCATTTTGATTGGCTCCCGGGGGGGGATGGCGATTCGGTTTGCGGTGGACCACAAGCAACTACGTCCCTTGGGGCGGGCGACCCGGGGGGTACGGGCGATGGAACTGCGACCTGGGGATGTACTGGTGGGAATGGACATGATTTCCCCGGAGGATGAGCGGGATGTGCTGGTGGTGACCATGAATGGCTATGGGAAACGGGTGCCTGCGTCGGAGTTTCGTATCCAAAACCGGAGTGGCATGGGGATCACGTCCACCAAATTCCGCAAACCGGGGGATGCGGTGGCGGGGTTGGGTCTGATTGGGGCGGATGAGGAAATTCTGCTGGTCACGCAACGGGGGGTGATTATCCGGCAGGCGGCGGGGGATATTTCCCAACAGTCCCGCATGGCGACGGGGGTGCGCCTACAACGGTTGGATGCAGATGATGCGATTGCCGCTGTGGCTACGGTGCCGCCGACCTTGGGGGAGGAGGAGGAAGAGGCGGGTTAACCGATTGCCGCAGTGAACCGCACCCCAGCCGTCCAGGTATCACCAGGGGCGAGGCGGATCAGGTCATCTCCAGCGGTGAGGGCGTACCGGGGCGCAGTCCAGGGTTCCAGGCAGTAAAAATCCTTGCCCGCCACGGTCCAAAACACCAGGGTAGTAAAGGCGGGGTCGTACTCCAAGGTCAAGGTGCCACTGTCCTGGGTAACGGTTGCCACCTGGCCGGTGAGGGGGCGAAAGGCAATGTCAATCTCCGGTTGGGTAAAATCAAAACCCGTAAAGGGCTGACTGGTGCGGGTTTGGTGCTCCCAGAGGGTAGTGGCGGGGAGGTCAATGTTTAGCTGGTTTTTGGCGGTGGCAGGGACGGCAAAGTAGGGGTGCAAGCCCAAGGCAAAGGGCAGGGGTTCGGCACTACGGTTGGTAATCTGGGCGTGAATGGTCAGCGTATGCCCCGCCAATTCATAGGTGAACCGCACCTGGAACGCAAAGGGATACTGGGCGTGGGTGGCTGTATTATCAGTCAATTCCACCGTCAGGGCGGCACGGCTATCGGTTGTCTGTTCCACTACCTGCCAGGGCAGATTACGGGCAAACCCATGTTGTTTGAGGGTATAGGCTTGTCCGTTGTGGGTGTAGGTATCCCCTGGCAGGTTGCCACAAATGGGAAACAAGATGGGAATTCCCCCCCGCACGGTCAACTCAGGGTGGGTGAACCGCTCCTGATCTAGGTACAAAAGTTCCCGCCCCTGCACCTGCCATTGGGTGACGATGCCGCCCCGTTCCGGCACGATTTCCACCCGGTTTTGGCTGTCCGAGTCTTCTAAGATATAGGTTTCATACTGCCGTGATTCCTGGTTTACCGTAAACATCCCCTACCCCCAACGCTGATTGTCTTGAGCTTAGCCTATCAGAGGTGGTTGCTCCCGATGGGAATTGGAATTGTCAGGGAAAAGGTTTATCGAGGGAGCATCAACCATCGCAGGGCACCGCCCCCGTCCTTGGTTCTGGAGAGTTTTCATTCGTTAATCAATCTAGGATTGCCATATTCCTGATAAGGCACCCGTATTATTTTTGTAAAATCAGCGGTCGCAAAAGCCACCCCTGTACCTGGCGGTTAATTTGGGATACGGTAATCATCACCGCCGCCCGGGCCAACGGGACAGGATTTTATCCGTCAATAAAACGGTTTCGGGAATGGGACACATCAGAATTGCCCCCGCAAACACCAATAAACCCCCACCTCCCGCCACCACTAACCCCAGAAACGTTCCCAAAACTGCCTCCCCCCAGTGCCATAGCCCCCAGGCGACCGCCCCCGCCAACCCACTGGCTAACACAATTTGTACAAACACCCCCAACCAACTGCGCCAGGGCAACCCCTGTAATTTGTAATGCAATAAAATAAACAAACCGATGAACGTGACCAGATTCACCCCCGCCGTCGCCAGTGCCAACCCCGGTGCCCCCATTTCCCGTACAAATAACCAATTCAGCCCTGCATTTAAGCCAATCCCCAGCACACTCAACCGAAATGGCGTATCCCCATCCCCCAGGGCATAAAACACCCGCACCAGCACATCCCGCCCCAGATAGACAAACATTCCCACCCCATAGGCGGCTAAAATCCCCCCCACCAACTGGGAAGCCTCCCCATCAAAGGCATAGCGTTCATACACCAGCCGTACAATTGGCAAGGCTAGCACCGCCAGCAACACCCCCAAAGGGAGCATCACCAGAGCCACCAATACCAAACTTTGGCGAATCCGTTGGGTCAACTCCGGCCAATCCTCGGGGTCAGCCAACCGGGAAAACAAGGGCAAATAGGGTACCAAAATCATATTGGACAAAATCCCCAGGGGAGCCTGCACCAGCAAATTGGCATAACCCAACGCCGCCGCCGCCTGCGGAAGATAGGACGCAAATTGCAAATCCACATAGACATTAATATGTAACATCCCAGAGGCAAAGGTGGCAGGTAATAACACATTTAGTACAGATTGCACCCCTGGATGTCGCCAATTCCAGCGCAACCGCCCCCAATAAATTCCCATTTTCGCTTGAGGTTGCAACTGCACCAACCACTGCGCCACCCCCCCACACAGGATACTCCCCGCCAACACCTGCCCCCCCAGCAAGCTAAACTCTGGTTGCCAGAGCCGATTCCCCAGCCAGAGCCACGCCCCCCCCAACCCCAGCAGTACACTCACACTCGAAAAAATCGGACTAATAGACGGCAACCAATACTGATCCCGTGCCGTCAGCACCCCAAACCCAATGCCAATCCAACCCGCCAGCACCGCCAAAGGAGCCAGAATTTGCAACTGCGCCACCGCAATCGTTTGGGTGATTTGCCCCGTCTCACTTTGATTTAACCCCGGAGCCACCAACTGAATCAGCGGCTCAGCCCCCACCACCATCCCCACACTCAGCACCACCAAAAACACCGTCACCCAGGTCAACACCGTTTCCACAATCACCGCCGCTTCTGCTTCCTCATACTTGCTTACCACGCTGACAATGGCACTGTGGAACGGTCCATTGATCCCCCCCAAAAGAATCAACAAAAACCCCGGAATCACATAGGCATAACTGTAGGCATCCGCCACCACTCCCACCCCAAATGCCGCCGCAATCGCCTGTTCCCGGAATAGTCCTAGAATTTTACTCAAAATCGTCGCCACCGCCACCAACCCCGCAATTCGAGCCAAGGAACGAGTCATTAGGACACCTCTGTAAATTCCATTTTTGGAATGCCAAAATTCTGATAGCTTGCGTGGCACAGCCATAGAACCAAGTTCGGGGGTTGCCCCCCTGCGACCGCTCGTTGGTAATTGATACAGACTTCCATGCGTTCTACCCAGTCAATATACCTAGCCTACCCCACCCCGGTTCCCGGATTTTTATCCCCCCACCCATCCCTAAAAATATCCTTTTGTAACAGCTTTTTGTAACAGATTTTAAGAAATATCCCACTTGAATAAAGCCATCTAAATAAACACAAAATTAACGATAAATACGCCCCCAGAAGCCAAAATTTAAGGCTAAATAAAAATACTTCCAATGGGGAGGGAGCCATGCTCAATCAATTAACCCATGCGTTACGCAACCGGGATATGGGAGCCGCCACCGCCATTCTCCACAAAATGCAACAGGTCATGACCCCCCGACAGATGATGCACCATGTCCTCGTGGCCGCCGAACGACTGGCCTGGGACGAGGGGGATGCCCAAGTCGCCCGATGGTTGCTGAGTAATCCGGCTCAACGGTGGTACGGTTAAGTCTCGGGTAAATTAACTGAAATTAACTGGGTAATGAACCAGCTAATTCCCCTGAACCATGTCCAACCGGGGTCGCCCCATGCTGTAGTTCAACACCCGGCTATTCAGGTTGTAAGAAATTTCCCCTTTTTGCAACATCCCCCGGATCAGGTGTTCCAGGTCAGAACCAATCCGCCGCAGGGTATAATCCGTCAAATCCGCTCCCTGGTAGGCTTTGACCAATTCGGCAAATTTCTCATGTACCCGTGCTAAGGTTGCTTCCGTCCAGTTAAACTCATTGTCCGGGTCCACATCCACGGTCAGTTCCGTATCGCTGGGGATGAGGACACCGTCCTGCACCGTAGCGGCAAAAATGCGAATGTGACGGGTGGTACTTTTGAGCAACATGATTGAGTTCTCCAGGATTTGCTCCTATTGTAAAGCACCCCCATCCCAGTCGCTAAGAACCTGGCGGCAAGGTTTGGCTGAGGGTGAATAAAATCTCCAGAGCCGCCCGGGCATCTTCCCGTGCCGTTGCATTTTGGGGACTGATTTTGCTGGTGAATAAACAGTTTTGGGGCACTGTCAACACCGGCTTCATCTCACTGTTAGTAATTTTGTAATTTTCATAGGTTAAATAGCGGGTTTCCAACACCATCCCTCGGGCTGGACCAGCCATCAAACACATTGGGCCACCCGGTTCCCCGACCTGAATGCCCCCCGATAAGCTGTCATAGCTAAAACTGCGCCGCAGACTCTCCAAACGGCGGGCTAGTTCGGGTTTAATTGGGACATTTTGCCCATCAATGGTGAGGAAAAACTGGTCATCTACAGAACTGGTATTCGGGTCAATATCCGTGCCATAAAACCGAATGTCTCGCACCACTTGGTCATCGGACTGGAGCTTGAGTTTTAGGAGTTCTACGGGAGTTTTTGCCATTGCCATTTGGGGAATCAATGTCAACAAAAACACAAACCCAATTTTGACTATTTTAACCATCGCCGATTGCCGTCTCAAATTCATACACAATCCTAGACCATAGAATCAGGATCAAGGTTCCACCCCAGCGACACACGCCTATAGCAATCCTACTTGATTTTCAAACAAAAATTTTTCAGAACCAAATACGGGGGCGCTGCCCCTGCGACCCTCTGTTCCATTCTCATTTAAGATTGCTATATTGATTAAAATAACTTGAAAATTCTATCGTTGGCAGGCAGAACTTCTGGAGAACTAAGTGCGGAGGGTGTCCCCTGCGACCGCTTTTCAAAATTTCCATAGGATGGCTGTACATCGTTTCTTGACGGTTCCCAGTTGATGACCCTCCACCGCCTCGCCCCGGAACTGATTGAACGGATGGCCGCTGGGGAAGTGATTGATTCCCTGGGGGCAGTGGTGCGGGAATTGGTGGAAAATGCCCTGGATGCCCAGGCCACCCACCTGCACCTGCGGGTGGAGCCGGATGGGGTACGGCTGGCGGACAACGGGGCGGGGATGACCCCGGAAATGCTTACCCTGGCGGCCACCCCCCACACCACCAGTAAAATTCAGCATCCCCAGGACTTGCATCGCATCCGCACCCTGGGGTTTCGGGGGCAAGCCCTCTACAGTCTGGCGCAATTGGCGGATTTGACCATTGCTAGTCGGTGTGCCGCTACCGCCCAGGGTTGGCAGGTACAGTATGATGCCCAGGGGCAGGCGCACCCCCCCAAACCCGTTCCCCTCGCTCCTGGTACGGTGGTGACGGTGCAACGTTTGTTTGCGAATTGGCCACATCGCCAGCAGGGGTTACCCAGTTGGCCCCAACAACTGCGCCAGATTCAGCTTTGGATACAGCAAATGGCCTTGTGTCACCCCCAGGTCACCTGGCAGGTGGAATTTCCCGGCAAAACCTGGCACCTCTGGCCGGGCACCTTGCGGGAGCGTTTGACCCAAATCCTGCCCCAGGTGGCGGACTCCCAGTGGCAAATCGGTCAGGAGGAACAGCTCACCCTGGCGTTTGCCCTGCCGGATCAGCACCACCGCCCCCGCCCCGACCGGATTTGGCTGGCCGTCAATGGCCGCTGTGTGGAATGGCCCGAAGTGCACACCGCCATCCTCCAGCATTTTCAACGGCTCCTGCCCCGGGGACGCTTTCCCCTCCTCTTTGCCCACTTCCATCTGCCCCCGGAACAGGTGGACTGGCACCGCCACCCCGCCAAAACCCAACTGTACTTAAAAAATTTAGAACATTGGCAAGCGAAACTACTGCATTTGTGTGATGAGAGCCTGGGCATGGCTCCCCCCAGCAAAACCGATTACCCCCGGGTGCAAAAACTGATGCAGGTGGCAGAAACCACCGCCCGTTACCACGCCCGCCCCACCCTTAAAGCCCTGGCGCAAATCCATCGCACCTATATCCTGGCGGAACACCCGGCGGGGTTGTGGCTGGTGGAACAACACATCGCCCATGAGCGGGTTTTGTATGAACAATTGCAGTCCCACTGGCGGGGGATCACCCTAGACAGCCCGGTGATTTTGCCCCCCCTCAGCCCGGAGCAAGTGGAGCGTTTGACCCAGTACGGCCTGCCCCCCGAACCCTTTGGCCCCCAGCAATGGGCGGTGCGCCAGATTCCCCAGGTGTTGCGGGAGCGACCGGAGGAGTGGGCCGATGCCCTGGTGGAACTGAGTCACTGCACCGACCGGGAACAAGCCACCGTAAACCTGGCCTGTCGCAGTGCCATCCGCAACGGCACGGAATTAACCCTCCCCCAGATGCAGACCCTGCTGGAGCAATGGCAATCCACCCAAGCCCCCCGCACCTGCCCCCACGGGCGACCCATTTGCCTCACCCTGGCGGAGACCCAACTGGCACGGTTTTTCCGGCGGCATTGGGTAATTGGCAAAAGCTACGGGATTTAGGAACGCCCCACGTTCTTGGCAAAATCCTCCTGATCCACATACACCATCAGTACTTTGTCCAAAGAGGTCATCCGCAACAGTTGCAGGATCATATGGCGGGGTGCAATCAACCCCATCTGTCCCCCCAGCCCCCGCACGTGCTTGTGGCAGGCCACCAACGCCCCCAACCCCGCACTATCCAAAAATTCCACCCGGGACAGGTCAATCCCCAAATAGCAGGGCTGACCGTTGACCACCGCCTCGTACTGTTGCTTAAAGCGGGTCACCTGGGTACTGTCTAGGCGGGTGATGGGCAAAGTAATCGGGGTCGGGGGCTGGCCATAACTTTCTTCTGTCGCCGGGGTCAAAATCCGCAGTTCCATGAAATTAATCGCTGAGGGTGAACGGGCACATTCCTAAAAGTACCACGACCGCCGGGCTATGCTGAAAATAGTCACCCCGCCTCTGTTTGAGGAACCAGGATGAAACAACGGGTCACCCTCACCTTTCCCCGCCAGATGGTACAAATCCCCATCACCTACCGCCTGGCCAAGGACTTTAATATCGCCGCCAATATCATCCGGGCGCAGGTAGCCCCCAACCAGGTGGGGAAATTGGTAGTGGAATTAGCCGGGGACATGGATCAACTGGCGGCGGCGCTGGAATGGTTGGCAGATAGCGGCATCGAGGTTGCCCAAAGTAGCCGGGAAATCCTGATTGATACGGAACGCTGTATTGACTGTGGCCTCTGCACTGGGGTTTGCCCCACCCAGGCTCTTACCCTGGATAAGGAGTTTCGGCTCCATTTCACCCGCACCCGCTGTATTGTCTGTGAGCAATGTATTCCCACCTGCCCAGTCGTTGCCATTACCACCAACTTCTAAAATCCGTCTCTCAGGTGCCAGCGTTTGTACGGACTGCATCTTTGTCAAGTCCTTGCCAATCCCAGCGAAAGGTTGTTTAATGACTGATTAAGGTACTTTGATGCCAGAACGACACTGTCGATTCTTCCAGAATTAAGCTCCCCTACAAGATCGGTACATTTTCTTAGTCACCCATCTGTACTTGCGACTATGCCTAGAACCAAACCCCCTTCGGATCGTGTACTGACCATTCGTTTACCCAACGAGGAGCTAGTCAAACTGGAAGCCTACTGTGCCGCCAAAGGTCGCACCAAGACCGATGTACTGCGGGAACTGATTCGCAAACTCCGCAATACCTGACCCGCACCCCGATGATCCGGTTCCTTGTCACGCCCCCTGCGCTCCCCCGCCTATGATCCATTCCTACTTGGCGGCGGCGGTACAGATGACCAGCGGGTCGGATGTGGAAAAAAATCTGGCGCAGGTGACTGAGTGGGTAGACTTGGCCTGCCACCGGGGTGCCTCCCTGATCGGTCTTCCGGAAAATTTCGCCTTCATGGGGGACGAGCGGGAAAAGGTTGCCCAGGCGGCTCATATTGCCCAGGCGGCGGAGCAATGCCTGCGTACCCTCGCCCAACGGTTCCAGGTGACCTTGCTGGCGGGGGGAATGCCCGTGCCGGTGGATGGGGAGCGGGTGGTGAACCGGGCGCTGGTGATTAGCCCCGATGGAGAAATCCAAGTCCGTTATGACAAAGTACATCTATTTGATGTGAATCTCCCGGACGGCAACACCTACCAGGAATCCCGCACCGTGCTGGCGGGGCTGACCCTACCGCCGGTCTATTCCCAGCCGGAATTGGGGCGTATTGGTTTATCCATCTGCTACGATGTGCGCTTTCCCGAACTGTATCGCCATCTGGCTAAAATCGGGGCGGAACTTCTCTTCATCCCGGCGGCGTTTACGGCCTACACGGGCAAGGATCACTGGCAGGTGCTCCTGCAAGCCCGGGCGATTGAAAATACCTGTTATGTCCTCGCCCCGGCGCAGGTGGGGTGGCACTATCCCCGTCGGCAAACCCACGGCCACGCCATGATCATTGACCCCTGGGGGGTGGTGCTGGCGGATGCGGGGGATCAACCGGGGCTGGCAATTGCGGAAATCAACCCGGAACGGTTGGCGCAGGTGCGGCGGCAAATGCCCAGTCTCCAGCATCGGGTCTTTTAGGGGCAATTAATTCCTGAGCAGTGTGCACAGCGGCGGCTAGAACGTCCGAATTGTCTAAATTTTGTAAATAGGGTTGCAGTGATTTCCGGGCGTAACTGCCGTAGGCCACCCCATGTACGGGCAGGTTTAATTTTTGTACTAAAGGCCAAGTTGCTTGATTGGTACCCCCCGCCAACTGGACAAACCCCGGCGGCCCCCGATCCAGAATTTTTTGCGCCAGCCGCACCGTGGCCCAGGTGGTACCCGCCCCAATATCCCCACTCATGGGACGGCCATCCGCTTGCCAGATCAATGCACAGGGCAAAGGCGTAATAATTTTATACAGATTCCATAAGTACGGAATCACCTGCGGATGGTCGGGGCAACTGATGGCGAGTACCTGTAACCGTTGCACCCAGGGCTGAAGTTGCCGCCACAGGTGGGCAAAACTATGCTCATGCCCGGTTTGGGTGTGGATTTCCAGGGCGGCAATCGGTTGGTGGTGCAGTAATTCAATCACGGCGGCGGGACGGTGGACGTAGGTGCGGGCGGTGATGTACTGGTAGGGGCAAATTTCCAAACAACGCCCACAGCCATAGCAACGGGCCGCATCCACCCCAGCGGTGCTAATCGCCTGCACCGGGCACACCCGTTCACAGGGGCGGGGGCAATCCGGGGGGCACACCTGCGGGTCAAAATGAGCCTTGCGAAAGTGGGGGTCCGTATCGTCGTTCAAACTCACCATCAGTAGGGGGGGCGTGGTTCCTGCCCGTTGTATGCCTCGCCTAGCCGCCGCCACGACCGCCGGGTCCGCACACACGTCAATGCAATTTACCCCCGCCAGGGTAAAGACCCAACTCAGGGGTTCGATGCTGGCTGTGTCCTGATAGCTGGCACCGCAGATGAGTTTCGACCAGGAACCTGCTTTCAATGCCCTTAGATGGCCTGAATCCACGGAATGACCTCGTAATCCGTCCAAATCCCGTTTTGCCAGTAGGGGTCCTGTTCGATCAACGTTTGCACCTGGGTCGCATCCACCGCCTCATAAATGCCAAAAAACCGCCGTAAATCCTGGGTGGGGCCAATCGTAACCAGCACCCCCTGGGCTTTTTGTTGCGCCAAACCCGCCAAGTGCGCCTCCCGATACGGCGCCCGTTTGGTTGCCACTTCGTCACAATAGTGGCCGGTCACGATAAATTTGCCCATCGCCGCCTTACCCTTTGGAACCCTGCGCCTGTCGGTCAAAATTATACCGCCCCGTCTCCCCGTAATGACGCTGGGGCACATTCGACAAACGGTGCAAAATCACCTGGGCAATTTTCAACCCCGGATAAATCCCCAACTGCCGGAACCGGGTCGTATTCCGCAGTGCCATCGTCAGATGGGAACCCTGCCACCCTGGGTCTAACCATAATGCTAGGGCTAAATCAAACCCTTCCCGCGCCCGGGAGGACTTGAGCCGCACCTCGCCAGCGGTAAATAAGGGAATATGAAACACCTCCAAGGAAGCCACCAAAAGCCAAGTTTGGGGTGCCAAAATGTAGGGATGGTTCGCATCATAATTACTTAAATCCAGCGGTATATGTTCCCCGTCCTCCTGCTCAATTAAACCGGACGTACCGATGCGAATATCTAAAGAAGCCGGGTTGATCAAACTGGGGTCAAAAGGCGTGACCAACGGCGGGTTTCCCTGACAGAGTTGATTGAGTTCGTGGTCGGTGAGAATCATAGGTTTTGCTCCGATGAATGAAGGGGTAAAATTCCATCTTCCACCATCCCCCGATAGCTATAAAATCCCCGGAAATTCCGGGTAAATACCGGCGTGGTTTGGCTGGCAAGCATGGCATAACAGGGAATTTTAGGCGGGGCAATGAAATACTCGCACACCGCCATTGCACTATGTTCCAACGGTCCCATGTGCCCATCCTGTAATAGTTGCTTATGTAACCGCACATCCTCCTGCACATCCCGTTTCCCGTCATGGGTGGCGTAGGATAACCGGGCACATCTCGCCGTCGCTACTTGTAATTGTTCTGATAAAGATAAACCGGGCGGCATTTGATCCCCAAAGGGAATATGCCACTCACCGGGTTTTAATTCTTTAGGAATGGATTGCTCAATCGTTTGTTTAATGGCAATTGCCCAGGCTCTAAATTCAGGACGACAGGGTTTATCCGTCCGCAGGTGAAAGAAATTATCCCACTCGGTCGCCGTAATTAAAATTGGAATCCTGAGAAATGGTTTGAGAATGTCATTGACGTGTTGTTTATGCACCCCTTGGGCGGCTAAGTTTCGGGCAAATTTAACATTTTGTTCCAGCACCTCACGCCAAATTGTTTCGTTTTTCTGCTGAAATTCCGGGTCATCAATCTCTATCCCCTGCATCCCTTTTTGGTGTTGGCTGAATTGGGGAATAAACGGGTCATCTAAAATGCGTTGAATCACCCGCTCTACTGGAATCGCCCGTGAGGAACCGCTTGATCGACTCGTCACTTCCGTAAAAGGGTTCGTATCCCCCAGCACCTCCACCAATCCCCCCTGGCGTAACAGCCTGTGGGTCGCCAACTCCTGCAACAGGGTGTAGGGGAACCGGGTCAACAGTACCGTTACCATGCGGTCGCCTGTGGCTTGGTTGCGGGAATCGGCTTTAATTTTTATGTCGCCGGGGTCGGTCATGGCTTGGCAACCGTTCGTTCACCTGGCAGTGCCATTCCTTGTGATTGTAACAAGGTTATTCCTGGGCGAAAAGAGCGTAACGTTCCCCAAGGTAGAATAAATATTATTGTCAACATCATTCCTGCGTGGGTTTCGCCTGTCCCAAACGGGGTTCTGTCCCCTGCCACAACCGTTGAATATTGGTGCGGTGACACCAGATGATGTACAAAGTTGCTAATAACGTATAAGCCTGATAAGGCAAAGGAATTCCCAATGCCACCGCCAGTCCCAGGGCAGTCACGCAGGCGACCAGGGAACCTACGGACACGATCCGCACCGTTGCCACCAGCAACCCAAACATGACCAAAGCCCCCACCGCCACTTGCCAGCTAAAAAAAGCCAACAATCCCAACCCGGTGGCGACGGATTTGCCCCCCTGCCAGTTGATCCATAGGGATTTGCTGTGCCCCACCAGCGCCGTCAGGGCATAGACCAATTCCCACCAAAGCCGCCCCTCCCCAGGGTCAACGCTGGGAAATACCTGCCATAGCCAGCGAGCCAGCGCCACCGCCAGCACCCCCTTGCCCACATCCAGGAGGAAAACCACCAGGGCTGGGAATTTTCCCAGGGTACGCAGGACATTGGTCGCCCCTGTGGAACCCGACCCCACCTGACGGATGTCAATCCCCGCCAACCGTCCCGCCACATACCCAGGGGGAATCGAACCGCAGAGATAAGCCACCAGGATCCACAGGAGATTTACGGTCATGGGCGGGGTTTCTCCAAACGCACGGCATACCACTCGATAAACTCATCCGTTCCCCATTCCCAGCGACAGCCCGTATCCAATAGATACTGTACCCGCTCGGCGGTGGTGGGGTAGGCGGCTAATTCCGGGCTAATATCCTTCGCCTGGGCTAAAATCTGCCCCAGTTTCTCCCGCAGTTCCGCCTCGGTGTAAAACTGCTCTGGTTCTCCCGGCATTAGGACAACGTAATGTTCACTTTGGTACATCAGCGGGTCAGCCATAGGGGGTTGCTCCTTGTCCATGATTGGCGGTTCTTGAATTTAACCCGACCAGATGTTTCAGCACTTGGGCGACCCGCAGGAGATTGCGAGTTGCATCTGAGAGCAAACTAAAGTTATCGGATAAACCAAATTCCCTGCCCGCTAATTTGACAAACAAATAATCATAACCGTTGGTGACTAATCCAAACATTGGGTAGTACGGGGTAGCGGACATATAAGCAATGGCTTGGGGAACCGCCCGAAGCACATTAAAGCCACTCCGTTTTCCTTCAATCACTACCAGCCAAAAATCGTCCTGTATTGTCAGGGCATCAATACGTCCTTCAAGGGTCATTCTGCCATCTTCCGTATCCATTTGAGTTTGGACTGCTACCCAAGTTTCGCCTCGGATTCGATAGGGTGAGTCGCATAAACCCAAAATATCTAACAATGGTGAAATTAAAGAAATTAAAATAATATTCAGGGTTCCTTCACTGACTTCCCCCTCTTCTAAATAGGTCATATATCGTTGGGATAAATGGTTAATTCCGGTAGTTTCTGTCGGCGTTAATTCCGGTAAAGGCATCTGCCACTCCGGGAAAAAATTGGGGGTTTGGATGCGTCTGCAACCCAATTTATCCTCAAGGTCACGAAAGCTGAGAATGGCTTGCGTAATCGCCGTACTCGCAACCACAAACACTCCTTTATCCCGCTGGTGCTAGGCGTTTTCGTAGGGCATTGGCACGTTGTTTCGCCGTAGGATTGTCCGGGGCAATCTGCAACGCCTGTTCATACATCTCCAGAGCTTGGGCGGTGAGTTTTTTCTTTTCGTAAGCGTGCCCCAAATTATTCATGGCGGTCACATACTGGGGTTGGCATTTGAGGGCTTCCCGGTATTGGCGAATAGCGAGGTCGTATTGCTCCTGGCTGAAATAGGCATAGCCCAAAGCGTTATAGACTTTAGCTAAGCCCTCCGGGTCATTTTCATCCCAATTTTTGATCGCCTTTTGCAGTTGATTAATACACTGCACATAAAGTTTTTTGCGGAGATAAATACTGCCCAATTCGTAGTAGTCCGCCGGGGTAGCCGTTCCCTCCGTAACCGCCCGTTGCAATTGATTGAGCCGGGTTTCCGTAGTGCGGGTGCGCCAAACCTGCCGTGCCACCAGGACAGCGGCTACCACCAACAGGGTCAACAACCCCAATAAATAGGACGATTGCAGGACAAAATCCACCTATTCTCCCCCTGTGGTCATCGCCAACGGTTCGGTCACCGTCAAATCCAGTACATAATCCGGGCTGGTGAAAAAGCCCCGCAGTTGGTTGGCTTGGTCGTTGTAAAAGGAATAGGCTTGCAGACCCCAATGCCCGGTAAACCCATTCGGGTCACCATTCAAGCTCCCCGACCCCTCGTCCACGAGCAGGGTGACGCAGTTATCGCTAAAGGAATTGCTGTCGTTTAACCGCACCCGCACGATGTAGTCCGTGTTGAATACTTGGCTGCCCACGCGGATCAGTGCCATATCGCCTCGTTGAACCCACAACTCCAGGATAAAACACAAAAAAGCCTGGAGTGACCCCAGGCCATAAACTTTCTTGCCGGTTGCCCCAGGTGATCTGCGGGGACAAACCAGCGTTTTGGGCAGAAATTACATCAGACCCAGTTGGGACAAAATCCCCTTACCGGTCAACAGTTCGGTCGCAATCCCGATCACAAAGCCCAACATCGCCAGGCGGCCGTTCCAAGTTTCCGCAAAATTGGTGAAGCCAAACTTGGGGGCAGGAGTTTGTTCTTGCATGACCCAATTCCTCAAACGGGTTTACATTAACAAATGTAACCAACTCTCTGGAAAATGGCAACAAAATTTTACATTCTGCCGGGAAGGGGGACGCACAATGGGAAAAAAGGGGGTTGGCATGGGGCAAACGGGGATTTATCCAGTTCAGGATTGGGTGGCACTGCGGGGGGCGTGGTGCTATGAGCAGGCACGGGTTGTCGCTACTGGATCGGTGCGGCAACGGCTAGAGGCGCAACGGCTGCGGGTGGTGGTGTTGGGGTTGGTGGGGCGGGGCAAATCCAGTCTGTTGAATGCTCTGGTGGGGGAACCAGTGTTTGCCACGGGGGCGGTGCATGGGGTGACCCGGGGGGCGCAGGCGGTGGACTGGCGGGTGGGGGAATACCCTGTGGAGTTGGTGGATACACCGGGGTTGGATGAGGTGGGGGAAACGGCGGCGGTGTGGGAATTGGCGCTGGGGGCGGAATTGGTGCTGTTGGTGCTGAGTGGCGACCCCAACCGTTTGGAAATCAACATCCTGTCCCGCTTGGTGCGTTCCGGCAAACCGGTGATCGTGGTGATGAACAAGATGGATCAGTATCCCCCGGCGGCGCAGGCGCAACTCCAGGCTCGTTGGCAGAGCGGCAAATTGGCTCGGTGGGTGGCTGGGACGGATGTGGTCTGGGTGGCGGCACAACCGACGGGCTGGCAGAAAACGGCGACGGGCAAGGTGGTACGGCAGTCCCTCGCCCCCCAAGTCGAGGAATTGCGCCGGGTGTTGGTGACCCAGGTGCAGACCCTTGCGCCCGCCCTCTTAGCGCTCAATGCCCTGCACACCACTGCTCAACAGCCCCCCTTGCTGGCACCCCCTGCCCAAACGGAAGCCCTGATCTGGCGAGCCAGTACGACCAAAGCCCTGGCGGTGGCGGTGAATCCCCTGCTGGGGGTGGATTTGCTCATCGGGGCGGCGGTGGATGGTGCCCTCCTCCTGCGGTTGGCACGGCGGGCGGGGGTGACCTTGACCCCGGTGGAAGCCAGCAAATTGCTGTACCTGATCGCAGGCAGTTTGGGGGGGCTGGGGGTGGGAAGCAGTCTTCTGGCGGGACTCTTAGCAGGGGGTGGGTTGTGGTTGCCCTACCTTGCCCTAGCGACGGGACGGGGGGCGGTGGCAGGGCTGGCGACCTATCTGGTGGGGCGGCTGGGGTGGCAGTATCTTGTCCAGGGCAAAACCTGGGGGACGGGCAGTGCCCGGGAGCAGGTTCATCGGCTGGTGGGCGCCATTGACCAGGGGGCGGTTCTCGCCCGGTTGCGGCAGTATTTGCATCACCCCCCCGGGGATGGGATACAGTAAAGCCAGGATGGGCGAGTAAGGCAAAAACCATGAGCCGGAACAATGCGGGGGCGTTTTTGGGAGGTTTGGTGATCGGGGGAGTCGCCGGGTTGGTGACGGGGATGGTCTTCGCACCCCGCTCCGGTCAGGAAACCCGCCGGGTCTTACGCAAAACGGCGGCGGCTTTGCCGGAATTGACCACCGATCTGTCCGACAATCTCCAACTCCAGGCGCAACGCTGGCAAGGGATACTCCAGACCCAATGGCAGGACACCTGGGAACGCCTCCAAACGGCGATTAATGCGGGGTTAGAGGCGGGGCGGCAAGAACACCAACGCCAACAGAACCGTGGCTGAAGCAATCTTTATCCTGGGGTTATCGCTCCTGTTGGTGGCGGTCTCCCTAACAGCGGTGCTGATTGCCCTAATCCCAGCGGTGCAAGAGATTGCCCGAGCCGCCCGCAGTATTGACAAATTAGCCGATACCCTCAACCGGGATTTGCCCCCCACCCTGGATGCGATCCGTCTGACCGGCATGGAAATCAGCGACCTCACCGATGATGTGAGCCAGGGGGTGCAGAGTGCCAGCCGTATCGTCGAGCAGGTCAACCAAAGCGTGGAAAGCACCAAACAAACCGTCCGCCGTACCCAGGTGTCCACCCGGAGCGTCTGGGTGGGGATGAAAGCCGCCTGGAATACTTGGAAACGCCCACCCGCCCCCACCTACCGCCTGCCCCCGGAACGCCCGTCTCCGCCGGAACTGCCCCCGGAATCGGGCTAGGGCGAAAACGATATACTAAAAAATGGCTTTTTGTGTCCCCTCTGCCCATGTCCCTGCCGATTGTCGCCGTGGTTGGCCGACCCAACGTGGGCAAATCCACCCTGGTGAATCGGATTGCCGGGGATCACTCGGCGATTGTCTATGACCAACCGGGCATGACCCGGGATCGCAACTACCGGCCCGCCTTTTGGCAAGACCGGGAATTTTTGATTGTGGATACGGGCGGCTTGGTCTTTGCGGACGACACGGAATTTCTCCCCCAAATTCGCCAGCAGGCCATGACGGCGATGGCCGAGTCCCAGGCGGTTATTTTTCTGGTGGATGGGCAAACCGGCCCCACGGCGGGGGATGCGGAAATTGCCCAGTGGTTGCGCCAACAGCCCCTGCCCGTATTCCTGGCGGTGAACAAATGCGAATCCGTCACCCAGGGGTTGACCCAGGCCGCCCAATTTTGGGAACTGGGGCTGGGGGAACCCTATCCCATCTCCGCTGGACATGGTACCGGGGTGGGGGATTTGCTGGATGCGCTGGTGCCCCATTTACCCCCAGTCGTGGGTGGTTCCGCCCCGGAAGCGATCCATGTGGCCATCATCGGCCGGCCCAATGTGGGCAAATCCAGTTTATTAAACGCCCTGGTGGGGGAAGAACGGGCGATTGTCAGCCCCATTGCCGGCACCACCCGGGACAGCGTGGACACCCTGGTGGAGCGGGACGGGCAAGCCTACTGGTTGATTGACACCGCCGGGATTCGCCGCAAAAAATATGTGGACTACGGCCCGGAATTTTTCAGCATCAACCGGGCCTTTAAGGCCATCCGGCGGGCGGACGTGGTGCTGTTGGTTTTGGATGTCACGGCAGGGGTCACGGATCAGGACCTGAAACTGGCCAACCGGGTGATCCAGGAAGGGCGAGCCTGCGTCATCGTCGCCAACAAATGGGATGCCCTGCCCAAGGACAGCCATACCCTGCCCCTGGTGGAACGGCAACTGCGGAGCCGCTTGTACTTCCTGGACTGGGCGGATTGCCTGTTCATCAGTGCCAAAACCGGGCAACGGGTGGAGAAAATTTTCCCCCTGGTGCAGGCCGCCGCCGAGTCCCACCGCCGTCGGGTCGCCACCGCTGTTATTAACGAAGTCCTCGCCGAAGCCACCGCCTGGCAATCCCCCCCCGCCAACCGCCAAGGCCGTCAGGGGCGCATCTACTACGGCACCCAAGTCCAAACCCAGCCCCCCACCATCGCCCTGTTTGTCAACGACCCCAAACTGTTCAAGGACAACTACCGCCGCTACCTCGACCACCAATTCCGGGAACATTTGGGCTTCCGGGGCACCCCCTTACAACTACTCTGGCGGGGCAAAACCGAGCGCCAAGCCCAACGCCACGCCTCCTAAATAACATTGGGCTGTCATTCCCCAAATTAATCACAAATTAATCAACTTTTTACCATTTATTAACCCTTCCATAACCTGTAAGGCTATTTCATTTCCAGGGATTGGGAGTAGAATTTGGGATAAGTGCGGAAGTCATCAGAACACTCATCACTGGTCAAGGGGTACAGGCATGGACGAGATGATACAGCTGGAGGCGATGGACTATCGGGTCAGCGACCTGCCCTACACCGATTATTGCGTTGACCCCAGCACCCCTGGCAAGGAAGTATGGCATCGGGTGCAGGAGGATACGGAGCTTTCGGGGGTGATTTTGCAACGGGAGGATCAGTTGGTGGGGATGATTTCCCGGCGGCGTTTTTTGGAACGGATGAGCCGCCCCTACAGCTTGGAAATTTATCTAAAACGCCCCATTGAAGCCATTTTGGAAGTGGAAAATGTACCCGTTTTAGAGGTTCCTGGGGACGCTCGCATTGATGAAGTTGCCGCCGCCGCCCTGAATCGCCCCATTGAATTGGTTTATGAACCGGTTGTGGTCATTATTCCCGACCAGCTTCCCCGCCTGGTGGATTTGCACGTGTTGCTCTTGGCTCAGTCGCAAATGTTGGCGGCTACCAATGCCATCGTGCAGCAAAAAACCGCCGAGCTTCAAAATAGTTTAGACCGATTGACCGAGGAGCAAAACAAGGTGCGGGAATATACCCGTCTGTTGGAAATCAAACAGATGGAAAACAAACAGCGCAATGACCTGCTCCAGACCCAACAGGAAGAACTAAGCCGCAAAACCAAGGAAATCGAAGAACTCAATCAGAAGTTTGTCCGCATTGGGCAAATCCTTTCTTTGGAAGGGAAAAAGGCATTCCAAGCCACGTTTTCCGGGGTCAATAGCATCTGTAATACCACAGATCAAATTATTAGCATTGGGGAAGCCCTGGAAAAGGAATTAGAAGCGGTAGATAGTGCCACCAAAATTATTGAGGATGTGAGTAAACAGGTGCGGCACTTGGCGGTACAGGCGGCGGTGGTCGCCAATCAGTCCGGGGGGCAATTGGCTGGGTTCGGCTATATCACCTCGGAAATTGGCAAATTGGTGAGCCAAACCTTTGAAGCCAGTAGTCAGGTGAATCGGATCGCCACCCGGTTTCGCAACAAAATTCAAGAGAACGGGGAAGCGGCACGTTCGACGGCGGAAACCGCTCGCTCCCTCATCCAAAAAATTCAACGGGCGGAGGTTGCCCTCACCGAATTGGAGGAAGCGGTGGGCAGTGCTTTAACCCCGGTCAGTTCCCCGGAGGCGGTGCAGGCGGTGATTCGGGACGGAAATGGCTCCAGCACCCGTCTGCAAATTGTGGATGACCCAACGACTCAGGTGCAATCAGAAGCGGTTAACTAGCGGTTAATTAATTGATGCCCCGATGTAGCAACCCCGTCCGAATCAGCGGTTTTAGGAATACAACCCCCATCTTCAGCATCCCGGCATCCCCATCTGAAAGGATGGATGTGAATAATAAAGTCACCTAGGACTAAAACGGGGCAGTGCCCTGCAATCTGTGTGGACGTCTAAGCATAAAATTTTTGCCCACAATTCAGATGCGATTACTACCATATAGTAATTTCAAATAAGTTTGCGACATTAGCCTTTACTTGTAGCCCTTGCCTTAGAAGGGGATAGAGCAGTTATAGGTGCCTCAAAGGCGTTGCATTTTTTTGTGAAATGACGATAGGGCACCTCCCAGAAGTGTTGAATCTTAAGATTTTGAGGGTTTGTGCCAAAATGTGCATCTAACCTGATGATACAAAACATTGTCATTTAGGAGCTAAATTCTCATTTATAACGAAAAATTTTTCATTAAGTGTTTTGCCTGACTCGAATTTATGAACTTTTGTTGCAGAGTTCAACACTACTGGGCACCTCCATTAATTCATGACTATTGGGAATAACCCCTGCGTTATTGATAATTACCAACGAAAGAATGGGGTTTCCGAGCCTGTCATGTATGGTCATTTCAAACAAGTTTGCAACATTTGCCTTCACCTACAAACCCTCTCCTGGAAAGGAATAGAGCGATTGCAAATACCTAAAAAGTGTCGCATTCTAAACCGAAATGACTATAAGTACAAAAATCAATAAATATAGTAATCCTAAATGAGAATGAAACAGGAGCCGCAGGGGCACCGCCCCCGTCTGTGGTTGTGGGAAATTTTTGTTGGTTAATCAAATAGGATTGCTATAGGACTGCTATAGAAGTTCTCTATACAGTCTTTTGAGTGGTTATGGGATACAGTTGAACCCCACTTGCCGTAGGCCAATCATGGTGAGCCTTTAGGATAATCGAGGCTTTTTATATCCTTTAGTTGATAAATAGACTGTATCTTGTTTATGGGCATCTCTGAGAATAGGTCGCAGGGGCGTAACCCCGGTTCTTGACTTTTGCAGAGTTTGGGTGTCAATCGGGTGGGACTGCCGTAGGGTATGATAGGTTTGCTGACAGTGTGAGGTGTCAGTAAGTATCAAGCCAATTTCAGGGAAGTGAGGTGAATAATGCGGATGAAATCATGGGTGTGGGGATGGGGGTTCCTAATTGTCAGCTTAGGCATGGCGCAACCAGCCCAGGCGGCGCGCTCGGTCAATTTTTGGTTCAATATCCTGGAAGTGGCGAACATTTCCGTGCCGGATTTGCGGCGGTTTGTGGATAAAAATGAGGTTTCACCCCGTTTGCAACGAACCCTGCGCCTTTTACCGGAAAAAGACCGGCAGGGGTTTGAGCAGGTTTTACGGTTCAAACTGCCTTTGGATACCCGCCGGGTGGTGCGGTTGGTGGATTCCCCGGCGGTGGAAGCGGCGTTGAGACAGATTCCCCCCTTATTTTTGCCGAACCAGTCTCCTTCTGTGTTGCCGGGAATGAAAGGGGCGATTATTCTGGCCTCCGTACCCCGGGATAGGGGGGGCTTTCGGGACAGGGATGGCTTTGGGTTGGTGAATATCCTGGAAGCTTACCCAGCGGCGGAAATGAACATGGATATACCGGCAATGTTGCGGTTGGGGCAACAGGGCTTCGACATCCAGAAGCTCCTTGGGGGCGGTCTGGGTCGCTAGATGGAGGTATTGGTCACGGGGGCGACGGGGTTTATTGGCTCCCGACTGGTGGCTCGCTTACAGGAGCGGGGGGAGGGGGTGCGGATTGTGACCCGTAACCCCCAACGGGCACGGCAAATGTTCCCCCAGGCACAGGTTTTCCCGGTGGCGGCACTGGCCGAAGCGGTTGATGGGTGTACCGGAGTGGTGAATCTGGCGGGGGAACCGATTATTGGCCGGTGGACTGCCCAGCGCAAGCAGATGATTCAGACCAGTCGTGCTGGTGGAACCGAGCGGTTGGTGCAAGCGATTGCCCAGGCGCAGGTGCGTCCCCAGGTGCTGGTGAATGCTTCGGCGATTGGGTATTACGGGGCGAGTGAAACGGCGGTGTTTACGGAAGCGAGTCCGCCGGGAACAGATTTCCTCGCTCAAGTGTGTCGGGATTGGGAGCAGGCGGCGCAACCGGTGCAGGACTTGGGGGTCCGCTTGGTGATTTTTCGGATTGGGATTGTGTTGGGGAAGGGGGGCGCCCTGGAGCGGCTTTTGCCCCCGTTTCGGGTGTTTCTCGGGGGGCCGATTGGTTCCGGTCGCCAATGGTTTGCCTGGATTCACTGGGAGGATATGGTTCATCTGATTCTTACGGCTCTGGCCGATCCCGCCTGGGTCGGGGTGTATAATGCCACGGCGCCCCAGCCAGTGCGGATGGCAGAATTGTGCACCACTCTGGGGCAGGTGCTTGACCGACCTTCCTGGTTGCCCGTGCCGGGGATGGTGTTGGAACTCCTGTTGGGAGATGCGGCGCAGGTGATTCTCACGGGTCAGCAGGTGTTGCCCCGACGGGTGGAAGCGATGGGTTTTCCGTATCAATACCCCACTTTGACCCCAGCTTTGATTAATATTCTCAATCTTAACTAGGCGTTACAGCCGGTTAAGTGGCTACCTAGCCAACCTATAGCAAGCAATTGTATTTGATTAACGGAGAGTTTCAACTTTATAACGGTATAATGTTTAATGTTTAATGTAGTAAACATTGATTAGGTCAAATGCCAGAAGCCTGCCCTAAATGGGGACATAAAAACATCATCAAGCATGGATTCATTCTCCAGAAGCAGAGAGACAAATGTAAAAGCTGTAACTATCACCACTACCAATCGAGAGCGTGGTAAACTCAAATGAATGCAGGTCATGGCAATGTTACTCTACGTCAGTGGCTTATCTATGAATGCCATCACCCAGTTGTTTAATATTTCTGCCCAGGCCGTACTCAACTGGGTATGGCTTCGCCGCGCTTTGCTATGCTGATTGTGAAAAGCCAGAACCGGGCAGTGCTGTCATCCTAGAACTGGATGAGTTTTGGCATTTTATGGAGTTCAAAAAAAAGGGCACCTCTATTTATTCAAAATATGAGAACAAAATACAAAAACAGCAGGTCATTGCTCAGTACTTTTTTGTACTAAGATGACTGGGTTTTATAGATTGGTGTAGATATGATTGAAAAGAGACTTAGTAGGGGGTCAAAACTCACAGATTATCAGCCGCCGCTCCCAAAACGCATAACGGCGGAAATTATAAGCGAGATTTTTCAACCCAATTGCCGCCTGTACTCTGGTTTTGCCAATCAGACGCATGAACTTACCCCCAAGACACATTACCCACTGACCAAATACGTGTTCCACCTTGGCTCTCACTTGAGATTTGATGCGATTCCGTTCCTTTTGCTCGGCGGTTAGGGGCTGATTTCGGTAGCCTTTTTCATGGATTTGACTGGTAAACCCAATCCGTTGTCCATTGCGCTATCTCCCCAGATTTCCGACCCATCAATATCCACAAGTTGACTGAATACTTGGGAGTCATGCACGGAGGTATCCGTGACCACATAATGACGCACAAAACCATATTTTACATCCACGCTGATATGATTTTTCTTTACCCAACGGGCATCTCTATCCTTTTGCCGCAAAACATGGAGTTTTTCCTCCCATTATTTAGGAATGTTCCCTTCCTTCACTTCTTGATTTTCTTGCCGAGTATTCCGTTGAACTGGCACGGGAATGAGAGTGGCATCCACAATCTGGCCAACTTCGACAATATATCCTTTTTCTCTCAGGTAATTATCAAAGCGAGCAAATAGTTCTTTGACCAGCTCATGCTTAGCGAGATTATCCCGAAATAACCAGATAGTTTTGGCATCAGGGATAGCGTCTTCGATACCCAATCCTAGGAATTCCATGAACGAGATACGGTCATTCACTTGCAACTCGAGTTCATCATCACTAATGGCATACATTTGTTGGAGAATCAACAATTTAAACATCACAATCACGTCGGTGGGTTTACGACCTGCATTGCTCTTTCTTTCCTTGTCATATATTGTTTCTAATATTGGGCGGAAATCTTCCCAGTTAATATGTTCATTGAGCCACTTCAGCATGGGCTTTTTTTGATTGAGTTTTTCCCGCCGCTCTTGCTCATCCCAAAATCCTTTTTGACCCATTTTCCCTCTCCACGTCGTTAGTAGTAATTATCTCACAAATCCCTCCCAAAATCAATTAATAGAGGTGCCTATAAATCGAAAGTTTTATTTTTTGATCCGCCCCAAAAATTCTTTTACCAAACTTTCTTTTTCAGATTCTGATAGCCTACTGTTGACCCCTGAAAAAATGTAGATTTCTGTAAACTGACCATTTTTCAATTGTATGCCAGATGAACGAAATCCATTACCCCAATTAGCGGGAGACTTAAGTATCGGCGAAAAGCTATTTTCTCTGGGACGATACATATCGTGCAAAATGGCGTAATTGCGATCCGACAACGTTATCTTTTTATGGAAGGGAAAAACGGATTGTGGCTCCTCCGCAAGTGTTTTGTCCGTAGTGTAAGCAATCAAAATTACCGGCGATGGATTGGTAGAAGCATCTATGGTAAATTCTTTTGAGCTGTAACCATACCACAATGCCACACCAGCCAGCAACACAACTTCGGCAATGGAAAGAAACACCAAGGGCACTGCCATCGAAAGCAAGCGGTCGAGTCCCCAAAGTCCCCCTAAAACAACAATGGCAATTAATACATACACTCCGCCAATGGCTGACACGGAATCTCGGGTCAAGAGGTAGAGTGCATAGGGCAAGGCTACCGCAATAATCAATGGACACAGCACTGAGAAAATAGTTGCTTTTTGGAAGAACGGATTCATTTGGCGGTGACTGCGAGGGTGAGCTTAAAAAAGTTAAGTTTTTCCTCTTCAAAAATAACATGAATCACAGAGTGCTACCCCTCTCACTGCAACCACTAGATCGGCAGATACGGCACAGCCCATCAAGGAGTTATGGGATACAGTTGTAAACCCACTTGCTTTAACTTCATTGAGGTCAAGCCTTAGGAACAGAATTTTTTTGTATCCTTTAATTTGGAAACAGGCTGTGGTAATCCTACTTGATTAACGTTAGCTTGTGTGCCGTAGGCATAGGGAAATTCCCCAGGGGCGGGAGCGGTGCCCCTGCGACCCCTATTCTATTTTCATTTAGGATTGCTATAGAACCTGATTTCTGTGAGTACCTGTTGCGTAATGGTTTAGGATTGCCATAGTTTAGAACCTATCTGCGAGTAACACAATATCTGCTCCTATCGCTGAATATGGTAGCTTGAAAAGTTAATTATCTCTTTTTTCTATTTCTACTTTTTGTGAGTCTTTTTGAGCATGGGTTCCTTGGGATTTTTTCCAGCTAATTCCGGCGGCATCTAATAGATCATAATAACTTGTACGAGAAGCAAAAACCACATCAAATTCTTCAGCGATGTAACGTTCTAATTCATTGATATTCCAAGAGTTTTTTGCCTGTAACCACTTAATCACTTGCTCCCGTTCCTCGACAGACAAAAAACCTTCTGAACCACGATATTTTAATGCTAAACCTGCTACTCCTTCTTCTGCAAAAGCCTGCTTCCATTTACTGATAAATCCAGAAGAAACACCTAGAATTTCCATGATTTGAGCATGGGTGTAACCTTGCAATGTCATCCTGACGGCAATCGCTCGCTTTAAAACCCGTGGGTCAGAGTTTGACTTGATAAGCTCCCTTAGTTTGTCCATCATCACTCGTTTTTACCTCGTCTATACTAGTTTCTATTTTCTCATATATTATGTGAGATTGCCATATCATTGGGAGTCCGTATTTGCCAATTGGGTGGGCTTGATACATCGGGCACTTCCATTCATTGACTTTCAGATGAATTTGTAAGATAGCTAGTATTAACGACGTGGAGAGAAAAAATGGGTCAAAAAGAATTTTGAAATGAGTAAGAGCGGCGGGAAAAAATCAAGGGTATGAACCCACGGGGTAAACCCCGGGAGTTAGTCCGCCCTAGAAGGGCGGGGTATTCGACCCAACGAGATAAAATAAAATGAAGAGATAGGGGAAGCCTACAGACGACGCTGGGCAATAGAAGCCCTATGGAAGTTTCAAAGATGAACTTGAAGCTAGATAAAATGATCAGTAAAAATTTGAATGGTAATCCCCATTCAAATTTATGAAATTTTAATAGTTTACTTGATATTGCAACTGTTAAAAAATTCCACAGATGTACGGAAGTAAATTAGTAGATAAATTCCGATATATACAAATTTTAATACGGCAGGAGTGGAATTTTGTCCATTGGCGCAATCGGGTTGTCCCACGCCTCAATATGTAAAGTTTTGTTGTAGGATTCAATACTTGTGGCTATCAGTCCCGGCAATTCCGGGCATCGCCCAAAAGGTTTTGCCCATTGATAATCGTTCTCATTCGGGTTAAGATGGCTCAGTCAGGTGTGGGAGATGACGCTCATGAACAAGCATCTTTGCGGTTTTTTGGTTGGCGGTTCTGTGCTGGCGGGGGTGCTATGGATGGGGACAGCGCAGGCGCAGGTGAGTAATACCCGGGAATCCATCAATCAGGTGCGGCAGTACGGGCGGGATTTGCAAGAAGACAGTGAATTTGGTCAGGTGACTTCGGTTTCGGAATTTGTGGATGTGAAGCCAACGGATTGGGCGTTTTTGGCTCTGCAATCCTTGGTGGAGCGGTACGGGTGTATTGTGGGTTTGCCCACCAATCCCCCAACTTACCAAGGACGACGAGCGACGACCCGTTATGAATTTGCCGCTGGGTTGAATGCCTGTTTAGACCGGATTAATGAACTGATCGCCGCTTCGGTGGAAAATCTGGTCACCAAAGAAGATATGAAATTGGTGCAACGTCTGCAAGAGGAATTTGCCGCGGAACTGGCTTTGCTCCGGGGGCGGGTGGATACCTTGGAAGCCCGGACGGCGACTTTGGAAGCCCAACAATTTTCCACCACCACCAAGCTCTCGGGGCAGGTGGTTTTGGCGGTGCAGGGAGCGTTTGGGGGCAATCAAGCAGTACCCAAAGGGGTTCCCCAAGGGGCTTTCGGTAAGGTTCAGGATGCCACGACCTTGGGCTACCGGGTGAATTTGACCTTTAATACCAGTTTTACGGGCAAGGATTTACTGACCACCAATCTGCAAATGGATGATGTGTCCCTGGGGGCGATTCCGGGGAGCAATGCCTTTGCCACGACCGGAACCAACAGTGCCAGCCTGAGCTATGGCTTTTTGAATGCGGCGACGGGGGGCGGGGTGGCGCTGGATACCCTCACCTACGAGTTCCCGGTGCTGGGGGACAAGGGGCGGATCACGATTGCCGGTCTAGGGGGAGCGATTTACGACCAGGTGGATACCTTGAGTCCGTTGGATGACGACGGGGAAGGAGCGATTTCGGCGTTTGGGTTACGCAATGCCATTTACAACCAGAATTTGGGGACGGGGGTCGGAGCGGCATTCAGCATTGATTTTCTGGACGATAAACTCAATTTCACCCTGGGTTATCTAGCGAACGGGGGTTCATTCTCCGGTGCCTATACCCCCACGGGAACGCCTTTTGGAACGGAAGGGTTATTTGGTTCTTCCTATGTCGCCTATGGGCAGTTGACGGGCTATCCCTTGGAAAATCTGGGGCTGAGTTTGCTGTACGTGCGGGGGTATAGCGACCTGGATTCGGCTCTGCCCTTGAATCTGGGCGGGGGTGTGGGAAACGCCTCTGTGGATGCGTTGACGGCGGTGGCGGCGACCCAGGCGGACAATTTGGGTTTCCAATTCCAGTGGCAACCCCTGAATAATTTCATCCTGGGCGGCTGGTTTGGGGTGACCTGGTTTAATGATGTGGTGGCAGGGCTGAATGCTACGGGGACGGCGTTGAACTACGCTTTGGTATTTGCCTTCCCGGATGTGGGCACCAAAGGTTCCCAAGCCCAGATTGTGGTGGGTGCGCCCCCTTATTTAACGAATAGTCAAGGGTTGGTCGCCAATGGGCTGACGTTTGCCCGTGCGGATGATGTGCCCATTTTGGTCGAGGCTTCTTATCGCTTCAAATTCACCGAATATCTCACGATTACGCCAGGGATTTTTGCCATATTTAACCCAGAGGGCAATGCCGCCAATCCAACGGTGTTTGTGGGGGCAATTCGTTCCACGTTTTCCTTCTAGTTTTTCCTGATTGTTCCAGGAATTTTGCCCCACCCCTTGCCTTTTTTTCAACCCAGGCAGGGGGAATTTTTTTGCCTCACACGGGTGAAAGGAGTAAACCTCTTGTATATGTCCATAAGGCACTTTGGATGAATTATGTTAACAGCCGGTTTTTGCCGGAGTTTAAAGTCTAGTTTGTTCATAAATTAAAGGATACAAAAAAATCGTGTTTTCAAGGCTTGACCTCAATGAGAAGATTAGAGCAAACCGGTTTACAACCGTATCCTGCAATTACTTAATAAGCCGTGTATCAAAGGATAGGTATAAATTACTCTTGCAATGGGTCTTGTGTCGCATTGGTGTTTAGCTTAATTAATCATTAGATTAGGAAGATTGGAGGCGAGCCTGCGCCTCAAGAATCCATTTTTCCTGGAGCAGTTTTTGCATGTCCTTCTGAATTGCATCAAGGTCAAGTCTTGTATAGAAATCCTAAATGAGAATGGAATGAGAGTCGCAGGGGTACCGCCCCCGCACTTGGTTCTGGGGAATTCTTGTTCGTTAATTGGGGTAGGATTGTTACAGAGGTTTCCTAAAATGTTATTCCAGTCAAAATCAGCATTTCTAAGGAAATTTCTGAAATTTCTAGGTAATTTTTAAGTCAGCAGAACGGCGAATAAACCGCACAGCGCAATACCATCAAAAACCCCAGCCCCACCAATACTAAGAATGCCTGGAGTCATCCGCTCAATTTGCGGCAGGTGTAACAGGTCAGCCCCAATTAGTGTCCCCAATACACCGCCAGCAAAGGCAATTGGTGCCGCCACCACATCAGAACCCGCCGTCAATAGCGCCGAAGTCATCGCCGCCGTCAGGGGAGCAATCAGGGCATTCATTTGAATCCCAATCCCCGGCACCACCTGGGCAGAATAATAACTAACTATTGTCACCACAGTCGTGACAAGCACAATCAAAATTGGCGAAACACGGGTGAACTGATAAATGGCTAATAGGGTTGGAATCAGACCACCCCCGACATTCAGTGCCACAATCGTTTTCTGTTCAATTCGCCTTAAGGGAATACCCCAAAAGAAGCGCATAGTCCACAATCGCTCCAAATCAGGTACCATAGCCACTTTGGAAACTCTCTCATAAAGGGGGATATTAATCGTACTCCCAATAATTACCAGGGTCAGGAGCACAAGAGATAGGTTAGGAGAAAATCCGAGCTTTGCAACAGCAACTTGAACCGCATCGAGGGTAACCACCAACCAGAGAAACGGGAAGGCTAAGAGCAGGAGTAAAAAGAGTAGATAGGCAACTGGCAAATAAATCATCGCTTCCGTTTAGAAAACATACCTTGATGATCCCGGTCAAACAACTGTTTAAGCTTTTGCAAGCCTCCAGGAGGGCATTGTCGGAGGGATTTCTCAAAACCCTGATTCCACGATAATGGCTAAACTCGCGTTTGCCAACAGGTTTTGGTAATGACTAAAGTGTAGCATTAATCAAGTGTCGTGATTGCATACAACAGTCTTGTACCCATATGGGAACCTCTATTTATTGATTTTTGTACTTACATGAAAGGCTCGGAAGCCCCATTCTTTCGTTGGCAATTATCAATAACCCAGGGGTCATTCGCAATAGCCGTGAATTAATAGAGGTGTCCATGTTTCATATAACTTTCCTGGATTTAGGGTGATAAGTTTTTCTAATCAGAGAATCCGACTAAGGTTCTAGCCCGAAAGTTGTCAAAATTTAAAAAGTCATAGGCTGGTCTCTGAAAGGCACTTCTATTTATTGGCACCCATTGCAGGTTATCTCGCTGGAATGCTCATCCCATCAAGAACCAAAGCCGGGGGTACACCCCTGCGACCTATTTTTAGAAGTACCCTCTCTTGATGCCCATCATAGCCATTACAAAGATAGCACTACCAACTTCTGCCAGACTTGCTGGAGCATTGCCGTTATCCCCACCCCCGTGACGGCGGAGATCAGGCATACGGGATTGTGGTTTGACAAAATCTGGACAATGTCCTGAAGGGTATCCCCAGGCGGCAAGGCATCAATTTTATTCAACACGATCAATTCCGGGCGTTCCGTGAGGGGCTGACCCAGCTGGGGTGTGTACTGCGCCAATTCATTCCTGATGGTGTGGTAATCGCTCACTGGGTCGGGGGCAGTGCTGTCCAGCACATGAATTAACAGGCGGGTGCGTTCAATGTGGCGCAAAAAGTCAAACCCCAAGCCCACCCCCCTATGGGCACCGGCAATCAAGCCCGGAATGTCGGCAAAGACGGTACCATCGCCCTGGGGATTGGCCACGACCCCTAGATTGGGTACCAGGGTGGTGAAGGGGTAGTCGGCAATTTTCGGTTTGGCGGCGGAAATGCGGCTGATCAGGGTGGATTTGCCCGCATTGGGTAGCCCGACGATGCCCACCTCAGCTAGGAGTTTCAATTCCAGGCGCAGGCGGCGAAATTCCCCCGGCAGTCCCGGCAAGGCGTAATCCGGTGCCCGGTTGTGGTTGCTCAAAAAATGGCGGTTGCCCAAGCCCCCTTTGCCCCCCTGGGCGACCACCACGGTTTGCCCCGGCGTGACCACATCGGCGACCAATTCCCCCGTGTCCGCATCGGTGATCAGGGTGCCGCAGGGGATGGAAATTACCCGGTCTTGGCCGCTGGCACCGGTGCAGTTATTTGGCCCTCCCCGTTGACCATCTGCCGCTTGAAAATGCCGTTGGTAGCGAAAATCCAGCAGGGTATTGCGCCCGGTTTGCGCCTGCACCAGCACATCCCCCCCTTTGCCGCCATTGCCCCCGGCAGGCCCCCCAGCGGGCACATATTTCTCCCGGCGAAACGCCACGATGCCATCCCCCCCTTTGCCCCCCTGGACGGTGATTTCCGCCTGGTCAATGAACTGCATGGTAATATCGAGTGAGTTCGTGGTAAAATTCATATCCTAGTGGAAATTTTAAGGAAATGGATTGATTCATGGTCAAACTACGGCTAAAGCGCTACGGGCGTAAGGGTCAGGTTTCCTACCGGATTGTGGTGACCCCGGCTTTGTCCCGGCGGGATGGGCGGGCGTTGGAGGAGGTGGGTTTTTACAACCCCCGTTTGAGTGACCCGGCCCAACAGACCCGCTTGAATGTCCCGGCCATTCTCAAGTGGCTGAAGCAGGGGGCGCAACCAACCCCCACGGTACGGAGTATTTTGGCGAAGGCGCAGATTTTTGATCAACTCCATGCCTGATTACGAAGGACTGATTCGCTATCTACTCACCCCCATGTTGAGCCACCCGGAGGCATTGCGGTTGCACCGGGAGGTGTTGGCGGGGGGCGTTTGGATACGGGTCGCTTTGGCGGAATCAGACCGGGGACGGGTGCTAGGACGGGGAGGGCGTACCCTGCAGGCGATTCGTACCGTCACCCAGGCGGCGGCGGAATGGGCGGGGCAAACCTGCTATTTAGATATTTATGGCTTGAATAATGCGACGGCAGAGCGGGGGGAACGGACGCCCGCCCGACCGCGACGGGGAGGTAGCCGCTGAATCCCCCGGAACGGGTTTTGATCCTACCCTTGCCGAATCGGGCGAGTGCGGTGGCACTGGCGGGGGTGGGGGAAGTGAATTTGCGGCAATTAACCCAGGCGACGGGGGTGCAGGCGGTACTGCGGGGGCAGGAATTGCACCTGGTGGGGCAGGAATCCCAGGTTCATCAATGTATGCAGGTGGTAGATGCCCTGGCCCATCTCTGGCGCCGGGGACAACCGGTGACGACGGCGGATATTGACACGGTGCTGTCTGCCCCTGACCCGGCATTGGTCACTCAGATGCACCGGGATGTGTTGGCGCACACCCGCCGGGGGGAAGAAATTTGTGCCCGCACGTTTGGTCAATGGCAGTACATTCAGGCCATCCGTACCCACGAAATTACCTTTGGCATTGGGCCAGCGGGGACGGGCAAGACCTATCTGGCCGCCGTGTTGGCGGTGCAAGCCCTCCAGAACCAGGAATGTGAGCGGTTGATCCTGACCCGACCGGCGGTGGAAGCGGGGGAAAAATTGGGGTTTTTGCCGGGGGATTTGCAACAAAAAATCAGCCCCTATTTACGACCGCTGTACGATGCCCTGTACGATTTGCTCGACCCGGTGCGGATTCCCCAGTTGCTAGAGCGGGGGGTGGTCGAGGTGGCACCCTTGGCGTATATGCGGGGACGGACGTTGAACCGGGCGTTTATTATCCTGGATGAGGCGCAAAACACCACACCGGGGCAGATGAAAATGCTGTTAACCCGCCTGGGGTTTGGTTCCCGGATGGTGATTACTGGGGATACGACCCAGGTGGATTTAGACCGGCGGCAGGATTCGGGGTTGACGGTGGCGGCACAGGTATTAAAAGGAGTACCGGGGATTGGCTTTTGTCACCTCACGGCAGCGGATGTGGTGCGTCATCCCCTGGTGCAACGGATCGTGACTGCCTACGAACAGTACGAACAGTCGGGGTGATGCTAATCGAGGGCATTCCACCATTTACCCTAGGGAATTGCGTATTACCGGACGGCAAAAATGGGTTCATCATAACCGCTAGCATAAAATTCCATTCCGAATACAGATGCTTATTAGGCCATGGCAATCCTAAATGAAAATAGAATAGGGGTCGCAGGGGCACCGCCCCCGTCCTTGGTTCTGGAAAATTCTTGTATGCCTACGGCACGCAAGCTAACGTAAATCAAGTAGGATTGCTATAGGTATTCATCATCTCGTTAAATTTCAATTTCCGCAACTTTCCGCAACTTTCCGCAAACGGTCAATTTCAGACTTTGCCTCTTTGAGTAAGTCATTCCAATCATCTGGAGGATGACCACTCTCCAGCATTTTCCTAAAGACTCTGTAAGCATCAGTACTGCTCTCATAGGCTCGCTTGGAATTCTCATCATTGACCCAAACGAGGAGGATTATCTTACTCTCTTGATGGTATCGAAAAAACAGTCGGTACTGCTGAAAAAATTTAGCTCTAAACCAATGTTTGTAATTATCTCCAAGCGTAGTTCCCTGTCGGTATTCATTGCGAGTTGGATCTTGAGGAATAATATCAAAGGCTAATTTTACTATGGCGGCGAGACGCTTTGTAGCATTTTTCTCTTTATAGGTTTCAGGAAACCTACGACGTAAATGTTCAACCTGCGTCACAAGTGCTTCCAATTGTTGAAGGAATAGAGGATGAGCAAATAGACTCCATCCATTGATCACTAGGGGTTGAGCTTCAGGCAACCCTATTCGTCCTCCTCTGGGAGCGATGCATCAAGATCAAGGTCAACGCCAGAGACTAAAGATTGCACACGACTGACCAAATCTGAACTAAGGGTCTGTAAGTGCTGGGGATTCTTTTCCATATCCCGTGCAAGAAAATTTAGAAATTCCCCAAGGACTGGATCGCTCTCTGTCTGGTCAACCCGTGAAATCCATACAGTGCCGTCAGGCTGTATGATGTAGCGAATTCTATCGCGCTTACTCAAGCCAAGAGCTTGGCGAATAGGAGCAGGAATTGTTGTCTGATAGCGATCAGTAAGAGTGGACTCTGGACATGGGGCTGGCCTAGTAGCCATAGCAATCTCTTAACCTATCTACAAAAACTATACTCTTACAGTAATGCAATTGCATTGTCTTGTCAAGTGTGAAGTCACTACGCTTAAAATTCAGCCGATAGCAATCTCAGAAAATTCATGCGAAAAACAAGGTTATATGGCCACACAGGCTATGACAACCAGAATAGGGTGGTGCCCTACGGCTCTTAGTTGTATAAAATTCCACTCACAATTCAAATGTGATTACCATGTATAGCAATCCTAAATGAGAATAGAACAGGGGTCGCATGGGCACCGCCCCCGTCAAAGAAGCACCTGCGGTGTATGGTTCTGGGAAATTTTTGTTGGTTAATCAAATAGGATTTACGGTTAGGTTGTCGCCTCAAAAATTCATGGCTGCGCCACGCAAGCTATGGAGAACCAGCGCGTGGCTACGCACTGCGACCCATATCTATGTCAACCTTTGCGTGTTTAGCTATATACAATCTATTTATAAAATAAGGGATACAAAAACCTTGATTATTCTAAAAGCTCAACGTGATCGATCTACGGCAGGTGGGGTTTCAACTGTATCCCATAGCTACTCAAAAGACTGTATTTAGAAAATTTAGAAAATTAAGGGTTGCAAGGCACCGTCCCATCTTGGTTCTCAGTCACCTTGTGATTCATACAAAATTATCGCAGGTCGCCATAATTCCCAAAGGCGGAGGTTCTGCCGGGAGATAGCCTTGGATGAGCCAATCCTGCCCGATGGTTTCCCAATGACAACGGGTTAATGCCAGTGCCGTTTGCATTTGGGTCACGCCCAAGTCCCCCACGGGCGTCGGTGCCTGCACACCCCCGATGATTTTCGGGGCAATGAACGCCACAACTTTTTGCACGGCTCCCGCCCGGATCGCCTGTGCCGCCAGGTTGCCGCCACATTCCCACAGCACCGTATTACAGCCCCGCTGGGTCAGTTCTGCCACCACCGTTGCCGGAGTGCAGGGTTCCAGTTCCAGCACCTCTACCCCCAAAGCCTGGAGTTTTTCTAATAGCGCTGGTCGCTCGGCCCGCCGGGGCGTGATCAACAGGGTGCGCCGCTGTTCATCCCCCTGCCACACCTGGGCATCCCAGGGCAAATTCAGGCTTTGGGACAACACCACCCGCAGGGGCGAATGGGGCGTTAACCCGTGGGTGGTCAAGGCCGGATTGTCCCGCCGCACCGTATTCCCGCCGGTGATCACCGCATCACAGCGGGAACGCAGGGTATAAACCCATTGCCGAGCCGCCTCCCCCGTGATCCACAGGCTGTCCCCCGTACTGCTGGCAATTTTTCCATCTAGGGTCATGGCGTACTTGAGAATGCCAAACGCCCGCCCGGTCTGCACCCGATGGCAAAACCCCTCATTGAGGTTCTGACACGCCTCGGCCAACACCCCCACCGTCACCTCAATGCCCGCCTGCCGTAACCGGGCAATCCCGCGGCCTGCCACCCGGGGGTCGGGGTCAATCATCCCCACCACCACCCGCCGAATCCCAGCTTGGATCACCGCTTCCGTGCAGGGGGGAGTACGGCCAAAGTGATTACACGGCTCCAAATTCACATAGAGGGTGGCCCCCCGAGCCTGATCCCCCGCCGCCCGCAGAGCAAACACCTCCGCATGGGGCTGTCCCGCCTGGGGATGGAACCCCTCGCCCACCACCTGCCCGGCTTGGACAATCACCGCCCCCACCAGGGGATTGGGACTGGTACGCCCCCACGCCTGTTGCGCCAACTCCAGGCAACGGGTCATGTAGCGTTCATCTGCGGTCATGGATTGGCCGGTGCCGGTTCCTCCGCCGGTTTCACCCCGTAATCCAACACCTCGGCAAAGCGGATTTTCAACGCCGTGGCCGGTTGTCCCTCTTTATCCGTGTAATGGTCTTCATCCAGCCGCCCGGTGACGGTGGTGCGTGCCCCCTTATCCAATAAATTCATGGCCGTTTCTGCCTGATTGCCCCAAATTTCCACCTGAAATTTCAAGGGGGGAACCTCCTCCCCTTCCGTTTTGCGGCGGTTCACATACAGGGGGAAACTGCACAGCACCGTGCCCCGTTCAAAATGGCGAATCGTCGGTTTGGCCGCCACGTAACCACAGACCGTTACCGTTGCCCACGTCATGACTAGTTCTCAGCGAAGGGTTAGCCCCAGAATAGCATTTACGCCCTCGCCCCTAACTCCGGAGTCGGTTTTTGCCCCGCCACCTGCAACTGCCAGTAGTGGGCGTAGTGTCCTCCCTGGCGGAGCAATTGTTCATGGGTGCCCTGCTCCACCAAGCGCCCCTGCTCCAGCACCAGGATTTGGTCGGCGTTGCGAATCGTGGACAACCGGTGGGCAATCACCAGTACCGTGCGGTTTTGTTGAAAAGCGTACAAAGCCTGTTGCACCAAAGCCTCCGATTGGGAATCCAGAGCCGAGGTGGCCTCATCCAGTACTAACAGCTTGGGCTGGCGCAAAATCGCCCGTGCCAGAGCCAAACGTTGCCGCTGTCCCCCGGAAAGCCGGTAGCCCCGTTCCCCCACCACCGTATCGTACCCCTGGGGCAACCGCTCGATAAATTCTGCCGCATAGGCCGCCGCTGCCGCCCGTTCCACCTCCGTATCCGTCGCCTCCAACCGGCCAAAGCGGATATTTTCCCGAATCGTGGCATTGAACACAAAATTGTCCTGACTCACCACCCCCAGATGGTGCCACCAATCCGCTAGAGACAATTCCCGCCGATCCACCCCATCCACCAAAATTCGCCCCGCCGTCGGTTCATACAGGGCAATCAGCAGGTCGGCAACGGAGGATTTCCCTGCCCCGGAAGCCCCCACCAAAGCCGTCACCTGCCCCGCCGGGAGGGTAAAACTCAAATCCACCACCGCCGGTGCCGCCGTCCCCGGATACTGCAAGGTCACCCGGTCAAACCGGATTTCCCGCTGGATGCCCGCAAACGGCAAGCCCTCCGTCCGCAAAAATTCCTTATCCTCATTGCTCAAAAACTCGTTCAACCGTGTAATACTGCCAAATGACCCTGCCAAGCTAGTGAAGGTATTGGCAATTAACTGTCCTTGATTGGCAAAGCGATTATAGGCAGAGATAAAGGTTGCCAGGGCGGGCAAAATTAAATTCAATGGGCGGTCTTGGCTCAACACCCACAAACTGGTCAGCAACATTACCCCCAAAACGAACGTAACCAAGACCTGGGACAGGGGTTGCGGCAGGTTACTCCAGGCGGTTTGCCGGTCACTGAGTTTAAGCAAATCCCATTGCAGACGGTGCAATTGCGTCAGAATTTGCTGCTGGCGATTAAAGCTGTACACCACGCGCAATGCCTGGACACTTTCCACCACAAAGCTACCTGCCTGCACAGAATCATTCGCCAATTTCCTGGAGATTTTTTCAATTTTGGGAATAACCCGCCGTTGAATCGCCACCAACCCTACAGATACAATCAGCGTTGCCCCCAATAAAATTGGCGAAATCCAGACCAAAACCGTCAAATAGGCCAGTGCCAACAGCACCGATAACACTAGCCGATTCCAGGTCTGAATCAACATACTCACTGTACCACCGGAGTTGATATAGTCCAACAACTCCCCATAACGATAGCGGCTGACACAGGGATAACTGAGGCTTAAAACCCGCCCAAATTGCCGCTCCATTAGATAGACATTAATACGATTGCCCAGATAGCTACTCACCAGATTACTGGCGTATTTCAGGGCACTTTGGATCACCTGCACCAACAGCGCCACACCCACTAAAACCGCCACCAGTTCCAGTTTGGGCTGACGATTTAACCAGTCCCCTACCAAGGGCACTCGGATTTGGGCATCCCCCAATACACTCAAGGCGAAGTAGATCAACACATAGGTTGACCCCTCCAAAAATGCTACTCCGGTGCTGAGTAAAAATGTAAACAACAACCGGAGCCGATACTTATTAACGACACTTAGAACTAGGCGGTAGGCGGGTTGCTTGACCCAACCCTTGATCCGGCTACGCCAACGGTTCATGCCACCGCCGGGAATTTCGCCTGCAACTCCTCGTCGTACAGGTCGGCCAAGGAAGCCACAATCGTAATCATGCGGGCAATTTCCGAGGGGTCTAATTCCATCACCGAGCGGGTGCCCACCACCACCACCTCCTGATCCAAAATGGCAAAGCGGGCTTCCATCGTGGTCGCCCAATTTAATTCCAACAGTTGTTGATACAATTCCAATTGATTTTGTACCGGCAACTTCAGAATCGCCGACCAGACGGTAAACGTATCATCAGGACTTACCCCGGTCATCTGCACGTAGATTTCCGCCGTACCATACCGAAACCGCCACAAATACCCCTGCTCCAAATGGCTGACCTGGGCAGAATCCGGTTCCGCTAGGGAACTAATCACCGTCTCCACGTCATCCATCGGGTTCGTATAGTCTGCCAGTTCTGGGAATGCTACATCCATAGGAACTCCTCTGGGTCTAATTGCAGATTACACCAAAATCCCTAGGAAATCACCGCCCCATGCACCACCCGCATAAACTCCGAACGGGTGGCCGTATTGTGCAAAAAGACCCCGCCCAACTTGCTGGTCACCGTGTCGGAATTCACATCTTCCACCCCCCGGGACTTCACACAGTAATGCTTGGCTTGGATTAAAACGGCAATGTCCTCCGTTTCCAGAATGTAGGACAGGGCATAGAAAATTTGCTCCGTCAACCGCTCCTGAATCTGGGGACGCTTGGCAAAATACTCGACAACCCGGTTGATCTTGGATAACCCCAAAACCTTCTGCTTGGGAATATACGCCACATGGGCACGACCGTCAATGATCACAAAGTGATGCTCGCAATTGCTCTGGACATTGATATTCCGCTCCACCACCATCGAGCTATAGCCCATCTTGTTGTCCACCGTGGTGCATTTGGGGAAATTGCGCCAGTCCAAACCGTAGAAAATCTCATCCACATACATCTGCGCCACCCGGCGGGGGGTATCCGCCAAACTGTCATCCCGCAAATCCAAACCCAGAACCCGCATAATTTCGGCGAAATGGCGGGCAATCAAGGTGCGCTTTTGGGTATCATCCCAGCCCGTTTCCACCTGGGGCGTGGCTACCCCCTTGGCGATTAAAAATTCCGCCACCCGTTGCCCCAACTCCGGGTCGGTTTTTTGACTGCGGATGACCGGTTCGTCGTCTAAATAAACTTCCGGGTCAGGGTTGGTGACGATGACGAAACCATTCTCCCCGGATGTAGCCCCATCAGCTAATTTGGGCAGATGACCATTGGCAACCGGATGAATCAAGCGAGGGGTCAAAGTCATAAAACTGGGTAAAGGTGAACAGCATCCGCCTCGGGAAGCTACCGCCGCACCGGTACCTTGGTGTACCTCAAGCAACCCCCACGACTGGGAAGAAATCAAGCGGTTTCCGGCGGTTCCCTAGGGGCAACGCCAGCCACCAAGAGAGCAGTATAACCCATCCCCGCCTGGGCGGCTACCTATTCCCACTCAATCGTCCCCGGCGGTTTGGAGGTAATGTCATACACCACCCGATTCACCCCCGGCACCTCATTGACAATCCGGTTGGAAACCAGTTCCAAAAACTCGTGGGGCACCTTCGCCCAGTCCGCCGTCATTCCGTCTTCGCTGGTGACAAACCGCAGGACAATCGGGTAGGCATAGGTGCGTTTGTCCCCCATCACCCCCACGGAACGCACGGGCAACAGCACCGCAAAGGATTGCCAGAGTTGGTTGTACAGACCATGCCGGTTGATTTCCTGCCGGACGATCCAATCCGCTTCCCGCAGGGTTTCCAACCGTTCTGGCGTGACTTCCCCCAGGATGCGAATCGCTAGACCCGGCCCTGGAAACGGTTGCCGCTGGACAATCTCATCCGGGAGTTTCAGAGCCCGGGCGACCTTGCGGACCTCGTCCTTGAACAGGCGGCGCAGGGGTTCAATGAGCTTGAATTGCAAATCCTTGGGCAGTCCGCCCACGTTGTGATGGCTCTTGATTTTCACCGCCACCCGCTCCCCGGTTTGGGGGTCAATGGCACCCCCCGCCGATTCGATCACATCCGGGTAAAGCGTCCCCTGGGCGAGATAGTCAAACGGTCCCAAACGCTTGGACTCATTTTCAAACACCCGGATAAATTCATGCCCGATTACCCGCCGTTTTTCCTCCGGGTCCGTCACCCCCTTGATCGCCTGTAAAAACCGCTCCCGGGCATTGACATACTCCACCGGGATATGAAATTGCTCATGGAAAAGTTTGACCAACCGCTCCGGTTCCAACTTGCGCATAAAGCCCTGGTCAATAAACACACAGGTGAGTTGATTGCCAATCGCCCGGTGCAATAAAAACGCCAAGGTCGAGGAATCCACCCCGCCGGACAGAGCCAGCAACACCCGCTTGTCCCCCACCTTCACCCGGATTTCATTAATCGCCTCTTCCACAAACGCCGCCGTCGTCCAGGTGGGTTCACAGCCGCAGATGTGATAGACAAAATTGCGGATCAGCGCCATCCCCCCCTGGGAATGCACCACCTCCGGGTGAAACTGCACCCCATACAGGTTGTGCGCGTGGTCAGCAATGGCGGCACAGGGGCAATTTTCCGTATGCGCCAAGATGGCAAAACCCTCCGGCAACTGCACCACACTGTCCCCGTGGCTCATCCACATGGTGGTGCCGTCCTCCACATTGGTCAATAAATCCGTCGGGTCGTCAATGTGCAGTGCCGCCTTGCCGTATTCCCCCAGGGCCGAGCGCACCACTCTGCCCCCCAACTGTTGCACCATCAACTGCATCCCGTAACACACCCCCAGGATGGGAATCCCCAACTGCCAAATCCCCGGGTCACACTGGGGCGCCCCCCGGTCATAGACGGAATTGGGGCCCCCGGAGAGGATAATCCCCCGGGGTTGCCAAGCCCGCAACTGCTCGGCGGTGGTGTGGTAGGGCAGGACTTCTGAGTAAACTTGGGTTTCCCGGATGCGGCGGGCGATCAATTCCGAATACTGGGAGCCAAAATCCAAAATGGCGATCATCTGCCGGTGGGGCACCAGCGGCGTGGCAGGGGAGTTGGGCGTAGGGTGGTCGGCAAGCACGGTTGGCGCACGGGGAAACTCATTTTTTCAATTCTAACTGCCCCTAAACCCACCGCCTGCCCTGGCTGTAACGTTATATTAGAAACCGTTAGCAACCGATTGACCTCCCCCCTGTGAGTTATCCGATGGACACACCCGCCCCTTTGCCCCGCACCGATGAGGAATGGCAAAAAATCCTGAAACCGGAGCAATTTCGCATCCTCCGCCAGCACGGCACGGAACGGCCAGGCAGTAGCCCCCTGGATAAAAATTACGCCCCGGGGAATTATTACTGCGCCGGGTGTGGCACGCTCCTATTCACCTCGGACACCAAGTTCAACAGCGGCACCGGCTGGCCGAGTTTCTACGCCCCAGTGCCCGGAGCGGTGGGCACCAGCGAAGACTTTTCCTACGGGATGCGCCGGGTCGAAGTCCACTGCAACACCTGCGGCGGCCATTTGGGGCACGTATTCCCCGATGGTCCTCTCCCCACTGGCGAACGCTATTGCATCAATGGGGTCGCCTTGATTTTTGTCCCAGAGGGAGAACCCGCCCCGGTGATCAGCCGCTAAGATAGCGATAACATAAAGGGATTGCCCTGGGGTTGCTCCTTGAGTTCCGCCTACACCCGTCCCCTCGCCCGCTTGATCGAACGCCTGCAACGGCTCCCTGGCATCGGCCCCAAATCGGCACAACGGTTAGCCCTCCACCTGCTCAAACAACCCGACCAGGAAATCCACGCCCTCGCCAATGCCCTGTTGGAAGCCAAACAACAGGTGGGGCACTGCCAAATCTGTTATCACCTGTCGGCGGAACCCATCTGCGAGATTTGCGCCAACCCGGAGCGGGACAACCAGACCATTTGCGTGGTCACCGACTCCCGAGACGTGATTGCCCTGGAAAAAACCCGGGAATACCGGGGCAAATACCACGTGCTGGGGGGCGTGATTTCCCCAATGGATGGCATCGGCCCCGAACAACTGACCATCACCGCCCTGGTCAAACGGGTGGGGGAAACCCAAGCCAAGGAAGTCATTCTCGCCCTCAGCCCCACCATCGAAGGAGAGACCACGATTTTATACCTAGGGCGGCTGTTGCAACCCCTGACCCGGGTGACCCGCATCGCCTCCGGTCTGCCCGTGGGGGGGGATTTGGAGTATGCGGACGAACTCACCCTCGCCAAAGCCCTGGAAGGCCGCCGGGAACTGTGACCCCCCGGTTCATAATCAAAACAAAAACATCTAGCAATTCTAAATGAGAATGGAACAGGGGTCGCAGGGGCATCGCCCCCATGTTTAGTTCTGGGGAATTTTTGTTCACTCATCAAGTAGGATTACCACAGCATCAAACATAATAGGAACAGCACTGATGAAACCAAAGGCCAGGTAACCGAACGCCACCGTGGACAAGGGCACCTTAATCGAATTTCAGACCGACGGCGGCACCCGCTTGGGGGTGATCCAACGCCCGGATGGCAAAAAAAACTGGATCGCCAGCGATGCCCAGGGGCGCAGTTACAGCCTGCATCCCCGCCAAATCAGTTTTACCGTGCCGGGGCGCACCTACCTCGCCGAGGATATTCCCGAGTTTGAGCAGACCGCCCGTGCCTACCAGGACCCGGATGCCCTGGAATTAGCCTGGGAATTGCTCAGCCCCGACCACCGGCTCACCAACCCCCAGGAACTGGCGCAATTAATTTTTAACCAAACCGACCCGCCCATCTGCTACGCCGCCCACCGCCTGCTGCGTGAGGACCGGATTTTTTTCAAACAAAAGGGGGACTACTACGAACCCCGCTCCCCCCAACAGGTGCAGGACATTCGCCATCAGTTGGAAAAAGCGGCGCAAAAGCAGGAAGAAGTTAGTACATTTTACAGCAAAATTCAGCAGGCACTCCAGGGGGAAACCGTCACCTGGTCTGGGAAAGAACGGCATCTGCTGGAACAATTGGAACAATTTGTTATCCTAGAGGGGCAGGAGTCCCGGGCGGTGGCGGAGTTGCTGACCCATCTGGAGCGGCCGGTGACGCCAGCGGGGGCGCAGGAATTACTCGTGGCTTTGGGTTGGTGGCACCCCCACGAAAACCTAGCACTGCGGCGCAGTTCCCTGCCCACCACCTTTCCCCCGGCTGTTTTGGAGGCGGTTGCCATGCGTATTGAAAACCCGCCCACCGACCTGGATGCCCCTTGGCGGGTGGATTTGACCGCCCTGAAGGTCTATACCATTGACGATATTAGCACCAAAGAAATTGATGACGGGTTGAGTTGGGAGCTGTTGCCCGATGGGCGGGAGCGGTTGTGGATTCACATTGCCGACCCAGGGCGGTGGCTGACCCCGGGGGACATTTTGGACCAGGAAGCCCGCCGCCGCAGTACCAGCGTGTATTTGCCCACCGGGGTAATTCCCATGTTCCCGGAGGTTTTGGCGACTGGACCCATGAGTTTACAGCAGGGGCAGACCTGTTGCGCCCTCAGTTTCGGGGTGATTTTAGAGCCGTCCGGGGCAATTGCCGAGTTTCAGATCACCGCCAGTTGGGTGCGCCCCACCTACCGCCTCACCTATGAGGATGTGGATGAATTGCTCCAGTTGCAGATTGAGCGGGAACGGGAACTGCTACACCTATCCGAATGGGCGGAACGGCGGTTACATTGGCGGTTGGCACAAGGGGCGATCCAGATTCAGATGCCGGAGGCGGAGATCAAAGTTACCGATGACCAGGTGGAGGTGCGGGTGCAACAGCCTTCCCCAGCCCGGTTTATGGTTGCAGAAATGATGATCCTGGCGGGGGAGGTGACGGCTCGCTACGCCCAAAATGCCGGGTTAGCCATGCCCTTTCGTTCCCAAGCCCAGCCGGAATTGCCCCCGGAGGAGGAATTGTTGCAACTGCCGGGGGGGCCGGTGCGGACCTGTGCGATTCGCCGCTGTTTGACCAAAAGCGAGGTGAGCATTACCCCCGGTCGTCATGCCAGTTTGGGCTTAGAAGCCTATGTGCAAGCCACCTCCCCGATTCGCCGCTATGGGGATTTGCTCGCCCATTGGCAGATCAAGGCGCACCTGCGGGGGGAAGCCCCGGTATTTGCGGCGGCGGAATTGCAGAGCATTCTCCAGAGTGTGACGGCGGCTACCCAGGAGGCGAGTCTGGTGGAACGGCAAACCAACCGCTATTGGAGTCTGGAATACCTACGCCGCCACGGCCAGGGGGTGTGGATCGCCCTGGTGTTGCGCTGGTTGCGGGAGGATATGGACCTGGTGCTGGTGCTGTTGGAAGAACTGGGGTTGGAATTGGGGATGCGGGTGCAACGGCCGGTGAAATTGGGGGAACACCTCCAGGTGCAAGTGACCCACGTGGATCCCTACCGGGATGTGATTCACCTGCGGGAAGTGACCCCCTGACCTACCCGACCGCCCGAATCCACAGGTAAGCCACCCCTAAGGTGGAAAGGGTCACCGGTAGCCCCAGGCGCAGATGGCTGACAAAGGAGACGGGATACCCCGCCCGCCCCGCCGCCTCCACGGTAATCAGATTGGCTACCGCCCCAAACAGGGTCAAATTCCCCGCCAGGGTTGACCCCGCCGCCAACAACAGCCAGCCCTGGGTATCCGCCGCTGGGATGACCGCAGACAGGAGCAAAACCGTCGGTACATTGGAAATCAAATTGGACAGCACCGTTGTCACCCCCAGCAACTCCCACGGGTGGGCCGCCAAATCCGCCAGGGGCTGGAGAATCCCCAAATCCCGGGTGGTCTGGGTCAAGATAAACAACCCCCCAAACAACACCAGCAGTCCCCAATTCACCTGCGCTAACAGTGCTTCAGGATGCCGCCCGTGGCGACACAGCAACACCGCCGCCCCCACCCACGCCGCTTCCGCCAGAGGCACCCCCGCGGCAAACCCCAGCAGTAACCCCCCTGTCACCACCAGATGGAACCCCAACCCCTGATGCGGTGCTGTCCACGCCAAGGTCACCGCCGGGAACCGCCGCCGGGAACGCACCTCGGGATACAACAGCCACACCCACCCCACCAACAGGAGCAAGCCCACCGCCGCCACCGGCACCATTACCTGAGCAAAAACCCCATAACCAATCCCAGACAACGCCCCCACCAAAATATTTTGGGGATTGCCGCCCAGGGTCGCCACGGAACCCACATTCGTTGCCCCCGCCAAGGCCAACAGGTAGGGCACCGGGTTCACCCCCAGGGCTTGCGTCACCCGCAGAAGCAACGGTGTTGCCACTAAAGCCAACGTATCATTCAGCAAAAACGCCGACAGCACCCCCGTCCCCCCCGTCACCACCAGCAGTAGCCCCAGGGGATGCCGACTGTGGCGCACCAACCCCTGCAACAACCACCCAAACACCCCCGCCTCGGTCAACGCCCCATTCACCAGCATCATGCTCAGCAGAAACACCATCGTCCGCCCATCCACCGCCTGCCACGCCCCTGACACCGTCATGCCCCCCAAGGCCACCACCCCCGCCACCCCCACCCAGGCAATCGTCGGTCGGTTCAGCCCCACCCCCGGCCAACGCCCCAGCCCCAACCCCACATAGGTTGCCACCACCACCGCCACCAGCAGTCCCGTTCGCACCCGCTTTGCCCCCCACTCCCCGCCCATTGTGACACGCTCACCCGGTTTGCTATATTGGACAGAGTTTTAAGAAATGTAACAGATGCTCCAGGATAAAGTTATTGTCGTGGTGGGTGCTACCGGGGGAATTGGGCGCGCTGTGGTCGAGCGGTTGCATCCCTTGGGGGCGAAATTAGTTTTGGCCGCCCGGCGACCGGAGCCATTACAGGCGTTGGCTGGCATCGGGGATTTGGCGATTCCTACCGATATTACCGACCCAGCGCAGGTGCACCATCTGATGAATGAGGCGGTGTCTGCCTTTGGCCGGATTGACGTACTGGTGAATGCCGCTGGGGTAGGGATTCTCAAACCCTGGGACAAGCTGACACCGGCGGATTTGGCGACCCAATTGGCGGTGAATCTCCAGGGGAATTTTTACACCTTGCAGGCGGCGGCGCAGGTGATGAAAACCCAGCGGGCTGGTCATATTTGCAATGTGATTGGCATTTTGGGCAAACATACCATGCCGATGGCGGCGGCGTACTGTGCGTCCAAATTTGGGGCGGTGGGGTTGAGCAAAGTCTTGGCTGATGAATTGCGCCGCTACAGTATCAAAGTCACTTTGTTTTATTTCGGTGGGGTGGATACGCCTTTTTGGGATGAGATTCCCCTGAAGGTGGATCGCACGAAAATGTTACGCCCGGAAACTGCCGCCCAAGCGATTCTTTACGCCCTGCAAAGTGAACCTGCCGCCGTGCCAATGGAAATCAATATCCAACCGGAAAGTCATCTCTTTTTCTAAATTTTTTGTGCCAAAGTTTGGGCAAAACCTACGGGCAATTTCTGAACAATTACAAACTGCTGTTATACGGTAATGCTATTTCTGGGCATCATAGGGTTACTGAGAACCAAGGACGGGGCGGTGCCCTGCGACCCTTGATTTTTTAAGGGCACCTCTATTAATTGATTTTGGGAGGGATTTGTGAGATAATTAGTATTAACGACGTGGAGAGGGAAAATGGGTCAAAAAGGATTTTGGGATGAGCAAGAGCGGCGGGAAAAACTCAATCAGAAAAAGCCCATGCTGAAGTGGCTCAATGAAAATATTAACTGGGAAGATTTCCGACCCATATTAGAAACCATATATGACAAGGAAAGAAAGAGTAATGCGGGTCGAAAACCCACCGACGTCATTGTGATGTTTAAATTGTTGATTCTCCAACAAATGTATGCCCTTAGTGACGATGAACTCGAGTTTCAAGTGAATGACCGTATCTCGTTCATGGAATTCCTAGGATTGGGTATCGAAGACGCTATCCCTGATGCCAAAACGGTCTGGCTATTTCGGGATAATCTCGCCAAGCACGATCTAGTCAAAGAAGTATTTGCTCACTTTGATAATTACCTGAGAGAAAAAGGATATATTGTCGAAGTTGGTCAGATTGTGGATGCCACTCTCATTCCCGTGCCAGTCCAACGAAATACTCGGCAAGAAAATCAAGAAGTAAAGGAAGGGAAAATTCCTAAGCAATGGGAGGAAAAACTCCAGGTTTTACGGCAAAAGGATAGAGATGCCCGTTGGGTAAAGAAAAATGGTGTCAGCTATTTTGGCTATAAAAATCATATCAGTGTGGATGTAAAATATGGTTTTGTGCGTCATTATGTGGTCACGGATGCCTCCGTGCATGACTCACAAGTATTCAGTCAACTGGTGGATATTGATGGGTCGGAAATCTGGGGAGATAGTGCCTATCACAGCACGGATTTAGAATGGACGTTAGCCAGGATTGGATTTACCAGTCACATCCATGAAAAAGGCTACCGAAATCAGCCCCTAACCGCAGAGCAAAATGAAAAGAATCGCATCAAATCTAAAGTGAGAGCCAAGGTGGAACACGTATTTGGTCAGTGGGTGATGTGTCTTGGGGGTAAGTTCATGCGTCTGATTGGTAAAACCAGAGTAGAAGCGGCAATTGGGTTGAAAAATCTGGCTTATAATTTCCGCCGTTATGCGTTTTGGGAGCGGCAGTCCCTGGCCGATAATCTGTGAGTTTTGACCCCCTACTAAGTCTCTTTTCAATCATATCTACAGCAATCTATAAAACCCAGTCATCTTAGTACAAAAAAGTACTGAGCAATGCTATGCTGTTTTTGTGTTTCGTTCTCATATTTTGAATAAATAGAGGTGCCCTTAAGTATAAATTTTTTACTCACAATTCGATTGCCAAAGTTTGGGCAAAACCTACGGGCAATTTCTGAACAATTACAAACTGCTGTTATACGGTAATGCTATTTCTGGACATCATGAGGTTACTTGAGAACCAAGAACGGGGCGGTGCCCTGCGACCCTTGATTTTTTAAGTATAAATTTTTTACTCACAAGGGCATCTCTATTTATTTGAGCCAGTCCATAGCCTGCGTGGCGTAGCCATAAATCTCATCTTTGGAATAAATAGTCATATTACCCAGAACTAAGGGTAGGGGGTGCCGCCTGCGACTGCTAACTTTGAATTTATAGAGGTGCCCACAATTTGATGACAGTTGCTGTATTTATATATGATAATAAAGGCATGGTTCCCATCCCTAATTGTTTTGAATATCTGTTCATTCATCGGTTAAGATTGTTATAGCGATTCGCATAATTCCCATGACCTTGAGTTTGACCCAATTCCCCTTAAATACCTGGCAAAAAGCCAATTGGGATGAATTTGTGCAAATTGCCGATGACCCCAAAAATAGCAAACTCAAGGGGTATTATTACCAGGGACACTGCCGTTTTGAACCCATGTCCACCGGCTCCGACCATGCCAATGACCATGCACTGCTTTTATTTATGCTCACGTTTTGGGTCGGGCAAAGGCACCTATTCGCCACGGTCAAGGATGCCTGTTCCTATCGGCAGTCGGGGCGCCATGAATTCCAACCGGATATTTCCGTTTATGTGGGGGAAAAGGCCAATCGGATTCCCTGGGGAACACGGGTGGTGGATTTAGATACTTATCCCCTGCCCGATTTAGTGATTGAAATTAGCGATACGTCCCTGGCGGATGACCTGGGTGCCAAACGCTTGCAGTATGAGGATTTGGGGATTCCCGAGTATTGGATTGTGGCGGTGGAAATTCAGCAAATTTTTGGTTTTGCCATTAGCCCGGATGGCAGTAGTCGCCGTATTCGTACCTCCCAAGTATTGCCCGGATTAGGGTTAAATTTACTGGAACAAGCCTTACAACGCAGTCGCACGGAACATCAAGCCGCCGTCACCGCTTGGTTTATGGAACAGGTAAAACATCAATTTAATCACCCCTAAAACCCATGACTTTGAGCTTGACCCAAACCCCCTTAAATACCTGGCAAAAAGCCAATTGGGATGAATTTGTGCAAATTGCCGATGACCCCAAAAATAGCAAACTCAAGGGGTATTATTACCAGGGACACTGCCGTTTTGAACCCATGTCCACCGGCTCCGACCATGCCAATGACCATGCACTGCTTTTATCATTTCTTGAGCATTATAAAGAGAGCATTACCCGCAACAGGTACTCACAGAAATCAGTTTCCAGCGGGCTTGTGATTGCTGTTTCAATCTCCGATAGGATTGCCGTAGCAACCCTAATTGAGTATGGCTACGCCACACTATCCCTATGAGAACAGCGGTCGCAGGGGCACCGGCTCCCGTCCCTGGTTCTAGGGAAGTTTGGTTCGCAAATGCAAGTAGGATTGCTGTAATTATTTAGTTGCCCTATAGCTTACTACAAGGTTTTATGCTAAAAAATTATCTACAGAGATTCATTACAAGTTCAAGAGTTCATCGGTTCGTATGTACCTCATTCCTTGTGTTTGGCGCATCCTGGTTTTGCCCTTCAAATTACTGCTGGCGGTGGTTCTCTACCAGCCCTCAGTTCTTGCTCTCCCCCAGGGCGGTGTGGTTACCCAGGGGGTAGCAACGATTCAGCAAGAAAGTCCCACTAAGCTCAACATTCACCAGTCCTCCGACCGAGCCATTATCAACTGGAATAGTTTTAGTATCAGTGCGCCGGAGTGGGTGAATTTCCAACAGCCTAGCAGTACCTCCGCTACACTTAATCGGGTCACGGGCAATACTCCTTCTTCCATCGCTGGGAAACTCACCGCCAATGGGCAAATCTTTTTGATTAACCCAAATGGCATCGCCTTTTTGCCTACTGCTCAAGTGGATGTGGCGGGTCTGGTCGCCAGTACCTTGAATATCAAAGATAGTGATTTCATGCAGGGGATTCTGCGGTTTGAACAAATGCCAGGGAAACCGCCTGCTCGTGTCATTAACGAAGGGTTGATTACCGTCAAAGAAGCGGGTTTTGCGGCTTTGGTGGCTCCGGCAGTGCAAAATAGCGGGGTGATTTCCGCCCGGTTGGGTAAGGTGGTTTTGGCTTCGGGAACCACTGTGAGTTTGGATTTCTATGGAGATGGGTTATTAAGTGTAACGGTTGATCCCCAATTAGCAGGGCAAATTACGGATATTTATGGCAATAAATTGAGTTCTTTAATTGATAACCAGGGCACCATCACTGCGCCGGGCGGGATTGTTACCTTAACTGCTCAAGCGGCGGGACAAATTATAGAACAGGTGATTAACACCGGGGGAATTATTGAAGCAAAGTATGCGGAAAATCGGAATGGGGAAATCATTTTAGCGGGGGGTACCAAGGGTACGGTTGCCGTTCGGGGTGTATTGGATGTATCCGGTGAAAAGGGGGGTAAGGTTCAAATTACCGGGGAGAATGTGGGGTTATTTGGGTCAGCAAAAGTAGATGCTTCTGGGGATAAAGCGGGCGGGTTGGTTTTTGTAGGTGGGGATTATTTAGGCGGGCGAGCGGACAAGCAGAGAATTGATTCTAGTTTGAATGCCCAAAATACATTTCTGAGTAGCGGCAGTGTGATTAATGCCGATGCCAAGGTCACAGGTAATGGTGGGGAAGTGATTGTTTGGGCGGATAATTTCACCCGTTTTGATGGTACGATTACGGCAAGGGGAGACAATGGTGGTTTTGTGGAAACCTCCGGTAAAAACATATTAGAAATTGGTGATAATGCCAGAGTAGATACAACCGGACGAGTTGGCGAAACGGGCACTTGGTTACTTGACCCATTGAATTTAACCATTAGTGCCCTGGCAGATAATAATGTTTCACCAACTACTCCTTTTGTACCGACTGGCACCGGGTCAAATTTAAGCAATGCTACCCTGAACACAGCTTTAAGTACAACTAATGTGACCGTAACAACATCAGGCACAGTAGGGCTGGAGAATGGTGACATTATTTTTGCTAATGATGCCCATGTGAATTGGTCAACAGCGAATACATTTACAGTGCAAGCCGCCAGACGAATTGTAATGCAACCTGGGAGTAAAATAACCAGCACGAACTCAGGGAGTTTTGATGCGGTTATTTTTCAATCCAATCTTGATAACATTGCTGGTAATTTTTCAGGAATTGAACTTAATAATTCTACGATTTCTACCCAAGGTGGAAATATCCAACTTATTGGCAAAGGAGGCAGTGTAAACGATAATAATTATGGCATTCATCAACTTAGTGGTGCCCAGGTAACGACTACTACTGGCAAAATTACATACCAAGGCACATCAGGAAATGGAAAAGATTTTAATTATGGTGTGTTATTGGAACATAGCAATACCAAAATAGCGACTCAAAGTGGAGAAATTTCCATCACAGGCATGAGCCAAGGTACAGGCTCATTCAATCATGGAATTGCCCAACTTCAAGGTGCCGAAGTGAGTACCACCACTGGCAAAATCACCTATCAAGGCACAGCCGGAAATGGCATCAATTTTAACAATGGAGTATTGCTGATGGATACAGGCACTGTGATCACCAGTAATACGGGAGCAATTAGTCTCACAGGTACGGGTAATGGCACAGGCTCTTTTAATCATGGGATTGCCCAATTTAGTGGTACTCAAGTGAGTACTGATAGTGGTGATATTACCTACACAGGTACAGCTGGTAATGGTACCAATGATAATAATGGTGTACTATTGCAAAATACAGATACTAAGATTATCAGTAATACAGGAGCCATTAGTATTAAAGGAATTGGCAACGGTTCAGGGACTGCAAACTTTGGAATTTTTCAAAATGATGCCGCTCAAGTGCAAACAACCACTGGCAATATTACTTACGATGGCACGGGGGGGAATGGAACAAATAGTAACTTTGGTGTATTTCTGGATCAAACGGGCACCAAGATTAAAAGTGATAGTGGAGCCATTAGTATTAAAGGAATTGGCAACGGTACGGGGAGTGCCAACTTTGGCATTTTTCAAACCAATACTGCTCAAGTGGAAACAACTACTGGCAATATTACTTACGAAGGCACAGGGGGAAAGGGAACGGATGCCAATTTTGGTGTATTTTTAAATAAGTCAGGTACTCAGGTTAAAAGTGATAGTGGAACGATTAGCATCACGGGGATTGGCAACGGTACAGGAAATTCTAACTTTGGAATTTTACAAGAAAACTCTGCTCAAGTAGCAACGACTAGCGGCGATATTATTTACGAAGGTACAGGGGGGAATGGGACACTTGATAATTATGGCATTTTATTACAAGGTGTAAACACTAAAATTACAAGTGACAACGGGTCAATTAGCATCAAAGGTACAGGGAATGGCTCAAGCATTCAAAACCACGGAATTTGGCAACAAAATGGTGCTCAAGTCAAAACTATCAGTGGTAATATCACCTATGAAGGTAAGGGTGGAAATGGTGTCAATAGTAATCATGGTGTAAGGTTGCAAGGTACGGATACCAAAGTCACTAGTGACACAGGAACAATCACAATTACAGGAACTGGCAACGGTTCAGGTAATGGTAATTACGGCATTTTTCAGTTTCAGTCCGCCCAAGTCCAAACGACCAGCGGCAAAATTACTTATATGGGTACAGGTGCTAATGGGGGAAGTACCAACATTGGTGTATTTTTATCAAGTCAAGACACTAAAATTAGCAGTGATACAGGCGAAATTAAAATTACTGGTATCGGTCAAGGCAGTGGTAATTTTAACTACGGAATTTTACAACAAAACAAGGCTCAGGTGCTTACCACTACTAACGTTTCTGGCAAGGGGGATATTACCTATACAGGCACCGGTGGCAATGGCACAGATACCAATTTAGGTGTATTTCTCTTTGGCGTGGATACCAAAATTAGCACCGATGCAGGGGCAATTAAGATTACTGGGATAGGCCAGGGTAGCACTGAATTTAATTACGGCATCGCTCAGCAACAGGGTGCTAAAGTGATTAGTACCAGCGGAACTATCACTTATACAGGTACTGGCGGTAATGGGACAAATTACAATTACGGAGTTTATTTCACAGGCACAGATACTCAAACCAAAAGTGATACCGGGGCAATCAGTATCGCTGGTCAAGGCAACGGTTCAGGTTTCAAAAATTACGGAATTTTTCAAAAAAATCAAGCTCAAGTAACGACAACTTCGAGTAGCATCACTTACCAGGGAATAGGGGGTAATGGAACCGATAATAATGTGGGTATAAAGATAGAAAATACAAATACAAAAATTATTACCAATAGTGGGACGATTACTATCACTGGTAAAGGACAAGGTACTGGAGTAGATAATTACGGTATTTGGCAACGGGATAGTGCAGAAGTAAGTAGTGTATCAAGTGACATTATCTATATGGGTAAAGGTGCTAATGCCGATGCCATTCGGACAGAAATGGGTACAAACTTAATCGGTAATGGTACCACTGGAGAAATTAGACTGATTTCCCAGGGGGGAAATGTTACTCTCAATGATGTAATTATTCAAAGTAATGGCGAAGATGTGATCATTGTTTCTAACGATACTGTTCGCCAAAATAGTGTGAGTAAGATATTAGCTGATGGCTTAGCTCTTAAAGGGAGTGGTATTGGTGCAAATTACATTCTCAATGCCCCCAATAACGATGTTAATTTCTTTGCCGCCAATGTGATTGGTGGTGTCACCTATCAGGATGTCAATGCCCTCACACTTGATACGGTTACGAGTACGGCTCTTGCTCTGACGGTTACGGGCTTTACGACTGGCAACGGTGATGGAATTATTCGTACAGGGAATACCTTAACTCTAAATAAGGTAACTAATTTGGGCACGGGCAACCTGACATTAAAATCTGGTGGCGGCGTAACGCAAAATGCCAATGGGCAAATTATTGCTAAGGGGTTAGGATTACAGGGTAGCAATAACTTTATTTTGAATAACAGTAATAATAATATTGACATTTTTGCCGCTCAGGTGACGGGTGATGTGAGCTTGGTAAATAGCGATACGGTGACGGTGGATACGGTAACCAGCACGATTACATTAGATACGTTAACCACTACTGCGGTTACAGCTACGGGAACGGTATTTATCCAGACAAAAACCGGTAATGTTGTTCTGAACAAGAGCGTTTCATCTGGCTCAGGAAACATTACCTTGGTAGCAGAAGATAATTTCATTAATAATGTGGGAGCGGGCGCATTGTCTGCACCAAATGGCAAGTGGCTGGTCTATGCAACAAGTCCAACGGGAAATGTGAATGGCTGGCCGATTCTCGGAGGTTCTCAACAATTCGGCACAACCTATCCTCAACCCGCTCTCTTCACGGGAAATGGCTTTCTTTACAAAGTCGGACTACTATCCCCAGTGAATGGAAATTTATTTAAGACAGAACCGGTAACATTCAGTTTTATTAACTTGAATTTCAATGAGCAAGAATGGCGGGATTTATCAGATTTAGGAGAGGCAGTCTTGTTCCCCGAAGACCTATTGTGCGCGAATGTGCCGGTGAATCAAACTTCAGAATCAACTCGATTGACCCAACCCTTGGTTTTGAAAACTGCGAATGTTCCTATTGTAGATATTCAATGGCAAATGGGTGAATATCCACGTTGTAATATTGAATAATTTAGTCATATTCACCCATCTCAAACTATCCGAACAATAAATTGATCTAGAACTAGGGCAGTGTCCCATTTCCATAAGAAAAACCATAATTCAATAACCAATAGCAATGAGAAATTCCTGCACTTTTGCCCAAGTATAAGCAATTAAATCAGCCCGGTCGCTATTGATAAAAACCAAACCCGTTTGTGCCCGGAACCAAGTCCTTTGCCGCTTCACCAACTGGCAGGTGTGTTGGACAATCAGTTCTTCTGCCGTTTCTAAAGAATAATCCCCCGCTAAATAATGGCTAATTTCTTGATAGCCAAGGGTTTTTAATAGGGGTAAATCAGCCCCATATTTCACTTGCAATCGCTGGGTTTCCGCAACTAATCCCAGGGCAATCATTTTGCGGGTACGTTGGCGAATTCGGTGCGGCAGTTGTTCGCTGTCCAAATATAAATATAGAACTGGATAATCGGGTATCTTTTGTCCCTGGAGTTGGGATAGGGGTGTCCCGGTAACGTAATATACTTCCAAGGCACGCAGGGTACGCACTGGGTCATGGGGATGGATTTTAGCGGCACTCGCCGGGTCAATCTGCTGGAGCCATTCATACCGCTCCCGTTGACTATAAATAGATAATTGCTGACGCAATTCCGGTTGGGGCGCCACCGGCGGGATACATAGTCCCCGCGTCACCGCCTGTACATACAGACCACTCCCACCTACCAACAACGGGATTTTCCCTCGCCCCTGCATCTGGGCAATCACCCCCTGGGCTTCCCGCTGATACTGGGCAACCGTCACCGGGCTGGTGGGAGCCACCCAGTCAATCAGATAGTGGGGAACCTGGGCTTGTTGAAGCGGCGTTGGTTTAGCCGTGCCAATGTCCAACTCCCGATAGACCTGTCGGGAATCCGCATTAATAATGACACTGTCCAACTTTTGTGCTAAAGCAATCCCCAATGCGGTTTTCCCGGTCGCCGTAGGTCCGCTGATCACAATTAAAGCCAGGATTGCACCCCCTAACTAAAATTTGCCTTATTTCCATTCTGAGAGAGCTTTTAGGCGTTTTGTGTTAAAATTTGAGCAGATTTAATGTACATTCCATTTCCCATCGATTCTAGGAGTTTTTGGCATGACCGCTGCCTACAGTGCTGAACAGATTCAAGTTCTTGAGGGGTTGGAAGCGGTACGCAAACGTCCGGGGATGTACATTGGTAGTACGGGACCCAAGGGATTGCACCATCTGGTCTATGAGGTGGTGGACAACTCGGTGGACGAGGCACTTGCAGGCTTTTGTACCCACATTGAGGTGGATTTGGAAGCGGACGGTTCCGTGAGAGTGACGGATAATGGTCGGGGTATTCCTACGGGAATTCACGCCAAAACCGGCAAGTCGGCGTTGGAAACGGTGATGACCGTACTGCACGCTGGGGGGAAATTTGGCGGCGATAACGGCGGTTACAAGGTATCCGGCGGTCTGCATGGGGTGGGGGTGTCCGTGGTCAACGCCCTGTCAGCGGAGGTGGAGGTGACCGTGTGGCGGGAGGGTCACGAGTTTTGCCAACGGTTTGAGCGGGGCAAGCCGGTCACGGGTCTGTTGAGTACACCTTTGCAGGAGGAGCGGCGGGGGACATCGGTGCGGTTTCTCCCGGATGCGGAAATTTTCAAAGAGACAACGGAATTTGATTTTGCCACCCTCACCAATCGCCTGCGGGAACTGGCTTATTTGAATGCAGGGATACAGATCAGTTTACGGGATTATCGCCGGGAATTGCCTCGAATTGAAACCTTTTGTTATTTGGGGGGAATTCGGGAATATGTGAGCTATCTAAACCGGGATAAACAACCCCTACACGAGGAGATCATTTACATTCACGGGGAACGGCAAAATGTCACGGTTGAAGTAGCCTTGCAGTGGTGTGTAGATGCCTATGCGGACAACGTTTTGGGATTTGCCAATAATATCCGTACGGTGGATGGGGGCACCCATTTAGAAGGTCTCAAAGCGGTATTGACCCGCACCATCAATAACCTCGCCCGTAAGCGAAATAAACTCAAAGAACAGGATGCCAATCTAGCCGGGGAGCATATTCGCGAAGGCTTGGCGGGGATCATTTCCATTAAAGTTCCCAACCCGGAATTTGAGGGGCAAACCAAAACCAAATTAGGCAATACGGAAGTGCGGGGAATTGTGGATTCTCTAGTAGGGGAAGCACTCACAGAATTTTTGGAAATGCGTCCCCAGGTTGCCGATGCGATTTTGGATAAAGCCATTCAGGCGTATCAGGCGGCGGAAGCGGCTCGTCGGGCACGGGAATTGGTACGGCGTAAATCCGTTTTAGAATCCTCAACCTTACCGGGGAAATTGGCGGATTGCAGTAGCCGTGACCCGAAAGAATCAGAACTATTTATTGTGGAAGGGGATAGTGCGGGTGGAAGTGCCAAACAGGCGCGCGACCGGCGGTTCCAGGCTATTTTACCCCTACGAGGTAAAATCATTAACATTGAAAAAACCGATGATGCCCGGGTGTATAAAAATGCGGAAATTCAAGCCTTAATTATGGCGATTGGTTTGGGCATTAAAGGGGAAGAATTTGATGTGGCAAAATTACGCTATCATCGGGTGATTCTCTTGACTGACGCAGATGTGGATGGTGCCCATATTCGCACCCTATTGCTCACCTTTTTTTATCGCTACCAGCGTCCTATTGTGGAACAGGGGCATATTTACATCGGTTGTCCCCCCTTATACAAAGTGGAGCGTACCCGTCCCCGGCAGGTGATTTATTGTTACAATGACCGGGAATTGCAACAGGTCAAGCAAGAATTACCGAGCAGTGCCAATTACACCATTCAACGTTTCAAAGGGCTGGGGGAAATGATGCCGGAACAACTCTGGCAAACTACAATGAACCCGGAAACCCGCACCCTTAAACAAGTGACGATTGAAGATGCCGCCGAAGCGGATCGGCTGTTTACGATTTTGATGGGGGATCGGGTACCACCCCGGCGAGAATTCATTGAAACCTATGCTTCCCAATTGAGTTTAGAGGAATTGGATATTTAGTTGGGCAAAATTTTCATCTTTTGTAAAATCGGTTTGACTATATTCCTCACCCTTCTTCTAAGATTTTGTCTTAGATATTTAATGTAACACTCTCGAAAGAATATCTGACCCAAGGAGGTCATATTCTGTAATTTGACTTGAGATATTACAGCGGGTGCGGAGTTAGCTTGTTTTTTGTTTAATTCTGTCAATACAATTTCAAAAAATTCTATGGGTAACCAACTGAGATTTAAGCTATTGATTACTACAGGTTTTTTTAATTCTTCATGATAACCGTAAAAATTACCTGATCCATCCGTATAAATTTTCTTGACTTCTCGTCCAACAAACAACCGCTCAGTTTCTAGTTCGTGCTTATAACACATACAATCATCAAAAGTTGAATCGTTGATTACTGTATTTAATCTAATTGAATTAACTACCGACTCTTTTTTAAATTCTAGATAAGCTGACATTTCTGTAAATGCGTACTCAGGGTAGACTTCATCAAATAATTTGCGTAAACCAGATAAGTATTCCTGATCTTGGAACAGGTTATTGATTTTATCCAGATAAGATGAGACCACATTTAGATTATTAATAAATCCATTGATACACATACCGTTACATTGTTCCGTAGAATCGTAATTCTTAAATTTGTATTCATGCTGAGATAATTCTGTTAATATCATCGTATCTGAATCGAAATGCCAGAATTTTTCATAACCGGATGCAGTTGTAAAGTTATATACATAGAACCAACGCTTAAAGATAAAATTCACCCAGTCAGTCTCCCCACGAATCCCATGATGATTCCGACCTTCAATAAGTTGATAGAATTGGTTGAATAGTGCCAGTTTTTCACCGTAATCAAACTCCGTAAAATAGCGATGTTCAAGTCCATATTTTAGAGCAATTGGACGATTCGATTCATCCCCTAGCAAAAAAATTTCCTTGTCGGGATTAGTCAACTTGACCGCAGGGAAAACATAATTCAAGTAGCGACTAGGGCTAAAATGGCAAAAAATAATGGGAGCGTTCATTTAAATTCTTTCAACCTTATGGATGATAAGATATTGTGTACACCTCTATTAACTCATAGCTATTGAGAATGATCCCTATGTTGTTGATGATTGCTAACGAAAGCATGGGGCTTCTAAATCTGCCATGTAAGTACAAAAATCTATAAACAGATATATCCTGTATCTTAGTGTTTTATTCTCGTACTTGTCAACGCTCCCTAGTGCTGGAGATAAAAATATGAGAGTTTCAACTTTATAATGGTATAATATTAATGTGATAAAGATTGATTACGTCAAATGCCAGAAGCCTGCTCTAAATGGGGACATAAAAACATTATCAAGCATGGATTTATTCTCCAGAAGCAGAGATACAAATGCAAAAGCTGTAACTATAGCAATCCTAAATGAGAATGGAACAGGGAGTCGCAGGGGCACCGCCCCCGTCCTTGGTTCTGGGAAATTTTTGTTGGTTAATCAAATAGGATTGCTATATAGCAATCCTAAATGAATTGAGAATACTGGTGGCAGGAGCACCGCCCCCGTATTTGGTTCTGGGGGTTTCTATTCTAAAATTGTAAAATTAAGATGAAAATCTTTGTATGGAGGGGCAGGAACCTTGACCTTAGCGACCGCTTTGACCCCCATTCGCCCTGCGATTCAAGCACTGCAACCCCAGCTTGTCCAATGGCGCAGGACATTGCACCAACGCCCGGAATTGGGGTTTCGGGAGGTGGAAACGGCGGCACGGGTGGTGGAATTGCTCCGCCAATGGGGGTATCAACCGCAGACGGGCATCGCCCAAACCGGGGTGGTGGCGGTGATTTCTGGGTCGAGACCAGGGCCAGTGATTGGGCTGCGGGCGGATATGGATGCCCTGCCCATTCAGGAATTAAACACGGTGCCCTACCGTTCCCAAATTGATGGGGTGATGCACGCCTGCGGCCATGACGGACATACGGCGATTTTACTAGGGGTGGCGCATTATCTGGCTCACCACCGGGAACACCTGCGGGGGACAGTGAAGCTCATCTTTCAACCGGCGGAGGAAGGCCCTGGCGGTGCAAAACCGATGATCGAGGCGGGGGTGTTGGAGAATCCCCGGGTGGAAGCCATGTTTGGTCTGCACCTGTGGAATGACCTGCCTGCGGGGTCGGTGGGGGTGCGCTCCGGACCGTTGATGGCGGCTTCTGACTTTTTTCGGTGCCAGATTCAGGGGCGGGGGGGGCATGGGGCTAAACCCCAACAAACCGTGGATGCCCTGGTGGTGGCGGCGCAGGTGGTGGTGGCGTTGCAAAGTGTGGTGGCACGGCAAATCAGCCCCCTGGAACCGGCGGTGGTGACGGTGGGCGAATTCCACAGCGGTCATGCCCGGAATGTCATTGCCGACCAGGCGACCCTGGGGGGGACGGTGCGCTACTTCAACCCGGATTTAGCCAAGGTGATCCCCCAAAAACTTGAGAGCATCATCCAGGGGATTTGTCACGCCTATGGTGCCACCTACCGCTGGGATTACGAATACCTTTATCCGCCCTTGGTGAATGACCCAGCCATGACCGAGTTGGTGCGTAGTGTGGCGCAACAGGTGGTGGAACCGGGGTTGGGTATCCTGCCCGATTGTCAAACCCTGGGGGGCGAGGATATGAGCTTTTTTCTCCAGGAAGTGCCGGGGTGTTATTTCTTTTTGGGGTCGGCGAATCCCAGCAAAGGATTAGATTTTCCCCACCACCATCCCCGGTTTGATTTTGATGAAGCGGTACTCAGTTTGGGGGTAGAATTATTTATCCGCTGTTTGGAACAATACGGTCGTTAAACCATGAAACTTGCCCCAAGTACATTGATCATTCTCGGTCTGGCGATTGGGTTGGCAGGGGGGGTCAGCTATTGGGAATTCGTGGGCAAACCCCAGCGTCAAGAGCAACAAATAAAACAAGCGAAATTATTTAATTTTACGGAAAAAGACGTAACAGCAATTACGATTATCAAGCCGAAGGAAACTCTGAAATTTGAGCGGGTCAAGGTGGGGGAATGGCGCATGGTCGCCCCGCAAAAAACGCCAGCTAATGATGCCCCGATTGCATTTTTATTAGGGCAATTGACCAATGTGGAACGGGTGCAGGACAAGGACATCACCATCCCGGTACAGGATCAGGCGAAATTTGGTTTAGCGGTTCCCAGTGCCACCATCCAAGTCACCTTAGAAAACGGCAACAATCACCGTTTAATTTTGGGAAATACGGATTTTAGTGGCACGGCATTGTACGCCGAAATTGACCCGCCCGCCGAGGGAACTACCAGACAAGTTGCCCTGGTGCCGATTGATTTACAAAATGCGGTGAATCGGGAATTGCAGGAATGGCAAGCCCCAGCCCAAAAGCCGACCCCGAAAGCGAGTCCATCCCCCAAACCGTGACCCTGTGGTTGATCGGCGGCACCCAAGAAAGTGCCCAATTGGCAACCGCATTAGGGGAACATCCCAATTGCGTCATTACCGTAACCACAGCACGGGCAAAACAGCTTTACGCCCACACCCCCTGCCCCGTATTGGTGACCCGTTTGACGCTGGAGAATATCGGTGCTTTTATCCAGCATTATCACATTAGTAAAATCCTAGATGTTTCCCATCCCCATGCGGCGGCAATTTCCCAACTAGCCATTCAATGTTCTCAAGATTATCATTTACCCTATCTCCGCTATGAACGTCCCGCTCTGGTTACTAATTATCCTGGTTGTTACTACTGGGCAAATTTAACCGAACTCTTGACCCAAGCGAAATTTCATCAAGAGCGGATTTTAGTTACCCTCGGCTACCGGCAATTACCTATTCTGAAAAATTTTTGGGGGGAACATACTTGGTTTGTGCGGATTATCCCGGATCAAATTGCCTTAGCGACTGCCTTAGAAACGGGTTTTTTACCCCAACAGATCATCGCCCTTTGGCCCCCCGTGAGTCGGGATTTGGAACGGGCAATTTGGCAACATTGGGGCATTACCCAGGTGATTGCCAAGGCTTCCGGTAGTCCCGGTGGCGAAGATGTGAAACGGGAATTGGCACAGGCATTGGGGGTGGGACTGCATTTGCTTCAACGCCCAGCGATAAACTACCCCCAGGTAACCGCTGACCTCCAGGTGGCACTGGCGTTTGCCCAAGCGTAAAACATTAAAAATCCTTGCATCTTGTCGGTGGATGTCACCCGTTCCCTTTAAGCTGAACAAAGTCACCAAATAGCGGGGAATGCCCATGAAATTAGCCTATTGGATGTATGCCGGGCCTGCCCACATTGGGACGCTCCGGGTGGCGAGTTCCTTTCGCCGGGTACACGCCATCATGCACGCCCCCTTGGGGGATGATTATTTCAATGTCATGCGTTCGATGCTGGAGCGGGAGCGCCATTTTACCCCCGTCACGGCGAGCATTGTGGACCGCCATGTGCTGGCGCAGGGTTCCCAGGAAAAGGTGGTGGACAATATCACCCGCAAGGATGCGGAAGAACATCCCGATTTGATTGTTTTGACCCCGACTTGTACCTCCAGTATTTTGCAGGAAGATTTGCAGAATTTTGTGGAACGGGCGACGGAACAAACCCGCTGTGATGTACTTTTGGCGGATGTGAACCATTACCGGGTGAATGAACTCCAAGCCGCCGACCGCACCCTTGAACAAATCATCCGTTTTTATCTGCAAAAAGCGGCAAAAAAAGGCACATTAATCACCCAAAAAACCGCACAACCTTCGGTGAATATCTTAGGAATAACGACCCTCGGCTTTCATAACCAACATGACCTAAAAGAATTAAAAAAATTAATGGGTGAACTAGGGATTCAGGTGAATGTGGTTCTGCCGGAGGGAGCCACCGTTGACCAAATTGCCCTGCTCCCCCAAGCCTGGTTTAATCTCGTCCCCTACCGGGAAATTGGCTTGCTCGCCGCCCAATATCTGCAAGCGGAATTTGGTCTGCCAATGGTACAGACAACGCCAATGGGAGTGATGGCAACGGCGCACTGTATTCGAGAAATTCAACAGGTCTTAAACGCCCAGGGACAGGCGGTGGATTATGAATCCTATATTGATGAGCAAACCCGGTTTATTTCCCAGGCGGCTTGGTTTTCCCGTTCGATTGATTGCCAAAATTTGACGGGCAAAAAAGCGGTCGTTTTTGGGGACAATACCCACGCCGCCGCCATGACCCAAATTTTAGCTAGGGAAATGGGCATCCATGTGGTTTGGGCGGGCACCTATTGTACCTATGATGGGGATTGGTTCCGGGCGCAGGTGTCCCCCTATTGTGATGACGTAATCATTACTGATGACCATACCCGGATTGGGGATGCCATTGCCCAGGCGGAACCAGCCGCAATTTTTGGCACCCAGATGGAACGCCATGTGGGGAAACGCCTGCACATCCCCTGTGGGGTGATTTCCGCCCCGGTGCATATCCAAAATTTCCCCTTGGGGTACCGCCCGTTTCTCGGTTACGAAGGCACCAATCAAATTGCCGATTTGGTCTATAACTCCTTCACCTTGGGGATGGAGGATCACCTATTGGAAATTTTCGGCGGTCACGATACCAAGGAAGTGATTACCAAAACCCTTTCGGCGGCTACGGATTTGGCGTGGACACCGGAGGCGCAAAAGGAGTTAAACAAAGTGCCCGGTTTTGTGCGGGGTAAGGTCAAACGCAATACGGAAAAATTCGCCCGGGAGCAGGGGTTGACCACCATTACCGTTGAAGTTATGTATGCCGCCAAGGAAGCGGTGGGGGCTTAGGCGGAGTCCTGGCAGTTCTGGCAAAGCCCAAAAAATTCCAGGGTGTGGTAATAGACTTGAAACTTGTGCGCCAGCCGCAGGTGCTGTTCCAGGTCTTGCACCGGGCAGTCCCCCAGGGGAATGGAGCAATTACACCGCAAACAGGTGAGATGGTGCCGGTCGTCCGGTAAACCGCTGTACACCGCTTCGCCGCTGGGCAGGAGCCGGGCTTGGATCGCCCCGGTTTTTTTCAACACTTCCAACGCCCGGTACACCGTTGCCAGCCCCACCCCTTGCTGTTGTTGCTTGAGGCGCAGATAAATCGCTTGGGCAGAGAGTGCCTGGGATTGTCCCTGCAAAAGTTTGAGGATACGCTGTTGGCTGGGCGTTAACGGGACGGTCGCCATCGCAAAACCAGGTAGTAAACCCCCAATTTGTTCTATGATTTTAACTCAGTTTGAGGGCGGTCACGGGCACCTGATCCCAGGATTCCACCGCTCGCAGACGGGCTTGCCACCCCTGGGCACGCTGTTCTGGGGTGAGGTTGTTTTCAAAATTAACGTGGCACTGACGGGCGGCGGCTTCATCACAGGTTGCGAGACAAGCGTGAACCAAACCGCCGGGGTCGAGTTGTTCATTTACCCAAATCTGCATAGATAAACCTCACAGGCTTCTAGGTATATTTTACCCCTGGCGTGGGGGAATACTGCTTAAGAAATTCCTTAACAATGCCGGTCCCACAGCAGTCAAAATACTTTCGGGATGAAACTGCACCCCTTGCAGGTGGGGATACTGCCGATGTCTGACCCCCATAATCGTGCCATCCTCCGTCCAAGCAGTGATTTCCAGCACCTCGGGGCAGGAGTTTTTCTCAATCACCAGGCTATGGTAACGGGTGGCAGTAAAGGGCATCGGTAACCCTGCAAAAACCCCAATGCCCCGATGATAAATTTCCGAAGTTTTGCCGTGCATGAGGGTAGGGGCAGACACAATTTTACCCCCGAAAACCTGACCGATACTTTGATGTCCCAAACAGACTCCCAACAGGGGGACAGTACTCCCGATTTCCGCAATCAACGCCAGGGAAATCCCCGCGTCTTCCGGGCGACCTGGACCAGGGGAAATCACCACGCCATCGGGTTGGAGTGCCTGGATTTCGGGGATGGTGATGTGGTCATTACGAAAGACCTTCACCTCCGCCCCCAACTCCGCCAAATACTGCACCAAATTGTAGGTAAAACTGTCGTAGTTATCAATAACGACAATCAGGGGGGAATGCACAGCGACCACCATTATTACCCATTTATTTTAGTTTAGAACCCCCTATTCAATAGCAACACATGAATCTTCTAACGACCGCCCACCCCACTCGCACATGCCAACATTCGGTCAAAGTGCAAATAGCGATAAATATCCGCCGCCAACGGATCGATTTTCTCTGTGACAATCGCCCGATATTCCGCCAGGGTGGGGATGCGTCCCAGGAGGGCACAGACGGCGGCCAATTCCGCTGAACCTAAATAGACCCGGGCATTGTTCCCCATGCGGTTGTTGAAATTGCGGGTAGAGGTGGAAAATACGGTGGTATTGTCCGCCACCCGGGCCTGATTGCCCATGCACAGGGAACAGCCGGGCATTTCCAACCGGGCCCCCGCCGCCGCAAAAATGCTGTAGTACCCCTCTTCCCGTAACACCTGCTCATCCATCCGGGTGGGAGGACAGACCCACAACCGCACCTTGACCTGCCCCGCCCCCTCCAGTACCTTGGCCGCCGCCCGGTAGTGGCCGATATTGGTCATACAGGAACCAATAAACACCTCATCAATGGGGTCGCCTGCACATTCGCTCAGGGTTTTGATATTGTCCGGGTCGTTGGGAGCCGCCACCAAAGGTTCCCTAATCTCATCCAAATTCACCTCCAGGGTCGCCACGTACTCCGCATCCGGGTCCGCCGTCAGCAATTGGGGGTCGGCCAACCAGTCCTGCATTTTCTCCATGCGCCGTTGCAACGTCCGCCGATCCTCGTACCCCCGGGCGAGCATATCCTGGATCAACGCCACATTCGAGCGCAGGTATTCGCTCACCGTCGCCACCCCCAGGTGAATTGTACAGCCAGCACAGGAGCGTTCCGCCGTCGCATCCGTCAGTTCAAACGCCTGCTCCACCTGCAAATCCGGCAGTCCCTCCATCTCCATAATCCGCCCGGCAAAAATGTTTCGCTTATTCGCCTTGCCCAGGGTCAGGTATCCCGTCTGCAACGCCACGTAAGGAATGGCATTGACAATGTCCCGCAGGGTCACCCCCGGTTGCAACTGACCCGTAAACCGCACCCGCACCGACTCCGGCATATTCAGCGGCATGGAGCCAATCGCCGCCGCAAACGCCACCAACCCCGACCCCGCCGGGAAGGAAATCCCCAGAGGGAACCGGGTGTGGGAATCCCCGCCCGTGCCCACCGTATCCGGCAATAGCATCCGGTTCAACCAGGAATGGATAATCCCATCCCCAGGTCGCAGGGCTACCCCGCCCCGGGTCGCAAAAAAATCCGGCAATTCCCGCTGGGTTTGAATATCCACCGGCTTGGGATAGGCCGCCGTATGACAAAAACTTTGCAGTACCAAATCCGCACTAAACCCCAAACAGGCCAATTCCTTGAGTTCATCCCGGGTCATTGGCCCCGTCGTATCCTGGGAACCCACCGTCGTCATCACCGGCTCACAGGCGGTACCAGGCCGCACCCCCGCCACCCCACAGGCCCGCCCGACGATTTTCTGCGCCAGGGTAAAGCCCTTGCCCGTATCCGCCGGAAGCCTGGGGCGCACAAACCCCGGATGGGGGGGCAACCCCAAACGACTGCGGGTTTTATCCGTCAACCCCCGCCCAATCAACAGGGGAATCCGTCCCCCCGCCCGCACCTCATCTAGCAAAGTTTCCGGTTTTAAGCAAAATGTTGTAATGACATGACCCTGTTCATCCCGCAGTTCCCCCCGGTAGGGATAGAGATGGATCACCTGCCCGGTGGTCAACCCTGTCACATCACACTCAATCGGCAACGCCCCCGCATCTTCGGCGGTATTAAAGAAAATGGGCGCAATCGTCCCCCCCAGGATCACCCCGCCCCGGCGTTTGTTCGGCACCCCCGGAATGTCCTCCCCGATATGCCACAACAGGGAATTGATCGCCGATTTGCGGGACGAACCCGTGCCCACCACATCCCCCACAAAAGCCACCGGCTGTCCCAATTCCTTCAGTTCCCGGATCGTGGCAATCGCCCCCGGTGTCCGGGTTTCCAACATACTCAAAGCGTGCAAGGGAATGTCCGGGCGGGTGGTGGCATGGATCGCCGGGGATAAATCATCCGTATTAATCTCCCCCGCCACCTTAAACACCCGCACCGTCACCACCTCCGGCACCGCTGGCTTGCGGGTAAACCAAGTGGCTTCTGCCCACGCCTCGATCACCCCCTGAGCATAGGGATTTTTCTGCGCCAATTCCCACACATCGTTAAACGCATCATAGACCAGGGTGATTTGGGATAAAGCCTCCTGCGCCGCCTGTTGAATGATATTATCTGGATTTTGTAATAATTCAATCAAGACTGGTACGTTATAGCCACCCACCATTTGCCCCAGCATGGCTACCGCTTCCAGGGGGGTAATTTGGGGGCTGGTGCGGCGTCCCTGGGCAATTTCCCCCAAAAATCCCGCTTTGACATAGGCCGCCTGATCCACGCCGGGGGGCACCCGTTCCTGGAGTAACCAACGGTCGGTGGGGGTGCTGTCCGAGGTTTGCAGACGTTGGCAGAGGTCGGCGGTCTGGGCGGCATCCAGAGGTAACGGGGGAATGCCCAATGCTACCCGTTGCTGGGGGTTCTGTGCCATCGCAAGGTTCGGGGGATGGATTTTTAGATTCTTAGTTTAGAGCAGAATGTCGGGATTCGGCGTTCCCGGTGAACAGTCTCCCCCTGTTCCCTTCCCAGCATCTTCAAACAAATGAACATTTACCTAGTATTTACCCCAACTTAATATAATCTTAATCTTGGTTGATTATAGTAATAAATTGCTGAAAAACGCTGTATGGAATTTCAGATAAATTTTACCATTGATAAAAACCGGGAACCCTTGTCCCTTCAGGGGTTTTTCCCGGTGGAACCCTTTTGAGATAGTTTAATAGGATGATTTCCAGGGATAGGGTTTACCGATGGGGATTATAGGGTTAAAATTGGGGTGAATAGCTCCTTGGTAAAATTCAGCCAAGTTTCATAATGGAATCCGGTCAGGAAGTTTCCGCAGTTAACCGACCTTTGACTGGGCACGTCACCCTTTACGACCCAGCCGATCCTTCGGTGCGGTGGGATGTGTATGTGGGCTCGGCGGGTACCCGGTTGCACTATGCGGGTACGAGCGTGGGGCGAGCCAGCCGGTTCAATTGTTTGTTGCCCCTCTTTTTCCCCAAGTTGGGGGATTTGGTGTTGCCGCCGGGACAAGATGAGTACGAGTTTCTCTACCAGCAAACCCAGGTGGGGCGGCTGAATTTGGCGGATGTGCGGCAGATTTTACTGCGGTTGACCCAGGAGGGGTTGACCCATTTTTTGGTGTTGTCCCAGCACAAATCCCAGCAACTCAAACGGGAGGAGCATCCCCGGATTCCCCTGAATCCGATTTTGTTGGCGGTGAATCTGGCGGATGTGGCGAAGTCGGTACAAAACGAGGTGAAGACCTGGGCGGGGTTGCGCTACCGGGTGCCGTCTCCCTTTGCCCGGTTCCACCTAGCGCCCCAGCGGGTGAATCAGGTGTATGAGTTTTGGTCGGTTTGTCCCCGGGAGAGCTATCTGGCGAAATTGCCGCCCCCTCAGTTGCAACGGTGTGTGGAATTATTTACCCAGTCTGCCTGTGGTTACGATTTGGCGAGGGAATTGAAGGTCAGTCCGGCGGTGGCGGTGCAGTGTTTTCTGCCGTTGGTGCAGCAGGGGATATTGCTGGTGCGGCCCTTTGAGGTGCCGGAGCCGCCCAAACCCCAGGGGCCAAAGGTAGCTTGTGTGGATGACAGTCCGGCGATTTTGACCAGTGTGACCCAGATTTTGCACAGCGGCGGCTACCAGGTGATTCCCATCGGGGAACCCAATCAGGTGATGGCGACCTTGGAGCGGGAAAAACCGGCGCTGGTGTTGCTGGACCTCCTCATGCCCGACCTGAATGGCTACGACCTGTGTAAACTGATCCGCCAGCATCCCGAATTGCGCCAGACACCGATTGTGTTTTTGACGGGCAAAGACGGTTTGGTGGACAAGATGCGGGCGAAGTTGTTGGGGGTGAAGGAATACCTGACCAAGCCAGTGGATGCGGAGCAACTGCGCCGGTGTGTGCAACACGTTCTGTCCCAGGGGTCGGTGTAGATGATGGAAGCCCTGCCCCGGTTGGTGTTGGTGGTGGAAGATGTGGCGGCGGAGCAGAAGTTGATGGTAGCGCTGTTGCAACGGGCGGGGTACAAGGCGGTGGGGCAATCCTCGGCGGAGGCGGCCTGGGGGTGGCTGGAACGTCAAGGACTGCCCGCTTTGGTGCTGGCGGATATTGGTCTGCCGGGGGAAAGTGGGTTGGATTTGTGTCGCCGCATCCGTGCCCATCCCGATTGGCGGAACCTGCCGGTGGTGATGTGTAGTTCCCGGAATCGGGAGGCGGATCGGTTTTGGGCGCAAAAACAGGGGGCGACGGACTATCTCACCAAACCCTACACGCCCCAACAGTTAATTACGATGGTGCAAAAATATGTCAACTAGTACAGTTAATGCAACCGTGCAGGCTCCCCCCGTGAAGTATGTGGTGTTTCGTCTGGGGGGGGCGGTGCGGTTGGCGTTGCCCCAGCTGGCGGTGCGGGAGGGGTTGGACATGGCGAGTGTGGTGGTGGCACCGATGCCGGGGGCGGCGGCGATTTTTCAGGGTATTGCCAACGTGCGGGGGAATTTCCTCTGGGTGCTGGATTTGGGACGTTTATTGCGCCAGTTGGAACCGGATTTGCCCTTGCCCGTGACCCCACACCGGGAGGGGTTGGTCGTCCAGGGGGGCCAGCGGTCGGTGGTGGTGACCATCCAGGGCCGGGAAGGGTTTTTGCCATTGACCCCCAGGGATATTCAACCCCTGCCCCATCTGCGCCACAAGCATTTGTTCCCCGGCCTGGTGCGCTGGGAGGGGCAACCGGTGGCCTTGCTGGACCCCACCGCGTTGTTTCAAGTTTTGCGTCAATCGTCAGCGAGGTAGCCCGATGGAACCATCCCCTTCCCCCACCCCCGAGTGGTTCACCGCCAGCCCCGATGAGGTGCCCGGCACCCGTCCCCAACCCGAGGCGGAGGCGGATCCCCTCTTGACACTCTATCTCCAGGGTCAGGATGCCCGGGAGGCGGGGGATGTGGAGGGGGCACGGCGGCTGTGGCAGGAGGTGGTGGCCCAGGACCCGGAGGGTGCCTATGGGGTAGCGGCACGGGCGGCGCTGGAAGAATTACCGCCCCCCTTGGTGATCGAGCCGTTGCCGACGGTGCGAACCCAACCCTGGTTGCAACCGGTGCGGTGGTGGCAGCGTACCCCGTTTCGCACGAAATTGGCAGCCATTTTGCTCCTGTGGACGGCGGTGCCGGTGGTGGTCTTGACCCAAGCGCAGGTGCGTTCGGTGCGCCAGACGGTGGTTGATAAGTTTACAGCCACCCTCGCCCAGGGAACCAATACCTTGCAGAAGGAATATCTGGATTGGTTGCCCCAGGAGTCCTTGGCGCAGGCTCGGACGGTGGCGCAGTTATTGTCAACCAACCCGGAGCTGATCCCAGAACCGAATCCTTTGCTCCAAACCCTTTTGAGCCGGGGGTTGGCGGCCAATGAGTCCCAATACCCGGAATTGACCAAGAATTTTCGCCTCATTTTAGACCCACAGGGGCGGGTGCGCCAGCAGGCGGTGGTATTGTCCCGGGAGGATTTTCGCACCTATCCCCAGGTGCTGGAGCCGGAGCAACCCCTCCCCCCCTACGACACCCAACGGGTGACCTTGCCCGCCAATCAAAACCTGGGGCAGTTGCCCTGGGTAAAACGGGCGATGCAATCCCAAAAACCCGTGGCGGGGTTGGTGCTGATGCCTTTGGAACAGGCGCAAAAGTTGGGGCTGGCTCCCCAGGCGAAAATCCCCTTGCGGAATCGGGGCAGTGTGTACGCCGAGGAATTGAACCGGGGGGTGGCGCTGGTGGCGGTGGCGGCTCAACCGGTGGTGCAACGGGGGCAGGTGCTGGGGGTGGTGCTGGTGGGCAGTCTGCTCAACCGCAATCACTGGCTGGTGGATCAGGCGCAACGCTTGTACGGTTTCCCGCTGGTGGCCATTTACGCCCGGGATATGCAGGTGGCGACCAATTTCCCGGATGATGACGGCAGTACCCGGGCTCTGGGCAGTTTGGCTCCCCGGTCGGTGGCGGAAGCATTGCTGAAACAGAGGCAAAACGACCAATTGGCGACCCTGAGGGTTCCCGATACCACCGATGGGCAAAAGTATCTGGTGCGGTTCCAAGTCCTGCGGGACCTCAATGACCAACCCGTGGGGATGATGGCGGTGGGGCAACCGGCTCAGGAATTGGAGCAATTGCTGTGGGAGCGCACCCGCAATACCTACCTGTTGGGGTTGGTGATTTTGCTATTGGCCTGGGGGTTGGGGTTGGGAGCGGCGAATCTTTTGGCGGAGCCGGTGCGGCGGTTGGCGCTGTACGCCCGGGCCCTGGGGCAAAATCCCCGCCAGCCACCCCTGACGCTCACCAGTCAGGATGAATTGGCTCTGTTGGCTCAGGAGATGAACCAGATGGCCGCCCAGGTGACTGACCAGATGGACACCCTGCAACGGCAACAGCAGGAGGCGGAACAGGCTCGGATGCAATTGGAAGCGGATGTGATCCAACTGCTGATGGACATCGAGGGGGCACAACAGGGGGATTTGACCGTGCGAGCCCAGACGGACAGGGGGCAGATTGCCGCCATTGCCGATGCGTTTAATGTCACCCTGGCCAGCCTGCGTACCCTGGTGGGGAATGTGCGGGCGACGACTGACCGGGTGGGCACCTTAGCGGGGCATTCGGAGGCCGCCGTGGTGGATTTAGCCCAGGCCGCCCAGTCCCAGGAGTTGGAACTCACCCAAGCCCTGGAGTTGGCCGCCGAAAACACCCAAGCCATTCAGACCATTGCCCAGCAGGCCGCCGAAGCCACCACCACGGCGCAATCTTCCTTGGAAGCCGCCCGGGAAGGGCAACGGGCCATGGATGCCACCGCCAGTTTGTACGACCAGATTCGGGAGGCGGTGGGGAAAACCTCCAAAAAGGTCAAACATTTGGTCGGCTCCAGCCAGGAAATCAGCCAGGTGTTGGCGATTATTCAGGAAATCAGTGTGCAAACCAACCTGCTGTCCTTTAACGCCTCCTTGGAATCCGACCGGGCGGGGGAACACGGGCAGGGGTTTCGCCTGATTGCCGACGAAATTGGGCAGTTGGCCAACCTGGTTCGCAAGGAAACCAGCCGCATCGAAGCCCTGGTGCGCAATATCCAACAGGACACCGCCGATGTGTCCAACGCCATGGAAAGCAGTACCAGCGCAGTGGTGGAAGGTTCCCTCCTGGTGCAGAAAACCCAGCAGGTACTGCAAAAACTCGCCGACCTCTCCGGGCAAATGGCGGAATACCAGGAGGCAATTGCCGCGCAAACCCAGAGCCACTCCCGGGTCTCCAGCCGGGTGCAAACCGCCATGGAAAACGTGGCCGCCATCGCCGCTACCACTTCGGGAGCCGCCCAGGAGGTGGGGTCTGCCCTCCAGGAACTGGGGGAAGAAGTCCACCAATTACAGCAATTTGTCCTGCAATTCCGCCTGCAACACGATGCCCATGAGCAGTCCCTTTGACAACGACACCCTCGCCAGCTTGATGGCCGAAGCCCGCCAGGGGTTTTTGGAGGAGGAAGCGCCCCAGTACCTGGACATCCTCCGCCAGGGGATCACGGCCCCCCAGTGGGACTACGAAAAACTGATGCGGGCGGCCCATACCCTCAAGGGGGGAGCGGGTACCTTCCAAATGCCTGCCTTACAAAAACTGGCGCACCAGTTAGAGGATTTGCTGGAACTGATGGGGCAACGGCACCTACCTGGGGGGGAACCCTTGGTGCGGCGGGGCGTGGAGGAACTGGCTTGGCTGTTGGATAACGTGGCACATCCCGAAGTCACCGGCGACCCCCAGCTTTTGGAAGCCATTGCCCATTTGGTGGCTCAGGAACGCCCCACCGAACCCAGCCCGGAGGAGGAACGGCGGGCTGCCCTCACCGGTGCCCTGGAGGACTGTCTGCAGGTGGCGGAAGGACGGTTACAGCAAGGGGATTTGGGGGCGGTCACGGAACTGCTGGAAAACTGCACCTTCCTGGCGGAAGAATTGCAATTGCCCTGGTTAACAACCGCCCTTGCCCCCCTGCAGGACACCGCCGACATGGCCACGGCAACGCAGGTGATTGCCCAGATTCGCCGGGAACGGGATGAATTTTTGGGCATTGCTCCGGTCGCCCCCCCTGCCGCCGCCACCCGCCTGGAACCGGAACCCGCCCCCCCGGTGGAAGCCGCCACGGTTCTCACCCATGTCCGTTTGCCCCTGCGGACCATCGAATTCCTCGCCAACACCGGCGGGGATTTACTGCTCTATCTGGAAAAACTCAGCGGTCAACAGGAGCAGGTGGAAGCCACCATCCGCCATTTGAAAGACCTGGTGCAGGGATTTGAACCGGTGCGGGAGCAGATGGACGAGGTGTACGAACAACTGGCTTTGCAATACCGAGCCGCGGAAGGCACGGAATTTGACCCCCTGGAGATGGACCGTTTCAGTGCCCTGCACCAAACCCTGCAAGCCTGCCAGGAATTTGTCGCCCAGATCAGCGAAAACGCCGAGGATTTAGACCTGGTCACCCGCAGTGCCGCCCGGGAATTGGTGAGTTTGCGGCGCAATTTGAACCAAATCTACAGCGAATCCACCAAAGCCCGGTTGAATCCCTTTAGTACCCTCGCCAGCCCCTTTGCCAACAAAATCCACCGGTTGGGGCAACGGTATGGGAAACAGGTGCAATGTCGGATTGAGGGGGCGGAAGTCCTACTGGACCGGGTGCTGTTGGAGCAACTCAAAGGCTCCTTGACCCACCTGGTGAACAACGCCTTTGACCACGGCATCGAACCCCCCCAGGAACGCTTGGCACGGGGCAAATCCCCCACCGCCCAGATTTGGCTGTGCGCTCAGGTGCAGGGGAACCAAGCCCTGATCAGCATCCAGGACGATGGCCGGGGCGTGGATTTGGAACGGGTGTATCGCAAGGCGCAGGAGCGGGGGTTGACCCAGGCCGCTTTTGAGCAACTCAGCCCGCAGGAACTGCTGGATTTTCTGTTTATGCCAGGGTTTTCCACCAGTGCCCAGGTCTCGGAACTCTCCGGGCGGGGGGTGGGCTTGGATGCGGTACGCACGGAAATCCGCCAGTTGGGGGGCATGGTAGAAATCGCCTCCACCCCCGGCCAAGGCACCCGCTTTACCCTGCGCTTGCCCCTGGCGGTGAGCCTTTTGCCCCTGCTGATCGTCCGTGCCCAGGGGCGGCAGTTGGGCTTTTTGGCGGACAGTGTGCTGGATATTCTGCGGGAAGTCCCGGTGGAACGCAACTTTGACCACCCCCTGAGCGTGACCTGGCAAGACCAGGATTTGCCCGTGTACCTACCGGAACACCTGCTGGCATACGCCGTTCCCCTGGAACCCCCGCTGGCGCAGGCGATCCTAGTGTTGCGTGGCCCCCAGGAGCAACCCATCGGCCTGGTGGTGGACGAACTCAGCGAGGTGCGACAACGGATGGTGAAACGGGTGGAAGAAATTTTCCCCCTCCCTCCCTACTTCGTGGGGGCGGCCGTCCTGCCCTCGGGGGAATCCATCCCGGTACTGCTCCCCAGCCAAATGCGGCGACCGGGAGAAACCGTGACCCCTGCCCTGCTCCCCGTGGGGGAGGAACCCACCAGCCAACGCCCCACCATTCTCATCGCCGAAGACTCCGTCTATACCCGCCGGATTCTGTCTAGTGTGTTGGGGCAAGCGGGATACGAAATTTTAGCGTGCAGAGACGGGCAAGAAGCCTGGGAAGTTTTATTACAAAATACCAATAAAGTTAAGCTGGTTTTGACGGATTTGGAAATGCCCCGCTTGAATGGGTTAGACCTGCTCCAGAGCATCCGGGAGCATTCCCAGGTCAGCCGTCTGCCCGTGGTCATGCTCACCTCCCGCACCGGCGACCGCCACCGCACCAAGGCCAGCAGTTTGGGGGTGAACGGCTATCTGGGCAAACCCTGCAACCCCAGCGAACTCCTAGCTACGGTGGGGCAGTTTGTCCCCGTTGTTCAATAAGGGCTTCCGTTTCATGGATTAAATGGCGCAGGGCGGCTAATATCTTTGGGCCCGGGTTCGACCATTGACCCCGCTGGTGCGCCTCCCACAACCGTTCCGCCATCCCCCGTAGGGCCCAGGGGTTTGCCTGGCGCAAAAACGCCTGCACCGCCGGGTCAAGCAGGTACGCTTGGGCCATGCCCGCATACATATAGTCCCTGCCGCAGGCCGTGGTGGCATCGTAGGCAAACAGATAATCCACCGTAGCCGCCAATTCCAACGCCCCCTTGTACCCGTGGCGCACCATCGCCTGAATCCATTTGGGGTTCACCACCCGGGAGCGATAGACCCGCTGAAGTTCCTCCTGGAGGGTGCGGATTTTCAGGTAGGGGGGGCGGCTGTGGTCCCCGTGATACAGGATGGGGTATCGGCCGGTTAAACTGCGAATCGCCACGCTCAACCCGCCCTGAAACTGGTAATAATCATCGGAATCTAAAATATCATGCTCCCGATTGTCCTGGTTATGCAAGACAATTTGCGTATTTTGTAACCGTTGAATCAGTGCCTCTCGGGCCGGTTCCCCCCAGGTCGAGCCAGTATAACCATAGCCACTCCAATTGATAAAAGCCGTCGCCAAATCCGCAGGGGTTTCCCAATTTTGGGCGGCAATCAATCCCTGCAACCCCGCCCCGTAGCTTCCCGGTTTGGGGCCAAACACCCGCAGGTACATCTGTTCTAACGGCAATCCCGTTGCTGGCACCACCAAAGGGTTCTCCTGGGGGGACTCGGGCAACTGGGCCACCGCCCGCACCGCCTGGTCAAACAAATCCAGCAGGTGGGGAAAACTATCCCGAAAGAACCCCGACACCCGCAGGGTCACATCCACCCGCGGGCGACCCAGGAACTCCAGGGGCAAAATCTCAAAATCCACCACCCGGCGGCTCGGCCCAGCCCACACCGGGCGCACCCCCAACAGCGCCAGGGCTTCCGCAAAATCCTCCCCCCCCGTCCGCAACGTCGCCGTTCCCCACACGGACAGAGCCAAACTGCGGGGGTATTCCCCCTGGTCTTGGGTGTAGCGGTCAATCACCGCCTGCGCCCCCCGTTGCCCCACCTGCCAAGCCGTTTCCGTGGGAATCGCCCGCCCATCCACCCCGTAAAAATTCCGTCCCGTGGGCAGTACCTCTGGTCGACCCCGGGTGGGTGCCCCCGCGGGGCCACTGGGCACATAATGCCCCTGTAACCCCCGCAAGAGATGGGTCAATTCCTGGGGCGTTTGCCGTACCCGGGGCAAAAGGGTCGTTTTCACCCAATCCAAAACCTGTTGGGCTTGGGGGCCTGGAGGGGGGTCATAGGGTTCGTCTGCCAAGAGTTGCCCCACCCAAACAGCCGCCTGGGTTTCCAAAGCCGCAATTTGCTCCCGACGGCCAGCGGGCATAGGTTAGGTCTGTTCCTCCTCCGGCGGCGATTCCGGTTCCTGCTCCAGGGCGTGGTTCAACCGGCGGACATACTCCTCAAAGGCCTGTTTCACCATCCATTCCGGGGCACTGGCTTCCTGGAGTTGTTGCCAAAACGGGCGGCTCATCAGGGTAATCAAATGGTCACAGCGGCCTTGTAGCCCATCCTGTTGGGAATCAATATGCTCTAACCCCTGCTCCAGGCGGTCCCAGCGTCCCTCCAAATTGTCCCAGATTTCCCGGATCAGTTTGGATAATTCCCGAATGCAATTGTGGGCATCTTCCACCTGCTGAATCAGCAACTCCACCTGGTGGGTGAGCGCCTGGTTGTCGTGGGCGAGACGCTCAACAATATCCAAAATGCGCCCCAGATTTTCCGGGGTGACTTCCAAGGGTCGGGACGGGGGACTCATGGCAAGCAAATAGAGTAGGTAACGCCATTTTAGCCTGAAGTGAAAAGAAGTGAAAAAGGGGGCGACTCCCGAAAATATGGGTTACATTAAAAGGAATTCTTTGTGAGTACAGTGGGTGGGCTATGGATAGAACCAAACAACCAACCAAACCATCATGGACAGGCTTATTGGTCGGGCTAACCACCGTCGGGCTGGCCATGCCCTTGGGGGCCCAAACCCCCCTGGAAAACAGCCCCAAAGGGATTTTGGATGAGGCGTGGCAGATCATCAACACCCACTACGTGGACCCCAAATTCAACCGGGTGAATTGGCAACAGGTGCGGCAGGATTTGCTGTCTAGGGAGTACAGCACCACCGCCCAGGCCTACGCCGCCTTGCGGGCAGAAATTAGCAAACTAGGCGACCCCTACACCCGCTTTCTCGACCCCCAGGAATTTCAAGCCCTGGCCAACCAAACGGCGGGGGAGTTTTCCGGGGTGGGGGTACGGTTAAAGCTGGATGAGGAACGGGAAGAAAAACGCATTCTCATCGCCGATGTGGTGGAAAATTCCCCGGCGGCTAAAGCGGGGATTCGCCCTGGGGATGAATTGGTCTCCGTGGCCGGTCGGAGTGCCAAGGGGATGACCCTGGAGGATGCCAGCAAGTTGATCCGGGGTCCCGTGGGGACTGTATTACGGCTGGAAATTCGCCGCGCCAACGAAACCATCCCCCTCCAGGTCACCCGGGCGTGGATTGAAACCAAAATCGTGGATTACGCCCTGAAACGGGAGCAGGGGCGCGCCATCGGTTTAATTCGCCTCCAGGGATTCAACGCCCACGCCACGGAGCAAATGCGGCAGGCGATCCAATCCCTACAGCGGCAGGGTGCCCAAGCCTACGTCCTGGATTTACGGGGCAATCCCGGCGGACTGCTGAGTTCCAGCATCGAAATTACCCGGATGTGGCTGGATCGGGGGCGGATCGTCAGCACCGTGGGGCGGCAAGGGGAACGGGAAGTCTTCCATGCCAATGGCACCGCCTTTGCCCGAGAACCCCTCGCCATCCTCGTCGATCACCAATCCGCCAGTGCCAGTGAAATCGTGGCGGGTGCCTTGCAGGACCACAAACGGGCGGTGGTGGTGGGCAGTCCCACCTTTGGTAAAGCCCTGGTGCAATCCGTGCATCGGCTCAGTGACGGTTCCGGTCTGGCGGTCACCATTGCCCACTACTACACCCCCTCCGGTCGGGACATCGCCCGCAAAGGCATCAGCCCCAACGTCACCGTGGAAATTTCCCGGGCGCAACGGCAAGCCCTCGCCCAACGCCCAGCGGACACCACGACGAGCCGGGACCCCGCCTACGCCCGTGCCGTGGAACTATTGACCAAAACCACCGCCGGTACCCCACCCAAACCCGCCAGCAACCAAAGCCGCACTCCCCAACCGGGGCGCAACCCCGGCTAGGCTTGGCTAAATTCCAACCCCATGTCCCGGGCGTACCGCTCCATAAAACGCATAAACCGGTCCCACTCCTGGGGGGAACGCATGATGTAACGGGCTTCAATCGCCTGGGGTTTCCCATTCAAGAACCGGGCGTTCACATCCCGGGTCACCAACTCCCCCTCATCATCCACCAGGTACATCCCAGTAATGTCGCCAATACTGGCATCCGCCCGGTCAAACGCTCTGGGCTGGTCAAACCGGAACCGTGCCGTCCCATTCGTGCCATCCTTCGCCCGGGTCAGGTACACTTCGGGCACCGTTTCTTCGTCCAACCCGCGGATAAACTGAATAGAAGCCATAACCACCTACAAAAAAACCGTTTGTTTAGCTTAGCGTGTTGGTTTTGGGTAAGACCACCAGATAGCGCTCCGGTTCTTGACCCCGACTGACCGTTTCCAAGTCCGGGTACTGCTGGAAGAGGGTATGCACCTGACGACGTTCGGCGGCGGAGAGGTTGGGGATGGCGACCTCCTGCCCCGTAGAACGCACCTGGGCGGCGACTTGGCTGACGAGATTTGCCAATTCCTGCTGACGTTTCGCCCGATACCCAGCCAGTTCGATGGTAAAAGGAAATTGCTCCTCCGGCGGCAGATGCAGATTCAGATTCACATTTGCCAAATACTGCAACGCATCCAACACCGTTCCTTGGTCGCCTAGGAGCGCATTGACCATTGGGGGGTCTTGGGTGTCAATCACCAGCCATTGCCGTTGGGGGTCAAGGGTCACCGATGCCGGTATCCTCATCAATTTCAGAACTTCCTGGAGCCACGCCTGCCCACGGGTTAATTGTTCGATTGCCATTGGATTTCCATAAGCATATTCACTTGATTATTATGCCCTGGAATGGGTACATCAGGGGTTTCCTGGATTGAGAAAGCACTTGAGCAGAACCAGGGAATCAGCCTGTGTATAATTGGGGGAAAACCGCTTACCGGGTAATTCCATCTTTTTATGTTGGTATTTTTAATTCACGGGGTCGCCACTCAAAATGCGGGTTATGGTGACAAATTTAAGAAGAAAGTCAAAGAGTTGATCCTAGAAGCCAAAGCCAATCACAATGCGGTGGTAAAAGAAACCAGCAAGAAGAATCACAAAGCGAATAACATCCCCATACCAGTCTTTTATTCTAGTTTTTGGGGACATACGTTCAAAAATCAAACGGATCAACTTTTTAATTGGGTACGTTCGGACATCAAAGAAATAACCCAGAAGTGTTGAAAGGTAGGTAAAGGCAGAAAAAGAGGGGTCAAAATATGGTATTCTAATTCATATAAACCAAAACATGAAACAACTATGAAATTCAATTCTTTTCCCGGGATTGTCAAATTTTTACTCAAAGACCTGCCAACTAATGATTATCCAGTTCTAAATTCTCGCTTATTTTGTTCAATCTGGTTTGCTGGCATTTTAGACAAAGGAATCAACAGTTTACGGGACTTATTTTACCAATTAAATCATGCGGGCATTAAGGTTGACTTATCCACGTTTTCTAAGGCGAACAAGACAAGAGACCCACAAATTTTTATGCATCTTTATCATAATTATTGCATTATATTGAGGAAGCTCATCCTGAAAAGAGGTTGGTTTTATGTCCTTTTGATGCTACCGTAATACCGCTGATGAGTAAGTTATTTTGGCTCCAAGGCTATCGCCAAGTAAAGTTAATAACCACTTTGAATCAAGATACGAAATCTACTGGTCATTTAATTGTTAGTCCTGGACAGGCACATGAGATTAATTTTGGTGAAGATATTGTGAAAATGCTACCGGAAAATGGAGTCGCAGTCGGGGATAGAGGGTTTTGCAGTCACAAAGTATTTGAACAATTTATCGAAAATGATGCCCTTTTTATTATCCGTATTAAGTCGAATTGGAAATGGGATGAAAACTATCATATCACCACAGAACGAGGTAAGGCGAGAGTAGTTTGTTTTGGCAATGTTCAACAGAAAGTAGACTATTATTTAGCTACCAATATTCCTGAGGATGTAATGAGTAATGAAGAGATAGGGGAAGCCTATAGACAACGCTGGGCGATAGAGGTACTATGGAAATTTCTAAAGATGAACTTAAAGCTCGATAAAATGATGAGTAAAAATTTGAATGGAATTACCATTCAAATTTATGTAATTTTAATAGTTTACTTGATATTGCAACTGTTAAAAGTTCCACGGATGTACGGAAGTAAATTGGCAGATAAGTTCCGATATATACAAATCTTAATACGGCAGGAGTGGAATTTTGTCCATTGGCTCAATCGGGTCGTCCCACGCCTAAATATGTAAAGTTTTATTGCAGGATTCAACACTTGTGTATTTATCGCTATCAAGAATTACGAGAAGATTTTATTGGTAAATTCTTTGGTGATTTTTTGACCTATATGCACACGGAGAAAGGGGCTGAAATTCGTAAACAAATTTTAGAGCAATTCCAATCATTTGTAAAACAACATCCCAGGGATCAAAAAATCGTGATTATTGCCCATTCTTTAGGTACTTTAATCCTATGGGATTTGCTCTTCGCTCAAAATGTGCCATCCACCGACCCTGCCCATGAGTTTCGCCAATTGTTTCAGGACGAATCATACCAGCTTGAATTACATGGACTGGTCACGATGGGTTCACCCCTGTTGTTTATGAAAATAAAACAAGATATTAACTTTTCTATTGTTGATTACCTCTATGGTAAGAATCCAACTCCATTAATATGGCTCAATTTAATTCATGCGTCCGACTCAGTTGCCTACCTACTAGGGAGTGCCATCAAACATGATTGCAATCAACCCTTTTTTTTATTTATGGATCAGTACATTTGGCAATTTGGCAATCTCCCCGAATTAAGTGCATTGTGGCTCGGACAACTTCATGCGGGGATGGCTTTAGGGGTAATTGATGCCCATAATTCTTATTGGGAAAATGAGATTACGGCTAAGTTGACCGCCCTATTACTACAAGGGGATATGGAAGCAATACAGAAAGAACAAATTCACACGGGTTGGCAGAGTTACTAAGCGGCACCTCTAGAAGGTCATCTCATTGGAGTACCCATATTATCGAGAACCATACACCACAGGTGCTTGCTTGACAGCGGCTATGTTCCTGTGACCTATTTTTAGAAGTGCCTTAAAGGTGGAACCGGAGTTACCAATACCTTCACTATTCAATAATCTTGTGCGTCCTCACTGAGCCTCAATCGAAATAAAACAAAGTTACGATTTTCCGTTGCTCTTCCGCTTCCCGACAGGTGACCATTAGGGTATGACTATCGTGAAATGCAAAACACACTAACTGTTGACAACGGGAGACAATTTCATTGTTGCAAAGGGTGCTGGCTTCGGCGAGGGGAAGTTCATCGTATTCGGGTTTTTCCACCAAATGCATTACCTGTTTGAGTTGCTCCTGGGATTCAGGAGGTTGCTTACTTAAACTTTGGGGCAAAATCACTGTTAATAAATTCGGGTCAGCCCGCATTGCCCCTCGAATGACCGCCGCATTTACTCCCGTTGCCCCGGAAGTTAACACCCGATTGCCCGCCAACACCAAAGCATAGGCTAACAATTCAATCAGATATTGATGGGTAATGGGAACGTGACGAGAACCTAACAGGGCAATGCGTTTGGAGCCAGTTTGTTGAATGGCGGCAAGTTCTGCCAAAAACTCGTCAATCTTGGGTGGGTCAAACGTGGAAGGCAAGGCGCAGTTCCTGATAAGTACCGCTTCATACTATACCAAAGATATCGCAATACCACCCAATTCGTGAACAAATATTCAGACACAGCCGATTACCGCTTATTTCATATGAATATGCTAGGATGTCAGTCTAACTTTTGATATATAGCAATCCTAAATGAGAATGGAACAAGGGTCGCAGGGGCACCGTCCCCCATCTTTTGTTCTAGGGAATTTTTGTATACCTACGGCACGCAAGCTAACGTTAATCAAATAGGATTGCTGTGTAGTACACTACTTAGCCTCTTGCCAATTAGAACCGCTATGAATATCTACTTCCAAAGGAACGGCTAAAGTCATCGCTTGGGACATAATGTGTTTGATTTGTGGCTCTAATTCCGGCCATTCAGACGGGGGGATTTCAAATACTAATTCATCGTGAACTTGTAAAAGTAAATGGGCTTGATAGTTAGCTAATAATTGATGGATGCGAATCATAGCAATTTTTATAATATCCGCACTGGAACCTTGAATGGGTGCATTGGCCGCCGCTCGTAATAAACCCGCATCTACGGGATTTAACCGTTTTTGTACCGTTTCCCAATCCACTTCGGTTAATGTTTTACCCCGCAATTGTTGCAGTAAGGGACTGGTAAACCGGAAATACCTGCGCCGCCCCGTAATAGTTGCCACATAGCCCTGGACAATTGCCTGGCGTTCGGTATTTTGTAAGTAATCAAATACGGCGGGATAACGTTGATTAAATCGCTCAATGAATGCTTTCGCTTCGGCAAATGAAACCCCTGCTTCCCGCATAAAACGCTGGGGTCCCATGCCATAAATCACCCCATAGTTGATAATCTTAGCGAGCCGCCGTTCATCAGGGGTAATCTCTTCTTTCTCTAGGAGTAATTGGGCAGTCAGTCGGTGGATGTCATCCTGCCGTTGAAAGGCGGTAATCAGTACTGGTTCTTGGCTTAGATGGGCTAAAATTCGCAATTCAATTTGGGAGTAATCCGCTGAAACCAAAAGCCAGTTAGACTGGGGGATAAATGCCCGCCGAATTTGTCGGCCAATTTTCGTGCGAATGGGAATGTTTTGTAAGTTGGGATTAGAGGACGATAAACGACCGGTGGCGGCAACCGTTTGATTAAAATCCGTATGGACTCGCCCCGTATCTGGTCGGCATAATTCCGCCAAAGCATCCACATAAGTAGATTTGAGTTTAGCTAAGGTGCGATGTTCCAAAATTAAATCAATGACCGGATGTTCCCCCTTGAGTTTTTCCAAAGTAGCCGCATCCGTAGCGTAACCCGATTGGGTCTTGCGGGTCTTTTTTTTATCTAGCCCTAAGGTTTCAAACAGAAGCACCCCTAACTGTTTGGGAGAATTTAAGTTAATAGGTTGACCCACCAACGCATGGGCTTGGGATTCAATGTGCTGGAGGGCTTGGTCAAATTCCTTAGAAAGCTGTTTTAAGAAATCTAAGTCCAAGGTAATGCCCCGATATTCCATAGCGGCTAAAACCGGTTCTAAAGGCAGTTCGATCTCAGTAAAAACTCGTTCCAGTTCAGGAATTTTTGCCAGTTCATTTCTAAGAATACTCATTAACTGAAAGGTTACATATACATCCATTCCACAATAGTTAGCAACTAAGGGAATCGCCACATCCGCCATGGTCTGCCCCTTGGGGACTAAATCCTGATAGGATTGGGAGGTGATCCCCAGATATTTTTCGCCCAAATCTGCTAATTTATGACTCCCTTCCGGGTCGAGTACATAACTGGCAAGGAGGGTATCAAAAACCACCCCTTGGAGGGCAATTCCCTGTACTAAGAAAATATTGCGGTCAAATTTGGCATTTTGTAAAACTTTGGGGGCATCAGGACTTTCTAAAATTGGCTTCAAGTGGGTTAAAACCACGTCTAAAGGTAATTGTGACCCCTGCCGATGCCCGACCGGAATATAGGCAACCTGTTCTTTACCCCAACAGCACCCAATCCCGACCAATTGGGCATCCCGAGGGTCAAGGGCAGTCGTTTCCGTATCCCAGGCGACGGGGATTGCCGTGCAGTTTTTGAGGGAATGTACCAGTTGCTCTAGTTGGGATAACTCGGTGATAATTTGTACCTGAAATGGCAGATCAACGGGTTTCCTTTGTGCCGTATCTGCCGCTGTAAAAAAGGATAAGTCCCCATCCATTTCTAACTGGGAAACACCCCCAAGCCGGGTATAAAGTTGGTCAATTTGCCGTTGAAATACTTGTAACTCTAGGGTTTCTAGTAGGGGCATCACGCCTAGTATATCAAATCCCACCAATTGGCATTCTGACCAGTTAATTTCTAAGGGCACATCCTGATGAATCCTCGCCATAAATTGCGAATGATAGGCATCATTTTTGCCCTCCATAAGTTTTTGTTTCTGGGCTTTGGGTAACTGGTCTAAATGGGCGTAAAGTTCATCCAAATTCTGATATTGTTTCAGCAATGCCACAGCGGTTTTTGCCCCAATGCCGCGCACGCCGGGAATGTTATCTGAACTGTCCCCACATAGGGCTTTATAGTCCACAATTTGCGCTGGTGTGATTCCCAATTTTTCCACCACCTGTTCCGGGGCAAATTCCACCGGGCGGCTGGTTTGGTTACTCAAATGTAAAACTTTCACCCGCTCATTAACTAACTGAAATAAATCCTGATCCCCAGAGAGAATTTTTACCATAAATCCATCCGCCGCCGCCTTTTTGGCTAAGGTGCCCAACACATCATCCGCTTCATAACCGGGCACAGCCACAATCGGGATATTCAAGGCGGTGAGTAGGGCTTGTAAATTCGCCATATCCACCTGAAAATCCGCCGGTGTTTCCACCCGCCCCGCTTTATAATCCGCATCCACCGCATGGCGAAACGTGGGTTCTCCCCGGTCAAATGCCACGGCAAGATGGGTAAAATTTTGTTGATTTAATACTTCTAAAACCGCCTTCAAAAACCCGTAGGTAATGCTGGTGGGAATGCCGGTTTTGGTACGCAGTCCCCCGTCCCGTCCCTTGGCAAACGCATAGTAGGCACGAAACGCCAGGGAATGACCGTCAACTAAAAGTATTTGGGGAGAATTCATGGTTGGGCGGGCAACCCAGAACCATCGGCACGGATCAATTCTAACGCCCGTTGCACCTTTTCGGGAAATATCACCACCAAACTCCCCGCCGGTGCCTTGCTCAAGGCGGTGCGAATCGCCGTGGTTTCATCCAAGATCATTTCCCAACGGCAGGCACTCCCCACCTGGGTCAACCCCGCCCGGATCAGTTCCGCAGCTTCCCCCAAATCCCGTCCCCGCCGGTCGTCATCCTCTTTGATAATCACCCAGTCAAACACCCGCCCGGCAATTGCCCCCAACTCGACCAAATCCTCGTCCCGCCGGTCCCCAGGGCCACCAATCACCCCAATGCGTAAGCCCTCGTGCCAGGAACGGACAAAATCCGCCACCGCCGCATACCCATGCGGGTTGTGGGCATAATCCACCAGCACGTGAAACGCTCCGACGGACAGCAAATTCATCCGCCCCGGGGTCTGTTGCGCTGAAGCGGTAAAACTGCGTAACCCCTGGCGAATCTGCTCCAAGGTCACCCCCAGGGCAAACGCCGCCAAGCTCGCCGCCAACGCATTGGCAATCATAAACGGCACCCGCCCCCCCAGGGTCAACGGCACCTCCGCTGCCCGCAGAATGCGTAAGGTCCATTCCCCCTGGTAGAGCCACAAATCCCCCTGGTCGTACACGGCGGCCAAGCCCCCCCGCCGCCGATGGGAGGCAATCAGGGGATGATCCGCCCGCAGGGAAAAATAGGCCGCCCGCCCCCGGGAACGTTCAGCCATCGGTGCCACCCGCTCATCGTCCGCATTCAACACCACCGTGCCCCCCGGACGTACCACCTCGGCAACCACCCCTTTTACCTTCGCCATCTCCTCCAGGGTGTCAATGTCGTAACTGCCCAAATGGTCGGCCGCCACGTTCAACACCACCCCCACATCACATTCCCGAAACGCCAACCCCGAGCGCAAAATCCCCCCCCGGGCACTCTCCAACACCGCCACCTCCACCAACGGGTCGTTCAACACCAACCGGGCACTCTGGGGTCCCGTATTGTCCCCCGGCTCCACCAGATAATCCCCAACATACGTCCCATCGGTCGTGGTAAATCCCACCACCTTTCCCATCTGTTTGACCAAATGCGCCGTCAAGCGGGTGGTCGTGGTTTTGCCGTTCGTACCCGTAATCGCAATGATGGGCACCCGGTGGGGCACCCCCGGCGGAAAGAGGGCATCCACCACTGGTGCGGCCACATTCCGAGCCAAACCCTCGCTGGGGCGATAGTGCATCCGAAACCCCGGGGCGGCATTCACCTCCACCACCACCCCATCCGTCACCCGCAGGGGTTGGCGAATATCCGTCGTTACCACATCAATCCCAGCAATATCCAGCCCCACCGCCGCCGCCGCCCGCACCGCCAACCAGGCATTCTCCGGGTGAATTTCATCGGTACAATCTACTGCCGTACCCCCCGTACTCAAATTCGCCGTGCGTTTCAGATAGGCCACCTCCCCCCGGCGCAACACCGTCCCCGGCTGGTAGCCCTGTTGGGACAAAACACTTTCCGTCGTTTCATCCCAAATAATTTTAGTCAATACATTGTCATGCCCATCCCCCCGTTGCGGGTCCCGATTCACCTGCGCCACCAACTCGGCAATGGTATGATTCCCATCTCCCGTCACATGGGCAGGCACCCGTTGCGCCACCGCCACCACTTGCCCATTCACCACCAAAATCCGATGGTCATGCCCCCGGTGAAACCGCTCCACAATCACCCGCCCCGCCCGGGATGCCGCCATCGCCACATCGTAGGCCACCTGCGCCTGCTCTAGGGTGTGAATATCCAGGGTAATCCCCCGCCCATGATTCCCATCCAGGGGCTTCAGCACCACCGGATAGCCTCCCACCGCCTGGATCGCCGCTGGTAAATCCTCCTCCCGGCGGATCACCGTGCCCCGGGGAATGGGAATCCCCGCCTCCGCCAGCATCCGTTTGGTGCCCTCCTTGTCCCCCGCCAACTCCACCCCCAGAATGCTGGTGCGGTCCGTCTGGGTGGCCTGAATCCGCCGTTGGTAACAGCCATAGCCAAATTGGATCATTCCCAACGCCCGCTCCTGCCAGGGAATCCCCCGCCGTTCGCATTCTCTGACAATCGCTTCCGTACTGGGTCCCAGAGCCGCCTCCGCCCGTATCTGCCGCAATTCCCCCAAATCGGCGATCAACTCCTCCAGGGGATAATCCTCCCCCTGCGCCAGGGTTTTGACCAACCGCACCGCCGCCCGTCCCGCCGCCCGTCCCGCCGCCGCCTGTTCATACTCAAACACCACCAGCGCCACCCCCGCCGTACTCGTCCAATGGGTGCGGCTAAAACTCACATCCATCCCGGCGATGTACTGCAGCTCCAGGGCAATATGCTCCACCACATGGGCTAAAGACGTGCCCTGCGCCACCTCCTCCAAAAAACCGCCCCAGTGCCCCGGAATGCAATAGTGGGACTCCAGCCCCGGCAGTAATCGGGTCAGACGGACATGGAACCCCGGTATATCCTGGGTTTTTACCCCCGCCCACGCCCCCAAATCCAAGCGCAGGACAATCAAATGCGGGCGTTCCACACTCCAGTAATTGGGACCAGTCAAGGTCAAGATGCGTAAAATCTCCACCCCAGGTTCCTCAAACAGGACAATGGTGCAACACCGGGGGCAACACCCGGCGACGTTCCACATCAAACCGGTCCCCCCGCCGCAGGAGATGTACCCGTAGATTGTGCGCGCTGATCGGGGTGGTGCTGTGGGGTTGGGGTTCACAAAAATAGGATGCCTCCCCCGCATCCAGGATCATCACCGTCCCCCGTCCCACCACCTGCAATTCCCCCGTCGGTTCAAACACGGCACAGGTATCCTCATCCACCCCAATCCCCAAACATTCCGGGTGCATCACCACCGCACTAAATAACCGCGCCACCCGGTTGCGATTGTGAAAATGCTGATCCACGATCACCCCCGGCAAAAACCCCAATCCCCCCGCCATATTCACCAACGCCGGATGGGGACATTCCCCATTCCCTCCCCCAGCAATCATGTGATACCCCATCGCCGCCGCCCCCGCACTCGTCCCCGCCAAGGTCAGTGTCCCCCGTTCCCGATAAAAGTGCAAGGCATCCAACAGGGGTGAATCCGCCAACAGGGTCGCCAAGCGCAGTTGATCCCCCCCGGTCAAAAAAATCCCCGTCATATCCCGCAACCGGGTTAACCAATGTGGGTCTTCGCTCTGTTCCCGCTCCCGCACATCCAAGACCTGCACCGACTTACACCCCAAATTCTCAAACAACCGCTGGTAAATACCGCCGATGATCGCCGGTTCCCCGGAAGCCGCCGGGATAATCCCCAACCGGGCATCCTCCCCCCCTGCCCGCCGCCAAAAGGTTTGCAAAATTTCTAACCCGTTGACCTTGTCCTCCGCACCACCAATCACTAAGGTTGAGGCTTGCTCCATGTCCCCGTCAGTCTGCTCACGAAATTTAATCTTCAGTTAATCATAGTCGGTCTCAGAAACAGTGTTCCAGGATGCAATTTGAGTATATATACTCATCCGCCCATCTCCCTCATCGCCCCAGCCCATGCTTGGGGCGCCCCCCTTGGCTTACTCAGCAGCGACGGGCAAACTGAGCCATAATCAGGTGGAGCAAGCAGTCTTGAATATCGACCATCGGGCACACCGGAACCTCTTATCTTTGACCGGCAAGAAGGGGGTTCGGATTCAAATGTCAACATTGCCAAATTAGTTCTATAGCAATCCTACTTGATTAACAAACATAAATTCCTCGGAACCAAGGACGGGGGCGGTGCCCCCGCGACCCCTGTTCCATTCTCATTTAGCGAGAGCTTTAGAAGCAAAAACTCTGGATTTAGAGGCATTAATGGCTTTAGATGATGAATTGGTATATCAACAATTGACCCGAATTCACGGCATTGGTACTTGGATCGCTAACATTTATTTACTCATGGCACTCACTCGTCCTGATGTTTGGCCAACGGGAGATTTAGCCCTCGTTATCAGCCTCAATCAATTGTATGGTTTGCTGGGTAAATCTCAGGAAAAAGAGCGGCAGAAAATCATTACATCCTGGCAACCCTGGCGGGCGGTAGCGGCTCGTCTATTGTGGCAATATGATCTGCACGTGCTTCGTTGAGCATATCCTAACGGAGATTCTGTAAACGCCAGATCAACAGACCGAAAACTAACGCAAATAACACCACAGCAGCGGCGGCAGCATAGCCCAAATCAAACTGATTAAATGCCTGGTCATAGACATAATAAACCAGGATATTCGTGCGATTCAAAGGCCCACCCCCCGTCATCACATAAACCGGTTCAAAACTGCGTAACGTGAATAGGGTTGTGGTTATAACTACTAAGATTAAAGTAGGTCGCAGTCCAGGAATTGTCACATACCAAAACCGTTGCCAAGCATTCGCCCCATCTAAACAGGCCGCCTCGTATTGGGTGGAAGGAATCGTTTGTAAACCAGCTAAAAAAACAACTAGATTAAAGCCAATTTGATGCCAAACACTGACGATAATCAGAGCGAACATGGCTGTCCCCGGTTCACTAAGCCAAGCAGTAGAGATGCCTAACAATTGATTCAGCGGGCCTTGGGTTTGCAATAACCACCGAAAGGCTAAACCAGCAGCTACAAGGGAGATAATCGAGGGCAAAAAATAAAGCAATCGCCATAGTCCCTGCCCCCAAATTCCCTGATTCAACAAGACAGCTAAAACCAAGGGTATCAACACCGCAGGAATGACCGTGCCTACAGTGAAGACACTGGTATTGATCAAGACTTGCCAAAAGTCGGTATCTGTGAACAAACGAAAATAATTTTCTAAGCCAACCCAATGGGAACCCAAACGGGTCAACGTCCCCTGGGTAAAACTTAAACCCAACAGATAAACCATCGGCCAAAATGAAAATAATCCCAGGATCACCAGAGCAGGAAATAACATTAATCCGGTGAGCCATCGGGATAGATTCATGGGGCAAATGGTATCAAAACTTCTACAATATTGTACGCATCACTGGGCAGATTCCTATGGGTACTTTTATGAATAAGCTATGGAGGCAAAGTAAGGGCACTTCTAAAAATAGGTCACAGGGGCGTAGCCCCAGTCTTTGGTTCTCGATCATGTGGGTGTTGCAACGCGACAACCTGCCAGTGATGCAGAGGAACGGCACAAGCCAATGCCACATCAGCCTACCCCTCAATGTCATTTATTTTTTTTATGTTTGCTTAATTTTCTGATTAACGCTACCTATATATGTTTTTTTATCCCCTACAACCGTTACAATGTTTAACAAATCACTTCTAGGTATTTATTCCTAATGGACACACAGATTCCTTGGCTGACGGTGGCGGTGCTGGTTCCGATGGGGGCGGCACTAGGAATGCCTTTTTTGCCCGCCAAATCGGGGCGCACGGTACGCTGGTATGCGTTGGGGGTGGGTTTATTGGATTTTGCTTGGTTGGTGACGGGGTTGTGGCAGGGCTATGACCCGGCGCTCCCGGGGTATCAGTTGGTGGAGCAGTGGGCGTGGTTGCCCCAGTTGGGTTGGCATTGGGCGATGGCGGTGGATGGGTTGTCCCTGCCGTTGCTGGTGCTGGGGGCGTTGGTGACCACGTTGGCGATGGCGGCGGCGTGGCGGGTGGAACACCGTCCCCGGCTGTTCTATGCCCTGATGTTGGTGTTGTACGGGGCGCAGTTGGGGGTGTTTGCGGCTAAGGATGTGCTGTTGTTTTTCCTGATGTGGGAGTTGGAGTTGGTGCCGGTGTATCTGTTGATTGCCATTTGGGGTGGGCAACAGCGGCAGTATGCGGCGACCAAGTTTATCCTCTACACGGCGCTGGGTTCGGTGCTGATTTTGGTGGGGGGGTTGGCGTTGGCGTTGGCGGGGAGTCCCTTCACCTGGGATATGGCGGTTTTGCGGGAGCGGTCTTTGCCCCTGGGATTGGAGATTTTTGCCTATCTGGCGTTTTTGGTGGCTTTTGGGGTGAAATTGCCGATTTTCCCGCTCCATACCTGGTTGCCCTTTGCCCACAGTGAGGCTTCGGCACCGGTTTCGATGGTGTTGGCGGGGGTGCTGTTGAAGTTGGGGGGCTATGGGTTACTGCGGGTGAATGGGCAGATGTTGTCCCAGGCGCACCAGTTTTTGGCACCGATGTTGGTGGTGTTGGGGGTGGTGAATATCCTCTATGGGGCGTTGACCGCCTACAGCCAGACCCATCTGAAAAAGCGGTTAGCCTATTCCTCGATTTCCCACATGGGGTTTGTGTTGGTGGGGTTGGGAACCTTGCATGATTGGGGGTTGCAGGGGGCGATGTTGCAAATGGTGTCCCACGGGCTGATTGCCGCCGTGTTGTTTTTCCTGGCGGGGGTGGCTTACGAACGGACGCATACCCTGGACATGGGGCAGTTGGGGGGTCTGGCACAAGCCGCACCTCGGATTTTTGCCCTGTTTACGGCGGCGAGTTTTGCTTCTTTGGCACTGCCGGGGATGAGTGGCTTTATCAGCGAACTGTCGGTGTTTTTGGGGCTGGTGGATGCTCCCTACAATGCCCTGTTCAAAGGGGTGGTGGTCAGCTTGGGGGCGGTGGGCTTGATTCTCACGCCCATTTATCTGCTGGATGCCCTGCGGCGGGTGTTTTACGGGGCACCGGGGGCGGCGGTTTGGACGGGCACGGATGCCAATCCCCGGGAATTGTTCATCGCCCTGAGTTTGCTGGTGCCGGTGCTGTGGGTGGGCATTTATCCCCGCAGTCTCAGCGATTGGTCAAATCCCGCCACGACGGTGATGGCGGCTCAATGGCAAACCCCGGCTCCCTTGGTGGCGCAACCCCTAACCGTGCCGCCGGTGCTATTCTCGACGATGCACCAGGAGGGCGTTAGCCTGGTCGGTGGGCAGTAGGGTGAGTTCCTGAATGTTGACATGGGGGGGACGGGTCAGGCAAAAGGCCACCGTCTCCGCCACATCCCGCCCGGTTAAGGGAGTCAACCCCCGATAGACCTGTTGCGCCCGCTCCGTATCCCCGTGAAACCGTACCGGCGAAAATTCCGTATCCACCAGACCGGGGTTAATGGTCGTCACCCGCACCGGTGTCCCCAACAAATCCTGTTTCAGGGCATCCCCCAAAATCCGCACGGCGGCCTTGGTCGCACAGTACACATTGCCCCCCGGATAGGCGGCCAGTCCGGCAATGGAAGCAATGTTCACCACATGACCCCGCCCCCGTTGGATCATGCCCGGCAACACCAGGCGGGTCACATAAAGCAAGCCCTTGAGGTTGGTATCAATCATTTCCTCCCAGTCGTTTATATGCCCGTCCTGGAGTTTGTCTAATCCCCGGCTCAGTCCCGCATTATTAATCACAACATCAATACACTGCCAGTCGGGCGGTAGATTCTGAAACCAGGTTTGCACCCCCAGACGCTCCCGCACATCCAGGGCTTGGGCAAAACAGGGAATTTTATACTGCGTTTGTAATTCTTCCGCCAATGCCACCAACCGCTCATACCGCCGTGCCACCAGCAGTAACCGCACCCCCAGAGGAGCCAACACCCGGGCGCATTCCAACCCGATGCCGCTACTGGCGCCCGTGATCAATACCGTTTGACCTGCTAGTGTCACCCTAACTTTGCCCCTCCGAGGAACCCCCCTCAAAGCGCATCACCGGCGCAGGCTGTTCCGTGGGCGTGGGGGCAGGCGTTTCTGCCGGAGTTGCCCCTTCATCATCGGAGAAAAATTGCCGCTCCAGATTTTTGATCACCACGTACAGCACCGGCACCAGGAATAAACTCAGCACCGTAGAAATCAGATAACCCCCAAACAAGGCCGTTCCCAAGGACCAACGGCTCATCGCCCCCGCCCCCTTCGCCACCAACAGCGGCGCAAACCCCACCAACCCGGAAAACACGGTCATCAAAATCGGGCGCAACCGTTCCTGACAGGCATGAATAGCCGCCTGGGTGAAATTCATCCCCGTCTCCTTGTGGGACTGGTTGGCAAATTCCACGATCAAAATCGCATTTTTACTCGCCAACGCAATCAGCATCACCAGGGCAATTTGGGTGTACATATTGTTATTCACCGCCGGCCAGCCGCTCCAGGATTGCAGGAGATTCGCCCGCAGTTGGATCGCCCCCAACGCCCCCAGGATCGACAGGGGCACCGTCAGCATAATAATTAATGGGTCAATATAGCTTTCGTACTGCGCCGCCAACACCAAAAACACAATCACAAACGACAACCCAAACACAAGGGGAGCCGCCCCCGCCGCCGCCCGTTCCTGAAACGCCATCCCCGTCCAGGCAATCGCAAACCCCGGTGCCAATTCCTCCTTAGCCACCTCCTCAATCGCCCGCATGGCATCCCCCGTACTATACCCAGGGGCAGGACTGGCAAGAATGTCAATAGCTGTATAGATATTGTAATGCTGTACAATCGGCGGATAGGTAATTTTTTCTAACCGTACCACCTGGCTGAGTTGCACCGAACGGCCATCCCGGGAACGCACATACAACTGGTCAATCGCCTGGGGGTCGGAGCGGTATTGGGCATCCGCCTGGGCATAGACCCGGTACAAAAAGCCGCCCAACACATACTGATTCACATAGGTCGCCCCCAGGTAGGTCTGCATGGTATTGAACACCGTATTGATGTCCACATTTTGAGCATTGGCTAAATTCCGGTCAATACTCACCTGCAGTAGAGGCGCACTGGGGGTGAAATTGGGAAAAATACTGGCAATTTCCGGGCGTTGCTTGGCCGCTTCCAGGAATTTCAGCCCATTGCCAATCAGGGCATCCATCCCCCGGTACGCCCGATCCTGGAGATAAAACTCCATCCCCCCCGTACTGCCCAACCCATCAATCGCCGGGGCATTTACCGCCGACACCCGCATCCCGGTGATTTCCGTCGCCATCAGCCGATTCGCCCAGCGCAGGAGACCAAACACGGATTTTTGAATCCCTTTGCGTTCCTCCCAGGGTTTGAGCTTCACAAAAAACAGGGCTTTATTGCTGGCATTCCCCGTAAAACTAAAACCGCTCACTCCCATGACACTCGCCACTTCCTCCTTCTGGAGCATCAGTTCCTCCACCCGCTTGACCTGCTCGGTGGTGTACTGCAAGGAAACGGTCGCAGGCGCTTCCCCCAGCATAAAGAAATAGCCCTGGTCCTCCTCCGGGATAAACCCCTGGGGCGTGACCTGGTAAATCCAACCCGAGGCGATCAACCCCACCACAAAGACCGGTATCACCAACCAACGCCAGCGGATCACCTGGGTGACCAACCCCGTATAACCCTGTTTGACCCATTCAAACCCCTGGTTAAAGTGGTGAAATAGACTCGCCAACGGCTCGTGCATTCCCTGGTTGGGGCGCATCAAAATCGCCGCCATCGTCGGGGAAAAACTCATAGCATTAAACGTCGAAATCACAATCGCAAAAACGATAATCAGGGCAAATTGTTTATACACAATCCCGGTCGTACCAGGGAAAAAAGTCACCGGGATAAACACCGCCACCAGCACCAAGGACGTGGCAATAATCGCCCCCAACAATTCCCCCATCGAGTCCAGCGCCGCCTGCACAGGCCGCAACCCTTGCCCAATTTTGTGCGCCACCGCCTCCACCACCAAAATCCCATCATCCACCACCAGCCCAGTTGCCAAAATCACCCCAAACAAGGTGAGTTGGTTCATGCTAAATCCAAAAGCCAGGGCAAAGGCCATCGCCCCAATCAGGGAGACGGGAATGGCAATGGAGGGAATAATCGTGGTGCGCCAATCCTGCAAAAAGAGCAAAATCACCAAAAAGACCAGCAGAATCGCCTCAAACAGGGTCTTGAAGGCTTCCTGTAAGGCGGCGGCCACAAAGTCCGTATTGTCCAACGCCACGGTGGCCTTGAGTCCTGGCGGAAAGTCCCGTGCCAGTTCGTCCATTTTGGCGCGCACCAGTTGACCCGTATTCCAGGCGTTGGAACCCGGTAACTGATACACCAACAAGGCCACTGCCGGGGATTGGTTGAAAATCGCCGTCACGCTGTAGTTCTGGGCACCCACCTCCGCCCGCCCCACATCCTTGATCCGGATTAACGCCCCATCGCTCCCCGTTTTCACCACGATCTCTTCCGCTTCCTGGGGCGTGGTAAACCGCCCCACCGCCCGCAAATTCAACTGGTATTGTTGCCCAGGGGGAGCCGGTTCTTGGCCGATCACCCCCGCCCCCACCTGGACATTTTGCTGATTGATCGCATTCACCACCTCCTGGGCGGTTACCCCCCGGGCCGCCAGGGCATCGGGATTTAGCCAAATCCGCATAGCGTACTGCCGTTGTCCCGCAATGGTGACCGCTCCGACCCCATTCAGGCGTTTGATTTCATCCGTAATATAACGGTCAACGTAATTGCTTAAAAATGTGTTGTCGTAGATAAATTCCCCTTGGTCGTTTTTCTCCGAATAAATCCCATAGGCAATGGTAATACTGGGGGATTGTTTATTGGTAACAACGCCGGTGCGATTTACGGATTCCGGTAATTGGGGTTGGGCGGTTGACACATTGTTTTGCACCAAAACCTGGGCGATATTCGCATCAATTTCCACCGGAAAGGCAACATTAATGGTGGCATTGCCCGTGCTATCCGTGTAGGAAGACATATACAACATATCTTCCGTGCCGTTGATTTGCCGTTCCAAAACCGTGGTCACATTGTCCGCCGTGGTTTGGGCATCCGCCCCTTGGAAATTAGCCGACACCTGCACCTGTTTGGGAGCTAAATCCGGCAATTTTGCCAGAGGTAACAGGGGAATGGCGATCCCCCCCAACAAAATAATCAACAACGAGCAAACCGTGGTCAGTACCGGGCGTTTGATGAAACCAGCGGCAAGATTGAACATGAATCAACTCAGGGGGTAGGGTTGGTCGCAGTCTGGGCGGTGGGACGGATCGGGGCACCATCCACCAACCCCAACAAGCCGGAGACAATCACCTGTTCATTCGGCTGTAAACCGGAGCGGACTTGGTACTGTTGCCCCTGGATGGCTCCCAACTGCACCGGTTTTTTGCGAGCCACGGGGCGACCATCTTTCTGCCCGACGGTAAAAACGAAGGCTTGGGCCCCCACGGGGGTGACGGCGACCACGGGCACCAATAAACCCGGTTGCCGGTTCCAGACCAGCCGGGCTTGCACATATTGTCCATCCCGCAATTGTCCCTGGGGATTGCGAAATTGCGCCTTGGTGAGAACCGTTTGCGCGCCCGTATCCACCTCTGGAGAAATGAAATACAGCCGTCCTTGGGACAGGCGTTCACCGGTATTGGGGTCTGCTAAAATCACCGGCAAGTCCAGGCGCAGTTGGTTCAACCGGCTGGTGGGCACGGCAATCCGCAAATCCAGCACATCATTTCTCACAATTTGGGTGATCTGTTGCCCGGTCTGGACAAAATCCCCCACCCGCGCAGGAATATCCCCCACCATGCCATCAATGGGGGACAGAACCGCCTTAAAATCAAAACTCACCCGGGCCGTACCCGCATTCGCCTGGGCTTGGCGCAAATTGGCATTGGCCTGTTCCAGGGCGGCTTCGGCGGCTTTCACCTGATCCGCTGTGGCTTGCAAATTCGCCTGCGCCACTTCCAAATTTTTGGTGGCCGTGTCCTTCGTCTGTTGGGCAATGACCCCTTCCGCCAACAATTCCACCGCCCGTTGATACTCTAATTTCTGTAACTCCAGGGTGGCTTGAGCGGCATTTTGTTGGGAACGAGCCGCCCGCAAATTCGCTTGGGCTTGGCGCACCCCATCCTGAGCCGCCTGCACCCCGGCCAAAGCTCCCGCCAGTTCCGTGGCGGTCTGATCCGGCTCCAAACGGGCAATGACCGTCCCGGCGCGCACCTGTGCCCCATTGGTCACGGGAATTTGGGTAATCCGACCATTGATTTGGGGACGTAGGGAGACCCGCGCCAGGGCTTCCAAATTGCCGACAAATTGGGAACTATCCTCCAATAGACCGCTTACCACTTCCTGGGTCTTGACGGGGATTTCCCTGGGACCAGCGGCTTTTTTGGTGCTACAGGCGGCGGTGACTAAGACCAGTAGGCTCAAAACCCCGCCCCATGCTCCCCGTTTCCAGGTTTTCATCATCCCCACATGACCGGCAATATATCTCAGTTACTATAACAAAGGGGTTCCTTGGTTTCCCGGTTTGCCGTAGTTTTCTTAATCAAATGTTTTGCATCCCATGATCTATCGCCACCTCGGAGGTTCCATGTGAGTCATCAGGTTGCTCAGAACCAGGACGGGGCGGTGCCCTGCGACCCTTGTTTTTTTCAGTATAAAATTTTGCTTACAATTCAGGTGTGACAACTCTATATGAGTAATAAGGTTGCTCAGAACCAGGGCGGGGCGGTGCCCTGCGACCCTTGTTTTTTTCAGTATAAAATTCCACTTGCAATTCAGGTGTGATTGCTATGTGTGAGTCATCAAGTTACTCAGAACCAGGGCGGGGCGGTGCCCTGCGACCCTTAATTTTTTCAGTATAAAATTCCACTTGCAATTCAGGTGTGATTGCTATGTGTGAGTCATCAAGTTACTCAGAACCAGGACGGGGCGGTGCCCTGCGACCCTTGTTTTTTTGAGTATAAAATTCCACTTGCAATTCAGGTGTGACTGCTATAGCCAACATGATCCCAAAGTCGGATAGCATCCTGTTTCTATTCCCAGAATTGCCTATCATCCGCCGCCTCAGCCCAGTAGAATCCTGAAAATCATCCCCAATTGGGTTCCCAAAGGTTAGGTCAACCAGCCGAGAAGTGGCATAATCAACCTGAAGACCAGTTGGGGTCAATCCAGTGGCGAAACCCGTGGTATTGGTGGGGGATATTGGCGGGACAAATACCCGTTTTGAACTGTTGCGTCTGGCTGACCCCCCTCAAGTTCTGTTGGTGCAAAATTACCAAAACGACGACTACCCGGATTTGGGTACCATCGGTCGGGAGTTTTTGAGTCAAAGTCCTGTCTCGCCGGATTTGGCCTGCTTAGCTGTGGCTGGCCCCGTGGAAGATAATTCTATGAATTTAACCAACCGGGGCTGGCAGGTGACCGGCTCGGAATTGGCCGTCCAGATGGGGATTCCCCACGTCCATCTGATCAACGACCTGGAAGCAGTGGGCTACGGGATTCGCTTTCTCCATCCCCAGGACTGGGTGGTGCTCCAGGAAGGAACGGTTGTCCCCCATGCGCCGATTGGGGTGGTGGCGGCGGGCACCGGGTTGGGGGAATGTTTTCTCACCTGGGATGGGCAAAAATACCGGGTCTGGCCTTCGGAGGGGGGGCATACGGATTTTGCGCCCCGCAATGACCGGGAGTTGGGGTTGTGGAAGTATTTACAATCCCAATTTGGTCGGGTATCGGCGGAGCGGGTGGTCTCCGGTCCAGGGTTGTGGAATATTTATAACTATCTCGCCCAGGTGTTTCCCGAACAGGCACGCCCGGAAATTCTAACCGCCAAGAACCCGGCTTTGATTACTGAGAATCTACACGACCCCCTGTGTAGCCAAGCAGTGGATATATTCATCGCAAATTATGGCAGTGAAGCGGGAAATCTGGCTCTCAAACTCCTCGCCCGGGGGGGGATTTATTTGACAGGTGGAATTGCCCCCCGTTTGGTGGAGCGGTTTCAACAGGGGGGGTTTATGCGGGCGTTTTTGGACAAGGGGCGGATGGGGCCGTTGTTGGTTACCATACCGATATTTTTGGTAACAGCGACCCGGGTGGGTTTATTGGGAGCGATTGAGGCGGCACGGCAATATATTAAAGAGTCTAGCTAAAATGGCACAGCAATCTTACTCATTAACTTGTATGCCAGAGACATTTAACGAACAGAAATTCTACAGAACCAACTACAGGGGCATTGCCCTAGTGCCTATTTTGGGAAATGCCCCGAGGCGATTCTTGTTTTTTGGATGTTGCTGAATCCGTGCAGATATATAGCAATCCACAAGTGTTGAATCCTGCAATAAAACTTTACATATTTAGGCGTGGGACGACCCGATTGAGCCAATGGACAAAATTCCACTCCTGCCGTATTAAGATTTGTATATATCGGAACTTATCTGCCAATTTACTTCCGTACATCCGTGGAACTTTTAACAGTTGCAATATCAAGTAAACTATTAAAATTACATAAATTTGAATGGTAATTCCATTCAAATTTTTACTCATCATTTTATCGAGCTTTAAGTTCATCTTTAGAAATTTCCATAGTACCTCTATCGCCCAGCGTTGTCTATAGGCTTCCCCTATCTCTTCATTACTCATTACATCCTCAGGAATATTGGTAGCTAAATAATAGTCTACTTTCTGTTGAACATTGCCAAAACAAACTACTCTCGCCTTACCTCGTTCTGTGGTGATATGATAGTTTTCATCCCATTTCCAATTCGACTTAATACGGATAATAAAAAGGGCATCATTTTCGATAAATTGTTCAAATACTTTGTGACTGCAAAACCCTCTATCCCCGACTGCGACTCCATTTTCCGGTAGCATTTTCACAATATCTTCACCAAAATTAATCTCATGTGCCTGTCCAGGACTAACAATTAAATGACCAGTAGATTTCGTATCTTGATTCAAAGTGGTTATTAACTTTACTTGGCGATAGCCTTGGAGCCAAAATAACTTACTCATCAGCGGTATTACGGTAGCATCAAAAGGACATAAAACCAACCTCTTTTCAGGATGAGCTTCCTCAATATAATGCAATAATTTATGATAAAGATGCATAAAAATTTGTGGGTCTCTTGTCTTGTTCGCCTTAGAAAACGTGGATAAGTCAACCTTAATGCCCGCATGATTTAATTGGTAAAATAAGTCCCGTAAACTGTTGATTCCTTTGTCTAAAATGCCAGCAAACCAGATTGAACAAAATAAGCGAGAATTTAGAACTGGATAATCATTAGTTGGCAGGTCTTTGAGTAAAAATTTGACAATCCCGGGAAAAGAATTGAATTTCATAGTTGTTTCATGTTTTGGTTTATATGAATTAGAATACCATATTTTGACCCCTCTTTTTCTGCCTTTACCTACCTTTCAACACTTCTGATAGCAATCCTATTTGATTAACCAACGGAAATTTCCCAGAACCAAGGACGGGGGCGGTGCCCCTGCGACCCCTGCTCCATTCTCATTTAGGTTTAGGATTGCTATATCTCGCTGGAATACCCATACTAATGGCTACGCCCCTGCGACCTATTTTTAGAGGTACCCACAATTCAGATGCGATGGTTCCTTGGAACCGGCAATTTCCCCAAGGCTCGGTTCGGTTCTCAGCGTAGGTTTTGCTAAGGTGAGGGTAAGCAGTCATCAACCGTTGCCCAATTGCCCGCCTCTGCCCATGAGTGACCCCCGCACCACCGAAGTGATTGAACGCTTGGCCGCTGATTTGGGCGACCGGGTATATATGGACATTGCCCGCTGGCATTTGTACCTGAAAGATGCCCATTTAGACAAAATCCTTGCCCAACGCCTCTATGCCCAGGCAGAACAGGGCACCCTCAAGGAAGACCAAGCCCTAGGGATTTTGCGGGAAATTCTGGTGGATATTGGCGGCGGGCGACGGCAAATTCCCCTGCTGGACTTGGTGCCCGTGCAGGCGCAGTTGGCGTACATGGATGTGGTGGAAGCCTTCCAAAAACGCCTCCCCTAAGTTCGGAAACCCCACCTTTTAAGTCGGAAATCTATCGCCCATCATAGGAACTACGGGGGTAAACCCACCGAAAATTTGCTTTTTTTAGGAGCGGCAGAGATTCATGGCTAAAGTTGTGGGCATTGACCTAGGGACAACCAACTCGGTGGTGGCAGTGATGGAAGGCGGACAGCCCGTTGTCATTGCCAATGCGGAAGGATTTCGCACCACCCCTTCGATTGTGGCTTATGCCAAAAATGGCGACCGGCTGGTGGGGCAGATCGCCAAACGCCAAGCGGTGATTAATCCCGATAACACCTTCTATTCCGTGAAACGATTCATCGGGCGCAAGTACGACGAGGTGACGGGGGAAGCCAAACAGGTTCCCTACAAAGTCCTGCGGGATAGTAATGGCAATGTGAAGATTGACTGCCCGCAGGTGGGCAAACAATTTGCGCCGGAGGAGATTTCGGCTCAGGTGTTGCGGAAACTGGCGGATGATGCCAGCAAATATCTGGGGGAACCCGTGACCCAGGCGGTGATTACCGTCCCGGCGTATTTTAATGATTCCCAACGCCAAGCCACCAAGGATGCGGGCAAAATTGCCGGTTTGGAAGTCCTGCGGATTATCAACGAACCGACGGCGGCTTCCCTGGCGTATGGGCTGGATAAAAAGGCTAATGAAACCATCCTGGTGTTTGACCTGGGGGGTGGGACGTTTGACGTGTCCATTCTGGAGGTCGGGGACGGGGTGTTTGAGGTACTCGCCACCTCCGGGGATACCCACCTGGGCGGGGATGACTTTGACAAAAAAATCGTGGACTGGATGGCGCAGGATTTTCTGGCCAAGGAAGGCATTGACCTCCGCAAGGACAAGCAAGCCCTGCAACGGCTGACGGAAGCCGCCGAAAAAGCCAAAATCGAACTTTCCAGCGTCAGCCAGACGGACATCAACCTGCCCTTTATTACCGCCACCCAGGATGGTCCCAAGCACCTGGAAATGACCCTGACCCGGGCGAAATTTGAGGAACTCTGTAGCGACCTGTTTGACCGGTGTAAGGTGCCAGTGGAACAAGCCCTGCGGGATGCCAAGCTGGACAAGAGCAAAATTGATGAGGTGGTGATGGTGGGGGGTTCCACCCGGATTCCCGCCGTGCAACAACTGGTGCGCCAAATCCTGGGCAAAGAACCCAACCAAAGCGTCAACCCGGACGAGGTGGTGGCGGTGGGGGCTGCCGTGCAAGCCGGGGTACTCTCCGGGGAAGTCAAGGACATTTTGCTGTTGGATGTCACGCCCTTGTCCCTGGGGGTGGAAACCCTGGGCGGGGTGATGACCAAGATGATTCCCCGCAATACCACCATTCCCACCAAAAAGACCGAGGTGTTTTCCACGGCGGTGGACAACCAAACCAATGTGGAAATCCACGTCCTGCAAGGGGAGCGGGAACTCGCCTCCGGGAACAAGAGCCTGGGAACCTTCCGTTTGGATGGGATTCCCCCTGCGCCCCGGGGGGTGCCCCAGATTGAGGTCACCTTTGATATCGATGCCAACGGGATTCTGAATGTCACCGCCAAGGACAAAGCCTCCGGCAAGGTACAGTCCATCACCATTTCCGGTTCCTCCACCCTATCCAAGGAAGAGGTGGAGCGGATGGTACGGGATGCGGAAATGAACGCCGCCGCCGACCGGGAGCGCAAGGAGCAGGTGGAGTTGAAAAACCAAGCCGACTCCCTCGCCTACCAAGCGGAACGGCAACTCAAAGAGTTGGGGGACAAACTCCCCGCCGCCGATAAAACCAAGATTGAGGGCTTGGTCAAAGACCTGCGGGAAGCCATCAACCAGGAAAACTGGGAGCGGATCAAAACCCTCAACAACGACCTGCAACAAACCCTCTACAGCGTCAACACCAACCTCTACCAGCAGGCCAGTAGCGACACCCCCCAATCGCCGCCGCCAGGGGATGGGGACGTGATTGATGCGGACTTCTCGGAAGGGAAATAACCCACCCAACCGGCCATGAATCCAATCGCCAGTGGGCTACCCCGCTGGTTTTTTTTGCGATCCCGCCGGGATGACCGTAGATTTTTTACAAAAGTTAACATTCGTGATAAAGTGTTAACATAGTTTGAACTTTAGGAGTTTGACCATGACCACCCAACAAGAGACCCTGCGTCCCCGGAGCTACACGGTGGAAGACGGCGGGCGTTTGAACAACTTTGCCATCGAACCCAAGATGTACGTGGATGAGGAGTCCCGGGTTGGGTTTACCGAGTACGCCGAGCGGTTGAACGGTCGTTTGGCAATGATTGGCTTTATTTCCCTGATTGGCTTGGAATTGCTGACGGGTAAGGGACTGGTGGCGCTGTTGTCCAGCCTGCAATAGAGAATCTAACGGGCACCGGCCTGGATGGCTTCGTTAGCGTACTTGACCAAGCCGTCCAGGTCAGCATTTCTAGCGGTCATGCGGTAACGCACCCCCTGGTTGAGCCATTCCACCATGGCTGTACAGTACGCCCCGCAACTGTTGACAAACTGACCTGGGATGCCCCGCGCTAAAGTTACTTTTTGACGGGTTTCACCAGGAAAGTCCCGGCTGGGCGTGGATAATTTGCCGCCCCGTTCGCCGCTGAGGGAACCAAACGTACAGGCACCGGCAGTACAACCGGGAAAGGTGTACAACCCAATGTCATAACGGTCGGGCTGGACAGTTGCACTCACAAAAAACAGTTGCATCCCCCCGGCTCTCAGGGGTTCCTGGGGGAGAAAAACCGGGATTTTGGTGCGTTTTAAGGTGTCCATAATCTGACGCACCTGACCAGCGGCATCTACCCAGGGACGGAAATTTTCGGTCACATCCAGCCATTGGGGGATTCGTTCCCCGGTGAGGTTGAGGGTCGTCACCCGCAGATTTTGGGATTGGTTGCCCACTTGGATGGGGACGATTTGCTCTTGTCCTTTGCCAAACAGGTTCAGCATGGTACTCGCCATCTCGCAGGGGATGCGAAATTCCCCCATCGGTATCTGCCCACCCCCCGCCCGGTAGTCCCACCGCCAGCCCTGCACCTTGGGGTATTGGCGGCACAGCCCCCCGGTCACGGCAAACATCTGGGCAATATGCTGGTCATAAATCCGCAGGGGACGACCTGGGGTGGTGCGGGTTTCCTGGGCAATCAACTGGGCGGAGAACCAAGTGCCTGGGGTGGGAGTCCCGGCTAAACGCACCTGGGGAGATGGCGTAGCACCCAGGGAATGTGAGGTTAAAGTATGTACAAAACCAGCTAGAAGCAAACCCACTAGTTTAGAGAGAGGCGCCATAGGGATTTTTAGGGAGACAGGGGCAATTGTACCAAGTCATTCCCCCGCCAACTGCCACCAGCCCAACCCCGGACCAATGAAGCGGATGGTGACCCAAAACAGTCCCAGAATGATAATGCCCGCCCACGTTCCCCGAGTTGTCCAGGTCATGAATTGTTGCACCAAAACGGCACGCCGGTTGGGAGTGGCAGGGGTGGTGGTAGCTTGACGACGTTTGGCTTCGCCCATAAAATCAGCCGGTGGGTGGATCAAACGTATTATACAATTTCAATAAACCTTGAGATTTTGATGTCCGACCGCCAGTTTCTTTGGATTTTTGGGGGCATCTTTGCCGGAGTTGGGGCAATTTTTTTAGCCGTTGGGTTGGGCTTTGTCCACCACACCCGCACCTTCTTGGCAACAGCGGTTACTGCGCCGGGGGAGGTCATCGCCCTAGAACGCAGGCGGTCGAGTCAAAGTAGTGGGGGTGGTACCTATTATCCGGTCGTCCAATTTCAGTTGCCAAACGGGGAACGGGTGCGGTTTGAAGGTCAGGTCGGTAGCGCACCCCCAGCGTATCAGGAGGGGCAACGGGTAGAGGTGTTGTACAACCCGGAGCAACCCCGGTCGGCTCGCATTCGCAGTTTCTTAGAACTTTGGTTTCTAGCCACCCTCTTTACTGGCATGGGGGGATTATTCCTACTCATTGGCGGGGTGCCCCTGATCAGTCAATTCCGACCCCGGTGAGCAAAATGATTTCCCGCTTTTTTTATGCTTCCGCCGCCGTCATCCCCATAATTTCATAGCCCGCATCCACGTAGAGAATCTGCCCCGTAATCCCACTTGCCAAATCGCTACACAGGAACGCCGCCGCATTCCCCACCTCCACCTGGGTCACCGACCGGCGCAAGGGAGCCACCTGCCGCACCTGCTGAATCATGTCCCGAATCCCCCCCACCGCCGAAGAAGCCAGGGTTTTAATGGGTCCTGCGGAAATTGCATTCACCCGCACCCCCTGCGCCCCCAACTCGTAAGCCAGATAACGCACACACATCTCCAACCCTGCCTTGGTAATTCCCGCCGTATTGTAATTGGGCACCACCCGCACCCCACCCAAATAGGTCAATGTAATCACAGAAGCCGTCGGGGTAAACAGGGGTTTCGCCGCCCGACATAGAGCAACCAGCGAATAGGTACTGACATCCAAGGCTTGCATAAACCCAGCACGGGAAATCCGGCTAAAATCCCCCTCCAGACCCTCTTTCGGGACAAAAGCCAGACAATGCACTAATATATCTAAACTGCCCCATTGGGCTGTTACGGCTTGAAACAGCGCTTCAATCTGCTCATCTTTTTGGACATCGCAGGGGAGAAACAACTCCGGCTCCAGGGGGGCGGTCAACTGCCCGACTTTTTGCTTGAAGCGGTCTTTTTCATCTGGGAGATAGGTCACCCCCAAAGTCGCCCCCGCCTGATGCAACTGTTGGGCAATCCCCCAGGCAATCGAATACTCATTGGCAATCCCCAAAATTAAGGCTTTTTTCCCCTGCAAATTCAACATGAATGTTTCGCCAAAAATGTTATGTACCCTGTTTCACCCTACCCCGGAATGTACCCGAACACAAGAGCGAGTCAATGGTTACAAGGGATACAATCTATTTTGACCAGTTCCCGATAGCTTGAAATGATAGTGATTTATCCTTAGCACCGGTGCCCGCAAACGATGGCTGTACTGCAAGATAAACCCCTTTACACCCTTTTACAGCGTCTATCGAACGGCACCTTTCCCCAGGGCGTCGAAACCTTTGAGCGGGGTAAAACCATCTTTTTCCCTGGCGATCCGGCTGAGCGGGTTTATTTTTTAATCAAAGGGGCGGTCAAACTGTCCCGGGTGTATGAATCAGGGGAGGAAATTACCGTCGCATTACTGAGGGAAAATAGTGTGTTTGGGGTACTTTCGTTTATTACGGGGCATCGTTCGGATCGGTTTTATCATTCCGTCGCTTTTACCACCACTCAGTTGTATTCGGTGCCGATTGAACAAATTGAAGTCCTTTTGAAAAGTGACCCGGAATTATCCCTCATGTTACTGCGGGGGTTATCCTCGCGCATTTTGCAAACGGAAATGATGATTGAAACCTTAGCGCATCGGGATATGGGGGCACGGTTGGCGAGCTTTTTATTGATTTTGTGTCGGGATTTTGGGGTGCCTTCCAGTATTGGGGTGACGATTGATTTGAAACTTTCACACCAGGCGATTGCGGAAGCGATTGGTTCGACGCGGGTGACGGTAACCCGTTTACTAGGGGATTTGCGGCAAAGTGGCATGATTTCAATTAGTAAGAAAAAAATTACGGTGCATGACCCGATGAATCTGAGTCAACAATTTACTTAAGGACACTTCGATTAATTCGTGACTATTGAGAACGACCCCTGCATTATTCATAATTGTCCGTGAAAAAAATAGGACTTCTAGGTCTGCCGTATAAGCACAAAAATCAATAACCAGAGGTGCCCATGAGATCAACCCAACTTAATAAAGGACACCTCTATTTATTCACAACGATACAAAATTATCTCGCTGGAACCCTTATATTCAGGAGAACCAGGGACGGGGGCTACGCCCCTGCGACCTATTTTTAGAGGTGTTCTAAATAGAGCAGAAGAGCAAAGCGTATATCAAGACTTATGCTCGGTTATCATAGGTATCAATCACACACAGGTAGGGCAAAGTGGTCAGTGTATTTACCCCCCAATCCTTAGAGGCATTTCTGGAAAACCCTCCCGAACGGTTTGAATGGGTTGATGAAAAACTGATTGAGACACCGGAAATGACCGCAAAAACAGGACGCATTCAAGCTAGATTGGCCTATCACTGGCGAAGCTACATAATTTCCAGCGGGCAAGGGGGGGAAGTTTATACCGAAACGGCCTGTCGTACAGTGGGGCGAGTGCGTTGTCCTGATGTGGCGTATCTACCACCAGCATTGGTACAACAGTTTGGGGATTTCAAGGTGTTGCCCCAGAGTTTTCCGCTGATTGGTGAAATCATTTCCCCTACGGATGCGGCTGAAGATATTTTTAGTAAAGTCAAAGAATACCTAGAATCCTATGCCCAAGAAATCTGGCTCATTTTTCCCGAAAGTCGCTGGTTGATGATCATTACTCCAGAGGTTCAGCAATTACTATCAGAAAACCAAAATGCGACAACAATAAAGGTTTTGCCGGGATTTAGCGTTCCTGTTGGTGGGTTGATTGCCTGAAGGGCATCTCTATCAATTGCAAATTAGCGGTTGCAGGGGGGCACCCCCCGCCCTTGGTTCTGGCTAATATGGGCATTCCCACGATGGGATTTATGATTGGTTCAAATAAATATAGCAGTCCTAAATGAGAATGGAATAGGGGTCGCAGGGGCACCGCCCCCGTCCTTGGTTCTGGGGAATCTCTGTTCACTAATCAAGTAGGATTGCTATATATAGTCATTTCGCAAAAAGATGCAACACTTCTTAGGCACCTTTAATTGCTCTATCCCCTTCTAGGACAGAGGTTGTAGGCAAAGATGAATGTCGCAAACTTGTTTGAAATGACTATAAGATTTGGTTGCAAGAGTAGCTTATGTGCTATTACCGTCATTCGCATCAGATGGTTGACGGGTGACAGGTCATTCGGCGGGGCGCTATTTTAGAGTATCTCATTTAATCAAGGGTATGAACCGGCGGGGTAACCCCCGGGAGTTAGTCCGCCCTAAAAGGGCGGGGTATTGGCTCCAATAAGATAAAATAAAAAATGCTATAATAAAAAGTCTTTCTGCCGAGAATAGAAGGACAAAAATAAAAATCTCAGGAGACTTGTAACAAAATTTAACCTTCCAACCGGTCAAAAAGCAAAAAAGACGCTAGAATTGATTTATACATTATCCCAGGAGTAGAGAAAATGAAAAAAATGTTCATTTTTACACCCTCTGATCTTAAAAAAATTGTCCCCACCTGGAGCGCAAATTATCTAATCCAAAAATTGGTGGAGTTCGGGTTTGCCGAAAAAGTTGGCCATGGACGCTATCAAACTGGGGAGCCCGTTTTGATCCTCCTCCTTTCGCTACGCAAATCCTAATTTTTTTGGTTTCGAGGGGGGAAGCTTAAATTTTCTCCCCTTTTCTTTTTTTTGGAGGTAAAAGATGGATCGAATAGTTTTTGCTAAAAAAACTGACATTTACGAATACTTTTGCAGATTAATCCGTGAGAATCCAAATTGGGAGAATTTTTTTAAAGAGTACCAGAAAATTCAAAGATATTATCGATCAATCTATTTTAAAACTATAAAAACCAAATTAAATAAGGTGGGAATTAGATTGAGTGATCAAGAGCTTCATTATTTACTAATTTTCTGGGAAGAGTTAGATATTTTGAAATTCACTAATCTTGATATTGAATATGGGAGTAGTAGGGAAGAAAAAATTAATTTAGTTCCTTTAGAGGATTATAGGCTTATGGTTGATTTTAAGGTATATTTTCCAGGTTTTGCAAGCGATATTTTGGAATATTATCAGAAATATTATCATAAAAATAAATAGAAATCACCAGATTACGATAAATAATCTAACAATTAGTCTAAACTGCTATTATCTGTATCTTCTTCCTTTTCTATGATTTTAGAAGGTACTATAGTTTTTTTTAGTTCAGACATATAATCCTTATAAAGATTAATCCTTTTTTCTTGAAGAATCTGTTTTTGATATTTTAATTCTTTCATTTTTTGATTAATTTCTTGTTCTTCATGTTCTATTTCAGCCATTTTCAAACCATAATACCTCAAGATTTTCAAATGATTGTTATTTTCAATGGTGGCACTAGAATCCTCATCTTCAGTTCTGACATCAACATTAGCCATATGGACGATTGCATTCAATTCCTGGTTTTGATTTGATCTAGAATACAGAGCCGGTCTTCGTCCAGAACCCTTCTGAACTTGAGTGATAAAATTTTCTTCTACAAGTTTATAGATAGTATTACGAAGGAGATTATCTCCGATTTGCAAATTTTTTACTTGAGGATGTTCTTTCACATCGCTATACTTGATACAACTTCTACTGTTCAGTAGTTCAGTTACGACTTGTCGAACGGTTATTAAAATTGATTCATCCATGATTTTTTGTTTTTGTTACACTATAGCAATCCTAAATGAGAATAGAACAGGGGTCGCAGGGGCACGGCCCCCGTGTTTGGTTCTGGCGAATTGCTGTTCACTAATCAAGTAGGATTGCAATATATTTGAGTATAACAAAAGCAAGGTTTTAGTGAAATGGAAACATCACCCTGTTAATTCCCCGTTTCCCACGCCGGATGTAATAGCAAAGCCTCCAGCACCCGCACCCCCCGCTTTTGATCCGATAGCGGTAAATGCCCCGCCGGAGCACTCACATTCCAGGTGAACCCCTGGGGATACCGAGGCCAGGTGCCATCCACATACCAGCCAATCGCCCGCCAAAATTTCTCCCAATTCCGCCCGCACCCCAGCCAAATCCGCCGTTGCACCCGAAACCCAAACTGCCCCAGGGAATGCACCCGCCAGAGATTATCAATCGTTTGCAAATCCAGTGCCGGGATGCTCTGCACCTCGCTAAAGTACAGCCAACCCCGGCTTTCTGCCCCCACCAACCGGCACAACTGCTGACGTGTCCATTGATCCGCCGCCTGCCACTGTTCTGACAATATATGAATGAGTAAAGGCGTATAGTCCTGAGATTGTTCTGATAATAGCGGTACAACGCCCTGGGGAAATAGCTCCCTAGCTAAGGTTGTTAACTCCGGCACCTCCGACCGCCAGAGCAATTCGTAGATTCGCCCGTCCAACACCTGGGGAAATTGCGGGGACTGCGCCCGTTTCTGCAAATAGTCGAGCAATTCCCGCCCTGGCTGGACTCCCCCCTGGAGCCATTCCGTGAGCCAGAGCCATTGTTGTTTGGGCGGTAGGGATTCCAGGGCAGAGAAATCAGCCACATTCCTCATCGGCTGGCCGCCACCGCTAATGGAGTAATTGGGCTTGCTGTTAATACATCGTCTGCATAAATTTCGCAGGAATTGTTAGGGCTTTCCACCAACTTCACCTTATGCAGTTCGGCTCCCAACCGGCGCACCGGCTCCTGCAATATCTGGATAATGTACAGGGCAATATGCTCCGCCGTCGGCACCACCTCCAAAAAGTAGGGAATGTCCTTGTTCAAAAAGGTATGGTCTAAAGGCTCGACCACCTCCCGTTCCACCACCCCTTGCAGGGCAACCAAATCCACCAGCATCCCCGTCACCGGGTCAATTTCCCCCCGCACCGTCACCTCCAAATGGTAGTTATGCCCGTGGCCGTGGGGTCGGGCGCATTTGCCATAGGTAGCGTAGTTTTCCGTCTCCGAAAAATCTGTGCGGGCGAGCCGGTGGGCGGCACTGAAATGGGTTCCAACCGTTAAATAGGCATTCATAGCATCTCCTTGGTATTCAGCCCAGAGTTGAGGGTGTTCATACAACTGAATGCACGCCAGGGGCAAATGGGGGGACAGGCGGTGCCAAATGGCGTAGGCAATAAATTCGGTCGTGGGCAATGTCTGGGCAAATTCCGGCCAGACCCGATTCAAAAAACTGTTGTCTAGGTGATCGGTCACCTCCCGGCGAATCACGTGTTTCACCTCCGAGAGATTCAAAACCATGCCGCAGTCATCAATTTCCCCCACCATTGCCACGTATAAAACGTAATTATGACCGTGACCGGGAAACAGGCTCCCTTTGCCAAACCGCCGGAAATTTTCCTCCTCCGACCACTGGGGAACGTGATAACAATGGCTGGCTGAAAACTGTGCCCGCCGGTTGATGATACAGCGCATGGCAATAGCTCGCAAATCCTTTTTGATTGTACCGATTGACCGCCCAACCTGCCAGGGTGCGCTTGCATTCACTCCGCCAAATTGCCTAGAGTAGTACCGACGTGCGTGGGGTCGGGTGTGAATTGGCTGACTTTTGGGGCAACCGCCTGTGGTTCGGTCGTACTAACAGAAATCCTGCGGGATAGCTATCATGCCCTGTGCCACCACATCCCTGCCTTAGAACGCTGGCACAATCGCCATCATGCCGCCTACCGCCGGGATTTGTCCTTGGTTTCCCTAGCCGCTTTTCGCCGTTCCCAACTGTACCATGACATTACAGAATCTATCATTTTACTGGTAGTTTTACTAACGATTGCATTACTCAGTGGGGCGTTGGGGGTTTGGGTGGGGGTGGTGTATGCCAGTTTGTTTTTGGCTGGGGCGACCCGTCGGTATGTGTGGGCGGTGGCGGATACGGATTACAACCATCAACCGGGACCATTGCGGGAACCCCCGACGGCTTGGTGGGTGAATCGCACCTACCATTGGCGGCATCATTTTGATAATGTGAATGCCTATTACAGCGGCGTGTTTCCCCTGGTGGACAAGGTGTTGGGTACGGGGTTGTCGTTGAAAGGGAAAAAAGTGGGGGTCACCGGGGCAGGCGGGGCGTTGGGGCAAGCCCTGTGTGCGGAATTGCAACGGGCGGGGGCGCAGGTGACGGCTTTAACCACCCATCCAGAACGCTTCACAGCGCAGTCGGAAATGCGGGTGGTGAGTTGGCGAATCGGGCGAGAATCAGAATTAGTACCCCTGTTAGAAACCCTCGATATTTTAATTATTAATCATGGGGTGAATGTGTATGGTCGGCGGGATTTTGCGGCTATAGAAACAGCATTATCGGTGAATGCGTTGTCGGTGCTGAAACTCATGGAATTATTTATGAATACGGTCACAGGAGCAGAAGCTAAAGCCACTAAGGAATTGTGGATCAATACTTCAGAAGCGGAAGTTTCCCCCGCTTTAAGTCCCCTTTATGAACTCAGTAAACGGCTCATCGGCAATCTCATCACCCTCAAACGCTTGGATAATGTCTGTGTGATTCGTAAGTTAGTTTTGGGTCCTTTTAAGAGCCAACTCAATCCCTACGGCGTGATGTCGCCCCAATCGGTAGCCAAAGGCATTATTGCCCTAGCAAAACGAGATTTTCGTAACATTATCATCACGATTAATCCCTTAACCTACATCTTTTTCCCGTTGAAAGAGTTAGCAACTTCCCTCTACTATCGTTGCTTCAGTCGGGGGAAAAAGTAGCATGACAACGGCACAAGATTTCTCAACTCTGGATTAGATTAACTGTGTTAATTACACCTGAATTGTCACAAAAAATTTGATACTTAAAAATTAAGGGTCGCAGAGCATTGCCCCGCCCTAGGTTGTGTTGATTTTTTATTTAAGCCAGAAGAGGGCACCGACCAAGTGGAGAAAGCTCAAGAAGTTTCTGGCCAATTTATCAAAACGAGAAAATAGATGTCGGTACTGCTTTAACTGGTGAAAAAAAGCATTCGATTAAATGCCTTTCTTTGTATAGCAATCCTACTTGATTTTGAAACAAAAATTTTTCAGAACCATACACCGCAGGTGCTTCTTTTACGGGGGCGGTGCCCCTACGACCCTCTGTTCCATTCTCATTTAGGATTGCTATATAAATGTTTATCATAATGTCGCTGTGTTTTTCTATTCTTTTTAGACGGAATGACTGCTTTACGTTCCCCTATTTTCTCAATCAAGGGCACCTCTATTTATTAGAACCAACGAAAAATCTCACCCTCAGAATGCCCATCTTTCCCAGAACCAAGGGCGGGGGGTGCCCCCCTGCGACCGCTAATTTCTCATTTATAGAGGTTCCCTCAACTTATTGACATCATATCCTTTATCCCCGATGACTTTTTTATCGTCCTCTTACTATAGCAATCCTATTTGATTAACCAACAAAAATTTCCCAGAACCAAGGACGGGGGCGGTGCCCCTGCGACCTCCTGTTTCATTCTCATTTAGGATTGCCGTCTGAGTTCGTTGCATCCATGTTCAGAAAAACCAAGTTTGCGGGCATGGAACCATACGGTCATTCAGCAACGCCCAAGAAAAATCTTTAGCCTGGATTGAACCTGGCTCAACCCCCCTCAGTCTAAACACCATTAGAGGATTGAGGACAGACGCAGAGCCGGGGTGGCAGAGCCAGTACCGGCCTTTTTTTGCCCCGTCCCTAACCCAACAATGCCTCTAACTGGGCTAAATTCGGCACCCGGATCAACCCCCGGGGGTTGCTACCTTCCTCATCCCGCCGGGCAGTTTTTCCCGTTAGCCGTTCAATGATGCCCTCCTGTTCCAACTTGCGTAAGACACGGGTGACGGTTTCCCGGGTCAATCCACTCAAACTGCCCAACTCCCGATGGGGCAAATTGGGAATTTCAATCCCCTGGGCACTGGTGCGCCCTTGCCCCTCCGCCAGAAAGAGCAGGACATCCACCACCCGCGCCACACTGTCCGATTCCCGCACCCGTAACCGGCGGTTCAACTGCCGCAATCGCCGAGCCATCAGTTGGGACAACCGCAGACCCATCAACGGTTCCGTCTGTACCACGTTCATAAAATCCCGAGCCGACAAACTCCCCAACAGCACCTGGGTGACGCTCAAGACATCACAGGAACGGGCTGAAGCCGCCAACGCCGCCATTTCCCCAAAAATTTCCCCCGGCCCTAGGATATTTAAGGTAATTTCTCGCCCCTCCCGGTTGTGGGTACGGATTTTCACCCAGCCCTCGATGATGAAGTACACCGTACCGCCCCCATCCTCCTCCATGATCAACAGCTTCTCCGGCTCATGCTGGGCTAGAAATAACCGTTGACTGATCCGTTCCAGAGCCGTGTTTGACCAACCCTCAAACAGGGGCGAATCACGCAGGGCAACCAGAATATCGGGGGTGGACTTTTCCACGGATTGACGACACTCCTGTCCAACAATGTAAACGAATTAGCAAGACCTTATGTTACAGTTTGTACAGAGGGAATGTGAACAAAATTAACGGTGGCTGAGGTATGATCAAGAACGCTTTCTTTCTATTGAAGCAAAAATCGTCCTCTCTCTCTATGATAGGGGGACAGGCATGAATGCCCAACCCGTGGTAACCACGGAACATTTATTTTACTATCATCGCTGTTCCCGTCGCAGTTTTCTCGATCACCGGCAAGGGGTTGTCCCCCAACCGGAACGTTCCCGCCACCGGGAGCAGGTTACCAGCCGTTGGCCGGGGCAATGTCCCCAGTATCAGCCCCCGGATTGGCATACCGGCTTCCAAGCCACCCTAGACCTGATGCGCCAAGGGGTGCCCGCCATTCACCAGGGGGTACTCCAGGTGGTCACGCCCGCCGCCGTGCTGGTCGGTCGCCCGGACTTACTGATTCGGGAACCCGGTGCTTCCCGCTGGGGGGATTGGCATTACCGCCCTTTGGAAATTCGCCTGGGACAACGCCCTAAACCGGAGTATCAGGCGGTGGCGGCGTTTCACAGTTGGTTACTGGCACAACTGCAGGGGGTCTGGCCCCGGTGGGGGGAATTGGCGTTGCCGGGTCCGCGGTTTTTGCGGGTCAATCTGGAACAAGCGCTACCGCCGATGCACCAAATGCTCGCCGCCTGTCTGGACACCCTCAAACAAAAGGATGCCCCGGAGGTGTTTATCAGCCGCAGTCGCTGTCAACTCTGTCCCTGGTTGGATTATTGCAGTATGGTTGCCAAACAAAAGCATCACCTAAGCCTGGTGCCGGGGGTGACATTGAAACGCTATGAGGAATTGCAAAATCTGGGCTTCAACCGCATTGATGACCTGGCGCAGGCGGACCCTTTATTGATTTACAACCGCACCAGTTTGGGGGTGAATACCAGCAATAAATTAGTGCGGCAAGCCCAGGCGATTGCCCAACAGAAAGCCTTGTCGGTGGCACCCATTTCCCGTTTGCCTCAAGCGAATATCGGTTATTTTTTTGATATTGAAGCGGACCCCTATTTGGACTGCGTGTATCTGCATGGGGTGTTGTTGGTCACGCCCCAGGAACAGAGGTTTTATTCCCTGGTGGCAGAGCAGGTGCATCAGGAGGGGGGGGTCTGGCAGGAATTATTAACCTTGCTGGAGCGCTATCCCCAGGCGCCCATTTATCACTTTTGCCCCTTTGAACCCCAGACGATTCAACGGTTGGGTCAAAAATATGGCACGGTACCTGCCCGCATCCAGGCGATTCGCCAGCGGTGTGTGGATTTGCACGCCCGGTTGGTGCGCTCGGTGGTACTGCCGGTGGAAAATTACACCCTGAAGGCGATTGCCCGGTGGTTGGGGTTTGGCTGGCAGCATCCCCGGGCGGATGGGGCGCAATGTACCCAGTGGTACAACCAATGGCTCCAAACCCAAGACCCCAGCTATCTCCAGGCATTGCAACAGTATAACCGGGACGATTGTTATGCCACCTACCACCTGTACCGCTGGCTGGTGGATTTTATGCGGCAACAGCAGGCTACCCCCCTGCCGACCCGGTCAACCGGCTGATTCCTGCCGCCCTCCCGAAAAACCCCGCCCCGGTCGCCACTGCACCGCCCCCGCCTGCCCCGTGACAAAGGTGGGAATTTGCAAACGTTTCAACCGCCCCAGGTCGCCCTTTTTCACCCGAAAGTTGGAGGCAATCGCCCCGTAGGGTCGCAGGGTTTGGAGCAAACGATTGCCCAGGGTGCCGCCGCTCCACCACAGCACATGGGCGGGGAGTACCCCCTGTTTGACCAGGGCATCCTGTTGCTCAAACCTACTCTCCGGCAACCAGACCAAACTTTCGTTGCCAGCGGTCATGCGAAGCAGGGAAGGCTGGGTTTGGGTCAGGGTTAGATTCACCTGCCCCAGAACCACATCCTGGAGGGCACTCAGGGGTTGGGGCGTAATTTTCGGGGGTTTGGGGTCGGGCAATTCCCCATACAATTGGCGCACCGGCAATACCGCACTCAGATTTGCCCAGCCCTCGTTGGACACCCCCGGCATCGCTACCCCCAGGTCAATCTGATTCACCCCTTGCAGTTGCAAAAACGGCAGGAGCGTAAATTTCACCGTCTTTTCATCCCCGGCGTTGATCACCCCCACCTTGCCCCGGTTCTCAATGACCATCACCGGGATTCGCCCCGTATCCAGGACGGTAAATTCCAACTGGGTCATGCGATTGTACAGCAGGGGCATCAGAATCATCGCCACCCCAAACAGTGCCACCCACCCCCAGCGCCGTCGCCACCAGTCCCACCCGGAACAGACCAGCCCCAACAGCACATAGACCAGCACCATCTGCCCTGCGGTAATTTTCCCCGCCGCCAGGGAATTGAAGGGCAATTGATTCGTCCAGGTGACAATCGCCAGCAAAAAATCCAGCGGGTAGGCTAACAATTTTGCCGCCCACACCCCCGCCGGGAACAGCACCAGCCCCACCACCGCCGTCACCATCCCCCCCAGGGTCAACACCGTGATTAACGGAGCCGCCACCGCATTCAGCAAAATCGCATAGGTATTAATCAACCCAAAGCTGTACAATTGCAACGGCAATGTCCATAAATAAGCCGCCGTCGGCACCGCAATCAATTCCGCCAATGCCGGGGGTAAAAACGTTAAACTTTGGGCAATCGGTGTCGCCAACAGCATCAATCCCAAAGTCGCCAAAAAACTAAACTGGAACCCCAAATTGCCAATCCAGTTGGGGTTATACAACAGCAGTACCGCCGCCACCAGCAGAAGTAAATGCAAAGGCTGACGTTTCCCCGTCACATCCCCCTCGCCCGTTTGCACCAACCCCCACAGCCCCACCGCCCCCATCAGCGATGCCCGGGCGACCCCCGCCTCAAACCCTGCCAGCATCACAAACAACCCCAAAGCCCCCAACCCCGCCAGCATTTGGGTTCGTAATCCCAAGCGATTCGTGAGCGCCAGCACCGTTCCCAACAACAGGGACACGTGGAACCCGGAAGCAGCAATGGTGTGCGCCAACCCCGCCCGGGTAAAGGCGGTGCGTAAATTCCCATCCAAATCCACCACCCGTGCCCCCACCACCATCGCACTCACCAGTGGTCCCCGCAAGGCACCCAACGCCTGGGTGTGGACATCCACAATTTTTTGCCGCAGTCGCCAAAACCCCCAGCTACCCTGCCCCGTCGGGTCGGTGAAATAAACCTCCTCCCCCCGCATCCCGGCAAATGCGTCGTTTTGCGCTAAATAATTCTTAAAATCGAAGCCGCCCTGAAACGCCGCCGTCACCGGCAAATACACATCCCCCTTAATAGAAACCTTGCGCCCTGGGGTAATACCCTCCGCCTGGTCAGGTGCCACCGTCACATACAACTTGCCCGTCACCCGCTCCGCGCGGGTGTAGGGAGCCTCCCCCAGTTCCATCTGTTGCGCCTCCAGGAAAAACCGCCGTTTCCCACTGGAATTCAAACGGGGCAAATTCAACGCCTTGCCCGTCACCACCACATCAAATTCCGGGGCTTTGCGGCTAATATCCTGGGAACCCGGCTGAGGGGTTCGCCATTGAAAATAAAATCCCGCCAGCAGAGCAATTACCCCCGCCAGGAGCCACACCCACCACACCAAACCCCAACGGCGCAATAGGGGCAGACGCAACGCCAATCCCGCCAACGCCAGTGCCAATCCCGCCAGCGCCACGCCCCCGAGGGCAATTCCCCCCCAACGGTAGGGAACCAACGCCGCCAGCAAACCCAACACCCAGGCGGCACAGAGAACCACCACCACTTGCGAATTGAACGACTTGCCCATGAATTCCCCCGCACCCTGCCCCGATTGTAACCAGAGGGTTTCTAAAACCCAAATGACTTGGTAGCCCAGATCACATCCGCCTTGACATTCTTGAGGGAACCTCTATAACTACAGCAATCCTACTTGATTTACATTAGCTTGCGTGCCGTAGGCATACAAAAATTTTCCAGAACCATACACCGCAGGTGCTTCTTTAACGGGGGCGGTGCCCCTGCGACCCCTGTTCCATTCTTATTTAGGATTGTTATAGAGTAGTCTTAATAAGATTTAACAGGTAGACATGAACGTAAACGACATCAACAATGATCCAGTAGAAGTTGCCCCGGATGTTTTTACGGCGAATCGGCGCTACCAGACGATCAAGTATGAGTTAGGTCTAAAGCGAGTTAATTCGGTGGTTGCTGATGTTGATGGGGACTGCCTGGAACCGTGGGGAGAAGAGTTTGAAAGTTTGCCCTTATTTCATGCAGGTGAAGAAGTAAAACTTTGAAATAGCTCATTAAAAGTCTGTTACAAGCGAGTCTACCTCACGGGGACGTTTTTATTTGTTAAACTTTTTGTTAAATTTACTGATTTCTGTACTTACACAACGGGTCTGGCAGGGTAGCTTGACGTAGCCATTTTTACTAGGAACTAAGGACAAAGATTCGCGCGCCTGTGGCTGTTATTCTCAATGTGACTAATTCACCATTTGATAAAAACTCAAAACCGTATCCCCGTATTTTTTTTGGCGGGTGCGAATTAAACTTAAATATTGTTCTGGCAGGGGAGACTGGGCGTGATGTTCGACTGCCAATTCCCCATCATTAGCTAACAATTCGTGTTGCACAATCCCTGCTAAAACTGGCAAATACAACCCGCTGGCGTAGGGTGGGTCAAAGTAAATTAAATCAAACTTAGTTTTTAGACCCGCCAAACACCCCGGCAAACTGCCCCGCACGACATAGAAATTCTCCCGGTTGGCATGAACTGCTAACTGCCGAATCGCCTTTGCGGACACATCCACCGCCACCACCAAGTGCGCCCCCGCCTGGCGAGCCGCCAACGCCACCGCCCCCGTCCCCGTACACAAATCCAGAAACACCGCCCCCGACAATTCCCACCGCCAAATATTGATCAGTGCCTCACGGACTTTAGCAGTCGTTGGTCGCAGTTCCATCCCTATTGCCACTGATGTTTAGCTTTTTAACTTATTAACTTATCGCATTTTTTAGATTTTTTTAGATTTGAGGGAACCTCCATTCAGGCAAAATTGATGTTTGCCGGGGCAGTGCCCTAGGGCGGGTTGATCTTTTATTTAAGCCAAAAGAGGGCACCAACTAGGTAGAGAAAACTCAAGAAATTTCTTGCCAATTTATCAAACCGAGAGGATAGAGCAATCCTACTCGATTAACGTTAGCCTGCGTGCCGTAGGCATACAGAAATTTCCCAAAACCAAGCAGCGGTGCCCCTGCGACTCCTATTCTACTTTCATTTGGGATTGCCATAGCGCTACCCACCGATGAAATCTTTGATAAATGGTGTACCATTTGCCGTATCCTTCCGGGAGATAACGCCAAAGCCATCCAGAGAACTGCTTCAATAAACTGTTTACATCCTGCTTCTTTCCCATAGCGAAGCGTGGCGTAGCCATATATTGACTCTGTCTTCTGTCTCTGAAAAAGCCAATATCTTCCGCCATTTGTTTTCATCTAAAAAAAAACAACCTCATCCCCTTTCCTCCATAAGGGCACCTCTATTAATTCATGGCTATTGAGAATAACCCCCACGTTATTGATAATTGCCAACGAGAGAATGGGGCTTCTGAGCCTGCCGTGTAAGTACAAAAATCAATAAATAGAGGTACCTTTACGTAAAATCAACACGACCTAGGAGTAAAAACGATGCTGTTGAGGTTACCCGAAGCCGCGGCACTGTGCCAGGTGGGGACGATTACCTTTAAGCGTTGGCTGGCAAAGGGGGTAGTCCCCAAAGAGGCGATATTCAAACCCACCAAGCGGTGTCTGCAATTTAGAAAGGAAGTCCTAGATGCTTGGTTTGCAGGGGAGCTATCTGCCCCGGACGCGGGAAAACGCCCCGTAGGACGGCCACACAAAGAAAAAGATAGCCCCCAAGTGAATCTGGGGGCAATCAAACGATCAAAAAGGATGTTTTCATGATACATCAAGATTCCCTCAAAAAACTTAGCGACTACCCAATCCCTAATGAGTGGGGGTTTGTGCCAATTAAAGAAGGCGATAAAGCCCCGCCCGGGTTAGGGAGGAAATCTACCATCGTGGGGTGACGGTGGGGGCAGTGGAGCTTTATTTCCCTGCCAGCGGTTTGGTTGTCCTTGACTACGATGGCGCATCTGCGGAAACAAAATTAGTTGAGTGGGGGATAACTCTACCCAAACCTACCCTAACTACCAGTAGTGGGCGCCCCGGATGTAGGCTGGAAATTTATCGAGTCCCTAATACAGCGAGTTTTAGGGAAACCGCCCAGGCGCAATTGGCAATTAGAGGGGACGAGCAAAGCCTGGTGTATGGCACCCATCCCAAAACCAGGCAATCGTACCAGGTGCTGACTTGGGTGCCGCCGGAGCAAATGCCAGAATTGCCCTACGAGCTTACAGTGTATTTATCAATTAAAGGATACAAAAAGCCTCGATTATCCTAAAGGCATAGCATCAGTGACCTACGGCAAGTGGGGTTCAACTGTATCCCATAAGCACTCAAAAGACTGTATAGTCATTTCAAACAAGTTTGCAACATTCGCCTTCACCTACAAACCCTCTCCTGGAAAGGAATAGAGCGATTGCAAATACCTAAAAAGTGTCGCATTCTAAAACGGAATGACTATAGGCACCTCTATCAATTACAAATTAGCGGTCGCAGGGGCACCGCCCCCGTCCTTGGTTCTGGGGAATCTCTGTTCACTAATCAAGTAGGATTGTTATATATTTGTCATTTCTGTATAATTACCATATAATTTCCATGAGCAATAAACCGCCTGATACAGTACTCGGGGATGCTTAAAGGGCACCTCTATTTATTGATTTTTACACTTACACGGTAGGCTCGGAAGCCCCATTCTGTTGACAATTATCAATAATGCAGGGTTCATTCCCAATAGCCGTGAATTAATCGAGGTGCCCTAAAAATAAAGGGTTACAGGCTGACGACATTAACTTGACTCGATAACAACTAATTTGGCACTGTACAGTAAGCATCAACTCAAATCGAGGGACGGCGAAACTCCCCCAAAAATTTCACTTCCGGGTGTAATTCCATCCCCCACTTTTCTGCCACCACCCCCTGGACATGGTGGATTAAATCGTAAATATCCTGCGCCGTTGCCCCCCCGAGATTGACGATAAAGTTGGCGTGCATGGGGGAAACCTGGGCTTGGCCGATTTGATAGCCCTTTAAGCCGCTGTGTTCAATCAACCATCCCGCCTTGGCCGCCGGTGGGTTGCGAAACACACTGCCACAACTGGGCAAATGGTAGGGCTGGGTACTGCGCCGGTGATGCAAATAATCACTGGTTTGTTGGAGGAGGCGTTGCGGGTCATGGCCGGGGGTACATTGCCAACAGCCGGAGAGCACCACCCCCCCATCGGTTTGCAGACGGGAGGTACGGTAGGCGTAGTTTAATGCGGCATTGGGGTAGGTGATGACCTCCCCAGCCTGGAACACCTCTGCCGCCACTAGAACATCCGCTGTGCAACCCCCCTGTGCCCCCGCATTCATCACCACGGCTCCCCCCACCGTACCGGGAATCCCCACCGCCCAGGCCAAACCCTCCCACCCCCGCCGCGCCGCATCCCAGGCCAATTGGGGCAAAGGCATCCCCGCCGCCGCTGTCACCCGCCCCGTGCGTTCATCCCACTGTACTCCCCGCAGATAACGGGTACAAATTACTAATCCCTTTAACCCCTGGTCGCTGATCAGCACGTTAGAACCAGCACCGATCACCGTCACCGGCAGGTGGGACTGGTGTGCCCAAGCCACGGCGGTTTGCAATTCCTCCACACACCGGGGCAGAGCCAACCACTGGGCCCGTCCCCCCACCCGATAGGTGGTCAATGCCGCCAAGTCCACCTGTTCCCGGCAGGGTACCCCTGAGGTCATCCCACGGCCAAGGGGTCACTCGGTTGATAAAACCCCAACAAACGGGGAATGACCCGATTCAGATTCCCCGCCCCCAGGAATAACACCGCATCCCCAGGTTGTAATATCTCCCGCAGATAGTGTTCCACCTGCTCCAGGGTGGGCGCATAGGTCACCGCCGGATGGTATTGGCGTACCTGCTGGGCAAAATCCTCCCCCGTCACCCCCGTGGGATTCGCCTCCCCCGCCCCGTAAATGTCCACCGTAATCACCACATCCGCCTCGCTAAAGACAGGGCCAAAATCCCTCAGCAAACTGGCCGTGCGGCTATAACGATGGGGCTGGAACACCACCACCAACCGCCGTTCCCCCTGGGGCCACCGTTGCCGAGCCGCATTCAACGTCGCCCGAATTTCGCTGGGATGGTGGGCATAGTCGTCATAAAACTCAATCCCACTCCCCTGCCCCCGCAGTTCAAACCGCCGACGCGCCCCCGTGAACGTCGTCACCGCCTGTTGGATCAAGGGAAAATCCACCCCCAATTCCCGGCAGACCGCCACCGCCGCCAAGGTATTTTTCAAATTATGTTCCCCGAATAGGGGTAGGGAAAGGCTTCCCAAAAGGTGACCCCGCTCCCACACTTCAGCGGTGATCCCCGTGGGTAAATAATGCACATCCCCCACCGTGTAGGTGGCAGGCACAGTTAAGCCATAGGTCAACATGGGGGTGCTTAATTCCCGCCCCAATTCGGCAGCCGTCCCACAATCCGCACAGATTACCATCGTCCCGCAATGCTGGGCAAAGGTGCGAAAGGTCGCCACCACCTGCGCCAGGTCAGCAAAATGGTTCGTATGGTCGAGTTCAATGTTGGTGATCACCCCCACCCGCCCCTGCAGATTGACCAGGGTGCCATCCGATTCATCCGCCTCCGCCACCAAAAACCGCCCCTGCCCCAGACGCGCATTGCCCCCCCAGGTATTCACCTCCCCGCCAACGATAATCGTCGGGTCATACCCCGCCTGCAACAGAATATGACTAATCAAACTGCTGGTGGTGGTTTTGCCGTGGGTGCCCGCCACCAGGATGCTCTCATATTCCTGCGCCAGCGCCGCCAACACCTCCGAACGGTGAAACATGGGGCAACCCAACGCCTGCGCCAATTGATACTCTAAATTCGAGTCGCTAATCGCCGTGGAGCAAATCACCTGGGGCAAAACCGCACCCCACGCCCGTAATCCTGAACCGTCCTGGGGCGTTACCCGCACCCCCAGATTTTCTAACCGGGCACTGATCCCATTCACGGACACATCGGAACCGGACACCGGCAATCCCCGACTCGCCAAAATATTCGCCAGTGCCGACATCCCAATGCCCCCAATGCCAATAAAATGAAAGGGACGGCCAGAAAGGTCAATTGCACGGGGGGGCATCTGAACTCCTTACGACACCACAGCGGGGTTCAGGCGTTATCATATCAGGAATTTTCTTCCGAGGGAATGTACTTATTCCCGCCATGGGGGCTTGCCCCGTCCCGGTTGAGACCGATTGACGTTCCTTACCCTTGATCCCCGGTGCGAAAGCCCAAACGGTGGTAAGATGTAGGGCAAATTCACGCCATCATCACCGTTGAGGACTACCGTGATTAAGGTTGCAATTAATGGCTTTGGCCGCATCGGGCGCAACTTCCTGCGCTGTTGGGCGGGACGGGCGACCACCGGGCTGGACGTTGTGGCAATCAACGATACTTCTGACCCCAAAACCAACGCCCATCTCCTGAAATATGACTCCATGTTGGGGCGCTGGGATGCCGACATTACCAGCGATGAAAATTCAATCACAGTTAATGGCAAAACCTGCAAATGCTATTCCGACCGCAACCCGGAAAACCTGCCCTGGGGCGAATTAGGGATTGACCTGATCATCGAAGCCACCGGGGTATTTGTGGACGAAAAAGGTGCCAGCAAACACCTCAAAGCCGGTGCCAAAAAAGTGATGATCACCGCCCCTGGCAAAGGGGCAGGCATCGGTACCTTTGTCATGGGGGTCAACCACCAGGACTACAACCACCACGAACACCACATTATTAGCAATGCCAGTTGTACCACCAACTGCCTCGCCCCCGTGGTCAAAGTCATCCATGAGCATTTTGGGATTGTCAAGGGTATGATGACCACCACCCACAGCTACACCGGTGACCAACGGCTGTTGGATGCCAGCCACCGGGATTTGCGGCGGGCCCGGGCAGCCGCCATCAACATTGTTCCCACCTCCACCGGGGCGGCCAAGGCGGTGGGGCTGGTGCTACCGGAATTAAATGGCAAACTCAACGGTATCGCCTTCCGGGTGCCCACCCCCAACGTGTCCCTGGCGGATTTGGTGGTGGAAGTCAGCCAGCCCACCATTGCCGAAGAGGTGAATGGCGCTTTGAAACAGGCCAGCGAAGGTCCCCTCAAAGGTATCCTGGGCTACAACGAAGAACCCCTGGTCTCCAGCGATTACCGGGGCACGGACACCTCGTCCATCGTGGATGCGGGTCTCACCATGGTCATGGATGGCACCCTGGTCAAGGTGGTGGCTTGGTATGACAACGAATGGGGCTACTCCCAACGGGTGGTGGATTTAGCCGAACACGTGGCTAAATGCTGGGCGGCTTGAGTCCCGGTTAATGCTGGGTTTCTGGGAGCGTGGCGGACAATTCCAGGGCTTTTTGCGCCAAGGGGACGAGATTCAAGCCCTGGGGATAACGCCCCTCCCGGTTCACCCGCGCCAAGTCCGTCCCACTCAGCCCCAAAAAGGGTGCCAACGGTTTCAGCACATCCCCCCGCATGACCAAACCCTGCACCCCCCCCGCCGGAGAACGTACCAGCAACCAGGCATGGGCATCCCCCAGGGTAATGATTGCCTTGGCTAGATTGTCCTGCTCCCGGATGCTGGGCAATTCGTCCAAGGGGATCACAATCGCCGCCAGGGACGTGGTGGCCCACTGACTGCGTTCAATCCGGGACAATCGCCCGCTGTCCACCAAGCCCAAATAGCGCCCATCCGCCTCCGCAAAATAAATCTCCGGGGTTTGGGCGGGCAAACAATACAAATCCACAAAATCCCGCAGACACAATTCCGCCCCCAAGACCCGAAAGTCCCGGCTCATGATCTGGTGAACCCGGGTTTTGATGAGAATTTCTTGCAGGACACTATACTGCCGATAGGTCTGGGCATTACCGGCCATAAACCAGCCAATCAAGGCCAGCCACAGCCCCCCCGCCGCCCCACCCAAAAAGGCCAATATGCCCAACACCATCCCCAGGGTACCCAACGCCCAACCAAAGGCCGCCGCCCACTGCACCCCCCGGAATGGACTGCCCGTAACTTGCCAAATGCAGGCTTTTAAGACCTGTCCTCCATCCAGGGGCAGACCCGGAATCAGGTTAAAAACCCCCAAAATCCAGTTAATCGCCATCAATTCTTGGGTGATCCGCCCCCAGGGAGAACTCCCCAACTGCTGGGTAAGACCCATGAACCCCACCGCCAGCCCCAGACTCACCAGCGGCCCCGCAATCGCCACCCGTAGCGCCTGCATGGGAGTACGGGATTCCTGCTCCAAAGTCGCCACCCCCCCAAACAAAAATAGGGTGATCGAGCGCACCTTCACCCCCTGCGCCTTCGCCACCAGACTGTGCCCCAACTCGTGCAACAATACCGAGCCGAACAGTCCCAATGCCAGCAAAAATCCCACGCCCCACACCCAACTCCCCGGCCAATCCGGGTAGGACTGCCGCCAGCGCAGACTATTGCCCCAGGTCACCAACAGGGCGATCACAAACCAGGACGGGTCGAGGTACAGGGGGATGCCAAATAATGAACCAACCCGGATTCCCCCTTGCATTGCCTGTACCCCCAAACGTCACTATCTCTATTGTAAGAAGTCGGGACAGGGGATTCATCGCCCCAAGGGCTGGGCATTATTTAATTCAATGCCAGATCAATTCAGAATTATCTTAGAGCAGTCCCGAATTGGCCAAACCCAGCACCATCCCCGTCCCCAACAGATGCCCCAGCGCCGCCGTCGCCAACAACTCCGGTACCCCAAACCCTTTGAATAATTCCGGCAAAGGCAGAGCCGGCCCCACCCCCTTGCCCTCGATGGCGTAATAACCAATCGCCACCGCAAACAAATTGCAACCCACCATCACCACAGCCACACTGGGGGACCAGGGCACCGTCGTCGGTACGGTCAACAGTAGGGAACTCATGGGCAACACTCCAGAAATCAATCACCCCTATCCTAAAGCCAACCCTTCCCCCTCTCCCCACCCTTTGTCATACTTCCCCACAAAACTTTGCGCTGATTCACACAACCCCCAGTTCGGAAACCCGTACCCAAGTCCCGGCACCGGGTACGCTAAATTAGCACTCGAAGGCTGAGAGTGCTAGGTCAGGGTTTCAAACCGCTGGACTGCCACTCCAGGTCTAATCTTAGTGACATTGGGAGCGTCATTTATGGCAACCATCACGTTGAATGTCTCCACCGTCACCCCGTTGGGAGACCGGGTACTGGTGAAAGTGAGTCAATCTGAGGAAAAAACCGCCGGGGGCATCCTCCTGCCCGACACCGCCAAGGAAAAACCCCAAATTGGCGAAGTAGCCGCCGTGGGCCCTGGCAAACGGGATGAGGATGGGAAACGGCAGCCCCTGGAAGTCAAAGTTGGCGACAAGGTGCTGTACTCCAAGTACGCTGGCACAGAAATCAAGATCGGCAGTGAGGAATACGTCCTGCTGGCGGAAAAAGACATTCTCGCTACGGTTAAGTAACCCTGAAGGAGGTTTTCGCTCATGGCTAAGAAAATTCTCTATTACGAAGAAGCTCGCCGCGCCCTAGAGCGGGGGATGGACATCCTGGCGGAATCCGTTGCCGTCACCCTCGGGCCCAAGGGGCGGAACGTGGTATTGGAAAAGAAATTCGGTGCGCCCCAAATCGTCAATGACGGGGTGACCATCGCCAAGGAAATCGAACTGGAAGACCATGTGGAAAACACGGGGGTAGCCCTGATCCGCCAAGCCGCCTCCAAAACCAACGATGTAGCCGGGGACGGGACAACCACCGCTACCGTATTGGCCCATGCGATGGTCAAAGAGGGGTTACGCAACGTGGCCGCTGGTGCCAACCCCATTGCCCTGAAGCGGGGGATTGACAAAGCCACCCACTTCGTCGTAGATAAAATTGCCGCCCACGCCCGTCCAGTGGAAGACTCCAAAGCCATTGCCCAAGTGGCCTCCATCTCCGCCGGGAATGACGAGGAAGTGGGCAAGATGATCGCCGATGCGATGGACAAGGTGGGCAAGGAAGGGGTCATTTCCCTGGAAGAAGGCAAATCCACCACCACCGAACTGGAAGTCACCGAAGGGATGCGCTTTGACAAGGGGTATATTTCCCCCTACTTTGCCACCGACCCGGAGCGGATGGAGACTGTCCAGGAGGATACCCTGATCCTGATCACCGACAAGAAAATTACCCTGGTGCAGGATTTGGTGCCGGTGCTGGAGCAAGTGGCGCGGGCGGGCAAACCGTTGTTGATCATCGCCGAGGACATTGAAAAAGAAGCCCTGGCAACCCTGGTGGTGAACAAACTGCGGGGCGTGTTGAACGTGGCCGCCGTGAAAGCCCCCGGGTTTGGCGACCGGCGCAAAGCCATGTTGCAAGACATCGCCGTGTTGACCGGCGGGCAAGTCATTTCCGAGGAAACCGGCTCCAAACTCGACAACGTGCGGATGGATATGTTGGGCAAAGCCCGGCGGGTGAACATCACCAAAGACCACACCACCATCATTGCCGAAGGGAATGAGGCGGCGGTGAAAGCCCGGTGCGAACAAATCCGCAAGCAGATTGAGGAAACCGACTCCTCCTACGACAAGGAAAAACTGCAAGAACGCCTGGCGAAACTGGCGGGCGGGGTGGCCGTGATCAAAGTCGGTGCCGCCACGGAAACCGAGATGAAGGATAAGAAACTGCGCCTGGAGGATGCCATCAACGCCACCAAAGCCGCTGTGGAGGAGGGGATTGTCCCGGGGGGTGGCACGACCTTGGCGCACTTGGCTCCTGAGTTGGAAGCCTGGGCGAAGGAACACCTGAACAACGAAGAGTTAACCGGGGCTTTAATCGTCAGCCGCGCCTTGACTGCTCCCCTGATGCGGATTGCCGAAAACGCTGGGGTGAACGGGGCGGTGATTGCCGACCAGGTGAAGGACAAAGCCTTTGATGTGGGTTACGATGCCGCCCAAGGCACCTTCCGCAATATGTTTGAAGCGGGGATTGTGGACCCGGCCAAGGTGACCCGCTCGGCGTTGCAAAATGCGGCTTCCATTGCGGGGATGGTGTTGACCACCGAATGTATCGTGGTGGATAAGCCGGAACCCAAGGAAAAGGCACCAGCGGCTCCCGGCGGCGGGGACTTTGACTACTAACCCCACGCTGAAGCAATAGTTGCTCATTTTGCTAATGAATGATTAACCTTGACCCCCAGCCATGGGGGTTTTTTTGTGGACATGGCAACCCTATTGGATTAATTGGATTAACGAATATGGCAATACTACTTGGATTTACAAACAAAAATTTTCCAAAACCAAGGGCGAGAGCAGTGCCCCTGCGACCCCTGTTCTCAACCCAGTTAGGATTACTACAGAGGTGTGAGTGCAAACCACTGACCAAATTCCATGATTTATCAGCCCAGGTGGGTTGCGGTAGGATGAAGGGTACTATAAGAAACCTATTAGAGATTAGAACGGCAATCCCATAAGGGCACCTCTATAAATTTAAAGTTAGCGGTCGCCGGGGGGCACCCCTGCCCTTGGTTCTGGATAATTATGGGTATGCTAACAATGAGATTTATGGCTACGCCACGTAGGCTATGGGTTGGCTCAAATAAATAGAGGTGCCCATAAGAAGTTTGCTGGAAAATGATTGCTGTAAGTGCCTATTGCGTATCCTTTCTGGTGAGCTAAGCTGATTTGAGTCAAGATGAACAGTTAGAGAATTCAGGGCACCTCTATTTATTCACGGCTATTGCGAATAACCCCTGGGCAGTAGTGTTGAACCCTGGAATAAAAGTTCATAAATTCGAGTCAGGCAAAACACTTAATGAGAAGATTTTTCGTTATAAATGAGAATTTGGCTCCCAAATGACAATGTTTTGTATCATCAGATTAGATGCACATTTTGGCACAAACCCTCAAAATCTTAAGATTCAACACTTCTGACCCCTGGGTTATTGATAATTGCCAATCAAGGAATGGGATTTATGGCTGTGCTATCAGCCCCATTGTGTAAATACAAAAATCAATAAATAGAAGTGTTAATTTTTGACCCATCATTTTGGGATTGCTGAATTTACTTCATAACTTTAGTGGTTGCGGATCGGATGAAACGCACCTCAATCCGACGGCGAGAGTTATCAGGGCTGCGGTCAGGAAGAGCAAAACTACCATTGGGCAAGTAAAGTTGTCCTGCAGAGTAAGCACGAAACTGTAGTCCTTTAAGTTCGTATTTCTTTGTTTGAACTTTGTACAGTTCAATAGTAATTGCCAATGCTCGCATCAGTCCTAAATCTACATTTGAGCTTGGGATTAGGGAATCTAGTCTTTTTGCCGCTACTGAATTTTCTAACAATGAATCGAGATTGCCATTTGGTATCTGATTAGGTTGACCATCTGTATGACCAATGACTTCGATTGTGTCAATCCTGTATTTCCGGCGATTAGTTACAATAGTTTGAGTTAAGCTTCCCCAAATATACTGTCGCAAAGGCTGGGACAATTGAGCACTACCTACAGGAAAACGAAATGCCCTATCATCAGGAATAATGATGATGGGTGGAACATCAAGGGGCAGTCCTTCCTTCTTCTTGCTTAAAATAGTAAGAGCAAAGAATAAAAAACTCATCAGACTTAAAATCAGAAGGCTTCCAGCCATTAAATCGCTCAGCGATATCCACACATTGAGCTCATCAGATTTTTGTACTGAGTAGCGACGAGTCTGACGCATAGGAACTTAAAGGTAAGATAGCACTGGACAACAATCAATGAAAATATTAACAAATTTTATCATCACTTTCATCCATTTGCTCATTAGTAAACTCCTGTACCCGAAATTGATTTACTCCTTGATTGACTACCTTAGCAATCATTGCGCTTAAATTATCAAAGTAGGCAGATAGTTTCTTCTGAAACTCCAGATTTGAAACAATCAGTTCTTGCATCTTATTAATGCTCCTGATAATTTCTTGCTGATTCAAACTAGAAGCTTCGACAACACTTTGATTTACCCTTTCAAGGCGGGCAAGTAGTTGGTTATACGTTTCCTGGTTATCTCGGCTAAGAGTCATCAAAACCCCTAGGTTATCAACAATGCTTGTGATTCTTTCCTGATTCAAATTAGAGGCTTCGGCAAGGTTTTGATTTATACTTTCAAGACGGGCAAGTAGTTGGTTATACGTTTCCTGGTTATCTCGGCTAAGAGTCATCAAAACCCCTAGGTTATCAACAATGCTTGTGATTCTTTCCTGATTCAAATTAGAAGCTTCGGCAAGGTTTTGATTTATACTTTCAAGACGGGCAAGTAGTTGGTTATACGTTTCCTGGTTATCTCGGCTAAGAGTCATCAAAACCCCTAGGTTATCAATAATGCTTGTGATTCTTTCCTGATTCAAATTAGAAGCTTCGGCAAGGTTTTGATTTATACTTTCAAGACTATTAGGTAGTTGTCCAAGAATTGCCAGAATGTGGTCTAGTGAATTAGTGATATTATCGAATTGCTCAGCGATCCTTTGCAAATTGATTTGTGTCTGACTAGCTTTATCTACAGCTTGAATGAGTTGTGAGAGTTGTCTTACAGCCCTACTGAACTGTTCGGAAAGAACAATTTCTTGTAGAAAATCAACAGCACGTTCAAAAGTCTGTGAGCTGACTATAAAAGTTCCGCTGACACTGTCAAATCTCATAAATATATCATTGGCAAGTTTTACATTTTCTTGATTCATTTGTCTAAGTTGTGACATTTCCCGCTCAAGCGGTCTTTCGATTGCATCCCTCACAGTTACCTGAAAGTTGTCCAAAAAAATTCTAAAGTTATCTGAAATTGATTGAATTAGTCGTCCCGTAGGATTTTGTCTCTGACCCGCCAGTTTATCAAGGCGAAATTCTAATTCTGATAAAAGATATTGCTTTGCCAAATCGGTATTCAAGAATGAGTTCGCTAGGGTAACCAATATTCCTAATATCAAGCAGAAAAAGCTAGATACAAAAGCAACTGCCATACCCTCTAAGGGCTGTTTAAGTCGTTCAATCAAATCTGTTAGAGAAATAGTAGTCGTTGCCGAACTATCTATTTCCATAAGACCACTGGCAACACTGCTAAGATTCATAGTAATTCCTAGAAATGTTCCTAATAGACCAATAGCAACTAGTAAGTTTGGGGTAATTCGGGTAAGATGCTCTGCTTTCTCTAGTGTTAACTTTCGGAAGAGTTTTTCACTAGTAAAGTTATACATTACTAAGGCAACTGTGTTAACATTGCCTAGCTCTTCTGCCGAAAGGTTCATGATACTCTCCCGTAAACTGCGAATGAGTTTTGGGGCTTGAACACTAGAAGAATCAACAGTCGATGCCCATCGGATAAGGTCTATCAACCTTCGATACAATAACCATCTTAAAACAAAACTAATTAAAGCAATTACCAACCCTATCCCTAGGAATATCTTCAGTAAGGATGATCTGTCAATATATTCGCTAATTAAACTTATCAGATTATCAATCATCTTCTTCCACAGGTACAGGCAAAACTGCTTGATCAGATTGTTTTACAAGGCTGTCTGACTGTTTTACACCGCTGTCTATTCGCTGAATTAACTCTGGAAGAATACCTTTGTGAGCCTTCGCATCTAGGCTTTCAATAGTCGTACCTGCAAAGATTTTTACCAAGGAGAAGTTGATATGCTCAGAATGGTAAGCACGGATTTCGCTAATTAGTTTCTCAATTCGAGGACGGTATTCACCACACCACTTTAGCGGATTATCCATTAGATGCTTAATTTTTTCCTCTAGCTTCTGGTTCATAAAATCTACAAATGTCTCATCTTCAGAAGTGTTGAAAGGTAGGTAAAGGCAGAAAAAGAGGGGTCAAAATATGGTATTCTAATTCATATAAACCAAAACATGAAACAACTATGAAATTCAATTCTTTTCCCGGGATTGTCAAATTTTTACTCAAAGACCTGCCAACTAATGATTATCCAGTTCTAAATTCTCGCTTATTTTGTTCAATCTGGTTTGCTGGCATTTTAGACAAAGGAATCAACAGTTTACGGGACTTATTTTACCAATTAAATCATGCGGGCATTAAGGTTGACTTATCCACGTTTTCTAAGGCGAACAAGACAAGAGACCCACAAATTTTTATGCATCTTTATCATAAATTATTGCATTATATTGAGGAAGCTCATCCTGAAAAGAGGTTGGTTTTATGTCCTTTTGATGCTACCGTAATACCGCTGATGAGTAAGTTATTTTGGCTCCAAGGCTATCGCCAAGTAAAGTTAATAACCACTTTGAATCAAGATACGAAATCTACTGGTCATTTAATTGTTAGTCCTGGACAGGCACATGAGATTAATTTTGGTGAAGATATTGTGAAAATGCTACCGGAAAATGGAGTCGCAGTCGGGGATAGAGGGTTTTGCAGTCACAAAGTATTTGAACAATTTATCGAAAATGATGCCCTTTTTATTATCCGTATTAAGTCGAATTGGAAATGGGATGAAAACTATCATATCACCACAGAACGAGGTAAGGCGAGAGTAGTTTGTTTTGGCAATGTTCAACAGAAAGTAGACTATTATTTAGCTACCAATATTCCTGAGGATGTAATGAGTAATGAAGAGATAGGGGAAGCCTATAGACAACGCTGGGCGATAGAGGTACTATGGAAATTTCTAAAGATGAACTTAAAGCTCGATAAAATGATGAGTAAAAATTTGAATGGAATTACCATTCAAATTTATGTAATTTTAATAGTTTACTTGATATTGCAACTGTTAAAAGTTCCACGGATGTACGGAAGTAAATTGGCAGATAAGTTCCGATATATACAAATCTTAATACGGCAGGAGTGGAATTTTGTCCATTGGCTCAATCGGGTCGTCCCACGCCTAAATATGTAAAGTTTTATTGCAGGATTCAACACTTGTGGCTTTAGATATAGCAATCCTATTTGGGTAGTGCTATCCAAGTAATGCTTCATTATAGGGTAGCGCTATCTTTGTAATGCTCAAGAAATGGTCACAAGGATTCTCCGTTAGGTCGGTGGCTTTGCCTCTCTAAGCAAAAGCGTCATGGGTGAATAGTGGATGAGACATTGCTCAAATACCCATGAGATAGGGCTTGGCGGGAATTAACTACCGAGAACCTAGAGAGCCTATCGTCTGGAATGGCATCCACTCCTTTAGGAAGACATGATACTAAATTGTAATAAAATTGTAATAATAAACAATTACTTGGATAGCACTACCATGCAAGTGATGCTTTGTTATTTCGGCGTTATTGCAAAAGAAACGATGCGTTGTTACAGTCTTTTTCATTATGATAGGATACAGCTAAAATTCCACTTGTCATAGGTCAATTATATTGAATTTTTAGAATAATCAGTACTTTTTGTATCCCTTAATTTATAAATAGACTGTAACGGAGTGGCTATCATTACATAGGTTAGGGTTTCCCAATTCCTTGGTAGAATGAGGGGTTAAATTCTCGGGAATTCTTATCCCGTGGGTATTTGAGCAATGTCCAACCCTACGGTTCACACCTGGTTACTTCTACTGGTTTGCCTGGAGATGTGGAACAACCTACCCCCCTGATAATCCTTGTCACGCTTTTTTGAGCATTACCAAGATGAGAACCACCTACAAATTCAGCGATGTATGTGGGTGTGAGGAACCAGCCATCTGCTCAAATTGGGCTACTCATATCCCACCCGCTTCATGCGCCGTAAAGCGACCTGTTACACTGAAAACCGGGTCATGTGCCCTCCTAACTGGCTGCTACGGAAACCATCATGCTCTCTGGTTTTGCCCGGACGACCGAACGCCAAGGGGAAATTGCGGAAATTCTCCTGCGGAATGGCTGGAAATTTATGCGGCAGTTGTTGCTGGGGAAAAAGGTGGGGGAGCCGGAACTGCCACCGCCGACGGTCTTGCGGCAGATTTTGGTGGAATTGGGGCCGGTGTATGTGAAATTGGGGCAATTGCTGAGTACCCGGGCGGATATTCTGCCCTTGCGCTACACCCAGGCGTTGAGTGCCCTGCAAAGTAAGGTGCCGGCGGTGGATTGGGGGGAAATGGAGGTGATGATTCGTCGGGAATTGCCCCAACCCTATGGAACGGTGTTTGCCCATGTGCATCCCCAACCGGTGGCGGCTGGTTCGATTGGCCAGACCTACCGTGCGACCCTGACGGATGGCACCCCGGTGGCTCTGAAGGTGCAACGGCCGGGGATTGCCACGGTGATTGACCAGGATGTGACCCTCCTGCGGTCGCTGGCGGCGTTGGCGGAGCAGACGGAGTGGGGGCAGAGTTTGAATCTGGTAACTCTAGTGGAGGAATTTAGTGCGGTGCTGTTGCAGGAGTTGGATTTTACCCAGGAGGCGCAGTTTACCCGCACGATTGGGGCGAATTTACAGCAGTCCCCCTGGCCGGAGGTGCGGGCGTTACGGGTGCCTAAAGTTTATGGGGAATTAAGTACCTCCCGGTTGTTGGTGCTGGAATGGCTGGAGGGCCTGCCGTTGTTGGCGGGGTATCGCACGACGGCGCAAACCGAGGGGTCTGCGATTGCCCGAATGTTGTTGCGGGCGTTTTTTCAGCAGATTTGCCTGGATGGGCTGTTCCATGCGGACCCGCACCCAGGGAATTTTTTCTACCTCCAGGACGGGCAGGTGGCGCTGTTGGATTTTGGCAATGTGGCCAGTTTTGACCCCCGCACCCAGGGGTTGATCACGGAATTGCTGTTGGCCTTGGTGCTTTTGGAACCCCGCCGCTGTGTGCAGTTGACCTTGGAATTGTCCGAGTCCCCCCGCCCCAATGACCTGAATCGGTTGGAGCAGGATTTTGGGCGGTTGTTGCGCCGGTATTACCCCCGCAGTCTGGGGCAGGTGAATTTTGGGCAGTTACTCAGCGATATTTTGGAAACGGCGCGGCAAAACCGGGTGCGGCTCCCGGGGAGTATGGGGATTTTGGCGCGCACCTTGGCCTATTTGGAAAGTATCGGCCGGGAGTTGGACCCCCAGTTTGATTTGGTGGGGGAAATGCGCCCGTTGATGGGGCGGTTGTTGCAACAGCAGTTTTTGGGCACGGATGGGGTGCCGACCCTCTGGCAGACGGCGTTGGATTTGCGTTCCCTGTCTTTGGATTCGCCCCGGCAGGTGGAGTTGTTGCTCCAGCGGGTGAATTCGGAAAATCTGCGCTGGCAGGTGCATATCCCGGATGTGGAATTGCTCCAGCGGGCGTTGGATACCGCATCCAGTCGGCTGTCCTACAGTGTGGTGGTGGGGGCGTTTATCATCGGGGCGGCGATCATTTTTGACCGGGGGCAGGCGAATATCCAGGTGTTTTTGGGGGCGGGGATACTTTTGGTGGGGGCGATGACCCTGGGGTTTTGGCTGTTGTTTCGGATTTTGCGCCCCAATCGCCTGCGTTAAAGGGAGCGTGTGACCGTTGGGGAATCCGCCTAGACTAGGAATAGCTGGGATTGACGCAGAAGATGGCTGGTAGCCCAACACGGGGGCAAAATGGGTGGGAACGGGTGTCCCTGTCCCCGGAGGTTTTGGTACTGACCTTGGCGGCACTGCTGGGGGGGGGGACGGGGCTATGCGTGGTGGCGTTTCGCTGGTTGATTGGCTGGGTGCATCAGGGGGCGTTTGAAACCCTCATGGGCTGGGTGGGGGGCTGGGGTGCCTGGAGTTTGGCGTTGGTGCCCTGGCTGGGGGGCCTGCTGGTGGGAGGGCTGGGGTCGTTCCTGCAACGGTGGCCGGTGCTGAGTAGCCGCTATGCCCTGGGGCGGTTGGGGTTGGCGGCTCTGTCGCTGGGGATGGGGGCTTCCCTGGGGCCGGAAGGGCCGAGCGTGGATGTGGGGGTGCATTGGGGGCGTACCTTAGCCCAGGGGTTGCGGGTGTCCCAGGAACGCAGTTTGGTCTTGCAGGCGGCGGGGGCGGCGGCGGGGTTGGCGGCGGGGTTTAATGCGCCCATTGCCGGGGCGTTTTTTGCCTTTGAGGTGGTGTTGGGGACGACGTTTACCGGGTCGGCGGTGCCGATTGTCCTATTGGCGGCGGTGGTGGGGGGGTGGGTGGCGCAGGCGGGCTTGGGAGCCCAACCGGCCTTTAGTTTGCCCCCCTACGAGGTGCGGAGTGCCTGGGAATTGCCCTTGTACCTGGGGCTGGGGGTGTTGGCCAGCGGCCTGGCGGTGGTCTATACGGCGGCGGTGGAAGGGTGCAAACCGGGCGGGATTCGGGGGGTGCCCCGGTGGCTACAACCGGCGGTGGGGGGGGCGGTGATTGGCCTGCTGGCACTGGTCCTGCCCCAAACCCTGGGGGTGGGGTACGAAACCATCGAGGCCATGCTCCAAAATGTGGAATTCTCCTGGGGGCTACTGCTCACCCTGATTCCGGTCAAGTTGGGGTTAACGGTGGCCAGCTATGCCACGGGCTGGGTGGGGGGACTGTTTGCCCCGGCGTTGTTTTTGGGGGCGGCCTTGGGTTCCGCCTACGGGCAGGTGGTGGGCCAGGGGTTGGGCGGGGTGGTGACGATTGCCGATCCGCCCGCCTATGCGATGGTGGGGATGGCCGCCCTGTTGGCCTGTAGTACCCGTGCCCCCCTGACGGCGATTCTCCTGCTGTTTGAATTGACCCGCAATTACTTAATCATTCTCCCGGCGATGGCCGCCGTGGGGTTGAGCATTTGGCTGTTGGATCAGGTCTATCCCCACGGTGCCCCCATTGGGTTGCATTCCCTCGACCGGGAGGAACAGCGGTTTATGGGGGATTTGCGGGTGGCCGATGCCATGATCCCGCCGCCGTTGGTGGTGCCGCCGGAACGGAGTTTGGGCAAGGTGGCGCAAATGTTGATGGAACGGCAACAACATACTGCGTTGGTGGTCAACGGGCAACAGGAGTTAATCGGGTTGCTGACCCCCCAGGACATCCAGCGGGCCTTACGCACTCATGGGGTACTTTGGTATTCCGTGCCGGTGGGGGAATGGTGTACCCAGGAATTGCAAACCATTTATCCGGATCAAAGTCTGGAACAGGCGCGGCAACGGATGCTCACCCGGGGTTTGTGCCAACTGCCGGTGGTGAGTCGGGGAGCCAACCCCCAGGTGCTTGGTCTGTTGGAAAAGGAACGGATTGAAACCATCCAAAAACTCGCCCTCACCCAACGGGTGTTGGCCCAGAGTGTGATGAGCGATGACCCGGCTACCGTTACCAGTTGAAAAAGGCCGGTTTGGTATCACGAGCAATCGGGTACCGGCAAAAACCATCAAAAAATCTTGAAAAATTTATGAAATTGTCAGGCCAGCATCTAGCAATCCTAAATGATTATGGAACAGTTACTCACAGAAATCCGGTTCTAGCAGGTTGCCCATGTGATTTCGGTTCTGGAGAATTTCCGGGCGTTAAATGCCCTCAGCACGCAGGCTGACGAGTAGGATTGCCATATCTTTAATTTGGGCATCTCTTAGGTCGCAGGGGCGTAGCCCCCGTCTGTGGTTCTCAATAACATGGGTATCTCAGCGAAATAATCTTCCGGTGGTGACCATAAATAAAGGTGTCCATTGGTCATTAATTTTATTTACAGTCTTTTGAGTGGTTATGGGATGCAGTTGAACCCCACTTGCCGTAGGTCAATCATGGTAAGCCTTTAAGATAATCGAGGCTTTTTGTATCCTTTAATTGATAAATAGACTGTAATTATTATTTACATGGAAATTTAATTTATCCAGGGAACAGTTCTGTAAACTATAAACTGAGCCGTCGGTTTCGTTGGGGAACAGCCAACGGATGTGAAGGGGAAAGCACGGTGTAAATCCGTCACTGTCCCGCAACTGTGATAAGGCTTGTTGCCTTTAAGTCAGGATGCCCGCCGTCGGTGAACGACACAAACCAATCTGCGAGGTACGGATTGATGTTCCAGATATTTCGGCGTTTCCGCCTGGCTCTATTGGCCGGGTTGGGTGTGTATTGGGTGGTTGGGGTGGCACAACCGGCACAGGCGATGCACATTAGGGAGGGGTATTTGCCCCCCGCCTGGGCGATTGTTTGGTGGGTGGTCTATTTACCATTTTTAATCTGGGGATTTTTTGCCTTGAGGCGCATCACCCGCCAATTCCCAGAAGCAAAGTTGTTGTTGGCTTTGGCCGGGGCGTTTACGTTTGTCTTATCGGCGCTGAAACTGCCTTCGGTGACGGGGAGTTGTTCCCATCCGACGGGGACGGGGCTGGGGGCGATCCTCTTTGGCCCTGGGGTGATGTCGGTACTGGGGGGGCTGGTGTTGTTGTTCCAGGCATTGCTGTTGGCGCACGGGGGGCTGACCACCTTGGGGGCGAATGGCTTTTCGATGGCGGTGGTGGGGCCGTTGGTGGCCTGTGGGGTGTATCAGGGGGTCATGGGGCTGTCCCGGCGGCAGAGGGTAGCGGTCTTTTTGGCGGCGGCCTTGGCGGATTTGGTGACCTATGTCGTGACCTCGTTACAGTTGGCGTTGGCGTTTCCGGCGGTAGAAGGGGGGATTGGTGCCGCTTTTGCGAAATTTGCCACCATTTTTGCCATTACCCAGGTGCCTTTGGCGGTGAGTGAGGGGTTGCTGACGGTGCTGGTGTGGAATTGGCTCCAAACCTACAGCCGCCCGGAGTTGGAGTCCTTGGCGTTACTCAAAGAAGGAGCGTGAAGGCGATGCGGAGTTCTCCTAAATCTGTGGCGGGGCTGAATTGGCTGTTGCTGGCGGGGGTAGTAGGGCTGGCGGTGGTGCCGTTGATGGTTACCCGCAATGGGGCATTTGAGGGGGCAGATACTGCCGCTACTAAGACGATTGAGGCGATGCAACCGGATTACCAGCCCTGGGTGAACCCGGTTTTGGAACCGGCCAGTGGGGAACTGGAGTCCCTGCTGTTTGCGGTGCAGGCGGGGTTGGGCGCTGGGGTGATCGGCTATGTCCTGGGGCGGTATCAGGGGCGTAATGCGGCTTCACGGGATAAGCAAAATTAGGGTCATCCCTTGCCAATACCTTGGGAATGTTGACCGTAGTGTTTTATCAGGACTAGCAGAAAATTATTTCTTTGGAATGCCCTTAAATTTTATTATGGACATTCAACACTACTGGTTCCAGAATACTTCCCATGCGATTACTGTTTCAATCTCCGATGGAATTGCCACAGTATGGCTCGCTACCCAAACTGCCAACATCCTGTTCTCTGCCCCAATCAAGCCATTACCTAGTGGGAGGGAAGGATGCTCAATTTTGGCGGCACTGCCCAGGGACATCCTACATCCTTATCCAATCTGTTAAGTATGCTAAACTAAGGCTTTGGAATAATGGGTCGGTAGCTCAGCGGTAGAGCATTCGGCTTTTAACCGATTGGCCCTGGGTTCGATCCCCAGCCGACCCACTCTTTTTTGAGGTACGTTTTTAGGGGCTAATGCTCCAGATGGCTTCACTGTGCCCACCAGTGAGAATAATTACGACTAATATAGAAGCGTAAGTATTTGGGTTCAGGGTAATGGCACAGGACTACAACTATGTGAAATGCCCCCAGTGCGGCTACGAACGCAACCCGATGAATGCGTCTAAGTGCGAGATTTGCGGCTACAGGCTGAAAAAGGGATTGCCCTTGGTGCCAATTCTGGCGACGGTCGTTGGCGTTGCGGCGTTGGGTAGCGGTGGTTATTGGGTAATCACTCAGTTGAGCCATCAGGACAAGTCCCCTGTGGTTTCCCCGGCTTCTCCCGCACCCACCCCATCGCCTGCAGTTCCCCCTGCCCAGACCCAAGCCACCTCGCCAGCCACCCCTGCCCAGACCCAAGCCACCTCGCCTGCGCCAGCCACCCCTGCCCCAGGGATTACTACGGTTTCCACCTTGGCGCAGGTGCCGAATGTACCGAGCGGTACGTTTAACTATGGCAATTCCACCACCTTTGCCCCTTTACGCTCCGAGCGGATTAATAATCTCATTTATCAAGCCCATCCCAATTTTCGCCTGCGTTATGTGGAGCCGCCGGGGGGGAAACCCGGTTCGGGGGCGGGGATTGAGATGCTGATCAACGGTCAATTGGCGATTGGTCAGTCCTCCCGTCCCCTCAAGGATAGTGAATTTGAACGGGCGCAAAAGCGGGGTTTTCGCTTGGAGCAGATTGCCATTGCCAACGATGCCATTGCCATCTATGTCCATCCAGGGGTGCAAATCCCCGGTTTAACGGTGGCGCAGGTGCGAGATATATTCACGGGCAAAGTGACCAACTGGCAACAGGTGGGGGGATCGAATCTGCCCATTGTGCCCTTCAGCCGCAATTTGCAAGCCGGGGGCACGGTGGACTACTTCAAGGAGGATGTCTTACTGGGGCAAAATCTGGGATCGAACGTGCGGGAAATCCGGGACACGACCCATTCCCTGCGTCAGGTCGGAGCTACTCCTGGGGGCATCGGCTATGCCAACATTCCCCTAGTGGTGCGGCAAGAAATGGTACGCATCGTTCCTCTAGCGAAAGAGTCTGGCGCTCCCTACATCGCACCGGATATTGGGGGCACGGAAGTCAATTCAGCGGTGATTACGGATGGGAGTTATCCCATCACCCGCCGGTTGTTTATTATCATTCGCCGGGATGGCACCCTGGATGAACAAGCTGGGGTCGCCTACGCCAATATGTTCCTCAGCGATGAGGGGCAAAAGTTAATCAAAGAGGCGGGATTTGCTCCCATACGCTGATGTTTTGGGGAGCCGGGTCGGTTATTCTTCATGGGGAATCCGATTGTCCCACACCCAAAGCATAAGAAAAGTGGCATTGCTGATTAATGGGATGAAATTCACCTCGCGGGCAACCGAAACCTCTTACAGTCTATTTATCAATTAAAGGATACAAAAAGCCTCGATTATCCCCAAGGCTCACCCTGATTGACCTACGGCAAGTGGGGTTCAACTGTATCCCATAACCGCTCAAAACACTGTATGTTATGTCTATGGGCTTTTCCGAACTAAGATTTTCAGGAATCATACACAGATTCAACAACGCCGATTGGTGCATCAATGGGGTAGATTTGTCTGTATCTGTATAATAAATATATAAAAACACAGAAGTGTTGAATCTTAAGATTTTGAGGGTTTGTGCCAAAATGTGCACCTAACCTGATGATACAAAACATTGTCATTTAGGAGCTAAATTCTCATTTATAACGAAAAATCTTCTCATTAAATGTTTTGCCTGACTCGAATTTATGAACTTTTGTTGCAGGGTTCAACACTACTGATAAAAACACATAGCAATCCTAAATGAGTTTAGAAAAGGTGTCGCAGGGGCAGCGCCCCCGTCAAAGAAGCACCTGCGGTGTAGGGTTCTGGGAAATTTCTGTATGCCTACGGTACGCAAGCTAACGTTAATTAAGCATGATTATTGTATTGTCGTATAGAATCTCTATTACAGCCTCTTCACAAATTAAAGGATGCAAAAAATTGTGTTTCTAAGGCTTGACCTCAATGCGATTTAGAGCAAGTGGGTTTACAACCGTATCCCGTAACCTCTTAAGAGGCTATAATTCACAACTATTGAGAATGACCCCTGGGTTATCGATAACTACCAAGGAAAGAGTGGGGGTCGTGGCTACGCTATCAGACCTGCTGTGTAATTACAAAAATCAATAGACAGAGATTCCCAAATTATTTTACGAAAGGTCGCTTGGCTAAGAACTAGGTTATCGGTTAAGATCAATGTGCAATTTTTCGGTGGGTCTAGGTGTAAAGTGTAATTAACCACTGTGCAGGGAGCCGCTGGAAGGGATGATGACGATAGATTCTGCAAATTCTTCTGCCTTGAGCTTGACCGACCGCCTCATGTTTTTACGGGATGTGCCCATTTTTCGGGGTATTGATAATTATGATTTCCTGCGGGATTTGGCGGTGGAGATGGTGGAATTGCACTTCCAACCGGGGGAAACCATTTTTGAGCGGGGGGATATTGGGCAGTTGCTTTATATCCTTTCCCAGGGGCAAGTGAAAATTCATATCGGCGAGGTGGAATTGGCACGGCTGGAGGCGGGGGCGTATTTTGGGGAAATGTCCTTGTTTGACAGCGACCCCCGTTCCGCTTCGGTGACCGCCATGACTCCCTGTACCTGTCTGTGTTTGTCCCAGCCCCAGATGCAGGAGGCGATTTTGAATAACCCTGCCATTGCCCTGAATGTGATCCAAAATCTCTGCCAACGGATTCGCCGCCTTAACCAGTTGGTCAGCGTGGGTGCCTATGCCGGTTAGCCGTCGGGGGCAGATTCGGCGGGTACTCTTAACGGTTCTGTGGTACAACCTATTGGTGTTGGGAATTAAGGTGGCGGTGGGTTTGGGGACCGGTTCCCTGGCGGTGTTGGCGGATGCCCTGCACAGTTTGACGGATAGCTTGAGTAATGTGCTGGGGCTGTTGGTGAACCACTGGGCGAAACCAGAACCGGATCGGCAGCATCCCTATGGGCATCAGAAATTTGAAGCGATTGCGGCACTGGGGATTGCCGTATTTCTGGGCATTACCTGTTTTGAGGTGTTACGCCAGGCGGTGGAGCGGTTGGTGGGACATACCCCGCCGCCCCAGGTGGGAGGGCTGGAATTGGGGTTGCTGGTGTTGGTGTTGCTGGTGAATGGGGGGGTGGCTCGGTATGAACAACGGCAGGGCAAAGTCCTCGATAGTCCCATACTCCTGGCGGATGCCGCCGATACCCTCAGCGATGTGTGGATCAATCTCACGGTGCTGGCGGGTTTGCTGGGGGTAATGGCTGGGTGGACGTGGCTGGATGCGGTCTTGGCAATTCCGGTGGGGTTGCTGGTCTTTCACAGCGGTTGGCAGATTTTGACCACCAATTTGCCCTGGCTGGTGGATGCGATGGCGATTGCCCCGGAAGCGATTGCCCAGGTTGCCCAACAGGTGCCTGGGGTGGTGGAATGCCATTCCATTACCTCCCGGGGGGTGGTGGGACGGCAGGTGTTTATCGAATTGCATTTGGTGGTGACGGCTACGGATTTGGTCACCGCCCACGATTTGAGCGAACAGGTGGAAGCGTTATTACAAAAGCACTATGGTCCGGCGGGAATTACCATTCATATTGAACCAAAGGAAATTTGCCATTCACCCAAATCAGTTGATACATTAGAGTCAAACCGAGGGAATGATCATGCCTAATACGCCGGAAATGTGGTTGCAACAGGGATTTCGCGTGGCTTTGGGATTTGCCGGTACCCTAGTGGAATTGGTGCAGGATGAGCAAAAACGCCAAACCCAACTGCACCAGTGGCAACAGGATATGGAGCAATTAATCCAGGAATTGGTGGTCAGGGGGGAAAAAACGGAGGCGGAAGCCCGGGAATTTGTGGAGCGGCTGTTCAACCGTACCAGTCCCCCACCCGCCTCTCCCCCCCCACCAGTGGAAGTGGAGGTGACCAGTGCCCCCGCCGAAGCCGCCGCTGAATTGCAGGAATTAACCCAGGAACTCTCCTCCCTGCGGGAAACCTTGGAGCAGTCCCGCCCGGGCGAATAACCCCCAAAACTGGTACAGTGGGGGTAACCTGTGGGGGGAAGCCGATGCCGCATCCGCTGTACATTGCCTTTATTTGGCACCAACATCAACCCCTGTATAAAAGCCCGCTGACCGGGGAATACCGAATGCCCTGGGTGCGTTTGCACGGCACGAAAGATTACCTGGATTTACTGCTGTACCTGACCCGCTATCCCCAGTTTCACCACACGATTAATTTGGTGCCGTCCCTGCTGGTGCAGATCGAGGACTACGCCCAGGGGCGGGCGATGGATTCCTACTTGCGGGTGAGCTTGAAACCGGCGGCAGACCTGAGCGAGTGGGAACGGAATTTTGTGGTGACCAGCTTTTTTGATGCCCACCACCGCACCATGATTGACCCCTATCCGGGGTACCGCCGTCTGTACGAACAACAGCAGACCAAAGGGCGGGCTTGGTGTTTGGAGCATTGGTCGGTGCAGGATTTTGACGACCTGCTCATGTGGCACAACCTCACCTGGTTAGACCCCCTCTTCCATGACCGTCCCCAGGTGCAAGCGTGGTGGGAACGGGGCGGGAATTTCACCCTGGCGGATCGGCAAGCCCTGTGGGAACTCCAGCGGGAGATTTTGGGGCAGATTATCCCGGAGCATCGGCGTTGGCAGGAGGCGGGGGTGATTGAACTGACCACCAGCCCCTACAGCCATCCGATTTTGCCCCTGCTGTGGGATACGGAGAGCGCCCGGGTGGCGGTTCCCAAGATTCCCCTCCCCCATCGCTTTCAATGGCCAGAGGATGTTGTTTGGCAGTTGCAGAAGGGTTTGGAACATTATCAACGGTATTTTGGCAGGACACCCCTGGGTTTATGGCCGTCGGAGCAGTCGGTCAGCCCGCAAATTTTAGAGCCGATTGCCAAACAGGGGTTTCGCTGGCTCTGTAGCGATGAGGGGGTGTTGGCGGCGAGTGTCGGGCAACCGATTCGGCGGGATACCCAGGGGCAGGTGGTGGATGCGGATGTATTATATCGTCCCTACAAAATGCAAACATCAGCGGGGGAACTGGCGCTGGTATTTCGGGATCATCGCCTCTCGGATTTGATCGGGTTTTCCTACGGTCATCTCCCGGCGGAGACGGCGGTGGCGGATTTGGTCACTCGGTTAGGGCTGATTTACGAGCGGGCGCAGGTGGAAACTACCCCGACGGATCCCTGGTTGGTGACGATTGCGTTGGATGGGGAAAATTGCTGGGAGTATTATCCGGGGGATGGGGGGGAATTTTTGCAAAGGTTGTTTGCCACCCTCAGCCAGGATCGGCGGTTCCGGGGGGTGACGGTTGCGGAATTTCTCACGGAATTTCCCCCCCAAGTCACCCTGGACTATTTACACAGTGGTTCCTGGATCGAGGCGAATTTCACGACTTGGATCGGCGACCCGGTGAAAAATCGGGCGTGGGACTGGCTAGGGCGGGCACGGGCGGCGGTGGCACAGGCGGAAAACCCGGCAGAGGTGGTTTGGGAAGCGCTGTTGGCGGCTGAGGGTTCCGACTGGTTTTGGTGGTTTGGGGCGGGGCACAGTTCCCGCTTGGACCCGGTGTTTGATGCCCTGTTTCGGGAGCATCTCCAGGCGATTTTCCAGGGGTTGGGGCAAACGCCGCCGCCGGAGTTGGACTATCCGCTGGAACCCCAGCATTTTCAGGGGGATTACCCGCCGGAGGGGTTGATTCAGCCAGTGATTGATGGGCGGGGGGATGAACAGGATTGGTGCCGCGCCGGGTTGGTACGGGTGGGAGCCGCCCGGGCAACCATGCACCAGAGCCACCCGATCCAGGCGATTCGCTATGGCACGGACCATCTGCATTTCTACCTACGGGTGGATTTTCACCAGGGATTCATCCCCGGCAAAGAGGGCTTTTCGAGTTTGCATTTGCTGTGGTTTTATCCGGGACAGGTGGGGCAAACCAGCCCGATGCCCCTGACCGATGTGCCGGATGTGGCACCCTGCAACTACCGGTTTCGGCATCACCTGGGGATTCAGTTGGCGGAACGGTTTTGCTGGTTGATGACCGCCGAGGCAGGGGACAATTGGTGCCCCCAACCTACCCGCAGTCAAGTGGCATTGGATACCTGTCTGGAGGTGGCTGTCCCCTGGAATGAACTCCCGGTTGCCCCTAATTGGTCGGTGTCCCTGCTGTTGGTACTGGGGCAGACGGGGCGGTTTCGGGGCTATCTGCCGGAGCAGGGGTTGCTGAATTTTGCGATTCCGTGAGTGCCAGCCGTTGCGCCACGCCCACCGCATAGTAGCCCAGCATCGAAGCCACGGTCAAACCCACCAGAAACAGCACCACCAGTAAACCGGCACCCCGCCCGACAATTCCCATCTGGGCTAACTGACCTTTGCCGGTCGTCACTTCCCCGACCACCAGACAGATGATGCCGATCATGGCTAACCGCCCATTCCACAATTCGGCAAAATGGGTAAACCCAAACGTGCCCGCCCCAGTGGGGTTAACGTTAATATTCTCCATCAAGCGTTTCATACCATCACCTCGGTAACTAATTTTTTCAATTATCCCACAATTGTTACATTTTGTTAAGAATCGTTAGACAAACTGAGCCAACGGGCGACGGGTGCCAGGGTAAAGCCTTGCCCCAGGAGGGACATCACCACCAGGATGCTGACGATCACAAACATTCACGAACATTTCCCCCGCCTGCTCCATCCCCAAAGCCAAGGGGAACGTGGCTAAAACAATCGGTACCGCTCCCCGCAGACCCACCCAGGCAATCAGCAGATGCCACTGCCCGCCAAACTTACCCGCGCACTCACCGGACGAGCCACCAACATCAGAAATAAGCCAATGATCACCGCCACCAACGCCAGACTTCCCAAAGTGGCTTGAAATGGCACCGAGAGCATCCCCAGGGTTACAAACATAATAATCTGCATCAACCAAGTAAACCCTTCGTGGGAACTATAGCAATCCTAAATGAAAATGGAATAGGGGTCGCAGGGGCACCGCCCCCGTCCTTGGTTCTGAGGAATTTCTGTATGCCTACGGCACGCAGGCTAACGTTAATCAAATAGGATTGCTATAGTTCAATGAAATGCACCATGATCGGGGTGCCTAAGGGTTAAATCCAACTGGGAAACCAAAACCGCCATTGCCAATCAGAGAGACGCAGGGGCAAGCCCAAATAGATTGGCAACCAAAATCCCAACCCCACCCCTGGTACCATCAGGGCAACAATTGCCAGTTTTCGCTCGCCATTGTGCCAGAGGGTTTCGACCCACCACGCCAGGGCAATGCAGCCAAACACCAACGCCGGTAAATAATGGTAGATAAAAATACAGCGTTTCACTAATGCCCAAGGCAGGAGATTCATGAAATAATTACCCAGGGCAAATTGCAAGACCCAGGGGCAATTTCTACGGATGAATTGGGGTAAACTTGCCAACACGGCAACCAAAACCAACCACCACAAAAAAGGATTCCCCATCGCCTGAACAGAAGTAATCCAACCGTCCTGATTTTGGTAGTAATAGCTCATGGGACGCAACATCAACGGCCATGACCACCAGGTTGAGCAATAGGGATGCACATCTGACCCAGCGCCCAAGCGGGTATGCACCCCCAAAATTTGCCGATGGAGTGTGAATAAATCCATCCCCGGGTTTTGAGCTAGATGGGGCAACCAAAGGAGTAAATAAACTAACAAAGGTACAAGGGTTAAACTAATAATTATTGTCCATCCCCGCCAACGCAATTTCCATGCCGTCAAAACCCCGCCCAACCAATAGGCTAACCCATTCCATTTTACCGCTACACTTGCGCCCAAAAATACCCCACCCCACCCACTGCGCCGCAAGACCAGCCATTGCCCCAATAGACCGAGAGCGATTAAATGGACATTAATTAAAGCATAACGGGATTCCACTAGCAATAAACCATCGGTTGCCACCAGATAACCGGCAATCAAAGCCAACCATTTCCTGCGGTTTAATTCATAGGTGACTAACCCGGTTAAAATAGGGATAAAAGACCCCACTAGCGCATTCATCCACCGATAGCCCCAGGGGTAAAAACCCGTGAGTTTAATTCCCAATGCGATGATATATTTCCCCAGGGGGGGATGCCCATCAAAAAAAGGGATATTTTGTAGATAGTTCCAGGCAAATTTAGCAAAATACACCTCATCAAACACCAGTTCCTCAAATCGTCCTAAACCCCAAAAACGCAACCCAAAACTGATTCCCCATACCAGCCCCCATAGCCCCCAATAATTAAGGATTTGAGGACGTTTTTCCCAAATGGAGAAAGGGTTACTCATGGAACTCTAGGTTTACTATTCAGGATCAGTTGATGATTGCTAAAATCACTGAACACTAAATTCAAGGTTATGCCCTGCAACCCTAATTTATAACCATTACCCAAGGGTGAAAAACGCATTGGCAATAGGGATAAAACAGATATTTTTAAGAATGTTCCGGCTTAAGCAAAGGGAAGGGAATCACCTCCCGAATACTCGCCGCATCCGTCACCAACATCACCCAGCGGTCAATCCCCAGCCCCATGCCGCCGGTGGGGGGCAAGCCATACTCCAGAGCCGTGAGAAAATCCTCGTCCACCCCCTGCGCTTCCGCATCCCCAGCGGCTTTACGGGCGGCTTGTTGCTCCAACCGCTCCCGCTGATCGATGGGGTCGGTCAATTCGGAAAAACTATTCGCCAATTCTCGCCCCGCTATGTACAGTTCAAACCGCTCCACCAAACCCGGCTGGGTACGATGTTTTTTAGCCAGAGGTGAAATTTCCACAGGGAAATCTAAAACAAAGGTGGGTTGTACCAGCAATTCTTCACAAAATTCCTCAAATAACGCATTGAGTAACCGCCCCACACTGTCATATTCCTGGGCATTTTGCAAACCACACGCCTGTGCTGCTTTTTGGGCTGAGGATAGGTCAGCTAATTCTCTAAATTCCACAAAATCCCAACCCGTTTTTTCCCGCACCAAATCCCGCATCGTGACCCGTTGCCAAGGGGGGGATAAATTAATTTCCTGCCCCTGATAAGTGATGTGTAAATTGCCCAATAATTCCTGGGTAACGGTCGTGATTAAATTTTCTGTTAATTGCATCATATCCGTGTAATCAGCGTAGGCTTGGTAAAGTTCAATCGAGGTAAATTCCGGGTTGTGGCGGGTGGAAACCCCCTCATTCCGAAAAATCCGTCCCAATTCATACACCCGTTCAAACCCTCCGACCACTAACCGCTTGAGATGCAATTCCGTAGCAATCCGCAGATATAAATCAATTTCTAAAGCGTTGTGATGGGTGATAAACGGACGGGCATCCGCTCCCCCCGCTTCCGGTTGCAACACCGGGGTTTCCATTTCCAAAAATCCCCGTTCATCCAAATACCGGCGGGTGAGTTGAATCAACCTAGCCCGTTTCCGAAAAATATCCCGCACCTCCGGGTTGACAATCAAATCCACATACCGCTGGCGATAGCGTTTTTCCACATCCGTGAGTCCATGCCATTTGTCCGGCAAGGGTAATAGGGATTTGGTTAACAGTTCATAGGTGGTAACATACACGGACAATTCCCCTTTTTCCGTGCGCTTAATCGTCCCTTCTGCCCCTAAAATATCCCCCGCATCGGTGCCATTTTTCAACCGCTCAAAGGCACCCTCCCCCATGTGGTCTTGAATGCGTTGTTTTTCTAAATAAAATTGGATACTGCCCTGCTCGTCCTGGATGGTAAAAAAAGCCAACTTGCCAAACACCCGCCGTGCCATCACCCGTCCCGCCACCCGCACTTTTTCCGCAATTTCGGCTCCCGCTTCCAGGCTTTCATACTGCTTTTGTAATTCTTCTGTACTGTGGGTACGCTGGTAACGGTAGGAATAGGGGTTGATCCCCGCCTGCCGCCATTGGTGCGCCTTATCCAGCCGTTGTTGGCGCAGTTCGTCCCCGGTATGCCGTGACATCCCCCGTTCCTTTACAACAACCGTTCTAAACGGCGGCGAATTTCGTCCAGCCCATCGCCCGCCGGGGGTTCCGGTTGCCAATCCGTTTCGGTCAGGTTCGCTGGGGGGGGGATCATCAAGGCTCCCTGGGGGACAACTTGACAGTGAAACCCGTTTTCTTGGCAAAACCAGCGCATTTCCTCCGGGTCAATCTGCTCCACCGTGGGCACGGGAAAATCCTGGGCTTCTAACAGGTTGGCAAACCGCACCGCATCATCCTCATCTTCAAACAGTAAAATGGTGTCTTCCCCGTTCAATTTGAGGCTGTGAATGCCCTCGTGGTCACTACCGGAATTGTAGATCAAAACATAAACGCCCATCGGTATGTTCCCTTGCGTTACCCAAATCTATTGTAAAGGTTCAGCGCAAAAATTCCGCCAACTGGGGCATAACCGTATCACTTGCCACCAGCACACTGTAATGTCCAGTGCCGGTGCAGGTGAGGGTCTGCGCTTCGGGAAATAGGCTCTGCAAGGCGGCTTGCTCGGCGGGGTCAAAGGTGTGGTCGTTGTCGGTATTGAGAATCAAGATGGGGCGGGGTGGGTCGTTGAGGCTATCGGACTGGAAACGGTAATTTTGGAAAAAATCCGCCACTACCCGGCAGTTGAGGCTGATAAATTCGATTTTACTGGTGCGCCGGGTGAGGGTTTCCTGGAAGTAGGCTCGCCAAAATTTTTCGTGGGGCACGCCAGTTAGATGCTTATTGACAATGCTCTGATGGGCGAGGCTGGTGATTTGGTGGTGGGGCATCCCTTGCAGTTGCCGCTCGGTCTGGCGGGCTTTGCTGACCCGGTCGCTCTCCGGTACGCCAACCCCCGTGTGGGACAGCACCATTTTATCCACCAGTACCGGGTATTTGCGTAATAGCGCCAAAGCCACCATGCCCCCCAGGGATTGCCCCAGCAGATGCACCCGCCGGAGTTGCTCTTGCTTGAGTATCTGCCGTATCCCTTCCACCAGTTGATCAATGGTACTCGCCGCCGGATAGGTGGGGGCAATCAGGCGAAAATCCCCCTGCCAATGGTGCAGATAGGCAAACCACATATCCCCCCGCTGTATCGTGCCCGGTAGGAACAAAACCCCGGTTTGACCGCTCCCCCCTGTCCAATACTCCCAGGTCAGTCCATCGGCGCGTACCTTTGGTTTGGTAAAGTTTTGCCGCACCTGGATGAGTAACTGGGCTAATTCCTGATCCTCCCTGGGTAAATGGCGGTAGGGTTCGGGTAACGCCGTTGAACTGGATTTGGGGGCAAAGAGAAAATTGAGGCGGGCTTTGGGGGCTGGCGCTTCATCTGGGGTTTGAATCTCTTCTATTTTCTGTATATCTTCTTCGTTTTTAATCTCGTTAATCTCTGCAAGTTCCTGGGGTGGCTCCGGCGGGGCAACGGGGCGGTTCGGGGCAGGGGATGCCACCGGGGGGCGATGGACGAGCGTTGCCAACTCCTCCCGGCAGAGGGTCAACACCCCGTCCTGCTCAACGAGGATGCAAAAACTCCCTGCCTGTTGGTACTGCTCGGCAAAGGCGACCGCCTGGGGACGCATGGTTGCCCGAAAGGATTGCCCCTTGCGGAGTTGGCGGTTCTGAAACGTAAAGTAATTGCCCTGGTGATAGTTGACCCCCTGGGCTTCCAATTCACTGACATGAATAACCAAAATCGGGGACATAGCCAGCCTGATTACCCCTGCCAACCCCATTATCTAACATATCCCCAAACCCAAGGGTTACAACCGGGGCTGATGCACCTGGATTTTTACCAAAACCACCGTGATATTGTCGTGACCGTTTAACTCATTCCCCAGGTCAATCAACTGCCGTGCCGCCGCCTGGAGATGGATCACCCCGGTCTGAGGCAAAAGCAGGGGTCGCACATACTGCTGCCAATGGCTTTCCACCAAACCGTTGTCCGACAACCCATCGGAACACAGCAGAAGAATCGTATCCTCCGCCACCGTGAAATAGTTCACATCCAATTCCAAGGTCTGCTCATGGCGGGGTCCCAGGGCTTGGGTGAGTTGGTAGGCATCCGGGCGACTGTAGGCAATGGTTGGGTCCGTCCCCCGCTGAATTTCCCACTGCCCCACCTCGTGATCCACCGTGATTTGCTTCAGCCCCTCCGACTGGGTAATCCGGTAAATCCGACTGTCCCCCACATGGGTCACTGCCACCTGATTGTCCTGCACCAGCGCCACCACCAGGGTTGTGCCCATCCGCCCCTTGCCCCGGCGGTACTCCTCCTCATTGCGTAAATAAATCGCCTGGTTCGCCACCCCCACCCCCGCCTGGATCACCTCCGGTCCCGGCAATTCCCCCTCCGTCCAATGCTCCAGCAAATAGGTCGCCAATTTGTGGGTCGCCAATTGACTCGCCTCATCCCCCCCCGCATGACCACCCATGCCATCACAAAGCACATACAAGCCTTTCCCCTGCACCAATTCCCCTTGGGGGCTAAGGCGACGGTGCATCACCGTGTGGGCGTAAAAATAATCCTGGTTGTACTCCCGTTGGCAACCGACATCGGTTAGACCCGCCACCTCCAGATTGACCAGCCGCAGGGGGGCTTGGGTGGGTAGGGCATCAGAGGCGGGGCGAGTGATTTCCATAGGGGTATTTAATCCTGCTGTAGCAAAAAGGTTACCTTGTCTTCCTTACCGAGCGCAATCCAATCACCGGGGCGCAAGGGACACCGTTCCCCAGGGCGCAACCGTTGCCCATTCACGTAGGTGCCGTTGGTACTGCCCATATCCTCAATCGCCACCTGGTTATCCTGCACCACCAACCGGGCATGGATGCGGGACACCACATCGGCATCGGGAAAACCCGCCACGTTAATATCCGGGGGCAAATGGTCGTTGGGTTTGCCCACCAAAAGCACATTCCGGTGCTGGGGAATCTGCACAATGGTACCCGTCCGTACATGCACCAATCGGGGCTGATGCGTCTGCACCTGGGTCACCGAATCGGGTTGGGGCGGTTGAGACATGACTAAAAACGGTAATCCTGTGCAAGTCATACAAACTATGTTCTTTGATTTTAATCCATAGTTTCCCAGTTTAGCCCGGTGGCAAAGAATTATTTACCCCAGAGACGGGGAAAATGACTTGAAATTGGGTCTGACCTTGACCGCTGGTGGCGGTAATCGTCCCCCCCAAATGCGTCACCAATCGCCGTACCAGTGCCAACCCCAAGCCCATCCCCCCGTGTTCCCAGGGGTCGCTCCGGGGCACCCGGTAAAACCGTTCAAAAATCCGTTCCAACTCCGGCGGCGGAATTTCCACCCCCGTGTTGGTCACCTGCACCTGCCAATGGTCGGGCAATTTCTGGGTCGCCAGATGGATGGTGCCGCCTGCGGGCGTATATTTCAGCGCATTGGTGATCAGTTCGGTGATCACCCGTTCCAGACTGAAGAGATGCACCGTCACCTGGGGCAGTTCCGGGTCGAGGGTATAGGTCAGGTGCAACCCCTTTTGCTCCGCCTGGGACGTAAATCGTTGTACCAACCCCGGCAACCACTGCTGGACATCCAAGGTCACCTGGGGCAAGGGTTCACGGGTAGTATCCAACTGGCGCAGATGCAACAAATCCTGGATCAACTGGGCTTCCCGCTCGTATTCCTGCTCCAAAATTTCCAGATATTGCAATAATTTCGCCTGCTTGGTGGCATTGATATTCCCCTTGCGGAGGGTCAAACCAAACATCTTCAGAGCCAATTTCATGTTGGACAGCGGGGTACGCAATTCATGGGAAACCGTACTCAAAAAATCATCCTTGAGCCGGTGCAGTCGTTCCAGTTCCACCACCTGCGCCCGGGATTGCTGGTACAAACGGGCTTGACGGATGGCAATGGCGCATTGATTTGCCACCTGGGGCACCAAATCCACCGGTACTCCCGGTTGGGGGCGTGCCAAAGCCACCCCCAATTCCCCGATCACCCCCTGGTCATCCATGATCGGTGCCAGTACCATCTGCCCCCCCTGCCCCCGAAACTGGGCATACACCGAGGGCAAGAGTTCCACCGGCGGGTAATGCCACACCTCCCCGTCCAGCAGACGTTGGTACAGTTCCCGGTGATGCCCCAACTCGATCTGCGTGCCGACCGTGCTGGGCACGCTAGCATTAGGCAGATATTCATAGGCAATCATCGCCTGCATTTGCGCCTCATCGTACAAGGCGACCCAGCAGTAATCCGCCCCCAGGCTTTGTCCGAGACAGTCCAGAGCCGTGATAAAAATTTGCCGCTCATCCAAGCTCCGGCGCACCTGTTCCGTGACCGTGTAAAGCACCTGCGCCGCATTCAACGCCTGTCGCACTTCCGCCGTCCGTTCTTGCACCTGCATCTCCAGGGTGCTGTTGAGGGTACGGAGTTGTTGCACCAACTGCGCCTGGTCAATGGCAATCCCCAACTGCAACGCCAACTGCTCCACCAATTGCCGCTCTCCCGCCAGCCACGCCCGCCCCCGCCGGGTATCCGTCACCACCAACAACCCCCACAGCCGTTCCCCCTGGAAAATTGGCGTTACCAGCGCCGCCCCCAAGGGCACCCGTTGCAACCGCCCCAACCAGTCCGGCTCCCGCCAATCCTGGTGCAGATCGGCAATTCCCACCACCTCCCCTCGGCGCAAGGAACGCATTTCCGCCCCATCCCCAAACAACCACTGTTCCCCCAGCAGGGAAGTACTCAGGGGGGCGACGGATTCATGCACCACCTCCCCCCAGTCTTCTCGCAAAAACCGACAGACAAACACCCGTTCCACCTGCAAACACAGGCGAATTTCCGTCACCGCCGTCTGCAAAATCGTCCCCAAATCCAGGGAGCGATGAATCCGACTGGCGACCTGCCGCACCAGATGTTCCCGCTGGGCTTGCTCCCGCAGGGAATCCTCCAACTGCCGATGGCGATTAATCTCCCGCAAGGTGACCACCAAACCCCGGTGTCCGCCCCCCAGGGGAGCCAAGGTCGCCGAAAGATAGTCCAACCCATCCGGGCGCACCAGTTGGGTATCCCGGGGCAGTCCCGTACTCACCCCCTCCCGAAACACCCGTTGCATCAGTTCCGCAAGCAAGTTATTGTACTGCGGATGGGCAAGCTGCAACACCTGGGGCAACATCTGCCCTTGCGCCATTTGTAGGGTTACGCCGGTCAACTGTACCGCCATCCGGTTCATCCCAATCACCCGCCCATCCCCATCGGTGACGATCACGCCATCCCCCACACTCTCCAAAATACTGGCGAGTAAGTCCTGGGGTAGAGGGTTCGCCGTCGGTTCGCAGGAGGTAAACATCATCGTTTTCCCTTAACTGTTTTTTAACTAACTGACCTGGTAGGAATCAACGGAACTGGTATATTTACGAAGGGATGGTGAAATGTACATCAATTCAAAGCCATTAGTTAAGCAAGAATTAACGATAAGTTAATTTTACGTTAACAAGGCTAGGTCTTGGGGGGTATAAAAAGTGACAAAACATATCATAATTTCTTGGGTATCCTAAAAGTTTTGCTTTTAATTTAACACAACTTAAATTGACATTGGTAAATATTTCGTAAATATAAACATAACTTATGAAGCAAATTGCGATTTTAGGGTGATTGGGATCACCAGGAAGCATCAGTAAAAATACGGAAATTGGGGCATGACCCCTCGGTTTTCACGAGCTACCATCCCCCGTTGCCGCTCCTCAATTCATTAGGTTTACTAATGCCTGGTGGTCGTGTTACAAGCTTAGGGGAGGATCATACTTAAGGAAATATACGGAATGTGAGACTATTTGTCACTTTTTGTAACTCCTCTGGTTTGCTCAGGGATCGGGGTGGGACTCAGGACTCAGTACTATAGCAATCCTAAATGAGAATGGAACAGAGGGTCGCAGGGGCACCGCCCCCGTAAAAGAAGCACCTGCGGTGTATGGTTCTGAAAAATTTTTGTATGCCTACGGCACGCAAGCTAATGCAAATCAAGTAGGATTGCTATATTTTGAGTAGAGACAATTATTTTATGGCTAGAGAGTCAAGGATTCTATCCCAAAGCTCTGCCCTAGTTTTGAGTAGCTTTCCTAACCGAGTATGGCGACACCAGGTTATCCCCCCGATCCACCCATAAGGTTACAAAATTTCCTGTCTGCAACGGTATCCGCTCCGTCAGCAAAGATGGTGTTATTTGTAATAATACTGTAATGATGAATAATGACTTGGATAGGACTGCCCAATCTTTAGCTTTTTTTTTGCCACTCCCCCTAGAGAAACCCAAAACCTGTGTTACCTTGGCGGTGGATGAACCCATACCGTATTTGACCCCATTTTACCTATGAAACCGCTGATTCATCATACTAAAATTGTCGCTACCATTGGCCCGGCCAGCAATTCCCCCGAGGTGATGCGGCAGATGTTGCGGGCGGGGATGAATGTGGCACGGTTGAATTTTTCCCACGGCAAGTACGAAGACCACGCCCAATCTATTGCCAACCTGCGGGCGGTAGCGGCGGAGTTGGATTTACCCCTGATGCTGTTGCAGGATTTGCAAGGCCCCAAAATCCGGGTGGGGGATTTACCGGCGACGGGGTTGGACTTGGCGGATGGGATGGGTTTGACCCTGGTGCCCCTCGGTCAGGAGGACGGCCAGCCGGACAGGGTGGGCATTGATTACCCTTATGTGGCGGAGGAGGCCACCCCCGGTACGCCCGTGCTGTTGGATGATGGACTGCTGGAATTGCGGGTGGAGCGGGTGCAGGGAAATCAAGTGCAATGCACCGTTGTCAAAGGGGGCAAACTTAAAAGTCATAAGGGGGTGAATTTCCCCACCTTGAACCTGCGGCTTCCGGCAGTGACGGAGAAGGACAAACGGGATTTAGAGTTTGGTTTGACCCAGGGCGTGGATTGGGTTTCCCTGAGTTTTGTGCGCCGACCGGAGGATGTCCGGGAACTAAAACAGATGCTCCAGGAGCGGGGGGCGAATCTGCCCGTGTTAGCCAAAATTGAAAAACCCCAGGCGGTAGCAAATTTGGAAGCCATTATCGCCGAATGTGACGCAGTGATGGTGGCTCGCGGGGATTTGGGGGTGGAAATGAGTCCCGAAAAAGTGCCCCTGATCCAAAAACGGATCATTCACCTGTGCAACCAACGGGGCATTCCCGTGATTACCGCCACCCAGATGTTGGAGAGCATGATCCACAACCCCCGTCCCACCCGGGCGGAAGCCAGCGATGTGGCGAATGCGATTATGGACGGCACGGATGCGGTGATGCTCTCTGGGGAATCCGCCGTGGGGCAATACCCGGTGGCCGCCGTCGAAATGCTGGCACGGATTGCCAGAGAGGTGGAACCGGCGGTGAAATTTACCAACTACCCAGCCAACCACAGTGATGATGTGGATGCGGTGGTGGAGGCACTGCACGCTATTGACGATACATTAAATTTACAATGTATTGTAGTTTTCACCAGTTCGGGTTACACGGCCAGATTAGTGGCGGCGGAGCGTCCCCATACGCCGATTGTGGCTTATACTCCTGATCCGCACATTTACCATCGTTTAAGTTTGTATTGGGGGGTGCGCCCGGTGCTCACTCGCTGGTTCACGGACAACGTGATGGATGTGCTCAAAGAAATGGAAAAAGATTTAATCCAACGGCAGTATGTGACCCCAGGGGATAAGGTTTTAGTAATCACGGGGATTCCCTTTGGACAGGCAAAAACCACTAATTTCCTAAAAATCCATACCATTGGTGAGGATTAAAGTCATTTCAACTCTGCACAGAAGAGGCACGATGCAAGTTAGAGTAATGCAGAGTTCGGCAGTTGCAAAGGTGTATCTACCTACACAACCAATTTTATTTGCCGTTTAGAGCTACTCCCAATGAACATTCAATTTCGCGAAGTGGATGTATTCAACCTGTGGGTTTGGGTGGAATTTCCCCAGCCGCCAACCCAGGAACAAAAGCATTACCTAGAAGAAATTTTTAGCTCATGGTTTCTGTTAGGAAAATTGGGGGGATTTAATGCGGAAAATTTACAGGTTCATGACCAGGGCTATGACCTGAATTTTTTCCCTTACAATGCCCAAAGTGGGGATGAGGCTTTCTTAGCAGTCATGCACAATATGGGCGAAGTGGAATACAAAGACTGTTGGGCACGCTGTTGGTTTGATTTGGGCACCAGCGATGGCATTGCTTTAGATATTTTGTTAAATACACTGCGTCAATTTGACCGGGAATATGTGCCTTTGAAAACGGTGATTATTGGTGGGGTGAATCCCGATTGGGCAGTGGATCATTTTGAGCCGGAATCTCCCCTAGATGGCAATTTTTGAACCCCAAATGGTTTAAGAAACGCACCAAATGTTCCGGTAGGGGCGCCGTTACCGTCAACCATTCTCCTGATTGGGGGTGCTGGAAATGTAACCGCCAGGCGTGCAGGGCTTGCCCCGGTAATTGGGTTGTCCCTTTGCGACTGTACACTGGGTCGCCGACCAAAGGATGCCCCAAATGGCTCAGATGCACCCGGATTTGATGGGTACGCCCCGTTTCTAACTGAAAGTACACCCAACCGTAGTTCCCCTGGGTCGCCAATACCCGCCAATGGGTCACCGCCGGTCGCCCGCTGGGAATTACCGCCATTTTTTGCCGCTGTTGGGGATGCCGACCAATGGGGGCGTTGATCGTGCCCGTTTCCTGGGGGAGCCGCCCGTGAATCAAGCCCAGGTATTCCCGCCCCATCCGGCGGGTTTGGATTTGGTTCTGCAAATGCTGTTGCGCCAGCGCTGTTTTCGCCACCACCATCACCCCGGTCGTGTCCTTATCCAAACGATGCACAATGCCAGGACGTTGTTGGTCCGCCATCCCCAAAAAATGCGGGCAATGGGCGAGCAGGGCATTCACCAAGGTACCGTCCCAATGACCGGGCGCCGGATGCACCACCAACCCCGCTGGTTTGTTGAGAATCAGTACATAGTCATCTTCATAGAGAATGTCCAAAGCGATGGGTTGGGCGGGCGTGTCCAAAGGTTGCGGGTCGGGAATGTGCAGATGTACCCAATCCCCCGGGCGCAGGGGGTAATTTTTGTCCGTTTGCACCTGCTGGTTGACCTGCACACAGCCCTGTTGGATCAGCTTTTGCAGGCGACTGCGGGAAAATTCTGGACACTGCTGTACCAACCCCTGATCCAGGCGGGACATGGGCTGAACCACCTGAAATGCCCGCACTTCCATCGGCATCCCTAGTGGTGGTAACTCCAATCCGGGCGCAACCGTTTGGCTCCCCGCAAATAGGGATGGACGAGCCGCTGGTGGGCTGGCAAATGGACGTGGGCAAGCAGGCGAATACACCGGGGGAGTTCCTGATTCACCCGCATATGTTGTACATCCAACATCGCCACCTCATCCCAATGGGGACGTTCCCGGGCAATGGTCGCCGGATAAATCGCATCCAAATCCGCCGTCACACTAAACGTCACACTCAGGAATTGCCGGGGGTCAAGCTGGTTTTCCCGCTCCAGGGTGTCCAACAACTCCAACACCGCTTCCCGCATCGCCGGAATGGTATTGGCTTCCGCCGTCGTCGCCCCCCGCAGTGCTCGCCAAGTCCAGCCATCCACCATATCAGGTTTGACTTGTGACTACCGGGGTGGGTTGGTTTTGCAGGGCATTGTACAGCCGATTTAAGGCATTCATGTACGCCTGCGCCGAAGCCACGATGATGTCCGTATTCGCCGCATGACCGCTGTAGGTGCGCTGGTTGTGCTCCAGGCGAATCGTCACCTCCCCAATCGCATCAATCCCCGCCGTCACCGACTGTACGGAAAATTCCACCAACCGATTGGGCACCGGCACCACCCGGTTAATCGCCTTGTAAACCGCATCCACCGGTCCGGTTCCCGTCGCCGCATCCGTCCGTTCCTCGCCACTGGGCAAGCGTACCGTCACCGTTGCCGTGGGAATCTCGTGATCCCCGCAGGACACTTGCACCCGTTCCAGGCGGAAATTCACCACCAGAGGGGTTTGCATCTCATCGCTGGCGATTGCCTCCAAATCCCGGTCGGTAATCTCCTTTTTCTTATCCGCCAATTCCTTAAAGCGCAAAAACGCCCGGTTCAATTCCTGTTCATGCAGGTCAAACCCCAACTCCTGCAACCGTGCCCGGAACGCATGACGACCGGAATGCTTGCCCAGCACAATCTGATTCGCCTGCCAGCCAATCGTGCGGGCATCCATGATTTCATAGGTCTGCCGATGCTTGAGCACCCCGTCCTGGTGAATCCCCGACTCGTGGGCAAAGGCATTCGCCCCCACAATCGCCTTATTGGGTTGCACCACCATCCCCGTCAAACTGGAAACCAGGCGCGAGGTTTTGTAAATCTGGGTGGTATCAATCCGGGTTAAGGGAGCCGTAGATTCCGCCGGTCGCCCCAAAAACGGATTAAAGTAACTGCGCCGCACGTGCAGAGCCATCACCAATTCTTCCAACGCCGTATTCCCCGCCCGCTCCCCGATGCCATTAATCGTCACCTCCACCTGCCGGGCACCCTGTTTAATCGCCTCTAAAAAATTCGCCGTTGCCACCCCCAAATCATTATGCCCATGCACCGAAATCACCGCCCGGTCAATGTTCGGCACATTTTCTCGGATACCTTTAATTAACAAACCAAATTCTTCCGGCATCAGATACCCCACCGTATCCGGGATATTCACCGTCGTCGCCCCCGCTTCGATCACCGCCGTCAGGACTTGGTACAGATACGCCGGGTCAGAGCGCGCCGCATCCATCGGCGAAAATTCCACATCATCCACATAGCTTTTTGCCTTTTGCACCATCGCTACTGCAATATCCAACACCTCACTGCGGCTTTTGCGTAACTGATGCTGTAGATGAATATCCGAGGTGGAAATAAACGTGTGAATGCGGGGATGTGCCGCCGGTTCCAACGCCTTTGCCGCCGCCTCAATATCCGCCGGAATCGCCCGTGCCAAGGAGCAAATGATGGATTCCCGCACCTCCCGGGCAATCGTTTGCACCGCCTCAAAATCCCCCGGACTGGCGTAGGCAAAACCCGCCTCAATAACATCCACCCCCAAACGCGCCAACTGGCGGGCAATCACCAGCTTTTCCTCCGTATTCAAACTCGCACCGGGGCACTGCTCCCCATCCCGCAAGGTGGTGTCAAAAATCAAAATCCGGTCGCTGGTCATGGCAGACAGGGACAAAAATTCATCTTTTTATCATAGAGCAACCGCCGGGAACTTGGGAATAGACATGGGTGAGACGACCGTTGCTGAGAATTAAAAGTTTACAATGTTGTACAAAAAATGATTCCATCCGGGTAAACACAGCCCGACGCTCAAGGATAGAAACTACTTGACGAATAATGAAAGGTAGATTAACACAGAAGTAAACAGAAAACACACCCCAAGGTTAAGAAATCATTATGACAAAAAAATGGGTACAGATTAGTCATTCTAAGGCTAGAGTTGTTGAAGAATACAACGTTATAATATTCACTATTAGCATAGGCATAGGCACTTTAATACTTGGCTGTATTTTGTTTGCACTTTTTAATATATTTCTTGTACTTTTGTTTAATCTACTAATCAATCTACTAATCCAATTCATTCAATTCAATCTGTTGCATGGTGAGCCTGTACCTAAGACCTTGATAGAGCAGTTACCACTTATACTTTTTTGCATCATTTTCATTATCATCTTTATGATATTATGGCTATTTGTACCAGATGATGAGTTAATTTTTGATTTAGATGAAGGAACTTTAAAATACCTTGTCCAATCTCGTTTCGACAAATTATTAAAACGGCAAGGTTCTATAAAAAAAAGGTTGCATCTATCTGAGTATTCTAAGGTTTCCTTACGAGTTGATTCCGAGGTGGATAGTGATAATGATAGGTGGTACTGCTACTCCCTAAAAATCAACAGTGATTCCCCAGATATTTATTTTGAAATAGACTGCTCAGCCCGCTTTTCTTCGACAAATGAATTATATAAATCAAGTCGCCAGAAGTTACATGAACTTGAGAATTTAGGTCGTCAGTTAGCAGATTTTTTACAGGTTCCTATGGTTTTAGATATTGATGCAAATAAAGCGGCCAAAACTGATAGAAATTCATCTAATTCTAGCAATGCTAGAATCTCTACAGGGTCTAAAGACGAAATTGAAACTGCTGTCGAAAAAATCTACAAAACCCTGAAATCTAGCTTTGGTAATACCCATGAATACCGCATCGTCAACTCAGAAGACTTTCGGGGTTATGTTGATTTAGCATACTACCATCGCCTGCAATCTGCCCTCGTAGAACAGGGATACACTTGGGCAGGAGATATTGAGGATATGACCGTTGCTGAAGAATTACGAGAATATAATAGTCGAACCTTTATTCGCATCATGATCAACTCTACCCATAATACGAGCATCGCCTTTTACCATGTGAATCCCAAAATACCCCTGGGACACAAGTGTTGAATCCTGCAATAAAACTTTACATATTTAGGCGTGGGACGACCCGATTGAGCCAATGGACAAAATTCCACTCCTGCCGTATTAAGATTTGTATATATCGGAACTTATCTGCCAATTTACTTCCGTACATCCGTGGAACTTTTAACAGTTGCAATATCAAGTAAACTATTAAAATTACATAAATTTGAATGGTAATTCCATTCAAATTTTTACTCATCATTTTATCGAGCTTTAAGTTCATCTTTAGAAATTTCCATAGTACCTCTATCGCCCAGCGTTGTCTATAGGCTTCCCCTATCTCTTCATTACTCATTACATCCTCAGGAATATTGGTAGCTAAATAATAGTCTACTTTCTGTTGAACATTGCCAAAACAAACTACTCTCGCCTTACCTCGTTCTGTGGTGATATGATAGTTTTCATCCCATTTCCAATTCGACTTAATACGGATAATAAAAAGGGCATCATTTTCGATAAATTGTTCAAATACTTTGTGACTGCAAAACCCTCTATCCCCGACTGCGACTCCATTTTCCGGTAGCATTTTCACAATATCTTCACCAAAATTAATCTCATGTGCCTGTCCAGGACTAACAATTAAATGACCAGTAGATTTCGTATCTTGATTCAAAGTGGTTATTAACTTTACTTGGCGATAGCCTTGGAGCCAAAATAACTTACTCATCAGCGGTATTACGGTAGCATCAAAAGGACATAAAACCAACCTCTTTTCAGGATGAGCTTCCTCAATATAATGCAATAATTTATGATAAAGATGCATAAAAATTTGTGGGTCTCTTGTCTTGTTCGCCTTAGAAAACGTGGATAAGTCAACCTTAATGCCCGCATGATTTAATTGGTAAAATAAGTCCCGTAAACTGTTGATTCCTTTGTCTAAAATGCCAGCAAACCAGATTGAACAAAATAAGCGAGAATTTAGAACTGGATAATCATTAGTTGGCAGGTCTTTGAGTAAAAATTTGACAATCCCGGGAAAAGAATTGAATTTCATAGTTGTTTCATGTTTTGGTTTATATGAATTAGAATACCATATTTTGACCCCTCTTTTTCTGCCTTTACCTACCTTTCAACACTTCTGCCCCTGGGATTTTTGGCGCAAATAAAAGCCATAGATTGCGAAACAGAATTTAGTCCAGAGAAGTATTTGGTGACTACAAACTCAAGTAAAACGCCTTTTGATGCTCCACCGGGTTTTGATGTCGTTCACCTACCCGGCAATACGAGCTATAAAAATGTCCTGAAAACCCATTACCAAAGATTACAAAGAGCTATGTCGAATTGGGGTCTATTCCCCACTAATTTACATAGTTTAGAAGATGTTTTAGCGATGCAGAAACGTATGCAACAGGCGAAAAATTCCCACAGACAGCGCATTGGCTACATCACCCAGGAAGAACTCAACCGCTTCAAGGTTAGTCCCGAAATTGCCAGAGAAGTTGGTCGGCAACTGCGGGAACGATTTGCCAACAATTCTTGAAATATAGGTCGCAGGAGTTTATCTCCTAACAAACACACTTGTGGTGTATATAGGGCACCTCTATTAATTCACAGCTATTGAGAATGACCCCTGCGTTATTGATAATTGCCGACGAAAGAATGGGGCTTCCGAGCCTGCCGTATAGGTACAAAAATCAATACATATAGCAATCCTAAATGAGAATGGAACAGGGGTCGCAGGGGCACCGCCCCCGTCCTTGGTTCTGGGAAATTTTTGTTGGTTAATCAAATAGGATTGCTATAGAGCTACCCTTCATAACAAACTCTAAAAATATTCTGTTACTAATGGGGAAACAATTGATAGGTTTGGTTAAGGTAAATATATCTTCAAGTCTCAAAAGGGGTATGGTCATGGCGGGACGGTGGGGGCGGTTGCTGGTGGGTTTGTGTTTGCTAATTGGCGGAGTGGGGGTTGCTCAAGCCCAGCCCAATCCATTTCTCGCCAGTGTGCGGCAACAGTTGCGGGAAGCAGGACGGGCGGCGGAACGGGAGGGCTATCGGTTGTCCCACGACCCATTTACGGGTAAATTGCGTCCCCGGGATGCGGAATTTATTACCATTACCCTGCGGGCGGGGGTAAACTACATTATTGTTGCCGTGTGTGACCAGGATTGCCGGGATATGGATTTGCGTTTGTTTGATGAAAACCGCAATTTCATTGATGAAGATATGCGCCCTGATGCAATTCCGGTGGTTTCTGTCACCCCACGGCGCACCGCCACCTTTCGGATACAGGCGATTATGAGCCATTGTGCCGCCCCAGAATGTCTCTACGGGGTGGGTGCCTTTGCCCGCTAATCAGGGGTTCAGCCGTCCCCTGGCCACCCTCCTGCGCTGGTGGCTACAACGGCAGGTGACCCAGGTTCAGGCACTTGAGGTTTCACTCCAGGACGCATCCCAAGTCTGGCTATCCGGCTGTTTGCCCTATATTCAGGTCAGCGCCCAAAACATTATTTACCAAAAGATGCACCTGCAAGAGGTGGCTTTAACCGCCCAAGCAATCCGGTTCCATTTGCCATTTTTACAAAAGAAGGGACAGCCATTTGTAGAACCGATTACCGTAAAAATACAAGCTACGATCACCGAACAGAATGTGAATGCTTCCCTGCCCTATATTCAGGAAACTCTAAGTTCTTATCTCCGGGAATTTTACTCAGAAATTACCCAAATTCAAGCGATAAAAATTTACCCGGATGAGATTCGTTGGTTACTAGATGACCAAACCCAATTACTCACCCAAATTAATCTGGTTACTCCCAATGAATTAATGCTACATTCCGATGACAAGCAAATTATAGTTTATCTTGGTACTGATGTGCAGATTCAGGAGTTAAAATTACAGCCCGGTTCGATCCATTTATCCGGGGATTTGATCATCCGACCAGCGGCACCAACAGGGTGACAAAATAATAGGCCAAAGGTGCGGTAAACACATAGCTATCCGCCCGGTCTAAAATGCCCCCATGTCCGGGGATTAAATGCCCAGAATCTTTCACCCCCGCATCCCGTTTCATCATAGATTCCGTTAAATCCCCTAGTAAACTAGCAATGCCGGTCATCAGCCCCAAGCCGATGCCTAACCAAAACGGCCAAGCCAATTGGAAGGCTCCCAATGCCCCCACAACCACACTGGCACTGACCCCAAACACGGCACCTTCTACGGTTTTTTTCGGACTGATTTCCGATAGTTTGGTTTTCCCAAAAGCACGCCCAAAAAAATAAGCCCCAATATCCGATGCCCAAATACAACCAAAGGTTAATAGTGTCACTTTTAACCCCAACGGCCATGCCCCCCCCTGCGGCCAAAACCCCAACAGGGGTAAATTGCTAAAATCCGCTTGTTCGATCCCCCGCAACCGCACCCAAAAACTGGGCAAATAGCCCCCATAAAATAACCCTAAAATTGACGTAGCAATATCGGCAATCGTCGCCAATTTTGGTTGGAATAATAGATAAAAACAAATCCAACTACCGCCCACCGCCAACACCGGGTCTGCAAGTTGGGGGGCAACCGTGGCGACAATTACTAAAATTTGACTGACGACTAGGGTGGTTTTGGTTGCTGGTAAAATGCCCTTGATGCGTGCCAATTCAAAATATTCCCTCTGCCCCAGAAATACCATCAGGGACACGCCCGCCGTGAACACCCATCCCCCCAACGTGACCCAACCAAGTGCCACCACCAGCGCCACGGCACCACTGACAATCCGAACCCAGGGCATAGCCACCAATTATGTCACCCCGACTAATGTAGGCGATTTGCGGTAGGTGCGGCTAACTCACCTTGAATTGCGCCACGTTTTCCTGCAGTTCGGCGGCCACCCCCAGCAGATGGGTAAAGGAGTCCGCCACCCCCACGGATTGCTGAGAGGTTTGGTTGGCAATCCCTGCCACTTCCTGCATGGTGCGGCTCACGGTTGCTGAGGTCTGGGACTGGGCTTGGGCGGCCTGGGCAATTTCCCCCACCAGGGTGCTAATTTGGCTGGTCACAGCGGCAATCTGGCTCAACCGCTGGCGGGCCTCCGCCACCAACTGGGTACCCACCACCACCTGCTCGGTCCCCGCTTCCATCGCCGCCACCACCTCGTTGGTCTCCGCTTGAATTTCCTCCACCAGCTGCTCGATTTCCCCGGTGGCACTGGCGGACTGTTGGGCTAAGGAACGCACCTCCTCCGCCACCACCGCAAACCCCCGGCCCTCTTCCCCCGCCCGGGCGGCTTCAATGGCGGCATTCAACGCCAGCAAATTGGTTTGGGCGGCAAAATTGCTGATCAGATTCACCACCCGGGAGATTTTTTGCGACGCTTCCCCCAGGCGTTTCACCTTTTTGGCCGTGGCGGCCACCGTGTCCCGAATCGCCGAAATCCCCGCCACTGTCCGGTTCATGGCCTCATCCCCCTCCTGCACCGTTTGGTTCGCCTGCTGGACTTGCAATTCCGCGCTGTGGGCATTAGCCGCCACCTGCTGGATGGACTGTACCATCTGCTGAATTTGATCCAAGGCCACCCCAATCACCTGGGCTTGCCGGGCCGCCTCGGAAGATAGGGCATTCACGGGTGGGGCACTCCTCTGCGCCGTATCCGCCACCGCCTGCGCCGCCGTTTGCACCTGTTGCACAATCTGTTGCAAACTCTCCACAATCGCATTGAAAAAGTCCGCCACCGTGCCCATCTCCCCAGAGGTCACCCGGGCTCGCACCGTCAAATCCCCTTTGAATGCCCCCTCAATGTCGCCTAGGAATTGCGCCAACTGGCCTTGAATTTCCTCCCGCTGGCGTTTTTGTTCTTCGGAAACCGCTTCGGCTTTTTGCCGGGACTGCTCCACCTGTTCCAGCAAAATCGCCTGATCCAGGGCAAACCCGACCTGTAAGGCCACCTGTTTCATCAATTCAATTTCCCCATTTTGCCACTGCCTCGGGCCACTGCACTGGTGGGCGATGAGTAACCCCAGGAGTTTTCCTTCGGCAAGAATGGGGGCGACCAAATTGGCTTTGACCGCAAAGGGTTCGAGTTGTTGCAAATGGCACTCGGTCAAACCGGCATTGTAAATATCCGGGGTCGCCTGCACCCGTCCCCGCTGGTATTTTTCCACATATTTATCCGCAAAACAGGGGTCAAGAATTTGCACCCCCAATGCCCGAGGCCACGCTCCTGTGACCGCTTCCGCCATCACCGTGCCTTTCCAGTTTTCGTCAAACAAATACACCACACAGCGGTCGGATTGCAGGGCTTTGCGTACCTCTTGCACGGTGGTGTTGTAGATGGCGGTACGTTGCAAAGTTTGGCGAATTTTCGAGGTAATATCATTCACCAATTGGGCTTGGGTCGCCGCCAATTCCTGTTGCCGCCGCAGGGCTTCCTGCTCTTCCAATGCCACTGCCTGATCCAGGGCAAACCCCACCTGCACCGCCACTTTGCCCAGGAAATCAATTTCCAATTCCGTCCATTGGCGGGGGGCATCGCACTGGTGGGCAATGAGTAACCCAAACAGTTTATTTCCTAATAAAATCGGGGCAACTAAATTGGCTTTGACCGCAAAGGGTTCCAACTGTTGCAAATGGCAGGGCGTTAATCCCGCATGGTAAATATCCGGGGTCGCTTTCACCCGCCCCGCCCGGTACTGTTCCACATATTTATCGGCAAAACAGGGGTCGGCAATCAACGCCCCCAACGCCGGGGGATAGCCAGGAGTCAAGGCTTCCGCCACCACCGTGCCCTGCCATTTTTCGTCAAACAAATACACCACACAACGGTCGCATTTCAGGGCTGTTTTGACTTCCCAAATCGTCGTTTCGTAGATGGTGGCACGTTGCAGGGATTCCCGAATTTTTGAGGTAATCCGGTTGAGTAATTGCTCCTGTTCCGCTTTGGCTTTTTGTTGGGCAAGTAAATTCGCCTGATCCAGAGCAAATCCCACCTGGACTGCCACCTGTTTCATTAATTCAATTTCCCCACTTTGCCACTGCCGAACACCGCTACATTGGTGAGCGATTAGTAACCCGAACAGTTTATTTCCTAATAGGATTGGTGCTACTAAATTAGCCTTCACCGCAAAGGGTTCGAGTTGTTGCAAATGGCATTCCGTCAACCCCGCCCGGTAAATATCCGGGGTCGCCTGCACCCGTCCCCGTTGGTATTTTTCCACATATTTATCCGCAAAACAGGGGTCAGCAATCCTTGCCCCTAACGCCCTCGGCCAGCCGGGAGCCACCGATTCTGCCACCACCGTGCCCTGCCATTTTTCATCAAACAAATACACCACACAGCGGTCACTTTCCAGGGCTTCCCGCATCTGTTGCACCGTCGTTTGGAAAATGGCTTCCCGATCCAAAGATTGCCGAATCCGCAGGGTAATGTCGTTTAAGAGTTGCGCCAAATTCGCTTTAGTTTCCTGTTCCCGGCGCAGTTCTTCCTGCCGTTCCAAGGCAATCGCCTGATCCAGCGCAAACCCCATTTGCAAAGCGACTTGCCGGGCGAGTTCAATCTCAGCCGGTTGCCATTCCCGGGGGGCACTGCACTGATGATTAATGAGCAACCCTAATAATTTTCCTTCTGCCAAAATCGGGGCGACTAAATTGGCTTTTACTTGAAAGGGTTCCAGTTGTTGCAAATGGCATTCCGTTAAACCCGCATTGTGAATATCCGCCGTGGGTTTGACCCGCCCGGAGCGGTACTGTTCCACATATTTATCCGCAAAACAGGGGTCAAGAATCTGCGCCCCCAAAGCCTTGGGAAAACTGGGCAAAACCGATTCCGCCACAATCGTCCCCTGCCATTTTTCGTCAAATAAATAAACCACGCAACGGTCGGATTTGAGTGCCTGCCGCAGTTCCCGCACGGTGGTCTGGTAAATGGTCTGGCGGTTGAGGGATTCCCGCATTTTGGCGATGATTTGGTTCAACAAATTCGCCTGGGTCATCTGGGTCTGTTGCGTCTGCCACAACTGCGCCTGATCCAAAGCAAACCCAACTTGCACCGCCACCTGCGCCAAAAATTCCTGTTCCCCGGCACGCCACTCCCTGGGTTCACTGCACTGGTGGGCGATCAGCAACCCCAGCAACTGCCCCTCCACCAAAATGGGCGTGACCAAATTCGCCTTCACCTGGAACCGTTCCAGGATTTTAATATGGCAATCTTTCAACCCCGCCTGGTAAATATCCGCCGTTGCCTGCACCCGCCCCGCCTGGTACTGGGTTACGTACTGCCCCCGGAAACAGGGGTCGTCAATTTTTTCACTCAAAGCGGCTACCCAGCCCCGACCGACCGACTCCGCCACCACCGTCCCCACCCACTGGGCATCAAACCGATAGACCACCACCCGGTCGCAAGCCAATACCTGCCGCACTTCCCGCACCGCCGTATCCATAATGGCTTGGGGGTCTTGGGTCTGGCGCAATTGCCGCACCAATTCTCGAAATTTCTGGGTGCGCTGTTGTTCCGCCTGCTGTTGCTCCTGGAGGGTTTGCAGGGTCGTCGCCAAAGCGTTTAATTCCTGCCCCGCATAACTCAATTCGTCCTCTCCCGGCAAGGACAGCCGTGCCTGCCAATCCCCCCGCCGCAACCGCTGCGCCATTTGCATAAGTAGAAATGCCGGTTTGGTCAAGCCCTGCCCTAGCAACGCCGCCGCCAAGCCAATCAGGAGTCCAACTGCCGCCGCCGCCCCACCCGCTAGGGTCTTTTGCTCCATCTGCGTATTCGGGGTTTGGGGAGACAGAGCCGCATAGGTTGCCACCCCCGCCACCGCCCCGCACAAGCCGGTCATCATGGCTAAAATCGCAAGACGACTGCCCAGGGAACGCACCGGCACAGCGGGTTCGTTGGGCAAAATCGGTACCGTGTCAGAGCGAGAACCGTTGAGGCTGAGCGTGTCCGTAGGGGCGGCAACTGTGGGTTTGGTGGAGGTGCGAGTCATGGGGGGTCGGGGCAAAAAAGTGATGGGTTAAGTGTTCCCATTCTATGATGCCGTATTACTCCTTAATCTGTCGATCGGTCGGTTGAACCTACCCGCCGCCCATCACTTTAGGTAGCACAAAGCATAATCATCACAAACAATTTATGAAATTATGAAAATCTTATATAGCAATCCTACTTGATTAGTGAACAGAGATTCCCCAGAACCAAGGACGGGGACGGTGCCCCTGCGACCCTCTGTTCCATTCTCATTTAGGATTGCTATATTAAGAATACCCCTGAGTTCATTGATAATTGCTAACGAAGGAATGGAGCTTCCAGACTGCCTGTGTCAGTACAAAAAACAACAAGTAGAGGTGCCCTTTAGTCGTAATCCTAGATTTTATATGGCTATCCTATTTGATTAACGAACAGAAATTTCCCAGAACCAAATACGGGGGCGGTGCCCCTGCGACCCTCTGTTCCATTCTCACTTAGGATTGCTATAGTACAGGGTTTGTAGCTAAAGGCGAATGTCGCAAACTTGTTTGAAATTACTATAGTTCCAGTAATTTGTAGCTTTGCTATGAGCTCCCGACTTCTGACCCAATTTTAGACCCAAAATGTAGGGGATTACAAGGGATTGCCCTAGGGAATGTTATTACACGGTAGGGGTGAAATATCCTGTATTAGCGGTCTTTTTGGCTTGATAATTGGGATGGGTGACCAGGGATTCGAACCCTGAGCCAGCGGATTAAGAGTCCGATGCGCTACCGTTGCGCCAGTCACCCAAACCCCCCGATAAATTGTATCGAAGGGGCATAAATCCAACTACATCATGCCGCCCATCCCACCAGCACCGGGGGCGGGAGTCGGTTTGGGTTCGGGTTTTTCTACCACCAGTGCCTCGGTAGTGAGGAACATCCCAGCGACGGAGGCGGCATTTTCCAAAGCGGTGCGGGTGACCTTGGCGGGGTCAATGATCCCGGCGGCAATCAAATCCTCATAGGTGTCGGTGAGGGCGTTGTAGCCCATGGGCAAGTCCATTTGCCGGACTTTTTCCACCACGATGGCACCGGTCACCCCGCTGTTGTTGGCAATCTGTTGTAGAGGGTAACTGAGGGCACGGCTGACAATCTCCACACCGGTTCGCATCTCCGGGTCACCGAAGGATTGGGCGAGGGTGGCAAGTTGTTTTGCCAAATGCACCAGGGTCGCCCCGCCCCCAGGGATAATGCCTTCATCCACAGCGGCACGGGTGGCGTGGAGGGCATCTTCAATGCGGAGTTTTTTCTCCTTGAGTTCGGTTTCCGTAGCCGCCCCCACCTTGATCACGGCTACCCCACCGGCGAGTTTGGCAATCCGTTCTTGCAGTTTTTCCCGGTCGTATTCCGAGTCGGTTTCCGCCAATTGTTGCCGAATTTGGGCGATCCGTTGTTGCACCTGGGTTTGGGTGTCCTGACCGGCGACAATCACGGTTTTATCCTTGCTCACGGTGACACGGCGGGCACTGCCTAGCATATCTAGCTGGACTTGGTCGAGCTTGAGACCAATATCTTCGGAAATAAACTGACCGTTGGTGAGAATGGCAATGTCCTCCAGCATCGCCTTACGCCGGTCGCCAAAGGAGGGGGCTTTGATGGCGCAAACGTTTAACACGCCCCGCATTTTGTTCACCACCAGGGTTGCCAGGGCTTCCCCGTCCACATCCTCGGCGATGATCAATAGGGGTTGCCCCGCCCGGCTGACTTTTTCCAGGATGGGCACCAGGTCGGCGACACTGCTAATTTTTTTGTCGGTGATCAACAGACGGACGTACTCGTATTCCGCCACCATGCGCTCCTGATCCGTGACCAAGTAGGGAGAAACATAACCCCGGTCGATCTCCATGCCCTCAACGACTTCCAGTTCGGTAACCAGGGATTTGGATTCTTCGACCGTAATCACCCCGTCTTTGCCGACTTTGCTCATGGCTTGACCGATCATATCCCCCACTTCCGGGTCGTTGCCCGCCGATATGGTCGCCACCTGGGTGATCATACTGCCGGACACGGGCTGGCTGATTTCCGCAATTTTTTGCACCAGGTACTGCACGGCTCGCTCCATCCCCCGGCGCAGGCTGATGGGATTAGCTCCGGCGGTGACATTTTTCAACCCTTCCAAAATCATGGCTTGGGCTAAGAGACAGGCGGTAGTGGTGCCATCCCCAGCCACATCCCCAGTTTTTTCCGCCACTTCCTTGAGCAGTTGCGCCCCGGTGTTTTCCATCGGGTTACTCAGTTCAATCTCTTTAGCAATGGTGGCACCATCGTTGACGATTTCTGGGGCACCAAATTTTTTCTCCAAAATCACGTTCCTCCCCCGCGGTCCCAGGGTGACCCGTACCGCATCCGCTAGGGTATTGACCCCCCGCTCCAGCGCCTTTCGGGACGCTTCATCAAAACTGATCAGCTTGACCATACTGCTTTTGCCTAAATCACTCCATCGCCTATGGTAGCACTGGTTAGCACTCAAGGGAGGGGAGTGCTAAATTTGCCAGAGAGGGATACGCTAAGATAGACTGGGCTTATTTCTGGGTAATCCATGAATGTATTTGGCTCGTTGAGTGTTCCCCTGCGCCGTCCGGCGGTTGAACCTGCCCGTCCCCAACAACGTCCGATTACAATCAAGTCTGCCCGGGAAATTGAGATCATGCGGGTGGCTTCCCGGATTGTGGCAACGGTTTTGCGGGAAATCAGCGAGTTGGTCAAACCGGGGATGACCACTTTGGATTTGGACCGCTACGCTGAACAGCGGATTCGGGAGATGGGAGCCACGCCGAGTTTTAAGGGGTATCACGGGTTTCCGGCTTCGATTTGCGCCAGCGTGAACCAGGAGGTGGTGCATGGCATCCCCAGTGCCAAAAAAGTGCTGAAGGCAGGGGATGTCTTGAAGGTGGATACCGGGGCGTACTACCAGGGATTTCACGGGGATTCTTGTATAACAATCGCAGTACAGCAGGTCAGCCCGGAAGCTCAACGGTTGATGCAGTGTGCGGAAGCGGCTTTATACAAGGGAATTGAACAGGTCAAGGCGGGGAATACCCTACTCGACATTGCTGGGGCGATTGAGGATCATGTGCGGGCGCAGGGGTTTCGGGTGGTGGAGGATTTTACGGGGCATGGGGTGGGGCGGTATCTGCACGAGGAACCGTCAGTGTTTAACTATCGCACCAATCAATTGCCGAATGTGAAATTGCGGGCGGGGATGACCTTGGCGATTGAACCGATTGTGAATCAGGGTTCGGCGAAAACGAAAATTCTCCGGGATCGGTGGACCGCGGTGACGGTGGATAATAAACTATCGGCTCAGTATGAACATACGGTGTTGGTGACAGCGACGGGGTATGAGATTCTCACGGATCGCAATTTTTAGGACATTTTTAGGGAATAATATGGCAACATATAGCAATCCTACTTGATTTACAAACAGAAAGTTTCCAGAACCAAAGGTGGGGTCGGTGCCCCTGCGACCCCTATTCCATTTTCCTTGAGGATTGCTATAGTTAAAAATAATTAGAGCGCACAGATTGGCAAGGTTTAACCCGGTTCTGGTTCTCACAATCTGCCTGGTGTAGCCATGTAATCTTATTATTCCCATAAGTTAAATTAGCGGTTGCGGGGGCGTAGATGCTGCCAAATTTTTAGCTTTTGGCGAACTTCAGACCCTATAGTGAGGAGTGGGTAAATGCTAGGAGGTAATGGATGGCGGCGGTGCAGATTTCCCTATCCCGAGAGGTGATTGAGCGATTGGATTTAAGCCCGGTACAGGCGGTTGTCCTGCCCGGTGCGGTGCCCCCTGCCGATCTGGTGGTGCAGTTTGCCATTGACTATCCTCGTGACCCCAGTGACCCGCGGGAGTTGTCCGAGGTGCCGGAGGTGCGCCTGTGGTTTATCCGTTTGGATGCCCATTACCCCTGGTTGCCCCTGTTTTTGGACTGGCAGGCGGAATTGGCTCGCTATGTGGCGATGTTGGTGCCCCACCAGTTCAGCCCCCAGGACGGGATTCAGTTCAACCCGGAGGCGCTGGATATTTTCATCATGGGGAAAATTTTTTATCTGCACCATTGGTTACGCAGTCAGGGGCAGGAACGGCAGGGGAAACTCCAGCAAATGGCGGAGGTATTGGGGTATCAGCTTGACCCGCAGTTGTTCCAACTCCTGGCACAGGCACCCTAAATCCCCAAAAAGTCGCATCAATCATAAAAATTAATCACAAAAAAGTGATCTTCTTCACTTGCGCCTGGGCAAGTTGTGCTAATATAAAAATGTTCCGATGATCCTTGAGGACAGGTAAACCCGTCAGTCATGGTTTGGCTGATGGTTTTTTTTTGGTGGGTATTTTGGCATAACCCGCTCGCCGTTGTTGCTCTCGCTGAAATTCTGTGGGCATAGGCTTGGGGTACCCCTTGGGATTCCGGTCGTGGGTTGTAGGGGTGGAAATAGGGAGCGGTTTGGTAGTCTGAAATACAATACCTACAGGTCACCCAGGGTTAAGAAATGATAGAAAAATGTGTAAACAATTGACCCATTGAGCGGTGAGGTAAAGGCATGGCGGGAAAAGGGTGGATGCGGCGGTGGTGGGCAACGGTGTTCTTGGTTGTCCTGTTGATGGGTTTGTCCGCATTGAATTTTGCCCCGACGGTCGCCCAAACGCCCAGTCCTGAAGCCACACCTAAGCCAATGGAAACAGTAGTTCCAAAACCAGCCAGCCCGGAGGCATTGAGCCTGGAGTCGTTACAAGAAAAAATTGCCGCCCTGGAGGAAAAAGAGCAAGCCCAGAAGGTGAATTTGGACACTTTGTGGGTTTTGTACACTGGGGTATTGGTATTTTTTATGAATGCGGGTTTCTGTATGTTGGAAACGGGGTTTTGCCGTCAGAAAAATGCGGTGAATATCCTGTCAAAAAATTTAATTGTGTTTGCCCTTTCAACGGTGTCCTTTTGGGCGATTGGGTTTGGGATTATGTTTGGGGATGGGTCGCCCTTTTTTGGGGGCAATGGTTGGTTTTTGCAGGGGGCGGACAATAGCCCGGCGACGGGGGATGCGTATCAGGGAATTTTTACATCTTTGAGTTGGGCAGGGGTGCCCCTGGTAGCGAAATTCTTTTTCCAGTTGGTGTTTGCGGGGACGGCGGCGACGATTGTGTCTGGGGCGGTGGCGGAGCGGATTAAATTCGGGGCATTTTTCCTGTTTAGTTTGCTGTTGGTGGGGTTAGCCTACCCGGTGACGGGGCATTGGATTTGGGGCGGGGGCTGGCTGAGTGAAGTGGGATTTTTTGATTTCGCGGGTTCCACCGTTGTCCATTCTGTGGGGGGCTGGGCGGCTTTGGTGGGGGCAATCATGCTGGGTCCTCGGATTGGTCGCTATCAGCAGGGCAAAAGTGTGGCGATGCCGGGGCACAATCTGGCAATTTCCACTTTGGGGGGGTTGATCCTCTGGTTGGGCTGGTTTGGATTTAACCCCGGTTCCACCTTGGCGGCGGATGCGGCACAAATCGCCCATGTTACGCTCACGACCAATTTGGCGGGGTCGCTGGGGGGGATTGCGGCGGCTCTGACCTCGTGGGTTTATTTCGGCAAGCCGGATTTATCAATGGTAATTAATGGGATTTTGGCGGGGTTGGTGGCGATTACGGCTCCGTGCGATTTTGTGAATTTTACCAGTGCGGTGGTGATCGGTTTGGTGGCAGGGGTTTTGGTGGTGTTTTCCGTGAGTTTTATTGACAATCTGAAAATTGATGACCCGGTGGGGGCGGTGTCGGTGCATCTTGTGTGCGGGATTTGGGGCACTCTGGCGTTGGGCTTATTTAGTGTTGGGAAGGGGGGCTACCCCTGGCTCGAGGAAGTGGAGATTGGCAGTGGGTTTTTGCTGACCGGTGATGCGACCCAACTGTTTCACCAAGTGACTGGGGTGGTGGCGGTGGGCATTTACACAGTGATTTTTAGTGTCCTCGCCTGGGGGATGATCCGGGCGACGGCGGTGGGTCTGCGGGTGCCCCCGGAGGAGGAGTTGCGGGGGTTGGATTTGGGGGAACATGGGATGGAGGCGTACACGGGTTTTGCCAAGGAGTGATGATACATAGCAATCCTCAATGAGAATGGAACAGGGGTCGCAGGGGCACCGCCCCCGTCCTTGGTTCTGGGGAATTTCTGTATGCCCAGGGCACGCAAGCTAACGTTAATCAAGTAGGACTGCTATAGTTAAGCTAAAAGATAAAATGATATGACGAAATGAGCCGGGTTGCTCTGGCGTTCGGGTATCTTTTGAAAAAGTCAACCATTGCGGGGTTTTTACCATGAGTTCACCCAAAAAACGCCAAGGGCGGCGCAAAAAAACTTCTCTGGCGGAGATGTTAGAAGCGGAGTTGCAAGAACGCCTGGGTGATCAGACCCGCTTTGTCTCGACCCCCAAACAGCAACCTAAAGTTTCGGCAATGCTCTTAGAACTGTTATCCCCTTACCTTGAAGAGACGGAAGATTTAGAAGATTTAGATGAGATTGAAAAGTTATTCCTGTTAGGGATGATGGCTTGGAACGTCACTGTTCAGCCGCCAGAAGAGCAAGCGGCACTTTTGCAGAAAAGCGTTAATATATTCCCCCCTGCATCCCAAGCGGAAATCCAAGAATTTCTGGAAGACTTGATGCAGGCTAAGATGGCATTATTCCCGGAACATAAGTTAATGATTCTTGATTTTAAGGTGGGTATAGTGAAGGGTGAGTTACAGGTTTCCGTTGCCGCATCGCCGCTCAAGAGGATGCCCTAACATCTGTCTGAAAATTTAATCCCAAAATTTAAGATGCCAGCTAGCGCCGGTATCAGATTGGATGACTCATGGGTTACCAATCAGTGATAATGAAATCAGACACCATTCCAGGCAGGGTTATGGGGATTAAGATTCTGCATATTTCCGATATTCATTTAGGAAGCGGTCAAAATCATGGGCGTACCAACCCCCTGACGGGCTTAAATACCCGGGTGGAGGATTTTCATCGGGCGTTGCAAACGGCGGTGGATCAGGCGTTGAACCTACCGGTGGATGTGGTTTTATTCACCGGCGATGCCTTTCCCGATGCTACCCCTGCCCCTTGGATTCAGGAGCTATTTGCCCAACAGTTTCTCCGGTTGGTGGCGGCGCAGATTCCGGTACTTTTGTTAGTCGGCAATCACGACCAACACACGCAAGGGGAGGGGGGTGCGTCCCTGTCCATTTATCGTGCCCTGCAAGTGCCGGGGGTGCTGGTGGGGGAATCCCTGACCACCAATACCCTGGAAACCCGTAATGGAGCCATACAAATTGTCACTTTGCCCTGGATTACCCGCTCGATGCTGTTAACCAAACCGGAAACCCAAGGGCTATCCATGACTGAAATTAACGAGCTATTACTCACTCGATTGCGGGAGGTTTTAGCGGGAGAAATTCTGAATTTAGATGAGAATATTCCTGCTATTTTAGCGGCGCATGTGATGGCGGATAAAGCGGTATTTGGGGCGGAACGACTCCTCTCGGCGGGGAAAAATTTAACCGTACCGTTGTCCCTCTTAGCCCAACCCTGTTTTCGCTATGTGGCTTTGGGTCATGTGCATCGCCATCAGGTGTTGTGTGAAAAGCCGCCGGTGGTTTATGCTGGCAGTATTGAACGGGTAGATTTCAGTGAAGAAGAGGAACAAAAAGGGTATGTTTTGATTGACATTAACCCGACGGAAACTTACTTTGAATTTTGTCCTTTGCCCACCCGTTTGATGCGAACCATTCGGGTAGATGTGACCCAATCCGCTGACCCACAAACGGAACTGTTAACCCGGATTCAAAACACACCCATTGCTGATGGAATTATTCGGCTCATTTATCGCCTCCAAGCGGAACAATTGCCCAAAATTAATGAAGCCCAAATTCGCTCCGCCTTGGCAACCGCCCATAGCTACACCCTGCAGCCGGAATTGGTCAACGAACAGCCCAGACAACGGGTGACGCAGGTGGATTTGAGTCAGGTGCTTGACCCGATGACGGTGCTGGAACAATATGTGCGGGAACATGAACATTTGCACCCCCTCAAAACGGATTTACTGGCGGCGGCACAGGCGTTGTTAGCAGGCGTAGAACCGGAATGGACAGAGGCACCCCCAGCCATCCCTACCCCGGAAACGGCGCAATTACCCCTCAGCTTTTGACTCAGTGTGTGACAAATACCCCCGGTGCGCCAAGGGAATGTCCACCACCTCAGCAATTTCTCCGGCAATTTGTACCCTAAGTCCCGCTCCCCCAGCCCTGGTGCGGATGTAGCCTAAACCCAAATGTGCCTGTTCAAAATAATAGGTATAACTGGTCAGCACCCCCACTTTTTCTTCGCCAATGTGAAGGGGAGTTCCCGGAATAGCAGGAGCAGTTAATTTTAAGCCCCATAATTGTTGTTTGACCCCTTGATAAGTATTCAAGCGGGCGATGGTTTCTTGACCAATATAACAGCCTTTATTAAAGGAAATATCGTGCCATAATCCCGCTTCCAAAGGGTTATAATCCGTGGTCAATTCTGCTCCTACTGCCGGTCGTCCCTGCTGAACCCGTAACCATTCCCAAGCCTGATCCCCCCAAGGCATTGCCCCTTGCGCTACCAACCATTGCCACAGACTCACCGCCGATTCTATCGGTACAATGAATGTATAACCAGGGTTCAACAAACCCGTGCCATGAGCAATTAAAATAGACGTTTCTTGCCAAGGAATATAGGCATGGGTTCCTATTGGTTGCGTTGCCAAATGACCTGCCCCTAATTGAGCAATTAATCCATGACTTGTCGCCCCCATCAGAGTAAACATGGCAGTGGTTTCCCGTTGGTCTTGAATCGTGACTTGATCCGCAAAGAAAATGTATTTTTCTAACCATTGGTGAATCGAACTATGGGACGCGGGCGAGGTAATCAACGTCAGCCATTCCGGTTCCACATACACAGTGGTTAAATCCAAGGTACGCCCGGTGGAATTGACCAGCACCGTGTCACACCCTTGCCCCACCCGCAGGGATTGTATATCGTTTGTACTTTGGTTGTGCAGATAACGTATCCGATCCGCTCCTTGTAAACGCAGGCGACCCCAGTGGGTGCGGTCAAAAAGGATTACTCCCGTGTCCAGCAGGGCTGGCGTGGGCGGTTCCTGACCAAAGCGGAGGGGATAGCCGTCGGGATGGAACTGGGCACCGGCTTGCAGTTGGGCGGTACGGAGGGCAGTGAGGGACATGATTGCGGCTGGTTGTAACAAGTTGTAATAAATTTTATTTAATTTTTGGATTCGGGCACTTCTACGGCTTCCACATCTACGATTCCGGGCGGCGTGAGGCGGGTAAATTTCCCCCCCGTGACCTGGAGGCGTTCCCCACAGTTGGGGCATTGGGTTTGGCTGTTGGCTAGCCCTTGCAAGCCGAAGCCACACACCGGGCAAGCCCCCGTGACGATGTTACGCCCCAACCACCAGCGTATTCCCAGGGTCAACAGGGTCGGGGTGAGAATCACCAGAAGCAGGAGCAGGGACAACCCCCGCACCAACCAGCCCAAGCCCAGACTGCTCAACACCAGTAGAATTGCCAACCAGCCCAACCAAAACCGCCAACCATCGCTTTGAATCACTCGCTTCGTGCCCCCAGACCGTAAAATTAGTAAAATGGCATTTTATTTACCATGTTAATTCATGTGAGGCTATGACCCACGCCACCGATCAAAAAACCCTAGCCCGTTGGTTAGCCGCCGACTTTAGCAATCAGGCACAAGCCCTCGAAAATCCGCCTTTTTTTGCCCATATTCGGGTCTGTATGCGCCCCTTACCCTGGTCACTTTTGAATGGACTTAGTTTATATGTGGAACAAGCCTATGATTATGAACTCCATAGCCCCTATCGGGTCAGAGTTCTGAAGCTGATCACGGTAAATGATCACCTGGAAATTGAAAATTATTACGTCCAAAATGAAGCCCAATTCTACGGTGCTTCCCGTGACCAAGAACGGCTGGCTTCCCTGACGGCTGAGCAACTTACGCCCCTGCCGGGATGTAATATGATCGTCACCTGGGATGGTCAAAGTTTTCACGGACGGGTCGCCCCTGGCAAACAATGTTTTGTGGAACGGCGGGGCAAAAAAACCTATTTGGATAGCGAATTTACGATTAATGCCCAGGAATTTATCAGTTTAGACCGGGGGCGAGACCCGGAAACCGATGCACAAGTTTGGGGTGCAATTGCCGGACCATTTCAGTTTGTGCGGGTGCAAAGTTTCGCCCATGAAATTCCTTAACCTAAGAACCAAAAATTCAAGTGTGATTGCCCTAATTAACGTTCGGGCTGATCTGCTACTTGCCGCCACCGTTGCGCTATTTGGGCAATCAGTTGACCGTATCGTCTGGCAGTTTCCCTATCTCCCGCATCCAGGGTGGGCGGGGCACCACTCGTATCCAAGGGACTTTGCCCCATTACCCCCAGAAAGGAACCCAGGCGGTTGACCCCCGTTGCATCGGGCATTTCCGCTGACCCCACCCAGACCATCCCGTGTTGGGCGGCATTGATGGCTAAATAAAGCAACGTCCCCTGCTTATCGCCACTAGGGGAACCGGAATGGGTAAAGCCCCCGGCCAACTTATCCTTCCAACCCTGTTGGAACCAAATCCCGCTAGCCGCATCCACAAACGCCTTGAACTGCGCCGCCACCCCGCCCATGTAGGTGGGAGAACCAAAAACAATCGCATCTGCCCGGTTGAGGACATCCATCACCCCATCATCCCGCCACCGCCCGTTGGTGATCTGTTCGCCGGTAATTCGCAACAAATCCACCGTTGTCTCCCCCACCGATGCCGCCCCCTGCGCCACCGCCTCAGCCATCAAATGGGTATGCCCACTACCGGAAAAATAAACGACCGCCACCCGTGCCATAGATTCCCTACCTGGATTCGGTTGCGCTCTTAGCATAGGGGAATAGGTTTGTACACCACAAGTACTTACTTTGGAGTCAGGGCATTCCTGTCCTAGAAACAAATGAACCAAGAGAGTAATGCAACCGGTGACATAGCAATCCTAAATGAAAATGGAATAGGGGTCCCGTCCTTGGTTCTAGGAAATTTTTGTATGCCTACAGCAAGCAAGCTAATGCCAATCAAATATAGCAATCCCAAATGAGTTTAGAACAAGGGTCGCAGGGGCACCGCCCCCGTCTTTGGTTCTGGAAAATTTTTATTTCTAAATTAAGTAGGATTGCTATAGGATTGCTATAGGTCTTCTGGAATCGTTATGGTGAACCAGTAACCTGCCGTAGAACCCTCAATTCAAAACACTGACCCTTGTTGATACGCCCAGTACAAAGCATGGAGAAAACGATCTGGGTCAGCCCCGTTATCCCAAACGTCCAATCGCTCCTGAAATTGCTGGGCGAGTTCTTGCGCCAACTGTTGCCGCACAGCGGGACGAAATCGCCCGCATCGCTGGACATATTCCCGCAAAATCACAAATTCATCGGGGGAAAGTTGCCCTGCAATCGGCAGTAAATCCTGCCCCATTTCCTGCACCCCAGGCGGCCATCGGATGCTTTGGGTTTGCGCCACCGCTTCTTGAATCACTACCGTCCCGGCGACAAAATCCCCCAACCGTTTTTCCCGCTTACCGAAAATAACAAAATAGGCTCCAATGAGTAGCAGATCATCGACAATCCGCAGTAAGGTTCGTAATGTTGCCTGCTGTAAACCCACCGGTCGGCCATCGTCACAAATCACCCGAATACGCGCCAGTCTTTTCCCCGGCGTTTGCCCTTGCCATAGGGTTTCAAAAAACACAAAATAGCCCGTATAAATTAAAAAAGCTGTCAGAAAACTCAACGCCGCCAACCAGAGCAACGCCCCGCCCACATCCCCATTTTCGTCAGCAAAATTATCTAAAAATCCACTGACGACAATCGCATAGATTAAAATTGCTTCCCCTAATAAAGCCAACCCCAAACAGACGTAATCCACCACCAACGCATACACCCGATTCCCTGGTCCCGCTAACACTAATTCCAGTTCCGTATGCTCCGGCGTGGCAATTTTCAGACTGCGCCAAAATGGTTTGCTCATGGGTCAAGGGAGGGTAAGACCAGACCCCAACCTTCCCGTTGACATTGGGATTCGTGATATAGGGCCGCCAATACCGCCTGCCAGTAAGGGGCAAACATCGCCCCCACCAGTAGGGAGGGAATTAAAAATGCAAACACCATTGGCACGAAAAAAGCAACACCCGCCACCGCAGGTTCATCCACAATTGCCCCTAAAATAATCATGATGATGGTACCAATTAAGGTAGCAAAAAAGAGCAATATCATCTGTACCATATTCATCACCATTTGCACCGGAAATTGGAACGGCAGAAGCAATAAACCGCCTATCAACGTCACCAATTGAATCTTCACCACCGACCCCTGGGTGAGCTGCCAACTGCGGGGCAAACTGCGGAGCCACCCGACCCCCGCTTCCATCACCAACGGCAGGGGATACAACAGCCAGCGAAATACTAACCACGTCCAGGCCACCAGCACCCCCACCGCCACCACCAGTACCCAAAGCGCAAATCCCAGGACGATCCAGGGGTTTTCCCAGGCACCCTGACCTTCCCCCCACAGAGCCAGCGGCACGGTCAACAGCAGTCCCACCCCACCCAGAACCAGTAGCAGTAGGGCAGAAACTAGACCATACAAAATCCCCGCCCCCAATAGACCCCACTTTTTTTGATCCGCAATGGTGATGGCCTGTTCGGGAGTTTCCGGCACCCCCCGCAATTGTTGCACCACCAACCGGGATAAGGCGCCCATCAAGGCACTGTATTTCGCCCAACCGTACACCGGCACCAACACCCAGGCATAGGCTCGGAGGGACAACCACAGATACCGCCAAAAGTGCCAGCGATAGACCTGCAAACTGAAGGTCAAAATATTACCGACATTCAGCGGTGGGGCACCGACCCGGAGTACCATGAGGTTACCGATGGAAAACCTAGGCTTATTTTATCTATCCTGGTTCAGGAACATGGGGTTTTTCCCACCCGTCTTGCCGACTATACGATTCACCTCCACGACCTATGTTGCGCCGCCGTTGGTTTTGGATAGTGCTCCCCCTGAGCCTCTGGTCCCTGCCCGCCCATGCCCAAGAATCCTTTGGGGCGATTGCCCTCAGCCAACAAACCAGTCGCTTTGGCTATAGCTATGACTGGCAAAGTCCCTCTCAAGCCAGCCAAAAGGCACTCCAGGAATGTGGTAGCCCGGACTGCCGGGTGGTTTTGACATTTAATCGGGGCTGTGGCGCGGTGGCGGAAGGTGTCAACCGCAGTGGATTTGGTACCGGCAAAACCCGCAATTTAGCCGAACAGGCCGCCCTGCAACTCTGCAATGATCCAAGTTGTAAAGTCACCGTTTGGGCCTGCAATTCCCGATGAACCCGACCGGCCTCGCTGACCGGATCATTGTGGCTTTGGATGTGCCGGATGCGGACACGGCCTTAAGTTGGGTGGAACGACTGCCCGCGGTACGGTGGTGGAAAGTGGGGTTAGAATTATTCACCGCCGCTGGACCTGCCATCCTGACCCAACTCAAACGGCGGGAAAAATCTATTTTTTTAGACCTGAAGTATCATGACATTCCCCAAACGGTGGCTCGAGCCTGTCAGGTAGCAGTGGAATACGGGGTAGATTTTTTGAGCCTGCACGCCACTGGCGGTTCCCTAGCACTCGCCCAAGCCCAGGCCACGGTTGCCCGCAGTTCTCTGCGATTGTTGGCGGTGACGCTCTTGACCAGCACGGGGCGGGAGCAATTTACCCAGGAATTTGCCAGCCGCTTAGACATGGATGCTTACATCCAGCACTGGGCAGCGGTGGCACAACAGGCGGGCTTAGCAGGGGTCATCTGTTCCCCTTGGGAAGTTGCACGTTTGAAAAAACACCTGGGAGCGGATTTTTTATGCGTTTGCCCCGGCATTCGTTGGCAAGCAAGTGCCGATGACCAGCAACGCACCTGTACCCCCCAAAGCGCATTAGCCGCCGGGGCGGATTATTTGGTGATTGGCCGCCCGATTTTGCAGGCTCCCGACCCGGAGCAGGTGTGGCAAGAACTCATGGAACTGACCCTATGAACCCCCAGGAGGTGATTAGCCGCTGGCAACTGCAACCTCACCCGGAAGGCGGCTACTACCGGGAACTTTACCGCTCTCCCCTCAAGGTTTCCCTGGGACAAGATGTATGTCAAGATTATCAAGATTCATACAATGCCTGTACACATATCTACTGGGTACTGAGCCAAGGGGATTTTTCTGCCTGGCATCGAGTGCGGCAGGGGGATGAAATTTGGCATTGGTACGGGGGCGACGCTCTGGAATTGCACACCCTGGAGCCGGAAAGACAGCCACAACATCACTGCCAAGTTTTGAGCGGAGAACAACCCTGTGCAGTGGTACCAGCGGGGGTATGGCAGGCGGCTCGCTTGGTCGCCGGGGGCGAGTGGGTCTGGTGCGGCTGTACGGTGAGTCCAGGATTTAGCTTCAGCCGGTTTGACCTGGGGGAACGGGCGCAGCTAATCCAAGCATTTCCCGAGCAACAGGAGCTAATTAGGCAACTGACCCGTCCATAGTTATGGTCATTTCAGATTAGGATGAGACATGAATTGATACAGTTATTGCAAATAATTTTAGGGCACCTCTATTAATTGACTCATGGCTAACGCCAGGCTATCGGATGGCTTTGTGAGTTCATTAGGTCGTGTTGATCTTATGTAACCGTAATACCGCTGATGAGTAAATTATTCTGGCTCCAAGGCTATCGGCAAGTGAAGTTACAGTCTTTTGAGCGTTTATGGGATACAGTTGAACCCCACTTGCCGTAGGTCAATCATGCTAAGCCTCTAGGATAATCAAGGCTTTTTTGTATCCTTTAATTGATAAATAGACTGTATACAAAAAATTTTAATGGGGCAGGAGTGGAATTTTGTCCATTGGCTCAACCGGGTCGTCCCACATCTGAATATGTAAAGTTTTGTTGCAGGATTCACCACTTCTGGTGAACAGGCTGTAGCTTGCGTGCTGTAGGCACAGAGAAATTCCCCAGAAGCAGGGACGGGGACGTTGCCCCTGCTACTGCTGTTCTAAACTCAATTAAGATTGCCATATCTGTTGATCCCTGCCCCGGGAGCGGAGTAGGACTACCCAAGCCATAAAAAAAGCCCCCACTGGAGAGTGGAGGCTGATCGCAACTTAGGAGGTTTCCATCACGACCGCATCAACCGTCGTAGTAGAGCGCAAATTCGTAGGGGTGGGGCCGCAAACGCATGGGGTTAACTTCGTTGTCCAGCTTCCAGGCGATCCAATTTTCGATAAAGTCCTCGGAGAACACCCCGCCCGCTAACAGGAACTCATGGTCTTTTTCCAGGGCGGCCAGGGCATCTTCCAGGGAACCGGGGGTGGAAGGTACCTTCGCCAATTCCTCTGGGGTGAGTTCGTAGATGTTTTTATCCAGCGGCTCGCCGGGGTCAATTTGGTTTTTGATCCCATCCAATCCGGCCATCAACATGGCGGAAAATGCCAAGTAGGGGTTGCTCATGGCATCGGGACAGCGGAACTCCAAGCGTCTGGTTTTGGGATTGGAACCCGACAGGGGAATCCGAATCGAAGCGGAGCGGTTGCCCTGGGAGTAGGCCAGGTTCACCGGGGCTTCAAATCCAGGCACCAGCCGTTTGTAGGAATTGGTGGTGGGGTTGGTGAAGGCCAGAACCGCCGGGGCGTGTTTCAACAGCCCGCCAATGTACCACAGGGCCAACTGGCTCAAACCGGCGTATTTATCCCCGGCAAATAGGGGTTGCCCGTCCTTCCAGAGGGACTGGTGGGTGTGCATCCCGGAACCGTTGTCGTTGAACAGGGGTTTGGGCATGAAGGTGGCGGTTTTCCCCCACTTGCGGGCGACATTTTTGACCACATACTTGTAGGTCATTAGGTTGTCCGCCGCTTGGATGAGTTTTTCAAACTTGATCCCCAGTTCATTCTGACCGCCCGTGGCAACTTCGTGGTGGTGTTTTTCAATCGGCACCCCCAGTTTGCCCATGGTCAACAGCATTTCCGTGCGGATGTCCTGTAGGGAGTCAATCGGCGGCACCGGGAAATAACCCTCCTTGTAACGGGGTTTGTAGCCTAGGTTGCCCCCTTCTTCCTTTTTCCCGGTGTTCCAACGGCCTTCGCTGGAATCCACATGATAAAAACTCTCGTATTCCTTCTGGTCAAACCGCACATCATCGAAGATAAAGAATTCCGCTTCGGGACCAAAAAAGGCCACATCCCCAATGCCCGTGCTGTAGAGATAATCCAACGCCCGCTGGGCAATCGCCCGGGGACAACGGCCATAGAGATTGCCGGTGCGGGGATCCTTAATCGTACAGATCATACTCAGGGTCGGGGTGCTCATAAATGGGTCAATCCAGGCCGTCGCCGGGTCGGCACACTTGAGCATATCGGATTCGTTGATCGCCTTCCAGCCCCGGATACTGGAACCATCAAAGGGCATCCCCGTCGTAAATGTATCCTCATCAATCAGGCTACTGGCGTAGGTACAGTGTTGCCACGTCCCCAGCATATCCACGAACTTCAAATCCACCACTTCAATATTCTGATCCCGGATCATCTGCAAGACTTCTTGCGCGGTTTTCGCCATGAACTTACGCTCCTAAAAACAGATTCCGTCCACAATGCGCCAATCTTAAAGACCTCTGGGGCAAGGGTTTGTATCTTGAGATACCATTTTCCCAGCGGAACCCCACCAAAATCGTTACGGAGCGCAACGAAAGTGGGTGCGGGGGAATTAGCGTGGTAAGCTAAGGACTGCTGTAAAAACCGCTTTTCGTCATCAGGGTACTGCCATGCAAGATGCCATTACCAGTTTGATCGCCCGTTATGATGTGGCCGGACGTTACTTTGACCGGAATGGAATTGACCGTTTACAAAGCTATTTTGATACGGGTCTGGCTCGGATTCAGGTGGCACGCCTGATCAATGGGGAGGCGGCCAATTTGGTACGGACGGCGGCTTCCCAGCTGTTTACCGAACAGCCGGAGTTGATCCGACCCGGGGGCAATGCCTACACCACCCGCCGCTATGCCACCTGTCTGCGGGATATGGACTATTTCCTGCGCTATGCGACCTACGCTTTGGTGGCGGGGAGTACGGATGTCCTGGATGAGCGGGTGCTGGAGGGTCTGCGGGAAACCTATAATTCCCTGGGGGTGCCCCTGGGGCCTTCGGTGCGGGGAATTCAAATCCTCAAAGAGCAGGTGCAGGCACTGGCCGCCCAGGCGGGGATCACCGGAGATTTTATCAGCGAACCCTTTGACCATCTCAGCCAGGGTTTGAGCGAACAGGACATTTAGCCGACTGAACATCACCCTTGAAAGAACGTCTGGATACCCTGCTGGTTACCTTGGGACATTGCCCCAGCCGCCAACAGGCGCAACGAGCCATCCAAGCGGGTTGGGTGCAGGTCAATCAACGGGTGGTGGATAAACCGGGTACCCTGGTGCCGATTGACAGTTGCATTACCCTGTACGCCCGACCGCCCTACGTGTCCCGGGGTGGGGAAAAACTCGCCCATGCCCTTCACACCTTTGGGCTAGGGGTGGCTGACCGGGTGGCGTTGGATGGGGGTATTTCCACCGGGGGTTTTACCGATTGTTTATTAAAGCATGGTGCCCGCCGGGTGTATGGGGTGGATGTGGGCTACGGGCAGGTGGCCTGGGAATTGCGCCAAGACCCCCGGGTGCGGCTGTGGGAACGCACGAATCTCCGGCATCTGCAACCCCCACAACTCTACCAGCCCGATGACCCCTGGGCGGATTTGGGGGTGGTGGATGTGTCGTTTATTTCGGTGACGAAGGTTTTACCAGCCCTATGGCAGTTGTTGGCTCCGCCCCGGGAAGCGGTGATTTTGGTCAAGCCCCAATTTGAGGTGGGTCGGGCGCAGATTGCCAAAGGCGGGGTGGTCAAGCATGCCCAGGCGCAGGTGCAGGCGATTAGGCAAGTGGCAACGAGTGCCGAAGCTCTGGGTTGGCAGGTGCAGGGGTTGACCCCCTCCCCCCTCAAAGGCCCGGCGGGAAATTGCGAGTATCTGCTGTGGCTGGGGACAACCGGCAACCGCCTTGAATGGGATGAATCGGCACTTGTCCGCATGATTTCCCGATGATGGTGCCCAACCTCCAGGCTTTTCTGACCGATAAGCGACTGATATAGCAATCCTACTTGATTGGCATTAGCTTGCGTGCCGTAGGCATACAAAAATTTTTCAGAACCATACACCGCAGGTGCTTCTTTTACGGGGGCGGTGCCCCTGCGACCCCTGTTCTATTCTCATTTAGGATTGCTATATTAGGACACCTCTATTACAGTCTTTTGAGTGGTTATGGGATACAGTTGAACCCCACTTGCCGTAGGTCAATCATGATAAGCCTATAGGATAATCGAGGCTTTTTGTATCCTTTGATTGATAAATAGACTGTATAGCAATCCTATTGGATTAACGCTAGCCTGCGTGCCGTAGGCATACAGAAATTTCCCAGAACCAAGTACGGGGTTGCCCCCCTATCACCGCTGATTCTTGATCAGTGGAAAGTATGCTGTAGCAACGATCCTGCTAATTTTTAGGGTTCCCTGGGGACGATTTCCCCCTTTTGTCGCTACAGTGGAAGTAATTACCCTGCGATTGTATATGTTAAATTCTGCCCCGACCGTGACCCAACCCTTGACCCAAATGAATTTGGGTAGCAGTCGGCCTGCCCACCCCTATCAATCCATGGCGCTGGGGTTGGTGGCGACCCAAAGTTTTCCCGCCCTGGTGGGTACAGCGGACATGATGCTCAAATCCGCCGGGGTGCACTTGGTGGGCTACGAAAAAACCGGCGGCGGTTACTGTACAGCGGTGGTGCGGGGGGACATTGCCTCGGTGCGTTTGGCGGTGCAAGCGGGGGTGGAGACGGCGGAAGCCTTTGGCCAGTACGTTTCCAGTTTGGTATTGCCCCGCCCCCTGGATAACTTGGAACTGGTTTTGCCCATCAGCCCGAGTATGGCGGTTTTGGCACGGCTGGGAACCCCTGACCCGGAGGGAGGACAGGCGGTGGGGTTGTTGGAAACCCGGGGTTTTCCCGCTTTGGTGGGTGCCGCTGATGCCATGCTCAAGGCCGCCGATGTGCATTTGGTGGGCTATGACCAAATTGGGGCGGGGCTGTGTACGATTATTCTGCGGGGGCGGGTGGCGGATGTGACCCTTGCCATTGATGCGGGGATGGATGCGGCCAGCCGAATTGGGGAATTGCACGCCATTATGGTCATCCCCCGTCCCCTGGAGGATTTGGTGCATACCTTGCCCCAGACCGCCAGCCCCCTCCAGGAATTGCAACCCCTGCAATTGCCTTTAGCCATGACCCAGCGGGTGGGGGAATTGGTGGAGGTGGTTGCCCGGGAGGGTTGAGATTTCTGGGTAAGGGTGTACAATTGAGGCATTCACGGGCGGTGGTATTATGGCAACCGTGTTAGTGGTAGAAGACCAAAAGGCTCAGCGGGAGATGATGGTTTCCCTGCTGGAACAGGATGGTTGGGAGGTTCTGGCCGCCGGGGATGGGGATGAAGCCCTGGCAATGGTACAGGGGGGGCAAATTCCCGATGTGGTGGTGATGGATGTGGTCATGCCCCGCATGAATGGCTACCAATTGGTGCGGCAGTTGCGGGAGTATCCCCAGACGAAACAGGTGCCGGTGTTGATGTGTTCCTCCAAGGGCGAAACCTTTGATAAGCATTGGGGTTTGAAACAGGGGGCGGATGCCTATATTGTTAAACCCTTTGAACCTCAAGACCTCTTGGGTACCGTCCGTCATCTTTTGCGAACCCCCAAAGGATAGGTTTATGGTGGATGCCGCCGCTGGTTTTTTGGATGGGTCGGGGGAGCGTGCCGCGGATCAGGGGGTGCAGGGGGAACTGTACCTACGGTTTGTGTTGTCCTCTGGAGCCGAATTTGCCCTCCCGGCGATGGGGGTGCAGGAGGTGGCGGGGATGAGTCCTGACCGGATCAGTAGTGTGCCGAATGTGCCGCCGGTGGTGATGGGTGCCTACAACTGGCGGGGTCAAGTGATTTGGGTGGGAGATTTGGGGCAGTTTCTAGGGCTACCGCCATTGAATACCAACCGCCCCGAACTTTCGGTGATTGTGGTGGCGGATCAGGGGGTGACCTGTGGGTTGGCGATTGACCGGGTGGTGGGGGCGGAGTTTCTTGACCCCCGGCAGTTGCGTCCCCCCTTGAGTGGGGAAGACTTCGCCCAGGGCAAATTGCTGGTGCAGGGGGAATGGCTCCTTGCCGATGGGGCGGTGGTGCGGTTGCTAGAACCTAAAGCCTTGGTGGATTCCCACCTATGGCATTCGGTCGCATGAGGGGGGTAACAAGCTCGAAAAAAAGCTAGAAACAATTGAGAAAATCCAAGTTGACAGGTTATAACTAAAATGGATGCCAGGTAGGTAATCCAAAATTGCTCCCAATTGTCGTCTCACCTACTGCGTCACCGACCAACTAGCCGTCATGGACAGCCGATAAGGAGTCAGGGTCAATGGCAACCAGCAATTATCTCAGTGATTATGAACGTGCCACCAGTGCCTATGTCACGGGTGATTATGCTGAGGCGGGTGCGATTGCCGACAGTCTGCTGAAACAATATGATGAAATGCCCAACCTGCACCTCCTGCGGGGACATATTTATCTGTGTACCCAGAATTACGCCCAGGCACGGGAGCATTATCAACGGGTGATGGCCTTGACCGATGACCCGGAATTAGTGGAATACGCCCGCAATGGCATTAGTGATGTCAATCAGTATTTGGCCAACCAGCCGGTTCAGGAGGACTTGACGGTTCCAGTTAGGATGAATGGGGATGGGGGGGATAATCCCTTTGCGGTGGCGGATTTGGATGCGGAGCAGGGTTCCCCGCCGGAAACATGGGTCTTCCCTGAGCAACCGGCGGCGGAGAACCCTTTTAGGACGGATGCCAACCCTTTTGCGGAACCCCTCACCCCGGTGGGTGGGTTGAACCCCTTTGCCGAGGACACCCCGGCTGAGATGCCGGAGGAAGGGGGACATGGCGGCGACCACACTCTGATTATGGATGTGGCGCTCCCCGGTTCGCCTGGGATGTTTGCCCAGGGGATGGATGACTTTACGGATGACTTTGCTGAGGATGACCCCCATCAGGAGGCGGCTGACCAGGGGGACACCCTTTTGATGGATTTGGGGAATCGGCGCAGTCCTAATTGGGCAGAACCGGCGGCGGAACCTGGTTTATTTAGCTTTCAAACCACCCCCACTGCCTACGACGATGACCCGTTGACTGGGGGTAGCTCCCGTTCCCAGGTGGACAATACGGATGCGTTGAGCGTGGTATCCCCAGCCCAAACCCAAGTTACCCGTCCGGGTTTGAAAAATACCCCAGCCCCCACCCCCAACGTGGTGGTACCCATGGCACCGATGCGGAAACCGGCGGGGGGAGGGTTCACCAAGTCCCTGGCTACCGGAGCCGTGGTGGCAGTGTTGGCGGGGGGAGCCGCTTTCGCCGTGCCCAAACCCTGGGGAGCGGTCTTGGCCGCCGTGCTGGGTGGGGGAGCCGCCGTTGCCCTAGGAGGTGGCGGGGGTGGGGTGAAGTCCCAACGGGTGCGCCAATTTTCCGAGGAATTGCGTTTGAGTTGCGAAGCCCTAGGGCGGGGGGAATTCCAGTCCTCCCTAAGCGTGGTGGGTCAGGATGACTTTGCGGAAGCGGCTTTAGCTTTTAACCAAATGCTCACCCAAATTTGGGAGCGGTTCAAGGAATTGCAGGATAAGGCGGAGGAAGTGGAGCGTTCCCGGGAGGATTTGCAACGGCAGGTGATTCGGCTGTTGGATGATGTGGAGGGAGCCGCCCGGGGGGATTTGACGGTACAGGCGGAGGTTTCAGCGGACATTTTGGGAGCCGTTGCCGACTCGTTTAACTTGATCATTCAAAACATTCGCCAGATTGTGCAACAGGTGAAAACCTCCACCTTGCAAGTGGGTCGAGCGGCGACGGACAGTGAATTTTTCGCCCGGGAACTCTCCTCCAATGCCCTGCGGCAAGCCCAGGAATTGGCGGGTACGTTGAACTCGGTGCAGATGATGACCGATTCCATCCAACGGGTGGCGGAAAGTGCCCGGGAAGCCGCTGAGGTGGCTCGTACCGCCTCGGAAACCGCCCAACGGGGTGGGGAGGCGGTGGATCAGACCGTGGCGGGGATTCAGAGCATCCGGGAATCGGTGGCGGAAACCACCCGCAAGGTGAAACGGCTGGCGGAGTCCACCCAGGAGATCAACAAGATTGTGAACTCGATTGGTCAAATTGCCCAACGCACCAACCTATTGGCCTTGAATGCCAGTATTGAGGCGGCCAAAGCGGGGGAAGCGGGGCGGGGGTTTGCCATCGTGGCGGACGAGGTGCGGCAGTTGGCGGATCGGACTAGTCGAGCATCTAAAGAAATCGAACAGATCGTGCTCCAGATTCAGGGGGAAACCGGGCTGGTGATGACCGCCATGGAAGAAGGCACCCAGGAGGTGATCCGGGGGACGAGGGTGGCGGAGCAGGCGAAGCGAGCCTTGGAGGAAATCATTCAAGTGTCCCAACAAATTGATGCCCTGGTGCAGTCCATTACAGCGGACACGGTGCGACAAACCGAGGTATCCCGGAACGTCACCCAGGTGATGCAGTCGGTGGAGTTGACCGCCCAGGAAACCTCCCAGGAATCCCAACGGGTTTCTGTTGCCCTCCAGAATCTGGCGGAAGTATCCCGAGGGTTACAAGCCTCGGTGGAACGGTTCCGTTTAGGTACGACCGAACCCCTCTAAACCGATAGGAGTGAAGCCATGGATGCCGCCCAACAACAACGGATTCTGGGGTATTTTCTACAGGAAGCCCAGGAACACTTGGCGACCCTCTATCAGGCGATCCCGGCGATGGGGCAACCCCTGACCGACCCGGAACAGGTCAGTGATTGGTTTCGAGCCGCCCATTCGATCAAGGGGGGAGCCGCCATGTTGGGGTTGGATGCCCTACAGGAGATGGCATTGGGCTTGGAGAACTGTCTGAAAATCCTGCGGGATGAGGGCGTGGGGCGGCAGGTGTGCCTCAGTCCTGAGATGGTAGCGTTGTTCCAACAAGGGGTGGCGGCGTTGACGGGGTTGGTCAGCCACCTAGAGCAGGAGGGGAGTCTTCCTTCAGAGATGGGTTTGCAGGTGGTGCGGGAATACCAGCCGGTCTTTATCCAATTGGAAGCCCTGTTGCAAATTTTGGTGCAAGGGGAAGGGGTCATGGCGGGATGGGAGGCAACGCCTGCCGATGAATCGGTGCCGGAAATTCCCTCCGAGCCGGAGGCAACGGAGAGCGAAGAGTTGGATTTGGTGGAACTATTTGCCAGTTTGGATGCTCAGGCAACGGCTGGTGAAGTGGTAGCCGCAGAAGCACCTGTCGCACTTGCCAATACAACCCAGGAGTTGGCTTCCCTAGCGGAATTGTTCTCCCTAGCTCCCGAGGAGGGAGGTACGGCGTTTTCAGGGAATGAGGGGGTTGCCATTGAGGGAGAGCAAACGGTTGAGGATTTGGGTGCCCTGGCGGAATTGTTCACATTGGAGGAGGAAGGGGAAGCAACGGCTGAGCAGGAAGATTTGAGCTTTTTGGATACTGGGGCGAGTGCGGAAGCGATGGCTTTGGAATCTTTGTCCCAATTGGAACCACTCCCAGAGTCGGATGAAAGTGAGTTTAACTTTGCATCTTTTAGTCCTGAAGCAGAACAACAATTAGAAACTACCAGTAGTGAATTTGATTTTGAGGAAAGCCTAACCGATATTCCCACTTTAGATTTTGGGGATGAATCGGGTGGCGATTTGGGTGAATTTAGTTTTGAATCCTTTACCCCTCCATCAGAGTTGGAAGCAGAACAAGAATTAGAAACTGCTAGTAGTGAGTTTGATTTTGAGGAAAGCCTAGGGGATATTCCCACTTTAGATTTTGGGGATGAATCGGGTGGCGATTTGGGTGAATTTAGTTTTGAATCCTTTACCCCTCCATCAGAGTTGGAAGCAGAACAAGAATTAGAAACTGCTAGTAGTGAGTTTGATTTTGAGGAAAGTCTAGGGGATATTCCCGCTTTAGATTTCAGCGAGGGAACACAAGAGACTTTAGGTGAATTTGATTTTGAATCGTTTACCCCGGAAGCAGAGTTGGAAGCAGAACCACAATTAGAAACTGTTAATCAATTTGACTTTGAGGAAAATTTAACCGATATTCCCACTTTAGATTTTGGTGATGAATCGGGTGGCGATTTGGGTGAATTTAGTTTTGAATCCTTTACCCCTCCATCAGAGTTGGAAGCAGAACAAGAATTAGAAACCGCTAGTGGTGAATTTGATTTTGAGGAAAGCCTAGGGGATATTCCCGCTTTAGATTTCAGTGAGGGGACAGAAGGGAGTTTGGGTGAATTTGATTTTGAATCGTTTACCCCTCAATCAGAGTTGGAAGCAGAACAAGAATTAGAAACCGCTAGTGGTGAATTTGATTTTGAGGAAAGTCTAGGAGATGTTCCCGCTTTAGATTTCAGTGAGGGGACAGAAGGGAGTTTGGGTGAATTTGATTTTGAATCGTTTACCCCGGGAGCAGAGTTAGAAGCAGAACAAGAATTAGAAACTGCCAGTAGTGAATTTGATTTTGAAGAAACTCTAGGAGATGTTCCCGCTTTAGATTTCGATGGGGAAACTGAGGGAAATTTGAGTGAATTTGATTTTGAATCCTTTACCCCTCAATCAGAGTTAGCAGAAGAGCAACAACTAGAAACCGCTAGCGAGTTTGACTTTGAGGAGACTTTAGCCGATATTCCCACTTTAGATTTCAGCGAGGGAACAGAAGGGAGTTTGGGTGAATTGAGCTTTGATGATGTCACCCTGGATACCGAAACATTGGGAGAATTAACTTTTGAAGATGTGCCGCCAATTCCTGAAGAATTGACATTAACAAGTTCAGGACTGATCGGTGATGTGGGAAGCGATTTGGAAGCCGCCCTTTCTTCATTTGTCGGGTCAGAACAGGAAGAACCTTTGCCTCAGCCGGAAGCTGATGACTTGGTTGCCTCAAATGCGCTAGAAACGAGCCTTGAATCCTTGGATGAATCCCTAGAATTGACGGATTTGGCTGATTTAACGGCATTGGAAACAGACTTGGGGGATGACCTGGATTTCTCCGAGTCTGCCCTGCCCGACTTAACCGGGGATTTACAACTGCCGGATTTGGGAGACTTGGAGTTGCCCGTTTCAGGGGAAGCATTTGCCCTAGATAGCAATGATTTCGGCGACCTGGAGCAGTTGTTGGCGGCGGCACCAACCGATTTGACCAGCCTGGAGGAGACTTTGGCTGTGACCCCTGGGACAACCACTCCCCCAGCGAAGGCGGCAGAATCCAGTCCAGCGGCGGCGGAGCCCCGAGCCAGTGGGTCAACCAGTGCCCCGGTGATGGATCAGACCATGCGGGTGCCCATCCGGCAGTTGGATAACCTGAGCAATTTGATTGGGGAATTGGTGGTTTCCCGGAACACTTTGCAGGAGGATCAAAATCAACTGCGGCAATTTTTGGAAAATCTTTTGCACCAGGCGCACCAACTGAATGACCTCAGCCAACGGATGCAGGATTTGTATGAACGTTCTCTGTTGGAAGGAGCCTTGAATGCCAGTCGGGGCGGGGGGGTAGGCAACTTTTTGAATCCGGGGAATGGGGGGTCACAGCACAGCACGGGGGCGGAATTTGATGCCCTGGAAATGGACAGATTTACCGGGTTTCACACCCTTTCCCAGGAGATTGCGGAGCGGGTATTGCGGGTGCGGGAGTCTGCCCAGGACATTGGCTTCATGGTGGAAGCCTTTGATGAGGTGGTACGCAGTTTCCAACGGATTACCCAGGGTTTGCAGGAAGGGATCAACAACGCCCGCATGGAACCCTTTTCCCGGGTGACGGATCGGCTCCCCCGGGCGGTACGCAATGTGGCACTCAAGTGCGGCAAACAGGTAACCCTAGAAATCGAAGGGCGGGAAACCCTGGTGGACAAGATGATCCTGGAAAAGCTCACCGACCCCATGACCCATCTGGTGAACAATGCCATCGTGCATGGGATCGGACTCCCGGCTCAACGTGTGGCGGCTGGACAACCCCCAGCGGGACGGATCGTGATTCGGGCGGCGTACCAGGGGAACCAAACGGTGATCACGGTCAGCGATGATGGGGTGGGGATCAATCCTGACCGGGTGAAAGCCAAGGCGATTGAGCGGGGGGTGATTGCGCCAGAGCAGGCGGCGACCATGAGCAAGCAGGACATTTACCAACTGCTGTTTATGCCTGGATTTAGTACCAAGGATCAGGCGGATGAATTTGCCGGTCGGGGGGTTGGTCTGGATGTGGTGCGCCAGAATTTGGCGGAGATTCGGGGGACAGTGGTGGTGGATTCGGAGTTGGGCAAAGGCACGACCTTTACCATCCGCTTGCCCCTAACCCTGAGCATTTCCAAGTCCTTGCCCTGCGTGGTCAGCCATGCCCAGGTGGCGTTCCCGATGGATGGGGTGGCGGATGTGCCGGTAGATGTGACCCAGGAAATGATTCACACGGGGGTGGATGGGAAATTGACCTTGGATTGGCAGGGACAACGGATTCCCCTGCGACCGTTGAACGAACTCCTGCGCTACGGGCGGATGATTGGGCGGGGCAGTATTTTCGGCACCAATACCCAGGAGGGGGTGTCGGTGGTCGTGGTGCAAAGCCTGGGACGGTATGTGGCGTTTCAGGTGGATCAGGTGCTGAATGAGCAGGAGGTGGTGATCAAACAGCTTTCCGGGCCAGTGCAGAAACCCCTGGGGATTGCCGGGGCGACCATTTTGGGGGATGGGCGGATCATGATGATCGCCGACATCCTGGAGTTGGTGGATTTGGCGCTGGGGCAAATGCCGCCCCCGAGTGCGCCCCGGTGGCAGGGGACTATGCCAGCGGAAGTGGAAACCACCGATGAACCCACCGTGCTGATCGTGGATGACTCGATTGTGGTGCGGGAAATGCTCACCATGACCTTTAGCAACAAGGGCTATCGGGTGGAGCAGGCTCGGGATGGGCAGGAAGCCTGGGAAAAACTGCGGGATGGCTTGCCCTGCGACCTGATGTTCTGCGATATTGAAATGCCCCGCATGGACGGCCTGGAACTCCTGTCCAAGGTGCGCCGGGATGCAACGTTGAAAGGATTGCCCATTGCCATGCTCACCTCCCGGGGGGCAGAACGGCACCGGCAAATGGCGATCCAACTGGGAGCCAATGCCTACTTTACCAAGCCCTACCTGGAAGAAACCCTGCTGGATGCGGCCCGCCGACTCCTGGAAGGGGAAAGCCTGGTTGCGTCCAACAATTGAACCCCAAGGGGCTACAATGAGAATCATTATCATTGACGAGGGATTATGACTCAATCTATCTCTGCGCCAATTAAATTGGACTTGCCGAAGCGGGGTTTGCCGGTGACGATTATCACGGGTTTTTTGGGCAGTGGCAAAACCACTTTGCTCAACCATATTTTGCAAAACCGACAGGATTTGAAGGTGGCGGTGCTGGTGAATGAATTTGGGGATATTAACATTGACAGCCAACTTTTGGTATCCGTAGAGGAAGGGATGCTGGAACTGAGCAATGGCTGTATTTGTTGCACCATCAATGACAGTTTAGTGGATGCGGTCTATAGTGTGTTGGAGCGGCAGGAACGGATTGACTATTTGGTGGTGGAAACCACGGGGGTGGCTGATCCCCTGCCCGTAGCCCTTACTTTTTTGGGGACAGAACTGCGGGATTTGACCCAGTTGGATTCGATTTTAACGGTGGTGGATGCCTCGGCGTTTGCCCCGGATTTATTTAATAGCGAAGCGGCTTTGAGTCAGCTTACCTACGGGGATATTATTTTGCTTAATAAGGTGGATTTGGTCTCCCCGGAACGGGTGCAGGAATTGACCCGGCGGATCAGTGAAATGAAAGCGGGTGCCCGGATTTTAACCACAATTAAGGGACAGGTATCGCTCCCCTTGATTTTGGGGGTGGAAGCGCCCCACTCAGAACTAATTGCCCAAGAGCATCAGGCGCACTCCCATCACAATCATGAAGAACCGGATCATCACCACCATCATCACCATTCCCACCACTTGGAAAATGATGGCTTTATGGCGATTTCGTTTACCAGTGAACGGCCTTTGCATCTGGAGAAATTTCAATTCTTTTTGACGGATCAATTGCCGACCAATGTATTCCGAGCGAAGGGGGTTTTGTGGTTTGACCGCAGTAGTCTCCGTTATGTTTTTCAACTGAGCGGGAAACGCTATAGTTTGGATGTGGATGACCGACCGGTGCCGCCCCAAAATCAATTGGTTTTTATTGGGCAAAATTTGGATCAAAAATCCCTATTACGAGACTTAGAAGCCTGTTTGGTGGATGGGAACAAATCTTAACTTCACCCGGAGGATCGGTGTTCTTAGCCAATGTGCTATTCTATTAATTCACTTGGGGGCGTGGCGGAATGGTAGACGCTACGGACTTAAGCTATTGAGCCTTGGGGGAGAAATCCCACAAGTGAATGCTCTCAAATTCAGGGAAACCTAACCCTACTGCGGTAGATATGGCAATCCTGAGCCAAGCCGGGGATTTGCCCGGAAGGTGCAGAGACTCGACGGGAGCTACCCTAGCGAAGCCGGTGCGTCCGGTCAACTTCGTGGGTAAAGGGAGAGTCCGATTCTCCAGGGGTATGTGCCCTCCGGCGAAAGTCGGTGGAGGATGAAAATCCGTTGACCCTAAAGGTCGTGAGGGTTCAAGTCCCTCCGCCCCCATCCTACCCAAACCCCTACGCCAGCGGCGGCCAACTCCGCCAAGATACTGACGAGGCGATACCCAACGGCGGCGGCTAAAACAATTCCGGTGGGAACCAAGCCGCTCAGGCTGGCGGTCAAGGTGGCTTCAAACACCCCCAACCCCCCCGGCGCCAGGGGCACGATAAACCCCATTAACCAGGCCAACCCAAACGCTCCCAACCCCGGGGGCACGGTCTCCCAGGTGAAGGGCACCCACGCCCCCAGCACCAGCAAAAAACCCAGCCCCCGCAGTCCCAGAAACCCCAGGGCACCGAGCAGTAGGGGCAAAGGATAACGCCGAATCGGGGGGAACGTCATTCCCTGTCCCTTGCGCCGCCCCGCCCAGGCCAACACCCGATTCAAGAGCAGGGGATGAATCCCCCCCAAGACGGCCAGCAGCGCCAACAGCGGCCACCACCACTGCTCCCACCGGGTTGCCCCCACAATCAACGCCGTCGCCACCAGCAATAGGGCTTCCAGCAGAATGCTCAGCACCGTGACCGGCACGGGAATCGCCTGGGTCTGGGCGGCTTGAATGCGTCCATAGAAATGCCAGACATTGCCCGGAATGTATTTGGCTAAATTGGTCCGCACATAGAGGGGCACCGCCCAGCGACTGGCAACGGGATACCCCAAAAACCCCAGCGTCCGCCCCCACAACCACCCCGCCCACAGGTGCGCCCCGGTGGTGACCACCCCCGCCCCCAACCACCAGACCAGAATCTGCTGTTGCCAAGGCAGGTGCTGGACTTCCCCCCAGGATTGCCCCAGTTTTCGCCCCAAAAAACCCAAGACCAATAGCCAAACCAGCCAACGCCAGGGCTTCACCGCAACTGCCGCAATTGGGGAACCAGAGCCTGCAATGCCTGCCCCCGATGGCTGACCTGCTGTTTCTGCGCCGGGGTCATCTGGGCAAAGGTCAACCCCTGCTGCGGGACGTAAAAAATCGGGTCATAGCCAAACCCGCCCGTACCCCGGGGTGCCAACAAAATTTCCCCCCGACACACCCCCTCCGCCTGGGCGACAATTTCCCCCTGGGGATTCGCCACCGCCACCACACAGACAAACCGCGCCCCCCGTTCCCGCTCGTCCCCCAATTCAAATAACAACCGTTCAATCCGTTCCCTATCCGTGCGACCATAGCGGGCGGAAAACACCCCCGGTGCCCCGTCCAAACTGTCCACCTCCAACCCGGAATCATCGGCAATCGCCCACGCATCCAGAGCCAGAGCCGCCTGGGTCGCCTTCATCTGGGCATTGGCGGCAAAGGTATCCCCGGTTTCCTCCAACAGCAAATCCACCGGGGGAATAAGGCAATTCCAGTCCGGTAAATAAGCCCGAATTTCCCGTACCTTGCCGGGGTTTGTGGTGGCAACCACCAGGTCAAAAGGGGGTAGAAGGGTCATCTTGGTTATCAGTGTCCGGCTGATCCGCAGGGGCAGGCGTGCGGCGGGGGGGGGAGTCCTCTGCCACCAAAGCATCCCCCACGTGCACCGGAAAGAGGCGCGAGGCGGTCAATTCCGGGCGGGTGGTGCGACCGCCGTTGGGTAAATCCACCTTGACCATGCCCAATCGCCCTTCGATCAGCACCTGGTCGCCAACTTTGAACTGTTTGACCGTCTGTTCCGCTAACCCACCCCAGACCACCACCTTCAGCCGTCCCTGGGGGTCATCGGGGCGCAAACCCGGAACCTGCACCAGCATATCCGTCACCGCCAGTTGGTTATCCTGGGTGTAACGCAGTTGGGGTTCCTGCATGATTTCCGCTTGGAGGATGCACAGGTTCATGGCATCAGTTCCACCAAAAAATTTCTTTTTAGTATAACGGCAAAGGGCAACGTCCAGGGAATTGCTCAAATTTAGTTTATAGCAATCCTATTCGATTAACAAACAGAAATTTTCCAGAACCAAGGGCGGGAGCAGTAGTGTTGAACCCTGGAATAAAAGTTCATAAATTCGAGTCAGGCAAAACACTTAATGAGAAGATTTTTCGTTATAAATGAGAATTTGGCTCCCAAATGACAATGTTTTGTATCATCAGGTTAGATGCACATTTTGGCACAAACCCTCAAAATCTTAAGATTCAACACTTCTGGGGCGGGAGCTACCCCCCTGCGACCTATTTTTAGAAATGCCCATAATACAACATCATTATTTCCTTGAACCCCTCAAAATTTTATACTTAGAAAATTGAGGGTTGCAGGGCACCGTTGCGCTCCTATTTCTCAGTCACCTTATGGTTCACAAAAATCTTCTGGGATTGTTGTGTGAGATTGCCTTATGTCCCTTAAGCCTGATTTAATCAAGCATATTAAATTGATGAGGTATCCCTGTGCAAAAACTACTCCTAGCGGTCTGCGCTTTTGCCTTGGGTTGGGGTTGGATGGGGCGTGCTTGGGCACAACCACCAGTCATTTTCACCTGGAATGGGGTTTTGGACATCACCGAGGAGCAATGCGTCCGCCGCTCCCAGCAAATGTTACGCCAGCAGGGTTTATTCAATGTACAAATTCAATCCATTCACATTGATGGGGAAACCAACCGGGTGAGCGTTAGCATTGCCTGTTTTGGGGGGAGCAAATCTACCCTGGTTTTTATCGTGGTCGCCGCCCCCACCCCCGAAGAAGCCCGAGTGATGCGGGATGCCCTGAGCCGCAATTTTTAACCGCTGGGGCAATCAGGGGAATGTTACGGTAATTTAATATGGCAATCCTAAATGAGAATGGAACAGGGGGTCGCAGGGGCACCGCCCCCGTAAAAGAAGCACCTGCGGTGTATGGTTCTGAAAAATTTTTGTATGCCTACGGCACGCAAGCTAATGCCAATTAAGTAGGATTGCTATAGTTAGGTTACAACGTTAAACAAATGGAATCCATGCGGGCATTGGTGGCGGGGGCGACTGGGGCAACCGGGCGCAGGATTGTGGAAGAATTAGTACGTCGGGACATCCCGGTGCGGGCGGGAGTGCGGGATGTGGAACGGGGTCGCCGGATGTTGCCTCCCCAGGTGGAGGTGGTTTATGCCGATGTCACCCAACCCCATACCCTGACGGCGGCGATGGCAGGCTGTACCGTCGTGCTTTGTGCCACGGGTGCCCGTCCTTCCTTTAATGTCACGGAACCCTGGGCGGTGGACTGTTGCGGGACGCAAAACCTGGTGGATGTGGCCAAAATCCAGGGCGTGGGGCATTTTGTCCTGGTGTCCTCCCTGTGTGTCTCCCAATTTTTCCACCCCTTGAATTTATTTTGGTTTATTTTGTACTGGAAAAAGCAAGCAGAATTATATTTACAAAATAGTGGTTTGAACTATACAATTGTACGGCCAGGGGGATTGCTGAATGAGAATATCCCCGGCGGGCTAGTGATCCAAGGTGCCGATACCCTCTTTGAGGGACGGATTCCCCGGCAACGGGTCGCCCAAGTGTGTGTAGAGGCATTGTTGCAACCGGCGGCTCGGCACAAAATTGTGGAGGTGATCACCCGCCCGGAACAACCGGAATCTCCGCCGGAGTCCTGGTTTTCACAGGTTGCCGTTGCGGGCCACCAGTAGAAAGATCACCGCTGGCCCGGCCAGCACCACCAACGCAATTAAGACCAACTGTACCAACAATTCCCAGTTATCCAGCAGTGCGGACATAGGACATTCTCCCAGATGAACATCAGCCATTTTAGGAGAAGCGGGTTACAGCCGGGGTAAACGCTACAAAATGTTATAAAAATGTTAGCCCAAATGGGATGGGTGTGAGGGGTTTGTATGGCACGCATTGGGCGATGGCTGGCCGGAGTGGTGCTGATTCTGCTCGGTTTCCTAGTTAGCCAGGCGGTCGGCTGGTGGCAACCATCACCGGCACCGACCCTATTGAGTCAACTTTCTCCCCTCCCGGCTGGCCCGGGGTTATGCCCCCCTAACTTATCCCCCGCCAAGTCCTGGCCTCGGTATCACCCCCCCCAAGAGGTGGCTCCCGCCCATCCCAGTAATTACGGTCTGCGTCACCGTTTGGACGTGTGGGGGCAACCGGCGGAATACCCTCCGTTGATCGTTTTACATGAAACCGCTGGCTCGGCGGATGTGGCAATTGGGATGTTCCAAAAAGACCACACGGGGCGGGATGACCGACAGGTGAGTTATCATGTCTTGATTCGTCGGGATGGCACGGTGGTCTGGCTTGTGCCGCCGGAATTTCGAGCTTACGGGGCAGCGCCTTCCGCTTTTCGGGGGCAGGCGGTGAAGACCAATCCAAAAGGGGTGTTTTCGGTGAATAATTTTGCTTACCATATTTCTTTGGAATCCCCAGTGGATGGCTACTACCGGCCTCCCGATGCTCCCCAACCCACTCCTGCGCCTCATGCCACCCCCACCCCTGCGCCCAGCCCGGTGAATCCCCTCGTCCACAGCGGTTATACGGATGCCCAGTACCAGTCCTTGGCCTGGGTGATCGCCAAAACCTGTGTGCCCTGGGAACGGATTACCACCCACAAGGCGGTAGATACTTCCGGTTCTCGCTCCGACCCCCGCAGTTTTGATTGGCAAAAATTTCACCGCTATTTGAACCGCTATCCCCGACGGCGGGAAGTTTTTTTTGGGTTTCATAATGAATGAAATAGAGCCAATTTTAGGGATTGCCCTCCACCCGTCCCTACCATAGGAAAATCGGTAGTGCTATCCGAGTAATTTTTATTATTACAGTGTTATTATAAATGACATAATCTTTGCGAACGGAGCCGATACCATTGCCGACGGTAGGCTCTCTAACCAGGGGCGTTCATTCCCATCCGATTACCCTTTCTTGATCATTACAAAAATAGCATTAGGATTTACAAATTTTACAAAAGTTTATATTAATGCCCCTCAATCCCCAATTCTTCGGTAAATTGGTACTATACATTTTTAAGTTTCAGCGATTATACTGAAACCAACTGGGAGATGGGGGCAAATGGATGGGCAAGCCAATTGGGGAATATTTGGTGGAAGCGGGTCTGTTGGAGCAATCCCAAGTTGATATAGCCTTGCGGGAACAGCGGCAGACTGGGCGTAAATTGGGGGAAATTATCGTTGAACATGGTTGGTTGCAGGCGCAGACCATTGAGTATTGGATGAAAAATGTGATCATTCCTCACCGCCGGATCACCCAACCCCCTCAACCGAAACCCGTTGCCAACCAGGTGTTTCCGCCCAAACCCCCCGCTCCACCGCCCTTGCCCCGGGTCAAACCGCCGGAGGAAACCCTGGTGATTGGCATGGAGCAGATTTCCATCCCGCCGCAGGTTTCTGCCCCAGAACCACTGCCCAAGGTCAAAGATGTCCAGAACCAGGAAACCCTGATCCTGGAGATCAAGGACTTGCCGCCCCTAGACTAGCCCCACCAATTGGCAACTCAAATCCCAGAGCCGTTCCGCCCGTTTTTGATCCGTCGCCTGGGCGGACAATTTTTGGACAAAGGGTTTCCCGTCCTTGCGTTGGCGATTGCCCCAACTCCAATGCACCCCCGACTCTTGAAATGCCGGGTCAGCCACCACCTGCGCCACCCGTTCCCCGGCTAATTCTTGGGAGACATAACCGCCAGTAATGTATTTCTGAAACCAGGGAAATAATCTTTGAAACAGGGGATAGCTGTGCCGAAACAGGGGCGTATCCGCCACACAACCGGGGTAGAGGGAACTGAAGGTAATGCCGGTGGACGCATGGTAACGCCGGTGCAATTCCCGGGTCATGATCATGTTGCACAACTTACTGTCTTTGTAAGCTTTGCCCGGTTTGAAACGTTTGCCATCAATCATGCTGATCGGGGCTTTGAATCCCGCCTCTAAACCTGCTAAATCCCCCAAATCCGCCGGAGCCGGGATGGGAATTTTGCCCCCCAATTCCTCCGAGTTAGCCGTGACCGTGCCCAGGACAATTAAACGCCGGTCGGGTTCGGGACTGTTACGCAAATCGTCCAGCAAAAGTAATGACAAAAGAAAATGCCCCAAATGGTTGGTTGCCACGCTCAATTCGTAACCTTCGGGACTGCGGAGGGGTTCTTTGAGCAGGGGCATATATACAGCGGCATTACAGACCAACGCTCGCAGGGGACGGTGTAGATTGCGAAATTCCTGGACAAACTGGCGCACGCTGGCGAGGGATGCCAGGTCTAAAGGCATGATGGTGTACTGCTCAGGGTTGAGGTTGAGAGCTTGGGCGGCTTGGGTCATTTTTTGTTTGTCCCGGCAAGCACAGACGACAAACCAACCCCGCTCGATCAGGGCTTTGGTGGCGTACAATCCCACCCCGGAAGAAGTGCCGGTGATAATCACAGTCGGTGCGGCGGTCATAGGTGATTACCCAAAAAAGTGCTGCACTTAAAAATTCTAAAGGGTGATTTTGCCCCGGTGATAAACCGTTATGAATTGTTAGATAAGCGAAGAAAAACTTAGCAGAATGTGGGACTATGGGGACAGGCAGAGGAGTGGCGATGCCCTGCTCCTAATTCAGTACGGCGGTCGCAGGGGCATTGTCTGCGGCTTTGATTCTTGTAAACATTTGTTCGCCAATATGGCAATCCTACTTGATTAACGTTCGCTGGCGTGCCGGAGGCATACAGAAATTTCCCACCGACGGGGGGTGCCCCTGCAACCCTTGATTTTCTAAGTAGAAATTTTATAGTCAAGCAGGGTAAGGTCGTCCTATTGTAGAATAGATGTCTTGGAGAAAAGCGATGGCAAGACCATACAGTTAGGATTTGCGTCAAAAAGCAGTCAAAGCAGTCTTAAATGGGGCAAAACTAGTTGAGGTTAGTGAGTTATTTGGTATTAGCATCAGAACCGTACAAAGATGGTTAAAAATGTGGTCAGAAAGTGGTGATTATCGCCCGAAACAGAACTATAGCAATCCTATTTGATTAACGAACGCAAATTTCCCAGAACCAAGGACGGGGACGATGCCCCTGCGACCTCTATTCCATTTTCATTTAGGATTGCTATAGTGCTAAGATCACTGATTGGGAGTGGGACACACGGTTACAGTCTGTGGAGCGAGTGTAAGACCTGATAGGCATCAGTCTAAAGGGCAACTGCGAAAAACCAGTAATGGAAAGAAACAGAAACCTAAGTCGTGAGTCTTAGGAATCCCCCTGCTTTAGCGGGGGGAGGATGTCAACTTATTGGGGAACTGATGTGTGAGGCGGTATGGGTCAAATCAGAAAAGCCCGTGGGTGGGTTGGGGTATTGGTGGTCGTCAGTTGTTGGTCAGTCATGCCGGTTGCCCTTGCCCAGGAACGGGGTTCAGAACGGGTACTCCAGGTCACCGGTCAGGGCATCATTACCCTACCGGCTCAACTGGCTGAGGTGGAAGTCGGGGTGGAAATCCGGGGCAACAACGCCAACCAAGTACAGATGGAAATTGCCCAACGGCTGGATAAAATCATCAGCACCCTGCGGCAAAAATCCGCTGAAAAATTGACCACCACTGGGGTACAGCTTTTCCCCATTTATGGCGAACGGCAACAAGTGCTGGGGTTCATCGGGCGGAATACGGTGCGGTTTCGTTTACCCATTCCCCAAACCGGGGCGGTGTTAGATGAATTGGTGCGCCTAGGAGCCAATCAGATCAACCGCCTGAGTTTTGTTGCCAGTGAGTCTGCCATAGAGCAAGGGCGGATGCAAGCGTTGCAAGCGGCGGTGCAGGATGCCCAAAAACAAGCCCAAACGGTTCTCCAAACCCTGCAACTCACCCCCAAGGAAGTGGTGGGGATCACAATTTTAGGAAGCAGTACCCCGATGCCCCGCAGTTTTGAGTTGGCGGAAGTCCGTGCCAGTACTCCCATTGTGGGCGGCGACCAGACCGTCCAAGCCCAGGTGAGACTGGAAATCCGCTATTAGCCCCAAAAGGATGCCCAAGGGAGGGATTTTGGTTACATAGGCTACATCTGTCCCTGTGTAGATTATGGGCATAATTTAATTTGTGGTTAAAACGTGGTGATGAAAACAGTCGCCTCTCCCTACAAGGCACTCCGAGAATTAGCCGCCCGGGATTTGACCGGTTGTTTGACCATCTACGACCCCCAAGTGGAGGGGGCGGGCTGGTGTCTGTATTTGGGCGGTCAGCGGCTGTATTACGCCAGTAGCATTGTGGGGCAGAAAGAGCGGCTTACCAACATTTTGTCCCGTCTGCGCCCGGATTTGGAATGGCCTTCTCTGGCGGCTTTGGAGTCGGAACCGGCTTGGTTGCGGGAGTGGTGGCAGAAACAGGCGTTGCCCCTGGCGGAATTGCGGCAGGTGGTGACCCAGTTGAGCCAGGAAGCGCTGGTGCAGGCGGTGGCGATTCTCAAGGCTCCGATTGATTTTCAGCGCAATGTGCAACCCAACCCCATTTTGATCACGCCCCCTTGGCAGGATTTGCTGGCGGCGGTGCGGCAACAGGTGTATGGGTGGCAGTTGGTGCGGGGGCAAGGTTTGTCCCCCCTGAGTCGCCTGTACCTGGATATGGCGCAGGTGGGGGCGTTTTGCGATTTTTGGGAGCAGATTCAGGGCACGCCGGAGTACGAGAAATTCTGGGGACGGCAAACCTTGGCAACCTGGATTCAGATGTTTGGGCAAAAACTTTGTGTTTATGAATGTTCGTCTCTTGTACAGGTTGCCCCCTTGGAGTTAGCCACCCGGGTGCGGGGCTTGGTGGGGGTGGGGACGGTGGTGAGTTTACCCTTTCAGAATGTGGCTCCCACCACGGCGGCTCCGCCGGTGCAACCGAGGCCAGTGATTGCCTGTATTGACGACAGCAAGGCGGTACAGCGGCAGGTGCAGATGACCCTGGAATTGGAGGGTTATGACATTGTGGCGATTACGGAACCGGCACGGGCATTGACCACCCTGGTACGCCGCCGCCCGGAGGTGATTTTGATGGATATTAATATGCCGGACATTGATGGGTATGAGTTGTGCCGGATGTTGCGCCAGTCCCGCCAGTTGAAGGATGTGCCCATTGTGATGCTCACCGGACGGGATGGGTTAATTGACCGTCTGCGGGCGCAATTGGTGGGGGCGAGTTCCTATCTGACGAAACCTTTTGCCCCGGAGCAATTGACCCAGGCGGTGCAAAAATTGCGCCACTCTCCCTCAGCAAATGGGATAAGCTCGTAGTGGAGATTTTCAAAGGGCAAGGAATGGCTGAATTGACCGCCACGAAGACGATTCTCTTGGTGGAAGATGGGCGAGCGGAACAAAAGTTGATCGCTGGTTTGCTCTCCCAGGCGGGGTTTGATGTGGTGGCCTTTGACGGGGTGGAACCGGCTTGGGCATGGTTGCTGGAGCATACCCCGGCGTTGGTGCTGTTAGATATTGTCATGTCGGGGCAAAGTGGGTTGGATTTATGCCGGATGATCCGTGCCCGCCCGGAATTTAGCCAGATACCGATTGTGTTTTGCACCTCCAAAAATCAGGAATTTGACCGGTTTTGGGCGATGCGCCAGGGGGGAAATGCCTACATCACCAAGCCCTTTGCCCCTAAGGAATTGGTGGCCGTGGTGCAACAGTTTGTAAAATGAGCATGAGCCTTCCCGATTTATTTACGACCCAAGTTGTGTTACTAGCCATTCCCACTCTGGCGGAATTTGCCCAGGCAGCTAAGGTCATGGGGGGCTTGACGCTCCTGTGTGCCCTGGTGACGCTGGTGGGCTTTGGCTGGCGCTGGGGCATCCGCTTCCGGTTGGTGGGGATTACCGGCTTTATGGCGGTTCTCACCGGGGGCTTGTTTGCCCTGGGATTGACCCCCGTGACCCGCACGGTTCTGCCCAATGCCAGTCGTTATACCACCGTGTACGATGGGGGGGGCACCCAGGCGGTGATTGCGGTGGCGGGGCATCTCACCCCAGAACAACTGACCGCTACCCTGCAACAGGCGGCGAATGATTTATTTTCCTATGGTCGTTTGGCGACGGGGGATGGGGTGTTGACGGTACGGGCTCGCACGTTGCTCCACCCGGAACCGGGGGTGACAGAACCCCTCTATCTGGGACAGGTGCGGCGTTCTCTGCGCCAACGGCAAGACCCTGGGATGGTGGTAGAATTAGATACCCAGGCGTTGGCTCGCCTAGAACGGGCGTTTCCTGGTTCGTAACCTTAACCCTGTGATCTGGTTCATGTCCGAGTTGGTGATTAGCCCCCAGTCGGTACTGCGGGGGCGGGATTTAATTTCCCAGTACCCGGAACGGTTTACCGCCATCACCCAACGTTGGCTGTTGGTGGGGGGGCAGACGAGTATTGATTTGGTATGGCCCCGACTGCGGGCGGTGGGGCTTGCCCCGGTGCAGGTGGTGACCCTGCGGGAATGTACGGAAACCCTGCGCCAGGAACTTAGCGAGGCGATTCGTACCCACCGGGTCGGCGGGGTGCTGGCCTGTGGGGGGGGCAAAGCCCTGGATGCGGGAAAACTCGCCGCCCATGATGCCCAACTGCCGGTGATCACCATTCCCACCACGGGAGCGACCTGTGCCGCTTGGACGGCCTTGAGCAATATCTATTCCCCGGCGGGAGCCTTTCAGTACGATGTGCCCCTGCGCCACTGCCCGGAACTGTTGCTGTTGGACTATGACCTGCTGCAAACCGCTCCCCCCCGCACCCTCGCCTCAGGGATTGGGGATGCCTTGGCCAAATGGTACGAAGCCGCCGTCAGTAGCGGCCAATCCGAGGACACGTCCGTGGTGATGGCGGTGCAACAGGCCAGAATTTTGCGGGATATTTTACTGCAAAAAGCGGTACCAGCCCTGGCGACACCGGGGAGTCCGACTTGGCAGGAGGTGGTGGATGCCACGGTCTTGATGGCGGGGTTGATTGGTGGAGTGGGGGGTGCCCAATGCCGGACGGTGGCCGCCCATGCGGTGCACAACGGTTTGACCCATTGGCCCCAGACCCATGCTTGGCTCCACGGGGAAAAGGTGGCGTTTGGGATTTTGGTGCAGTTGCGCCTAGAGGAAGCCCAGGGGTATCCCTTGGCGGGGGTCGCCCGGGCGCAGTTACTCACGTTGTATCAACAGATTCATTTGCCTTGCACCCTAGCTGATTTGGGGTTAGGGGGATTGCCCACCGCAGAATTAGCCCAACTGGCGGAGGTGATCTGCCGCCCTGGGAGTGACATTCACCGTTTGCCCTTTCCGGTGACCCCCACCGCAGTCCTAGCGGCCATGCAAACCACTACCCAACCCTGGGCAAAAAACCAGGTGCGGGCAGGATAATTGCCAGGAACAATCCCAACCCCAACAGTCCCAACCCATCCCGTTGGGGGTCCAGTTCCGTCACCTCATTCAGCACCAGCGGCGGCATAGTAGGGATGAACAACAGCAAAACGCCCCACCCCCGCAACCAGGGTTGTACCTGCCAACCCAGCAGGAGCACCAGGGCTTTGGTCACCCACCCCCATCGTTGCGCCCCCCGCCGTCCCACCAGGGCGTGCAATAGGCATCCGCCATCCAACCGCCCCACCGGGGTCAACTGTATCCCCAGCAGTCCCAAACCCACGACCCCTGCCCAAGCCACCGGATGCAGGTGCAACCCCATGCCTGCCGTCAACGCATCCCCCCACACCCAACGGCTGACCACCCACAGCAGGTAGGAATGGTGGGGTAAAAATCCCCCAGGGGTGAGCTGGGAATGCCCCAACCCCCACAGCAACAGGCAGAGAGTAACCACCAACCCCAACGCCACGCCCAGCCAGGTGCGATCCACCAACGCCCGCCGATCCGGTAAGGGTTCCATCATGCCGCTGTAGGTGCCCAAGACCCCCGGCCACAAAGGGAACGGAATCAACCACGGCCAGCCGCTTTTGACCCCATGGGGATGCAGACCCCACCGTTGTCCCACCTCCCGCGCCAGCAAAATCGCCAACACCCCCACCCCATACCCCCAGCCCAGGGGTTGGGCAATGCCCAGGTAGGGTGCCGTGACCGTCCGGGTGATCCACAACCCCAGCCCCAGACTGGTAACCCCAATCACCCAGCCATCGGGACGGGGGGCAGGTCGCCGCCGGGGCACCAGGGCAAAATAGGGTTTTTGGTCAGGGTTCGGTGCCAGGATCAGCCAAAACCGTTGCCCCAATTGGGCATGGATGTTTTGCGCCACCACCCGGTAGGCTGTCGCGGCATTCCCCCGCAACCGACCCGCGCAGACCACCACCCCCTCCCGTTGGTCAATCCTTTGCAGGGCATAAAGTTCCCAGGGAAAGCATTGGCGCAGGTGGGTCACTTCCGCCGGGGTCAGGGGCGCCGCCGTGGTTTCGGTCAACAGCCGGGGCACGCCCCCCCCTTGCCGTACCAGCAGGAAATAAAACACGCCACTCAACAGGAAGGGCATCACCACCAGGATCGCTGGCATCGCCTGTTGTTCCCCGTGGAACCACACCCATACCCCCACCACCAACCCCGGCAACATCAGCACCAACCACAGCAACCACCAGGGGGTGCGGCTCAGATAGCGGGCATGGTGCCACACTAGAAGAAAGGTGGTTAACGCCAATACCCCCAACGTCACCCATGTCATCCCTAGCCCCGAAACCCATACTGGACGGAATTTTTGCCTTTCCCCCCCAACGGCACACCCTGGGCGGTACCAGCTATTTCATTGTAGGGGAGACCCTGGGGCTGGCGGGGAATCTTTTGATTGACTGCCCCGCCTGGGACTTTCACCCCTGGTGTCGGAGTCAAGGGGGTATCCAGCATTTACTCCTGACCCACCGGGACGGTGCCGACCGCATTCCCCAATGGCAACAGGAATTTCACTGCCCCATCGTCACCCAACAACAGGAAGCCTACCTCTATCCGGGGGTATGGGTGCATCCCTTCGCCCAAACCCTGACCGTCATGCCGGGCGTGACCATGATTTGGACACCGGGGTACAGCCCCGGCAGTAGTTGCATCTACCTGGAACGGTCGGGAGGGGTGCTGTTCACCGGACGGCATTTGCTCCCCAACCCCCAAGGGAAACTCAGCCTACTCGCCACCCGCAAGACCTTCCATTGGCTCCGGCAACAGCGCAGTTGTGAATGGCTCAAAACCTGGCTAGGGAAACGCCCGGTCACCTATTTTTGCCCCGGCGCCAATACGGGTTTTCTGCGGGGACAGGGGTGGGTGCGTCCAGAGCCAGGGGAGGACTGGTATGATGAAGTTATGGGACGGATTTCTTCCCACGTCCAACAGGTGAGGCAGTGACCAGCCGTTTTTTGTTGATCGGTTCCACCCAGGCGTATAGTGGCAAGTCCACCGCCACCCTCGGGATTGCCCAACAACTCCAAGCCCGCCAGTTTCGCATCGGTTATGGCAAACCCGTAGGCACCGAGCGGGTGACCAACGACCCCGTGCCCCTGGATGCGGATGGGCAATTGGCGGCGCAGGTATTGAAATTACCGCCAGACTGCCTCGCCCCCACCCTGGTTTTTTGGGAAGATTGGCTGAAACAACCGGATTTATTGCCCCAGGCGACCCCCCTGACGGCGGCATTAGAGTCGTATAAAAATCTCACCATTCCCGACCTGATGCTTTTGGAAGCCCCCGCCAATCTCTCCGAAGGGCATTTGTTTGGTTTGGGGTTGGCGCACATGGCGGCGGTTCTGGATGCGGGTGTTGTCCTGGTGGTGCGGTGCCAGTCCCTGCTGGTGTTGGATGAATTGCTCATGGCGCAAGCTCATTTGGGGGAACGGTTGCTGGGGGTTTTGCTGAATGCGGTTCCGGCGGATCAACCGGTGCGGGAAATTTTGGTGCCCATGCTGGAGCAACGGGGGATACCGGTGCTGGGGATTTTGCCCCGCAGTCGCCTATTACGCAGTGTGCCGGTGGGGGAATTGGCGCACCATTTGCAGGCGCAGGTGGTCTGTTGTCCCGAACGGATGGATTTACTGGTCGAACATCTCTCCATCGGTGCCATGAGCGTGAATGCCGCCCTGGACTACTTCCGCCAGGGGGTAAACATGGTGGTGATCACCGGCAGTGGGCGCACGGACATTCAACTCGCCGCCCTGGAAGCCTCGACCCAATGCCTGGTGTTAACCGGTCCGAATCCCCCGAATCCCATGGTTTTGAGCCGCGCCGAGGAGATGGAAATTCCCATCCTGATGGTGGACATGGATACGTTGACGGCGGTGGAAATTATTGAACGCACCTTTGAGCAGGTACGACTGCGGGAGCCGGTGAAAATTCAATACGTGCAACAGATGATGGCGCAATACCTGGATATGGAACGGTTGCTCAGCCGTTGGGGTTCCCCATGCCCAAGCGGTTAATCCCTCGCCTGGGTTCCCAGTGGACGGCACGGCAAACCACCTGGGGGTGGCGACACTTTCAGGTCAAAAATATCAAACGTCAGGCGCAATTTACCTTTGTGGAATTAGTGGCGGTGTGTGACCCCAAGGTACGCTTTTGGCTCAATGCCCAGCAACTGGCGGATCGGGAACTTTGGCAACCCGGCTGGCAACCCCGCCATTCCCAGTAATTTCTTGGGGCATTACCCCCCCGCAAATGAGTAACAAAATGTATAGCAAGCCTACTTGATCAGCCAACAGAAATTTCTCAGAATCAAGTAGGGAGGCGGTGTCCCTACGAACCCTGTTCTATTCTCGTTTAGGATTGCTATATTATAGGGCACCTCTATTTATTCAAAACATGAGAACGAAACACAAGAACAGCAGAGCATTGCTCAGTACAGTCTATTTATAAATTAAGGGATATAAGAAGTCTTGATTATTCTAAAAACTCAATGTGATTGACCTGTGACAAGTGGAATTTTAGCCGTATCCTATAATAATGCAAAAGACTGTACTTTTTTGTATTACAGTCTTTGGAGTGGTTATGGGATACAGTTGAACCCCACTTGCTGTAGGTCAATCATCGTAAGCCTTTGGAATAATCGAGGCTTTTTGCATCCTTTAATTGATAAATAGACTGTAAGATGACTGGGTTTTATAGATTGCTGTAGATATGATTGAAAAGAGACTTACAGCCTATTCAGGGGTTACGGGATACGATTGTAAACCCGTTTGGTCTAAACCTCATTGGGGTCAAGCCTTGGAAAAACGGTTTTTTGTATCCTTTAATTTGTGAACAGACTGTATAGCAATCCTACTTGACTAACGTTAGCTTGCGTGCCGTAGGCATACAGAAATTCCCCAGAACCAAGGACGGGGGCGGTGCCCCTGCGACCTCTATTTCCTTCTCATTTAGTATTGCTATAGTATGGGGTCAAAACTCACAGATTATCAGCAAGAGACTGCCGCTCCCAAAACGCATAACGGCGGAAATTATAAGTGAGATTTTTCAAACCAATTGCCGCTGGTACTCTGGTTTTACCAATCAGACGCATGAACTTACCCCCAAGACCCATCACCCACTGCCCAAATACCTGTTCCACCTTGGCTCTCACTTGAGATTTGATGCGATTCTTTTCATTTTGCTCGGCGGTTAGGGGCTGATTTCGGTAGCCTTGTTCATGGATTTGACTGGTCAACCCAATTCGTTCCAATGGGCACCTCATATTAATTCATGGCTATTGAGAATGACCCCTACGTTATTGATAATTGCCAATGAGAGAATGGGGCTTCCAAGCCTGCCGTGTAAGTACAAAAATCAATAAATAGAGGTACCCTTAATAGGCTGTATTTACATGAGTCATCTAAGATTGTCATATGATATAAGTTAAGTGCTCAGTCGTTCCGCCCTGATTTTACTGATGTCCCTACCGATTCCACCCCAACAGGTTTTGTATTGGGGAATTGCCATCGCCGCTGGACTGATTTACCTGCCCTACCTATTGGTGGCCTACGGACGAGTCACAAGCGGGTTTGACCCCAACGCTCCCCGGGCGATTTTTGACAAATTGCCCCCCTATGCCCAACGGGCGACTTGGGCGCACCAAAATGCCTTTGAAAGTTTTACCCTGTTTGCCCCGGCGGTGATTTTGGTGGTTTTTGCCCAAGCTGGCTCCCTCTATACCAATGCGGTGGTAATTACCTATCTGCTTAGCCGGTTGGCTCATAGTTTGTTTTACATTATCAAGATATTTCCATTACGGGGTCTGGCCTGGATCGTCAGTTTGGGTTGCATTGCCAGTCTCTATGGAACGGCCATTACCAAAATCAGCCTTATGCCTTGACCAGTGTGAATATGCCAATGACGATGAAGCCTGCGCCTGCAAGGTAGTGGAGGAATTTGGGATGCACCAACGGCGGAAGTTGACACCAAAGCTAGGGAGGCGGCACCCAATACTAGCCATTTACGTCCGTTCCGAGGCAAACAGTACGGTTGCCAATTGGGTTTTATCCCCTAATTCAGCAAAAAAAACTGTACTGAATACGGCTAAAAAAATTTTCTAATCCATAGTTGCCCATTCCGAGATAGTTTTTTGAACGCAATAGAATTGTATAGGTTCCGGGAGTGATAAGCCATCCCCAAGCTATTCGTCACTAATCATTATTTTTGCATAATTCCCCGGACAAATTGCTCAATTCCCGCTTGATAAATGGGGAGTGAATCCAAAAAACCTTCGTTGTGACTGCCTTGAATTTCTAGGAAAAATTTGGGTTCATTCGCCGCTTCATACAACCTGCGCCCGTGGTGAAGCGGAATAATTTCATCCTGGGGGCTGTGAATAATTAAAACCGGCACATGAATTTGTCCTAAACGTTCCAAATTGTTGTACTGAAATTGGGCAAGGAGATCAACGGGCATGAACGGAAAAAGCTCTTTCGCCCGGTCAGGAACGCTGGTAAAGGTTGACCCTAAAATTAACCCCGCCGGTTGATATTTCGCCGCTAAATAGGTAGCAATTCCCCCGCCCAAGGATTCTCCGTAAATAATAATTTGTTGGGGAGCAATGCCCCGGGTTTGGGTGAGATATTGCCAACTGGCTTCGCCGTCTAAATAAGTACCCTGTTCGCTCGGTTCCCCCTCACTTTCCCCATAACCCCGGTAGTCAAAAAACAGGCTGGCCAAGCCCATTTGCTGAAAAATCCGAATGTAGGGCAGACGATAGCTGATATTTCCCCCATTCCCGTGGGCAAATAAAATCACCGGGGCATGAGGATCTTCTCCGGGAATCCACCAGGCGGCAATCGTCACCCCATCGCTGGTCATGAGGCGCAGGTCTTCGTAGTCCAACCCCGTGTCTTTGGGGGTGTTAATAATTTGGCGACTGGGAAAATACATCAGCCGGGTTTGACCAAATAGCAACACCAACAATAAACCCACATAAATCCCTCCGAATAGGCGCAAACCCCGGAAGAGCCATTCATACCAGGAATTTGCACCCATCGGTTAGGTCAATAGCCCCTCTTTTTTGGCCATGTGAATCAGTAAATCCAACACCCGCCGGGAATAGCCCCATTCATTGTCGTACCAGGACACCACCTTGAAGAAATTGGGGTTTAACTCGATCCCCGCCCCGGCATCGAAAATGCTGGAATGGCTATCCCCGTTGAAATCCGTGGAGACCACCTCCGCTTCCGTATAGCCCAAAATCCCCCGCAGCGAGCCTTCACTGGCGGCTTTCATGGCGGCGCAAATCTCTTGGTAACTGGTGCTCCGTTCGGTTTTGAAGGTCAAATCCACCACCGAGACGTTGGGGGTCGGCACCCGGAAGGCCATACCCGTCAACCGCCCTTTCAACGCCGGTAATACCAGTGCCACCGCCTTGGCCGCCCCTGTCGAGGAGGGAATGATGTTTTGGGCGGCTCCCCGTCCCCCCCGCCAGTCCTTGCGGCTCGGGCCGTCCACCGTGGGTTGGGTGGCCGTGTAGGAATGCACCGTGGTCATCAAGCCCTCGGCCAGGCCAAAGGTTTCGTGAATCACCTTGGCAATCGGTGCCAAACAGTTGGTCGTGCAACTGGCATTGGAAACAATTGTGTGTTGGGCGGGGTCGTATTGCTCCTCATTTACCCCCATCACCAAGGTCGCCACCTTGTCCGGGTCCTTGGTGGGGGCCGAAATCACCACCCGTTTGGCTCCGGCGGTCAGATGCTTGCTGGCTCCCTCGTAACTGGTAAAAAGCCCCGTGGATTCTACCACATAATCCGCTCCGACTTTGCTCCAGGGCAATTCCGCTGGATCCTTAATAGCAAAACAGGGGATAAACCGGTCATTCACCACAATTCCATCTTCCCTGGCTGTCACCTGGCCCGCAAACCGCCCGTGGGTGGAATCGTATTGCAGGAGATAGGCCAAATTATCCGGCGGCACCAAATCATTCACCCCCACAAATTCCACATGGGGATCATTGACCCCGGCTCGAAACACCAGGCGACCGATGCGCCCAAAACCATTAATTCCTACCTTTAAGGTCATCGTCATTCACTCCAAAATCAGGACAAAAACCCATTCACGATTAGCACTCGCTTAGGTGCCAGGGCGGGAGCGCAATTCGGGATTGAGGTGGTTCCGATCCCCCATGAATTCCAACAGGGGACCGTACTGGGTAAACCGCACCAGGCTGACTGAGGCTACCAAGATATTAATCCGGTCCCGATACCGTCCCAGGTCAATCCCCAGCAGACTACACAAAATAATCCGCAGGGTGGCCTTGTGGGACACCACCAGCACCGACCCCTCCGTATAGTTGGCTTCGATTTCGGCAATGACCGCCATCGCCCGGGTCGCAATTTGTACCGCCGTTTCGCCCCCCGTGGGACTGTTCCAAGCGGGTTCGGTCATCCAGCGGATGTAGTCCTCCAGATGATGCTCTTTAACCCACTCCGGGGTTTGCCCCTCCCAAACGCCGTAGTACCCCTCCTTCAACCCGTCCCGCAGTTGCAAAGACAGCCCCACCGCTTTTGCCAAGGGTTCCGCCGTCGCCACCGCCCGCCGCATGGGACTGGCAAAGATTGCCTGCCAGGGTAAATGTTGGTACGCCTGGGCAAATTCCACCGCCATTTTCTGCCCCTCGCTGGTCAACTCCGGGTCGAGATGGCCGCAGTAGCCGCCGGTTTGGCTAAAGGTGGTTTCCCCATGCCGCAGCAAATACAAATGCAGTCCCATAAAACCCCCTAGATGTGCTGACCGGCTTGGTTGTGGTCGTAGGGTTTGACCTCGATGGGTACCGGCGAGACGTGCCAAATGTCTTGGCAATACTCCTGCATACTCCGGTCCGAGGAGAAAAACCCGGTGCGAGCCGTGTTCAGAATCGACATCCGCGTCCACCGCTCCGTATCCTGGTAGGCTTGGCTGACCTGCTCCTGGCAGTCAATAAAGGATTGAAAATCCGCCATCAGGAAAAACGGGTCGTGGTTGAGCAGGGAGTCCACAATCGGGCGGAACAGGGAGCTATCCCCCCGGGAGAACATCCCCCCGGCGATCTGGTCAATCACCTCTTTCAGCACCGGGTTGTTGTTGTAATATTCCCAAGGTCGGTAGCCGTGCGCCCGCAGTGCCATGACTTCCTGGGCATTTAAGCCAAATAGGAAGAAATTTTCCGCCCCCACCTTCTCCCGGATTTCCACATTCGCCCCGTCCAGGGTGCCGATGGTCAAGGCTCCGTTCATGGCAAACTTCATGTTCCCGGTCCCGGAGGCTTCCTTCCCAGCGGTGGAAATTTGCTCCGAGAGGTCGGCGGCAGGAAACACCCGTTGGGCAAATTTGACATTGTAATCCGGCAAAAACACCACCTTGATTTTCCCCTGAATATCCGGGTCGTTATTGACCACTTCCCCGATGGAATTAATCAGTTTGATGATCAATTTCGCCATGAAATACCCCGGTGCCGCTTTACCCCCAAACAGGAAGGTGCGGGCGGGGATATTCAGGTTGGGGTCACGTTTGAGCCGGTTGTACAGGGCAATAATATGCAGGGCTTGCAAATGTTGCCGTTTGTACTCGTGGATGCGCTTGATTTGCACATCAAAAATCGAATCTGGGTTGACCAGAATGCCCGTGCGCTCCTGGATGTAGCCCATCAGGTCTTGCTTGATCGCCTGTTTGATGTCCCGCCATTCCTGCCGAAATTCCGGGTCATGGATATGCTCTTCCAACCGTTGCAATTCGTCGTAGTGGGTGACCCAGGTTTTGCCAATGCGGCTGGCGATCAGCTTGCTCAACCGCAAATTGCTCAATAGCATCCAGCGCCGGGGGGTGACCCCATTGGTTTTATTTTGGAACTTGTCCGGCCACAGGTCGTAAAAATCCTTCAGCACCGTTTGTTTCAGCAGGTCCGTGTGCAGCGCCGCCACCCCATTCACCGCCCTACTGCCCACCGTCGCCAGATTCGCCATGCGGACGTAGCGTTCGCCACTTTCATCAATCAAGGACATCCGCTGAATTTTGCCCGCATCCCCCGGGAACCGCTCCCGCACCAAATCCAAAAACCGCCGGTTGATTTCATAAATAATTTCCAAATGCCGGGGCAACAGGGAACCAAACAAACTCAACGGCCAACGCTCCAGGGCTTCCGGCAGGAGGGTATGGTTGGTGTAGGCGCAACTGCGGGTGGTGATGTCCCAAGCCGTATCCCAATCCACCCCGTATTCATCCAGCAACAACCGCATCAATTCCGCCACCGCCACTGCCGGGTGGGTGTCATTCAGTTGGATAGCGAATTTTTCATGAAAGCGGGTCACCGGCAACCCCTGCCCCCGGAGGATGCGGAACATATCCTGCAAGGAACAGGAAACGAAGAAAATTTGTTGAATCAGGCGCAGGCGCTTGCCCTGGAGGGGTTCATCGTTGGGGTAAAGCACCTTGGTGACGTTTTCGGAAATGATTTTTTCATCCACCGCCCCGTAGTAATCCCCCCGGTTAAAGGCAGTGAAATCAAAGGACTCCGGGGCTTCCGCCTTCCATAGGCGCAGGGTATTCGCCGTATTCACCAGATAACCCAAAATCGGCGTGTCGTAGGGCACCCCCTTGATCACCTGGTAGGGATGCCAGCGCACCCGGTACTGCCCCTGTTCATCCGTGTAGGCTTCCGTATGCCCGCCCAATTTCACCTCTACCGCCCATTCCGGTCGGGGCAATTCCCAGGGATTGCCGAAGCGCAACCACTTATCCGTAATTTCCACCTGCCAGCCGTCCCGGATTTCCTGGTCAAAAATGCCAAATTCATAGCGAATCCCATAGCCAATCGCCGGAATTTGTAGGGTCGCCAGGGAGTCCAAAAAACAGGCCGCCAACCGCCCCAACCCCCCGTTGCCCAGCCCCGGTTCCTCCTCCTGGTACAGCAGGGTCTCAAAATCCAACCCCAGTTCCGTAATCGCCTGTTTGACCTGGTCGTAAATCCCCAAATTGATCAAATTATTTCCCAGGTGCGGCCCCATGAGAAATTCCGCCGAGAGATAACACACCGTCCGGGATTGCTGGGTGGTGTAGGTCTGCGCCGTGCTGATCCACCGTTGCAACATCCGATCCCGCACCGTATAAGCCAGCGCCATATAATAATCATTTTGGGACGCAATTTGGGGAAACTTGCCCTGGATATAAAACAAGTTGTCCATAAAAGCTCGTTTCAGCGTTTCCACACTCAACCCAGTCCGGTCATCCTCATACTGGGGAGCTACGGGCATCGCAGTCGTCATACAAGCACCTGGAGAATCGGTATCAACAGACACCCCAATTATGGGCGGAGTCCCTCCCAGGGTGTCATTTTTTCAGGTTTTGTTTAAGACTCCGGCACCCCCATCTGTAGCCAAGCGGTCAGAGCCACCGCCAGGGCATCGGCGGCATCATCCGGGCGGGGAATCCGCTCCAGGGTCAATTCCTGCGCCACCGCCTGTTGCACCGCCTGTTTATCCGCCTTGCCATAGCCCGTTAGGGTTTGCTTAACCACCGGCGGGGCAAATTCCACCAGGGACAGTCCCCGCTGCGCCAAAACCAACAACAGCACCCCCCGCGCCTGCGCCACCGTAATCGTATTCGCCATCCGGTAAAAAAATAACTTCTCAGCCGCTACCTGTGCCGGTTGCCATTGTTCTAACAACGTATGCACATCTTCGTAAATCGTACACAGGCGTTCCCCCAGGGATTGGTGGGCGGGGGTGTGGATCACGCCAAAATCCCGCATGACCGGGCGTTTTTGTTCAATATCAATCACCCCGTACCCCAGGGTGGCCAGGCCGGGGTCAAAGCCAAGGATGCGGGTCATCCGCCGCCCACAATCGTCACCACCTCGATTTTATCCCCCGGTTGGATCGGGGTTGTTGCCCACCAAGGGCGGTGCAAAATTTCCCCGTTGTACTCAATCACAACGGGTTTTTGATGCCACCCGCATTCCGCCAGTAACTCCGCTACCGAGAGACCGGGGCGATGGGGATGGGCGGTGCCGTTGAGCCAAAAGGCGACAGTCGTCATCATGTCTGATGTAAAGTGCTGATTTCACCCATTTGCGTAAATTTTATCGCATTAGGGCGGGGAATTTGTTGCGCTAAACCCTAGGGGACATGACTGCAAAGTTATTTCTTTTTTAGGCTCTCCTAGATTTAGGGTGATAATTTTTTCTAATCAGAGAATGCGGCTAAGGTTCTCGCCCGAAAGTTATCAAAACTTAAAAAGCCATGAGCTTGTCTCTTAATTACAGTCTTTTGAGCGGTTATGGGATACAGTTGAACCCCAGTTGCCGTAGATCAATCATGCTAAGCCTTTAGGATAATCAAGGCTTTTTTGTATCCTTTAATTGATAAATAGACTGTAATTTCAGGGCACCTCGATTAATTCACGGCTATTGGGAATGAACCCTGCATTATTGATAATTGTCAACAGAATGGGGCTTCCGAGCCTACCGTGTAAGTGTAAAAATCAATAAATAGAGGTGCCCTAAAAGCGCCCTTTAATTAGCAAATAAGTTGTCGCTTTGCCCCTGCGACCGAGGGGTGGGATGAAACTCTTGTAACTGAAATTGCAAGCGGTTTTGTAACCCCTGACAGACCAATTCACACATGGGTAAAATCCTGGGGTCACTGATTTCGTAATACACCTGGATGCCCTGGGGTCGCCGCTTGACCATCCCGGCTTGGGTAAGGATTTTCAGATGCTTGGAGACATTGGCTTGCCCTAACCCCGTCTCGGCCATGATCTGGGTCACGTTTTTCGCCCCGTCCTTGAGACTACATAACACCTCCAACCGGCTGACCTCCGACAGCACTTTGAAGTACTCGGCCACCTGGTGGAGTACCGCTTTGCTCATCACGACCATCGCACCCGTAAGCCCCCTGCCATCTCTTGCTCACCTTGTCATATTATAGCTCTCGTTAGTTAAATTACTATATAATAATATAATTAGTCCATTATCAAGGAAGGTTGATTACAGGAGGGGCAGAATGCTATTTCGGCAGTTGTTTGACCGGGAGACCTGGACGTACACCTATTTAGTGGCTGACCCGGACACCCGGGAGGCGGCGTTGGTGGACCCAGTGTTGGAGCAGGTGGAGCGGGATATGCAGTTGTTGCGGGAGTTGGGCTTGACGCTCCGTTATGCCTTGGATACCCATGTCCATGCGGATCACATCACGGGGACGGGGAAATTGCGGGAGTTGACGGGGTGTTTGGGCATCGTCCCGGCGGGTGCCCAGGTGACCTGTGCGGACCGGTTGCTCCAGGATGGGGAGGTGGTGCAGGTGGGGGCGATTCCCATTCAGGCGATTGCCACACTGGGGCACACGGACAGCCATCTGGCGTACTTGGTGAATCATACCCATTTGTTGACCGGGGATTCCCTGTTCATTCGGGGCTGTGGGCGGACGGATTTCCAGAGCGGGGATGCGGGGAAGCTGTACGATGCGATTACCCAAAGGCTGTTTACCCTGGATGATGGGGTCTGGGTGTATCCGGGGCATGATTACCGGGGGCATACGGTGTCCACGATTGGGGAGGAAAAACGCTGGAATCCTCGTTTGGCGGGACGTTCCCGGGAGGAATTTATTGCCTTTATGCAGGGGTTGAAGTTGCCCGACCCACAAAAAATTGCGGAAGCGGTGCCTGCCAATCAGCAGTGTGGGCAAGTGGCGGTGGTTTAGAAGCACGGGTAATTATTTCTGCATCATATTTACCTTACATTTAGGAGGTGAGAAAGATGGAATCTCTACAAACCAGCGCAGGGGTACAAACCTGGGATGCGACGACGGTGCGGGAACGGTTGGCGGCTGGGGAGATTGTTTTAGTAGATGTGCGGGAACCGGTGGAGTATGCGGGGGAACGGATTCCGGGGGCGATTTCCCAGCCTTTGTCCCAGTTCAGCGGGGAGGGTTTATCCCCAGAGCAACGGGTGGTGTTGTATTGTCAATCCGGGCGACGTTCCCAGCAGGCGGCACAGCGGTTGTTGGCGGCGGGTTGGTCGCAGGTGGTGCATTTGGATGGGGGGATTACCGCTTGGAAACGGGCGGGTTATCCGGTGGCGCGTGACCCCAAAGCACCCATCAGTCTGTTTCGGCAGGTGCAGATCGTGGCGGGTTCCCTGGTTCTGCTCGGAACGGTGTTGGGGGCGACGGTTTCTCCCTGGTTTTTGCTCCTGAGTGGGTTCGTGGGGGCGGGTCTGGTGTTTGCCGGGGTGACCAATACCTGTGCGCTGGGGATGCTGTTGGCGCGGTTGCCCTACAATCGCCGGGCGGGGCAGTCATGGCAGTAGCGGTGGGTTATGCCCTGGCGGTGCTGATCGGGCTGAGTTTGGGGCTGTTGGGGGGTGGGGGGTCGGTGCTGGCTTTGCCGGTGTTGGTCTATGTAATGGGGATTGATCCGCAGACGGCGATTCCCATGACCCTGGTGATGGTGGGTACGGTGAGCTTGGTGGGGGCGCTTCCCCACATCCGGCGGGGGCAAGTGGCTTGGCGACCGGGGGCAATCTTTGGGCTGGCGACGATGGCGGGGGCGTACCTGGGGGCGCGGTTGGCGGCTTTGCCGTTTGTGACCAGTACGGTGCAGATGACCCTGTTTGCGGGGGCGATGTTGGTGGCGGCTGGGTTGATGATTCGCCGCAGTGCCCGTACCCCTGGGGTGGAGGGTCCCTATGTCCAGCCCCTGTGCCGCTATTGTTGGCTGTGGTTGCCGACGGAGGGGGTAATGGTGGGGGTGCTGACCGGGTTGGTCGGTGTGGGGGGCGGTTTTGCCATTGTCCCGGCGTTGGTACTGCTGGCGCAGGTGCCCATGACCGAAGCGATTGGCACTTCTCTTTTGATCATCACAGCCAATTCTTTAGCGGGCTTGGCGGGCTATCTGGGGCGGGTGGATTTGGACTGGCATTTAACGGTGAATTTCACATTTTTAGCGGGCATTGGTACGGTAATCGGGGCGTACCTGGTGCAATATATCCATCCCAAACATTTGCAAAAGGGGTTTGGTTATTTTCTATTGGGAATTGCGGTGTTGGTGCTGTGGCAAAATCAAAAGTTACAAAAGCCCCGGGCGGAATCGAGAATGGATGGGATAACGGTTGTTACTTCCCAGCGGAGGCAGAGCCGTCTGTTAATATAAGCGTAAATTTTAATTATTATTTTAGGGCACTTCTAAAAATGGGTCGCAGGGGCGTAGCCCCCGTTAAAGAAGCACCTGCGGTGTATGGTTCTTGATAGTATGGGCATTTTAGCGACATAACCTTCAAGGGGTGCAAATCAATAGAGGTGCCCTTGATTCATTGACTCTTCTCTGCCGCCCATCTTTAGTAGGAAGCATTTTTTGGGGTCGGTACTTGCCACCTTGCCGGAACTTTGTTCACTGTGCAAAAATAAGGGCAAAAATCTAAGAAACCAGCTCGGCTCTGGGATCCCTATGACACCACCCGCCCCGCAGAAACCAGCGTTAAATCTTTGGGAACCGCTCATTTTGCTATTGCTGGGGATGGTCGCCGGGATTGCCATGACCCTCTGGGCGGTGCGGCGTTTTGGGTTGGGGGTCGCTAGTTCGTCGTCCACGCCAACGGTTACAGTGGGGGAAGCAAGTCGGGAGAAAGCCCCTCAGAGCGAGCCGGGAACTAATATACCGGGAACAAAACCCCAGGCGGTAGCGGTAGCGAGCCAGGTTAGTAACGATGGGCAATTTCGGTTTGACCTCCAGGGCTGTCGCCGTACAGAAAACGATGTACTTTGCGAGTTGCAAATCACCAATCTCACAGGGAAGGAAATAGACTTTGTTCTCAACGGGAGCAGTCAGCCAAAAACCCTAGCTTACACCGACAATGGTTTAGAATTTCAGGCGGTTAACCCTGTGCTTGGTTCCCGGTCAGACTATTACAGTGCTTCACAAACCTTGGTTTCCCAAATCCCCACACCCGCCAGTCTCAAATTTCAGCAAATGCCCCAAACTTCCCAACTCTCCTTACTCAAAATTGGGTATCGTTATCGCTCTTTAGAGACAGCCCAATGGTTGGAGGGCAACCTAGAGTTTCGCCCAGTTCCCCTGATTCAATAAAGTCTTTTTGAAGGTTGTTAGTATCGCTTTGATTGCAGGGAACCTCTATTTATTTGAACCAACTAAAAATCTCATCGTGGGAATACCCATATTACCCAGAACCAAGGGCGCTACGACCGCTAACTTTGAATTGATAGAGGTGCCCTGAAATAATCCCTTTCGTTGTAACAATGGATAACCTCACCTTTCTTATTAATGGCAGGGTTCGCAAATTTAGCGGGCTATCTGGGGCGGGTGGATTTGGACTGGCATTTAACGGTGAATTTCACATTTTTAGCGGGCATTGGTACGGTAATCGGGGCGTATCTGGTGCAATATATCCATCCCAAACATTTGCAAAAGGGTTTTGGTTATTTTCTATTGGGAATTGCGGTGTTGGTGCTGTGGCAAAATCAAAAGTTACAAAAGCCCCGGACTGACTCTAAAACTCATGCGGTAGCTATAGCAATCCTACTTGATTAGTGAACAGAGATTCCCCAGAACCAAGGACGGGGGCGCTACCCCTGCGACCCCTGTTCCATTCTCATTTAGGATTGCTATATGGTTACATTTCAGCATAGGTAGAGTCATCTGTTAACATTAGAAGAATGGTCATTTCATTGATTCTCGCCATGACTACCCTGGTTGAACCCCGTCCCCTGACCCAAGCCTTGATGCCCACTTACAATCGGTTTCCGGTGACCTTGGTGCGGGGCGCGGGCTGTCGGGTGTGGGATGACCAGGGGCGGGAATACCTGGATTTTGTGGCTGGGATTGCCACCTGTTCTCTGGGGCACGCCCATCCCCGGTTGATCCAGGCGATGCATGACCAAATCCAGCAGTTGCACCACGTTTCTAATCTGTATCACATTCCCCTCCAGCAAGAACTGGCAACATTTCTCACGCACCATTCCTGTGCCGACCGGGTATTTTTTGCCAATTCCGGTGCGGAGGCGAACGAGGGAGCGATTAAATTAGCCCGGAAGTACGCCCACACGGTGAAAGGGTATGAGTATCCGCTGATCGTCACGGCTCAAGCCAGTTTTCATGGGCGGACGTTGGCGACCCTGACGGCGACGGGACAACCCAAGTATCAAAAACATTTCGACCCGCTGGTGCCGGGGTTTGTCTATGTGCCCTACAATGACCTGGAGGCATTGACCAAAACGGTTTTGGAATTGGAACAGGTGGCGGCGATTTTGCTTGAACCCATCCAGGGGGAAGGGGGGGTGCGTCCGGGAGACTGGGATTACTTCCAGGGGGTGCGCCGGTTGTGTGACGAACGGGGAATGTTACTGATCCTGGATGAGGTGCAGTCGGGGATGGGGCGCACGGGGCATTGGTGGGGGTATGAATGTTTGGGGATTGAGCCGGATATTTTTTCCTCTGCTAAGGGGTTGGGGGGCGGCATTCCCATCGGGGCAGTGTTATGTAAAGAGCAGTATAGTGTCTTTCAACCTGGGGATCATGCCAGTACCTACGGGGGCAATCCTCTTGCCTGTCGGGCGGCGTTAACGGTGGGTCAGACGATTGAGGAATTGGGGTTATTGGCGCAGGTGCAACAGCGGGGGGAACAGCTGCGCCAGGGGTTGCAGGCTTTGGTGGCGACCTACCCGGAGTGGTTCCAGGAGGTGCGGGGCTGGGGACTGTTGCAGGGCTTGGTATTACAGCCGTCGGCACCCTTCCAAGCGGGGGATGTGGTCAAATGGGCGATTGAGCAGGGACTGCTGTTGGTTCCCGCCGGAACGCAGGTGGTGCGGTTTGTCCCGCCTTTAATTGTTACGGAAGCGGAGGTGCAGATGGCACTGGAACGTCTGGGGAATGCCCTGCGGCGTTGAGTAGGCTTTCGACGGCGGTTAACACCTGTTCACTGCCCCACCCCCGATACCAATGGGCGGCTAGGGCGCAACCTCCTGCGGCAACTCCCTCTTTCACAAAGCCTTGTTCATAAACCCGCAATACTTTGTACTGGGAATGGCGGAAATCCAGGTCTGCTGAAACCAAGGGTGCCCCCAAATCCTGCGCCAGGGCGATAACTTCAGCACTGGGGTCATGAACCACCCAGCCGGTGGTGCCCACCAATACCCGTTCCGGTTGCCAGGGGAGGTTTTCATGGGCGGCAATGGCTTGGATCAATCCCCACACCGCCAGCATCTGGGTGCCCCCGGCTAATAAGATCGGCACATCCCGGTGGATCGCCAGGGTGATGGCTGCCACCACCACCTGCATGGGGTCTCCCACCGCCGCTACCACCCTCCAGGGGTCGGACATATCCCCCGCCCGTTGTAAGCCACTTTGCACCACCTGCCATTTTTGGGCATGGTTGCATTGGGGATGGCTACTACTCACCCGCCCCTGCGCCCGCACCCCCAGCCCCGTCAGCACCGCCAACGCCGTTGTGGTTCCCCCCACCACACATTCCCCTAGGATGTAATAAGGCTTTGGTGCAGACGCAAGCAAGAATCGCCCCCAATCCCAGCCCTTTTGCCAAAGCTGGTGTACCGTGGCCAAATCCATCGCTTGCCCCGTGCTGACACAGCGGGCGAGGGTCTGCCCCAGGTTCACCGCCGGGACCGATAGGGGCACGGGCAAGCCTGTATTCACCAGGGTGACGGGTAGGTTTAATGCCCGGACGATGGCGTGGGAAATGTACACTGGCGAAGCCCCCTGGTGGAGAGGGGGCAAGGGATAAACCGGGTGGGGTTGCCCGCCCCGCAGGAGAAATTCCGCATCCGCCGCCGCTGTGGTACGCCGAGCCGCTGGGGTCGCTCCCGCCGCCGAAATGCCTGGGATCAACGCCGTTTCCGTAAACCCCAACACGCAGACCAACCCCGGCGCTCGCCCCCGCACCTGCGCTCCCCAAGCCTGCACCCAGTCCGGGCGATGGTGTCCCCGGATCATTCCTCCAGCCCCAACCAAACCCGCAACCAGTTGGGCGGGGGGGGAACCGGCGTATCCAACCGCTCCAGCAGTGCCCAAGCCACCAATTGCACCACAAAGGTATAGACCGCCGCATTGACCATCACCAAGACCACCGTTGCCCCCTGAATCCAGACCACGTCCGGTTGCACCAAAATCCCCAATCGCTCCAAAACCCATTCCAGGGCTTGGGTGCCTTGGGTGGTGACCAACAGCCAGAGATTTTCCCCCAACAGCACCGACAGCACCGCAATCTGCCCGAAAAACCCCACCGTACTGACCCCAATCCCCTGCACCACCGTGGTGCCCCAGCCCGTCCCCCGCCGCCAGTGGTAGCCCAACAACAACGCCAAAAACCCATAGCGAAAAATGTACGCCAAACCCCGGGGCGGCCCCATCAGCACCGACAACAGGAGAAACGTCGTCACCAAACCCAACCAGCCCCAGCGATACCCCCAGCGACGGGTCGCCAACGCCAAGGGAATCGGTAAAAACAACCGCAGTACCGGCGTTAACCCCAAATAAAAACTCGCCAGCCACCCCAAACTGGCCGTACTGGCTAAAAAAGCCGTTTCCACCAAAGCCAAGGGCAATTCAGACCGAATCCGGGGTGCGCTCATCCCCCCCATCCCAGGACGAACCCCGCCTGCCACGGCAATAGCACCACCAGGGCAAACAACAGTAAACCCCACGTCAGCCACACCCGCAGGTCATCCGGTTCCGTCATATCCTCCAGGGTGGGTCGTTCCGGTCGCCGTTGGATAAACAAAATCAAAATCCCCCAGGACAACAGCACAGGTTGGTTCAGCCCCAGCCACCCCACCACCACCAGACTCACCAAGCCCGTTGCCCGCAACATTCTATCCCCATACACCGCCTGGATCATGCGCCCCCCGTCCAAGCAACCCACGGGCAGGAGATTCAACGCCGTCACCACCAACCCCACCCACCCCACCGTCACCAAAGGATGCAGACGCACCAACGGCTCTGCCAACCCGGCTCCCACAACCAACCGTGCCAACCCCTCCACCAGCAGGGAAGCCTGCAACCATTCCGGTTCCACCCACATCCCCCCCCCTTGCGCCGATATGCCCAACCCCACCAACAGCAGGGTCAGACTCACGATTGCTCCCGCCCCAGGCCCCGCCGCCGCAATATCCCACAGCGCCGTGCGATGGGGAACCGCCGTGGCAAACCGGGTCACCCCCCCAAAGGAGCCCAATTCCGCCGTGGGTACCCACAAAGGCCACAACAAACGCACTCCATACCGCCGTGCCTGCCACCCGTGCCCCGCCTCATGCGCCAGCAAAACCAGCCCCATCAGCAGTCCCCAGGGGGGAGCAATCTGCCAAGAGGTCACCAACGCCACCCCCAACAGCCCCAGGCTCAACCCCCGCAACCAGGGCACCATTTCCGTCTCCACCTCCCCCGTCGGCAAGATCACCAGCATGGGTCGCTGTTGCCCATCCCTCACCAAAAACAACCAGTAGGCATCCCCCAGCCGCTCCCGCAGTTTCGCCGTCAACACCCGATGCGCCTGCGCCGGATTGTCCCGCAAATTCCCCGCAACAATCGCCCCACCCCGATAGGGACGCAGTTCCGTCGGAAAAAAATACTCCCAACCCCACAGTTCCCGCAATTCCGGCAAACTCAAAAACGGGGCACCCTCAGATGCAGGTGTCACTTCCGATGCCGAGGAAACCGCCGCCGTCCCAGCAGATAGGGTTGGAGTAGGAAATAAGCGCCGTCGCCACCACCCCAAGGTCACATAACCCAACTGAGTGCCTAACAAAAGCAATACAATTACTGTCAAGTTTACCCGGATGCCCCCCGCCACCAGCCCCAACCACAGCCCCCAGGGCAACCCCAGCAAAAGCCACTGCCCCCACGCCAGCCGCTGATCCACCGTCAGTCCCCGGAAACGCCACCCCGCCGCCACCAACAACACCAGCAGTCCCCCAGTCAGGGCAACCAGTTCCCATCCATACGCCATGCCTATGCCTTGCACCTACCTCAGGGGTGAAACATCCCACTTTCCCATGCTAATTGAATTTTCCGCAGTGGTTCCAGGGCAGTAGCAATTTTCATCCCTGAATACAAAATCCTGTGGCAATGCCCAGAGGTGAATTTGACCGCATTTGAGTCGGAGTGCTAAGGTGAACGTAGCTACCTAGAAAAAGCACCCTTAAAACACAGTAAAGCATTAGTATCATTTAATATCATGAGTTGAATGTGGGAGTAGGTTAACGGATGAAGTCGCCGGTTTCTTTGAACTATGGACTGATTGGTAATGGGCGGATATGTGCCCTGGTTTCCCCGGTGGGGAGCATTGATTATCTGTGTATGCCTACCTTTGAAGGTGCATTTGTTTTTGACCGTTTGTTGGATGCGGAAAAGGGGAGTTATTTTGGGATTGAACCAGTGCATCCTGAACTTTACACCATTCATCAAACCTATGAAAAAAATAGCAATGTTTTATTAACCATTTTTGAATCAAACTTTGCTTCATTCGTAATTCATGATTTCATGCCCCGTTGGGAAATTTGGGATGGCAATCGTTCCTACACCCCCCCGGAATTATGTCGCTATATTGAAGTGCGTTTTGGGGAACCAGAAATTATCATCCATTATCATCCGAGACCCGGGTATCAACCAGAATTTGCTCCCTGTCGCATGGTCAATGAAACCACCATTGCATCCCCCCACCAGGACAACAACCTATTTCTGGTAACCAGCGTTTCGCCGGTGCAAATTATTGGCAAGGAACCCATCCGTTTGAAAGGGGATGCTTTTTTAAGTTTATCCTACTATCAACCCATCCCAGACCAAGCCATTGCTGCCATTAAAGAAAAATTGGCACGGACAAATCACTACTGGCAACGCTGGGTCAAACATTGTTACTTACCCAATGAATACCAAAAGCCCATTATTCGTTCGGCGCTAACATTGAAACAAATGATCTATGAACCCACCGGAGCAATCATTGCCGCCCCCACCACCAGCTTACCAGAAATTGTCGGTGGTATTCGGAATTGGGACTACCGCTACTGTTGGATTCGGGATTCATTCTTTACGGTAAACGCCCTGCTGAAACTCTCCAAATTTGAGGAAACAGAAAATTTTGTCGGTTATTTATCCAAAATTGTTTTGGCGCATCCGGGTTACTTAAAACCCTTATATACCATCGAAGGGGAAGATGTACCCACAGTGCAATATTTGGATTATTTAGCTGGGTTTCATGGGAGTCGCCCGGTACGCATTGGCAATGATGCCACCCTGCACCATCAAACCGATGTTTATGGGGAAGCATTATTGAGTATGTATCCGGTTTTTGTGGATGAACGGGTGGTCTGTCCCAACTGTGACTTGCTTTGGACTTGTGTGGAACAACTTGTGGATTTAGCGATTCAAAAATTTCCTGAAAAAGACAATGGCATTTGGGAGATTGGCGACCGCCCTGACCATTACACCTTCTCGAAATTGATGTGTTGGGTGGCGGTGGATCGGGGTTGCAAAATTGCCTATCAACTCAAACGCCAAAGTCTCTACAGAAAGTGGAACCAAAAGCGCAAATTAATGCGGGAAATGATCCTCGGTTCAGCCTGGAATAATGACCGACAAGCCTTTACCCAAGCCTATGGCAAAGATGATTTAGATGCCAGTAATTTACTCATGCCGATCCTGGGGATCATTGACCCGAAAGACCCCCGGATGTTAGCAACGATTAAACGTTCGGAGGAGGAACTGATGGTGGATGGATTAATGTTCCGATATACCAACCATGACGAGTTAGGTTTGCCGGAAAATGCCTTTACCATTTGTACGTTTTGGTTGATTGATGCCCTGACGCTTTCCGGTCAAAAACGCAAGGCGAGAAACTACTTTGAACATATACTATCCTATGGCAATCATTTAGGTTTATTTTCGGAGGATATTAACCAAAAAACTGGTGAGTTGACGGGGAATTTTCCCCAAGCCTACACCCATGTGGCGATTATCAATTCAGCGATGTTACTGGCACAAAACCAGACGAACTAGGAGGTCAATATGACTGATCAAAATACCTTGGATTCAACGGCTGTACCTGTAATAGAACCCAATCGATCTGGTCGTTTAGTGATTGTTTCCAACCGGGAACCCTACACCATTCAGACCCACGGCAATGACATTCGGATTGAACGGATGCCAGGGGGATTAGTATCTGCTCTTGATCCGGTTTTACGCCAACGGGATGGGCTATGGATTTGCTGGGAAGATACCTCGAAAAAAATGGTCGAAGTTAATGATGTTGCCAGCGATGAAGATAGTATTGATTGGGATAAAATTCAACTTCCTTATCAGATTCAATCCGTACCTTTAACCCAAGAAGAGATCAATCATTATTACTACGGTTATGCCAATACCCGCCTATGGCCCCTATTTCATTATTTTATTTCCAAATGTAATTTTTTTGAGGAACAGGACTGGCCGAGCTATGTCACCGCCAATCAAAAATTTGCCGATGCAGTCGTGGCTCATACTGGTGCGGAGGATTGGATTTGGGTGCAGGATTACCATCTTCTATTGGTGCCGGAATTGGTGCGAAAACAACGCCCTCACCATAAAATTAGTTTGTTTCTCCACATTCCATTTCCCGCCCTGGAAGTATTTAAGATACTCCCCAAACGAGATGTAATTTTACAAGGCATGCTGGGCAGTGATTTGATTGGGTTTCATGTTCCTGATTACGCTACCTATTTCCTAGATGCGGTGGAACGATTGTTGCCCCAAGAGGACATAACAATAGACCGGGAACATCAACGTATTTATTACCAAGGGCGAGGGATTCAAGTAGGGGCATTTCCCATCAGTATTGATACCAAGAAAATCGCCGCCTTAGTGGCAACGCCCACCTTACAAAAACGGGCGCAACAACTCCGGGACAATTACCCGGTAAAATATCTTGGGGTGAGTGTGGATCGATTGGATTATACCAAGGGTATTTTGGAAAATTTGCAGGCGTTACAACTCTTTTTTGAGAAATATCCCGAATACATTCGCAAGTTCTCTTTTATTCAGATTGCTTCCCCGACCAGGACGGCAGTGCCAGCCTATCAACGGATGCGGGAGGAAGTAGAGCAGGCAGTGGGACGGATCAATGGGTTATTTTCCCAGGATAATTGGGTACCTATTTATTACTTTTACCGGCGATTTTCCCTAGAGGATGTGCTGACCTATTTTATGATTGCGGATGTGGCGATGATCACCCCATTACGGGATGGAATGAATTTGGTAGCAAAGGAGTATTGTGCGGCGAAAATAGATTTATCGGGGGTGCTTATTCTAAGTGAATTGACCGGGGCGGCGTATGAGTTAAGAGAAGCCCTGATGATTAACCCTTTTTATATCGAAGAAATGGCGGATAAATTGCATGAGGCGTTGACTTTACCGATGCCAATTCGTCAGGCAAAAATGCGCGCACTACGGCAAACCGTGAGTGATTATGATATTCACCATTGGTTGCAATCGTTTATGGATGCCTTTACCCATGCGGTCAACCATCGCTGACTACTGGCGGCGGGAATCGCCGTTGGGATTAATGCTGGATTACGATGGCACATTAACCCCCATTGTCCCTGACCCCACCCAGGCGTTTTTGCCCCCGGCAGGTTTAGAATTATTACTGCAATTGTGCCGTCATCCTTTAATGCGGGTGGCGATTGTAAGCGGACGTTCCGTACCCCAATTACGGGAGTTTTTATCCGCATTAGCAGGGGAAGCCATCACGTTATGCGGGCTACATGGGGGGGAGATTTATGTGCTCCAGAAGGATCACTTTTTACGGCAACCGAATCGGGAGCAATTACAACAGCAACTACAACCATTTCGGGAGAAAATTACCGCCCAATTAACAGCGGCTAATCTGTTAAATTCTGGCATATTTCTTGAAGACAAAATCTATTCTTTGGCGGTGCATTATCGTCACGTGGAAGCGTCGGTAAAACCCCAGGTCATTGAGCTACTGAATAATTTGTTTACGCAGGATATGGACTTAACAAAACCCTTCAAACTGCAACCGGGAAAAGAGGTTTTGGAGGTACTGCCCCGCACTTTTGATAAGGGGGATTGTGTGGGATTTTTATGGGATTTTTGGCAGTTGCGCCAGGGGTGCTACATTGGGGATGATGTGACGGATGAGGCGGCTTTTGTGGTGGTCAATCAGCGGGGGGGACTGTCGCTAGCGGTGGGCAAAACCCCTGGAACTACCCAGGCTCAGTATATTTGCTCAGAAGTGGCGGATGTTTATCGGGAGTTGGCGGCGCTCGCATCGCAAAGTAAATCGTAAAGTAAATCGGTAAAGTTTCCAGGATGCCTTGAGGAAGGGGTTAATCTGATGCCAACGACGCTCAGGAGGTGGTAGGGATGGCACAGCAACAGATTGGACTGATCGGTTTAGCTGTGATGGGGGAAAATCTGGTCCTCAATCTGGAGCGCAACGGCTTCCCGGTGGCTGTGTTTAACCGCACGACGGAAAAGGTAGATGAATTTATTAAGGGGCGGGCGGCTGGTAAAAACATTGTTGGTACGCATTCCGTAGAAGAATTGGTCGCCAGTCTGGAGCGTCCCCGCAAGATTTTGATCATGGTGAAGGCGGGAAAACCCGTGCAGGCGGTGATTGACCAGTTGAAACCCCTGCTACAGCCGGGGGACATTATTATTGACGGGGGCAATTCCTGGTACGAGGACACGGAGGCACGCACCCAGGAACTCGAAGCGATGGGTCTGCGCTATGTGGGCATGGGGGTCAGCGGCGGCGAGGAAGGGGCGTTAAATGGTCCCAGTTTGATGCCCGGCGGTACCCGGGAAGCCTACCAGGAATTGGAACCATTAGTGACGAAAATTGCCGCCCAGGTGGATGACGGCCCCTGTGTGACCTATATCGGGCCGGGGGGGTCAGGGCACTATGTAAAAATGGTGCATAATGGCATTGAATACGGGGATATGCAGTTGATCGCCGAAGCCTACGATTTATTAAAAAGTATTTTGGGACTGTCGGCGGCGGAATTTCATCAGGTATTTAGCGAGTGGAATCAAACGGAGGAATTAAATTCTTTTTTGATTGAAATTACTGCGCAAATTTTCACGGTTCAAGACCCCGCAACGGGTAAACCCCTGGTGGATTTGATCCTGGATACGGCGGGTCAAAAAGGCACTGGGCGATGGACCGTGACCAGTGCGTTGGAGTTGGGGGTGCCGATTCCCACCATTACCGCCGCCGTGAATGCCCGGATCATTTCCAGTATGAAGCAGGAACGGGTGGTCGCTTCCCAACAATTAACTGGCTCAAGTATTACCAGTATTCCTGAAAAACACAGCTTTATTAACAAGGTGCGGGATGCCCTATATTGCTCGAAAATTTGTTCCTATGCCCAGGGGATGGCTCTGTTGGCAACTGCTTCCAAAGAGCTTAACTATAATATGAATCTGAGTGAATTGGCACGGATTTGGAAGGGGGGATGTATCATTCGGGCGGGCTTTTTGAATAAAATCAAACAGGCTTTTGTGGACAATCCCACCCTGCCCAATTTGCTATTGGCTCCCGAATTTAAGCAAAGCATTTTAGACCGGCAAAGTGCTTGGCGGGAGGTGGTGGCAACGGCGGCTCACACGGGGATTGCAGTACCGGCGTTTAGTGCCTCTTTGGATTATTTCGACAGTTACCGGCGGGCGACCCTACCCCAAAATCTCACCCAGGCGCAACGGGACTTTTTCGGGGCGCATACCTACGAACGGATTGACCAACCCGGCACGTTCCATACGGAATGGGTGCAAATTAAGGAAAAAGCGCGGGTCGTATAGGGTGCGAGCATGGGGACGTTTACCCTGGAAGATGCCCGGGCAAAGTTTCAAGCACTGTGGGGCTACCCGGATTTTCGCCCGCCCCAGGGGGAAATTGTCAGTACATTATTAGCAGGTAGGGATAGCCTGATCGTCTTGCCCACCGGTTTCGGCAAGTCCATTTGTTTTCAACTCCCCGCCCTGATGCAGGATGGGGTAAGTTTGGTGATCAGCCCGTTGATTGCCCTGATGGAAGACCAGGTGCAGGCGTTGGAGGAAAAAAATCTCCCGGCGGCGACCCTGCACAGCCAACAGTCCCCCTTTGAGCGCAAACGCACCCTCAAACGCTTACAAAGTAATGAATTGCGCCTGCTCTATTTGGCACCCGAAACCCTGCTCAGTCCGCCGGTGTGGGAGGTGTTAACCCGCAGTGATGTGGCAATTCGGGGAATTATCCTGGATGAGGCGCACTGTTTGGTGCAGTGGGGGGACAGTTTTCGCCCTGCCTATGAGCGGTTGGGGGCAGTGCGGGGGGCGTTGCAAAAGACCAAACCGGCGGGCACCCGGATTCCCATCGCCGCTTTTACCGCCACCGCCGACTCCCTGGTGCAGGAGACGATTAAGCGGGTGTTGCGGTTGGAAAACCCGGAGGTGGTGCGCCGCAGTCCCTATCGTAAAAACATTAACATTACCGTCCGCACGGTTTTAACCCCCCACCAACGGCAACAACAGGTGTATAACACCATCAAATCCCATGAGGGGGAGGCGGGTTTGGTGTACGTCGCTACCCGGCGGGACACGGAGACTTGGGCGGCATGGTTGCAAAAAAAGGGCATTCCCACCCAGGCGTACCATGCGGGGTTGTCCGCACCCCAGCGGCGGGAATTGGAGCAGTTGTGGCTGACCGGCGGGGTGCCCTTTCTGGTTTCCACCAGTGCCCTGGGCATGGGGGTCAACAAACCGGATATTCGCTGGGTGATCCATGTGCAACCGCCCTTTAACCCCTTGGATTACATTCAGGGGATTGGTCGGGGCGGGCGGGATGGGGGGCAGGCGGAAGCGATTACCTTTACCAGTCAACCGACGGGCTGGTGGGGCAAACTGCCGGTGGGCTGGCTCTTTAACTGGCTCAATCCGACGGAACTGAATGCCCAACGCCATTACCTCGATCAATTACAAAAGCAATACCACCAAGCCCAGAAAGCGGCACAGACTTTGCCCCCCAAAGGAACATTAGAAAAACTTAAAGATAACCCGCAAGCGGCGGCGGCTCTGGCGTTACTGCATCGGGTGGGGGCACTGCACTGGGACGACCCCTACACCTATCGGATTCTCAAGGAAAAACTGGCGCAAATCAACGTGCAACCCAGTGATATGGGATTAAAAGCGATCAATGCCTATCTCAAAAGCGACCAATGTCGGTGGTGGTTTCTGGTGCAGGCTTTGGGATTAGAACAGGAGGGCGACCCCCTACCCTGCGGCCATTGTGATAATTGTTGGCGGGCGGGACGGGGGAAACGGGGCTAATTGTAGCCATCACACCTGCATTATGAGTAAAAATTTTATACTTGGAAAGTCAGGAGTTGTCGGGCACAGCCCCGCCCTGGTTTTCAGCAACCTTGTTATTCACATTAATGGGTTCAGAATTGACACTCCCCGCAGTGACGGGGATTCTTGAACAGCCCAGAATTGGACTTTCAACGGCGTTGTCAATGCGCCTTTACTAGCTCCACTGAGGTCAAGCCCCAATGTTATATAGCAATCCTAAATGAGAATAGAACAGGGGTCGCAGGGGCACCGCCCCCGCATTTGGTTCTAAAAAATTTTTGTTTGAAAATCAAGTAGGATTGCTATAGTCATTTCAAACAAGTTTGCAACATTCACCTTCACTTACAAACCCTCTCCTGGAAGCGAATAGAGCGATTGCAAATACCTAAAAAGTGTCGCATTCTAAAACGGAATGACTATACCTCTACTTTTTCTTAATTTACCAACACCTCGTAATCCCTGAAACTGCGACTACCCGCCACAATCACTTTCATCTTTTTCACTCATGACCACTGCACCCACGCTGAAAGACCTGTGTTTCCCCACTAAAATTGGATGAAGGTTGTGGGAATTACGAACTGGTGAATAACCAAACTGTTTTCATGGCTTCGCCACGCAGGCTATCGGAATGCCGCCAATACCGATACACCCTCTGGCGGGAACTCAATTCTGCATCGAGGGGTTATGTCCTGTTCATCTGCTTGAACCCGTCCACCGCCGATGCAACCCATGACGACCCGACGGTGCGCCGTTGTATGGACTTTGCCAGGCGATGGGGTTACGGGCGATTGTGTGTTGCCAACCTGTTTGCCTATCGAACCACCCATCCCCAGCGATTGCGGGAGGTGCAATTCCCCGTCGGTCGGGATAATGATGGCTGGCTGAAACAGTTGTCGGCGAAAGCGGATACTGTCGTGGCGGCTTGGGGGGTGCATGGCGCATTGGCGGGTCGTGACCGGGAGGTGGTGCAACTCATTGACAGACAATGGTTCTGCCTTGGGGTGACCAAGGGGGGACAACCCCGCCATCCGCTGTACCTCCGGCGAACGGTCATGCCCAGAATCTGGCAACCCATGCCCAGCGTGGTGCAACTGTAGTTACAGTGATGTGTGTCACGCTACGGTTTAGTCCTGGTGGTTCCTACCGGGAAAATGGCTACGCCACCCAGGCTATCAGTCAATCGGATGGTTTTGTGTTGACTGCTTAGCTCACCCGTCGTCCGTCCCCACGGCGGAAAGTTCTATAGAAATCTCCGAAAATAATTGCTTTCGGGGAATAGACTATCCTATCCAACTAGAGCACGAGCAGTCGGAATCGAACAAGACCGCCAATGGTCATAATTATCCGGTCGTACTTGTCTGGACTTAATCTATAGCAATCCTAAATGAAAATGGAATAGGGGTCGCAGGGGTAGCGCCCCCGTCCTTGGTTCTCTGGAATTATCCCTTTGTTCAAGTAATGGCACTTCCCTAAAATACGGTGTAAATTAAAATTATATAATTTATATAATTACTATTCGCCTTTTATCTTGCTGGGATACCTACCATGCGCCTGGGAATTATTGACTACGACATGGGCAATCTGCATTCTGTGGCAAAAGCCCTGGCTCATTTGGGGGTACAGGCAGAGGTGATTCAGGAAATTGCTGATGAATATGATGGGCTGATTCTGCCAGGGGTGGGGGCGTTTGACCCGGCCATGCGCCAGCTCCAGCAACGCCATTTAATCACGCCAATTCGCAGATGGATTACCCAAAATAAACCATTTCTGGGTATTTGTTTGGGCTTGCAATTATTATTTACCGCCAGTGAGGAGGGTCAGGAACCGGGCTTGGACATGATCCCCGGCGTGGTGCGGCACATAGAGCCACTACCGGGCTATCCCATTCCCCACATGGGTTGGAATCAATTGCACGTCACACAACCTGCCTGCCCCCTATGGCGCAACTTACCCCCGGAAGCCTGGGTGTATTTTGTCCATTCCTACCACGGCGTACCGGCGGCACCGGAAATCATTGCGGCTACGGTGTCCTACGGGGCACAAACCCTGACGGCGGCCATTGCCCGGGGCAATTGTCTGGCGACCCAGTTTCACCCGGAAAAGTCGGGGACGGTCGGGCTGAGTATCTTAAATAATTGGCTGACGGCGTGCGGGTCAGGGCTGGCCGTGGTGTGAATTTTGGGGTTCCCCTGGGAGCGGCCATTTTTGGTGCGCCCGGCTGTAGGTTTGGGTGAGGGTGGCGAGTTTGGCGGCCAAATCTGGGGTTAGCGCCTCCGCCCGGTACCGCCATTCCCAATTGCCCGTCCCTTCCCCGGGGGCATTCATCCGCCCCTCCGCCCCCAACCCCAGCACATCCTGGAGTGGCACCAGGCACCAGCGAGCCACGGAAGCCATCCCCAGGCGCAGTAAATCCCAGTGGATGCCCTGGGCACTCAGATAGCCCAGATAACGGATCACCCGATGTTGGGCGGATTCATCCAGGTTTTTGTACCAGGCGACCGTGGTGGGGTTATCGTGGGTGCCGGTATAGACCACGCAGTTCTGGGTGAAATTGCAGGGCAGGTAGGGGTTGTCCGGGTTATCATCAAACCCAAATTGCAGTACCTTGGTGCCCGGTAGCCCCAACCCATCCCGCAGGGCTTCCACCTCCGGGGTAATCACCCCCAAGTCCTCCACAATGATGGGCAATTCCCCCAATTCCCGGCGCAGGGTGTGAAACAGGGCTTCTCCTGGGGCAGGCACCCATTCCCCGTTGATGGCGGTTTCCTCCCCCTGGGGCACCTGCCAATAGGACTCAAAGCCCCGGAAGTGGTCAATGCGGATCACGTCCACCAACTGCAACAAATGCCGAAGCCGTTGCACCCACCAGGCGAAATCCGTTTGCGCCAACGCCTCCCAGTCATACACCGGATTGCCCCACAACTGCCCCGTCGCACTGAAATAATCCGGGGGTACCCCCGCCATCAGAGCCACCGCTCCCGTTTCCCGATCCAGGGCGAACAGATCGGGATGCGCCCAAACATCCGCACTATCGTGGGCAACATAGATAGGTAAATCGCCGATAATCCGCACCTGCTTTTCCTGGGCGTAGGTGTGCAAGGCTTGCCACTGTTGCCAGAAAAGGTACTGCAAAAAGCTGTGAAATTCCTGATCCGGGTACACCCGCTCCCGCCATTGCGCTAAAGCATTTCCATCCCGCCACGCCAACCCCGGTGCCCATTCATACCAGGGCTTGCCCCCGTGGGCATCCTTCAACGCCATAAACAAACTAAAATCCGGCAACCAATGCGCCTGTTGGGTTTGAAAGTCCCGCAGGGCGGCCATGCTGGTCTGGTCACGCTGAAATTCAACCCAAGCCTGACGCAGCAGGGGCAATTTGTGTTGGTACACCCCCTCGTAATCCACCCGGTGGGCGGGCAAGGGGGGATGGGGCACATCCGACGGCAACAACCCCTGGGCTTGTAGCGGTTCCAGGCTGATCAACAGGGGATTGCCCGCCATCGCCGAGTAGGACAGGTAAGGGGAATTGCCGTAACCCGTCGGCCCCAGGGGTAAAATCTGCCAGAGCCGCTGCTCCGCCTGCGCCAAAAAATCCACCCAAGCCGTACTGCCAGAGCCTAAATCCCCAATCCCCCAAGCTCCCGGCAGAGACGTGGGATGCAGTAAAATGCCACTACAACGGGGCCAGGGCATGGGTGACAAACTGTAACAAACATTTCGATTTTAACCCGTATGCCTCAGACTTCCTGGCACAATGGAAACATTCCCATTCGTTATGTTTACCCCCATGACCACGACCACCACCCCCACGACCAGCCTGGAAACCATGCGGAAATTCGCTGAAACCTACGCCCAACGGACGGATACCTATTTTTGTGTGGATTTGGGGGTGACGGCGACCGTGATCCAGGGTCTTGCCAAACATAAGGACGAATTGGGTGCCCCCCTGTGTCCCTGCCGCCATTACGAAGACAAGGAAGCGGAAGCCAAGCAGGGCTTTTGGAATTGCCCCTGTGTCCCCATGCGGGAGCGCAAGGAATGCCACTGTATGCTTTTTCTCACCCCGGATCACGACTTTGCCGGGACGGAACAGACCATTGACCCAGAGTTTTTGGCGAATTACACTTAACTAGACTTAGGCTTTGGTGCCCCTGGGCGCAAAAATTGCCAAAAAATTATTTTTATCCGAGGGAATCCGGTATGGCTCAGCTTGGTGGTGGTCTGAAGTCCAGCGTAGTGATGTTCGTGCTCTCGCTGGCGGTATGGGTCGGGTCGGTACCGGCGGCAAGGTCGCAAGGGAATTGGGCGGTTTTTAACCCCAGCGCTGGTCAATTTCAGGTGGAAATGCCCCTGCCACCCACCGCTTCCCAGGTGCAGGATGCTTCCCCAATCGGCACAGTGACCACCTACATTTTTACCGCCAGGGAAGGGGACGGGTCGTTTTCCGTGAGTTATTCGGACTTACCCGCCCTAGCGATTCAGTTTGTGGGGGCGGATGGGCTGATGGGGCAGGCGAAGGCTTCCCTGCTTCGGGATCAACAGAATGTCCGGGAAATTTCCTTTGACCCGGCAACGATCAACGGTCTAGCGGGGAAACGGTTGGTTTATGCGACCACAAGTAACGGGGTTCAACGTACCGGCGAAGCATTTTTTATGTTAAATGGTTCTCGTCTTTATGTTTTGGATGCGTCAGTGCCTACAGGTTCGGAAGCCCTGGCTCAGAAATTTTTCCAGAGTTTTCGCCTAAAAAACTAACCGATTCTATAGTCATTTCACAAAAAATGCAACACCTTTGAGGCACCTGTAATCGCTCTATCCCTTTCTAGGACAGGCGTTGCAAGTAAAGGCCAATGTCGCAAACTTGTTTGAAATTACCATAGCAATCCTAAATGAAAATAGAACAGGGGTCTTAGGGGCACCGCCTCCGTCCTTGGTTCTGGGAAATTTTTGTTGGTTAATCAAATAGGATTGCTATATTTAGCACCGGTCTCAAAATCCCTCAAAACTACGTCCTGGCATCAGACTCTTTATCCACATCAGCGATAACCATTCCTGAGTTAACAGAAATCCCCTATTCAATACTCGGTTTGAGACCCTCCGCCAGGATCAGCTCCGCCGTCGCCGCCTGCTGAAACTGGATCAACCGAGCCACCATCGCCGTCCAACCGGTTTGGTGGCTGGCGCCCACCCCAGAACCATTATCCCCATGAAAGTATTCGTAAAATAAAATCAAATCCCGCCAGTAGGGGTCATTTTGGAACTTTTCTGACCCCCCATACACCGGTCGCCGCCCCTGGTCATCCCGCTCAAAAATGGCGATCAAGCGACGGGAAATTTCTTGGCTGACCTCCCAAAGGGTGAGCAATGGACCTTCCGGCGCCGGACAGGGCACCCGCAATTCATCCCCGTAGTAGCTGTAAAACACCACCAGGGCTTGGAACAACAGGGCATTCAAGGGCATCCAAATCGGTCCCCGCCAGTTGGAATTGCCCCCAAACATCCCGGTGGTGGACTCAGCCGGTTCATAGCGCACCTCGTAGGGGTGGTAGCCCACCTGAAACGTGTAGGGATGTTCCAGATGGTACCGGGACAGGGAACGGATGCCATAGGCACTCAAAAACCGGGATTCATCCAGCATCCGCCCCAAAATCCGCCGCAGTTTGGTTTCATTCACCAGGGCAATCAACCGCCGACCATTCACCCCCGGCTTGGTCGGGTCGCTGACATTGGCAAACAGATGGGGATGGTGTTCTTGAAATTCCGCAATTTGGCGGCGGAACACGGGCAAACGCTCCAGCACCCATTCCTCAATCACCGTCGTCGCCAGCAGGGGAATCAGCCCCACCAGGGAACGCACCTTCAAGCGCAACGCCTGACCATCGGGAAGCCGCAGTAGGTCGTAGAAAAAGCCATCCGCCTCGTCCCAAAGTTCATCCGCATGGAGTCCCACCCGGTCCATCGCCCCGGCAATGTAATAAAAATGCTGATAAAACTTGGTCGCCACCTCCTGGTAAGCCGGATTGTCCAACGCCAATTCCAGAGCCATGGTCAGCATATACAGGGAAAAACCCGCCATCCAGGCACTGCCATCCGCCTGCTCCAACACCCCCCCGGTGGGCAAGGGGGCACTGCGGTCAAACACCCCGATATTATCCAGCCCCAAAAACCCCCCCTCAAACACGTTATTGCCAATGGAATCCTTGCGGTTTACCCACCAGGTAAAGTACAGCAATAACTTGTGAAATGACCGCTCCAAAAATTCCCGGTCGCCCTTGCCCGTGCGCTCTTTTTCTAATAGATAAACCCGCCATACCCCCCAGGGATGTACCGGTGGATTCACATCATGGAAATTCCACTCGTAGGCAGGTAATTGCCCATTGGGATGGATGTACCTGTCTTTGGTTAACGTGAGTAATTGTTCCTTGGCTAAATCAATATCCACCATCGCCGCCACCGCCACGTGAAACACATGATCCCAAGCGGCAAACCAGGGATATTCCCACTTATCCGGCATGAGTAAAATATCTTTCGCCTCAAAATGAAACCACTCCTTATTGCGAACTATTTGCCGCCCCATATACCCCGGCACCCCAGAATCACTCGTGCGCCATTCCTCCACCGGGTAGTAGTAAAACTGCTTGGTCCACAGCAGACTGGCAATCGCCTGACGCATGATATTTTTTTGATCCGCTGGCGTACTCGGGGGAATCACCTGGGCGTAAAATTCGTCCGCCTCTTGGATTCTTTGGTGAAACACCTGCGCCCCCTGTTCCGGGGCAAACTCCTCCCGCCGGTCACTCAAGCGCAACAGAATTTCCACCTCTCCCCCCGCCGGGACATCCAGCAGGTAATGCACAGCGGCTTTGGTGCCCGTTTTGGCGGGGTTGACCACGTTGGTTTTGCCCTCGATCAGATAGCGATGGAACGCATCCTTGACAAAAGGATGAATGTTAGGGGAATCAAACAGCCGCTCTAGGTTGGTTTCGTTGTCCGTAAACAGCCAGTAACCCCCCGTTTGCGCCGTGAGATAATAGGGTTCCAACAGGGGATGTTCCGCCACCACCGTTTGCCCGTCTAGGGCTTTGATCTCTGGTTTGCATTTATCCTTGGCATCCGCCCAACTCCAGGTATTACGAAACCACAGGGTCGGCATTAGGTGAATTGGGGCAATTTCCGTACCCCGATTGCAAGCCCGAATTTTGATCCAAATGTCCCGCACCCCCGCCTTGGCGTACTCGATAAACACGTCAAAATACCGATTATCATCAAACACCCCCGTATCCAATAATTCATATTCCGGTTCGTGAGCAGAACGGTGGCGATTGGTATGCACTAAATCATCATAGGGAAACGGTTTTTGGGGATATTTATACAGATATTTCATGTAGGAATGGGTGGGGGTATTCTCCAGGTAAAAGTAATACTCTTTCACATCTTCCCCGTGATTGCCTTCGCTGTTGGTGAGACCAAACAACCGTTCTTTCAAAATCGGGTCCTGCCCATTCCAAAGGGTGAGGGCGAAACACAACAATTGCTGGTCATCGGAAATCCCCCCCAGTCCGTCTTCCCCCCAGCGGTAGGTACGGGAGCGGGCTTGGTCATGGCTGAAATAGTCCCAGGCGTTCCCCGTGTCGCTGTAGTCCTCCCGCACCGTGCCCCACTGCCGTTCCCCCAGATAGGGACCCCACTGCTTCCAGGGTTGCGTGGTATCTGCCAAACGTTGCGCCTCTGCGGACATGGGAACCCCCTTTTCTGCGATTCACCTCAAACTGTAGCCTGTTTCCCAAGAGGGGGACGTAAACAACAGATAAAGAACACATTAAATTTGGTTCAACGGCGGGGGTATAATGAGGAGCAAGGCACTGCAGCAAACAGCATGGATTTAATGCGGGTTTTTGGCACGACCCATCCGGTGATTGGGGTGGTTCATCTCCTTCCGTTGCCCACATCACCCCGGTGGGGAGGGAGTTTGGCGGCGGTGATCGAGCGGGCGGAGCAGGAAGCCAGTGCCCTGGCGACCGGGGGTGCCAACGGGATTTTGATTGAAAATTTTTTTGATGCCCCCTTTACCCAGCATCAGGTGGACCCGGCGGTGGTGAGTGCCATGAGCTTGATTGCCCAGCGGGTGCGGGCGTTGGTGGATGTGCCCCTGGGAATTAATGTCCTGCGAAATGATGCCCTGAGTGCCCTGGCGATTGCCGAGAATGTGGGGGCGCACTTTATCCGGGTGAATGTGCTGACCGGGGTGATGGCGACGGATCAGGGGTTGATCGAAGGGTGTGCCCACCGTTTGTTGCGCTACCGGCGAGAGTTGGACAGTGGGGTAAAAATTTTTGCCGATGTGCTAGTCAAACACGCCCGCCCCCTGGGTACGCCGAATTTAACCACAGCGGTTCAGGAAACGATCCAGCGCGGTTTAGCCGATGCGGTGATTCTCTCCGGTTGGGCGACGGGGCATCCCCCCACCCGGGAGGATTTGGAACTGGCACGGGCGGCGGCGGGTCATGTGCCGGTCTTGGTGGGGAGTGGAGCCAATGCGGACAATGTGGCACACTTATTAACAGCCGCCGATGGGGTGATTGTCGCCAGTTCGTTGAAGCGCAAAGGGCAGATTGAACAGCCGATTGACCCCCAACGGGTGAGCCATTTTGTGCAAGCCGTGCGCCGTGCCCTGGAACCAGAAACCAGCGATCTGAGTCTTGGGTATGGCAGTTCCTATCCAAACCCTAACGAATCCCCCACCCACTCCTATGAGCAAATTACTCAACCGTCGCCGTAGTGCCCCCTGGTGGCAACGCCATTCCCGCCCGATGATGGCTATCCTGGCTGGGATTGGGGCGATTGAAACCGCTTACATTACCATTACCCACTGGTTGGGCGGGAATGTGGTTTGCCCGACTACCGGCTGCGAACAGGTATTGAAGAGTGAGTACGCCCAGCTATTTGGCATCCCCCTCTCGTTGGTGGGGTTTGGGTTTTATCTGGCGGTGGCGGTAGTGGCGGTGGTTTTGGCACCCAGGCAGGACAAGGAGCAGGATTTCCCCTGGGCATGGGCGTTATTTGCCCTGACGACGGCGATGCTGGTCTCCAGTGGTTATTTCGTTTATTTAATGGCGGTAAAAATTGATGCCTGGTGTGTGTACTGCATTACTTCAGCAATTTTGAGCCTGTGCCTGTGGTTTTTGGCGACCTTTGGGCGGGCGTGGCGGGATGTGGGGCAATTATTCACCACGGCTTTGGTGGTGGTTTTGGTGGCACTGTTGGGGATTTTGGCGGCATATAACGGAGTTGAAGCTTCAGCGCAGGCGGGCAGTTCCAGCACCCAAACGGCGCAGGGGTTGCAATCGCCGCCCCCGGTGACCACCCGTTCCGGTTCGGCGGAATTGGCTTTGGTGCAGCATTTGAACAAGGTGGGTGCCCGGGAATTTGGTGCCTATTGGTGTCCCCATTGCCATCAGCAAAAGCAATTATTTGGGCAAGAGGCAAGTAAGAAAATTAACTACGTTGAATGCGATCCCAAGGGGGTGAATAGCCAAACCCAGTTATGTGTGCAAGTGGGAATTAAGGGCTATCCCACCTGGGAAATTAATGGCAAACTTTATCCCGGGGTGAGAACCTTGGATCAGTTGGCGGATTTGACCAATTACCAAGGTCCCAGAAATTTCATCAACCAAGTGGTGAAGTCCCAGTAGTTTTCATCTGGAGTAGTTACAGTCTTTTGAGTGGTTATGGGATACAGTTGAACCCCACTTGCCGTAGTTCAATCATGCTAAGCCTTTAGGATAATCGAGGCTTTTTGTATCCTTTAATTGATAAATAGACTGTACTCCCTTTAGGAGACCTCTATTAATTGATGTTTGTACTTACGTGGCAGGCTCGGAAGCCCCATTCTTTGGTTGGCAATTATCAATAATATAGGGGTCATTCTCAATAGCCATGAATTAATAGAAGTGTCCTTTAATAAAAGTGCCCATATGTTTCTTACTCTCTTCTTGGATAAATACGGCAATTCTACTTGATTAATGTTAGCTTGCGTGCCGTAGGCATACAAAAATTTCCCAGAACTATACACCGCAGGTGCTTCTTTTACGGGGGCGGTGCCCCTGCGCCCCTATTCCATTCTCATTTAGGATTGCTATAGAAGTGCCCTTAATTCATTTGACGTTGCCATTTCCACAGCCCCGCCGAAATCCAATTGGTCAGTCCATGCGCCACGATTGCTACCAAAACATTGCCACTCGCCAGTACCGCCAACCCCAAAATCAAACCAATACAGCTTGCCCATACCCCATAGGGCCACTGTTGCCAACTGCCCAGGTGCAAAATGCCAAAACAGGCACTACTGACCAACAAACCCACCCAGGGGGGAGCCAATGCCGAGAGGATCACGCCCCGAAACAGCAATTCCTCACTCAAGCCGGGCAGTAACCCCAACCACAGCAAATCCGGCCAAACCAAAGGGGTTAACACCAATTCCAAATAATAATTGCTGCATTCTCGATAACTCGGCCAGAGCCAATACACCAACCGGCTCAAGGCACTAATCCCCACCCCCAAAGCCATCCCCCACAGCACATCCGCCCACCGCCACACCAGGGTAAACTGCGCCAGCGGGTCAAAAAATTGCCACAGCCGGGACACCAGCCACAACCCCACCGCCGTCAAACCCATTGCCACCAAAATTTCCGTGCGGCTTAACTCTGGCGTTCTGGTCATGTTGATCTCTGCCCTCCCCGCCCACACCAACGCCAATCCACCCCCGCCTTGTGCGCCGCCAGCACCCCCACTGCTTCCAAATAAGAACTGACCGAAACCGCCGGGATGCCCAACGCCTGGGGAGCCACCCCCATCCGGGAGGTATTTTCCTGCACCGCAATGATCAACGTACCCTGCATTGCCCAATGGAGCACCGCCGCCCCCCCACACGCCGTTCCCGGCACCACCACCGCATCCACCTGTTCCGTCCAGACCCCCCCCTGTGCCCGCTGGCTGACATACCCCGGTGCCCGACTCAAGCCCACCAACACCGATGGCAAAAAGGTATAGCCCAACTCTTCCGCCGCCGCCGGGGGAGCCACCGTGGGGTCAAGGGGCAAAGGACGCAACGCCGGTGCATGGGCACAGGGCAAATGGAACGTCCGCACCACCAAATGGCTGATCACCGCCTCCGCCCCCGCCAATGGGTCAACCCCCTGCCCCTGCCGATAGCGGATTACCGCCTCATCCTGGGCATCCGGGAACCGTGCCACCACCGCCACCGCCGTCACCTGATACCGTTCCTTCAATTGTGCCACCGCCCGCAGGAGGCTATCGGGATGCGCCAACGTGCCCCAGGTTGCCCCGGAATCCGCCGTTTGCAAGCCCACCCCCAACGGTTCATCCGTCAGTACCTCCCCGGCAATGGTTAACCCCAACGTCGCCTGCGCCGCCTGGATCACCTGCCGATGCCGTAGTTGCAAATCCGGTTCCATCCCCCCATCCAGCACCACCCCCAGCCGCTGTTGATGCACCGGTTGCAATCCCCACTCCCCCGCCGCCCAGCGATCCAAGGCATAGCCCTCCACATACCACACCGGCGGCAACGACCAATACAGCATCGCCCCATTCAACACATTGGGATGGGTCACCACCCAGTCCGCCACCTGCGCCATCGCCCGAATCACCGGTATGGCATCCCCCGCATAGCCACCAACCCTGGCACCAATACCAGTGGGAATAATCACCACCGCCGTGTATGGACGCTGAAGTGACATCAACTGCACAAATGCACTCATTTTTTGTTAACCATTTTCCTATTTTAAGCCATCCAGGCATCCCAAATTTTCCCTTGACGAATCGGGAATCATATAATAATGTTTAAGCAATGCTTAAAATTGCGTGTAAATAAGGTGTAAAAGCTGGTTTTTTCCTGAGCTTTTATGCCTGTTATTGAGTGGTAAATGAATATATGATTTTAGTTCTACCGTTGGTGTTGTTGGCGTTAGCGGCGGCAGGGGGAGCAACCGGTTTAGCCTTTGGAGCCAAGGGAGCCGTTGACATTGCCAGTGCCCAAGGCAAAATTGATGAGGCTAAAAAACGTTATGAATATCAGCGTTTGGTTACGGATAATGCGGCAGTTTTAACCAATCGCCTCGCCCAGGAATACGGTCAGTATCAAATGCACGTCAAAACCATTACCTTCCAGCGCTGGATGAAATTAATGCAGAAAATTCGCCAAAACGTTGCGCTTCGGGAAATGCAACACTTGGTGGGCATCGAAGTTGTGATTTAAGAAATCAAACGGGATTTTGGCATTAATTTGAATGCCGGAAATGTTTTCACTGGGGGAGCGACTGCTGCCGGAGCCGCCTTTGCCGCCAGTCAGGGAACCATCGGCTTGGTGGGATTATTTGGAGCCGCCAGTACGGGCACAGCCATTAGTAGTTTGAGTGGTGCCGCCGCCTGGAATGCCACGTTAGCTGCTTTGGGGGGTGGTTCCTTAGCCGCTGGGGGTGGGGGCATGGCTTTGGGTGCCGCCGTTTTGGGGGGAATTACGGTAGCACCGGCACTTTTGATCGGGGGATTTGTCCTGGCAGGTGAGGGGGAAAAAGCTCTGACTGAAGCTGAAAAATTTGTCGCTCAAGTTGATGTGGAAATCAGCAAATTGCGAGCACTGACCGCCTATTTTGAGTTAGTGAAAGCCAGAATCAAGGAACTGGAACATTTGCTACTGACATTGAATCTCAAAGCCGTAAAACTGATGAATGAAGTTGAATCACACTTGGATCAGAATCGTTTTAGCATTGAAAAAGATGGTCATTTGATTCAGTCTCTCTTGCTAATTATTAAAGCCTTAGCCGATATGCTTCGCACCCCTATCCTTGACAACGAGGGGAATCTCAATCCCCTGTCTGCCCAACTGAAAATCAAATATCAATCCCTGTAGGTCACTGATGAAAAAACATCCCCTGAGTAACATTGACCAGCTCACGCTCATCATGGCACCAGCGCAATGTGTGAATGATGTCGTTTCTGCTTACACCGCATATCTAAAAATTGCCGAACAAGAGCAAACCAAACGGGAGCAAATTCACACCTGGAAGGAAACAAATTTAGCCCAGATTCAAACCCTCCGTTCTGCCTTAATCACCTATTTAGAGCGAGCATTTGATGAGCGCAAAGACTATTTTCAAAAAGCCTTTATTCGCATTGACCAAGCGATGGCGCAGGGGGATACCCAACAGTTGGCTTTGCTATTGGATAATATGCTCAAAGTTGCCCAGGCGAGTCCTTTTAGAGATTTAGCCAATTTAGCCCACGTCCAGCAGGCACTGGCTGACCCCAATCATGTTTGGGAAATTTAGGGGATACAAGCCAATTTTTTAATTTTTTTACGAGTCACGGATTGATTCATGAACCGATTGTATATTAGGAGCAACTGTCTGGGGATGCCAAGGTACTGATGAACGACCCGGCTTTTGCAGAATTTCGTGCCGTCGTTGCCCAAGCCAATCGGGAGATGGTACAGGGAAATCCTACCCGTCTTAAAGCGATTTATTCTCATCAAGAGGACGTTACGATTCTGGGGGGATTTGGCGGTGTGGAACGGGGGTGGTCGCAGGTGGAACCCCGTCTGGATTGGGCGGCCAGTCAATTGCAGGACGGCACATTGACCGAAGAAATGGTGAGTATGGGGGTGGGGACAGAATTGGCTTACACAGTAACCATTGAACGGAACTGCGTGCGTCTGAACAACGCCCCGGAACCTCAGCCTCTGGAACTACGGGTGACCCAAATTTTCCGCCGGGAGTCAGGTCAATGGCGGTTGGTGCATCGCCATGCCGATCCTTTGGTACATCAACTTTCCCCGCAAACCTGACCCCCCACTGCCCTGGACTTAATACTGGTGAATTTTGGCTATCAACTGATCACGATATAGCAGTACTAAATAAGAATGGAACAGGAGTCGTAGGGGCACCGCCCCCGTCCTTGGTTCTGGGAAATTTCTGTTCGTTGGTCAAGTAAAATAGCTATAGCAATCCTAAATGAGAATGGAACAAGGGTCGCAGAGGCACCGCCCCCGTCCTTAGTTCTGAGGAATTTATGTTTGTTAATCAAATAGGATTGCTATAGAGGTTCCCTTGTCGGAAATTGCTTGACTGGCGGTTCATTCCATCCTTTAGCCCCCCAAACGCTCCTGCACCTCCCGGGGGAGAATAATCACCCGGCGACCGTCTGGCAACCGTTCCACCCGTCCTCCCCCCTCAAGAATTTTCTGGACGGCAATCGCCTGCACCCGGGGCGTGGTGGCATAGCCCAAAATGCTCAGCCAACCAATGGTCTTGGCGACCCGACTGTCCGGGTTTTCCCGCAGGGAGTCCACCAAACTCTGCGCCCGTTGCACCACTGCTTCACTTTCCGGGGTGTTCCAGGTTTTCGCCCAAGCCGCCGCCGTTTGAAAAGATTTGAGTGCCGCCTTTCCATCCCCCAAAAACAGCATTTCATCCGTACCCCGATACAGCCAAGGGAAGTAGGAATTGGGCACCTGGGGGGTAAGCTGGGTCATCGCCTGGGCGGCAATCTGGATACTCTCTTCCGGCTCGCCAGCGTAGAGGGAACCGATGGTGGATAGGATTAAATAAGCCCGAATAAAGCGGGGGTCTTGCCCCAGGATCACCCGGAAAAAATCCGGGGTCAATCCATAACCCAAGGCACCCCTGGCATCATCATCCCCTAGATAAATATTGAATTGAATCAACCAAAAATTAGCGATCATATTATCAAACCCAAAGCCGGGCATATCCCGCCACAGGCGCAGTTGGGTGCTGGTGATCGCCTCCTGCTGTTGCCAAAGGGGTAAATTATTGACCTGTTGGGTCGCCAAAAAGTTTTGCCTCTGCATCTGTAAGCCGACCACCCCGGCAAAGGTCGCCAACCCGATCCCGATGTTAATCAGGGTTTTGATCATGGGCGTGTTCCTGCCAAAACTGGTATAAGACCTGTTGATGCACCTGCTTCCAGGGTAGTCCATGCTGGCGGGCAATGCGGGCACAGTCCTCGTATTCCGGCTGGACATTCACCAGGCGTTCCCCCTGTTCCGCCACCTTCACCGCCACGTCACCCCACTCGGTTTTCACCGTCACCAGCCGCCGGGGGAGAATCCGCCGTTCCTGCCAACATCGCCGCACCCCCAGGGTGGTGGTTTCCTGAAACAAAATTTCTTCACAATCAGCGGCTAACTCCGGGGCACACAGCACCCGCACCAACACCCCATTTCGCCCCTTTTTCATCGTGATCGCCTGCGTCCACACATCCCCCGCCCCCGCCGCCAACAAGCGTTCACAGGCATAAGCCAACCCCTGGGGGGACAGGTCATCCACCTGGGTTTCCAGCAAGACCACCGGCTCAGTCAGGGGGATAGACGGTACACTGCCCACCCACAGGCGCAGAATATTGGCAATCGGCAACTCCCACCCCCCGGCACCCCAACCCACCCGCTCCAGCTTGAAGGCAGGGGGACGACCAAACCCCTGGGCAAGAGTGGTGACAATGGCGGCTCCCGTCGGCGTGACCAGTTCCTGGGCGATCCCATTATCGTAAACAGGCACCTGTTTTTGTACACATAATTGCAATACGGCTGGGGTAGGGACAGGCATCATGCCGTGGGCGGTTTTCACCATCCCTGACCCCAAAGGCAAAGGGGAGCAATAAAAATGGGTAATGTTAAAGTAATGCAAACCAATACAGGTGCCGACAATATCCACGATGGCATCCACCGCCCCCACCTCGTGGAACCCCACCGCTTCCGGGGGAATGCCATGCACCGTCCCTTCGGCGATTGCCAACCGCTCAAAGATCGCCTGACTCCACTGCCGTACCTGGGGCGGTAGGGTTGCCTGTTCCAAAAGGGTGCGAATCTCCCCCCAATGGCGGTGATGGGGCTGTTCTCCTTGGGGGTGTACCTGCACCTGGGTCGCCCGTTGCCCCTGGCGTTGGACGGTCTGCACGGATAGGGTAAATTGCAACTCCCCAGGCAACCCCTGCAATTGCCCTTGGAGTTCCGCCAAAGGCAAACCCGCATCCAGCAAAGCTCCCAAACACATATCCCCCGCCACGCCGGTGGGACAGTCAAAATAGGCGATGCGTTCCATTAGGGCTGGTGCAGGATCAATACCCCCATTAAACCATTGGCAATCGGATAATGGCAGGCTTTCAGTCCGCAGTCCCGTGCCCATTGCACCTGTTGCGCCCCTAGCGGAAAGGTTTGCAAACTCGCCCAGAGATACTCATACTCCGCCCCCAAACCCAACCGCCGTGCCACCGGCACCACCACCTGTTGCAGATACCATTCCTGCCAAGCCCGTAACCAAGGGTCATGGGGTTGATGAAAATCCAGAATCGCTCCCCGTCCCCCCGGGCGCAATACCCGCTGAATTTCCCGCAGGCAGCGGTGGCGGTCGCTGACATTCCGCAGACCATAACCCATCGTCACCACATCCACACTTTGGTCAGGAAAGGGTAACTGTAGCACATCCCCGGCGCACCAATGAATCGGGCGATGGGCATACCGACGGCGGGCAACTGCCAGCATCGGTTCCGAAAAATCCACCCCCCACACCTGCCCCGTCGTGCCAATTTTAGCCGCCAGCAGGTTGGTTAAATCCCCCGTCCCACAGCACAAATCCACCGCCACATCCCCCGGTTGCGGGTTCACCCAACCCACCACCATCCGCTTCCAAATATGATGTTGCCCCCAACTCAGCCAATGGTTGAGGGTGTCGTAGTGGGGGGCGATTTGGTTAAAGAGTGCCTGAACCGTAGTGGGGTTCGTGGGGTTGATGGGCGAAACCAATGCGAATACCCTAGGATTGCTCCAATTCTCCCTGTTGTTGGGATACGGGCAAGGGTTGGGGGGAAGCCTGTGGGGGCAACATCCCCATCTGGGCTTTCATCGCCAACAATTCCGCATCTAGGTCGGAATTTCCTTCCAGCAACTTAAATTGCTCCTCCAACTTGTCGCCGGAAAGTTCGACCGTCGCTTGGGCTTTGGCTTCCTGGGTCAGCACCTTATCTTCCATCCGTTCAAAAGCCGCCATCGCACTGCTAGTACCCACTTTCCCCAAAGCTTGATTCACCTGCTCCGTAGCTTTCGCCGCCCGCAGACGTGCCTTAAGCATATCCTTCTTGGTCTTGGCTTCGGCAATTTTGCCTTCCAGGGCAGTCATCTGGCGACGCAGGTTTTCCAATTGCGCCGTCTGCTGGTCGAGTTGGGTTTTCAAAGCCGCTGTCGCATCCGCATACCCCTTGCGCCGGGACAGGGCTTGCTTGGCGAGTTCCTCATCCCCTTTTTGCAAGGCAAGTTGGGCTTTGCGGTACCATTCTTCTGCTAGGGCAAGATTTTGGTTGTACTGCTGTTCCACCCGCTTGTGGGTCGCCATCGCCTGCGCCACCGCCTGTCGCAGTTGCACCTGGTCTTCTTGCATATCCAGCAACGCCTGATCCAGGATTTTCTCCGGGTCTTCAGCGGCACTAATGGCGGCATTCAGATTGGCACGGAACAGGCGACTTAAGCGGTCGAACAAGCCCATTGATTTATCCCCCAGTGACCATTGCCCATATTATACAACCTGGGTTAAGTTTAGCAGACCTGCCCCGGCACCACCCGCACCGGACGCATCAGGTACAGCCGCAGGAGATTGACCCCAATTCCCAGGGCATGGGGAATTTGCCGCAGGCGTTTCCAGAGTTTTGCCCCCTGACATTCCCCAATGCGAACAATTTGGAGGTACTGGTCGGCACAGGCATCCAATAGGCGTTCAAACTGGGGATGATCCACATTCAAAATCACCGGAAACACCCGCCCCGCCGTCCAGTTGGTCTTGCGGATCACCTCTAAATCGTAGCTCCGGGCTTCCAAGCCAATGGCGGCATAAAATTTCGCCCGTTGCAAGTCATTCAGGTACATGGTGGCAAACACCGACAGCAGGAAAAACCGACACCACAACCGGGCTTTCCAATCATTCAAAAACTGGGGATTGGCACGCAAAATGGCATCAAAAAAGTCCCCATGCCGGTTTTCATCCTGGCACCAGTTTTCAAAAAACTTGAAAATCGGATAAATCCGGTCTTCGGGATGTTTTTCCAAATGCCGATAAATGGTGATGTAGCGCCAATAGCCAATTTTTTCCGAAAGATAGGTGGCGTAGAAAATAAACTTAGGGGCAAAAAACGTGTAGCTCCGGTGGCTGGTCAAAAACCCCAAATCCAAACTCAAGCCAAAATCCGCCATCGCCTTATTCAAAAATCCCGCATGACGGGCTTCATCCCGGGACATCAGGGAGAAACATTCCGCCAAGATGGGGTTTTTCCCCTTAAGTTTGCGGGACAATTCTTTATAAAGCAAAAACCCGGAAAACTCAGCCGTACAAGACCGTTCCAAAAATTCAATAAATAACCGGCGGGTTTCCCCATCAATATGATCCCAGGAGCGGTTAAAATCCTCATCCCGAACAAAGTGATGCCGATTGTAATCCGCCTGAAATTCCTTGAGGATTGCCCGCAGTTCCTCCTCATTGGCTCGGATGTCCATCGCCGCCATCGCTTCAAAATCCGTGGTGTAAAACCGGGGCGTTAGGATCGTTTCCTTCGCCGGAGCTTTGATACCGGGGCGCAATTCTGTAAACGGGGCTTCCGAGGGTGTGGCAACCATAGGTGTTTCTAAAGTTCTTTCCTTTGCCCAGTATGCTACTGCTGTGCACCAGTTGCCAGGGAGCGTTACATTTCTTGATATGATGAAGTTGTATGTCGGGGGGGTGTCCCATGCAGCGGTGGATTTTGGCGGTGGGAGCGATTGTCTTGGCAGTAGCCTTGTTTTTGGGCGTGCGGGCACAACAAAGTGCGGTTTCCTTAGCCAGTTTGGCGGCGCAGTCGGTGCCCCTGGAAGTGGCTTTAGCAAATGACCGTCCGACCATGATTGAGTTTTATGCGGATTGGTGTCAGACCTGTCAGCAAATGGCGAAGGACTTGCAAAGTTTGGAATCAGGCTATGGGCAGAAAATGAATTTTGTCTTTCTGAACGTGGACAATCCCCGCTGGATTCCTGAGTTACTGCAGTACGAGGTGGATGGGGTGCCCCGTTTTATTTTCCTCGACCGGGAGAACCATCTGGTGGGGGATGCGGTGGGGCTACAACCCCGTACGGTCATGGATGCCAATGTGATGGCGTTAGTACAACATCAGCCCTTACCCTTTGTGCGTGCCGGTCACAGTTCGCCGGTGCATCCCCAGCTTGACCCCAAACCCCAGGTGGAACCCCTGACCCACGGCACCCCGGTTTCCTAAATGTTGGCTTCCAGGGGGGCTTTGATTCCCAGGTAGAGTTCGCCGATGCGGGGGTCATGCAGGAGTTCCTCGCCCGCACCGCTGTAGCATTCCCGACCATTTTCTAACACATAGCCCCGATGGGAAATTTTCAGGGCTTGGCGGGCGTTTTGTTCCACTAATAAAATAGTCACGCCCAAATGGTTAATTTGTTGAATCTGGTGCATAACTTCCCCCACTAATTTGGGAGCCAGTGCCGCCGAAGGTTCATCCAAAAGGAGTAGCTGGGGTTGTCCCATCAGTGCCCGTGCCATTGCTAATAATTGCCGTTCGCCGCCGGATAGGGTGCCTGCCCGTTGGGAGTACCGTTCCCGGAGAATAGGAAACAAAGCAGTCAATTCTTCGATACGGTTTTTCACAATTTTGCCCTGGACAGCCGCCGCCCCAATGCTGAGGTTTTCCGCCACCGTGAGCGAGGGAAAAACATTGGCAAGTTGGGGCACATAACCCATGCCCTTGGCGACTAATTCATGGGTGGGAATGTCCTTGGTTTCTTGTCCTTGAAATTCAATGCGTCCCCGCCGTTGGGGGAGTAGGTTAAAAATCGCTTTGAGCAGGGTGGATTTACCGGCACCATTGGGACCAATCAGCGTGACCAATTCCCCCTGGTGAATTTCGATACTGGCTCCCTGTAAAATATCCAAACCCGGCACATAACCGGCATACACTTGCTCCACCAGCAATAGGGATTGGCTCATGCACATCCTCATTAATCTGCCCGCTTCCTATGGTACTGGAGGGCAGGTCACTTCAAGGTATCCGTATTATCTGCACCCAAAATTGGTATGGTGGTAAAGGGTTGGGGGCGGTTAGCTCAGCGGTAGAGCGCCTGCCTTACAAGCAGGATGACACTGGTTCGATCCCAGTACCGCCCATCCTAATAAATAAGCCAAATACAACGATTCTACAAGCATTACAGGATTTGCCCCATTAGTACACCCAATCTGGGGATTAGTACAGAAATGTAGCCATATAGCAATCCTCAGAAGTGTTGAATCTTAAGATTTTGAGGGTTTGTGCCAAAATGTGCATCTAATCTGATGATACAAAACATTGTCATTTGGGAGCCAAATTCTCATTTATAACGAAAAATCTTCTCATTAAGTGTTTTGCCTGACTCGAATTTATGAACTTTTATTCCAGGGTTCAACACTACTGAGCAATCCTACTTAATTAACGAATGGGAATTACTTAGAACCAAGGAGGGGCGGTGCCCCTGCGACCCCTATTCCACTTTCATTGAGGATTGCTATAGAAGTCCGGGTGTTCTTCAATAATCGCCATCACTGCCTGCCGATGTGGTTCCAAAATACCCACTCGCTATGCCTCCGGCACGGCACAGTTTAACGTGCGGCCTTTCTTAGGGGTTAAATCCTGAGCTTGTGATACTGTCACAGCCAGGTTCTTCTGGTCACCAATGGCTTCGTTACGCTAACGCTATGAACCGTTGGGCTACTGGATGACTTGTAGCCTATCTTAAATTAATAGGCTGTAGTAGCCCCTTGGGTATTTACCGTAATTTAACCTCTCCGGTGACCTCTAGGCTCATCACCCTATGGCACAATGGGACTGACTGCGCTGGCTGTAATGCAAGAGGTAAAAGATTATGACCGTTGCTGCCCCTCCGAATCTCGACCAACTGGCAATTAATACCATCCGGTTCCTCGCCGTAGATGCGGTACAAAAAGCCAAATCCGGCCACCCTGGTTTACCGATGGGGGCGGCGCCCATGGCCTATGTACTCTGGCAGAATTTCCTGAAATTTAACCCCCGCAATCCCCAATGGCCGGATCGGGATCGGTTTGTACTCTCTGCCGGGCACGGCTGTATGTTGCAGTACGCTTTACTGCATTTGACGGGCTATGACGTGAGCCTGGAGGACCTCAAGCAATTCCGGCAGTGGGGTTCGATTACGCCGGGGCACCCGGAAAACTTTGAAACCCCTGGGGTGGAAGTGACCACCGGCCCCCTGGGACAAGGGGTGGGGAATGCGGTCGGGCTGGCGATTGCGGAAGCCCACCTGGCGGCTCGGTTCAACAAGCCCGGGCATACCATCGTGGATCATTACACCTATGTCATCCTGGGGGATGGGTGCAACATGGAGGGGGTTGCCTCGGAAGCGGCTTCCCTGGCGGGGCACCTGAAGCTGGGCAAGCTGATCATGCTCTACGACAGCAATCACATTTCCATTGATGGGAATACGGACATTGCCTTTACGGAAGATGTGGGCAAACGCTATGAGGCCTACGGGTGGCACGTGCAAAAGGTGGCGGATGGCAACCACGATTTAGCGGCGATTGGGGAGGCGATTGCCCAGGCCAAGGCGGTGACGGACAAGCCTTCTTTAATCATTGTGGAGACCACCATCGGCTACGGTTCCCCTAACAAGGCGGGGACGGAGGGGGTGCATGGGGCACCTTTGGGGCCGGAGGAAGTGAAATTAACCAAGGAGAATTTGGGCTGGCCCTTGGAGCCGGATTTTTATATTCCGGAGGAAGTACTCAGCCATTTCCGGCAGGCGGTGACCAAGGGAGCGGCGGCGGAGGCGGCCTGGAATGAAAAATTTGCGGCTTATAAGCAGGCCTATCCTACGGAAGCGGCGGAATTTGAACGGATCATGCGGGGGGAATTGCCCCCGGGGTGGAAAGAGGCGCTGGCACCGGTGGCGGCAACCGGTAAGGAATCCACTCGGAATTTGTCCAAGTTTTGCCTGAATGCCTTGGCCGGGGCGATTCCCGAATTGCTGGGCGGTTCGGCGGATTTGGCGCACTCCAACATGACCTATTTGAAGGGCATTCCGGAATTTCAACCCGGTTCCTACGAGGGGCGCAATTTCCGGTTTGGGGTGCGGGAGCATGGCATGGGGGCCATTGCCAACGGTATGGCCTTGCACGGGGGGTTGATTCCCTACGATGCCACGTTCTTGATTTTCACGGACTATATGCGGGCGGCGATCCGGCTGTCGGCCTTGTCCCAGGTGCGAGTACTGCACGTGATGACCCACGATTCGGTCGCTTTGGGGGAGGATGGCCCCACCCACCAGCCGGTGGAAACCACGGCCTCCCTGCGGTTGATTCCGAATTTGTATGTATTTCGTCCAGCGGATGCCCGGGAAACGGTGGGGGCGTATCAGGTGGCGTTGGAAGCTACTAAAACCCCGTCCGTGTTGATATTTACTCGCCAAGCGGTGAATCCGGTGCCGGGCACCAGTGTGGAGGGGGTCGCCAAGGGGGGTTATATCGTGGTGGATTGCGGCTGTGACCATCCCGACTTGATTTTGATTGCCACTGGCTCGGAGTTGGAACTGGCGGTGCAGGCGGCGGCGCAACTGGAAGGGGCAAAGGTGCGGGTGGTGTCCATGCCCTGTACGGAGTTGTTTGATGCCCAACCCCAGGAGTACCGGGATCGCATCCTGCCTCCGGCGGTGACCAAGCGCATTTCCATCGAAGCTGGGGTGACGGATGGCTGGTACAAGTATGTGGGCTTGGCAGGCAAAACCCTGGGGATTGACCGGTTTGGGGCTTCGGCACCGGGGTCGGTGTGTATGGAGAAATTCGGGATGACCGTGGCGAATGTGGTGCAGGCCGCCCAAGCCCTCCTCGGTTAATCCGGTTGACTGCCATCATCGGCCGAAGCGGAATTTCTGCACCAGACTGAGAATTCGCTGGACTAAAGAAACCTCCGGGGGGTGATAGCCACCTGCTCCGGGGGCTTTCTTCCCTGTCCCAAGGGAAGGGGATAGGTATGGAACCTGTTGGCAAGGATTTTAAGCGATTCTACCTAGGATTAAGCGTATGGCACAAATTCTGATTTTCGTTTGACTTGTCTTGATTAAGGGCACCTCTATCAATTCAAAGTTAGCGGTCGCAGGGGGGCATCCCCGCCCTTGGTTCTGGGTAATATGGGTATTCCCAGGATGAGATTTTTAGGTGCTTCAAATAAATAGAGGTTCCCTAGAATAATATCTCTATGCAATGCCCCAAATGCGGTTCATCTCACATACGTAAGAATGGTAAATGTGGTGCAAAACAAAACCATATTTGCGCTGATTGTGGTCGTCAGTTTATTGATTCCCAGAAGTGTTGAATGTTAACGAAAGGGTGGAAAAGGGAGACTAAAAATGGTATTTTGGATTGGTAGAAACCACGAGTAACAGTATTTTTATGAGACGACAAATTCAGGGACTTATCAAGCCCTTGCTGAACCTTCTTCCCAAAAACGTCTATCCAGTCTTAGATACCCGCCTGTTTGTCCTCATCTGAATACCCTTCATTTTAGATGCAAGAGTCGCCACCATGCGGGGCTTATTCTTCCTCTTGAATCATTTCAACGTTTTCTAAGGCGTGTAAACATCGTAGCACCGAGCCGTTTCAAGTGATCCTAAGAGAACTGCAAAAACGGCTTAAACATCATCCAGGTGAAAGATGGCTACGCCACGCAAGCTATAAGCCCTTATTCCCATTAGATTCTACCATTATCACCCTGACCAGCAAATTATTCTGGCACTACAAGCAGGTAAAATTGACGCTTGGCCTGGATATAAATGAGGGCAATATCGGTGACGAATCAATTATATTTGGAAAGACTAATGACCATAAAATTGGGCATCTTGTGATTGGGACGATACCTGAGAATGCCGTTGGTATCAATGCCTTCGGCACGCAAGCTAAGGATAGGGGTTTTGCCTCTTGGCAATTGATGGACGAAATGTGTAAACGAAATACATTGTTTATTGTGCGGATTAAAAATAATATGAAGTTGCAACCTGACAATCCGGATATTCGGGTAATTCAATTTTTTAATGAAGAGGAGAACACAGAATATAGGCTGGCGACTAATGTGACTTCGATGACGGATGAAGAGATTTGTGAAGCCTATCTTGAGTTGCTTTGGAAGGCACTAAAGATGCACTTGAAATTGGATAGAATCATTACCAAGAATGAGAATGGTGTGCGGCTACAGATTTATGCCGTATTGATTGGTTATCTAATTTTAAGATTGCTGGAGATAGGCCAAAATAAGACCTATGAATTGATTGACAAGTTGCGATATTTACAGATAGAAATAGGCAGGCACTGTACCTTTATGGAACTTGTGGGTGTAGAGCCCCTGGTAGGGTAACCCTGACCTGTTAAGTTTTATTGCGGACATTCAACACTACTGGAAGATACGCTTTTTCGCTAGGGGGGCTGAAACCCTTGTCAGGCTCAAGTATAAACTCTGCTTATCAGCAAATACTTAAGAGAGCCATTGCAAACAGATTACATAGCAATAATGAGAAGATAATGAGAATGGAATAGGGGTCGCAGGGGCACCGCCCCCATCCTTGGTTCTAGGAAATTAACGTTTTTCCAAATCTAATTTTCCGCGTCTAAGTTGTCACGCTCCCTCTAAAATTGATAAGGTAAATGGTTACAATGGCGGCCGTAGCCAAGTGGTTAAGGCAGAGGATTGTGGCTCCTCTATGCGCGGGTTCGAATCCCGTCGGTCGCCCTTCCTACGAACTACCCATTTCCCAGATTTTGTTAAGGATTGCAACTAATCCCGCTCGATTGGGCAGTGCAATCCAATGGATGACTATTACAGGGCACCTAATCGGTCGCAGGGGCGTAACCCCCGGTTCTTGATAGTGCTATCTTTGTAATGCTCAAAAAAGGATAACAAGGGCTCTGGGGTGTATCAAAGCTATTATGAATCCAGCGCACTCGCCATGAATTTGAGGTATTGCGGTTGCGGGAAGTAGAGCCACAGGAATTACTAAAAAATGTAGGAACAATCCCTTTGGCGATATTATCCGGGTGGGAATTAAATTAGGTACAGTCTTTTGAGTGGCTATGGGATACAATTCAACCCCGCTTGCTGTAGGTCAATCATGCTAAGCCTTTAGGATAATCGAGGCTTTTTGTATAGCTAAGTACGGTTAGGTTGTCGCCTCAAAAATTCATGGCTACGCCACGCAAGCTATGGAGAACCAGCACGTGGCTACGCCCTGCGACCCATATCTATGTCAACCTTTGCGTGTTTAGCTATATCCTTTAATTGATAAATAGACTGTAATCCCCTGATGACCCCTAATTTTTTAGCCCCAACCCTAGGGCAGTAATGCCCCATCCAATAACACTTGTTTCAAATCCACCCCGGTCAATTTGGCACCCCGCAGGTCGGCCTCGGTCAAATCCGCCCCCCGCCAGCGCACTTCCGTCAGATTGGCATCCCGCAGGCGAGCCAGTTTCAGCACCGCATCCCCCAGATTGGCGCTGCTCAGGTCACATTCACTCAGGTAGGCACGGGTGAGATTCGCCCCCCGCAGGTAGGCACGCCGCAGGTCAGCCCCCCGGAGTTGGGAGTCAATCATATTCGCCCCGCTCAGGTTGCAGTTGTACATCCGTGCCAAATTGAGGATCGCCCCCTGAAAATTCGCCCCCAAAAAATTGGTACCGGTCAGGTTCGCCCGCTCCAGGTAGGCATCCACCAGGATAATCCGGCTGAGAATACAGTTGCTTAAATCCACATCCCCCAGGTGGGCACCACTAAAATCCCGCTCCCCTTCCGCATAGCGTGCCAGTAACTCTTCTCGGGTCAGGTGTCGTGGTGCGGGCATGGATGGGGTCGCTAACCCTAGGCGAAATCACCCAAAAAGTATAACACTCGCAGGCTCAGAGTGATTTATATCACTTTATATCACGCCGCCGCCGTCAAGATACCCGGTTCACTTTGACGGGGCACGGTGGTCAAACAATCCATCTGGGCACAGAACTCTAAATCTGCCCCTTGCCCTAATCCCAATAGCCGCTGGCCGTGGCTGGCTCGCTGGAGTAATGGAAGTAAATCATTTCGCCATTGTTGGTACAAGGCGAGGGCACTCACCGCCTCGTCATTCCCAGTGGAAACCTGACTGCCCAGCCCCGCCAGCAAAGCACCGGCGCACACCGTATCTTCTAGGGAGAATGCCCCTTCCCACCCGGAAGCCACCACCCAGACCCGCTCCGGTTGGTGTTGGTGCAACCGTTCTACCACCGCTTGGCGGTTCACCAGGGCGCAGGTGAGTACCTGGGGGGCAGATTGAACCCGAGTTAACGCCCGGGTGCCATTGGTGGTACTCATGAACAACCGCCGCCCTTTCACCCGTTCCGGGGTGCAATCCAGGGGGGAATTGCCCAGGTCAAAACCGTTCACCACCTTGCCGCCCCGTTCCCCCACCCGCAAGCGTTGCGCCTCCGGCCAAGCCTCACTCACCCGGAGCAGTTCCTCCAAATCCGCAAATACTTGCACCGCCGTTGCCCCCGCCGCCAAGGCCACTGCCATTGTGGTGGTCGCCCGCAGGACATCCACCACCACCGCACAGTCGGGCAGTTCTCCGGTAGGCACCTGCTCCGGGGTATGGTACACCCAGAATTTCATCGCAGGACGTACCAGTAATAGGTGACCATGGGAATCACGGTCGCCAAAATCAACAAAACAATCACCACGGCTGTGGAAAAATCCTTCTGCTTGCGGGTCTCCTCGACGGTGGCAAAATTCCCCGCCGTGGGTTCCACCACCTCTGGGGGCGGCCCAGGGTCGGGTTGCCCACGCAAAATCAGGCTCAACCGTTGCACCGTGTCCACCAGGGCTTGGTTGTAAATGTTCTGGCGCACGGGGCGGAGCAGGGTTTCTTCGGTAATACTCAGGGCGGTCGCCGGGGGAAGCAGGGGAACCACCTCCGCACCCGCTTGCAAGTCGGCGGTGGCCGTGCGGGCAACCAGCGTGATTAATACCTGTTTGGCACCCCCATCGGGAAACCAACGTTGGAAGAGCTTTTCCCCAAAACTGGTAGCGGTTTCCCCGTAGTCCAACCGCCGCAGGCTGACCAACCGCACCTGCACCCCCGTATCCTGGTTGAGTTGGGTTAGGGTGCGATTCACCTGGTTAACTGTGCTGGGGCTGAAAACCTCCCCCTGGTCTAACACCCATTGGGGCGGGGTGGCGGGCAATTCACTCACCGCCGTTGCCCAGGCGGCTCCCATGTTGCCAACCAGTAACATCAGGGCTAAACCCAACCCCCATAGCCAGCGCATTGCTCCTCCCCCAAACCTTAACTGAGAATCCACATTACAAAGTATAAAGTATAAAGTCTGGGGGGTCATCCTGCGGGTTACGTTCGCTGGCGGGCAGTGGCGGCCTCGTCCGGGTGAATCCCCAAACGGGTCAGGTTGATCCGCCCCCGGCTGTCAATTTCCCGCACCCGCACAATCACCTCGTCCCCGACGGAAACCACGTCCTCCACCTTGCCGACCCGATGCTCGGCTAATTGGGAAATATGGATCATCCCCTCTTTCCCCGGCAGGATTTCCACAAACGCCCCGATGGGGATAATCCGGGTCACCCGTCCCGTATAGACATCCCCTTCATTCAAGCGGCGGGTCATGCCGTCAATCAGCCGGTAGGCTTTTTGTGCCCGCTCCTCATCGGCGGCACTGATGGTCACCGTACCATCATCCTCGATGTCGATCTTGGCACCGGTTTCTTCCGTAATCCCCCGGATGGTTTTGCCGCCGGGTCCAATCACCGCCCCGATCAACTCCTGGTCAATCTTGAGGGTCAACAGGCGCGGGGCATAGGGGGACAGTTGGGAACGGGGCGCCGCCAGGGTCGCCAGCATTTTCTCCAGGATAAACAACCTGCCCGCCCGAGCCTGCTTGATCGCCTTCCCCAGGGTGGGCACATCCAGACCGGTGATTTTCATATCCATTTGCAGGGCGGTAATCCCCGCATCCGTACCCGCCACCTTGAAGTCCATGTCCCCCAGGAAGTCCTCGATGTCCTGAATGTCCGTCAGCACCTGCACCTGGTCTCCCTCTTTGATCAAGCCCATCGCCACCCCACTCACCGGGCGCAGGAGGGGCACCCCCGCATCCATCAACGCCAGGGTGGAACCACACACGGAACCCATCGAGGTGGAACCATTAGAAGATAGAACCTCCGACACCACCCGCAGGACGTAGGGAAAGTCGCTTTTGCTGGGCAAGACCGGCAGTAACGCCCGCTCCGCCAAAGCCCCATGCCCAATCTCCCGGCGCGACGGTGCCCGCATCGGTTTGGCTTCCCCCACGGAATAGGGCGGAAAATTGTAATGGTGCAGGTAGCGTTTTTCGTCCTCCGGGTGCAGGTCATCCGCCAAATCCTGGGCATCCCCCGGCGTCCCCAACGTCACCGCCGAAAGCACCTGGGTTGAACCCCGTTGGAAGACCGCCGACCCATGCACCCGCCGGGGCAATACCCCCACCTCACAGTGAATCGGGCGCACCTCATCCACCTTCCGACCGTCCACCCGGATGCCTTTCTCCAGCACATGGCGGCGCATGAGTTTCTTGGTCAGGGATTTGAACAGAGCTTCCACGGTTTTGGGGGTGCCCGCCACCCGCCGGGGGTCATCTTCGGGCAAGGCTTCCAGCGCCGCCATCACCTGGGCTTTCACCGCCTCTAGGGCTTGATTCCGCAGTTGTTTGTCCGCAATGGTCTGATCCAAAACCGCCTGAATCCCCTCTGCCGCCGTTTCCTCCAGCAAACGCACCAAATCCGCCGGGGGTTCCGGGGGGGGAGGCACGGTCAAGGTCACCCCCAATTCCGCCAAAAGTTCCTGTTGCGCCCGGATCAACTCCTGGATCGCCTCATGCCCAAAATCAATCGCCTCGATCATGTCCGCCTCCGGCAATTGATTCGCCCGGCATTCCACCATGATCACCCCCTGGGGCGACCCGGCGACCACCAGATCCAATTCCCCCGCTTCCACTTCCGCATAGGTGGGATTGATGATAAATTCATCCCCCAGGAGTCCCACCCGCACGGCGGCCATCGGCCCCAGGAAGGGAATCCCCGCCGTTGCCACCGCCAAGGAAGCCCCCAGGGCGGCCAAAATATCCGGGGGTACGTCTTCATCCAGGGATAGGGTCGTGGCCACCACCTGCATATCCTCCCGCAACCAATCCGGGATTAGGGGACGCAGGGGACGGTCAATCAAGCGGCTGGTCAAAATCACCTTTTCCGGGGGACGACCCTCCCGTCGCAAAAACCCCCCCGGAATCCGCCCAGCGGCGTACAACCGCTCCTCATATTCCACCATCAAGGGGAGAAAATCCACCCCCTCCCGCGCCGTGCCTTGGGTAGCGGTCACCAATACCGCCGTATCGCCACACTCGACCAATACCGAACCACCCGCCTGCGGAGCCAGTTCTCCCAGGCGCAGACGGATTTCCCGTCCGTCAAACGTAATTGACTTTTGCATCGTTTGCTCTCTTTTTTAATCAATCGTTATCCTAACATTGGATGAGCGGGGGACTCCATCGCTCAGGGGGGTAATTATGGTCAATACACGGGGAGAAATGTCGATGATCCGTCAGGTTTGGTCAAGGGTAGGAGTGAACGCCTGGGGTGGGGCTGTTTGGACAACGCTGGCGTTAATCGCTTGGATGCCCCCGGTGGGGGGGACAACCGTTTATCTCAATCGCCGGTGCCAGCGGGTGAGCAATTCCCAGGACGCTTGGCGGGTGGACTTCCGGCGCACCCTGTCAGCGGGCGGCAAACGGTATTGGTTTTCCCTGGCTCGCTATCAGGATGGTTCAGCGATTTTGTGTTTAAGCCAACCTAATTACACCCAGGGGCGACCCCTGGCGGTGCCAACCCTGCACAATCAATTCATCCGGGAGATCAAGCAGGAACAGCCGGAAACCTCTTTTCTAATCACCGTAGCCGACGGCAATGGTCGCAACGTGCGCCTCACCCAATTTCGTCTGAAGCTAAACAATCCCACCCAACCCGTTCTGTCCAAGGTGAAAGAATGGCGCAATGAGGCGCAATCAACCAGGTAAGGCTGGGTTCCCCAGGAATCCCAAACCCAGTCATCCCCAGAGTATGATATATGGATAGGTCAGTATCTGTTACTGTCATCGTTTTGGAGCCGGAAAAGCCATGACCTTTTCCACCCCATCCGCCCCCCCTGCCCCACCGGAATTTGCCCAGGGCAGTACGGTTTACCTCAAAGATGACCATTGGTCCCACGAAGGCCCCTGGGTCATCCTGGATACGGAGGAAACCTCCCGGCACATGGTGCTTTGCCTGCGCCAAAAATTTTACCCCCAAGACCTGTATCGCTCCGTTTGGTTACGGCGGGAACTGCTTTCGGCCCAACCCTGGCCTGCGGAACCGCCCCGCCCCCGCCCCACCGCCCCCGTCAAAAAACCGCAACGCCCGACCCCATGAAATCCTTGTGTTTGAGGGCAATCCGGGGCTACCAACGGTGGATTTCTCCCCTGAAGCCCCCCAGTTGTCGCTTTTATCCCACCTGTTCCTGCTATGCCTACACGGCTATCGAACGGTTTGGTGTGGTGGCAGGGGGCAAGCTCGCTTTAATGCGTCTGGGGCGATGTCATCCGTTTACTCCTGGCGGGTATGACCCCGTACCGGCCACCCTGCCCACAGGGAAGGAGTCAGGATGAACCACTCATACTGCCAAACCTGCGCCACAGCGGTTTGTTTGCAGGGAGTTTACAAGGTTTACAACCGCAAACCCGTGGTGCAGGATTTAACCCTGGCGATTGAGCGGGGGGAAGCCTTTGGGTTGCTCGGTCCCAACGGGGCAGGCAAATCCACCACCATTCGCATGGTCACCACCCTCACCCGCCCCAGCGAGGGGGATATTTGGGTCGCCGGGTGCAATGTAGTCAAACAACCCCTGGAGGTACGCCGTCGTATTGGGGTCGTACTCCAACAGGTGAGCGTGGATGGGGATTTAACCGTATGGGAAAATATGGAATTTCACGGTCGTCTGCACCATATTCCCCTGGCGGAACGGCGGCGACGGATTAATTATTGGCTAGAGTATGTGGAATTAACCGAGCGGCGGGATGATCCAGCCAAAATCCTCTCCGGGGGCATGAAACGGCGGTTGCAAATTGCCCGTGCCCTCTTGCATCAACCCCAGATTTTATTCTTAGATGAACCGACGGTGGGACTCGACCCCCAAACCCGCCGCAAACTCTGGGCAATCATCCGCCAATTGAACCAGGACGGCATGACCATTGTCCTGACCAGCCATTACATGGAAGAAGTGGAATATCTCTGCCAGCGGGTGGGGATTATTGACGGGGGAAAGCTAATTGCCCAGGGGACGGTGCCGGAATTACGGCGGCAGTTGGGGGAAGGGTTGGTGGTGAAACAGTTGGGCGACCGTTGGGAACATAAATTTTTCCCGGATTTGGCTGCCGCCAACGCCTACCTAGCCAATTTTGAAGACAAAACCGGACTGCTGGTCCGCCCATCCAACCTGGAGGATGTATTTGTGGAATTGACCGGGCATCAATTGGATTAGGGATTAAGCTAGGGACAATGCCCCTGCGACCCCCGATTTTGTAAATGTAAACCTTTTCCTCAACCAATCAAGTGTGACTGCTACCCTGTTCTAGGCTTGGGGACATTCTGAACATTACTCAAGCACTGTATCTGCGGGTATGTTAAACTGCTCAAGGGTAGGCACAGTCAATCATAATGGGTTAATTTAACCGTTTAAGCGGGGGTGCGGGGGTGTTCAAGCGATTGGTTATTGCCACAGATTTGCAGGATGGGTTGTACCGATTTAGCCATTTTCTCCCGGCCTTGGGGGCGGGGGGGGTGGAGGCAGTGATCTTTGTGCATGGGGTGCCCTACCGGGATGTGGGCGTGCGGGTGCGGGAAGATACGGAGGCACTGGCGGCGGCGGCAGAAAAGCTGACCCTACCTACGGATACTGGCGGGGTGGAGGTGCAACGGATCATTCGCTCCGGGAAACCAGCGGAGGTGGTGGTACAAGTGGCGCAGGAGGTGCGGGCGGATTTGATCATTGTGGGCACCCAACAGCGCAACGCCTTGGCGGAGAAGTTTGTGGGAAGCGATGCCCTCAATATCATGCGTAAATGTGAAATTCCCCTGATGGTGATACGCCCCCAACTGGTGCAGGTGTTGACGGCGGAAGAATTGGATTTACGGTGTCGCCATCTGTTTTACCATTTGATGTTGCCCTACCGGGGTCGCCCGGAGTCGAAACACTTGCTGGAGTGCGTGTTGGCACAGGTGCAAAAAAACCCCATTCCCCGGGTGGAATGTTGTCATCTGGTGTGGGTGGTGACAGACCCGATTCGGCGGGATTTTGACCCCGACCCCCAGGAAATCCGGCGGGCTGAGCAGGAGTTGCAGGCGGTGGCTACCCATTTGTCCCCTTACATTTCCCAGGTCTATACCCACGTGCGGACGGGGGATCCGGTGGAAGCCTGTATGACCTTGGCGCAGACATTAGACATCAGTGCAGTGACCCTGACGGAGGCACACATGACCAAGCTGTGGGATTTGTCCCTTTCCTTGGGCGGGGAATTGTTGCGCCGCATTCCCTATCCCCTGATTCTCTTTTCTAGTCCAGATAAATAATTGACATACTCCCCTACCTAAGGGCAGGGGATTCTTGTTCTTGGTAAGAACTCCGTTCCGCTACGCGAACAGCGAGCGCACTTACTGTATCGGGTTGCCCCTCAACAGCAGAGGTGCATCTCTCCTCCTTCCGTAGGTGGCGCAAGCCATAGCGTTCCCCCTTGCGGGGCGGTTCCCTCCTAAGCGTAGCGTGCCGGAGGCACTGCCCTGAGGTACCGTTGTTCCAGATGATCCCTACCATCTCCAAACCCTTCGTGAGGATATTGAGGGCGGCGTTCTCAACCCGGCAGGAGGAAAAACCGCACCAACAAAAAAATCGCCCCCGTGCCCAACTGGGCAATCATCACGGGCAGTCCGTAGAGCAAAAACCCGCCAAAGGAAATGCGGCGACCATGTTGTTCCGCCACCCCGGCGGCCACGATATTGGCGGAAGCGCCGATCAACGTGCCATTGCCCCCCAAGGTGCCCCCGATCATCATGGCGAAAAAGAGGGGCTGTACCGCCGCCGGCAGTTCCCTCTGCACCCCGGGTTCTAAAATCGCCGCACTCACCCACCCCTCCTGCACCAGATAAGAATTTAACAAAGCTATCATGGCGACCGCCAAAGGAATGTTGGGCACCAAACTGGAAAGTACCCCCGTCAACAGCAAAATCAATAGGGCATTCAAGGCCATATTATTGCCCAATACCTGCGCCATGACTTGGGAAAGTTGTTGAATAATCCCCGCTTTTTCCAAGCCGCCAATCAACACAAAAAAAGACATGAAAAAAATCAAGGTACTCCAGTCCACATCCCGCAGAATGTTGTGTACTGTATCAATTTTGCTATTGTGCGCCAACAGCAGGGCTAAGGTCGCCCCCATCAACGCCACCCCCGCCGGAGTCATGGGCACGGGCAAGTACTCCCCCACCACAAAAAAGACCAACACAAACAGGACAATCACACTCCCCGCCGTCAACATCAGCGGATGGTTCACCTGGGGATGGGGCAACTGCTCCAAATTAGTTAACTGCTTGCGCCAGGTTTTGGGAAACAACCAGGGCAACATGACCAGGATGGTTCCCACCGCCACCACCCCCGCTAGGCTCAACCGCCAGAAATACTCCAGAAAACCCATGCCCATCGCATCCCCGATGATAAAGGTCACTGGGTCCCCCACCAGGGTCAATAAACTGCCACTGTTGGCTGTGATCACCAACAAAATCAACAGGGGGACACAATCCACCCCAATTTCCTCGGCCAAGGTGGGGAATAGGGGAGCCAGGAGCATCACCGTTGTGGCATTGGGCAAAAAGGCGGTCACCACCGTCGTCAGCCCCACCACCCCCAACAGCAGGCGTTTCCCCTGCCCCCGGGCAAACAGCACCATCTGGGTCGCCCAGTATTCAAAAATTTTGGTCGGCTCAAACGCCCGTACCAAGACCATCACGCCAAAAAACAAGGCCAGGGTGCTGTAGCTTTGGCCAATATAGCCCACCGCCTCCCCCAAACTGAGGACATGGATAAAAACCAAGACCATCGCCCCCAGGAGTGCGGCCACGGTCAGATGTACCCACTCGGTCATGATCAGCACCAAGACCAGCAGGAACGTGATGCCTGTCATCGTTACTTGCCACGTTGCCATAAACCTCCCCGGGTTGCATGGGTGGGAACCGTCCCTACAAGTCGTCGTTAGGCTAACAACTCTCGAGGGCAAGCGTCAATCATCCAGGCAATCCATCGGTGGGGATAGCATCCGGGGGTTCCATCGGTGCAACCATTTCCGGCGGCAGTACCAAGTCCACCTGTTGCCGGTAGTAATCAATGCCTTTGACCACCACCTCCATTACTGCCCCCACCGCAAAGGTGGCATTGGTTTTCCGTCCCACCAGCGCCTGTTGCTTGGGGCGAAATTCATACCAGTCATTTTTCAAGGCGGTCACATGCACCAGTCCCTGCAGGGGGGTATGCTGAATCGCCACGAAAAAGCCGTAGGATTCCACCCCCACCACCAAGCCCCGCACGGTCTGGCCGGGGCTAAGCTGACAGCGATGCAACCACACCAGATGGCGGTAGTCCTCCCGCGCCTGCCGGTGGGCTCGTTCCCGCTCCTGCAGCTGGGGGAGCAGTTGTTGCGCCCGGTGGTACAACTCCTCCTGGACGCTGGGGGGCAGTACCGGCCAATCCACCCGACCATGACAGGTGCTACTGCGGGGGTCAATGGTCTCCTTCGAGCGGGGACTTTTCCGGTCTTTCCCGTGAGTAAATAAGGCCCACAGCACCCGCTGGTTATGTAGATCGGCGTAGCGGTCAAAGGCCGCCACCCCATGCAGATACGGCTCCCTGCCTACCCCAAAATGCGCCCCCGGTTGCAGGCTATCGGTGGGGGGCTTGAGAATTTCCAGGAACAAATCCTGGAGCAAGGGTGCCCATTCATGGGACTGGATCATCGGCAAGAGCATGCGGGTATCCAATTCCTGCGGGGGGTTCAGCCCCAATTCCGTCAAGAGAAAGCGATACCGTTCCCAGGCTTCCGCATCCGGTGGGGGTTGCACCCGGAACAAACCCGGCAGTTGCAACGCCTGCATATGCCGTGCCAAGAGATGATTCGCCAAGATTGCCAGCCGCTGGGCCACCGCCTGCTCCCCGGAGAGATGTACCAGGGGAAACCCGGTGGGATGCTCATCCGGGGTCAGTTGGGGTTCCGCCAAGGTCAAACCCGGTGCCGTTTGGGTACCCATCACCCACTCGGTCACCCCCTGAACCAATTCTGCTGGGGGCGTTGCGGTCACCCGTACCCACCCCGGCTCAAGGCGGTAAGTACCAATTTCCCCCGTACTATCCACCGCCACCCACAGGGAAAGGCTCGGCCATTCGGTGCGAACCGGCAGAGGCGGGGTCATGGGTGCCCTGATCTCCGCCAAACCAAAACTCGCCCCCTGCTGGCTGGCATACCAATCCACTAGGGTTTCCGGGGGGATACTCCCAGTGGCATCGGGGATATGGATTCCCAGCAAACGCCCCCCATCCGCCCCCGGTTCCCAGGAGACCGCTAAATTGCCTAGCCCCCAGGTCACCCGCTCCCGGTAGTCCTGGCGGGGCAATTCATCCCCCATCGGCGCCAACGTCTTCGGCAAGGTTTCCGGTGCATCCGGCAGGAGGTTGTGTTTACACAAAACCAAGGTGGCGGGGTCAGCCCTGCCCGCATCCGGCCCCAAAACCCGTTTCACCACCCCCTGCGCCGGGAGTTGGGCCAGGGGATAACGGGCAATCGTCACATAGACCAACTGCTCCTCCCATTCGGCCACCGTCTCCGGCAACGTGACCGTGATATTCAACCGTTCATCCATCGGTTTGGCCACATAGCCCGTCTCCGTCCGTTGCACCTGCGCCACCAGAGCCGTAATCGCCCGCTCCAACACTACAAACACTTCCCCCTCGGGACTGCGGCGGTTGCGCCCCTTCCGCATCACCTTGATCAAACCCCGGTCCCCATGCCAGGCGGTTCCCAGGTAGCGGGCTGGGATGTAAATGTCCGCCGCCCCCGGTTCCTCTTGAATCGCCCAAAAACTGCCCCGAGAAAACCGCAACCGGGCTTTGACCACATCCGGCATGGTCACCCGCCGGTATTTGCCAAACTCCTCCGTCACCAACTCCAACTTGGTGAGAGCATCCAGGGCAATTTTCAAACGCAGGCGGTCGTTTTCATCCTCGCAAAAGAGTTTTTTCGCCAACACCTTGGGAGCAATTAACTTGTCTTCCGGCAGATTTCCTAATAATTCGGCAATCGAAAACGGCATGGCTTTCCCCGCATCCTCCTGGTTTCACTTTACCATTCCCATCCCCCCATCTTGGCAGATTTTGCCCCACTTGCTACCATAGGGGGAAATGACATGGGAATTCCCATCACTCATCCCGTTCATGCTACCCAACCGAGGAGTGCCATGCCCGCCCCCGCCAATGGACATCACCCGGACAATCGTGTTGACCCCGCCGGGTTGGATTCCGACACCCAAATTGACAGTTTCCCCGTCGAACTTCTGGAAGACCGCTACCAATTGGGGCACAACGCCCTCTACAACCGGCTCAAGGGCTTGGGGATCAAACCCTTCAAAGTCAGTCGCCGGGCCTACATTACCACCCAGGAATTGGAGCGGTTGGATCAACTGCACAACCATTTGCAGCAGGGGGGAACCATCAACGATTTTCTCGCCCAGGAACCCACCCCTCCCACCGATTTGAGTCTCAACCGCACGGAGATTCCCGTCAATCTCAGCCATTTGATTGGCACGGTTGCCGATGCGGTGGCCGGAGCCGTGGTCACCAGTATGCGCTCCACCGCCGGGGTGATTGCCGATGCGGTCGCCACCCGTCTGGCCCAACTCCAACCCACCACCGACCCCCTGGAATACCTCCGCACCCTGGAAGAAGCCCATCGCAATGGCTGGATTTTGAGCACTTCCGAGGTGGCCCATCTCCTGCGGGTCTCCCCCCGTACCATCACCGAACATGGGGAACTGTTCGAGGATTCCGGGTTCGTGTTCGTGCGGGTGGGGAAAAAGCGCGGCGAAGTGGCTTGGCGCGTGGCGAAACCGGGGGATTTGCCCCCCCCAGAACGGTATCAACCGATGGATCCGAAAACCGGCTATCCCCAATGGTAAACGCTCCCTAATCCGGTGCTTGTGCCCGCCGGTGGCGTTGAAACTGCCGTTGCCAGTCCTTCGACATCCGCAGAGCCAACCAGAGCAAGAGCAAGGCAATCAACCCTCCCTGTTGCGGGGCTTGCAGGGCAAACACCGCCAACAAACCGCACAGGCTATCCTGTACCAAAATCACCCAGGCGGGGAACCGTCCCCATCGGTAGAACCACCCCACCTGCACCAACTGCAACAGTAGCGCCAACGCACTTCCCATCAGTCCCATCATATCCCACAAACCCGTAGGAATCCCCACCACCTGCGCCGTCATCACCCCCAATATCCAGCCCACAAACGGGCTAAACAACACCTGCAAAGGTTGCACCAACCGCATCCCCCAGGGTTGTATCGTCACTAACAATTCCCAGACCGTCCAAGCACTGAGGATACCTAGAGTCACCGCCGGGGAAAATTGCCCCAAAATCGGCACTTGTTCCCACCCATCTTGCCGCCGCAAAATCAAGACCAACAGCAGGGGCATTGCCAAACGAAATCCACCCGCCGCCGCCGCCGCCAACACGGCTAATACCGGTATCATGCCAACCAAATCAATTTCGTAATTCAATTCTAGGATAACTAAATCTTATAGGGATATTTCCACGGCCATCTCAAACGGTTACAGTCTATTTATCAATTAAAGGATGCAAAAAGCCTCGCTTATTCTGAAACCTCAGCACGATTGACCTACGGCAAATGGGGTTTAACCGTATCCCATAATTACTTAAAAGACTGTAAATCCATAACCAAACGTTTTTTTGTCAAAAGTCCGGTTTTTTCATCTTTGATCCAACGAAGAAACCAGGTTAAACGTTTGGCTAGTTCCGGTTCTTGTGTCTCCGCCTCCTTAACTATCTTTTCCAATTCGGGTTTGATTTGGTCGGCTGGAATCCGATTGGACACAAGAAATAAAAGAAATAAACCTAAGCAGGTTGCGAACGGGCAGTGGGGTGCAACAAAATCGCGTCACTGGAGCGTTTTTCCACCATTTCCCGGGTGATGTGACAGCGGGTAACGTCCTGGCGGGACGGTAGTTCATACATGACTTCCAACATTAATTCTTCGATGATACTGCGTAAGGCTCTGGCTCCAGTTTTACGGCGGTAGGCTTCCCGGGCGATGGCTTGCAAGGCTTCCGGGGCAAATTCCAGTTCGATATTGTCCATCCGCATCAGCTTTTGGTACTGCTTGACAATGGCATTGCGGGGCTGGGTGAGGATGGCGGCGAGGGCTTCCTCGTCCAGGGGGTCAAGCACCGCCAGGATGGGAATCCGCCCGGTAAATTCCGGGATCATGCCAAATTTCACCAAATCCTCTGGCTCCACCTGCCGCAGGGTGGAAGCGGTGCGCTGTTCCTTGATGGGCAAAGGGGTGGCTGGTTCTTCCGGCAGGAGAAAGCCCATGGATTTTTTGCCCACCCGTTGCTCCACCACCCGCTCCAAACCCACAAATGCTCCCCCGCAAATGAACAGGATATTGCTGGTGTTAATTTGAATACATTCCTGGTAGGGATGCTTGCGACCCCCCTGGGGTGGGACATTGGCAATCGTGCCTTCCAAAATTTTCAATAACGCCTGTTGCACCCCTTCTCCCGAAACGTCCCGGGTGATGGAGGGATTTTCACTTTTGCGGGCAATTTTGTCAATTTCATCAATATAGACAATCCCCTGTTGCGCCCGCTCCACGTCCATATCCGCCACCTGCAACAGCCGCAGGAGAATGTTCTCCACGTCTTCCCCCACATAGCCCGCCTCGGTCAGGGTCGTGGCATCCGCCACCGCAAAGGGTACGTCTAACAATTTGGCGAGGGTCTGCGCTAAAAGGGTTTTGCCACAGCCGGTGGGTCCAATTAACAAAACATTAGACTTTTGTAATTCCACCCCATCGTCGGTGCCCTGGGATTCCGCCCGCAGGCGTTTGTAATGATTATATACCGCTACGGATAACACCTTTTTGGCTTCGTGCTGACCCACCACGTGCTGATCCAGGTAATGCTTGATTTCCTGGGGACGGGGGAGGGGTTCGCTACTCACGGGGACGGGGGGACGGCTGGGGGCAGGACGGCGTTTTTGGGTGGGGGTCATCGCCCGGGCTTCCGCCAACTCCTCCTCCAGGATTTCATTACATAGCTCCACACACTCATCGCAGATATAGACCCCAGGCCCGGCAATCAGCTTGCGTACCTGTTCCTGGGACTTGCCGCAGAAGGAACATTTGAGATGAGTATCGTAGCGGGACATAGACCCTCCCAAAAAGGACAAATACGCTCAAACAGCGGTGGGGTAGAGTGTATCACGGGTGAGAATGTGGTCAATCAAGCCGTAGTCCCGGGCTTCCTCGGCGGACATAAAGAAATCCCGATCCGTATCCGCCTCGATCCGCTCAAAGGGTTGGCCGGTGTGATGGGCGAGCAATTCGTTTAACCGGCGTTTGTGATACAGGATTTCCCGCGCCTGAATTTCAATGTCAATCGCCTGTCCCTGGGCACCCCCTAAGGGTTGGTGGATCATAATCCGGGAACTGGGCATGGAGAAGCGTTTACCCGGCGCACCGGCGGCGAGCAAAAATGCCCCCATACTGGCGGCCAGACCAAAGCAGATGGTGGATACATCCGCCCGCACCTGTTGCATCGTATCATAAATCGCCATCCCCGCCGTCACCGACCCGCCGGGGGAATTGATGAATAATTTAATATCGCTGGTGGGGTCCTGGGCATCCAAATAGAGCAGACTTGCCACCAATTGGTTGGCGACCGCATCGTTGACCTGGCTACCCAGTACCAGAATCCGGGCTTGGAGCAGGCGTTCCTGGACGTTAAAGCCGGTCTCTGGGCGGGGCGGAGCTTCCTGGATCATCTCTCCGGTTAAACTGGTAATCCCTGCCATCTCGGTTGTACTGGTAATCATGATTGTGCCACCTGATAAACCCGCCGTTTGCTTGTTGCTTCCCATTATGCCTCAAGCCTCCGATGCGACAGGGGGGGTGGGTTCCGATGCTGGTGCCGCCGATGCTGCCGGTGGTTCTAACGGCTCCGTTGCAGGGGTGGTGGTCTCTTGATTGGGAACTTCAGCACTGGGGGTGGCTTCTGACTCGGATGCCAGTTCCTCCTCCTCCAGTTCTCGCAACAGTTCTGCCGGGGACACCCAGGTAATCTGCGCCCGCTCCTGTAGCCATGCCATTGCCATTTTCAGACGCAGGGATTCCTGGACGACATGGGTTAATTCCGCTTCGCTCAGGTCGGCGCCCGTTTCGGTGCGGCGGGCATTGGCAATCCCTTGGGCAATCGCCTCCGGGTCAGGGGTGAGATTTTCTCGCTCGGCAACGGCTTTCAATGCCAGAATTCCTTTCACCCGCCGCTCGGCTACCGGGAGCAATTCCTTACCCATTGCCTGCACCCGCTCCTCGGTCAACCAGGCTTCCACGTCCTCAGGGTCAATGCCCCGCTGGACAAAGCCGTTCAACACATCATGGAGTAATTCGTTCAAATGCCGCTCCACCAGGGTGTGGGGCAGTTCGGTGGTGGTAATTGCCACGAGCGCATCGGTGATCCCCTGTTCAACGCTCTCTTGGGTGCGCTCCGCTGCCTCTTTTTCGTAGCGTTCCCGTAAAAAATCCCGGAGTTCGGCGATGGTTTCACAATCACTCACCGCCTGGGCAAACAGGTCATCCAGTTCGGGTAATTCCCGTTCTTTCAATTCCTTGAGGGTGATTTCTAAAATAAAGGTTTGGTTGAGCATATCCGGTTCCCACCCCTGGTCGCCGGTGACCAACAGCACTTCCTTGGTTTCGCCCACCTGCATCCCCACCAGTGCCTCAACCACTTCCTGATAAAATTCCCAATCTTCCGGGTCAACCTCCACCAGCAAATCCCGGTGCTCGAAGATGTCAATCGCCTCCCCGCGCCCCGCTTCCGTCTGCCGGTAGCCGTCCATGTCAATCACCGCCACATCCCCCACTTGGGCGGGACGTTCCACCGGTACTAGGGTTGCCCGCCGCTTTTGATGTTCCCGTAGCACCTTCTCCACCCGCTCTGGGTCAGCTTCATACTTAGCCGCCCGGATGGATAGGTTTTGGTAATCCCCCAAGGTGACTTCCGGCCACACATCAATGGCGATCTGAAACACAAAGGGTTCCTGGGGTTGGAACTGCTGTACCAGGGTTTCCACCTCCTCCCGCAGGGAGGGTTTCCCAATCGTGGGCACGTCAATCTCTTTCAGGGCTTGGGGCATGGTGGTTTCCAATAGTTCCTCCACCACCGCAAACCGAATCGCCTCATCCCCCACGTATTGCCGCAGGACGTGGGCAGGTACCTTCCCCTGGCGAAACCCCGGCAGGCGTACCGTTTTCATCAGTCGCCGAAAAACCATGTCATGCCGTTTTGCCACCTCGGCGGCGGGGATTTCTACCCGTAAACCGAGTTGACTTTTGGGTAAGGGTTCCTGCGTAATTTTCATAAATTTTCGCCCAGTTGTGCATATAGTATCTTAGCGTTATTGTTAGCGGATTCACGAATATGGGAACCTATCGGGTGGGGGTGCTGGGGGCAACCGGGGCGGTGGGCACGGAAATCCTCCAACTCCTGGCGCAACGGCAGTTTCCGGTGGGGGAATTGCGGCTTTTGGCTTCCCCCCGGTCGGCGGGACAGTCCCTGGACTTTTTGGGGGAGTCCTTGCCCGTGCGACCAGTCTGTACATCAGAATTACAAAATTTAGATATTGTCCTGGCTTCGGCGGGGGGGAGTGTGTCCCGGGAATGGGCACCTGTAGCGGTGCAGAAGGGGGCGGTGGTGATTGACAATTCCAGTGCCTTTCGTCTGGAACCCCAGGTGCCGTTGGTGGTGCCGGAGGTGAACCCGCACGCTTTACAAACCCATCAGGGCATCATTGCCAACCCCAATTGCACCACGATTCTCCTGTGTGTGGTCATCTATCCCTTGCACCGGGTTCAGCCGCTCCGGCGGGTGGTGGTGGCGACCTATCAATCGGCGAGTGGGGCGGGGGCACGGGCGATGCAGGAATTGCGCCAACAAACCCAGCAAATTTTGGACAATGCCCCGGTGACGACAGAAATTTTTCCCTATCCCTTGGCGTTTAATTTATTTCCCCACAACAGTCCCTGCAATGACCAGGGGTATTGTCAAGAGGAAATGAAAATGATCCAAGAAAGCCGGAAAATTATGGGTATCCCGGATTTGCGGTTAACGGCGACCTGTGTGCGGGTGCCGGTACTGCGGGCGCATTCGGAGGCGGTGAATTTGGAATTTGCCCAACCCTTCCCAGTGGCAAAAGCTCGGGAAATTTTAGCCCAAAGTCCGGGGGTGGCATTGGTTGAAGATTGGCAAAACAATTACTTTCCCATGCCCATCAATGCCTCTGGTAAGGATGCGGTTTTAGTCGGTCGGATTCGCCAGGATTTATCCCACCCCTGCGGTTTGGATGTGTGGTTGTGCGGGGATCAAATTCGCAAAGGGGCGGCACTGAATGCGGTGCAAATTGCCGAATATCTCATTGCCAAAGGGTGGTTGTAGGATACCTCTACAGCAATCCTAAATGAGAATGGAACAGAGGGTCGCAGGGGCACCGCCCCCGTAAAAGAAGCACCTGCGGTGTATGGTTCTGAAAAATTTTTGTTTGTAAATCAAGTAGGATTGCTGTATGTACTCATTTCAAACAAGTTTGCAACATTCGCCTTCACCTAAAAAACCTCTCCTGGAAAGGAATAGAGCGGTTGCAAATACCTAAAAAGTGTCGCATTCTAAAACGGAATGACTATAAAATTAAAAAAATAAGGGAATGAACCGGGGTAGGCATTACTGATAGATGCCACGAAATTGCCTGTAGCGATAGCCGGAATTGGTTGTGTTAGCGGGTTTTTCTAAATTAAGATTTTTAGCAATCATACACAAATTCAGCAACGCCCTGCGACCTATTTTTAGAGATTTCAGAAGCAAGGAGATTTCTGATTAAGGACTTGGGCTGGTTTTTTTCAACAACCAAAAGGGAAAGGTTTGGGCGGGTTCCAGTCTGACCCCCTGCACATCCGGGCGGGCAAACACAAATTGCCGGTCTTGCCAAAGGGGAATGTAGGGCACATCGGCGGCCATGAGTTTTTGCAATTCCCCCAATAAGTTCAACCGCTGGGCAGGATTGGTGGTGCGACGGCTCTGGGCGATTAATTCATTGGCCTTGGGGCTGTAATAAAATGACCCAAAGGTGCGGCTGGAGCCTGCTAAACATCCCTCTGCCACCGTGCCTTTTTGACAACTCATAAAGGGTTCTAAATAGTTGTCCGCATCTAAAAAATCGGGATACCAATCCAACAAAAACAGGGGATAAATGCCCTTTTCGAGGTTTTGATAAGCGGTGGTAGAATCCACGGGCTGGAGGGTCAATTGCACCGGCACCTCCCGCTCGATGGTGGCTTTGATGGTTGTGACCACCTGGATGTGGCTGGGGATATTACTGCGATACCAGAGGTCAAGGCGTGCCGGTTGGGTGGGGGTGACCCCGGCTTGGGTAAGCAATTCCCTAGCTTGCAGTACCGCAGGTGGCTCCCCAGCGACCCGAAACACCGGCTGATAACCGGCTAAACTGCTGGGCACCATGCTAAAGGCCGGTTCCACCAAATTTTGAAACACCCGCTCCTGGAGCAACTGCCGGGGCATGACCAGAGCCAAGGCCTGCCGTACTTCCTTTTTGTCCAGGGGCGGTTGGGTGCGGTTCAGGGTGAGGTAATTGATCCCCGTCCCAGCACTGCTGACCACCTGGATGTCCGACTGGGCTTGCAGTTGCTTGATTTGCTGGGGTTCCAAAAACTGGTACGCCACATCCACCGCCCCGGTTTGCAGGGCATTGTACAGATTGGCACTGCTGGTCAAAAACTGAATATCCAATTGGGCACTGGCGGGGGGCGTTCCCCAATACTTGGGAAATCGTTTCAATTTCAGGGAATCACTGCCAAAATTGACCAATTGATAGGGACCCGTACCCACAAACGTCCGGGGTTGAAATTGCCCTGGCCCGATGGTGTACGCCTTGGGGGACACGGCGCACAAACCGGAAAACGCCAGCAGTTGGGGAAAGGGGGCAAAGGGCTTTTGCAAACGGATGGTTAATTCATAGGTGCCGGTGGCCTGGATGTCCGCCACCAGATTTTTTAATAGGAAAGACGGTCGCCCCCCATTCTCCATAAACCGTTGCAGGGAAAACCGCATCGCCTCTGCATTAAACGGCTCCCCATCCTGAAAGACAACCCCCTGCCGCACCGGAATCCGATAGGTCAACCCATCCGCACTCACCTGGGGCAGAGCCGTCGCCAGTTGGGGTTGCAGTTCCGTAGTGCCCGGTTTATAGGTATAGAGCCGGTCGCCCAGGGCCAGCAAAACATTCCCGGCAAACACCGTGTAGGCATCCGCCGGGTCAAGGGTCGTGACCTTCGCCGTGGTGCCGATGATGATTTGGTTGGGATCCCGGACTCGGGTGAAAGGCGGCGGTTCTGGTTTGCCACATCCTGCTAACGCCAGGAGAAGTACCCACCCAATGCCACCGCCAATGCCTTTACTTCCGCCCCGGCGCATACACCATCCGACCCACGGTTCCCGTGCCGCCGCAACCCGGATTATCTGTATTTACGACCCGCACCCGCATCCGCTCCAGGGCTTGGACAATCGGCACCGAGAATTTTAGCCCCTCCACCGGCGCACCAAAAATCCCGGCACTATTCACCGCCACCACCGCCCCCCGATTGTTAAGCAGAGGGCCACCCGAATTGCCCCCCAAAATCTGGGTATCGGTTTGGATAATGTGCCCCGTCTCAAAGGAATGAATCACGCTGATGATTCCCTTGGTAATGGTGTTTTGTTGACCAAAGGGCGTACCCATCGCAATCACCTCATCCCCCGTCCGCATCTTGCCGCACAGGGGCACCACCCCCAAATCGCTCACATCCCCCTGGATTTGCATCAGGGCAATGTCAAACGGCTCGGTGGGAATGTTAAACACCGCCATCGCCGCCAACCCCCCATCCATGATCCGCAACACCCGCACCGGTCGCCGGGTTCGGTCATAGAGCCGCACGGTCAAGGGAATGGGACGGTCATCAAAAATCCGCCGGTCAAACCCCCGGGCTTCCTGCGCCACGTGCAGATTGGTAATGATATACCCCTCGCCGATGTGAAACCCACTGCCCACCACACTCCGGGTCGGCTCCACCCGCACCGCCGCCGGGAGATAACGGTTGACGATCTGGGCTGGGGTGAGGGTCTGGCTGGGCACCGGCGTTCCCTGGATGACAATCTCCCGGGCAAAAATCCCCCGGGTACCGGGCAATAAATTCGCCGAAGCCACCCGCCGTCCGCCCACCGGTTCCTCGTCCGCATCCTCACTGGGGGCACCCTCCTCCTGCAACTGGTTTTGGTAATAACGCCGCAGTTGCGCTGTCCGCTCATCCTGGGGGGCTTTGTCTAGTAGCGCAAGGGCTTTACGCCATTTCCCCTGCACCACCTGGTAATCCGCAGGAGTGGTCGCCGTCTGGGCAAACGCCGCCGCACTTTCCGCCTCCAACTGCGCCTCTGCCCGCCAATCCCTGGCGGTTGCCGCCGCCACCACCGGTTCCGAAGCGGGTTGCGGAGCCACCGCCGGGGCAGGTTCAGGCAACCGGCTATGGGAATGCACCCCCCGCCCGCCGTAAACCACTACCCCAGCCAAAACCGCCGTTGCCCCCACCGGAGCCACCAGCCAGTACCACCGCCGCAACTGTCCATTCAACGCCATGTTAGTGTCCTCCCCGGGTTGCCAAATTCAACCGTTGCAAAACCGTGCCAATCGGCACCGCAAAGCCCACATTTTCCGACCCCAAAATGGAACCCGCCAACTGGAAGAGGGTGGGGTTTTTCACCGCCACCACCCCCACCACGGCACCCCGCTCGTCCAACACCGGCGCTCCCTGGGAACCAGCACTGGTAGCCGCATTGATCTGCAAAAGCGTCAGCCGACCGTAGGGACGAATCCCCATCACCATCCCCTCCGTCGCCGTCACCGGCAACACCCCAATCGGATAGCTCATGGTCAACACCCGCTGGCCAATACTGGGCAATCCGGTCGCCACCGGCAGAGCCGCCAGATTCCGGGTATCCCCTTTTACCGCCAAGAGTGCCGTATCCGTGGTCGGGTCAAAATACACCACCCGCGCCTGCCGCACCGACCCATCCCCCAACTCCACCCGCAGACGGGTATAGTTAGCATTGCTCCCCAAAACCTGAACCTCCGTCCCAACACTGTCAATTGCCGTGGGAATGCCTCCCAAAGAGGTCAGGTTGGTGACAATCAGGCCATTCCCCAGATGAAACCCCGTCGCCTGGCGCACATCATAGAGCCGTTGTCGGGAAAACGTGCCGAATGTGGGATTACTCGGAATATTCCCTGGGGAAGGTTGGGGCTGACCAATATTGTCGTACACGGACAAAATCACCGCCACGGTAGCCCGCCGTGCCCGCTCAATCAGTTCAAAATTCGGCAAAGGTGCCCGCCCCCCCGCCGTCTGCGCCACCGCCACCCGCCGTCCGGTCGCCCGCCCGCAGATGAGTTGAATATCAGTCAGGGTCAAGTCCTCCCGCCCGGTCAATTCCCGCACCGAACGCAGGTCAATCTGGTTGCGGGGGAAAGGGCAGATATTTTCGGAGACAAAGGCATGAACGTCTTGCACATTGTTGGGGGTCAGCCGTTGCGCCAAAGCAGGCACCGCCAAGCTCAACAGCAACCCCAAGGTCAATGGTATGGATCGCATAGGAAACTCCCTTGGCTATGGTTAACGGACGGGAGGAGCAGGGGGAACCACCACGGCAGGGGTGGCTGGAGATGGCACGGACGGTATCTGACTTTGCCGCGCCCCGGGTTGTGGCGTTGGGGCTACCCCAGGCTGGGTCGGTTGCATCGGTATCGGAGCCGCTGTCACCCCGGAAGTGGCTGGGGGACTTTGGCTTTGCAACGTCGGTACCCGTGCCCCAATGGTGTAGGGATTCACCGGGAAATCCGGTTCCTGCCCCACCGCCCGTGCCACTTGGGTGCCATCCTGTTCAAACACCACCACCGGTTGCAACCCCCGGCTTTCGATGCGTTTCACCAGCACCAACCCCCCTTCCAACCGCTGACCCGGGCGCACATAGCGAGCCGAGGCTTCATTGGGGGTTTTGATAATCGCTTGTACCTGGTTGCCCACCTGCACCACCCCATGCACCATGATCATATTTGCCACATCAGCCCCCCGGCCCGGAAAATCCGCCAAGGTGGAAGCACTGGGGTCATAGGGAGGCAAGGGCGCATTCTGCACCTGGGGTAAGGGTCCCGGCGGTGGGGCAATATCAAACGGCGGCGGCGGAATTTCGACCACCTCTTGCCCCGGACGGGCACCCGTCGTACCTGGGGGCGCAAAGGGGTCATTCCGACCGGGCATCAACTGATCCCGCCGTTGATTGGGGTCTTCTGAAGGGATCAAACCATCCTGGGTTACAGGTGCTGTCGCTACGGGAGTAGCCGCCGGAGCGGGGCTGGGGGAAGGGGTAGCAACAGGCGTACCAGGCGTAGGCAGTTTTGGTGAGGGCGTGGGTGCATTGTTAGCGGTTTGGTCAACGGTCACGGTACATCCCCCAAGTACCAGCGCCACCAACCCCGTCCAAGTTAGGCAAGATTTGGTTCGCATCATAGGAGTTCTGCAACCTCACACCATTTTTGATCTTTACTATAGCATTAACCCCTAGAAAGCAAACCCCCCAGCCCCGGAAGTTCCCATGTTTCTCATAAGATTAATGCCCATTCTGCCGGGATGAATCCTCATCTTGAAGTGATGGTTAAGTATTTTTACTTGCCCGCTGACGCAACAAGGTTCCTGACCACTAGGCGCATAAGGTCATCCTGTCCAAGGGGGAAATGACTGGCGAGAGACAGCCTGTCTTTGGAAAACCCTGCCCCCAGGAGAGGATTTATTGGCAATGACCACAGTGACCGGAGGGAATCAGCCCTAAAATGGGAGAATGTCCTAAAACCTTTAATTCTTTATAGTCGTTTTGATCTAGAATGCGACATTTTTAGGTATTTGTAATCTCTCTATAGCAATCCTACTTGATTTACAAACAAGAATTTCCCAGAACCAAGGACGGGGGCGGTGCCCCTGCGACCCCCTGTTCCATTCTCATTTAGGATTGCTATATGTCTTTATATGAAAGGGGTTCCAGCTACAGGCGAATGTCGCAAACTTAAATGAATTTTCTTCTCACAATTCAAATAATATTGCCATATGTTAAGTTGGCATGGCTACCCCCTGGGCATCTGTTACATTAAGAAATAATCAGTTGTGCCATCATCATGAAGGGTGCAGGTGCTAACCGAGTCCGGTTGGCGTACATCGGTGGGTTCGTTTCTACTGCCCTGGCGGTAACAGCTTTGACAAATCTGATTTTACCTGCGGTGGCGGTGCCCCGTCAGCCCGTTTTGCCAGTCCCAGCTTGGGTGCCGGAAGACCCGTTAGCCAGTGCTTATCCCATGCCTTGGCGGTGGGTATGGGGTCTGCAAACCCAGGCGCAACGTACCCGGCGGACGGTTCGGGGCACCACTCAGAGTCCTACCCTAGTTTCCCCCGATGGACGGTACAGCGTCTTCAGCCGGGTGCAGATTTTGGCGCATCGGGATTATACCCGCACCCAGGTGAGCAGTACGTTGCACATTCGCCGCCCCGGGGGAGCCTTACCCATTGTCCTACGCCCCTCGGGACAACCCCGGGTCATCCAACCGGGACAAATCTGGGTGCTGGTGCCTGTGTCTTGGTCGGCGGATAGCAGTCAGTTACTGGTGCGGCAGGTGGCGGGCTGGTTTGGGTCTTCGGAAATTTCCGACAGTGCCCTAGTCTGGCAGAGGGATGGCACAGGGGTGCGGGCGGTGACCCCCCAGGCAGTGGCTCATACCCATTCCCTGCTGTTAGGCTGGAGCCGGGAAACGCCAACCAGCATTTTGTTTGAAACCCGCATCCTCGGTCTGGAGCGACCTTCGCTTTGGCAGGTGAATTTGGACGGCTTAACCCTGGCGGTACCGGGGGAGGATCAACCCGTGACCTATGGGGAACCCCAGGGGGAAACCTGGACAATGGTGGAGTATCGGCTTCTACGGCGTTAAGCGCTACTGCTCGTTGCGACCGGCCAGGGTAGGCACCTCTGTGCGGGGGCGTTCGGGCAAGCTCAAGGACGGCCCCTGAGGAAATTCCGGTTCGGGCACCAACTCCCGGCGGGCAATCACCACCGCCCCAATCAACGCCATCAGCAGCAACACCGAGGCTAATTCAAAGGGCAACAGGAAACCGTTGAAGAAATGCTGACCGATCCGGACGATGGAACTATCCGGGTGAGCACCCAGGTTCACCGCCCAGGGGGTGGTCAGGATCATGGTTCCCAGGAGTCCTAGCAGGCCAAAACAAACAAAAGTGGTCAACAAATTCCGCAAGCCGGTGCGGGGCAAGGGGACAAACACCTCCCGCTTATTGACCAGCATGATGGCAAATAAAATCAATACATTCACCGCCCCCACATAGATCAAAATCTGAGCGGCGGCCACAAAATCCGCATTCAGCAAAACATACAACCCGGATAGGCTGATAAATACCCCACCCAACAGGAAGGCTGAATAGACGATGTTGTTCAGCAGAACCACCCCTAGCGCCGCCGACACCATCATTACGCCCAAAATAGCAAAACTGACAATCTGTACCCCATCTGCCAAGGTCACGTCTTTCCCTCCCAAATTACCTGTCCGTATTGTACGCCCTATTTTTCCATCTGTTCGAGGATTTCCTCAGGACGCAGACCCGCCCGGCGCTCGGTGGGGGGCACCTCATGCCCTTCCATCACCCCCTTGGGCAGGTAGGCTAAACCCCGGATCGGTTGCACCATCGGGTCTTGAGTCACATTCACCGGCAAACGACCCAGGGCTTGGCTGTCGTAGTTGAGTTCGTGCCGGTCGTAGGTGGACAATTCATACTCCTCGGTCATGGAAAGGCAATTGGTGGGGCAATATTCCACACAATTCCCACAGAAGATACAGACCCCAAAATCAATGCTGTAGTGTTTGAGTTCTTTTTTCTTCATTTCTTTGTTGTATTCCCAATCCACCACCGGCAGGTTGATGGGGCAAACCCGCACACACACTTCACAGGAAATACATTTGTCAAATTCAAAGTGAATCCGCCCCCGAAACCGCTCCGAGGGGATTAACTTCTCGTAGGGATATTGCACGGTCACCGGTCGCCGGTGCATGTGGTCAAAGGTAACCGATAAACCCTGACCGATATAACGCGCCGCCTGTACCGCATCCCGTCCGTATTCCGCCACTTTGGTGAGAAATTTGAACATGATGGCTCTCTCTCGATGGGGTATTACTAATCCCTATGATGAATGCCCCCGCCCGTTTCCGCAAGGGATGCCCCCTAGCAAATTTTTTTTGACTTGGGTTATGATATACTTATATTAAGAAATGTTACATTCTTGGAGTCATACCCCTCATGGTGAACCTAGCGCAGTTGTCCGAGCAGTTGGAGAGTCCGCAACTGAAGGATCGGTTGTTGGCGTTGGTGGCGTTGCGGGAGGTGGCTCCAGCGGAGGCGTTTCCCCTGTTGAAAAAAGCCCTGGGGGATGAGAGTCTGCAAATCCGTTCGATGGCGGTCTTCGGGCTGGGGGTGAAACCTACGCCGGAGTGTTTCCCGTTGTTGGTGAATTTGTTGGAGAGCGACCCGGATTATGGGATTCGGGCGGATGCGGCGGGGGCATTGGGCTATTTACAGGATGAGCGGGCGGTGGAACCGTTGATCCATGCTCTGTACGAGGATACGGAATGGCTAGTGCGGTTTAGTGCCGCCGTTTCCCTGGGGAATTTGGGGGATGTCCGTGCTTACGATGTGCTAATGCAAGCCTTGGATGCCCCGGAGCCGGTGATTCAGCAGGCGGTGATTGCCGCTTTGGGGGAAATTGGGGCGGTGGCGGCGGTGGAGCGATTGTTAACTTTTGTGCAGTCGGAGGACTGGCTGGTGCGCCAGCGATTGGCGGAAGCTCTGGGAAACTTACCCAGCCCCAAAACCCGGGCGGCTTTGCAATATCTCGCCAAGGATAACCATCCCCAGGTGCGGACAGCGGCGAATTACAGCCTGTCTCGGTTAGGGGATTAGGGGTGGTTGATTTTAGAATGCCGGAAGTTTAAATCCCAAATCTTTTTAGGGCACCTCTATTTATTGCCACCACTGGAAGATTATTTCGCTAAAATGCCCATATCATCCAGAACCAAGACGGGGGCTATACTTTTTAGGGGCATTGCTGATTAATGGGATGAAATTCACCTTGCGGGCAACCGCAACCTCTTATGTCCATGGGCTTTTCCGAACTAAGATTTTCAGGAATCATACACAGATTCAGCAACGCCCCTACTTTTTAGGAGTGCCCTTTAGTTAATCACCCTAAAAATCCTGCCGCTGGTTCACCGCTTGCTGTAACCGTTCTTGAACTTCTCGCACAGATAATGCCCCCAAATCCCCCTTCTGCCGAGTCCGTACACTGAGGGTTTGAGTTTCCGTTTCTTTAGCACCCACAATCGCCATCACCGGAATTTTCGCCGTCTCCCCATTGCGGATCAGCCTACCCAAGCGTTCCCCGGAAGTATCCACCTCTACCCGCAGACCCATTTTCTGCCAATTTTGAGCAATTTCCTGGGCATAATTAACATACTGTTCCCCGACGGGTAAAAAGCGCAGTTGCACGGGTGCCAACCACAGAGGAAAATCCCCCGCATAGTTCTCAATTAAAATCCCAAAAAACCGCTCTAGGGAGCCAAAGACCGCCCGGTGAATCATAATCGGTACCTGACGAGAACCATCGGCGGCTACATATTCCAAACCGAACCGATGGGGTAAGTTAAAATCCACCTGAATCGTCGAACATTGCCATAGACGTCCAATCGCATCCCGAATTTTTATATCAATTTTGGGACCATAAAATGCCCCACCGCCTATATCTTCCTTGTATGCCCAATCCTTGGTTTGGAGGGCATCTTTCAACGCATGGGTTGCCAATTCCCACACCTGGTCATCCCCCACGTATTTATCAGGACGGGTGGATAGATTCACTTCATAATCTCGAAACCCAAAATCCGACAGAATTTGTTCCGTGAGATTCAAGACACCCAAAATTTCCTCTGCCACCTGTTCCGGCAGACAAAAAATATGTGCATCATCCTGGGTAAACCCCCGCACCCGCATCAAACCGTGCAAAGTCCCGGAGCGTTCGTAACGATAAACCGTGCCCAATTCCGCATAACGAATCGGTAATTCCCGATAGGAATGCAGGTGATTTTGATAGGTCAAAACATGGAACGGACAATTCATCGGTTTGAGTTGATATTCCTGGGATTCCACCGCAATCGCCTCAAACATACTCTCCCGGTAAAAATCAAAATGCCCCGAAGTTTTCCACAGGTCTAAATGGGCTAAATGAGGGGTGTACAAAAGTTCATAACCAGAGCGTAAATGGGCTTCCCGCCAATAGTTTTCAATTAACAAACGCATCCGGGCACCCTTGGGATGCCAAAACACCAGCCCGCCTCCGGCTTGCTCTTGGATGCTAAATAAATCCAATTCCTGCCCCAACCGCCGATGATCCCGCCGCAGGGCTTCCCGTTTTTGGTGCAGATAGGCTTGCAGCTGCTCCGGGGTTTCCCAGGCGGTACCATAAATCCGCTGTAACATGGGATTGCGTTCATCCCCCCGCCAGTACGCTCCCGCCACACTTTCCAATTCAATGGCATCGGGGTTGAGTTCCCCCACATTGTCCAGATGGGGACCTGCACACAAATCCCACCACTGATCCCCCAAATGATAGAGGGTAATTGGCTCTTGAATCCCCGCTAGAATTTCTAATTTGTAGGGTTCATTCAGGGCTTGAATCCGCCGCAACGCTTCCTCTCTCGTCACCTCTTCCCGAATGACCGGCAGTTTTTTCTTGATAATTTTTACCATCTCTTTTTTGATGGCTTTCAAATCCGCTTCCGTAAAGGGTTCCGGGTGGTCAAAGTCATAGTAAAACCCGTCTTCTATCCACGGACCCAAGGTGACTTTCGCCCGGGGAAATAGTTTTTGTACCGCCATCGCCATCACATGGGAAGCGGTGTGCCGGATGCGCTTTAGCTTTTCGGATTCACTGGTGCGGGGTAAATGCACCGGGGGGGGCGTGATAGACATCATAGATCAATCATAACCCAGAGGATGGGGCAATGATGCCACCAAACCGTTGACTGTCCAGCAAAAATAAGGTCATTGTATCATTGTTTAACCGGGCGACATGGCTGGCGAGTCCGAGGGTATCCCCCTGGCGATAGGTGGTAGGAATTTGGCGTATCTGCTCCGGGAGAATATCGACCAGTGCGGGCATACCCGTGCAGGGGACACCGTAAAATTCAGTGTTGCCTTTGACCACAATCAAATGAGTAGCTGGAATCGGGTTTACTTGACCAAATAAATAGTGGTGAAGGTCGATCACCACCACTTCCTGTTCTTCAAAATGCGCCAAACCAACCGGTTTCTGCCCACTGCTGAACACGGTGGGATACGGCATCACCTTTTGCACCTGGGTCAAGGGCAGTCCCACCTGGAGTGACCCCAACGGAAAATGGAGAACTTTCATCGTGCGGTGCGAAATTGTAACGGGTATTTCTATTATGAATCTGAATCGGCAGACCCTTTGCCCACGCACTTTAATGAAGGTAACTGAAATTGTACAGTGCCAAATTATTTGTCGCCAGTGCCAAATTAATGTCGTCATACACCCCCTTTGTCCTCATCAACAAGAAACATTCCTGACTTAGTTGTGGGAAGGCAGACATACCGGAATTGGTCATGGCATTACTACGCCACGCAATCCTAAAAGATAGCATGTTGCCTCTCCTGCTCTAGTTGCTGAAAAGCGGATGCAACTTCATATTCGATTCATAACAGATTCATAATAGAAACTTTCACCCGCCCTAGTTACTGGAAGGCGGATGCAACTCCTGGGGTTCCCAGATGTTCCGACTCCAGTTGTAAACTTTCACCCGCCCTAGTTGCTGGAAGGCGGATGCAACCAACAGGCACCGAGTAGGTCAGAGAGATGGGAAGCATATCTTTCACCCGCCCTAGTTGCTGGAAGGCGGATGCAACGTAATCGCAAAATGGGATCAAAGAATGACATTAGGCTTTCACCCGCCCTAGTTGCTGGAAGGCGGATGCAACGTTTGAGACCCAGCCGGGAGATGAAGGGAAAATCCCCCTTTCACCCGCCCTAGTTGCTGGAAGGCGGATGCAACTCCTAGACGTAGGGGTTGGCGGCTACGGTGATGCCAGAGGCTTTCACCCGCCCTAGTTGCTGGAAGGCGGATGCAACTGTGATCGGTCGTGCTGGCACATGGCGTCGTGGACTTTCACCCGCCCTAGTTGCTGGAAGGCGGATGCAACACAATGTTAAACAATGCCTTAGCACCTTGGTTTCCCTTTCACCCGCCCTAGTTGCTGGAAGGCGGATGCAACTCCTAGACGTAGGGGTTGGCGGCTACGGTGATGCCAGAGGCTTTCACCCGCCCTAGTTGCTGGAAGGCGGATGCAACCCTTTGGAATCGTGACTTTCAAGGTTTGTGTGAGGTCTTTCACCCGCCCTAGTTGCTGGAAGGCGGATGCAACCATGCTCGCTAAGGCAACCCCCGATCCCGACTTAATCTTTCACCCGCCCTAGTTGCTGGAAGGCGGATGCAACCATGCTCGCTAAGGCAACCCCCGATCCCGACTTAATCTTTCACCCGCCCTAGTTGCTGGAAGGCGGATGCAACCTGCCCCGTTCAAGTTTGCAAAGGTCAGGTTCGCCCTTTCACCCGCCCTAGTTGCTGGAAGGCGGATGCAACTCTACCCCCTAAAACTCTGGTCATCACGTTGCTCCAGTTCCAGTTTTGGCAAAGGTCATGTAGCCTTCCCCTGTGAGGGACGGTTTTAGCCCTTTGGTCAAAAGACCTCCGGCTCAAAAGTACCGCCCCTATTCAGTTTGCAGGATTTGGCAAACCCCCAGGCGATAGAACCACACTAGAGGTTTGCCAAACTGCAAAGGACGAGTCCCCCTTGCTCGGGGGTGATTTGGCGACCACCACTCCAGTAAACCCGTTCCCTTTTGCTGGGGGCGCACCTCATCTCGATTCCCAGTTAAGAAATCGACAGCAATGGCTAACGCCACGCTACGCTATCGGGGTGGACAGTCGCCAGGGGCAGAAAGCACAACCGTTTACCGACGGTCAAACTACCCCATACTTTTCGCAGTCCAGAGGCTTACTGAGCTTAAACTGCGGCGCTATTTTCACTATTAAGTTGTCAAGGTACAGCTAACGCCACACTCCGCTAATGGCTACGCCACGCTTTGCTATCGGGACGGGTGTAAATCTCAAGCGGCACTGCGTTGATAATAAGCACTTAAGGCGACCCCTAACGCTCTTTCTAAAGCAGTTTCACCCGCACTTTGCACCCCCTGCTCTACTACTAAACCAGCAATCTTGGCTTGCTGATTAAGTAATTTCAATAACCTATTATAACTCCAACGATGGGCATTGATACGATATTCTTTGGCGTATCTGTGTTGGAGTTCTTTGCTATTGGGATGACGCTCCTCTGCCCGGCATTGGAGATGAGATTGGATGGTTTCCCGTATATCTTTTAGGGTCGGCACACATAGGCTCCCCGCCAGATGTTGCTGGGCAAAATGGATAATCGCCTTCACAAGCAAACGCTCGACATGAATGGCTAAACTCCCTTCATAATTAACGATTTTACTGCCTCGTTCCTGGGCGACTTTTCGCAGGTGGGAATTTTGCCTTTTTTCATATCTGAGACGCTGAACCAAGGCATAATCTTGACCGAGCAGGCTTTTAATTGTGCAACCTGTAATCACTTTTTGTTTCACGACATCCACCAGTGCCACAGTAACCAGGTTCTCCATGTCCAGACTGATGCCCACAGCAAGGTGACTCTTGCCCTGATACATTCGCCGCTGGGGGCGGTCATACCCCATGTGCAACCGAGCTAAGGTGGACTGATGACGCTCCAAACACTTTTGTTGTTGGGCGGTTAAATCACTCCGCTCTGATAATTTCTTGACGATGGCTTGCGATTTCTTTGCTTTTTCTTGTTGAACTATAGCTGTTCCTTCCTGTGTCCAAAGGCGGGAATCAACTGTGCAGTGAAGGTACAAAAAATTAGCCTGCCAAGGCTCTCCTGAGCGGTTCCCCGGCTTCCACAACAACTCACAAGAGCGCAACGTAAACAACGCCTGACTGCGTGCCCCTTTTTGCGATTTGAACTGCTCTTGGTCTTGGTAAAACCGCTGAAACCAATGCAGTTGCCGTTGGTCGCAGGCAATTTTGAATTTCAGCTTGCCCAGTCCGTTGAAGGTGACCGCCAAACGCCCCTGTTCATCCTTGTGCCAGGTCATATCCGTGTTGGTGGCATATTCCACCGGAGGCGGCAGGGAATCAGGACGAGACAAAATTTCCGTTTGCCATGCTAGAAAATCAGCGTCATTTTCCCAATAGCACTGCTCCCCTTCGTTTAATGCGGTTGCATACCGACTGCCGGTCAAATCCCGCCCTTGGGGACTGCGACCCGCAAGCTGGGTTTCCAGCCGCTCAATTTTGATTTCAACTTGCCGCCGTTTCCGCCTGAGTTTGTCCGTATCTTCCGGCTCCGTGGGCACAGTCAAGCGGTGTTTCAGCAAGTAGGCAAAGATAGACCGCTCAACGACATCCTGACATTGTAGGTACGCCTGAAACCAATTATTGATCTCCCTATGGAGAAGTGCTTGTGCCCGAATTTTCATCTCCTCTAGGGATAAACCCGCATCTTGAGCCAATTCTGCATCCGGTCTGAGGACACTCAACCAGGTTTGCTGACCCTGTAACTTTTGCTGCAGTTTCCGCCGTCTTTTCAACCAAGCCTTGTAGGTTTCCTGCACCTGTCGTTGGGCGGAGGCACACCAGCGAGCAGGCAGACCGCTTTTCGCTTGGTTCACTAAATTTTTGACCACCTGGGTAGGCAGTTCCCCGGTAGCTACCCATTGCGGAAAATCCTTGTGTTGGGAAACTTGTTCCAAGGTGGTGGCAATCAGCGGCGCATACCGACCCGCCATCATCTCCCACACCCAGCGGCGGGTTTCCTCTGAAGCAACCAAACGGCACTGAATCGTTAACTGGCTCATACATTCACAGCAGTTGATCTATTTAATAATAGCATATCTGTATTAAAAGTTGTCTAGCCATTGAAAGCACTTCGGGGTACTATGAAGCCAGTTGAGACTTGGGCACGATGTTTTTCAGTACCAAGGAGGCGGCGCGCATCACGGGCTGTACCATCCGGCAACTGCAATACTGGCGGAGTAAGGGGTTAGTCGTGCCGGTGGTGAATCCGACGGGTACGGGGTACAGTGCGTATTACGACCGGGAAAACTTGGTGAACCTGTCCATCGTGCATTACCTGTTACAGCGGGGGTATGACTTGGCGGCGATAGCGATGTCGTTGGCAGTGTTGCAAAAGCTGGATGGGGGGTATGCCCAGCCGGAGCAAGCCCGGCGGTTTCTGTTGCGGTGGGAGGATGCCCAACAAAAGCTCGTTGTGGAGGAATTTGACCCTCAGAAAGTAGCGGCTCTGGTGAAGCAAGGGGTTTTTAGTATGACGGTCATACCGATAGATGATTTACAACGACAAATTCAAACAACGATTGAACATCCGCAATCGGTTGAGGAACTGGTCATGGCAAAACTGATAGAGGCAGGTTGGGATAAAAGTCCACATTCCATTACTGTTCATGGGGAAATTGTGGCTAAAAATAAAAGTTCATCCACTCGGTCAGGGCGCAAGAATAGAGCAAAAGCTGATTATATTCTGAACTATGGTCATCATGGGGCGATTGCTGTGGTGGAAGCGAAATCTGTTTATATGGATGCGGGTGACGGGCTGAAGCAAGCGAAAAATTGTGCCGAGATGTTAGAGCTACAGTTTGCTTATTCAACTAACGGCATTGGCATTGTTGAATACGATTTTAGTAATCACATCACAAGAGAGAGGGATAATTTTCCTACGCCTGACGAACTTTGGGAGAGACTGCGGGAAAGCCCAGATAAAACCTAGGATAGTTCTACATGTATAGCAAACCTATCGAAAATTGAAATGCCAATCATATAGGAAGCCCGCTAGAGAATGATTTCCGTAGATACAGTCTTTTGAGTGGTTATGGGATACAGTTGAACCCCATTTGCTGTAGGTCAATCATGCTAAACCTTCAGGATAATCGAGGCTTTTTTTATCCTTTAATTGATAAATAGACTGTGGCAATCCTTACATTATGGTTCTTGTGGATGCACTCACTAATTTACACCGCTTTCAAAGCCGCTGCAAGCGGCGGTGAATTTACCCAAGAGATTGAATTAAACTTTTGTTCATTCCCCCTATCCCTCACAGTGAGATCCTATATAGTGCATTATAGGATCGTAATGCCTGTTTCTGTTGATTCCGCTATTAGACCCCAGCTAAAGCCCAAAAATAGTAAATTATTTACGTATTATGTTGGCCTGGGTTGTCATGTTGCCAGGTTGTAGGAACTGATGAGCTCAAAACAAAAAGCCTAGAGCGAGCATCTTGAGGGCGTTTTGAGTTAGGGTTTGCCAACTAAATTAAATCCTGCCCAAAATTGAGAGTCGGGGTATTTTTCCCGAGTTTTGAGCATGGCTTTACGTAAAGCCTGGGCTTTATTTGGAGAAGACTGCAAATTTTTGTAGAAATCTACCATCATTTCCGATGTTGATTCATCAGGTATCGGCCAAAGGGAGGCAATCACAGTACGAGCACCGGCAATAATGAATGGTCGTGCTAGTCCAATTGCACCCTCACCGGACAAAATTCCGGTACCCGTATCGCAGGCACTCAGAACAATCAGGTCACTGTCTAGTTCTAACCCACTAATTGAGGTAGCATCAAGCAGTCCAGAGTCACCAGACTCCGGTGCTAACACAATTACTCCCCAGTCATGAGGTAATCCATGTGTGGCAAGATGAATGATATTTGCAGATTTCATCCGCGAAACTACATTTCTCTTTGTGGCTTGACTCCCAATTAATGCACTAGTCCCAAAGATTTGACCGATTTTTTTTGCCTCTCGTTCCGAACCTGGCAATGGACTAAGTTCTGGGACATCATCTTGTACTTCGGTATTCAAACTCATTGTTGGCATCGTAGGGTTACCCACAACCAAAGCACCCTTCGTTTTTGCAGCTGGCTTCTCGACCAACTTTTTAAAAATCTGAATCGATGGAGTAACACTGATAGTGTGTTTGTCGATCACTTGCTTGCCATTGCGATCTTTGAGTGCATAAAAAGGTACTTTATACAGTTCACCCTCGGGCAAAAACACAACTTGAGCGTTGCTATCTTGAGGTAAATATTGCTCAATCGGCTTGATAAGTATTTCATACAAACTTGCTAAGCAACTATCTTGGCTGGTACAGGCTGGATCGGTGCGCAAACCTCCCGGTAACGAACTCCTGGTACCGGAACGAGCAAAAACGAAGGCAGTATTGATTAATTGCTTAAAACTCACCCTCTGGGCAACAGCCAATGTGGATGGCTGCTCACTTGCTACATGACCTGAGGTCAATGCAACTAAGGGTAAACTGCTCAGGAAACTGAGTAGTACTACACTGGTAGCAATAATTGGTTTTTTAAAATACAGAAACAGAACGATTGCACTTAACAACAGGAGTAAAGCTACTCCCCCAGAGAGGGTGAGAACTAAAATGGTTACAGGCTGACGAAAACCACCCCGAGCAAGGCTCTGTGAAACGGAAGCAACAACGGTAGAAAGTTGATTGAGGGGAACTAACTCAAAGTGGAGATCACCATCGGGTTGGAGTACGTAGATTCCCAAGTCACTTTGGTGTTCCGGATCAGTCCCCAGATTGGGCATACTCGAGTACACCACAAAAGTGACGTTCTGGCTCTTAGCAACCGATTGCATTTCATTAAATTTCAGAGATTCAAAATTTTTTGACCCCAGAATATATCTTAACCCCATTGCTCGTGACTGCTCAACATACTCTAATGCCTCCGCAAACCGATTCTGCCGGAGCTGAATCATGGCAAGACCCGTAAATTCTCCAGAACTCATATCGTGTCCACTAAAATCGAGACCAACGAACACTGTAGAGTTCCTGGAAATTGCAGGCTCATGCACTAAAATACGTCGTTTTAATATGTTTACCGCATATTCAAATGACTGTTTTGCAGTATTGAGGTCACCTGTGGCAAGTTGGGCATAACCAAGGTAGGAGTACTCAATATCTTCTGCGGGAGATTGAGAAAATATTTGGAGTATTTTGTCGAAATTTTTAAGTTCAAAATAGTTGGAAATCAGAAGAAACTTAATTGTTTCTTCATCTGTAGAATGTCTATTATAATGTCTATTATATTCAAGCTTACGAAGGATTTTTGGTCTTTCACCATGGCTCTGGGTTCCTAGGGGAAAAGTTAACCCAAGTAAATCACTATCCATCAAGGAACTATAATCTAGTTCGTCAAAGAATTCTTTACATATTTGAGTGGCTTTATCTCTCTCGTACTCGTATTTTATAGAGAGATAAGCTCTTATGCGACAGAGAACAAAACGGGCTTGTTGTTTGTGCATAGGGTCACCAGTGGATGCTAGTTCTTTGACCATTCTCTCAATCCATCTAATACGTCGCTCCCAGTCAGCAACCTTGCTTTCATTGGCATATGCTGTGACAATATCAAATTCTTCTAGATTGCCAACCAAGAGCGTATCGAAGTAGTTCATAGCCGATTCGTAGTAATCTCTACAAATTTTCCTAGTGTTTAGGACATCAAATTCATAAGCGGCAGCTAGGTAGAACCTAAGTTTACAAATATCTTCAGTAACCAGCCAGTCCCGGTTTGGAAGGTTCTCCAAAGCAAACAGGTGGAATTTACCTTCCTCAAGACGAGCCTTCGTATCACCTTCTAATCGATGATTGTCCATATCTCTGTGAATATATTCAGAAGCTTTTTCTAGAGGATTACTGATTGCTTGTGCATTCACAGGGAGTGGTGTAAAAATACTGACCAAGCTTACACATTGGATGAGAAACCACTTGATGGAGTTAATCCCAATGACCCATTTGCAGAATGGAAAGAAGTCCATGCCTGAATAGAACTAACTTAGACAGTATAGGAAGCCCAATTATAGCAAGTGTTATCTTGTCTGTCAACCGTCCAAATACCAATTCACTATGATTAATTACAAATGAAATGCACTATAGGGCACCTCTATTCATTCATGGCTATTGAGACTGAACCCCTACTTTATTGACAATTGCCAACGAGAGAATGGGGCTTCCGAGCCTGCTGTATAAGTACAAAAATCAATAAATAGAGGCACCCATAAGCCTAATTCTTGCAAGGGCAACATGCATCCAATTATCCTATGCTTAGATCGAATACGTGCCACACTAGCCCAGATGGGTTGTATTTGATTCCTGCTAGGCTGTGTCGCTTTTTTCACGAAATATCGCATGAAATCTCTCGTTCATGTTGGCTTAGTCCTGACTCTGTGGCTAAATTCTCTAACGGGCTTGCGAACTGACCCGCAGCTATCAATGGCTCAAACTAAATCTTCAGTAGTGAAAACATTGAAAAAATTGGGAAAATTGGGTTACCTTTAGGATGCTTCTAGAGATTGAGTAACAGGTCTTTACTAGGGTGATCTATTTAGTGTTCGCCATTCTAAAAAGCTCGCTCTGAGTTGGGTCGTGGCGTGGGTTCATCACGGCGATATAAAAATGGACTCGCTACAATAAAAGTGATTATTACTGAGGCAATTACTAACATCCAAAAAAAGCGTATTTTGGGATAATCTGAGCGAATGGCAATCTTGGTTCTTGATAATAAAGGAAGCATAACCGTCGGTAGAGCTTGTGGTTGTGTATCGGTTGCACTGAAGATTTCGAGACTATTTATTGCTTCCAGAGCTTCTTGAGCATTTTGATAACGCCGGGTATAATCACGATAAGTCATTTTCTTGAGAACTTCTAAAAAATCAGTAGAAATCTGAGCGAATTGATACCAGTCTTTTTCCCCCGTAGCAGCATTGAAGGGCAAAGCATTTGGGTTAATCCCCGTTAAAGCTTGAACGCCAATCATACCAACGGCATAAATATCACTAGCATAGACTGGTTGCCCTGCCTGCTGTTCTTCTGGCATATATCCCAAGGTACCAACTACGGTTGCACTCTGTTTAACTGCGTGTATGGTAGTAACCTCTTTCACTGCACCAAAATCTATTAAGAAAAGTTTTTTCGTCTGATAATGACGGATAATATTGCTCGGTTTTATATCTCGATGAATGATATGATTGCTGTGAACATAAGCTAAAATTTCCAGAATATCTCGGAGCAAATGAATAACTTTTTCCTCTGTCCAAGGATTAGCGTCAATAATTTCGTAGCTCAAATCTCGACCATCAATATAATCTTGAATAACAAAGAAGTTTCCACCCTCTTCAAAGTATTCCAGCAAATCGGGAATTTGTGGATGGCTTTTCCCTAGTTTGTAGAGTGCCTCCGCTTCCCTCTTAAACAACTGAATAGTTCTGGCATCTTGAATGTATGGTTTCAAATATTTGACCACTCGATGAGGTTTAACGGGAACAGGAATCCCCAAATCCTCTGCTAGATAAGTTTCGCCAAATCCCCCCGACCCTAGCTGTCTAATAATTTTGTAGCGATTGCGGAGTGTTTTACCCAACATCATCACGACACTAAAAGGCTTTCTTATCTTGTCCAGAGGACGAACTACTAAGAATCTCTAACTCCTTGGATAAATCGTAATAGACACGCCGACCGCCATCAAAATTCGAGCCACGGGTCAGGGGTTGATTCTCTCTCGGTCGCTCCCGCAGGGCAATGAGTTCTGACAATACCTCGTTGGGGTCATCCTTGGATTCCAAAGTGAATAGGAGGTCTGCTTCAGTACAACGGGCACCTTCCTGGGTAACACCACAGACTACGTTCACCCGCTGATCTGGTAACCAACTCGCTTGATCCGCCGTTATGAAGCGCAGGTCATCCCGGTCGTGAAGTTTTTGAAAACGGGCGGCAACCTCCTGGCAACGTTTCAAAGGCGACCAGTCCTTGCCAAAGTAAAAGTTTCTGGGGTTCCACCGGATAATGACCACGGATTTGTTTTGCGTGGTAGCAATGGTGGCGGGCACGACTTCTCCGTTCATCTGGTCAGACCCACACTCAAAGACCACATCAGCCTTTTTCTTCTCAGTGGCAACGGATAGAAATGTGCAGGATGAGATTAAGCTACACAAGGAGATAGCAAGCGGGAAAATCAACTTTCTGTTCATTGTGCCAACTCCTTATGATGAAATTCCGATGTTTTCACCAATTAACTTTATATCATTGGCTTACAGGGCAGAGAGAGAAGTTTAGGCTTTATTTAACAAGCGTGACGAAAGCGCAACAATCGTATAAAGACATCCTAAAGGTGACGTGAGGTAAGTTTTAGGGGACTGTATGCTCAATATTGGGACTACCAAGTTACTGGCTTTTATACCTACATCGCAGTTGGTTATGGCAGGTAATATATTCTCAAAAGGGATCAAATTTCTCTTAACTGTAAGTATCGCATTTGGTTGTATCTATGCGTTACCAAGTCAGGCAAATGAAAAACATAGGGTTATAGAAATTATTGAAACACACCTAATGGAAAGTGATCGTCAAAATCTGCTTGCCTTCGCTACAGGTGCAATTTTAGAAGACATAGCACTTGAAGAAATAAGTATATCTAAGCCAGCAAATGAAAAAAACTTAAAGGCTTGGCTAGATGTATCAAGGTTTCTTCATGGCTTGAAGGACAAATCAAGCAAATCAAATGACCAGTACATGACGCAATTAGCTGATGAGTGGCTATGTATCATTCATTCAAACTTAGCTTCTAAATATAACTATGGAATTAAAAATGCTTTACATATATGCCAAAGTTATTTCAATCAATATGTCAGGAAAAATGGCTTAGACGCTGTAATAAGTATGCCCGTAATAGAATTTGTCATAGATATATTTAGTTTGAATAATCGGCACGATGAAATTTCTGAAATTGTCCAATTAGCTGAAGTGAATTCTGATTATCTAGCATCAATGTCAGAGGACAATCGTTTATTTATTATTAGTAATTCATCTCGAATGACAGACTATTTTAGAGCTAGAAATAAAGGGTTTGCAATCTTAAAACAGTACGCAATGATTCTTGAAATAAACACAGAATTTTTAAGAGCATCTTATCACGTACGTGAGTACGATAATGATGACCCAATATATAATGATTATTGTGACCATTACGGCTACGAATATGGTATGGAGGCTTTGGTATCTATAAAAAATTATGAATTAGCTAGTATTGTTTTGGAATATTGCATTAATTATATGGGAAAACGCAGAAGTGTTGAAAGGTAGGTAAAGGCAGAAAAAGAGGGGTCAAAATATGGTATTCTAATTCATATAAACCAAAACATGAAACAACTATGAAATTCAATTCTTTTCCCGGGATTGTCAAATTTTTACTCAAAGACCTGCCAACTAATGATTATCCAGTTCTAAATTCTCGCTTATTTTGTTCAATCTGGTTTGCTGGCATTTTAGACAAAGGAATCAACAGTTTACGGGACTTATTTTACCAATTAAATCATGCGGGCATTAAGGTTGACTTATCCACGTTTTCTAAGGCGAACAAGACAAGAGACCCACAAATTTTTATGCATCTTTATCATAAATTATTGCATTATATTGAGGAAGCTCATCCTGAAAAGAGGTTGGTTTTATGTCCTTTTGATGCTACCGTAATACCGCTGATGAGTAAGTTATTTTGGCTCCAAGGCTATCGCCAAGTAAAGTTAATAACCACTTTGAATCAAGATACGAAATCTACTGGTCATTTAATTGTTAGTCCTGGACAGGCACATGAGATTAATTTTGGTGAAGATATTGTGAAAATGCTACCGGAAAATGGAGTCGCAGTCGGGGATAGAGGGTTTTGCAGTCACAAAGTATTTGAACAATTTATCGAAAATGATGCCCTTTTTATTATCCGTATTAAGTCGAATTGGAAATGGGATGAAAACTATCATATCACCACAGAACGAGGTAAGGCGAGAGTAGTTTGTTTTGGCAATGTTCAACAGAAAGTAGACTATTATTTAGCTACCAATATTCCTGAGGATGTAATGAGTAATGAAGAGATAGGGGAAGCCTATAGACAACGCTGGGCGATAGAGGTACTATGGAAATTTCTAAAGATGAACTTAAAGCTCGATAAAATGATGAGTAAAAATTTGAATGGAATTACCATTCAAATTTATGTAATTTTAATAGTTTACTTGATATTGCAACTGTTAAAAGTTCCACGGATGTACGGAAGTAAATTGGCAGATAAGTTCCGATATATACAAATCTTAATACGGCAGGAGTGGAATTTTGTCCATTGGCTCAATCGGGTCGTCCCACGCCTAAATATGTAAAGTTTTATTGCAGGATTCAACACTTGTGGGTGCCAAGCGATTAGAAATATAGATGATGTTTTTATCTTGCTTTTCTCCATCTTCATAACCTGAACCAAATTGAGCCTGTGCGTTGTAGAAGTGTACACTAAAATTCCCTTTATAATCCCGACCGATGCTTAAATCTGCTTTCGTTACAAAATCATAATTTGAACCATCTCCAAAGAATCTTGGATTCTTCTTGAATGTTTCTCTAAGATTAGTCTTGATTTCATAGTGTACTTTTAAAACATTTTCCCTGCATCTTGAAGATAATAACTTTATACCATCCATATCAATTCCGTCAGTATCAGAAATATCGGGAAGTCCAAGTGCCGGATGGAACCCAAAATATGAACAGATAAAAATCATTGAAACAACGAGGACAGGATGGAGTTGGAAGCGTTTGCACATATACTCAAGGACGGAATTTACACTTAAGAGGTATTATCCTACCCAGACCTGAGCGAGACCAGGGAAGTTAATAGTAATTTAACGAACTTAACCCCCAGCGTAGCCGGTTGAGTCCATTGTAGAAATCGTTCTTCTGTTATGTTATGTTTCAGCCATTGACCCCCAGAAGGTTTCCGCCTGTGCGAGGTATACCCTGCTGGCTTGATCATTCAAAATGGATTTGATCTAGGAGTTTCCGTCGGTTATGAACCACTCGTTTTATAACGGCATCGTGAATTTTATATGGGGCATTGCAGATGATGTCCTCCGGGATGTGTATGTGCGTGGCAAGTACCGAGATGTGATCCTACCGATGACGGTGATCCGCCGCCTGGATGCCCTGTTGGAACCGACCAAAGAAGCTGTCCTCAGCATGAAGAAGCAACTCGATGAGGCTAAAATCGCCAACCAACACGCGGCTCTGTGTCATGCGGCTGGGGAAGCTTTTTACAATATCTCACCGTTCACGCTTCGTGACCTGAGGAACCGTGCCAAACAACAACAGCTTAAATCTGATTTCGAGTTGTACCTCGATGGGTTCTCTCCCAATGTTCAAGAAATTCTGGATAAATTCAAATTCCGCTATCAAATTCCCACCTTAGTTGAGGCAGATATTCTCGGACACCTCATTGAGAAGTTTCTTGACAATCGCTACAACCTCAGCCACAAACCCGTGGTGGATGCTTTTGGAACTGAGGTTCTGCCAGCCCTGGACAACCACGCTATGGGTACGATTTTTGAGGAATTGATCCGCCGCTTCAATGAAGATAATAACGAGGAGGCGGGGGAGCACTTCACGCCAAGGGATGTGGTGAGGCTGATGGCGGATTTGATTTTTTTGCCCGTGACCCACCAGATCACGTCGGGAACCTACCTTGTCTATGACGGGGCTTGCGGCACCGGGGGGATGCTGACTGTGGCAGAGGAGCGCTTGAAAAATTTGGCGACCGCACACGGCAAGGAAGTCACCATCCATCTTTATGGGCAGGAGTCACAGGCAGAAACCTACGCCATTGCCAAGGCTGACCTGTTGCTCAAGGGTGAAGGGAGCGAAGCAGACAACATCAAATTTGGCTCTACCCTGTCCGCCGATGCCTTCCCCAGTATGGAGTTTGACTTTATGCTCTCGAATCCACCCTACGGCAAAAGCTGGAAAACTGACTTAGACCGATTGGGTGGTAAGGGGGACATCAAAGACCCACGCTTTGTCACCCAGCATGGCGGCGACGGGGAATACAAAATGATCACTCGCTCCAATGATGGACAGTTGATGTTCTTGGTGAATAAGCTCTCCAAAATGAAGCACAACACCGCCCTGGGTAGCCGGATTGCAGAAGTTCACAATGGTTCTTCTTTGTTCACTGGTGATGCGGGACAGGGAGAGAGTAATATCCGCCGCTGGATCATCGAAAATGACTGGCTGGAGGCGATCATTGCCCTGCCGGAGAATATGTTTTACAACACTGGTATTGCCACTTATATTTGGTTATTGTCCAATCGAAAATCCCCAGAGCGTCGGGGCAAGGTGCAATTGATTGATGCCAGTGAATGGTATGTACCACTGCGCCGTAACCTGGGCAAAAAAAACTGCGAGTTTTCAGAGGAATTGATCGCCCGCATCTGTGACCTGGTGGTGAATCCAGTAGAAACCGAGAAATCTAAGATTTTTCCCAATGAGGCTTTCGGGTATTGGAAGGTGACGGTGGAACGCCCGTTGCGGTTGGCGGTTGACCTCAGCCCGACCCGGTTGGAACGCTTTCAAAAAACCTGCAAGCAAGCCGGAGAGGAGCCGTTGGTCAGCTTGGTCAAAATCCTGTTGGAAGCGATGGGAGCCGCACCTCAGCGGGACTTCAACGTTTTTATGAAAACCTGTGACTGGTTGGCAGGCAGACACAGCATTAAGCTCACTGCCAAGCGCAAAAAGTTACTCCAAAGTGAACTCTGTGACACCAGTGAGGATGCGGCACCCGTAGTGAGTAAGGTTTACAAGCCGGGTAAGGTCATGCCCAACCCCCTTTACGGGCTGTTTGCAATGGAGATTGATGGGAAACCCCATGTGGTCGAGTACGAGCCAGATACGGCACTACGGGATAGCGAGCAGATTCCGTTGTTGGAACCGGGGGGCATCGAGGCGTTCTTTCAGCGGGAGGTTTTGCCCTACACCCCGGATGCCTGGATCGACCGGGAAAAGACGCAAATTGGCTATGAGATTTCGTTTACTAAGCATTTTTACAAACCTACGCCCATGCGAACACTGGAAGAGATTAAGGCAGACATCTACGCTTTGGAACGGGAAACGGAAGGTTTGTTAGAAGAAATTGTGGGGGAGGCTGAGTGATGAAGCTGAAACCTTACCCAAAATACAAGGATTCTGGCGTGCCTTGGTTGGGGGAAGTGCCAGAACATTGGGAATTGCGTAAGATAAAATTTCTTTTTAGAGAGCGAGAAGAAAGAAGTCAAACATCTAATCTAAAATTGTTATCATTTAGTCGCAAGAAAGGCTTAATTTTATACTCTTCTCTAAATAACCGCCCTCCAAGTTCTTCGGATTTATCTAAGTATAAAGTATGTCGTTTAGGTAATCTCCTAATGAATAGAATGCAGGCTTGGAGTGGAATGTTTACCGATGTTCGTTTAGAGGGAGTTGTTTCGCCTGACTACAGTGTTTTTGATGTAATAGACAAAAACTCAACTTCTGTCAGTTATTATTCTTTGCTCTTTAAAACTCGAACTTGGGTTGATTTATTTGCGAATGCCTCAAGAGGTGTTGGTGATGGTTTCAACCGTTTATACACTCCTTCTTTCGGTGCGATATATGCCTTGTTCCCTCCAGTAGAAGAGCAAAATCATATTGTCCGTTACCTTGACTGGAAAACCGCCCAGATCAATAAATTCATCCGCAATAAACGGCGGCTCATCCAACTGCTAAAGGAACAGAAGCAGAACATCATCAACCAAGCGGTAACCAAAGGCATTAACCCCAATGTGGAAATGAAAGACAGCGGCGTGGAATGGCTTGGGCAGATACCAGCGCATTGGGCGGTGAGGAAACTGAAGCATTGCATCTGTGGAAAACTAAAGTATGGAGCAAATGCTTCTGGAACTGATTACTCTTCAGAATATCCACGCTATATTAGAATCACAGATTTTAATTCCGACGGATATTTAGATGATAAAAACAAACTTTCACTAGATATTGATAGATTCGAGGAGTATCTTCTTGAAGAAGGTGACTTGCTATTTGCTAGAAGCGGTGCAACTGTTGGCAAGGTATTTCAGTGTAAGAAACTGGACGAGCCTTCCTGCTTTGCGGGATATTTGATAAAAGCAAAACCAAATCAGAATGTTATAACCAGCGATTTTTTGTACCTATATACACAGTCACTAGTTTTTGATAGATGGAAAATATCGATTTTTAGTAAAGCAACGATAGAAAATATCGGCGCTGATAAGTATTCGCAGTTACTTTTAGTTGTTCCTGCACTTCAAGAACAAGATAAGATAGTCGAATTTATCAAAAAAGAAACTGCCCTCATTGACAAAGCGATCGCCCGTACTGAACGGGAAATAGAACTGATTCAGGAATACCGCACCCGCCTTGTTTCCGATGTGGTTACGGGCAAATTGGATGTGCGAGGCATTGAGGTGCCAGAGGTGGCAGAAGAAGAACTGCTGATGGATGATGAGGATTTAACCGAGGTAGATGACATCATGGAAGATGAAGAGATAGATGAGGAGGAATGACCGTTCCTGTTGAAATCAAGATTTACCACATTTTGCTCATGGATTGGGTTCCCTCCATCATTGCCGATGGGTTTCTCTGGTGTGATGCGGAAGTTACACGACGATCTTAGTTACGTTTAACCAGTCATCATCTACGAATCCTAAGCTACCCTAGTTACAGAGAGGATTGGCTGTGGATGTGTTGGTCGAACATGGATGGATCACAAACATGAGTAAAAGACACGAAGGAAGCCAGGGAGGATAAATGAACCGGCAATCTGCCCTGCAACTGCTAACCCAAAGTAAGCCAGACTTACAATCTCGCTTTGGAGTTACCCGGTTAGCATTATTTGGTTCCACAGCAAGGGATGAAGCAACCCCCACCAGCGATGTGGATATTCTCGTCAGCTTCGATGGACCTGCCACCTCCCAAAGGTATTTCGGAGTACAATTTTATTTGGAAGACCTGCTGGGTTGTGCCGTGGACCTTGTGACAGAAAAAGCCATCAGGCCAGAACTGCGCCCCTACATCGAATCCGAAAAAATTGATGTCTGAATTACCAAGTCGGGAATGGCGTTTTTACATCAATGACATGATTCTCTTTGCCCAAAAAGCCCTGCGCTACAGCATCAATCTGGATCAAGAAGCGTTTATTGCCAGCGAAATGAACTACGATGCCACTCTACGCAACCTCGAATTGATCGGCGAAGCGGCTACCCACATTCCCGATGAAATCCGAGCAACTTACCCAGACATTCCCTGGCGACAGATCATTGCCACCCGCAACCGTCTCATTCATGGCTATCTTGGTATTGACAACGATACCGTGTGGAGCATCCTTCAAAACGATCTCCCGGCGTTACTGCCCCATCTTGAGGCCATTCAAAAAGCCCATAGCCAATGAAACCCACCGACATCAGTGAAAAGGGCTTGGAATCCCTCATCGTCGCTTCCTTGGTCAACGAGTCCGGCTACGTGCAGGGAAATTCCCAGGACTACGACAAGGAACACGCCGTCGATCTGGCAAAGTTGTTCCAATTCTTGGCAACCAGCCAGCCGGAAACCTATAAACTTCTCAGCATTGAGCAAGAAGGCTCCAAACGCACCCAATTTTTGCACCGGCTCCAGGGTGAAATTACCAAACGGGGCGTGGTGGATTGTCTGCGTCACGGCATCAAACATGGTCCGGCTAGTATCGAACTATTTTTCGGCTCTCCAACCCCGGGGAACGTCAAAGCCGCCGAACGATTCGCCACCAATATCTTTAGCGTCACCCGCCAACTCAGGTACAGCCGTAATGAATCCGCCCTCAGCCTGGACATGGTTATTTTCATTAATGGGCTTCCCATTGCCACTTTTGAATTAAAAAATAAACTAACCAAGCAGACCGTCCTCGATGCCGTACAGCAATACCAACGTGACCGTGACCCCAGGGAACTCCTGTGCCAGTTTGCCCGTTGTCTGGTTCACTTTGCCGTTGACGATCATGAAGTGCGGTTCTGCACCCATCTCAGGGGGGAAAAGTCATGGTTCCTGCCCTTCAACAAGGGGTATAACAATGGTGCTGGCAACCCTCCGAACCCGTCAGGGTTGGCAACTGACTATCTTTGGAAAGAGATTTTGACCAAGGAGCGTCTCACCGACATTTTAGAAAACTACGCTCAGGTGGTGGAGGAAAAAGATGAACAAACAGGTAAGAAGAAATACAGGCAGATATTCCCTCGTTATCACCAACTATCTGTGGTGCGAAAGCTCCTTGCAGATGCCAAGCAAAACGGTGTAGGGAAACGCTATCTGATCCAACATTCAGCGGGCAGTGGCAAGAGCAATTCCATTGCGTGGCTGGCGCATCAGTTGGTGGGGTTAGAACGGGATAAAAAAGCGATTTTTGACTCGATTATCGTTGTTACCGACCGAAAAGTTCTGGATCGGCAAATTCGGGATACTATCAAGCAGTTTGCTCAAGTTTCTGCCACCATTGGACACGCCGAGCGTTCCGGCGACCTGCGCCAATTTCTCAGGGACGGCAAAAAGATTATTATCACCACCGTGCAAAAGTTCCCCTTCATCCTGGATGAAATTGGTGATGAGCACCGCAGGAGTACATTTGCGATCATCATTGACGAAGCACACTCCAGCCAAGGCGGACGCACTGCCTCAAAAATGAATATGGCACTCGCTTCTGAGGTCTCGGAATCTGAAGAAGAAGAAAATATCGAAGATAAAATCAACGAATTGATGCAGAGCCGCAAAATGTTAGCCAATGCCAGTTATTTTGCCTTCACCGCTACTCCCAAAAACAAGACCCTTGAGATATTCGGAGAAGCCGACCCCCAATCCGACGGCACGGTTAAGCACTACCCATTCGACAGCTACACCATGAAGCAGGCGATTCAGGAGGGTTTTATCCTCGATGTGCTGAAACACTACACCCCTGTCGAAAGCTATTACCGTCTCGCCAAAACCGTCGAAGGCGACCCCCTATTCGATGTGAAGAAAGCACACAAAAGACTGCGCCGTTTTGTTGAATCCCATGAATATGCCATCCGTGAGAAGGCTGAAATCATGATTGACCACTTCCACGAGCAAGTCATTGGTTACCGGAAGATCGGCGGACAAGCTAGGGCAATGGTCATCACTAATGGTATTGAGCGAGCCATCCAGTATTTCCACGCCTTCCGAGACTATCTCGCCGTATGTAAAAGCCCCTATGCGCCCATCGTAGCCTTTTCGGGGGAATATCAATATGGGGAAACCAAGGTATCCGAAGCCTCCCTAAACGGCTTCCCCAGCAATTTGATACCCGAAAAAATCCGGCAAGACCCTTACCGATTTTTGATTGTTGCCGACAAGTATCAGACCGGTTACGACGAACCCCTGCTCCACACCATGTACGTTGATAAAGCCCTGTCCGGGATCAAGGCAGTGCAGACCCTCTCTCGCCTCAACCGTGCCCATCCCCTGAAGCATGATACCTTTGTGCTCGATTTTTACAACGATTCGGAGACCATCCAAAGGGCTTTTGAACCCTACTACCGTACCACTATTCTCAGCGATGAAACCGACCCAAACAAGTTACACGACCTCAAGGCTGATTTGGACGGTTATCAGGTCTATGAACGGGGGCAAGTCAATACCCTGGTGGAACTTTACTTAAGTGGCGCAGACCGGGACAAACTCGACCCCATCCTAGATACCTGTGTGGGCATCTATAACACCGACCTCGATGAGGATGGTCAGGTGGACTTCAAAGGCAAGGCCAAGGCTTTTGTGCGAACCTATGGATTTTTAGCTTGCATCTTGCCCTATTCCAATGCCGAATGGGAAAAACTTTCGGTTTTCCTAAACTTCTTAATTCCAAAGCTCCCCGCCCCCATTGAGGAGGATCATTCCAGGGGTATTTTGGAAGCGATTGATATGGAAAGCTATCGGGTGGAGGTGAAAGCCAGCCTAAGCATCAATTTCACCGATGAAGATGTCGAAATTGCTCCCGTGCCAACGAGTGGTGGAGGTCGCAAGCCTGAACCCGAGATGGATCAACTGAGCAACATTATCAAGTCATTTAACGACCTATTTGGCAACATTGAATGGAAGGATGCGGACAGGATATGCCGTGTTATCTTGGAGGAAATCCCCACCAAGGTCGGAGCCGATACTGCGTATCAAAATGCTATGAAAAATAACGACGAGAAAACAGCCCGGATCGAACACGATGCGGCTCTACAACGGGTGGTGATCGAATTGCTGGCTGACAATACAGAATTGTTCAGACAATACAGTGACAACCCATCGTTTAAAAAATGGCTGGGTGACACCATATTTCGTTTGACTTATCAGCGAAATGCTGCCTGAAATAGAGTTAGTACCAATTGATCTAAAAATTAGGAAACATATTCAGCAAAAAAGTCAGAGGGCATAAGCCTAGCTTTGAGTTTTATAGTCATTCAAAAGAGAGTGGAACACTTTTATGGCTTCACCACGCTAGGCTATAGGCACTTGTGATTGCTCTATCCCCCTCTAGAACAGGGGGCTACAAGTAAGTGTGAATGTCACATAAATTTGTTTGAAATTACTCTACAGGATACAGTTTGAAATGTACTCTCAACATAGCTTCACTCCCGGCAATATTCGTGTGATCTTTGAGGTGATATTTACATTTGCCCTGTTTGACTTTTATCAGGCTATGATAATTAAATAAAATGCGCTATAACCCACCAAAAATGAGCCATGATTGTTAACGAAAGAATCAGTTCTATTAATTATGAATAACTAAAAGCTTTTTTGCATTATTTGCATAGCCTCAAAAGTCATACCACATCGGTTACAGGCTCCATGCCAAAGGGCTGGAATTCCAAACCGTTTCTTACATTTCGGGCACTCCGATAAGAGACGTAAACGGTGTTTTTCACACCCTGACGTTTGCTTGTATTGCCATGCCAATCGGTGATATGGAACCTCAGCGTAACACGCCGCACACAGACGGGATGGCTCCAACTTAATGGCAACTCCCTGAGCGGGCAACATACCCTGCACCTTCTGTGGATCAATCCCGATATAGCTGGCTAAATCTGCGATTTGTTTTGCTGTGGGAAAGGGATTGAGATGAAAATGTTCTAATCGCTTGATGAAAATGCCCCCCAAACCAGTTGCCACTCCCAAAGCAGAGACGGTTAGATGATTTGCATGCCGAAACCGTCCCAAGTAATGACTCAAACTCTCGCCCGAATAGGGTTCTACCTCAAACAGCCACGGTTGAATTCCGGCATTTACCATCACTTGTCATGGTACTCCCTGGCTACCTCTTTTAGCACTGACATTTCAATCTTTTTGTACCCTCTGCTCAAGGAGCAAATCGCCGCCTCCCGTAAAATCTCATCTATGAAGCCAATGTACCCTTCCGTCGCCTCCAACAGAATTTTCTGCATTGGTTTGCTAATCAAGTTGGAAGCCACCGGCAATGCCAATACCTTCTCTTCCCAAATCTTGACCGTTTTGACGAAATCCTCCTCCAAAAGCTGACTAAAGCGATAGGAGGCTCGAAAACGGTTATAAACCTGCTCATCCCGCTTGATTAGCCTATTCAGCCTGTCAGTGCCCACCAAGACCACCGAAATCGCCAACTTGTCGTAAAAATCACGGACATCAGCAAAGGTTTCTGGCTTAAGGCGATCCGCTTCGTCAATGATAATCATCTCCACCTTACAGCCCTTGAGTACCTCAAAGGCTCGCCCCCGGAAATCTGAGACTGTTCCCTTGTCGAGCCGATACTTTAGAAATTCAATTAACTCCTTGAATAAATCCTTAGAGCTACACTTTTTCGGCGGCTGAATGTACACCACCGGGACAATCGGCTTTTTGCCCGTTTCCTGGGTCGGCTTATTTCGGTAAAAATACGCCTCACAAGCACTTGATTTACCTGTTCTGGATGCCCCAACAATGCGACATGATTGCCGTGCTCTGCGCTTCCCATCCAGCCAGGTATGGAGTTTAATGACATGCTCCAGCGGCAAAACCGTTTTTTTACGTAAACGGTCGATTTCTGCTTCCAGATGCACTGAATCAGGCTGAGATTCTCCCAATGCCTCAGCCCATGCCCTAGCTTGTTCCATACTCACCAAGCTCTGCGAATATCATCAAAATCAATCGGCTCAAAGGCATCCATATCTATACTAACCTCCTCAACCGGTTCCTGACCGGTTTCAATAGGCTCTGGCTCAGACACTTTTGTGGACTTAGCTAGCATCTGCTCCTCCCTCTGCCGTTGCTTCCAGCTTTTCTTAACAACCAGGGCATCTCGTTCCAGCACTGCCTGAAGAATCGATTCATTACTGATCCCCCTGCCCTTGGCTCGTAGGTATTTACTACTTGCCTTGACCTCTTGATAGGAGAGTTGCTCAGTCTGAAGACCCTGAGCATAGGCACAGGTCAGAAAAACTTCTTCTTTCCTTTCCTTACGATAAACTCGGATCATGGTGATGTCCTTGGGGTCAAACCGGATGGAAACCACTTCCCCAGCATAACCAGCTAGGTTTTCTCCCCGGTAAAGCAAATTCTCAAATTGTAGGTAACCACCCCGTTGCACGGTACGCCGACTTTCCTTCATGAGGCACACATCCAAGTGCTTCTCGTCAATCAATTCTGGCACCTTTCGTAATCCTGCTTCCCATCGCTGGAGTCGAGTTTGGTCACCCATGCGGGCATCAACAGTCTGATTGTATTGGTCACAAATAAACCGCACAATCAGGTGTTCCAAATCCCTTAGAGTAAGACTGGCATCTTTCTCGGTGTTTTCGGGGCGTTGCTGAACATTCGACCCGGTGTATCCGGGCAAGGTTGAAAACAACTGATTATTTAGGGTTCGGAAGGGTCGCTCCACAACGCCACCCTCTGAGGGACGATTGCGCAAGTGGCAGGAAATCCCTAGATCCGCCGCAATTCGTTGAAGATGATTGGAGCGAAAGTCTTTGCCCCCGTCGGTGTAGAAATGGACGGGCTTACCAAACGTACCCCACTCACAGTTGAGCTTGTATTCTGGCTCATATTTTTTTGGCAAAATAGCATGACGCAAGGCAAGAGCCACCACCAGAGAGCTTGGCTCATCAAACCCGAGATTGATGCCCATAATGCAACGTGAATAGGTATCAATAACGGTCGTCAGCCAAGGTCGCCCCAGTACCTCTCCGTACTGATCAACAAGCATTACATCTACACGGGTATGGTCGCACTGCCAGACCTGATTGCTGTATTCGACCGAGAGAGCTTGCCCCTCACACGTCTTGAGCATTAGGGTTGTCCCCCTCCAACCTGGACTACGAATGCTCTTGGCTTTTTCCTTTCGCTCAACGATTGGCTCCAATACCCGCAACACGGTTCTGTAACTGGGAGGGTTAGCATCCCCTATCTCACCTGCTTTCGCCTGTACTCTAAGGGCAACTTGCTTGGAGTTCATACGCCGACTACCCTTATTGCCCGCCTCGTAAGTTTTGATGATAAAGTTTTGCCAGAACTCGGAGATTCGATGCTTACCCTGGTCAGCCCGACCAGAGGTCATCAAGGCAGAAACTCCCTCTACTTCCCAGCGTTTAACGGCTGAACTCACCCGCTACCAGTAGTTTTGGATAATGCTTAAAGTGTAGCTCCAAGTCGGGTGCAGTGATTTGTTATGTTGTTGTATAAATTTTCCACTGATCGCCTCTACTACCCACTGACTCCAGTGCCCCTTCACCAATAACCCTGACTAAGCACAGCTCTGGCACTGGCAACATAACTAACCGCTGTACAGTTCGGACAGAACACCCTAGTTTAAGAGTAGCTTCCCGTAGCTTTTGCCCATAGGTGGTACGGTCACATGGCTCTAGCAACGACTGAATCACCTCCAACTTGCGCTGAGCTTCTTCGTCTAACTGCTCAACAATCCTCATTCTTTTCGGTTGGTCAGTGTCTCTCTCACCAGAAAGCACCCTTTTTCGAGGCTGATCCAGTTCCTTCTGGAATCTCTCTAAAACCACTGAGCTAGCCCTCTCTCTAAAAAAGCCAACCGCTCTTCAGCAAATTTCAATCCCTACAGCAAGTAGGCAGACTGAATAATTTGTACACATTATAAGCCATTTGTTCACAAAGCGACACCCATTCTGTCATTCACCCAGTTTTGGCTTTCAAAAAAAACGACAATTTATGTGTCATTGTTTCAGAACACGACAGTTTATTTGTCATTTCTGTATAATTACCATAAGCAATAAACTGCCTGATAAAATACTCGGAGATGCCTAAAAATAAAGGGGTTCAGGCTGACGACATTAATTTGACTCAATGACAGATAATTTGGCACTGTACATAACTGAAATGCTCTCGATCACCGAGACATATTGTAACTTTTCAGCTATTCAGGACAAAAAGTAGAGAAAATAACAAGTAGAGGGTACCTGTATCAATTCAGAATAGGGGGTCGCAAGGGGCATTCTCCGTCTTTGGTTCTCCAGAATCTCTCCATGGCAGCGATGAAATTCTCGGTTGATCCCAATGCCTAGAGGTATCCTATAAAAATATCGGGTAGTGACAGCGATGAAAGGGGTAAAAATTCAAACCGTAATTGCCGCTGGAGTTTTGACGGGGATATTGGGGGGGGTATTCGCCCTAGCGGTCTCCCACGTTGGTCAAAAGGATTTCAACCGGCTCCGATTTGAGAGTGAATTTTACCAACGCTTACACCGGCGGTATTTTGTGGTAATTGGTGCTGGATTGGGATTCGCTCTGGGGGCGGCACAGTCCTGTATCGTCCAGTTAAGTAAAATTAAAATTGACCCGGAACGGGAAGATTTATGATATGAATTGTGGTCATTGCCAAATATGTTACCACGGATGAAATTATAGGAAATTACAGGATTTGCCCGGATAATCCCAGATGATTGCTATAGCAATCCTAAATGAGAATGGAACAGAGGGTCGCAGGGGCAGCGCCCCCGTCAAAGAAGCACCTGCGGTGTATGGTTCTGAAAAATTTTTGTTTGAAAATCAAGTAGGATTGCTATAGAAATAATAGAACAAATTTTAGGGCACCTCTATTAATTCATGGCTATTGAGAACGACCCCCTCGTTATTGATAATTGCCAAGGAGAGAATGGGGCTTCCAAGCCTGACATGTAAGTACAAAAATCCATAAATAGATGTGCCCTTTATCGTGCATCAATAGGGCACCTCTATTAATTGACTTATGGCTAACGCCACGCTACGCTATCGGATGGATTTGTGAGTTAATTAGTACTAACGACATGGAGATAAAAACGGGTCAAAAAGGATTTTGGAATGAGCAAGAGCGGCGGGAAAACTCAATCAAAAAAAGCCCACGCTGCAGTGGCTCAATGAAAAATAGCAATCCTAAATGAGAATGGAACAGGGGTCGCAGGGGTACCACCCCCGTGCTTGGTTCTGCAAAATTTCCGTTGGTTAATCAAGTGTAATTGCTATCACTAAATTTTCCAAAACCAATAAATCAAAGCCAAAATCAAGCTAATTCACGGGTACGACGATTTCCAGCAAAATCGAATCGGCTCCGTAACCCGCTGGCCCCGAACCCGGATCACCGCCGGTTAAGCCCGGACTAAATTGCACCCCAAAGGGCAGAGGCCAGCCCCCCGGTCGTTCCTGGCGTAATTCAATTCTGGCTCCCCCCCCTTGACCATAAGTTACATTCCCGGTCGTGCGGGCACGGGTGGGTAAGTCCACCGCCCGTCCCTTCGGTTCTTGGGCAATCCCCGCCGGAGCCATGACCAGATAAAGTACAGCAAAACTAAGGACGCTGAGTGGCCACCGCAATCCGCACCCCCGGAATCTGCCGCAGTTGATCCATGATTGCCACCACTTGCCCATAATTGGCTTCCCGGTCCGCATTAATCACCACCACCGCATTCTGACCCGTCGGCACCAAGACCCGCACCCGGTTTTGTACTTCACTGAGAGGAACCGTTTGCTCGTTGACCGCTACCGTTCCTGCTTTGGTTAAACTGACCGTGACTGGAGGGGCATTTTGCACCTGGGCGGTACTGGCTCCCGGCAAATTCACGGGCAAACTTTCTAGGCGGGTGAGGGAGAGGGTACTGACAATAAAATACACCAGAATCGCAAAAATTACATCAATCATCGGGACAATGTTGATCTGAGTTTGGGATTCATTCTCCTCGTTGAGCCGCATGACTGCCTCCTTTTTCGTACATATGGCGATAAATTAATTCCAACTGACCGCCGTATTCCTGGATCAGGGCAATTTGCCGTTGGTACAACCCCCGGAAGGTATTGGCAAACAGGAGCGTCGCCATTGCCACCACCAGCCCCGCCGCTGTGGAAATCAGGGCTTCCCCGATCCCCGCGGTCACCGCCGCCGACTGGGTGCTCCCCAAATCCCCCAGGCGCAGGTTCGCCAAACTGGTAATCAGACCCAGCACCGTGCCCAACAGCCCCAGCAGGGGGGACAGGCTGATAATGGTTTCAAAGACCGTATTAAACCGTTTGATCAAGGGGAGTTCCGCCTGGGCTGCCGTTTCCAGGGCAAGACGAAATTCCTCCGGGTTGGGGTTGTCCAGTTCCAGGGCGGATAAAAAGATGCGGGCTAGGGGCAAATGGCTATTTTGCTTGAGGAGAATAATCGCTGAACGGGGACTGCGTTGATATAAACTCAAGGTTTCCTGGACGATTTCGGGCTGGCGGGTGTTGACCCGTACCCAAAAGACCAACCGTTCTAAGACCAGCGCCAAGGCGAGGATCGAAAACCCCAGCAAGGGCCACATGACGACCCCCCCGGCGGCAAATAAACGACTGGCAACTTCCATCCTCACCTCCCAGGGATGTATGCAAGGGAACCTCGGTAGGCGGTGGCGTTCGCAGGCTCCTTAAAAACCATACCAACTGCGGGGGGTTTGAATCACAGAATTATTGACGTAAATGTTAAAGGTAAATTCGATGTCCAGTTTGTTGTGGGGATATTGCTCCGGTAGGGCACCAAAGGGAGCCGCCCGTTGAATCGCCAGGATGGTTTCCGTATCGGTTTGGGCATTCCCGGAGGTTCGCAAGACCCGCATGTTGGAAATCTGCCCGTCCCGGTGGATGGTAAAGCCAATCACCGCTTGCCGCTGTTGATCCGGGGTGTGGGGGTTCCAGCGTTCCTGCACCCGCCGCCGCAGGTTGGCAAGATAGGGACCTAAATCCACCTCCTGCCGAGCCGCCAATTGGGTCGGACCAGGGGCGTTGCGGGTGGTATTGGCTTCCTGGTCTAGCTGGGCTTGACGGGCATCTTTGCTGAGGGTTCCCCCCAAAAGAGACGCATTGCCCTTGGGTGGGGTGGGGGCGGCGGCCACCTTGGGGGGGGTGGGGTTGGCTGGGGGTTGGGGATTGGGATGGCTGACGGCAGGGGGATTCACCGCTGGACTGGGGTTGGGTTGGGGAACCGGCGGGATCAACCGTGCTAGGGGTTGGGGCTGGGGTTTCGGTGGCACAATCGGGCTGGGCAGGGGTTCGGGAGTCGCCCGCACAACAGGGCTAGGTTGGGGCTGGGGCTTAGGTTGCGGCTCCGGGGAGGCAACGGGACTGGGTTGGGGCTGGGGTTCCGCCTGGGCGACGGGGCTGGGAACCGGTTCTGGAGACGGTTGAGCGATGGGTTCTGGGGAGGGTTGGGGTTCCGCTTGGGCTACCGGGCTAGGTGCGGGTTGAGGTTCCGTTGGCCTTACGGGTGCGGGTGGGGATGCTGCCGCCGTTTGGGAATCAGAACTCGCCGGTGCCCGTTGGGTGGTTTCCAGATTGCGGGGGCTGTCGGGGCGCACCGTGCCCTGGGCTACCGTATTGCGGGCGGCACGGTTGGGGGTGTCCGGGGGTGGGGTTTCATCTAGTTCCACCTTGGGCGCATCCACAATTTCAATCGGGGGTGGCTCCTCGGTTTTGGTGAGTTCTAAGGGTGGGTCAGCCCAGTGGAGGGCAAGAACTGCCGCCCCGTGAAATAGGAGAGAAAATGCGAGGTAGAGCCACAAATTAGCCGCTTGTCGCCGCCGCCATCGCCACATGGAAACCATGACCCCACACCCTGTTGGTTTTACTGACTGATTCGCCCTATAGTTTAGCAAATTGTGATGAGAGCCGTTGCTTGGCTGTTTGTCCCATACTAGAAAAGGTCAATGATGGGGTTTTTTGTGGTGCAATACTCGCAGAAGTTCGGTCATCCTGGGGGAGATTGGCAATTACTCAAACATTTGGGACGTTATGCGTTTCGTTACCGCCAATTGCTGTTGCTGTCTTTTATTTTACTCTTGCCCTTAGCCTTTGCCAGTGCCATTCAACCGGTTTTGATTGGACAGGCGATTTCCCTAGTGCGCCAAGAACCGGTGCCTGAATTTTTACAGCGGCTTTCCCTTTCCCAGGGGTTACGATTAATCGCTATGTTGTTATTAGTCACGGTGGTATTGCGCCTGAGTTTGCAGGGGATACAAAGTTACCTGATCCAAAAGGTGGGACAAAATATTACGGCAGACATTCGTCAGAATTTGTTTGACCATGTGTTGGCACTGCCCATGACCTATTTTGACCGCACGCCGGTGGGGAAATTGATCACCCGTTTAACTAGCGATGTGGAAGCCCTGGGGGATGTCTTTGCGACCGGGGCGGTGGGGATTTTGATTGATATGTTTACCATTATTGCTATCGCCGTGATTATGTTTATGGAGCAGTGGTTATTGGCTTTGGTGTTGTTGGCTTTGCTGATTCCAGTGACGGGATTAATTACCTATTTTCAAGCCCAATTTCGCAAGGCAAATTACCAATCCCGGGAGGAATTATCTCGCCTCAATACCCTGATCCAAGAGAATATCCAGGGGGTAAACATTGTGCAAATTTTTGGGCGGGAGCGGTACAACGCCTATCAGTTTCGCAAGGTGAATCAACGGTACAACCGGGAGGTGGATAAAACCATTTTTCATGACTCGGCAATTTCCGCGACTTTGGAGTGGATTGCTTTGGTAGCGACGGCGGCGGTATTGATGGTCGGGGGATGGTTGGTATTGGGAGATAATTTGACGTTTGGGGTGTTGGCGAGTTTTATGCTTTTTGCCCAGCGATTGTTTGACCCCCTGCGGGAATTGGCGGAGAAATTTACCCTGATTCAATCGGGTTTGACGGCGGTGGAACGGATTCAGGAAATTCTCGCCCAACCGGTGACCATTCGTGACCCACAGACACCGTTAATGTTACCGGCAAAAGGGGGCGGGGAAATTCGGTTTGAGCAGGTTTCTTTTGCGTATCAACCGGGGGAATGGGCGGTCAAAAATTTGGATTTTGTGATTCCGCCGGGGGAAAAAGTGGCACTGGTGGGATCCACCGGAGCGGGGAAAAGTTCGGTGATTCGTCTGCTCTGTCGTTTGTATGAACCAAACCAGGGGCGAATTTTGATTGATGGCGTGGATATTCGACATTTGGCACAGGCGGATCTGCGTCGGTATGTGGGGGTAATTTTGCAGGACCCGTTTTTGTTTAGCGGGGATATTTACAGCAATATTGTCCTGGGAGAATCCTATACCTTTGATGAGGTGGAAGCCATTGCTCGCCAGTTAAATTTACATGAATTCATTACCCATTTACCCCAGGGATACCATACGCCGGTGCGGCAACGGGGAAGCAATTTATCCACAGGGCAGAAACAGTTGATTGCCTTCGCCCGGGTGGCAATTCGGCAACCCCGGATTTTGGTTTTGGATGAGGCGACTGCCAGCTTGGATGTGGGGACGGAAGCGGTGATCCAAACGGCTTTGCAACGGCTATGGCAGAATCGCACGGTGGTGATGATTGCCCATCGTTTAGCCACCATTCGCCAGGTGGATCGGATTTTGGTGTTGAAATCGGGTCAGGTGATTGAAATGGGTTCCCATCAGGAATTGCTGAACCAGGGGGGGCTTTATGCCCATTTGCATCGCCTGCAATTTGCCGGGTTGGGGGTGAGTTAATTCCCCATCCGGGGTATGATAGCAGATGTTCATTTCACACCGGGTTGAAACATGGCAGGCATGACAGAATTGATGCTCAAACGGTCGGTGAATATCAAGGTCATCGTGACCCCCCGTTGGAAGGAAGAAACCCTGCAAATTTTGCAGTCCCAAATCAATCAAATTGATGCCCGCACCCAACAGATTGATGTGCAGGTACAACGGGCAATGACGGAACTCAAAAAACAACCGCCTAGCCCCCAGGTGACGGAGCAGATTAGCTCGATCCAATTTCAAGCCAATGATGAAAAAAGCAAACTCTTGGATCAAAAAAATCAAATTCTCACCCAACTCACCCAGGTGCAAACCCTGGAGATGGAACAGGAGGTGAATCAGGGGCAATTGGACGGCTATTTCACGGTTAAGGTGGGGGAAAATTTGATCGAAAAAATGCAGGTGGAGGTGGTGATCCGGGACGGGGTGGTGCAGGAACTGCGGGGGGTTATTTAAGGGCTTCCCGGGCAGTGACCAGGGTATCCCCGTTTCCCAGGGACCAGAGGGCGGCAAGGGCTTGGGCTTGACTGACCATCATCTGGGGCAAAAACAAACGGGTGCGTCCCCACACCCGCCGGACGGTGCTGGGTTCATGACTGTAATCGGCGCTCAATGCCGCCAACGCCAGGGGGTCAAGGGTCGCCGCATCCTGAAACCCCCAGGTTTTCGCCACGTCCGCTGTGGTGGCTGTGGGTAGGGTGCCGGGGACATCCAGGTTGACTTTCCAGGCGACCAAGGTGGCACGGGTGAGGGGTTGGTCGGGCTGAAACCGGGTGGGGGCGGTGGGGCTGGTCAACCGGCTGGGGATAATGCCCGCTTCTGCCAAACCCTGGATGGCGGGGAAATCCGGGTCAGAACGGGGCACATCCGTAAATACGGGGGGACTGCCGGGGGTAGCGGGTCGCACCTGCCGTTCGATCTGGTCCTGGTAAAGCCGTTGTTGCACCGCCATCAACCACCGGGCAAACTGGCGGCGGGTCACGGGTTGTTCCAACTGCACCTCACTGGCGGGAATCACCCCCAAATTCAACACCTCCTGTACCAGGGGTTGCAAAGCGGTTGGCACAGCAGTGAGATTGGCAACTACCACCGGCGTCGGGCTGGGTTCTGGGGAAGTGACCTCCTCCGGCGTAGGGGTGGGGCTGGGGGAAGTGAGTTTCGGGTCGGGGGCGAGGGAACGTTCTAGTCCACTCCCCTGGCAAGCGGTAAGTAGAAGCGATAGTACTATTCCCAAATTGCCTGCTAAAGCACGTTTCATGCTAATTGTGATGGTTGGTTCCGGGGAACGGCATTGGGGTTGATCACTGTGCAAGGATTTTGCTATTCGCTGAGCAGATCATCATCGGGAACCGATTCATCTTGCTCCTCTCGCAAAACCGCCAAAACATGAATCCTACCCGGATAGGCACTATGGCGGTCATGCTTTCTAAGATATAGCAATCCTACTTGATTAGTGAACAGAGATTCCCCAGAACCATACACCGCAGGTGCTTCTTTTACGGGGGCGGTGCCCCGGCGAACCCTATTCTATTCTCATTTAGGATTGCTATATAAGTACAAAAATCGGTATAGCTAAGCAGGTAAAGGTTGGCATATAAAACAGATGGCTGAATCTATAAGATCATGAAGATTTTGGGTTGTAGATGTCATGGGTTTTCTAACTCTTTGCTTGATGCCATTGATGATCGGGAGAGTATTTCGGTAAATATATCAATTCGCACCCAGCCGTTTCCACAACCTTCCTAACGAGTTTGCAACGATGAAAACTTGCCTTATCTAAAACAATTTTCTTCCCTGCTCCAATTGTTGGCAACAACATCTCTGTTAACCAGGCAATCAATACTTGCAAATTACAACTACCAATCCCAGTAAATGGTGCAACCAATTTCCCTAAATGATAACCACTCATCATGCTTATTCTCTCTCTCCTTTTGCCAGGTCGTTGACCATATATAGCAATCCTACTTGATTTTCAAACAAAAATTTTTTAGAACCAAATGCGGGGGCGGTGCCCCTGCGACCCCTTGTTTCATTCTCATTTAGGATTGCTATATAGTCATTTCAAACAAGTTTGCGACATTTGCCTTTACCTGCAAACCCTGTCCTAGAAGGGGATACAGTGATTACCAGTGCCTCAGAGTGTTGCATTTTCTTGTGAAACGACTATAACATAGGGGTTTACTCAATTTGTAATATGGTTTCCCCACGGGTGAAGATGACATCATCCAAACATTGCTCAAAGTTTTTCTTGTTTTCGTTTTGCTTGGGAGCGCAGGGGAGAAACTGGCTAAAAATCAAATCCTCAGTGCCACGCAAGATGATATTGAGTTGGTTGGAAAAAGATAAAACTTCGACGGGAACAAAGGTTACGGATGCAGGTAGCGACGTAACTGGAGCGGGATTGTTGGTCAACCTGAAGAAGATGGGTGTAACTCCAGTAATGCTTCCCTCAGCGGTGTATGTGCCTGCTATGGTATTTGCTTTGAGAGTAGGAGCAGTGGCAATACCACTAGAGTCGATGGTTGCTGTTGTTGTGGTGGTGGAAGTGAATAGCCCACTCGCTCCACTTGTAGGTACATTAAAAGTAACAACCCCGCCTGTCACTGGCTCACCCATCGTTAGAGCAGTAATCAAAACACTCAAGGGTGTAAGAAAGTTGGTATTGACAGTGGTGGATTGCATATCGCCACCATTAATAGTGATAGTGAACCCCCCGGATTCAAACGCCCCAATGTCCACCGTACCGCCGACAATCCTATTAAAACCCGTACCCCGTTGGTCGGTAGTAACGGTAGTAATTGCATTATTTCCCGCATTGATAGCAGGACTACCGGGCAAAAGCGCATGGGTCTGGGTTGCACCACCATTGTTAGCTAACGGCGCAAGCAAAGGATCAACAGGACTACCAGCAGTGCCAACTAGAGCACTCGTGGGGAAAGTAACCTCAAAACCCGTATTGATACCAATCAAATTATTGCCAGCGTTGGTGTAGCCTGTGCCGACTGTACTACTACCAATATCCGGGGAAGTACCAGCAGTATTTTTGGCGACGATGCTATTGCCAATGTCAATAGTGCCATCAAATCTAAATATCCCCCCACCATTGACAGCAGTATTAAAAGCGATGGTGCTATTACGGATCGTACCGCCATTAATGGCGAAAATGCCCCCGCCATTGTCACCTGCCGTATTGTCCGACACGGTGGCGTTGGTGAGGTTAACTGCATTATTAGCATTAATCCCCCCGCCATTAATAGTAGCCGTATTATTTGATACGGTGGCGTTGGTGAGGTTAACTGCATTATTAGCATTAATCCCCCCGCCATTTTGTCCAGCCGTATTGCCCGACACGGTGGAGTTAGTGAGGGTTACATCATTGTTAGCCCTAATCCCCCCGCCATCGGTACCAGCCGTATTGTCCGACACGGTGGAGTTGGTGAGGGTGACAGTGTTACCAGCAAAAATTCCCCCGCCACTTTGATCAGCCCGATTATTGGATATGGTGGCGTTGAAAAGGGTGACAGTGTTACCAGCAAAAATCCCCCCGCCAGCATCATTAATAGCCTCATTATCCGACACGATGGAGTCGGTGAGGGAGACAGTGCCAAAAGACAAAATCCCCCCGCCAAAGGTATTAGCCGTATTGCCTGACACAGTGGAGTTGGTGAGGGTGACAGTGCTACTAGCCCTAATCCCCCCGCCAAAACTACCAGCCGTATTATTTGACATAGTGGAGTTGGTGAGGGAGACAGTGCCAAAAGACAAAATCCCCCCGCCATCATCACCTGCCGTATTGCCCGACACGGTGGAGTTAGTGAGGGTTACATCGTTGTTAGCCCTAATCCCCCCGCCAAAACTACCAGCCGAATTACCCGACACGGTGGAGTTAGTGAGGGTTACATTGTTGTTAGCCCTAATCCCCCCGCCATCGGTACCAGCCGTATTGTCCGACACGGTGGAGTTGGTGAGGGTGACATTCATAGCCACAATCCCCCCGCCAGCATCATTAATAGCCTCATTATCCGACACGATGGAGTTGTCGGTGAGGGTGACAGTGCCAAAAGACAAAATCCCCCCGCCAAAGAGATTAGCCGTATTGCCTGACACAGTGGAGTCGGTGAGGGTTACATTGCCATTAGTCCAAATCCCCCCGCCACTGCCATTAATAGCCTTATTATCCGACACGGTGGAGTTGGTGAGGGTGACTGTGCCAGCCTTAATCCCCCCGCCAAAGAAATTAGCTGTATTGCCGGACACAGTAGAGTCGGTGAGGGTGACAGTGGTAGCAAAAATCCCCCCGCCATCGTTACTAGTAGCCGTATTGTCTAACACGGTGGAGTTGTTGAGGGTGACTGTGCCAGCCTTAATCCCCCCGCCATCGGTACCAGCCTTATTATCCGACACGGTGGAGTTAGTGAGGGAGACTGTACTAGCACTAATCCCCCCGCCACTTAAATTACTAGCCGTATTGCCCGACACGGTGGAGTTGGTGAGGGTGACTGTATCAGCTAAAATCCCCCCGCCAGAGAAGCCAGCCATATTATTTGACACAGTGGAGTTGGTGAGGGTGACAGTGTTAAGAGCGAAAATCCCCCCGCCAAAGCTACCAGCCGTATTATTTGACATTGTGGAGTTGGTGAGGGTGACATTGCCACTAGCCCTAATCCCCCCGCCAAAGATGCCAGCCGTATTGCCTGACACGGTGGAGTTGGTGAGGGTGACATTGCCCTCAGCGAAAATCCCCCCGCCATTGTTACTAGTAGCCGTATTGTCTGACACGGTGGAGTTGGTGAGGGTGACTGTCCCAGCCTTAATCCCCCCGCCAGCAATGCCAGCCGTATTGCCGGACACGGTAGAGTTGGTGAGGGTGACAGTGCCATTAGAAAAAATCCCCCCGCCAACATTAGCATTTCCCTTTCTGATAGTTACGCCATCAAACGAGATATCCCCCGCCGTTACATTGAACACCCGACTGGCATTGTTGCCATCAATAATGGTGTTGGTCGCCCCATTGCCCGTGATGGTCAAACCGGCGGTGTCAGTAACAGTAAGTTCAGTTCCATTCAGGGTAATTGTACCGTTAGGAGTGAACTTGATTTCATCTGCACCTAATGTAGTATTTGCTTGATTGATAGCATCTCTTAACTGACCACCTGCTCCCGTATCCCCTAAATCCGTCACCGTAAAAGTAACCAACTTCACATCCGCAGATTGCACCGCTTGGGCATCAAAAGCGATTTGACCAGAGATATTCCCCGTGCTGTACTCAAACTGCCAATTTCCCCCATACTGACTACTGCCCGTGATGTCCGTTGAAGCCAACACCGAACTATTCGTTAAACTGCCAATCTCGCCCACCAATTCTTTCCCCGCTATACTGGCGGCCAGATTACACGCATACAAAAATATCTCCCGATTCCCCGTCAACCCCTGCCCCCATTGGGCGATTTGTGCCTCATACTGGGGCAAGGTATCCAACGTAATAAAATCTTTGCCAAACCAGATTTGCCCCGCATTCCCATCCCCCACAATATCAATCCGTTGTACCGCTCCATTTTTGGCGACCACCTGATTGACTTTCTCCACCCCCGAATCCGTTCGGTTGATTAAATACAATTCACTCCCCGGTGCCAGCGCATTCACCAATTGTTCATAATTTCGCACCCTATCCAAAAACACATATCCTTCATTGGCGATTCCTGGTGCCACCCGAATTTGAATCAGCCCATCCGTGCCCAAATTATCCAAATTCGCCCTATCCAATACCACCCGCTCCCCCGTGATATTGATCAACGAATCGGGGTTTCTCACCTCAGAAGCTGTGGATACTGTGCCACTTACATAGGCCGTCCCAGTTAATAGTTGTGGTATATCATTAGGCAAAACGGGACGCAAATTTTGCACCGCAATATTCTGATTCACCGCCACCGGCAAATCCAAACTCAATATATTTCCTGACTGCGACACATTCACATATTTCCCATCCGCCGTTGCCGTGATAATAATTGTGCCATTCGGGCTTTGAATCGTGCCCGTGTTAATCACCTGATTCCCCGCCAAGACAATCGTTTGCCCCGGATTCACACTGAGGTTCGCTTGATTAACAATCACCCCCGCCGGTGTCCCCGGATTCAGGTTTTGATTGAGACTGCTAAAGGCGTAACCATTGGGTTCAGCGGTCAAGGTAGCTAGTTCCGCCGCCGTGGTATTCATCCCAAAATAACCATTCCCAATTTTTATCGCATTGGCAGTGGTGGCATGGAACGCCGCCGGGACATTGAGAGAAGCATTAGGGCCAAAGACAATCCCCGCCGGGTTCATCAGGTACAAATTGCTATTGCCGCCCGTGACTTTAATCAACCCATTAATCACCGACACATCCCCGCCCGTCACCCGTGCCAGGATATTGCGTACCGCTGGATTAGATAAAAAGTTAGCAATCTGCGCCTGAGTCAAGCCAAACTTGGCAAAACTGTGAAAAAGATTCGCACCCGCTCTGGTGCCGCCTGTGATGTCAAACTGCTGACCGTTCACCGTTACTTGCGTGCCAAGACCATTGGGGACAACCTGCGCCCGCACCGGCAAGGCAAAACCCAGACACAGTAACCACAACAGCAAACGCAAAACAGACTGTGGCATTTTCGGAACTCCCGGATTAAGGTTTGATTTTAGGGCACCTCTACTGACATGGCTATTGAGAATAACCCTGAATTATTGAGGATTGGTCACAAAGTAGCGGGAGTGCTAGTTGTGCTTGCAGACTCGCTATCTTAAGTGCAATAATTAACAAGTCAGAGTTCTTTTATTATGAGAATTGAATCATATTTCAGTGCAGAAGTGTTGAACCCGGTAACAAAAATTTATGAATTATAGTCATTTTGGTAGTGCTATCTTTGTAATGGCTATCATGGGAATCAAGAGAGATTGGAGGAAGCCATGAACTCAATTACTTGTCGTTACTGCCAGTCGAAAAATGTGATTGGGCATATTCACAATGGCAAAAAACGATATATGTGTCATGATTGTCATCGGCAATTTACTCCATCTGCCCAGAAGAAGTATATTTCTAAGGAGCAGAGGGAGATGGTTGACAAAATGTTGTTAGAACGAATTTCAATTGCGGCAATATCCCGGGTCACAGGTATTTCAAAATCCTGGTTGTATAGATATATGGGAACCTCTATTTATTGATTTTTGTACTTACATGACAGGCTCAGAAGCCCCATTCTTTCGTTGGCAATTATCAATAACCCAGGGGTCATTCTCAATAGTCATGAATTAATAGAGGTGCCCATATAAAACATGTGGTGGCGTACACAGCAGAAAGTCTAGATGTTGAACCTAATAAAGATGGAGAGCTAGAGCTGGAATGCGATGAGGTGTGGTCGTTTGTGGGTTCCAAGCAGAATCCCCAATGGCTATGGTTGGCTCTGGAAAAAACGACGCGTCTTATCGTTGCAGCTTGTATAGGAGATAGGAGCATTGAGACAGCTAAAAAACTGTGGCGACGGCTACCTAGAGTTTGGCGTAATCAGGCTAAGTTTTACACAGACTTTTGGCAAGCCTATCGGGAGGTGATTCCTCTAAAACAACACGAAAGAGTTTCCAAAGGTAGTGGGAAAACTTCTTATATTGAGCGGTTTAACAATACCTTGAGGCAACGAATTGGGCGCCTTGCCCGGAAAACTTTATCGTTTTCCAAAAACTTAGAAAATCACATTGGTATCATCTTTAATTTCATCCATCACTATAATGAAGCATTACTTGGATAGCACTACCGTCATTTTTAATAAAAATGCAACATTTTATGAGAGGAGGGTGTAAGATAGAGAAGAAGTAGGAATTGGGGAGAGGAATCAGAATGTGTTACAGCCTGGATTTACGGAAAAAGGTGATAAGTTTCATTGAGAACGGCAATATAGCTAAGCAGGCAAAGGTTGGCATATAGAGCAGATGACTGAATCTATAAGATCATGAAGATTTTGGGTTGTAGATGTCATGGTTTTTCTAACTCTTTGCTTGATACCATTGATGCTCGGGAGAGTATTTCGGTAGATATATCAATTCGCACCCAGCGGCTTCCACAACCTTCCTAACCAGTTGGCAACGATGAAAACTTGCCTTATCTAAAACAATTTTCTTCCCTGCTCCAATTGTTGGCAACAACATCTCTGTTAACCAGGCAATCAATACTTGCAAATTACAAATACCAATCCCAGTAAATGGTGCAACCAATTTCCCTAAATGATAACCACCCATCATGCTTATTCTCTCTCTCCTTTTGCCAGGTCGTTGACCATATATTCTTTGTCCTTTTAGCCCCCAACCATATTCATAAATATCTCGATTATCCATCCCAGACTGGTCAATATAGACTAAATCTTCATTCTTTTCCTCTTGCATCATCTTGATAAATTGCTGTCGCTCTTCTTCGTTTTGTTCTTCATAAGAGTATGTTTTTTTTTACGGGTAAAGTTGATTTTTTTAAGGGCTTGACCAACGGTTGTATGACTTACACCGAGAATGACTCCCATTTCTTTTTGCGTCAACCCTGGATTTGCTTCTACAAATTGGCGAAATCCCTCCCAATCAGTGATCTTAGCACTATGACCTTTTTGATAGTTCTGTTTCGGGCGATAATCACCAGTTTCTGACCACATTTTTAACCATCTTTGTACGGTTCTGATGCTAATACCAAATCACTCACTAACCTCAACTAGTTTTGCCCCATTTAAGACTGCTTCGACTGCTTTTTGACGCAAATCGTAACTGTATGGTCTTGCCATCGCTTTTCTCCTAAACATCTATTCTATAATAGGACGACCTTACCCTGCTTGACTGTACTATAGCAATCCTGAATGAGAATAGAACAGGGGTCGCAGGGGCACCGCCCCCGTCCTTGGTTCTGGAAACTTTTTGTTTGCCACGTTGAATTTTTTAGTAATTTTAACCCTGACATTAACCCTTGCCCCCAGGGTTATCCCTCAGAATTAGCCGGTGCTGAGGTGGGTACCCGGGCGTAATCATCCTGAAACCGCACAATGTCATCTTCCCCCAGGTATTGGCCGTTTTGTACTTCAATTAGGATCAAATTGATCACCCCCGGATTCTCCAAACGGTGGGGCGTACAGGGGGGAACATAGGTGGATTCGTTGGAATTTAACAACATTTCCCGGTCGCCACAGGTGACTTTCGCCGTGCCGGAAACCACAATCCAATGCTCACTGCGATGGTAATGCAATTGTAAGCTCAAACGATGCCCTGGCTTGACCTCAATTCGCTTGATTTTGTAATTCCGGCCTTCCTCCAGTACGGTAAAACTCCCCCAAGGGCGCAATTCGGTGGCGGCTCCCGACATTGACCCCGTTGGCATCGGCGGTACTGTCCCCCGGCTGACGGATAGGGGCGGCACCGTATGGTTGGGACTGGGATTCATGAATACCTCGTTCAGGGAATGGCAATGGGACAGGTCACTGCTTTGATTATACCCACAGCCAGGGGTTGAACCGACACCAGATTGACGTACACTAGCTAAGCATGGATTTTGAGGGCAAGGTACGGTCATGGCAGTCATTGCGGGTAATTGGAAGATGCACAAAAATCGGGGGGAGGCCTTGGCCTATCTCCAGGAATTTGCCCCGTTGGTGGCCGGGAGTGACCAGGAGATTGTCCTCTGCGCCCCGTTTACCGCCTTGGCTGTTCTCTCGGAGGCATTGGCAACCACGGGCATTGCCCTCGGCGCGCAAAATGTCCACTGGGAAGCCGCCGGTGCCTACACTGGGGAAATTAGCCCGCCCATGCTCACGGATTTGGGGGTGCGGTATGTGATCATCGGCCACAGCGAGCGACGGCAGTACTTTGGCGAGACGGATGAACGGGTGAATTTGCGCCTCAAAGCCGCCCAAAGGCATGGCCTCACCCCCATTCTCTGCGTGGGGGAAACGGAAGAACAACGGCACCAGGGGTTGACCGAAGCCCATATCCTGGCGCAACTGGCGCAGGGCTTGGTGGGGGTAAAAGTCCCCCAGGTGATCATCGCCTACGAACCCATTTGGGCGATTGGTTCGGGCAACACCTGCCCCCCGGAAGAGGCTAATCGGGTGATTGGGGTGATTCGCAAGGAAATCACGCTCCTGCAACAGGCCACCAGCCAAGCCACTGATAATGTCCGAATTTTGTATGGCGGCTCCGTGAAACCGGATAATATTGACGACCTGATGGCGATGCCGGAAGTGGATGGGGTGTTGGTGGGGACCGCCAGCCTCGAACCCCAGGCATTTGCCCGGATTGTCAACTACCAGGGGACTCGCTAGGGCGTTCAAAATCCAGCAGACAGGCGAAATAAAAGCGGGTACTGATCTGGGTACGGCGGCGCAACTGCCAGCCCAGGCTGGTGAGGGTTTGGGTCATGCGCGCTTCCGGGTGCAAATAGGCACGGGTGGCTTTGCTGGCACCGGGGAAGATGCTCCCCACCCGCTTCAGGGCACTGTAAAACCAGGTTTGGGGGGCAAAACTGAAAATGACCCGCTGGCGGGCACAACCAGCCAAATGGCTCAGCATCCCCTGGGCTTGCGGGGTGGGATAGTGAATCAGCACATCCAGGCAGATGACTACGTCATAAATACCCTGCAATTCTTCCAAATCCCCCACCCAAAATTCGATATTTTGGTCAATAAATTGCCCCTGGACATTGCGCTGGATCAGGGCTTGATTTTTGGCTTCCTGCACCATTTTTGGCGAAATATCCCCCGCCCGTACCCGTGCCCCCCGTTGCGCCAAAGGAATCGTTAAACTGCCCGTACCACAGCCCACATCGGCAATCGTGACCCCGCTTAAATCGGCAGGCAACCAATCCAAAACCGTAGTAATGGTGCGTTGATGCCCCAGGCGAATATCCGTTTGTACCCGATTCACCGCCCCGGTGCCATAGATATTGCGCCAACGTTCAAAACCCGTGCCGTTAAAATAATTTTTGACAACCAATTTTTCATCCACCGGGGGCATATTCTTCATCGCAGGTTTGGGTAACGTCACCCTTTCGAGTTTACCGAGTTTACGCAGAAATGACGGGGAAATTACTGAGGAGCGGCAGAATTGAGATGAAACCGCCAATCCCGCCCAATCCGCACCGTCACATCGGAATTGAGAATCCCCGTGCTGTCTACCCGGATTTCCCCAAACCCCAGAGCCGTTTGCACCGCCTGCGCCGCCGCCACATTCCCCTGTTGGGCAATAATCACCGTTTGATTCAACGTCTCATGCCAGGGCACCTCCCGATAGAGGCGCTGATAGCCCGCTTTTAGCAATTGCTCGGTCAAAGCCGTCACCGCCCCCCGTTCCCCCGTACTGTCTTGGAGCACCACCTCAATCTGCGCCAAATTCATCTCCCGCCCAGTAGCCTCAGGAACCGTCAAGCCAAAATGCTGCACCGCCACCCTCTGAATGCGGGTCGGGTCAGGAATCCAATAGCTCGCCAATCGCCCGGAAGTCCCAAACTGCCCTGGCAACAGGATCATTTGAAACTTTTCCCGGGACGTTTCCTGGGCAAAACTCGCCAGCGCCAACAACTCCTCCCCGGTCAAATTCGTATCCACATATTGCCGGATCACCCCGAAAATCTGGGGCAAGCGGGTAATATTTTGGGGAGTCAACGCCTGCTCCTGGAACGCCCGCATAAAAATCTGTTGCCGTTGAATCCGCCCAATATCCCCCAACCCATCCTGGCGAAACAGGAGAAAATGCAGGGCTTGTTTGCCGTTGAGTTTTTGCAAACCCGCCTTGAGATTGATGTACAAATGCTGGCTATCGTCCTGATATTTCAAATCCTTGGGCACATTGATCGTAATCCCCCCCAGGGCATCCACCAACCCCTCGATCCCCATCGGATTCACCCGCACATAACGGTCAATGGGCACCCCACCCATCAGCGCACTCACCGTTTCCGCCGCCAAAGCAGGCCCCCCCTTCTGATTCGCCTCATTCAACTTGCTGTAGGGGTCATTTTTGATCAACACCTGCGTATCCCGGGGCAGGGAAATCGCCGTCACCGTAGCGGTTGTGGGGTCAAACCGGGCAAGAATCATCGTATCCGTCAAACCCTCAAAATCATTCACCCGTTTTTGATAGCCCGCTTGCGGGTCAAGGCTCAGCACTTTGATGCCCATAAACAAAATGTTCACCGGGCGACTGAGCCGGGGCACCCCAAAAAACCCCTTCGCCAACGGTTCCCCAAAAAAGGTTTTCGCCTCCTCCTGGCTGAGCCACCGTTGTTGGAACGGCGAACCCTGGAGCAGTACCGCCAAACCCGCCCCCACCGCCGCCGAACCCAGCCCCAACACCGTAAACAGGGTCAACCACAGCCAAGCAGAACCCCGGCGCCGTAGTTTCGGGGGGGCGACACGGGTGGGGGTAGGGGTCATGGACACAAACAGCCTCACAATCGCTAATTAAGCCTAGCTTAAATTGCCTTCAAGGTAAACGGCGAGCCAACTGCGCCACCCCCGGCAGTTTCAGGGATTGCCCCCGCCAGAGCCGCACCATTAACCACAATTGCAGGACGAAATAGGCAGAAGTCATCACACTATTCACCGCCAAAGCCGGTAGTGCCAGGGATTCCTGCTGTGCCAAACTGCCAAACAAAACATACATCACCAACCATAAACCCGTGATGGTAATGACGCTCCGACTCAAATCCCGTTCCAGGCGAGAGCGGGACGCATTGGTGAATAAATTCCAGACCGCCGGAGCCAGACCCACAACCGGCAAAAGGTAAAATAATAACTTCAACCGATGCACTGCCTGGGTGGACATTCGCAGGAAGTAACCTAATTTATTAACATTACTGAGGGCTATATTGTCAATTATAGCAAGTTCAAGGGACTGGTGAACAGAGGTTCTAGAGGGCACCATCTATAGCAATCCCACCTGAATTGTCAGCGAAAATTCATATTTAGAGAACTGAGGTTTGTAGGGCATCGCCCCGCCCCAGGAGGTTATTTCCAAAGAAAGATACAGTCTTTTAAGTGGTTATGGGGTACAGTTGAACCCCACTTGCCGTAGGTCACTCACCCTAGGTGGTGCTATCCAAGTAATTGTTTATTATTACAATTTTATTACAATCAGCACCATGTCTTCCCAAAGGAGTGGATGCCATTCCAGACGATAGGCTCTCTAAGTTCTCGGTAGTAAATTCCCGCCAAGCCTTATCTCATGGATATTTGAGCGATGTCTAACCCTACCCCATGACGCTTCTCCCTGGAGAAGTAAAGCCACCTACCCGCTACAGAGTCCTTGTTACCACTTCTTGAGCATCACAAAGATACAGTCTTTTGAGTGGTTATGGGATACAATTGAACCCTAGTTGCTGTAGGTCAATCATGCTAAGCCTCTAGGATAATCGAGGCTTTTTGTATCTATAGCAATCCTATTTGATTAACGAACACAAATCTCCCAGAACCAGGGACGGGGGCGGTGCCCCTGCGAGGGTTGTTGTGAATTCAGGGAAGGTTGCTATAGTTGCTCTATCTATTATTATAAAATTCGCACAGGCTGGGAGGAATGTAGGTGCAACGGTGGGGCTGGCTATTGGTCTTGGGGTTAACCGGTTGTCAAGCGGGGGGAAATGCTCTAAAACTGGGGACGCTGTTGCCCTTGAGTGGGGACTTGGCGCAGTTTGGGCCGGGGATGCAGGATGCGGCCAGTTTGTTGGTGAAAACCGTGAATGACTGCGGCGGGGTAAATGGCCAACCGGTGCAGTTGCTTTCTGAAGATGACCAGACCCAGCCCAGCACAGGTGTAAGTGCCATGACCAAATTGGTGGATGTGGACCGGGTGGCGGGGGTGGTGGGAGCCGCTGGCAGTGCCATATCCGGGGCAGCGGTGGACATTGCCGTGCGGGGGCAGGTGATGATGATTTCTCCAGCCAGTACCAGTCCCGTGTTTACGGAGCGGGCGAAAAGAGGGGAATTGCAGGGGTTTTGGTTTCGCACCGCCCCCCCAGACAATTTTCAAGGGGAAGCCCTGGCGCAGTTGCTCCAAAAACGGGGTTGGCAACGGGTGGGCATTCTGGCGATTAACAACGACTACGGGCGGGGATTGGCGCAGGCGTTACAGCAGGGTTTAGCCAAAACCAAGGGGCAGGTGGTGGCGACCCAGTTTTATGAAGGACAAAGTGCCAGTTTTGACTCGGAGGTGCGGTCGGTGTTTGGCCGCAATCCCCAGGCGGTGGTGCTGGTGGGCTACCCGGAAACTGGCACGTTAGTGATGCGTTCGGCGTTTCAGCAGGGATTTTTCCCCCGCATTCCCCTGGTGTTGACCGATGGGCTGAAGGATAACCAGTTGGCGCCGTTGGTCGGCAAAACGCCCCAGGGGCAATGGATTATCAACGGGGTGATCGGCACCGCCCCGGCGGCGGCAGGGCCGGGGTTAAAGGATTTTCAGCAACGCTACCGGCAGGCATTTAACCGGGAACCCAACGTCTTTGCCCCCAACACCTGGGATGCAACGGCAGTACTGGTCTTGGCGGCGCAGGCGGCGCAGTCGAACCAAGGAGCCAAACTGCGGGAAAAAATTACCACAGTGGCCAACCCCCCCGGCACTCCCGTTACGGATGTGTGTGAAGGGTTAAAGTTGCTCCAACAGGGGCAGGAAATCAACTACCAAGGCGCCAGCAGTGCGGTGGATTTTGACCCGCAAGGGGATGTGGCGGGGGAATACGCCGTGTGGATGGTCAACCCGGATGGCACAATAAAAGTGATTGACACCATCACGGTAGGGGGTTCCTGATGGACGGCTTTGACCGGGATGCGGAAATTGGCCGGTTATTGGACCTGCTCCCCGCCAGCAGTCGGATGAAATTGCGGGTGATTCCCCAGCCCCAGCAAACGGAAGTCTTGACCGCACCGTTTCCTTGGCCTTGGCGCACCGAATGGCCGGTGTCCATCAACTTCCAGCTTTGGCAAACCCTGAGTGAACCCCAACGGGATTTACTGTTCCTGCGTACCGACCGTTGGTTGCGGGGGATTGCCTGGTTCCGCCCCGGTTGGTCCCAGGGGTTGATCCTAGCGGGTAGCGTGGCGGTGGCGTTCCAAGGGGTGCAGGGGGACGGAGTCGGCGTGTTGGTGGGCGGCGCTTTGGCAGGCGTGGCTCTACGCCAGTTGCTCAGGAATTATCGCTCCCCGGCCTACGAATTGCAGGCGGATGAGAATGCGGTCACCATCGCCCAGCGGCGGGGATATACGGAAGCGGAAGCGGCACGGGCTTTGTTATCCGCCATTGAACAACAAGCCCAATTGGAACGGCGGGGTTTGACCTTTAATGAACTGGTGCGGAGCCAAAATCTGCGGGTGTTGGCTGGGTTATCCACGGTGGCGGTACCGAGTAATTATCGCACCCCAGAACGGTGAATTTGCCTCACCCCTGCCTGCAAAATCCGAGAGCCTCAAGTACAGTCATTTCATAACCAAAGCAATACAGTCTTTTGAGTGGTTATGGGATACAGTTGAACCCCATTTGCCATAGATCAATCGTGGCCAGCCTTTAGGATAATCGAGGCTTTTTGTATCCTTTAATTGATAAATAGACTGTACCTTTGAGGCACCTGTAATCGCCCTATCCCCTTCCAGGACAGGGGTTACAGGTAAAGGCTAATGTCGCCAACTTGTTTGAAATTACTATATAGCAATCCTAAATGAGAATGGAACAGAGGGTCGCAGGGGCACTGCCCCCATGTTCTGGGGAATTTCTGTTCATTAATCAAGTAGAATTGCCATATACATTTATTGCAATATTGCAACATCTCTTGCAAAGGTAGGTCAATGCCCAGGGAAAGCTCTACAATGGTAAAGCAAAATCCGGGAGAAACGGGGATGGAACGGCGGCAACGCCCACAGGCACCCAAAAAAGCCAAAATTATGATCACTTACTATGCGCTGAGCAGTGCTCCAGTGGAGCAAATTTGGCAAAAGCTCGCCAATTTGGCGGATTTGTCCTGGCATCCCTTGGTGACCCGCCCCCATGTACCCTGGGGACTGCTTCCCAAACCCGGACTCCTGTACGATGCGGTGTCCCGGTTATTTCCCTTGCGGGTGCGGATTTTTGTCGAGCGGGTGCAACAACAACAACTGCTGAGCGTACGGGTATTCGCCCTGCCGGGGTTGGAGGAACGGGTGACCTACCAGGTGCAATCTACGGTCTGCGGCACCCAGATTTCCTATTCCATCACCCTTAAGGGCTGGCTATCCCCCCTGGTGTGGTCGGTGATTCGTCCCCGTGCCGCCCAGGTTGCCCGTCAATTGGCTCAGGCCGCAGAAGGCCGTCTAGTCAACATGGATGGTATCTCGGTGATTTAAGCCCCGGTACCGGGAAACACCTGGGCAAATTCCGCCAGTAAATCGTCCATCTCCTCCAGGGCTTGGGTCACATCAATCCGCAGGGTGCCCAACTCCGGCTGGGCAAGCAACCGCACCAGCACCTCTCGTTTGCTTTGAATGGCTTTGACCTTCTGTTGTAATTCCTGCTTATCCATAATTCCTCTGCAACCGCCGTTTTTTGACTCTAGGCAATTTTTCGGCAATTGTCCAGATCAGCCTTGAGCCAGCCGAGCCGCCGTCGCTAAGATTGCCTCCCGATTGGCCAGCAGTTGGGCGCAGGCATCCCAGGTGCCCTGGCAGAGGGATTGTTGCACCCCCGTTTCCATCCGCACCGGCCAAGTTTGGTCAGCGGCACTGAGGGTCAACTGGGCAATATCCAGGGTCAATTCCGCGGTCGGGTTTGCTGTCAGCCGGTCTTGTAACTGCGCCACCACCGCCGCTGAGGTCGTGACCACCGGCAATCCTAAGGCTAAGCAATTCCCAGCAAAAATTTCTGCAAAACTTTCGCCAATGATGGCACGGATGCCCCAACGGTAGAGGGCTTGGGGAGCGTGTTCCCGACTGGAGCCACAGCCAAAATTGGCATTCACCACCAAAATTTTTGCCCCCTGGTACTGAGGTTGGTTAAAGGGATGGGTTCCCTGCGCCCGGTCGTCCGCAAATACATGGGCACCCAAACCCTCAAAGGTCACACAGCGCAGAAACCGTGCCGGAATGATCCGATCCGTGTCAATATCATTTCCCCGCAGGGGCAAACCCCGGCCTGTAATGCGTTGAATGGCGGTCATGGTCATCGAACGAAAAATTTGGCGAAAAGCAGGTTTTAACTATAGCAATCTTAAAGGATTTATGTGAATCAGAAGGTTACATGGCTACGCCGCGCCTGCTATCGCCATCCTACTTAAACTATGGGCAAAAATTTGATATTTAGAAAATCAAGAGTCCTAGGGCACCGCCCTGGTCTTGGTTCTAAGGAATCCTGTCATTCCCAGGCATCTTCTGGGGCTGGTTGCCACCAGGGCAAGTGTTCTATGGTATGGATAAGCAGACCAATTGAGGTTTTCCGGTGCCGAGTGGGGCGGAAGTTGGGTTCATTTTTGCCCTGGGATTCTTGGGGAGTTTTGGCCATTGTGCCGGGATGTGTGGGCCGTTGGTATTGGGGGTGGCCTGGGGGCAAAAGCACCAGACCTGGGGGCAACGGCTGAGAGAACAGTTGGGATTGCATCTCGGACGGGTGTTGACCTACGCCGGGGTGGGTGCGGTTTTGGGGCAGGCGGGTTCCCTATTGGTTGCCGGGGGGCAACTGGCGGGGGTGGGCAGTGGCGTGCGCCAAGGGGTGACGGTGACGGTGGGTCTGCTGTTGATCTGGAGTGGTTGGCATCCCCAGGTGCCGAACTGGTTGCGATGGGGATGGCATCCCCAGGGGAGTCTTCCTGACAATCCGGTGCTTTTGGGTTTGTTGTGGGGTCTAATTCCCTGTGGTTTTTTGTATGTGGCGCAATTGCAGGCGGTGGCGACCCTTGATCCCCTGGCGGGGGCGGTCTTGCTGGGGGCGTTTGGGTTGGGGACAACGCCAGTGTTGTTGGGGTTAGGGCTGTGGTTGAGCCGGGTGGGAACGGATCGGGGGCAACAACTGAGCCGTTGGGCAGGGCGATTAACCGTATTGATGGGGGTGTTGATGCTCCTGCGGACGGACAGCATGGTGGACATCACGGGCTATGGGAGTTTATTCCTGCTGGGGCTGGCATTGTTAGCACGGCCTTGGCAGCGGGTGTGGGGGGGATTGCGTCCTGTGCGGCGGCAATTGGGGGTAGGGGCGTTTGTCCTAGCGGGGATTCATACCCTGCACATGGTGGAACACAGTTTTCAGTGGGATTTGATAGGAATTTTATTTTTGCCGCCCCTCCGGTTTTGGGGGGTCATATTAGGCACAGGGGCGTTGGGACTGATGGTGCCCTTGGCCATGACCAGTACGGATGGCTGGGTGCGCCGGTTGGGAAAGCGTTGGCACCAATTACATCGTTTGGCAATAGGGATATGGTTTTTGGTGGCGGCGCATATTAGTTTATTAATGGGTGAACGATGGGGAATCCTCGGTAATCTCCTATTTATTTCAGGGATAATTTTTGTGGTGCTTCTGCGACAATCCTGGTGGTGGCGTTGGTGGCGGCAGGAGACCTGGTATGAACCGGCTGATTCTGGGTATTAATATGGCGCTGGGGTTGGGCGTTCCGGTTGTTGCCCACACGGTACAGCGGGCTGGAAATGTGGCGGCGCTTTGGCACGTGGAACCCAACCACAACCCCCGGGCGGGACAACCAGCGCAGGTTTGGGTCGCACTCACTCGCCGGGGTGGGCAACCGATTTTTAACCGGGAAGTGGCCTGCACCCTAGAGATACGCCAGGAACCTCAGGGAACCCTGCTGTTGACCACCCGTTTACAGGGGATCAATGTGGAACGCTATCGGGATACCCCCAGTGCGACGGTGACATTTCCCCAACCTGGTCGTTACCAACTGGGCTTGGCCTGCCAACCCAAAACCCCTGACCTGAAACCCTTTTCCTTTAAGTACGGGGTAACGGTGGGACGGTAAAAAATTGGAGAGAGTTTCAAGTGAATCATGATGGCCACCTCTGGATAACCCGTGACTATTGAGAATTGCCAACCCAGGAATGGGGCTTCTAAGCCTGCCGTGTACGTACCAAAATCAATAAATAGAGGTTCCCACTGAGGATTCTATTGCCTTCTAGCCCCCAACCCCTTCGGAAAACCAGCGGCATATCGCCATACTTAATCAGTACAGATTTTCCTGAAATTGGCCTAACCATTTGGTTGTAGGGCTATGCCAGGAACCAGATTTGAACTGGTGACACGAGGATTTTCAGTCCTCTGCTCTACCGACTGAGCTATCCCGGCGGGCAATTAATTATTATAGCCCAAAATAATTTGTACCAGAATAGGTAAAACTCCTTTATCATGCGAAGTGTAGTGATGGTGCCTGCCCATGAACCCCCGTGTCCTGCGTCAAAGCCTCCGGGACTCTGACCGCTACTTCCGCAAGAGTTTTGGGCGGGAGGCGGAGGTGGAACCCATATTACAAAAGGAGTACCAAAGTTCCCTGGTGCAACGCCTGCGGAATGAACATTACACCCTCACCCAGGGGGAGGTGACGATTCGGCTGGCGGAAGCCTTTGGGTTTTGTTGGGGGGTGGAACGGGCAATCGCTATGGCTTATGAGACCCGCAGGCAGTTTCCCGATGGGCGGATTTGGATTACCAATGAGATTATTCACAACCCCTCGGTGAATGAAAATCTGCGGCAAATGCAGATCGAATTTATCCCGGTGACAGCGGACGGACGCAAGGATTTTAGCGGGGTGGACCGGGGGTCGGTGGTGATTTTACCTGCCTTTGGTGCCAGTGTGCAGGAGATGGAATTGCTCCATGAACGGGAATGCGTGATTGTGGATACGACTTGTCCTTGGGTTTCCAAAGTCTGGAATCGGGTCGGCAAGCACCGCAAGGGGGGCTACACTTCCATTATTCATGGGAAATACAAACATGAGGAAACCATTGCCACCAGTTCCCATGCGGAGCGGTATTTGGTGGTATTGAATTTGGAGGAAGCTCGCTATGTTGCCAACTACATTTTGCATGGGGGCGACCGGCAGGAATTTTTAGGGAAATTTCGCCATGCCTGTTCGGCAGGATTTGACCCGGATCGGGATTTGGAACGGGTGGGAATTGCCAATCAAACCACCATGCTCAAGGGGGAAACGGAGGCGATTGGCAAATTATTTGAACACACCATGCTGAAAAAATATGGACCCGTGAATTTGCATGAGCATTTTCTCAGTTTTAATACGATTTGTGATGCCACGCAGGAACGCCAGGATGCCATGTTTGACCTGGTGAAACAGCCCTTGGATGTGATGGTGGTGATTGGTGGATTTAATTCTTCCAATACGACCCATTTGCAGGAAATTGCCATTGAGCATGGGATTCCTTCCTACCACATTGACAGCGCGGACCGGATTGGACCAGGGAACCGGGTGCAACACAAACCCCTCAGCCCGGATTTGCATTACCTGGAAACGGTGGAACCCTGGCTCCCGGATGGACCGATTACGGTGGGGGTAACCTCGGGGGCTTCTACCCCGGATAAGGTGGTGGCGGATGTAATTGAGAAAATTTTTGCCATCAAGGGTTGAGATAACTGCGCCAGCCCTGTTGTGCCAATCGTTCCTGCTTGTCCAAAACCTGCTGGGTAAGCTGTTGGCGGTAGGCGTGCAGGCGGCTCCAGAGTTCCTCGTTCCCACAGGCGAGCATCTGCACGGCGAGTAACCCCGCATTGGTGGCATTGCCGATGGCGACGGTGGCGACGGGAATCCCCTTGGGCATTTGTACAATCGAGTACAGGGAATCCAACCCCTGCATCTGGGCGGTGGGAATGGGCACCCCAATCACCGGCAGGGGGGTCAACGCGGCGACCATACCCGGCAAATGGGCGGCTCCCCCGGCTCCGGCAATAATCACCCGTAAGCCCCGTTGGTGGGCGGTTTCGGCGTAGGAGACCATCCGGTGGGGGGTGCGATGGGCGGAAACAATTGCCAAGTCATAGGCGAGGTGAAAATCCTCACAGACCTGAGCCGCCTGGGACATGACCGGCAAATCCGAGTCGCTCCCCATAATGATGCCCACCAGTGCCATGCTATTCCCCAATTGGTGTTTGATCCTATCGTAGTCTCAGATGATGGATGTCAATAACAAAGCTAGAGAAATCTTAGATAATTGATGTGAAGAACAAGATTATGGAGAACCGAGGACGGGGTAATGCCCTGCGACCCCTCAGGTTTCTAAAACTAAAATTTTCTTGCACGATTGAGGTGCGATTGCTACACGGCAATCCTGAACAGTGACACAAGCCTATTAAGAGGTTGTAGAATACGATTGTATAACAATCCTATTTGATTAACCAACAAAAATTTCCCAGAACCAAGGACGGGGGCGGTGCCCCTGCGACCCCTGTTCTATTCTCATTTAGGATTGCTATAGATACACTTGTTTTAATTTTGTTGAGGTCAAGCCTTGGAACCACGATGTTTTGCATCCTTTAATTTGTGAACAGGCTGTACTTACAGAAATCAAGTTCCAGTGCGTTTCACATGTGATTACTGTTTCAATCTCCGATAGGTTTGCTACAGCGGCGAAAATCATACGGCCATCCCAGAAGAGTTATGGGAATAACCAGGTCACTTAGAACAGGGGGATGCCAGGGAACCCTTGACGCTCAAAGCCTAAAATTTTTACTCACAATTCCAATGCAATTACTACCTGGGGTCAACTCACCCCCGGATAAGGGTCGCCCTGGGTTGGCTTGTGTCCCCTTCTGGTGCAAAAATAAAAAAAATTTGATTGAGGCAAGCGGGGTCGTGAAACAAGTGCGGGCGGTGGTGATCGGGTTGATGCTCACCCTGGTGGTGATGCTGACGGGCTGTAGCGGGTCAATGGGTACCCTTTCCGGGAATTACACCCAGGACACCTTGAATTTGGTACAGACCCTACGCCAGGCGGTGGCGCTCCCGGAGGATGACCCCCACAAGGCGGAATTTCAAACCGCCGCCCGGGAGCAGATCAACGACTTTGCCGCCCGGTACCGGCGGGATGGGGGGATTGCCGGACTGTTGTCCTTTACCACCATGCGGACGGCTCTGAATGCGTTGGCGGGGCACTACAGTTCCTATCCGGGGCGACCGATTCCCGAAAAGCTGAAAAACCGGATCACGGAACAGTTAGACCAGGTGGAACTGGCTCTCAAACGGGGGAATTAGCCCCCATGAGCCAGGTCATCACCTACAGTCCGGCGGTGACCCTGGTGCCGACCTACGAATGTTTTAATCGCTGTACCTACTGCAATTTTCGGGTCGCTCCCGGTCACAGCCCCTGGTTAACCCTAGAGCAGGCGGGTCAACGGTTGGCCACCATCCGCCGCCACAGCCCCCAGGTGACGGAAATTTTACTCCTAAGCGGGGAAGTCCATCCCCTCAGCCCCCGCCGTTCGGAGTGGGTGACGCATTTAGAAAAACTGGCTCAACTGGCTTGGGATTGGGGGTTTTGGCCCCACACCAACTGCGGCCCCCTGACCGAACCGGAGATGCGGCAATTGGGAAGGGTGAATGCCTCGATGGGGCTGATGCTGGAGCAACTGCGCCCGGATTTAGCCGTGCATCGCCATGCCCCCAGTAAAGACCCCGGTCTGCGGTTGGCGCAACTGGAACAGGCGGGACGGTTGGGGATTCCCTTTACCACCGGCTTACTGCTGGGGATTGGGGAGTCGCCCCAGGACTGGGAAGCTACCTTGACAGCTATTGCCGCCTGCCATCGCCGTTGGGGACACATCCAGGAAGTTATTTTGCAACCCTACCGCCTGGGAACAGTGCAGGATGACCCCTTGCCCGAATTTGCCTTGAATCAATTACCGGCAGTGGTGGGGCTGGCCCGCCGGATTTTGCCTGCGGAGATTACCCTGCAAATTCCCCCCAATTTGGTGCAATCTCCCCAAATTCTCCTGGATTGTTTGGCCGCCGGGGCCCGGGATTTGGGGGGGATTGGCCCCAAGGATGAGGTGAACCCGGATTATCCCTACCCCCAGGTCGCTGCGCTAACCACCCTGTTGGCTTCCCAGGGTTATACCTTGCAACCCCGATTGCCGATTTATCCCAAATGGTTGCATTCTGACTGGATTTTGCCCCAATTTTCCTCCGTCTCAGTACCCAATCGCCAAAAATTAGTGTAAGGTATAAGGTGTTTGTTGGTGCAAATACCTACGGCTTGTTTGTCGTTATTCCCCATTCGGGCAGGTTTTATGTCGGAAACCTTACTCAATACCCACAGTGACGAAGCCCTCTCCCGGGAAAGCCGCATGGGTCAACTGCGTCTGCTGTTAGAAACCCTGCACACGGCGGATGCGGTCGCCAACCAGGGGTACTTCATCACCAGTGCGGAACTGGCCGCTTTGATGGATGTGAATGCCAGTGCGGTGACCAGTCGGGGGGAAACCTGGGCGTGGCGCAACTGGATCGTTTCACGGGTACGCCGGGAGGGGAACCAAATCCTGTGGCAGTTGGAGCGCATTGACGGCCCCCTACCGGACGAAGAAGCGTAACCATAGAGGAGATTCATCGGGAGAAACCCGCTTGGCGAGCCGACTGCCAGGCCCGTTGCCGTTGCTCCCCCGCCCGTCGAAACAGGGCTTCGCTGGTCTGGAGGTACTGCTCGCTGTAGCTTTGGGTGAACCAATGCAGGTCTTCCAGGGCATCGTTCAGGTGGTTCAAACAGTGGTACAGCCCACTGGCAACCCCGGCGAGGGCAGGGGGATTGGCTTGACTGCGAAACAGGGCTTCCGCCTGCTGGAGGGTGCGGCGACAGGCGAGGAGATAGCGGCGAAATTCCGCCATACAGTGATCATCAAAGGGGTCAGCGGCTAACCGTTCCAACTGCTGACGGCGGGTGCCCAAAATCCGGTTTACCCGTTGATCCACCGGTTGAAACACCTCCCGCCACCAAAGCTGGGGCGCCGGGGGGGGCGGACAGGGAAGGCTGGTCGTTGTCTGTCGCTGGTCGTAGGCACGCCGTTGCACCGGGTCCCCCAGTACCTCATAGGCGAGATTCAGGGCAATCATCCGCTCATGCCCCTGGGGATTGGTATCGGGGTGGCAGAGCTTGACCAGGCGGCGGTAGGCGGCTTTGACCTGAGCCTGGGTGGCATTGGGACGCAAGCCCAGGGTTTGGTAATGGTCACTCATGCCTGAGGGAGGTCAAACAACACCGTCGTCATATAGCGTTCCGTCCAGGTATTGCCAAAGGCTCGCTCCAATACCCGCCGGGTTTTGTCATTCTGCTGTTGCTGGCGGCAATAATAACTCTGCTGGGATTGGTGTTGCTGCGCCAAGGCGGGGGAAAGGGGCTGACTGGTCAAAGCGTGTTGACAATGTAATTTTAATATCTGCCCCACATAGTCCAGAAATTTTTGCTGTTCCAATTCATCCACCGGGCGGACAAACAGACAAAACTCCGAGAAAATATCCCCCCAGGGCGGCAGGGGGCGGGGTTGTTGAAACGGGGCAGGGGTCAGGGCGGTCAAGTCCCGCACGTAGGCAGGGGGCAGGGAATGATCCACCCGGGTGGGGGACAAATCCACAATCGCCGCACTCACCTGTCCCCGTCCCGCCACAATATCCGTGCCAAACACGGGCAAATCATAACAAGTGCGGGGGAACATCACACAGTGCAGAATGTCCAGATTATCCCCCACCTGCGCCAGTTCCAGATGCAATTTGCGAAAATGGGGCGTTTGGTAACACAGATTGTGGATACGCACCCGTTCCCCTTCCAAGTGCCCTTCCACATAGCCCAAATCCGCCGGGAGGGAGTAGGGCTGGAGGGACAAACTCCCCTGCCATATCTGGCGAATCACCTCGCTCAACTGGGCAATCAACGGGTGTTGGATCACGGCAACCGCAGGAAACCTCCACCTTCTAGGATAACCAGCCCAGCCCACAGTTTATGATCGGAATGAATCCCCTGACCGAGGGTGCCGTCCCATCATCGCTAACTTTGGGTGGAATTGCTTGTGTCCTTGCCCCTGAACCTGGTTTTACCCCCCATTCTGGGCACGCTGATTGGTTATTTCACCAATGATATTGCCATTCGGATGCTCTTTCGTCCCTACCGCCCCCTCTACGTGGGTCGCTACCGGGTGCCCTTTACCCCCGGTCTGATCCCCAGCAACCAAGGACGACTCGCCGCCCGCATTGCCGATACGATCACCCGCTCCCTGCTCACCCCGGAAGAGTTACAAAATATCGCCCGCAGGCTATTGCAATTGGAACGCACCCAAGCGGCAATTTATTGGTTACTCCAAACTGCCTTAAACCAAGTCAAACTGGAGGAATACAAAGCCCGCACCGCCAAAATTTTAGCGGGAATTTTACACGATTTCCTCGGGCAGTCGTTACCCCGGTTATTGCGAATTTTAGCCCGCCAGGAAGACTTTTTAGCTGAGCAAATCAACCAAATTTTTGACCGCTTTTTACTGGAATTTCGCCTTTCGGCTACCCAAGCGGAACAGGTGGCGGATTGGCTCTTGGAATTGGTGTTAACCCCTGATCTGCTACGGCGAGCCTTGGTGGATTTTCTAACCGATGAAACCATTGATGTGATTGACCAGGATTTACGGGAACAAACCACCGGTACCTATTGGGTCGTGGCGAACTTTTTTGGGGTGCGGAATGGCTTGATGCGTCTGCGGCGGTTTTGTATTGAAGAACCGGAAACGGCGAATCAACGGCTGGCAGAATTGATGCAATCCCTGGGGTTAAAATCCCGCCTTACTGAACTCATCAAGGAATTATCCCTACAAAATTTGCCCGTACTCACCATGCACAAACTGAGAAAACAACTGCGGGAACTGGTGCGGGAATACCTGCAAACTGATGGTCCAGCCCTGATTCAAAACCTGAGTGACTCCCTCAACTGGGATGAAATTGCCCATTTAATTCTCACCCGTTTACGCAGTTCATCTGTTATGAATAGCTCCCTGAGTTTAATCAGCGAAGAATTGGCGTTAATTATTGAGCGTTACTTAGAAAAAGACCTGGAACAAGTGATTGCCCAAGTGATCCCCATATTAGATATTGACCAAGCCATTATTGACCGGGTGAATGCCACATCCCCAGCGGATTTAGAAGCCGGGATTCAGGGTATTGTACGCAGTGAATTGCAGGCGATTGTCAACCTAGGGGGCATCCTGGGGCTGTTGGTGGGTTTGGGGCAATCCCTCTGGCTCTGGGGGCAAACCTGATATAGTGACAGGCGAACCCGCATTTTTCGCCACCATGCCGATTTTTGATGTGCGTTTGCTGGTGCTTGACTTAGATGGTACGGTCGTGGGGGATGACAATTGCATTACCCCGGCGGTACATAATGCTGTACAATTGGTACGACAAAGGGGGATTAAAGTGGCGATTGCCACCGGACGGATGTACCGTTCTGCCCTACGATTTTATCGGGAATTGGATTTAACTTTGCCCCTCTTGAGCTACCAGGGGGCGTGGATTCAGGACCCCCACACCGGAGAGCGTCATCGCCATTGCCCGATTGACCCTCAACGGGCTGTGGAACTGCTGGATTATTTTGAACAGGCGGATTTGAGTCCCCATTTATCCATCCATTTTTATCTCGATGACCAGTTGTATGTGCAGGAAATGCGTCCCGATACGGACCAGTACGCCAAACGCACCTTGATTGAGCCAATTTTGGTGGATGATTTGCGCGTAACCCTGGCGGAAGTAGGCATTGCCCCCACCAAAGTCCTGGCGGTGAGTGAGGACCCCCGGATTGTGGATGAGATGATTGATACCTTACAAAAGCGGTACGATAAAAGTGAATTGTACTTAACCCGTTCCGCCCCCATTTACTTTGAAGCGGCGAACCCCCAGGTCAACAAAGGGGTGGCGGTGCAGTATTTAGCTGAGGAATTATTGGGTATTACCCGGGCGCAGGTGGTGGCGATTGGGGACAATTACAACGACCTGGAAATGTTGCAGTACGCTGGGGTGGGGATTGCGATGGGGAATGCACCTTTAGAAGTACAAAAGCAGGCGGATTGGGTGGCACCAACGGTGGAAGAAGATGGGGTGGTGACGGCGATCAAAACCTGGGTTTTGGGGGAATGAAGCCGCAGTATTGTACCAGTACATTTATCCGGTGGTCGGGCGCAAATACCCAGGCGGTGTTTGGCTGGAGTCAACGGTCTGCGGTGCCCCTAACGCCCAAGCAATGTGCCATTTTAGAGTGTTTTTTGCATCCCCAAACTTTAGAATCAGGCTACAGGATTTATCAGGAATTACGAACCAAATTACCGGGCATTCAGCTAACAGAATTGGGCGATGATATTTCAATCAAAATCATGCAACAGGAAATCGTTTATTTGACCCAAGGATTTGCCAGTTATTTAGAACTACAGGAACAGGTGAATTTGACTGCTAAAAAACCATTGTTTACCCCCTATCCAGCAATAGAATTTCAGGAATTTCAACGAGAATTTCAAGAACTTTACACTCTAGGGTTAATTGTCCCGGCGGTGGGGCAGGTGAACTGGGGGGATTTGCGCCGGAGTATTCCATTGTGTGGGATTACGGGATTTTCCCGGGGGACACCCATTGACCGCTATTACCAAAGGCAATTTTTGCAAGCAGTTGGGGATAAAATCACGGGTAATGTTTTAGAAGTAGGGGGGGTCGCCAAAGACCGGGAATTTTATGAATTAGATGCGTCAAAAATCACGTCCTATCGCTGTATGAATATTGCGCCGGGAGCGGGGGTAGATTTTGTGGGGGATGCCCATGATACGGAAGTAATCCCAGCGGCTTCTGTGGATACGATTTTAATTTTTAACGTGCTAGAACATTGTTACGACCCGGGGCTGGTGATCCGCAATATCTACCAGTGGCTGAAACCGGGGGGTTGGTGTCTGGCTTTAGTACCGACGGCGCAACGATTGCACGACCGACCGGCGGACTATTGGCGATTGTTGCCCGATGGCTTGAATTATTTATTTCGCAAGTATGCCCAATGTCATTTATACACCTACGGGAATACGTTAACGGTTTTGGCAACCTTTTTAGGGATAGCGGCAGAAGAATTAACCCCCGCAGAATTGGACATGAAACACCCGGATTACCCAGTGATTGCTTGTGTGGGGGCGCAGAAATGAAACGGCTATTAATAAGTTTATTACTCAGTATTCTACTCTTAGGTTGTCAAGGGGCAAATTCCTCAGATATTACCCCATTAACGTTAACGCTATGGCATGGGATTAATCCCCCTACCAATCGGGTGATTTTTGAGGAATTAGTCGCCCAATTTAATGCCCAACAAACAGATATAAAGGTGCAACCTATTTATGTGGGTCAGGCGGATCAACAGTTTCCGAAAATTCTCACGGCGATTGTGGGGAATAGCCCCCCGGATTTGCTTTGGTTTGATAGTTTATTGACGGGTAGATTGGTAGATTTGCAGGGCATTGTCCCTTTGACGGATTGGTTAAATCAAGGGGGTCGTCTGGCAAATTTAGACCCATCGTTGCTCCCCGGTATGACCTTGGAAGGGGAATTGTGGTCGGTACCGTTTACGACCAGTAATTTAGGCATTTTTTATCGCCCTGACCTGTTTGCGGCGGCGGGGATTACCCAATTGCCCCGGACGTGGGAGGAATTGGCGCAGGTGGCACAGAAATTAACCCGGGATGGGGATGGGGATGGTCGCCCCGACCAGTACGGTTTGCTGTTGCCGTTGGGTAAGGGGGAATGGACGGTGTTTTCCTGGTTGCCCTTTTGGTTTAGTGCGGGGGGGGAGGTGGTGAATGGCACGGTGCCGTTGTTGACCGAGGCGAGTCTGAGTGCATTACAATTTTGGCAAAAATTACTGCACATGGGGGTAGCGCTACTCTCGGCACCGGAGCGGGGTTATGAGCAGGAGGGGTTTATCCAGGGGCGGGTGGCGATGCAGATTACGGGACCGTGGACCTTGGGGTATCTGAGTCAAACGGGGGTGCCCTTCAGCGTCATGCCCATCCCCCAGGCGGTACGACCGGCGACGATTGTGGGGGGTGCCAATGTATTTTTGATGCGGACGGATTCCCGGCGACAGCAGGCGGCACTGCGGTTTTTGGATTACATTTTGGGGGATGAATTTCAAGTGGCTTGGGCGCGTCAAACCGGGGCATTGCCCGTGACCCTATCTGCCCGTCAAAACCCGGAATACCAGGCTTTTTTGGCTGACCATCCCCTTTTGCAGGTGTTTTTAACCCAGACCCAAGTTGCCTATTCCCGCCCGAATGGAGCGGATTATAACCGGTTGTCGAACTGTTTGGGGCGGACGATTGAGGCGACGTTGTTGGGACAAACCCCGGAGCGGGCAGTGGCACAAAATCGGCAGAGGTGTCCAGCGGCATCGTAACCACAATGGTCAACCCGGTTGTGACGGGAGCAATCTCAGCCTTCCCAGTGCACATAACGTGGGCATTATCCTGGACTGGTTGAACGACTAAAAGTTAGATGCTTGACTGTCTGTTTCGCACTTCGGCAAGCCATTATCAAGGAAAAATACCCGCTGGGTTAACGCCAAAGGATTGATGGAACGGTCGAGAATAATCAGGGTTTCATCGGAATTATTAACTGGTGCATCAGCTAATGCTGTATCGCTGGTACAAACGAGCGATTCAATTAACGCAGATTGCTCCGAAAACTGGGCAAAGTCTCGCCATTGTCGGTCATTGAAATTCAGGGTGAATGTCACGGGTTCAGTGGTGAATAAATTGGGTACTCCCGGCACAAAAGGTGCCCCTACTTTGTATAAAAAGCCATTGCCAGTGAATAAGGCACCAGCAGGGAAGGTAGTGCTGAATTGTTGAGAACCTCCGAGTACCGGCCAGCCATTCACGTTTCCTGTGGGACTGGTAGCATAGACGAGCCAACGGCCATTAGTTGCCGATAAAGCCGTTGCACCTGCGTTGTTAATAAAGTTATCATCAGCCACTAGCGTAATTGCGTTTCCAGTAGCGGTTGAATTTACAGAGTTATCGAGAATAATATCCCCGTCAATCGTTTGTAAAAATACAGTACCCGTGGTGGTAATGCCGGTGTGATTGACTATGCCTACTGTTAAGGTTTTGCTATTCACAAAGCTAATATCATTCGTGGTATTAGCGGCGAGAGTATTAATGCTATTACCTGGATTTTGCAAGTTAAAATTACCGCTTCCAAGTAGGGCTAAGCCATCCGCAAGAATTGCTCCAGTTTGAGTAACAGCTCCATTAGCAGTTAAAATCAAATCCTTAGTAATAGAAGTCCCAGTGATTGTCAAGCCATTTGTGTCAGTAATTTTTGCATTTTTTGCAGTTAAATTAATTAGGTTAAAGTCATTCCCGGCGTTATTTAGCGTAACATCATTGCCATTGGTGTTAATCGTCGTGGTTCCACCAGCCGTGACCGCCCCGGTTTGAGTTAAATCACCAGTGGTTGTGATGGTTAAATTATTGGTCAGATTAGAAGTGCCCAGAACTAACGCATTGCTATCAGTGATGGTGGCATTTTTGGCAGTTAACAATAGGGTATTAAAGTCATTCCCAGGGTTATTCAAAGTCACATCATTGCCATTGGTGTTAATCGTCGTGGTTCCACCAACCGTGACCGCCCCGGTTTGAGTTAAATCACCAGTAGTTGTGATGGTTAAATTATTGGTCAAGTTAGAAGTGCCCAGAACTAACGCATTGCTATCAGTGATAGTGGCATTTTTGGCAGTTAACAGTAGGCTGTTAAAGTCATTCCCGGCGTTATTTAGCGTAACATCATTGCCATTGGTGTTAATCGTCGTGGTTCCACCAGCCGTGACCGCCCCGGTTTGAGTTAAATCCCCAGTGGTTGTGATGGTTAAATTATTAGTCAAGTTAGAAGTGCCCAGAACTAGCGCATTGCTATCAGTGATAGTGGCATTTTTAGCGGTTAACAATAGGGTGTTAAAGTCATTCCCAGGGTTATTCAAAGTCACATCATCGCCATTGGTGTTAATCGTCGTGGTTCCACCAGCTGTGACCGCTCCGGTTTGAGTTAAATCACCAGTAGTTGTGATGGTTAAATTATTGGTCAAGTTAGAAGTGCCCAGAACTAACGCATTGCTATCAGTGATGGTGGCATTTTTGGCAGTTAACAGTAGGCTGTTAAAGTCATTCCCGGCGTTATTTAGCGTAACATCATTGCCATTGGTGTTAATCGTCGTGGTTCCACCAGCCGTGACCGCCCCGGTTTGAGTTAAATCACCAGTGGTTGTGATGGTTAAATCATTGGTCAGATTAGAAGTGCCCAGAACTAACGCATTGCTATCAGTGATGGTGGCATTTTTGGCGGTTAACAACAGGGTATTGAAGTCATTCCCAGGGTTATTCAAAGTCACATCATTGCCATTGGTGTTAATCGTCGTGGTTCCGCCAGCCGTGACCGCTCCGGTTTGAGTTAAATCACCATTGGTTGTGATGCTTAAATTATTGGTCAGATTAGAAGTGCCAAGAACTAGCGCATTGCTATCGGTGATAGTCGCATTTTTGGCGGTTAACAACAGGGTGTTAAAGTCATTCCCGGCATTATTCAAAGTCACATCATTGCCATTGGTGTTAATCGTCGTGGTTCCACCAACCGTGACCGCCCCGGTTTGAGTTAAATCACCAGTAGTTGTGATGGTTAAATTATTGGTCAAGTTAGAAGTGCCCAGAACTAACGCATTGCTATCAGTGATAGTGGCATTTTTGGCAGTTAACAACAGGGTATTGAAGTCATTCCCGGCGTTATTTAGCGTAACATCATTGCCATTGGTGTTAATCGTCGTGGTTCCACCAGCCGTGACCGCCCCGGTTTGAGTTAAATCACCATTGGTAACAACAGTCAAATCTGTCGTGATATTCGAGGCACCGAGAACTAACGCATTGCTATCAGTGATGGTGGCATTTTTGGCAGTTAACAGTAGGCTGTTAAAGTCATTCCCGGCGTTATTCAAAGTCACATCATTGCCATTGGTGTTAATCGTCGTGGTTCCGCCAGCCGTGACCGCTCCGGTTTGAGTTAAATCACCATTGGTTGTGATGCTTAAATTATTGGTCAGATTAGAAGTGCCCAGAACTAGCGCATTGCTATCGGTGATAGTCGCATTTTTGGCGGTTAACAACAGGGTGTTAAAGTCATTCCCGGCATTATTCAAAGTCACATCATTGCCATTGGTGTTAATCGTTGTGGTTCCACCAGCCGTGACCGCTCCGGTTTGAGTTAAATCACCATTGGTTGTGATGGTTAAATTATTGGTCAAGTTAGAAGTGCCCAGAACTAACGCATTGCTATCAGTGATGGTGGCATTTTTGGCAGTTAACAGTAGGCTGTTAAAGTCATTCCCGGCGTTATTTAGCGTAACATCATTGCCATTGGTGTTAATCGTCGTGGTTCCACCAGCTGTGACCGCCCCGGTTTGAGTTAAATCCCCAGTAGTTGTGATGCTTAAATTATTGGTCAAGTTAGAAGCACCAAGAATTAGCGCATTGCTATCAGTGATAGTGGCATTTTTAGCGGTTAACAATAGGGTATTAAAGTCATTCCCAGGGTTATTCAAAGTCACATCATTGCCATTGGTGTTAATCGTCGTGGTTCCACCAGCTGTGACCGCTCCGGTTTGAGTTAAATCCCCAGTGGTTGTGATGCTTAAATTATTGGTCAGATTAGAAGTGCCCAGAACTAACGCATTGCTATCAGTGATGGTGGCATTTTTGGCAGTTAACAGTAGGCTGTTAAAGTCATTCCCGGCGTTATTTAGCGTAACATCATTGCCATTGGTGTTAATCGTCGTGGTTCCACCAGCTGTGACCGCCCCGGTTTGAGTTAAATCCCCAGTAGTTGTGATGCTTAAATTATTGGTCAAGTTAGAAGCACCAAGAATTAGCGCATTGCTATCAGTGATAGTGGCATTTTTGGCAGTTAACAATAGGGTATTAAAGTCATTCCCAGGGTTATTCAAAGTCACATCATTGCCATTGGTGTTAATCGTCGTGGTTCCACCAGCTGTGACCGCTCCGGTTTGAGTTAAATCCCCAGTGGTTGTGATGCTTAAATTATTGGTCAGATTAGAAGTGCCCAGAACTAACGCATTGCTATCAGTGATAGTGGCATTTTTGGCAGTTAACAACAGGGTATTGAAGTCATTCCCAGCATTGTTGAAAGTAATATCATTGCCTCCAGCGTTTAAGGTTGTAGTACCACCGCTCACATTAACAGCACCAGTTTGGGTGAGATTACCATTACTGGTAATTGCCAAATTAGCCCCAGTTGTAGCACCAGCGATGACCGTAGGTTGGTTATTTATCAAATTGATATTCCCGCCAGTAGCACCTGTGTTGAGAGTAATCGCACCAGTTAATTGATTATTCAAATTCAGATCAATTGTGCCGCCGATAGCATTAAATGTACTTGTTTGCCCTACTGTTTGCACACCAGATTGAATGATTTTAGGCGTGCCCGATAAGGAAACTAAACCCGCTGTTTGGGTATTAAAACTAACCGTACCGCCAAAATTATTGGCTTTATCTAATGTGATGGCACTACCACCAAAAGTACCTGCAAATCCAGTTCCAGAAGCCAAGGATGTTACGGTTAAATTACCCGTGATGGTGTTTGCGGGCAAATTTACTGTTCCTACTCCAGTAATGATTAAATCACCCGTAGTCGGTGAAAAGGCATTAGGCAATACATTATTTGGATCAGTTAAACCGCTTAGACCGTTGGGAGCAGTAATTGTAGTTGTTCCAGCTACTTTTAGTGAACCCGACTGGGTTACATTTCCTGTTGACGTCAGCGTGAAATCACCACCAATAATCGAACCACCTAACTGTGTGGCTGTGTTGTTATTTACTGTTACATTGCCAGTATTGGCTTTGGTGCTCGTAAAATTAGCTGTGCCATTAACTGTGATACCACCAGCAGTTTGATTGATAGTGCCACTGGTGACGGTTAAATTACCACTACCTGTATTAACATTTCCTGCAAAAGAAATTGTATTTATATTGGGAGCGTTGAGGGTGATATTAGAATTGTTGGTGGTTAAATTGCCTACAGTGAAATCATTAGCATCAGTGTAGGAAATCGCTCCTGTAGTATTACCAGTTAAGGTGGTGATATTGTTAGCAGAATCATTCAAAGTGTAGCTACCTGCGCCTTGTAAATCCAATGTATTTGCTAAAATCTGACCTGTTTGGGTAACTGCACCTCCCGCATTCAAACTAACATTACCTGTGGCATTGATGCCTTGGATATTGAAGCCAACTGAATTGGTTAAACTGGCATTACTCGCATTCAAAACATTTAAGTTGGTAAAGCTATTACCAGAGTTTGTCAAAGTGATAGTATTTGTCCCGGCATTAAGAGTCGTAATTCCAGAAGTGAGGATATTAGCACCAGCGGATTGAGTGATGTTTCCTGTTGTAGTTAGATTAAAGTTGGGAGCATTAATACCGTTCACACCATCAACAGTATCAATATTCAATCCACCTAGGTCATTTAAGGTAACATTACCAGTAGTAGCATTGGCGGCAAAATTAGTGATTTGATTGCTTTGATTAAGAGTGATAGCGCTACCAGATTTGATAGCTAAATTGGTTTCAGTAATAGTTGCACCAGCATTTTGTGAAACAGCACCACCAGTAATTAGAGAGAGAGTATTTGTGCCAGAAGGGGCGATAGCGGTTGAAACAGTGATATTACCAGAATCATTTTTCCCCACCCGTAATGTTCCAGCGGTGACGGTATTTAATTCTGCTGAGGTCAGTCCTAATGTGGTAGCGGCGATATCTGCCCCGCCTAAATTAATTAAACGCCCAGCGGTGTTGGGTTGTAAGGTTGTGATATTCGTACCGCTATTGATTACACTACCTCCATTCAAGGTCATGCTATTGGCGGTAATCGTAACCCCACCAGTACCAGTAATTTTGGCGTTAGCATTGTTAGTAAAAATGTTATTGCCACCAGCAGTTAAATTTACCGTACTACTACCAGCATCAACATCATTAACTGCGGCAGTATTCACTACAGTTAAATTGCCATTAACGGTGCTGATATTGATAGGGTTATTCTTAGTTTTTACACCAGTTGTTCCTAAAACCGTATCAATTGCCATGACATTAGAATCTACATAGGTTAGGGAACCATTTACATCAGCCGCCAAAAGAGCGATGTTATTACTTGTATTATTAAGATTAAAAGTACCTGTACCGAGTAAACGCAAACCAGTTCCAGTAATTACGCCAGCCGTTCCCTGTATCACACCATCCACACTATTAATACTAACTTTTTCAGTTCCTACGGCTATTGCTTTGTTAATAGTTAATAAACCGCCAGTTTGCAGTGTGACTAAATCATTGATTGTAGTAATGCCGTTGGTAGTATTGACTGTACCAATTATTAAAGTATTTTTATCAGTGAAACTAAGGGGATTGTCCACATTAGCGGCTAGGGTAGTAACATCATTATTGACATTAGTGAGTGTGTAAGTCGCATTACCTTTTAATTCTAAACCGCCTGCTATAATAGCTTGGGTTTGGGTAACAGTACCAGCATTCACCTTTAACGTCACATTTTTGCCAGGGGCGTTAATCCCATTGGTTGCCCCAACCGTGCCGATAATTAAAGCATTACTATCTGTGAAACTGAGATTGTTATTGGTATTAGCGGCAAGAGTGGTGACATTATTTCCCGTATTAGTTAAGGTGTAGGTTGCATTTGTTCCTGTGAGTTCTAACCCATTAGCGATTATGGCTTGGGTTTGGGTAACGGCTCCCTCTGCTGATAGGGTGATATTCTTAGTGCCAATGCTGATTCCGTTTACTGTTCCTACCGTACCGACTACAAAACCATTGGCATCCCGATAGCTGATATTACCGGTATTTTTAGCCGCTAAAGTGGCTATATCATTATTAGGATTGGTAAGGGTGTAATTCCCCGCTCCATTAAGCTGTAAACCTTTCCCCGCAGTAGTAGCAAATAATCCACCATTATTATTTTGGATGACATTTCCGGGAGAAGTGATAATGATATTCTCTTTTGTTTGGATTTTGACATCATTCAAGGTAATGCCATTGTTCAGTGAAGTTAAGACGACACTTTTATTACTATTTCCACCGATGATATTATTGCCCGATTCAATGCGAATCCCATCGGCTGTACTTGCACCAGTACCTTTATAAGTAATGATGCCGTTTGCTGTTGTGACTTTGGCACTGTCTTTTTGCAAAATGCCGTAATTATTAGTTCCCGTACCTTGTCCTTTGCCCGTAAGCGTGATGGTTCCTGTACCCGTTGTGGTGACTGAAGTATTAGTCCCATCCAAATAAATCCCATAGTTGTTATTGGTTGCATTGCTACCAGTGCCAGTGTAACTAATCGCCCCATTGACCGTACTTACTTGAGCACCCAATTCTTGGACAATACCAGCATTATTTCCAGATGTTCCTTTGCCTGTACCAGTAATAGTGATTGTGCCTGCCCCTGCGGTGGTAATAGATGTGTTACTTCCCGATATGAGAATGCCTGTATTTCCTAAACTTGTACCACCTACACCTGTAAGTTGAATACTGCCGCCTTTAGTGCTGAGTTGTGTATTATTCTGTAGTTCAATACCATTAAAGTTTCCTGTTGTGGTACCAGCTGTATTTGCTTGAAAAATAATCGCATTAAATGTGCCAGTATTCGTGCTTTCAACTTTTGATCCAGGGGTCATCACAATCTGCCCAGCGGCTTGCACCGTGAAGGTTTTATTGGTTGCCCAATTCACATTGGCATTATTGGCAAAAGTAATATCTCCCCGAGCAGTACCAGTTGTACCAACGGTTTTTACCACGACATTATTTGTACCTAAAGCAGTGTTAATTGTGGTGTCTCTTAAAATTGACCCTGTTCCAGTTGGTTGAAATGGACTTACGCCTGTAACATTATTATTTGTCCCTGTGCCGCTGATGGTTAAGTCTAATGGGTCAAGTAACCAAGTGCCAGTTTCGCCAATTCGTCCGGTGGTATCTACTTGGGCAGTGTCACCTATTTCTAATATGTTTTTACCCGAAGTTTCAACAAAACCACCATTATCCCCTCTAGCGGTTATCGTCCCATCAAAACGGGTGAAATTATCCGCCCAAACAATCACTTCCCCACCATTACCTGTGACTTTGGCATCTGCATTAATCACACTGCCGCTACTCACATAGGTATTTTGGGCGTTCAAACTGGGGTCAATTCTCTGCTTATCCGCTTGCCCCCCTAAATAATCCCCACCGATGAAAACCAACCCACCACTTTTATCCCCAGAAGCATCTACTTTTGCTGACCCAAATAGCCCTACATTCTCCCCAGTGATTTGAATTTTACCGCCCTTTTCACCCGACACATCTAATACACCATTAACTGCAATGGTGCCTTTAGAACCACCGGATAAGACAATGACACCATTCCGATTTTCCGCATACTTTGCTTCAATAATTCCCCCGGTGTTAATCACCCTGTCCACAATTTGACCAGCGGCTTGCGCACTTAACGTGACAATGCCTCCCGGCGCAGTAATAATGCCCTGATTGTTAATGAGTGAACTTAATTTATTACCATAAATATCCGTAATTTGCCCTGCTAATTGGGGGTCAACCGTTACACTTAATAAGCCATCCCCATAAAAATCTAAACTGACCGTGGTTCCTGATGCTAAAACCACTTTCCCCAACCGGGCAGAAATCACGCCGCTATTGTGTACTGCCGGAGCCACTAAAGCCGCAAAACCTGCTTCTTTGACGGTGATCAACCCTTCATTAACCACACTGGCAGGCGGTTTCCCTGGCATTTGTTCAAAGCGCAGAATCCCCTGCATGAAATCGCTGTCTTTGATATTCAATGTACTGGCGACCAGACCCGCCACATCCACCTGTGCAGTGGGCAAAAAGGCGATGCCGTTGGGGTTAATCAAAAAGATTTGTCCATTGGCGGTTAATTTTCCAGCAATTGAAGAGGGGGTATTGCCTGTGACCCGGTTCAGCGTAGCGGAGGTACTGCTGGGCTGTTGGAAATTCACCCACTCCGGCGCACCGATGCTAAAGCTATTCCAATTGATTACTGCCCGGTCGGAGGACTGGTTGATATTAAGTTTTGTGGCACTTTCCTGCTGAATGACCGCCTGTCCCTGGGTGACCACCCCGCCTTGGGGTAGGGCAAGGACGGAGGGCTGGTAGAGAATCACCGCCAGCAGTAATTTGAAGGGCAAAACCAGGATGCGCCAGTCTTGAGGCATGGAGTGCATGGGAACCGATGAATTGTTGAGTTTGTGGTTATAACTTACCCATATTTAATGTAGAACCTTGCAGTAGGCTATAGGGCAAGGGGAAGAAATCATAAGGGAACCTCATATTTATTGATTTTTGTACTTTTTGTACTTATATGACAGGCTCGGAAGCCCCATTCTCTCGTTGGCAATTATCAATAACCTAGGGGTCATTCTCAATAGTCATGAATTAATATGAGGTGCCCATAATTTTCTTTTATCTAAGACACCTCTACGCCTTTGCAAATATATAGCAATCCTATTTGATTAACCAACAAAAATTTCCCAGAACCCAATACGGGGGCGGTGCCCCTGCGACCCTTGTTCTATTCTCATTTAGGACTGCTATAGACGGTATTTAGTTATCGGGGAAATCGGCCAGTTTTTGCCGCAATTCCCGCCGGGCTTGCTCCAGAGCTTGCGGGAGTCCTTGCGGGTCTTTGCCCCCAGCTTGGGCGAAATTGGGTCGGCCACCACCCCCACCGCCACAGCGTTTTGCCAAATCCCCCACCAACCGTCCGGCTTGCAACCCCAACTGCACGACTTCGGGACTAAAAGCGGCGACCAACGTCACCTTATCTTCAGCGGGAACCGCCCCCAGCACCACCGCCCCTTTGCCCAATTTTTGCAATAATTCTTGGGCGGCATTTTTCAGGGCTTCTCCTTCCACCTGCCCCAACTGACCGACGAGTAATTGATAGCCATTAATCGTTTCCGTTTGGTTGAGCAATTGCAGGGCTTGATAACGGGCTAATTGGGTGTTTAATTGCTCAATGTGTTTGGTTTTGGCTTTCAATTCCTGTTGCCATTCCCGCACCCTCTGAGTAATTTCTTCTGGCTTAATTTTGAATAAATCGGTTAACTCTTTCACCACCGTATCCCGCTGGTTCAAATAGTCTAAAACCCCTAAACCCGCCACCGCTTCAATCCGACGAATACCACTGGCAATGCCTGTTTCCGCCACGATCTTAAATAAGCCAATTGCCGCCGTGTTGGTGACATGGGTGCCGCCGCACAGTTCCATCGAAACGCCGGGAATATCAATCACCCGCACCGGGTCGCTGTACTTTTCCCCAAACATGGCAATCGCCCCCCGTGCCTTCGCCTCCGCCAAGGGCAGGGTCAACACCTGCGCCGGATGGGCTTCCGCAATCCAAACGTTGATTTGCCATTCCAATTGGTGCAATTCCGCCGGGGTGAGGGGACGAGAGCAATTGAAATCAAACCGCAACCGTTCCGCCGTTACCAAAGAACCCGCCTGGGCAATGTGGGGGTCAATCAGCTTTTGTAATGCGGCTTGCAGTAAATGGGTAGCCGTGTGATGGGCTTGGGTGCGATACCGCCGCCACCGATCCACCTGCGCCTGTACCGACATTCCGACGACTAATTCCCCCTGTTCCACCCGCCCGTAATGCACCCACAGGTCGGCTTTTTTTTGCACATCCGTCACCCGGAATTGCAATGTGCCGTCGGGACTTGCCAGGATGCCGGTATCTGCGACCTGACCGCCGGATTCCGCATAGAAGGGGGTAGCCGCCAAAATCACCAACACATCGCCAGCCGTGGCATCACACCGACTGACCCGCTCCCCAGCTTGTAAAATCCCTTGTACTGTGGTTGTACCGGTAATGTTTAAGTACCCTGTAAATACGGTTTTCCCCAATTCCTCGGCTAATTCCACCCATTGATTCGCCGCCAAGACATCCACCATTTCCTGCCCTTCCCGAGACAATTCCCGGTGTTTGGTCATTTCCTGTTCGTAACCCGCCATATCCACGGTGAGTCCCTGTTCGGCGGCAATTTCGGCGGTCAATTCCACCGGGAAGCCGTAGGTAGCCGCCAAATCAAATGCTACTTTGCCACTGATCCCCGTCGGTTTTTGTGCCATGACATCAAAAAGTAATTGTTCCCCCACTTCTAGGGTTTTCAAAAATTGCTGTTCTTCCCGGTGCAATTCATTTTGAATGGTCGTTGCCCGTCCGGCTATATGGGGATAGGCAGAGCCAGCTAAATTAATAGCAGTGACGGCTAATTCCGCTGTAAACGGACGACGCAATCCCAACAAACGCCCATGCCGCACCAACCTGCGGATCAACCGCCGCAAAATGTAACCCCGCCGGACATTGCTGGGAATCACCCCATCGGCAATCAAATGCACCACTGCCCGGATGTGATCCCCAATAATTTTCAGGGATAATTGCTGTTCAAAAGTGGCTTTTGGGTAATCAATATGCACCCATTCTGCCATCTGTTCAATCAGGGGAAAAATCAAATCGGTTTCATAATTGCTCGGCACATTTTGCAGGATGCGGGCTAACCGTTCCAACCCCATGCCCGTATCAATGTTTTTATGCGCCAGGGGGGTGATTTTGCCACTGGCATCCCGGTTTAATTCCATGAACACCAGGTTGTAAATTTCCACAAACCGTTCCTCATCCGTGAGGTCAACCGCACCCGGTTGGGGGGCAAAATCGTAATAAATTTCCGAGCAAGGACCACAGGGACCCGTCGGACCCGCCGCCCAAAAATTATCCTCCGCACCCATTTTTTGGATGCGCTCCGGCGGCAACCCCACCACTTCCTGCCACAGGGTCACGGTTTCCGTATCCTGTTCAAACACACTCACCGCTAGATGTTCTGGGGGCAGACCAAACCCCTGCGTGACCAATTCCCACGCCCAGGCGATGGCTTCGGCTTTGAAATAGTCCCCAAAGCTGAAATTTCCCAACATTTCAAAGAAGGTGTGGTGGCGGCGGGTGCGTCCCACATTGTCAATATCGTTGGTGCGTAAACACCGTTGCGCCGTAGTGACCCGGGGGGCAGGGGCGGGTTGCTGTCCCAAAAACACCGGCTTAAATGGCAACATCCCGGCAATGGTCAACAGTACGGTAGGGTCGCTGGGGATCAAGGACGCACTGGGCAACACCTGATGCTGGCGCTGGGCATAAAAATTGAGGAACTTCTGCCGGATGGCATCACCGCTAAGGGGCATAGGAACTGGGGGAACGCTCAAATATCTTAATTCTACGGATTTTCTCCTCCGGTGACTCTCTTTTTCCCACAAACCGCAGGTTAGCCAAACAATTGATGACTGATCCGCTCAAGCAACCCATTCAGCAATGGTGCAAGTTTTGTGAGGGTATTGCCAACTTCATCTCCGGCGTTGTGAAGCGAAGACAGTATAAGATAAAACGCCAACAATTCCCGCCATAAATATCAGAATGACAAGCTTTAGCCCTACAACATTTCTTCCGAGTGCTGTTTGCGACGTTATGACAAAACCAACTGCAAAAATACCGATCAACAGCATCTTTAATATGCGAATCATTCGAGTTGCCAAACGATATTGGTACTCTACATTCGCCTGAGTAATTGGAACAGGATAATTAAAGGCGTGTGGAAATTGATTGACTATGGTCAACAGGACATATAAAGCAGTACAGACGATAGGCAATAGGAAAATCATACTTTTCTGCCCATAAGCGTCCGCTTCACCGAAAATATTGAAGTGAACCGGAATCTCAGCAGGCACCCTTGGCCAGTAGTATGTTGCGAGAATCCATGCACTGACCAACATAAAAACACAAACGCCCTCAACTATTTTGTCGAGACTTCTAAGAGGTAAAACCAACTTTGGTCGTTGTACCACAGACTTCTCCGCTTAACAATTTTTCACAGGTACTCAGCAAAAGACAACTGCGGCTCAGAGGATTACTTTAAGAAAGCTAGTCTAACAGCAAGAGGATGGTCTTGGGCAGAAATGTTGAACCCTGCAACAAAAGTTCATAAATTTGAGGCCGGTAAGATACTTAATGGGCACCTCTACTACTTATTTGCACCAAGTGAAGGTTACAGTCTTTTGAGTGGTTATGGCATACAATTGAACCCCACTTGCTGTAGGTCAATCATGCTAAGTCTTTGGGATAATCGAGGCTTTTTGTATCCTTTAATTGATAAATATAGCAATCCGATTTGATTAGCGTTAGCCTGCGTGCCGTAGGCATACAGAAATTTCCTATAGCAATCCTATTTGATTAACCAACAAAAATTTCCCAGAACCAAGTACGGGGGCGGTGCCCCTGCGACCCTGTTCCATTTTTATTTAGGATGGCTATAGACTGTATCTCCCTGGAATGCCTATATTTATTGACAATCAGGAACGGAGGCACTTCCCCTGTGACTGTTGAATCTCAAAAGTGTCCATTAGAAAATCAATATCTGGTTCCTGGGGTCAATGAACACACTGCGGGTGTCCTGCCCAATTGAACGGGTTTCGGTTAGAACCAAATTCAACGTGTTGCGAGGGGCATTGAAACTGGCGGCGGCACGGATCAGGAAGTTACCCGTGGGCGTGTAGAGGATACTCTCATTGGGCTTGAGGAGCAGGGTGAGGGCGGCACGGTTAGGCAGGGTACGGGCACCAATCCGACCAGGCACCTCAATGCTCACCGGCTGACCCGTGTTGTTCGTCAAGCTCACGGTGATGCCCCGTTGGACAGGTACGTTAAAGGTGCGGGGTTGGGCAACAGCTACGGTACTGGTGAGAACAATGGGCATCAGGGGAAGCAGATGACGCAACATGGGACACTCCTCAGCAAAAAAGGGAAATGACTTGCTTACGGTATCAACGACGGCGCCGCTGCAATTCCTGCAAAACCGCCCGCCAGGGGACATGATACGCCGCTAAAGCCACTAGAGTATGGTACAGCAAATCAGCACATTCACTGGCAATGGCTTCTGGTTCCTGGTCTTTACACGCCATGATCAGTTCGGCGGTTTCTTCACCCAGTTTTTTCAAAATCCGGTTGTCCCCCCCCTCGAGCAAATGACTGGTGTAGGAACCCTCCTGGGGTGCATCCCGCCGCTGGCAAATCACCTCGTACAGTTGGGCAACCATATCCCCCGGCGGCAGATGGGCAGGCGCATTGGGTTCGTCAATCAGATGAAAACAACTGCGTTCCCCCTTGTGGCAGGCAATATCCCCCACCTGTTCGACACCAATTAACAGGGCATCGTGGTCACAGTCATACCGCCACCACCGCACCCATTGGACATGACCGGAGGTTTCCCCCTTGGGCCAAAGTTCTTGGCGGGAACGGCTGTAGAACCAAGTGCGCCCCGTTTCCAGGGTTTTTTGCAACGATTCCCGGTTCATCCAGGCGAACATCAGCACCACCCCGTCCAAGTAATCCTGGATAATCGCTGGCACCAAGCCCTGTTCATTAAACTTAATCACATCCAAGGATAGGCGGAACTGCTGGGTCATGGTAACAATAAAAAGATGATGTTTACTCTTTCTAGGATATGGCACCCTATACCAACACAGCGGATCAATTTGCGGAGGAAATGGCGGAAATTATGCTAGAAAGCCTGCGGGACTATCTCCTCGACCCGGATGTGAGCGAACGGTATGGGATGGACGAAAACCAAGCCGGGGAATTTATTGACCAGATGGGGCAAGAATTGACCGACCAACTGCGCCAGCTTTATATGGATATGCAGGAGGAATAGGCGTGACCCCACCCCGTAACCCTGCCCCCACGGTGGACATCCTGATTGAATTGCTGGACCGCCCCCACCGTCCCCTGGTGTTGGTGGAACGGCACTACGAACCTTTGGGTTGGGCCATCCCCGGCGGATTTGTGGACTACGGGGAAACCCTAGCGCAGGCGGCTCGGCGGGAAGCCCAGGAGGAAACGGGTTTAACAGTGCAGTTGGTTCGCCAATTTCACACCTATTCTGACCCCCAACGGGACCCCCGCCAACACACGATTGCCACCGTATTTATTGCCACTGCCACCGGTGCGCCCCAAGCGGGAGACGATGCCAAAAACGTGGGGATTTTTTTACCCTGGGAGATACCCCATCCCCTGTGCTTTGACCACAGCCAAATCCTACACGATTATTTGCAATTTCGTTACTACGGTATTGCCCCCCAACCATGAATCCCCAACCCATCCAAACCCCTACTGCCCCCCTACCCATTGGTCCCTATCACCAGGCGATTCAAGCCCAGGGAACGTTCGTATTTCTATCGGGGCAAATTCCCCTCAATAGCCAGGGGCAAATGGTGGGGGATGATATTACCCTGCAAACCCGACAGGTGATGGAAAATTTAGGGGCGGTCTTGAAAGCGGCGGGTTGTGGTTGGCAACAGGTGGTAAAAACCACGATTTATTTAGTAGATTTAGGGGATTTTAGTGCCGTGAATCAAGTGTACGGGGAATATTTTTCTGATGGATATGCCCCCGCCAGAGCCTGTGTGCAGGTCGCCCGTTTGCCTAAGGATGCCCGGGTCGAAATTGATGCAATTGCCATACTTCCTTCAAGTTAGTCATTAAATTTTTATATGAATTGTGAGAAAAACTTTATGTTTAAGGAGTTATTGGTTAGGGGAATAATAACTTTATTCTGGTTGTTAATAACCCTTTGAATCACATGAATCATCTGTAATCCCTATACGGGTTGTCACCTTGAACGAAATGGGCTAGTATAAACGAATTGATCAGCGGTTCGCTTATTTTTAGTCCTGTACTGAGCAACAGTTCCAGAGTTTTGTTTGTTTTCATCGTTTCGATTGTGTCCTCTCTAAAAGTATTAACATCAGATGCCACTAACCCTGTTTCAGAATAAACCGCAAGAAACTGCTGTCGAAAACAATCTACGGCGTAGATTTTTTCGTTGGTTTCGCATCCTCTTTGGTGCGGGACTGATGATATTTGCCGGTTATTTATTCTGGCAGAGACAAACCAGAGTCATTAGTCGTGTCGGTTATATCAACGCTGAACTGATTACCATCTATGCGCCGATTACTGGCACCCTCCATTTAGAGCGAATTAATGTAGGTAGCGTACTACCCAAGGGTTTCTTAATTGGCTCAATTACCAATGAACGGAATCCCCAAATCGCCATTGATGTGGAGAACTTAAACAGCAGATTACGACTCACTCAAAATCAACTGAAATCTGTGAATGAGCGCCTGAACGCCCGCCAAAGACTTGCTGATTTTTTAACTAAAAAAACTCAGAGTCAAATCAGCTTAGACATTGATTTTTTTCGTGCCAATGTAGAGCGTGCCCGTAGTGAACTAAAGCAAGCGCAGGCTAATTTAGAACTAGCCCGTAAAGAAGCCCAAAGATTTATCCGTCTGGCTGAAGAAGGGGCGGTTTCCCAACAAAGAGCCGACCAAGCCCTTGCCGAAATGAAAGCCGCTGAAGCCCTAGTCGCCAGTCGCCAAGCTGAGGTAGATCGAAGCCTAAGTGCCCTCACCGCAATACAGCAGGGTTTACAACTCGATTCCGCCCGCACGTTTAGTTTTCCCCAGATTCGCTTATTAGACCTGCAACAGGAAATTACGGATTTAATCCAAGAAAAGCGTCAACTAGAAGTTTCTGTCCTGACTTTGGAACAAGAATTACGCAAGGCTCAACTGCAATTAAATTTGCAACGGGAAGCCAAATTGGAAAGCCCAGTTAACTCAGTCGTTTGGTCTGTAAATATTCGTACCGGAGAATTGGGCGTGCCTGTACACGGGGGAACAGCTATTTTGCAGTTACTCGATTGTCATGAGATTTGGGCAACTGCCTTGGTTACCGAACGAGCGAATCGCAAACTACGCTTAGGACAGCCTGCAGAAGTAAGACTTTTGGACGGTTCCAATAGGATTTATCGGGGACGGGTGCGCTCGATTCGGGGCGGGGTCGGCAGGATTACGGCAGGTGCGGATGTGGCTGTACCGCCAGACGAATTGGTGAGAAATGAGATAGAAGTACAAGTCACTTTAGATGACCGTGGTGAAGCACTTGCCGGGGGTAGGTTTTGTAGTGTGGGGCAGAGTGTTGAGGTGATTTTCCCTTAGCGACCATGAAAAATATCTTTAATTTAGATAAGTTGGATAGTTATTTACTACTTCTCGGTTTCATCAGTCTGGTAGCCGTATTACTTTTCAGTTTTGACTTCAATATCCTTTTATCAAAATGGCTTGATATTTGGCATGGAGGGATGATCATTTTTCGTCCGAGTAGCTCTGCTCTAGAATCACTATTACTGCCCGCTCTAGTATGGCTATCTTTTACTTTTTTATTAAAAGAGCTATTTCCTAAGCCCAATACTCTCAGTAGAGCCATCGTTAGTTTGGTAACAGCTTTTTGGGGCTTACGTTACTTACTCTGGCGATTCTTTGGGAGCTTGAATCTGGATGATGCTCTGACCACATCCCTCTCCATTACTCTATTTTTTGGTGAATGTTTATCACTGCTCAATTCCATCTTTTTTTACCTACACAACATCTTCCAAATTGACCGCTCCCAGGAAGCCGATCAGTGGAGCAAAGCCGTTTTAGAAGGTCGTTATTTACCTTCAGTGGATGTATTGATCCCCACTTATAATGAAGGGGTAGAAATTTTAAGAAGAACCGTGATTGGTTGTCAGGCAATGGATTATCCGAATAAAAAAATTTATTTACTTGATGATACCAGGCGACCAGAGGTTCGGCAATTGGCTAAGGATTTAGGTTGCGGGTATCGTGACCGCCCTGATAATCGTCATGCCAAAGCTGGCAATATCAATCATGCACTTCCGAGTGTTCATGGTGAGCTAGTCGCTGTATTTGATGCGGATTTTGTGCCTTGTACGAATTTTTTACAACGCACTGTTGGCTTTTTCCAAGACCCCAAGACCGCCTTGTTACAAACTCCCCAGAATTTTTTTAATGAAGACCCCATTTCGGTCAATCTTGGCTTAGAGGGAATTGTCAACAATGAGCAAACCTTATTTTTTCGCTATATCCAACCCAGTCGAGATTTTCTTGATTCTGTGGTTTGCTGTGGTAGTTGCTTTGTAGTACGTCGCTCTGCTTTGGATGAAATTGGTGGCATTCCTACGGATAGCATTACCGAGGATTATTTTACGGGTTTGAAAATGCAGGCACTTGGGTACAAAGTAAAGTACTTGAATGAAGCTCTTTCAGCGGGTTTAGCTCCTGAAACAATTGGGGCATTTGTTAGTCAGAGATTGCGCTGGTGTCAGGGCACTTTGCAGTTGACATTTTCTCGGTGGAATTTTTTTACAATCCCCAACCTAAAATGGTGGCAAAGAATCTCCCACTCCCTGGGCATTATCTATTGGTTACTCTCCATCCCCCGGGTGATGTTTCTCTTTTTCCCTTTAGCTTACTTATTATTTGATATTGCCCCTCTACGGGCTACGATTAATGAAATTTTGTTCTTTTATTTACCCTACTGGATTAGCGGGGTGATGTGTTTTTCTTGGCTGACTGAAAATCGCCGGTCTGTGTTCTGGTCAGATGTCTATGAAACCTTAATATGTCTGCCCTTAGCAATTACTATTGTTACGACTTTAATCAATCCCTATAATAAGCCGTTTAAGGTGACCCCAAAAGGCAATACTGATCCCAATAAAATACGCATTAACTGGATTTTGATCCGTCCTCTTCTAGCCGTAATCATTCTATCGGTTCTGGGTCTGCTTAGACATATCATGAATTTTAGAGATACCAATGTTAATCCAGACAGTTTAGCGATTAATATTGTTTGGGTTACATACAACTCACTACTATTGATGATTTGTATTATGTCAGCCATTGATGTTCCCCAAAAAGTTCATGTTCGTTTCCCTCGGCAAGAGCCTTGTCGGTTAATCATCAACGATGAAATGTTTTTAGGCATGACGATGGATATTTCTGAAGGTGGAGCTTTAATTTTTGTAGAGCATTTTCCCTATCGTTATTTTTCCTATGGAAGATTAGAGTTCATTCAGCCCAGCCCCATTGCAGGTCTCCGTTTCACGGTTAAACTTTTACGTATTCATCATGACAGTGCAGGCAGAGCTAAAATAGGTCTAAAATCACAAGTGTTGAATCCTGCAATAAAACTTTACATATTTAGGCGTGGGACGACCCGATTGAGCCAATGGACAAAATTCCACTCCTGCCGTATTAAGATTTGTATATATCGGAACTTATCTGCCAATTTACTTCCGTACATCCGTGGAACTTTTAACAGTTGCAATATCAAGTAAACTATTAAAATTACATAAATTTGAATGGTAATTCCATTCAAATTTTTACTCATCATTTTATCGAGCTTTAAGTTCATCTTTAGAAATTTCCATAGTACCTCTATCGCCCAGCGTTGTCTATAGGCTTCCCCTATCTCTTCATTACTCATTACATCCTCAGGAATATTGGTAGCTAAATAATAGTCTACTTTCTGTTGAACATTGCCAAAACAAACTACTCTCGCCTTACCTCGTTCTGTGGTGATATGATAGTTTTCATCCCATTTCCAATTCGACTTAATACGGATAATAAAAAGGGCATCATTTTCGATAAATTGTTCAAATACTTTGTGACTGCAAAACCCTCTATCCCCGACTGCGACTCCATTTTCCGGTAGCATTTTCACAATATCTTCACCAAAATTAATCTCATGTGCCTGTCCAGGACTAACAATTAAATGACCAGTAGATTTCGTATCTTGATTCAAAGTGGTTATTAACTTTACTTGGCGATAGCCTTGGAGCCAAAATAACTTACTCATCAGCGGTATTACGGTAGCATCAAAAGGACATAAAACCAACCTCTTTTCAGGATGAGCTTCCTCAATATAATGCAATAATTTATGATAAAGATGCATAAAAATTTGTGGGTCTCTTGTCTTGTTCGCCTTAGAAAACGTGGATAAGTCAACCTTAATGCCCGCATGATTTAATTGGTAAAATAAGTCCCGTAAACTGTTGATTCCTTTGTCTAAAATGCCAGCAAACCAGATTGAACAAAATAAGCGAGAATTTAGAACTGGATAATCATTAGTTGGCAGGTCTTTGAGTAAAAATTTGACAATCCCGGGAAAAGAATTGAATTTCATAGTTGTTTCATGTTTTGGTTTATATGAATTAGAATACCATATTTTGACCCCTCTTTTTCTGCCTTTACCTACCTTTCAACACTTCTGGTCTAAAATTTACCCAGTGGGATATTGCAACCATGCGCTGGTTAATCCCCTATTTATATTGCCAGCCGCATCAATGGCAGGAAGTAAAAGTTCCCGAAATTCAAACTTTGTGGGCTATGTTGTTATCAGTAGTTCGCTTTTATCCCTTGACAGCCAGAGGTAAATTGTTTTGATTTAACAAATAGGCTACAATTCTGAAAAAACACTGCCCCATATTAGTTCTGAGTGGTCTTGCATCCACTATTTAAATAAATCGTCTGAGATTGTTATATGGCAATACTAAATGAGAATAGAACAGGGGTTGCAGGGGCACTTTCCTCATATTTAATTCTTAGAAATCTCTGTTCGTTAAATGCCTCCGGCACGCAGGCTAACCAGTCGGATTATGATAGCTAAAACTTCCACAACAGGGCATCGGCAGGAATTAAATCATTGACTGAACGGCTAATTTGATCCATTGCCGCTAAGGTCTCTGCCCTCAGTTGCAAGGTTATCGCGGGTAAATTCGCCAAAACCTGTTCCCGGTTGCGTACCCCAATGATGGCGTGGGTTCGGGGTTGGTGCAGTAGCCATGCAAGCGCAAGAGTTCCCAGGGAAACTTGGTACGCTGAGGCAATCGGACGCAGTTGGGCAAGGGCAGATTGGGCTCGCTGGTACAATTCCCCTTGAAAAAGGATATTTTTGGAGCGCACATCCTCCGGGGGAAATTGCTGGTCGGGGGAGAATTTGCCGGTCAACAATCCCTGCGCCAGGGGGGAATAGGCCAAGATGGAAATTCCTTGAGCAACACAGTAGGGAATTAACTCCCGTTCCGGTACACGCCAAAAGAGAGAATAGGGCGGTTGCAGGCTACTAATCACCCCATGCGGTTGGGCTTCTTTGAGTTGTGTCAAATTAAAATTAGAAACCCCAATCGCACGAATTTTACCCTGTTCTTGCAGTTTGACCAAGGCACTCATGGTTTCGTCAATCGGTATGACCGGACTTTTCCAGCTACCACTCGGCCAGTGAATTTGATAGAGATCAATCACATCAATTTGCAACCGTTTGAGGGAGTTTTCACAGGCTAAAAGCACCTGGTCATAGGCTAAATGATTGGCAAAGACTTTAGTCGCAATGACTGCCTGACCCCGATAATTTTTAATTGCTTTGCCTACCAATTCTTCGCTATAGCCATCCCCATAAATTTCCGCTGTATCAATGGTGGTAATCCCCTGCTCTAAAGCGGTTTGAATGGCTGTGATAATATCCTCGTCGTCAATTCCTACCCAGCCCCGTTTGCCCGCCTGCCAAGTGCCAAGGATCAGGGGGGTGATGTGAATATCCGTGTGACCGAGGGGTATTTGGGAAATCATGGGGTCGTGACCAATTCAACAAGCGGAAATTCAATTTTTAAGTAATCGTTTTCCATACTGGCTTTTTGGGGTTGCAGACCGGCTAAGGCTTGGGGTAAGACCATATTGCGGCGGTGGTTGCCAATGCGAATGTTCAATTCATCCCCGGTTTTGGTGAGTTGAATTTGCTCTTTGGGAATCCCCGGTAAATACAATCCTAAACAATATCCCTGGGGTATTTCCGTCACTTTCACCGTCTGTTCCTGGTAATAAATTTGGGTGGGGTCTTCATCGGGGTAAAGGGTGTTTTTTAACCGTTCTAAAGCCGCCAAACCGCATAATTCCTCCGGGTACAAAGGCACTTCTTTGACAGGTAGAGGATGGAAACTACTTTGAATTTCCTGGCGGTATTGGTTTTGGCTGGTCTGCCATTTTCGGAAAAAGGGGTCGGTGACATCGGCGGGTAAAATCCGGTTGGTAATCACTAAATCCGTAGCGACGTTGTATAAACTTAAGTAGGCGTGTGCCCGCAGGGATTCTTTAATCACCATTTTTTCCGGGTTGGTGACCAGGCGAACTGAGGTGCGGGTATTGTCGGTCAAAACCCGTTCCAACTGTTCAATCTGTTCATAAAATTCATAAGGGGCATCCATCACCTCCCGGTTGGGCAGGGAAAAGCCCATCACCCGTTTGAAAATTGGCTCAAAGACGGGGGTGAGCACCTGAGCCATGCCTTGCAGGGGTTTGTAAAACCTCCGCATATACCAGCCCGCCACTTCGGGAATGCTCAACAAGCGCAAAGCTGTGCCGGTGGGAGCCGAATCAATAATCAGTACATCATAGGTATTTTCATCGTAATGACGTTTGACCCGCACCAGTCCAAAAATTTCGTCCATCCCCGGCAGGACGGCCAATTCTTCGGCTTGTACCCCGTCTAAGCCCCGGGCTTGCAGGACTTCCGTGACGTAGCGTTTGACCGACCCCCAGTTCAATTCCAATTCCCGCAGGGCATCCAATTCCGCACCCCAGAGGTTGGGTTGTACCAGGCGGGGTTCGTGGTCGAGGGGTTGGTCGAAACTGTCCGCCAGGGAATGAGCCGGGTCGGTGCTGAGGACTAGGGTGCGGTAGCCCAGTTCCGCACAACGGAGGCCAGTCGCCGCCGCTACGGAGGTTTTGCCGACCCCCCCCTTACCGGTCATTAACAAAAGCCGCATGGGTTCACCTTAGCCCCTACTGGGCGCAATTTTATGATTTTATTAACTTTAAGATAACGTTTTCACCAAAAGGGAAGGGCAATGGCGGTGACCCGTCTGGCAGTACCCCAGGGGTGGGTGGCTTGGTTACTGATTGGGGTGGGGGCGATGTACCTGCTCCTGATGGTGGCTTTGCCCTTGGGAAATGTGTTTTACCAGGCGTTCCGGTCGGGTTGGGGGGCGTATGTGGAGGGGTTGACCACACCGGAGGCTCGCCATGCCATTGGCCTCACCCTGTTGGTGGTGGGGGTGGCGGTGCCGGTGAATACGGCCTTGGGGCTGGTGACGGCTTGGGTGTTGGCCCGTTATCCGCTTCCTGGTAAAGGCTTAATTTTGGCCTTGATTGATGCGCCTTTGGCGATTTCGCCGGTGATTGTGGGGCTGATGTTTATCCTGCTCTACAGCACGACGGTGGGGATGTTTCGGGAATGGGTGACGTGGCTGGGGCTGAAAATTATTTTTGCGCCGCCGGGAATTATCCTGACGACTTTGTTCATTACCCTGCCGTTTGTGGTGCGGGAGGTACTGCCGGTTTTGGCAAGCACCGGGCGGGAGGAGGAGGAAGCGGCGTGTACGTTGGGGGCGCAGGGGTGGCAGATTTTCTGGCGGGTGACCTTGCCCCAGATTCGTTGGGCGTTGTTGTACGGGGTGATTTTGACGACGGCTCGGGGGTTGGGGGAATTTGGGGCGGTGGCGGTGGTCTCCGGCAAAGTGATTGGCCAGACCAATACCCTCACCCTGCACATCGAACGGGTCTATATGGAATATCAAACCGTAGCGGCGTTTGCCGGGGCTTCCCTACTGACCCTAATTGCCCTGGGCACGGTGGCGGGACAAGCCCTCCTGGGGCAGTCAGAGCAGGGACAAAAGGGATAAACTAAATCCTAAATCCCAACCATGGGATGGGAGCCAGGATGCGGATCGGGGTACCGAAGGAAATTAAAGACCAGGAATTTCGGGTGGGGTTGAGTCCGGCCAGTGTGGCGGCGTTGGTGGCTCAGGGGCATCCGGTAGTGGTGGAAACTCAGGCGGGGGCAGGGGCGGGGTTCGGCGATGAACTCTATGAACAGGCGGGGGCAACCATTGTGGCGGAGGCGGCGACCGCTTGGGCGCAGGATTTGGTCGTTAAGGTGAAGGAACCCTTACCCCAGGAATATGGGTTTTTGCGGGAAGATTTACTGCTCTTTACCTATCTGCATCTGGCGGCGCAACCGGATTTGGTCAAAGCCCTCCTGAATGCGGGAACGACTGCGATTGCCTACGAAATGGTGGAATTGAACGACGGGCGTTTGCCGCTGTTGCATCCCATGAGCGTGATTGCGGGGCGATTGGCGGTGCAGTTTGGCAGTCATTTTTTGCAACGGCAGTCCGGCGGCAGGGGCGTCTTACTGGGGGGTGTCCCAGGGGTGAAACCGGCGCAGGTGGTCATTTTGGGGGGCGGGGTCGTAGGCACGGAAGCGGCACGGATGGCGGTGGGCTTGGGGGCGCAGGTGACGATTATTGAACTCAACCTGGATCGGTTGCACGCCTTGGGGGATTTGTTTGGCTTCCGGGTGCAGTTACTCCACAGCAATAGCTCCCACATTGCCGAAATGGTACCCCAGGCGGATTTACTCATCGGGGCGGTACTCCTACCCGGACGGCGCACCCCAATCCTCGTCCCAGAATCCCTGGTGAAATCCATGACCCCCGGAAGCGTGATTATTGATGTGGCGGTGGATCAGGGGGGATGCGTAGAAACTTTGCGACCAACGAGCCACACGGAACCAGTTTATACAAAATATGGTATATTACATTACGGTGTCCCGAATATGCCGGGGGCAGTGCCCTGGACGGCGACGCAAGCGTTGAACCAGAGTATCTGGCCGTACCTGTTGGACTTAGCGGAACGGGGGCGAGCCGCCCTGCAACCCAACACCCCTTTGGGACGGGGGGTGAATACCCAGGGGGGACGACTGATTCCGGCGGTGCTACAGGAATTGTTTCCTGGGTAGGTTGTTTGCGGGAGTAATTTACGCATAAGGGCAACTTCATGGCAATTTCAGAGGATTTTTATGAATCACAAAGATTACTTAGAACTACAGCCTGTTCACAGATTAAAGGATACAAACAATCGTGTTTCCAAAGCTGAGCCTTAACGAAGTTTAGAGCAAGTGGGTTGACAACCGTATCCCGTAACCCCTAGCTGTAAAGATGGGGCATTGCCCTACGGCCCATGTTCTGAATTCAGTTAGGATTGCTATAGATGTGCTAATTTAGAATGATTCGTATTTCAGATTAATTTAGATTAAAAAGGTTGGAGATGACCTATAAGCTTTTTCGTCTTGAAGGTAGTAAGTATGTCGAGACATCTTTTGATGACTTAGATAATAAGGCCTTCTGGTGCAATCTAGGTAATAAGAAAGAAGAGGCTTTTGTGGCTTTTGTGAGAGAGAAAACTTTACCAGGGTATTCCATCCAAATTCATCCCGAAAAACGAAGTAATCCCTATCATCCAGATTTGTTGGTCAACAATAACCATATCGGGGAGGTAAAGATCAAGAACTCCCCGCTCTTTATGGCCAGACGTTATGGCGTGAATCCACAATATGCATTGACCATGGATCTGAAGGATTCATTTAATTATTGTCGTTGGCTGGCAAGAAGGGTTGACATCAAGGTATTCTTATGGGTGAAGTGGGAAGCTCATAAGATGGAATGGAACGGGTCTGTTTATTCCGTCGAACCGATGGAAGGTGTTTGGGTCGTTGATTTCTCCAAGTTGCGCAAATGGGAATTGAGATTACCTCCCCCTATCCATTGGTACAAAGAAAAATTTAGACAGCCAAGATCATACGCCCAGGATGAATGGGCTAGGGAACTTGTAGAATTTGATGAACGGCTGAAAGTAGGCACAAATCAAGCAAGGAATATAACGTCCAATGGATATATTTTGCACAACGACATTCGCTACCCCAAAGGTCACTCGTCTGGGTCATACGTTTTTGACTTGAGTGATGGTAACCTGTTTCATAAATTAGTGTGAAAACTACTATAGCAATCCTACTCGATTTACAAACAAGAATTTCCCAGAACCAAGGACGGGGGCGGTGCCCCTGCGACTCCCTGTTCCATTCTTATTTAGGATTGCTATAGTCATTTCACAAAAAAGTGAGACACTTTTTGGGCATTCTTAATCCTCCTCCCCCCAAATGTCTCAAACTTATTTGCAATGAATACAAGCTTTTTAGCGACCATACACTGATTCAGCGACGCCAACTTCTCTTCACGATTGTAGGTGAGATGGCTATGTTGAATTATCCCCACAACCCAGGCGATGGTTGGTCGTTTGCTGTACCTGTACCCTCAACTCAGGGATCAGGGTATGAACCTGCGCCCGGTGGTAAGGTTGGCCATTGATTCGCACATTGGGGGCGGATTTGCAGGCTTTCTGGCAACCACTCCCTTCCACGAAAACCCATTCTTCCCAACCCTGTGCCCGCACGATGTCGCCAAGTTCTTGCAATAACTGTACTCCCCCCTGCTTGCGACAGTTGCCCTTTTGACAGATTTCCACCCGACAAGGGGGATGGGTGGCGGCCATACTTTGGGCGAGGGTGGGTGGGGAAACCAGGGACTCCGCACCAGAAAATAAAACAATATCGGTGGCTTGCCAAGCGTGGTCATGCCAGCGTACCGCCACTTTTACCCCCATCCCCACCACCAATTCCCGCATTAGCCCCGCCCGCATATATTTAGGCAGTTTTACCTGATACTCCTGCTGACCATCCTGAATGCGGATAAACTTTAGCTTACCCTTACCCGAAGGCCAAAACCCCACAAACACTCCGGTCAAAATTTGCATAATGATATTTATGTGCAATAACTTTGTCTCTAGTATAGGCTCAGGTCGCAGGGGGAGCAAAACCTTTCTCCCAATTGTATCTTACCCTGAAAAAAGCATGGATGCGCTCCGCCGCTGGTATGGGAAAAATTCAGGTGATTCAGGCTGGACAGGTGCCCTACCTACAGGCGTGGGCATGGCAGAAGGAACAGGTGCAACAACGGCTGGATCACCCGGAACTCCCAGATGTGCTGGCTCTGCTGGAACATGAGCCGGTTTATACCCTCGGGCAGGGGGCATCTTTGGATTTTCTACGTTTTCCCATCGGCAGGATCGGCATTCCCGTCTATCGCACGGAACGGGGCGGCGAAGTGACCTATCATGGGCCGGGGCAGGTGGTGGGGTACCCGATTTTGCGCTTGAGAAATTATGGGTTGGATGTGCATCAGTATTTACGTTGTCTGGAGCAAATTATTATTAATGTACTGAAAAAATATCATATTTCTGGGGAACGGAAACCTGGCTACACCGGGGTGTGGGTGGGGGACAGCAAGGTGGCGGCGATTGGCATTAAGGTGCGGCGGGGGGTGACGATGCACGGGTTTGCCCTGAATGTGTGTACGGATTTAACCGCCTTTGAGCGGATTGTGCCCTGTGGGATTCGGGGGTATGGGGTGGGGAATGTGGCGCAATTTTGCCCCGATATTGACCTGGAAGGGGTGCGGCAGGGGTTGATTGAGACTTTTGGGGCAGTTTTGGGAGCAGACATGGAGCAGGGGGGCCCAATTTCGATAAGATGCTAAAGATACCCAATGGAGTTTTGGCATGGATAAGCAGGAAATTCTCACTGAAGTCCAAAAAATTGTGGCGGACACCCTGGATGTGGAATTAGAAAAAGTGACTCCAGAGGCCAGTTTTGCCAATGATTTGGGGGCAGATTCCCTGGCGACGGTGGACTTGGTGATGAAGTTGGAAGAATCCTTTGATATTGAAATTCCCGACAGTGCCGCTGAGCAGATTACGACGGTGCAACAGGCGGTGGACTATATTGCCCAACAAAAGGTAGCGGCGTAGGTTCATGACAAGTCGGGAGCGGGTGGTCGTCACGGGGCTGGGGGCGATTACGCCCCTGGGGAATACGGTGGCGGACTATTGGGCGGGGCTGGTGGCGGGTCGCAGTGGCATTGGCCCGGTGACGTTGTTTGATGCGTCCCAACACGACTGCCGGATTGCCGGGGAGGTGAAAGATTTTGACCCCTGTGCCTACCTGGAGCGGCGGGATGCCAAACGGATGGATCGCTTTGCCCAGTTTGGGGTGTGTGCCAGTTTGCAGGCGGTGGCGGATGCGGGACTCCAGATTACGGCGGCAAATGCCTCCCAAGTGGGGGTGATGCTGGGGACGGGCACGGGGGGCTTGAAGATGATGGAGGAGCAGGAACAGGTGTTGCTGACCAAAGGCCCTGGCCGTTGCAGTCCGTTTACGGTGCCGATGATGATTTGCAATATGGCCGCCGGGTTGACTGCGATTCACACGGGGGCTAAAGGCCCCAATTCCTGTCCCGTGACCGCCTGTGCCGCCGGTGCCAACGCCATCGGGGATGCCCTGCGTCTGTTGCAACAGGGGTATGTGCAGGCCATGATTTGTGGGGGCACGGAGGGGGCGATTACGCCGTTGGGGGTGGCGGCTTTTGCGGCGTGTAAGGCGATTTCCCTGCGGAATGAGGAACCGACCCGGGCTTCCCGTCCCTTTGACCGTGACCGGGATGGGTTTGTGCTGGGGGAAGGGGCAGGGGTGTTGGTTTTGGAAACCCTCAGCCATGCCCAGCGGCGGGGGGCCCGGATTTATGCGGAATTGGTGGGGTATGGTTCCACCTGCGATGCGTACCACATTACGGCACCAGCGCCGGAGGGGGAGGGAGCCATCCGTGCCATCGAACTCGCCCTCAAGGATGGGCATCTCCGCCCCGACCAGGTGAGTTACATCAATGCCCACGGCACCAGCACCCCCGCCAACGATGTGACGGAAACCAAAGCGATCAAAAAAGCCCTGGGGGATTACGCCTACCGGGTTGCCGTAAGTTCCACGAAATCCATGACCGGTCATTTATTGGGGGGTTCCGGGGGGATTGAAGCGGTGGCGACGGTGTTGGCCGTCTATCATGACCAGGTGCCGCCGACGATCAACCTTGACCATCCCGACCCGGAATGCGACCTGGATTATGTGCCCCACCACGCCCGTCACCTACCTATCGAGGTGGCCTTGTCCAATTCCTTTGGTTTTGGGGGGCACAATGTCACCCTAGCGTTTCGCAAATTTCGTACCTAGTATGGGCTGGAGCGAGCGGATTCGGGTGCTGGCCTTGGGGTTAATCCAACGGGATAACCGGGTGTTTTTGTCCCAAGGCTATGACCCGGCTCGCCAACTTACTTTTTACCGAGCGTTGGGGGGCGGGGTGGAGTTTGGGGAACCCAGTGCCCTTGCCCTAGAGCGGGAATTTCGGGAGGAATTGCAGGCGGAACTGCGGGATATTGAATATCTGGGCTGTTTGGAGAATATTTTTACCTACAATGGCAAGCCGGGACATGAAATTATCCAGCTTTATCGCTGTGGTTTTGTTGACCCCAAATTTTATGAATGTGAATCCCTACAATTCCAGGAGGGTCAACGGACTAAAATCGCCCGCTGGGTGGCTATAGAACCTCTATTAAACGGGGAGTTGACCCTTTATCCAAAGGGGTTTAGCCAGTATTTAACCCGCTGATTGACCAGGAAATCGTAATAGAATAAATTAGCGAATACCTATAGCAATCCTACTTGATTAACGTCAGCCTACGTGCCGTAGGCATTACGAGGGCATTGCCCCTGCCCCCTTGCACAGGGATAGCGTGGCGTAACCCTACTCATTCAGGATGGCTCTATAGCAATCCTATTTGATTAACGAACACAAATTTCCCAGAACCAGGGACGGGGGCGGTGCCCCTGCGACCCCTGTTCCATTCTTATTTAGGATTGCTATATTTATTGATTTTTGTACTTACACGGCAGACCCACAAGCCCCGTCCTCTCCTTGGTAATCATCACAATTATCAATAACGCAGGGGTCATTCTCAATAGCCATGAATTACCAGAGGTGCCCATCAGGATCTACTTGAGACGCTCGATATTTGTTCTTAAACCGTCTCTAAGACCAAGTTGTTCATGCCCAAGAACTATTAGTTTTGCCCTAAATGAATCTGTTTTTGGCCTTAGCGGGTGGCGATTACATTCAAACTAATCAAAGTGTCCAGAATTCTAATTCGGCTACAGTCGGGAAATAAATTAAATTCACTCACCTGCTCATAGTCACTAAACCCCGCCTGTTCCACATACATCCCCAGAATTTCAAAATCTAAACCTGCCTTATGTACATCATATTCATCCGTTTGTCCACCAAACATAATTCGCATCAAATGCATCCGTTCTTCCGGGAGTAAATTGGGATTCCCATACAGCCAACAAAGAATACGCAAATCCGGCACGCTAATTAACAACCTTCCCCCGGGTTTCAGCACCCGTCGCCACTCGACCAACACCTGAAGTAATTCATCATTTAAGCTGTGATGAAAATGTTCCAAAACATGGCTGGCGTAAATCACATCCACCGATTCATCCGCAAAAGCACTCAGATCAGCGGCATTCATTACATAATCCACCTCTGGCCGGGGTTCCACGTCCAGAATCTTCCAATCCGGGTGGGGGCAGGTGCCACCAATATGGAGCCGTAGTACCATCGCTTTACCTTTTCGTCTCCAACCTCAAGGGGATGCCACCAGGGTATGTTGTTGCATCAGATTTTGCGCCTGCGCCACCACCGGCCCCGGCAGAGGTACATAGCCCAATCCTAAACTAAATTTCTGCCCCTCGACCAAAGCCCATTTGATGAACTTTCTCAGGGTTTCACCCTTATTTTTGTCCTCATATTTTTGGTAAATCAAAAACCAAGAATAACTCACAATTGGATAGGCTTCCGGGCTGGCTGGATCGGGAACAAATCCTCGTAATTGAGCATCTAATTTCACATCGGCTACGCCCTTTTCCACTGAATTTTCTGTGGGCAGGAGAAACTTACCACTTTGATTTTCCAGAGCCGCCGTTGTTAACTTCAACTGCTGAGCGTAGGCCGTTTCCACATAGCCAATGACCCCTTCCCCTTGCTGAATTTGGGCGCTGATTCCCGCATTATCTTTGATGCCCGTCCCCACCGGCCAGTTTACAGTTAAACCACTCCCCACCTGATTTTTCCATAGGGGGTCAATGGCACTCAAATGACTGGTAAAAATGGCTGTAGTGCCGCTACCATCAGACCGATGCACCACCGTAATCGGTAAATTGGGTAGGGTTAGTTCGGGATTTAAGGCTGCTAGTTCCGGGTCATTCCAACGGGTGATTTGCCCTAGGAAAATGGCCGGTAATACTTGCCGGGAAAGTTTCAAACCCGTAGGCACCCCTGGAATGTTGTAGACCACCGCCACACTCCCCGCCGTCATGGGGACGAACAGGGCACCCCGTTGGACTTTAGCCGCTTCCTCATCGGTCATCGCCACATCACTGCCCGCAAAATCCACTGTGCCGGTAAGAAATTGTTGAATCCCGGCGGCACTGCCAATGGGTTGATAGGAAATCTGGACTTCGGGATAGAGTTTCTGGTACTCAACAAACCATTTCAGGTATAAAAATGAGGGAAACGTAGCTCCTGCCCCATTTAAAAATACTGGTTGTCCTGGTGTGGGTGTGGTTTCCGGCGGGGGAACTGGTTTGGACTGGCACGCTACTGCACCCAATCCGGCCAAGGCACTGAGATAGAGATAACGGCGACGGCGCATATAATGATGCAACAAGCTTCGCCTTTGATGATACCCCATTCCTGGCGGGGGAACTACAAAACTCTTGGAGGTCGTGATTTTCCCCTGCACACTCCATCGCCCCTGCAAATGAGGGTAAGGCGACAAGAGTTGACACTCCCCGCACTGGGTTGTGTTGATCTTATGTAAAAAAATAGAGAGGACTATTTACGAAGGGCAAAAGATGAGTGTTGTGGTTTTCGATGAAAATATAGCAATCCTAAATGAGAATAGAACAGAAGTGTTGAAAGGTAGGTAAAGGCAGAAAAAGAGGGGTCAAAATATGGTATTCTAATTCATATAAACCAAAACATGAAACAACTATGAAATTCAATTCTTTTCCCGGGATTGTCAAATTTTTACTCAAAGACCTGCCAACTAATGATTATCCAGTTCTAAATTCTCGCTTATTTTGTTCAATCTGGTTTGCTGGCATTTTAGACAAAGGAATCAACAGTTTACGGGACTTATTTTACCAATTAAATCATGCGGGCATTAAGGTTGACTTATCCACGTTTTCTAAGGCGAACAAGACAAGAGACCCACAAATTTTTATGCATCTTTATCATAAATTATTGCATTATATTGAGGAAGCTCATCCTGAAAAGAGGTTGGTTTTATGTCCTTTTGATGCTACCGTAATACCGCTGATGAGTAAGTTATTTTGGCTCCAAGGCTATCGCCAAGTAAAGTTAATAACCACTTTGAATCAAGATACGAAATCTACTGGTCATTTAATTGTTAGTCCTGGACAGGCACATGAGATTAATTTTGGTGAAGATATTGTGAAAATGCTACCGGAAAATGGAGTCGCAGTCGGGGATAGAGGGTTTTGCAGTCACAAAGTATTTGAACAATTTATCGAAAATGATGCCCTTTTTATTATCCGTATTAAGTCGAATTGGAAATGGGATGAAAACTATCATATCACCACAGAACGAGGTAAGGCGAGAGTAGTTTGTTTTGGCAATGTTCAACAGAAAGTAGACTATTATTTAGCTACCAATATTCCTGAGGATGTAATGAGTAATGAAGAGATAGGGGAAGCCTATAGACAACGCTGGGCGATAGAGGTACTATGGAAATTTCTAAAGATGAACTTAAAGCTCGATAAAATGATGAGTAAAAATTTGAATGGAATTACCATTCAAATTTATGTAATTTTAATAGTTTACTTGATATTGCAACTGTTAAAAGTTCCACGGATGTACGGAAGTAAATTGGCAGATAAGTTCCGATATATACAAATCTTAATACGGCAGGAGTGGAATTTTGTCCATTGGCTCAATCGGGTCGTCCCACGCCTAAATATGTAAAGTTTTATTGCAGGATTCAACACTTGTGAGAATAGAATAGGGGTCGCAGGGGCACCGCCCCGTCCTTGGTTCTGGAAAATTCTTATTTGTAAATCAAGTAGGATTGCTATAGTTTATTTGACATTACAACTGTTAAAATTAATAGGGCAGGAGTGGAATTTTGTCCATTGGCTCAAGCGGGTTGTCCCACGCCTGAATATGTAAAGTTCTGTTGTAGGATTCAACACTTGTGGGTACCAGGGCTATCGGGAATGATTCAGCCCTGGGAGAGGGATTCTTCGGGATTGAGATTAAATAGGGTGTGTAAGGTTTGTAACGCCCGTTTACGGGCGGCAATATCCCGTTGTGCCCGCAGTTGCACCATCGGGTCGTGCAGAATTTTATTGACAATTCCTTTGGTGAGGGCTTCGACCACTTCCCGGTGTTTGCCGGTTAAATCCGCCCCTAGCCGGGAAAGAGCCTTTTCCAATTCCTGTGCCCGGATGGCTTCCACCTTGTCCCGCAGTTGATTTAAGGTGGGCACGGTTTCTAAGGATTGCCACCAGGTATCAAAGGCTTCCAGTTCTTCCTCCAAAATCGCTTCCGCCTCCAAAACCAACTGCCGCCGCCGCTCCTGGTTGCGGTTGACCACCTCCCGCAGGTCGTCCACATTGTAGGTATGGACATGGGGCAATTCGTTCACATCGGGAGCCACATTGCGCGGGACGGAAATGTCAAACAGCATCAGGGATTGGTTCGGTGCCAGCCAGGATTGCAATAAACCCCGATGCACCAAAGGTTCAGTTGCCGCCGTACTGGTAAACATCACATCCGATTCCGGGATGGTTTTGGCCAAATCCTCCAGGGCAACCATGTGGATTTGGGTCTCGGGAAATTGGCTGACCAATTCCATCGCCCGCTCCGCCGAACGGTTCACCAGAGTCAACCGATTCACCCCCTTGGCCACCAGATGGGTGAGCAACAGCCGTGCCATTTTGCCTGCCCCCACCACCGTTACCCGGGCTCGGTGCAGATGGGGCACCCGCAGGTAGGCCAACTCCACCGCCGCCGAGGAAATGGACATGGCACCGCTACTGATGCTGGTCTGCGCCCGCACCCGTTTCCCGGCCTCCAGGGCTCCCCGTAGCAAACGGTTCAGCACCGTCCCAGTACCCTTGGCATCCTGGCCGAGTTTATGGCAATGCTTCACCTGCGCCAGAATTTGCCCCTCCCCCAACACCAAACTGTCCAACCCGGCGGCCACCCGCAAAAGGTGCATCACCGCATCCTGGTGCAAGAGAGTGAACAGATAGGGGCGCAACTGAGCCAGGGGAATGCCGCTGTGTTCCGCCAAAAAAACCGTCACCTCCCGAATCCCCTGATAGGTATCCGGCGTGACCAGATACACCTCCAGCCGGTTGCAGGTGCTGAGAACCGTGGCCTCCTGGATGTGCGGATAGCTACACAGTTGCTGAATCGCCGCCACCCGTCGCTCCTCCGGGATGCTCAACTTTTCCCGCACGGCCACGGGTGCGGTTTTATGGCTCAACCCGACCACCACTACCGGCATTGTCCCACCCCCTAACGTAGTTGAATGACCTTGGGTTGCCCCGTCAGATGGATCGTGTCCACAAAGCGCGCCGTCCGGGACTGGGTAGAAATCACCAGGGTAGAAGTCCGCACCCCGCCCGTGAAAAAGCGCACCCCCTCCATCAGTACCCCCGGCGTAATCCCCGTAGCGGCAAACAGCACCGTCTGACCGCTGGCCAATTCTTCGGCGTTATAGACCTTATCCGGGTCGGTAATCCCCATTTCTTTGAGCCGCTGGATATTCCCCTCCCGAGTCCATTTCTCGCTTTCTGGGGTTTTCACCACCTGCGGGTCATAGACCAACTGCCCCTGGAAATGGCCGCCCAAACAACGCATGGCCGCCGCCGAAATCACCCCCTCTGGTGCCGCCCCAATCCCCATCAGGGCATGGATATTTGTCCCCGCAAAGGCACAGCACAGAGCCGCCGACACGTCCCCATCGCTGATCAAGCGCACCCGCGCCCCCGCCGCCCGAATTTCTGCAATCAAATCCTTGTGCCGTGGACGATCCATCACCACCACATTCAAATCCTCTATCGCCCGCCCCAGACATTCCGAGAGGATGCGTAAATTTTCCGTGGGCGTTTTGCGAATATCCACATGGTTGCGGGCCGCCGGGGGAGCCGCCAGCTTATTCATATAAAAATCCGGGGCGGCAAACAATCCCCCTTTTTCCGAAATCGCCAACACCGCCATCGAGCCATTTTGCCCCTTGGCCACCAGGTTGGTGCCCTCACAGGGGTCCACGGCAATATCAATTTCCATCAATTCTTCCACCGAGCATATCTCAGCGGCATTGGGCTGGGTACAAATCCCCACCTCTTCGCCGATGTAGAGCATGGGGGCTTCATCCCGTTCCCCCTCCCCGATGACAATCCGCCCCCGCATATAAATCTGGTTCATCCGGGCGCGCATCGCCTCCACCGCCGCTTGATCCGCCCCATCCTTGTCCCCTTTGCCCATGTACTTGGCCGAAGCAATGGCCGCCTGCTCGACCACCTCGATAATCTCTAACCCAATCGTGCTATCCACAAAGTTCCCTCAACGGATGTCCCCTGTTCCAGTCTATCAGGGGCAAGAAAACCGGGAACCCTAGCTAAATATTAAACTTTGTAGCCGTGGGTAAATAATTTTCACAATTTCTTGGGTTTACCAGCATCATCTGCTAAAAGTCCAGGCACCCGTAACTCCTAGCGGCTCAGAATCCCCGACCATTGCACCTGGGTTTTGCCGTCCCGGCGGTAGGAATAAAACCGTTCCGGGTCAGCGTAAGTACAATGGGGGGACACGGCGATCTGGTCAAGCTCGACGCCCAACTGCAATAACTGTTGTACCTGCACCTGGCGCAAATCCAATCGCCACCGTTCCCCATCCGGTCGGAGCAATTGGGGTTGCTCTTGCCATTGCCCAATCACAGCCGCCACAGTGGGTTGGTCTGGAGTCACCAACGTAGCCGCCAGCGCCGCCACCACATCGTTCTGCACCTGATAATTACTGCCGCTAATGGCCGGACCGAGGGCAATGCGTAAACTGCTCAAGGTACTACCCTGGTGGAGTAACTTCTGCACTGCGGTAGGAATAATCTTAGCCGCCGTCCCCCGCCACCCCGCATGGAGTGCCGCCACCGTCCCCGTGTGCAGACAGCCAATCAGCACCGGCACACAATCCGCACTGCACACCCACAGGGCTTGACCGGGTTGGGTCGCCATCAGCCCATCCCCAGCACTCTCCAACTGCACATCCGTTGTGGACAACACCAGGCCACTGTGAATTTGCCGCAACCGGTAATTTTTCACCCCTGGGAACTCTTGGCTCCCCAACCGCCCGCCAAACTGATGCCGCCAACCCGCCAACAGGTCACAGGTGAGGTGCGTCTCTCCATGCCAATGCCATGATCCGGCCATCATTGCCACCGCCCCTCACCGGTAACGGGATTCATCTGTAATCCTGTTTGATTAACATTAGCTTGCGTGCCGTAGGCATACAGAAATTAATTTCCTAGAACCAAGGACAGGGGCGGTGTCCCCGCGACCCCTATTCCATTCTTAGTTAAGATTGCTATAGAAGTGCTCATAAGCGCAAATAATTGGTTAAAGTTATCAAACTATGTTTTTCAGGTACGTTCATGACAACCCTATCTTCTTTGCGTCATTTTGTCTGTCTTCCCCTCAAGATATTGGCGATGTTGTTCCTTTGGCAGATGCCAGGGATGGCTCTACCCGAAGGCGGTCAAGTGACGCAAGGGCAGGCGACAATTCAGCAGGAGAATGCCACCAAGCTCAATATCAACCAGTCCTCCGACCGGGCGGTTATCAATTGGAATAGTTTTAGCATCGGTGCGCCGGAGTGGGTGAATTTCCAACAGCCCAGCAGTACATCGGCTACCTTAAATCGGGTCACCGGCAACACGCCTTCTTCAATTGCTGGCAAATTAACCGCCAATGGACAAATCTTTTTGATTAACCCGAATGGCATCATGTTTTTGCCCACCGCCCGGGTGGATGTGGCGGGTCTGGTTGCCAGTACGTTGAATATTAAAGACAGCGATTTCATGCAGGGGATGTTGCGCTTTGAACAAATGCCAGGGAAACCGCCCGCCAGTGTGGTCAATCAAGGTTTGATTACGGTCAAAGAGGCGGGTTTTGCGGCTTTGGTGGCTCCGGCGGTGCAAAATAGCGGGGTGATTTCTGCCCGGTTGGGAAAGGTGGTTTTGGCTTCAGGAACCACCGTAAGCTTGGATTTTTATGGAGATGGATTATTAAGTGTCACCGTTGACCCCCAATTGGCAGGACAAATCACGGATATTTATGGGAACAAACTCAATGCTTTGATTGATAACCAAGGGAATATCACCGCACCGGGAGGCATTGTTACGTTAACGGCTCAGGCCGCCGGACAGATTGTGGATCGTGTGATCAATACGGGCGGAATTATCGAAGCGAAGTACGCCGAAAATCGTAATGGGGTGATTGTATTATCCGGTGGTTCCAGTGGGACGGTAGCGGTAAATGGGGAATTAAATGTATCGGGAGAACGGGGCGGTAGGGTTGAAATTACGGGGGAAAAAATCGCCTTAAATGGAAATGCACTCATTGATGCGTCGGGAAATCAAGGCGGTGGAATTGTTAATATTGGCGGGAATTATCAAGGCAAAGGAACACTCCCCAATGCGTTAGAAACGACGGTGAATGCAGGTGCCCAAATCAAGGCGGATGCCCTCACCTCTGGCAATGGTGGGGAAGTGATTGTGTGGGCGGACGGGACGACAAAATTTGCGGGATTGATTAGTGCCAAAGGTGGAATCATCTCCGGGGATGGGGGTTTTGCGGAAGTATCGGGCAAAGAAAACCTATTGATGATTGGATTTGCAGATTTGAGTGCCAAGAATGGCAAATTCGGGACGCTTTTACTAGACCCCGGTAGTATCACCATTCAAGATGGTACGGGAGTAAATACTGGACCAAATAGCTTTGATGATGCCTTCTTAATAACTCAACTGGGTCTGGCGAATGTTACAGTGGCAACCTCAGCGGCAACGAATGGAAATCCTGAAACAATCACGATTTTTGGAAATACCAACATTGAGTGGAATACAGCAACCACCTTAACTTTGAATGCAGGTCAAAGTATCTTTGTCAATTCCGGTACAGTCATCAAAAATACCAATACCACTACGGGATTTAATGCCATTGTTTTTAATGCCAATACCACAGGGACAACCACAGGCACTTTCCCAGGAATTCAGATAGGCAATGCCACCTTAGCGACTCAAGGCGGTAATATCCGACTCACTGGGAAAGCAGGGAATATAGGGACAAATAATGTAGGTATCATATTAAACAATTCTAGTATTACCAGTACAACTGGCTCAATAGAACTGGTAGGAACTGGCGGAACAACAGGGGGAGTTGGCTCAGATAATCGGGGAATCGGTCTGCAAAATGGTGCTAAAGTTACAACCGCTGGCGGTAACATTCAGATTACTGGAACTGGCTCTGAGGCAGGTATTTTCTTTTCAGATACAAACTCTCAAATTGCGGTTACGGCAGGGAATGGCTCCATCAGTTTAACTGGCACAGGCGGATTTGGCATTTATCAGCAAAACAAAGCAGAGGTAAGCACAGTTTCAGGCGATATTACTTATCTGGGCACTGGAACAACCAATCCCGGAATCGTACTCACAGGAACCACCACCCCCATCACCAGCACTACGGGCAATATCACCCTAACCGCCGACACCATGCAGTTGGACAATGGCAAAATCCAAAGCATAGGTAAATTACTCATTCAGCCTTTGACCGCCAGCACAACCATTGGCTTAGGTGGTGCTAGTGGCACTCTGAATCTGAGTACAACTGAACTCAACAACCTTCAAGATGGATTTAGTTCCATCACCATTGGGCGCACCGATAGCAGTGGGGCGATTACCGTTGGGGCGCACACCTTTTCTGACAATCTGATCTTGCAAAACCCGAATGGTGGAGGCATTTCTATTACTGGTGCTTTAAGTGTGGGGACAAACAATCTCACCCTAAAAAGCGGTGGAACCGTCTCTCAAACTCAAAAAATTACTGCCAATGGTTTAGAGCTTTTGGGCAGTGGTGAGTTTACCCTCACCAATACTGGCAACAATATCAACATCTTGGCGGGGAATACTACCAATGACATCAGCTATACTGACTCAAACAGTTTTAGCGTGACTAGCGTTAATTCTACTACTGGGCTACAGACCTCTGGCAATATCACGCTTGAGAGTGGGGACACCCTAACGGTATCAGCAGGGATAGATGGACTCAAGAGCACCACAGGCACGGTTAACCTCAAGGCTACCAATGACATTATTTTGGGTACAGCTTCCAATTTTGGTGATGTCCGTGGACAAAAGCTGGTTTTCACAGCGGGTCGAGACATCATTATTGACAAAACTACCTATGTCCAATCGGATGGTAGCGCAGGGATCGATCTGTTTGCAGGGCGAGACTTTAAGATTTCTAGTGTAATTGCTAGTGGTTCACTTCTCAATAGTAATGGTGGTTCTGCGCCCATCAATATCAAAGTTGGTCAGACTTTTCGTTTAGATAGCGGTGCTACTTCTGGCGTAGGGGCAAATGGAGGTAATATCACCATCACTGCCGACAAAATGGAACTCATTTCAGGCACTATCGGAAGCACGGGACAGTTACTCATTCAGCCCTTAAATTCTGCGACCACCATTGGCATTGGCACAGGCGCAACGGGAACACTTAATCTGGATAATGCTGAAATTGGTCGTTTAGCGGATGGATTTAGTTTGATTACCATTGGCCGGGATGATGGCACTGGCAACATTGATATTCGTACCGCTCAATTCAAAGACAATGTAATCATTCGCACTCCCCTAGGTGCAGGCAATATCAACCTCAACGGTGCATTATCTACTGGCTCAGGAACAGAAACAGGCACCATCACGCTACAGGCTGGGCGCAATATCATTGGCAATTCTGGCAGTAGCATCACCACTCATGGCAAAGATATTACGCTCAATTCTGATCGTGATAGTACCAACGGCGGAGCCATTCAACTCACAGGTACTAATATCACCAGCAACAACGGCAATATCATCTTAGGAGGTGGAAACGATCCCCTGAATGATCCAGCCAAAGGTAACAGCACTCTAACCCGTGGAATTGAATTGAACGGTGCAAACCTCACCGCAGGGACAGGGAAGATAAACCTGATAGGCAGAGGATTTGATTCAGGTTCTAATAACTACGGCATTTATCAATTGAATGGGGCAAAAGTCTCCACCACCACAGGCAACATCACCTACACAGGGACAGGTGGGAATGGGGCAGATGCGATTCGTACAGAATCTGGTAGTAATATCATTGGCAATAATACCAGTGGCACAATTAAGCTGACTTCCACCAACAATCCCATTACCTTAAATGATGTTACGGTAAAAACCACCAACAACATTATTATCAACTCTCCCGGAAGTGTCACGCAAAACAATGCGGGCGGTCTCTTTGCCGATGGCTTAGAACTATTAGGCGCAGGGGCATATACCCTCACCAATCCTAATAATGACATCAAAATCTTGGCGGGGAATACTACTAACAAAATCAGTTATACTGATGCAAATAGTTTTCAGGTTGGAACGGTTAATACAATTGGCTTAACTAGTGGTTTGGACATTATTCTCAATTCCATATCCGGTGACATAACCCTAAATTCTAATACCCCCATTGCTTCAACCGTAGGCACCATCACCCTACAGGCTGGGCGCAATATCATTGGTAATTCTGGTAGTAGCATCACCACCCAAGGTAAAAATATTATTCTTAACTCCGACCAAGATGCCACCAAAGGCGGAGCCATTCAACTGACTGAAACCACGATTATCAGTAAGGGTGGAAATATAACTCTTGGTGGTGGAAAAGATGCCTTATTCATGGCGATTGGAACAATTGGGTTTAATAATGGCATTTGGCTTGATAATAGCCGTTTAGAAGCAGACAGCGGCGATATTCTCTTAATGGGTCAAGGACGCAATACAGTTGCCGCCAATAGCCAGGGCATCCGCCTCACAAATGATAGCATCATTAAAACCACTAGCGGTAATATTACACTCGTTGGTGATGGTGGCGACCGCCTCCTGGGAATTATTGACAACAACAGTGGCATTAGTATTACCGATAGTCAAATTCAGAGTGATTCTGGCCTGATTTCTTTAGAGGGAATTGGCGGCAGTAGTCCTATTGGTGCAAACAACTCCGGCGTTATCCTCACAGATAGTTCTATTATTAATTTAGATGGCAATATCTTGATTACTGGTACAGCCGGAAATGCCTTGTTGGGAACCCTAAATAACAATACTGGTATTACGGTTTCAGGAAGTGAAATTAACAATCAACGGGGACACATCGATCTGTCTGGTTCTGGGGGCAATAGCCTCTTGGGTGCTAGTAATATCGGCATTAGTATCATCAACAATAGTGCGATCAAAAATACCGATGGTGATATTTACCTCTTTGGCATTGGTGGCAATAGCTTAACCAACTTGATCACAAACAATGACGGGGTGAATGTTTCTCAGAGTGAACTCATTAACAGTACTGGTACCATTAAAATCCTTGGTATTGGCGGTAATAGTCTGCTAGGCAAAAATAATGTGGGACTCCGCTTCGTTGATAATAGTAACCTGAGCAACAATACAGGTGCTATTGACCTCGCAGGTACGGGAGGTCTAAGCCTAAAAGGTAATACAGGCATTTTCCAAGACAATACAGCGGTTAAAACCATCAGTGGCAATATCCTTTACAATGCGGAAGGGACGGGTTCTGCCATTGGCCTGATTGTGAAGGACACCAGCACAATTGGGGAAGGTACCAGTGGCGACATCACATTAATCAGCGAAGCGATGGAGCTAGGAGGAGTGATAAGTGGTCGTCAGGTTCTCCTGCAACAGCCTATTTCTGCCGACCCCTTGAGTGATCTTGTGGTGCAAACTGGTGGTTTTATCCAAGCAAACAAACTAAATTTAACTGGTGTTTTATTCACCTTAGATCAATCAAAAAATGATATTGACTTTCTGGTTGGCAATGCTGACCTTCGGATTCAGTACACTGATAATAATGGCTTTGAAATTATGGCATTAGAAAGCCCGACCGCTATCTTGACTGTGGGGGGACTCATCACCCAGTCTGCCCCTATTACCGTGAAAAACCTCGCAATTTTGGGTACGGGGGATACCAAACTTACTAACCCAAACAATGCCATTGAGAAAATTGCCGCTGATACCACTGGTAACTTGACGGTTGTTAACAAAGACACTTTAACTGTGGATAGGGTAAACCCTGACGGCATTGAGAATGCCAATAATGTATTATTGCAATCACTTGCGGGCGATATTGTCTTGAATCAAGCGATTAATGCGACTGGCGATATTACGCTTGTGGCGGATAGTAATTTTGTGAATAATGTAGGTGCTGGAGCTTTAACTACAACAACTGGTAGGTTTTTAGTCTATGCCACTAGCCCCCAAGGGAATGTGAACGGCTGGACGGTGTTGGGCGGCTCTCAACAATTTAATACCACTTACCCCCAAATTGCTTTGTTTACAGGCAATGGATTCTTATACAAAGTGGGGGCACCGTTTGTCCCGGGTTCAACTAATTTACTTGCCACTGAACCCGTGACGTTTACGCTTAATTTTAATGACCGACAATGGCGAGATTTATCCGATTTGGGTGAAGCGGTTCTATTCTCTAAAGCTCTTTTGTGTCTGAATGTGCCAGGCAATCAAACTTCAGAATCACCCACCTTAACTAACCCCTTAGTTTTACGAACTAAGAGCCTTCCCACCATAAATACCCGATGGCAAATGGGTGATTTCCCCACCTGTCCATTGTCTGATTGATTCTCAGTTATATGGATACCTTATAATTAAAGCAGTCTGCAAACCAACCAATCCCAAAATGAGCCGGAATTGGGCAAAAATCCCCATCCGTCGGGGCGAACTATGTTAGCCAAACGGATCATTCCCTGCCTGGATGTGCATGGGGGACGGGTGGTCAAAGGGGTGAATTTTGTCAACCTGCGGGATGCCGGTGACCCCGTTTGCCTCGCCCAAGCCTACAACCAAGCCGGGGCGGATGAGTTGGTTTTTCTGGATATTACCGCTACCCACGAGGACCGGGGCGTGTTGCTTGACATCATTGAGCGTACCGCCAGCCAGGTGTTTATCCCGCTCACGGTGGGGGGGGGCATCGGGGATTTGGACACCATCAAAGCCATTTTGCGGGCGGGGGCAGACAAGGTGAGCCTCAATTCCGCCGCCGTGCGCCACCCGGATTTGGTCAACCAGGCCAGCGAACGCTTCGGTCGTCAATGTATTGTGGTCGCCATTGATGCCCGCCGGGTGGGGGAGCGCTGGACGGTTTGGGTGCGGGGGGGACGGCAGGACACGGGCAAAGATGCCATCACCTGGGCGGAGGAAGTGGTAGAGCGGGGAGCTGGGGAATTGTTAGTCACCAGTATGGATACTGATGGTACAAAAGCAGGCTATGATCTGGATTTAATCCAGACAATTGCCCAACGGGTGTCCGTGCCGGTGATTGCTTCCGGGGGAGCGGGAACCTGTGAGCATATTGGGGAGGTTTTGACCCAGGGGCAAGCCGGGGCGGCACTTTTGGCTTCCTTACTGCATTACGGGGAAGTGACCGTGAGCCAGATCAAACAGTATTTGACCGACCGGGGGATTCCGGTGCGCCACACCCTAGGGTAATGCAGATAACCCCCAAATTGGGTGATCTCTGGTACAACTATACCAGGGCTGTTTCAGGGGGTTCGCCATGCCTAAAAATAAAATTTTGGTCATTGACGACAGTTTTTTGATCCGCAAATCCCTAGTGGATCAATTAGCCGGGGAACGGTTTGAGGTGTATGAAGCCAAGGATGGCCCTACCGGTTTAGCGAAGGCAGAAGAGGTGAACCCGGATGTGATTTTGCTGGATTTTGTCATGCCGGGGATGAATGGCTATGAAGTTTATCAAGCTCTGCGGGCAAATCCCAAGTTTGCTGATACGCCGGTCATTGTCATTTCCAGCAGTTACGATGAGGTGGTGAATAAGTTTGGGTATCCCTTTGTTGGGTTTGATTTTTTAGCCAAACAATTCACCAAAGACCAGTTGGAGGAGCGGATCAATGCGGTACTGCCGATGATTGCTTCTTCCCCGGAACACGTGGGGATTGCCGTCACCGGTGAAACGCCAGCCCCCAGCGAACCCGACGGGGTACTCAGCCACATCCAAGCCCAGTTGGCGGAAATTAGCCAAAAATTGCAGGAAAAACCGGTTTGGTTGCCGGAATTGCCCACCGGCGACCGAAACGACACTGCCATTCTCAACCAACTGCAAAACCTGGAAGCCCAAATCCAAGCCCTGGAACAACGCCCCCCGGCGGATACCCTGTCTGGGCATTTGCAGGAATTGAGCGTGGGGCTTACCCGGTTGCAAACCGCCCTGCAGTTGGAACCCCTGGTTCAGGAGCTGCGCCACCTGGGGGAAAAGGTCGCCGCCCTGGAAGCCCAAGGTCAAGACAGCCGCCTCAGCCAAGACACCCTCACCCAGTTGGTGACCAGTTTGCAAGGTCTGAACGAAAATATCGTGAACCTACCCCGCACCGATGCCGTTCTGGAACGGTTGACCGCCCTGGAAGCCAAGCTGGAAACCAAGACCCCATCCCCACCCCCGAACCTGCTGTTGTTAATCGGTGCCGTCGCCCTGGGAGCCTTTATCGGTGCTGCCATTGGTGCCAGCGTGGTGGGGGGACAACGCCAATCCCACCTGCCCCCGCCTAACTCAATTTCCGGTGCAATGATTTGCGAACGCTCAGGATAATCAACCCGTCAAACAGGGTCAAAATCAGCAAACAGCCGCCCAGGGACAAATTCCCCCAGGGGGTCGCCATCACCGTCCCCGACCACTGCCAATCCGGGTGCAAATAGAGGTAACGAATCGGCTCGATGGCGTAGCTGAGGGGATTGATACTGGCAATCGCCTGCAACCACTTCGGCATAAACGCCAGGGGAGCCAACGCCGTACTGGCAAACAAAAGGGGCAGATTCACCACAAAAATCACCGCCAGCAATTCCACGTGCCCCGGCAGGGTAAAGGTCAGCCCCAAACTCAAAGCGGTCATGCCCAAGACCAACAGCATCACAATCCCCACCACCAGGAAAAAGCCGCCGACCCCCGGCAGACCACCCCCTAGGTCGTGTTGATCTTTATTTATATAGCAATCCTAAATGAGAATGAAACAAGGGGTCGCAGGGGCACCGCCCCCGCATTTGGTTCTAAAAAATTTTTGTTTGAAAATCAAGTAGGATTGCTATATGTATGGATAGCACTACCGGTCGCTCGTGAAGTCGGTGTCACCAACTCCCAAAAAACTTTATCTCATGGGCATTGGAGCAATTTATTATCCCATATTGCGCTCCCGCTAGCTCCTCGAAAGTATATGGCTCAAGATTAACTAAAACTACTATGGATGCAGGATAGGGCAGGGGTCAACTGCTGTAACACTTCCCCCAAAACAGTAACAGCTTGGTCAATTTCGGCATAAGTGGTTCCATGGCTGAGACTAAACCGCAACCCGCAACGAGCCAGATGGTCATCATAACCCATCGCCTGCAACACCGGACTGGGTTGGGTTTTGCCACTGGCGCAGGCGGAACCGGAACTTACGCAGACCCCCCGTTGGCTGAGATAGTGTACTAACGTTTTGCCCGTGTGGTTCCCATCACCACCAGTCCAGACCACGCTGACATGGTGGGGTAAACGGTGCACCCAGGAGCCGGTGAGGCGCAACCCCGGCAATTCCTGCAACCGAGCGCACAGATAATCTCGTAACGCCCGCACCTGGGACACTTGGGGCAAAAATTCCGTCTGGGCTAACTGCGCCGCCACCCCCAAACCCGCCAATAGAGCCACCGGCGGCGTTCCCGAACGCTTGCCCCCTTCCTGCCCCCCGCCATACAACCAGGGCCTCACATCCACACTCCGCCGCACCACCAACGCCCCACACCCCTGGGGCGCATAAAATTTGTGCCCAGATAAAGAAAGTAAATCCACGCCCAAACTGGGGACATCCACCGGCAAACGCCCCACCACCTGAACGGCATCGGTGTGGAACACAATACCCCGGGTACGGCAAATCTGAGCAATTTCCGCAATGGGTTGCAACGTCCCTACTTCACTTTGTCCATAAATAATACTGACAAGAACTGTGTTAGGTTGCAAGTGTGCCCGCAGGGTTTCCGGGTCAACCCGTCCCCACGCATCCACCGGCAAGATGGTAATCTGCCAACCCCGTTGCGCCAGCGCTGCCAAAGGGGCACTTGTGGCCGGATGTTCGACCGCCGAAGTCATGATGTGTTGGGGATAGGTGTACTGCTGGGCGATGCCAAAAATGGCGAGGTGGTTGGCTTCGGTGCCCCCGGATGTGAAAATAACTTCCTCCGGCGTAACCCCCACTAAAGCCGCCACTGCCAGCCGTGCCCGTTCCACCGCCAAAGCCGCCCGTTGCCCGTACTGGTGAATACTGTTGGGGTTGCCCCACTCCTGCGCCAAAACCTCGCTGACCCGGGCGATCACCTGGGGATGGGGGGGCGTGGTGGCACTGTAATCCAGGTAAATCATAGTTTCATTCTGCCATGAACCCTGCATTAGCCAAAATAGAAGGGGGTTTAAAAGTTATAATGTTATATAGCAATCCTACTTGATTTACAAACAAGAATTTTCCAGAACCAAGGACGGGGGCGGTGCCCCTGCGACCCCTATTCTATTTTCATTTAGGATTGCTATAGTTTTAGACTACCTATACTTGTTGATTTTCGTACTTACGTAGTCAGCTTGAAAGCCCCACTCCTTCGTTAGTAATTGTCAGGAATCTATGGCGTATTCTCAACAGTTATGAATTAACAGACGTTTCCTTTAGGGCAGTAAATATAGAAATCACACTTAAATTGTGAGAGAAACTTTTCTACTCAGAACGTCAAGGGTGGCAGGGCACCGCCCTATCCTTCTCAGGAACCTGGTTGCTCACACAAATCTTCGGGATTGTTATAGGAGCCATTGCCGCGATTAACGAAGCAACCCCTGAAGTGTTCGTCACACAATTTTGTCACACAGATTTGTCACACAATTCGTAATACATGAACCGCCGTTTGTTTGTTGCACATTTATTTCAAATCACAACTTTTTCTTCATAATGTGTTCCGTTGCTTTAGGCTTCATTTTATTGTGTTATCTGTAGTCCAATTATCTTAATCAAAACCCATGAGTCTTGTCGCGCAGGTGATCGCCCAGTCGGACGCTGCTGAACGGTTCCTCAGCAGTACCGAATTGAACAAATTGGAAGAGTTTTTCAGTAAGGGGGCATTGCGGATTCGGGTGGCAGAAAAACTCGCCGCCAACGAAAAGAAGATTGTGGAGGAAGGGAGCAAGCGTTTTTGGGCAAAATGTCCCAATACTCCCAGCAATCGGGGCAATGCTCAAAAAACCGCCCTCTGCCAACGGGATCAGGGGTGGTACATCCGTTTGGTGAGCTATTGTGTCTTGGCTGGGAATGATAAACCTTTGGAAGATATTGGCTTGAATGGGATGCGGGAAATGTATGTATCTTTGGGGGTGCCTTTAGCCAATTTGCGGATGGCGATGGCGAGTCTCAAGGAAGTAGCCGCTGGTCTGATGTCTGCGGAAGAAATGGCGTTAGCCGCTCCCTATTTTGACCGTTTGATTCGTGCATTTTAAGTTCCAAAATTCCTGTAATCAAACCCCACTCTCCAGCCAATCAATGGTGAATTTTACGGGGTTAGTTGCCAGGATGCCGATGGATAATCTTAGCCCAATGATTTACCTAGAGGAGACATCATGCAAGATACGATTACTGCCCTGATTAACCCCGCCGATGAGCAGGGGCAATATCTCAATAGTGCCGCCTTGGATCAACTCAATAAATACTTCCAACGGGGTACTATGCGGGTCAAAGCCGCCGGTATCATTAGTGCGACCGCCAGTGACATTATTAGCAAGACGGTGGCGAAAAGTTTGCTCTACGGCGACATTACCCTGCCGGGGGGAAATATGTACCCGACCCGTCGCTATGCGGCTTGTTTGCGGGATTTGAGCTACTTTTTGCGCTATGCCACCTATGCCATGTTGGCGGCGGATGCGTCCATTCTGGATGAGCGGGTATTGAATGGCTTGAAAGAAACCTACACGGCGCTGGGGGTGCCCATTGACCGGGTGGTGGAAGCCCTAAATGCGATGAAAGAAGTGCTCAATGCCAGCGTGGGGGCGGAAGCGGGTCAGGAACTCGCAGTCTATCTGGATCACATCATCGCCGGTTTGACCTAACCGCCAAGGGAAGGATGGCAATCTCATGTGAATCGTGAGCAAAGCTAATTCCTGGAATCGTCGAGAGTGGTCGGGGATGTTCCCGCTTTAATGCTGAGGCAATTCTGAGGTAATTGGCGATGTTGATGAATCATTTGGGATTGCCATAACTCATGTTTATTCATGCAAAAGGTGCTGTTATGAAACGAAATTCCAGCCTGTCCCCCTATCCTTGGTGGGCGGGTAATGCCCGGTTTATTCACCAATCCAATACGTTTATTGTGGCACACGTGGCGCAGGGGGCATTGATCATGCTCTGGGCGGGTGCCTTTACCCTGTTTGAATTGGCAAAGTATAACCCCACGCTCCCGATGTACAAACAGGGGTTAATTTTGCTCCCCCACTTGGCGACCTTGGGGCTGGGCGTGGGCAAGGGCGGGCAGATTGTCAATACGTTTCCGTTGGTGGCGGTGGCGGGTTTTCATCTGGTAGCCGCCGGGGTATTGGCGTGGGGTGCCTGGTTCCATCGGCAAAAACTACCCGCTAGTTTGGAAATGTCCCGACCGCCGGTGGGCAAATTTCATTTTCGCTGGGATGATGCGGCGAAGTTGGGATTCATTTTGGGGCACCACCTGTTAATTTTGGGGTTTGGTGCCGTTCTTTTGGTTGCCAAAGCCATGTTTTTCGGTGGTTTGTACGATGCCACCTTGGGGCAGGTGCGGGTGGTGAGCCAGCCAAATTTAGATGTATTTGCCCTGTGGGATTACCGCACCCATCTGTTTGATGTGAATAACCTGGAAGACCTGGTGGGTGGGCATATCCTTGTGGCATTGCTGTTGTTTTTGGGGGGGACGTGGCATATCCTGGTGCCGCCTTTTGGTTGGGTGAAAAACCGCTTTTTGTTTTCCGCCGATGGGATTTTGAGCTATTCCCTGTTTGGGATTGCCCTGGCGGGGTTTGCCGCTTCCTACTACTGCGGGTTTAATACCCTCGCCTACCCGGTGGAATTTTACGGCCCTGCTCTGGAACTCAAGTCGCAGTTCACGCCCTACTACTTCGACCCGACGGGCACGGGGGGCTATTCGTCCCGGGTGTGGTTGGCAAATGCCCACTTTTACCTAGCCTTCTTTTTCCTGCAAGGGGGGCTATGGCATTTCCAGCGGGCGATGGGGCTGGATGTGGGGCAAATGTTCCGGTCTTGGCGGGCGGAAGCCCAGGCGGTGTACCAACCCCAGTTCCAATGTGAACCCCAAGCCCTCCTGGATGTGGTGTACGAGCCACGCTTGGTACCCGCTCCCGCCCTCACACCCCAAGGCACGGAAGCCATCTACGAACCGGTGCGGGGTTGGCACGCCCCATCCCTACAGGGGGTCAATGGGGTGAAAACCACCCTGTATCAAGCGGTGTACCACTGGCGAACCCTCGTATTTTACGAGCCAGCCCCTCGGCTAGAACGGCGGGCGGAACCCAGTGTGGGAAGTTTCTACGCCCCGGCGGCGACCAAGCCATCCCAGCGTCCCCCCCAAACGCCCCAACAGTGGTACGGGGTGGGAAATTAGGTTCTGGAAATTCAAATTTGGTAGGACAGGGGAGGTTACGGCTTCCCCTGTTGGATGGCTAGGGCGAAACCCCCATGTCACCGAATCCCCTGACTCATTGCCAACATCCGTTCCAAAGGTGCCAACGCCGCCAAGCGTACCTCCTCGGTTAAAGTAATTTCCGGTTGCCGATCCCGCAAAGCTAAATAGACTTTTTCTAAGGTATTCAAGCGCATAAATGGGCATTCATTACAGGCACAACCATTGTTAGCAGGGGCAGGAATAAATGTTTTCTCCGGTGCCACTTTTTGCATTTGGTGAATAATTCCCGGTTCTGTTACCACGATAAATTCCTGGGCTGTGTCCCGCTGAATATATTTGAGTAATCCACTGGTGGACGCAATATAATCCGCCAGCCCTAAAACCGGGGTTTCACATTCCGGGTGGGCAATGATTTTGGCTTGGGGATGACGGACTTTCAGCTTTACCAATTGTTGATAGGAAAAGGTTTCATGCACCAAACAACTCCCCGGCCAGAGTACCATTTCCCGCCCGGTTTGTTGCATCACATAGCGACCTAAGTTTTGATCGGGGGCAAATAAAATGGGTTGATCCGGGGGGATTTGTTGCACAATCGCTACCGCATTGGAACTGGTGCAAATAATATCGCTCATGGCCTTAATTGCCGCCGAGCAGTTGATATAAGAAATTACTAAATGGTCGGGATAACGAGCCTTGAATTCAGCAAATTCTTCAGGGGGACAGGTATCCGCCAAGGAACAACCAGCGGCCAAATCCGGGAGCAAAACCTGCTTCTCAGGATTGAGAATCTTAGCCGTTTCCGCCATGAAATGCACCCCGGCGAAAAGAATCACATCCGCCTCGGTTTGAGCGGCCTGCCGGGACAAGCCCAGGGAATCCCCCACATAATCGGCAATGTCCTGCACCTGGGGTTCCTGATAATAGTGCGCCAAAATCACCGCCCGCAATTCCCGCTTGAGTGCCTGCACCGCCCCCGCCAAGTCCCGAGGCAAAACCGCCGCTTCCATGACTGGCAACAACATAGACCCGCTCCTGAGAGAGTTTGTAACGCTTTGTTTAATTATAGTTGATTTTACCAAAAATAAATCGGCAGAATGAGAACCGGGGTCACAGGGGCACAGCCGCCGGATGTGGTTCTTTTGGATATGGCCGTCTCATCGGAACTGTGAGTGTGGATGATTTTATGGCAATCCTACTTGATTAGCGTTAGCCTGCGTGCCCTAGGCATAGAGAAATTCCCTAGAATTAAGGGCGGGGGTGGTGCCCCTGCGGTCTGCATTCCATTCTCATTTAGGATTGCCATAATGAATGGTATCCGGTTAACCCTAGCGAGGGTCATCCCGCTTTTCCCCAAGACCGGCGGAAAAATCATCAAACCAGCCCCAGCGTTTGAAAAAGATAATTAATGCCACCGCAATCACCAGCATCAACCCCAGGGCAAAGGGATAGCCCCAATACCAAGCCAATTCCGGCATATTGAAGGGGGATTTGTCCGGGTCAAAATTCATCCCATACACCCCGGCGATGAAGGTTAAAGGAATAAAAATAGTGGAAATGACGGTGAGAAATTTCATGATTTCGTTCATTTTATTGCCAATCGCCGACAGATACACATCCATCAAACTCGAGGCCACTTCCCGATAGGTTTCTACAATATCCATCACCTGCACCGTGTGGTCGTAACAATCCCGCAAATACACCCGCACTTCCGCCCCAAAAAAATCCCCCGCATCCCGGATCAAACTGTTCATCGCATCCCGCAAGGGCCAAATCAAGCGTCGCAAACTGAGCAAATCCCTTTTGAGTTGGTGAATCTCCGCCAAGGTCGCCCGGGTGGGCTGGATCACCACCTCGTCTTCTAGTTCTTCCAATCGTTCCCCGTACAGTTCTAAAACCGGAAAAAAACCGTCCACAATCGTATCCAAAAGGGCGTAGGTGAGGTAGTCCACCCCATAGTTGCGAATCATGCCTTTGCCAGTGCGAATCCGTTCCCGTACCGAATGAAAGGTATCGTGTTCTCCCTCCTCTTGGACAGTTACTAAATAACCCCGCAGACCCACAATAAAACTCACCTGTTCCGTTTCAAAACCATACCCGGATGCCTTGGGGGTAACCATACGGGTAATGAGCAATAAATGATCCGCATATTGTTCCACTTTGGGGCGTTGGGGGACGTTGACCACATCTTCCAAGGTCAAGGGATGCAGACCAAACACCTGCCCCAATTCCCGAAAAATGTCCTCCGCACCCAAGCCCCGCACATCCAACCAGGAAACGGACGGGCTGTCCAGGTAGGGCACGCATTCCCGGGGGCGGGTCAGGGGTTGCCGGGTGGCCTGTTGCGAGGTGTAATCAATTAAAATCAATTCCGGCGGGGGAGCGTCCGGGGCAATGGTAAGCGTGCCGGGGGCATCACCGGGGTCATCGTAGTAATAATCAATGTAGGATGCATCCTCCCAAGCGGCCTCATTACTCAGGGGCGTGGCACCCGGCCCGTGGGAGGCATGGGTTGGGTTGACCTGGGGACTCATGGTAAATGGCTAAGATATGCCCCTGTACTATAACGGTTTCGGCGCATCGGCCCAACCCCGCACCAATTTTGCCACAAAAAACCCATCCATGTCGTGCCGTTGCGGCCAGAAGGTGACGGTGTGGGTGTGGGGGTCAAGGGCAGAACTTAAATCAGCAGGCAGTACGGGGGGCACTACCGACCAACCCGGATACTGCGCCAAAAAGGTTTGCATCTGCTGTAGGTTCTCCTGGGGGTTGAGGGTGCAGGTGGCATAGACCAAAATTCCCCCCGGTTTGACCCAGGTGGCCGCCGTTTGTAATAATTCCTGTTGCGTTTGTACTAAAGGGGTTACATCCTGGGTTTCCCACCGCCAACGGGCTTCGGGATGACGGTGCAGGGTTCCCCAGCCACTACAGGGCACATCCAGCAGTACCCGGTCGGCCAACCCCTGCCAATCCGTAAACGTGCGAGCATCCCCCAGGCGACAGCGCACACAGGTCAGCCCCAACCGCTGGACATTCTCCTGCACCTGGGCTAACCGTTGGGCACGGATGTCGGCCGCCCAGACCACCCCCCGATCCCCCATCAATTCAGCAATGTGGGTGGTTTTGCCCCCAGGAGCGGCACAGGCATCGATCACCGTCTCCCCCGGTTGCGGGTCAAGGATCAGACTCACCCATTGCGCCGCCGCATCTTGTACTAGCCAATGCCCTTCCCGAAACCCCGGCCAGTCCGTCACCCGCCCGCCATCGGTCACCTTCACCCCCTGGGGTAGATGGGGCACCGCCGCCGCTTTGATCCCCGCCCGCTGGAATTGTATTAATAAAGTATGTACATCTGTCCGCAGGGGATTCACCCGCAGATAGAGCGCAGGGGCTTGGTTGAACCATTGGCACAACTGCGCCGTTTCCGTTTCCCCCACCTGGGTTAGCCACGTTGCCACCAGCCGCACCGGATAACTGTATTGCCGTGCCAGCGCTAGGGCTGGTTCTGCCGGTAACTTGAGGGGAAATTGCCGGGGATGATGACCCGCTAGGCGGAGATAATTTCGCAAAACCGCATTCACCAAACCCACCCAGCGGCGACCCACCGTATTGCCAACCCATTCCACAGTCGTATCCACCGCAGCAAAATCGGGAATCTGCTGGCAAAAGTGCAACTGGTACAGCCCTACCTGCAACCACCGACGCACGGGCAAAGGCGGCGACCGGGGCACCAATTGGTCAATCACCGCATTCAAAAAACCCCGCTGGCGGGTCACCCCACAGACCAATTCCGTCAACAACCGCCGGTCAAGCAACGCCAAGTCATCCGTTAAATATTTAGCCAAGACCTGATCCGTAAATTGTCCTGCGGCAATATCCCCTAGGGCTTGCCAAGCGAGATAGCGGGGATCAACGGGAATAGACGGGGCGGACAATTTCCGCATAGAGGGCTTCCAGGAGGGCTAAATTGCGGCTCAGGGTATAACGTTCCAGCACCCGTTGGCGGGCTTTCGTACCCAAAATCCGGCGAAATTCCGGCTGTTCCGCCAGCATCGGCAAAAGCGTGCGTAGTTGGGTCGCCACCCCCTGCGCCGCCAGGACAATCCCCGCCCCGTGCTCCAGCACTTCCCCATCCGCCCCCGCATCCGTCGCCACACAAGCCAACCCGCAGGCCATCGCCTCCAACAGCGACAGGGACAAACCCTCCACCAGCGAAGGCAGGACAAACACATCCGCCCCCTGCAGCAGGCGAATCCGCTCCTGTTCCTGCGCCACAAACCCCAGCCACAGCACCCCCTGCTCCGGCCCATAATGGGTCATCAAATTCGCCGCCAAAGGCCCATTCCCCACCATCAGCAGTTTGGCACGACTGCCCATTTCCGCCCGTTTCCAGGCTTGCAGGAGGGCTTCCACATTTTTTTCCAAAGCAATCCGCCCTTGGTAAATGAAAAGGCAATCCGTATGCAATTCCCGTTTGAGCGTACTCCAGCCAGGGCTGTAGCGATCCGTATCCACCCCGTTGGGAATGATGCACAGCCGTTCCGCAGGCACCCCCAAGCGCACCAGCAAATCCTGCTGTAAACGGGAAAACACAATCACCCGGTCGTAGTTGCTCAGGCAGGGGGCGTAGAGTTGATAGGTCAAAAATTGGGTGCTGGAGGCGAAATTCAACCCCCGGGCGGCAAAGGGCGGATGAAACGTCGCCACCAACGGCAGACCCAATTCCCCGCAGATTTCCGGCAGACTGAAATCCAAAGGGGACAGGGTTAGGGAAGCGTGTACCACATCCGGGCGCAGTTTCCGCAAGGTTCGCAGGAGGGTCTGGCTGGCTCCAGGACTGGGCAGGGTGTAAATCTGGGATTTGTACAGACAGGGCAAGGAAAACTCCTGATCCGATGGGACATTCGCATCTTTTTCCGGCTGGGCAGCAAAATGCAAAAAACTCACCTGATACCCCCGATCCCGCAGGGCATTGGTGACCTCCCGACTGTAGGTGACATTCCCACAAAAAGGGGATTTTTTCCCTAACCAGGCAATGTGCATCCCCTCACCCCACCATTTGCTCAGAATTATCTTGGCATCATAAACCCATAATAAGGGGTATCTCTCTCGACTGGCACCACCAGCACCTGATTGCCCTAACATACCCCATGAATAACAAGATAATACAGTCTTTTCCTTTATTATGGGGTACAGTAGCAACATTTGGTAAACCAATTTGCAAAAGAAGAAGGATTAATCAATAACAAAGATGCTTGGATAATTGACTGTATATCCTTTACTGGTGAATCATGAAACTGTCGAATAAAATTCTTTAGAACTGACCACATCATTTCCATTGGATTAAATTCTGGTGAATACACAGGGAGATACAATAGACGAGCACCGGTCTGGCTAATCATCTGTTGTACTTCTATGGCTTTATGACTATTCAAGTTGTCCATAATTACCACCTTCTTCTCATTTAATTTTGGGCATAATTCTGTTTTCACAAATTCTAAAAAATCCTGTTTCTTCATGGAGCCTTTGATGATTTTATGACAAACAACGCCCTCCACAGATATAGCACCGATTAACGTGTATTTCTGACCCTTGTTTTTCTGGCGATAACTATAAACTTTTTTCCCTTGTAAACTCCATGCAACTTTCCTCTCCATGCCCTCCCAGGTTGCTGTTTCATCTACGGCAACTCACAAGTGTTGAATCCTGCAATAAAACTTTACATATTTAGGCGTGGGACGACCCGATTGAGCCAATGGACAAAATTCCACTCCTGCCGTATTAAGATTTGTATATATCGGAACTTATCTGCCAATTTACTTCCGTACATCCGTGGAACTTTTAACAGTTGCAATATCAAGTAAACTATTAAAATTACATAAATTTGAATGGTAATTCCATTCAAATTTTTACTCATCATTTTATCGAGCTTTAAGTTCATCTTTAGAAATTTCCATAGTACCTCTATCGCCCAGCGTTGTCTATAGGCTTCCCCTATCTCTTCATTACTCATTACATCCTCAGGAATATTGGTAGCTAAATAATAGTCTACTTTCTGTTGAACATTGCCAAAACAAACTACTCTCGCCTTACCTCGTTCTGTGGTGATATGATAGTTTTCATCCCATTTCCAATTCGACTTAATACGGATAATAAAAAGGGCATCATTTTCGATAAATTGTTCAAATACTTTGTGACTGCAAAACCCTCTATCCCCGACTGCGACTCCATTTTCCGGTAGCATTTTCACAATATCTTCACCAAAATTAATCTCATGTGCCTGTCCAGGACTAACAATTAAATGACCAGTAGATTTCGTATCTTGATTCAAAGTGGTTATTAACTTTACTTGGCGATAGCCTTGGAGCCAAAATAACTTACTCATCAGCGGTATTACGGTAGCATCAAAAGGACATAAAACCAACCTCTTTTCAGGATGAGCTTCCTCAATATAATGCAATAATTTATGATAAAGATGCATAAAAATTTGTGGGTCTCTTGTCTTGTTCGCCTTAGAAAACGTGGATAAGTCAACCTTAATGCCCGCATGATTTAATTGGTAAAATAAGTCCCGTAAACTGTTGATTCCTTTGTCTAAAATGCCAGCAAACCAGATTGAACAAAATAAGCGAGAATTTAGAACTGGATAATCATTAGTTGGCAGGTCTTTGAGTAAAAATTTGACAATCCCGGGAAAAGAATTGAATTTCATAGTTGTTTCATGTTTTGGTTTATATGAATTAGAATACCATATTTTGACCCCTCTTTTTCTGCCTTTACCTACCTTTCAACACTTCTGACGGCAACTATATCTTCGGCTGGAACGCTTCCAATCTTATGCCAGTATCCTAAGCGTTCTGCACAACTTCACTCTTGGCTTTTTCACTGCGGAATGTCTTTTTTTTTAGAGTGATTTTATGCTTTTTCAAGAAAGAATGCAATGTGCTAATACTCACTTCCTAGCCTTTCTCCGATTATCTCAACATATTGCCACAAACACTTACAGTCTTTTGAGTGGTTATGGGATACAGTTGAACCCCACTTGCCGTAGGTCAATCATGGTAAACTTTTAAGATAATCGAGGCTTTTTGTATCCTTTAATTGATAAATAGACTGTATCTGGATACTCTTCAACAATGGCTAAAATCTCAACTTGATTTTGTTCTAAAATTCCAACTCGTTTTGTCCCTACTTTTCTAGGTGTTAAGTCTTGAGTCTGTTTATACTGTTGTACCAGGCGATGTACTGTCCTTTTAGTTACCAATGGCTTCGCCACGCTTCGCTATAAACCGCTTAGCTACTTCCCGGATTGTTCTCCCGCTTGGTATGCAACTACAATTCTTTGCCGTAAATCTAAGGAATGTGTAAGCATCTCTTTGTCCTCTCATTTCTATGGTTTGTATCCCATAATAGCATAAAAGACTGTATATGGTAATCCTAAATCAAAATGGAATAGGGGTCGCAGGGGCACCGCCCCCATCGTTGGTTCTGGGAAATTTCTGTTTTTTAATCAAATAGGATTGCTATAGATGTACATTTTGGCGCAAATCCTCACTTGTGGCATGACCCAATGCACCCAACCGTTGAGAGGTTATCGGTCGTCAGTTCGGGGTTATCCGCAGCAGGTGATTGAGGTCGTTATCCCTGTGGATGTCCATTGCACTTGCCCGACCTGTAGCTAACCCCAAAACATGGCAGTCATAGAAAATCCTTGTAAAGAATGTGAATAATAAGGTCATTTGGAACCAAGATTCTGCCCTGCAACCCTTGTTTTTCAAATATAAAATCTTGTTCACAATTGAAGTGTAATTACTACAGCCTGGAGATGGAGGAGCCGATACAATCCAATATAATAAATTAAGTATTGTTTATGCCGTCTCGTCCCTATGGATGCCTATTGCACCCGCCCCACCTGTAGCCAACCCCAAAATCGCCTGGAGACGGTGGAGCGCAATGAACTGCTCAACCTGACCTGTGCCAGTTGTGGGATGCCTTTGGTGCTGTTGGGTCGTTATTTACCCCAAAAACTGCTTGCCCAGGGGGGATTTGGTCGCACCTATTTGGCGAAAGACCTATTCACGCCAGCCCAACGGCTCTGTGTGGTGAAACAATTGCGGACGGCGAAATTTGACAGTACCGACCTGGAAACGGCGCAGAGATTATTTCATCGGGAAGCGGAGGTACTCGAAGCCCTGGGAACCCACCCGCAAATTCCCTATTTATTTGCTTCTTTTGACTTGAGTGTACCGTCAACCAATGGGGCACAGGAGGAGGAATATTTTTATCTGGTGCAGGAGTACATTCCGGGGGAAGATTTGGATAAGGTGGTGCGGCGGCAGGGGCGGTTGAACGAAACGGAAGTGACGGAAATTTTGCGCTCCATCTTGGGGGTTTTGTCCTTTATTCATCGGCACAATGTGGTGCATCGGGATATTAAACCAGCCAATATCATGTGCCACGAAAACGGCACGTTGTATCTCCTGGATTTTGGGGCGGTGAAGCAGGCGGTGCATTCGCCAAACACCCAGGTTGACCTGACCAATATCGGCAGTCCGATTTATTCCCCCCCGGAACAAACCTACGGGTTGCAGGCGGTGCCTGCTTCGGATATTTACGCCCTGGGAGCCACCTGTGCGGTGTTGTTGACCGGTTGCCCCCCCCAAAAACTGATTGACCCCGGTCGCCACTGCTGGCAATGGCGTTCCTTTACCACCGTGAGCGATGGGTTGGCACGGATCATTGACCGGATGTTGCTGCCCGCTTTGGATGAACGGTACCCGGATGCGGATGCGGTGCTGAATGACTTGGAAGCCCTGATGGCACCAACGGGGGGCGATACGGGTCTCCCCACCCTGGACGGGGATGAATTACTGCAACGGTTGCGGGGGGAAGGGGGACTGGACATTCGGGACCGCCGCTATCTTTTGCGGGTTTATCCCCGCTGTTTTGTGGGTTCCGAACTGGTGACCTGGTTGATGAAAAACCTGGGGGTCGGGCGGCAACAGGCGATTCAACTGGGGCAAACCCTGGTGGCACGCAACATCATTCACCACGTTACCGATGACCAAGCCTTCCGGGATGGCTATTTTTTGTACCGTTTTTATCAAGATGATGTAGTGACGTTGCATGAGCCGCAATCGGTGGCACAATTACGCACCTATCGGGGACAGGTGTACCAGCCGGTGGAGCGGGTGGCGCAATCGGTGGAATTGTCGGGGGCGACGGGGATGCGGTTCCACTACCGGGGGCGCACCTATGAAACGGGGGTGATGAATCCCAGTACCCGGGCGGAGGGGCAACCCCCGCCGGAGGGCAAGGATGCCAAGGAGGGCAAGTCCTACACCTACCGGGGCAAAGTCTATAAGAAAGAAACCCCATGACCCCCCCGGATTTGGCACGCACCGGGCTGACCCCCCAGGAGTACGCCTGGATTTGTGAGCAATTGCACCGTCCCCCCAACCGCTTGGAACTCGGGATGTTTGGGGTGATGTGGTCTGAACATTGTTGTTACAAAAATTCCAAACCCTTCCTGCGGCAATTGCCCACCCAGGGGGCGCAGGTGGTGGTGGGTCCGGGGGAAAATGCGGGCGTGGTTGACCTGGGCGGGGTGTACCTGGCGTTTAAGGTGGAATCCCACAACCATCCTTCGGCGGTGGAACCGTTTCAGGGGGCGGCGACGGGGGTAGGCGGCATTTTGCGGGACATTTTTACCCTGGGGGCACGACCGATTGCCCTGTTGAATTCCCTGCGCTTTGGCGACCTGCATGTGCCCCGTAACCGGGCATTGCTCGCCGGGGTGGTGGCGGGGATCAGCCACTACGGGAATTGCGTGGGTGTGCCGACGGTGGGGGGGGAGGTGTACTGCGACCCGGTGTACAATGGCAACCCTTTGGTGAATGTCATGGCGTTGGGGGTTCTGCCCACCCCGCAGGTGATGCCCGCGGCGGCACGGGGGGTCGGCAATCCGGTGGTGTATGTGGGGGCGACGACCGGGCGGGATGGCATCGGGGGTGCCAGTTTTGCCAGTGCGGAATTGGCGGAGGATACCCAAGCCCAACGACCGGCGGTGCAGGTGGGCGACCCCTTTTTGGAAAAATGCCTGATTGAAGCCTGTCTGGAAGCCTTTGCCACCGGAGCGGTAGTGGCGTGCCAGGACATGGGGGCTGCCGGGTTGACCTGTGCCACCTCGGAAATGGCGGCGAAGGGAGGGGTCGGGATACGCCTGGATTTGGATGCGATTCCGGTGCGGGAAACCGGGATGCAACCCCTGGAATTTATGCTTTCTGAGTCCCAGGAACGGATGCTGTTGGTGGTGGCACGGGGACGAGAAGCGGAGGTTTTGCCAATTTTTCACCGCTGGGGATTGGCAGCGGTCATCGCCGGGGAAGTGATTGCCGAACCGGAAGTCCAAATTATCTACAAACAGCAGATGGTGGCGCAGATTCCCGCCGTTGCGTTGACTGAGAACACACCCATTTATGAGCGGGAAATTTTGCTGGAGCCGCCCCTCGCCGTCCAAACCCACTGGCAATGGCAACCCACATCCCTGCCACCAGCTACACCAGCGGGTATTTTGGGGCGCAGTTGGAATGATATTGTCCTAACGCTGTTCGACCAACCCAACCTGGGGAGCAAGCGTTGGATCTATCGCCAGTACGACCAGCAGGTGCAAAACAACACGGTAATCCTGCCGGGGAGCGCTGATGCCGCCGTGGTGCGGGTGCGGGGGCAGTTGGGGGTGGCGGCGACGATGGATGGAAATGGTCGTTGGGTCTGGCTCGACCCGGAGCGGGGGGCAATGGCGATGGTGGCGGAAGCCGCCCGGAATCTCAGTTGTGTGGGGGCAGAACCCCTGGCGGTGACGGACAACCTCAACTTTGGCTCCCCGGAAAAGCCGGAAATTTACTGGCAATTGGCGATGGTTTGTCGGGGGTTGGTGCAGGCGTGTCGGGCACTGGGCACTCCCGTCACCGGCGGCAATGTTTCCCTGTACAACGAAACCCAAGGGCAGGCGATTTATCCCACCCCGGTGGTTGGCATGGTCGGGCGGGTGGCGGATATTCGCCGTCGCTGTACGATGCAGTGGCAAGCAGGACAATGTTTGTACTTGTTGGGTGTCCCCTGGGGGCAAGATTCCCCAACGGTGGGGCTGGGGGGGTCGGAATATCTGGTTGCCATTCATGGGTTGGTCACGGGTCGTCCGCCAGCGGTGGATTTGGCGCAGGAACAACGGGTACAGCGCATCTGCCGCACGGGGATTGCCCAGGGCTGGGTGCAGGCGGCGCACGATGTCAGTGATGGGGGTGTTTTGATTGCTTTAGCAGAGATGGCGATTGCTGGGGATTGTGGTGTACAGATTACTATCAATGTACCGCTAGAAACCCGTTGGGATGAATTTCTTTTTGCAGAGGGTGGCAGTCGGATTTGGGTGACGGTTGTGCCGGAGTACCGTTCGGTTTGGGAAAGCTATCTCACGGAAGAATTGCCGGGTGCTTGGGGATTTTGGGGCGTAACCGGCGGCGATGCTCTGGTGATTCAGACCGCCCATGACCCAATTGTGAACCTGCCCGTTGCCGATATGCACCACGCCTGGGCTAATTGTTTCCCGCGCCGTTTGGAAGCCTAGATACCCCCTGTCCCAGCGGGAACGAGGTCAGGGATAGGGTTAATTTTTGATGGGTATCTCCAAGCCGTGTTAATCTTATGTAAAGGCACCTCCATCTATTGATTTTTATACTTACACGGAAGGCTCGGAAACCCCATTCTCTCATCGGCAATTATCAATAACGTAGGGGTCATTCTCAATAGCTATGAATTAATAGAGGTAATAGAGGTGCCCATTACTCTTTCCTTGTCATATAGCAATCCTACTTGATTTACAAACAAGAATTTTCCAGAACCAAGGACGGGGGCGGTGCCCCTGCGACCCCTATTCTATTTTTATTTAGGATTGCTATAGATAAAAGCCGCCCTCTAGGCGTTAGCCGTGCCGTAGGCATTGGGGCGGGGCTTTAGACCCAGTTTCTTGGTAACTGTTTTGTTAAGCTGGGAGGACTACGTGGATACTTGAGCAATGGTTGTCGCCCCTCGTTACCCCTGGCAAAAAGCGATTTTCACCACCGCTGTTGAATTTGGCCCGGAGCCGTTGACGGTGCTGACAGGTGCCATCCCTGCGGGTTTGCGGGGTACCTTTTACCGGAATGGGCCAGGGCGTTTACAACGGGGCAATCAGCGGGTCGGGCATTGGTTTGATGGGGATGGGGCAATTTTAGCAGTACATTTTCAGGACGGAAGTGCCCAAGGACTTCTGCGCTATGTACAAACGGCAGGCTATCAGGCGGAAGAGCGGGCGGGGCGGTATCTGTTTCCCAACTACGGGATGACCACACCGGGGCCTCTGTGGGAGCGGCTGTTTGGTAAAAATGTGAAAAACTGCGCCAATACCTCGATTTTGCCCTTGGCAGATCGACTGCTCGCCCTGTGGGAGGGAGGGGCACCCCACCAGTTAGACCGGCAATCGTTGCAGACTTTGGGTTTAGATACTTTGGGGAGTTTAACCTCTACTACCCCCTATTCTGCCCACCCCAAGCGGGACCCACAAACGGGAGAGATTTATAATTTTGGCGTGAGTTTAGGTCGTCATGCCACCTTACATCTCTATCGCAGTGCCCCCAATGGTGTGATTAAAAAACGGGTGGATGTGGCGTTGGAGGGATTGCCCTTAATCCATGATTTTGTGATGGCGGGTCGGTATTTGGTATTTATGATTCCGCCGGTGCGATTGAATATTTTACCCCTGATGTTCAACTTAAAAAGTTACAGCGAAGCCCTGGAATGGCAACCGGATTTAGGCACAAAACTGTTAATCATTGACCGGGAGAATTTAGCAATGGTTCAGCAGGGCGAGGCACCCGCCTGGTTTCAATGGCACTTTGCCAATGCTTGCGAAATTACCCCAGATTTAATCCGTTGCCAACTGGTGCGTTATGCGGATTTTGCCACGAATGAATACCTGCGGGAAGTGAGTGCTGGTAACCCCGTCACGGAAGCCCCAGGGCATTTGTGGGAAATGGAATTGAATATAAAAACAGGACATTTGGAGCGAGAAACACAACTCACGGAACGGGACTGCGAATTTCCGGTGGTTCCTGATACCCAGGTGGGGCAATCCTGGCGTTATACCTACTGTTCCATGAAGCGGGCGGGAGCCAATGTGGTCAAGGAAATTGATAGTGTCATGGGTTGCTACGACCAACAGACCCAAACCTGGCAAGAATTTGATTGTGGGGTGGGATATTACTGTATGGAACCGGTGTATGTTTCCGAGGGGAATTATTTGATCAATTTGATTTTTAATAGTCATCAGGAACAGAGCGAATTATGGATATTTCCGGCGGCACAATTTACCGATGGTCCCTGTTGCCAACTGCGCTTACCGGCAATTGTTCCCTTTGGTTTTCACGGCAAATGGGCGCAGGACTAACGGGTTTTTGGGGCAGTGAGCTAAAATAGCGGCAACGTGAATTTTCTAGGCAATGACTGATTCTTCCAGAAAGGGTGCTACTGGCTGGCAGGGTTGGTTGATTGACCGGGCGTGCCAAAGCCTGAAACGAGCCTACCGTGCCGCCCAGCGTCTCAAAACCTTAGAAGAACGGTATGGTCATCCCCTGCATCGCTCCCTTCCGGCTGATCCAGCCCAAGCCCGTTATATCCAGGGAATTTTAGACCGGCAATTGCTCACAATTCGGATGAATATGATGCAGTTTCAATTCTTTAATTTCTTAGCAGACCACGATGAGTTGCCTTGGGAAGAGGAGGAAGAAGTTTTACAGAAAGTAGCTTTTATTGAAAAAATGATTGCTCCCTATCGTCAGCAGGAACCCCCAACGAAATCAACGAAATCAATAAAAAGCATACTTTTTGATGATGTCAATGAGGAGGTACCCGCCAACGAAGCCATCCCATCCCGGCGGGCGAACCAAGCGAATGGCTCATTCATCGCCACCGTGAAAGAAATTGGACGGGAATTGCGCCCAGGTTACGAGGAACAGGTTGTTCAAGAAATCCGTTTGTTTCGACAACAGGGCAAAAGAGCAATTCGATTTCTCGTAATTTTATTGACCGTGCCACTGCTCACCCAAATTCTCACTAAACATATTATTTTTACCCCATTTTTAGACTATTTTGTGAATGTTAATCCTGAGTATGCCCGCCCTTTTTTGCGGGATGAAATCCGTCAAGAAGCGATTGATGAGTTTGTGCGTTATAAAGAAGCGATGGAATTTACCCATTTGATTGGTCTTAACCCGGAGTTTTCTACCAAGCGGGAGGAAGCATTGCAAGAAAAAGCTCTGGAAATTTTCAAGAAAAATGCCTATCGGGCGGTGGATGGTTTAGCCAATTTACTTGCCGATTTGAGTGGGTTATTAGCTTTTTTGATGGTGGCTCAATTCGGTAAGAATCAGTTCCCGGTTTTATGGGGATTTGTTGACCGGTTTTTTCGGGGTTTGAACGACCCTACAAAGGTATTTATTTTTATTCTAGTGACGGATTTATTTGTGGGGTTTCACTCGGCGGAAGGGTGGGAGGTGCTGTTGGAAACCTTGTCGGAACATTTTGGTTTTACGCCTAACCGCTCGGCGATTTATGCGTTTATTGCTACGGTGCCGGTGATTTTGGATTCGGCGATTAAATTCTGGATTTTTAATTATCTGTCCCGCTCGTCTCCTTCTTCGGTGGCGGTTTTAGAAAAAATGAATCAGTGATCTCTTGCATGGATGGCGATATAATTTCTAATTTTATTCCCATTCCCGCCAACGACTCTGAAATTAATTTATACCGGGTGGAAACAGGGAATTTAACCGGTGCATTTCTCCGAGAACTGCGTAAAATTTTAACCCCTGAAGACTGGGCAAAAATTAACTATTTCTCTCAGCCCAAAATCCGGGAGCGATTAATTTTAAGCCGGGGATTATTGCGGGTATTGCTAAGTCATTTTTTAGGGGTTAAACCGACGGAACTTCAGTTCAAAACCAATCCCTGGGGTAAGCTATATCTGGTGAATTATGGTTTGCAATTTAACTTGAGCCACAGTGGTTCTGCCCTGGTATTTGCCCTGGGGGAGGGTTACTCGGTGGGGGTAGATGTGGAGCAAATTCGCCCGTTGCAATGCCCCCATCGCCTGATCCAACGCTATGGCACGCTTGGGGAACAAACCCACTGGCAACGCCTGCCACCCCAGGCACGACAAAAGTACTTTTTGGAACTGTGGGTCGCCAAGGAAGCCTACAGCAAGGCGTTAGGAACGGGTCTAACGGGGATGTTGGGGGAATTTGCCAATCTGCATACCCTGAACCAGACCCGCATTGCCCCACCAGGGGGTTGGTCTGCCCATCTCCAGCACTTTAGCGTCGGGCAGAACTATGTAGGAGCCGTGTGTTGGGGGGCTACTCCGGGCGCAGACGCATCAATACCTGCCCAAACTCGATGGGTTGACCATTCTCCACGCTGATTTCGATAATTTCCCCGCTGGCAGGTGCCTCGATTTCGTTCATGGTTTTCATCGCTTCCACGATGCCCAGGGTTTGTCCCGCCTGCACCCGGTCCCCCACCTGCACAAAGGGGGGTTCTCCCGGTGCCGGTGCCGCATAAAAGGTGCCCACCATCATGGAGGTGACTTCGATCCCTCTTCTGGTTTCCTTGGACTCCGGGGTAGGTCTTTCGCCGGGGGAAACCACCGGGGTTACGGACGGGCTGACCGGGGATATGACACCCGTTTGCCCTTGCTCTAATGTCAGTTCAAAAGCATCACTTTTTAAGTGAAACGTAGTGATGCTCGTCTGCTGGAGTACCAGAAGCAATTCCTGGAGTTGTTGGAAGGTTAATTCCACCGCTATTCCCGTCCCAGATAGCTATCGGTGCGGGTATCCACCCGGATACGTTCGCCGGTGTTGATAAATAGGGGGACTTGAATTTGGGCACCGGTTTCGAGGATGGCGGGTTTGGTGCCGCCGGTCGCCGTATCCCCCCGCACGCCGGGGTCGGTTTCGATGACGGTCAAGACCACCGTATTGGGCAGTTCAATTTCCAGGATTTGGTCGTTCCAGGTGACGATATTGACTTCCATTTCCTCTTTCAAATATTTAGCCCGGTCCCCCACTTCCTTTGGCGAACACCGGCGTTCTTCGTAGGTTTCCATATCCATAAAAATGTATTGGTCACCCTCTTTGTAGGTGTGTTGCATGGTGCGTTTTTCCAAAATCGCCTGGGGCACCATTTCCCCCGCCCGGAAGGTGCGCTCCAGGGACGCTCCCGTTTGCACATTTTTGAGCTTGGTACGCACGAAGGCTGACCCCTTCCCGGGTTTGACGTGTAAAAACTCCACCACCCGCCAGATACTGCCGTCGAGTTCAATGGTGACACCGGGTCGAAAATCGTTGCTGGAAATCATAGCGCCTGCTTCGGGGTAACGGGTTTTATTGTACCGTTAGAAGGCAATCCCGCCGATTCTGGCTTGCCACAGGCTATGATTGTTACAATCCGTTACAAATTCGGGAGCAAGGGATGGAAACTGCATTGTTACCGGGGACGGTGGTCGGGGCGGGGCAGTACGACCCCCAGGCGATTGCCCGTATGTATGATGCCCAGTCCGTGCGGGTGTGGCGGCGGGCATTGGCAATCCTCTGGCCGCTGGTGCTGTTTGTACTGAAGTTGGTCACCGACCGATTGACGGGGCGTTTGGCTACTCATGAAGCCCGCCGTGCCCAGGAATTTCGCCAACTGCTCACGGATTTGGGACCAGCAGCGATCAAAATTGGGCAAGCCCTGTCCACTCGTCCCGATTTGGTGCCACCGACTTATCTGGAGGAATTAACGCTTTTGCAAGACCAACTGCCCGCTTTCCCGAATGCGGTAGCCTACCAGTTTATCAAGGAGGAATTGGGGCGACCCCCGGCACAGATTTTTGCGGAATTGTCCCCCCAGCCGGTGGCGGCGGCCTCCCTGGGGCAGGTCTATAAGGGGCAACTGCACAGCGGGGAATGGGTGGCGGTGAAGGTGCAACGCCCCGGTTTGGTGGAGCAAATTAGTTTGGACATCTACATCCTGCGGCATTTGATGGCCTGGGTGAAAGGGCGGGTCAAACGGATTCGCAGTGATTTGGTGGCCATTTTGGATGAATTTGCCACCCGGTTGTACGAGGAAATGGACTACACCCAGGAGGGGTTAAACGCCGAAAAGTTCGCCCAATTGTACGGGCATATTCCCGATATTTATGTCCCGAAAATCTACTGGAATTTCACCGGGCGCCGGGTGCTGACGATGGAGTGGATTGCGGGGATCAAACTGACGGATGTGGAGAAAATGGCGCAGGCGGGTTTGGATACCAAACACATGGTGGCAATTGGGGTACAGTGTTCGCTCCGGCAGTTGTTAGAACACGGGTTTTTCCATGCTGACCCCCACCCCGGTAATCTTTTGGCCATGCCCGGGGGTCAGTTGGCCTACTTGGATTTTGGCATGATGAGCTATGTGAATCCCCAACAGCGGTATGGGCTGATCACCGCCATTGTCCACATGGTCAACCGGGATTACGAAGCCCTGGCGCAGGACTATGTGGAGTTGGGATTTCTCACCCCGGACACGGATTTAACTCCGATTAAACCGGCGTTGAATCAGGTGTTTACGGAAATTTTAGGGCCAGCGGGAGCCTTGTCCGCCAGTGTGTCCCAATTGAATATTAAAAATATCACCGACAAGCTCTCCAAAATGATGTATGAATATCCTTTTCAAGTGCCTGCTTACTATGCGTTAATCATTCGTTCCCTGGTGACTTTGGAGGGGATTGCGATTACCATTGACCCCCAGTTTAAGGTGTTGAATTTAGCCTATCCCTACGTGGCGAAACGATTGCTGACCGACCCGGCTCCGGAATTGCGCCAATCCCTCAAGGATTTACTTTTCAAAGACGGCACCTTCCGCTGGAATCGCCTGGAAAATCTGATCAAAAATGCCGCCCACAGTGAGGATTTTGACCTGGAAAAAGTGATGGTGCAGGTGGGGGATTTTCTCTTTTCCGAGCGGGGTCGCTTTATCCGGGAGAAATTGGCGGAAGAATTAGCCTTGGGGTTAGACCAATGGGGACAAAATGTTTGGCAACAATTCCTGCCCAATGGGCATCACCCCACCGCCACCGTACCCGCCAGTTGGGAGCATTTGCGTTCCCTGTGGGGGATTTTGCAGGGCGTGCCGGGATTTGAACCCCGCCGGTTTTTACCCCTCGTCTCCCAAATGGTGTTCCGCCCTGAGACGGGCCAATTCGCCCAGTACGTTGCCCGCCGCTGGAGTGAGCGGTTTATCAGCCGCTGGTTGCGGGGGTTGGTGTTGAATGGGAGTAATGGGAGTTCCCCCACCCTGCTGTTGTCCTCCCCCTAGGGTCGTCTGAATGGTGTACAGCAAAATAGTTAACTTGTAGGTCAAAAACCCCAGGATGGCGGGCAGGAGTTGCAAGCTCGGCCAGCGCACCACCAGGATAAACAAAGCCACCACCAGCAACAGCCGGGAAGACACAAAGGGAGTGCGTCCAGCCACGCCCAGATTCCCCACACTGCGTGCCAGCAACCGCAGGTAAATCAGCCCGACCATTGCCCCCAACAGGTAGCTCACCGCCACGTTCAGTCCATACACCCACCAGCACAGGGCAAACGTGCCCCAACTCAGCAGAAGCGTCACCCGCACCAGCCAGAGTTTCAGACGGTCGTACTCGGATAGATCGGATTCGCTGGCGTTAAACATGGGGTTCCGGGGTTGCGACAGGGGTGGCACTGCGGCTGGGAAACACAAACCGCAACAGGGGAGGTGCCAGGAAGGTGGTTAAAATCACCATCACCACAATCCCCGCATCCAGGGCTTCACTCAGGGCACCACTGCTGGAACCCGCCGCCGCAAACACCAGCCCCACTTCCCCCCGGGGGATCATCCCCACCCCGACCGCCAGCCGGTTGAGTTTTTCACCGCCCCAACCCACCCCCAACCCGCTCGCTACCTTACCGACAATCGCCACCACCACCAAAAACCCCGCCAGCACCAACCCCTCCCGATTCGCCGGGATCGCCGGGTTGAACACACTGAAATCCGTTTTTGCCCCAACACAAACGAAGAAAATTGGCACAAAAAAATCCGCCAACGGCATCACCTGTTCTTCCAATTCCTGCTGTTTATCCGTCTCGGAGAGAATCAATCCCGCCGTAAATGCCCCCAAAATCGCCTCCAACTGGATCGCCGCCCCAATCACCGCCAGGATCAGCATGAGTACCAGGGACAAAATCAGCAAACTGCCCCGGGTTTTCAAATTATTCACCAGCCCCACAAACCAAGGGCTGAGCAATCGCCCCACCAGCACCGAACCCACCAAAAAAACGGCGGCTCCCACAATCAGATACCCCACCCGGCTGAGTTCCACTTCCCCGGTTTTCACCAAACTCGCCACCACCGCCAGGATAATAATCCCCAAAATGTCATCCAAAACCGCCGCCCCCAGGATCACCTGCCCTTCCGAGGAACTTAACTGTTGCAGTTCCGCCAACACCTTCGCCGTGATGCCAATACTGGTCGCCGTCAGAGCCGCCCCCGCAAAAATAGCAGCAATCGTCGGCACATGGAATAGGTAAATCAAGCCCAGGGTTCCCGCCACAAAGGGCACCGTCACCCCGATCACCGCCACAATCGCCGCCTGCGCCCCCACCCGCAGGAGTTCCTGTAAATTAGATTCCAAACCAATTTCAAATAGGAGAATAATCACCCCCAACTCCGACAGCACCGACACCACTTCCCCTTCCGCATCAAAAGTGGCTTCCCACACCGCCGGGGACAGGTGCAAAAAGGGCTGTACCGCCTGCATCAGTAGGGAATCCTGCGCCGTCGCCCCCCCTTCAGGAAACACCAGCAGATGCAAAATCGAAATCCCCACCACCGAACCCGCCAGCAATTCCCCCAACACCGGCGGCAAATCAAACCGGGCGCAAAGGCCCCCCCCCAACCGACTCGCCAGGTAGATGACCGCCAAACTCAACAAAACAGCGATCAAAACCGCCGTCGGATCGGCTGACACCGGCGCAGTCGCTAGAATTGGCATGATCATCCCCTGGAACACATTACTGGGTGAGAGTGTAGCCTAAATTGGCCTGGATCACCAGGGATTCATTTAATTCATTCATTTCTCGGTCAAGGTAACATACGGGTTGAATGTCTAAGAATTGATTCCCTCAGTAAAGAGATTTTTCGCCGGGAGCCGGAAATGCGTACCATTTGGATTGTCCGTCATATGCACCGGCAAGACACGGGCAACCCCCATTGGCGCACCCAGGCCACCTACCCGGACGACCCTGACCTGTCCCCCCAGGGGCATGAGCAGGCGCAACGGTTGGGGCAATTTTTTGAAAATCATCCATTAGACCACATCTTCTCTTCCCCCTTTTTGCGGGCGATCAGCACCGCCTGGCCCGTCGCCCAACGCCAGCAATTACCCATCAAACTCGAAAACGGCCTGGGGGAATTTCTCAACATCGAAACCTTTCCCACCCCCCCGCAACGCCACGACCGCACCACCATTGCCCAGCGCTTTCCCCTGATTGACCCGGACTACCAATCCCGCTTGACCCCCGTATTTCCAGAAGAGGATTTAGCGGCCATCGCCCGGGCAAGCCAGGTCGCCGCCCAATTGGTTCAGGAATTTCCAGGCAACCTATTGATGGTCGGACATGGGGCTTCCGTGTGGGGGGCAACTTGGGGCATTGTCCCCGACCACCCGGAAATTCAGTGTGACCTAGGAGCAATCATTGAAATCCGCCAAACCCCCACCGGCTGGGAGTTACTGCGTGCCGGGGATACAAGTTATCTCAGAAATTAACGAAAGAATTGGACAGATACTAGCAAGGCATCAGGATAACATTGCAATAAGCACCAAATTGGGATAAAAATCTAGCAATCGCATTGGAAATGTGAGTAAGAATTTTATACTTACTTACAGTCTATTCATCAATTAAAGGACACAAAGAGCCTCGATTATCCTAGAGGCTTACCACGATTGACCTACGGCAAGTGGGGTTCAACTGTATCCCATAACCACTTAACTTAGAAGAATGTATCTTAGACAACCCCAATGCTGTCTAACAAATCACTGCACCCGACCGTATGGTAGGCTATTCGCATCATCCAAAGTGAATGACGGCGGGTGAGTTCAACCGACATAGCAATCCCACTCGATTGGCGAACGGATATACAGCCAAGGTGATGTCCCTGTTGTGACCGTTACTCTAAACTCAGTTAGGGTTGCCATAGCTCTAGCTATCCCAATTCGCTCCGAATTGAATAGGGCGATCAGAAAGTTGGTGCTTGATCAGATTCCCAAAGGATACCCAGGCGATGGGTATTTCCGCATTTTCCAAATTCTAAAACCCCTACCCCGTGAGGGCGGGGGAAGTAGAAGCCTGCTTCTCAAAGGGCTTATGGAATAGAGGCAAATGGTTTTCGTGCGGATTTTGCGGATGATTTGCGGATCAAGATATTAAATTTGGGAGGGGTGCGGCCATTCTTGGGGTAAATTACAGAAAATATTTATCTAAGGTGAGCCGAGTGATTCCCAGTTCTGTTACCAGCACTACATCCTATAACAACCGGATGTTTCTTGTAGAGGTGGTTGGTCTGCGGCAAAGCCAAGCCACGGACAATCTCCGCTATGCAATTCGTCAAAGTGGCTCTGTGTGGTTGCAGGTGCCCTACCCCCGCCTCAATCAGGAAATGCGGCGCATCCATCGCTTGGGTGGGCGGATTGTCAGTATGCGTCCCCAGGATGGGCAACTCCCTACGCCGCCAGTGGCACCCCCAAACCCTGAGCCTGTCAAAGTTTCCGCCAAAACGGAAAATAAAGTGAGACAAACGGGCAGTTCCCCTGCCAAAGCGACTAAAACTAAAGAGTCCGTCTCACGAAGTAAACCCATGACACAAGCTAAGGAAAAAACCGATATTCCCGTTAATATCTACCGTCCAAATGCGCCCTTTGTGGGGCGGTGTCTGAGCAATGAACCCTTGGTTCAACCCGGCGGCATTGGCATTGTCCAACATCTGAAATTTGACCTCCGGGGCGGGAACCTGCGTTACCTAGAAGGGCAGAGTATTGGGATCATTCCCCCCGGCACCGATGCCAACGGCAAACCCCACAAATTGCGCCTGTATTCCATCGCCTCCACCCGCCACGGGGATGACCTGGACGACCAAACCGTGTCCCTGTGCGTGCGCCAATTGGAGTACGAACACCCGGAAACCAAAGAAAAAGTCTATGGGGTCTGTTCCACCTACCTATGCCATTTGGAGCCGGGCGCAGAGGTGAACATTACCGGACCGGTGGGCAAGGAGATGCTCCTACCTGATGACCCGGACGCAAAAATTATCATGATGGCAACCGGAACCGGCATTGCCCCATTCCGTGCCTACCTGTGGCGGATGTTCAAGCCTGGGGAAAGAGCCCTCAACCCGGACTACCAGTTCCGGGGGTTTGCCTGGTTAATTTTCGGCATTCCCACCACCGCTAACATCCTCTATCACCAGGAATTAGAAGCCCTCCAGGCGGAATTTCCCGACCATTTCCGCATCACTTACGCCATCAGCCGGGAACAGAAAAATAGTGAAGGCGGACGGATGTACATCCAGCACCGGGTGGCGGAACACGCTGAGGAAATCTGGTCCCTCCTGCAGGAACCCAAAACCCACGCCTATATGTGCGGTCTGCGGGGGATGGAAGATGGCATTGATGCCGCTTTGAGTGTGGCCGCCGCCAAACAGGGGGTCACCTGGGTCGACTACCAAAAAGACCTGAAAAAACAAGGCCGCTGGCACGTGGAAACCTACTAAACCATTTGGATTGACCCCGGGGGACATCCTGGGGTTGATCCTTGGCTTATGGAACTCATGACTATCATGGATATTTTGTCAAAAGGCACATCTATAGCAATCCTACTTGATTTGCATTAGCTTGCGTGCCGTAGGCATACAAGAATTTTCCAGAACCAAGGACGGGGGCGGTGCCCCTGCGACCCCTATTCTATTTTCATTTAGGATTGCTATATTTATGGATTTTTGTACGTACACGGCAGGCTGGTAGCGCTATCTTTGTAATGCTCAAGAAATGGTCACAAGGATTCGCCGTTAGGTCGGTGGCTTTGCCTCTCTAAGCAGAAGCGTTATGGGTGAATGGTGGATGAGACATTGCTCAAATACCCATGAGATAGGGCTTGCCGGGAATTAACTACCGAGAACTTAGAGAGCCTATCGTCTGGAATGGCATCCACTCCTTTGGGAAGACATGATAATAATTGTAATAAAATTGTAATAATAAACAATTACTTGGATAGCACTACCCCATTTTTATAATTGGGGTTAAATGTTGGCTATCCCCCGCTCCTAATGATGGTGAGGACTACCCCGGCGATAACGGCAATAGTGGCACCGGCGATCAGGGAAGTTGCGAGTCGCTCTAGGCGTTCCCCAGTTTTCTGGGAGGCTTCCATCTCAAAACGGATACGGGATATTTGCTCTTTGGTCTCCCGCTGATCTACTTCCAATTTGTCAAGCCGGGTAGTGATGTTGCGTAGCTCTGCCAACACCTGGGCTTGGAAGTCTTGGGGCGGTAATTCGGATTGCATGAAAAACCAGTGCTATCAACTTTGGTATTTCCACTCTAAGGCTATTGGCCAGTCAGTCGCTCCAGTAGTTCCTGCAACTTTGCCCTAGCGGTCGCTGGCAATCGGGGCATTACTAAAACTTCAGTCAGCACCTGCACCAAGCTATCTGCATCCAAGGGGGGGTTAGGTGGTACCGCCGGGGGGTTTTGATTTTCCCTGACAGTCCCCAAGTAAGCATCCAGTGCTTTTCTTACATGGAATGCCCTACCGCCTTCTAGGGTATCTAAGGCGTTTATCTGATCAGTCCTAAGCCAGATCCCAACAGATCGCCCTTCACCGGGACGATCAGGGGCAACCTTCGGACGTAGATTTTCTAACGACTTTTTATTGATTGCCATCACCAACTAGCTACACGATAAGTACAACCAATGGAATATCATACTAGCTATAAGATAATCTGTCTATCTAGTCCTTGTAATTCTATTAGCTAGTTGATATAATATAATGAACTACCCCGCCGCAAGCGGACGGGGTATCAGAATCAAAAAAGAGTAAGTTGCTCATGTCTGTGTAACTGGAGATATTCATTGCCTTGATTCTTGACATACCTCGCAATCATGCCTTCATCTCCGTATTTACCAACCGTGCTCGCAAAATAACCATCACTCCAAAACTCTCCCCCCATAGCTTTCGTTTCACGTGAGGACAGCGCTTGAACACTTCTTTTGCACTCAAGCTCTTGATCATCGTCACCAACTTGGTCACACTATAGGTTGGCACAGATTGGACGAGAAAATGGACATGGTCTTTATCCACACCAATTTCGACAAACTTGACCTCATAACGCTTTTGAATCTCCAAGCAAATCTCCCGTAGAACCTCATCTACCGGCTCGTCAAACACAACCCGTCGATAGTTGACTGGAAACGCTAAGTGGTACAACAAAATTGTTACATTATGACTGGATGTACTCGCTCATCGTCTAAAGGCTACACCACTCTCAAAGCCGACGCAAGCGGCGGGGAATTTACCCAAGAGATTAAAGATATGGAAGGCAATTAATTGAGTTAAACTAAGCAATTATGTCACCATAATCCGTTTGGCAGAATCCGGGGTGTGTCGTCATTTCAAATAAGTTTGCAACATTCGCCTTCACCTACAAACCCTCTCCTGGAAAGGAATAGAGCGATTGCAAATACCTAAAAAGTGTCGCATTCTAAAACGGAATGACTATACATCTAAACTTGGATATTTTGCTATGTTTCTGTACTAATCCCTAGCTTTGGTGTACTAATGGGGGAAATCTTGTAAGTACCGTAAAATCGGGGAAAGTCCGGTGGTAATTGGGTACGCCGTAGATAGGATTTGAACCTATGACCGACCGCTTAGAAGGCGGGTGCTCTATCCCCTGAGCTACTACGGCTGGATGGCCTGGGTATGACAGACATTCTAAAGTTTACAATTGTAGCCAAGTTGTACGGGGTAAATTTATGACAAGTTTAACTGGCTTTTGTCTATACACCGGCTCTCTCCTCGGTTCCCTCGTGGGTTCCCTGGTAGGTGCCGTCGGTGGCGGTGTGCTTGGTCTGCTGGTCGAACCCCTGTGGGGTAGCTTGGTGGGTTCCCTGACTGGCTCTCTGCTCGGTTCCCTATTGGGGGGAGAACTGGGGGCGGCACTGGGATTCTGGGTGGGTCAACAGTTCCGCACGCCCGCTCAGCCCAAGCCTGCCATTTGGGAACCTGCCTAACCCCGCCAGGTTTGGGCGATCAGCCAGAGGTCAAACGGGAGCAAAATCAATACACATAGCCCGATGGCCGCATACATCCAGGGTTGCGCCAGGGGTTTGATGGTTTGGGTGGGCAGTCCAGTGCGCTGGGTAATCGTGTCGAGCAAACGGCTAAACCCGCTGATGCGCATGGGAATTAAATAACCCTGCCCATCGGTGGTGACCAGGTAATGGACTCGCCCCCCCTGCCCGGTCGGACGGGTGGTAATTCGTACAATGTCCTGCCAATTAACTCGCCACCCCTGCGCCAGGGGCACCCAACCGGGATAGACCACCTGTAACCCGGTATCATCCGCCAGTACCCGTTGGCTGAGCAGACCAGACAACAGGACAAAACCAGCGATGAACCCCAGTCCCAACAGCCAAACCCCGAGCATGTGCCCCTGCATCCGGGCTAAAAATGGTAGGGGTGCCAATAAAACCCCATACAGTCCATACAAGGGATAGCGCACCAAAGCGGAAATGTGCCAGGTTAATACCGGCGGCGGCTCAGCACCAGCCAATCCGTCAGCACCCAAGGGATCAGCACCAGCAGGAGGATGGTTAACCCCATTGCCACCAAAATCGGTGTCCATTGTTCCATGATGGTTACACAAAAATACCCTTTCACCTTAGCTGGCAAGGGCATGGTTTAACCACCCCACCAAGGCTCGCCGGAGGGTATCCAAGCCAATCCGCTCCCGGGCGGCGATGTAGAGTGCCTGGGGATAGGTTCGTTGCGCCTGCCGTAGGGTTTCACTATCCACCTGGTCAAGTTTATTAAACACCAGCCACGCGGGAGCGGGCACCGGGGACATCTGGGCTAAACAGGCTTCCACCGCCTGCATTTGCGCCTGCCAATCGGGATGGGATAAATCCACCACGTGGAGCAATAAATCCGCCTCGGTCAGTTCCTCCAGGGTCGCTCGAAAGGCAGACCACAGGGGCGGCGGCAGGTTTTCGATAAATCCCACCGTATCCGTTAAAACTATGGGCTGGGGACTATTCCCCAAAACTAACCGGCGGCTGGTGGGGTCGAGGGTGGCAAACAACTGATCGGAAGCATACACCTCCGCCCGGGTGAGGGCATTAAACAACGTGGATTTGCCCGCATTGGTGTATCCCACCAAACCCACCGTGGGCACCTCCCGCCTCTGCCGTTGCTGACGTAGGCGTGCCCGATGTTGCCGCAACTGCTCCACCTGTTTTTGCAAATGGGCAATCCGCCGTTGAATGGTGCGGCGTTCCGTTTCCAAACGGGTTTCCCCCGGTCCCCGGGTGCCAATCCCACCCCCTAATCGGGAAAGTGCCTGCCCCTGTCCCGTCAAGCGGGTGAGGCGGTACTGCAATTGCGCCAATTCCACCTGCAATTTACCCGCCTGGGAACGGGCACGCTGGGCAAAAATATCCAGGATCAGTTCCGTGCGGTCCACCACCCGCATTTCCAACTGCCGCTCCAGGTTGCGTACCTGTGCTGGAGACAAATCTCCGTTGAATACCACCACATTCACCCCCTGGAGTCGCCCCAACCGGCGTATCTCCTGGATTTTCCCCGCTCCCAACCCCTGCGCCCGGGTTTGTACCACCGTCGCCGCCACCTCTGCCCCGGCACTGGCGATGAGTAATGCCATTTCCTGTAAGCCCGCCTGAAAGGCACTCAGGGAAAGGGTCGTCGGTCGGGTGCCCACCAAAATCACCCCTTGGGTGTCCGGGGTACTGGTGGAAACCGTGACGGGGTGACGCTCCTGTTCCGCCTGTTGTAATTGGGTCAACCAGTCCAATTGCGCCAGGGCAGGGAGGGGCAAAGATGCCGATAACACCCAAGTCGTACTGCCGGGATACGCCCAATAGGCTTGCGGTCCATGCACCGTGACCAGGGCATCCCACCGTTGCTCCATCAAGGTGGTCAAATCCGCATGGCTCGGGGCATCCGGGTACAAAGATGTACTGAGACATCGCCAGCCCGATAACCGCCCCGCTCCGTGACGGGGTAATTCATACAGAGGCACCCGAGTGGTTTCCGGGGTTCCCACCGCCACCCGCAGGATTTGCCCCCGCCGGTTGACGTAGAGGCACACCGGGGCTTCAATCAGGAGCGTAATCTGCCACAACCGCTGTCCCAGTTCCGGCGTGATCAACACATCCTGGGGCAAACGGAGCCGGTACAACCGTTGCAACTGGCGCAACTGAGCCGGTTTCAAGCCCCGAATATCCCCGTACAGACCGGTTCCCGCCAAAGACTGATGCACGCCAAAGGGTTTGGATCATAAAATAACCAATACTGGGGCTGAGAGCAAGTGACCCGCCCCCCACCCCGCCCCTCTTAACCATGACATCCCCTCCCTGGAGTCCAGAATTTGTCACCCTCTGTCAGGCGCAACTGGAACTTTTGGGGCAGTTATTGCAGGTTTCCCACTGTACTATGTACTTACGGGAATCGGCAGAACGCTGGTCATTTACCCCGGTAGCCACCTATCCCCAAAACCAAGCCGCCCTGCCCGGTAGTCCCTGGTTGACCAATGCCAAACCGGATCAATTGGTGTTGCCCTTGGTGCAGGGGGAGGTGTTGCTGGGGCTGTTGGTGTTGTTGCGTCCGGGGATGTTGTGGAGCGGTTGGGAGCAGGAGCAACTCCACCGGGCGGCGCAGACGTTGGTGCTGGCTTGGGAGTTGGAACAACAGCGGCAGAACTGGCAAACCCAAGCCCAAAACCTCACCCTGGGACAGGCACAGCACCGGGAATTGTTAGCTACGATCCTCCACCAACTCCGCAGTCCCCTCAGCGCCCTCAAAACCTTTGCCAAATTGCTCTATAAACGTTTGGCGGGAACCCCCAACCAGGAGGTACTCGCAGGGATGTTGGCGCAGACGGAACGGATCGCTGAACTCCTGCACCGGTTGGAACCCAGCACGCCCCAGCCGCTTTTACCTGGAGGCACGGTACCCCTACTCTTGCCGGGATTGACCCAAGAGCCGGTGGCGGTGGTGGAGGTTCTCACCCCGTTGGTGATGGCGGCGCAGTTGACCGCCCAGGAGCGGGGGTTGACCCTCAGCTACGACCCACCCGTTCCTAGCCCCATCGCCCAGGCGGATGCCAAGGCTCTGCGGGAGGTGGTGAGCAATCTGTTGGACAATAGCCTCAAATACACGCCCAAGGGGGGGCATATCGAGGTGGGTACCCGTGCCACTGCCGACGGGGTGCTGATTTGGGTGCAGGATAACGGGCCAGGGATTCCCCCGGCGGAACAGGAGCAGGTTTTTTTACGGCACTACCGGGGGGCACAGACGGCGGCTACCACCCCTGGGGATGGATTGGGGTTGGCGGTGGTGAAAGAACTGGTGCATCAGATGGGCGGGCGGATTACCCTGATCAGCCCCCCTGGCACCCGGATGGAGGTTTGGCTTCCCGGAACGGAGAAGGGGCAGACTAGCGGCGGTCAAAGTTAAATTTGCGGGGACGGGCGGGTTTGTCCGGGAGGGGTCGCTCGGGCGGTTCGGGGGTATCACTGCGGCTGGCCTGGGCGGCCTCGGCGGCCTTTCTCGCTTCCCGTGCCTGGGCAATTTTGTCCAAAACTTCCTGGGGGACTTTTTCCAGCAGGAGGGCGGGCAGAGCGTACTGTTCATCTCCCCAAGCCTTGCGACAACTCAGGGTCGCCATCGGTTGACCGTTGGACTTGATGTAGAGGGATTTGACCGTGAAGATGAATTTGGCTCCCTTTTCATTGCGAAACCACACCGGGTCTCCTTCTTGGATACCCAACTGGTCAAGGGAAAGCTCTTTTTTCGGCATGGAGGGCGGACTCCCAGATAAACCAGCGCAGGTAGGGATTTTTACTGTACCGCATTTCCAGCGGCTTTTCTGCTTAAAATTATGCCATGCGGAACCGGTGCAGGAGCAATTGGGGGATGGAGGAAACGCTCAGGGAGTTAATGACCCAAGCCCAAACCGCGGGGGCAACCCAGGTGCAGGTGCAGGTGGAGGCGCACCGCTCCCAACCGGTGAATTTTGAGGCGAACCGGCTCAAGTCCATCGAACGTACCCAATCCCAAACCGTTGCCCTCTGGCTGTGGCGGGAAGGACAACCGGGGGTGGCGGTAGGGTCAGGGGCGGTTTCCCCGGAGGCGTTGGTGGCAAAAGCCTTGGCGGTGGCGGACTTACATCCCCCAGAACCGGTGCAGTTGCCCGCTGGCGGGGTACGAGAATTTGCAGAAATCCACCCGCCCCTGGCACCAGAGGTATTGATCCCCTGGGGGCTGGAGATGATTGCCCAAATCCGCCGGGCGTTTCCCGAAGTCCTCTGCCAGGGGGGCTTGAGCTGGGAGGAGTCCCTGACCCGCTTGGTCACCTCGGAGGGGTTGGACTACACCTATCGCACCACCGCCCTGGAGGTGGGCATGGCCTGTGAATGGGTGCGGGGAGATGACTTCCTCGCCGTTGCCGAACACACCCGTACCCAGGCGGATTTTGACCCCCAACCCCTGGTCACTCGCCTGTGCCAAGCCCTCACCTGGGCGCAACAGAATGTCCCCATTCCCCCCGGTCGCTGGCCGGTACTGCTCACCCCTAAAGCCGCCGATTTGCTCTGGGAACCCATCCAAGCCGCCCTGAATGGTCGTCAAGTCCTGGAGGGAGCGTCCCCCTGGGTACAGCGGCGGGGCGAACGGGTCGCCCATCCCCATCTCACCTGCCGCCAGGAACCCCATGTCCCCCTGCACGGCTGTCCTTTTGATGACGAGGGGGTGCTGACCCAACCCTTGACCCTGATTGACCAGGGGGTGCTGACCCGCTTTTACACCGACCAGTACACCGCCCGTCAGTGGGGGGAAGCCAGCAGTGGCAACGGGTTTCGCCCTGGGTTGACCCGCGCCCCCTTCCCCAGTCTGGTAAATTGGTGGGTACAGCCCGGTGACCTAAGTGAACCGGAACTTCTGCGCCAGTTGGATACGGGGTTGGTGGTGGATCAGGTGCTGGGGGGCGGTGCGGACATTTCCGGGGATTTCTCGGTGAATGTGGATTTGGGCTACTGGGTACGGGGGGGCGACATCCAAGGGCGGGTGAAGGACACCATGATCAGCGGCAATGTGTACGATATACTGCAAGGGGAAATCCTCCTGGGAGCGAATGCCACCTGGCAGGGGGACAGTTTCACCCCAGGGATTATCATTGACCAAGTGACCATCACCAGCCAAACCACCCCATGACTATTCGTCTTACTCCGGCGGCGGTTGGTGCCATTCACCATTGGCAGCGACGCACGGGTCAGGAACACACCCATCTCCGGTTGGGGGTTGCCCCCGGCGGCTGTGCGGGCTATTCCTATACATTGTCTTTAGAAAATATGGATAAAATTAATCCCGAATCAGACATAACCACCGACACGATGGGGGTGACCGTGGTGATCCCCACACACCAGCAGGAGCTTTTATCCGGCTTAACCCTGGACTACACCGAGGACCTGGTGGGGGGGAGTTTTCGTTTCAACAATCCGCAGGCGCACCAGACCTGTAGTTGCGGGCATTCCTTTGCCATCACCCCTGGGGACGCACCACCATGAGCGAAAAGTAGGATAATTGCAAATCGGGATAGGCTTCTAAATTCCGATAAATCCTTTGCTGCGGCCAACCAACCCACTCCACCACATAGCTCGTTGTTAGTAAATTGTGTTTCTTTAATCCCCGCCACAGTTGCGGGTAATGTCTCGCCATTTTCAGCACCACAATCACCTCAGCGTGGGGCAAAGCCGCCTCTAGGGGTTCCCAACCCTGCACCGCCGGCAGCACCAGCAACCGTTCCGTTTGTTGCACCAGGGGCAACCCCGCCGCCGCCGCCGCCGCACAGGGGGAACACACCCCCGGAATCACCTGAATTTCAATCTCAGGATGGGCGGACAACCCCTGGGCAATGTAAGTAAATGTACTGTAAAAACTACTGTCCCCTTCACAGACAAACGCCACATCCAAACCCTGCTTTAGGGGGATTAATATCTCTTGGACTGCCCGTTGCCAGAGCCGGGTAGTGGTGGCTGGGTCATGGCAAAAGGCAAACGCCAGGGGCAAAATCCGGGTAGTGTCCGGGACATGATGCTGAATGATTTGGGCGGCGACCCCAGGGGCATTTTGACGACCTTGGGGCACACACACCACCGGCACCCGCTGGAGGATGTTCCAGGCTTGTAGGGTGATCTGCTCCGGGTCACCAGGACCACAGCCAATGCCGTAGAGTTTGCCAAACACCCCTAGCCCCAACCCGCCCAGACCAGTAATCCCAGGGAAATTCCCACCAGGGCAATGGGAATAAAATAATTATTTTGTACTGTAGTAAATGTCTTTGGTGGCTCAGGGGGCAGGGGCAATGGTTGAACTTTCGGCCTACCCAAGGTGAAACTTGGAAGGGCATCGTCGGTAATGGGGGGAATTTCATTGAGCCATTCCGCCCGCCGCCGCAGTTGGGGCGCCTCCAGAATGTACAGCACCCGTTGGCTCTGTTGGCGAATTTGCGGGTCGGGGTGGCTGGTCAGTTCCCGGCATAGGTCACGTGCCAGTTGCCGCTGTTGATTGGCTTCATACGCCATGACCAACCAGAGCTTCACCTGGGGGTCGTGGGGACGGCTAACCCGGGCAGATTCTAACGCCGCCACCGCTTCCCGGTACCGCCCGGATTCCATCGCCCGCAGACCCTCGTGGTACCGATCCGACATGGGGGCAGGGGTGCCTAGAACCCGTTGCGACCCCAGACCACCAGGGCAATGGAGAAGGTAAAGCTCGCCATCACCGCCACCCACGCCAGGGAAATAATGTCCATAACCAGTTCCTGCCTAAAAACGCCTTTCTATTTTAATTTAACTGTAACCATTGCTCGTTAGCCTGCGTGCTGGAGGCATTTCACAAGCAGAAATTCCTTAGAACTAGGTACGGAGGCGGTGCCCTGCAACTCCTAGTCCATTCTTACTTAGCATTGCTGTAGCAACAGGAAAGTTCATTGACATCCGAATCTATAGCAATCCTAATTGATTTTCAAACAAAAATTTTTTAGAACCAAATGCGGGGGCGGTGCCCCTGCGACCCCCTGTTCCATTCTCATTTAGGATTGCTATATACCATTCGTACCAGAAACCCAGGAGAGCCAATTGTTTAAGATTTCCGTATATTTTCTATACTTCAATTCTCCGGCGAGATGAATTATGTAAACTGATGATGTGTTTTTAGGAGGGCTGAGGATGAGAACGTGGCTATCGCTGGCACTGATGGCGGGTTTTACCGGGACGCAGATGTTTTTCATGCCCACTGAAACGGTTGCCCAATCCAACCGCACCATCACCTGTGAGTCGCAGAACAACCGTTACACCACCTGCATGACCGATACCAGTGGGGGGGTGACGCTGCAACGTCAGTTGAGCGATGCCCGTTGTGTGGAAAATCGCACCTGGGGAGTGAATGACCAGGGGATTTGGGTGGACAGGGGCTGTCGGGCAGTTTTCAGCGTTGCCGCCGGACCCACCACCCTCACCTGCCGTTCCCTGAATTTCAAATATCAGTTTTGCCAGATTGACACTCGGGGTGGGGTGCGCCTTGCCCGGCAAATCAGCGACACCCGTTGCATCGAAAATCGCACCTGGGGGGTCGAAAAGCAGGGGATTTGGGTGGACAAGGGCTGTGCTGGCGAATTTTTGGTGGGCATCGGTTCCGGCACCCCCAGCATCCCCCAACCGCCCGCCCAACAGGAGCAGGTGGTGCGCTGTGAATCCACCAATAACCGCCGGGTGGACTGTCCGATCAATACCCGCCAAGCGACCGTCACCCTTCGGCGGCAGTTGAGTGGGGCGGCCTGCCTGCAAAATCGCACCTGGGGCTATGACAACCGGGGCATCTGGGTCACCAGCGGCTGTCGGGGCGAGTTTTTGGTTGCCAAAGGAAATACGGACATTCCGCCGACGGATGCCCTAGTGGTGTGCCGCTCCCGCAATGGCACCTACGTCCGTTGTCCCGCCAATACCCGTCGGGGGGTACTCCTACAACGGCAACTCACCAACCGTCCCTGCCGCCAAAATCAAACCTGGGGTTTTGACAACCAGGGCATTTGGGTCACCCAGGGGTGTGAAGCGGAGTTTCTCGTCCGCAAATGAGCCAAACCGCCAACCTCGTCGAGATTTTCTCCGCCATCCAGGGGGAAGGTTCGTACTTGGGGGAACGCCAGATTTTTCTCCGCCTGGGCGGTTGCGACCTGCGATGCCGATTTTGTGATAGTGCCCACACCTGGCGACCCCAGGGGCAGGGGCGGGTGGAGGTTACCCCCGGTGAGCGGGATTTTCAGCCGGTTACCAATCCAGTGACCGGGGCGCAAATGCTTGCCTGGTTGTCCCGCCAAGCCCAGGGACTCAGGCATCAGGCGATCAGCATTACCGGTGGGGAACCCCTGCTCCAGGCGGATTTTTTAGCCGAATTTTTACCCCAACTAACTGCTCAGATTCCCCTGCCCATCTATTTGGAAACGGGGGGACATCGCCCCCAGGAATTAGCCCAGGTGTTGCCTTGGGTGCATGTCATTGCAATGGACTACAAACTGCCCAGTGTCAGCGGTGAAAATCATCACCATGCCCATCAAGCATTTCTCACCCAAGCGGTAGGGGCAGGGGTGGAAACTTTCGTGAAAATTATTGTGGATCAGCACACCCAAATCTCAGAACTAGGCGAGGCGTTGGGGATGATTCAAGCGATTGATCCAGGGATTTTGGTCATTTTGCAACCCGTTACTCCCCGTCCTACCAGTCCGGCGCCCACCCCCGCCCAGGTACTGGCTTGGCAGAAATTTGCCCAAGATTATATCCAACAAGTGCGCGTCATTCCCCAAACCCATCCCCTGTTGGGACAGTTATAGTGATTTCAGAAGAAAACGAGACCCTTTTATAGCTTCAGCCATGCTATGGACACTCTTAATCCCTCTTACCCCTTCTATGGCAATCCCATTTGATTTTTGGGCACCTCTATAGCAATCCTAAATAAGAATGGAACAGGGGTCGCAGGGGCACCGCCCCCGTCCTTGGTTCTGGAAAATTCTTGTTTGTAAATCAAGTAGGATTGCTATAGATGTTCATAGATATTAGAGAACCTCTACTTATTGATTTTTGTACTTACATGACAGGCTCGGAAGCCCCATTCTTTCGTTAGCAATTATCAATAACCCAGGGGTCATTCGCAATAGCCGTGAATTACAGTCTATTTATCAAATAAAATAAATTAAATATGGACGCAAATTTTCCTTGCTCAATACATATTCTGTTACCCTGGCATATGTCTATGAAATAAATTATATATTACAAAAGATTAACAAAAATGAAAAGACCATGAAAACTAACCTGTCCCAATGGTATGCTGGTCATTATGAAAACATTATGAAAAGTGTCGATGCGGGTTTGGTGGGTTTGGGGGTTGGGACTGCTGGTCGGGGGGTGTCAGGGGACTTCGCCGCCGCCCCAGGTGCAGGAACAGGTGATTTTAACCACCTTTACCGTACTGGCGGACATGACCCGGAATGTGGCTGGGGAGCGGGTGCGGGTGGAATCCATCACCAAGCCGGGGGCAGAAATTCACGGCTACGAACCCACGCCGATGGACATTGCCCGTGCCCAAAAAGCCAGTTTGATTTTGGAAAATGGTTTGGGTTTAGAGCGGTGGGCGGAGCGATTTTATAGCAATCTGCGGGGTGTGCCTAGGGTGACGGTGAGCCAGGGGATTACGCCGATTCCCATCGGTTCGGGTGCGTACCAAAACCAACCCAATCCCCATGCTTGGATGTCCCCTAAACTGGCGTTAATTTATGTGGAAAATATCCGCCAAGCTCTGGTAGAATTTGACCCTAGCAATGAAGCTATTTATACTCAAAATGCCCGACAATATCAACAAAAAATTCAACAATTAGACCAAAAATTACGGCAATCTTTGAGCGTCATTCCCACTTCCCAAAGGGTTTTGGTTTCCTGTGAGGGGGCATTTAGTTATTTGGCACGGGATTACCAACTCAAGGAGATTTATCTCTGGACGATCAATGCAGAACAGCAGGGCACACCCCAACAAATTCGCCGCACGATTGAGCAGGTACGTGCCAGCAAAGTACCGGCGGTGTTTTGTGAAAGTACCGTGAATGACCAGGCGCAAAGGCAGGTTGCTAAGGAAGCTAAGGTTCGATTTGGAGGGATTTTTTATGTGGATTCCCTAACGCCACCAGGAGGTTCTGCCCCTACTTATTTACGCCTTTTAGAACACAACGTCAATACCCTGATTCAAGGGTTGCAAAATCCCGTCAATTCTAGGAGTTAAAACCATGCGTCAACCCCCAAGTATTGCCTTAGAAAATGTTACGGTTACCTATCACGACCAGGTGGCATTACACGGAATCAATTTAGCACTACCACCGGGCACCATTGTGGGTTTGGTGGGTATGAATGGCAGTGGCAAATCCACGCTGTTTAAGACGATTATGGGCTTTATTACACCCAAAACCGGGCGGGTGTGGATTGAGGGGTTGCCCATTCATCAAGCGCAAAAACAGGGGTGGGTCGCCTACATTCCCCAAAGTGAGCAGGTGGATTGGCAATTTCCGGTGAGCGTGCAGGATGTGGTGATGATGGGTCGCTACGGCTATATAAATTGGTTGCGAATTCCTCGCCCGATTGACCGGCGCATGGTGGAAATGAGTCTCCGGCAAGTGGATATGTTACCTCTGAAAAACCGGCAGATTGGGGAACTATCGGGGGGGCAAAAAAAACGGGCTTTTCTGGCACGAGCTTTGGCACAACAGGCGCATATTTTACTCCTCGATGAACCCTTTAATGGGGTGGATATGAAAACGGAACGGGAAATCATTCAATTACTAATGCAGTTGCGGGATGCGGGGCATACAATTTTGGTTTCGAGTCACGATTTAAGCGGGATTTCCACCTTTTGTGACCAAATTATTTTTATCAACCAAACCATTTTGGCGTATGGAGCGACGCAAGAGGTGTTTACCCCCGAAAATCTCAACCGGACGTTTGGGGTTCCCTTGCCGGGAATCATTCCCTAGCAAATGGTTAATTTATTGACAATTAAAGGCTGGTATTTATGTGGGATTGGTTGATAGCACCCTTGCAGTATGAATTTATGGTCAAAGCCCTGCTGGTGAGTGGTTTTGTGGGGGTGGTGTGTGGGGTTTTGTCCTGCTATATGACGCTTAAGGGTTGGGCGTTGATGGGGGATGCGGTTGCCCATGCGGTGACCCCTGGGGTGGTTTTAGCCTATGTGTTGAATCTGCCTTTGGCGGTGGGGGCGTTCGTGTTTGGGGTGGGTTCCGTGTGGTTGATGGGGTGGATTCAAAAGCAAACCCGGATTCGGGAAGATGCGGTGATGGGTGTGGTGTTTACGGGATTGTTTGCCCTTGGGTTGGTGCTGATTTCTAAAACCCCAAGTAATGTGGATTTTTTGCATATTTTATTTGGCAATGTGCTGGGCATTCCCACCTGGGAAATGGTGCAAACGTTGGTAATGGGCGGCTTGACCTTGGGGGTGCTTTTGGTGTTCAAGAATGATTTGCTTTTGTTTTGTTTTGACCCCACCCATGCCCGTTCAATTGGGATTAATATCACGGGGTTACATTATTTGTTATTAACGCTTTTGTCTTTGACGATTGTGGTGGCATTGCAGACAGTGGGAATTGTGCTGGTGGTGGCGATGTTGATTACGCCGGGGGCGACGGCTTATTTGCTCACGGATCGCTTTGACCGGATGTTAATTCTGGCGGTGCTTTCGGGGCTGGGAGCCAGTGGGTTAGGCACCTATTTAAGCTATTACCTGGATGCGGCGACGGGGGGCTGTATTGTATTAGTACAAACGCTGTTGTTTTTCCTGGCGATGGTTGGGGCACCGAAGTACGGTTTATTCAGAGGGGGGAGACGCTCCGGTTAAGAACTGGAAATTGGGGTTAAAAAATGTTGCGGATCGGGCGGGGGAGGTTACACTGGGAGCCAATGCACTGTCGGTGAAAGTATGCGCCCAATTCGCACGTTTAAGGTATCTCCTGCGTTGCCGCCCCGGTTGGAACCCCTGCGGGCTTTGGCTTACAACCTGTACTGGGATTGGAGCGATGAGGTGAAGGAACTGTTCCGCCGGTTAGACCCGGATTTGTGGGAACAGAGCCGTCAGAACCCGGTGTTGATGTTGGGGACGATCAGCCAGGAGCGGTTGCAGGTAGCCAGTACGGATGATGGGTTTTTGGCGCACCTGGAGCGGGCGGAACGGGAATTGCAGGACTATGTGCAGGAACGCAGTTGGTATCAGCGGCACCGGGGGACGCATACCCAGGAATGCTATGCCTATTTTTCGGCGGAATTTGGCTTGACGACGGCATTGCCCATCTACTCCGGAGGGTTGGGGGTATTGGCGGGGGATCACCTGAAATCCGCCAGTGATTTGGGTTTGCCATTGGTGGGTGTGGGGCTGTTGTACCAACAGGGTTATTTTCAACAGTATCTGACGGCGGATGGCTGGCAACAGGAGCGTTATCCGATTAATGATTTTTACAATTTGCCGTTGCATTTGGAGCGGCAGGCGGATGGGTCGGAACTGCGGATTGAGGTGATTTTTCCCCAGCGGGTGGTGTATGCCCGGATTTGGCGGGTGGATGTGGGACGGGTGCCGCTGTACTTATTAGATACGAACATTCCCCCGAATAATTCCTACGACCAGGATATTACGGATCAGTTGTACGGTGGGGATTTGGATGTGCGGATTCACCAGGAGATGATGTTGGGGATTGGGGGGATTAAGGCACTGCGGGCGTTGGGTCTCCAGCCGACGGTCTATCACATGAATGAGGGGCATTCGGCGTTTTTGTCCCTGGAGCGGATGCGGGAGTTGATGGTGGAGCAGGGGTTGGCGTTTGCGGCGGCGAAGGAGGCGGTGCAGGCGAGTCAGGTGTTTACCACCCATACGCCGGTGCCTGCGGGGATTGACCTGTTTCCGCCGGATAAAATTCTCTACTACCTGGGGCGGTATCGGGAAATTTTTGGTCTCTCGGAGCAGGAGTTTTTGTCCTTGGGTCGGGAGCAGACCGGGGATTTTCAAGCCTCGTTTAATATGGCGATTTTTGCGATTCGGATGGCGAGTTTGGTCAATGGGGTGAGTCAACTGCACGCCCGGGTGAGTCGGCAGATGTTTGGCTCCCTGTGGGGGTTGACCCCGGAGGGGGAGGTGCCGATTCGGGGGATTACCAATGGGGTGCATGGGCGCAGTTGTGTGGCACCGGCGACCCAGAATCTCTACCAGCGCTATATCAGCCCGGATTGGTGGGCATTGCCAGCGGAAGCCCCGGAGTGGCAACGGGTGGAGGCGATCCCGGATGAGGAATTGTGGCGCATCCATGACCGAGCCAAGATGCAGATGATCCTCTACGTGCGGGAACGACTGCGGCGGGCGTTGGAGGAGCGGGGGGCATCCCAGGCGGAAATTCTCAAAACCCGGGAGGTGCTGGACCCGGAGGCGTTGACCATTGGTTTTGCCCGGCGGTTTGCCACCTACAAGCGGGCGAATTTGTTTTTAGCCCAGCCGGAGCGGTTGTTGAAAATGTTGGCGGACCGGCAACGCCCCATCCAGTTTGTGTTTGCGGGGAAGGCGCATCCCAAGGATCACCCAGGCAAAGAAATGATCCGGGAGATTATTCATTTTGCCAAGGAACATGGGTTGGAGCGGCAGATCGTGTTTGTGCCCAACTACGACATCAATACGTCCCGGTTGATGGTGGCGGGGTGCGATGTGTGGCTGAATAATCCCCGCCGTCCCCGGGAAGCCTCGGGCACCAGTGGCATGAAGGCGGCGATGAATGGGGTGCCCAACCTGAGTACCCTCGATGGCTGGTGGGCGGAGGCGGATTACCTGCAGACGGGCTGGCCGATTGGTCGGGGTGAAGAGTACACGGATACCCAACTTCAGGATGAGTTGGATGCCAATGCCCTGTACCAAACCCTTGAGGAAGATGTCCTGCCTTTATACTACCAGCGGGATGCGGAGGGACTGCCCCGGGGCTGGTTGGCAAAAATGAAGGCGGCGATTCGGATCAATACCCCGTTTTTCAATACGGAGCGAATGGTGCAACAGTACGCCCGGGAAGCCTATTTCCCGGTGAGTGACCGCTGGAGCCATTTATCAGCCCAGGGCTATGCCAAGGCGCAGGGGTTGGCGGACTGGAAGGCGCGGGTGTTTCAGCATTGGTACGACATCAAAATTCGGGAGGTGACGGCGCAAGCCCCCAAGGAGGTGCGGGTGTACGACCCAATTGGGGTGACGGCGCAAATTGACCTGGGAGCCTTGACCCCCGAGGATGTGCAGGTGCAACTGTACCAGGGGGAGGTGGATGCCACCGGGCATATCCCCGTCGGGCAGGTGGTGCCGATGACCTGTCAAGGACAAACTGGCGATGGCAGTTACACCTACACGGGGGAGGTGAGTTACCCCAACAGTGGGTTGCAGGGGTTTGCGGTGCGGTTGTTGCCCCATCACCCGGACTTGGCGAACCCCTTTGAATTGGGCTTGATCCACTGGGGCAGTTAACACACCCAAATCTGGCTGATGGCAATCTTTCCCCCAAAGCACACGGCTACGTCCGCTGCCGGATCGTAGGGACGTTGTTGGTACACCCCTTGATAGAGAAATCCCTGGGGGGTGGCTGTGTACCGGATGGGCAGGGGTTGGGTGCAAGGGGGGCAAAAAACCACTTCCGGTTCCGGGGCGGTGGGGGGCAGGTGGGGAAAATTCACGTTCCAAAAACTGCCCGGTTCCGGCTTTTGTAATAAAATCTGCAGGACGTGTTCACTCCAGCGTTGGGTGCGTTGCCAGTCAATAGCCTCACCCCGTTGCTGGTACTGGGACAGGGCAATGGCGGGCACGCGATGCAAAGCCGCTTCCCGCACGGCGGCCACGGTGCCCGATTGGTAGAGGTCCACCCCCAGATTGGCTCCCTGGTTTACCCCGGCGATCACCCAGGCGGTGTCCGGTTGCCAGTGGGCGAGGGTGAGGCGCACGCAATCCACCGGGGTGCCTTGGACGGCGTAGCGGTGGGGGGAACGGGGTTCGACGGGGATGGGGTGTTGGGTGGTGATCTGGTGACCACAGCCGGAAAACTGGGTATGGGGAGCGGCCACCAAGGCGTTTGGGAGTACCTGGGTGAGAATGTGCAATCCCGGCGCATCAATGCCGTCGTCGTTGGTGAGGAGGATGGCCACCGCCATTATTTAATCCTTATAGGGCACCTCTATCCTATTATTTGCATTACCAGAAAGTTATATAGCAATCCTACTTGATTTACAAACAGAAATGCTCCAGAACCAAATACGGGGGCGGTGCCCCTGCGACCCCTGTTCTATTCTCATTTAGGATTGCTATAGTAATTTCAAACAGGTTTGCGACATTCGCTTTTACCTACAAACCCTGTCCTAGAAGGGGATACAGTGATTACCAGTGCCTCAAAGTGTTGCATTTTCTTGTGAAACGACTATATCTCGCTGGAATACCCATACTATCCAGAACCACAGACGGGGGCTATGCCCCTGCGACCCATTTTTAGAAGCACCCTTAATCCTATTTATTTAATCTTTTTAATCCTGGATATAGGGTTCGCCCCGCACCAAAGCCATTTCCGCCCGCAGAAATTCCCGACCGAGATAGGCCGCATGGCTGAGTTGGCTGACCGGCTGCAAGGTTTGGCATTCTTCAAAAATCTGCACACAGAGTTCTTTGGCGGTGCGTCCCCGAAAGATATGGCTCGGTTCCCGTTTGACTCCCCCCCGGGCGGGGATGGGTCGGCCGGTATCGGGGTCAACGGCTAAGCCCCGCGCGTCAATGGCGGTGGTGAACCATTTGGCGTAGATGTAGCCCTCCTGGGGGTCAATGTAGATAATGAAATAACCCGCCGGGTCCAGGTCGAGGTGGCGTTTGGAAAGATTTTCATCAATGCAACGGATTTGTTCCGCCCAATCAATGGACATCATGGCAACGGTTACGGGGACTAAGTTTGGGTATTCTTTCTATTGTGACCTGTTTGGGGTAAGCCTGGTGGGGCGGTGGCAACAGATACGCAATTATGTGCTGGTGCGTTTGCTCCTGGCACCGGTGATGCTCTGGACGGTGGTGACGTTGGTGTTCCTGCTATTGCGGGCAACGCCGGGGGACCCGGTGGATGCGATTTACGGGGGGCGGGCACCAGCGCCGGTGAAGGAAGCTCTGCGGGTCCAGTTGGGCTTGGATCAGCCGTTGTGGGGGCAATACCTGGCTTACCTGGGGCAATTGCTCCGGGGGGATTTGGGCACCTCCCTGACCGAACCGGGGCGCTCGGTGGGGGAAATTATTGGGGCGTACCTCCCGGCTACGGTGGAATTGGGGCTGGCGGGGTTTCTGGTGGCGGCGGGGCTGGGGGTGGGACTGGGGTTAATGACTGGCAGTCGCCCGGAGTCTAGCCCTTTGGCGATTGGGGGTAAGGTATTTAGTTTGGTGAGCTATGCGGTGCCCCTGTTTTGGCTGGGGATGCTGTTGCAGTTGTGGTTGAGTGTGAATTGGCGGTGGTTTCCCTTGGGGGTGCGGTTTCCGGTGCAGGAGATGCCCCCGGCGGGAGCGACCGGGTTATATGTGCTGGACAGTCTGCTGGCTGGTAATTGGCGGCAGTTGCGAATTGCCCTGCATCACTTAGCCCTACCGAGTTTGACCTTGGGCGTAGTCTTGAGCGGTTTGCTGGAACGGATGGTGCGGGTGCAGGTGCGGGCGCAGTGGCGGGGGGATTACGTCGAAGCGGCTCGGGCGAGGGGCATTCCCGTCCGGTGGCTGCTGGGGCATCATGTATTACCCAATGCCCTGATTCCGGTGGTTGCCCTGTTGGGATTGACCTTGGCTTCCCTGCTGGGGGGGGCGATTGTTACGGAAGTGACATTTTCCTGGCCGGGGTTGGCCAATCGTTTGTATGAGGCGATCAATCTGCGGGACTATCCCACCGTGCAGGGAATTGTGGTGTTTTTGGCAGTGGTGGTGGTGGTTTTGAGCATTCTCATTGATGTATTAACCGCCTTCATTGACCCCCGGGTGCAGTTGTAGCAGGGAGCTTTGCCTCTGAAATTCCTTGGAAGTACAGCCTATTCATCAATTAAAGAATACAAAAAGCCTCGATGATCCTAAAGGCTTACCACGATTGACCTGCGGCAAGTGGGGTTCAACTGTATCCCATAACCACTCAAAAGACTGTATCAATGGCTTAACCTTTTTATGATTCATAGAAACAACTTTAATTGGATGCAATCCTGCTCCTTGTGGGGTAGATCACAGATTGACTACCAAGCGCATCACTTGACCTCCTTTAGAGGTTGTTTAATATATACTTAGGAATAAAAAACAGTTCCTAGCCCAGCGTCCGCGATCCTACATCATCGTTTCCCTCAGGAGTTCAAGCCGTATGTTTCCCCCCAGATTACTGGTTGTGCTCGGCGTTTGCAGTAGTGCGCTGTTTGCATCTCCCGTTCAGGCTAACCCGCTCCAAGCATGGACAGGTCGCCTGTTGGACTGGGCTAAAAAGCGACCCGTAAACACGGTTACTACTGTGGGTTTTATTCCGCCTACGGGGGGGTTGCCCGCTAATCGGGAGGGGGGGTCTGCTCGGGGTGGTATGTGCCCTGTGACTCCGCAACGGTTGACTGCCCTTTTGCCTAGCTCATCCCTGGGACTAACGACGGCGGCTCGTCCTAGCTTTTTTGCGTATCTGCCCCCAACGGGGAATCGTCCGGTGGAACTGATGTTGCAAAATGCCCAGGGTAACGTCTTACATCTTTCCAGCTTTCAGACCAACAAAGTTGGGTTGGTGCGGGTGGATTTACCGAGCCATGCGCCGGAACTGAAGGTGGGAGAAACCTATCGCTGGTACTTGTCAATTATTTGTGACCCGAATGATAGCAGTGCCAGTTTACATGTGGGTGGTTGGGTGCAGCGGGTGGCTCTGGCGGAAAACCTACGGCAACAACTGGCAAAAACTCCGGTAGCTGACCGTCCGTACCTGTATGCCAAGGCGGGTCTGTGGCATGAAACTCTGACTTCTCTGATGGAATTGCGCCAAAGTCAACCCAACAATGCCAGCCTGCAAGCGGATTGGACATCTTTGTTACAGTTTGAAGGCTTGGAGCGGGTGGCTCAAGAACCCTTTGCTGGTAATCTGTAGCCGATGCTGATACATTTACGCTGAACACTGCTGAATATTGCTCCTCCGCACTGAAGCGATAGCATTCTGTTGATTTCTGAACAGAACGGCGGTATCCCGCAATGCTCTGAGAAAAATTCCCAGAACTCCGTTCTTCTATAGACCCCTATATCTTACTCCACAACAAAGAAAAAAGAACAACAACAACGGGGTTTTATGTGCTAAGTTATATGTGTCTTAGATTCTTTGACGTGTAATGAGTGTGACCGTAGAGACAGCGATTGACCCCGCCACAGGTGAGCACTTTCGTTGCGTGTTTGACTCCAAGACCTGTTTGCCCGTTGAACCAATTCAGAGATTTCTGAACTACTGCCGGAAGCGAGGGTTAGCGGCCAACACGGTCGAAACCTACGCTTACCGCTTGGTGGATTACTGGCGGTGGCTGGAGTACAAAGCCTTGAGCTGGGATGGTGTTGGACTAGATGAGTTGGCCGACTTCGTAAACTGGTATTTGCTCGGGGGTGATGTAGAGGTTATCCACGAGTCCTCAAGGGAGCGAGTTTCCAAGCGTAGCCCCAAGACAGTCAACCAGGCGATGACCGCCATTCAAGGGTTGTATGAGTTTCATGCGGCGGAGGGGCGGATTGATGATAAGCGATTTATCAAGCTAGCTCACGGCTGGGGCAAACGTGGTGGTTTTCTGCGGGGCATCGTCAAGAGCGGGCCGGAGCGTCGTAAGCGGCTCAAGCTCAAAGAACCCAAGGTCTTTCCTGGTTGCCTCAGTGATGCGGATGTCGTGCGCCTGGTTGAAGGTTGCCTCTGCTACCGCGACAAGCTGATTGTGATGCTCTTACGTGAGACGGGTCTGCGCCGTGGAGAGCTACTGGGGTTGCATCTGATTGATGTTCAGGATGTGGATGTGACAGGGCGGTTGCGTGTTGTCCGGCGTGATAATCCCAACGGTGCTTGGGCGAAAGGAACTGAGCGAGTTGTGCCTATCCTGCACAACCGTCGCACTGTGCAAGAGGTGTTGCGTTCTTACCTGCTAGAGGAGTATCCGCCCGAAGCAGAACAGCTTGGTCATGGCATGCTGTTTGTCTCCTTAGAGGGGGAGCAACGCGGCCAGCCCATGAGCCTTGTGCGACTGAACAAGCTCTTTGAAGAATTGCACAGTCGTACTGGCATCAAAGCGCACCCACATCTGTTCCGCCACACTTTTGCCACACGAATGCTCCAGAAAGGCTACCCCGACCAGTATGTGCAGCAATTGCTTGGCCATCGTTCCATCAGCACCACCAAAGACATCTACAGCCATGTTCTCGATGAGATGAGTTTAGAAAGTTTTATGGATGAGGAGGAAGACCAGTGAGTGCTTTACCCTTAGCTGACCTGCATGAGCGAGTTAAGCAATCAGAGCTAGGTAGTCAGTGGTGCAATGACCCGCTGATGCAACAAGATGTTTGGCCGCTCACAGCCTTGGGATTTGACGAGGAACAGTGTTGTGTTCACGGCGCAAAGAACGTCCATTTCACGCGCATTACGCTTCCTTGGCTGAATTATTTAGCCAAACTTACGGCGAAGGCGCGGGTGCGAGAGAAGTGTTCAGCCAGCCGAATCATTACCGATACCCTCTGCTTAGCCCACCTCAATGAGTTTTTGCTAGCTCATGGTTACAGCCAACCCATAGGCATCACAGACAGTCTCCTGAAAACGTTCATCTCAGAGGCTAACAAGGGGCATCGGCACAGCACCTTGGTATTTGCAACACGCCTTTGGACAGAGGAGGGCTGGTTGACGCTGCCATTCACTCCTATGCGAATGAGGAAGCCGACACCCAAGGTTGAGACTATTCCTGAAGAGGTGTTGCACCAAATCTACGAGCAACTTGACCTTTTTCCTGCGCCCTTGGAACGCTTGTTTCGGTTACAAACTGCTTTAGGGTGCCGCATCAACGAAATGCTACTCATGCCACGCCATTGCCTCAAGCAGGAAGGAGAGCACTGGTTTTTACTACGCTGGGTAGCCAAACGTAAACACTGGCGTTATTTCCAGGTGCATCCTCTGGTTGCCGAGTTAGTGCAAGAGCAACAACGTTTTTTGGACGAACAGTTTGGCAAGGACTCTAAGTTCAACAGACTTTTCTGTAAAGCATCCACAGCACTTAGGGACGGGGCAGTCGTGGGAGGGCGTTTTCAAGTTGAGCCTGTTTATGAGCCTAGCCCCTTGTCGTTTACGGTAATTCACTTATGGCTCAAAGCGTTCAGGGAAGTTGCCAATCTCAAGGACAAGCAGGGCAAGCCTTTTCCTCTCACCAGCCACATGTTTCGTCGTACCAAGGCTAGTGTGATGGCGTACTGCGAAGTTAAAGACGAGTACATTGCTGCGGTTTTAGGGCATGGCTCTCTCGACATGTTGCCTCACTACCGTAAGCGGTCGTTGGAGCGGCTAGAGAAACAGGCAGAAACCAAGGGCTACGTGGATATGTACGGGCAGCCCCGCAAGCAACGCTACGAAAAGTTAGCTGACCTGATGAAGGTTACGACTCCCCTTGGTGAGTGCCATCGCCCCAGTATGTTGGGCGATTGCCAGTACCGCTACGCCTGCCTAAGTTGCACCCATCACCGAGTTACAGAAGCAGACATTCCACAACTAGAGGCAGATAAGCAACAAATGGAGCTTGACCTTGAACGTGCCCAAATAGCTCAACAAGAGCGGCGCGTAACCGAGATTCATGTGAACAATCGTCTGCGGGGATTGGCTGAGCTACAAAAAATGCGGGAGGAAAATCAGCATGAGTCAGCGTAAACACCTACCAATTTCAAGGCATCAAACACTCAACGGGATTCTTGAAGTGAATTGGCTTCAAGACTACAAAGGCGAGTTTACCTGCCCACAGTGCAATCAAGGAAGACTTACTAAGGCTTATTTCTCAGTTCATAGTAATGGTGTCCGTCTTGGATGCGACTCCTGCAGTCAGCACACTTTCCTTTCATGTGAAAATCCTACTTACATCTACAACTATCAAGCAGACTTGGAATGCCCTAACCCTCTTTGTACTGGCATTGGTCCAAGAGGTCAAAGGGGATGGATTTACAAATGTAACGATTTAGGGTACGGCAGATGTCGCTATTGCAATACAATTTTTAAGCCTTCATGTAACGCTCAAACAAGCTGGCAGGGTAGGCAGAAGTCGCAAGAACTGCTTCCTTTTGACTTTGACGCTAGTACCTGGGACTTACGGCACTTCTACGACAGACCCTACAACCGACTCCTTACCTTCGATGGCATTGAACCTGATTGGTTCTGCTTGCAGGCAAAACAGTATTTACACTACCTACTCAAAGCTCAAGTGTATTCTTCAACATCCCAAATCCGTGCCATCCGTGCTGTGCTGGGACAGTTGGGCGAAGTGCTTAAGCAAAGAAAATGTTCATCACTGCAAGACATCAAGCGTAGTGATATTCTGAGCCTGATTGATGTTTGGAAAGGCATGAAGGGGCAGACAGTATACACAAAACTCTATTTACTGAAGGAGTTTTTGAGTTGGGCTGGACTTGAGGCTGAAACCTTAGTCAAACGAAGAGACTTACCTAAAATCCGCCATGATGACCCCGTATGGTTGGATGAACCCACTCGTTCTGCTATCAAGACACACCTGCACAAACTACCTGAGCCACTAGCAAGGCATTACTTAATACAGGAGTATACGGCTGCTCGGCCTGGTGATGTCTGCCAGATGCAATTCGACTGCCTCGTTGAGGAAAACGGTAAGTGGTACATCCGTTTCTTTCAGCAGAAAACCAAGCGTTGGCATCGGTTACCTGCTACACGGGAAATCCGGCGCACAATCGAAGCCCAACAAACCTGGATACAGGAGACTCTAGGCACAAACTACAATTACTTGTTCTGCCACTTCAGGTCTTTCAGAAAGGACTCTTACCCCAAATTCATAAGCATTAAACCTCTCCCAGAACCACCTAAGCCGGACGCTGATGATAACCCAATGGTACGAGCGATTCGCTACCTCATTGAAGCAGAGGACATCCGCGACAGCAACGGACAACAGCCCCACTTCACGGGTCGAATCACCCGCCCTAGTCGCCTCCAAGAGATACGGGTCAAGCACGGGATAGAAGCAGCTCAGCTCTACGCCGACCACGTTTCCAGCACAACAACCTTTCAGCACTACGCCCCACCCACTCGTGAGCAGGTTGCAACGGCTGACCTCCCCTTCCAAGAGCTACTTCTTAACCCCGACAACAAGTTCCTGCCCTGGCAATCCCTGCCCGAGAGCCTGCTGAAAAACCCTAAAGCCCACGAGTTAGACATTGAGATAAACCCGCGTCTTACGGTCTACGGCCATTGCGCCCTTGACCCCAAGACCCCCTGCCCTCACAACCTTTACCCCAAGTGCTACGGCTGTAGTAGTTTCCGACCCAGCACTGGCAAGCTGTCCCTTTACGAGCGGCAGTACCAAAACGAAGTACAGCGTATGGAACAAGCACAGATGGCAGGCGCGGAGCTGGCCTACGAGGAGGCTAAAGCGACTGTGGAAGCGATGAAGCAGTGGCTACCACAACTCAGGGAGGTGGCCAATGGTTAGAGCCAATCGTGAGAAGCAGACGGAAACGCTCCGCCAGGCACAACAGCACCGCAAAGAGCAGAAGCAGCAGCAGGTGTTTGCGGCGGTACGGGCGCTCCAACAACAGGGTAAACCTATCACCTTTACAGCGGTTGCTCGTGTGGCGCAAGTCTCTATCAGCTATCTCTACAAATGGCCGGAGGTCAAGGACTACATTCAGTCCCTCCGCGAGGAACAATCCCGGCAGCTTGCGCCTTTACCACCAGAGCCTGAGCCTGGGTCTTACAGCCTCAAGACCCTGCATGAGGTTGCCCGTAAGCGCATCAAGGAGCTAGAGGCTGAGATTCAAGAGCTAAAACGCCAGAACGAACAGTACCGAGGGCATGTCGCTGAGGTCTTCGAGTTACGCGATGAGATAGAACGCTTGCGGGAGTTGTTGCGGCAGTTCACTGAACCTCGCCCCACCTCCAAGGTTGTGGCACTCCAAGCGGTAGCCCCCAGCACCGCCTCAGACATTGATCCAGACATTGTACAGAAGCTGGAAACTTTGGGTGTAAAGCTAGGTGTGCGCCTCCAGTGTGAGATTAAACAACACAAGCCCGAAAAGGTCATGCTGGCGATTGCAGCCTTTGAACAGTACCGCTCGCAACATGTGGTGGAGAACCCTGCGGGTTGCCTCCTACAGATGATTCGAGATGGGGCGGAACCGAATGTACCCTTGGAGGCACCCGTACCTGAGATGGATGAGTTTGACCGCTGGTACGCTGAGGCCATTGCTCAGGGATTCTGCCTTGACATCCCCCGCCGCTACCTAAGCACGATGGGAACGGAGCCTTTGGTCAAGGTCGTGGATAAGAGCCGTTCTGAGGGCTATCAAGTCATGCCCTGGAGGGAGGCTAGAGAGCATCAAAAGGGGCTACGTCGTGGAAGATAGAGACTATTCTTTAGGCTATACAAGACTTTTACGATATGGAGTATACATAACCATTCCAATCCCGTGGCAGACGATGTTTACATACTGGGCATCGGAACACCCGATGACCGCCTAAACCAGAATGGATATGCCCGCACTTGGTGCAGGTTTGGCTGGTATAGGCTTCAGAAACTTCTACCACCGTCACGTTTTTCTTCTGCGCTACAAACCTCAAGAACCTTTTGAACCGATAGTGTGCCCAGTCAGCATCGCCCTAGCCGTCTTACTACCGATTTTCCGCTTTGCTTTGGCTGTCGGCAGACTCGAAAGTTGGCAGAAAGATCACCCGGTAGTTATCCGTTAGGAACGCTACTACCTTCCGGTGGCACTCGTCTATCAAGTTCCTGATTTTCTGTCGCAGTCGAAAAGCAGCCATCCGCATCCTACGTCTGCGTCTGGCATTCACCTTAGACATCCTAGATATGAGGCTGTCCAAGGATTGGCACAAGCGGGTGATTCGACCAAAATCACCCTTGCCCAATTCTACAAAACTATCCCCGTCAAACCCTGTTAAAAACGTTCTTACCCCAGGGTCAAGAGCAATCACCCCCTCAGCTAACGTACACTGCACATTGACGGGCTCTGGAAAAATCGCATACCAGCGGTCTTTCACCCGTATCAACTCTGTTCCGTATTCACAGGAAGATGGAATGTCCTCCGTTGCACTAAACAACAAACCTTTCGTCAATCGTGGATACCACGTTCCGTTGCTGAAATTAGTGTTGTTGAATTGCAATGTATGGGAAGGAGACCTCGCACTGCGAAATTTGGCTTGTGGGCTTTTGCCAAATGCTTCCCACGCTTCTATGATCGCATTCTGTCTGATATGACATGGTGCATCCTTTACCCACTTAGGCAGATCAGAGCGCATGATCGGCTGAACTCACCCGCCACTCTAAATCTGGGATCCCAGCCAACAATCTACCCCAAGGTCGGGTGCAGTGACTTGTTATGTTGGGCGACTCTCTCTACCGAGATCTACCCGGAGCCTCAGTGACCAGCCCTCCAGGGATCCTTTGACCCAATCACCCGCAATCTACCAGGGCTGGCAACATATCGCAATTAGGATCAAAAACAAAATAGCGGAGAAGGTTTCCAGAAAGGCTACATTCTCAATATCAGTCGTTTTATACCATTCTAATTGCCAAAGAATGAACCCAAACTTGAGCAACACGACACCAAAGGCAATCGCCGTTAATCCAGTCAGCCATCCAACATACCATAAGCCCAAGACTATCAGCGTGGCAGTGCCATGATAAACTAGATTAAGGACTGGTGATTGGGTCTTGGGTTTACGCAATTTCACTGTGAAAATGGCGCTACTGAAAAACAGGGTATTCAGGAGCCATAAGCCCAACAGCGTAATCGGTGCTGTTCCTGTTGTGGCGATCGCCGCCAAGGGAGCCGCTAAACATACAGCCGCAAAGGTAACCAATTCATTCCAAATTGATTTTTGTCTGCGGTAAAGCACCGCCACGCTATCAACCAGAAAAGCTGCGATCGCTCCCAGATATAACCAAAGCAACATTGGCCTTTGCAAGGATAGATACCCTGCAATACCTAAAGCAATGCCTGCATACAACCCTCCCCACACCAAAAATCGCGGTTTCCAGCTTCGGCGTTGCTTAATCTGGAGCGTCAGGGGATGCTCAGCTTGAAACCCCGCAAAGGCACACATGAGTGCCAGAGTCGTTGTCCAAGTCCATTGCTGGGTAGCAGCGGCACCCGTGAGAAAGGACACCAACAACACCACATAAACGCCATGTTCTGGGGAAAAAGTGGGTACATACCAAGACTTGCCAGGAGGAGCGAACTGTTGGGAAGTAGCTGTAGTCATGATTGGCTTACACTCGATAGCGTTAGTACAAAAGCCAAATTGGAGGTCGCCACTAAGGAATGGGGAGCATTGGCTTCCATAAAGATAAATACGCCTGGGGTCAGCGGAATCTGTTCGCTGTTTAGCGTCAGTGAACCAGTCCCTTCTATCACCTGCACTGTAGCATGACGAGTGGAAGTGTGTTCTGAAATTTCCGTGTTTGCAACCAGACAAAACAAGCTGTATTGGCATACTTCACTTTTCCAGATCACTTTGCTCAGTACACCCGCTTCTGGATAAACGAGATGATCTTTCAATTGCAGAAAAGTGGTTTCAGGAGAAATAAGAGCGATAGACATCATTCAATTTCCCTTTCTTGCTGTCAATACAATGTAACCAAGGTCGCTATGGTAGCAAACAAAGGTCTCTCGCATAGAAAGGATACGCTGTCGGATAGTTGGTCGAGTGAACATATTCCAGGCGATCGTCAGGAGTGTCTGCACCCCTTCTTCTTGAGCAATACGACTGGGGTTGAGCAGGGTCATCGATCCAATGTCATAACTTTCAACAACAAACCCTGCTTCTTCAACAAGCCTTATCCAGCCATCTTGGGACAAGGGTGCGGCGTTGACGCGAATCGTAGCCGATAATTCACGGCGAATGGTATCAGCATTAGCACCTTCAACTCGTAGTTCGTGACTAAGAAACCGACCACCTGGCTTGAGGCGATCATAAATTCCCCTCAGAATCTTGGCTTTTCCTGCGTCCGTTTGCATAGTCAAAATGGCTTCAGCCAAAACATAGTCAAACTGCTCTGAGATTTGTTCTAGGTGAAAGATGTCGCCTTGAATAATTTGCACCTGTTGGGTTAACCCCGCCGTAGCAACATTGACTTGAGCACGCGCAACGCTGTCGGGATTTTTCTCTATACCAGTAACACGTACTCCATATTGTTTTGCTAATCTAATAGCGGTATCGCCAAAACTTGCCGCAAGCTCTAAAACCGTTTCTCTTGGTTGAAAGTTGGCAAACGTTAAGAGCTGGTCAGTCGCCCCAAAACCTCCAGGGCGAAGTGCTTTTTTACCTGCTGCAGCCAGCACCTGGTGACCAGGAGCATTTTTCAAATCCAACTTAGGCATGGGTACCTCCAAAAATTGCTATAGTCCGTGATTTTGAGGAAGCTATAAGCATTTCATTGCTTTCAGTAGCTAAAGTTCCCACAAGTTGAGATGCTCATAGCGACAGAGCAGAAGCATGGAATCGGTGCCCTAGGTGTTTAAAGATTCCAGATCGGAAAATCAGAAGAGATGAGGAGATGAACTTTTTTCTCCACCTTGCTCTTCCCAGATTCTCCGCTCTACGAGGAGCCAGTAGCAACCTAGCTTTTGGTGGCGATCTTCATAGGTCAGTTTCGCTCCCAGTCTTTCCCCACTCTCTAAACTGTGGTACTCAGCAGTGTAGTGCATGGGTAGGTAGCCTTCGCCTGTGTCATCAAACTCCTGAACCAAAATTCTAACTGCTCGATTGGTAAAGTGACGATGCACCATTTGAATGTGCTTATCTTTGACCCAATAGCGATCGGTTGCAGATGGTCCGCCAACGAGAACTTCAACAACATCAGGTGCTGGCGGTTCTCCATAAGCAAAGGTATGCGCACCATGTTCTTCATCAAAAGAATGACGAACGCGATGCACCATAATTTCCCACATCTGCTCTCGTACTGTTTGACGGATTGCCTCCTCCTCGATACTCACCACATCAATTTTCATGTTTCGGTCAATGCTCACAATGCCTGAGAAGGATACATCACCTTCATCTTCCTTGGGAAAGTAGGTGATCTCAGCTCTATAGCCAGGAAAATCCTTGTCCCAGGTGTAGCGATTCTCAAATGCTTCCTTGAACAGCTCTTGAGCTGTGGCTTGTTGTAGGGTTGTCATAACTCCTCCTTTAATGAGAATTATTCTTAATTACATCCTAGTGGAGCCTGATGGCTGACCCTTGAATTTCAGGTTTTTTTTAATATTTATAGGCAGATTTTCGAGCGCAATCCCAGCCCATTGCTCTGTTGCATGGGTTCTGAACAATTACCCTTTCTGGGATAGGTGACACTCCAGTGAAATGCTTTGACTTAAGTCAGAACAAATTCTCAGAAACTCTTAGTCTTGAATGCTAACAGATACTTTGAGGCTGCTGTCTTCACGCAGGACTTGCAGCATAACGGTTTGCCGCTCAGCCGCGCCCGCCGAAGGCGGCGTCGGCTGGAGCGGCGGGTTAGCCCGCTCTCTTCTTGCTCGCGCTGTACAGCCGGTCAGCGAGCTCCGTAATCTCCAAATGTAACGCAAGCCGTTCTAGCCAGGCGACAGGAATTCCTTGTACACCATAGTACGCTCCTGCCACTTGCCCACATACCGTAGCGGTTGTGTCGGCATCGTCGCCCAGATTTGCCGCCATGAGGACCGCTTCCTCAAAACTGTGGGAACGAACGAAACACCACATCGCCGCTTCCAGACTGTCCACCACATACCCGGAGCCGCGAATCTCATCTTCCGGCTTTTGACGGTAGGCTCCACGGGCAATCGCAACGATCTTCTCGGCCCCCACGAATGTCTGGCTGTCACCCAGGGCAACCTCATCCTTTGAGCTGCCAGATAATGCCCGACAAATGATCCGCGCCAAAAGACGACAAGCGTCTAGGCATTCCGCCGCACCGTGAGTAATTCGGGAACTCTCCGCTGCAAATCGTTCTGCCGCTCCCAGGTCCGGGAAGAAGAACATGGGAATCGGCGCTAACCGCATAATGCATCCATTGCCGGCTGAGCGCGGATCGCTTGACCCGGCAAAGGGGTTTCCTGTCTGGCGAAACCTGCGCAATGCAGAGGCGGTCGTAGAACCTATGTCGAAACATGTCCCAGTGCTGCTCAAGTAACCCGTCTCGGCTCACTTGCAATAACGCCTCATTTGATCATGAGCGTCGAACCCGTTGCACTCAACAAGGCTGGTTGCCAGGCAAAGCGCCATGGAAGTATCATCAGTCCACTGGCCTGCACGGAGATGGAATGGACCTCCACCGACCATATCCGTCAGCGGTGTAAAGCTTCCCCGTGGGCGAAACTCAACGGTAGTGCCGATAGCATCCCCAACGGCAAGACCGAGAAGACACCCACGGAAACGGTCTTGTTGCTGCATCTGTGTTCTCCCAAGCGGGCTAACGGCTGAACTCACCCGCCACCAGTAGTTTTGGATAATGGTTGGATTATAGCATCAGGTCGGGTGCAGTGATTTGTTATCTCTACTCAACTGATTGCAATTGTCAGACAGCAATTAATTTTTCACGACTGATATTTTGCAAAATACTAATCTGCCCTATGCGTTGAAACTCTTTACTACTTCTGTCTGCAAGATGCAATACCCAAGGTAAGCGACAGGAGCGAAACCCGCTAGCAGGGTGCAGCTGAGATAGATGGTAAGTTTGCAAAGCAATCATTTCCAGAGATGTATTGCCGTATTCATGAACTACCCGAAGGGGTCTTACACTGCCAATATTCTGATTAACTGGTTGACTGGTTACTAAAGTAAATGACTTTTCTTTTGGAGTAAAAATGACGGTACCAATTTTGGCATCACGGTATACCACTTCCCCATTTGCATTAATATCCTCTTTCCCCATTCTTCCAGCACCGCTTTTGCGGACTCCAACAACATCAACAGCTATATTTTTCTTTGCAAGCTCTTCTATAGTTTGCTGAAATTCTCCTTCCTGAACTAATCCATCTCTCATCAGAAGTAGTTTTTTGGGGTAACGCTTGCAATTGTCATAAAATTTAAGAACTAGCTTTGATACCGTTTGCCAAATCGCTTTTCCAGAAAAGGTTTCTCCTCGTTGAACATCAGGCAACTCCCATCCTAAGCTTTGCCCGTCCGCAAGGACTGCAAATGCAGAAGTGCCATAATAAAGCTCTCGATTGGTTCCTGTATCAAAACCAATAATTAGATCAGCACAATCAGGATGATCCAAAGGCTCTAGGCGTATGGGTTGCCAACCAGCTTTACACAAAAGTCCTAAAACAACATTTAAGGCTTTATATTGATCAGCTCTTGGCTTAGGCACAATGAACTGAGTAGCTATTCCTGCTTGAAGTGCTTGCACCCGAATTTTTTGTTTGCGCTCATTGGGTGACCATGGCATTACCACTAAAACTGTTTTAATGCCTTCATCAGACCAGTTTTGCCAGAACATTTGTTGGTCTAGTTCACTCTCAGGAATATCTTGTTGTGCACGATAGGAGTCTATTCCTATCGTCGTGTTGCTATTGTTTGCAATTTCCAACAAACATTTACGCACTTCTTCAGGATATTGGTACTTTTCATTGTAAAGATTAAGACAGCCAAACTTTGTTTCACCTACTCTGGCACATCCCTTGTATCGGACTTTAGCAACCTTATCTACTTGCTGATCGTTAAATGCCAGTAGTTTGACTGTTGGCAAAATATATCCATCTACCCTTGTAGCTTCAGCTTTGCGGGAAATTCTATAAATCTCCTTAAGGATTGTCTGTGCGGTCTCTTTGGATTCCTTTATGCGAACATCTAAACTTTTTCTAATGAACCCAAAAACTTCTTTGATTTCATTACTTTCTTTTCCACTTTCAGCAATGTTTGCCAGCATCTCCATTGTTAAGCTTGGTGATAGTCTTTGAGATAGATGTGCTACAGGCTTTGCTTTCCAGTCATTGGCTCTTTTAACAAGCACAACACGAGAATTATTTATTTCTGCGTCAGTAGCTCCATTGTTACGATGGTAATCTGCTAGACTGACACCCAACCCTTCTATCATGACTTGTTCTGGCAATTGGTCAGATACTCCTTCATACTGCCAACTAATGGGCACCTCTATTAATTGATTTTGGGAGGGATTTGTGAGATAATTAGTATTAACGACGTGGAGAGGGAAAATGGGTCAAAAAGGATTTTGGGATGAGCAAGAGCGGCGGGAAAAACTCAATCAGAAAAAGCCCATGCTGAAGTGGCTCAATGAAAATATTAACTGGGAAGATTTCCGACCCATATTAGAAACCATATATGACAAGGAAAGAAAGAGTAATGCGGGTCGAAAACCCACCGACGTCATTGTGATGTTTAAATTGTTGATTCTCCAACAAATGTATGCCCTTAGTGACGATGAACTCGAGTTTCAAGTGAATGACCGTATCTCGTTCATGGAATTCCTAGGATTGGGTATCGAAGACGCTATCCCTGATGCCAAAACGGTCTGGCTATTTCGGGATAATCTCGCCAAGCACGATCTAGTCAAAGAAGTATTTGCTCACTTTGATAATTACCTGAGAGAAAAAGGATATATTGTCGAAGTTGGTCAGATTGTGGATGCCACTCTCATTCCCGTGCCAGTCCAACGAAATACTCGGCAAGAAAATCAAGAAGTAAAGGAAGGGAAAATTCCTAAGCAATGGGAGGAAAAACCCCAGGTTTTACGGCAAAAGGATAGAGATGCCCGTTGGGTAAAGAAAAATGGTGTCAGCTATTTTGGCTATAAAAATCATATCAGTGTGGATGTAAAATATGGTTTTGTGCGTCATTATGTGGTCACGGATGCCTCCGTGCATGACTCACAAGTATTCAGTCAACTGGTGGATATTGATGGGTCGGAAATCTGGGGAGATAGTGCCTATCACAGCACGGATTTAGAATGGACGTTAGCCAGGATTGGATTTACCAGTCACATCCATGAAAAAGGCTACCGAAATCAGCCCCTAACCGCAGAGCAAAATGAAAAGAATCGCATCAAATCTCAAGTGAGAGCCAAGGTGGAACACGTATTTGGTCAGTGGGTGATGTGTCTTGGGGGTAAATTCATGCGTCTGATTGGTAAAACCAGAGTAGAAGCGGCAATTGGGTTGAAAAATTTGGCTTATAATTTCCGCCGTTATGCGTTTTGGGAGCGGCAGTCCCTGGCCGATAATCTGTGAGTTTTGACCCCCTACTAAGTCTCTTTTCAATCATATCTACAGCAATCTATAAAACCCAGTCATCTTAGTACAAAAAAGTACTGAGCAATGCTATGCTGTTTTTGTGTTTCGTTCTCATATTTTGAATAAATAGAGGTGCCCTAATGTAATTATTGTTTTTATCTTTATATGTGTTCCTAACATAACTGATAGGTATATCAGGATACTCTTCTAGCCATTGATGGAGTGTCCAAGGTGTATAGAATCGATGATGTATGTCGATTTCTAGGTAGAGGTTGCCATCTGAGTCAATAACGACATCTATTCTTCTCCCTCTGTGTACTTCCCAACCATCTCCACATTTCTCTGCACCCTCATGACCTGTAATCCACCAAATCAGTCCACCTTCTGAGTCTCTTTCAATCTCAGTTTTATTAAAGGAATTTTTTAGTCTTTGCTCTAAAACCCTACGCTCAAGGCTTTCCAAAGCTTTTCTTTCGTAAGTATTACTACAGTCTAATTTTCGGGTAGCTATCTTAGATAACTTCCAATCATCGCTCCTCATCTTTGTAGGACTAACTTCTTCTCTAGTGATAATTCGACTGCCTAATCTAACCGCAGTGACTCCTAGTTTGTAACAAATACTAGAAATTGCTCTTTGTTCATCGCCTTGCTGTGGGAGTTGATCAAAATGACATTGATACTCATGAATTGTCAAATCTCTTTCCTCTAGAGGTCTTACTAAGTAGCGATTAAGTACTACCGAGGTTTGTTCAAGTTTTGTCAAGGGATTCATGGTGAGGTACGAAATTGTTAACAACTATAGCAGCGGTGAAGATTGATACCCATTCTTGTAGAGATAACGGTTGAACTCACCCGCCACCAGAGGTTTTGGGTAATGACTAAAGTATAGCATCAGGTCGGGTGCAGTGATTTGTTATGTTGTGTGAATTTTTGTACCGATCGCCTCCACTACCCACCGACTCCAGCGCCCCTTCACCAACAACTTTGACTAGGCATATCCCTGGCGCTGGCAACATAACGGCTGAATTGAGCGGCTGAGATAACTCTTGCCTATCACCAAAATATCACTTTTCAGTCCGCTCCAATGATTTGTTATCTCTCTTTGTGGGGCGATCGCTAATAAGTTTCTCACTAAGTGCAACTGCCAGCGCCGATACGCCAACCATCTCCCAACATAGCTAAAAACTTCTCGACTGAACCCCACAGATAACCTTGTTGCGCTGGCAACATAACGGTTGAACTCACCCGCCACTAGTAGTTTTGGGTAGTGCTTAAAGTTTAGCATCAGGACGGGTGCAGTGAGTTGTTAGATTGCTCTTAATTTTTGCTTAGAATCTTGTCATACTCGGAGTGTGATCCAACCCAGAACCACACTATTTTTTCTTCATCTGGCTTCATGATTCCTAAAGCTCGCCATCCGATACCAACTCTGACTGACCATATTCTTTCTCTTGGTTTCACCTCTTTGAATTCTAAACTTGGATAAAATGGATTCTCTTTCCAAATTTTGTAGTTTTTCTTTGCTGTCTCTTGTACTCTTTGGGGCAAACTTAGAAAAAGGTCATGAAATTTCTTGGTTCTGGATGACCTCATTCTTCTCCAAAGCCTTTATCTTCCGTTCTTCCCTCCCGCTCTTCCATTAAGGCTTCTTGTGCCATTGTTATTAAATTTCCCAGTTCAATATCCTCGTCTGAAAGGCTTTCCTGCCATTTTAATTCACTTTCAACATCTTTCAGCAATTGCTGAGCAAGTTCATCTTGAAGTGAGTCTGGTAGTTTCTGGATTTCTGTAAATGCTTTTTGCAAGAGACTGGTCATGTCTAGTTCACATTGTAGAGGTACACAATTATTCTACCACTCAGTCTGTTTTGCAATCTAACGGCTAAGCTCACCTGTCGCCAGGGGCTTGGAGGACTGCGCAAAGTGTAGCATCAGGTCAGGTGCAGCGACTTGTTATGTTGTGTAAATTTTTGTACGGGTCGCCTCCACTACCCACCGACTCCAGCGCCCCTTCACCAATAACCCTGACTAAGCACGACTTGGGCGCTGGCAACATAACGGCTAAGCTCACCCGCCACCAGGGGCTTGGAAAACTGATCAAAGTGTAGCATCAGGTCAGGTGCAGCGACTTGTTATGTTGTGTAACTTCTACGCCTATCGCCCCAGACTTTTACCGATTCCAGCGCACGGGTCGCCCCACCAACTACCAACGAAGCCGAAAATCTAGAAGCTCGCCCCGCCGACCATCTCGCTATTGCGCTGGCAACATAACGGCACAATTGAGCGGCAACCGTGGACTCAAACTTAGCACCAGGGGCTTTCACTTGTCCGCTCCAATGACGTGTTAGCTGGAACACGCACTGATCGCCACCCCAACCGCGCCTCACCGATCGCCTCCTGAGTGTTTTCGGAACTACTGATCGCCCCTCGCGACTGCCCTCACCGATAACCTCCTGGGCGTTTTCGCTACCACAGATAACCCTCAAACCACTGCCTCAACCGACCATTTCCTGGGTGCTTTCGGACAAACAGGCAACCCTGAAGAACGAGCGCAAAGACCCGGTGCGGAGCCAGCTAACGTTCCCAATCAGCAGCGGCAGATCGCATCGAACTCAACACTAGCGGCTTTCGTCCGTCCGCTGCGTTGGGGTTGTTATACTGCACTATCCTCTAGCCAATGCTTCAACTGTTTGTTTGACCACCGATCTGACATTCTCTAAACAGCAAGAGCCTTGAGGATTATTGACTTCACAGCCACAACGTTTTGCTTTAACGTGAGTCATAATCCTATCGACAACATTGCTCTTCCCCGACTGGTTCAGCTCTTCACGAATGCGTTGGCGACTCCAACCAAAACAGTAGCAAACAAAAACATTCTCATCGACATTTTTCTGAAAAACAGGTACTTTCAGATCGGCAGATGCGAAAGTTTGTCCCTGCTCAGAAAAGTAAACAACAAGGCAATTGGGACTTGGACAAAACCCGTAAGCACTCGCTGGATTTAATTGCTCTAGTGCAACTGGTACTAGCAGGCTTTTTAGAGTGATGAGTTGGACAGGTTTTCCTTGTGTACCGTCCTGCGGACAGAGACGCTGCCAACAAGCTTCATTCCTCTTAGTTGATGATGATAGATTAGAGCATTCACCCATGACTATACTCCTTTTATTTAGTGCTTTTAATACGTGATGGATAGCCAGCCTTGGTCGTCGCTTGGATCAAATCTTGGATAGAAGCCTGAGCAGGGGCATAGACAATAACAGCCTCTGGCGGGTTGAAGGTGACAATCGCATCTTGAACCCCTCGGACTCGCAACAAGCTATTTCTAACGCTCACAGAACAAGACGCACAGGTCATATTACTCACTTGCAATACAACCCGCTGCATCTGTACATGACGTTGACTAATAGCTGCTGTCCCCAAAACGTAGGGGATTGCATAGGGAAAGGCAAGTAAACCCAGAATGAAAGCTGTTGAGACGATTAAAATCTTTTTCATTGTTCGATTTTTTTGAGGGTTAGCACATAAACTTCCAGAAGAACAATCTTGAGGCTGGCGATAAACTCGGTAAAATGAAAACCCTAGAAATACTAGAGTAATACTGATAAAAATAAGTCTATAAGGGGCAAAAGCTGTCAAATAGGCAATCCATGCTCCACCAATGCCCAACCCTGCTAAAAGCGAGGGGATCACACAGCAAACTGAAGCAGTTATTGACGCTAAAAAAGCTCCAATCAGTTCCCATTGACGTTTCATTTCAATTTCCTCAAACCAATGTCTGTGATGATTAGCATTTGTCACAACGACGATATCGACGATAGGAAAGAAATGTGACAACACACATCACAACTAAAGCAGGTAGCAAAACATAATCTAGGTAGCCGACAACAGCCCCTAAACCAATTGCGCTTAGGGTTACAGCGAGGACAGGTGTAAAACAACATAGAGCAACTATGACTGTTCCTGATACACTCGCCCAAAATGATAGAGGTTTGTCCTGAAAAACAATACAGTTTGCGGATTCTCCTGTTTCAGAAAAGTTTTTTTCACAATGCTGAATTAGCGGTAATAATTCACTTTTCAATTCCTGTAACTGGGCGATCGCCGCTTCAATTTGGCTGACTTTACTCACCAGCTTGGAATGAATCTCATGGCAAATCGGCACTTCGCCCTTCTGAAGTAACAAAATCTCTTTGATCTCATCAAGGGTCAAGCCTAATGCTTTAGCACGAGTAATAAAGGCTAGCCGCTCTAAGTCTTGCTCCTCGTACAAGCGGTAGCCTGATTCCGTTCTCTTCGGCTTTGGAATTAATCCAATGCGCTCATAGAAATATAGAGTTTGCGGATTGAGTCCTAGCTTGTGAGAGACTTCGCCAACTTGCAGCATCCTAAATGCTCCACCAATGCAATTAACTGGATGCTCTAAGGATAGACCTTATACCCAAGTACAATGTCAAGCTGATTTTAGATTAAGTCTTGTATCGCCCAACTGATAACCTTGCGGCTGCGCCCTACCGACAGCCCAGCAGTATAACGGCTAAGCTCACCTGCTACCAGTAGCTTAGGAAACTGCTCAAAGTGTAGCATCAGGTCAGGTGCAGCGACTTGTTATGTTGTGTAAATTTTTGTACGGGTCGCCTCCACTACCCACCGACTCCAGCGCCCCTTCACCAACAACCTTGACTAAGCACGACTTGGGCGCTGGCAACATAACGGCTTAGCTCACCTGCTACCAACAGCTTTAGAAACTGCTCAGAATATAATACTGGGCACAAGTGTTGAATCCTGCAATAAAACTTTACATATTTAGGCGTGGGACGACCCGATTGAGCCAATGGACAAAATTCCACTCCTGCCGTATTAAGATTTGTATATATCGGAACTTATCTGCCAATTTACTTCCGTACATCCGTGGAACTTTTAACAGTTGCAATATCAAGTAAACTATTAAAATTACATAAATTTGAATGGTAATTCCATTCAAATTTTTACTCATCATTTTATCGAGCTTTAAGTTCATCTTTAGAAATTTCCATAGTACCTCTATCGCCCAGCGTTGTCTATAGGCTTCCCCTATCTCTTCATTACTCATTACATCCTCAGGAATATTGGTAGCTAAATAATAGTCTACTTTCTGTTGAACATTGCCAAAACAAACTACTCTCGCCTTACCTCGTTCTGTGGTGATATGATAGTTTTCATCCCATTTCCAATTCGACTTAATACGGATAATAAAAAGGGCATCATTTTCGATAAATTGTTCAAATACTTTGTGACTGCAAAACCCTCTATCCCCGACTGCGACTCCATTTTCCGGTAGCATTTTCACAATATCTTCACCAAAATTAATCTCATGTGCCTGTCCAGGACTAACAATTAAATGACCAGTAGATTTCGTATCTTGATTCAAAGTGGTTATTAACTTTACTTGGCGATAGCCTTGGAGCCAAAATAACTTACTCATCAGCGGTATTACGGTAGCATCAAAAGGACATAAAACCAACCTCTTTTCAGGATGAGCTTCCTCAATATAATGCAATAATTTATGATAAAGATGCATAAAAATTTGTGGGTCTCTTGTCTTGTTCGCCTTAGAAAACGTGGATAAGTCAACCTTAATGCCCGCATGATTTAATTGGTAAAATAAGTCCCGTAAACTGTTGATTCCTTTGTCTAAAATGCCAGCAAACCAGATTGAACAAAATAAGCGAGAATTTAGAACTGGATAATCATTAGTTGGCAGGTCTTTGAGTAAAAATTTGACAATCCCGGGAAAAGAATTGAATTTCATAGTTGTTTCATGTTTTGGTTTATATGAATTAGAATACCATATTTTGACCCCTCTTTTTCTGCCTTTACCTACCTTTCAACACTTCTGATAGCAATCCTACTTGATTTTCATTAGCTTGCGTGCCGTAGGCATACAAAAATTTTTCAGAACCATACACCGCAGGTGCTTCTTTTACGGGGGCGGTGCCCCTGCGACCCTGTTCCATTTTTTACATCTACACCTGAAACAGGCACCAACAACCGATTAACGCCACCGCCACCCCCAACCAAGCCCGCCTGCTCACCCGTTCCCCCGCCCAGTACGCTAACAACAGGGCAAACAGGGGACTGGTGCTACTCAAGGTTTGGGCAATCCCCGCCGGTGCCCATTTCAAAGCCGTTTGTTGCAACCAAATCCCCACATAGGTACTCAAAAACGCCGTTCCCGCCAAACCCCACAGCCAACTCGGTTGCTGCACAATCGTCCGCCAACCCGGACGACACACCGGGCGGGTCACCCCCAATCCCAACACCAACACCCCCGCCGACAGGCGAATCGTCGTACTCCACAGGGGCGTGACCGGGGAATCCACCAATGCCCAGCGGGACAGCACCACCCCCGCCGCCTGGGACAGGGCAAAAATTCCCCCCCACCCCAGCCCCGGCCATAGGTGAAACCGCTCCCGCACACTCACCGGGCGTTCCGTCACCACCACCGCCACCCCGGTCACCGTCAGCACCATGCCCCCCAACTGCACCAATTGAATATCTTCCCCCAGGGTCACCCACGCCAACACCGTCACCAACATGGGCGACAGGGTATCCATCAGGAGCGTCCGTTGCACCCCCAGGGAATTCAAAGCGGCAAAAAACGCCGTATCCCCCACCCCAATTCCCAAAAGGCCACTCAACGCCAAGCCCACTAGCGGCCACCCCCCCACCGGCGGCCACCATTCCCCCCGCCACGCCAAGGTGAGGGCAAACATCCCCAACGCCAAAATTCCCTTCAACCAATTCAACAACAGGGGCGGAAACACCTTCCCCCAACGGGCATAAATCCGGGACATACAAGCCCACAGAAACGCCGCCCCCAGTGCCGCCCATTCCCCCCGCCAGACCACAAACGACCCCGCCGATTGCGTGATTGTAACCCTCTGTAACCCTATTGTAAACAAATGTAAATAAAGCTAGGGGCGGGCACGCCCTGGCAGTCCCGCTAAACCCTCTAAATAAGCGTCCAACCATCCGGTTCCCGCAGTCATCGGCACCGAGTCCGGCAGTTCCACCACCAGCAGATAGCCCAACCGGGTGCCCCCACTCGCCTGGTCTAGCACCCGCAGAATGTCCCCCATATCCCCCCGGTGCAATTCCCCTTGGGGCGTGTACAATTCCAGGGCGGTCAAACACCCCAAAGCCGGGTTCCATTGGTGCTCCACCCCCGCCGGCCGGGTGAACAATTCCGGCGCATCCCCCGTGCCATGAATCCGCAGTAACCCCCGCCCCAACCGCCCCGCATAGTAGCTCTGGTGCAACGGGGCATAATCCCGCCAACTGGGGGGCAATCGTTCCTGGTAAGCCGCCAGGGTCGGCGCCGGTTCCCCAGGGAAAAACTCCGGCGCGCCCGCCTCCAACGGTAAAAATAATTTCACCAGGGGAAACTGCCCGTAGGCACGAAATAGCTCTCCCGGACGGGTGGCCGTAAAGCCTGCAACCCGTTGCAAACCCTGGGGGGTCTGGCCGTAGGTAAACGCCCAATCCAACCCATACACCGATTGCAACAGGAGTTGCCGTGACCACAATTGCTCCCCTTCCCGATAAAATTCCCCCTGGTAATCTTTGACAATGAAGGTACAGGGTTGCCAGCGATTGGTGCGACAAAATACATAAAGTTGCATCTCGCCGGGTTGGGCTTGCCAGGCCAAGAGTTCCGATAGGGGCGGCAGGGGTAACGGCGTTTGCGCCAGTTCTTGGAGTACGATTGCCAACAGGTCAGGAGGCTGGGGAAACCGCTGGCGGGTTTGGGCGAGCCATTGGCTGGTCTGCGCCGGGGTGAGGCTACCACTGCGAACGAGGGCATTCAACGCCAGGGCTACCCACCGGGGATGGGGGCTGGTCTGCACCACCTGTGTCAAACTGGCTTGGAGTTGGGGACGGGTCGCCGGATACTGCCGGATGTACAAATTACTGACTTGCAGGGCTTGGGTAATGATTTTGGTTTCGGTGGGGGTGGGATGTTGCGCCCGGGAACGTCCCAAAATGTCACGCAATGCCTGGAAGACATCGGGGTGTTGGGGTTGTTGCAAAGCGGTTGCCCACAGGAGTCGCCGCCAATGGGTTTCCCAGTCTGGCGTGAGGGGGTAACGGCGGCGGTCGTAGTGCTGGGGTTGCACGCGTTGCCGTTCCCGTGCTAGTTGCTCCTGACGGGCGGCTTGGGTGGCCAGGGGTTGGGGTTGTCCCTGGAGGGGTGGGGCGGTGGTAGCCCAAATCAGCATTGCGCCCACGCAGGCATTAAGATAGAGCCTAGATACACACATTAGGGTGGAGTAAAGCGATGGATGTCCTAATTTTGTACGGTGGTTTGGCTGTTGCTTATTTAATGGTATTCTCCCTGGCTACTTATTTTTATCTCAACAAACGCTGGTATGTGGCCAGTTCCTTGGAGCGGGCGTTTATGTATTTTCTGGTGTTTTTCTTTTTCCCCGGCTTACTGCTGTGGGGACCCTTGCTCAATTTTCGGAATCAACCCCGTTCCTTGCCCTAAGGCCACCTTCATTTGTTGATTTTTGTACTTACACAGCGGGTCTGAAAGCCAGATTCCCCCGCTGGTAATTATCAAATGTGGGGGTTATTCTCAATAGCCATGAATTAGCAAAGGTGCCCATCGTTTATTGGCATCACTGGAAGGTTATCTCGCTCCTCATACTATCGAGAACTAAAGACGGGGGTTACACTCCTGCAACGTAATTTTTGAAGTTGCCCATAGGGGAATCCTACCCGTTAAACTGCGTGCCGAAGGCATTCAACGCACCGCAATTCTCCAGAACCAAGAACGAGGCGGTGCCCTGCGCTCCATTTTTAGAAGTGCTAAGAAAACCATTTCACCCCCACCCAATCACCAAAATAAATGTTTACAAAAACCAAGACGGCTCATACCCCATACGACCGTTGTTCTAAGTTTCAATGATAATTTCTGGGGCAAATTTCTAAGGACAAGATCAGGTTTTTGAGGATGACCCCCCAGGCGGTTGTTGTTAAAATGGCATCACCTTGAAGTTAGCTTCTCCTTATGGTGGCTCCCGAATTGCTCCAGATTGCCCAGCAAGCTCGTCAGGCGGCGCAACGGTTGGTGAGGCTGGATACGGCTACGAAAAATCAGGCGTTGGTGGGGATCACAGAGGCATTACAGGCGCATCAGGCGGAAATTTTGGCGGCCAACCGGGAGGACATGGAGCGTTCCCAAAAGGAAGGGTTGGCACCGGCGTTGTTGCAACGGCTGAAATTGTCCCCAGATAAATTAGCCAGCAATATCCAAGGGGTGCGGGATGTGCGGAATTTACCTGACCCGGTGGGGCAACGGCAACTGCATCGGGAATTGGATGCGGGTTTGATCCTGGAGCGGGTCACCTGTCCGTTGGGGGTGGTGGGGGTGATTTTTGAGGCGCGCCCGGAGGCGGTGATCCAAATTACGGCCTTGGCACTCAAGTCGGGCAATGCGGTGATCCTCAAGGGGGGGCAGGAGGCGACCCATTCCTGTCAGGTGTTGGTGCGGGCGATTCACGCTGGGTTAGAGGGAACGGCCATTCCCCCGCAAGCGGTGCAGTTGCTCACCACGAGGGCGGAAATTCAACAGTTGTTAGCCTTGGATGACTATGTGAATCTGTTGATCCCCAGGGGTTCCAATGCCTTTGTGCGCCATATTCAAGAACATTCCCGGATTCCGGTGTTGGGTCATGCGGACGGGTTGTGCCATCTGTACATTGACCAGCAAGTGGATATTCCCCAGGCGATTGCTTTGGCGGTGGACAGCAAGACCCAATACCCGGCGGCCTGTAATGCGATTGAGACCCTGCTGGTGCATCGGGGGATTGCCGCTGAATTTTTGCCCCCCTGTGCGGCGGCGCTGGTGGCGAAGGGGGTGAAACTGCGGGGGGATGAGGCCACGCAAAAAATTATCCCCGTCGCTCCGGCCACGGAAGCGGATTGGCACACGGAATATCTGGATTTAATTCTGGCGATCCGGGTGGTGGATTCCCTGGAGGCGGCCATTGCCCACATCAATACCTACGGTTCGGGGCATACGGAGGCGATTGCCACCACGAACCCCCAAGCGGCGGCGCAGTTTATGGCGGAGGTGGATGCCGCCGGGGTGTATCACAACTGTTCCACCCGGTTTGCGGATGGGTTTCGCTACGGGTTTGGGGCGGAGGTGGGGATCAGCACCCAACGCTTGCCGCCCCGGGGACCGGTGGGGTTGGAGGGGTTGGTGACCTATAAATATCGGTTGTGGGGGAATGGGCAGGTGGTGGCGACCTACAGTGGTTCCCAGGCGAAACGTTTCACCCATCGGGATTTGCCGCTCTAGGGCTGGAATACTTCGGTAAAATCCTGGAGGGCTTGTGCCAGACTGCCCGCATCCGGGTAACGTTCCGAGGGCTTTTTTGCCAGACAGGCCATGACTACCTTGGCCAGACCCGCCGGGATGTGCCCCCCAAAGGGTTGGTTCAGGATGGGAATCGGCTCCATCTGCACATGGCACCTCAGCCACTGTTGGCGGTGGCTGTTTTCTCCGACACCGAAGGGGTTGGTGCCCGTTAGCATTTCGTAGGCAATCAACCCCAGGCTGTAGATGTCCGCCCGTTGGTCGGCCAGGCGAGCCCGGCCATCGCACTGTTCCGGAGAGGCGTAGCGGTAGGTGCCCAAAAAACTGCCCACGGCGGTCAGTTGGGTGGCGGATTCCGTCTCCTGGATCACCCGGGCGATGCCAAAATCCAAAATTTTCACCAATTCTTCCCCCAAGGCACCGGGGAGGACAAAAATATTATCCGGTTTCAAATCCCGATGCACAATGTTATGACTATGAGCCACTTGTAAGCCCGCACACACCTGGGTCAAGATGGCAACGGTGCGGGAAACCGGTAGGGGTGCTTCCTGGCGAATGAGGCTTCCCAAACTCTGCCCCCGCAGGTATTCCATAACGTAGAAGGGCACCTCATTCTGAATCACCCCGCTGTCACTGACCTGGACGATGTGGATGCTGTTGATTTGGGCGGTCACGGTAATTTCCCGTTGGAAGCGACGAATGCTCTGCTCCCCGTGGGTTGCTTCCTTGGGCAGACGGGTGAGGATTTTCACCGCCACCGGTTTGCGTAAATGCTGGTCGAGGGCCAGAAATACATCCCCCATCCCTCCACCCCCCAAATGCCGTTGCAGGAGATAGCGGCCGCCTTCCCCCACCGCCACTCCCTCCCACTGTTGCCCAGAATCGGCAAAATTTCCCCTGGGAATGCTCGGTTGGGTTGTGCCCTCCGGGGGTGGGGGAACGGGACACGGAGGCCGCCGGTGGGCAGTCCAAGGAGCCGCACTTAGAACCAAGCCCCACACCAGTAGAGGGGCGGCCAGGGGTAGCCAGGTGGCACTGCTCAACACCCACACCAAAACCATCACCCCGGTACCCCCGATCCCCAGCCAGAGGATGCGGCGGCCATACCCCACCAGTGCCACCCCCAAAAGCCCCCAAACCCCAATCCACAGGGATTCCCAGGGTTCCGACAAATAGTTAATCCCCCCCTGACCACTGACGGCCTGATCCAGGATTTGCGCCACCGCCTGGGCATGGAAACGGATTTGGGGTTGCCGTTGTCCCTTGGGGGTTGGCAACCAGGGTTGCCCGTTGGCCTCGAGTTGCTCCCCCACCAGCACCACCCGTCCCTGCACCTGGTCGGCGGTGAGGGTGTGCAACGCTTGGGACAGGGTGATTTCCTCCAGGGGAATGGGGTCGGGACGCAGAAGCATCTGCCAGCCCTGCACCCGCCGTCCTTGGTAGGGACCACTATGAGCCTGTAACGGTCGCCACTGCCCCCGACCCAAATGCAGGGTTTGCCCCTCCAACCGGGGGATGATGCCCTGGAGTGCCAAATAGTTTGCCGCCACCAACAGCCCTAGGGAATGGCCGGGTTGACAAGCTACGGTACTGCCCGCTGGGATGATGCCCCCCAAGGGATAACGCCGCACCACCCCACTGCGGCCATCCCCCGGCAGGTAGGTACTGGCGGTCTGGGTCACCCCCGTGCGAGTGACCAAAGTGGGCAGCGTCCCGAAGGGTTCCCAGGACACGGACGGAGCGCAACCCACCACCACCGGTACATTCGCCGCCATCAATTCCGATGCCACCGTCTGCCCCTGGGGCACCGTGAATGCCGTGTCCAGGGCAAACCCCACCACCCGGGGGCGCAGTTCCGCCAGCCGGAACAACAGCGTTTGTAGCGTGGCAAGGGTGACCTGATCCTGCTTCAAGCGCACCAAATCCGCATCCGTGACCAGCACCACTAGGAATCGCTCATCCTGACTGGGTGCGGGTTGCCCCCGTAACCACAGGTCATAGCTCCACAAATCCACCGCCTCTAAGCCGCCCCACCCCCGCACCAAGAGAACCAGAGCGGTGCTGATAAAGCCCGCCAAGCCCGCCCTCAGCCAATGTTGTCGGTCAATTCGTTTCACCCCCAGGCCGCCCCCCCCACCGCTTGGCGGCTCAATCCTACACCTGCCGAGGTCGCCGTGGCCGTTGCCGGTGCCGATACCACAGCCAACCCAGCACCCCCGCCCCGACCAAACCGTAGGCCACAAACGCCTGACCAGCGAGGGTAACGTCCCAATCCGGTGCCCAACCCATGCCCTTCGCCGCCAGGGCAAACGCCGCCACCGCCGGTACCAAAGTCAACCACAGGGGCCACAGGCCCAACAAAGTCGTCACGGGCATCCCACCGGAACTTCCCGTCAGCACCTCCCCCGACCCCACCGCCAAAGCCATCCCCGCCAAAACCAACAGCCCTAACACCCAATACCGGCGGGTGCGGAACATGTAATTTAATACAGGCGGTTTGACCATACATTTCCCCAGACCTGGATCGGGAAGAACAATTTCCAAACTTAAAGTTTGTCTTGAATTAAGTCCAATTAAGTCCTAATATAACTTTTCTGGCGCAAGCCGGGCAGGATTTCGTGAAAATAATTGACAACCTGCTGAATTTCCGTTTCCGTAGTTCCCCGCCCCAAGCCAAACCGCACGGAACCTGCCGCCTGCGCCGCCGACCGCCCCAACGCCCGCAACACATGGGAGGGTTGCCCCGTACTACACGCCGACCCGGAAGATACCGCCACAATAGGTTGTAAATGCCGATGCAGTTCCGCCCCGTTCACCCCCAGAAATGTCACATTCAGATTCCCCGCCAACCGAGGTGACCAAACCCCATTGAGTAATACATCCTCTAGCTTTTGTAATTCCTGCCAGAGATGGGTACGCAGGGTCAACAATCGAGCCTGTTCCCGCTCCCGTTCCGCCGTTGCCAACGCCAAGGCCGCCCCCAACCCCACCAGCAAAGGAACGGCTAAGGTTCCCGCCCGCCAGCCCTGTTCTTGTGCGCCCCCGTGCAATTGGGGCACCAGTGGGACAGACCGCCGGACAAACAGGGCACCCACCCCCTTGGGACCACCGATTTTATGGGCTGTCAGGGACAGCAAATCAATGGGCAGAGCCTGCATATCCAAGGGAATTTTCCCCACCGCCTGCGCCGCATCCGTATGAAATAAAATGCCCCGCTCCCGGCAGATCGCCCCGATGGCCGCCAAAGGCTGAAGCACCCCGATTTCATTATTGGCCGCCATCACTGAGACCAAAATCGTATCCGGTTGCAATGCCGCCCGCAGGCGTTCCACATCCACCAACCCATCGGCCTCCACCGGCAGATAGGTGACCCGAAACCCCAGGGATTCCAGATAACCGCAGGGTTCCAGCACCGCCCGGTGTTCCGTTTGCACGGTCAGGATATGTCGCCCTTGGCTGTAGAGCGCCGCCGCCACCCCTTTGATAGCCAGATTATTCGCCTCCGTCGCCCCGCTGGTGAAAATAATGCTCTCCGGCGTGGTGTTCAGACTGGCGGCCACCTGTTCCCGAGCCAATTCCACCGCCGCCTGCGCCTCCCAACCATAGGAATGCCCCCGGCTGGCCGGATTCCCAAACATCTCCCGCCAATAGGGCATCATCGCCTGCCAAACCCGCTCATCCACCGGCGACGTGGCATGGTAATCTAAATAAATGGGACGCATCGGCAGGACATCAAGTAAAATCAATATTGGCGAATAAATTTAGTGTAACAATTGCCTACTGAATACTGCCCAAGTGCCCGCATAGAAATCCCTAATTCCAGGACGTGCCAATCTATTTCCATGCCTCACAATCAGGGCAATACGAAACCCAATGATACCCGATCACTATAATTCTTAACTGCTCCCATCCCCTGAATGAATGCCATTGCCAGTAATGCATTTGTTTCAAAAAAAGGGTAGTGCTATCCAAGCAATTGTTTATTATTACGGCCTTATACAATAGGGCACCTCTATTTATTCAAAATATGAGAACGA